>NZ_CP012047.1:0-2389470 GCF_001712815.1 Tetragenococcus halophilus
ATGCCATCTCTGGAAACAATATGGAAAGAACTGCAAGATAGTTATAGAAAAGAGATGAATCCAGTGAGTTATAATACCTGGATTGAACCTGCAAAACCTATTTCATATTACGATAACCAACTAATTATCGAAGTTCCCACAACAGTTCAGAAAAATTATTGGGAAAAAAATTTAGCTGGAAAAATTCTTGAAACTTTCTTTATGATGAGCGGAGAAGAAATTCTTCCTACTTTTGTAACGCCAGATGAAGCAGAGCGTTATAAGCAAAAAGAAGTAGAACCTGAAGAAGAAACACCCAAAGTTCCTGAACATAAAACAATGCTCAATTCAAAATATACTTTTGATACCTTTGTTATTGGTAAAGGTAATCAGATGGCTCATGCTGCTGCTTTAGTTGTTGCTGAAGAACCGGCTTCTATCTATAATCCTCTCTTTTTCTACGGCGGTGTTGGTTTAGGAAAGACCCATTTGATGCAGGCGATTGGTCATCAAATGCTTGTGACTCACCCTAATGCCAAGATTAAATATGTTTCGAGTGAAAATTTCACTAATGACTTTATTAGTTCTATTCAAAATAATAAGATGGAAGAATTTCGGAATGAATATCGTACAATGGATTTATTACTTGTAGATGATATTCAATTTTTAGTTAATAAAGAAGGTACACAAGAAGAATTTTTTAATACATTTGAAGAGTTATACAGAAATAATAAACAGATCGTATTAACAAGTGACCGTTTACCTAATGAAATCCCTACCTTGCCACAGCGACTTGTCTCGCGCTTTGCTTGGGGGTTATCAGTAGATATTACCCCGCCAGATTTAGAAACTCGGACTGCTATCTTACGTAAAAAAGCAGAAGCCGAAAATTTAGAAATTCCAGACGATGCTTTAAGTTATATTGCCGGTCAAATTGATTCTAATATTCGAGAACTAGAAGGAGCTTTAGTGCGAGTCCAAGCTTATGCTGCCATCCAAAGTTCTGATATCACAACTAGTTTAGCAGCGGAAGCTTTAAAAGCGCTCAAAATCGGAACAAATTTGAGTCAACTTACTGTTGAACAAGTACAAGAAGAAGTTGCTGATTACTACCATTTGAACGTTAGTGATTTAACCGGCAAAAAACGTACAAAAAGTATTGTTGTCCCTCGTCAAATCGCTATGTATTTATGTAGAGAATTAACAGATTATTCCTTGCCTAAAATCGGAGCTGATTTTGGAGGGAAAGATCATACAACTGTTATCCATGCTTATGAAAAAGTTCAAAAATTAATGGAAGAAGACGAAAAAGCACAATCAGAAATTAAAGAGATAAAAAATCACTTGATGCAATGATGTGTATAAATGTGGGAAAAATCAAAAAGATATCCACAGCTTTTCCACAGGTGGAAAAGTATTAATTTCCCTTGTTTTTTATAGTTATCCACAATATTCACTGCTCTACTATTACTGCGATTTTTTTATTAATATAATATATAAAGGAGTGCCTATTTATGAAAGTAACATTAAACCGAACAGCTTTTACCCAACAATTACAAACAGTACAACGTGCTATTTCTACCAAAACAACGATGCCTATACTTACAGGAGTAAAAATTGATTTGGCTAATAATGGTTTAACCCTAACAGGAAGTAATGCCGATATTTCAATTGAATCTTTTTTAAGTTCTGATGATGAAAAAGCTAAAATGAACATTGAAAGTACGGGAAGTATTGTTTTACAAGCACGTTTTTTTAATGAAATTATCCGGCGATTGCCCGAAGATCATGTTACTTTAGAGGTTTTGGATAATAATCAAGTAGAAATTACTTCTGGAAAAGCAAACTTCTTAGTTAATGGGCTAGACTCAGAAAGTTATCCACATTTACCAGCAGTAGATCGACAAAAGGAAATTCAATTACCTGCTGATATGTTAAATAAATTGATTAACGAGACGGTTTTTTCTGTTTCGCAACACGAAAGTCGTCCTATTTTAACCGGGGTTCATTTTACACTACAAAATAATCGTTTATTGGCTGTAGCGACTGATTCACATCGTCTCAGCCAACGAACTATCCCATTAGAAAATGACACAGAGGAATTTGATATTGTTATTCCAGGAAAAAGTTTGGTTGAATTATCTCGCTCCTTAACTGATGAAGAAGATACAGTTAAAATTAGTATCATGGAAAATCAAGTCCTATTTGAAACCGAAACGATGAAATTTTATTCACGTCTGCTTGAAGGAAAATATCCAGATACAGACCGTTTAATCCCATCTTCTTTTAATACCGAAATTGAATTTGATGTTTCTGGTCTTTTATCAGCTATTGAACGGGCTTCTTTACTTTCTCATGAAAGTCGTAATAATATTGTTCGCCTGCAAATTACAGAAAATAGTGTTGTTTTACATGGAAATTCACCAGAAGTCGGTAAAGTAGAAGAAGATTTAAAATATGAAAAAGTTTCTGGTGATCCATTAGAAATTTCTTTCAACCCTGATTATATGAAAGATGCATTACGTGCTTTTGGAAATACAACAATACGGATTTGCTTTATTTCAGCTGTTCGACCTTTTACCTTGGAACCTACAGAAGGTCAAGGTGATTTCTTACAACTGATCACACCGGTACGGACCAATTAATAAAAATATACTTTTTAACTTAAGAAGGGCTTAGATTAAATTCTAAGCTCTTCTTTTTGTTTTAGGCTGAAATTATCTAAATATGTTAAAACTTCTGAGAAACAAAATTAGAAGGATTTATTTGTTTTATTTGTTAAAAAAGGGTATAATATAAGTATATGTCGAAAAGAAAATCGAGGGATAAAATGAAAGAAAAAATCATTTTGAAAACAGAATATATGACGCTTGCCCAATTACTGAAAGAACTCGATGTCATTTCGAGCGGTGGACAAGCAAAATGGTATTTACAAGAAAATACTATTTTTGTTAATGGAGAAATTGAAAATCGCAGAGGAAGAAAACTTTATGCTGGAACAATGATTGAAATACCTGAAATAGGTACTTTTTTTATGACAGAAAAGGGCACAAAAGATGCGTCTAAATAATCTACATATTAAAAATTTTCGTAATTATGATGAATTATTGGTAGATTTTCATAAAAATGTTGTTATTTTTTTAGGTGAAAATGCTCAAGGTAAAACGAATTTGCTGGAGAGTATTTATATACTAGCTTTAACTCGTAGTCATCGAACCAATAACGAACAAGAACTTATTCAGTGGGAAAAAGATCAAAGTTTTATTAAAGGCAATATTCAAAAAAAATATACAAGTGTTCCAATTGAGTTGTTTTTGACTAAAAAAGGTCGGAAAACAAAAGTTAATCATATGGAGCAAAAAAAGCTTTCTAGTTATATTGGCCAGTTAAATGTCATCTTATTTGCACCAGAGGATCTTTCTTTAGTCAAAGGTAGCCCACAAGGAAGAAGAAAATTTTTAGATATGGAAATTGCTCAGATTGATTCTGTTTATCTTTACGAGTCTACGCAATATCAAAAAATATTAAAACAACGAAATCAATATCTTAAACAACTGGCTGAGCATAAACAAACTGATAAACTATACTTGGACATTTTATCGGAGCAATTGATTGACCACGGGAGTAAAGTGCTGTTGGCTCGTCAACAGTTTGTCAAACGTTTGGAATTTTGGGCAAACCAATTGCATCAAAAAATTACTCAATCAAAGGAAGAACTAACGATTGAATATCGTTCGAGTATCCCTGGAGATCACTGGAATGATGAACAAGCAGTTAAAAAAGCTTACACCCAGGAAATTGAAAAAACAAATGATAAAGAACGTTTACGACAAATTACACTAGTGGGCCCCCATCGGGACGATTTATCTTTTTTAATTAATAAAAAAGATGTACAAACGTTTGGTTCTCAAGGACAGCAAAGAACTGCTGCCTTAAGTGTAAAGTTAGCAGAAATTGATTTGATAAAAGAAGAAACAGGAGAGTATCCGGTTTTGTTACTAGATGATGTGATGAGTGAACTAGACGATTCCAGGCAACTACATTTATTAGAAACAATTGAAGGGAAAGTTCAAACTTTCTTAACAACGACAACACTAAAACAAGTAAAAGATAAAATGTCTGTAGAGCCTGAAATTTTTTATATCAACCAAGGACAACTAGAAGGAGAAGATGTATAAGTGGCAGAAGAAGATAAGAATATGCGTGAACAAGCAGATTTATACGATGCTAGCCAGATACAAGTTTTAGAGGGGCTAGAAGCTGTAAGAAAAAGACCGGGAATGTATATTGGTTCTACTAGCTCTGAGGGGCTCCACCATTTAGTTTGGGAGATCGTAGATAACTCAATTGACGAGGCCCTTGCTGGTTTTGCTACAGAAATTCAGGTTATTGTTGAAAAAGATAATAGTATAACAGTAACAGATAACGGCCGTGGGATTCCGGTAGATATTCAAAATAAGACGGGTAGACCCGCGGTAGAAACGGTGTTTACGATCCTTCATGCTGGCGGAAAATTCGGCGGTGGTGGATACAAAGTTTCTGGAGGACTACATGGTGTTGGTTCTTCAGTAGTTAATGCCTTATCTAAAAAACTAGAGGTAAAGGTTTATAAAAATGGTCAAATTTATTATCAAGAATTTCACCGTGGAAAAGTTACGGGAGATTTAAAAGTAATAGGGGAGACAGAATTACAAGGCACGGAAGTTCATTTTGAACCTGATTCAGAAATATTTAATGAAACTGTTGAATTTAGTTTTGATAAATTGGCAACTCGAATTCGTGAACTTGCCTTTTTAAACCGTGGTTTGCATATTTCTATTGAAGATCGTCGTCCAGAAGAACCCGTAGTTAAAAATTATCATTACGAAGGCGGAATCAAAAGTTATGTTGAACATTTAAACGCTAGTAAAGATGTTTTGTTTCCTGAACCGATATATTTAGAAGGGCAACAACAAGATATCAATGTGGAAGTATCGATACAATATACTGATAGTTATCATACAAATTTGATGACATTTGCTAATAACATTCACACCTATGAAGGTGGTACACATGAAGCCGGATTTAAAACAGCATTAACTCGTGTTATTAATGATTACGGACATAAACAAAAGTTAATGAAAGAAAATGATGATAATCTTTCCGGTGAAGATGTTCGAGAAGGTTTGACTGCTGTTGTATCAGTTAAACATTCAGACCCACAGTTTGAAGGACAAACAAAAA
Organism: Tetragenococcus halophilus; assembly: GCF_001712815.1. NCBI lineage: Bacteria > Bacillati > Bacillota > Bacilli > Lactobacillales > Enterococcaceae > Tetragenococcus > Tetragenococcus halophilus. Next base: position 5,203 of record NZ_CP012047.1, read on the forward strand.
CCAAATTAGGAAACTCTGAAGTACGTACGGTCACTGATCGACTATTTTCTGAGCATTTTGCTAAGTTTTTGATGGAAAATCCTTCTATTGGTCGTCGAATTGTAGAAAAAGGAATGCTAGCATCAAAAGCTAGACAAGCTGCTAAGCGAGCTCGGGAAGTCACACGACGTAAAGGCGCACTTGAGATCAGTAACTTGCCTGGGAAATTGGCAGATTGCTCTAGCCGAGATCCAGAAAAAAGCGAACTATTTATTGTCGAAGGAGATTCTGCTGGAGGCTCTGCTAAACAAGGACGCAGCCGTGAATTTCAAGCAATTTTACCTATACGAGGAAAGATATTGAATGTTGAAAAAGCAAGTATGGATAAAATTTTGGCTAATGAAGAAATTCGTTCGTTATTTACCGCGATGGGTACTGGTTTTGGCGAAGAATTTGATGTATCTAAAGCACGTTACCATAAATTAGTTATTATGACAGATGCTGATGTGGATGGCGCTCATATTCGTACACTTTTATTAACGTTGTTTTATCGTTATATGCGGCCCGTTGTGGAAGCAGGGTATGTGTATATTGCACAACCACCGCTATATGGGGTTAAACAAGGCAAAAACATTCGCTACGTACAACCCGGTGAACATGCGGAGGAAGAACTGCAAGAGGTCATCGATTCTCTTCCTCAAAGTCCTAAGCCATCTGTTCAACGTTATAAAGGGCTTGGAGAAATGGATGAACATCAGTTATGGCAAACAACAATGAACCCAGAAAATCGCTTAATGTTGCGTGTAAGTATAGAAGACGCAATTGAGGCGGACCAAGTTTTTGAAATGTTGATGGGCGATCATGTAGAACCTAGACGAGCTTTTATTGAAGAAAATGCTCATTATGTACAAAACCTTGATATTTAAATCGTAAAGGAGGAAAAATTTTGAGAGATCAAGAAAATCATGTTCATGATATTAATTTATCAAGTGAAATGCGCGGATCCTTTATCGATTATGCGATGAGCGTCATTGTAGCCAGAGCGCTGCCTGATGTTCGTGACGGGTTAAAACCAGTCCATCGACGAATTTTATATGGTATGAGTGAATTAGGGGTTACACCGGATAAACCGCATAAAAAATCCGCTCGTATCGTCGGAGATGTCATGGGGAAATACCATCCTCATGGCGATAGTGCGATTTATGAAGCCATGGTAAGAATGGCACAAACTTTTAGTTATCGCTACGTTTTAGTTGATGGGCACGGTAACTTTGGTTCTGTTGATGGAGATGGCGCCGCGGCAATGCGTTATACAGAGGCTCGTATGAGTCGTTTATCTGTTGAAATGTTGCGTGATCTTAATAAAGATACCGTTGACTTTATTGGAAACTATGATGATACAGAAAAAGAACCCGAGGTATTACCTGCCCGTTTCCCTAACTTATTGGTTAACGGCACGACAGGGATTGCTGTAGGTATGGCAACCAATATTCCTCCGCACAACCTAGGTGAAGTCGTTGCAGCTATCGATCGTTTGATTGAAAATCCAGAAGTAACGACAAATGAATTAATGGAAGTATTACCTGGTCCAGATTTTCCTACAGGCGGTTTAGTGATGGGAAAATCAGGTATCCGACGTGCTTATGAAACAGGGAAGGGTTCAATCACTGTAAGGGGTAAAGTAGAAATTAGCGAAATGGCTAATGGTAAAGAACGTATTTTGGTTACAGAATTACCTTATATGGTCAATAAAGCTAAATTGATTGAACGAATCTCTGAACTTCATCGAGATAAAAGAATTGAGGGCATCACCGACTTACGTGATGAGTCTTCACGTGAAGGAATGCGAATTGTTGTTGATGTAAGACGTGATGTGAGTGCTTCGGTTGTTTTAAACAATCTGTATAAAATGACTGCTTTACAAACATCTTTTGGTTTTAACATGTTAGCTATTGAAAATGGTGTTCCTAAGATTCTTAACTTAAAACAAATCTTAGAAGATTATTTAGAACATCAGAAAGATGTTATTACTCGTCGAACAATTTTTGAAAAACAAAAGGCTGAAGCTCGAGCTCATATTTTAGAAGGTTTACGGATTGCTTTAGATCATATTGATGAGATTATTGCAATTATTCGTGGTTCTGAAACAGATGCTCAGGCTAAAGAAACGATGATGGCGCAATTTAAACTATCTGATCGTCAGTCTCAGGCGATTTTGGATATGCGTTTACGCCGCTTAACTGGTTTAGAACGAGATAAAATCGAAAATGAATATCAAGATTTACTAAAACAAATCGAAGATCTAACTGATATCTTAGCTAGACCCGAACGAGTGATTGAAATTATTCAAACTGAACTACATGAAATCGAACAACGTTTTGGCGATAAACGTCGTACGGAATTGTTGGTTGGTGAAGTTTTAAGTTTAGAAGACGAAGATCTAATTGAAGAAGAAGAGATCGTTGTTACCTTAACCAATAATGGCTATATTAAACGTGCAGCTAATAGTGAATTTAGAACACAAAATCGCGGCGGACGCGGTGTTCAAGGTATGGGAATTCATGATCAAGACTTTGTTACCACCTTGGTATCTTGTTCTACGCATGACAATTTATTGTTTTTTACTAATGCAGGAAAAGTTTATAAGGCAAAAGGATACGAAGTACCAGAATATGGACGTACAGCTAAAGGAATCCCCGTCATTAATTTCTTAGGTGTCAATTCCAATGAGCGGATTCAAACGATTATTGCTTTACCAAATGAATCAGAAGAAAGAAAATATCTTTTCTTTACAACGAAATATGGTGTAGTAAAACGTACTTCAGTAGAATCCTTTAAAAACATTCGTAGTAATGGTTTAATTGCTATAGGCTTAAAAGAAGACGATGAGCTGGTTAATGTTTTAAGTACCAGTGGAGATGACGTAGTAATCATAGGTACTCATAATGGCTATTCTGTCACCTTTAAGGAAGAAGCAGTTCGAGATATGGGACGTACTGCTAGTGGAGTTCGAGGGATTCGTTTAAGATCAGAAGACTATGTGATCGGTGCTTCTGTTATTAAAGAAGATGACGAGGTATTGGTTATTACAGAAAAAGGTTACGGTAAACGTACCAGTGAAGATCAGTATCCAGTAAAAGGCCGTGGTGGTAAAGGGATAAAAACAGCTAATATTACTGAAAAAAATGGTCCATTAGCAGGTTTAACAACCGTTTCAGGCAATGAAGATGTTATGCTGATTACCGACAGAGGTGTTATTATTCGCTTCCATGTTGATGATATTTCACAAACAAGCCGTGCAACATTGGGTGTTCGTTTGATGAAAATGGAGGATGACGCCAAAGTTGTTACTATGACAACAGTAGATGCAAAAGAGTTGGAAAAAGTTGAAGAAGAGTCAATAGAAGAGTAAGTAAGATTAAAAATAAATAAAGACAGTTTAGTAGCAAAAATCAACAAAAGTACAAAAATAAAAAAAGCTTTTGTTGATTTTTTGCGTACTTAACTGTGTACAACAAATTCTAAATAATCAAGACGAAATATCTTGCGTAACTAGACAAATACGTGTATAATTTTACTTCGTGAGTAGTCTTAACGGACAACTCTCTCTGCTCCTAGAAAAAAGGAGCCAAAGACCATAGGGAGGTGAAAGATCAATGGAAAATACGAAGTATGAAATTTTGTACATTATTCGTCCTGACATTGATGAAGAAGCAAAAACAGCTTTAGTAGACCGTTTCGATACTATTATTACTGATAATGGTGCTGAAGTGATTGAATCTAAAGACTGGGAAAAACGTCGTTTTGCGTATGAAATGAACGGATACCGCGAGGGCATCTATCACATCGTTAACGTTTCTTCTCCATCAACTGCAGATGCGGTTAATGAATTTAACCGTCGTGCAAGAATCAGCAACGATATCATTCGTCATATGATTGTGAAAGAAGAAGAATAACGTGTTTCACATGAAACAATAACGATGAGGAGATGGTAATTTTGATTAACAACGTTGTACTAGTAGGAAGATTGACAAAAGACCCTGATTTACGTTACACCTCTAATGGCGTAGCAGTTGCTACTTTTACTTTAGCCGTGAATCGTACATTTACGAATCAAAATGGTGAAAGGGAAGCGGATTTTATTAACTGTGTCATTTGGAGAAAGGCTGCGGAAAATCTCGCAAATTTAGGACGTAAAGGCGCGTTAATTGGCGCCACTGGAAGAATTCAGACAAGAAATTACGAAAATCAACAAGGACAACGTGTTTTTGTAACTGAAGTTGTGGCAGAAAATTTCCAATTATTGGAACCTCGTTCTGTCAGTGAGCAACGTCGTTCTGCTGATAATGACTCTGTTGGTGGCAATCAATCGAACTTTGGGAACAGTTATAATCAAACACAAACATCTCAAACTCCTGAAACACCTAATTTTGATCGTGATAACAACGATCCTTTTGGCGGATCATCAATTGATATTTCAGATGATGATTTACCATTCTAATAAATTGATAGGAGGGAAATAGAATGGCTCAACAAAGAAGAGGCGGACGTAGACGTCGTAAAGTAGACTATCTTGCAGCAAATCACATTGAACATGTAGATTATAAAGATATTGAATTATTAAAAAGATTTATTTCCGAACGTGGTAAGATTTTACCTCGTCGTGTCACAGGTACTGGTGCAAAAAATCAACGTAAGTTGACAATTGCTATCAAGCGTGCACGTATTATGGGCTTGCTACCTTTCGTAAATGATGAAATGTAAAAAGTTGATCCGAATGACATTTTTGTCATTCGGTTTTTTTATCATCTATCTTATTTCTGTAAATCGCATAATAAAATAGTTTATGATAAAATGGAAAAGAGTAGAAACGTCCAGATAAAAATATTTTTTTATAAAAGTTAAGCGATTATTTAGTTTTGTTAATTGGATTTTGAAATTATAAGGAGCCCTGTCTATGACTGTGATCGGCATTATTTCTTTGGATAATTATGACGATATCATTGATAAAATGGATGATAAAAATATTTCTTTATTGAATACATTAGTGACAACAATGATTTCTGACTGGGCGAATGAATATCATATTTTTTACAAACGAGTAAATACGGATCGCTATTTTTTTGTCGCTAGTATGAATGAATTTGAACAGATTAAAGAAAAAAAATTTGATATTTTACAACGACTAAAAGAATCAAATACAAATAGCGAATTTGTACTAACGATGAGTATGGGAGTAGCATACGGTCATAGCTCGATGGAAAAAATAGGCGAAGTTGCCCAAAACAATTTAGATATGGCCTTAGCACGAGGCGGCGATCAAGTTGTATTAAAGGATGCTGACTCGCAAGCAAAGCCGCAATTTTTTGGTGGACAAACAGAAGGTACCATTCGCCGAACGCGGACACGTTCACGAGCAATGAGCACTTCTTTAAAGAAAATTTTTTCTGAAAATAAAAAGATTTTTATTATGGGACATCGTTATCCAGATATGGACGCTATTGGTAGTGCTTTTGGTGTAGCTGCTTTAGCTCAGTTTAATCAAAAAGAATGCTATGTGATCATTGAACAAGATGAAGTAACAGAAGATACTGAGCGTTGTTTAACAGAAATAAATAAACACCCTGAAATAGCTAAGTTGATCTTTTCTGGAAAAAAGGCACTAGAGTATATTGATGATGATAGTGTGTTGGTTATGGTGGATTATAATCGACCGTCGCTTTCTATTTCAAAAGAGGCGTTTGAAGCCTTTGATAAAATTATGATTATTGACCATCATCGACGTGGTGAGGAGTTTCCAGATCATCCTTTACTTACTTATGTTGAGCCTGCTTCGTCTTCAGCGAGTGAGTTAGTAGCAGAATTGATCCAATTTCAATCAAATAAACGAAAAAAAGTACCTAAATTTATTGCTGGTTTATTATTATCAGGGATTTATGTCGATACGAAGAGCTTTTTTACTCGAACAACAGCACAAACTTTTCAAATGGCAAGTTATTTAAAAAGTCATGGTGCTGATTTGACATTGGTACGCTATTTGTTGAGTTCAGATTTAAATTCATATCTACAAATGAGTGAACTGGTAGCACGTAGTGAATATATAACCAAAAATATTGTTGTGGCAGCAGCTTCTGAAAATGAAATTTATGATAATGTCACAGCTTCTAAGGCAGCAGACACTTTATTGTTTATGAATGATATCGAGGCAGCCTTTGTTATAACAAAACAGTTTGAACATGAAATTTCTATCAACGCAAGAAGTTCTGGTGGTGTAAATGTTCAACGGATTATGGAAAAATTGGGTGGTGGTGGTCATTTCAGTAATGCCGCAACTCAAATTAAAGATCAGTCAATGAAAGAAGTACAAAAAAGTTTAATTAATGAGTTAAAAAAATTAGATGACAAGGAGTGAGAAAACGATGAAAGTTATTTTCTTACAAGATGTAAAGGGAAAAGGAAAAAAAGGGGAAGTAAAAAATGTTCCCAATGGTTATGCGCAAAATTATTTAATAAAAAATAACTTAGCAAAAGAAGCAAATCAAAAGAATGTAGCTGCAATGCGCGGTAAAGAGCAAGCTCAAGAAAAAGAAGAAGCTGAACAACTACAAGAAGCTCAAAAAATAAAAGATGATTTAGAAGATGAGAAAACGGTAGTAGAGATTACAGCTAAAGCCGGTGAAGATGGTCGTCTTTTTGGTTCAGTCCCATCTAAACAAATTGCACAAGCTTTAAAGAGTCAATATAATATTAAAGTGGATAAAAGAAAAATTGAATTAAAAGACCCTATTCGCTCAATGGGTTATACAAACGTAGCAGTTAAGTTGCACCCTGAAGTAACAGGCACTATTAGAGTACATGTAGTAGAAGAATAAGAAGAGGCAGGTCTGGTAATGAGCAGATCTGCCTTGCGTTTTCAAAAGAATATTCGTATGTTTGTAAACGAAGGTATTTAGGAGAAAAAAATATGAATGAAGTTTGGCAAGATCGTATCCCACCACAAGATATAGAAGCGGAACAAGCTGTATTGGGTGCCATTTTTCTTGATTCGGATGCGATTATTGAAGCAATGGAATTGCTAGAACCCAGCAGTTTTTATCGTAGGAGCCACCAAATTATTTTTCAATGTATGTATCAGCTTAATGAACGTAATGAAGCGATTGATTTAATTACTTTAAAAGCTGAAATTGAAAAAACAAATGATTTAGAAGATGTCGGTGGTATCAGTTATTTAACCGAATTAAGTCAAGTTTCACCTACTTCATCAAGTGTCTCTTATTATGCTAAGATCGTTGATGATAAAGCAATTTTACGGCAGTTGATTCAAACAGCCAATAAAATCGTAAGTAGCGGTTTTGAACAAAATGAAAATGTACAGGAAATTGTAGAAGATGCAGAAAAAAGCATCATGGAAGTTTCTGAGAAAAGAAACAGTAATGGTTTCCAATCAATTGCAGATGTTTTAAACCAAACGATCGAAAATATAGACGAATTGGCTCAAAATAATGAAGAAATTACTGGTTTGCCTACGGGTTATCAAGCATTGGATAAAATGACGGCTGGTTTACAAAAAGATGAACTATTGATTATTGCAGCTCGTCCTGCAGTAGGAAAAACTGCTTTTGCTTTAAATATTGCTCAAAACGTGGGTACAAAAACCGATAATACGGTAGCTATTTTTAGTTTGGAAATGGGCGCTGAATCGTTAGTTAGTCGGATGCTTTGTGCAGAAGGCTCCATTGATGCGAGTCATTTACGTACTGGGCAATTGACAGATGAAGAATGGCGTAATTTGATCGTAGCAATGGGTAGTTTATCTAAAGCAAGTATTTATATCGATGATACACCGGGAATTAAGGTTTCTGAGATCCGTGCACGTTGTCGAAAATTAGCCCAAGAAAAAGGAAACCTGGGCTTGATTTTAATCGATTATCTGCAATTAATTGAGGGTTCAGGTAGAGAAAGCCGTCAACAAGAAGTATCGGAAATTTCTCGTCAATTGAAAAAATTGGCAAAAGAATTAAACGTTCCAGTTGTAGCTCTTTCACAATTATCTCGTGGTGTGGAACAAAGACAAGATAAAAGACCGGTTTTAAGTGACATTCGTGAGTCAGGTTCGATCGAACAAGATGCTGATATTGTAGCCTTCTTATATCGTGATGATTATTATCAACGTGAAAATGATGAAGAGGAAGAAGAAGAAGCAGGTAATGACAATGTAATTGAAGTTATTATTGAAAAGAATCGGAATGGCGCGCGAGGGACTGTCGAGTTACTATTTATAAAAGAATATAACAAATTTTCTTCTCTTTCACCGCGAACAGCATTTGAGTGATTAATTGGCTATACCAATTTATATACGTAAAGAATTATAGTTGTAAGTTTTTTTAATAAAAAGGCTTGCAACTATTTTTATTAACTTGTATTGTATTTGTATACAACAATACCAATTTTACTTTTTGAGGGAGCGTATATAAATGTCAGAAGTAAACTATTATAGTTTGTTAAAGGAAAATTTTGAAAATAAAGAAAATGTAATCACTGAACTCATCAATTTAGAAGCGATTTTACATTTACCTAAGGGAACTGAACATTTTATTAGCGATGTACATGGTGAATACGATGCATTTGATCATGTATTGCGCAATGGTTCTGGAAGTGTTAAAGAAAAATTGGCTGAATGCTTAGATAAAAAAGCAGTGGATATTGATGAATTGGCTACTTTAATTTATTATCCAGAAGAAAAAATTAAGTTAGAAAAAGAAAGAAAGACACAAGAAGAAGTAAAAAAATGGTATGCACAGCAAATTCAATTATTGATCACTGTCGTTAATTATACTAGCCGTAAATATACTCGCTCAAAAGTCCATAAAGCATTACCTTCTCGTTTTAGCTACGTTATTGAGGAATTACTGACAGAAAAGCAACAAGAAAGTGATAAACAAGCTTATATTCAAGCAATTATAGATAATATTATTCAGCTAAGGCAAGCAGCGCCCTTAATAAGTGCTTTATGTTACGTTATTCAACGTTTTGTTGTAGATCATTTACATGTTGTAGGAGATATTTATGATCGAGGACCAGCACCAGACAGGATCATGGAACGTTTAATTCATTATCATTCAGTTGATATTCAATGGGGAAATCATGATATTATTTGGTTGGCAAGTATGGCCGGTTCGCCACTTGCTCTTATTAATGTTTTACGTATTTGTGCAAGATATGGAAACTTAGCAATTATTGAGGATCGTTATGGTGTTAATTTACGGCCTTTAGTAGAGTATAGCCATAAATATTATCAGGTACTAGATAAGTTTTCACCTAAATTAGAAGATGAAACAGATTTTTCTGCTGCTGAAAAAGATAGTCTGAATAAAATTCAGCAAGCAACGGCTATACTACAGTTTAAATTAGAAGGTCAATTGATCAAACGTCGTCCTGAATTTCTCATGGATGAAAGAAGTATGCTAGACTTTATTAATTATACTAACTCAACAATAAGTCTTCAGGGTAAAATTTATTCATTAGTTGATTTCAGCGGACCTACAATTGATCCTGATAATCCTTGTGAGTTAACAAAAGAAGAAGAAGAGCTAGTAAAAAATTTGTTACTTTCATTTCAAAACTCTGAACCTTTACGACGTCATATGGATTTTTTGATGGAAAAAGGGAATATGTATTTATGCTATAATGGGAATTTGTTACTTCACGGTTGTATTCCGCTTCATCAAAATGGAGATTTTAAATCACTGAGAATTGGACAGACACATTATTCTGGGAAAAGCTTGCTGGATTTTTTTGAAGCACAAATCCGATATAGTTATGCACATCCGGAGCTTTCTAATGATTTTTCGACTGATTTGTTATGGTATTTATGGACAGGAGAGTGTTCTTCTTTATTTGGTAAAAAAGTTATGGCAACTTTTGAACGTTATTATATTGAAGACAAACAAACCCATCATGAAGAAAAAAACGCTTATTACCGGTTAAGAAATCAAGAAGCCGTCTGCCAAGAGATACTAAAAGACTTTGATTTACCGATAACAGGACATATTATTAATGGACATACGCCAGTAAAAGCAAATCAGGGAGAAAATCCGATTAAGGCTAATGGTCGAATGTTAGTCATTGATGGCGGTTTTGCCAAAAGCTATCAGAAAGAAACTGGCTTAGCTGGTTATACATTATTATCAAATAGTTATGGATTACAATTAGTGGCACACCAACCATTTTCTTCGGTAAAAGAATCTGTTGAACAACAAAAAGATATTCTATCAACAAAAAGATTAGTAGAACGAGTCGAAAATCGTACAAGGGTATCACAAACGAATATTGGTAAGAAATTGATTCAGGAGAAAAAGGCTCTTGAAACATTATACGAAAACTATGATTTTTATTAAAACCATATTTTTTTCGTTTTTTATGAGATATTTTTATTATTTTTTTATTAATGTTCGTTTTTTGGCTAATGATAAAAGTTTTAAAAGATAAATATTCGATTTTTTCATTGTAATAATAGTGGGATGTTGATACAATAATTCAGGAATGAAAAACAGTAGTCGATAAGCTAGGCCGTTGCTGTTTATTTTTTGTCTACTAAATAGTCCAAAAAGAAAGAGGTATTCATATGTCTTCAGTAGTAGTTGTAGGAACACAATGGGGCGATGAAGGAAAAGGAAAAATTACTGATTTTTTGAGTGAAAATGCAGAAGTGATCGCACGTTATCAAGGTGGCGACAATGCCGGACATACGATTAAATTCGATGATGTGACTTATAAGTTGCATCTAATTCCTTCTGGTATTTTTTATAAAGAAAAAACAAGCGTTATCGGAAATGGTGTAGTGGTAAATCCCAAATCACTTGTAGAAGAATTGAATTATCTAAAAGAACACGGTGTATCAACAGAAAATTTACGAATCTCTGATCGTGCACACGTAATTTTGCCATATCATATCAAGTTAGATCAATTGCAAGAAGATGCTAAAGGCGCTGATAAAATCGGTACGACAATTAAAGGAATTGGGCCAGCTTATATGGATAAAGCAGCTCGTGTTGGTATAAGGGTCGCTGATTTGCTAGATAAGGATATCTTTAGTGAACGTTTGAAAATTAATTTAGCAGACAAAAATAGACAATTTGAAAAAATGTATGATGACCATGCAATGGCTTTTGAGGATATTTTTGAAGAATTCTATGAGTACGGTCAACAAATCAAGCAATATGTAACAGATACCTCTGTCATTTTAAACGATGCTTTGGACCGTGGAAGACGCGTACTGTTTGAAGGTGCACAAGGCGTTATGTTGGATCTTGATCAAGGAACATATCCTTTTGTTACCTCCTCAAATCCAGTTGCTGGTGGAGTGACAATCGGTAGTGGCGTAGGTCCTTCTAAGATCGATAAAGTTGTGGGTGTATGTAAAGCTTATACTTCGCGTGTAGGTGACGGTCCTTTTCCTACAGAATTATTCGATGAAGTAGGTGATCAAATCAGAAAAGTAGGACATGAATACGGTACAACAACTGGACGTCCTCGTCGTGTTGGTTGGTTTGATTCGGTGGTTATGCGTCATTCGCGTCGAGTTTCTGGTATTACCAATTTATCATTGAACTGTGTGGATGTATTAAGTGGTTTAGATACTGTTAAAATCTGTACGGCTTATGAATTAGATGGGAAGTTAATCTATCATTATCCTGCCAGCCTAAAAGAATTAAACCGGTGTAAGCCTGTGTATGAAGAATTGCCTGGTTGGTCAGAAGATGTTACAAATTGTAAAACATTGGAAGAATTGCCTGAAAATGCACGAAATTATCTTCGTCGAATTTCAGAACTTGTAGGGGTAAGAATTTCTACTTTTTCAGTGGGCCCCGATCGGAATCAAACAAACATTTTAGAAAGTGTTTGGTCACAAATTTAAAATAACTTAAAAAAACATCAGAGAAAATTTCTGATGTTTTTTTATAAACGTAAAAAGCTTAATTTATTTGAGAATATAAGGTATAATAAAGAAAAGTTAACGCTAAAGGAGCGAGAATATGTTTCAAATTATAACAGATGCCTGCTGCGATTTATCGGCGGACTTGTTAGATAAGGATAAAATTGCTTACATACCTATGTTTGTTGAGTTAGAGGGGAAAGAATATACTGATGATCTTGGAAGAACTTTTGATAATTCATGGTTTTTAGATCAATTAAAAGAAAATAAACATCCAAAAACTGCACAAATTAATGTTGGTAGGTATATGGATTTTTTTAGACCCTATGCAAAAAAAGGAATATCTATTTTATACGTTGGCTTTTCATCAGGTTTAAGCGGCTCTTATGAAAGCAGTCTAAATGCAATTGAGTTATTAAAAGAAGAATATCCTGATTTTACGGTTACTAGCTTTGATACCAAAACTGCTAGTTTAGGCTTGGGGATGTTGGTAATGGAAGCAGCTCGTTTACAAAAAGAAGGTAGGACTTTAGAAGAGACCGTTCAATGGCTAGATATATGCAAAGAGCATCTGCGTTCCTGGTTTACTGTTGATGATTTGAAACATTTGGTGCATGGCGGTAGAGTAACCAAAGCACAAGCAGCGATTGGTGGTTTGTTAAATATTAAACCCATTCTTAATGTAGATGAGAAAGGCCAATTACAAAGTGTTGATAAAGTGCATGGACGTAAAAAAGCTTTGCAGAGAATGGTAGATGAAACAATTGAAGACCTGGATTTATCTATAGTTAACCATTTTTATATTGCTTATAGTGGTGATGAAAAAGCTTTAGAAAAAGTTAGTAAACAATTAAAACAACACTACCCAGAAACACCAATTACACGCTTTTCTTTAGGTCCTACGATTGCTAGTCATACAGGCTACGGTTGTGTAGCATTATTTTCAACGGGAAAAACAAAAAGATTTTAAAAAACAAGCCTCTCCAAATTCAATTGAAGGGGCTTGCTTTACTTTTATCGCATAATTAAGCATACAGTTGGTCCACACGTTCTTGTACAGCTTCATTTTCTAAAAATTCATCGTAAGTAGTATCCATGCGGTCAACGACACCTTGGTCTGAAACTACAATGACACGATTGGCTAATGTTTGTATAAATTCATGGTCATGGGAAGTAAAAAGCAATGAACCTTTAAAGTCTATTAGACCGTTGTTTAATGCTGTGATCGATTCTAAGTCTAAATGATTTGTAGGATCGTCTAAAAGTAACACATTAGCTTTAGTCAGCATCAGTTTAGATAATAGACAACGAACCTTTTCACCACCAGAAAGGACATTAACTTTTTTGTTAACTTCTTCACCAGAAAATAACATTCTTCCTAAAAAGCTTCGTAAAAAGGTATTATCATCTTCTTCTTTATCCGCATATTGACGCAACCATTCTAAAATAGTTAGATTGCTATCAAATTCATTACTAGCATCTTTTGGCATATAAGTTTGGCTTGTTGTAACTCCCCAACGCACGGTGCCTGTATCAGGTTTAGTATATCCGGTAATGACGTTTAATAAAGTGGTAGTTGCAATATCATCTTTAGCGATAAAAGCAACTTTATCATTTTTATTTAATGTAAAGGAAATGTTGTCTAAAATTTTCTTGCCATCAATTGTGACACTAACATTTTCTACTTGTAACAAGTCATTACCAATTTCACGTTCGGGTTTAAAACTGATAAAAGGATAACGACGAGAAGAAGGCTGAATATCGTCTAAAGTAATTTTATCCAACATTTTCTTACGCGAAGTTGCTTGTTTTGATTTTGAAGCATTTGCACTAAAACGAGCAATAAATTCTTGTAATTCTTTGATCTGCTCTTCTTTTTTAGCGTTGGCTTGCTGTTGTAATTTTGTAGCTAATTGGCTGGATTCTAACCAAAAATCATAGTTACCAACGTACAATTTAATTTTTCCATAGTCTAAATCAGCCATATGTGTACATACTTTATTTAAAAAGTGACGGTCATGAGATACGACAATTACAGTGTTTTCGAAGTTAATCAAAAATTCTTCTAACCAATTGATTGATGGAATATCCAAACCATTTGTTGGCTCATCAAGCAGCAAGACATCCGGTTTACCAAATAGTGCTTGGGCCAGCAATACTTTTACTTTTTGTCCTTCAGTCAATTCACTCATCTGAACTTGATGCATTGTATCAGGGATATTTAATCCTTGTAAAAGTACAGCTGCTTCTGATTCAGCTTCCCATCCGTTTAATTCGGCAAATTCAGTTTCTAATTCTGCGGCATGTATACCATCTTCATCTGTGAAACCTTCCTTCATATACAGTGCGTCTTTTTCTTTCATTACATCATATAGACGTTTATGTCCCATAATAACAGTTTCGATCACCGGAAACTGTTCGTAATCAAAGTGGTTTTGTTTTAGTACAGCCATCCGTTCATTAGGCCCCATACTAACAGTACCTGTGGATGGTTCGATTTCCCCTGATAAGATCTTTAAGAAAGTAGATTTACCGGCGCCATTAGCACCAATTAAACCGTAGCAGTTTTCAGGAGTAAATTTTAAATTCACGTCATCAAAAAGTTTGCGACCAGAAAAGTGCAAACTCACATTATTTACAGTAATCAATAAATTTCCTCGCTTTTTTCGTATTGGCCATTGTGGCCCTCAAGTTATTATAGCGATGAAACTGAAGTGTTTCAAGTCTGTGAGATAGATATAACGATTTTACAGTTAGTCTTAATATCTTATTAAAAAAGAACGAACAATTTAATTGTCCGTTCCATTTATTATCTTCTTGGTCTTCTACCTCTCTTATTTGTTAACCAGTAAATGACACCGCCAATGATTAATAACGGAATACCAAATTTAAAAACAAGATATAAAACGCCTGTGGCTAGGGATAAGAGTATTTTCAGTACTAAACTGGCTAAGACCAATCCGCCAATGATGATTAGAATATTTAAGAAATTTGAACGGCTTTTCATAATATGTCCCTCCTATTTTTCATACTAAGAATAGCAAAATTTTTCTAGGTTTACATCCGCCTCAAGCAGTAATTTTATTGAAAAACTATCTAAGGAGAAACGATATATGAATAATAATTTAAAAAATATACCTATTCATAAGTTTAATCTATCGTTTTAAACTTGCTGTTTCACGTGAAACTTACGCTCTAGTCTGACCATCGCCATAAATAATATATTTTATACTTGTTAAGGCTTCTAATCCCATAGGGCCTCTTGCATGTAATTTTTGTGTAGAAATACCAATCTCAGCGCCAAAACCAAAAACGAAACCATCAGTAAAACGAGTAGAAGCATTAACATAGACTGCTGCTGCGTCTACTTCATTTAAAAATTTTTGAGCAGTAAAATAATTATCGGTTACGATAGCTTCTGAATGTTTTGTATTGTATCGATTGATATGGGAAATAGCTTCCTCAGCAGAGTCCACTACCTTTATAGCTAAGATATAATCTAGAAATTCAGTGGACCAGTCTTCTTCTGTTGCTAAAGTTGCAGAAGGAAGATAATCACTAGCAATTTCGTCTGCTCGTAGTTCAATACCAAGTTCTATTAAGCGTTCTTCTATTGCTGGTAAAAAGAAAGCGGCCACTTCTTTATGAATCAACAGCGTTTCACATGCATTACAAACAGAAGGACGCTGCGCTTTAGCATTGGCTACGATATCTGTAGCCATATTTACTTGCGCGTCTTTATCAATGTAAATATGATTATTACCTGTACCTGTTTCAATAACAGGCACTTTTGCGTTTTCTTTGACATGCTTGATTAAGCCTTCTCCGCCTCTAGGGATCAAGACATCTAGAAAATCAGTTAATTGCATCATTTCATTAGCCGTTTCATGAGTTGTATCATCAATAAATTGAATTGCGTGAGAAGCAAACTGACTTTCTTCTAATGCTTCTTGTAAGATACTGACTAGTAACTGGTTAGAATGAAAACTTTCCTTACCACCTCTTAAAATAACAGCATTGCCCGATTTAAAACATAAACTGGCTGCATCAGTTGTTACGTTGGGACGTGATTCATAGATAATGCCAATAACGCCAATAGGCACTTGTTTTTGTCCAATTGTCAAACCTTCTTCGTTTTTCCACATATGTTTAATAGTGCCAATCGGATCGTTTAGTTGAACAACCTGACGTATGCCTGCAGCCATCGCTTCAATTCGTTCTTCTGATAGTCGCAGGCGATCTTTCATTACTTCTTTTATTCCATTTTCGTCTGCTTGTTCAAGATCTTTTTGATTGGCTTGTAAAATTTCTTCTGTGTTGTTTTCGATAGCGCAAGCCATATTTTCTAAGAGTTGATTTTTTTCTTTGGTATTCAAAAGAGCTAATTCAGTAGCTGCTTCTTTTGCTTGTTGTCCTAATGTTTGTAAATCTGTCAAAATGATTCCCCCTTAAACAAAGTACCAACCTCTGCACCTTTTAAAATATCAAAAATAATCTTAGGTCTTTTACCATTTGCTAATACCATACTACCATTCACATCTAAAACGCGTTTGGCTGCTTTAAGTTTACTAGACATGCCACCCGTGCCAAACTGATTGTTACTGGCGCCTGCTTGTTTCATTAATTCGTCATCAATTTTTGTAATTCGACGATGAAGTTTTGCTTGTTTATTTTTCAAAGGATTATCAGAATAAAAACCGTCAATATCTGAGAGCATAATGAGTAACTCAGCCCGCGTTAATTCACTAACAATAGTTGAAAGCCGGTCGTTATCTCCAAACTTTGTTAAATGATCCAACTCATCAACTGCTACCGTATCGTTTTCGTTAATAATAGGGATGATTCCCATAGCCAGCAGTTCTTCTAAAGTGTTTATTACATTATTACGGCTTTCAGGGAACTCTATAATATCTCTTGTTAAAAGAATTTGAGCTGTTTGTTGGCTGTACACTTGAAAACGTTGATTATAAATATCCATTAATTCTGCTTGCCCTACAGCTGCTACGGCCTGTTGTTGCGGAATTGAAAAAGGTCGTTGGTTTAACTGCAGTTGGTTTAATCCTACACCGATAGCACCAGAAGAAACCAAAATAACCTCTTTTCCTCGATTCTGCAAATCAGTCAATACAAAAGCTAATTCATCAATACTAGCTAAATTTATATTACCGTTTGGATAAATTAAGGTTGTTGTTCCCACTTTGATTACGATACGCTTTGGGTCTGTAATTTCCTTGTACATAATTTTCTCCATTTTTCTTTGGTTACTATATATTGTACTAACAAATAAGCTTTTCGTCATTTATTATACAAAAAATATTAGAGAAAATTTAGATTCGAAACTTCTTTACTGAATATTCGAAAGATTCAGAAAAACAATTGACATGTAGGTAACGTGGTGTTAGCTTATTGAATAATAAACTAAACAAGCGTTATTTGAGTTTGTATAACTTTAATAATTGGAAAAGTCAGAAAAATCAAATAGCTTTGTTTATTTACAAAAAAGTTATCAGAAAAAAGTATCAGTTGAGCCAACAGAAGAATAATAAAAAAGAAAGCTAGAGACATCTCCAGCTTTCTTTTTTATTATGATTTATATTCTTCTGTATCGTCCCAAGTTTGTACGGTTTCAGCTTTGATTGCATTATGCCAGTCAAACACATCATACCAAATCGTATGTTTCTTTTGGTCCATTTCTTGGATTTTTTGAACATCTTCATCAGATAACTCGAAATCAGCAATTTGGCTATTTTCAATAATACGTTTTTGATGAGTAGATTTTGGAATGGTGATTACATCTTGTTGGTAATTCCAACGTAAAATAATTTGAGCAGCGGTTTTATCGTATTTTTCTGCTAATTGATTTATAATTGGATCATTTAATGCTTCACCGCCACCTAATGGAGACCAGGCTTCTAATTGTATGCCAGTCATTCTTGCCATTTCGTGAATTTCTTTTTCTTGATTTAATGGATTGTATTCCATCTGGTTAATTGCTGGAGTAATGCTAGCATGATCAAGCAAATCTTGTAATCGTTCATTATCAAAATTAGAAATTCCAATAGCACGGATTAAACCGTCTTTGTACAATTTTTCCAAAGCATGCCAAGTGTCAATATAACGACCATCCACTGGCCAATGAATCAAATATAGATCGATATAAGTTAATTGTAATTCATGCAATGTATCATAAAAAGCACGTATCGTGGAATCATAGCCAGCGTCCCCGTTAAATACCTTTGTTGTAATAAATAAATCTTTTCGATTGCCGCCGGTTTCTTTTAAACCTTCACGGATTCCTTTGCCAACGCCAGCTTGATTACCATATTCTTTAGCAGTATCGATCAAACGGTAACCATTTTTGATTGCTTCAGTAACTGAGTTTTGTGCAGTGTGATTGTCTGTTTGCCATACTCCTAAACCAAAGTAGGGCATTTTTACCCCATTATTTAAAGTAGTCGTTTCATCTAAAATGTTTTTTGTCATTGATGTGATACCTGCCTTTCTTTTTTATTTAATTTTATCCTAACGCGTTGACTGAAAACTTGCAAAGATAAGCTTGTTTTATGAAAAAGTAATGCTTTTTTTGCTAATTCTTGAGAAATTTTTAGAAAACAATAAGACATTCAGTTTTTTTATCGAGATATGGTAAAATAGGCATAGTCTTTATGGAGGTTTTTTATGGAAAAAAGAGGATTTAAAGTAGTGACAGATTATAAAGAAAAAGAAATTCATTTACCACAACGAGCGACCCATCATTCTGCAGGATATGACTTTGAAGCTGCAGAAGAAGTGGTAATCCCAAGTATTTGGAAACAGCTTTTAACAAGGAAAATCAATGATAATCCAACAACAGAAAAAAATATTAAACCTGTTTTGGTGCCTACAGGTATCAAGGCGTATATGATGGAAGACGAATTTTTACAACTGGCAAATCGGTCCAGTAATCCATTAAAACGTTTTTTACTTGTGGCAAACGGTGTGGGTATTATTGATAGTGATTATTATAACAATTCAGAAAACGAGGGGCATATTATGTTCCAGTTTTCTAACTTTGGTTTAAAAGACAGGGTAATAAAAAAAGGGGAACGAATTGGCCAAGGGATTTTCTTGCCGTTTTTAAAGGCGGATCAAGATCAAACAACGCATGACCGTACAGGTGGGCTAGGTTCGTCTGACTAAGTAAAATAAAAAGAAGGGAAAATATGGCAAAAAAGGTAAAAACACAATTTGAATGTCAAAATTGCGGTTATATTTCACCTAGGTATCTAGGCAAATGTCCTAATTGTGGTAGTTGGAATTCGATGGTAGAAGAAAAACTACAAGACACTACCGATCGCAGGAATCGAACAACACTGACAGGTAGCAAGATGCAGCCGACACTTTTAAAAGATGTTGTTCCTAAAAAAGAGCCACGAATAAAGACATCTCTAGATGAATTGAATCGTGTCTTAGGTGGAGGTGTGGTTCCAGGATCGATGATCCTATTAGGCGGGGATCCTGGTATTGGTAAGTCCACCTTGCTTTTACAAGTATCGCAACAGTTAGCAGCAACCGGTGGAACAGTACTTTATGTCTCCGGAGAAGAAAGTACAGAACAAATCAAATTACGAGCGCAGCGTTTAGGCGATGCCGAAAATGATTTTTATTTATTTGCTGAAACGGATATGCAGGATATTCGAGAAACAATTGAAAAGCTGCAACCCGATTATGTGATCATTGACTCCATTCAAACGATGACACAACCAGATATTTCAAGCGCGGCCGGAAGTGTTAGCCAAGTTCGAGAAACTACGGCCGAGTTATTAAAAATCGCTAAATCAAACGAAATTGCCGTCTTTGTGGTTGGCCATGTGACTAAAGAAGGTTCTATCGCTGGCCCTCGTATGCTAGAGCATATGGTTGATACAGTATTGTATTTTGAAGGAGATAAGTACCAAAGTTTTCGTATTTTACGGGCAGTAAAAAACCGTTTTGGTTCGACTAATGAGATCGGCATTTTTGAAATGTATGAACAAGGCCTCAAAGAAGTAAGTAATCCTTCACAAGTTTTTTTAGAAGAACGATTAGAAGGAACGAGCGGATCTGCCATTGTGGTTGCGATGGAAGGAACGCGTCCTATTCTAGTGGAAATACAAGCATTAGTTACACCAACGATGTTTGGAAATGCTAAACGAACGGCTACTGGCTTAGATTTTAATCGAGTCTCCTTGATTATGGCTGTATTAGAAAAACGAGCAGGCCTACTTTTACAAAATCAGGATGCTTATTTAAAAGCAGCTGGTGGTGTAAAATTAAATGAACCAGCGATCGATCTAGCTATAGCTATTAGTATTGCTTCAAGTTATAAAGAAAAAGGTACAAAACCTACTGAATGTTTCATTGGGGAAATTGGTCTTACAGGGGAAATTCGTCGCGTGAGTGCTATTGAGCAGCGCGTAAAAGAGGTTCAAAAATTAGGTTTTGAGAAAGTGTATATACCAAAAAATAATTTAAGCGGCTGGAAAGCGCCAGCTGACATCGAGGTTGTTGGTATCGCAACACTTGATGAAGCATTAAAACGTATATTTAGGTAAAAATAGACAAACGGAGAGATGTATATGCAAAAACGAGTAATTACTGTTTTAATGGTTTTTGCTGGCGCAAGTTTGGGGATTTCTTCCTTACCCTTGGCTTGGGAAACGATTGGACAACAGCAAAATGAATGGTTGAATAACAATATTACCAATAGTTTGATCGGAGCATTTATTTTTTATTTATTTTCATTATTGGTAGTTAATTTGATTTCAACAGGAATTAAAAAGGTCGAAAAATGGTTAAGCGGATTTAGTTTAACTTATCTTTTATTTGGTGTCATGGGGACAATTTTGGGATTGATTATTGGTGTGATCGTCTCAGTTCCCTTTTATAATTGGGAAGTGCCTTTTGTTAATAGCATCGTCCCCTTTGTGCTGATGATTTTATTTGGCTATTTTGGCTTTCAAATCAGTGTGACCAGAATCGACGAATGGAAAAAACTTTTTGCACCTAGGGGAAAGAAAACTGAACAGCAAACACAACAATTACTTGATCGCAAGGTAGAAGATAACTTTCATAAGTATAAAATATTAGATACTAGTGTCATTATCGATGGACGTATTTATGATATCGCGCAAACGGGCTTTATTGAAGGCGTACTTTTAATCCCTAACTTTGTATTGGATGAACTGCAATATATTGCTGATTCTGGAGATAGTTTGAAACGAGTGCGGGGACGACGAGGCTTAGATATTCTCAATTCTTTGCAAAAAGAAGATGAAATCTCTGTTGAAATGTATGATGGAGATTTTGAAGATATTTCAGAAGTGGATAGTAAGTTATTAAAATTGGCTAAATTGTTAGATGGTATTGTGGTAACCAATGATTATAATTTAAATAAGGTTGCTGAATTTCAAAATGTCCCTATACTAAATATCAATCAGCTAGCAAACGCGGTTAAGCCGGTTGTTATTCCTGGAGAGTCTATGGAAGTAATGATTGTAAAAGCTGGTACTGAGCGTCAACAAGGCGTGGCTTATTTAGATGACGGTACAATGGTAGTGGTAGAAGAAGGTCAACATTATATGAACGAACGATTAAATGTGACTGTAACGAGTGCACTACAGACAGCTGCTGGACGTATGATTTTTGCAAAACCAGCTCATGCAGGAAGAGGAATCGATAATCAGGGACAAAATGATAAAACTAATAACAAGTAAGTAAAGGCGGGCTAGATAGTCGTCAGGCTTTACTAATCTGTCATTTAAATGTACAATTTTAGCTGAATAGTTATATTTATATTAAGCAATAAGCGACTAAGATTTAAATAGAAGAGGAAGATGAAAATGACAAAAGTACGTGTAAGATATGCACCGAGTCCAACAGGCCATTTACATATAGGAAATGCTCGGACGGCTTTATTTAATTATTTATATGCACGTCACATGGATGGCCAATTTATTATTCGGATTGAAGATACAGACCAAAAGCGTAATATTGAAGATGGTGAACAAAGCCAATTAGATAACCTTGCTTGGTTAGGCGTTGATTGGGATGAATCTCCGGAAAAACCAGGTGATTATGGTCCTTATCGTCAATCAGA
Source organism: Tetragenococcus halophilus (assembly GCF_001712815.1). NCBI lineage: Bacteria > Bacillati > Bacillota > Bacilli > Lactobacillales > Enterococcaceae > Tetragenococcus > Tetragenococcus halophilus. The sequence goes on from NZ_CP012047.1 coordinate 27,234, forward strand.
ACGTCAAGACATCTATTTACCGTTGATTGAGCAATTATTGGCTAGTAATCGAGCATATAAATGTTATTGTACCCAAGAAGAATTAGATGCTGATAGAGATGCGCAAAAAGCTCGCGGAGAAATCCCTCATTATAGTGGTAGATGTGCTCATCTAACAGCAGAAGAGCAGGCTGAAAAAGAAGCACAAGGGATCGTGCCTGTTGTTCGTTTCCGTGTACCTAAAAATACTGAATATCGTTTTAACGATATGGTTAAAGGCGAAATTGTTTTTGAATCAGATAATGTCGGTGGCGATTTTATTATTCAAAAAACCGATGGTGTACCTACTTATAATTTTGCTGTGACGGTAGATGATCATATGATGGGAATTACCCATGTTTTACGTGGGGACGATCATATTGCCAATACACCAAAACAAATGATGGTTTATGAAGCTTTTGGTTGGACCCCCCCTAAATTTGGCCACATGACTTTAATCATTAATGCAGATACGGGCAAAAAATTAAGTAAACGAGATGAATCGATTTTACAATTTATTGAACAGTATCGCCAGTTAGGTTATTTACCTGAAGCAATGTTGAATTTTATTGCTTTACTTGGTTGGTCCCCTAAGGGCGAAGAAGAAATTTTTTCAAAACAAGAAATTATTGATATGTTTGAGTCAAGTCGTTTGAGTAAATCCCCTGCTTCATTTGATGCTAAAAAATTAGAATGGATCGGAAATCACTATATTAAACAGTTAGACGTAGATATCTTAACTGATTTGTGTTTACCTTATTTACAAGCAGATGGACGGGTAGAAAAAGATCCTAGCCCTGAACGCCTAGAATGGGTGAAAAAATTGGTTGCTTTGTATCAACCACAAATGAGTTATGCTGCGCAAATTGTCGATTTGACTTACCTATTCTTTGGTGAACATCCGGTTTTAGATGATAAAGCTAAAGAAGTATTAGCAGGTGAAAGTGTGCCAGCTGTTCTTAGCGCATTTAAGGCACAATTAGAACAACTAGAAATAGTAGATGCTTCTACTGTTAAAAAAGCAATTAAAGAAGTTCAAAAAGAAACAGGTTCGAAAGGAAAGAATTTATATATGCCAATTCGAATTGCAGTTTCTGGAGCGATGCATGGTCCAGAGTTACCAGACACTGTTGAACTATTAGGTAAGCAAACAGCATTGGCACATTTAAATGAAGTATTGTAAACACAATGAACAGACGAAGTATCATCGTTTTTTTCACAGAGAGACGGCTATTTGCTGCAAGGCGGTCAAAAAAAGGTTGAGAAATGCACCTGTAAGTGGCTTTGGCAAAACCAAAGACGAGTAAAGCTCGTTACGCTTTTAATGAGATAATAAGTAAAGAAAGTGGAACCACGCTTGTAAGCGTCTTTCGAATAGGTTATGTAACCTACTTGAAAGACGCTTATTTTTAACAATTTAAGTAGAAAGGAGCTTTTAGATGATAAAAATATTCAATACTTTGACAAGAAAAAAAGAAGAATTTCAGCCAATAACCGCTGGAAAAGTTAAAATGTATGTTTGTGGACCAACTGTCTATAATTATATTCATATAGGCAATGGCAGGAGTACAGTTTCTTTTGATACGATTCGTCGTTATTTGGAATATCGTGGTTATGAAGTTAACTATGTATCAAATTTTACAGATGTTGATGATAAAATTATTAGAGCTGCTAAAGAGTTAAAAATAAGTACACCTGAAGTTGCTGAACGTTTTATCAAAGCTTTTGAACAAGATACGACAAAATTAAATGTAAAACCAGCAAATCATCATCCACGAGTCGTTAATTATATGCAAGCAATTATTGATTTTATTCAAGTTTTATTGGATAAAGAATATGCTTATGTTGTTGATGGAGATGTTTATTATCGTACACGTAAATTTTCAGAATATGGCCGCTTAAGCGATCAATCAATCGACGAATTAGAAGTTGGTGCTAGTAAGCGGACTGGTGTAGAACAGCAATTAAAAGAGGATCCTTTAGATTTTGCTTTATGGAAAAACGCGAAAGAAGGAGAAATTTCCTGGCCAGCTCCTTGGGGAGAAGGTCGCCCTGGTTGGCATATTGAATGTTCTGTTATGGCAACACAACTGCTAGGCGATACAATTGATATTCATGGTGGTGGACAGGATTTAGAGTTTCCGCATCATGAAAATGAAATTGCGCAAAGCGAGGCCAAAACCGGTAAAACATTTGCTAATTATTGGATGCATAATGGATACGTGACAATTGGTGAAGATGACGAGAAAATGAGCAAGTCACTAGGAAATTTTGTAACTGTACATGATATTTTGGATAAGATGGATCCACAAGTAGTTCGTTTTTTCCTATCTACTACGCAATATCGTCGTCCTATTCGCTATAGCCAAAAAACACTAACAGAAGCAAATAATAATTTACAACGCTTAAAAAATACTTACGAGAATGCTGTTTTTCGCTTAAATGATGCCATAAGTAGTTTAAATGATGATAATAACAAAAAGGACGAATTCAAGCAGTTAATTGATCAGTTTATTATAGAAATGGATGACGACTTTAACGCAGCAAATGGTATTACAGTTGTTTATGAAATGGCTAAGTGGATGAATCGTTATATTGAACAAAACACTGTTTCTTACGAAGTGTTAAAATATGCTTTAGATCATTTTATAGAAATTCTTACTATTTTCGGTGTGGAATTTGAAGAAAAATTAGCTGATAAACAAGTGGAACAATTGATTTTAGAACGTGATGAAGCTCGTAAAAATAAAGAATTTATTCGTAGCGACGAAATCCGAGATCAGTTGAAAGAACAAGGAATTGTTTTGGAAGATACGCCACAAGGAACAAGGTGGAGAAGAAAAACATGACAGATTATCAACAATTAAACGGTCTGGCACTAGCTTACGTTGGAGATGCTATTTACGAAGTTTATATCCGTGATCATTTGATAGCTATAGGAAATACTCGCCCTAACCAACTCCATCGTTTAGCAACTTCTTATGTATCGGCCAAGGCACAAGCTTTTTTGATTCAAGAGATGTTAGACGAGCAGATATTAAAAACAGATGAAGATACTTACTATCGACGGGGACGAAATAGTAAGAGTCATACAAGCGCTAAAAATACAGATGTTAAGACTTACCGTATGTCGACTGGTTTTGAAAGCCTAATGGGATATTTACATTTATCAAAACAAACGCAGCGTTTGGAAGAACTGGTTACATGGTGTATAAAAAAAATAGAAGAAACATAGCTTAATAATAAAAAAATTTAAGGCAAATGATGATTTTCTCGTTTTTTCAGCAATTAATGAGAATTCAAAGATAACGAGTCGATATGGAGGTTAAAAATGAAGAAAACAAAAAATAAAGCGAAAAATAAAAAAGTTACACGTGAAACAAAAGATCAACCTGAGACTAATGAAACAGATTTTGTTTTTGGTCACTATGCAGCTCAAGAAGCTTTGAAAAAGGCAAGGGGAAATAAGTTATTCCTGTTAAAAGAAGCAGGAGGAACTAAAATTGAAGAATTAAAAGTACTCGCAAAAGAACATTCTGTCCCTGTAAAATGGGTGCCTAAACAAAAATTAGATCAAATGAGTGAAGGCGGCGTTCATCAAGGTGTTGTACTGGCAATAACACCTTATCAATATTTAACGTTGAACGAGCTGATTGAGCAGAGTAAATCTCAACCATTTTTTGTTCTTTTAGATCATATTGAAGATCCGCACAATTTCGGTTCGATTTTAAGAACAGCAGATGCTTCAGGTGTAGATGGTATAATTATTCCTAAGCATCGAGCTTGCGGGATTACCCCTACTGTTGTTAAAACATCGACAGGAGCGGTTGAATATGTGCCTGTAGCTCGTGTGACGAATTTGACACAAGCAGTTACTGAATTAAAGGAAAAAGGTTTTTGGATTTTTGGCACAGATATGAACGGGACTTCTTATCATGAATGGAACGCTAAAGGAGCCATCGGATTAATTATTGGTAATGAAGGACATGGGATGAATACAGGATTGAAAAAACAAGTGGACGAAACGCTGACGATTCCTATTACAGGTCATGTGCAAAGTTTGAACGCTTCTGTGGCCAGCGGTATACTAATGTATGAAGCTTTCGTGAAGCGAAATGAGTGAGAAAGTATGAAAAAACCATTATTAATTGTTGACGGTTATAATATGATTGGCGCTTGGCCTGAACTTGTACAGTTAAAAAATAAAGATTTAATGGAAGATGCGCGGGAACAACTGTTACAGTCATTATCCAATTATGCTAAATATGAAAAGTTAGCTGTTATTGTCGTTTTTGATGCTCAATTTGTTCCTGGGGTTACTAAAAATTATGCGAGATATCAGCTGGAAGTTGTTTTTACTGAAGAAGGGGAGACAGCTGATAGTTATATTGAAAGGATTGCTGGCAAGCTTAATGATATAATGACGCAAGTTTCAGTAGCTACCAGCGATTTAGCAGAACAATGGGTGATTTTTTCACAAGGAGCCTTGAGAGTCTCAGCTAGGGAATTATATAAAACAGTCAAAAAAACTGAAGAAGCAATCAAACGTCATCAAGAATCCATAAAATATACGGATTATCGACGAAATTCACCTTGGGATGAGAAACAGTTAAAAAAATTAGAGGAAAAATTAAGAGAATTAAGTTGAATATTTTGTAAAAAGTTGCGTAGGTAAATGAGAGACGATAACTTTTTTCGATGATACGCTCTTTTCATTGATAATAAATGAAAGGAGCTTTTTTTGATGGGAAAAAATTTAATTGTACAAGCAAGACAAGGAGATGAAGAAGCCTTATTAGAACTATATTATCGTTATCAACCTGTAGTTCATTCGGTAAGAGCAAAATTTTTTCTACATGATTTTGATGAACAGGATTGGTTCCAAGAAGGGTTGATCACATTTAATCACTGCTTACATGCGTACAAAGGTGATACAGAAATAACCTTAGGTGGTTTTTTTAAACGTTCCTTTGAAAATGTGATCGTTAGTTTAGTACGAAAAAAATGTGCATATAAAAGAAAAAACGCAGAAGGGAATGTTTCATTTGATCAAAAGATCTTTCAAAAAGGAGGAATAAAACACATTGAATATCGTTCGTATACAGATGATCCCTTAGAGCAACTGCTTGTACAAGAAACCTTAGAAGAAAATACTTCTTTATTAACGAATTTGGAAAGAAGAGCTTTTTGCGGTTTCTTTTACGGAGACGCACCAACGCCATCGGAACAAAAAAATGCTGCTTTGCGTAATGCTTATGACCGTTCAAGAAGAAAAATCACGCAAAAATTAGTTTTATATAAGAAGTGATTTTCTATTGAAAAGCTATTGTCAAATTTTTAGATTTTGTGGTATACTTTAAGTTTTAATCATTTTGTGGTATAATAGGTGTTGAGGTGAATGTAATGCCAACGACTCTAGCAACGATCAAAAAAGCCCTGGAAGAGCATATTGGCAGTAAAATTATGTTGGTGGCTCAGACAGGAAGAAAGCGTCAGACTCAACGTCGAGGCGTTTTGGCAGAAACATATCCAGCAGTTTTTGTCGTAGATTTAGATCCAGAAGAAAATTCATTTGAAAGAGTTTCTTACAGCTATTCAGATGTCTTAACAAAAGCAGTAGAAATTGAGTTTCTTGATGCAGTTTAATTAAGAAACATAAGCATTTTAATTAAAAATAAATTTTTTATAGGAAAAAGTAGTTAATAAAAACTACTTTTTCCTATTTTTTACTCTTTTGTTGTTTCAGAATCTGAGTTTTCAGCGTCTGTTTCACTATTGTCTTCGTCTGTTTCAATAGGCAAACCTTGCTCTTGACGTAGCAGATCACGAATTTCAGCTAAGTAATCCTCTGCAGCTGGAGCTTCTTCTTCTTCTTGTGTAAGTTTAGCTTTATTAGCAGTTTTGACAATTATAAATAAAATAAAACCGGTAAGAATAAAAATAATCACTGCGCTAACGATCTCACCAAATTGAAATGTTACGCCAGGTACTGGAGACCAATCAAGTACGGATAGGGAACTTTCAAGATCTCTTGTGCCTGTAATGGCAGCTACAAACCAGCCAATCAGCGGTGTGATTAAGCCTTCAACAACCTGAGTGACAATAGCAGTAAAAGCACTACCAATAACGACACCCACAGCTAAATCTAATACATCCCCAGCTAGAATAAACTCTTTAAATTCTGAAAAAATTCTTTTCACATTTACACCTCCAATTTTGCTTATTTTAGTATAACGAAACGAAATATTTTTTTGAAATAAATTGTTTTTTAAAATTTAACATTAAACCTGAATGATTTATAAATTTTTCCCAGGATCATTCAATCCTTGGCATGTGCTTTTTTCTAAAGGTTGAGTTGCTTCACCTTCTGGGTGTACAAAAAGAACGCACTTCGTGTTATTGTAAAGTCAACGAAACATAACAATAAGGAGTGCTTTCTTATGTCTTTCACTTTACAACAAAATTCTCTTACATTCAATAAGCAAAAAGCCATCTTGATCGCCAATGACGGTGGCACCTTAACCAATGACGCGGGGCTCGTCTTACTTTCGGAGTTTCTAAATCAAATTCGTTTTGATTCCCTGTTAGCGCAATACGTTCATATTCCAGAGTATCGTGCCTTCGCCCAACATGAATGGCTGGATGTCGTAAAACAATGGCTATATCAATTGATCGCTGGTTATTCTCGAGACCGAGACGCCAATACCTTACAATATGATCGCCTTTTTAAGGAAGCATTGAAACAAGAACGCCTTAGTTCGCAATTTATGATGTCTACTTTGCTTCATACCTTGACAGAAGAAAATGTTAATCAACTATTACAAGTGGCGAAAAAACTTGGCGATTTAGGCATGGACCAGCAAAACAGCCAACAACTCGTGCTTGATCTGGATTCCACCTGTTGTCCCACTTACGGAAAGCAAGAAGCAGGGGAATATATTTACCACTATGGCCTCAATGGATATCATCCATTTGTGGCATTTGAAGGTTTAACCGGATTGGCATTAGATGTTCGCCATCGTCATGGCAAATCTTATACCTCCACCCACGCCGAAGATTATCTCGTAGAAATGTTGGCGCATTACCAACAACGTTCGAGTGATCCCACAATGCTTGTACGCGGGGATAGTGGCTTTGCCAAACCGGAAATTTATAAACAATGTGAGTGTCGAGGCGCCCATTATGTGATTAAATTGAAAAATAACGTACGGTTGATTCATTATGCGCAACATCTTGTCCAATATACCAACGGTACGGACTACACAAAGTCCGAACATCAATATTTTAAGATGGCTTATCAAGCAGATTCTTGGGACCGATCTCGAACAGTAGCCATCAAGGCTACTCGAAAAGCCGAAACTTTACTTTTTTCCGAATTTCAATTTGTGGTGACCGATTTCGCTCATCTTTCGCCCCAAACCATTTTTCAGCTCTATCAAAAACGAGGGAATATGGAAAACTTCATTAAAGAAATGAAGACCGGATTTTTCGCTGATAAAACGGACAGTCCTTCCTTTTTAGCGAATAAGGTTCGCTTAGCCCTAAGTTTTATCGCCTATAATATCATCCACTTGATGAAACAGCTGACTTTTCCGCAAGAGAAAAAGACGACGGTGATTGACACGATCCGTTTTCAACTATTTCATATTGCTGGAAAAGTCACAGAACACGCGCGTCAAGTGCAAATTCACTTATCAAGTACGAATGTTTACAACACGCTTTTTTGGGAAGTCCTTACACGAATTCAGCGATTGAATCTCTAGTTTACTTTTCCCCTTTTCCTCTTGATAAAAAAGGCTTGGCTTTCATTCTCTAGGAAGAATTTTATCTTTTTTTAGCGTCGTTCGATCATCCCTTTCTATTCTTTATTCAAAAGCGGCGATAAAAAGGGAAAATAACATAAAAGTCACCTCGTTGAACAGTCGAATGCGTTATCCACAAATTTTTATAAATCATTCAGGTTAAATTCTTCTTTATTCGTTAAATTGAATTTTCTTTTCTCGAGCTTGTGTATGTTATAATTATTTTTAAATAAAACATAGATTATCTATAATTTAGACTAAGGAGTATCAAAAGTGGCCATTTCATTACAGCCAGGTGTAAAATTAACAGTTATTCCAACAGAAAAGTTTAAAACTGTTCGTTTATTTGTACGTTTTTCGACTAAGCATCAAAAAGCGGTTGCAAGTAAGCGGGCATTACTAACGAACTTGTTGGAAACCAATAGTTTTAACTATCTTACTCAGACAAAATTAAGTGAAAAACTTGCTGATTTGTATGGCGCAAGTTTTGGGTTAAATGTCAGCAAAAAAGGAAATATCCATCAAGTAAATTTAATGATGAATTTGGTAAATGGCAAATACATTAATGAACAGGATATTTTTTCAGAAGGTATAAAATTTATTCAAGAAATTTTGTTTCATCCCAATATTAAAGAGGGCGCCTTTGATCAAGAGACTTTTCAGCGTGAAAAAGAAAATATGATGGATTATTTAGAAAGTATAAAAGAAGATAAACAAACGCTAGCTGCTTTACGTTTACAGGAGCTGTATTTTGCAGAAGATATTGATCAAAAAACACCAAGCTTTGGAACAAAAGAAGATCTAAATTCTTTAAGTGCTTATGATTTAGTGCAAACTTATCATGAAATGATGACACAAGACCAAATTGATATTTTTGTTGTAGGAGATATTGAAGAAGAAAGGGCAAAAGAAGCAATCCAATCGTTACCTTTTAGTCCTAGATCATCACTTCAAACAGAAATATTTTATAAACAAGGGTTAAAAGCAGAAGTACAATCAGAAGTATTATACGAACCTGTAGTTCAAGCAAAATTAAATTTAGCTTATCAGACATCTATTTATTATAATGATCAGAAACGTTTCTCTTTATTAGTGTTTAATGGTTTGTTTGGTGGATTTCCGCATTCGAAATTATTTATCAATGTACGAGAAAAAGCTAGTCTAGCTTATTATGCTTCTAGCACGTTTGATTCATTTCGTGGAATCGTTACGGTACAAACAGGAATTGACAGTAAAGACCGTAGTCGTGTACTTTCATTAATTGAGAAACAATTAGAAAGTCTGAAATCAGGTGATTTTACTGAAAGTGAGTTGCAACAGACAAAAGTTATGCTCAAAAATCAATTTTTACTTTCTTTGGACAGTTCTCGTGGCTTAATAGAAATTGCTTATTTAAAACAATGGTTTTCAGAATTAGTAGAGGATGAAAAAGAATTTGAACAGAAGATTATGGCAGTAAGCAAAGAAGATGTGAAAAAAGTTGCAGCAGATCTTCAATTACAAGCTATTTTTACCATAGATAAGGAGGTAGCTCATGAATAAAAAAGTTTATTCTACTCTTAATGAAAAATTATATACAGAAGTTCTTGATAATGGACTGACTGTATTTATTTTACCTAAAAGAGAATTTCACAAAACTTACGGGCTATTTAGTACAAATTATGGTTCTATTGATAACGAATTTGCTTACCAAGGGGAAAAGCGCAAGAAAGTACCCGATGGTATTGCACACTTTTTAGAGCATAAAATGTTTGAAAAAAAGGAAGGCGACATTTTTCAAGAATTTGGACGCTTAGGCGCTTCTGCTAATGCATTTACTAGTTTCACTAAGACAAGTTACTTATTTTCTGCTACTGATCATATTAAAGATAACTTATTGACTCTACTGGACTTTGTTCAAGCGCCTTATTTTACACCAGAGACTGTTGAAAAAGAAAAAGGGATCATCGCACAAGAAATCCAAATGTATCAAGATAATCCAGATTGGCAATTATTTTTTGGTCTTTTACAAAACCTTTACCCGAAGCATCCACTGCATATCGACATTGCAGGCACCGTTAATAGTATAGACAAGATTACTGCGGATGATCTTTATGAATGTTATCAAACTTTTTATCATCCAAGTAATATGATCCTTTTTGTTGTAGGTAATATTGATCCTCAAGAAACAATGTCTTGGGTTAAGAATAATCAAGCTGAGAAAAACTTTACTGATATTCGTGAAATTTATCGATATTTTCCCCAGGAGACGACATTTGATATTAATAGCTATTCTTCTAAGACAATGTCAGTTAGCCGGCCTAAAGCCACTCTTGGCGTAAGAGGATTTCAAGAAAATCTACCCAAAGGAGATAAAGCGCAATTACGCTTTCGAACAGCAATGAATTTGTTGTTACAATTGCTTTTAGGAAATACAAGTAAAAACTATCTACGTTTATATCAAGAAGGTATTATTGATGATAGCTTTGGTTTTGATTTTTCGTTAGAACGCAGTTTTCATATGGCGGATTTTTCTAGCGATACAGGGCGTCCTGAAGAGTTTTTGCAAGAAATTGAAGATATTCTTTTAAATTTTGCTAACGAAGAAGAAGTTAATGAGGAAAACTTAGAGCGCCTTAAAAAGAAAATGTTAGGGAAGTATTTCCAATCACTTAATTCTTTAGAGTTTATTGCAAATCAATTTACACAAGATCTTTTTGGGACATTGACTTTATTTGATTTACCAGAGATCATTCGTTCAATTCAACTGCAGGATTGCCTTGATGCAGGGAATTATTTACTAAAAAAAGAAGCTATGGCGAGATTTTGTTTAAAACCAGAAAAAGAAGTTTAAAATTTATTTGAAGGTAGAGCAATTATTATCTTTGCCGGGCTTTTTTATGGTATTCTAAAAGTAGATTGATAAAAAAAGACTGGAGTAGATGTAAGCGTGGGCAATGAAATCATAATTGGTGAAAGATTGCGGCAAGCCCGTTTGGCAAAAAACATCAGTATCGATGAGCTGCAACAAAAAACAAAAATTCAGAAACGCTACCTTGAAGCGATCGAAAAAGGCGATTTTGAAGCATTACCGGGTACTTATTATGTACGTTCATTTATTCGGCAGTATGCACAAGTTGTCGACGAAGATGGTGATTTTTTAGTCGACATTTATGACGAAAAAGCTAGCTTCGAGCCAGAGGGAAAACGGGCGGAACCTGAAACTGTACAAGGTTCTAGAAAAGCGTTGCATGAGGGGAAAACTCGTGATAAAAAAACACGAGATTACTTACCGGTGGCCTTATTAGGCATTATTGCGTTTATGATTGTAGGTGTAATCGCTTATGTGGCTTGGCAAGATCGTAATTCTGATCCTGTGATCGGACAAACTGCTACTTCCATGGAAGTAGATGGCTCTGTTACAACCGAACAAGATTCCTCTACAAATGAAGAAAGTTCAACGTCAAGTCAGACTGAAACCAGTTCTTCTGAAGAAGATGAAATGGAAATTGCCATGACAGATTCAACTCAGTCACAAGCAACGATCCAAGTGACTGACGCTGAAGAACCTTTAGAACTAGAGTTTACGGCAAAAAATGGTCGTGCTTGGGTTGGAGTTTCTGTTAACGGTGACTATTCTTTACAAGAAACATTGGAAGCAGGACAAAATGAAAGCACGACGATACCAGAGGGAACGGAAAATTTTGTGGTAACCTTAGGTGCTAGTGCGAATATTGATCTTAAAGCAAACGATAAAGAAGTAGATTTTGATGATCCTGATTATGAAGCGTTGCAGAAAAATTTGAATTTTGAGGTAACGTATCAAGATTAAAAAATAAAGGAAAGGAATGTATCACTGATTTTATCAGAGATGCGAGGGTTATAAAGTGAATTTACCAAATAAACTTACTGTTATTAGAATGTTAATGATCCCCATTTTTATGGTGGTAGTTCTTGCGCCGTTAGATTGGGGAGTATTATCTTTAGGGAATACTCAACTAGCTGTAACCAATTTAGTGGGAGCGGTGATCTTTGCTGTAGCAAGCTTTACTGATTGGCTTGATGGAGAGATTGCGCGTAAACAAGGACTAGTGACAAATTTTGGGAAATTTGCCGATCCATTAGCCGATAAAATGTTGGTTATGACAGCATTTGTTTTATTAGTTGAACTAGGCAAGGCCCCGGGCTGGGTTGTCGTTATTATTGTATGTCGTGAATTGGCGATCACCGGTTTGCGTTTGCTGATTGTTGAACAAAATGGCAGTGTAATGGCCGCAGCATGGCCAGGAAAGATTAAAACAGCTACGCAAATGTTTGCTATTATCTTTTTATATATTAATAATATACCGTTTAATCTCATCTCTTTACCATTAGGAGAAATCCTGTTATATGTTTGCCTGTTCTTCACTCTATATTCAGGAGTGGATTATTTTGTTAAAAATGCCGGCGTATTTAAAGGTTCGATGTAAATTATGAATAAAAAGTATAAACGAATGGGTAAACGTTGTGAAGATGTTTGACCATTCGATTTTTTCTTTAAGCGAAAAATTTAATTATTCTAAAATGGAAACCAGACTTTTTGCGTACTTAATAGTAGGAGCGAGAAAAATGAAAGCAGAAATCATAGCAGTAGGTACAGAAATTTTGTTAGGACAAATTGATAATACGAATACAACTTTTTTAGCGGAAGAATTAGCTGGATTAGGAATTGAAGTTTATTATCAAAGTGTTGTAGGAGACAATCCTAAACGCCTGGAAGAAGCATTGGAGCTAGCGGACCAAAGAAGTGATTTAACCGTTTTGTGTGGGGGATTAGGTCCTACAGACGATGACCTAACAAAACAAGTTACAGCAAAACATGTAGGACAAGAGTTAGTGACAGATGAAGGGGGTTATCAAAACTTATTAGCATTTTTTGAAAAACGTGAACGACCAATGACAGAAAATAATCGTCTACAGGCTTTAGTTTTCAAAGATGGAGAATCTTTACAAAATAGTAATGGTTTGGCTGTAGGGATTTTTTATCAAACACCGACAGGTAAATCTTATTTGTTATTACCAGGGCCACCTAATGAATTAAAACCGATGTTTTTTAATGAAGCTATTCCTTTATTGCAAAATCATTTTCAAACAGATGAACAGTTAATTTCGCGCGTGTTGCGTTTTTATGGCATTGGAGAATCAGAACTTGTTACTAAATTAGCAGACCTAATCAAACATCAAAGCAATCCAACGATTGCATCATATGCTAAACCTAATGAAGTTACCTTGCGTTTGACTGTTAGTACCACAGATAAAAATGATGGAAAACAAAAACTGAATCAAATGGAAGAAGTAATATTAGATCGAGTTGGTGATTACTTTTATGGTTATGGAGAAAATAATTCTTTAGTAGAAGTTGTTGTCGAACTATTAAAGAAACAGAAAAAAACTGTAAGTGCAGCTGAAAGTTTGACTGCAGGTAGTTTTCAAGCAATGTTAGGCAGTGTTTCTGGCGTTTCCGAAGTTTTTCCTGGTGGTTTTGTTACATACTCAGAAACCACCAAGGAACAGTTACTAAATCTTGATTCGAAAATGTTAGAAAAATATGGAACGGTTAGTAAAGAATGTGCAGAAGCGATGGCAATACAAGCGAAAAAACTAGCCCATAGTGACTTTGCACTTTCTTTTACAGGAGTAGCCGGACCGGATTCACTAGAAGATCAAAAAGCAGGGACAGTTTGGATAGGTTTAGCAACTGAAGAAGGTGTGGAAAGTTATTTATACCACTTTACTCGTAATCGGAACTATATTCGTCATAGCGCAGTCATGACTGGCTTAGATTTATTAAGGAAAAAATTAATAAAATAAATACGAATATTTGTTCGCTTTTTTCTTGCTTTTTTTTGAAAAAAACGCTATGATAGGTATACAATTAAATGAGTACACAAGTAGTTTTTATCATATAAGGAGGTTTATCTTAATTGGCAGATGACCGCAAAGCAGCACTAGATACTGCATTAAAAAAGATTGAGAAAAATTTTGGCAAGGGCGCTATTATGAAGCTAGGGGAAAAGGCTGATCAACAGATTTCAACTATTCCTAGTGGCTCACTTGCATTAGATGTCGCATTAGGAGTTGGTGGTTACCCACGTGGCCGTATCGTAGAAGTGTATGGTCCTGAAAGTTCAGGTAAAACGACCGTTGCTCTTCATGCTGTAGCAGAAGTTCAAAAGCAAGGGGGAACAGCTGCTTTTATTGATGCAGAAAACGCCTTGGACCCACAATATGCAGAACACTTAGGTGTTAATATTGATGAACTATTACTATCTCAACCGGACACGGGCGAGCAAGGATTAGAAATCGCTGATGCCTTAGTTTCAAGTGGCGCTGTTGATATTGTGGTAGTCGATTCAGTCGCAGCATTGGTTCCAAGAGCAGAAATCGATGGCGAAATGGGCGATACTCATGTTGGTTTACAAGCACGTTTGATGTCTCAAGCATTACGTAAGCTATCTGGTTCGATCAATAAAACCAAGACAATTGCGCTATTTATTAATCAAATCCGCGAAAAAGTTGGTGTTATGTTTGGTAGCCCGGAAACTACGCCAGGTGGACGCGCATTAAAATTTTATTCTACAGTGCGTTTAGAAGTTCGACGAGCTGAACAATTAAAATCTGGTACGGATATTATTGGTAACCGCACGAAGCTTAAAGTCGTAAAAAATAAAGTTGCTCCCCCATTTAAGATAGCACAGGTAGACATTATGTACGGAGAAGGTATTTCACAAGTAGGTGAATTATTGGATATGGCCGTAGAAAAAGATCTTATTGACAAGAGTGGTGCATGGTATTCTTATAAAGAAGAACGGATTGGCCAAGGACGTGAAAATGTGAAAAAATATATGAAAGAACGTCCAGAAATGGTCGCTGAAATATCAGCGCTTGTTCGTAAAGCTTATGGGATTGATGATTCTGAGTCAGCAGAAGAAGGACAAGAAGAACTTCCTTTAGAGGAAAATTCATAAGAATAAATATTTTTACGCTTTTTATGGGAAATATTTTTCCATAAAAAGCGTTTTTGTTTTGTTAAATAACAATGTGAAAAAGCGATTAATTAATAACTCTCACTTTTTAAGTTGACACTCCTTAGTACAAACATTAAAATTAAACTGTGTGTATTACACACATATGCAAGTAGGCATATTGGTAATTTATTTGTAAGTACGTTTATCAAAAAACTACAAAAGATGAAAATATAGAGATAGTCTGGAGGTGATTTACCAATGGGATTGAACATTCTCCTCGCTATCATCGGTTTAATTGTCGGGCTTTTATGCGGAGTTTTTTATACAAAATATCGTCATCAAAAAGAGATAGACGGTGCCAGTCAAAGTGCTGATAGCATTTTGTCTAGTGCAAAAAAAGAAGCAGAAACTCTGAAAAAAGAAGCGTTGTTAGAAGCTAAGGAAGAAAATCAGAAATACCGGTCAGAAATTGAAAGTGAGTTGAAAGAAAATAAAAGTGAATTAAAATCGCAAGAAAATCGCTTACTGCAAAGAGAACAATTACTTGATCGAAAAGATGATTCTTTGGAGAAACGTGAACAATCATTGACGGATAAGGAAAATAACGTTAGTGAGAAACAACAATTAATTGACGAGCGAGAAAATGAGATTGAAGAACTTATTCAAAAACAACAAGATGAATTAGAAAGAGTCGCTGCGCTGACAAAAGATGATGCAAAAGATATGATCATGAAATCAACAGAAGAAGAATTGGATCATGAATTAACTGTAATGGTTAAAGAATCAGAACAGCAAGCCAAAGATGAAGCGAATAGGAAAGCCAAAGATATCTTATCTTTAGCTATTCAAAGTTGTGCTGCCGACCAAGTTTCTGAAACGACAGTTTCTGTTGTTACTTTACCAAATGATGAGATGAAGGGGCGTATTATTGGTCGTGAAGGCCGTAATATTCGAACACTTGAAACATTAACAGGAATTGATCTAATTATTGATGATACACCAGAAGCGGTTGTATTATCTGGCTTTGACCCAATTCGTCGAGAAACGGCGCGTATGGCCTTGGAAAAATTGATTCAGGATGGACGTATCCATCCAGCACGTATTGAAGAAATGGTTGAAAAGGCTCGCAAAGAAACGGATGCTCGTATTCGTGATTATGGTGAACAAACCGTTTTTGATCTTGGAATACATAGCTTACATCCAGATCTAATCAAAATTTTAGGGCGAATGCATTTTAGAACAAGTTATGGTCAAAATGCTTTGAATCATTCTATTGAAGTGGCAAAATTAACTGGAGTATTAGCTGCTGAATTAGGTGAAGATGTTCAGTTGGCTAAGCGTGCAGGTCTTTTGCATGATATAGGAAAAGCATTAGACCGTGAAGTTGAAGGATCTCACGTGCAAATAGGAGCTGAATTAGCTACTAAGTATAAGGAGGATTCTGTTGTTATTAATGCAATAGCTTCTCATCATGGAGATACAGAAGCAACTTCTGTTATTTCTGCTTTGGTGGCTGCGGCAGACGCGCTTTCTGCGGCTAGACCAGGCGCAAGAAGTGAATCCTTAGAAAATTATATTCGTCGTTTGGAAAACTTAGAAAATATTTCTAACAGTTTTGAAGGAGTCTCTTATAGTTTTGCTGTGCAAGCAGGACGTGAAGTACGTGTAATGGTTAAACCTGAAGAAATAACCGATATGGATGCGATCCGTTTGGTTCGTGATATACGTAAAAGAATTGAAGACGAGCTGAATTACCCAGGTAATATTAAAGTTACTGTAATAAGAGAAACTCGAGCGACTGAGTACGCGAAATAATAAAGATAAAAAACAAAGGAGCGATCTATTAAATAGACCGTTCCTTTGTTTTTTTATATTTTTCTTCTTCTAGCAAAATCTACAAAACGGAACTTATCCAAGCGATGGATAGATTCTGTATATTCAAAACAACGCGTATCTTCTAGATAAACTAGACTTCTAACAGTAACTACATGGCGATCTTCCGGATGTAAGTCCATTAAATCACGGAGTTCTTTATTTACCGGGTCAGCGGTTATTTCCTTTTGCGCATAAGCAATGTCTAATCCTAATTCATTTTCAAAGTAATCATAGATGGAATCTTGTGCTTTATCTTTAGGTAGTTGTGGAATAACATCGCTAAGAAGATAGTCCTTATCTAAGATCACTACTTCCCCATTTATTTTACGTTGACGGACTAATTTCCACACTTCTTTGGCTATTGGCCAGCTAGTGATTTCATGCAATTTTATAGATACGGCAATTTTTCTTAATTCCACCACTGTTGTCTGACTAGAAATATGCTGATTCGATTGTAATTCTTTAAAACTCGTTAAACCAGAGATCGGAAAATCCAGGCGATGGATATCTAAAACAATAGAACCTTTCCCTTGTTTTTTCTGAATATAGCCAGCATTTCGTAATAGATTTAACGCTTTACGTACAGTTTCTCTGGAAACGTCATATAATTTAATCAGCTGGTTTTCACTTGGAAGCAAGGAGTGGGGTGGGTATTCTTCAGATAATATTTTTTGCTCTAAATCTAAAAATATCTCTTTAAACTTATTCATTCGAAACATTGCCTCCTTTTTTGTTTATTATATATAGGCGTAGAAAAAAGGAAAAACAATTTGTTATTTTTCTAATAATTCGTCAACTGTAAGTTCACTTAGTTGTTTTACACGAAGATCTGCTTGGTATAAAGGCTCTGTTGTTTCAACACCTACAGCAAACATACCGCAAGCTTTAATGCCCTCGATACCTGCTTGTGCATCTTCAAATCCGACGGCTTCTTCTGGAGCAATGTGTATGGTATCGGCAGCACGAATAAAAATTTCCGGATCAGGCTTACCTTTAGTTAGTTCATCTGGATCAACAATTGCATCAAAAGCATCAAAAACTTCTAATTTTTTTAAAATAAATGGTGCATTTTTAGAAGCTGAAGCAATTACACAAGGAACTTGCTTTTCTTTAGCGGTATTTAAAAATTCTTTGAAACCAGGTAATAAGTCTTGTGGACCTAAAGCTTGTAGTAACTCTACATAGTGTTTATTTTTTTCTTCTGCTAGTGTTTCTTTTTGTGCTATAGAAAAATCATCTTTTTTTCCGCCGTGAGCTAAGATTTTGTCTAAAGATTCCATTCGACTTACACCTTTGAGTTGCTCATTAAAAGCCAAATCAATTTCGATATCTAACGCAGCAGCTAAATCTTTCCAAGCGATATAGTGTAGTTTAGCAGTATCAGTGATGACGCCATCAAGATCAAATACAAATCCCTTTTTCATTATTCTCTCTCCTCGTTTAATAAGTTATTGTTGTCTGTTCATTAGCAGATAGTTCAACATTTTCATGATTAATTTCAACAAAAGTAGTTTGTGTTGGTGTAATTGAGATTGTTTCATGTGAAACAAAAATAATAAAGTCAATACCCCGAATGGTTATAGAAAATTGAATACTTGACCAAGATTGCGGTAAATTTGGTTCAAAACTAATGATATCCTTACGAATATCTAGCCCGGCAAAGGTAGTTAGTGGTATATACAAGGTTGCTGCCATGACACCAGCATGTATCCCCTCAGCAGTAGTACCTCCTTGAATATCGCGATAATCTGAGTATAACGCTTCTTGATAAAGTTGCCATGATAAATCTTGATCGCCAACCATAGCGGCCAGTTGAGCATGTACAACACGGGATAAGGTTGAACCATGTGAAGTGCGTGCTAGATAATAATTAAGGTTCTTTTGAACATAATCGGCAGGCACTTGATAGTCTAAATCTTTTAGTATGGTGGATACTTGTTCTTTAGAGAAATTATAAAATATCATCAAACTATCAGCTTGTTTAGCTACTTTATAATCATCAGCTGACTTTCCTTCAGCGTTTAATATACGATCCATTCGATAAATATTACCGTATTCTTGTTTATAATGCTGCCAGTCTAAATCTTTTAACTCGAAGTAACCGTCAAATTGTGCTATAACTCCTTTATTGTCAATTTCTAAGGATAATTGACGTTTGATCTCATCCATTTTTTCTAGTAATTGATCGTTAACACCAGTTTTCTTCTGAATAGTAGCAAAATCTGTTGTAGAGAATTCATTTTTTATTCGGGCAATTTCTTCAAATAACCATACTACCATCATATTTGTATAGGCGTTGTTCTTTAAGCCACTTTCTTTTGCTTCAGGATAGCTTTCATGAAATTCATCAGGCCCCATTACATGATCAATATCATAACGCTTGGTCGTTGGATTATAGACAGCTGCACTTTCCCAAAAAAGAGCGATCTCTAAAAGCATCTCTAAACCGTAATCTTTCATGAAACTTATGTCTTGTGTGTTGTGCCAATAAAGCCATATATTATAAGCGATCGCTAGAGAAATATGTCTTTGTAAACGGCTGTTATCTTTTTTCCATGTTCCACTAATTGGGTTTAGATGTAGGTCTTGTGATTGTTCAGAACCATCTAGGCTAGATTGCCAAGGGAACATGGCTCCTTGATATCCGACTTCTTTTGCCTCTTTTTTTGCCATTTCTAATCGATTATAACGATAGAGTAATAGTGGTTTAATTATTTCCGGAAAATGAAGAATATAAAATGGGAAGATAAATAATTCATCCCAGAAAATATGTCCACGGTAAGCTTCTCCATGCAAACCACGAGCAGCTACAGAGGCATCTAATCCTTGATTACCTTTAGGAGATGCAGAAACTAATAGATGATAAGTGTGTAGATTTAATAATTTTTGCGACATCAAATCTCCCGTAATATGAATACCAGCTTTTTCCCAGAGATTTTCCCACGCTTTGTTAGAAGCTTGTAAGCATTCGTTAAAGGTTGGTAAAGTAACTGCTTGTAGATCGATATCAGCTACTTTATCTTCTTTTCTATATTGATTGACGAGCACGGTTTTTTCAAAAGTATAAGTCTTTTGTTTTTTTACCGTTAAGGGTACTTTTTGCATCACTTTATTGCTCTGTTTTTCAATTACTAAATCATCTAGTGAGTGCTGGCAACCACGTAATTTTGCCTGTTGACTGACAGTAATATTTGAAGTATTTGTTTTTGCTAAAAGAGATACCACGTCTTTATCCGCTTGTAGCTTACTAACTTGTAGATGACGACTTGATAGACTACGATAACGCTCAACATTGTAGTTGTAAACATCACCATCAGCTTCTGAGATAAACGTTACTTCACCTGAAAAGTTAAGTGGCGTAAATGAATAACTTACCGCATACTGATGAACATTTTCCATATTGGCAATTTTTTTCGTTTGAATGGCAATTTTTTTACCATCGTCTGATTGAAGGGTGTAGTAAAAAGAGAGTAGCCCGTTTTTTAAATTAAGCTGTCGTTTCATATATAAAATTTGGTTATTTTCAATATCGATACGTTGGTCATCGAGGACTAAATACATCTTTTGTAGGTTAGGCGCATTAACAAAATCTTCATTATAAATCGTTTTATCAGCAACCTGGGAACCAACTTCGTTATAAAGACCTGCCAGATAAAGCGCTGGATAATTATTGTCGCTAATTTCCATTTCTGGTGTAGTGCCGCGTAGACCGATAAAACCGTTACCAACGGTTAATAAAGATTCTTGAGAATATTCATTTTTTTCTGGATTGTAACCATAATACTCAATATTCCAAGGAATTTGCTTTGCTTTTGTGTCGAAATCTGTTGCCTTGCCGCAAACAAATGGGCGATTTGTTTCTTCAGTTAAATATTGTGCTAATTCGAAGGTTTGTCCATCTTTTTCAAAGAGGATCTCTTGGTCTATCGTTCCTCCTTCAATGGATTGTGTTTTAATTTCTTTTGTTAAATAGGACAGACATTCATTTAAAGAGGCGGATAAAATTTCAGTGTTACCATTTGGCCAATGAACTACCCATTGTCCTGTTGTTTCTATACGAATATGATACATGGATACTCCTCCTAACTTGTCTATACATGCAATTTTATTATAACGAAAAATGAAAGCTTTTACAATGATAAGAAGAAACTTTTTATGAGCTTATAGCCGAAAATATATCTTGAGGAAAAATAACGGGCTAATTGTAATGAAAGCCCATTTTCCGACAATCTATTACTTTAAAAAACAGAAGTATTATAAAATAAAATGAATAAAACGCTTGCAATATAAAATATCACAAGGTATGATAAAGTTGTAGTTATACATGTATATACAATTTTCGCTGAGGAGGAAGTCTTATGGGCAAGTACGAAGAAGATGCCAAGCGACTGTTAAAAGAAGTTGGCGGCAAAGAAAATATTAATGCTGTTACCCATTGTGCAACTAGAATGCGTTTTGTTTTGAATGATCCGGATAAAGCGGATCAAGAAGCAATTGATGATATTCCTAGTGTAAAGGGAATGTTTACCAATGCTGGACAGTTCCAGGTTATTATAGGAAATGATGTAGCTACTTTTTATAATGATTTTAAAGAAGCTTCAGGAATAGAGGGTACTTCGACTGAAGATGCTAAATCAGTAGCTAAAAAAAATCAGAATCCATTACAAAGGGCAGTCGGTGCTTTAGCTGAAATTTTCGCTCCTATTATACCCGCTATTATTGTCGGAGGTCTTATTTTAGGTTTTCGTAACATTTTAGAGGGCGTGGATTTTGGTGGAGCTACAATTGTTGATCGTTCTACTTTTTGGACCGCTATTAATGATTTCTTATGGTTACCAGGAGAAGCAATCTTTCAATTCTTACCTGTAGGGATTACCTGGAGTGTTACCCGTAAAATGGGAACTACGCAAATCTTAGGTATTGTCCTAGGTATTACCTTGGTTTCCCCGCAGTTACTTGATGCCAATGAGGTTGCCTCCACTGCTGCTGCGGATATTCCTCAGTGGGATTTTGGTTTTGCCCAGGTAGATATGATTGGTTACCAAGGACAAGTTATTCCAGCAATGTTAGCAGGGTTCTTACTCGCTTATCTGGAAATATTTTTCCGTAAGCACATTCCAGAAGCGGTTTCGATGATCTTTGTTCCATTATTTGCTTTACTACCTACGATTATTGCGGCTCACGTAATCTTAGGTCCATTTGGTTGGTGGCTAGGAAATATTATCTCAAATGTTATATTCGCTGGTCTAACTTCGTCTGTTAGTTGGTTGTTCAGTTTTGCCTTTGGCTTACTTTACTCCCCTCTGGTTATTACCGGCTTACATCATATGTCTAATGCCATTGACTTACAATTAATTGCTTCTGAAGTGACAAGCCATACGACAAGTTTGTGGCCGATGATCGCTTTATCTAATATTGCGCAAGGTTCAGCGGTTTTAGCTGTGATTTACTTGCATCGTGGCAATAAGAAAGAAGAACAAGTTTCCATTCCCGCCATGATTTCTTGTTACCTAGGTGTTACCGAGCCAGCGATGTTTGGGATTAATTTAAAATTTATCTATCCTTTTGTCGCCGCGATGATTGGTTCGGGATTTGCCGGTTTATTTAATAACTTTATGGATGTACGCGCAAATTCCATTGGAGTTGGGGGCCTGCCGGGAATTTTAGTTATTAACAGTCAAATTGGTGGCGGCTATCTAGCTTTTGCAATTTCGATGGTCATCGCTATTGTTATTCCGTTTATTTTAACAGTGGTCTTTAGAAAACGTGGCATTTTTAATAAAGAGGACCGTGAAGATTCAACAGCAGAATTAGCGGCTGTTGGCGCGACAGCTGGTGATATTGGCCTTTCTTCTTCTGAAGAGGACACTGCTGCTTCTTTAACGGATACACAAAAAGTAACTGAAAAATTATTTGCACCAGTTTCTGGCGAGTTACTTAAGATTACAGCTGTTGATGATCCTGTCTTTTCTCAAAAAATGATGGGAGATGGTTATGCAGTAAAACCAACAGAAGACCAAATTTATTCTCCAGTTGCTGGGACGATATCTAGTGTATTTGAAACAAAACATGCTATCGGTATCTTAACTGATAGTGGCGTGGAAGTGCTTGTTCATATGGGCTTAGACACCGTTGAACTAAAAGGTGCGCCTTTTACTATCAATGTAAAAGAAAATGACCAAGTCAGCTCTGATACACAACTTGCTACAATGGATAGAAAAGCGGTGAAAGATGCTGGTAAACAAACGGATGTTTTAACAGTATTTACAAACGGCGATAAAATTAATTCTTTTGCCCTTGTAGGAGAAGGAGAAGTCACTGCACAAGAAGACCTAGGAGAGATCGAAGTTTCTTGAGTAAATAAGTGTAAAGTGTATTTTGAAAAAGTGTAAAACCAACGACTATAAGTTGGTTTTACACTTTTTTCTTTTTTCTTTGTTTTTTAACTGTTATTTGTGTCTATACAAGAAAAATTTGCTATGATAGAATACAACATGACTATTTCGAATGGGTGGAAAACATGGAAATAATTGAAAAAGCACCGGCAAAAATCAATTTAGGCTTGGATGTATTGTATAAAAGAGAAGATAATTATCATGAGTTAGAAATGGTTATGTCAAGCGTTGATTTGGCTGATCATTTAAGTTTTGAGCCTTTATATGAAGATCAAATTGTTATTGAATCTAATAAAGCTTTTTTGCCGAGTGATCAAAGAAACAATGTCTATCAAGCGGCTGCTATAATAAAAAAACGTTATGGTATTGCTGCAGGGATTAAAATTACGATTAAAAAAAATATACCAGTCGCTGCAGGTCTTGGCGGCGGTAGTACTGATTGCGCTGCAACTTTGCGTGGGCTAAATCGTTTATGGAAGCTAGAACTTTCCATGGAGGAAATGATTGATATAGGTATGCACGTTGGTACCGACGTTCCCTACTGTCTATATGGCACCACATCTTTTATTGCTGGCAAAGGTGAAATCGTCAATGTATTAAAGCCAATGTCTCCATGTTGGGTTATTTTGGTTAAACCACAATTAAGTGTTTCAACCAGAAAAATTTTCCAACAAGTGGATATGACACAAATTACACATCCTAATATGAAAGAACTTGCTTCGGCAATTTTAAGGCAGGACTATTCAGGGATGTTGAATTACATGGGTAATAGTTTAGAAGATATAACGATTCCTAAACATCCAATTATTCAACAAATCAAATCGCGTATGATGAAATTTGGCGCCGATATTGCTTTGATGAGTGGGAGTGGACCTACTGTATTTGCATTATGTCAAAAACAAAGTCGTGCTAAACGTATCGTAAACGGGGTAAAAGGATTTTGTGATGAAGTATATATGGTGCGAACACTACGATGAAGGCTGGGATTTCCCGGCTTTTTTTATTGAAAAAGTAATGATTTAATCTATTAACTTTTGCTTGACGAGCAATAAAAGTTTTGATACATTAAAGCTTGTTAATAAATCGTAATGAATACGTTTTGTATCCCGTTAAATAACTAGGGAGCATAAAATAAAAAATTTAACAATAGGTAATCATTCAATTGATTGGAGAAAATTTATGGTAGAAGGAGGAAAACAGATGCGTTATATCGAAGTAAAAGATTTAACTTTTTACTATGATGAAGAGCCTGTATTAGAAGACGTTAGTTATCAAGTAAGTGATGGCGAGTTTGTTACTTTAACAGGTGAAAATGGCGCAGCTAAATCAACGCTAGTCAAAGCAACACTTGGGTTATTAAAACCTGAATCAGGTAGTATCTACATTTCCCCTAAAAACAATAAAGGCGGAAAACTTAGTATCGGTTATATTCCCCAATTGGTAGCTTCGTTTAACGTTGGGTTTCCTAGCACGGTTTATGAATTAGTAAGTTCCGGGCGTTATCCTAAAGGTCGTTGGTTCAAACGTTTTACTGATATAGATAATGAACACGTACAAAAAGCACTGGAAGCTGTTGATATGTGGGAAATGCGAGATAAACGTATTGGCGAGTTGTCTGGTGGACAAAAACAACGAATCAGTTTAGCGCGAGTGTTTGCTACAGATCCTGATCTTTTCATTTTGGATGAACCGACAAATGGAATGGACGAACAATCCCGTGCCAATTTTTATCGTTTATTACAACATAGTGCACATGAACATGATAAAGGCGTACTTATGATTACCCACGATCATGAAGATATTAAAGAGTATGCTGATCGTCAAATTCATTTGGTGCGAAAGGAGGGAACCCAATGGCGCTGCTTTCATATGAGTTCATGAGAAGAGCTTTTTTAGCTGCTCTTTTTATTGCTGGGATTGCGCCGATGCTAGGAGTATTTCTAGTTATTCGCCGACAGTCTCTTATGGCTGATACCTTGTCTCATGTATCATTAGCAGGAGTAGCTTTTGGTTTCTTTCTTAACTTAAATCCTACATTTACCACCATGGTCGTTGTGGTTATCGCGGCTATTTTACTAGAGTATTTGCGGATGGTTTACCGAGGGTATTCCGAGATTTCTATTGCTATTTTAATGGCAGGAGGCCTTGCAGTCGCTCTTGTATTGATGAATATTACCGGGGGAAACTCCTCTGCTAGCATTCAATCTTATCTATTTGGATCCATCGTAACAATTACGCAACCCCAAGTTATTTTCTTAGGTATATTGTTTGTTTTGTCCTTATTGTTATTTCTCTTATTTAAACGTCCGATGTACGTTTTAACTTTTGATGAGGAGACAGCCCACGTGGACGGGTTACCTATTCATTGGATGTCTATGCTATTTAATGTATTAACAGGAGTAGCAATTGCAATTATGATCCCAATTGCAGGAGCATTGCTGATTTCAGCTATTATGGTTTTACCAGCTGCGATTAGTATGAGGATAGGAAAAAGCTTTAATGCGGTAATTTTAATCAGTGTGTTAATTGGACTTGTGGGAATGTTGAGTGGCTTAGTTAGTTCCTTTTATATCGACACACCACCTGGCGCTACGATTACCTTAGTATTTATTGCTTTATTTTTAGTCGTAAATGCGATCAAAAAGCTCTATACCTTATTTCAACGTGAAAAACGGTTAAAAGAATAAAATTAACAGGGAACAAAGATGTTCTCTGTTTTTTATTGTTTGCATAAATCACGAACAATTTCTAGAAAAACTTAAAAAATACTCGCTAATTTCCAAAAAAAACTATATAATTAAAACGATCAAATGAAAAAGGAGTTGAATGAAGTGAAAGTTCGTCGTAGTGAACGATTGATCGATATGACACATTATTTATTAGAGCACCCGCATGAATTGATTCCCTTAACGTTTTTTTCTAAGCGATACGAATCAGCTAAATCATCTATTAGTGAGGATTTAGCAATTGCTAAAAAAACATTCAAAGAAAGAGGAACTGGAATTTTAGACACCATCCCTGGTGCTGCAGGAGGTGTTGTTTTTGTTCCTGTGATTGAAAAAGAAGAAGCTAGAGAATATATTAACGCTTTGGCTAAACGTCTATCTGAGCAAGATCGTTTGCTACCCGGAGGCTATATTTATTTAACTGATTTATTAGGACAACCTCAATTGTTACGACAGGTTGGGCGAATTATCGCTTCAAAATATATCAACGAAGAAGTTGATGCGGTAATGACCGTTGCGACAAAGGGCGTGCCCATCGCTCAAGCTGTATCCTATTATTTGAATGCTCCTTTTGTTATTGTACGCAGAGACTCAAAAATAACTGAGGGTCCTACTGTTAGTGTCAACTATGCTTCAGGTTCTTCTGAGCGTATTGAAAAAATGGAATTATCTAAAAGAAGCTTAGCCAGAGGATCTCGTGTTTTGGTTGTTGACGACTTTATGAAAGGCGGCGGTACAATTAATGGTATGCAGGGTTTGATCGATGAGTTCGATGCTGAATTAGTGGGCGTTAGTGTTTTTGCTGAAGCAAACTTTAAAGGAAAAAGAGCTGTTACAGACTACAATTCACTGTTATATGTTAAAGATGTGGACACACAAACGAAAACAATTAAAGTCGTTCCTGGAAATTATTTCGAAAATTAAAAGTATTGTAGAATGGATTAATTATAAAATAATAGGAGATAAGCTTAATGAGTGAACAAACTTTAGTGATTATAAAACCTGATGGGCTAGCTCGTCGTTTGCTAGGACGTATTATTCAACGGTTTGAAGATAAACAGCTACAAATTTCTCAAATAAAAATAGAAACTTTATCTAAAGCGCAGTTACATGAACATTATCACCATTTAGTAGATCAGCCGTTTTTTCCTCGGCTTTTAGATTATATGATGGAAGGTCCAGTCTTGTTGATGGTGGTTAAAGGAGAACAAGCAATTTCACAGACTAGAAAAATCGTTGGCGCGACTGATCCTTTAGAAGCAGAAATGGGCACTTTACGTGGTGATTTCGGTGTAAATAAAACGAGGAATTTGATTCATGCTTCCGACTCAGTAGATACAGCACAAGAAGAAATTGCTCGTTTCTTTGGATAATTAAAAATTGGTCTAGCTGTAATTTTTACTCATTGGTTGAAATGTCTAAGCAAGTGGGCTACACTTAAACAAGCAAAAATTAAAAATGGAGTGAGACAGGTGGACGAACGTTACGCAATTATTTTAGCTGCTGGTAAGGGTACACGAATGAAATCAAAGCTATATAAAGTACTACACCCAGTTTGCGGTAAACCCATGGTCGAACATATTATGAATCGTGTTGAAGAAATTAATCCCAATGAAGTTGTAACGATTGTTGGTCATGGAGCTCAAGAGGTAAAAGCACAGCTGGATACACGGAGTGAATATGCTTTACAAGCTGAACAATTGGGTACAGGTCATGCGGTAATACAAGCAGCTGATTTTTTGAAGGGGAAAAAAGGCACAACGCTAGTTATCAGTGGGGATACGCCGCTTTTAACGAGTGAGACTTTGGATCAGTTATTTGAATATCATCAAGGGAAAAATGCTTCCGCTACGATTTTAACAGCACACGCTGATGATCCTAGTGGTTATGGTCGGATTTTACGGGATCGTGTAGGTATTGTAGATCGAATCGTTGAGCAAAAGGACGCTTCGACAGAAGAAGCACAAGTAAAAGAAATAAATACGGGAACTTATTGTTTTGATAATGAGTTGTTATTTGAAGCTTTAGATAATATCACCACAGATAATGTTCAAGGAGAATACTATCTAACAGATATCATCGAAATTTTAAAAGAGCAAGGACATATCGTTGCTGCTTATCAGACAAGTGATTTCGAAGAATCTATTGGCGTTAACGATCGGGTTGCTTTGGCGCAAGCTAATAATATTATGCGTAGACGGATCAACCGTAAACATATGCAAAATGGTGTATCATTCATTGATCCGAATACAAGCTATATTGATGATGGTGTAAAAATTGGTGCTGAAACTATCATTGACCCCGGTGTTTCCTTAAAAGGCGAAACGGTCATTGGAGAAAATTGTGTCATTACACAAAATTCACAAATCACGGATAGCAGGATTGAAGATGGTGTTACTGTGAAGTCTTCTACGATTGAAGAAAGTATTGTGTATTCAAAAGCAGATGTGGGTCCTTATGCTCATTTGCGTCCTAAAACCGAAGTTAAGCAACAAGCTCATATAGGGAACTTTGTTGAAATTAAAAATGCAACGATCGGTGAGAAGACTAAAGTAGGCCATTTGACCTATGTTGGTGATGCTACATTGGGTAAAGAGATCAATGTTGGTTGTGGTACAGTCTTTGTCAATTATGATGGTAAAAACAAACATC
Organism: Tetragenococcus halophilus; assembly: GCF_001712815.1. Taxonomy (NCBI): domain Bacteria; kingdom Bacillati; phylum Bacillota; class Bacilli; order Lactobacillales; family Enterococcaceae; genus Tetragenococcus; species Tetragenococcus halophilus. The sequence goes on from NZ_CP012047.1 coordinate 55,688, forward strand.
ATACGACAGTTGGAGATCATAGTTTTATTGGTTCAGCGGTTAATTTGATTGGGCCTGTGAATATTGCTCAAAATACTTGCTTAGCTGCGGGTTCAACAATTACTGATGATGTTTATGAAGACGATATGGCAATTGCACGTGCTCGTCAAGTAAATAAAGAAGGGTACGCAAAAAGATTACCATTTTTACAATAAAAAAGAGACTGAAATGTTAGGTATTGTTAGTAATGATATATGAAAAAATTCAATTAGTTTACCCTTGACTTGTTCGCTTCTTTTTTTGTAGCGTGTCTAGTGCATTAAAATATTTTTTCGTTATTTGGTAGATATTTACTATAAAGGGCCCCTATTATTTCGGTCTCTTTTTGTTATGCGCTTTAAGAATATGATGTTAATGTCTTGTCTTCACTGGCTATAAACATTATAATGACAACGTAAGCAAACTATTTAAGACGAATAAACGGTTCGTTGGAATGTATAGAAAGTGGAGGTCCTCATGTCTAATCAATATTTTGATCCAAGATTAAAAATTTTTGCATTAAATTCAAATGAACCTTTAGCAGAAAAAATTGCGGCAGCTATAGGAATAGAATTAGGAAAATGTACAGTAAAACAGTTTAGCGATGGTGAAATCCAAGTTAACATCGAAGAAAGCATCCGAGGAGCAGACGTATATATTATTCAATCAACGAGTAGTCCAGTAAATGATAATTTGATGGAGCTTTTGATCATGATCGATGCTTTAAAACGAGCAAGTGCAAAGACCATAAATGTGGTAATGCCTTACTATGGTTATGCGCGGCAAGATCGTAAAGCCCGTGCGCGTGAACCAATTACGGCTAAATTAGTGGCCAATATGATCGAAAAAGCTGGCGCTAATCGCATAGTTGCTTTAGACTTGCACGCTTCTCAAATTCAAGGCTTTTTTGACATTCCTGTCGATCATCTAATGGGTGCTCCTTTAATTGCGGATTATTTTATTGAACATGGGATTAAAGGTGATGATGTAGTCGTTGTTTCTCCTGACCACGGTGGGGTAACACGAGCACGTAAATTAGCAGAGTTTTTAAATGCGTCCATTGCAATTATCGATAAACGTCGTCCTCGCGCAAATGTGGCAGAAGTGATGAACATTATAGGCGATGTTAATGGAAAGACATGTGTGATTATCGACGATATGATTGATACAGCAGGTACGATCACGCTGGCGGCAAATGCACTTAAAGAAGCTGGTGCTACGAGTGTTTATGCTTCTTGTACACATCCTGTATTATCTGGTCCTGCTTTAGATCGTATTTCAGATTCTGCTATTGAACATTTGGTCGTTACGGATTCTATCAACTTACCAGAAGAACGTAAAATTGATAAACTAGATGAAATTAGCGTTTGCGATTTAATTGCAGAAGCAATCAGACGTATTCATGAAAGTAAACCTGTTAGTCCTTTATTTGAAAAAAAGGTTGACTTATAATAAAAAGTCCCTAATTTTGGGGCTTTTTTTATCAATTGTCTTTTAATAGATGAATGTCTAAAAGACAATTGACAGTTACTACTCGTTATGGTAGCCTTTTCATTGTATATTATTAATAATGAAGTTGGAATGTTATCCATATGGAGCATAACCTACGATTATCCCTATTTAGTTTTCAAGGGACGATTGTAGGTTTTTTTATTTTTTAGCCCGAAAGGAGGAGAGAAAAACTTCATTGTGAGCAAATAGATTTAGGAGGAATTGAAAATGAAAAAATTGTTAATAAAATCTAGCATTGCCTTATCTTTTGTTATGTTATTATCCGCTTGTCAAAATGAGGCAAATACTCAAGCAAACCAAGCGGCACAAACTACAGAATCTACAGAGGAAACTTCGAATCAAGAGGACGAATTAACCTTGTATATTGTACGTCATGGAAAAACGATGCTAAATACTACTGATAGAGTGCAAGGCTGGTCAGACGCAGTATTAACTCCTGCTGGTGAAGAAGTTGTCACAAATGCTGGTGTTGGCTTAAAAGACATTGATTTTCAAAACGCTTATTCTAGTGATAGCGGACGTGCTATTCAAACAGCAGATTTGATTTTAGACGAGAATGAGCAAACAAATGAAATACAAGTACAAAAAGATAGTGGCTTGCGAGAATTTAACTTTGGGACATATGAAGGCGATTTAAATGATAGCATGTGGCAAGATGTTGCCGATGAACAAGGCGTGACTTTAGAGGAGTTTCAAGCAAATATGGATCCAGAAGTTTTTGCTGATAGTGTAGCAAAATTAGATAAAGAACAGATGGAAGAAAATAATGTTGAAGAAGAAATCAACTGGCCAGCAGAAGATTATGAAACGATCAGTGATCGTTTAACAGAGAGTTTAGATCAAATTGTAGCAGATGAAACGCAAGAAAATGGATCTGGAAATGTTTTAATCACTTCCCATGGATTGAGTATTACTGCTTTATTAGATACATTATTCGATGGTTTTGAAGCACCAGCGGATGGCTTGGATAATGCAAGCGTCAATATTATTAAGTATAAAGATAATGACTACTCATTAGAGTCAGTTAACGATATGAGTTATGCCGAACAAGGAGAAAAAGCACAATCAGATTGATTTTATTTACCGGTTAGAAAATGTGTTTATTACTTGTTCAATGATTCAAACTATAATAACAACAAATAAATTTCTTTTTTTATATATAATAAAATTGTTAGCGGTGTTTTTTTGGTAAAAATATGTTACCCTATACATGTAAGTAATTAAATAGAATCTGCTCACAAAGGGGAGTCCATATGGGCTGAGATTGAGTGTTACTCTCTAAACCCTTCGTACCTGTTTCGACCATTCGAACGTAGGAATTGTGACGAGTTGAAGTATATATACTTCTCCTTTGTGAATTGTGAAGATTCTAAAGGAGGAGTATTTTTTATGCATTCAAACACAAAAGTTTGGATAGAAGGAACGATTATTGCTGCATTAAGTGTGATGTTATCACTGATACCTACAGATGCGGGTACAACTTTTACCTTATCTTTAGGTCAAATCCCTTTAGTTGTGTACGCACTACGTCGTGGTACACGCCCTGGAATACTTGCGGGACTTATTTGGGGGTTCCTGCATTTTCCTTTAGGCCAGGTAATTTACCTAAGTATTCCCCAGGTGTTAATTGAGTATATTCTAGCTTACCCATTTGCAGGCTTGGCTGGCATTTTTGCAGCACGACTTCAGCGATCGCTTAAAGTAAAAAATCATGGGCAAGCTCGCTTTAGTATTATTAGTGCTTGTTTAGTAGGTACTTTTGCTCGTTATTTCTGGCATTTTGTGGCCGGATATATTTTTTGGGGTCAGTATGCGATGTGGGGGTTATCACCAGTCATTTATTCCCTAGTGATTAACGGCGTCAGCGCGCTGTTAACTTCTTTGGCTGCTATAGTTATTTTGTTGATTCTTGAAAGAGTATTTCCAAGCGTATTTATACCCAAAGATCAATTGTCTATCGGTGGGAGTTAACTGAAGAGGTTTTATTTATATGAGACATAAAAAAACTAAGAAAACTAACTTATTAGCAATTATGATTGCCTTAGATGTTGTTTTGTCGCCTATTTTACGTATTGAAGGAATGGCGCCTATGTCTAGTGTGATTAATGTATTTGCGGGTGTGTTGATGGGCCCACTGTATGCTACGATTATGGCTTTCATCTGTGGCGTTATACGTATGACATTTTTAGGTATTCCTCCTCTTGCTTTGACAGGAGCAGTGTTTGGCGCCTTTTTAGCTGCTTTACTTTATCGCATCTTCCAAAATATTTATGCTTCAATGGCAGGAGAAATTATTGGGACCGGCATTATGGGTTCATTATTATCTTACCCTGTGATGGTAGTATTTACCGACGCGAGTAACCAATTCTATTGGTTCATTTATACACCACGTTTTTTAGGCGCCGCTGTATTAGGTTCAATTGTCGCTTGGTTTGTCTGGAAAAAAGTAAAAGATTTATCCATTTTTCGTCAAATGAAGTCTCTATTTAACTAGAAAAGGATGGTTAGATGAAAGATATCGCAGAAATGGCCACAGAAGTATTTCCATTAAAACAGACTTCTCTTGTTCATTGTATTACGAATAATGTTACTATAGAAACTATGGCTAATGCATTATTATATGTTAATGCGCAACCAATTATGACCTCAGATGTTAGGGAATTTCCTATACTTTTAAAAAAAATAGATAGTTTATTATTAAATTTGGGCAGTTTATCAAAAGAAAGAGAGCAAACACTTTTAACTGCTGCGAAAATGAGTTCTAAACAAATACCACTTGTTGTTGATATAGTGGGCGTAACGAGTGCACCTATTGCTTATCAGTTGTCAAAACAGTTAAGTAGACAAAAACCCGATGTTATCAAAGGAAATATTTCGGAGCTTCGTGCCTTTTGTGGACTAAAAACGACAGGTAAAGGCGTTGATAGTAGCATATCGGATCAAAATGAAGATGAACTTGAAGAGTTGGTGAAGGCATTAAAACAAGAAGATTTAGCTACTACTTATCTTGCCACCGGTAAAAAAGATATTATTGTTGCAAAGGATAACATATGGATTATGGAAAATGGTGTGAACGAGCTGCAACGTTTTATTGGAACCGGCGATGTATTAGGGGCGCTGATTGCAGCACTACTAGGAGTACAATTTAGTGCTGAATCGGCTGTTCTTTTAGCATTAAGTTATTTAAATATTTGTGCAGAGCATGCTAGTGAAAAAATGATATCCAATACTGGTTTGGCAGATTTTCGGCATGAAACACTAAATCAACTATCGTTATTAGGAAAAGAAAATAAGCATTGGTTTAGACAAGCCAGAGGAGGAAAACGATGAAAATAGATACGAGTTTATACTTGGTAACGAATCGTTACGGGGAAAGTGAGCCGATTTTTTTACAAAAGATCGAAGAAGCCTGTAAAAATGGTGTGACATTAGTACAATTAAGGGAAAAGGAACTTACAACAAGTGCCTATTATAAGCTAGCTCAAAAAGTAAAAAATGTAACAGACGCCTATCAAATTCCATTGATCATTGATGATCGAGTTGATATTTGCTTAGCGATTGACGCTTCTGGTGTACATATTGGTGATGATGAATTGCCGGTAGAAGTAACAAGACAGCTTATTGGGAATAAAATTCTGGGGGTTTCTGCTAAGAATGTATCTCAAGCAAAAAAAGCACAATTGAGCGGTGCGGACTATTTAGGCATTGGTGCGATGTTTTCGACTACAACAAAAAAAGATGCACAAACGACCTCATTTGAAACTTTACAACAGATCACACAAGAGATATCAATTCCAGTAGTTGCTATTGGCGGCATCACTGAAGAACGGATCACCAATTTTAATCACATAAATATCCAAGGGATAGCTATAGTCAGTGAGATAATGAAAGCTAGTAATATTGGAGAAAAAGTAGGACAAATGAGGACGAAATTTACACAATTGGAGGGAAAGTAGATGGAAAACCAAACGCCACAAGTTGTAACAATTGCGGGGTCAGATTCTGGTGGTGGCGCAGGTGTTCAAGCGGATTTAAAAACTTTTCAAGCTAGAAACGTTTTTGGTACAAGTATCCTTGTTGCGTTAACGGCGCAAAATACTAGGGGTGTACAGGAAAGTTGTCCTGTTACTTGTTCTTTTGTTGATGCACAATTTGCCTCTCTAGATGTTGATTTTCATATCCGAGCGGCTAAAACTGGGATGTTATTTGATCAAGAACATGTACAAACGGTTGTTAATAATTATAAAAAATCTTCTTTTGGTCCTTTGGTTGTAGATCCTGTGATGATAGCAAAGGGTGGTCATCCACTATTACAAAAAGAAGCGGTGCAAACGATTAAAGAAGAGCTTATACCACAAGCTTATGTTATTACCCCTAATTTACCGGAAGCTGAAGCATTAACAAAAAGCAAGATAAAAAGTAAAAAAGAAATCAAAAAAGCAGCATTGTCTTTACAAAAAATAGGTGTAAAAAATGTGATTATTAAAGGTGGACATGCAGAGGATGAAGAAGCTACAGATTTCGTATTAATGGAAAATGAAACAGCTTTTTGGCTTAGTGCACCTCGTCTTCAAACAAACAATACTCACGGGACTGGAGATACCTTTTCTTCTTGTATCGCAGCAGAATTAGCTAAAGGAAAATCATTTAAAGAAGCAGCTATTACAGCTAAATCATTTATTCAAGGTGCTATAGAAGATGGAATCAGCGTTGGACACGGACACGGCCCTACCAACCATTGGGCGAAATTAAGTGAAAAAATTACTGTCAAAAAAGAGAAATGATGATAATAAAAACGACGGGAAAGCATAAACCGCTTTTTTCGTCGTTTAATCATTTTATGACCATGGTGTGATTGTCAATGTTTATAATTCCCAATTTTTTTTATTGATATCAAGGTCCCAAGTTCTTTGGGAAGAATAATAAGTTAAATGTCCAATAAGTGCATCATCTTTAAACGTAGGACTCCCCATACGAATATGAGTGTCTCCTACTAAAAATAACGGGATCTGATATGTTCTATCTTGGAACTCCGTTTGTTTAAAAGAAAAAACCAAACCTTCTTTCATAAAGTCACTCAACGTTTTGACAATATTGAGAGGTAGAGGCTCGACTGCCTTACTTTTTTGAAACAAAGAACGTCGTGTATTTAAGGTTCCTGAAGTTAGAAGGGTAATTTTTTGTGCTAAGACCTGATGAAACTCATCTAAATAACGATAGTAAACCTTAGATAAATCGTCTTGTAATTCAAAATAAGCAAAGTTATTTTGTAACTTATAAAAAAAAGGTGAATGAAGATGCGTCTTCATATGACCAAAATACAATAACTCTGAGATTTCAGTGGGGGTTAGTTCTTTTAACATCATAACATCAGTAAAATCAATCCATTTATTAGTACCAACGACTCTTTTTTTATCAACTGCTTGGAAATAATTATCGACGGCTTGCTTGCCGCGAATAGTTTTCATTGCGGTGTGAGCTTCATATTCACCCCGTTCATTTGAAGGATCTAACAACAATAGGTTTTTAGGGCGGTGAACAATAGCCTGATGAAAATCAGCAGTAGAAAAACCTTGGGTCAAAACAGCATTACTGATATTGTCAATATGTACATAGATAAAATCAGCCATTATGCAGATCCCTCCTTTTTCCTTGCTTCTCCTAATTATATTTTACAATAAATTTTTGAAAAATGCTTGTTTCGTTTCTTTTAAATGTTTATTACACTAAGTAATATATAGTAACTTGAGCGAGTTGAAAATATCATTTATATTGTAAATAACAGGAATTTTTATTGACTAACAAAAAATAGGGGGATTTATGTGGCGTTTAAAAAACTGTATGTTTCTGAATTCGAGAAAGTTCGTCCGATTCTTACTCAAACAAAATTAGTTTTCCCTTTTTATAACACACATTCTCTTGCTCAAAAGAACATGTTTTATGCTATTTATAAACAAGATTGTTGGGCTATAGAAATACAAAAGCAAGTTGTTTTTTTTAGTATGAAGCTATCAGAAAGGCAAATGAAAATTACAAATATTTTATGTAGTGAACCTAGTCAAATTTCTTGGTATGCTATTTTACAAAAAATCGAATGCTTTGCGCGTAGTTACTTTACTTCTACTATTCACTTAACATTTTCTGCGCAAGGACCGCTGTTTGAGTGGTTATTAGCAAATAATTATCAGCCAGATAAACAAGGATTAACTAAGAAATTATGTTATAACACTGCTTTGGTTTTAAGTGGTGGTGGTGCACGAGGGGCTTATCAAATTGGTGCTTGGCGAGCATTAAAAAGATTGAATATTTCTTTTTCTATGATCACTAGTACCTCTGTAGGAGCATTAAATGCTGGGCTCATCATGATGGATGATGAAAATATGGCGAGGCGAATTTGGTATAAGATCAGTACTGAACAAATTCTAGCTTTTCCTAAAGCAGCAGATGATAACCATTCGTTTAAACAATTAAGACAGCAACTACGCTCTCTTGGGCTATCGGCAGTTAAAGACAAGGGAGTTAGTACTTTACCACTGCAGCGTTTGTTGCAGCAAAATTTAGACGCAAAAACGCTGCTAGCTTCCTCTATAAAATTATATATTTGTACTACACGGTTACGGGGCCTAAAAGAAAAAGTGGTTGCTGTCAAACCAACAACAGATGCATGGAAATGGTTGACAGCCTCGGCAGCTTTTTTCCCTGCCATGCAACCGATGAATATCAAAGGTGAAGACTATATTGATGGTGGATATCGTAATGATTTCCCACTAGATGTTGCTCTTTTAAAAGGGGCCAAAGAGTGTATTTGTATAGACGCCCAAGGTCCTGGAATCCGTAAAAAAAATATAGCTACAGAAAATATACCAACAATTACGTTACGTTCTCCTTGGTCATTAGGCAGTTTTTTGATATTTGATAGTCACCGTTCAAAAATAAATGAACAATTAGGGTATTTAGAAACCATGAAATATTTCCACTTTTACACTGGTTTCTGGTATACTTTTACTACTGAAGTAGATTGGCAGACAGAATGGCAAGCATTTATTGTAACCTTATCTTCGCAAAAAGTCAGTTGGTTACAAGACAAGGCATTTTGGCAGAAATTTTATAAGCTATACGAAAAAAAGATCCCTTTAGAAAGAGCCGGAGAAGCTTTTGTTGAACTTATTGGTCGTTTTTTAGAACTTCCGCCAAACAAAATTTATACAAAATCACAATTTTTAGCGGCTTTAGTTGAAGGCAAAGAAAATGTCACCCAGCCCTTTGAAGTAACACTATCTTTTATAGAATGGCTTGAAATTTTTCATCAAAATTATTCCTTACTTTCAAAAAAGAAGCAATTTTTGCTTTTTGAAGAACTTTTAGAAAAGGGAATAAAAATACCTGAAAGTCTTATTGAAAAATCGGCGGTATTATTTGTTGCAGTGAAATTTTTCTCTTTTTTGAAAAAGAAAATAGCAAAAAATGCGTAGTTATTAATGAATATCAAATGAAATGAGGGAAGTATATGGCAAAAGATTTTTCCTATGAAATTTTAGAAGAGATTGCGGTCCTCTCCGAAAACGCCAAAGGTTGGCGTAAAGAATTAAATATTGTCAGTTGGAATGAACGTCCACCCAAATTTGATTTACGTGATTGGGGTCCTGACCATGAAAAGATGGGAAAAGGAATCACGTTAAGTAACGAAGAATTTGAAGCGTTAAAAAAAGCAGTAACTAACCTGAATGATTTATAAAAATTTGTGGATAACGCATTCGACCGCTCAACGAGGTGACTTTGATGTTATTTTCCCTTTTTATTGCCACTTTTTAATAAAGAATAGGAAGGGACGATCGAACGACGCTAAAAAAAGATAAAATTCTTCCTAGAAAATGAAAACCAAGCCTTTTTTATCAAGAGGAAAAGGGGAAAAGTAAACTAGAGATTCAATCGCTGAATTCGTGTAAGGACTTCCCAAAACAACGTGTTGTAAACATTCGTACTTGATAAGTGAATTTGCACTTGACGCGCGTGTTCTGTGACTTTTCCAGCAATATGAAATAGTTGAAAACGGATCGTGTCAATCACCGTCGTCTTTTTCTCTTGCGGAAAAGTCAGCTGTTTCATCAAGTGGATGATATTATAGGCGATAAAACTTAGGGCTAAGCGAACCTTATTCGCTAAAAAGGAAGGACTATCCGTTTTATCAGCGAAAAATCCGGTCTTCATTTCTTTGATGAAGTTTTCCATATTCCCACGTTTTTGATAGAGCTGAAAAATGGTTTGGGGCGAAAGATGAGCGAAATCGGACACCACAAATTGAAATTCGGAAAAAAGTAAAGTTTCGGCTTTTCGGGTAGCCTTGATGGCTACTGTCCGAGATCGGTCCCAAGAATCTGCTTGATAAGCCATCTTAAAATATTGATGTTCGGTCTTTGTGTAGTCCGTACCGTTGGTATATTGGACAAGATGTTGCGCATAATGAATCAACCGTACGTTATTTTTCAATTTAATCACATAATGGGCGCCTCGACACTCACATTGTTTATAAATTTCCGGTTTGGCAAAGCCACTATCCCCGCGTACAAGCATTGTGGGATCACTCGAACGTTGTTGGTAATGCGCCAACATTTCTACGAGATAATCTTCGGCGTGGGTGGAGGTATAAGATTTGCCATGACGATGGCGAACATCTAATGCCAATCCGGTTAAACCTTCAAATGCCACAAATGGATGATACCCATTGAGGCCATAGTGGTAAATATATTCCCCTGCTTCTTGCTTTCCGTAAGTGGGACAACAGGTGGAATCCAGATCAAGCACGAGTTGTTGGCTGTTTTGCTGGTCCATGCCTAAATCGCCAAGTTTTTTCGCCACTTGTAATAGTTGATTAACATTTTCTTCTGTCAAGGTATGAAGCAAAGTAGACATCATAAATTGCGAACTGAGTCGCTCTTGTTTCAATGCTTCCTTAAAAAGGCGATCATATTGTAAGGTATTGGCGTCTCGGTCTCGAGAATAACCAGCGATCAATTGATATAGCCATTGTTTTACGACATCCAGCCATTCATGTTGGGCGAAGGCACGATACTCTGGAATATGAACGTATTGCGCTAACAGGGAATCAAAACGAATTTGATTTAGAAACTCCGAAAGTAAGACGAGCCCCGCGTCATTGGTTAAGGTGCCACCATCATTGGCGATCGAGATGGCTTTTTGCTCATTGAATGTAAGAGAATTTTGTTGTAAAGTGAAAGACATAAGAACGCACTCCTTATTGTTATGTTTTGTCGACTTTACAATAACACGAAGTGCGTTCTTTTTGTACACCCAGAAGGTGAAGCAACTAAACTTTTAGAAAAATGAGCATACCAAGGATTGATTCATCCTTGGAAAAATTTATAAATCATTCAGGACTAATATGTAAGTTAAAAATTTTTACTTATTATTTTTGAAAATAGTGCTTCAACTAAAAAAGTGTTATACTAACGTTTAGTTCTTGTACTTCTTAGAGTAAAGTTATTCTTGAAAGTTGCAGAAAAAAAGTGCAAAATAGACGTTAAGCAAGACAAGAGGGAAAGGACGTCATTATGACAGAGCGGGGATTATTGATTGTTTTATCTGGTCCTTCCGGTGTCGGAAAAGGAACAGTTCGCAAAGCAATATTTGATAGTGAAGATAATGACTTTCAGTATTCAATTTCTATGACCACTCGTAAACAACGGATTGGAGAAATTGAGGGAGAAGACTATTACTTTCGCACAAAAGAAGAATTTGAAGATATGATTAAAAAAGGACAAATGTTAGAGTACGCTGAATATGTAGGTAATTATTATGGGACCCCCTTACCTTATGTGCAAAAAACTTTGGATAAAGGAAAAGATGTCTTTTTGGAAATTGAAGTTCAAGGCGCTTTACAGGTTAAAGAAAAAGTACCTGATGGTGTATTTATATTTTTAACGCCGCCAGATTTAGCGGAATTACGTCTGCGGATTACTGGACGGGGGACTGATTCAGAAGATACAATTGATGAACGTATGAAAGTTGCACGTGAAGAAATAGAAATGATGGCTTCTTATGATTATGCGGTTGTCAATGATGAAGTACCTAAAGCAGTAGAAAGAATAAAGAGTATCATATCCAGTGAACACTTCCGGGTGGAACGTGTCATTGCAAAATATAGAAAAATGTTAGAGGAGCTGTAATATTATGATGTTAAAACCTTCAATTGATTCTTTATTAGAATCAATTAATTCTAAGTATTCCTTGGTGTTATTAGCTAGCAAACGTGCTCATGAATTAGATGCTGGCGCAAATCCGACTTTAGATAATTTTGATTCAGTTAAAAATGTTGGTAAAGCATTAGAAGAAATTGACGCCCAAACAGTGATTAATGATCCTAACCCTGAACTAAAACGGGCAAGAATTCAAATGGAAGCAGAAGAAAAACAAGCGCAAAAAGAACAAGAACAAAAAGATTTAGAAAACCGGGTGCGTGAAGATAGCTAAACTTCACTTGTTGAGGGATCGTGACTTAAGTAAAATAAGACAAAATAGCCGAACTATATTTAATGAAATTTGTTGTTTGTTGTGTATTGACGACAAGAACCTATCGAAGGTTAGCAACAATTTCTTTATAGTTCGGTTATTTATTGTTAAAGATTTTTATTACAGTTCCCTTTTTAAGAAATAAATAAGCAAGTAAAAGAAAAATAGGGCTAAACGTTAATTTTATCAGTTAATAAAGACAAACATCTGTAATTTTAGTAAAATAGACCAGAAAGGAGAAATCGCATGCCATTATTTGCAGAAGTTATTGTGGATGTACCCACCATGCAAACCGATCAACCATTTACTTATATAGTACCAGATGAGCTATTGGACGTCATTGAAGTTGGGATGCGTGTAGAAGTTCCTTTTGGCGATGGAAATCGCCATATCCAAGGCTTTGTGACTGCGCTGAGCCAAACAAGTACATATGAAGAAAAACTTAAACCAATTATTCGAATGTTGGATTTGTCTCCTGTTTTAAATCAAGAATTACTAGCTTTGGCAGATTATATGAAAGAAACAACTTATGCTTTTAAAATTACTTGCCTACAAACTATGTTGCCGAGTGTGATGAAAGCTGAGTACCAAAAAAAAATCGTGCTAAAGGATCCTTCACATCCAGCCAAACAACAGTATTTTTTAGAAAGTAATGAAATTGATTGGCAAGAAGCAGAAGAAATGGGCATACTCCGCCAACTGAAAAAATTACGGGAAGAAAATATTGTTGAACTTCGTTATGTGGTCAAAAAGAAAAACAAGGTAAAGAAAATCCGATATGTTAATAGTCTTTTGACACCAAGGAATGCAGCAGGTATTTATCAAGAAATCGACAACCGAGCGGCTAGACAAAAGCAGTTAGTTGAGTTATTAGAAAATAACGCTCATCAACCGACAGCTTTTTTTACAAAACAAGGCATTTCTACAGCTGTATTAAAGCAGGGAGAAAAGAAAGGTTGGTTGTCTTTTGAAGAAGTAGAGGCTTATCGCGATCCTCATCAAGGCAAAGTCTTTAATAAAACATCCGCCCTGTCGTTAAATAACGAACAACAACAAGCGGTAGATAAAATACTTGCGGCTGAAAAAAAAGCCAAAGATGAAGTTTTTTTGCTAGAAGGAATTACAGGTAGCGGAAAGACGGAGATCTATTTGCAGTCAATTTCAACAGTATTGGCTGCAGGCAAGACAGCCATTATGCTGGTGCCAGAAATTGCTTTAACCCCTCAAATGGTAGAACGTTTTAAAAGCCGTTTGGGAGATGCTGTCGCAGTATTGCACAGTGGTTTGAGTCAAGGGGAGCGTTATGATGAATGGCGTAAAATTGAACGTGGAGAAGCTCAAGTTGTAGTAGGTGCTCGTTCAGCGATTTTTGCGCCCCTGGAAAATATTGGTATAATTATTGTCGATGAAGAACATGAATCCTCTTATAAGCAAGATGAAGCGCCGCGTTATCATGCCAGAGATTTAGCAATATGGCGTGGGAAGTATCATCATTGTCCTGTAGTGTTAGGTAGTGCTACACCGTCTTTGGAATCTCGCGCTCGCGCGCAAAAAGATATCTATCACTTGCTTTTATTGAGTAAACGGGCGGATCCGGCAGCAAATTTACCAAGTATAGAAATTGTCGATTTAAAAAAAGAATATGAAAGAAAAAATATGAGCAATTTTTCAAAAGAATTACAAACAAAAATTGCAGATCGCTTGGAGAAAAAAGAACAATCCGTCTTAATGCTGAATCGTAGAGGGTACTCTTCTTTTGTCATGTGTCGAGATTGCGGTTATGTCCTTCCTTGTCCGAATTGTGATATTTCTTTAACCTTGCATATGGATACCAAAACCATGCGCTGTCATTACTGCGGGCATGAAGAAGGTATTCCCAAGCATTGTCCAGAATGTGGCAGTAATAAAATTCGTTATTATGGGACAGGAACGCAAAAAGTACAAGAAGAATTGCAAGAATTATTTCCAAGTGCCCGGATTTTAAGAATGGACGTTGATACTACGCGACGCAAAGGCGCACACGAACGGATCTTACAAAAATTTGGCGCACAAGAAGCTGATATTTTATTAGGGACACAAATGATCGCTAAAGGTTTGGATTATCCTAATATCACCTTAGTTGGCGTTTTAAATGCTGACACGGCTTTAAACTTACCGGATTTTCGTTCAAATGAACGTACCTTTCAGTTGTTAACTCAAGTAGCCGGGCGTGCTGGGCGGGCCGAAAAAGCGGGAGAAGTGATCATCCAGAGTTTTAACCCTGATCATCATGCGATTGTTTTAGCCCAAAAACAAGATTATGAAACATTCTATAAGCAAGAGATGTTTTTGCGACATCAAAGTGGATACTCCCCGTATTATTTTACGGTAAAAATTACTTGTAGCCATCAGGAAGAACAAATAGCTGCCAAAAAAATGTTTCAAATCGCTCAGGAAGTAAAAACAGCTTTAAGTTCTGATAGTATTATTTTAGGCCCTACGCCTGCCTCTATTGCGCGAGTAAAGAACCGTTATCAGTATCAAATGATTATAAAATACAAAAAAGAGCCTGCTCTTTCTCAGATGTTGAAAAAAATCCTTGATAATTCGCAAAAAGACCAACGTAAGAGTTTATATGTAGCAATCGATAATGAACCAGTAAACTTTATTTAAAGGAGAATCCAAATGACAAAAATTGTATTTATGGGGACGCCGGAATTTTCTGTTCCTATTTTGGAAGGTTTGGTAACTGCTGGCTACGAAGTGCTAGCCGTTGTTACTCAACCTGATCGCCCTGTAGGCCGTAAGAAAAAGATTGTCGCCTCTCCTGTTAAAGAGAAAGCTTTAGCATTAGGCATTCCTATTTTACAGCCAGAAAAAATAAGTGGATCAAAAGAAATGGAAGAAATCGCAAGATTGCAGCCTGACGTTATTGTTACAGCGGCATTTGGTCAATTTTTACCTGAAAAATTATTGCAAATACCCCAATATGGCGCATTGAATGTTCATGCTTCACTATTACCTAAATATAGAGGAGGCGCTCCTGTTCATTATGCGATCATAAATGGTGAGCCTAAGACAGGCGTGTCCATTATGGATATGGTGAAAAAAATGGATGCTGGTGGTGTCTATGCACAAGAAAGCATACCAATCACATCATCTGATGATGTGGGAACAATGTTTAAGAAATTAAGCTTGCTGGGATGTGACTTATTACTTGAGGCTTTACCGCAAATTTTGGATGGGTCCTTACATTCTGTTGCACAAGATGAAAAACAAGTGACTTTTGCACCTAACATTAAGCCAGAAGAAGAAGCGATCGACTGGCAACAAACAGCAACTGAAATAGATCAAAAAGTCAGAGGAATGCGACCTTGGCCGATTGCCTATACCACTTATCAAGAGAACCGCTGGAAGATTTGGAAGGTTTCTCCTGTAGAAGAACGAACAAATGAAAAACCCGCTACGATTGTTCGAAATGAAAAGGCTCAATTATGGATCGCATGTGGGCAGCAAACGGTTCTGGCAATTGAAGAATTACAACCTGCCGGAAGAAGTAAACAAAAGATTGCCAACTTTTTAAACGGTGCAGGTAAAAACATAGCTCTTGGAGAACAGGTGGGACAAAATGAGTCATGATGCGAAAAAGACTGTTCGTTTTGCGGCCTTACAAGCGCTAGAAAGAATTCAAAAAGGCGGTGCTTATTCTAACTTACTTTTAAACGAAGAAATTAAAAAAGGGCAACTGAGTGCTAAAGATAGCCGATTGTTGACTGAACTTGTTTATGGAACTGTGAGTCGCCAACTATTGCTGGAGTTTTACTTGAAACCCTTTATTGCAAATGCAAAAAAAATAGACGCTTGGGTAAAATTACTTTTAGAATTATCGATATATCAGCTGTATTTTCTTGACCGAATTCCTGATCATGCGATTTTAAATGAAGCGGTCGATATTGCCAAAGTTCGTGGAAATGTAGGGATTGGTAAGTTTGTTAATGGTGTGTTACGTAATATTAAACGGCAAGGTTTACCGGATACTGCGACAATAGATGATCCAATCAAACGTTTAGCCACACAAATTTCTATGCCACAATGGCTAACTAAACGATTAGTAGAAGAAATAGGTATGGAACAAACCAAACAATTAGGAATCTCCTTATTTTCTCCAAGTCAAGTAAGTTTAAGAGTAGATACACGTAAAATGACGCGAAAACAGGCCATAGAAAATTTAGCCCAAGAAGGAATCGAAGCTATAGAAAGTACTATTTCTGAATATGGTATTATAGCAAAGAAAGGTTTTGTCGCAAAAAGTCAGTTGTTTCATGATGGCTTATTGACGATTCAAGATGAAAGCTCTATGCTGGTAGCACCAGCTCTACAAATTGAAAATAAGCATCAAGTACTGGATGCCTGCGCTGCTCCAGGCGGGAAGACTACGCATATTGCTTCATTTTTAGCTGCGCAAGAACATGGACAAGTCACTGCACTTGATATTCATAAACAAAAAGTACGGTTAATTGAAGAAAATGCTATTCGAATGCATGTTGAAGATGTGGTAAAAGCTAAGGAGCTAGATGCTAGAAAAGTAAATGATACATTTGCTCAATCTTCATTTGATCGAATTTTGGTTGACGCGCCTTGTTCTGGCTTAGGCTTGATGCGTCGTAAACCAGATATAAAATATGTAAAAAAACCGGAAGATTTACAAAGTTTAAGCGCGATTCAGTTAGAGATTTTGGAAAGTGTTGCTCCAAGCTTAAAACCTTCAGGAATATTAGTTTATAGCACATGTACGATTTTACCAGAAGAAAATCAAGAAGTGGTTAAACAGTTTTTACAAAAACATCCTGAATTTGAATTGATACAAGTGACTGTGAATGAAAAACTAAATGCTAGTTTGAAAGAAAAAATGTTAACAATATTTCCGCATCAATATTATACGGACGGTTTTTTTATCAGTTGTTTACGGAAAAAAACGATGAGGTGAAGGAATGGAAATCAGTTTTCAAAGCGACGTAGGAAAAATACGAAATACGAATCAAGATTACGTTGGTGTATTCGAAAACAAAAAAGGCTATACGCTTGCGATGTTGGCTGACGGTATGGGCGGTCATCAAGCTGGTGATGTTGCTAGTAAAACGGCAGTCAATGAAATTGGAAGACAATGGGAAAAAAATAAAATCACAGACAGTGAGAAAGCCGCTAAGTGGTTAGTTAAAACAATTCAAGAGGAAAATGCTGCGATCTATCAAGCTGGCCAAGCGACACCTGAATTCGCTGGTATGGGGACTACAATTGAAGCAGTCGCTGTTTTTGAAGATGATTTTACTGTTGCCCATGTGGGAGATAGTCGGATTTATACTTTACTTGAAAAGCAATTGATTCAACTAACAGAAGACCATTCTCTGGTTAATGAGTTAGTCAAAACAGGTGAAATTTCAAAAGAGATGGCTGCCAATCATCCACAGAAAAATATTGTGACACAATGTGTTGGAATGCCGGGTACAATTGAAGTAGATGTATCCTCGCATCTGATTGATGCTAAAGATTATTTGCTTTTGTGCTCGGATGGTTTGACTAATATGGTGTCTGAAGAAGAAATTGCTCAACTTATTTTAAAGAATCCGAACGCTGAAGAAGCGGTGGAAAAAATGATTGATGCTGCCAATGATCGTGGGGGCCTTGATAATATTACTGCGCTTATGATCAGCTTTGGAGGTGTTGCTGATGCTTGATATTGGCAAGAAACTGAGTGGTCGATATCTAATTAAAGGCAACGTTGGCATGGGCGGAATGGCCAATGTCTTTTTAGCTGATGATTTGATTTTAGACCGAGAAGTTGCCATTAAAGTTTTGCGTTATGATTTTCAAAATGATCAAGACGCCATTCGTCGTTTTCAAAGAGAAGCGCTAGCCGCCACCGAGTTAGTCCATCCCAATATTGTTTCCGTTTATGATGTAGGAGAAGAAGACGGAATGCAGTATTTAGTTATGGAATATGTTAAGGGAATGGATTTAAAACGTTACATCCAGACGCATTATCCTATGGACTATTCGGCTGTTATCAACATAATGCAGCAGATCCTTTCTGCAGTTGCTTTAGCCCACGAGCATCGAATCATCCATCGGGACTTAAAACCGCAAAATATTTTGCTAAATGACGAAGGCGTGGTAAAAATCACTGACTTTGGCATCGCGATTGCCCTATCAGAAACATCGATCACGCAAACAAATAGTATGTTAGGTTCAGTGCATTACCTTTCACCTGAACAAGCAAGAGGGAGTATGGCGACAAGTCAATCTGATATTTATGCTATTGGTATTATTTTATATGAGATGTTGACAGGTAGTGTGCCTTTTGATGGTGAATCTGCAGTCACTATTGCTTTAAAACATTTTCAAGATGAAATTCCTTCATTGAGAGAACGTGATGAAAGTATACCGCAAGCGCTGGAAAATGTAGTGTTAAAAGCAACAGCTAAAGAACCTACAGATCGTTATAAAACGGTTGAAGAAATGAGTAAAGACTTAGAAACAGTTTTATCGCCAGAGCGTCAGAACGAAGCAGCTTGGCATCCGCAAGCAATGAACAATGACACAAAAATAATAACGCCAATTACAGATAACCCTCTCTCTAATAATGAAGAAGAAAATACAGAAGCTGCTAAAGCAACTGAAGAAGATGAAAAGAATAAAAAACCTAAGAAAAAGAAGAAAAAATGGTTAATTTTTTTAGCGATTTTTGTTGCGATACTCGCTATGATCGGCTTGGGCACGTATCTTTCTTTGGCTGGTTCAAGAGACGAAGTAGCTGTGCCAGAAGTCGCCGGTCTTACGGAATCCGCGGCTAGAGAAAAACTACGCGAAAGTGGGGTACAAGCGGCTGCTCAGACAAGAGAACATCCTAGTGATGATCAAGAAGAAGGACGGATCGTTAAAACGAGTCCCCAAGAAGGCGCCGAGATCAAGCAAAGCCAAGAAGTGGTTTTATATATCAGTTCTGGCAGTCCAGAAGTAGAAATGGATGATTATACAGAACAAACTTATGAAGACGCACTAGACAAACTAAAAGAATTAGAATTTAAAGAAAGTAATATTTCTTCAGAGGAAGAATTTAGTGATTCAGTCCCAGCAGGACAAATTATTAGTCAAACGCCTGATGAAGGAGAAGAAGTGGTGCCGGAAGAAACCGAAGTATCATTTGTTATAAGTAACGGTCCTGCGCCGGTATCTATGGTTAATTTTATTGGCAGTACAGAAAATGCAGCTAGAAGTAGCTTGCAAGGGATGGGTCTAGAAGATAATTCGGTAGAAATTCAACAAAGTTATAGCGAGCAAGCAAGCGGAACGATTATTGATCAAACACCAAACGAAGGTGAGGAAGTAATCCCCGCAGACACACCTATTGTTTTTTCTGTAAGTGCTGGACAAGAGCAAGTTGAAATTCCTGATGTAAAAGGAGATTCTGAAAATAAAGCAGAAGAAAAACTGGAAGACGCTGGCTTTAAAGTGGAAAAGGAAGAAGAATTTGACGATTCTGTTGATGAAGGAGATGTTATCAGTACAGATCCTTCGGCTGGTTCAACAGAAGATAAGGGAAGCACAGTAAATATGGTTGTTTCAAAAGGCGAGGAAGAAGAGCCTGAGACAAAGAAATTTACGGTGGATGTAGAGGCTTCTTTTAAAGGTAACAACAACAGTGAAGATAGCAGCGAAGACAGCGAAGACAGCCAAGACACTGAAGATAGTGAAGATGAAAATGATCAAGACTCATCGAGTCAGACGATTACGGTCTGGCTTACAGATACAGATCATGATAACGAGCAATACGAACAAATTGTTTTAGATTCAGAAGATGATAAAGAGACAATCAATGTTCCCGTTACTGTTGAAGAAGGCGAAAAAGCAACAATTGCTGTGCAACGTGATGATGAAGAAAAAGTTAGCCGTGAAGTAGATGAAGCTGAAACTGTACAAGTACCTTAATTTAGATAAAAGACGAACGATAAACACAATATCGGTCGTCTTTTATTTTTTGCTAAGTATTTGATGATAACAAGACCTTATCCTTTCCAAGTAATGAAAAATTCGTTATAATAAAGGTCAATAATAGTCAAAGGAGGGTCACGAGCAGATGAGTCATCAAAATACTTCTGATATGATTGAAGCTTATTTAAAGAAGATTCTGGAAGAAAGCGAGATGATTGAAATTCGTCGCGCTGAGATGGCAGATTTATTCAATTGTGTACCTTCACAAATCAATTATGTCATCAATACACGTTTTACTGTACAACGAGGTTATACCGTTGAAAGTAAACGAGGTGGTGGCGGCTATATTCGTATTGAAAAAGTTCAAATTTCTAATTATCATCAATTTTTAGAACAAGTGAACCAATTATTTGATCAATCACTCTCAGAAAAAGATGGAATAGCAATTATTCAGAAATTATATGAAGAAGGGATTCTTTCTAAAAGAGAAGGTAATTTATTATTAGTAACAATTAGTAAAGTAGCTTTAGGAAAATCAGTTAAAGAAGAAAACATACGAGCAAACATTATGCATGGCGTACTAGAACGATTAAGCTATGAATTATAAAGATAGGAAGTGAAAAAATATGGACGAACTATTTACTCAGCGCGCTAAAGAAGTATTACAAATCGCCCAAGAAGAAGCAAAACGTTTTAAACATCAAACCGTAGGATCAGAACACGTTTTACTAGCTTTATTAATGGAACCCAATGGTATTGCTGGAAAAACATTACGTGAAATGAATGTTAATGAAAATGATATCCGTGAAGAAATCGAACACTTAACAGGTTATGGCACGATGACTAGTTATCCGGTAAGTGGCTATTTACCTTATTCGCCAAGAGCTAGACAAATTTTTGCCTATGCAGGTGATGAAGCGAAGCGTTTAGGCTCATCACAAGTTGGTACAGAACACTTACTTTTAGGCTTATTACGTGATGAAGAAATCCTAGCTTCACGTATTATGTTGAACTTAGGCCTAAGTTTAGCGAAAATGCGTCAACTCTTAAAGAAAAAAATGGGTGTGAACCAAAATAAAAGTGCAAATGGTGCAAACCGACGACGTCCAGCTCAAGGGAGACAGCAACAAGCACAAGAAGGCACGCCAACTTTGGATTCACTTGCACGTGATTTAACAAAATTAGCACGCGAAAAACGTTTAGACCCTGTTGTTGGTCGTAATAAAGAAGTGAAGCGTCTTATTCAAATATTAAGTCGTCGTACCAAGAATAATCCAGCTTTGGTAGGTGAGCCGGGTGTTGGGAAAACAGCGATTGCTGAAGGTTTAGCGCAAAAAATTAATAATGGTGAAGTTCCGCAAGATATGCAGTCAAAACGACTAATGATGTTAGATATTGGTGCATTAGTTGCTGGAACAAAATATCGTGGCGAGTTTGAAGATCGCATGAAAAAAATTATTGATGAGATTTATCAAGATGGACAAATTATTTTGTTTATTGACGAATTACACACTTTAATTGGTGCTGGAGGAGCAGAAGGTGCCATCGATGCTTCTAATATCTTAAAACCAGCACTTGCCCGTGGCGAGTTACAAACCATTGGAGCGACAACCTCTGATGAGTATCAAAAATATATCGAAAAAGATTCAGCATTAGAACGTCGTTTTGCCAGAGTTCAGGTAGACGAGCCAACACCTGATGATGCAGTAGAAATCTTAGGAGGGCTACGGGCTCGTTATGAAAAGCATCATAATGTTGAAATTACTGATGAGGCATTACGAGCTTGTGTTCAGTTTTCTGTTCGTTACATTAATGGAAGACAATTACCGGATAAAGCAATCGACTTAATGGATGAGTCAGCTGCTAAAGTTCGTTTGGACCAGTCGGATGAAGTTTCAGAAACAGCTGTCGTTCAGGATCAATTGCTGGAAGTTACAGAAGAAAAAGAAGCAGCGATTAGAAATCAAGATTTTGAAAAAGCAGCTAGTTTACGCAAACAAGAACAAGCATTGAATAAACAACTTCAGGAGGTATCTTATAAAGAAGCTAAAGCAGCTTCTGGTTTTACCGATAAAGTGACAGAAGAAGATGTTGCCGCTGTTGTGTCACAATGGACAGGTGTACCGCTAGAGCAAATGGAGAAAAAAGAAAGTCAACGTTTGCTAGATTTGGAAAAAGATCTGCATGAACGTGTTGTCGGACAAGATGAAGCAGTAAATGCAGTAGCTCGTTCTATTCGCCGTGCTCGTAGTGGGTTAAAAGATCCAAATCGTCCAATTGGTTCTTTCATGTTTTTAGGACCAACAGGCGTTGGGAAAACTGAACTAGCTAAAACATTGGCTGAATCCATGTTTGGTGAAGAAGATGCTTTGATTCGGTTAGACATGAGTGAGTATATGGAAAAATATAGTACGAGTCGTTTGATCGGTTCACCTCCAGGTTATGTTGGTTATGATGAAGGAGGTCAATTAACCGAAAAAGTTCGTTCGAAACCTTATTCTGTAATTTTACTTGATGAAGTTGAAAAGGCGCACCCAGAAGTCTTTAATACCTTATTACAAGTATTGGATGATGGTCAATTGACAGATTCAAAAGGACGTTCTGTTGATTTTCGTAATACGATCTTGATTATGACCTCAAACATCGGTGCTCGAGAAATACGTGAAGAAACAAATGTTGGCTTCAATGTAGTAGATGTTAAACAAGATCATGAAGCTATGCAAAAACGTATCCTAGAAGAATTGAAAAAAGCATTCCGTCCAGAGTTCTTGAACCGCGTTGATGAAACCATCGTGTTCCGTTCGTTAGAAAAAGATGAAATCCATGAAATTGTAAAAATTATGAGTAAATCTGTTGTTAAACGTATGGAAGAACAAGATATTCAACTTAAAATCACACCGGCAGCTATCGATGTGATTGGCGAAGCCGGGTTTGATCCGGAATATGGGGCTCGACCGATTCGCCGTGCTTTGCAAAAAGAAATTGAAGATCGCTTAAGTGAAGCGTTGCTATCTGGAGAAATTTATTTCGGTAGTCGTGTCACGATAGGTGCTTCAAAGGGTAAAATTACCTTGAATGTAAAAGAGCCAAAGAAAGAACAAACATTGCAAGAAGTATAGTTGACTGAATAAAGATTTTAGCTAGCACGTAGGAAGTTCAACTTCCTACGTGCTTTTTTAGGCTCATAGAATAAAATTTTTATTCAAAAAGCTATTTTGCTTTTTATTTGAAAGTTCTCTATAATAAATAGACGAAAATAAATGATAGGAGTAAAAAATGACGTCAGTACTTTTTGATTTAGACGATACATTATACGATCAGTTAGAACCGTTTAAAAAAGCTGTCCAAAAAAATTTTCTTTTTCCTACTTCTCAAATAGAAGATTTGTACTTATTTAGTCGAAGCTTTGCCGATGAAGTATTTCCTTTGACGCATACAGGAGAAATGAAGCTAGAAGATATGTATGTTTATCGTATGCAAAACGCGTGTGCACAATTTGGTATGCAATTAACATCAACGCAAGCACTACGATTTCAAGAGGATTATAAATATTTTCAAGGACAAATAGAACTGTTTGCAGACGCTAAAAGGGCACTTTCCTATTGTACACATCATAATATTTCCCTTGGATTAATTACTAATGGACCGACTAACCATCAATG
Organism: Tetragenococcus halophilus; assembly: GCF_001712815.1. Classification (NCBI taxonomy): domain Bacteria; kingdom Bacillati; phylum Bacillota; class Bacilli; order Lactobacillales; family Enterococcaceae; genus Tetragenococcus; species Tetragenococcus halophilus. Next base: position 79,375 of record NZ_CP012047.1, read on the forward strand.
GGGAAAGATTCAACAATTAGGATTGCTACATTGGATTTCAGAAAGAAATATTTTTATTTCTTCGACTGTAGGTTTTAGTAAGCCGGATATTCATTTATTTGAGTATGCAGAACAAAGTATGGGGCTAAGTAAAAAAGAGACCTATTATATTGGCGATTCCTATGAAAATGATATAGAGGGCGCTAAAAATGCTGGTTGGAAAGCCATTTGGTTTAATCACCGGGGGCGTAAAAAACCCCAATCACAGTTTGTGTTTGACCAAGTATTAAAGCGAAAGTCTTCTTTATATGAAACGATCCAAACCTTGTAGAAACATCATCTTTTTGCAGTTTTGCTAGTTTAGTGTAGTGCGAAATTGCGATCTTTTATATAGATTATGCGTAGCTTAAAGATAGTTAACTGAAAATAATAAGCATGCTCGTGAAGTGTTACACTTATTGTGTTGGAAAACAAGCTAGCTTGTGATAGCATGTGAAAGAGGAGAGAGCATATGATTGAAATAATTGCAACAGTAGAATCTGTTTATCAAGCAACTGAGATCTTACCTAGTGTTGATACCATTATCTTTGGTGAAGAAAAGTTTGGGTTACGTTTACCCTACTCTTTTTCAAAGAGTGAACAAAAGGAACTTGTGGCACTTGCTCATGAAGCAGGGAAACAAGTAATGGTTGCTGTTAATGGGATTATACATCCAGATAAAATGAAAGATATCCCGAAATATCTGCGTTTTTTAAAAAGCATTCATGTAGATAAAATATCATTAGGCGATCCTGGAATTATTTTTGTAATGCAACAGCAACCTGAACTGGCGCTTCCTTTTATTTATGATGGACAAACTCTAGTAACTAGCGCCCGGCAGGTCAATTTTTGGGGGAGAAAGGGCGCTAACGGTGCTGTTTTAGCGCGTGAAGTTCCCTTTATAGAAATGAAAGAAATGGCAGTCCATTTAAATATTCCAACGGAAGTATTAGTTTATGGCGCTACTTGTATCCATCATTCGAAGCGTTCACTTTTACAAAATTATTTTCATTATACTAAACAAGACGAAGTAGAGGACAAATCACAAAATCTTTTTTTATCTGAAGAAAAACGTGAAAAAACTCACTATTCAATTTATGAGGACAACCACGGCACCCACATTTTTGCCAATGATGACATTTGTTTGATGAATGAGTTACCTGAACTGGCGGCAAACGGTTATCAAACTTGGAAACTTGATGGCATATTTACTCCTGGACAGAATTTTGTAGAAATTATTCAATTATACGATACTGTTAGAAAAGAAATTGAAAAAAATACTTATACTACAAGACAAATAGCTCATTATGCTTCTCGAGTGAATCAACTACATCCAGTGCATCGAACATTATCTACTGGCTTTTATGATATAGATCCAGAAAAGATCAAATAAGGGGTAATAAAAGTGACGATAAAGCAAATATTAAAAAGACCAGAAATTTTAGCGCCAGCTGGCACTTTGGAAAAATTAAAGACTGCAATTAACTACGGAGCGGATGCTGTTTATATTGGAGGAAATGCTTATAGTTTACGGAGTCGAGCAGGTAATTTTTCTTATGAAGAGATGACAGAAGGGGTTCGTTTTGCTAATAACCATAATGCAAAGGTTTATGTAGCAGCGAACATGATAACACATGAAGCTAATCAAGCAGGCGCTGGGGATTTTTTTCGAAAAATTCGCGATATAGGAGTCGCAGCTGTGATTATTTCCGACCCAGCTTTAGTTGAAATTTGTATTACTGAAGCACCAGGGCTAGCTGTTCATCTTTCTACACAAGCGTCTGCAGCAAATTATGAAACATTGGAATTTTGGCGCAATGAAGGCTTGGAGCGTGTTGTTTTAGCACGTGAAATTTCAATGAAAGAAGTGGCAGAGATTCGTCAGCATACCTCAGTTGAACTTGAAGCTTTTATTCATGGTGCGATGTGTATTTCTTATTCAGGTCGATGTACTTTATCCAATCATATGTCAATGCGAGATGCTAATCGTGGCGGATGTTCGCAATCTTGTCGTTGGAAATATGACTTATTTGATCTGCCTTTTGGTACAGAACGTAATTATTTCACTGAGAGTAAGAAATCAGAAAAATTTTCAATGAGCGCTGTAGATTTATCAATGATAGAACACTTGCCTGATCTTATTCAAAATGGCGTTGATAGTTTGAAAATTGAGGGGAGGATGAAATCTATTCACTATGTTTCAACAGTAGCTAATGTTTATAAAAGGGCGGTTGATAGTTACATGGCTGATCCAAAACACTATAGTTGTCAACAAGAATGGATTGATGAGTTATGGAAGGTTGCGCAACGTGAGTTATCCACTGGTTTTTATTATCATATACCGACAGAAACTGAACAATTATTTGGCCCACGGCGAAAAATTCCACAATATAAATTTATTGGTGAAGTGATTAGCTATGATAAAGATACACAAATTGCTACCATAAGACAGCGTAATGTTTTTAATCTAGGGGATCGTATTGAGTTTTACGGACCAGGAATGCGTCATTTTACCCAGCAAGTGGCAGAGATGCATAATGAGCAAGGTGAATCAATTGTACGTGCACCGCACCCTATGATGATATTAACAATGCCAGTGAAACAAGCAGTACAAGTGGGAGATATGATAAGAAAACAAAAGTAATGGTGAACATGCTGCGATTTTATTAGAAAAAGAGGAGTTTTGTTATGGATATAGAGATTCATAGGTTACGGCATATAGATAGCACTCATTATAAACTACTCTTAGAGGCGGATCCTTCTGAAAAAATTGTTGAAGATTATTTATCACGTGGTTTTTGTTTTGCGGCGCAAAAAAAGCAAAAGTTGCTAGGGATAATTCTATTATTACCGACTAAGCCAAAGACCTTAGAAATCGCGAATATAGCTGTACAAAAAAGTTTTCGTGGACAAAAAATCGGACAACAACTTATTTTATTTGCCCTGTCATTTGCTAGGAAAAATCAGTATAAGCTAGTGGAAATTGGGACAGGTTCGACCAGTCTTGAGCAACTATACTTATATCAAAAGTGTGGTTTCCGTATGACATATATTGCGCGTGACTTTTTTGTTAACCACTATGCAAGGCCCATTGTTGAAAACGGCTTACAGTTAAAAGACATGGTGCGCTTAAGTCAAACAGTTCAGTATCTTGACGGATAGATACGGGAGTGATAGCTTTATTCTTAGACAGAAAATATCAGAGGAGGTTACCATGGAAACATATGATTATATCGTCGTTGGCGGCGGAAGCGGTGGCATTGCCTCTGCAAATCGCGCTGGTATGCATGGCGCTAAGGTATTACTGATTGAAGCTAATGAGGTTGGCGGAACTTGTGTCAATGTTGGTTGTGTGCCTAAAAAAGTAATGTGGCAAGCAAGTGATATTTATCAAACCGCCCAAAGGGATGCACCAAGTTACGGTCTTCAAGTAAAGGATAAAACTTTTGATTTTAAAACCTTGGTTAAAAACCGAAGAGATTATATTGACTTTTTACATGGTGCTTATAAAAGAGGATTTGATAATAACGGTGTAGAATTATTAAAGGGATATGCACAGTTTATAGATGGTCATACAGTTGAAGTAGATAGCCAACAATATACAGCACCACATATTTTAATTGCAACTGGTGGACACGCTACTAGTTTAGATGTTCCAGGTGGTGAATATGCAATTGATTCAGATGACTTTTTTGACTTAGAAGAAGCTCCTCAACATATGATCGTTTTAGGGGGAGGCTATATCGCTGCTGAACTTGCAGGGGTAATTAACGGGCTAGGAAGTAAAGTTTCCTGGGCTTTTCGTAATGAACGTCCTCTTAGAAAGTTTGATGCAATGTTAGCTGATAATCTAGTACAAGAATATGAAGAAGAAGGCGTGTCTCTTTATAAAGAAAGCGTACCTTCAGCTATTGATAAAAATAGTGAGCAGTACACTGTTACTTTTGAAAATGGTGCAAAAATTACAGGAGACTGCGTATTATTTGCTGGAGGAAGGAAAGCCAATGTGCAAGGTTTTGGCTTAGGCAATACCGAGGTAAAACTAGATGAACGGGGTTTTATTCAAGTAGACAAGTACCAAAATACAACAGCTGATGGGATTTATGCTATTGGTGATGTGATCGGTAAATTGGAGTTGACCCCAGTAGCGATCGCAGCTGGACGCCGACTTTCTGAACGTTTGTTTAATGGTCAAACTGAACTTTACTTAGATTATAACTTTGTTCCTAGTGTTGTATTTACACATCCGCCTATTGCTACAATCGGTTGGAACGAAGATCAAGCACTGGAAAAATATGGTAAAGATGAAATCAAAGTATATCGTTCACGTTTTACTCCAATGTACTTTGCATTAAATGACTATAGACAAAAATGTGAAATGAAACTTGTTTGTTTAGGAAAAGAAGAAAAAATTATCGGTTTACATGCTATAGGAGTAGATGTAGATGAAATGCTGCAAGGATTTGCTGTTGCTGTGAAAATGGGGGCAACTAAAGCTGATTTTGATAATACAGTAGCTATCCACCCGACCGGAGCTGAAGAATTTGTTACAATGACTTAAACTTATAAAACAATAAAATTCACCAAGGACTTGAATAGTCATCTCAAGTCCTTGGTGAATTTTTTAGCAAAATCAAAAAAGTTTCACGTGAAACTTTTTATGATAGATCACCTACTAATTTGTTCGAGTTAACAGTGTTTCTGTAAGTTGATATAAAGTGACTTTAGTATTCTGGGAATCATTGGGTAGATTTTCAATTTTTTTTAACGCATTTTGCGTGTAGGTATTTGCTAGTTGTTGAGCTTTAGCTACACCGCCCAATTCGTTAACTAACTGGTACACTTTTTGTTTATCAATTTGTGTCATTTGTTCTTTTTTTTCTAACAATGGGACTAATTGTTGGCGATCTGCGTGTAAAGCATAGATCAATGGTAAAGTATACACGCCTTGCTGCACATCCTTTAGTACCGGTTTACCAAGTCCCTCTCCATTTTGAGTATAGTCCAAAATATCATCAATGATTTGAAAAGCCATCCCGATTTGATGGCCAATGTCTGAAACATTTTTGGCAAATAATTGACTACTTCCACTTTCAAATGCACCAACGGAACAACTTAAAGCAAATAGTTCTGCTGTTTTTCCTGAAATATTTGTTAAATACTCTTTGACGGTAATTGCTAGATTATAATGATCTGCCATTTGTCCTAATTCGCCAGTTAAAATATTTTCCATACTGCTCGCATTTTTTTGCAAGCTACGTAAAGTTCCAGTATAGCCAGACATCAATTTAAAGCAGGCCACAAAAAGATAATCTCCAGCGTAGACAGCAGTATTATTGTCAAAAGCTGCACTGATTGTTGGCAGGTTCCGTCTTAAAGAAGCGTCATCTACAATATCATCGTGAATCAATGTAGCTGTGTGCAACATTTCGATAGCAGCTGCCAGTGCGATAGCTTTATTTCGATCTTGTTTGGGACCAAATTGTGAAAAAAGAAGTTGATAAGCTGGACGTAGTAATTTACCTCCCGCCCCGATCATCTCCAATAAAGCTTTTCTAACGGATTTATTCTTCAGTTGGATGGAATCTTCCATTAGTTTTAAGGTTTCTGTTAATTCAGATTGTAATTGTGGATAGTTATTCCATATAGGGTGAAGTTTCATAGCTAGCTCCTTTGTTTCAAAAACAATCCGCAATAAATAGTTAATACATCGACCATTTTTCCTGCGTCTGTTGTTCATGTTCATTTTGAAAGCGTCGTAAAGTGTCGACGCGTCTTAATAAATAATTTGCAGCGATACCAATAGCAATTCCTGATAAGATACCTAAAAAAGATAAGATGGGTAAATAAAGTAGGACGCTCCATGTTTGAGCAATAAAAGAGGCGGTAAGAAGTTGTCCGACGTTATGCATAAAGCCTCCTGTCGCACTGATACCGATAATGCTAACATATTTCGGACCTATTTTTTTAACCAACAGCATGCCAAAGTAACTCAGCATTGCACCGCTCATGCTATATAAAAAAGTTGAAAGGGTCCCCCCTAAAAGAGTGGTCAAAATTAAACGTAAGCAAACCAGCAAAAAACTATCTTTTTTTGACATCGTAAATAAGGCAATTATTGTAATTAAATTTGCTAAGCCTATTTTAGCGCCAGGTGCAAAAGCAAACGGGTAAGGGATCATATTTTCGATAAGACCGAGAACTACCCCTTGGGCAATCAAAAGTGATATAAAAATGATTTTTCTCAAATGACTCATAAAGTAACGATCAGACGAATCGTCATTGTCCCTCCTGTCTTGTTGTTAACCCCTTTATCAACCGTCTCTTTTAGATTGTAATTTTTTATCTTATATTTTATTTTAGCATAATAAAAGATGCTGTGATTTATATTCTTTTAAAAATGGCTGGAACTTTTTAGAGGTCCCAGCCATTTTTATTTTATTTTTGCCCGTATAATGATTTAGGAGTACCATAGCGCCATTTTCCTAATGTACGTTGTAACCATGGAATGACCCAGTGATCTAATCCCAGTGCGCGTCCGGAACCATTCATTAAGGCAAAGGCTACGGGGATAAACCAGATGTTTACCCAGTAAAACATTCCTGATAAACAAAAAGTTGCTACTAGAATAATTGTTGCTCCACTAAATAACCAAGTAAATAAACCAGCCATTAAACAAAGGGCAATACCGATTTCCACAAAAACCATCATTTTTTGGAAAAACATCGCAACTTCCATGTTAGGCATGATTGTTTTCATGATATTCATAAACCAGTCAGGAGAATTTTCGATGACTGCCATAGGTTCTTCTCCATAAGCATAACTTAAACCAAAAATGGTGTTTCCCGCTTCAACGGCTGCATCAGCGCCAGCATCAGAAGCGCCGCTTGCCGCGTCGGCTGCTTCACTTGCGCCAGAAGCAGCATCAGTTATTGATTGATAATCCCAAGTCCAAGGGAAAACACTGTCGCCTTTAAACCAAGACTCTTCGCCAAACCATGTACTAGGAGTAAACCACTTGCCGTCACCTACAATTTTCTTGAAAGCTTCTAAAAACCAAACTAAACCATAGAACACACGTAAAGGTACGCTCCATAATACATTACTATTACGTGAAGTATGACCCCGAGCTACATTACGATCATCTTTAACACGGAAAAATTCATGCATAATATATTGGAACATATAATAACCTGTGCGAATATCAAAGAAATATTTCAAATTGACGATATGTTTCATTATCATAGCAAGAAAACCGCTTAAGTGGATCTTATCAAAAAGATTAGCAACACCCCACTTAGCTCCGACAGAAACCATAAAACCTTGGTAATTTCCCTTAAATTTACGACTTTGACCACCGTTGATCGAGCTAACAATATGAGTAGCAGCAGTATGCCCAGTTTGTTCGGCTGCTTGCACAATTTGTGGTGTTGGTGTATTAGAGAACTCTTCGTAGTAGACTAGATCTCCTACAATATAGATATTTTTATCTTCATAACCTTTTGCTTGCATATATTCATTGGCAACTAAGCGATTCCCACGAGCTGTTTCTAGTCCGAAATCAGCAGCATCTGAAGTTCCTTTGACACCTGCTGTCCAAATTAGTGTATGAGTAGCAACTGTTGATCCGTCTTTTAATTTGATATGATCAGGACTTACTTCAACAATCGGTGAATTTATCATGATATCTACATTTTTCTTTTTCATATAACGTTCTGCTTTTGCTGCGTCACTTCGTTTCAGCATGTTTAGAATCGTTGGCAGAGCTTCAACAACTTTTAAGTTAATTTCACTAGGATCTAACTTATTATCTTTGGCAAGTCGTTCTTTCCAATCGACTAGCTCACCGATCATTTCGATACCAGTAAATCCAGAGCCACAAACGACAAAGGTAAGCATTGCTTTTCGAAGTTTGGCGTCAGGTTCTAAAGCAGCTTTTGCTACAGTTTTTTCTATATGTTCACGAATGCGCAAGGCATCTTCAAAAGACCAAAGGGTAAAACCATTTTCTTTAACACCAGGTGTACCAAAATCATTTGGTTCACCGCCCATACCAATAATTAAATGATCAAAAGGGTATTGTCCATTTTTGGTTTGAACGGTTTTTGTATCTTTGTCAATGTTAGTCACAGTGTCTGTTACAAGTTGCACATTTTTCTTACGACAAAAAAGACGTTGTAAATCATACTGGATTGCATTTGGCTCAACCCTTGCAGCAGCTACTTCATGAAGTTCAGTCATCATTGACCTTAGTCATTGGCTTGATTTTAATTGTCCAAACGGGTTGGTTGATGCTTGTTATGGGGGGCGTTGTGTGTTTTATCGGTGTTTTTTATACTTATGGTCCGATTCCATTATCTCGCATGCCGCTAGGAGAATTGTTTAGCGGGGTAACTATGGGCTTAGGCATTTTTGCTATAACTATTTATCTTAACACTATTGAACAAAAGGTTTTTTACCTTACACTTGATTTTACCGAGGGAAATTTTTCACTTTCAGGACAACTATGGGGAATCTTAGCTCTGATTTGGGCTTCTCTTCCTTTAATTTTTACGATCGCCAATATTATGCTTGCCAACAATTTACGCGATATAAAGACAGATGTTAAAAATCATCGTTATACCTTAGTATATTATATTGGAAGTGCTAGCGGAACACTGCTATTTCAAGGATTAATGTATGCTTGCTATGTGACGATTGTTATTGGTTTGATTTTTGGTATTTATACTTGGCCAATTCTCATCATTTTTCTTACTTTTCCTAAAATTTCTCGTAATTTAAGGGAGCATGAAAAAAGTCTGCCTCAGCCAAAGAGTTTTGCTTATGCAATCAAAAACATGGTCTTATTCAATAGTAGCTATGCACTGGGATTATTACTTTGTATTTTTTGGCAAGTAATGTAAAAACAAGCAGCTGAATGCTACTAGTGTGTTCAGCTGCTTGTTTTTAATAAATAGCTTCTAAACTAATTTCACCAGAAGAAAGAGTTTTAACCCCTTGGCTGGTCTGGACGATCAGTTCTCCAGTATCAGAGATTTCTGTAGCCTTCCCGCTATAAGTGACCCCTTGTTGCTTAAACTGCACTCTTTTACCTAATACAAATGATTTTTTACGATAAATATTGATATATTCTTTATCAGGTAAAGCCTCAAGTAATTCAAAAAAGTATTGCCAAATTAATTGAATCAATTGGTTGCGTGTTATAAGAGGAGCTTTTTGAGAAAAAATAGCGCCAGCTTTTGTCTGTATATTTTCAGGGAAACTTTGGGCGGGAATTGAAAAATTAATACCACAACCTAAGGTTACATGTTTAATACGTCCAGTTTCAAAATCACTGGTTGCTTCAGATAAAATACCGCAGATTTTTTTCCCGTCTAAATAAATATCATTCACCCATTTAATTTGTGTTTGTTTCCCCGTGTAATGGTCGATTGCTAAACTCACAGCAACGGCAGCCAAAATTGTATATTGGGGTAATTCTTCAAAAGTTTGGTTGGGCGTTAATAATAAACTCATATAGATTTGTCCAGCAGGTGAAAAAAATGGTCGACCAAAACGGCCATGTCCTCCTAGTTGTTTTTCTGCAATGAAAAGAGCGGGTGTTGGTTGTTGGGCCATAGCGGCAACTTTAGCATCATCCATTGTTGAATTAGTTTCTTCTTTAATAAAGATGGAGGACGTCGGCAAAGCTTGGCTACTTATCAACTCTTTTTCAAGAACGTCTGAAGTTAAATAGCGATATCCATTAGGGAGATGCTCAATCTGATAACCCATTTTTTCTAATTCTCGTACAGCTTTCCAAACAGCCGTACGAGAAACTTCTAAGTTGTTGGCTAGTTTTTCACCAGAGATAATTCCCTTATCCTGTCTCAGAATAGTTAATATTTGTTGTTTGGTTGAACCCATGAGTACAAACCTTCCTCTATAAACTTTTTTACTAAGTATATCGATTTAAAAATGATTACACAATCAAGAAATGTCATTATAAAAAAGTTTATCCAAAACCTTGACGAATATATTGGAATTATGTATAATAAATAGATGCAAAAACTATCTGAAAATAATGAGCAGGAACGAAATATTGTCCGTTCCGGCTTGGGAATAAAGAAACAAAAGTAGAAACTCATGAATATGTTGTTCTATTTTTGGTTTTTTTTTGCCTAAAGTTCGCAAAAAATGCTTGATGTTACTCAAATTTAACATTTGTAATCAAAATGTAACATTTTAGATAGCTTTTTTGGAAGACTTTTTAAGGGGTGAACAACTTGGCTGGACACGTAGTAAAGTACGGAAATTATCGTGAACGTAGAAGTTTCTCACGAATCAGTGAAGTACTGGAATTACCGAATTTGATCGAAGTTCAAACTGACTCTTATCAATGGTTCTTAGATGAAGGATTAAGAGAGATGTTTGAAGATATATTGCCAATTGATGACTTTAATGGAAACCTTTCATTGGAATTTGTGGACTATGAATTAAAGACCCCAAAATATACAGTGGAAGAAGCACGTTCACATGACGCAAATTATTCTGCGCCGTTACAGGTTACATTACGCTTGACCAATCGTGAAACAGGGGAAATTAAGTCACAAGAAGTATTTTTTGGTGATTTTCCGTTAATGACAGAACAAGGTACTTTTATTGTTAATGGGGCAGAGCGAGTAATTGTTTCTCAATTAGTCCGCTCTCCAGGCGTCTATTTTAGCAGTAAAGTAGATAAAAATGGTAGGGAAGGTTTTGGTTCTACTGTTATTCCTAACCGTGGTGCATGGTTGGAAATGGAAACAGATGCTAAAAACATATCTTACGTTAGAATTGACCGTACGCGTAAAATCCCTATGACTGTTTTAGTTCGGGCTTTAGGTTTTGGTTCTGATGATACGATTTTAGATATCTTCGGAGATAATGATTCTCTACGTAATACGATTGAAAAAGACTTACACAAAACAGCGACGGATTCAAGAACAGAAGAAGGATTAAAAGATATTTACGAACGCTTGCGTCCGGGTGAACCTAAAACAGCGGATAGTTCAAGAAGTCTTTTAAATGCTCGTTTCTTTGACCCGCGTCGTTATAATTTGGCTGCTGTGGGTCGCTATAAGATGAATAAAAAATTAGACTTGAAAACACGGTTATTAAACCTCACTTTAGCCGAAACATTGGCTGATCCTGAAACTGGTGAGATTATTCTGGAAAAAGGAACAGAAATCACCAATCAGATTATGGAAGATACTTTAGCTGAATATATCGATAATGGTTTAAATACTGTTACTTATTATCCATCCGAAGATGGTGTTGTAACTGACCCAATGAATATTCAAGTATTTAAGGTGTTTTCTCCTAATGATCCTGATCAAGATGTAAACGTGATTGGCAATGGCCTACCTGAATCAAATGTTCGGACGATTCTTCCAGCAGATATTGTTGCTTCAATGAGTTACTTCTTTAATTTAATGGAAGGTATCGGGATCACAGATGATATCGACCATTTAGGAAATCGTCGTATTCGTTCTGTAGGTGAATTATTGCAAAATCAATTTCGTATCGGACTAGCTCGGATGGAACGTGTGGTTCGTGAACGTATGTCTATTCAAGATACAGATACATTGACACCGCAACAATTAATTAACATTCGCCCGGTGGTAGCTAGTATTAAAGAATTTTTCGGTTCTTCACAGTTGTCACAATTTATGGATCAAACCAATCCATTAGGCGAGTTAACGCATAAACGACGTTTATCTGCTTTAGGCCCTGGTGGTCTGACACGTGACAGAGCTGGTTATGAAGTAAGAGACGTTCACTATTCTCACTATGGTCGGATGTGCCCGATTGAAACACCAGAAGGACCTAATATTGGTTTGATCAATAGTTTGGCTTCTTATGCAAAAGTTAATCGATATGGTTTTATTGAAACACCTTATCGTCGCGTTGATCGTACAACAGGTCGTGTGACTGAGCAAATTGATTATTTAACAGCTGATATCGAAGATAACTATGTAGTAGCACAAGCAAACAGTCCATTAAATGAAGATGGAACATTTGCAGAAGATGTTGTTATGGCTCGTGCTACAAGTGAAAATCTTGAAGTTTCTACAGATAAAGTCGACTATATGGACGTATCTCCAAAACAAGTCGTTTCAGTAGCTACAGCTTGTATTCCGTTCTTGGAAAATGATGACTCAAACCGTGCTTTAATGGGTGCAAACATGCAGCGACAAGCAGTGCCGCTAATTAATCCACGTTCGCCTTGGGTAGGTACTGGTATGGAATATACTTCAGCACATGATTCAGGCGCTGCTCTGTTATGTAAAGCAGCTGGTATTGCTGAATATGTAGATGCAACAGAAATTCGCGTACGTCGTGATAACGGTGCATTGGATATTTATCATATTACAAAATTCCGTCGTTCTAACTCAGGAACAAGTTATAACCAACGTCCTTTGGTTCAACAAGGTGAAAAAGTTGAAAAAGGTGATATCTTAGCTGATGGCCCTTCAATGGAAAATGGCGAAATGGCATTAGGTCAAAACGTTGTTGTTGGCTTTATGACCTGGGAAGGTTATAACTATGAAGATGCGGTTATCATGAGCCGTCGTTTAGTTAAAGATGACGTTTATACTTCTGTTCATATCGAAGAATATGAGTCAGAAGCTCGTGATACGAAATTAGGCCCAGAAGAAATCACACGTGAAATTCCTAATGTTGGTGAAGATGCATTAAAAGATCTTGATGAAATGGGCATTGTCCGAATTGGTGCTGAAGTCCGTGATGGAGATCTTTTGGTCGGAAAAGTAACACCAAAAGGAGTCACCGAATTATCGGCAGAAGAACGTTTATTGCATGCTATATTTGGTGAAAAAGCTCGTGAAGTTCGTGATACTTCACTTAGAGTGCCTCACGGTGGCGGCGGAATCATTCACGATGTGAAGATCTTTACTCGCGAAGCTGGAGATGAATTATCGCCTGGAGTGAATATGCTCGTTCGGGTTTACATTGTACAAAAACGTAAAATTCAAGAAGGCGATAAAATGTCTGGTCGTCACGGAAATAAAGGGGTTGTCTCTCGTATTATGCCCGAAGAAGACATGCCTTTCTTACCAGACGGAACACCAATTGATATTATGTTAAACCCACTAGGTGTTCCATCTCGGATGAACATCGGACAAGTATTAGAATTGCACTTGGGAATGGCCGCTAGACAATTAGGTATTCATGTAGCTACGCCAGTTTTTGACGGAGCAAATGATAGTGATGTTTGGGAAACTGTGGAAGAAGCAGGTATGGCAAAAGATGCTAAAACAGTGCTATATGATGGACGTACTGGTGAACCGTTTGATGGTAGAGTTTCTGTAGGCGTAATGTATATGATCAAATTGGCTCACATGGTTGATGATAAATTACATGCTCGCTCAATTGGCCCTTACTCATTAGTAACGCAACAACCACTTGGTGGTAAAGCACAATTTGGTGGTCAACGCTTTGGTGAAATGGAAGTTTGGGCACTAGAGGCTTATGGTGCTGCTTATACCCTACAAGAAATCTTAACCTACAAGTCAGATGATGTAGTAGGACGGGTAAAAACCTATGAAGCCATTGTCAAAGGGGAACCTATTCCAAAACCAGGTGTTCCTGAATCCTTCCGTGTGTTAGTTAAAGAATTGCAATCACTTGGATTGGATATGCGCGTTCTAGATAACGAAAATGAAGAAGTAGAATTACGCGATATGGATGACGAGGACGATGATTTAATCACTGTAGATGCCTTAGAAAAATTTGCTGAAAAACAAAATGCTGAAAAAGTAGAAACAGATGCTGCAAGCAAAGAACCAGAAAAGAAACAATTGGATGAAGAAAACAATCCAGCAGATGCTCCTGTAGATTAATTAAAATCATCTTTTTAGAAGAAACAGGGTTGCTATTTATAAAAATATTTTTATAAATAGCTGTCCGTTTTTTCAAAGTTACTTACATTTTCTGATCGAAGTTGCGAATTGAAATGGAGGGAACCCTTTTTGATCGATGTAAATAAATTCGAAAATATGCAAATAGGCTTGGCTTCTCCCGAAAAAATTAGAAGCTGGTCTTATGGCGAAGTCAAAAAACCTGAGACCATTAACTATCGTACGTTAAAACCTGAACGTGAGGGTTTATTTGATGAGCGTATTTTCGGTCCTACAAAAGACTGGGAATGTGCTTGTGGAAAGTACAAGCGAATCCGTTATAAGGGTATTGTTTGCGATCGTTGTGGGGTAGAAGTAACACGTTCAAAAGTTCGTCGTGAACGAATGGGACATATTGAACTAGCTGCTCCTGTATCTCATATCTGGTACTTTAAAGGTATCCCATCTCGTATGGGGCTTGTTTTAGACATGAGTCCACGCGCATTAGAAGAAATTATCTATTTTGCTTCTTATGCTGTTATTGACCCAGGTAATACCAGCTTAGAAAAGAAACAATTGTTGACTGAGCGTGAATATCGTGAAAAACGCGAACAATATGGACAAGAATTTAACGCTGCAATGGGTGCTGATGCGATCAGACAACTATTGGAAAGCGTAGATTTAGATAGTGAAGCAGATGAACTAAAAGAAACCTTGAAAACTGCTTCGGGTCAAAAAAGGACAAGAGCTATTCGCCGTTTGGATATCTTGGAAGCTTTCCGTACGTCTGGAAATGAACCAAGCTGGATGGTAATGGACGTTGTCCCAATTGTACCGCCAGATTTACGACCAATGGTACAATTAGAAGGTGGACGTTTTGCTACTTCTGATTTAAACGATTTATATCGTCGTGTTATTAACCGTAATAACCGATTGAAACGTTTGTTGGATTTAAACGCACCTAATATTATTGTTCAAAATGAAAAACGTATGTTGCAAGAAGCAGTTGACGCTTTGATCGATAATGGTCGTCGTGGTCGTCCTGTTGCAGGACCAGGAAATCGTCCGTTGAAGTCTCTTTCTCATATGCTAAAGGGAAAACAAGGACGCTTCCGTCAAAACCTATTAGGTAAACGGGTAGACTATTCTGGACGTTCAGTTATCTGTGTTGGACCATTTTTGAAAATGTATCAATGTGGATTGCCAAAAGAAATGGCAATAGAATTATTTAAGCCATTTGTTATGAGAGAATTAGTTAAACGTGAATTAGCTTCTAACGTAAAAAATGCTAAACGTAAAATTGAAAGACAAGAAGACGATGTGTGGGACGTATTAGAAGATGTTATTAAAGAGCATCCTGTACTATTAAACCGCGCACCTACGCTTCACCGTCTAGGTATTCAAGCTTTTGAACCTGTATTAGTAGAAGGACGCGCTATTCGTTTGCATCCTCTAGCTTGTGAAGCTTACAATGCTGACTTTGACGGGGACCAAATGGCTGTTCACGTACCTCTAAGTGAAGAAGCCCAAGCTGAAGCTCGAGTAATGATGTTAGCTGCTCAACATATTTTGAATCCAAAAGATGGAAAACCAGTTGTTACGCCATCACAAGACATGGTTTTAGGGAACTACTACTTAACATTAGAAGAAGCAGAACGCGAAGGAGAAGGTATGATTCTTCGTGACATGAACGAAGCAGTCACTGCTTGGAAAAATGGCTACGTTCACTTGCATTCTCGTGTAGCAGTTGATCCTGAACGTTTAGGTGGTAAGCCATTGACAGACTTCCAAAAAGGTCGTTTGATGGTGACAACTGTTGGTAAAATTATCTTTAATACCATTATGCCAGCAGAATTCCCTTACTTGAATGAACCAACTGATTTTAATTTAACCGTGCAAACGCCGGATAAATACTTCATTGATGCTGGGACAGATATTCCTGCTCACATTAAAGAGCAAGATTTGATAGAACCATTCAAAAAAGATAATTTGGAAGATATTATCGCTGAAGTTTTTAAACGGTTTAAGGTAACCGAAACTTCACGTATGCTTGACCGTATGAAAGATCTAGGTTATAGTCATTCCACTCATGCTGGTATTACGGTTGGTATTTCTGATATTACTGTTTTACAAGAAAAAGAAGAACTTATTAATGAAGCGCACAAACAAGTTGCTACTGTTTCAAAACAGTTCCGTCGTGGTTTGATTACTGATGATGAACGTTATGAACGAGTGATTGATATTTGGAATGAAGCCAAAGATAATATTCAATTGAAATTATCGAAATCTCTTGGTAACCAAAACCCAATTTATATGATGTCTGACTCGGGTGCCCGCGGGAATATTTCTAACTTTACCCAACTTGCTGGAATGCGGGGCTTGATGGCAGCTCCAAGTGGTCAGATCATGGAATTACCGATTATTTCTAACTTCCGTGAAGGCTTAACTGTTTTGGAAATGTTCATTTCTACTCACGGTGCACGTAAAGGTATGACTGATACAGCCTTGAAGACTGCGGACTCAGGTTACTTGACACGTCGTTTAGTGGATGTAGCACAAGATGTGATTGTTCGAGAAGACGATTGTGGAACAGATCGTGGCCTTGAAATCGAAGCGATTAAAGAAGGTAATGAAATTATTGAGCCTTTGGAAGAACGTCTCGTAGGTCGTTATACAAGCAAGGCTGTTTACCATCCTGAAACTGGGGAAGTAATTGTTGAAGCCAATGACTTAATTAATGAAGTTGAAGCTAAACAAATTGTAAATGCTGGTATTGAAAAAGTAACAATTCGTTCAGCATTTACTTGTAATAGTAAGCATGGCGTTTGTCGTCTTTGCTATGGACGTAACTTGGCTACTGGTAATGAAGTAGAAGTTGGGGAAGCCGTAGGTACTGTTGCTGCACAATCTATTGGTGAACCTGGTACCCAATTAACAATGCGTACTTTCCATACTGGTGGTGTTGCTGGTGATGATATTACTCAAGGGCTACCACGTATACAAGAAATTTTTGAAGCACGTAACCCTAAAGGGGAAGCAGTGGTCACTGAAGTAACAGGAGAAGTTACTGAAGTAGCTGAGGATGCCGCTACTCGTACAAAAGAAGTTACAGTTACTGGCGAAACGGATACACGGACTTATACGGTGCCGTATACTGCACGTATGAAAATTTCTGAAGGAGATCACATCCATCGTGGAGCACCGTTAACAGAAGGTTCTATCGATCCGAAACACTTATTGCAAGTGCGTGATGTACTTTCTGTAGAAAATTATCTGTTACGTGAAGTACAACGTGTTTATCGTATGCAAGGGGTAGAAATTAGTGACAAGCACGTTGAAGTTATGGTCCGTCAAATGTTGCGCAAGGTTCGTGTCATGGATCCAGGGGATACAGATATTCTACCTGGTACTATGATGGATATTGCAGACTTTAGAGATCAAAATTATAATGTCTTAGTTACTGGTGGCATTCCTGCAACTTCTCGTCCAGTACTCCTTGGTATTACGAAGGCTTCTCTGGAAACTAACAGCTTCTTATCAGCTGCTTCCTTCCAAGAAACGACTCGTGTGCTAACAGATGCTGCAATTCGCGGTAAACAAGATCCACTTCTTGGTCTAAAAGAAAATGTTATTATTGGTAAGACTATCCCAGCTGGTACCGGGATGCCTCGTTACCGTAATATGGAACCTAAAGAAGTAAATACAGCTAGCGAAAATGTTTATAGTATTTCTGATATTGAAGCACAAATGGCTGCAGAAGATGCATTAAATGAAACACAAAGCTAATGTGAATAAAAGATACACTTTGTAATTACTGCAAAGTGTATCTTTTTTTTGGCACTGGGATTTTTTTGAACATTTAAATGGCATAGAGGGTTATACCGCTAAGCATGGTCGTAACCAGAAACTTCTTGCTCAAGCAGCTCCTGATTATCATATTCGTGTTATTGATCGGGATTCTTTTAATAAAGATCATCCCTTTTTAAATGATTTTTCTTTTTTAAAAGAAAAGTTAGGAAAGGATGAAAATGTTATTGCTAAAATCCTAGTCCGAATATGATTTTGCGCCAAGAGTTACTAGCAAGTGATGATACATCAAGAATTCATCATATATATTTGGATTTGACTGACTTTTACCATGATTTGGCACAAACTTATAAAGACGTTATTAAAGCTTATTATGAAAAAGGATGTCGTTACTTACAATTTGATGACACCAACTGGGCATTTTTAGCGGATGCTGATAAAAGAAAAGCATTACAAGAGAGAGGAATTAATCCAAAAAAAGTCGATCGAATTTGTAGGGATATTATTAACGAAGCCTTGGAGGACAAACCCAAAGATCTAACACTGACAACCCATATTTGTCGAGGAAATCATGCTTCTTCTTGGTTATTTTCAGGAGGCTATGAGCCAATCGCTGAAGAATTGTTTGCCACAAATTATGATGGTTTTTTCCTAGAGTATGATTCAGACCGTGCGGGTGATTTTGCCCCTTTACGTTATTGGAATAACAAAGATAGTAAAATTGTTTTAGGTCTAGTAACTTCAAAATTTCCGGAATTAGAAAGTAAAGAAGAAATAAAGAAAAGAATTAAAGAGGCCTCAGCTTACATTCCATTAGAAAATTTAAGTATTAGTCCGCAATGTGGTTTTGCTTCCTCTGAAAAGGGAAATCGTCTGTCTGAACGAGAACAATGGGAAAAAATAAAATTGTTCCAAGAAGCCGCTGCAGATGTTTGGCAGCTATAAAAATTAGTAAGAGGTGCAAAAAAGCAAGACTTGACAAGCAAAATTTAAACATGCTATTATGTCAACATTATATAAAATTCCTGTGATTTAGAGAGTAAACTTTAAACTTTCTCAGAGAAGCGCTGGCAGGTGAGAAGTGCTGATGGTAAGAAGTTGAAGATGACTAAGGAGGAACTTTTGGCGATAAGTAGCTAAAAGCGGAAGGTTCTATCGATAAAAAGAACAGCCGATAAAGTAAGTGTTGGTTTGAGTGTTTAAAAGGTGGTACCGCGGTGAAGTCGCCCTTTTGTCAGTATTATGCTGGCAAAAGGGCTTTTTTTATTAATCATTTTGAGGAGGAGAGCATATGAATACTTTTGAACAAGTAGAGATTCCATTTACGGTAGATCATGTCGGAAGTTTTTTGCGTCCAGAACGTTTAAAAACAGCAAGAAAAGATTATTTTAATGAAGAGATAACAAAAAAAGAGTTACGGAACATTGAGGACAAAGAAATAGAAAAGTTAGTCGAAAAAGAAAAAAAGGTCGGCTTACATGGAATCACTGATGGGGAATTTCGTCGTGGTTTTTGGCATCTGGACTTTTTAGAACATCTTAATGGTGTGGAAGGTTATGTTCCTGAAGGGGGGTATAATCAGCAATTTCATGGGAAAGCGGCTCCTTCTTACAATATTCGTGTAACCGACCGAATTTCTTTTAATGAAGAACATCCATTTTTAGAGGATTTTATTTTCTTAAAAGAGAAAGTCGGAGGTGATAAAAACACAATTGCCAAGGCTTCTGTACCTAGCCCTAATATGATTTTACGTCAGGAGTTATTAGCAAATGATGGTACAACAAAAATTTATGAGATATACCCTGACTTAAAGGACTTTTATCATGATTTGGCACAAACTTATAAAGACGTTATTAAAGCTTATTATGAAAAAGGATGTCGTTACTTACAATTTGATGACACCAACTGGGCATTTTTAGCAGATGCTGATAAAAGAAAAGCGCTACAAAAACAAGGAATCGATCCCAAAAATATTGCTCGAATTTGTGCCGAAATCATTAACGAAGCCTTGGAGGACAAACCCAAAGATCTAACACTGACAACCCATATTTGTCGAGGAAATCATGCTTCTTCTTGGTTATTTTCAGGAGGCTATGAGCCAATCGCTGAAGAATTGTTTGCCACAAATTATGATGGTTTTTTCCTAGAGTATGATTCAGACCGTGCGGGTGATTTTGCCCCTTTACGTTACTGGAATAACAAAAATAGTAAAATTGTTTTAGGGTTGGTTACATCTAAATTCCCAGAATTGGAAAGTAAGGAAGAGATAAAATCCAGAATTAAAGAAGCCACAGCGTATGTTCCACTGGAAAATTTAAGTATCAGTCCGCAATGTGGATTTGCTTCAACAGAGGAAGGGAACCGTCTGACTGAACAAGAACAATGGGAAAAAATTAACTTATTACAAGAAGTTGCTGCGGATGTTTGGCAATAATAAAAAAAGAAAGATAATTCAATAAAAAACTGAATTATCTTTCTTTTTTTATTTGTACACGCTAAAATACAAATAGATGAATTATAGTAAGGTGAAGAGCAATGAAGAAAATTTTGATTGTAGAAGATGATAATAATATCAATAACCTGTTAAACGACTTACTCGAAACTGATTATGACGTAACGCAAGCTTTTGCTGGGTCCGAGGCTAGGCGACTTTTAGCGGATGAAAGGTTCGACCTTATTTTGTTGGATTTGATGCTGCCAGGGCTTAGTGGTGAAGAATTAATTGCTGAAATTCGTTTAACAAATGCTACGCCCATTATTGTTATCACTGCCAAAAATGAACCTAGTGTCTTATCTGAAGTATTTGAAGCAGGCGCTAATGACTACATAGCTAAACCTTTTAATACCGTTGAAGTGACAGCCAGGATAAAAAATCAGTTGCGCAGTCGTACAATCGATGAAACTAATGGGACTATCTTAACGGTGGGTAAAATTAAAATGAATGATGAAACACGAGAAGTCTATTATCAAGACCAACTGATAACATTGACGCAAAAAGAGTATGAATTATTAAAATGTTTTTTACAACATCCTAAAAAAGTATTTACCAAGGCAAACTTATATGAAACGATCTGGCAAGAACCCTATTTTGGGGATGATAATACTATTACAGTTCATATTTCTCGTTTACGTAATAAATTTCAAATATTTACAGAAGAAGAAGTGATTAAAACGATTTGGGGCGTGGGTTTTCAACTAAATACTTAGTTAATTTAATACTTTTGTAAGATTTACGAAAGAGTTTTGAAAATTCTCCTTACTAGGATAAAAGTATACTCAAAAAATTAAAGGAGAGTAAGTATGGAAAACCTACTGAGCACTCATGCTGTGACAAAGACTTATGGGAAACAAGACGCTTTGCGCGATGTTTCCATTCATGTCAGACCTGGAGAAGTATACGGCCTGGTTGGCAAAAATGGTGCGGGAAAATCGACTTTATTTAAAGTAATCATGGGTCTGGCGGTACAAGACAGTGGCGAGGTATCGATTTATGATCAACCTTCTATCGAGAATTTAGAAGGTTCCCAAAAAAACATCGGCTTTATGTATGGTTCACAATTTTTTCCCTATCTAAATGCTCGAAAAAATTTAACTTATACTTGTAAACTTAAAGGAATCACTGATAAAACAGAAGTCGATCGTGTGTTGAAATTAGTCGAATTGGATAAAGTGAAAAAGAAAGTTAAAACATTTTCTATGGGAATGAAACAACGTTTAAATATTGCCAATGCTTTAGTGGGTAAGCCTGATTTAATTATTATGGATGAGCCAATCAATGGTTTGGACCCTCAAGGTATTGCTAGTTTTAGAATGCTAGTGCAAAAATTGAATCGTGAACAGGAAATTACTTTTTTACTCTCTTCACATATTTTGGGAGAATTAGGGATAATGGCGTCGCGTTTTGGTTTTATTCATGATGGCGAGTTGTTAAGTGAAATCGATCAAAACACTTTATTAGAAAAAACAGAGGACCAAGTGATTATCAAAGTAGATAACCCAGAAAAAGCGGCCTATCTATTAGAGGAACAGCTGACTCCTTTAGATTATGTAGTGAATGGTGATAAGGAAATTATTCTTTCTGACCATATTGATGAAACAAATAAAATTGCAAAAATTTTAGTAGATGGTGGGCTTGAATTATATAAATTGACCCCCCATCAACAAACTTTGGAGGAGTATTATCTTTCTCTTATTCATCAAGGGGGTCAAGAAAATGTTTAATTATATTAAAGCGGATCTTTATCGGATTTTTCATAAACGAAGTAACCAGTTGTATTGGTTGATTTTGGCAGCTTTATTTTTAACTTTTGTCATTTTTGGCTCGGGAAATGCGAATTTTGCGGATAATACCAGTGAACTTACAGAGATGTATTTTTCCGTAGCAGTGATGCCTCTTTCTTTTTTGGGACCCTTGGTCATAAGTCCTCAGTTTTATTATGCAGTTTACTTAGATGAACTTAATAACAAAGGTTTTGTTCGTCTATTTAGTTCAGGTTTACGTAAAAGTGAGTATATTGTAGCAAAAATTATTAGTTCGCTAGTTTATATGCTTGCTGTGTTTCTCTTCTTAGCCATTGCCTATCTTGGCGGATTTGCTATACTTGCATTATTAAATAATGGGGCGCCCTTTTTTACAATGAGTCAAATTGAAGTCTTGCTTAGTTTAGTCGCCTATCTAGCTTTATTTACCATTGCTTTTTCTTCATTGACTAATATAATTACTTTGAAATGGCAGGGTGGCAATATTCCGTTATTTCTATTTTTCATTATTTCAAATGGTATTATAGGCAATCTTATTAGATGGGTAAATCATGCACGAATTTTACGCAATTTTAATTTCAGTCCTTATTTACTTTCAACAAATACTGGAAAACTACAAGAGACTTTGCGAAACGGAATTTTTTATGGGCAACAAGGGCAACCCGCTAATCGACCACCAAGTGCACAAGCAGCTCTG
Organism: Tetragenococcus halophilus; assembly: GCF_001712815.1. Classification (NCBI taxonomy): domain Bacteria; kingdom Bacillati; phylum Bacillota; class Bacilli; order Lactobacillales; family Enterococcaceae; genus Tetragenococcus; species Tetragenococcus halophilus. The sequence continues at coordinate 102,037 of NZ_CP012047.1, forward strand.
GAAACAATAGAGTCAATTGGATCACTGCCTTTTATTATTATAGGTGTTTATATTATTGTAACGACGGTTATTTCATTTTTTATATTGAAACATTCGGATGTCAAAGATAATTAGTAGGTGAGTTTTGTGATATGGATTTTGTATATTAGTATTGGCATTAACTTATTGCTGATCTTAGCTTGGATTTTTTACTATCGTGAATTAAAAGATATGATTTTACAAGTTAAAGCAATTAAGCAAGGAAACTCTCGTGCTCCTTTGAAAAGGGTCGGGGTATCAAAACGTCATCTTCAACTAGTAGAAGAAGTGAACGAATTGGTAGACTCTTTTAATCAAACTTCAAAAGAAAATAAGCGAATGGCTAAACAAAGCAAGGAAATGATCGCTTCAATTTCCCATGACTTTAGGACGCCGTTGACCTCAATGATCGGATATATACAAATGATGGATACATCCGAGATGAGTGCGCGTGATTTAAAATATTTAACTATTATTGAAGAGCGTACGCAGCTGATTTCGTCACTTATTGACGAATTCTACTTGCTCAGTTTGTTGGATGCCAATGACTATAAAATTCAAGAAGAAGCAGTGAATCCTATTACACTAATTCAAGAACAAGTGGCGCAGTACTATGAAGAATTAACAGCGGCCTTTGAGGATATTAATATTGATTTAACAGAGGAGAGAATAGTGCTTCAGACAAGTCGCATTGATTTGGAACGAATTATACAAAACTTGATTAAAAACGCCTTTACTCATGGCACACAGTATTTTCATATTCGTTTAGAAAAGCAGGAAGAACGACTACGCTTTGTTTTTGAAAATAAGATACTAGAAGACCAAAAAATGGACATTACTCGTTTATTTGATCGTAACTATCAGAGTGAACCAGCACGACAGAGAGAGAGTTCAGGACTGGGTTTAGCTATTGCAAAGCAGTTGTCGGAAAAATTAAATTTTTCTTTGAATACGCAGTTACAAGGAGATTTATTACAATTTTACTTAGATATTTACTTAGATTCTTGGAAAATTCGAAACTTTTAAATTGGAAATATGTAAAAAAACAGATAGGATTTCTGCTTATCTGGTTTTTGCATACTTTTAAAATTTATTGCGGCACCAATTAAATTCGCGTTATTTTGATAATGCCTGTTTCTAACTTCAGGAAGTATTTCGGCTACGCCTTTCTTTATTTAACGTAGAGCTACCTTTTAAATGAAGATATCAATTTATTTCTTTTATTATATTAGTGGGTTATCACCTTGACATTTTCCTCAGTCTTGTCTATACTATTCACAAATCACACGTAAAGCAATGATAGAGAAGAGTAGCTGATGCATTTGTTAAAAGAGAACCCGGATGGTGAGAAAGGGAGCAAATAATAGACAGTGAAGATGAACTCTGAGCTTTTTATTCAGTTGACGCTGAATAAACGGAAATAGCAGCCGATATACTGCCGGGTATCTAAGGTACCGTTGAGGCATTGACTGTAAGGTTTATGCGAATAAGGGTGGTAACGCGAAAGTCTTCGTCCCTTTGTTTATCATAAATGGTAAGCAAAGGGATGGAGATTTTTTTATCTCTAAAAAATTTTTAGGAGGAAGCTAAAATGGCGGAAGTAGAAAGTTTTACATTGGATCATACGAAGGTAAAAGCACCGTATGTGCGTTTGATTGGAAAAGAAAATGGTAAAAAAGGTGACGTTATTTCTAATTATGATCTACGTTTCTTACAACCAAATGAAAAGGAATTGCCAACTGCTGGTATGCACACAATTGAACACTTATTAGCTGATTTATTACGAGATCGTCTAGAAGGTATTATTGATTGCTCTCCTTTTGGTTGCCGTACCGGTTTTCATTTAATCATCTGGGGTGAATATTCAGCAACAGAGGTTGCCCAAGCATTAACTGAATCTCTTAAAACTATCGCTTATGAAACAAAATGGGAAGATGTGCAAGGTGTCGATATTACTAGCTGTGGTAATTATCGTGATCATTCCCTATTTTCTGCAAAAGAATACGCTAAACTTATCTTAGAAGATGGCATTAGCGACGATCCTTTTGAACGTCATGTAGTTTAGGAGGTATTGTTGATGTATTTTCCTGAGTTAAAAGAGCAGGTTGTTTTAGTCATCGGCGCTTTTCAAGGTATTGGAAAAAGTGTGTTGGAGACTTTTCAGAAAGAAGAAGCTACCGTTATTGCTTGTGACATTGCCTTTGAAGAAGTAAAGTTGACGAAAATCGCTACAGATTTTTATAAAATGCATTTGGATATTGCCGAAGAAGAAGAAGTTATCCAATTAACTCAGCAATTAGAAGAAAAACATTTAGTACCTGATGTACTTGTTCATGTCGCAGGCATATCTACTGTAGATTTTCTCACTGAAAGTAGGACTACCGATTTTGATAAAGTACAAGCGGTAAATACACGTGGTGCTTATCTTACTAGCAAATATGTAACAGCTTTAATGCAAACTCACGATAATAATGGTCGGGTAATTTTTGTTGCTTCACAGGCCGGGAAAAATGGCTATAAAGGCATGTCTGGTTATGTTTCATCGAAGCATGCAGTCCTAGGCTTATGTAAAACTTTAGCCTTAGAAGTTGCGCCTAACAATATCTTGGTAAATGCCGTTTGTCCCGGAATTGTTGAAACACCGATGAAACATAGAGAGCGTGTTGAAGGTGGAGAAATTCGAGGCATGTCTGCCCAAGAGGTATTAGAAGAAGATCAGAGTCAAGTGCCATTGGGACGTACTGGGACTACACAAGATGTTGCTAATGTCATTTTATTTTTAGCAAGTCCATTGGCTAGTTATATGACAGGTCAAGCAATTAACGTAACTGGCGGTATGACGATGACCTAAAGCACGAAAAAAAGCGGTAATCTGATATTTCCGCTTTTTTTATAAAATCGAAGGAAGTAAAAACAACTTTCCTTCTTTTTATGCAAAATCAATGGAAGTTTGCTTGGCTTTCCTTCAGATGGGACAAAATAGAAGCGGATTTATCACTTAGTGATGTTTGGGACGACTAAACTAGACATATTTTTTTAAGCGTGTTAAACTTTTTTAGTTGAATAATTTTACAGTAAAACTGTGGACAATTTTGTTCACAGTTTTTTTACGGGTCTTAGATTTTGTACATAGATTGGATAGGATAATATTGTTGAAATTGGTTAATATCTCGCAACAATTTGGGGATAAAGTATTATATGAAAAACTAAACTTACAAATAAATACTGGAGAACATATTGGTTTAATCGGTCAAAATGGTGCGGGTAAATCTACATTGGTTAAGATTATTACGGGTGAAGTTTTAGCCGATGAAGGTTTTATTGAATTCCCAAAAAACCAAAGTGTTGGATACTTAGATCAATATGTGAGAGTTGACGAACAGTTAACGATTTATGAGTTTTTAAAACAAGCTTTTGCAAAGGAACTAGCCATTGAAGAAGAAATCAGTGAGCTTTATGAAAAGTATAGTCAAACATTTGATGATCTTTTACTAGAAAGAGCGGGAAAATTACAAACAAAATTAGACCAAAGCGAATTTTATCAGATGGATGCTTTGATTCAAGAAATGGCTGTTGGTCTTGGACTTGATGTCTTGGGCTTAGATACTTTATTGAAAAATTTAAGTGGCGGCCAGCGTTCAAAAGTTATTTTAGCTAAATTATTATTAGAAAAACCGGATATCTTGGTCTTAGATGAGCCAACGAATCATTTAGATGATAAACATGTCCAGTGGCTAACTTCATTTCTACAAAATTTCCCAGGGACTTTTTTAGTGGTTTCGCATGACCAAGAATTTGTAAACGAGGTTACCACTCATATTGCTGATATCGAGTTTGGGATGCTAACGAAATATACAGGAAACTTAACTAAAGCGTTAAAACAAAAAGAAGCTGACCACGAAAATTACATGAAACGTTATGAAGCTCAAAAAAAGCAGATTGAAAAAACAGAAAAATATATACGTAAAAACAAGGCTGGATCTCGCTCTAAAATGGCCAAAAGTCGTGAAAAGCAATTAGCTAAAGTAGACCGCCTAACGCCGCCCACAAATCAAATAAAACCCAATTTTAACTTTCCTTATAAAGAAATTGTTGCGACTTTTGCGGTAACAACACAAGGGTTAACTATCGGTTATGGGAAACCTTTATTAAATCCTATTGATTTAACGATTCGTTATGGAGAAAAAGTTGCTTTAAAGGGATTTAATGGGATTGGTAAATCGACCTTATTAAAAACATTACTGGGTGAAATCCCGGCTTTAGCTGGTGAATTCCACTACCCGAACAACACGAAAGTGAGTTATTTTGAACAAGAGCTAGTCTGGGAGTCACCTCTGCAAACACCCTTACAGTACCTAGGGAATATCTTTCCTAATGCTTCCAATAAAGAACTGAGAAGACAGCTTTCACGTTGTGGACTGAGCGATCAACTGGTGCAAGAGTCACTTAAGTTATTGAGTGGCGGCGAACAGTCAAAGGTGAAATTAGCACAACTAACTTTGCAGACTAGCAATTTTTTAATACTAGATGAGCCGACCAACCATATTGACCAAAAGACTAAGGAAAGCCTACAGGAAGCCCTAGGTAATTACCCTGGTACTGTCTTGGTTGTTTCTCACGAACAAGAATTTTATGAGCCTTTTGTAGATCGAGTGATTGACATAGAAAAACAGGAGAAAGATTAAGTCGAAGTCGTTTCACTTGGATAAAACAAGCGACTCAAAAGCCTGTGAAAGCTTAATAGGTTTTAACTTATCTGATTGATTGTTTGCACTACGACACCTATGAGTACAAATATAAGACCTAAAACAGCGATAACCCCTTTTTTCGAGACTTTTTTTCGTCGATTTCCGTGCCTCTTAGCAGAAGCTGGTTGGTCTGCTGACCTGTGCCTCATTTGTTCCTGTTTAGCCAAACTAGGTAAAAACAGCGACATAAAAAGAAAAATGATACCAATCATTGTAATACCAATGGCAAAGACGGTAGGTTTATTGATTTTTAAATGTTCTAGTAAAAAAGTAACAATTGGGTTATCTAACAATTGTGCCTCTGTTGCTTTTTGCCTTGTTTCAGACGAAGTAAGATTGGTTGATAAAATCAGATCTGATTGATTATTTACTGAGCTTGTGTCTACCTCTTGGGCCGAAGCTGTCACACTGAAGGTAAACATACAAAAGAAAAACAAGTAGATTGTGGCAAGCAATTTTTGTTTAATTTTCAAAATAAGTCTCCTTTATTACCATGAATTGATTTATAATTTATCTCGTTCATTTTATCATATTTTTTATTTTCTGAATAAAAGTTTACCATACATCAAAATATTTGAGGCAAAAATGATCATTCGTTATAATGGAAATAGAGGTTGAAAAAGACCTATACTGAACAAGGAGGAAGAAAATTATGAGTAAAATTGCAGCAATTATGACAGATTTTGTTGAAGATATCGAGATAACTTCACCGAAAGAAGCATTAGAAAACGCTGGAAACGAAGTTGTGGTTATTAGTGATAACGGAAAAGACCACGTAGATGGTAAACAAGGTTCCACAATTTCAGTTGATCAATCTATTGAAGATGGAGATGTTTCTTCCTTTGATGCATTATTAATTCCAGGAGGATTTTCTCCTGACCAATTACGTACAGACGATCGTTATGTTGATTTCACTAAAAAATTTGTTGAATCTGGTAAGCCTGTATTTGCCATTTGTCATGGACCACAAATCTTTATTCAAGCTGGTGTGGCTAAAGGTAGAACAATGACTGGCTTTACATCTGTTCGCCCTGATCTAGCAAACGCTGGAGCAAATGTAAAAGATGAAGAAGTGGTTGTCGATGATAACTTGATTACTAGTCGCACACCAGATGATTTAGATGCATTTAATAAAGAAATCGTGAATGCATTAAAATAACGAAATGATAAAGCAAGGGTTCTTTTTTGGATCCTTGCTTTTTTTTACAAGGTGGGTATAAAAATGACATTAAAATTTGTTTATCAAGATATTACTAAAATGAATGTAGATGCCATTGTTAATGCTGCTAATAAACAATTACAAGGAGGTAGTGGCGTGTGTGGCGCTATTTTTAAAGCAGCTGGCTGGCAAAAGTTACAAGCTGAATGTGATCGATTAGCCCCAATAGAAACTGGAGAAGCCGTTGTAACAACTGGTGGCAATCTTCCTGCTTCTTATATTATTCATACGGCAGGCCCTATTTATCAAAAAGAAAGTAAGAATGTTTTTGAATTATTGGCTGCAAGTTATCATAATAGTTTAAAAAAAGCAGTTGAAAAAGATTGTGGCAGTGTAGCCTTTCCTTTAATTTCTACAGGAGTCTACGGCTTCCCACCTGATGCAGCGGTAAAAACTGCTGTGAAGACAATTCGTCAGTTTCTTGCAAAAAATGAACTGACTGTCTATCTTGTCTTCTTTGATGAAGCTTTGTTTACAAAAAGTCAGGCGCTATTCCAGTAATATCATAAATGAATAAAATAATATAAAGATACCTAGGTTGAAACTTTTGTTTCAGCCTATTTTTTAACGCCAAAATGAAATCAAGTAAGCTCTTTAATGTTATTTTTTTCACATTTAAAGAACTAATAATCTCACGCTGCATAATTTTCCCCATAAAAGTGGGTTGCTAAATTCATTGTTAAGTAAGCGCTTTTAAAATATAATAAAAATTGTCAAGGAAATGACGTGTGCACATAAAGATTATTCTTTGTTCGTTATTTTTTAAATGAAAACAATTTGGAGGGAAATACGATGAGAAATATTAAAGTATTAGTCGCTTGTGGGGCTGGGATAGCTACATCAACAGTTGTGACACAAAAGGTAGAAGAATTGCTCAAAGAAAATGGGATAAAAGCCGATGTAGATCAAATAAAGATCTCACAGGCAGCTGGAAAACAAGACGGCGCCGACATGCTGATTTCTACCACAGTATTACCACAAGAATATGATATTCCTGCCATTAAAGCAATGTCGTTTTTAACTGGCGTGGGTACAGAAGAGACTGAAAAGGAAATTATAGATACAGCTAAACAAATTAGCTGACATTTCTTGAAAGGAGCACAATATCATGGGAGCTTTAATGAACGCTGTACAAGCGGTTTTAGATATGGGACCGAGTGTTATGTTGCCTATTATTATCTTCATTGTAGGGTTGATATTTCGGGTGAAAGTTACTAAAGCAATAACTTCTGGTATTACAGTAGGAATTGGTATGATCGGGATTAATTTAGTGATAGATTTACTAACCAATACCGTTGGTCCTGTTGCCCAAGCTATGGTGGAACGCTTTGGGTTAAATTTAACAATTATTGACGCTGGTTGGCCGGCAATTTCATCCATCACGTGGGCGCAACCTATTGCAGGATTGATGATTCCTATTATCTTAGTGGTTAATTTAGCTATGCTTGGTTTGAAATGGACGAAAACTTTAAATATAGATATTTGGAATTATTGGCATATGTCTGCAGCGGCAGCAACTGCCTATATTGTTACAGGAAGTATTATGATGGGGATTTTAGGCGGTATTTTGTATACTATCTTTTGCTTGATTATTGCTGATAAGACAGCACCAAAAGTACAAGAATACTATGGTTTAGAAGGTATTAGTTTTGCTACTGGTTCGGCAGCCGGCTATGCTGTATTTGGAATCCCAGCTGCTTGGCTCATTTCTAAAATACCAGGTCTAAATAAAATTAATGTAAAACCTGAAACTATTCAAAGGCGATTTGGCATTTTTGGGGAGCCAATGATTATGGGCGTTATTATCGGGGCATTTTTAGCTATTCTTGGAGGCTATGATATTTCTGGTATCCTACAAACAGCTATGACAATGGGCGGTATTATGTTATTGATGCCGCGTATGGTAAAGATTTTGATGGAAGGACTTATTCCTATTCAAGAAGGCGCACAAAAAATGTTAAAAAGCCGTTACAAAGATCGCGAAATTTTCCTTGGGATGGATGCCGCATTAGCAACTGGTTCGCCTGCAGCTTTATCGACGGGTCTTTTAATGGTACCGATTACTTTATTTATAGCAGTAATTTTACCAGGTAATCATGTTTTACCATTTGGAGATTTGGCAACGATTCCATTTTTTGCGGCGTTAATTGTACCTGGACGTAACGGAAATATTGTGCATTCAGTCTTAGCTTGTACTGTTGCCGTGGTATTTGGTTTATATATGGCTACCAATTTTGCCCCAGTTATCACGCAAATGGGTGAAGGTATCGTAGAGTTTCCAGAAGGAGCTGCTCAAATCAGTAACTTAGATACTGGCGGTAATATTCTAAACTGGATTATCTTAAAAGGCTCAGAATTATTCAATAGTGTATTTTAATTGAAAGGTCGGAAAAATATGCAAGCAGCAGAAAACACGCAACAAAATAAAAAAACAATGAAAGCTGTAACAAAAAAAGAGGCCGGATATGACAAAATGTCTCTTGAGGCACTAGAAATTCCAGTTCCTAAAGAAGATGAAATCTTGATTGAAGTTGCTTATACAGGAATTTGCGGTTCAGATATCCATACATTTAAGGGTGAGTATAAAAATCCAGTAACCCCAGTTGCTTTAGGACATGAATTTTCAGGACGTGTCGCTCAAGTAGGAGAAAACGTTATGAAATTTAAACCTATGGATCGTGTAACGAGTCAAACAACTTTTTATGTTTGCGGACAATGTACTTACTGCAAAAAAGAACAATATAATCTTTGTCCTTATCGTAAAGGCATTGGTACTCAGCAAAATGGATCTTTGGCAAAATATGTTATCGCCAAAGAAAAATATGCGCATAAATTACCAGAAAATTTAAGTTACGAAGGAGCAGCTATGTCAGAACCTTTGTCATGTTGCGTCCATGCTATGTATCAAAGAAGCCCCTTAGATCTTCATGATACAATCCTAGTTATGGGACCGGGGCCTATTGGTCTGTTCTTAGTTCAAATTGCGAAAGAGATTGGCGCAACAGTCATTGTTACTGGGATCTCAAAAGATAGCGAGCGCTTAGAATTAGCACAAAAATTTGGCGCAGACGCGATCGTTGATACCCAAACGCAAGATTTAACAAAAGTCGTCAACCAGCTGACAGATAATGTTGGTGTAACTAAAGTTTATGACGCTTCAGGCTCAGCTGTAGCCGTTAATCAAGCTTTGCCTTTAATGAAAAAAGGCGGAGACTTTGTTCAAGTCGGTTTATTTAAAGATAAGTTTGAAAAGTTAGATGTAGAAACGATTATTCAAAGAGAGATTCATTATATTGGAAGCCGATCACAAAATCCATATGACTGGCCAATTGCCTTACATTTATTAGCTAAAGGTGCCATTGACGTTTCTACCATGGTAACAAAAAAGTTTCCTTTAGAAGAATGGCGAACAGCTTTTGAAAGTGTGATGTCAGGAGATGAGGTTAAAGTAATGATTCAATCAGGAACAAGTTTTAGCTAAAAAATGAGTCAGAAAACTTCTGACTCTAATTTATTTATAAAATAGAGAATATATTTCGAAGGGGAATTCAAATGGAATTAGATGCAAGAACCAATCAACTATTTATTGAGATTTTAAACAACCCTGACGAAACTAGCACTTCTTTGAAAAAAAGACATGATCTAACTCGTTCGCAATTAAGTTATTCGCTACAAAAAGTTAATGAATATTTAGATGAATTAAATCTAGATCCAGTTACCCGAACGACTAATGGTCATTTTATTATAACAAAAGAAACAGCAGAAGAATTTGTTCAAAACAATTCGCAAATCACCAAGGATACGTATTTATTACCAGAAGAACGCGTTCAATTATTGATCTTAATGCTTTTATCAAAAACTGAACCCTTATCGATGAACCATTTTATTGTCGAATTGAATGTTAGTAAAAATACAGTTGCTAGAGACCTTAAAGAAGTGGAGCCACATTTAGCCAACTATCAATTATGCTTAGAATATCTGCGTTCAAAAGGTTATCGTATCAAAGGGGAAGAATGGAATCGTCGTCAGTTATTAACTGACACAGTGAATACGATTAATCAATCTATCAATAATGAAGCACTTTTGAAACAATATGGTGATATCACGCAGTCACAATTAGCAGAATATAAAAAGAAAGTCAGCGTACTAGAAAAACGCTTGAACTTACGCTATTCTGACGATAAGGTAAATACTTTGCCAGTGTTGACTCTGCTGTTAGATCGACGCATTATAAGAGGAAAAAAGATTAATTATGATTTTGAATTAGACTATGTTGAACTACAAGAAACCAAAGAATATAAGGTGGTTAAAGAAGTATTTTTCCCAAAATATAAGAAAGAGATTAATGAAATTATCTATTTTACCTTACTTTTTTTATCGACGACGCTAACTCAAGTAGATGTTTTATCCAAAGGGCAGTTTGAAACGATGCAATTAGCCGTTTTAAATATGATTGATCGTTTTGAAAAAGTTGCTCAGGTAAGCATCGACGATAAAAATGAGTTGCTTAAACAGATTATGCTTCATATGCGTCCTGCTTATTATCGTATCAAATATAGTATGCACTTATCAGAAGTTGATATCACAAGACAACAAAGTCGAGAAGTTTCTTCTATTTTTTACTTGGTAAAAAAATCAATCAGACCGCTTGAAGATTTTTTTAAAAAAAGCATTTCAGATACAGAAATTTTTTACTTAGCCTTATTTTTTGGCAGTCATTTATTAGAAAATAATAGTTCTTTATTACGCAAAAAAGATCCCACTGCGGTGATCGTTTGTACAAATGGTATTTCAGTTTCCTTACTTATGGAACAAACATTGAAGGGAGTTTTTCCTGAGGTAGATTTTGTTTCTACGATGTCATTACGAGAGTTTTACGCTCAAGATGTTGAGGTAGATCTGATTTTTTCTTCAGTTCCTTTAGATATAGACAGAAGGTATTTTTTGGTAAAGGATTTTTTGACGGATAAAGGAAAAATGCAGCTACGGCAAAGAGTAATGAATGAGACAGTGATCGGCTTAGATGAGACATCACTGGCTGAAAAAATTGTTGCTAATGTGCTTCAGCAAGCAGAGGTAGACGATAAAGAAAAACTGTTTTTTGAAATATTGAAACTTTTAAAAGACAATACTTCAGAAAATGCTGTAATTGACAATGAGGCAAATCATTTTGATCAACTGATGCCGAAAAATGGCTTAATTATAGAAGAAAACGAAGTATCGTGGCATGAGGCTTTAGAACGACTCAGTCAGCCTTTAATCGAAGAAAAAATGATTGAACCACGTTATTTAACTGCTTTAAAACAAGAACTGTCAGAAATTCCACCCTATATTGTTTTTCGCAATCAACTAGCTTTACCACATACAGAACCAGAAAAAGGGGCACGTGGTGTCGCTATGTCCTTTGGAATTTTTAAAAAAGGAATTGTTGCCAAAACCGGTGAAACTATTCATTTTATTGTGCTTTTAGCTTCAAACAATAAAGAAAAACACGTTGATGCTTTATTAGAAATCATGGATTTAGCAGGCCGTGATACGGTTTTATCTGATTTGTTAGCATGCAATGATAAAAGTCAGGTGTGGCGGTTGTTACGCTTATATAGAATTAATTACTGGGGGTAAGTCAAATGGAGAAAAGGGTCACGGATTATTTAGAGTATTCCCCTATTTTGTTAGGAGTACAGTATCAGGATAAGAAAGAAATTTTTGACGCGGTGCATCAGTTAGTTTTAGAAAAAAATTGGGTCACAGAAGATTTTGCAGATAAAATTTTGGAAAGAGAAGAAACTTTTCCTACTGGAATTGAACAAGGAGCATTTGGTGTCGCTATTCCACATACGGATCCTGAGTGGGTAAAAGAGGAATTCATTGCATTAATTATTCCTGATCACTCTGTTTTATTTCAGCGGATGGATGACGCCAAACAAGATGTACAAGCAGATTTTATTTTTATTTTAGGATTAAACCAGTCGCATGAACAATTAGCGATGTTACAAAATTTAATGCAATTAATCCAAAATACGGAATTGCTGCAAAATTTATACAAGCAAACAAATCCCAATGAGCTACTTTCACTTTTAAAACAATACAATTTTTAAGAAACGCTTAAAAACACCCACAGATAGTTAAGTCATTGATATTCTTAACTATCTGTGGGTGTTTATTTTTTTTCAATGCAAAATAATATAGGGGGGTCATTTTTTTGGTTAATAAATTGGTAACGCAAAACGTTATATTGATCTTGATGTAAGTTCTGACAGTAATGATCAACCATAGTTAGCTCTTCTTTTCCACCAGCGTGTCCATAATAAGAAACTATTACAATTCGTCCTTTATCAGATAAATGTTTCAGTAAGATATCTAAAGCTTTTCTAGTAGTAGCAGGCAGGGTAGTGAGCGTTTTGTCACTTTTTGGCAAATAACCAAGATTGAATATAGCTGCCTTTATAGCTTCATCTTCAGTAAGATAATTTTCTATGTGTTCATGTCCATCCTGAATTAATTCTGTATGTTCCATAAGTTTGTTATCTACTAATCGTTGTTGTGTTTTTAATAAAGCTTGTTTTTGAACATCAAATGCATAAACTTTACCGTTAGGCTGAACAGTTTGAGCCAAAAACAAGGTGTCATTCCCGTTTCCCATAGTAGCATCTACAACATGATCGTAATCTGTGAGAATTTCTTTTAATAAAGTATGGCTAAATTGTAGTGCATTTTGTAACATAATGATCTCTCTTTTCAATTCTATCCATGCTATAGTTGTTTCTTTTGCAAAACACGAATGAGTCGTTGTTTGCGATACATGGGATAAGTAAATAATAGCCAGGTCAAACTTTCACAATAGCCACCTAAGATGTCTGATGGAAAATGAACACCTAGATATATTCTGCTAATACCGATGAGCAAAATAAAAATAGCCAGTAGCCCTTGTAAGCTAAGGCGCCAAACTTTTGATTGAATAAATAATGGGACCAAAAGAAGCAAGGAGCCATAAAACACCATGCTTGCAGTTGCGTGGCCACTAGGAAAACTAAAGCTAGTTTCAACGACTAAATGTTCTAATAAAGGTCGTTCGCGGCTGAAAAATAGTTTTAATAAAGGATTGACGATGATTGCGATGATAACAACGTTACTAGCTAACCAAAGAGCATCGATATATTTTTTTCCACGAATGAGAACCAAAAAAACCGCTAAAAAAAGTAGGGCAATGCTAACTGAATTACCAAATTGGGTAATCCATAAGAAAAAACCATCCCAATTTGGAGAAAGACTACGAACAGCAGTAGTAATTGTGTCATCAAAGGGTTCTAACCATTCAGGATAAAACTTTACGACATAACTCAAAAAAGCAAAAATGAGGAAAGTACAGCTAGCGGCAAACTGCATATATAATTTTTTGTGCATATAAACTAAAAGCTCCTTATTTTTTTAACAAAAACAGTATAGCATAACTATAAAAACAGTCTAAAATGAAATGGAGTAACTTAGAAAATTTTTTATATTACAACTAGATTAAAAAAATATTACATTCGTTTTTTGTTTTGCCTATGAAAAATATTACATGTATAATTGTTATAAATGTAAAAGTTTGGAGGAGAGTAAATGAGATCGTCTTTGACACGAAAAGAGCGCCGAAAAGTTCAGGAGCGCATGAGTTTATATGGGAATTTTAAAAAGGGTGCGGCAGTTGTTGGAACAACTGTTACAGCTGTTTCAATGGTTACACCTTTATTACCGCTAGATAACGTCTTTGCTGAGGAAGCAGATAGTAGCGTAGTAGCATCTTATGAATCAGAAGATGGGGCACAAGACTTTCAAAGTCAAACAGATGATCAAACGGTTGAAGAACCAAGTGCTGAAGCTGAAAATAATGTAACGCAAGATAACAGTGTAGAAGCTGGGGATGTCGAACAAGCAGAAGAACCAGCTGATAATGAAGTAGCCTATGACCAAGCGCAGCAATTTTCAACAGAAAGAGAAAATTCGCAAGATCAAGTTCAGCCACAAGAAGAACCAGAAGAGGATCTTCAACAAGAAGAACAAACATCAGAAGATGAAGAACAAGATGCTGAAGCAGAAGAAGATCTTCCAGAAACTCCGGAAGAAGAGGCAGAACAATTACAAGAAATTGCTGGGCAACATCCAGGAGATCAAGGACCAGCAGAGGCGTCTACTTTTTCTGCACAACTTTCGCCGGAACCTTCTGCATTTATTGAAGAGTTTGCGGCACATGCAGCGCCTGTTGCCGAAAGTAATAATTTGTACGCGTCAGTAATGATAGCACAAGCTGTCGTAGAAAGTGGTTGGGGTTCAAGTGCTTTATCACAAGCTCCTAATCATAACTTATTTGGGATTAAAGGAAGTTATAACGGACAGTCTGTAACGATGCCTACCCAAGAGTATATTAATGGTAGATATGTTACAGTTGACGCGGCCTTTCGTAAATATCCTTCATATACTGCATCGTTTCAAGATAACGCTGCTTTATTAAGTACAAGTTTGTACAGCGGCGCTTGGAAAAGTAATACAAATTCATACAAGGATGCTACAGCTGCTTTAACAGGTCTTTATGCAACTGCACCGAACTATAATACCGTATTAAATGGCATCATCGAAAGTTATGATTTAACTCGTTTTGATTCTGGAAACGATGGTGGAGTGATTGATACTGGTACGGGCGGTAACGAAAACACCGACGAAGATACTGGTGAAGATAATAACTCTGCTAACGATGATGCTTCATCGAATAGTAACTCAAGTACTTATACAGTGCAAGCCGGCGACTCTGTCTGGTTGATCGCTGATAAAAACGGGATTACGATGAATCAATTACGCGACTGGAATAATATCCAAAATGATTTTGTTTATCCTGGTCAAGAGTTAACCGTATCAAAAGATGGCAGTTCAAATGGCTCAAATAACTCAAATGGTGCCGGAAATTCTGGTAATAACAGTAATTCATCAAATAATGGTTCAAGCACTTATACAGTGCAAGCTGGCGATTCTGTCTGGTTGATCGCTGATCAAAACGGGATTACGATGAACCAATTGCGCGACTGGAACAATATTCAAAACGATTTTGTTTACCCTGGTCAAAAATTAACTGTGTCAAAAGGTAGTAGCTCTAATAATTCAAATAATAATAGCTCAAGTAGTTCTCATAATTCCTCAGGCGGAAGCTACACAGTGCAAGCTGGCGATTCTGTCTGGTTGATCGCTGATCAAAACGGGATTACGATGAACCAATTGCGCGACTGGAACAATATTCAAAACGATTTTGTTTACCCTGGTCAAAAATTAACTGTGTCAAAAGGTAGTAGCTCTAATAATTCAAATAATAATAGCTCAAGTAGTTCTCATAATTCCTCAGGCGGAAGCTACACAGTAAAAGCTGGCGATTCTGTCTGGTTGATCGCTGATCAAAACGGGATTACAATGGATCAATTGCGTGACTGGAACAACATTCAAAACAATTTTGTTTATCCTGGTCAGAAACTTACTGTGAGCAATGGGTCTTCTTCATCTAGTTCATCCAACAACAGTAGCTCATCAAATACTCAACATAAAGTTAAGAGTGGAGATAGTTTATGGCTGATTTCGCAAGAATATGATATTTCAGTGAGTCGTTTGAAGTCTATCAATAATTTAAATTCAGATACGATTTTTATCGGTCAAAATTTAAAGGTAAGCTAAATGATTCATTAAAAGCAATGGAAATAAAACACGTCAAATGACGTGTTTTATTTATTTAACGATTATAATTGAATTTATGCTACTTTTTTGATACTATGTATACAGTCTATGAACATATGAAACAAAACTACTGTGGAGTAGTAAAAAGTTTTTCTTTTTAGAGAGTACATGGTTGGTGTAAATGTGCAAGAATACTTTTGAACTTGCCTTTTCGTGTAGTTTAAAAGCACATAAGGCGGCGGCCGTTAAAACGTTTGAGGCTGAATTTTTTTCAGTAAAAATAGGTGGTACCACGCTTATTGCGTCCTATAGGAAGCTTATAGCTTTCTATGGGATTTTTTTTATTTTTACAAGGAGGAGAGATTTGTGAAAACTTACGATCACAAAGCTATTGAAAAAAGATGGCAAAATTATTGGGAAAAAAATAATACATTTGTTACAACAGAAGATGAGCAAAAACCCAAAGCTTACATTATGGACATGTTTCCTTATCCATCTGGGCAAGGTTTGCATGTAGGTCATCCAGAAGGTTACACAGCTACAGATATCTTAGCGCGCATGAAGCGTAGTCAAGGTTATAATGTGTTACACCCAATGGGATGGGATGCTTTCGGACTCCCTGCTGAACAGTATGCATTAGATACAGGAAACGACCCAGCAGAATTTACTAAAAAAAATATTGAAGTATTTCGTAAACAAATTAATTCTTTAGGTTTTAGTTACGATTGGGAACGAGAAATTAATACAACAGATCCTGATTACTATAAATGGACGCAGTGGATTTTTATAAAGTTGTATGAAAAAGGCTTGGCTTATGAAGCTGAAGTGCCTGTGAATTGGGTGCCAGAACTTGGTACAGTTATCGCCAATGAAGAAGTCATTGACGGAAAAAGTGAACGTGGCGACTATGATGTTGTACGTAAACCAATGCGACAATGGATGTTGAAAATTACCGCTTATGCTGATCGTTTATTAGATGACCTAGAAGATTTGGACTGGCCGGAAAGTATCAAAGAAATGCAAAGAAATTGGATTGGACGTTCTGTAGGGGCAAACGTACAATTTAAAATAAAAGATACAGACGAAACATTTACTGTATTTACAACACGGCCTGATACACTGTTTGGTGCTACCTATGCTGTATTTGCCCCAGAGTTGGATCTTGTTAAACAAATTACGACAGCTAAACAAAAGGAAACTGTAGATCAATATATTGCAGAGGCTGCTAAAAAATCTGAATTAAGCCGTACGGATTTAGCTAAAGAAAAAACAGGTGTTTTCACTGGTGCTTACGCAATCAATCCAGTAAATGGGAATGAAATTCCTATTTGGATTGCCGATTATGTTTTATCTTCTTACGGAACTGGAGCTATCATGTCTGTTCCTGCTCACGATGAACGAGATTACGAATTCGCTAAGAAATTTGGTCTAGAGATCGTTCCTGTATTAGAAGGCGGCGATATAGAAAAAGAAGCCTTTACAGAAGACGGCCCTCATATCAATTCTGGATTTTTAAATGGCTTAAATAAAGAAGAAGCTATTGAAAAGATGATGGCTTGGCTTGAAAAAGAAGGCTTAGGTCAAAAAGAAGTTAGTTACCGTTTGCGTGATTGGCTATTTTCTCGTCAACGTTATTGGGGTGAACCAATTCCTATTATTCATTGGGAAGATGGTACTACTTCTGCCTTGTCAGAAGACGAATTGCCATTAGAATTGCCAAAAGCTGCCGATATTAAACCAAGTGGCACGGGCGAATCGCCTTTAGCTAATGTAACAGATTGGGTTAATGTGACAGATCCAGTAACTGGGAAAAAAGGCCGTAGGGAAACAAATACTATGCCACAATGGGCAGGAAGTTCTTGGTATTTCCTACGTTTTGTAGATCCGCATAATAAAGGCGCTCTAGCAGATTATGATCATTTGAAGAAATGGATGCCGGTAGATGTTTACATTGGGGGTGCTGAACATGCAGTGTTGCATCTGCTCTACGCACGTTTTTGGCATAAGTTTTTATACGACATCGGCGTAGTACCAACAAAAGAACCTTTCCAAAAATTGTATAATCAAGGAATGATTTTAGGTACAAATAATGAAAAAATGTCAAAATCACGAGGTAATGTTATTAACCCTGATGACGTTATTGAACAATATGGCGCGGATACATTACGTCTTTACGAGATGTTTATGGGGCCTTTAGATGCTTCTGTTGCTTGGAGTGCAAGCGGCTTAGAAGGTAGTCGTAAATTCTTGGATCGTGTATGGCGCTTGTGTGTTGATGAAGACGGAAAAATGCGTGATCGTATTACCACTATAAATGACGGTTCATTAACAAAAGTTTATAATCAAACGGTTAAAAAAGTCACTGAAGATTTTGCAGACTTACGCTTTAATACCGCAATTTCTCAATTGATGGTATTTGTAAATGAAGCTAATAAAGCTGATTCACTTTATTATGGTTATATAGAAGGTTTTGTACAATTACTCGCACCTGTTGCGCCTCATTTGGGCGAGGAATTATGGGCAATTCTTGGTAATAAAGGAGGCATCTCTTACGTTCCTTGGCCAACTTATGATGACTCTGCTTTAGTTGAAGACCAGGTGGAAGTTGTTTTGCAAATTAATGGAAGAGTTAGAGCTAAAGTCCAAGTTCCGGCTGAAGCGACAAAAGAAGAATTGGAAGAATTAGCTAAAAATAATCCTAACATTCAAGAACATTTGGCAGACAAAACGATTCGTAAAGTAATTGTGGTGCCTAATAAAATTGTTAATATTGTCGCAAATTAAAGAACGATAAAAACCGCAAGAATTCAACATAAGTTGGTTCTTGCGGTTTTAAATATAATGAAATAAAACAAGAAAAGAGGAAAATCGTAATGCTGATTGAACAAAAAAGAAGCTAGAAAAAGTTTCTAGCTTCTTTAGTTACAATTTAATTTTCATTTTATTCGGCAGCTTCGTATTTGACATCAATATTACCATTTACTGCTTTTGAGTAAGGGCAAATACTATCTGTTTCTTGCAAATACTTCACAGTATCTTCTTTAGAAACACCATCGATTTTACCGATAATTGTTACTTCTAAATGAAGTGTAGTATGATCGTCTGGCAAATCTCCGTATAAAGTTACTTCTGCACGAATTGAACGATCACGGTCACCTAAACCGTCACGATCTAATGGGAATTGGATCGCTCCATTAAAGCAAGCAGAAAATCCTGCAGCAAATAGTTCTTCTGGGTTAGTGTAACCTTTTTTATTTGTTCCAGATGTTTTTACTTCAAAATCACCATTTAAAGATCTGCTAACACCTTCGCGTCCGCCTTCGTTAATTACTGTTGAAACAGACATTTTGTTGCTCATGAATTAACACTCCTTTTGTGTTTTTATGTTACAACTTCACTATAGTATAAAAAACAAAAGAAGAGAAATAAAGTGCTTATAAATTAGCAATATCATAAATGCGAGGAAAATAAAAAATACTCTTAGCTTTTAGTCCAAGAGTATTTTAATAAGTCTATTTTTTTGCACGTGCTAATCCTAGAAATAAAGTGGAAGTAGCCACAATTGGGAAAAACCACATTAATACAAAGCCATAAGGAACGGTAGAACGAGTATAATTTTCAATGGTTCCTTGTGCAAGAATAGCCGCTAAAAATTTCCAAGCAAAATAAGCAACTAAAAGAATAACGATAGTAACGATGAAAAATAGTAATTTTTTGTGTTTAGCAGACATGGAAACGCTCCTTCAACTTATCTATACATTGATTATACAAGAAAAATTGCATAAAAATAAAGGCATACTCCAAAGAAAATAAAAATGTAATAAAAATGAAATAAAAATGAAATAATTAGTTTTCGTTGGATTCATTAATTAGACGTTTAATGATATCAAAATCACCTTCGTAAGTGACTTCTGTTCCGCGATATTTCATCATCTTTTCAGTTCCTTTACCGGCAACGATGACTGTATCGTTTGCTCGTGCTTGTTTAAAAGCAGAAGTAACAGCGCTGGCGCGATCAAGCTCTAATTGAACATCAGTATCAGGATTTGTAATGGCAGTTTTTATTTCTGCAGCAATAGCAGCGGGATCTTCAAAATCTGGATCATCACTGGTTAATATAGCAATGTCTGCATATTCTGATAGTGCTTTTCCAATATCAGGCCGACGAGAAATAGCTTTTCCTCCTGCACTACCTGTGACAATGATAATTCGCCCTTTAGGCCTTAATTCGTGCGCGAATTGACCGATGGAATGAATACTTAGATAATTATGAGCATAATCGATAAAAATGTAAGCCCCATTTGTTTTTTCCAGTAAATTCATACGTCCAGGTATTTGAGTTAATGGTAAGCTTTCTTGGCATTTTTGTTTTGATACATTTGCTAATCCGCAAGCTAAAATAGCCGCTGTAGCATTTTCGTGGTTAAATTGCCCAAATAAAGCTATCTTATAGTCGCCACTAATACTTAGCATATCATTGCTTTTCGCTTTTAAATTAAAACTGCGAGCCTCTTCTTTATTTGATAAAAGGTAAGTTCCTTCATTATGTCCATAAGTGTATAAAGGAATTTGGTGATCGTTACAAGTTTTTTCTAAGATATCAAATTGATCACTTTCATGGTTGATCACCATCTGTTTACTATTTAATAACAACTGCCTTTTACAATTAAAATAATCTTCAAATGTTGGATGCTCGATAGGGCTGATATGATCTGGGCTAATGTTTAAAAAGATCCCAGTTTCAAAGGTAAGGTTATAAACCCTTTTTGTTTTATATGCTTGTGACGATACTTCCATCACTAAATGTGTGAGTCCATTTTCACAAGCAGTAGCCATCTGTCGATATATATCAAGTGCTTCAGGTGTTGTTAATTTTGAAGGAAGAAGCGTTGTGCCATCTAGAGTGGTTTCTTCTGAAGAGAAGAGCGCCACTTTTTTGGCAAATGCATCATCCAATATTTTTTTAATGAAGTAAGCTGTTGTTGTTTTTCCTTTAGTACCTGTAATTCCGATTTTATATAATTTATCTTGAGGATGATGATAAAAAGCTTGTGCCACAATAGCCATGGCTTTGCGAATATCAGTAACGATTATAGCTTGTGCTGATGTATCATATTTTTTTTCAGAGACATAGACGTTTACGCCTTTGTCCACGGCATCTTGTAAAGACGCTACTTTAAAATGGCGTCCCTTGCAAAAAAATAAGGTTTGTTCTGCTAAATCACGGGAGTCATAAGACAGATAAGTGAATTTTTGATCAGTTAGTTGCTCTTTGCTGCTTGGTTCTTTTAATAAATTTTTTTCTGCTAATAATTGATAGAGCCCTTTAAGGGTTATGGAATACATAAGTTACACACACCTTGCTTTCTGGTAAAAAACTTCTCAACCATTATAGCACAGGAGAAGAAAAACCGGTATTTTTGATAAATTTTTTTAACAAAAGAAGTCGTTTTTAAAAATCATTTGCGATTGCTGGTGTTTCGAATTAAAATAAGGATTATGTATGAAGAAAGTTGGAGAAGATAATCATGATGAATAATAAAGACCCCGAAACACCAGAGTTAACAAATGAAGACAAGATGGCTCGCGGTTCTGCATGGATGACGATTGGTAATATCGGTTCACGCCTTTTAGGTGTCATTTATCTTTTGCCTTGGATATATTGGTTAGGCGAGGATGCTTTACCCGCAAATGCGTTATTTGGGATGAGTTATAATGTTTATGCCTTATTTTTAATGATTTCAACTGCAGGTCTTCCTTCTGCGATTGCCAAGCAAGTGTCTTACTATAACTCGATAAATGAATATAGAGCGAGTCAAAAACTTTTTATACGGGCTCTGCAATTGATGCTAGGGCTGGGTGCAGTTTTTGCAATTATTATGTACTTCGCGGCCCCTGCTCTTGCACGTTATGCTGGAGGTGGAGTAGAACTAATCCCTTCAATGCGTTCTCTAAGCGTGGCAATTTTAGTTATTCCGTTAATGAGTGTCATTCGTGGCTACTTTCAAGGTTTACAAAACGTTGCTCCCTATGCTATTTCGCAATTAATTGAACAAGTAGCTCGTGTTGGTTATATGTTGGTTGCTACATTTGTTATTATGAGGCTAGGTAGTGGGGATTATGTTGCCGCAGTGACACAATCAACTTTTGCCGCTTTTATTGGCGCATTAGCTAGTATTGCTGTATTGCTTTACTACTACAAAAAAGAAAAAGGACGCCTGGATGTCTTAGCAGATATGAGTCCAGGAAAAGTCAAAGTTAATACAACAAGGTTATTACTTCAAACGATTAGAGAAGCTGTACCGTTTATTATTGTAGGTTCAGGAATCACTATTTACAAAATGGTCGATCAATATACGTTTATTCGAACTATGTCTGGTTTTACGGAATATTCTGGTCAACAGTTGAAATCCTTATTCGCTTTGTTTAGTAGTAACCCAGATAAGTTAGTTATGGTTGTGATTGGACTTGCCACTTCTTTAGCTACGGTAGGGTTACCTTTAGTGACTGAAGCTTTTGCAAAAAAAGACCGTCCTGCTTTAGCAAAACTCGTTGGTAATAATTTACAATTGTATACCTTTGTTATGTTCCCATCGACATTTGGTATGATGCTGTTAGCTTATCCGCTGAATACTTTATTTTATCAACCTAATCGTTTAGGTGCTAACCTTTTAATCGCCGTTAGTTTTTCTGGCTTATTATTAGGGTTATTCATGCTTACTTCAAGTATGTTGCAGGGTATATATAAAAATTCTTCAGCTGTGCTTTACTTTGTTATTGGTCTAGCTGTTAAATTTTTAACTCAATACTTAAGTATTTATATGTTAGAATCTTATGGTCCAGTCGTTTCTACCATACTTGGTTTTGGGGTGACTTGTTATCTTAACTTACGTAAATTACAGAAAGAAACTGGATTTAACGTTGGTCTAACTTTTCGCCGGGTCGTATTAATATTTATGCTGTCTATGGCGATGATTGTTTTTGCCGCTATTACACGCGGGATTTTCGGCATGGTCTTTACTCAAGAACGTAAAGTGCAATCTTTTATTTTGATTTTAATTGTTGCACTCATAGGTGTAATAACTTATCTGTATATGACGCTGAAAATTCGGTTAGCTGATAAACTTCTAGGAGCAAAAATGGCTTCATTACGTCAAAAATTAAGAATAAAATAAAATAGACATAAATAAGTTCGGAAATCGTTTTGGTTTTCGAACTTTCTTTTAAAAGGAGGATAAAATTTGCGCTTAGATAAATATTTAGCAAATATGGATGTGGGTTCAAGAAAAGAAGTGAAGCAACTGATCAAAAAGAAACGAGTAGCTGTTAATGGTAAAACTGAAGTTTCAGATAAATTTCAAGTCAATGAAAATGAGGATCGTGTCACTTTAGACGAAGAGGAAATTATTTATCAAAAATACTTTTATTATATACTCAATAAACCTGCTGATGTTATCAGTGCTACGGTAGACGATTTTGAATTAACTGTTTTGGATATTTTTTCTGATCAAGATTTTCGTTCAGATCTTTTTCCGGTAGGTCGCTTAGATAAAGATACAAAAGGACTGCTTGTAATAACAAATGATGGCGCACTTTCACATCGTTTACTTTCTCCTAAAAAACATGTAGAAAAAGAATATATCGCTGAAGTTAAAGGAGTTATGACGACAAGAGATATTAAACGTTTTGCTGAAGGTTTAAAGATTGACGGCGATGAACTTTGTTTACCTGCTGAGTTGACGATCGAACAAGTAGATGAAGAAAATGAAGAATCGACAATACGTTTGGTACTATATGAAGGTAAATATCATCAGGTAAAACGGATGGTTCATGCTGTCGGGAAAGAAGTTACTCATTTAAAACGCATCCGCATGGGGGCATTGTACCTTGATGATCAGTTAGAGGCTGGAGATTACCGAGAACTAACCGAAGAAGAAATAAAGCTACTTGAAAACAAATGAACTATTTTTTACCAAAGGCCTGGCTTAGCTATTACCTCGATTTGTTCCTGAGTAAATGGGTGAAGGAATTTTATTTTGTAGGCATGTAAAGCTAGGCGCTTTTCTTCTTTGTTTTGATATAGTGGATCACCTACAACTGGGTGTCCTATACTTGCTAAATGAACACGTATTTGATGTGTTCTGCCTGTGGCGAGGCTACAATAGACTTCACTGGTCTGTTTGTACACTTGATGGACTTTTACATAGGTAATGGCAGTTTTACCCTGGCGTTCACTTATGATACGCTTGCGTTTATCATGGCGATCACGACCAATTCTTTTATCGATTGTACAGTCCTGTGTTAGCTTGCCCCAAACGATTGCTTGATAGTTTCGGTAGATTTTCTTTTCTTCTAGGAGTCTTCCTAAAATAGGGAGAACAAGGGGACTTTTAGCGAACAAGATAGCGCCAGACGTTTCTTTGTCCAGGCGATGAACGACATAAGGTCGTTCATTTTTTTTACCTAGGTAAGCACTTAGGTCATTTAAGAGCGTAGCTGTTTCATCGGGTTGGTTAGGATGTGTTTTCACCCCGCTAGCTTTATTGACAACAATTAAATGTTCATCTTCATATAAAACTTCGATATTTTCTTTTGATCCAGCTTTTACTGTTTGATAATTATAATCATCTTCTTCAATTCGCAAGGTAATCATATCATTAGCATGCACCATTTCATGAAATTTTATCGGTTGATGGTTACACCAGACATTTTTACGTGTTCGCAGAAAATGACGCACTTTTCGAGGAACAAGCCACTGGGTTTCTAACAATTCACGAAGCGTTATTGTTTTTTGAAAAGTAGGTAAAGTGATTGAATATTCCATTGATTTTCTTCCTTTCGCTTCATTATTGTATCATGTTTAATGCTTTTTTAATAAAAAAATAAGCAAATCCGCTAAGATAAATGATAAAATGTATAAGATTCATCAGTAAAAATACAACTCGAGCAGTATTGGAGAAAAAGGGAATTATGCTACACTTAACACCAGGAGGGAAAAGTAATGGATTTTCAGCGCTTTTTTAGTACGATAAAAAAATATTTATCGTCATTTTGGGCATGGCTGAAACCATACCTTGTACAGTTTCATCACTGGCGCAAGAGAATTTGGAAGAAATATCATGTCAATAAAATATTACTACTACTTGGGTTGATTGTAGTCTTAGTAATGAGTATCTATCTTTTTTATATAGCGAAAACGACCAAAGTACAAGAATTAAAAGCTGGTTTACAAGAAGAAACAGTGATTTATGATAAACAGGAAAATGAAGCAGGGAGTGTTTCTTCGCAAAAAGGGACATATATTGGCGTAGAAGATATGTCACCTTATGTAGTAGATGCAGTAGTTTCGACTGAAGATCGTAATTTTTATCAGCACCGCGGTTTTGATATCAAAGGAATTGCGCGTGCGGGATTGCGCATGGTTATTAGAAGAAATGCATCTGGTGGTGGAGGTAGTACAATTACACAACAATTGGCTAAAAATGCCTATTTATCGTTAGATCAAACTTTTAACCGTAAAGCTAAAGAGTTATTTTTAGCAATTGAAATTGAGAAAAATTATAGTAAAGATGAAATCATGTCTATGTATTTGAATAACTCTTACTTTGGTAATGGCGTATGGGGAGTGCAAGATGCAGCGCGAAAATATTTTGGTGTTGATGCTGCTGATCTTACATTAGGAGAGTCAGCAACAATTGCTGGTATGTTAAAAGGCCCATCTTTGTATAATCCTATTGACCATCCAGAAAATGCAAGTAATCGACGTGATACAATTTTACAAGTAATGGTGGATAACAATAAAATATCAAAAGAAGAAGCACAACAAGAAGAACAAGTCGCTATAAGCGATTTAGTCAATGATACTTATCAACAAGAGGATGAAGGTTACCAGTATCCTTATTACTTTGATGCTGTCATTGAAGAAGCAGAAGAAAAGTATGATATTAAGGCAGATGACTTAATGAATCGTGGTTATAAGATTTATACTGATTTAGACACGAATTTTCAAAATGGCATGCAAGAAGTATACGACAATGGTAACAACTTTCCAGCTGATGCTGAGGATGGAACAATGGTGCAATCAGCTTCGGTGGCTGTTGATCCTAATACTGGCGGTATACAGGCCATGGTTGGGCGTCGTGGGGAGCATACATTTAGAGGCTTTAATTTTGCTACAGATATGAAACGTTCTCCTGGTTCGACGATTAAACCATTGAGTGTTTATACGCCAGCTCTTGAAGCGGGCTATATGCCAGATAGCACATTAAAAGATGAACCACAAGATTATTATGATGCCAAAAATTTCAATGGCGAGCATGAAGGGGATGTTCCTATGTACGAGGCAGTTGCTCGTAGTTTGAATTTACCAGCTGTCTGGATGTTACATGAACTTGGAATAAATAAGGGATATAACAAAACAAAAGAATTTGGGCTTGAACTAACTGATTCAGATAAATATTATGGATTAGCATTAGGAGGTTTGGAGTATGGCACTTCACCGATACAAATGGCAGGAGCTTACGGCTCATTTGCTAATGGCGGTACCTTATATACGCCTCATCTGATCACAAAAATTGTGGATGCTAATGGCGCTGTAATCGTTGATAATACAAAGCCTAAGGGAGAAAAAATAATCTCTAAAGAGACATCTAACGAAATGACAAGTATGCTTTTAGGAACATTTTCTAATGGTACAGCCTCCAGTGCTAATCCTTATGGATATACTGTCGCAGGTAAAACTGGTACCACCGAAACAGACTATGATCCCGACCAAAATAAAGACCAATGGATTGTTGGATATACGCCTGATACTGTAATTTCTACTTGGCTTGGTTTTGAGGAAACGGATGAAGAGCACAACTTTAGTGGTACTAGTGGTGACGTTGTAGGTCAAATCTTTAAAGCGCAGGCGGAAAATATGTTGCCTTATAGCAATAATACACAATTTGATGTGGCCGATGCTTATGCAACTGGCGGGAAAGTAGAAGAGTCTTCTGAAACAGAAGAAGATTCTGAAGATGAAGGTGAAGATGGCTGGAAACAAAATGTTGACCAGTTTACCGACGATGCAAGACAAGGAATGAATGAATTTGGCGAACGTGTTAAAGAAGGCGGCAAAGAACTGATTCAGGGCTTTAAAGAGCGCTTTAATAACAATTAGCCAATCAATGTTGAACATGTTACAATAAAATAAATAAAGAAAAAGTGAGGAAAATTTTTATGGCAAATATTTATGATACTGCGAATCAACTGGAAAGAGAAATTCGAGAATTGGAACAGTTCCAAGACTTAAGTGGTTCTTTTGCTGAATTGAAAAAAAACGAAGAAGCTTATCGTTTATTTAAGGAATTTCAAACTTTTCAACAAGAATTACAAGAAAAGATGTCACAAGGCGAAGATATGACAGACGAAGACGCGCAAAGAGCACAAGAATTAGCGCAACAAGTTCAACAAGAGCCTTTAATTAATGACTTGATGCAAAAAGAACAAGTTTTCAGTACAACGATCAATGATTTGAATCGCATTATTATGACGCCTTTGAGAGAATTATACGAAAGTTAGTAAAAAAGGTTTTTGAGGGATTGCCTCAAAAACCTTTTTTTATAATCTTGTTTAAAAATTGTTATGGCTAGATAAATTTAGCAAAGTTAGTTATTATGGATGCAATTGAGCTAAATATTTTTTGATCTTGCCAAAGGTTTCTTTAGCTTCAGTTTCAGTAAAGCCGTAAAAAAGTGTGTGCCCGTTTTTAAAAAATGTAATTTCAAAACTACCTAGTTGCATTTTTATTGCAATAGGATTCTTTTGATAAGTAAGCTTTTGATCTATACATAATCCTTCTATCTCTTCAAGACTAAGAAAAGGAAATGTAGTTTGAAACACTTCCCCACAAGTTTCGGTCAATTCTGAGGCACTGGTATGACTTTGTTTTTGATTACACATCAAACAATCTGTTTGTTTATTTACTTGAAAAGAAGAAACTTTTAAGGGCCATGATTCGACCATATGTAGGGTATGAAAATTTTTTAAATCTCCTACTAAGTATTGTAAACAAAGTGAAATTTGGATGCTTGAAATCAATGGAACTATTGGCGTTATCACACCGATAGTATCACATCCCTTTTTTTCTAATTGATGTAATTGAGGGAAAACACAGGATAAGCAGGGACCTTCGCTGGGAAAAAGAGGCATCACTTGTCCTGAAGTACTAGCGACAGACGCAAAGATAAAAGGCAAATTAAAAGCCAAACAGTAATCATTGATCAATCGTCTTGCTAAATAATTGTCTGTACAGTCTAAAATCAAATGAATTTTTTTATGCTGGTGGAATAAGGCACTATCAAATCGTTCTTGATAAACGTCAATTCTTGCTTTAGGATTGATTTGAAGAAGTTTTTCTTTTGCAGCAGTTACTTTTGCTTTTTGAGCTTGAGCGTCTTTTGTTGTAAAAAGCGTTTGCCTTTGTAAGTTAGTTTCTTCAACAATGTCTGGATCAATTAAAATTAAATGTTGTACGCCGGTACGAATCAACTGTTCTGCAGCGTAAGTACCTAGTGCGCCACATCCTACAATTAGAATAACCGCTTGTTTTATTTTTTCTTGTCCGGCTAAGCCGATTTGGTCAACACGTATTTGGCGATCGTAACGGTTCATTTTGAATCCCTCGTTTGTTAAGTATTGAACTTCTTTTTTTAACATAGCATATATTTTTAGAAATGCAATCTTATTAATATCAGATAGGAGAAAAAATTATGGATAAACTAACCCATTTTAATACGCAAGGTCATGCGAATATGGTTGATGTCGGCGATAAAGAAAGGTCTGTGCGAAAAGCTAGCGCTCAAACAAAAGTAATCATGAAAGAGGCAACCTTACAAAGAATTAAAGATGGTAAAGTAAAAAAGGGAGATGTGCTAGCAGTTGCACAAACTGCGGGCATTATGGCAGCTAAAAAGACTAGTGAACTGATTCCGATGTGTCACTTATTACCTTTAGAAAAAGTGAATATTATTTTTGAAGATAATGAAAAAGATACACTAACAATTACTGCTATGGTTAAAATGTCAGGAAAAACTGGCGTGGAAATGGAAGCGCTGACTGCTTGTCAAATTGCTGCACTAACCATTTATGATATGTGTAAAGCAATGGAACGTAGTATGCAAATTACAGATTGTCATTTGTTAGAAAAAGAAGGTGGAAAAAGCGGTCATTTTGTATTTAATAAACAATAAAAAAATATTGTTTAAAAAAAATCTTTTTTGGATTATAATAGTGATAAGTAACACAAGCGCTTTTATAAATGAAATGTTTGCTGTGCTTTGAGAAAGGAATAAATGAATGGCAATTGTTAAATTACAGTATGAACCAATCAATGTTTTTTATCTGTATCAACAATTAAAAAATAAGCAATACGGTGGTATTGTTGTATTTTCAGGTACTGTACGAGAGTGGACAGGTACAATTCAAACAAAAGAAATTGAGTATACAGCCTATCAAAAAATGGCGATAAAAGAGTTGGAGAAATTAACGAGTGAAGTGGAAAAAAAGGGTGCAAGTGCAATTGTTGTGCATCGTTTGGGTAGTTTAGCATTGTCTGAAGAAGCAGTATTTGTAGGTGTTGCTGCCCCACATCGCAAAGAAGCTTTTGCAGGTTGTCAATATATTATAGATCATTTGAAAGAAACTGTTCCAATTTGGAAAAAAGAAATTAATACAGATAAAATTCGATGGGGAGGCGAATTGAATGCAGACAAAAATTAAAGCGTTTGCTTATTTAGGAGAGAAACTAAATCATGAGGTAATCGTTGATTTACCTCTAAAAGTAACTAAAGTGACTGTCTTAGAAGCAATTAAACAACAATTTCCGCAATACAAAGCAGAGATATCTGAATGTAGTGTTGCGATCAATCAAAGTTTTATTGGAAAAGAAAGTTATGTAATGAGTGATATCGCTGAAATTGCTTTGATACCACCTGTTAGTGGAGGGTGATCTTATGTTGAAACAACAAGCTGTCTTGCATGATTCATTTGGGCGTAGACATGATTATATTCGTATTTCCGTTACCGATAAATGTAACTTGCGCTGTGTTTATTGTATGCCCGAGGAAGGATTGCCTTTTTTTCCAGATGAGCGTGTATTAAGTTGTGCGGAAATCATTCAGATGGTAAAAAATTTTGCGCGGATGGGTATTAAAAAGGTAAGACTGACCGGTGGAGAGCCACTAATGCGATCAGATATTATTGAAATCATTAAAGGGATTTCAGCGATAACAGAAATTGATGATATTTCAATGACTACAAATGGTCTTGCGTTGCCCAAGATGGCTAAAAGACTATATCAAGCTGGTTTGAATCGTTTAAATATTAGTTTGGATACTTTTGATAAAAAACGGTATAAAGAAATTACGCGCGGGGGAAATTTAGATCGTTTATTAAAAGGAATTGATACTGCAAGTCAGTTGCCCTTTAAAAAAATAAAGATCAATACCGTAATTATAAATGGACAAAACGATCACGAAATTGCAGATTTTTTGAAATACACTTTTGATCATGATGTAAATCTTCGTTTTATTGAATTTATGCCGATACAACAAGATGAACGGTGGAAAAAACAGTATCGCGGCTTAGATGCAATTTTTAACGCGTGTCAAACAAACCATTGGATATACGAACCAATTAGATTAGATGGCAATGGCCCTTCTGAAAATTATAAAATTGGAGGAGCCAAAGGAAGTTTTGGTCTGATTCATCCTATCAGTTGCAATTTTTGTGAAAGTTGTAATCGATTGAGAATTACTGCAGACGGATATATAAAATCATGTCTTTATTGGGATGACGAAGAAAATATACGGGCTGCTATTTTTGACTTTGATAGCTTTCGAGAAAAAATCCAGCATGCATTAGCTATAAAACCGAAGAATCACGAAATGGCGTTATTAAATCAAGAACAAGTGAAAAATAAGAAACCAACATGGCGACATATGAGCCAAATTGATGGCTAACTGATAGACGAGAGTAGAAACCTCTCGCCTATTTTTTACCTTATAAAAAATTGACACATACTAAAGAACAAAATGTTTATATAGCAACGTTTGACACTACTATTTATCGTTATTCACGGTTTTTTCTGCCTCCTATTAGTAGTGGGGTTATAATTAATTTTTTTTGCTTACATTCTTTAATTTGCCCTTATTCTATTGCTTTATTTCCTCATTTTCAAGGATTTTTAATGCGTTTTCTTTCTTGCTTATCTATTTTTCTTCCAAAAAATCTTAGCTATTCTTTGCTACTTTTTTTAAGAAGCGCTACTATGGAAATAGCAAAAATAAGGAACGATATTCTATGAAAAAAGCTTTATTTCTTATGTTAGGGGTAATTTCATTATTTTTAATGACTTCCGTTAACACGAAGGCCGATGAAGTCGAAAAAGTAAATGCTTCATATGATTTAACTGTAGGTGGTACGCAAACGTTCGATAATGTCGACAGTAATAGAGAAGAAATTGAAATTACAGTATCAGAAGAAAATACTTCACCGTTATTAGCAAATAAAGCTTATACAGCCTCTAAAAAAAGGGTCTGGTTGGAACCTTTCTTACAAAATTAACGTTAACAATAACAAAATAACCAGTGCTTACGGTCTAAATGCAGTAGCTACCGCTGGAAGTTTTACGTCCTCGTCTTTAAACAAAATAAGTAATACTACAGCACAATGGAAAGGCGTCCATAAAAGAGGATTATTATCTAACAATGTATCATGTACTGCTACCATTAGTGGAGGAAGTTTACAAGTAACCTAATGATATTCAGTAGCACCCCAATCTAAATAATCCGATAAATTTCCATAACCAGTGTATAAGTTATATAGAATTGCTCCAATACAAACAATATAGACCAATTTATAATACAAATTGGTCTTTTTATGTGTGCCAGGCATGGCATTTATCTAGCTAGTGAAAGTCTAGTCACGGGTAGTTACCGCCAAGTGTAGCGAGCCACAAGCCGAAATCAGCGATGATGGGGTGAAGGAAGTGGTGGCGCAAATCTCTTGAACCTACGCACAGGAACTTGATGAGGCTAAATGGTGGATAAGGCTGCATATCAAGCCGAAGTCCAAAAGGTAAACGTAAAACCAAGACAGTAAATCAAGAGGTTGTGGAGAGAAAGATAAGTGTCTTACCCTGGGAGATCTTACGGACGTTTGCGAACGGTCGAAAAAGGTTTGTCGTAAGAAGTCAGCCGAGGCCATAGTAGCTATGATATTACATGTAGTGAAGGGCTGAATGTTTGTATAGTGTGAATCGCTAGAAGAAAATATCCAAGCAGTCCGGAAACGAGGATACCCTAGAACGGTAGAACGTAACTATCGATGGGAAAAGTAGTGAGGACGATCTTGGATCCATCTACACCTAGAGGAGGAACAGCGCATGAGATTCATTGAAAAGATCACGAGCCAGCAAAATATGAGACAAGCCATCGAGCAGGTCAAAAAGAATAAAGGCGCTCCGGGTGTTGATAAAATGACAGTCGACGAACTTGACCATTACTTCAATCAACACGGACATTCTCTTGTTCAAGAGATTCGATCGATGACTTATCGTCCGAAAACAGTCAAACGAGTTTATATCCCTAAACCCGATGGAAAACAAAGACCTTTAGGAATTCCAAGCGTGGTAGATCGTGTGGTACAACAAGCAACCGCGCAACAGCTGAGTCGCATTTTCGATGTTCACTTCAGTGAAAGCAGTTATGGTTTTCGTCCCAATCGAAGTGCACATCAAGCGATTGAAAAAGTACTTGATTACTTGAATGAAGGTTATGAATGGCTCATTGATATGGACATTGAGAAATATTTTGATACGGTTCATCATGATAAATTAATCTCGACCCTTAGAGAACGGGTCAAAGATAGAGAAACACTTCACTTAATACGTGTTTTCTTAAAAGCAGGGATTATGGAAAATGGCTTCGTTCGTCCAAATGAAACGGGCGTTCCGCAAGGCGGCCCTTTAAGTCCCATTTTAGCGAATATTTACTTGAATAAATTGGATAAAGAGCTAGAAGCAAGAGGACTGCATTTTGTTCGTTACGCGGATGATACGGATATCTTTGTCAAAAGTGAGCGGGCAGCCAATCGTGTAATGAAATCCATTACGAGTTGGATTGAAAGAAAGCTTTTCTTACGAGTGAACGTCACAAAAACCAAGGTTGTACGACCAACACAGAGTCAATTTTTAGGCTTTACCTTCTGGAAGAACCAAAAGGGGTGGCAATGTAAACCGAGCAAAGTCAGTAAAACAAAGCTCTATGACAAAACCAAAGCCATCCTTAAAAGAAAACAGGCGGTGTCGCGACCTTTAGCGGTGACATTTACGAAACTAAACCAAACGATAAGAGGGTGGATCAATTACTACCGTATCGGGCGTATGAAAACCTATCTAGCAAAATTTGGGCAATGGATACGACATAAAGTCCGAGTGATCATCATAAAGCAATGGAAACTGCCACAACGAATCTATACGAACCTACAACAATTAAACCGATTATTCAAGTGTCACTTCACGAAAGAGAACATTTATAAGGTGGCAAATTCGAGGTTAGGTTGGTATAGGAAATGCGGCATGGACGTCGTCAATTTTACCCTAAGTCCGAAAGTTTTAGCCATAAAGAAAAAGGATCGACCTGGATTGGTCAATCCTTTAAATTACTATCTTAATCAAGCGTGAAAACAATACAAATGGAGCGCCGTATACGAGAACCGTACGTACGGTGCGACGGGAGGGGCGGAAATCTTATTTCC
Organism: Tetragenococcus halophilus; assembly: GCF_001712815.1. Taxonomy (NCBI): domain Bacteria; kingdom Bacillati; phylum Bacillota; class Bacilli; order Lactobacillales; family Enterococcaceae; genus Tetragenococcus; species Tetragenococcus halophilus. The sequence goes on from NZ_CP012047.1 coordinate 135,514, forward strand.
CCTCTACCCTATTATGCCAAATGATGATAGGAGCAATAAAAACACCAAAGGGCGCAATTAAAAATAAAATGCAAGAAAAGATCAACAATACAAGTCCTTCGTCTTTATCTTTGTTTTTATAATTATTTTCCTTTTCGGACTCTTTATTTATTTGTATTGGTGGATCAGCCGGTTTATTTTGGCCGTTCAATTCGTAAATGTCTACTTGATACAATTGACTTAATAAAGTTAAATTGTCCTGAATGATTTATAAATTTTTCCCAGGATCATTCAATCCTTGGCATGTGCTTTTTTCTAAAGGTTGAGTTGCTTCACCTTCTGGGTGTACAAAAAGAACGCACTTCGTGTTATTGTAAAGTCAACGAAACATAACAATAAGGAGTGCGTTCTTATGTCTTTCACTTTACAACAAAATTCTCTTACATTCAATAAGCAAAAAGCCATCTTGATCGCCAATGACGGTGGCACCTTAACCAATGACGCGGGGCTCGTCTTACTTTCGGAGTTTCTAAATCAAATTCGTTTTGATTCCCTGTTAGCGCAATACGTTCATATTCCAGAGTATCGTGCCTTCGCCCAACATGAATGGCTGGATGTCGTAAAACAATGGCTATATCAATTGATCGCTGGTTATTCTCGAGACCGAGACGCCAATATCTTACAATATGATCGCCTTTTTAAGGAAGCATTGAAACAAGAACGCCTTAGTTCGCAATTTATGATGTCTACTTTGCTTCATACCTTGACAGAAGAAAATGTTAATCAACTATTACAAGTGGCGAAAAAACTTGGCGATTTAGGCATGGACCAGCAAAACAGCCAACAACTCGTGCTTGATCTGGATTCCACCTGTTGTCCCACTTACGGAAAGCAAGAAGCAGGGGAATATATTTACCACTATGGCCTCAATGGGTATCATCCATTTGTGGCATTTGAAGGTTTAACCGGATTGGCATTAGATGTTCGCCATCGTCATGGCAAATCTTATACCTCCACCCACGCCGAAGATTATCTCGTAGAAATGTTGGCGCATTACCAACAACGTTCGAGTGATCCCACAATGCTTGTACGCGGGGATAGTGGCTTTGCCAAACCGGAAATTTATAAACAATGTGAGTGTCGAGGCGCCCATTATGTGATTAAATTGAAAAATAACGTACGGTTGATTCATTATGCGCAACATCTTGTCCAATATACCAACGGTACGGACTACACAAAGTCCGAACATCAATATTTTAAGATGGCTTATCAAGCAGATTCTTGGGACCGATCTCGAACAGTAGCCATCAAGGCTACTCGAAAAGCCGAAACTTTACTTTTTTCCGAATTTCAATTTGTGGTGACCGATTTCGCTCATCTTTCGCCCCAAACCATTTTTCAGCTCTATCAAAAACGAGGGAATATGGAAAACTTCATTAAAGAAATGAAGACCGGATTTTTCGCTGATAAAACGGACAGTCCTTCCTTTTTAGCGAATAAGGTTCGCTTAGCCCTAAGTTTTATCGCCTATAATATCATCCACTTGATGAAACAGCTGACTTTTCCGCAAGAGAAAAAGACGACGGTGATTGACACGATCCGTTTTCAACTATTTCATATTGCTGGAAAAGTCACAGAACACGCGCGTCAAGTGCAAATTCACTTATCAAGTACGAATGTTTACAACACGCTTTTTTGGGAAGTCCTTACACGAATTCAGCGATTGAATCTCTAGTTTACTTTTCCCCTTTTCCTCTTGATAAAAAAGGCTTGGCTTTCATTCTCTAGGAAGAATTTTATCTTTTTTTAGCGTCGTTCGATCATCCCTTTCTATTCTTTATTCAAAAGCGGCGATAAAAAGGGAAAATAACATAAAAGTCACCTCGTTGAACAGTCGAATGCGTTATGATATGCTCCCCCTATACAGGACACTGAAATATAAAAGTCCTATATAGGGGGGATTTTGTGTGTCAAAAAGGGAGATGAAGCTTGTCCCAAAAGAACGGGTAGAAGCAGTAGAAAGCTATCTGAGTGGTAAAGATAGCTTGAATCATATCGCTAGTACATTGGGGATCAGTAATGATACTTTAAGACATTGGTTGACGATTTATGAAAATGAAGGTCCGACGGGTCTACTACCAAAAAAGAAGAATGCTCATTACAGTATTGAAACAAAGCTCCAGGCAGTTAATGATTACTTAAGTGGCACAGGAAGCCTTAATGATATTACAAAAAAATATAAACTTAGAAGTGATAAACAACTACGAGACTGGATTAAGGTATATAATACTCATGGAAACTTCAAATCAGGAAGCGGTGGAAGTCAAATGAGTCAATCTAGAAAAACAACCTTTAAAGAACGTATAGAGATCGTCCATTACTGTATTTTGCACGATCGTAACTATGGAGAAACAGCCATCAAATATCAAGTGTCCTACCAACAAGTTCGTAACTGGGTACTGAAATATGACGAAATGGGCGAACAAGGATTAAAAGACCGACGAGGACATCGTGCGGGAACAAAACCTAGTCGAACCCCAGAAGAAGAAATGCGGGATCGCTTAGCTGAAAAAGAACGTCGTATCCAACAATTAGAAATGGAAAATGACCTCTTAAAAAAAGTCAGGGCGTTAGAAAGGAAGTGGGAGTAGACCTTATCCGCCACGTTTTTGAATATGAAGCAATCAAAGCGCTGCACGATATCAAAAATTATCCGATTAAACCGATGTGTGCGTTTCTCCATGTCTCAAGATCCGCCTATTATCGCTGGTTAAAGCAACCAAAATCAGCGCAAACGATCTTTAACGAACACTTGGCAGATTTAATCAGATATATCTATGAGGCAGATAACGACAAGGGATATCGGAGAATTCGGGATGACTTGGTTCAAGATTATGGCTTACACGTCAATGACAAAAGAGTATTGCGCATTTGTCGTAGCCTTCAAATTCAATCAACAGTCAAACATCATCCTCACGGAAGTACCAAGGCTGCCAAAAATCCTTATTATATTGCCAAGAACTACTTAAATCGGAATTTCCATGCGGATAAACCCAATGAAAAATGGTTAACCGATGTCAGTGAGTTTAAGTATTACGAAGGTGATCAAGTAAAGAAAGTTTACCTTAGTGCCATTCTAGATTTGGCGGATCGTCGGATTGTCTCGTTTGTCCTCAGCGACAGAAATGACAATCAGTTAGTGTTTGACACCTTCGATGAGGCAGTGCGGCTTGAACCAGATGCTCATCCGCTTTTTCATAGCGACCGAGGGTTTCAATATACGAGTCAACAGATGAGCAATCGATTGAAGAAACAGGGAATGAAACAAAGCATGTCCCGCGTTGCTCATTGTATTGACAATGGCCCTATGGAAGGATTCTGGGGAACATTAAAACGGGAAAAGTACTATCGTAGGCAATTTACAAGTCGCCAAAGTCTTGTTTCCATGATTGAAAACTATATTCACTATTACAACAACGGCCGCTATCAACGTTGTTTGAAATCAAAAACACCATTACAAGTCCACCAGCAACTTTTGATAGCCGCATAATCGTCGTATACTTTTCATGCGTGAGATATTTGGGTTTTCGCTCGTCAAAAGTATATTTCAGCCAAACGTAGTCAAAGTTTAATCATCATAAAAACAAAAGAACGATTTGCCAAAAATCAGCAAATCGTTCTCTAAAAATTTTATTATATTTCCGTGTCCACTTGACGGGGTGCCCATCATTATCCACAAATTTTTATAAATCATTCAGGTTAACAAAGTCAATAAAGTCCCTAATTTCTTCTTCAGTATTATCAGTTTCTATATAAAAGATAGTCTTAATCTTTGAGAATCCCTTTTTAGCATTTGGATCTTTTTCCCGTATAACTATCAGAGTTAATCTCGCCCTCCAAGTCAACTTTGAAAGATTTTAACTGAATATTTTTAGATTTAGCAAAAGTTTTTGCTACGGTTGTTAAACAAGTTCCTAATGAATTTAATAACGTTTCTACTGGATTCATGTCAGCATTCGTGCCACCACTAGATTTTGGCTCATCTACAGTAAACTAAAAATTTCTAGATTTACATGATACTTTTACGCCACTTTTTAATATTACTTTTGTTGTCGTTGTTTCAATAGCCATTTATTCCTCCTTTACGTATTATCTATCTTCTATAAGTATAATACCAAATTTTTTAATTTATAAATAAATTAGCTGAATGAACCGCTAGCTAAAAGAAAAAATTAATTATGATATTACGCACGTTTTTCAATAAATTTAAAGGATATCATATTCAACATAATGCTATTTCTAAGAAAACATTATTTGATGCGCAAAAAAGTCTAGAAAAATATCGAATTTATTTGTTTTGTGGCTGGATATTCCGTCTTCTTCAATGTACAATCAAAAGCTACTTAATATGATATTATCGAACGAACGAAACATGCAATGTAATAAGGATTAGATAAATAGGGACAGTCATATTTTAACTACCTACACTATTTGTCTGAAAAATTAAAAAATATGAACTATTCTTTTTGAAATCGCTTTTATATTGGGCCAAAAATGTTAGAATGAAGTTGAAAGGAAATAATGAGGTGACCAATATGCAACAAGAAATTTGGCAGCGATTTATTAATGGAGACGAAGAAATTTTAGATAGTTTGCCAGAAAAAATTGCTGATTCTTGGCAAACATGTTATATGAACCAAGTAGATCCTTATCTTCATAAACCGCGTAAAGTAATGACAGCACAAGAGCTAAAAAAGCAACGAAGAAAACATCAGGAATTAATTCAACTAGTTAAAAAAGAAGTCGCTGAATTGCAAAATTGCTTAGAATTGAAGTTACCTTTGTTCGTTCTAACGGATGAAGTTGGAAATATATTATGGCGTGAGGGTAGCTATCGTTCAAAAGATTACGCCAATGGTATCTTTTTCCAAGAAGGTAGCGGCTGGTCAGAGTTAGGGGTAGGGACAAATGCGATTGGTTTAGTACTAAAAACTAAATCACAAGAATGGCTTACCCTTGATGAGCATTACTCTGTAGCTTCTAGAAGCTGGAGTTGTGCTGCTTCACCGATTTTTGATGAAGAAAATCAACTAATTGCTGTACTTGATATTTCTACATATCAAAATAGCTCGTCAAAAGATGCCCAATTGCCGTTAAGAGTTGTCACACAAAAAATAACCAATACAATTGTCTATCATTATTTAGAGCGCAAGAATAGTTTGCTTCGTTACGTGGCTAAGTATTCAGAAGATGACCTTTTGTGCGATGAACATTTCCGTATTGTTTATATTTCTGATAAATACACAGATAAGTTCCCGATCGGTGATGATATCCGAAGTTATTTAAATGGTCAGTCGACTTATAAACAAGAAGAAATTTATGTAGATAAAGAATTAGTGGGTTACCGGTTTTTACTCCAAGATTTCTCATCAGAACAGAACAGTTTTTACTATCCTGGAATTTCGAGCCAAAATGAGAAGTATCAGAAGTTTTTGAAGAAAGTAGTTATGTTTGCTACCAGTGACCTACCGATTCATATTTATGGAGAAACGGGTAGCGGAAAAGAAATTATTGCCGAAACGATTCATCATAATAGTTCGAAAAAAAGTGGTCCACTTGTAGCTCTTAACTGTGGGGCATTGAATGAAAACTTACTAGAAAGCCAGCTTTTTGGCTATGCTCCAGGCGCTTTTACCGGCGCAGATAGTAAAGGCCATACAGGAAAAATTGAACAAGCTGACGGAGGTTCACTGTTTTTAGATGAGATTGATAATATGTCGAAAAAAATGCAGACCGCTTTGTTGCGTGTGTTGGAAGACCAACAGGTAACGCGGATCAATGGTTTACCAAAAAAGGTCGATTTTCGTTTAATTACTGCAAGCAATCAGGATTTAAAACAAGCTGTTGTTGAACAACGTTTCAGAGAAGACCTATTTTATCGTATCTTTGTCGGACAATTAGCAATTCCACCGTTACGTGAGCGTTTGATAGATCTTCGTCCGTTAATCCAAGAGTTTTGTACGCAGAAAAATTGGAGGATTAACTGGCAAGAAGAGATCTTTCAAGCAGCAAAAAATTATTCTTGGTATGGAAACGTACGTGAGTTTAATAACTTTTTAGAACGGCTTTACGTTTTCTATTCATCAGAACAACCTTCCAAACAAGATATCTGTGAATTGATTGAAAGTGGAAGCTTACAGGTAACTGATGCCAAGGCAAATAACGAGAAACAAGAGATCGAAAATGCTTTAGAAAAAGAAAAGTTTCATATATCAAATACAGCTAAACGACTAGGCTTTTCTCGGGCAACACTCTATCGAAAAATGAAAGCACATAATATGAAGTAATTTTGACCGCAAACGAATGAGGATTATTCGTTGTTTGCGGTTATTTTATGTGAGACAAGCTGAAACAATATGTTTCAGCTCTAATACAGTTAAATCATCGTCTATTTTTATTAAAAAAATTGTGAAATAATCACTTGGACAAAACCTTATTTTAATAGTTTTTTAAATTTTTTAATAGAAATTTAGCACTTATTTGTGAAAAAGAAAATTTGTTTTAACTCCCTTTTTGCTTGGCACAAAAGTTGCGTTTATATAAATGAAAGGTGGTAAAGGAGTATTGAAATTTTAACAATTTAGCAAAAGGAGGTTTAGCAAGAATGGCAAATTATGATTTGGTTGTCATAGGCTCTGGTCCGGGTGGTTATGTAAGTGCGATTAAAGCAGCGCAAAAAGGGAAAAAGACAGCAGTGATCGAGGAAAAAGATATCGGCGGTGCATGTTTGAACGTAGGATGTATTCCATCAAAAAGTTATTTAACGCATGCACAGTGGATTTTATCTGCAGAGCAAGCTAATCAATATGGTCTACAGGTCAATAAGGAAACACTTGATTTTGCTAAAATGGTCCAGCGAAAAGATCAAGTTATACAAACTTTACAAGGGGGAATCAAACAGTTATTTCAAAAAAATAAAGTCGATTATATCGAAGGACTAGCTTCGTTTGATCAAGAGCAACAACTGTTTGTAAACGGAGAAAAAATTAGCTATACAAACCTACTTTTAGCTTGTGGGAGTCATCCATTTATCCCCCCAATTAATGAAGTTGATAAAGCAGATTATTTAACAACTGACACGTTCTTTAACCTGGAAGAATTACCAAAAGAATTAACAGTGATCGGTGGTGGTATAGTTGCTGTTGAATTAGCATTTGCCATGAAGCCTTTAGGTGTGAAAGTAAATTTAATTGAAGTTGCTTCGGATATTTTATTAACAGAAGATAGCGTAGCTAGACAAACAATTAAGAAGAAATTACAGCAAATGAAAATCGACGTAACTGTTCAAGCCAAAATAGAGAAAGTGAAAAAAGATGCTGTTGTGTTGTCAAATGGAACAAAAAAGTATTTTGATCAGTTATTAATCGCTACTGGTAGACAAGCAAACTTGGAAGTTCCGCAGCAGTTAGATTTGGAGTTGGATGAAGTAGGACACTTTGTTAAAGTAGACCAGCACTATCAAACCAGTAAAAAGGGAATTTATGCTATTGGAGATATGATAGGAGGTTTTCAATTAGCACATGCTGCAAGTGCGGAAGGATTACGTGTAGTAGAAGCATTCTGTGGAGGAGAAACCTATCCAGTTGATCAAAATATGATCCCACGTTGTTTATATACTGACCCGGAAGTTGCAAGTTTTGGTTTAGGTGAGGACGAGGCAAAAGAAAACCATGATGTGACCATCAAAAGCTTTCCCTTTTCTGGAAATGGTAAAGCGCTAGCTTCTGCAGAAACAGAGGGTTTTGTCAAAATTATTAGTGAACAGAAGTACCAGCAAATTTTAGGCGCAGTGGTAGTTGGCAGTCATGCAACAGAAATGATTCACACGATTTTAGCAGTCAAGGAATCTGAAGGAACTGTTGATGAATTAGCTGACATAATTTTTGCTCATCCGACATTATCTGAAGCTATTGGGGAAGAAGCAAACAGTATCATTGATCAAGCTATTCACGGATAAGAGGAGGAATTTTATATGAAAAAAATAAATAAAGAACGTGCAAAATGGATATTGCAAAGGATGGAAGATATTCGGCATTTTGAAGCTTCGGTTAAAGAACTTTTCGCAGATGGCAATATTCCAGGTTTTGTACATTTGTATGCAGGCGAAGAAGCTATTGCGACTGGTGTTTGTGCCCATTTATCAGAAGATGATTCAATTACGAGTACACATCGTGGTCACGGACATTGTATTGCTAAAGGCTGTGATTTAAATGGGATGATGGCAGAGATCTTAGGTCGAAAAACTGGTTTGGGTAAAGGTAAGGGTGGTTCCATGCATATCGCTGATATCGATAAGGGAATGCTTGGTGCCAATGGTATTGTTGGTGGCGGTATAACTTTAGCAACTGGTGCTGGATTGCGTAATCAATATTTGAAAACTAAAGATGTTGCTGTATGTTTCTTTGGTGACGGAGCATCCAATGAGGGAAGTTTTCATGAAGGTTTAAACCTTGCTTCTATTTGGAAACTACCGGTTGTCTTTGTTAATGAAAACAATATGTATGGTGAAGGGACGCCGCATCAATACGCTTCAAGTACTGAGACAATTTCAGAACGAGCAGTTGCTTATGACATCCCTGGTGAAACCGTCGATGGTAAAGATGTTGTTGCCGTATATGAAGCAGCAGGAAAAGCTATTGATCGTGCTCGTAAAGGGAATGGGCCTACATTGATTGAATGTTTGACCTATCGTGATAATGGGCACTTTGAAGGAGACGAACAAAAGTATAAAGCACACGAAGGAAAAGAGAAAGAATTAGCTGATCGTAATTCTGTTGAAGAGTTTAAAGACTACGCCCTTAAAGAAGAATTATTAAGCAAAAAAGATATGGAAACTATCAATAAACAATCGGAAGAAGACATACAAGCAGCAATTAATTTTGCTGAAAATAGCCCAATTCCTGAACCAGATTCATTGTATGAAGATGTTTTTGCTGAATAATTAATAAAGGAGAGAGTAATATGGCTAGACAAATTACTATGATGAAAGCAATAAATGAAGCTTTAGAGCAAGCAATGGATAAAGATGAAAATGTATTTTTGATTGGTGAAGACCAATCTGGTGGAGCTACAGTTGAACACTTAGAAGAAAATGAAGATGCCTTTGGTGGTGTTTTTGGAGTAACTAGCGGGCTGATGGGGAAATTTGGTCGCCAGCGAGTGATGGATACGCCAATTGCTGAGAACGGTTATATGGGAGCGGCTGTCGGCGCTGCAGCTACTGGATTACGTCCTGTAGTGGAATTAATGTTTAACGACTTTATTGGTTACTGTCTTGATACCATCTTAACGCAAGGCTCAAAAATGCGTTATATGTTTGGCGGTAAAGCTAAAGTTCCCTTAACTATTCGCACGACTCACGGGGCTGGTGCAGGAGCCGCGGCTCAACACTCCGGTTCATATTATGGTTTATTTGGTTCCATCCCGGGAGTTAAAGTTGTTGTTCCATCAAATGCCTATGATGCCAAAGGTTTAATGCTTTCGGCAATTGAAGAAGACAATATGGTCGTCTTTTCAGAAGATAAAACCCTTTTAGGGACTAAAGAAGACGTACCCGAAGACTATTATAAAGTAGAAATTGGCAAAGCTAAAGTAAAACGTGAAGGTACGGATCTAACCATTGTTACAATCGGAAAGATGCTTTATGTCGCCTTAGATGTAGCCGAAAAATTAGAAAAAGAGAACGTGTCTGTGGAAGTCATTGATCTTGTGACAGTTTCACCTTGGGATCAAGATACAGTGATCGAATCAATTAAGAAAACAGGTCGCTTAGCTATAATTGACGAAGCCAACCCACATAATAATACAGCGACTGATATTGCTTCAGTTGTCGGAAATAAAGCATTTGACTACCTCGATGGTCCTATTAAATGTATCTGCGCACCAGATACTCCCGTGCCATTTGCCTCGAATTTAGAACAGCTGTATCTTCCTAATGCAGATCGTGTAATGGATACAGCTTCCGAAATTATTGAGGATTTAAAACAATAAAGGAGGCGAAAAAGTATGGCAACAGAAATTATTATGCCGACATTAGGTTTAACGATGACAGAAGGTACAGTAGATACTTGGCTGAAAGGTGAAGGAGATCAAGTTGAGAAAGGAGAAGCGGTATGTACAATCAGCTCAGAAAAGCTCAGCCATGATGTTGAAGCACCAGCAGAAGGAACACTTATAAAAATATTAGTTCCTACTGGTGAAGTAGCTCCTTGTAAAGACGCCATTGGTTTAATCGGCGAGCCAGGTGAAGAGGTTTCTTCAAAAACTGAAAAAAAAGACACAACCGAAGAAACTCCAGAAGAACCATCAGACAAAAAACCTGAACCTGTAAAACCGAAAGAGGAAAAAGCAAAGGGCGATCGGATTTTCATTACTCCGTTAGCTAGAAAAGTTGCTAAAGAACAAGGTATCGATTATTCTCAAATCAATGGCACGGGTGGCAATGGACGGATCACGCGACGTGATGTCGAAATGTTCGAACCTCAAGAAGAAAGTGTAGCAGCTACGACAACGACATCAGTAGGCACTGGTTTAACTGGTATGAGGAAAACGATTGCTCAACGCATGACATCAAGTCTACAAAATACTGCTCAAGTAACAGTTCAACAAAAGGCTGACGTGACTCAATTGATGGCTTTTAGGAAAGAAATGAAAGAAAATGCTGGGATACCATTAACAGATGGACAAATGAGTATAACCACTTTATTATCCAAAGCAACAACTTTAGCATTACAGGAAACCCCTAAAATGAATGCTTTATATCATGATGGAAAATTAGAAGAATTTGCTGAAGTTCACTTAGGTATGGCAGTGGCGCTAGATGAAGGACTGATTGTTCCAGTGGTAAAAAATGCCGATAAAATGACACTGACTGAGTTAGGAAAGACTTTAAATGATCGAATCGAAAAAACAAAACAAGGAACGTTAGAGAGTGAAAATTATAGCGGTTCGACATTCACCATCACTAACTTAGGAAAAGGCGGCGCAGAATACTTTACTCCTATTTTGAACCCGCCAGAAACAGGAATCTTAGGCGTTGGATCTATGTTGAATGAATTAGTACTTGATGAAAAAGGTCAAGTTGTCCAAAAACAAAAACTACCTTTAAGCTTAACATTTGATCACCAAGTAATTGATGGTGCTCCTGCAGCTGACTTCCTTTCTAGAGTGGTTGAATATTTGGAAATGCCGTATTCGTTGATTTTATAACTCAAGTTTCGCACACCAAATTCGGTAGATAAACCTTGACATAGTTGGGTAGCGTATCGATCCAGTGTTGTAGTTGACTTTCAATAAAGTCTTGTAGTGTACTTTCTGCTTTTTCGCTGACAGCCTGAATGATCTTGACCAACTCAAGCAATGCCACAGACCAATCAAGTTCTTTCATCTGATCTGCGAGTTCATAAAATAAGCCGCCCAGTGTCCGCTCGTCATTGGCACAGCGTTGTTGCCAGCTCAAGAGAATATAACGGGTAAATACAATGGTCGTGTGACAGAGCAGGGCTTGATAATTCCGTGTCTGTGTTTCTTGCGCTAAATGAAGCAGTGATTTTGATGCTTTAAAGAATGTTTCGATATCCCACCGTAAAGAATAGGTTTTGACGATCTCTTGAGAAGACAGCGTCAGATCATCCGTCATAATGGCTAACCAGGCACTTTGTTTACTGTGGTTTTTCACAAAAACGATCTTCACAGGATGCTGACCAGCACAGGGCTGGACGATAATGGACGAAAGAATAGCTTCAGCAGTTACTTCTTCCGTCGATTTTTGGTAGAGTTCGCTTAATTTATAAAAACGCCCTTGGTAGAGATATTTTGTTTTTCCGTTTTTCATCATCCCTATCGTATGAATGCCTAAATCGTGTAACCGATCGATCATTTTCGGACAAGTAAACCACTTGTCCATGAGCACATGCGTGGCATAAATGCCCTGATCAAGGGCACGTGCCACCATTTCAACCGCCACTTCAGGCATGGGACGCTGCGCTTCTTTGAATCGACGAGCGCCCACGGTTCGCTGGTCTTGTACAGAGATGGTGGGCTGGACTTTTTTATTGCCAGAAAGCAAACTAAAATCAATAGGCAGAAACGAATACCCATCGGAAAAGCCCAACGTGAGCATACGATATCCTTTGTAGCCTTTTTGCAAGGCATGATCCCATAGACGGGCTAAACCAGGGACTTTTTGACTCCGATTTCGATAAAAGGTAGAATCGTCTAAAATCAAGGTGCGTAGATGAGTTTGAGGATCCGTCAGACGATGGATCTTTTCGATCACCGAAGTACTGAAACGAAGAAGAAAGGTCCGCCAGTTATTGTGAGGATCGTTCATCAAACGATAGACCGTATCTTTTTTCATCCATTGGTCCGCCTCACGTCCAGAAAGGACTTGATGAAGCGATTTGCCTTTAAAGACTAAAGAAAAAAGAAAAGTAAAGATGACTGCGACGGAATAGCCTTTTTGCTTGTGGATGTGAGCTTGACGCAAAAAGGAAGGCACCTTTAATTCGGAAAAAGTCGCTTTTACTTCATTTGGTAATTGATTTTTGATGGCTTTTAAGTGTATCATAAGGGCAAGAACTCCTTTGTCTTTGATTTGTGGTAAATCAATTATAAAACAAAGCGAGTTCTTTTTGTATCTTTTGTTAAAAAAGTCAAGAAGGCGATTGAATTCAATGCAGGCCCAGATCTGGCAATGGATTATCCTATTTTTTTATGTGCGAAACTTGAGTTTATAATTTTAGTAAAGAAAAAGTTCTCAATGGTTTTCTAAATCTAATTATATTTATTCAAAACCTAGTATGGCTCATTTTTTTAATTTGCTCTCTTTTTAGAAAAATGAGCATACCAAGGTTTGAATAATTTTTAGTATAATTTATAAATTTTTCAGAAATATGGTTCTGTTGCAAAGTTTTAAATAAAGAATAAAATCCCTTACGGTATCTATGATTTAAGCTGGGATTCCCAATAATACCTTGATTTCAGTACAGACCGAAAACCCGAAGAGAGTGCCTTCTTTTCGGGTTTTCTTATATAATCCTCGGATGGCTTCCATGCCTTTAATCGTGGTAGAGGCAGTGCGTAAACTTCGATAGAATTTATTGCGTCTCTTTACTGGACGATGGTCTTGTTCAATCAAATTATTCAGGTATTTAATGGTACGATGTTCTGTCCCTTGATAAAAGCCGTATTCTTTTAGTTTCTTAAAGGCACTTGTAATAGAGGGGGCTTTATCTGTGACTACAACCTTCGGTTCATCAAACTGCTTCACTAACCGCTTAAGAAAAGCATAGGCTGCTTGTGTGTCCCGTTTTTTACGTAACCAAATATCCAAGGTTAAACCATCTGCATCGATGGCTCGATACAAATAATGCCATTTTCCTTTAATTTTGATGTACGTTTCATCCATTTTCCATGAATAAAAGGATTTTTTATTTTTCTTTTTCCAAATTTGATAGAGTAGTTTGCCATATTCTTGCACCCAACGATAAATCGTCGTATGAGAAACGTTAATGCCACGATCATATAAGATTTCTTGAACTTCACGATAGCTAAGGTTATAACGAAGATAGTAGCCCACGGCTACAATAATCACATCCTGCTGAAATTGCTTTCCTTTAAAATGATTCATCGTCATTCCTCCTGCTATCTTTTTCTATTATTCTACCTTATTTGATAGTAGATTTAAAACTTTGCAACAGAACCGTAAAATTAATCCGAACGCTGTTCGGACAAAAAAGATCAGCTTCCTTTAAAATGGTGTTTACCACAAACCCATCTTTTAGGAGCTGATCTTTTGTCTAGTATAACCTATTCCGAACGAATTAAAATCGAAACCTTTTGTGAACTAGGCCTGTCCAATATCCAAATGAGCGATCGCCTAAAACGATCACCTGCCACAATTTCTTATGAATTAGCTCGATGTGAACCTTATCAGGCTGAATTAGCACAAACAGATGCCGAATACAAGCGGTCACGATGTGGCCGAAAGACTAAATTGAATGACAAATTAAGGCAAATAATTTTAAACCATTTACGGCTAAGTTGGTCACCAGAAATGATAGCTCACGAATTTAAACTAGCGACTAAATCAATTTATAATTGGTTAAATCAAGGGAAAATTGAGTTTTCTTTAAATGATTTGCCTGAACATGGCGTGCGCCAACGGCGTAACGTTGACCAACGTTCTAAATATAATCAATCTTTGGGGCGATCAATTGAACAGCGTCCCATGATGATTAATCAACGTAATCGCATCGGCGATTTTGAACTAGATACAGTCGTTGGTCCTCGTGGGCATAGTAAGGCAGTTTTATTAACCTTAATCGATCGCAAATCACGTTTCCTTTGGGCCTACCGATTAAAAAACCGGACGACAGCGACTGTTAATGAAGCCCTAAATAAGTTTCTAGCAACTTTTAATGGCCCGGTGCATAGTTTTACGGTGGACCGTGGCACTGAGTTTAGCGGTCTAGTATCACTTGAAGCACAATACGGTATTAAGACCTATTACTGCCATGCTTATACGCCAGCTGAGCGCGGCAGTAATGAACGATTTAATCGGAACTTACGCTATTTTTATCCTAAGGGGACTTATTTTGAGCACATTAGTGCTCAAGATTAGTGCTCAAGGCTTGAAAACCACCTTACTCGAAATTAATCAGAGACCACTTAAAATACTTGACTGGCAAACACCTTATCAGGTCATGCTGACCAATTTGTCAAAAAATTCGGATTAAATTTGCAATCTACCAAGTTAATATATTTGACTATATTTTTTATTATGGTCTATAATACTCCTTAGAAGTTAGTTAAGAAAACATTATATATAAAAAAATATGCTAAGTTAATATTTTATATAAATTCAATATATGAAAATTATGTTTATATATATATATATTGATATAACAGATCATACTTTTTATTATAATGTGATTATGGTTAGAAAATTAAATTAGGAGGAATCATTTTATGAAATATGAGGGTTTAGATCTATTAAACAATCACTTCTTAAATAAAGGTACTGCCTTTACTAAGGAAGAAAGAAAAGAAAATCACATCGAAGGTTTGTTGCCACCATTCGTGCAAACTTTGGATCAACAAGTCGAACAAGCTTATGAAAACTATTCTAATAAGGATACATTCTTGGCTAAGAGAATGTATTTGATGGATCTTTTCAATGAAAATGTTACTTTATTCTACAAGTTATTCAGTCAACATGTTAATGAATTTATGCCAGTTGTTTATGATCCAACAATCGCTGACACAATTGAAAACTACAGTCACCTCTTCTTAGATCCACAAAATGCCGCTTTCTTATCAATCGATGATCAAGATGATATTGAAGCATCATTGAAGAATGCATCTGCTGGTCGCGATATCAAGTTAATCGTTGTTACTGATGGCGAGGGTATCCTTGGTATTGGTGACTGGGGTGTTCAAGGTGTTGACATCTCTGTTGGTAAATTAATGGTTTACACAGCTGCTGCTGGTGTTGATCCTAAATCAGTTCTTCCTGTTGTCCTTGATGTAGGTACAAACAGAAAAGAATTATTAGCTGATGATCTATACATGGGTAATCATCACGAACGTGTTACTGGCGACAAGTACTACAACTTCGTTGACAAATTTGTTGAAACTGCTGAAAACTTATTCCCTGATATGTATCTTCACTTTGAAGACTTTGGCCGTAGCAATGCTGCTAACATCTTAAATAAGTACAAAGATAATATTCTTACCTTCAATGATGACATTCAAGGTACAGGTATTATTACTCTTGCTGGTATTCTTGGTGCTTTGAATATTTCCAAGGAAAAACTTACAGATCAAGTTTATCTATCATTTGGTGCTGGTACTGCCGGTGCTGGTATTACTAAGAGAATCTTCGATGCAATGGTTGAAGAAGGACTTTCTGAAGATGAAGCTAGAAAACATTTCTACCTAGTCGACAAACAAGGCCTTTTGTTCGATGATACTGAAGATTTAACACCAGAACAAAAGCCATTTACAAGAAAACGTAGTGAATTTGCTAATGCTGATGAATTAACAAACTTAGAAGCTGTTGTTAAAGCTGTTCACCCTACTATTCTTGTTGGTACTTCAACACAACCTGGTACCTTTACAGAAGCTGTTATCAAGGAAATGGCCGCTCATACAGAACGTCCAATTATCTTCCCATTGTCAAATCCTACAAAGCTTGCTGAAGCTAAGGCTGAAGACCTTTTGAAATGGACTGATGGCAAGGCTCTTATTGCTACTGGTATTCCTGTTGAACCCGTTGAATACAATGGTGTTACATATCATATCGGTCAAGCAAATAACGCTTTAGTTTACCCAGGTCTTGGTCTTGGTTCTATGGCTGTTAATGCTAAGATTCTTTCAGATGGCATGATCAACAAAGCTGCTCACTCATTGGGTGGTATCGTTGATCCTACACAACCTGGTGCTGCTGTTCTTCCTCCAGTTTCACAACTAGACAAGTTCAGTATGACTGTTGCCAATGGTGCTGCTCAACAAGCTATTGACGAAAAATTAACAACTGCTACAGACGCTAAAAAAGCAGTTGCTGATCTTAAGTGGGAACCTAAATATTAATTAAAATTTTTGTTAAATAAAGGGGAATTTATTCATGGCTGCATTTATCACTTCACTTGAAAGTGTTGCTGAAATCGTTCTTGTCATTGCTTTGGGGTATTGGCTAAGAGGATCAGGACGTTTAGGCGATAAATTTAAAGGCAATATTTCATTTATCATTATGAAAATTGCTTTACCTGCTTCAATCTTCGTCTCTGTTCTTAAATATTTGAACAGAGATAAATTAGCAAGTTTGTCCGGCGGACTGATCTTTACCTTCGCCAGTTTCACGATTGGTTACATCATTGCATGGATCTTAACAAAGGTCTTCCGTATTAGAAAGGGCCGTCGTGGTACTTTCATTAACATGTTCGTTAATGCTAATACCATCTTTATCGGTTTACCTCTAAACATGGCTTTATTTGGAACTAAGAGTTTACCTTACTTCCTTATCTACTATGTTATGAATACAATTTCAACTTGGGCTGTTGGTGTCTTCTTCATCTCAAGTGATGATCCAACCGTTGAAAAGGGTGCTAAGAAAGACTTTAACTGGAAAAAATTACTTCCTGCTCCACTTGTTGGTTTCTTAGTATCACTTGTTTTCTTACTACTTGCTATCCCAGTTCCTGACTGGATCAACAAGACTTTGGACATGGTCGGTGGTATCGTTACACCAATGTCATTGATCTACATCGGTATTATCTTAGCCGATGCAGGTTTGAAATCAATCAGATTCGACCGTGATACAATCCTAGCTCTATTAGGTAGATTTGTGGTTGCTCCTGCAATCATGATTAGCATTATTCTTATTGGTGGTTCAATGATGGGTACTTCATTACCAACTATCGAATCAAACTCATTCATCATTCAATCAGCTGCTCCTGGTTTAGCTGTCCTACCTATTCTAGTTGATCAATCACATGGTGATGTTGACTACGCTACTAACCTTGTTACAACATCAACTGTCTTGTTCGTAATTGTTGTGCCAATTTTAATGCAAGTAGCTAACTTGATTTAATTGATTTAAATACATTCACACATTCAAACAAATTCAGATCCTCCTCTAAAATATAAAAAAAGTCGTCAAACATTTTGCCTGCTGTTCTATTCATGTACCAAATCGGGACGTCTAACAGTAAAGCGTATCCGCCGACAAAAAGCACAAAAAAGAATGCAAGACCGTTACTTTTAAAAGTGTTAAAAATCGTACTGCGAATGAAATAATGTATCGGGAAGATAAATGCCCGTACATCAAACCCCTTAGGATTATCTTCGTCATAATCAGCGTGACTGTGATTATGAATACGCATGTAAATTAATGCTCCGAAAACAATTAACGCTGTAATTACTGTATCCATGAACTCTCCCCTTACTTATAAGTTAAATTTGTGTGAACTCGTTGTAATTGTGGTGAGTTCATGCCCTTAGTGGTCAGTTTATCATAGCTAATTTTGTTGTTTTGAACATAGATAAACGGTACGACAGGGTGAGTAATAGATACTTGTGTGAGCATGCCCGATTGGTTTTTAAGCAATTTATCTCTTAAAGCTTTACTGTTCCCTTTGCTGATATGTGTTAGGACATATTTGTGCGTTTGATTATCAAATACCCAAATGTTTTGTAATGCCCATGACGTTTGCCGTGGATCAGTAACGTTAGTATTATCGTCAACTTGTTGTTGAACATCTTGTAGTTCACTAGCTTGTTTGTTCATTTGTAGCGCAAGAAAACCCACTACCAACAGACTGATAATTGATACAACTAGACTTACTTTTGTGATACTATTCTTCATAGTGAAACTTCCTTTCAAATGGTTGGTTGTTTTGCTAAATGTTAGGGATACCGTGAGCTGTGCAGGCTAGGGCGGTATCCCTCTTTTTATTATATTCATCATTTCCCCCCTTATATTAAAAACGTGGGTTACGAATAAAATTATTGTGAACTTCTACTTGAACGACCTCGCGACCACGGCGTGCTTGAAATAACTCTAAGTCCATATCCCCAATTTCAAGGTTAATTTCTTCAATTGCTGGGTTTAAAATATTATCTTTCAATCGTCCATAGGTATAACTTTCTGGCGCACCTAGCCATTCTTTCCACTCATCAGGCGTTCCTTGGACAATGGCAATGGAACTACCGTTATCTTTATCAGCTTCACGCATGAGTTTATAAAGCAAAATAGAATATTTACTTTTCAGTTTAACGGTATCAACGAGTAAGTATTGGGTGTAGTGCCCTTTATCTTTTAATTGCAACAGAAATGGCGCAAATTCTTCATTAATTTTAATTTGTATTTGCCCATTTTCCCAAACACGCACCACTTCAAACCAACCAGTCATTGTAATACGACGCTCTTCTTCACTATAAATTCTGATAGATTTAGCACGCATATCCTGCAAATTTTGGGCAAGTTGCGAGTACGTACGACCGCTACGCTTTAAATCAAGAACATTAGATAGCTCATACATCGACGTTTGAATAATATTAAAGTGTTCATCATCAGGTTTTATCTTTGATATGACGTAGTCCATAATCTTTAACTCACGGGCATTTAAATCATGACGTGCCTTAGTAATTAGGTTATTATGTTCAGCCACCTGAAAATATTGTTGGTCTTTAAAATCTTCTTTGTTAAAGTTACGGTCACTGACCCATAACATATTGTGTTTATCGACCATAAATTTTCTTCCTTTCGAACATACATTTTATTTTATAAATACAGTATATAACAAAATTACAGTTAGTAAACACTATTTTTTTATTTTTACTGTTGAGTGGTGTGCTTTTTACTGTTGAGTGGTGTGCTTTTTACTGGTTCTGTTGCGAAGTTTGAAAATCAAACGCGCCCTCTCTGAACTCTAAATATCTTAGGCTGTTATTCCCATTAATACCTTGATTTCAGTAGACACCGAAAAGCCGAAGAGCGTTCCATTTCTTCGGTTCTTTTTATATATTCCTCGAATGGTCTCCATGCCCTTAATCGTGGAAGAGGCTGTACGGAGACTTTGATAAAATTTATTTCGTCGTTTAATAGGTCGATGGTCTTGTTCTATTAAATTGTTAAGATACTTCACAGTTCGGTGCTCTGTCTTAGTATATAAACCCACACTCTGTAACTTTCTAAAGGCGGAGCCAAGAGAAGGTGCTTTATCGGTCACAATTGCTTTCGGCTCACCAAACTGTTTATGGAGTCGTTTTAAGAAAGCATAGGCTGCTTGCGTACCCCGTTTCTTTCGTAACCAGATATCTAAGGTTAAGCCGTCCGCATCAATTGCACGATAAAGATAATGCCAACGTCCCTTAATTTTGATATAGGTTTCGTCCATTTTCCATGAATAGAAGGATTGTCTATTTTTCTTCTTCCAAAGATAATAGAGGACTTTGCTGTACTCTTGCACCCAACGATAAATCGTAGTATGACACACATTTATTCCACGATCATATAACAATTCCTGAACTTCACGATAGCTTAGATTGTAACGCAGGTAGTAACCAACAGCGACAATAATGACGTCTTTTTTGAATTGTTTGCCTTTAAAATGATTCATTACTCTGTCCTCTCTGTCTTTTTTCTCAATTTTACACTAAAATAGATTTTTGGGAAAACTTTGCAACAGAACCATCGTAACTTTTTTTGTATGGAAATGCATTTTTACACATGTCTAAATTTAAACTGTTGTAAAAATAAATATGTGGAGATAGAATAGTTTATAGAGAAAAACATTTTTGGAGGGAATAAATGAAATATGATTTGACGAAAAAATCAACCAAAGGAGCGCAAAGAACTTTAAGAGCATTTTCGGATGCGATGTATAAGCTACTAGCGGAAAAATCGTATGACGATATTAGCATTAATGAAATTTGTAAGATTAGTAATTTTCCGCGGGCAACTTTCTATAACTATTTTGAAGATAAAAAAGATTTATTGAATTATTGTTGGTTATTATTCAAAGAAGAAAGCAATATTGAGCAGTATCATGACGTTGCTGACGAAAATCTTCAAGAATATATATTGGGTCAAATCTTTGAGGCCATGGATCAGCATCGGGAACTATTAACTCAATTAGCAAAGCATAATGCTAATAATAGTTCGATTGTGAGCAGCATTTATGAGTACTTTAAAAACGAGGCTATTACGATTTTAAAGCAAGATCTAAAAAATCAAACTTCGAAAGTACCACTAGAATTAGTAGCAAAGCATTATAGTAATACGATTTTGTTGGTACTTAAGTGGATTTTCATCGAAAATCATCCATTGTCTAAGAGAGAAGCGATGGAATATGTTGATGAGTTACTAGGGAAATAAGCATTAAGAGAAGAGTGAATTGATTAATTATAGATAGGAGAGAAGAGTATGAGTAAGTATATCAAACAAAACATTGCCAAGTTTGTGACTTGGATTATCGTTTTGATTTTAGGAATCGTAATGTTACCTAATATTTCTAGCTTAGTAGCTGAAAAAGGTCAAACCAAAATTCCGGATACGGCTAAAAGCCAAGTTGCTAAAACCATCCAAAAAGATTGGGGCCACAAAATTAGCAATACGCGCCAGGTCGTTTTGGTCTTTAATAATGGTGACCAAGCCTTAACCCATAAGCAAAAAGATCGTATTAATGACACTATTGATAAAATCAAAGATAATAAATCTAAGTATGATATTAAAGGAGTTACTGCTCCTAACGATAGTGAGGCAACTAAGAAGCAATTAATTTCAAAAGATAAATCAACCCAGATAGTGCAACTAGATGTAGGTAAGCGGGATTCAGTGCGGAAGATGAATCAAAAGCTGGTTAAAGAAGTTAAGACGAGCGGAGTGAAAACTTACGTAACTGGTAGTGATATCTTAAATGATGATTTCTCGGTAGCCATTGAAGAGGGTCTTAAAAAGACTGAAGTTATTGCCATCGTCTTCATTTTGATTGTGCTAATTCTAGTCTTCCGTTCCCCAATTGTTCCTTTAATTTCTTTAGGAACTGTTGGACTATCTTTCATCGTCGCTTTATCAGCAGTGATGAATTTAGCTAAATATGCAGGATTTACGATTTCAAACTTTACCCAAGTTTTCATGGTCGTTGTTATGTTTGGAATCGGGACGGATTACAATATCTTACTCTATAACCAATTCAAGAATGATTTGATTGAGGGGATGGATAAAGAAACTGCCACGAAGCATTCACTTAAGGTGGCAGGGAAAACGATTCTTTATTCAGGAAGTACCGTTCTATTAGGATTCTTGACTTTAGCATTGGCTAAGTTTTCCATTTACCGTTCGGCAACGGGGGTTGGAATTGGGGTTGCTATTTTACTACTAGCATTATTGACCGTTAACCCCTTCTTTATGTCACTACTCGGGAATAAGGTATTCTGGCCTAGTCATAATTCAAAAGAATCAAATCACAGTAAGTTGTGGGATTGGCTTTCAGGACACTCAGCTAAAAATCCATTGATTGCTTTAGGCATCATCGTAATTTTAGCAATTCCAATGCTGTTAACTTATAACAATAAACTTAATTATGATACAGTCGTTGAACTACCAGCTAATTATTCTGCTAAGCAAGGATTTAAGACGGTGCAAAAGCACTTTAGCAAAGGAACAGCGGAACCTACTACCATCTATATCAAGAGCAGTCACAAGCTTGATAATGAAAGTGATTTAAGAGTTATTGATAACTTAACCAACCAAATTAAAGGTATTGATGGAATCAAGACGGTTGCATCAGTTACTCAACCAGGTGGCGATAAGTTAGATCAGCTTTATGTTAATGATCAATTGAAGACGTTGACTTCCCAAACAAGCAAGGCTCAAGCGGGCTTAAAAGAACTTCAAAAAGGTTTAACTGGTGGAGATTTTGATGCTAGTCAACTTGAAGATATCGGTGCTAAAGCGACCTTAATTGGGCAAGAGTTGAAGAGTATCCAATCAACTAGTGGTAGCTCTGTAAGTGGTCAACAATTGATGACGGCCTTACAACAAAAGATGGCAGCGGCTGGTCAACCATTATCACAAACACAAATGACGATTCTTTCTGGAGCAGCTAGCCAAGAAATGGCTTCAGTAAGTTCAATGCAAACTCGCCTTCAAGCAATTGCCACTTATACCCAAGCAATCGGTAATGATGCTCAAACTCTTGGAAATGAACTTAAGAGACAACAACAAAAAATGGCAACCGCTGGTGGCAGCGTTGGTAAACTAAATGACGGGCTATCTGAATCCAATAATTACTTGAAAGAACTTCAAGATTCATCTGCATCTAACACATTATTTGTGCCTAAAGCAGTGTTAGAAAGTGATACATTTAAAGATTCAGAAGATGTCTACTTATCTTCAAATAAAAAGGCCGCTAAGATCACGGTGGTCTTAGATTCAGATCCATTAACTGCTAAGTCGATTAAAAAAGTTGAAAGTCTGCAAACGATGATTAACAACAATATCAAGGGAACCTCATTGAAGAAAGCTTCCGTTTCGATTGGCGGTCAGACTTCTGAAACTTCTGATAAATCAAGTATTGCTAATCAAGATTTCTTACGTAGTGCAGTAATTATGTTAGTTGGCATTACACTTGCATTGATGTTAGTAACGCGCTCTATCTTACAACCATTCTATATCATTGCTTCATTGCTACTAGCATACGTAGGTGGACTAGGAATTACACGCTTTATTAGTAGTACATTCCTTGGGGAAAATCTATTAGGATGGAATGTACCTTTCTTCACCTTTGTAATGTTGGTTGCCCTTGGAGTAGATTACAGTATCTTCTTGATGATGAAGTACCGTGAATTTGATAACGAGGATGCTGGAGATCGAATTGTTAAATCAGCAGGAATTATTGGAACGGTGGTAATTTCAGCTGCAATTATCCTAGGGGGAACATTTGCTGCCTTAATTCCAGCAGGAGTTCTGACCTTGACACAAGTTGCTGTTGGGGTAATTAGTGGTCTGGTTATACTAGTCTTCTTAATTCCAGCAATGAATAGTAGTTTAATTCGTTTAACTTATCCAAGAAAAAATTAATCATAAAGTCGTAACTCAATTTGGGGTTACGGCTTTTGGTTCTGTTGCGAAGTTTGAAAATCAAACGCGCCCTCTCTGAACTCTAAATATCTTAGGCTGTTATTCCCATTAATACCTTGATTTCAGTAGACACCGAAAAGCCGAAGAGCGTTCCATTTCTTCGGTTCTTTTTATATATTCCTCGAATGGTCTCCATGCCCTTAATCGTGGAAGAGGCTGTACGGAGACTTTGATAAAATTTATTTCGTCGTTTAATAGGTCGATGGTCTTGTTCTATTAAATTGTTAAGATACTTCACAGTTCGGTGCTCTGTCTTAGTATATAAACCCACACTCTGTAACTTTCTAAAGGCGGAGCCAAGAGAAGGTGCTTTATCGGTCACAATTGCTTTCGGCTCACCAAACTGTTTATGGAGTCGTTTTAAGAAAGCATAGGCTGCTTGCGTATCCCGTTTCTTTCGTAACCAGATATCTAAGGTTAAGCCGTCCGCATCAATTGCACGATAAAGATAATGCCAACGTCCCTTAATTTTGATATAGGTTTCGTCCATTTTCCATGAATAGAAGGATTGTCTATTTTTCTTCTTCCAAAGATAATAGAGGACTTTGCTGTACTCTTGCACCCAACGATAAATCGTAGTATGACACACATTTATTCCACGATCATATAACAATTCCTGAACTTCACGATAGCTTAGATTGTAACGCAGGTAGTAACCAACAGCGACAATAATGACGTCTTTTTTGAATTGTTTGCCTTTAAAATGATTCATTACTCTGTCCTCTCTGTCTTTTTTCTCAATTTTACACTAAAATAGATTTTTGGGAAAACTTTGCAACAGAACCAAATATATAAAAATATCCGAACTATAGACAGAAAGACGTTCCAGCATTTTGGCAGGAATTAGTCATAGATTTACGACTAAAAGAAAGTCTTTTTAAATATAGGTCGGATATTTTTCTGCATTTAATTAGTTTATAGGGTATTTTATTTCCAAAACTGATACCATTTTTTATTTTTTTGTTGTTTCAAAGAAGATAATTCTGTTTCCAGTGTTTCTTTTTCTTGTTGGATTGCTTCACTTTGTTGTAACTGCTTTTGCAATTGTGCTAATTGTTCATCTTTTTGTTGTAACTGTTCATCGTATTTTTCTTTATCACTAGGATTTTCTTCTTTTGGTGCTTCAAGGGACAAATATTGGTGTAATTCTTTGATTAAATTTTTATCTTCGGCGTTTAATTGTTGCTGTTGATCAACTAGTTTTTGCAATTGATCAATTTGTTCATCTTTTTTACTTAGCTGTTCAACAAGGTAATCAAAAGATGGGTTAACTGGATTCTCCTCTTCTTGTTCTTCTTCTTTGTTTTCTTTAATATCGTCTCCTAGGTCATCAACGATCTTTTGAATGCCTGAATGACGAAGATAGATTGTGTTATTTTCTTTAAAGTAATCTTCTTCTGGAAGTTTTTTGTAGCGATAAATTATTTTATCACGAGATACATTTAGTTCATTTGCTAATTGCGTTAAAGTTTTTTCTGTTTCCTCTGCCATATTGTAAGTCCTCCATTATTACACTACTTCCTCAGGTAGAACCTAAGAACTGCCTAGGTAGATTTTAGCATACTTTTCGCAAAAAAACGACGGTTAATTTTTTATAGTTATAATTAAGATAATCATTTAAAATATTGAGGAACTTTCTGAGAACTTTTTTATGGTATGTAAGATAAAATATACTAAACGATTAAATAGAAGTAAATCTTAGGTTTTCTTAGGAATAAGTAGAATTTATAAGTATCTCGCAAAAATTAACTATTCTTTATTTGTGTAATTTTTGGCGGGTAAAAAGCGAAAATTTGTTCGCTTTTGCTGACTTCTAAATAAAAAAATGCTAAAATAAAAGGCAAAAAGGAGGTCGCTAGTATGTTGCGTTTTATTCATTGTGCGGATTTACATTTTGATCGTCCTTTTGAGGGACTTCACTCAGTTGCAAGTAAAACTAAGGAATTACCTAGGGAAAATGAACAAGTGCTTGCTAATATTGTAAAGCTTGCTATCGATAAAAAAGTTGATTTTTTGCTTTTTGCAGGTGATACTTTTCATCAAAATCGACCTACCTTAAAAACTCAGCAACAATTTTTTCAACAAATGGAACAATTAAATAAGGAAAATATTCCAGTTTATATGATTTTTGGCAATCATGACTATTATGAAGAAGAACGTTATTGGTTTGATTTTCCTACGAATGTACATTTGTTTAAAGAGGAAAAAGTTCAAACGATCAGTGGACAAACGAATGCAGGTGAACGGTATTTTATCAGCGGCTTTAGTTATTTAAGTCCACAGATTAGTCAGAAAAAAGTTAACGAATTTCCTATAAAGCAAACAGATTATCATATAGGTATGTATCATGGGGATATGTCCAGTAAACATTTTGCACCTTTTCAGTTGCAAGAAATGAAAAATAAAAATTATGATTATTGGGCGTTAGGACATATTCATGTGCCAACGATTCTTTCTGAAGAAGCTGCCATTATATATGCGGGTACTCCCCAAGGACATACCCAAAAAGAAGAGTCGACGGGCGTTAACTATGTCATGATAGATCAAGGACAGGTTCATTGGCAAATAGTGGATGTTTCCGCAGTGAAGTGGGAACAAAAAGAAATTTCTTTAGCAGGGATTAGCCAGCAAAAAGCTGTATTAGATAGAATAATCGAGACCTTTCAAATATCGGAAAGAAAACTAGTTAAGCTACGTCTAAAGGATACTGGCCTTTTACCGACAAACTGGCTACAAGAAAAAGAAATTCTGGAGCTACTTGATTATGTTAATGATTATTTGGACAAATATCAGTTTAAACAATTAGTTTATCAGGTAGATGTAGTCGAAGAACTAGCAGCTGAAAAAATTGTGCTACCAGCCGATAAAAAGTTATTAGAGCAGTTGTTGGCCACATATCAACAAATCGATAAGTATAATGAAACAATCAACGAACTTGTATCTTATCCTTTAGCCACACAAGCAATATCGATGGAACAATTACAGGAAGAAACTTTTAAACAGATACAGGAAAAACTAGAAAGTGAATTTAGTTGGAGGAAGCTAGATGGAATTAAGGAAAGCTGAAATTGCGGGATTTGGACACTATCGTAATCAGATATTTGAGTTTTTACCTGGTAACCAACTTTTTTATGGTAGTAATGAAGTAGGTAAATCAACGCTCTATCAATTTATTTTAGCTATGTTGTTTGGTTTCCCCAAAAAAGGTAGTAAAAAAAAAGATTATACGCCACGAGATGGTGCGGCTTATGGTGGGCGGCTTTGGGTAAGTATTGAACCGTATGGTGATGTTTTAATTGAACGTTACCGTAAAGTTAACCGAGGAAAAGCCAAATTATTTATCGGTGGAGAAGAAAAAGATGAAAAAATCTTGAATCAGGTTTTGTCGCCATTAAATAAAGACGTCTTTCAAGATGTCTTTACCTTTCAACAAGAACAACTCTCACAAATTGATCGCTTACAAGAAAAAGAATTGCAAACATCGTTGATTTCCTTAGGT
The DNA here is from genome assembly GCF_001712815.1 of Tetragenococcus halophilus. Taxonomy (NCBI): domain Bacteria; kingdom Bacillati; phylum Bacillota; class Bacilli; order Lactobacillales; family Enterococcaceae; genus Tetragenococcus; species Tetragenococcus halophilus. The sequence continues at coordinate 162,699 of NZ_CP012047.1, forward strand.
ATTACTGGAAGTCAACAATTGATGGGAAAAATACAGGAGTATCAAAAAGAAAATCAACAATTATTTAAGCCTCGCGCTAAAAAATTGACTTTAAATCAACAATTAAAAGATTGGCAAGACTTAAGGCAGACAATTCAGCAACAAGAAGCTGAAGAGGAAAACGTACAAAAAGCCTATCACAAAATTTCGCAATTTGATCAAGAGTTACAAAGTTTATCTGATGAACAAAAAAAGTTGCAAGTTAAAGAAAAAGATTTAAATCAAAAAAAATCACACTGGTCATTATATGAAGAATGGAAAGAGTTAGAAAAAGCAAAAGAAAGTCGTGTCTCGGAAAAAGAACAAAAAAAATTGCAACGCTTTTATCATAAGTATCAAAGTCTTACTGAAAAAATTCAAAAAAAAGAAGATGAGTTAGCTCAGCTTGAACAAGGACAAGAAACAGATCGTTACTTCTTTTATTTAGATCATGAAAAAGAGGTACAAGATTTACTACAGTTAGATGTTCCTATCATGCGCTTGCTTGATAGACAAAAGGAGATTTTCCAAGAAAAAGAAAATGTTGAACAAATACTTTTTAAATTAAAGCAAAAATGGGGCTGGACAGAGCAGCAGCCACCACAGACTTTGCCATCTTCGATCGATTCTTCAATTGACAAACTAGAAGGGTTACATGAACAAATACGACAAAAAGAAGCACAGGTTCAATGGTTAAAAGAAAGAAAGCAGCATGTTGAAAAAGAAATTGATCAGTTAGAAGAAAAATATCCTGAATTATTAAGTACTACAAAAAATAAAAAAAATTATTCTCCCTTCATTGTAACTTTCGGAGGAATAATTGCTGCTGTTGGTTTATTTTTATCATTCCCCTTTAATTTGATTGCTTTTATTGTTGGTTTTATAGGTGTGGCTGCAAGTTTGCTGAAAAATTATCAGAATAAAAAGCCTTCCACTGACGTTAAACCAACTTGGCAAGAAAAATTATTGCAATCAGATGCTTATTCAGAGGAAATTTTAAATGAAGAAAAAGATTTAAAAAACTTACAACAGGAAGCACAAAAAATTGATACGATGTTACAAACAACTTTGGGTCATGAAAATGTTGAACAGAATTGGCGGACGCTAGTAGAAAGTTATCAAAAAGACCAAGAGGAATATGAAAGAGTAGTACTAGAAGAATCTTCTTTGCAAAGTCAGTTGGCAGCGGTCAAAGAGCAAAAAATGGATTTAGAAGCTCGATTCCAGTTTTTAGCAGAATGGTTACCTTTAGCTGATAAAAGTTTAGAAGAAAAACAAGATATCGTGAAAAAATTTGCCGCTCAGATGCAAGAAACTAAAATGACACGCTTACAACAACCGAGCACCTTACTTGCACAGCAATTAAAGCAAACAAAAGAAGAGCGAGATGAATTATTTACCAGCAATGCTAGCTTATTGGAAACAGTCGGTTTAGAGCAACCGACAGAAATTCCGCTATGGATAAAGCAATGGGAAAGCATGCAAAAAAAAATGAATAGAAAAGAAGAATTGGCTGCTATTTTGCGTCCTATTTTTCCTGAAGATATAAGTTATGATCAACTAACACAATATTTAACAAAAAACCAAACCAAGCAAGAAGAAAATCAAGAAACAATTAACCATTTACTGGAAGAAAAGCAGCGTTTACAGTTGCAAGTTGAATATTTACAAAAGAATGGTACTTTGGATATGCTTTATCAAGAAGAAAGTCGTATGCTATCTGAGATACAGGAGACAGCTTTAAGGTGGAGCACTAATCGTTTATTAGTTGCTTTTTTGAGTGATTTGGCGACAGAGCTATCGGAACAACAATTACCCCAATTGTTGAAGCAAGCTTCATATTATTTTTCTTTGTTGACAAATGGAAATTACAAAAAGGTAACTTTAATAGAAGGGACCATAAATGCTGTTTCAAATGAAGAAACATTTGCGATTTATGAATTATCGACAGGCACCAAAGATCAGTTGATTATGTCCATTCGTTTTGCTTATCTCTTTATGCAAAAAGAACGTGGTATTTCTCCGGTTATTATTGATGATGGTTGGTTGCATTATGATAGTATAAGAAAAGAGAATTTGGCTAAATTGCTTAGTGAGTTTGGCGATAACTATCAGGTAATTTGCTTGTCCTCTGATCAAGAAATGGTAAGCTATTACCAAGAGCTAAGACAAGCTGTTATTAAATTTTAAGTAAAGGATGTGAAAAAGCGATACTTGTAAAACAAGTATTCGGCAATTGCAATGAAAAAAATACGAGATTTAGTTGTAGACGAAGATTTTCAAGGATTTGTATTAATCAAAAATGCAGACGTACGTACTGCTAAAAATGGAAAAACCTTTATTGCTTTTACCTTCCAGGATACTTCAGGTTCAATCGATGGAAAATTCTGGGATGCTTCTAGTGAAGAAATACAACGCTTTGAAGTTGGAAGAGTGGTCCACTTGACTGGAAAAAGAGAGGTTTACCAAGGCAATCCTCAGGTAAGAATTTATAAATTACGTTTAACAAATCCTGAAGAGCCTAATGATCCAAACTTATTTATGGAACGTGCTCCTGTAAAAAAAGAGACTATGGAAGAAGAGATCAACCAAGTACTCTTTGAAATTACTAATCCTCATTGGAACCGTATTGTTCGTTTTCTACTAAATAAATATAAAAAAGATTTTTTTGAATATCCTGCGGCAAAGAAAAATCATCATGCTTTTGTCGGAGGTCTAGCTTATCATACGACAACGATGTTGCACCTAGGTAAAAGTTTGGTAAAAGAATATCCGCAATTAGATGGTGCATTGCTTTTTTCTGGAATTATTTTACATGACTTAGGTAAAGTGATTGAACTAAGTGGTGCTATGTCCACAGAGTATACAGTAGTGGGAAATCTTGTAGGACATCTAGTTTTAGTAAATGAAGAAATTACTAAAGCTTGTTTGGCGCTAAAAATCGACGAAAGTGCGGAAGATATTGTGGTCTTACGTCATATGGTGTTGGCCCATCATGGTCAATTAGACTATGGTTCTCCAGTGCGTCCTCGAATAATGGAAGCTGAAATCTTGCACCAAATTGACAATATTGATGCATCGATGCAGATGCTGACAAATGCAATTTCTAAAACAGAAGCAGGGGATTATACAGAGCGTATTTTTGGCATGGATAATCGTAGCTTTTATGTGCCTAAAAATTCTGAATAGACATAATAATAAAGACCTAGGTAAAGTAACTCTGTTGAGTCTGTACCTAGGTCCTTATTTTTTACAAGTTTAAGTTATTCATTACTGGAATCTTCAGCTTCAGTTGCTTCAGTTGATTCTTCTGTAGCAGAATCTGCAGTACTGTTAGCTCCCTCTTGGTTACCTTCAGCTGCATCAGTAAACTGCGTTAAAATGTCACTGAAAGCTTCATCTTTTATTTTTACATTGGCATCTTGTAGTTCTTCGCCAATCACTTTTGTCGTAAATTCTTGGTCGTTTATTTTATTATCTGTAGCAACGTCTTGAATTTCGTCTTTATACTCATCCATATCGTCGCCTTTATCTTGGTTTTTGTTCATTTTTAGAATATAGTAGCCACTTCCATATTCTGATTCTACAGCAATTGGATCAGTAATTTCTCCGTCGTCCATGCCCCAAGCTTCTTCTTTTACTTCGTCAGGGACTTCTTCAGCTGGAGTTGTGGAATCAAAATTTACTTTACCATCGTCATCTTTAGAAGGAGCAATAGAATTTTCTTGAGCAATTTCGCCAAAATCAGCATCATCTTCATCCACTTGCTCTTTGACGTCATTAGCATCATCTTCAGAATTAACAGCGATTAGTTGCGCTTCAACTTGTGGATGATAAGAATCCCAAGCTTCTTTTAGATCTTCATCAGTTAAATCGACATGATCCTTTAATCCTTCTTGTAGTGCTAAGCTTTGTTTATATGTTTCTTCTAGCTCTCCGCGACTCATTTGTGAAGCTTCTAATTGTTGTTCTAAGGTGTCTTCATCTCCAAAAGTATCTTTGATTTGCTGATCTACCTCATCATCAGAAACTTCATCGCCGTATTTTTCCATAAATACTTGAGAGATTATCATGTCTAATACAATTTGTTGATTATTTTGATCGGTCTTTGCTTTATCATAAAAATCGCCTACAGTGATTTTATCGCCCTTCATTGTTGCAATCTCATCATCAGTGTCTGAATCTCCTCCAGAACAAGCTGCTAAGCCAAATACACCCAATAAACAAGCCAATGATAAAATCATTTTTTTCTTTTTCATGTTTGTATACACTCCTGTTATCTATAAATTAAATATTAACAGGAATTACTATATCATAGTTCTTTTTCGATTGGAAAGCTTTGTCTAAAACTTTCCAATAAAATTCAAATAATCTACACAAACAACTTTTAATTTTTATCCTCTGTAGAGTTGCTGGACATATCAGCAGAAAAATCAGCAATGTGTGTCTGTAACTTTTCTGCTTGCTCATTTGCTCGTTCAATCCGTGGTTCCGCTTGAAATTGAAAAGCTTCAATATCTTTTTGTAGAGAATCCATAACAGAAGGAATGGTTTCTTGGATTGTTTTTTGGGTATGACTCATTTCTGTTCCAAAGTTTTTAACACTTTCTTGTAATTCTTTTGCTGAGTCAGCTGCATCATCCAATGAATCACTCACTTCATCTACATAATCTTTTAATAATTGTTGCGTCTCTTTACCACTTCGAGGAGCCCACAGTAGTCCACTTATGCTACCGGCACAAGCACCAAAAAATAGCCCTTTTACAAAATTTTTTATCATATTAGCTCACCTGCGCTTTGATTGTTTGAGCGATTTGCGTCATTTCCTCTTTACTGCGTTGTTCAGAATGATCACCGAAATGTATCGAAAAATCATCATCTTTTCCGTAACGAGGAATTAGATGTACATGAGAATGGAAAACCGATTGATAAGCAATTTCTCTATTATTGTTGAGAATATTAATTCCTTGCATTTTTGGAAAAGCTGATTGTAATGCTCGAGCAATTTTTGGAATCCGTGTAAACAAGTCAGCTGACAATTGCTCATTGTATTCGAAAATATCGCTAACATGTTTTTTAGGGATAACTAAAGTATGTCCTTTAGTAACTTGTGACATATCTAAAAATGCATAAACTTTATCATCCTCATATACTTTATAACTAGGGATTTCTTGATCTTTAATTTTACAAAAAATACATTCATCCATATGATGTGTCCTCCTTTTTCTCTTATTCTTACTGTACCATATTTTTTTATGGGATAACATAAATTCACCATTTTTACTATTAATGCAGAAAAAGACGCAATTTATATGTTATTAGTTGAAAGAAAACGGATTTATCAGTACAATGGTTTGAGAAGAAACAAGGGGGAAATAAAAAGATGTCAGTTCTTACTTTAGCAGATGCTGCAAAACAAATGACAATAGCTATAAGAGTAAAAGATCGAGATAAGATGATTGCATTTTATAAAGATACGATTGGTTTTGCTTTAAAAAAAGAAGAGAATACTCTAGCAATTATGGGAGTAAAAGAAAACGAAAGGCAATATTTATGGTTGGAAGAAAGCCCGCGGGCGGCAGAACATTTTGGGGAAGTAAAAAAACTAAAGCAATATACAATAGCAGTTTCTAATGTAGAAGAATTAAGTGATGTATACTATCGATTAAAACAAGCGTCATATCCTGTCGTGCAAACATCATATGATGATAAAGCGTACATACTAGTGGATGATCCGGAAGGCAATCGCTTAGAAATTATTGCAGATATGAATGAAAAACAGGTAGAAAATGACGAGCAACTTTTAGCTTTGTCTACAAAAAAAGCTACTAAACTGTCTCAAGCTACTGTATTGCAACAAATACAGTTGAATGTCACTGCTCCAGAAAAGGAAATAGATTTCTTACAAAACAATCTAGGATTTTACCTAGGTAATAATAATTCTACGACACATTCATTTAAAAAGTCCGATCTTGAGATTGTTTTACACAAATCTGACAGTCAGCTAGTGGATATCGAAAGTGCTGAAGTTTTAGGTCTTGAAATTATTCGTTTTGTTGTTACTAGCGATGTATTAGAAGGTATTCAAAAACATTTAGCTAAAATAGGAAAAGGTTTTTATATTGATAAGAAAAAAACAATTCTTACTGTTTACGATCCGGCAGGAATCGAATGGTGGTTTGTTCTTAAAAATGACAAGTAACACGCGTATTTTGCGCGTGTTTTTTATTAAGTCTTTAGACCGGGTTGAGCTCGCGTAGCGTGCGAAACAAAAAACCACACGCTATGCGGGTGGAAAGGAAAAAGTTATACTAAAAAATCTCTTCACTAGCGTTACAATGTAGTTGTTCAGGCTACATGGTAACGAAAGGAAGAGATTCAGTTGGCTAACAAAGCAAATAGTTTAACCCATACAAAATGGTTATGCAATACCATATTGTATTCACCCCCAAGTATAGAAGAAAAATTGTTTATAATCAATACAGAGCAAGTCTACAAGAGATTATCAAAAGATTGTGCAGTTATAAAGGTGTAGAAATCCTAGAAGGACATATGATGCCCGATCATGTTCACTTACTCGTAAGTATACCACCGAAGATAAGTATTTCTAGCTTTATGGGGTATTTAAAAGGAAAAAGCGCCATGATGATGTTTGATAAACATGCCAATTTGAAGTACAAATTTGGGAATCGTCATTTTTGGGCAGAAGGTTATTATGTGAGCACAGTGGGTCTTATGAGGCAACCATCAAGAAATATATTCAAGAGCAAGAAAAACATGATATGGCCTTAGATAAACTAAGTGTTCGAGAATATGCAGACCCTTTTAAGGGTTAGAGAGTGATAAAAACACCTCTTGAGAGGTAGCAAAAGCGACAAAACCAGTGTGGCTTGAACAAAGTGAAAGCCAGCGCCTTGAGACGCTGGCTAGTATTGGGGGCTTATAGCCCCAGAGCAAACCACCCTTTTGAAGGGTGGTTATGATTAGAAAGGTTCAAAAGGGGAAAACAATGTATCCGAAAACGCAAGAAAAAATTATCGAAGGTTGGCAGGAAAATATTTTCCCGGGTGTTGTTTATCGCTTTATTGAGGGAAAAAAGAAAGAAACGAAGGTGCTAGGAAACGCAGCAATCATACCTCAAGAAGAAAAAATGACACAAGAACATCTATTTGATGTAGCTTCTTTAACAAAGGTTATATGTACAACTACTGTCATACTCCGTTTATTAGAAGCCGGAGAAATTTTTTTAGAAGATCCCGTACAAAAATATTTACCACGATTTCCCGATCGAAGGTTGAACTTACGTCATTTATTGACCCATACTGCTGATATTACTAGTTGGATTAACCAACGAGATCAGTTAACAAAAAGTGAATTAAAACAAGCTTATCTTTCTATACAAGCAGGAGATAAGCTGGGAAGAAAAGTAAAATATACTGATAGCGGCATGATTTTATTAGGTTTTATTTTGGAGGAGATTTATCAAGAAAATGTTAGTACGATCTTTCAAAAAGAAGTATTAAGTCCGTTAAAGATGACAAATAGCTATTTTTCTCCTATTCAAGGAACTAAAATTGTAGCTACAGAGAAATTAAAGTCTGGAAGAATTTTAAAAGGAGAAGTTCATGATCCTAAAGCTCGAGTTTTAAAAGAACATGCAGGTAATGCTGGGCTATTCACTACAATAGATGACCTTGAACGTTTTGTACAAATTTATTTGAACAATACAGAATTTTTAAGTGAGCAAACAATCAATGCTTTATTAAAGGATCATACACCGTTAAAAAATGGTGACAGAAGTTTAGGGTGGGATCTGAAAAATAATGTTTTATTTCATACTGGATATACCGGTACTTTTTTAGCTATTGCCCCTTTAAAAAAGCAAGCTTTTATTTTCTTATCGAATCGTATTCATCCTAGAGATTGTAAAACTGCTTATGTAAAATATCGTGATGAATTAATCAGCACTTACTTAAATGAAAAAGATTTATTCAACGTGTTATAATAAAATAAAAATAATTTAAACGAGGTGTATTTATGGAACCGTTGTTTATGGAACCGGTATTTCAAGAAAAAATATGGGGAGGAAATTCTTTACACTCAGCGTTTGGCTTTGATCTTCCAAGTGAAAAAATCGGTGAGGATTGGGCTATAAGCGCTCACCCCCATGGTGTTAGCAGAGTGCAAAATGGTCCTTTTAAAGGGCAAAAACTTGATCAACTTTGGCGTGATCATCAAGAATTGTTTGGTAAGCAGGAAGGTGATGTTTTTCCTCTTTTAGTAAAAATTTTAGATGCTGCAGATGATCTATCGGTGCAAGTACACCCAGATGATAATTATGCTTTAAAACATGAAGGCGAGTTTGGAAAAACTGAATGTTGGTATATTATAGACGCTAAACCGGGTGCACAGATTATCTATGGGCATACTGCCAAAACTCGTGAAGAATTGGCGCAAATGATTGAAGCAGGACGTTGGGATGATTTGTTACACAAGGTTACTGTAAAAAAGGGCGACTTTTTTTATGTACCCAGTGGCACTATCCATGGCATTGGAAAAGGAATCATGATTTTAGAAACTCAACAAAGTTCGGACACGACTTATCGTGTCTATGATTATGATCGTAAGGATGACCAAGGAAATCGTAGGGAGTTGCATATTGGTCAATCAGAAGATGTAACGACAGTTCCAGCACGAGAAAATACCTTGAATATTTCAGAAAATAAGCAAGGAAGCTCTTCTGTCATTACTTATTTACAAACAGAATTTTTTAATGTCTATGAATGGCAAGTTCACGGTTTTTTAAAGTTAAAGAAACAGGCCCCTTATACCTTGGCTACGGTTACAGAAGGTTATGGTAAATTAATTGTAGAAGGTAAGACCTTTGAACTAACAATGGGAACAAGTTTTATTTTGCCTAATGATGTTGAAAGTTGGGAGCTTCAAGGAGAAGCTACATTAATCGCTTCTGAACCAGGAGAGAATGTGTAAAAACAAAAAAATTACCTCGGTGAATTAATAAATGTACAATTTTCGCCGAGGTGATTTTTTGTGCTGAAAGGCTAAAATAACAGTGTTATATTGAAATTAAATCGTTTTAGTATTGATTGTTAGATGATCTGTTAAGGTATACGCTTTTTGATAAACATTAATTGTTAAAGGAGTTCCTTTTTTTAGTTGGAGTTCAATTTTATCAGAAGAAACTTGGATAAATAATAAACAAGCTCGGTAATTAATATGAAAAGCATAAGATTGCCAGGTCTTTGGTAATATTGGCGCAAAACTTAACGTTTCATTGAAAGTTTTCATTTGAGCAAAACCATGTACTATAGCCAGCCAACTACCAGTCATAGAAGTAATATGAAGCCCATCCTGCGTGTCATTGTTGTAATTATCCAGATCCAAGCGTGCGGTTCGTTCATACATCTCTAAGGCTTTGTCGAGCTTGCCGATTTCCGCTGCTAAAATAGCGTGTACACAAGGAGATAGAGAAGATTCGTGGACAGTCATTGGTTCGTAAAAATTGAAGTTACGTGTTTTTTCTTCTAGACTGTATTGGTCACCAAAGTAATATAAACCTTGTAAGACGTCAGCTTGTTTGATAAAACAAGAACGTAAAATACGATCCCAGGACCAGTGTTGGCTTAGCGGTAATTCATCCGCTGTTAAAGAATCTTTTGTCATTAGCTTTTTATCTAAAAAAGTATCATGCTGTACAAAAATCCCCAGATCTTCTTCTGTAGGAAAATACATGTAATCAATTATATTTTGCCATTTCTTCTGTTCTTCTTTGGTTAATTGAATCGATGTTTCATTTTTAAATTTTTGATAGCTATCTAAGGTATATTGTAGTACCCAGCTAGCAATTTTATTGGTAAACCAGTTATTGTTTACATTGTTTTCGTACTCGTTAGGTCCAGTCACACCATGAATCATATAAGCCTTATTTCTTTTGGAGTAATGTATTCTATCGGCCCAAAAGCGCGAAATAGCAGTAAGAACTTCCAATCCTTCGTTTTTTAAATAAGAAGTATCACCTGTATAGTTAGTATAATTATATATAGCATAAGCAATTGAACCATTGCGGTGAATTTCTTCAAAAGTGATTTCCCATTCATTATGACATTCAACGCCGTTAAAGGTCACCATTGGATAAAGAGCCCCCTTTAACCCAAGCTTCTCAGCGTTATAATAGGCTTGTGGTAATTGTTTATGCCGGTATTTTAGAAGATTTTTTGTTACTTCCGGTTGAGCTAGCGCCAAATATAAGGGAACGGCAAAAGCTTCTGTATCCCAATAAGTTGCGCCGCCATATTTTTCTCCAGTAAAACCCTTAGGTCCAATATTTAAACGTTCGTCCTCACCATAATAAGTAGAAAAAAGCTGGAATAGATTAAAACGAATCCCTTGTTGCGCTGCTTTGTCGCCTTCAATAAGGACATCAGAGAGTGCCCAGCGTTTATGCCAGGCCTTTTTGTGTTCAGCTTTTAAAGCAGAAAAATCGGTACCAAAAGATTGTAATAGTGTTTGGGCATGACTGATTTGTTTTTCTTCTGCTACATCACGACTGGTTACTACAACAACTTCTTTTTCTAGACGGGCAATTTCACCCCTAGCTAGAAAAAACTCAAATTCATTACTAATAGCCAATGGTTCTTTTCTTATTTTTACAGGAGTAAAATTATGCCTCATACTTGAAGTAACAACAAATTGTTCAACGTCAAAAGGATTTTCAATGGTTTGTACTGTTAAAAAACTTGCTTTATCTGTGATCTTTTTATTTCGTTCTTGCCAAAACATTTCCTCGTAGTTACTATCTTCATTTTGTACATTATTATCTAACTTTGAAATGGCATAAATTTTGGCTTGTCCTTCTAAGACCTCGGCTTTCATAGTGATACATGCAAGTTCCTTTTTAGTAACACTTGTAAAACGTTCAAAAGAAAATTTCACCTTGGTATTACCGATGTTAACAGTAAAATGACGATAAAGAATGCCATCATACATATTTAGCTCCATATAAAAATCTTCATAATCACAGCGAGCCAGATCAATTTGGGTGCCATTAACATAGAGATCTAGCGCAATAAAGTTTACCGCGTTAATGACTTTTCCATAGTAGTCAGGGTAGCCATTTTTCCACCAACCAACACGTGTTTTATCTGGATACCAGACACCAGCTAGGTAAGTCCCTCGATGATGGTCTGCGCTATAATATTCTTCAAAGTTTCCACGCATACCCATATACCCGTTACCGATACTGGTGATAGATTCATGAAGCCGTCGATTTTGTTGGTCAAGTTTAGTACTAGTAATTTTCCAAGGATGAATATCTAAGGTTGAGTGTGTTTTTTTCATATGGAGTCCCCCATTTATCGGTTCATATATTCATTGTAATTGAAAACGATTTCAATAGTCAATGAAATTTATCGAAAAAAAAGATATGCAAGCGTACAAAGCCTACATATCTTCTTGATTAATCTAATTCAAACAGTTCATCTTTGGCATTTACTGCTTTTTCTTCTACACTTGGAAATTCTTTTTCTTCTGGGAATAGGACCATCAAAGTGTCAATTTTTTCTTGTTCTTTTAAATAGGCGCGATCCATTCGAGCCAAAAGCGTATCATTTTGTACTTTATCATTAACATCTACAAATACTTCGAAACCTTCGCCCTTTAATTCTACGGTATCGATACCAAAATGAAGCAGCACTTCTTTGCCATCTTTTGTTTTTAGTCCAATAGCGTGTTTTGTTGGAAAGACATTGGATACCGTTCCTTCAACGGGAGAATAGATATCATCTGAAGAAGGTAAAACAGCAATGCCAGGCCCCATCATTCCTTGCGAAAAAACCGGATCTTCAACCTTTGATAATGGCACTAACTGTCCATCGGCGGGACTAAATAAAGCGGTTTTTTTCTTTTTTAAAAAAGAAAACATAATTAAAACTCCTCTCGAGTATCAAAATATAAGAATCTTTATACTATCTATTAACAGTATAAAGGTTCTTATGTAATAAAAAAAGTCTTTTTAATTAAGAAATAGCCTGGCGAGCTTGTTCACCATATTTATTTACTAAAGCAGTGTCAATTAAACGTTTGGCTAATATTTCGTTTCTTGCCAGAATTGGACCATGGAAATAAGAGCAAAAAACATTGCGGTAATGAGCGCCTTCTGTTTGATCTTTTCCGTTATTTCCATAACCTTCGATAATTCTGCCTAGTGGCTTTTCATTTTTCCCTAAGACTGTATACCCATTATGGTTTTCAAAGCCAACATAACTTTCATCGAATTCATCATTATAAATTTTGATATCTCCAATAAAGCGATTATTATCTTGGCTTAAGGTATAGTGGTCTAATGCAGAAATGCCTTGAATTTTTTCTCCGTGAGCGCCAGTGTAGTAATGACCTAAGAGCTGATAACCACCACAAATTGCCAGCATCACACCATCGTTTTCGATATATTCAGTCAAACTCTCTTTTTTTGTTTGAATGTCTTTTGAAACGATATACTGTTCAAAGTCTTGACCGCCACCAAAAAATACTAGATCGTAGCGCTTAGGATCGAAAGGTTCGTGAATACTGACGATTTCAGTAGATAAATGAACACCTGAGTTTTGTGCTGTGTAACCAAGCATCAAGATATTTCCATTATCACCGTAAGTATTTAATAAATTGCCGTACAGATGTGCCATCTTTAATTGATAATCAGCCACGATCCATACCTCCTTTTATATATCCCATATCTGCTAGCTTTTTACGTAATTGTAAAACAGCAGTATAGGTTGATAGAATATAAACTTGTTCGCTGGGTAATTGTTTGATCTGTTCAATGACCTCATCTAAATTCTGTGTTTCTGTAATTTTATCCTCAGAAATACCTGCTACTTTTAAACGTTTGGTCATATCTTCATGACGTTCCCCGCCGGAAATTACTTTTGGTATCTCTGTATTGCTGAAGGCTTCGTAATTTCCGTCCCAAATCCAACTAATATCTGTACCATCGGCATAATTAGCGTTTAGTAAAGAAACAAGTGAGAAATTATAAGGCGACAAACCAATCATATCAATGACTTGATTTAGGCCAACCGGATTTTTAACTAAAACCAAGGTGCATTTTTTACCGTCAATATCTACAACTTCCTGACGGCCAAAAACTTTTTCGTCAAATCCAATTCCCTTACGGATTTTTTCTGGTGCAACATTGTAATATTCAGCTACAGCGGTTGCCGCTAAGGCATTATATATATTATACATACCACCGACTTCTAATTTATAATCGTTATTGTCGATTGTAAATTCTGCCGAGGTATTGGTCATATTTCGCAAGTCTGTTAATTTGTAATCTAATTGGGGGCGCGTAAAGCCGCAATTTGGACAATAATATTTACCTAGGTTTGCATAGGTGATCATTTTATAATGTAGAATGTGTTGGCACTTAGGACACAAAATGCCGTCCGTATTGTAATGTGCCATTTGCTCTTCATCCGACTCATGATCAAAACCATAATATTTTCTAGGATTTGTTGTTTCAAGTGAATTAAAGATCGGTGAGTCACCGTTGGCTAAAATGGTGGCTTCCGGTGATTTTGCTGCACCATCGACAATTAACTGATAAGTTGTATAAATTTCGCCATAGCGATCCATTTGATCGCGAAAAATGTTTGTAAAGACAAATAATTCTGGCTTAATATAGTCAGTGACCTTACTCAAACTTGCTTCGTCAATTTCTAAAACAGCAAATTTCTTCTGTTCATTTTTAGGGTTAGCAGAAAGAAAAGTAGAAACAATTCCTTGTACCATATTGGCGCCTGTTGGGTTGGTTAATACATCATCAAATTCTTGTTGTAAAATATTAACTGTTAATGCGGTTGTTAACGTTTTGCCATTTGTACCAGTAACAACAACCACTTTATAATCACTGGCCAAGCGATCTAAAATAGCTGGATCAATTTTTAAAGCTAATTTTCCCGGTAAACTTGATCCGCCTTTAGTAAAAGTTTTTAAAAACCATTGCGAACTCTTTCCTACAAAAGAAGCAATATAACTTCGAAATCCCATGTCAAACCTCCATCATATAAACATAAATTCAATTTATCATACCACAACTTAAAAAAAAGATTAAATCAATTTTCTTGTTCTTAAGAATAAGTGAAAATTCTTTGTCTGTTATTGGTTGCAAAGGCGTAAGAATTTTTGTGTAGGTCTTTTTTTTATTCGCTAATATCTAAACAGTTAAAGTATAAATGATTATAAAAAAAGCAAATAAAAAGCCTAAATAAGTTTAGTCAGGCCTTTTACTTTTGTGTAATGCATTAGCCAATAATAATTTTTTCAGTAGGATAACGATAACCTGAATCATGAGGATTTTGGGGAATAAACAACATCAGGGTATACAGCATGCTTACTCGCCCGATAAACATCAAACCTGCAATGACCAGTTTTCCGATGGTAGACAAGTCACTTGTAATACCTAAAGATAAGCCTGTGGTACCAAAAGCAGAGGTGACTTCAACAATGATAGAAATCAAGGAAACATCTTCAATAGCAGTTAAAAAAACGACACAACTAAAGCACATGATAAGAGAGAGCATAAAAACAGCTATGGATTTACGAATGTCTTCTTTATTGATATTACGTCCGAAAATATGAACATGAGCTTTCCCTTTCAAAAATGAATAAATGTAAAGGCCGATAATCATGATTGTGGTTGTACGAATGCCTCCTCCTACTGAACTAGGGCTACAACCAATGAACATTAGCATAGCGAAAACAATTAGACTTGTCGTTTGAAAACTATCCAAGTCATGAATTTGTAGTCCGCCATTTCTTGTTGTAACCGCATAAAACATACTATGGATACCTTGTCCGAGCGTACTCATATTAGCGAATAGATGGTTTTTTTCTAAAAGAAAAATGACTATACTTCCTCCAATAAACAATATTACTGAGGACAATAAGGCAATTTTAGTAAATAGAGAGAAACGAAATTGCGAGAGTCTAGGTCTTCTATGAAACTTATACGCAATCCATTCTTTAACGTCTACTAAAACTGGAAAGCCAATTCCTCCGATAAAAATTAAAAACATAATTGTTAATAAAAACAAGAAGTCGTTTGCATAAGGAGAAACTGAATCACCTGTAACGTCAAAACCAGAATTTGTCACTGAAGAAACAGCTTGATAGAAGCCGTAATAAAATGCATCGGTCCATGATGTATAGTACTCATTTAATTTTAAGTATATGCTAAAGCCAATACCGCTAATTATCTGCACGCCTAAAATAATAACGAAAGTCGTTCGGATTAAACGAACAATACCGCTTAAACGTGGTTGATTCATATCTGTCATAATTAATTGTCGCTGTTTCAAGGTAACTTTTCTCTTTGAAAGAATAAAGAAAAAAGTGGAAATCATCATAATACCCAATCCCCCTACTTGGAAAAGGATTTCTAATAGAATAACACCTTGTTCATTAAAAACATCTGTGACTGAAAAAGTTGATAATCCGGTCACGCTAATTGTACTAACTGCCATAAAAAGCATGTCAATAAATGATACATGGGAGCCAGGCTGGCGAAAGATAGGCAGGTAAAATAAAACAATTGCAATCAATGTCACTAATAGGTAATAAGACACAATAACTTGCACAGAAGAAAGCTTGTGTTTAAGAAAAAACCTGCTCTTTTGTAAAGTATCTCGTATGAAAAGTTTTATTGACATTTTAAAGACTCCATTTCTAATAGATTACGCATAGTATAACAAAAAAGATACTGTATTCCAGATAGTTGAATGATAAAATATAAAAAAGAAAAAATTCAAAAGTTTTTTAAGAGAGAAGATGTTTTTTCCTTATTGTTTTAGGCTATGTTATACTAACATAGTATAATAATATAAAAAATAATAAATGAAATTTTATCAAAATCAATAAGGAGTTTACACTTTGAAAGAATTTATAAAAAATTGGGGTCCTTTTTTTCTTATTTTAGCGATTTTTTGGGCATTGTATATATTTGTGGTTACGCCTGTTTCGGTAAATGGTCATTCTATGGACCCGACGTTAGCTGATGGACAAAAATTGATAACTTATAAGTTATCTAATATTGATCGTTTTGATGTTGTAACGACTAAAGAACCTGATGACTTAGATAAATTGGCTGTTAAAAGAGTGATCGGCTTGCCTGGTGATCGAGTTCAGATGAAAGACGACGTACTTACGGTTAACGGCGAGCAAGTAGATGAATCATATTTGAAGCCTTATCAGCAAAAATTTGCTGACGATAAAATGCAATCGGAGTATAGCTATAATCCAGCTTTTCAAGATATTGCTGCAGGTGCAGCTAGTTTTACGAGTGACTTTGTTTATAAAGTTCCTGAAGGTCAATATTTTGTCTTAGGCGATAACCGTTTGATTTCTAAAGACAGCCGCGCGTTTGGCTTTGTAAATCGTTCTTTGATCGAAGGCGAAGTAGTTTTTCGTTATTGGCCGCTGAACGAAATTGCTATTATAAATAATTAAACTTTTGGCTAAATTAATTAACAAATTTGAAAGGTAGTTGTAGTTACACTTTGCTTTTTTACGCTTTCTAGTCGAAGGCGTATTTTTTTGTCAAAAAAAGAAAAATGAAGTGAGAAAATAACTTTGGTTCATAAAGAAAAATTCGCTATAATGAAAGAGGAAAGAGGCGAAAAAATGACAGATTTAAGAAGTATTTTAGCTGAAAAATTCGGATTTACTAGCTTTCGTAGAGGTCAAGAAGCTATTATTCAAAAAATTTTAAACCAAGAAAATGTACTTGGAATCATGCCGACTGGAGGAGGGAAATCTATATGCTATCAGTTACCGGCGCTTTTATTGGATGGGTTGACACTAGTGATTTCTCCTTTAATTTCTTTAATGAAAGATCAAGTAGATAGTTTAAATGATATGGGGATACCAGCTACGTTTATTAATAGTTCGCTTTCTTATTTAGAGATAAATCAAAGACTAGATGATACAAAAAAAGGTCGCATTAAGTTGTTGTATATTGCTCCAGAACGTTTAGAATCAGAGGAATTTTTACGTTTATTAGAAACCGTTCAAATTGACCTTTTGGCAGTTGATGAAGCTCACTGTATTTCGCAATGGGGTCATGATTTTCGTCCTAGTTATCTGAAGTTAGCACAAATGATTCAATCGTTAAAGCAACTGCCGACAGTTGTAGCCTTGACAGCTACGGCCACACAACAAGTTGCACAAGATATCTCTCAATTATTGTCTATACCAGAACAAAATCAAATCAATACTGGTTTTGCTCGGGAAAATCTAGCTTTTCAAGTGGTTAAAGAGCAAAAAGATAGTTATTTGTTTACCTATCTAAAAACAAATAAAAATCAATCAGGAATTATTTATGCGACAACCAGAAAAGAGGTTGAAAGACTTTATCGTTTGCTAAGACATAATGATTTTTCTGTGGGGATGTATCATGGGGGCATGGATAAAAAACAACGAGCAAAAAGTCAGGAAGACTTTCTGTTTGAGCGCACGCAGGTTATAGTAGCGACAAATGCTTTTGGAATGGGAATCAACAAAAGTAATGTGCGTTTTGTTATCCATGCTCAGATACCAGGAAATATTGAATCTTACTATCAAGAAGCAGGGCGTGCAGGTAGGGATGGATTAGCAAGTGATGCTATCTTATTGTATGCCCCCCAAGATCTACAAATTCAACATTTTTTCATTGAACAATCCAATTTAACCCATAGCTATCAACAAAATGAATACGAAAAACTAAGACAAATGAATCAATATGCCCACACCCAAATGTGTTTACAATGTTACATTTTACGGTACTTTGGGGAAAATGGGCAAAAATGTGGTAAATGTAGTAATTGTTTGGATGAACGTGAAGCAGTTGATATTACTCTTGATGCGCAAAAAATATTATCTTGTGTGAAACGTATGGAGGAACGCTTTGGTAAAACTATGGTGGCAAGAGTTTTGACAGCTTCAAAGACTAAACAAGTAAAGGATTGGCACTTTGATCGGCTTACCACCTATGGATTAATGAAGGGATGGTCACAAAAAGAAGTCGTTAGTTTGATTGATTATCTGACAGCTGAACAATATTTAACATTGAGTAAGGGTGAGTTTCCTAAGTTAATCGTTTCATCAACAGGTATTGATGTTTTACTAGGTAAGCAAAAAGTATATCGTAAACAAGCAGCTGTAAAACAGTTAGCAGATAACGACGAGTTATTTGAAAAATTACGCGCTTTACGCTTGGAACTAGCTCAAGAGCAAAACTTGCCGCCCTATATTATTTTTTCGGATAAAACATTGCAAGAATTGGCACAGAAAAAACCCAAAACCCCCGTTGAATTTTTACAGATCAAGGGTGTAGGGCAAAATAAGTTGGATAAATATGGTGAACAATTTATCTCCTTATTAAAAGGAGAAACAGTTTAAATAAAATGAATAATTAGCACTCTCGGGATTTGAGTGTTAATTATTTGACCATTTTTGACTAAGGTTGTATATTGTAATTGTAAGGAAGTTAGAGAGCTTCCGATAGGATAAATCGAGATTGAAAAATCCCGTTTTACAAAAGAAACTGCCAATTCTTTTGTAATAAAGAAAAAGAAAGGAAGGATTATTTATGGCAAACTTAATGTCAAGAAACAATGATCTTATGAACATGAGAGATGACTTTTTCGATAATTTCTTCTCAAACTTTATGGGAAACGATAATTTTCAAGTCGATATCAAGGAAAAAGATAATAACTATGAAGTAACAGCAGACCTACCAGGATTTGATAAGTCAGATTTGAATGTTACCTATGACGATGATATTTTGACAATTGAAGCAAGTCGTAATGATGTAAGTGAAGATAAAGATGAAGAAGGCAATTTCCTACGTCGAGAACGTAGTAGCAGTTCTTTCCGTCGTCAATTTATGTTAAAAGGAATTGATGAAGATAAAATCGATGCTTCATTTAAAGATGGTGTCTTGAATTTGGAATTACCAAAAGCACCAGGCAAAGATGAAGATAAAAAGAAAATTGATATTAAATAATTGAATATCAGTAATGAAAGTTAACGCTGAAAGAAGAGAACACACGAAGGCTTTTGCACTAGTCTTCACGTGTTCTCTTTTTTATTTAATACAAGTTCTTGAAAATATTATAGCAAGTTTTATAAAAATTTGGCTGAAGTTTTTTATTTTTTAGCGTATAGTAGTCAAATAAAGGAAAATGTAGGCGTATAAATAAAGAGGTATCTGGGAAATTATGTTTTTGACGGGACATCTCAAATTGGGTAACTGCTAGCAGTTAATTGTTATTAACAATATAGGGAGAGTTGAATAAAATGAAAGAAAACAATGTTGAAATCAAAGTAAATGAATCTTTATCAGTAGAAGAAGTGGCGGCTGTTTATAAAGAAACTGCCTTTGATAAGCCGCTTGAAGATAAGAATAGGTTGCAAGAGATGATAAATCATACGCCTTTAGTTTTTAGTGCGTGGCGCAATGGGATTTTGTTAGGTTTTGCGCGTTGCTTAACAGATTTTGAGTACTTTTGTTACTTAAGTGACATTTTAATTTTACCAGCTTACCAAAAGCAAGGAATTGGAAAAATTTTGGTCGATGAGATGAAACAATACCTAGGTAGCAAAACGACAATTTCCTTAAGGGCAGATGAAAAAGCTTTGGGTTTTTATAAGCAACTCGATTTTCAGCCCACAGATAAGATGTATCGCATACATAGGGAGGGCTAGCGATGATAGAAATTCGAGATAAGGAAAAAATTACGGTAGAAGACTTGATAGAAATTTTTGCTCATTCGGGAATTAAGCGACCGGTTTACGATCAAGCAAGGATTAAACGAATGTTAGATAATGCTAATATTTTGTATACTGCTTGGGATAATGCTAAATTAGTAGGTGTACTCCGTGGTGTTTCTGACATGTCTTACTGTACGTTTGTATCAGATTTAGCTGTTTTAAAAAGCTATCAAGAACAAGGCGTTGGTACTAAATTATTGTCTACATTGCGAAAAAATCAGGGAAAAAATATTTCAATTGTTTTAATATCGGCAGTTAGTGCAAGTTCTTTTTACTCTAAAGTAGGTTTTGAACAAGTAGAAAATGCATTTAAAAAACAAAGACGTTATTAATTAAGATATAGCTGGTTATAAATATAAGAAAGTAAAAGGGGAGCACAGTGCTCTTCCTTTTTGTTTAGTTAAATTTCAAAAGGCTAGGGCTGTAAAAATCATTTGTTTTCAAGTATACTTTTAGTGGGAAGTATACGGAGGATGAGAAGATGGCACAACTATTTTTTAAGTACGGCGCGATGAACAGTGGCAAATCAATTGAGATCTTAAAAGTTGCTCATAACTATGAAGAACAAGAAAAACCAGTTGTTTTGATGACAAGCGGCTTAGATACACGGGCAGGTGTTGGGCAAATTTCTAGCCGAATTGGCTTAGAAGAAAAAGCACTGCCGATATTTGAAGAAACAAATGTTTACGAGCTTATTGTGCAACTGGAACCCAGACCGTACTGTATATTGATCGATGAATCGCAATTTTTAAAAAAACATCACGTTTTAGAATTTATGAGGATTGTAGATGAATTAAAGATTCCAGTGATGGCCTTTGGATTAAAAAACGATTTTCGTAACGAATTATTTGAAGGCTCTAAATATTTATTATTATACGCGGATAAAATCGAAGAGATGAAGACGATTTGCTGGTTTTGTCATAAAAAGGCAATCATGAATTTACATTTTATAGATGGAAAGCCAGTATATGAAGGAGAGCAAGTACAAATTGGGGGAAATGATGCATATTATCCTGTTTGTCGTCATCATTATTTTCACCCAGAAATCGAGTAAAGGAGAATGTTAAGTGTATTACGATCAATTACAAAAGATTGAAGATCGCTATCAGGAATTAGGCGAATTAATGAGCGATCCAGATGTGATCGCAGACACCAATCGTTTCATGAAGCTGTCTAAAGAAGAAGCGGATTTACGTGAAACAGTAGAGGTTTATCAACGCTACAAGAAAGTAGAAGAAGATATTAGCGAAGACGAAGAAATGTTAAGCGAAAATTTGGATGAAGAAATGACTGATTTAGCCAAAGAAGAATTAGCAGAGTTAAAAAAAGAAGAAGCAGAACTACAAGAACAAATCAAAATTCTGTTATTACCTAAAGATCCTAATGATAATAAAAATATTATTATGGAAATTAGAGGGGCAGCTGGCGGCGATGAAGCCGCACTTTTTGCTGGCGATTTATTTGATATGTATCAACGCTATGCAGAATCACAAGGTTGGAAAGTAGAAGTGATGGATGCTAGTATTACCGGTATTGGTGGCTATAAGGAAGTCATTATGATGATCACTGGTAATAAAGTGTATTCGAAATTAAAGTATGAAAGCGGCGCTCACCGTGTACAACGTGTGCCAGAAACTGAATCACAAGGCCGCGTGCATACTTCAACTGCAACAGTGGTTGTGATGCCAGAAGCTGAGGAAGTGGAGTTAGATATAGATGATAAGGATATTCGCACGGATATTTATCATGCTTCCGGTGCAGGCGGACAGCACGTCAATAAAACGGCATCTGCTGTACGCTTAACACATATTCCAACAGGTATTGTGGTAGCGATGCAAGATGAACGCTCGCAAATTAAAAACCGCGAAAAAGCAATGAAAGTTTTGCGTGCACGTCTTTATGATAAGTATGAACAAGAAGCTCAAAATGAGTACGATGCCAATAGGAGATCAGCGATCGGATCTGGCGATCGTTCCGAGCGTATTCGTACGTATAATTTCCCGCAAAATCGAGTGACTGATCATAGAATCAATTTGACTGTTCAACAATTAGATAAAATTTTAGATGGGGACTTAGAAGAAATTATCGAGGCTTTAATTTTATATGACCAAACTTCGAAATTGGAAGAGTTGCAAAATGAGTAAACAAACGTATCAAGAAGTCCTGAATTGGGCTTCTTCTTTTTTAGAAAATCATGGTAAAGAAGGTTATGCGATTTTCTATGTGTTTTTAGCTCGTAAAAAATGGACAAAAACAGATTGGTTGTCACACATGAAAGACAAAATAACACAAAAAGAATACGATCAATTACAAATTGACCTAGAGCAGTTGCTAAACGATTATCCCCCACAATATTTACTTGGTTATGAAGAATTTTATGGACGAAGTTTCAAAGTCAATTCTAATACATTGATCCCACGTCCAGAGACAGAAGAATTAGTTGAATGGTGTTTACAAAACACTGTTAAGCAAAAAGAAGAAGCACTCCAGGTAGTGGATGTAGGTACTGGCACTGGAGCTATTGCGGCTACTTTAAAATTAGAACGACCTGCATGGCAGATAAGCGCTGTGGATATTTCAAAAAACGCTTTGGAAGTAGCACAGGTGAATAGCGATTTGCTTGAAGCAAAAGTAGAATTTTACCTAGGTAATACCTTGGAGCCTATCAAACACTCTATCGATATTCTGATTGCCAATCCGCCTTATATTAGCCAAGACGAATGGTCATTGATGGATACAAGTGTTCAACGTTATGAGCCTTCCATCGCTTTATTTGCTGAAAATGAGGGCTTAGCTGTTTATCAAAAAATTGCTGAACAAGCGCAAGAAAAGCTCACTAAAAAAGGAAAAATATTTTTAGAAATTGGTTTTAATCAAGGAGGGAAAGTAGAAGAAATTTTTCAAAGGAGTTTTCCGCAAAAAACAATTCAGCGGAAAAAAGATTTATCAGGAAATGAACGAATGTTACTTGTGCACTAGTTATCCACAAGTTTGTGGGTAACTAGTGATTCTATAAAAATTATTTCGGAAAAAAGGCGAATAATACAGAAATTATAGCTATTTTCAAGTTATAAACAGATAAATACACAATAAGATGTCACTTTTTCCACAGATTGTGTATAACTTAACCGGAATTGTTGATAACTTGGTGTTGATAAAAAGAAAGGGTGTGGATAAACTGTGGAAATAAAAGAAACAAAACATTGGACAGTTGATGAGATAGGTGAAGCGGCGCAAAAGTTGAAAAAAGGTGGCTTAGTAGCTTTTCCAACTGAGACTGTTTATGGTTTAGGCGCAAATGCAATGAATTCAGACGCAGTTTCTGGCGTATTTGATGTTAAAGGAAGACCTCATGACAATCCGTTGATTGTCCATGTGAATAGTTTTGAACAGGTAAAAGATTATGTCGTTGCGTTGCATCCTTATGCGCAAAAATTAGCTGATACTTACTGGCCAGGTCCGCTGACTTTAATTTGTCAAACAAAAACAGATTTATTTGCCAAAGAAGTCTCTGCAGGTTTACCCTCGGTTTCTTTCCGCATGCCAGATAACGAGGCTACTTTAATGTTACTCAAAAAAGCAGGCGTTCCCGCGGTAGGACCTAGTGCTAATACCTCGGGCAAACCTAGTCCTACAACTTATGAACATGTTTATCATGATTTACAGGGCAAAATTGATGGAATTTTAGATGATGGTGCAACAAAAATTGGGGTGGAATCGACGGTAATTGATGTTAGTGACCCTGAGCAAAATCCAATGATTTTACGTCCGGGCGCTATTACTAAAGAACAAATCCAACAAGACCTAGGGATTGAGGTTAGCTATGATAAGCATCTATTAGAAACTTCTGAGACACCTAAATCACCGGGAATGAAGTATAAACATTATTCACCCGATACAAAAGTTCTAATGGTAAAAAAACAAGATTGGCCAGCTGCTGTTCACTGGGTAAAAGAAAATAATCTATGTGCAGGAGTGCTGGCTGGACCAAGAATATGTGATGAAGTTCGCGCAAATACAGCAGCTACTTTTTCTTATAGTGATGATAGTATGCTAGCAGCTACTAGAGGTTTATATGCGGGCATGCGTGCATTAGATGAAGGACAATTATCTTTAGATGTTATTTTGGTCGCTGTTTTGCCTGAAGAAGGTTTAGGCCTAGCTTATATGAATCGCTTAAAAAAAGCTGCTGCTCAAAAGTATTTTGAAGGTTAAAAGATTTCTTAATTTTCCTGTGATACAATATTGTAAGAAAGTAAAAGGGGTGTTCTTGATATGGCTATAAAAGATTTTGATTTTGAGATCGGCACTGCAATTGAAAACGAAACTAGGCGTCAGCAAGATAATCTGGAATTGATTGCCTCAGAAAACATTGTTTCCAAAACGGTAATGCAAGCTCAAGGAAGTATTTTAACGAATAAATATGCAGAAGGGTATCCCGGACGTCGTTATTACGGTGGTTGTGAATTTATAGATGTCGTTGAAAATTTAGCGATTGAACGGGCGAAAAAACTATTTGGTGCCGAGTTTGCTAATGTTCAACCACACTCTGGTTCGCAGGCCAATACCGCGGCTTATTTGTCATTGATTGAAGAAGGAGATACTGTTTTAGGAATGGATCTATCTGCAGGTGGGCATTTAACACATGGATCACCGGTAAATTTCAGTGGTAAAACTTATCATTTTGTTAGTTACGGTGTTGATCCGACAACTGAAATTATTGATATTGAAGATGTTCGCACTTTAGCGCATAAATATCAGCCTAAACTGATTGTTGCTGGAGCCAGTGCCTATTCTCGTTATATTGACTTTGCGGCTTTTAAAGAAATTGCGGACGAAGTGGGTGCCAAATTGATGGTGGATATGGCTCATATTGCTGGTTTAGTTGCTAGTGGGCTTCATCCTAATCCGATTCCTTATGCTGATATTACGACGACTACCACACACAAAACATTACGAGGACCTCGTGGTGGTATGATTTTAACAAACGATGAAGCACTTGCAAAAAAAGTCAATAGTAATGTATTTCCTGGTATTCAAGGAGGACCTTTAGAACATGTAATTGCAGGAAAAGCTGTTGCATTTAATGAAGCACTGGATGATAATTTTAAAGCATACAGTCAACAGGTACTAAATAATGCTAAGGCAATGGAAGCCGAATTTAACCAAGCTGCAAAAACACGTTTAGTGTCTGGTGCAACAGAAAATCATTTACTTTTAATTGATGTGACCGACTATGGTATGACAGGAAAAGAGGCTGAGCAGCTTTTAGATTCTGTGCATATTACAGTAAATAAAAATGCCATTCCTTTTGAAAAATTGAGTCCTTTTAAAACAAGTGGTATACGTATAGGGACACCTGCCATCACTAGTCGTGGTTTTAAAGAAAAAGAAGCGGCGGAAGTCGCTCGTTTGATTATAAAAGTTTTAGAAAATAACAAAGATCAGGCAGTGCTTAATGAGGTCAAAGAAGCTGTTGCAAAACTGACTGAAGCTCATCCAATTTATACGCATTAAGTTGTATATTAAAGGCAATTTCTTTTGATGCATTGCTTGTATACTGCTTTTAGATTACAATAGAGAAAAAATAAAGGGGCCTTAAAAAATGGGAAAATTTCAAGTAATGGAACATCCATTAATTCAACATAAGTTAACAATTATACGGGAGAAAAACTGTGGTACAAAAGTTTTTCGAGAAGTTGTTGATGAACTTGCAATGTTGATGGCTTACGAGATTTCTCGTGATATGCCAACTGAAAATGTTGAAATTGAAACACCAATTGAACTATCAACGCAAAAAACATTAGCTGGTAAGAAAGTGGCTATTATTCCAATTTTGCGTGCAGGTTTGGGTATGGTAGATGGTATTTTACAACTTATCCCAGCGGCTAAAGTAGGGCATGTTGGTTTGTATCGGGACGAAGAAACATTAGAAACTCATGAGTATTTTGTCAAAATGCCAGAAGATATCGATAGTCGCCAACTATTGGTGGTTGATCCTATGCTTGCCACAGGAGGATCAGCGATTATGGCGATTGACTCTTTGAAAAAACGTGGTGCTTCTAATATTAAATTTGTTTGTATCGTTTCTGCTCCGGAAGGGGTTAAAGCCTTACAAGAAGCTCATCCGGATATAGATATTTACACAGCTGCTTTAGATGATCATTTAAATGAAGATGGTTATATTGTTCCAGGATTAGGTGATGCGGGAGATCGTTTATTCGGTACGAAATAGCAATAAAAAAGAAGCTGGAATTCCAGCTTCTTTTTTATTGATCTGTTGGTTCCATCTGTTTGTAGTTAATGATAATGACACCGTTCTTTTCGGAGATCAACTCCTGATTGGAACTTGTTTCATCAATGGCAATAACGGCTGAGTTTTTCAGTTGCTTTGTAATTGTGCCTGTTTCCGGCTGATTATGTATTTGAAACCTTACGTGCTCATTAACTGAGAATTCTTTGCCTACTTCTGATGGGTCAATAGACGAATCAAACTTACCAAATGCTGCCATATATAAAACCTCCTTATATTTATTGTAACATAATTTTTGGAAATTTTCAGATAACATAATTTTAAAAAATTAGCTTTACAAACAGTAAAAAATTCCTTATAATTTCATATGTATTTTGCCAGCTTAGCTCAGTTGGTAGAGCAACGCACTCGTAACGCGTAGGTCGCAGGTTCAAGTCCTGTTGCTGGCATTTAAATTATGCGATAGACACTGTTATATCAGCGTTTATCGCTTTTTTTGTACCAAAAAAGTGCTAAATGCTTTTTTATTTTTAATAAAAGTGAAAAGTCATCTTTAAAATAAATTCTAAACTTTTTTTGAATGTCTGGGTACAAAGCTTTCTTTTATCACTGTTTACCTCTATAATGAAGAAAGTAATTTTTATGAAAAGAGAGAGCAGATGGAAAAAAGGAACCTTTTTAAAAATGACAATAAAATCGATTATGGCGTAATTCTACCAGTATTTTTATTATGTTTGGTTGGCTTAGCTTCTTTATATGTTGCTTCCTACCACGATCCGATATCAAATAGCAATCCTTGGAATGACGTATTTCAACAGTTGCTTTGGTATGCTGTAGGAGTAATTGCAGTAATAATTATTATGCATATCAAGCCTAGACAGCTTTGGACAATCACTAAATATGCGTATGCAGCGGGTTTAGCTGTCATGGCATTATTGGTGCAATTTTATGATGAAGACATGCAAAGAGCCACAGGGTCTAAAAACTGGTTTAGTCTAGGTCCTATTACAGTACAGCCGGCTGAATTGATGAAAATTGCTATGATTTTGATGTTAGCAATGGTGGTTACTAAACATAATGCTTCCTATCAACAACGTACTTTAAAATCAGACGGTATATTGATCGGAAAAATGCTAGCAGTTGTAGCTCCTGTATTATTTTTAATTATGTTACAAGATGATTTTGGCTCAATGTTAGTCTTTCTAGCTATTTTTGGCGGTATATTTTTGATGTCTGGTATTTCATGGCGGATTATCATACCTGTAATTGTAGTCTTTTTAGTGATCAGTGTAGGTACGATTGCCCTTGTAGTAAGTGACGGGGGTCGAGAATTTCTGTCTGATATTGGTTTGTTTTCTCAATACCAATTTGCGCGAATAGATTCTTGGTTAGATCCGTTTCATGATGTACAAGGTGATTCTATGCAAGTAGCTTCTGCCATGATGGCGATTGGTTCAGGAGGTTTATTTGGTAAAGGTTTTAATACTAGTGAAATCGCTGTGCAAGTGCGCGAATCTGATATGATCTTTTCTGTTATTGGAGAAAATTTTGGTTTTGTTGGAAGTGCGTTTGTTGTCTTATTGTATTTTATTTTAATCTATCGAATGATTCGTGTTTGCTTTGATACAAATAATGAATTTTATTCTTATCTGGCAACCGGAATTATTATGATGATTTTATTCCATGTGTTTGAAAATATTGGAGCAAATATTGGACTATTGCCTTTAACGGGGATTCCGCTTCCATTTATCAGTCAAGGGGGCTCTGCACTTTTGAGCAATATGGTGGGTGTAGGCTTAATTTTAGCGATGCGTTATCAGGCAACAAATGAAGCTTAAGGAAAGTAGGAGGTTAACTATTGTTAACATTGTATGGGTATCCTAAATGTAGTCGTTGTAAAAATGCAAAAAAATGGTTAGAAGCACAAGGTAAAGAAGTTACATTTGTGGATATGATTAAAGAAGTCCCCTCTAAAGAACAACTAGAGAAGTGGATGAGAGAAAGCGGTTTGTCCCTTCGTCAATTTTTTAATACAAGTGGGCAAAAATACCGGGCTTTAGGCTTGAAAGATAAGATAGATGGGTATACACTTGAAGAAGCTTGCCAGGTGCTGTCAACAGACGGTATGCTGATCAAGCGTCCGATTTTAGTAAAAGATAACCATTTCTTAGCGATCGGATTTAATGAGAATGATTATGAAGGAGTATTTACATCATGGAAAAGCAATGTCTAAAAAAAGTTGATAACTTGTGGGTGCTGTTTAACGGAAAAGAATACGTTATAGGTTTGACAAATGAAGCGCAAGATGAACTAGGGAATATTACATTTGCTACTTTTCCTAAAGCGGGCCAAAGCTATGTAAAGGGTGATACTTTGGTTGAAATTGAAGCAGAAAAAGCAACAAGCGCTCTTACGAGTCCTTTATCAGGAACGGTTTCTTCTATCAATGAAAAAGCAGATGAAAATGTAGATATGTTAAATGATGAAGACGAGATGAATGCTTGGATTCTTAGCTTAAAAGATGTCGAACAATCTGAATTTGATCATTTATAATAATTAAAGTAAAAAGCTCTTGAAATCAATCATTAAGATTTCAAGAGCTTTATTATTTTTATTCTTCAGAATCTTCGTCGCTTTCACCGATAACTTCTGGTTCAGCTTCTTCCGTTTCTTCTTCTGGTTCTTCTTCAATTTCTGGTTCGTTAATCGAAGCTATTTGTTCCTCCGGATCATTGACAATCGTATAATCTTTTGCAACCGGAATATCACTGATATTAATAGAATCACCGATTTCTAGATTAGAAATATCTACTTCGATGTTTTCAGGTAGTTTGTCTGGGGTAGCTGAAACATTAGCACTGTATAATGTTTGAGTAAGAACACCACCAGCTTTTACTCCGCTAGCTTCGCCGATAAGGTTGATTTCTGCTTCTACTTCTTGTTCTTCTGTCATGTTTACAGATAGGAATTCAACATGAATAAGATCTTGAGTAAATGTATCTGCTGAATAGTCTTGGACTAAAGTATTCACTTTTTTACCATCGATATTCATTGTAATAACTGAGTTTAGTCCATTTTCACGTAGTACTCTATCTAGTTCTTGCGCATTAACAGAAATTGGTGTACTTTCGATTTGATAACCATTAACGATTGCAGGAACCCTGCCTTCATGGCGTAATTTATTTCTGATTGAACGCGGGCGTACGGCTCTTTTTTCTACTTCTAATGCTACTGCCATAATTTATTTTTCCTCCTAAATTGTGTGTTAAACAATATTTTTCAAGCAAATATTGGTTACTCAAATACTGAGATGATAATACATGATCGATAAGTTACTAAAAAAGGGCAACTGAATACACAGCTACCCCTCAGACAATCTTTCATAACTTTCTCCACCAGGTCTTAACGCTGTGTGTAGTGAGAAACTCTATTTACTTATGTTATTACTTTAAAAGAAAAATCTAAATAAGTCAAATAATTGATTAGCATTGTAACTTCAAACTATTATTATTAAATATGAAGAGTAAAAGCGATTTGACTCTCCATGTTTGAAGACTTAGAGAGTGTTTATTGACGTTATTTCATAATTAGCGTACGATATGCTTCAGTAAAGATACAAGGATACAATTTGGGTCAATGATTTAATCTGCAAGAATAGAAAATTCATATAGATTTTATAAAAAAGACGGAAGAAGGAAGAATGATGACAGAACATCAACCGATTATTATTGGCGTTACAGGTGGCTCTGGTAGCGGAAAAACAAGCGTTAGTCATGCGATTTTAAACCATTTTCCAAACCATTCAATTATGATGCTTGAACATGATTCTTACTACAAGGATCAGAGTGGTCTTCCTTTTGAAGAAAGATTAAAGACCAATTATGATCATCCATTTGCGTTTGATACGGATTTATTCATTGAACATTTACATAAGTTATTGAATTACGAAGCAGTGGAAAAACCGGTTTATGATTATGTAGCACATACGCGCAGTGAGCAAGTTGAAATTCAAGAGCCAAAAGAAGTTATTATTTTAGAAGGGATTTTGATTTTAGCAGATGAACGTTTGCGTAATATGATGGATATCAAGGTTTATGTGGATACTGATGATGATATTCGAATTATTCGACGCATTAAACGCGATATAGAAGAAAGAGGACGAACACTGGATTCGGTGATCAACCAGTATTTAACTGTCGTTAAACCGATGTATCATCAGTTTATTGAGCCAACGAAACGCTATGCTGATGTCGTGGTACCAGAAGGTGGCCAGAACCACGTGGCTATTGATCTTATCAATACAAAAATTGATACGTTTTTAGGAAATTAATTGGTGATTTGTCGTTTTTTATGGTAAAATGTATTATGCGATGAGCCGAGAAGCCGACATTTGTCGGTACCTCAAACAGCGGCATAAGAGTATACGCTCACCTGCCGGATTGCAGGATGCCGGGTAAATGTTTTTGTGGAAAGACATTTCCTACTAAATAAGTACTGTAAAAGACTGTTGTTTAGCTATCTAAGCTGTAACAACGGTCTTTTTTTATGCTTAAAAACGTCTGCAATTTATTGCTGAAATAATTTAAAGACTTGAATAAGGTTGGTACTACAAGGAAGGTAATTTTTTCCTGAACTCATAATTTATAGAAAGATTGTCATAAATTTAATCTTTTGAAAAAAACATTTAATATTAAGAAAAAGCATTCATATGATACTATATTCAAAAATAGGTATTGTTGGACGACTTTGTCACCTTATTTTTGTGAATATGTAAAAAGTAGATTTTTTGAACAATAAAATAATTGTACTAGCAAGTTCATCATGGAAAAAGAAAGGGTGTCTCTTTGGAAATTACCTACAAGCCTTCGTTAAATGCGAATGCATTAAAGATTATAGCCGTAATGGCCATGATCGTCGACCATACTACATTTTGGTTAGTGCCCAGTGACACATTGTTCTATGTTATTTTGCGTATGATTGGCAGACTTGCAGCGCCTATTATGTGTTATTTAATTTCAGAAGGTTACTTTCATACGTCAAATAAGAAAAAATATCTAAAAACACTAGTGGTGCATGAAACATTTTAAATTCACTTATTATGTTTCACGCTATTTCCATCCATAAAAAAATCCTTTATACTGAGCTTGGATGACTTATCCAAGACCAATACAAAGGAACTTAATATGGATAAGTATAAAACAATTTCAGCTTTTAATAAATGGTTTTCGAACATAAATTTCAAAAAATTACCTTTTTCTATTCGTGAGAAAATTTCTCAAGCCGACAAGTATCATAAAAAATTTGCTTTTGAACACTTTTTGAAGGTGTTTCTCTATGGCATCGATCATGAGTGTGAAAGTTTACGTGAAATGGATACGGCATTTGTTTCCCCTGATCTACAACAGACCATGGCGTTAGATGCCATCAGCCATTCGCAGCTTTCCCGTGAGCTCGCCCAGATGGATGACGAAATTTTGTGGGCGATTTTCGCACAGTTACTGGAAAAAGCACGGTCAAAAACACCGGTGACTAAACGAAATGCGCTCTATCTCGTGGATTCTTCTACCTTTCCGTTAAATACCACTCGATATCCTTGGGCGGACTTTCGCTCAACCAAAGCGGGGATCAAACTGCACTTAAAACTCTGTTTTATGGATAAAGAACACTTGTATCCGGATCAGTTTGAAGTCACGAATGCGGTAGAACATGATGACAATCACTTAGAAGTTTTTGTCAATCAACCGGAAGCGACCTATATCTTTGATCGTGGCTATATTGATTACGAGCGACTGGACGAGATGGAAGCTGACGGCTACTTTTTCGTCACAAGAGTGAAGAAAAACGCCAAAGTTCATGTCCTAGAAACTTATGAACCTTCTCAGAGTAAAAACATTTTGCGTGACCAAATGGTAGTGTTAGGCACTCAGGTTTATTTCACTTCCCCGTTTCGCTTGGTCACGATTCAGGATGAAAAAGGAAAACAATTACGCTTTGTCACCAACCGTTTTGATGTGACCGCCCAAGAAGTGGCCGACATGTACAAAGCGAGATGGCAAATTGAACTATTTTTTAAGCATATCAAGCAACATATAACGATTAAAAAGCTATTTTCACACAGTGAAAAAGGGGTAAGCAATCAAATCATTCTTGCCATGATTGCCAGTCTATTGACGTATTTAATCAAAGTAGAGACAGGAAGTAGGAAATCCCTGTTCCAAATCAAGCGCCTATTAAAACATCTGCTTTTTCAACCTTTTGAAGAATTGTGGGTGTTACTCGTTCCTACGTGACGAAATAGCATTTGTCGTCGTTGCAATAGTATTCAGATAAATAATGAAAAAATTTTTTCTGGAAAAGTCATCCCTTGCGTAAGCATTTGATTTTTTTGTCATTTTTTAGAAAAAAGTTAAAATCTGAATATTCTGATCATATTAATGCACCACTAGTGATCTAAAAAGATTATTTATTTTTGCCTTAATTTCACATTATCCTTATATTTTATATTTCAATTTGACCTCTTTTCAGACAACAAGTATTATTTGGGGCCTATTCGCTGGCTTTTTAGCATTATCAATTAGTCAATCAAAGGTAATGCCTCTGGGATTGAAGGTCTTTTTTATTTTGCTTTGTTGTTTAATGTCGTGGACAGCGGACTGGAATTATATTAGTGTACTATGGATTTTAGCTTTTGGTCTTTTTAGAAATAATTTTTCCTTACAAATGACAAGCTTTATTTTGATTGGCATACTCTTTTATGTTTTACCAGATTTTTCAATCCTTGATCCTAACGCTATTTTTCGTTTAGGAATTTTATTGACACTTCCGCTTTTTACAATGTATGACGGGACATTAGGAAGAAAATCTTTTCTAATGAAGTGGGGTTTTTATATTATCTATCCAGGCCATCTTTTGATTTTATACGTATTAAGATATTATATCTTTTGAGGAGGTATTAGAAAATGAAAAGAAATAAAAAAATTATCTTAGGATTAATGCTAGCTATCATAGTGGCTGCAGCTATTAGTTTTCTTATTTTTAATAATGTAGTTAATCCTTCGACAGATCAAACCCAAAATTCCACATTTGCTAAGAAATCCTCAGAAGAAGCAAGTTCCACGACAGACACTTCCCAAGAGTCTTCGTCTGAAGAACCAGCTCAGCAAGAAGAAAATCCTTATGAGGGTGAGTTTGAACTTCCTGTCAAAAATGCTTCGGGGTTTGCTCCTATTGATTTGGATATAAAAGAAGAAGCAGATGATGACGCTAAAACACAAGAAACACTTACACCTGGGACAGCTTTTCGTATCTTACAAGAAGAAGGAGATTGGTGGGAGGTTGAAAGCGATGAAGCAAAAGGATGGGTACAACATCAGTACGCCTTTATCAATTTAGCAGACGTGGTGCCTTCAGCGGTTTATAATAACACTAATACGTATTCATCTTTATATCGATCTTCCGGTATAGACATTCCTGAGGTTACGAATACTTCTTTATATGATAGTAAAGCTGATAATGAAAGATTGCAAAAAGAAGAATTTGTCATACCTGTTTTATATACAACTGCTAAAAAAATAAACGATGCTCAATCTCAAGCTTTAGAAAACGATGAAAGTTTACTTATTTACGAAACTTATCGCCCGCATAATGCACAGAAAAAGGTATATGATCAACTGACAGAATTAGCGGATGAAAATTCAACAGTAAAAGCTGGAGCTGATACTGCACCGTGGGAAATGTTCTGGTTTATTCATGACGATGTATCTAACCATCAAAAAGGCTATGCTATTGACGTCAGTTTAGCACAGATTGATGAACAAGAAACTGAATTTTATGGTGATTATTCTGTAGATGTAGTGAAAGGTTATACCGAATATGATATGCCTTCGCCTATGCATGAACTTAGTGTGGCTTCTGCTGTTTTTACAGCTCCAGTCACGGCATTGGATCCTGATGCTTGGAAAGAGGCAGAGCTACGTTCTGAAATGAATCAAGCAGCGCTGTCACTACAAGACTACTTTGTCAATGCAGGTATGACACCACTAGCTTCTGAATGGTGGCATTTCAACGATCTTGAGGCTAAGGATCAGGTAGAAGATCATGAAAGTGATGGAGAATACAGCATTACAGATGTACTTAGTAGCCAACCGTAGTATTAAAAGTTATAAAAAAGAAAGTAAAGGATGCACTAGTAATGCGACTGATTATTGATGGAGACGGTTCTCCTGTGAAAGAAGAAGTCATTTACTTAGGGGAAAAGTTTCAATTAACTGTTTTGATCGTGACAAGCATAGATCATTATACGAATAAGGAAGAACCTCCCTTTGTTCATTTTGTTTATGTCGACAAAGGCGCAGATCGGGCGGACTATGAGATTATTAAATTGGTAGAACCTAATGATATTGTGATCACACAAGACTATGGTTTGGCTTCTTTAGCACTGCCTAAAGGCGCTCGTGTATTTCATCATTCTGGCGAAGAATATAAAAAAGAAACGATCGATATTTTATTAAATAAACGATATATGAGTGCCCAGATGCGTAAGGCAGGCAAAAAAACTAAAGGACCCAAAGCTTTTACACAAAAAGACCGTGAACATTTTTTTGCGGTGTTGGATGAAGCCTTAAAAAAAGAACTGAGTCGGTAAAAAGAGGATAGGAAAAAAATATGTTCGCTTTCTACATTTTGTGCTAAAATATATAAGAAATAACTTAAAAGTGATACTCAAATACAGGAGGAAAAGCCTTGAGAATTATTTTATTATACGGAGGACAAAGTGCAGAACACGACGTGTCGATCCTTTCAGCTTTTTCTGTACTCAATGCAGTTTATTATAACTATTACCAAGTCCAATTAGTTTATATCACAAAAGATGGCCAATGGGTCAAAGGTCCGTTGCTTAACGAAAAGCCAGCGTCAGAAGAAGTACTCCATCTTCATTGGCAAAACGAGGGAGACACTGCTCAAGTTATCCAAGCTTGTCAAATTAAAGAAGATAATGCTATTGTACTGCCTATTCTTCATGGACCAAATGGTGAAGACGGGACGATTCAAGGCTTCCTTGAAACAATTGATATGCCTTATGTTGGCGCAGGAGTCATGACTAGCGCAAGCAGTATGGATAAAATCACCACCAAATATATTTTACATGCAGTAGATATTCCGCAGGTACCTTATGTTCCTGTGTTGAAAAATCAGTGGAAAGAAAATCCTAAAAAAGTTTTTGAGCAATGTGAAGGAACATTGCTTTATCCAATGTTTGTTAAACCAGCTAATATGGGTTCTAGTGTTGGGATATCAGAAGCTCATAATCGAGAAGAACTGCAAGAAGCTTTGATTGAAGCTTACCGTTATGATTCACGTGTAGTGATTGAGCAAAGTATAGAAGCACGTGAGATTGAAGTGGCTATCTTGGGTAATGAAGATGTACGAACAACATTACCAGGTGAAATTGTTAAAGATGTGGCGTTTTATGATTATAATTCTAAATATATTGATAACAATATAAAAATGCAGATTCCGGCAAAAATTCCTGAAGAGGTTCAAGAAAAAGCACGTCAATATGCCAAAAGAGCATATACAACTTTAGGAGGCAGTGGATTAAGTCGCTGTGACTTCTTTTTGACTAGTAAAAATGAACTGTTCTTAAATGAATTAAATACGATGCCTGGTTTTACACAATTTAGTATGTATCCTTCTTTGTGGGAAAAAACAGGGTTGCCTTATGGGGATTTGATTGAAGAGTTGATTCAGCTTGGTTTGAATCAGTACAATCAAAAGAAAAAATTACATGTCGATGTAGATGAATAAATGTAAAACAAGGCACACAAGTAACAATTTTGTAGTGCCTTGTTTTTGTATTGCTTTTTTATCTATCGATTGAAATTTTTAGCTTGATTAAAAATGATTTTAATTAATACCGTTTAGTGATATCAAGATGAACAAGACAAAGTAAAGAAATACGAATAACAATTATATTAAGGAGAACATATGGATCTAACGATTAAAGAAATTGCAGAAGTCTTGGGAAGCTCTCAAACTAGCGAACAAAAGATTACAAATGTTGAATTTGATAGTAGAAAAATAACCACAGGAGATCTCTTTGTTCCTTTAAAGGGAACACGAGATGGCCATGAGTTTGCTGCCTATGCCCAAGAAAGTGGCGCGATTGCTACACTTTGGAGTGAAGATGTATCTGAAGCACCAGCAGGTTTATTTGTATTTTTTGTGTCAGATACCAAAAAAGCTTTCCAAAAATTAGCTAGTTACTATCGACAAAAACTTGCGCCTAAAGTTCTGGCGATCACAGGAAGTAACGGCAAAACAACGACTAAAGATATGACAGAAGCAGTTTTGGCGCAAAAGTATCAAACGTATAAAACACAAGGAAATTATAATAACGAATTGGGTTTGCCTTATACGATTTTACACATGCCTGAAACAACAGAGATTTTAGTCTTGGAAATGGGAATGGATCACGCAGGTGATTTAACACTCCTTTCTCAGATAGGCCAGCCAGATGCAGCAGCGATTACTTTAATCGGTGAGGCTCATATTGAAAGCCTGGGTTCACGAGAAGGTATTGCAAAAGGCAAAATGGAAATTACTGCTGGGTTAAAAAAAAACGGTGTATTGTTTATTCCTGTAGATGAACCTTTATTATCTCCACTTATTCGTCCTTTAAATCAAAAAGTAGTAACTTTTGGTTTAAAAGAAGGGATGGTTCAAGCTGAGGTATTAAATACGACAAAACAAAGTACAGAGTTTTCCATTGATGGAAAAAACTTTTTGATTCCTGTTATTGGAAGCTATAATGTCAAAAATGCCTTGGTTGCTTATAGTTTTGGCCATTATTTTGGCCTAAGTAATGAAGAAATCGCAGCGGGTCTAAAGAATTTTCATTTAACCAAAGATCGTACGCAATGGAGTAAAGCCGCTAACGGAGCGGATATCCTAAGCGATGTATATAATGCAAATCCCACAGCGATGGGGTTAGTGTTAGATAGCTTTGCTGAATTAACATTGCCAGGCAGAAAGATTGCTGTATTGGCAGATATGCTTGAATTAGGAAAAGATTCTAAACAAATGCATCGCCAAATGGCAAAACATATTGGTGATTCCTTGGCCGAAGTTTATCTATACGGTTCTGACATGGAGGCTTTATATCAGGTATTAAAAGATAGCAATCAAGATGTTTTTTATTTTACTGAGGATAGAAAAAAAGAAATGATAGAAGCTATCAAAAGAGATATTCAAGCGCAAGACTCGGTGCTTTTAAAAGGGAGTAATG
Organism: Tetragenococcus halophilus; assembly: GCF_001712815.1. Lineage (NCBI taxonomy): Bacteria > Bacillati > Bacillota > Bacilli > Lactobacillales > Enterococcaceae > Tetragenococcus > Tetragenococcus halophilus. The sequence continues at coordinate 200,081 of NZ_CP012047.1, forward strand.
GTATGGGATTGGCAGAAGTTATCACGGCTTTACAAGAAAAGTGAAATGAAGCTTGCAAACTTGCTGAAAGTTTCAAATTATGCTATACTAATGGACGTGCCGAAAGATGAAGTATATATTGAAATAACTGATAAACAACGCTACCTTTTATAGGTTAAAAATAGTAAAATTCGTCAGAATAAATTCAAATGAGGCTAAGACAAAAAAAGAGTATGTTTTGTCCTAGCCTTTTCTAATGCCTTCAAGAAGCGGTTTTTCGGTAGAAACGATGCTTTAAACCTTATTTGGGGACAGGTTTTAAGTGATCACAGAAAAAAGCAGACGCTTCACAAAAGTGAAAAAGAAAAAAGTAATCTTTTTCATGTTTTTTAAAGAGGAGGATTTATTTGAAGTTTAAAGAATTAAATTTGTCACAAGAACTATTGGATGCTGTGACAAAAATCGGTTTTGAAGAAGCAACGCCTATACAAGCAGAAACAATTCCATTAGCGATGGAAGGAAAAGATGTCATTGGTCAAGCACAAACAGGTACGGGGAAAACAGCTGCCTTTGGCTTGCCTATGTTAGACAAGATAGATGGTAAAAAGAAACAAATTCAAGGATTGGTCATTGCACCTACACGGGAATTGGCAATTCAAACCCAAGAAGAGTTATTTCGTTTAGGAAAAGAGAAGAAAATTCGGGTACAAGCGGTCTATGGTGGAGCAGATATTGGCAGACAAATTCGTCAATTAAAAGATAACCCACAAATTGTCGTAGGAACCCCTGGTCGAATGCTTGATCATATCAATCGTCGTACGTTAAAACTTTCTACAGTTGAAACTTTGGTTTTAGATGAAGCAGATGAAATGTTGAATATGGGCTTTTTGGAAGATATTGAAAAAATCATTGCCCAAGTCCCTGAACAACGTCAAACATTGTTATTTTCAGCTACAATGCCTAAAGAAATTAAAAGTATTGGCGTAAAATTCATGAAAGATCCACATCATGTTCGAATCAAAGCTAAAGAAATGACAGCCGATTCCATTGACCAATATTATGTAAAGGCAAAAGATTATGAGAAATTCGATATTATGACGCGTCTTTTTGACGTTCAATTGCCAGAACTAACACTTATTTTTGCCCGCACCAAACGCCGTGTTGACGAAATCGCACGTGGACTGGAAGCCCGTGGTTATAAAGCAGAAGGGATCCATGGAGATCTTTCTCAACAAAAACGGATGAATATTTTACAATCCTTTAAAAAGGGTCGTTTGGATATTTTAGTTGCAACTGATGTAGCCGCAAGAGGCTTAGACATTTCTGGGGTCACTCACGTGTATAATTATGACATTCCTCAAGACCCAGAAAGTTATGTGCACCGTATTGGAAGGACTGGCCGCGCTGGTAAAAGTGGTATGTCAGTGACTTTTGTAACGCCCAATGAAATGAATTATTTGCACGTTATTGAAAACTTAACGAAAAAACGTATGACACCTATGCGTCCACCTTCTGATAAAGAAGCGTTCAAAGGTCAAGTTTCTCAAGCGGTAGAATTAATTGACGAAAAGATGAACGAAAATGGCTTGGATAAATACACTAAAGATGCTAGTGAATTGTTGGAGCATTATTCAGCTCAAGATTTAGCAGCATTATTATTAAAGACGTTAGCTAAAGATCCTGCGGAATCAGTGCCAGTAAAAATCACACCAGAACGTCCGTTACCTAAGGGTAAATCAAATAAAGGACGTCGGAAGAATTACTCGCGCGACCGTAATAATAGTAATGGTAATCGGCGGAAAAATAATAATGATTACTATAAAAAGAATAATAAAAACCAAGGAAACAAAAATAGTTATCCTAAAAAAAGCCGACGTGGAAACGAAAAGAAACAAGATTTTGTAATTCGAAACGGTAAAGGTTAAGAAAAATGATTGAGAAATTTAAATTTCTCAATCATTTTTTTGTTTTCATATAAATATATATAGTTTTTCAAAAAAGTTTGATAAAATAAGTGTAAATTCTAAGAAAAGGAAAAATGAGATGATTTATGGTATTGGGCTAGACGCGGTCGAATTAGCACGTATTAAAGCAATTATTAAGGAAAAACCAAAGTTGATTAAACGTATTTTGACTGAAAATGAACAACAATTATTTTCACAACTGTCCACTAAACGTCAAGTTGAATTCTTAGGAGGGCGTTATGCTTGTAAAGAAGCATTTTCTAAAGCTTGGGGTACTGGCATTGGGAAAATATCTTTTCAGGAAATGGAGGTTTTATCCAACGCGGTTGGAGCGCCAGTCGTCACTGCTTCACCGTTTGAGGGAACAGCGTTTGTTTCCATTACTCATACTGATGACTTAGCTTTGGCACAAATTATTTTGGAAACTTAGAAAGAAGGAAATGAATTTTGGTTATTTCATATCACCGTCCAACAAAAGCAGTGATCGACTTAAATGCTATTTGGCAAAATATCGTACAAGAAAAGCAACGTCATCCAGAAAAAGAAATCTTTGCTGTAGTTAAAGCAGATGGTTACGGACACGGTGCGGTTTCTGTTGCGAAAGTTGCTTTAAAAGCTGGCGCTCAAGGATTTTGTACTGCTACACTTGATGAAGCTATAGAATTACGCCATAGTGGGATCACACAGCCCATTCTTATTTTAGGGATTATTTCTCCGGCTGATGCAGCATTAGCTGCAGCTTATTACTTATCTGTACCAGTGGCAGAGATCGAGTGGTTGAAAGAAGCAGCTGTATACTTAAAGGACAGTTCTTTAACACTACATTTACATATTAAAATAGACACTGGCATGGGTCGAATCGGTTTTTTAAATGCAGAAGAAACAACACAAGCACTAGCAGTTATTGAAAAAGAACAGAACTTTTATTGGGAAGGTATTTTTACGCATTTTGCTACGGCTGACCAAGAAGATGTACAATATTTTCAAGCTCAGAGCCGTTATTTTAATGAGATACTAAATACATTACCTTATCAACCTAAGTATGTTCATACGGCCAATAGCGCAACTGCTATGTGGCATCAGGACATAGGGAATATGGTTCGTTTGGGTATAGCAATGTATGGGTTAAATCCTTCCGGAACAGCACTTACTTCTACTTATCCTTTAGTCCCAGCCCTCTCTCTAGTTTCAGAGATTGTTCAAACAAAAAAATTACCTAAAGGCTATGGTATTGGTTACGGTAAAACTTATGAAACAAAAACTGAGGAATGGATTGCTACCATACCGATTGGTTATGCCGACGGGTTTACTCGTGATCTACAGGGATTTCACGTACTGATTAACGGTGAATTCTGTGAAGTTGTAGGACGTGTATGTATGGACCAAATCATGGTACGTTTGCCGGAAAAAGTAAAAGAAGGTACAAAAGTAACCTTAGTGGGAAAAGATGGAACAAATGAAATCACCTTGCAAGATATCGCTACATATAAAGGTACAAATAATTATGAAGTGGCTTGCTTAATTTCAAATCGTGTACCAAGAGAATATGTAGAAAAAGGATGAAGTCTATGATAAAACGTGGAGAGATTTATTACGCAGATTTATCTCCAGTTGTAGGGTCAGAACAAGGCGGTATTCGTCCTGTTTTGGTTATTTCCAATGACTTGGGTAATTATTTTAGTCCAACAGTTATTGTGGCTGCAGTAACCGCGAAAATGGAAAAAACGAGTCTACCTACACATATCGGCATTGAGAAAACGACGAAAGGTTTAGATAAAGATTCGGTTATTTTATTAGAGCAGATTCGAACGGTGGATAAGTCCCGTTTAAAAGAAAAAGTATGCATTTTAGAAGAAGAAACAATGGAAAAAGCGAATGAGGCATTAAAAGTTAGTATTGGCATTGATGTAGTTGTTAATGAAGAAGGCCTCAGTACATAAAAAAGCAGGTGAAAACTTGGGATATCTCGTTGTCGTTCTTATGATTGGATTATTATTGTCATTAATTTTTAAACAAATTTGGCAATTTTTCTTTAAAACAAGAAAGCAAGGGGTTTATGGTTACTATTTGCTGGTGGAAAAGCAAAAGGAAAATAATTTAGGAAAATTCTATGGCATCTTTCAGCAAGGAGAAAAAGAGTATCAACTTGAATTAGCATTTTCTTTGTACATACATTTACAAGTACCACAAAGAGGATACTTACATGCTGAAAATGGCAAAGTATTAACATTTAAAACAGAGGAGTGATTGATGTGAGACATCGGATCGGATTTTATGGCGCAGGAAATATGGCTCAGGCAATTATTGCAGGTTTAGTTGCTTCTAATATTTATAAGAAAGAAGAAATTTTTGTTTATAATCATCGTTATGAACCAACTTTGCAAGAAGTAGAAAAAAAGTATGGTATTCAGGCAGTTATAGATGAAAAAGAATTGTTTGAACAAACGGATGTGGTTATTTTAGCAGTCAAACCAGCAATTTTGCTTCAGATACTTCCTCGAATAAAGGCATATTTGCAAGAAGAACACCTTCTTGTATCAATTGCAGCGGGTATTAGTATTCAACAAATTGCCGAGTTAACTGGGCCACATAAAATTATTCGCGCAATGCCCAATACGCCAGCCATGGTCAATGAAGCGATGACTTCTATTTCGCCAAACGAAGTTGTTTCTGACAAGCAGATACAAACTGTCGTAGATATATTCAACAAGTTCGGGAAGGCCAAAGTCGTTTCAGAAGAGGTTATTGATGCTGTTGTTGGTGTTTCAGGTTCAGCCCCAGCTTATGTTTATTTGTTTATCGAAGCTCTAGCGGATGGTGCGGTAGCAGAAGGATTGTCCCGAGGCGATGCTTATGAATTTGCCAGTCAAGCTGTTTTAGGAGCAGCCAAAATGGTGGCAGAAACCGGGAAACATCCAGCAGAATTAAAAGATATGGTCACTTCACCTAAAGGTACAACGATTGCAGCAGTTCAATCCCTGGAAGAAAGCAACTTTCGTGCTAGTGTTATGAAAGCTGTTCAAGCTGCTGCTAATAAAAATCGTGAGATGAGCAAAGAAGACTAAAATACAAAAAAAGAAACCAAGCTACTTTACATTCAACTGTTGTGTTAAATGTAAAGTAGCTTAGTTTTCTTTTTATTCTAGTATTAACTTTTGCTAGTACGACTGGACGGATCTAGTTGGTGTTCAACTAATCCTAATAACCAATCAGTTAAAATTGACATTAAAGCGGTTGGTAATGCACCAGCTAAAATGATGGCGGCACCATCAGTTGCGTTCGTTCCACGAACAATAATGTCACCTAATCCACCTGCACCAACAAAAGTACCGATGGCAGTGATTCCAATCGCGACCACTAAAGCATTTCGAATACCTGCCATGATCACTGAAATAGATAAGGGCAATTCGATCATATACAGTCGCTGCCAGGCCGTCATCCCCATTCCTTTGCCTACGTCCAGCGCGTTTTTATCTACTTGTGTCATGCCTGTGTACGTATTTTTAATAATCGGTAATAGAGAATATAAAAATACGGTAATAATAACTACATTGACACCTAAGCCAAAGGCAAACATCAAGATAGATACCATAGCTAATTGGGGAACAGTCTGGATGATATTTGCGACTCGAACGACCCAACTAGCTAATGTTGTACGTCTTGCGATGATAATACCAATAGGTATACCAATTATCGCAGCAAAGATCACTCCATAAATCGAGATTAAGAAGTGACGAATAAATTGAGAAAAAACGTAACTTCCATTTTCTTGAAAGTAATAAATAAATTGTTGCATTAAATTCATTTGACTCATATCCATTTTCCATCACTCCTCATCTTCAAAATAATTATGTTCTTCTAGGAAACGTTCGGCCACAATCGATGGTTCAACCAGGTTATTATCTGATTGATAATTCATTTCTTGCATTGCTTCTGTATCAATTTTACCAGCGAGTCGATCGAGGGCATCTTTTACTTCCGGATCCCTTTGGGCTAACTCATCATTTATAATTGGAGAAGCATCATAAGGCGGGAAGTATTGGCGATCATCTTCTAACATCACAAGATCATAACTTGCAACCCGGCCATCGGTTGAATAGCCTAATACAACATCCATTCGATGCGCAGCTAGAGCGTCATAAACTAAACCAATCTGCATTGGATAGATTTGGTCAAATTCAAAACCGTATTCTTGCGTAAATCCTGGGTAACCGTCACCTTCACGTGTCATCCATGCTCGGTCAGCACCCACCGTCAACTCATCAGCGACGTCTTCTAAGTCACTGACTTTTTCTAAACCGTATTCTTCTGCTGTATCTCTACGCACTAAGAAAACATAGGTATTATCAAAACCATAAGATGCCAACCAGTCCTGATTGTAACGTTCTTTAAACTCTTTTTGTACAAGGTCCAATGCCTTATCTGGATTTTTTTCTGGCGGCAGAAGTAAGGTGGAAGCAACATCGGTTCCAGTGTAGCGAGCGGCAGATATATCAGCATCTTCATTCATCATCGCTTCATGATTAATATTCGTTGTTCCTAAGTTATTAATAATGGACGTTTGTTTGTCTGTATAATGCTCGACCATACCTGCAACCATACTAGCTAAGATCTGTGATTCAGTGGTGATACCACCAGTAATCGCAACTGTATCTTCAGATTGATTTGAGGCTAGACCAGGAAAGGAACAGCCTGCTAATAAAAGTAGTCCACCTAAAAATAAAATAAAACTTTTCATTTTTTTCATTGTTCGCTTCCCCCCCTTAATGAAATTGGAGTAAGGAATGTTTCTAATTTTTCTAACAAGTAATCAACAATTATCGCTAGTAAAATCGCAGGAACGGTACCCCCAATGATTAGTTCTGGTTGGTAATTGTCCAGACCACTAAAGATTAGGACCCCTAAACCGCCAGCGCCAATATAAGAAGCAAGTGTTGCCCAAGCAATAACATAAGTAGCTGCTAATCGTACTCCAGCCATGATAGTAGGGACTGCAATTGGCAGTTCTACACTTATAATCGATTGGATATTTGTCATGCCCATGCCTTTTGCTACATCTACGTAGTTGGGATCTACATTTTCCATACCGATATATGTATTACGCAAAATCGGCAATAGAGAATAAATAAATAGTGCAACAATTGCAGGTGCTCGTCCTACACCAAGAAATGGGATCATTAAAGTAAGTAGAGCTAGTGCTGGGATAGTTTGTAAAGCACTGGCAGTACTGATCACGATACCGGCGATTTTGTTGGTTCTTGTCAATAAAACGCCTAAAGGAATTGCGACTAAGGTACCTAAAAACAGTGCCATGAATGAAATAATAATATGTTCAAATAGGTTACTCATTAATTGTGAACCATATTCTGAAAAGAAGGCTTGCATAATCTAGACCTCCTCTGTATCTTCTGGCTTAAATGACTCGACAGCATCTCTAATCGATTGTTCTTCTCCCCATAAGACATCGTAAATGATATCGACTAATGAAGCACGAGTTAATATACCGACAACGCGATTTTTATCGTCAACGACAGGGACATACTTCAGTCCACGTTTTAAAATACGTTGTAATGTGTTACGTAAAAGCGTATCTTCTTTTACAGATGAGACGTCTGTTTTTATGATATCACCAACGCTCATTGTACGATCGCTTCTTCGATTAATTGTTTCAATATCAATGAAACCTTTTAAAATTTCGCGATTGTCTGTTACTAGTAAAGTATCTACTCTTTTTTCGCGCATCAAGGTAATCGCTTCTTGTATTGATTTTTCGGAAGTGATTGTAACGGCAGTTGTCATTACATCTTTAACTAAAGTATTATCGGGTTGAGCTTGCATCAAACGATCTTCGCCTAGTAATTCTTCAACAAATTCATTGGCTGGACTTTGTAAGATATTTTCTGGCGTGTCATATTGGATGACTTTTCCTTCGCTCATAATGGCTACATGATCAGCTAGTTTTAAAGCTTCATCCATATCATGAGTTACAAAGATGATCGTCTTTTTTAACCGTTTATTTAAATCTTTAATTAAATCCTGCAAAGAGTCTCGTGTAATCGGATCTAAAGCACCAAACGGCTCGTCCATTAAGATGACATCTTGGTCGGCTGCTAAAGCTCGTATAACGCCGACACGTTGTTGTTGTCCACCGGATAATTCATGTGGATAACGGTCTAACATTTCCTCTGGCATTTCTACTAGCTTAATCAAGCGTTCTGCAGTTTTATTTCGATCATCTTGTGATGTTTTTAATAACTTAGGAACCACTGTGATGTTATCTCGAATAGTCATGTGAGGCATGAGCCCAATGTTTTGGATAACATATCCAATTCTGCGACGAAGTTCTACTGGATTAATATCTGTAACGTCTTGGTTATCGATCAAAATTTTTCCTTTTGTGGGGTCAGTCATACGATTGATCATTCGCATAGATGTTGTCTTTCCACTTCCACTTGTGCCAATTAAGCAAACCATTTCTCCTGTTTCGACTATAAAGGAGATATCGTCGACGGCTTTTTTGCCACCTTTATAGATTTTTGATACATCTTGAAATTCAATCAAATTTTCCACCCTCAAACTTTTTTTATTTGTTACTCTATATTATATAATATGCATAAAACTTAAAAAAATACAACAGTTAAGTTCAAAAAACAAACATTTGTGTCTTTTGGAAATGATAAAATGATTGATTTACGAACGAATAAGCGATATATATTGTAAATAATTTGCTTTAAGCTTATATTTAGTAAGAAATATGCATAAATAAGATTTTGACTAAAAGTAACATTTTTTATGGACAAAGTTACAAAGAGAATAAGACTTATACTACCGCATCTTTTTTGGCTGTTATACAGAAGAAATATATCTTTATTATAACACAATTCTATAAATAGAATGGCAAGCTTTGAAGCAAGGAAGAAAAGTGCTAAAATGTAAAACAGATTGTGTAGAAAAGAGTGAAAACAATGTTAACTACAGAAGATTTTGATTTTGATTTACCTGAAGAATTAATTGCGCAAACACCATTAGAAGATCGTACAAGTTCTCGTCTATTAGTATTAGATTCAAAGACTGGAAAATTGCAAGATAAGCATTTCTATAACATTATCGATGAGTTACATCCTGGAGATGCGCTGGTTATGAATGATACAAGAGTATTACCTGCTCGTTTATATGGAGAAAAAGAAGAAACAGGCGCACATCTTGAAGTTTTATTGTTAAATAACACTGAAGGTGACGTTTGGGAAACGTTAGTAAAGCCTGCTAAACGAGCCAAAGTAGGCACCCAAATTACTTTTGGCGATGGTCGTATAAAAGCGGTAGTGGAAGAAGAACTAGACCATGGTGGACGAATGATTCGTTTTAGTTACGAAGGTATTTTTTTGGAAAACCTAGAAGCTTTAGGTGAAATGCCACTGCCTCCTTATATTAAAGAAAAGTTAGATGACCCGGAACGTTATCAAACCGTTTATGCTAAAGAAAATGGATCAGCCGCGGCGCCAACAGCTGGATTGCATTTTACCCAAGAGTTATTAGATAAGATCCAGCAAAAAGGGATCGAACTTGTATATTTAACGCTACATGTTGGATTAGGCACTTTTCGTCCTGTGAGCGTTGAAAATATTGAAGATCATGATATGCATAGTGAGTTTTATCGCTTAACAGACAATGCAGCAGATCGTTTGAATCAAGTAAAAGCGCAGGGCGGAAAAATTGTTGCTGTAGGAACAACCTCCATTCGTACGCTTGAAACGATTGGAACAAAATTTAATGGAGAGATTAAAGCAGATAGCGGCTGGACGGATATCTTTATCACGCCTGGTTATCAATTTAAAGTTGTTGATGCTTTTTCTACCAACTTTCACTTACCTAAATCCACACTTGTGATGATGGTCAGTGCTTTTGCTGGTAGAGATAATATTTTAAACGCTTATCAACATGCGGTTGACGAGCGTTATCGTTTCTTTAGCTTTGGCGATGCGATGTTTATTAAATAAAATTAAAATCAAATGTTTTCACATTTATCGATAAGATGAAGGGAAGACGTTTGGTTTTTTTATTTCTCGTTGTGATATTTGTATGGGCAAAAAAAAGACAGCACATGATAAAGTGCTGTCTTACTAGCCAAATGTTTATAATCATTTTATTTACTCTTTAGGCAAGCTGTCATAAAACGCTGCTTTGGTAGCGTAGATATAAGGCATTAACCAAAGATAACCAATTCCTAAAGTAAGGAAAGAAAGAATATGCCATCCGATAAAACTTAAATCTAAGAAAAATAATTTTGCTTTAAAACCGTCCATTAAATGTCGACTAGCAGTAATAGAGTCAAGGTAACGAGGAGTTTCTCCTGTTTTTTCATAAGTATCATAATAGATAAAATAACTTTGTGAATAAGAATAGCCTTTAATGATACCAGGAATGACAAGCAATAATGTCCACAAAAATTGGAATATTGCCGTCAGCAAGTAAATAACAAGAACTGCTAAAGCGTAGGGAGCGCGAAAAGTTCGGAAAACATCCCTAAATGGACGAATAATTTCCTTTTTTCCCCGTAAAATATCCAAAAATGTCCAGCTCATAGCTACGGTAAAAAAAGTAGTGATAAGCCCTGAAATAAATCCCGAAGAACTACCACTCGATCCATCAGAACCAGTATTATAAGCAGTTGGTTCATTTATAGCTTGGAAGTTTTGGCTGAGAAATAATATAGCGGGTATCGTGATAATTGCAATTATAGCAAATGTAATCAGTACGGGAACTAAGTTCATTAACACACTTTCTTTCCAGCGCCCCTTTAGCATTTGTCTAGCTTCAGCACGTAATTCAGCATTTGATTTCATAAAAACCCTCCTTTATCTGTTTAGATATTGTTATCTTATAAATAGTATAACAGAGGGCGATAAAAAGCAAAACTAAGAAGTATCAATAGTCTCTTTGGATATTGCAAAATCTTGTTTTTACCTTTATGATAAAAGGTGGTTTGTAAATATTTTGAAAGTTAAGGGTATTTTTTAACTGATAAACTTAAGAAAGTAGGGCGAAACGATGACACAACCCGCCATTAAATATCGATTGATCAAAAAAGAAAAGCATACTGGCGCTCGCTTAGGCGAATTAATTACTCCGCACGGAACTTTTCCAACACCAATGTTTATGCCAGTAGGTACACTTGCTACAGTAAAAACGATGTCACCAGAAGAATTAAAAGAAATGGGCGCTGGTGTTATTTTAAGTAATACCTACCACTTATGGTTACGTCCAGGAGAAGATCTTGTAGCAGAAGCAGGTGGTTTGCATAAATTTATGAACTGGGATCAACCTATTTTGACTGATTCCGGAGGGTTTCAAGTATTTTCTTTAGCTGATATGCGTAATATTGAAGAACAGGGTGTTCATTTTCGTAATCATTTAAATGGCTCAAAGATGTTTTTATCTCCAGAAAAGGCAATTGATATTCAAAATAAATTAGGTTCAGACATTATGATGAGCCTTGATGAATGTCCGCCTTATGATGAAAGCTATAACTACGTGAAAGATTCTATTGAACGCACTTCGCGTTGGGCAGAAAGAGGGTTAAATGCTCATGCTAATCCTCAAACACAAGGCGTGTTTGGCATTGTTCAAGGTGCGGGCTATAAAGATCTACGAAAACAAAGTGCGAAAGACTTGGTGAGCTTAGATTTTCCAGGATATTCTATTGGAGGATTATCTGTAGGAGAACCTAAACAAGAAATGAATCGTATGTTAGAATATACAACGCCTTTGATTCCTGAAGATAAACCTCGTTATTTAATGGGTGTGGGTGCGGCCGATTCTTTAATCGATGGCGCCATTCGGGGGATTGATATGTTTGATTGTGTATTGCCTACTCGGATTGCTCGTAACGGGACTTGTATGACTTCAAAAGGTCGTTTAGTTGTAAAAAATGCAAAATTTGCACGAGATTTCCGTCCGATCGACGAACAATGTCATTGTTACACATGTCGTAATTATACGCGGGCTTATGTGCGGCATTTATTAAAATGTGATGAAACATTTGGTATACGCTTAACGACTTACCATAATCTTTATTTCTTATTACACTTGATGGAACAAGTTCGTCAAGCGATAAGAGACGACCAATTACTTGAATTTCGGGAACAATTTTTTGAAGCGTACGGATTTAATAAAGAAAATGCGAAAAATTTCTAACTTTCTAGAAAAATACTAGTGAAAAGTACTTGCTTCTGATAAAGTAGAGAATGAAACGATAAAAGTTGAGGTGAAAAAAAAATGGAAATACTTATAATGCTGGTACCTATCATCATTTTGATGTATTTTATGCAACGTTCACAAAAGAAACAGCAAAAAAAACGTCAAGAGGTATTAGATAGCATGCGTCCAGGCAACCAAGTGGTAACAATTGGTGGCTTACATGGCGTAGTTTCAGAAATTGATGATGACAAAAAGACAGTGACACTTGATTGTGAAGGTATCTTTTTAGAGTTTGACCGTGCGTCTATTCGTACAGTAAAACCAACTTATAGTGAAGAAACAGCACAAAGCACTTCAGTGCCTCCTACAGATAACACACCAGAACCTTCAGAAGAGGCAAATAATGAAGATAGAAATGCTGAAGAACAATCGCAAGAAGAAAAAGACGAATCACAAGAATAGTTGTTTGAATAAAATCATAAGATTAAGGGCTAGTATAGCACTAGTCTTTTTTTTATAAAAAAAACCTGTATAAACAAAGTGGAAGGCTTTGTTTATACAGGTTTACGCATACTATATTTTTTTATGTCAATGTTTCTAGCCTGACACCAATTTTGGGGATTCCCAGATAAAATTAAAGGAACGGATGTTAAATCAGAAGTTTTTAAGGCACCACTCATCGTATAAAGGGTTTTTAATTCATTTTTCCATTGTTCGATAAGTTCAATGGTTGCTTGGCAACCATTGGTCAGTAGGTAATTTAAAATTGTAGCAGAGATGCCTACCATCTTTGCACCAAAACAAAGAGATTTAAAAATATCAAAGGCATTTCGAATTCCGCCGGATGCGATCAAATTAAATTCTTGGGAAATTTCATTTGCTTCTAACAAAGACTCGACTGTTGTTTGACCAAATTGATCTAAATAATTAAATTCTCTTTTTTTTCGACGAGCATTTTCGATTTGTGTAAAACTGGTACCGCCGCTACCCGCGATATCAATAGTTTTAACGCCTGTTGCCAGTATTTGATTAATCGTCTCCCTGCTCATACCAAAACCGACCTCTTTGACAATAACCGGAACTTCAATATGCTCTACGATTTCTTCTAGTAAAAAAAGCCAGTCGGCAAAATCGCGATCTCCTTCAGGCATTACAAGCTCTTGAGGCGTGTTCAAATGGATTTGTAAAGCATCTGCTTGAAACAAATTAACTGCTTGTTGCGCGCTTTTTAAAGAAGAACCAGCGCCTATATTAGCCAATAAAAAACCATCAGGAAATTCTTTTCTAACAATAGAAAAAGAATCTTTGGTTTCAGGTGTTTTTAAGGCGGTAGAAACCGAACCTGTAGCCATCATTAAATCAGTTTCTCTGGCGACAATCGCTAACTGCTGGTTGATTTTTTTCGTCCATTCGCTGCCTCCAGTCATCGCATTAATAAAAAAAGGACTAGAAAACTCACGTTGGAATAATTCAGTACGAATAGATACATCGCTAAAACGATTTAAAGTAAAAGATTGGTGAACAATTCTTACTTCATCAAAGTCATTATGATGTGGTTTGTGGAATGCTTTTGCAAGCGAAACATGTTCATCTTTTCGGTTCATTTGGGTCCTCCTCGATAATGGTAAACATGTAAAGGTAATGGTATAATGTCAGCTTTCTCCCATTTGCTCATTAAAGGCAGGATTCCTGTCTTTTGATCGGCGATCACAATGCCACAATCACCGCCACCTGCGCCCGAAGATTTTGCTGCACCACCACAATTTTCCGCTAGATCACACAATTGTTTTAAAGCGGGGGTTTCAATTACAACATTTGTTGCTTTAGCTAGGTTTTGCAGTAATGTCCGATTTTTTCTAATCATTTTTTTTATTTTTGTCACATCATCTTTAACAAAACCATCCATTAAATCTTCTACACAATGATGACTATCAGTTAAAAATTGTTCATAATTCTTTTGTATATCGTCTTTATCTTCTTTGGACTGATTCACCTGATCGACTAAATCAGAAGTAGAGGCTGGACTACCTGTCCAACCAATTAATAAACGCATATTTTTAGGAGACTGTAGTGGTTGAATAGAAAGTTTTGGCCAATCGCTTTTAAGTAGATCGCTGATTTTCCAGGTTTCTTGTCTTTTTTTTACCCATTGATGATCAAAGGTTGAAAAAGCTAACCAACCGCCAAAGCAACTAGCAGCAATATCACCGCAAGAACCGTTTCCTTGAACAGCGAGGTGAGCTAGGGCGGCAATTTTAAATTGCATCAGTGGATCCATTTGCAAGTCATAAAACAAATTAAGTGCTTTAACTGTTCCTACTGTAACTGCACCGCTTGAACCCAAACCGTATTTGCGCCCACTAGAATTATCAAGTTCACTAGTAACTTTTAAATGATAAAAACTTAATAAAGTCCCTTGTTCCTTAGCGTAGCGTTCTGTTAAACGTATAGCAGCTAAAATATAATGGAAAGGATTTTCACGATGGTCTAAAACCAGTTCGCCCTCTCTTCTTGTCCAGCGTATAGGTAGGTCGCTATACTGCTGGGATTGAATACTGCCGTTTTCTGTTGCACTTTCGATAGTTACATTAATAAATTGGTCTACAGCTGCTATGATCGCCAGATGACCCGGTTCAACAACAGCGTATTCGCCTGCGATATACAATTTTCCCGGGGTAGAGACCTCAATCATTTTGCCACTTCCGTTTCTAAAGTTTCCATTCCTTTTCCTGCATAAGCCATCACTAGTTGTTCTACAGGAAATTCTTTTTGCAACTCATTATAGATCTTTTGGCTATCTTTTTTTTGACAAAGAACTTTTACATTGGGACCTGCGTCCATAGTAAAATAACAATCTTGACCCGCCTGACGCATGTCATGTACTTTGTTCATTGCTCTTAGACTATCAGGTGTCCAATAAGTAAAGGGTGGAGAAGCCGCTAGAGTCGTCGCGTGCATTTTTAAACAATTACTTTCGGTTACTTCGCCTAAAGCTTGAAAGTCGTGTTCAATAATGGCTTCTCTTGCTTTTTTTATATCTACATCAACGTTTTTTACCCAATCGGTATAATAAGTTGAAGTGCCTACTGTACGTTGCATACCATTTCTACTAGAAATATCTTTGGCTTTATCATTAATAAGGATAAAAATCATCGCCAATTCATCTTCCCAATGGTTAGACGGTACAGGAAAAGCGTAGGAGTTTTGGTCAGAATCTCCTTTTTCCCATTCGACAAATCCGCCATAGATGCTTCGGCAAGCAGAGCCAGACCCCTTTCTAGCCAAACGGGATAGCTCTTTATCGGAAAGGTTAAGTCCTAAAGCATCGTTACAAGCACCGGCTAAAGCAGCTAAGCCACTGGCAGAAGAAGCCAGACCAGCTGCTGTGGGGACAAAATTTTGACTTTGAACAATGGCATATTCAAAAATCTGGCTTTGTTCACGAACTAAGTCTAAAAACCGCCTAACTTTTTCTGTAGACTTTTCGTCTTGCAATTGACCATCAAGATAAAAGCTGTCAGCTGTATACTCCTTAGAAAAAGAAACACTTGTTTCAGTGTAAAAAGCATCTAATGTTAAAGATAAACTATTATTCATAGGTAAAATCAACTGTGGATCTTTTTTGCCCCAGTATTTAATTAGCGCGATGTTAGTAAATGCTCTAGCTTTTCCATTATGCATATTGGTAAACTCCTAATCCTTGTATCCAGCTTTCTTTTATGCCTCTTTCTTGTAAAAGTTGGGCTAATTCTTCAGCTTCTTCTTTTGTTTTAGCTAAGGCTAAAAAGCACCCGCCGCGGCCTCCACCGGTTAACTTTGCTCCTAAAGCACCGTTTTCTAAAGAAAATTGAATCAAATCATCCAACAATTTATTGCTGACTGTTAATGATCGTAAATGATTTTGTGCTTGGTTCATAACTTCGCCTAAAATTTCCGGTTGGTTCATAATGATGGCTTCTTTTGTTCGTTCAGTTAATAAGCCCAGTTCTTCAATTGCATGGCTCGTTTGCTTATGAAATGTTTTAAATTGTTGAGAGACAGACTTAACGGCAGCTCTTGTTTGGCCAAGAACACCCGTATCAGCCACAAGTAAATAAGCGTCAATATTCATCGGAAAGGTAGTGAATTGTTTATGTTCAAAAAAAATAGGTTCCTTGCTGCTAGCAGCCGCAGCATCCATTCCACTAGGATTACCATGTGCAATTTTTTCGGCATAATCAGTAAAAGATAATAAAGTTTCTTGATCAAGATACTGTTCTTTCCAAGCAAAAAAAGCACGCGTAATGGCAATAGCAACGGCAGCACTTGATCCCATGCCCCTGGCAACGGGAATAGTGCTATTGATATTTAACTGAAAATTAGGTGTATGTAAATAAGTTTGTAATTTATAAGTTAGTTCTTTGATACTTTGTAGATTTTCAGGAGCGTCTGTTAAATAACCTAT
Organism: Tetragenococcus halophilus; assembly: GCF_001712815.1. Lineage (NCBI taxonomy): Bacteria > Bacillati > Bacillota > Bacilli > Lactobacillales > Enterococcaceae > Tetragenococcus > Tetragenococcus halophilus. Next base: position 216,665 of record NZ_CP012047.1, read on the forward strand.
ATAATAACGTGACATTAAAAAGTTTCTAGGCGCTTGTTGCACAGTCACATGAATCTGCGTGTCATTAAAAGGGAGAACAATAGCTGCTTTGTCATAAACAGCAGAGTGTTCCCCAATTAAAATGATTTTTCCGTTTGATCGACCGTTTCCCTGAAATAACATGTTGTCCCTCTTTCTGTTTTCATTTTTTATCCTTTAAACATTTTACTAAATTAATAGGTTCTCGTTAAGTAATCAAAACGTTTTATAAGAAAAAAAGTCAAATCTTAAGGTTTTTTAGAGGAAAAAAGCTAGAATATCCTAATTAACAATCCTAGTTTGGATGCTTATTATAAAGAATTAAACCGACGTTATAATGCATGGGATGAAAATTATAATCATAGTCCTAAAATCCAAATTAATTGGAGATCAATTGAATTTTGTAGAAAACTCGGAGGAAGCTCAGCAAGTTTTGTCGATGATTAATGCAAAGTTAACAAAAATACGAGGTTCATAGTGAGTATTTTACTTTGTGAAAAAAAAGGATATTATTTGTCTTTTTTCACAAATAAATTTTTGTAGGTAATTTTTCTATGATTTAAATCCTTTTATCTAGTTTTTCATGTGAACTTCCTTGCAAATCTTTCGGTTGTGCAAAAATTATTGATAGTTCTTATCTTCACAATCTTGATATATTATATATGTAAAATAAGGGAGGAAAAATAGATGGCAAAAACAGTAATTATAGGAACGAATCATGCAGGTCTAGCAGCAGCAAATGCGATTTTAGATAATTCAGATCAAGAAGTTGTGATGATTGAGCGTAATGAAAATTTTAGTTATTTAAGTTGTGGCACTGCTTTATGGGTAGGTAAACAAATTGACGGTGTAGACGGCTTGTTTTATACGAATCGGGAAGATTTTGAAGCTAAAGGCGCTAAAGTACGTACACAAACAACTGTTGAATCTATTGACTTTGATGGAAAAGTGGTTCATGCCATAACACAGCAGGGTGATAAGGTCGAAGAAAGCTATGACAAACTAGTTTTAGCTACAGGATCCATTCCTATCTCTCCTAAGGTGCCTGGTCGTGAATTAGAAAACATTACCTTTATGAAAAAATATGAAGAAGGTCAAAATATAGACCAAATGTTTGAAAATGAAAATGTGAAAAATATCGCAGTTATTGGCGCTGGCTATATCGGTGTAGAAATGGCAGAAGCTGCTAAACGTCGTAATAAAAATGTATTGTTATTTGATGCCTTAGACCGTTGCTTACCTAATTATTACGATACTTGGTTTACTGACGATATGGACAAAAATTTGGCTGATCATGGCATTGAATTACATTATGGTGAACTGGTCAAAGAATATAAAGGTTCAGACAAAGTAGAACAGATCGTGACTGAAAAAGGCGAATATGACGTTGATTTAGTGATTAACGCGATCGGTTTTTTACCTAACAATCAATTGGCAAAAGATCATTTAGAACTGTTTGCAAATGGCGCTTATCTGGTAGATCGTCATCAACAAACAAGTGATCCGGATGTTTATGCAGTAGGAGATTGTGCGACGGTTTACTCAAATGCTTTACAAGGAACGACTTATATTGCGCTAGCATCAAATGCGCTACGTACAGGCATTGTTGCTGGTGAAAATATTGCGGGCAATCCTGTAGAATCACCAGGAGTTCAAGGATCAAACGGTATTTCAATCTTTGGACATCATATGGTATCCACTGGTTATTCTGTGGAATTGGCGGCTAAATTTAATTTAGATGTTAAATATACAGATATTGAAGACACACAAAAACCAGAATTCATGAAAGAAAATGACTCGATAAAATTACGTATTGTCTATGAAACAGGTTCTCGCCGTATTGTAGGCGCACAAATGTCTTCTACAACTTCAGATATTTCTATGGCGATTCATATGTTCTCACTAGCAATTGAACGCCAAGTAACGATTGACGAATTGGGTATGCTTGATTTATTCTTCTTACCACATTTCAATCAACCATATAATTATATTAATAAAGCCGCTTTAGCTGCTGAATAATCATGAACTAAAATGAAAAGCTAGTAAGTAAGAAGGAAGACATTCCTCTTACTTACTAGCTTTTTTGTTCAAGTTCGGTATGAAAAATTTATTTAGAAGAATAAAAATTTCCTTCATGCATTAGGCTTCTTTTTTTCGGTATGCGAGCTGCAACTTGCGCACTACATACAGCATCAGTGAAAACAAAGCTGGCTGTGTCGCCGACCTCGGGCCATTGTTTCTGTCCATTTTCATCAAGAGGCGTAAGATTATTGGTAATTAAACTTAAACTTTGTCTTAAAGCTTGCTCATTACTTTTTCCAGTGTAATCACAATAATTACGTAATTTTTCTACTACATCTCCCGATACATAAGGGCTCCACGAATCATAAAAGCCATCACAACCTATACCAACAAAAATATCAGCCTTTTGTAAGGCATCGATAGGTAAGAGCTTTTTCTTCATACTGATAGGAATCGTTGTAAGAATCTGAGCGGCGTGTTCTTGTAAGCGTGGATAGATGTTTTCCCATGCTTTATTTGACAAATCGCATAATCCAAAAGCATGACTAAAGCCTGTTTTTCCTTTAAAGTCTTGTTCTTCAACCATATCTAACCACTTATCCATTGTATAATAGCCTAATTGGCCAGGATCATGAAAGTGCATATCAACATCTACTTGGCATTCTTTGGCAATGTCCATTGTTATTTGTAAAGAACGTTCAATATCCTGATCAATTCCTCCTGGGTCTAAAGCGCCCAACATGCTTGCTCCTGAATTTAATGCTTTTCTTAACAAATCTGGCATTTCAGGATGGGCAAGTAGACCATGTTGGGGGAAAGCGATGATGTCAGCTGTTAAATATTTTTCATATTTTTTCAACGCTTTTTTAACACCTTCAAGGTTTTTTAGGCCGATGAAAGGATCAATATTAACATGGGTACGGATGTGGTCTACTCCACTAGCCAAATATTTTTCTATCATTGTAGAAGCTCGCTGCTCAGTGGTTTCCGCTAATTCCGTTAATTCTTCTGCTTCTAACTTTAAGCGGTGGGCTAAATTTTTGCTAGGTATACAAGCCTTCCAAGGCAAGGATAGGTAGGTTTTATCTAAATGGTTATGCATATCTTTGAAGGCTGGTAAACAGAGTTGTCCTTGCATATCAATACCAGCTTCTTCTGAGTTTTGCTTAGTCGGTATGATTTGTGTAATTTTTTTGCCGTCAATTCTTAAATCAAATAATTCTGTCTTTGTTTGTAACCGATGTCGACTGTCAAAGTATTCTCCGGTTTCTAAGCGCACATTTTTTAATGTTTTCATCCGCGGTAAGCTCCTTTCAATGTAATATCTGTTTGATAAATGATTTCACCAGCAGAAACTACTGTTGAGATAGGACACTGGCGGGCGATCATGTGAGCACTACTGACGGCATCTACTAAGATAAGATCTGCTTGATCACCGAATTGTGGCCAAACTTGTTTTCCTTGTTCATTTAAAGGCGTAATACCCCCACTAGCATATTTTAAAGATTGACTGATTTGGTACTCGTCGATATAACCGCAACGTTCAATAAATAAATTTAATTTTTGAATCGTATCACCCGTACCAAAAGGAGACCAGTGATCGGTTAAACTATCATGGCCAAAAGAAACCATGACACCATTGTCGTATAACTTTTTAACTGGAAGGGTAAGATTTTCGTCACTAATGACCACTGTAGTAGTGACATCTACCTTATTTTTGGCCATTCGCTGTATTAATTCATCTAATTCATTGTCACTAATACCTGCTAAAGCAAATGCATGGCTAAGAGTCACTGGCTGAGAGAAATTCCTTTGTTCAATACAATCTAAGAGGCGATGGATTTCAAAAGCGCCTAGCGTATCACGATCATGTAAATGCATATCAATGCCAACATGATATTTTTCGGCTAAAGCAAAAGTTGTCGCTAAAACCTCGCCAATATTGCGGTCCAAAGAAGCAGGATCTACACCACCAATGTGAGTCACACCTAATTTTAATGCATCCTCTAAGATAGTTAGAAATTCTGAACCATTACGTAGCAATCCATGCTGAGGAAAAGCAACGATTTCATAAGTAATCTGATTTTCATAGTCCTGTAAAACACGCTTAACCAATTGTACATGTTTCGTTTTAATCTGCGGGTCTACATTTACGTGCGTACGGATATGGGTGTGTCCGAGTCGAATATAATGTTGTATCATAGTATGGGCACGTTGTTCAGCAACTTCTAATTGTTCTGGCAATAATGTTTTTTCTTCTTCTAAACGAGTATAGATACCATTCTTTGCTGGAATAGGGGCTTGCTAACCATTGCCAAAATAAGTTTTGTCGATATGAATATGCATTTCACGTAAACTAGGGAGTAATAGCTGCTTTTTAGCATCTATCGTGACATCCGCTGATTCTTGTAAATGAGGACCGATTTTGGTAAAGTGACCTTCCTCTATTAATAGGTCTGTTATTTCAGTGTTTGTTTTTATCACTACTTCATCTTTTGTTTGGTAACCAGTTTCTAGTCGGGCGTTTCGGATCAATTGTTTCATTTTTTCACTCCTTAAAAATTAGTTTATTTATTGTTTCTATCTTTTAAATCATATATACTTATACAAATTATTAAAGAAAGAAGTGTTTGCCATGAATATTGCTGAATTTCTGAAATTACCAATGGCGCATAACTTTAAATTACTCACTGGGGATGATCTAGGGATGGATCATAACATTACGGGGGCTAATATCTTGGATAATCCTAAAGCATATGATTGGCTGACAGCAGGAGAACTGATTATTACATCAGGTTACTTTTTCTATGAAAACTATGCCCAGCAAAAACGTTATTTCCAACATTTTCAGGAATTAAATATTGCCGCAGTTTGTATTAAAACAGGGCAGTTTTTTAAAGAAATTCCGAGTGATCTTATAAAACTTAGTCAACAATTGGAGATTCCTTTGATTGAAATACCTTATGGGATTGCTTTTTCAAAAATTTTAAAGATGATAATGAATCAATTATCTTCTGATTTAGCAAGTGAACAACAATTTACATTAGATATTTATTCGCAATTTTTCGAATCTTCTTTAAATAATGGCGGTATCGATTATATTGCCAAAAAACTCAGAGCAATTGTGGAAAATCCTGTCCTTGTTACTACATCTAATTGGGAAGTTTTGTCTTTAACAGGTTTTGAAAATGAATTACGTACTAGCTTAATGAAGCAAGGAAAAGCGTATCATTTCCCGAAACAAAATTTGCAAAACCTTCCTAAAAATGTAGAGCAGTTACAACACCCATTTTATCGTAAATTATATAAAAACGGGCAAGAAATTTTATGTTGTGTTATGCCGATTTTTTTTAATCAAATTAATTATGGTTATATTATTGTTTATTTAACGAATCGTTCGCTAGTGAATACGGATCATATTGCCTTAGAAAGTTGTACCATGTCTATTGCTTTAGAAGTCGCTCATCAAATTGAAAAAGAACGAGTGAACAATCAAGTTTATCGTGATTTCTTTGCTCGTTTATTTGCAGGAAAAATAACAGACGTTGAAACTTTAAGGTCTTTTAATATAGATATCAACGTAGAGCTGGAATATTCTGTTTATATTATTTCTGTGTATTTTCCCAAACTTACGGATAAAACACTTTTTGAACAACGTAAGTACGAAGAACAGGCGATGCAGATGTTATTGTCAGCTCTACATCGCTATATTCAAAATAATTTCTTAGATTCAAATGTGTTTAAACAAGGGAATCAATTGATAGGACTACTAGGTAATGCAAAAGAGACAAAAAAGGCTGCCATTCAAGCTGAACAAAGTAAAGTATTAAAAAGATTGTTGAAGTACTTAAAGCAACAAATCAATCGGACATTACACTTTTCGGTTGTAGTAGGTTCTAGTCAGTCGGTTTTATCCGTTGCTAAAAGTTATTCTGAAGCAACCAATATGTTAAAAACAATCGCTGCAAAACAAACTGGGATTCATTTTTTAAATGAATTTTATCTAGATACCTTTTTATCAGAACAAATTTCTACTCAAGCTGCTGCCGAATTTTCTGCGCATTATTTATACAAACTTATTGCTTATGATCAAAAGAATCAGCTAAATTTACTACAAACTTTAGCAAGTTATTTAGCTAATCACCAAAATATTGCAGTTACCGCAAGAAAGCTCTATATTCATCGCAACACATTGATATACCGTATTGAACGCATTGAAAATATTTTGGCCATAGATATTACTGAACCTAATATTGCCTTGTCGTTACAACTAGCGTTAAAATTTTATCAGGAAAACGAGCTAGAGTGATCACCAGAGCTTATGTCATAAGTAAAAATATCCGAACTACATTTGAGAAGGTCTGCTTATTGCAGCAACAATCTTTTGTTCGTTCGGATATTTTATTGCTTAAGATGCTATGTTACCATCCGACTTATTCTTTATAAGCCCATTTCAGATTATAACTTGGTCCGTAGGCATGCCAGTGTAAGTCTTTAACACTTGGATTTACTAAAGTAGAAAGACTTCTATTGTAGATAGGAGCGATCACTGCATCTTGGTTAATTAGTATATCTTGTGCTTCAACAAAATCATCAAATCGTGCTTCTTTATCAGCCGCATGATCTTCTCTTGTATCTTGGATTAACTTATCATAATCTTCATTACTGTAAGTAACGCCTCCTAAATCACTGCTAGACATAAAGATACGCATTACTGTTAGTGGGTCACGGTAATCAGTTCCCCAACCTGCTAGTTCTAAATCATACTCTTTGTTGGAGTCGCGATCTACGCGAACAGTAAAAGGAACTTGTTCAACAGTTATTTCTAGACCAGGTAAGTTATCTTGTAGTTCATATTGGAAAAATTCCGCATTTTTCTTAGCTTCTTCGGTGTCGTCAGTTAAGAAACCAAGTTCTACTTTATCAACACCAAGTTCTTCTTTCCCTTTTTCCCAAGCTTCTTTGGCTTTTTCAGGGTCATATGATAGATAATCATTTCTTTCATCTGCTACTTCAGTAAAATCTTTTTTACCATCAGGAGCTTTAGTTTGCCCTTTTGGAATTAAGTGATCCGTTGGGTTTGAATCATCTTGTAGTATATTTTTTACAAAGCTCTCCTTATCAAATGCTTGGGCAATCCCTTTACGAATATTTTCATTATCTAATGCATTCTTTTTGCCATCTCGCTCACTATTCATTTTCAAAAAGAAAGTGGTAAATTGTTCGACGGATTCAAACGATGGATCGTCTTTATAGGTTGGGATGTATTCACTGCTTAGTTTATCAATCATATCTAAAGCATCAGTCGTATATAAATTAATTGCTGTAGAAGGTGTTTTTACTACAGTGACATTTGCTTTGTCTAATTTGACTTCATCTTTATCCCAATAGCTCTCATTTTTTTCATAACCCCAATCGTCACCAGAAGCGCTCCAATCACTTAATTTAAATGGACCATTATAAATTAAATGATCTGAGTCAGTAGCATATTTTTTCCCTTGGTTTTCTACATATTCTTTATTTTGCGGATACAATACTGGGTAAGCTAGTAGTGACTTGAAGTAAGGAACAGGCCGTTCTAAGGTAAATTCTAATGTTTTATCGTCAATTGCTTTGACACCTAATGTGTCAATATCGCCATCTTCTAAGTTGATTTCTCGGGCATTTTTCACTACATCAAAAAGCACATCAGCGTTGGGTGCTGCATATTTTGGATCTGTGATTTTTTGAAAAGCAAAGACAAAATCATCAGCTGTAACAGGGGTGCCATCAGACCACTCGGCATCATCTCTTAAAGTAAATGTATAGACTGTTTCATCTTCGCTGATTTCAGGTTCTTCTGCAGCAACTCCTAGTTGCAATTCATCATCTGGTCCTAAAACATAAAGACCTTCAAAAACTTGGCTCATAGCCAAAGTTGAAGTTGTGTCACCAGCTTGACTAGGCTCCATTGTAGAGATAGCTGCTGAAGAACTTAATTCTAAATCTTGTTGGGCATTGTTACCTTGGGTGTCTTGGTTTGTTGAATTTCCTTGACAAGCTGTTAATAGTAATGTAGCAGAAATAGCGCCTAATAATGTTAGTTTTTTCGCTTTCATTTTTTCATCCCCTTTTTATAAATAAATAAGTTTCTGAATTATCAGATAATTTTTAATATTTGTAATTGCTAATTTACCATAATCGATAAAAGAAGAAACCGTCAAAAGTTACAATAAGAACTATCTGTATTTGGTCATTTTGAACAAACGGACTAAATACAGAAAAAGAAATTGGGGAATTAGCGAATAATAAAGAAAAATAGTATAAATAATTGACGTAGATAGGGTTATATGGTATAGTGTTTAAGTTGAGAAATGGAAGTAGAAGCACCCGCTTCTCGCCTTAGTGACAGATGTGGCTGGGCAGAATAGTTTTTACACAAAAAAGTTCGTTAGAGCTTAGTGTGGATACGTGCGGGTTCTTATAGAAGAACTCGTTTTTTTATGGTGATTTTCAATAAATCTTTCTTTCTCTCAAAAAACTTGGAGGTGAATGACCATAGCAAAAGATATGATGGTTAACGACGGCATTCGTGCACGTGAGTTGCGATTGATCGATCAAAACGGAGATCAACTTGGCGTCAAAACAAAAGCGGAAGCGATGGAGATAGCTGAACAAGCAAACTTAGATGTTGTTTTGGTAGCACCAAAAGCAAAACCACCCGTTGCGCGAATTATGGACTACGGAAAATATCGTTTCGAACAACAGAAAAAAGCACGTGAAGCTCGTAAAAAACAAAAAGTGATCAACGTAAAAGAAGTCCGCTTAAGTCCAGCGATCGATGAGAATGATTTCAATACGAAACTACGTAATGCACGTAAGTTCCTTCAAAAAGGCGATAAAGTGAAAGCTTCTATTCGTTTTAAAGGACGCGCCATTACCCATAAAGAAATTGGTCAGGAAGTCTTAGATCGTTTGGCTCAAGAAACAGAAGACGTTGCAACAGTTGAGCAAAAAGCGAAAATGGATGGTCGCAGTATGAATTTGATGCTTGCGCCTAAAAATGACAAGGAAAAATAACTTGCTGAAAGATTAATTAACAGTCAGGTTATATAGATTTTGAGGAGGAAATTAGTTATGCCAAAACAAAAAACACATCGCGGATTAGCTAAACGTGTAAAGCGTACTGCTAATGGCGGTTTAAAAAGACATCGTGCGTTTACAAGTCACCGTTTCCACGGTAAAACCAAAAAACAACGTCGTCAATTGCGCAAACCAGCAATGGTTTCAGCTGATGACCAAAAACGCATCAGCCAACAAATAGCTAAAATGAAATAAGTTTTGCGCAAATGTCGCATATCCATTTAAATGAAAGAACTACTTAGGAGGAATTAAACATGGCACGTGTTAAAGGTGGAGCAGTAACTCGTAGACGTCGTAAAAGAACGCTAAAATTAGCAAAAGGTTACTACGGAGCTAAACATACTTTATATAAAAAAGCAAAAGAACAAATGATGAGATCGAATAGTTATGCATTTCGCGATCGTCGTCAGAAAAAACGCGATTTCCGTAAATTATGGATTGCGCGTATTAATGCAGCAGCTCGTATGAATAATATTAGCTATTCAAAATTGATGCATGGGCTAAAAGAAGCTGGCATCGATGTAAACCGTAAAATGTTAGCAGATATTGCAGTAAATGACGAAAGTGGTTTTACTGCCTTGGTAGGACAAGCAAAATCTGCATTAAACGACAATTAAATGATAGTAATAAAAAGAGGGCTATTCATTGGAATAGGCCTCTTTACTTTAAAATAAAGCTTATGAAAACCTCGGCAGTCCTTAGGTATCACCTAGGTAAACCATTGGGAATATTAAACGATTATTGGGAAATGAGCATAAGTTGATATTATTAGATCATTGGTAAATCGCAACGTTTGTTTCAATTAGGATCTTTATCGAAACTTTCGTGTAAATGAAATGAACGGTTGTAAAATTTGAGTCCGGTTGTGATCAAAAATGCAGAAAAAGCGCCCAATAAGGATCCTAAAGCAATTCCTATAAAGCGATATTGTAATAAAGAAGGTACATCTATTTCTTTAGTTAAACTGGCCAACAGTAAAGCCATAGGTGTTGTAAAAAAGGCAGAAAGACCATAATTCGTACGTACTGCGATTTGTGACATTGTAAAAAGTGTGATGATTATGAAAATTGTTTCTAAAGTTGTTAAAGGAGTATACAAAAGTACAGCGGCAATTCCGATACCGATCACGGTTCCTAGGATACGTTGGATATTGCGTTGCAAAATAGCTCTTAAGTTATCGCCTTGTAAAATAGCTGCACAAGAAATAACCATCCAATAAGGATTTTGTAACTGTAAACCGGCACTTAAGTAGACAGCTAAAAATAACGTTGAACCATAAAAAATACCATCGATAAAAACGCCAGGGTCTTCGTAAACGTGTTGTGAAATAGATTTTTCCTCTAAAATTTCTGGCGCTTCTTTTTCCGCAAAGTGTACAATAATAGCCATAAGCATAGCAATAACAGCACCCAATATATAATAACTACATAAAATAGGAACTTGATTAAAGGGAACGTTGATATTTGTCCCCATAGCTGCAACTAAAATACAAAAAAATACCCCGGGTTTTTTGATATCATAAAGTCGGAAAAAAACTCGGCCAAAAAAAGCAATCAATCCAATAATGATGGGTGTAAACCAGCTAGCAGAAGAGGTTAAAATACCTGCTGAAAAACTTGTTAGGATAAAAAGAGTGATGGCTATGAAACGATGGAGTAAGTTTTTTAAAGGGATGTTTTCATAATACATCAGAATAAAAATACCTAAAAAGCCAAAACTTGCAATAGACATATTGTGTGAAAAGTATCCAATAAAAAATATAAAAGTCATACAAAGAATTGTTCCGAAAAGTTGCACTGCGTTGATTTTGGGTTTATGTAGATGCAATAAATCTTTGAAAAAATTATTTTTCACTATATAACCACCTCGCTATAAGAATAACATAGATCTGACATTTTATGTTTAGAAAAGGAGGAATAGGCAAAATAACAAAGGCTTGAGTTTTCCTATAAAAGGAAAACTCAAGCCTTTGTTATTTCTTCTAACTTTTTAACACGTCCGCCGATTTTATCCGCGAATTTTTCGGAATCTTTTTTTGTATAAAACACCAATAGATTTCTAGGGGTTTTATCACGTGTTCGGCGACCCTCTTTAGAAATGTATCCATGAAAAACTTTGACTACATACATAAAAAGTCCTCCCTTATTCTAATGTAACCTTGATTATACGAAAGACTAGCAGAAAAGCAATAAAAACGCTCACATTTAATAAAAATATTAAAATTTTATTTAACCCGCCTACGAGAGTTCGTATATTTAAGCAAAGCATTAAAAATCAGAAGAACTAATTTTTTGATAGTTAGCAAATATTTGATGAAAATCAGGGTAATCTTTTTTTAAGCGTATAAAATGATTCGTATTTTGTTCTAAAAAACAATGCTTGCTGCTTCCAGTGGTTACTATTTGATTTTTTTCATTGGTTATTGTATAAGAAAAATCCAATCGTGTACTGTTATATTTTGCAACTAAAGGATCGATCCGTACTTGTTCTCCATAGTGGACCATACCCTTGTATTGACAGTCAACTGCTAATACAGGAACGATAAGCCCCGCTTTTTCCATATCTTGATAAGCAAGCCCTAAGTATTCTAATAAATCAACTCGGGCTTCTTCAAACCAACGAATATAATTTGAATGATGAACAATGCCCATTTGATCTGTTTCATAGTAATGAGGCTTACGATAATAGCCAGGATACATATTCTCACCTCTTTCTTATATAGTCTAAAATTTTTTTATTTGAATTACAAGAAAATAAAAAGAAAACTTTCAGCAATAATCTTGCTAAAAAGCTTGACTTTTCAAGGATTTTCTTGTAATTTAAAGCTAATACAAAAATGCCTGAGAAGGAACAAACATTTAGTAAAAAACTTTTTAGAGAAAAACTATCCTGGCTGAAAATAGTTTAAGTGAATACTAGATGTAAAGACATTCCGGAGGAGAGCGAGCCAAAAGCCGTTCCGCTTAAACGAGCGTTATTCGTTAAAGGAAAGTAAGACTTTCAAAATTAGGTGGTACCGCGACTGATTCGCCCTTGTAAAAACAAGGGCTTTTTTATTTGCTGTGAATCACTACGATTTAGCGACCAAAGGGAGCTAAGAGTAGATGATGAACAGTACTAGGGCGAGCGAAAGCGAGGCGTAGTGACCGAAGTAACCGAATCACTACGATTCAGCGACCAAAGGGAGCTGAGAGTAGATCCTTCAAGGCCTTAGCGACTTGTCGCTTAGACCTTGATGAGATCGAAGCGTAAGCGAAGAGATGAACAGTATTAGGGCGAGCAAAAGCGAGGTGTGGTGTCCGAATTACGTTGTTATCGGTATGAGTTTTAGGAGGAAAAATAATGAGTTATCAACGACCAAAAGGTACAAATGATATTTTGCCTGGTGAATCTGAAAAATGGCAGTTTATTGAAGATACAGCACGTAGTTTGTTTAATAACTACCAGTATCAAGAAATCCGCACGCCTTTATTTGAACACTATGAAGTGATTTCAAGAAGCGTAGGAGATACAACAGATATTGTCTCTAAAGAAATGTATGATTTTTATGACAAGGGCGAACGTCATATCACTTTGCGTCCAGAAGGCACAGCTCCTATTGTGCGCGCTTATGTTGAGCATAAATTATTTGGGCCTGAATATAGTAAACCTTATAAGGTCTTTTACATTGGACCAATGTTTCGCTATGAACGTCCACAAAAGGGTCGCTTGCGTCAATTTCACCAAATCGGCGTGGAAGCCTTTGGATCGGATAATGCGGCGACTGATGTTGAAACAATGGTTATGGCCTTAGCGTTTTTCAAACAGCTAGGGATTAAACATCTGCGTTTGGTTATTAATACCTTAGGTGATCAAGCGACTAGAGAAAACTACCGTCAAGCACTAATTGACTATTTCTCCGTTTATGAAAATGAGCTAAGTGAAGATTCTAAAAGACGCTTGCATGAGAATCCTTTACGTATTTTAGATAGTAAAGAAAAGGCGGATAAAAAATTGGTAGCTAACGCGCCTTCGATTTTGGATTACTTAAGTGAAGAAGCACAAGCGCATTTTACTCAGGTCACTACAATGTTGGATGCACTGGAAATTTCCTACGAGATTGATTCGACAATGGTACGTGGTTTGGATTATTATACACACACCATTTTTGAAATTATGAGTGACAATCCTCAATTAGGTGCACAATCAACTCTTTGTGCTGGAGGACGTTATGACCAATTGGTTGAAGAGTTAGGCGGCCCCGATACGCCTGGTTTTGGCTTTGCTATTGGTATTGAGCGGTTGTTATTAGTTCTCGAAAATGAAGAGGTTGAACTACCTGTGTTACATCAATTGGATGCTTATGTTGTTAATATCGGTGCATCAACCAATACTGAAGCTTTGAAAGTTATACAAGCAATACGTGATGCGGGTTTTTCTGCTGATCGCGATGTTATGGGGCGTAAAGCAAAAGCACAATTTAAATCAGCTGATAAACAAAAGGCTAAATTTGTCTTTACTTTAGGTGAAGATGAATTAAATGCTGGGATGATCAATGTAAAATCAATGGCAAGTGGAGAAGAAAAACGGATTCCACTAACTACAGTTTATAATGATTTAACACAAATTTTTGATGAAATGAACTAAAGGAGAAAAGAGCATGGGAAATAGAACCGTTTATTGTGGTCGAGTGTCAAAAGATAATTTGGAACAGCCAATTACATTACAAGGCTGGGTACAAAAAAGAAGAGATTTGGGCGGCGTTATTTTTATTGACCTACGTGATCGAGAAGGGATCGTCCAAGTAGTATTTAACCCGAAAAATTCACAAGAAGCTTGGGAAATTGCGGACAGTTGTCGTAGTGAATACGTAATAGAAGTTACCGGTATTGTAAAAAACCGGGGCAAAGAAGCGATCAACCCTAATATGCAGACGGGTGAATTCGAAGTGATGGCTAGCAATATTACAATTTTAAATAAAGCAAAAACGCCTCCTTTTTCAATTGAGGAAGATACCAAAGCAGGGGATGATATTCGCTTAAAATATCGTTATTTAGACTTGCGAAGAACTAATATGACTAGAAATTTGAAGTTGCGATCAAAAACAACGCGAGCAATTCGCCACTTTTTAGACGATCATGAGTTTTTAGATATTGAAACGCCCTTTTTAGGGAGATCGACGCCAGAAGGAGCTCGTGATTATCTAGTGCCTTCACGTGTACATCCGGGCCACTTTTATGCATTGCCACAATCACCACAAATTTTTAAACAATTATTGATGGATGCTGGTCTGGATCGTTATTATCAAATTGTTCGTTGTTTTAGAGATGAAGATTTACGAGGAGATCGGCAACCGGAATTTACCCAGGTTGATATTGAAGCTTCTTTTTTAACACCTGAAGATATTCAAAATTATACAGAACAAATGCTTGCTAAAGTAATGCAAGATACTTTGGGAATAGACATTGAACTACCTTTTCCTAAAATGACTTGGGATGAAGCGATGAATCGTTTTGGTAGTGATAAGCCAGATACCCGTTTTGGCATGGAATTGATCGATCTTTCAGAAGTCGTTAAAGATGTAGACTTTAAAGTCTTTCAAATGGCCTTACAAAATGGTGGTGTAGTAAAAGCGTTGAATGCCAAAGGGGCGGCCAAAAATTATTCACGTAAGGATATGGATCAATTAGGGCAGTACGCGAGTCAATTTGGAGCTAAGGGACTAGCCTGGTTGAAAGTAGAAGAAGATGGACTTAAAGGCCCGATCGCAAAATTCTTAACAGATGTATCCGATAAAATTATTCGTCAAACGGGCGCAGAAGTGGGCGATTTAATTATGTTCGGTGCTGACTCTTTTGAAGTGGTAGCAGCAACCTTAGGCGCTATTCGCACACGTTTGGCAAGAGAGCTAGATTTGATCGACCAAAGTAAATTTAACTTTCTATGGGTGGTTGACTTTCCACAGTTTGAATATAGTCAAGAAGAAGAACGTTATGTCTCTGCCCATCATCCTTTTACCATGCCTAAAGAATCAGATATTCCTTATTTAGAAACTGATCCAGCAAAAGTTCATGCTGAAGCTTATGATATTGTATTAAATGGTTATGAATTAGGTGGTGGTTCATTACGTATCCATACTAAAGAACTGCAAGAGCAAATGTTTAAGACTTTAGGTTTTTCACCAGAAAAGATGAAGGAACAGTTTGGCTTTTTATTAGAAGCTTTAGATTATGGCTTTCCTCCGCACGGTGGTATTGCTTTAGGTCTAGATCGCTTAGTGATGTTATTAGCCGGAGAAGACAATATTCGCGAAGTCATCGCTTTTCCAAAAAATGGTAAAGCTATGGATCCGATGACTAACGCGCCAAGTACAGTATCTCCACTTCAATTATATGAATTAAATATTGATGTAACAGACACTGAAGAGTAAAATTTATCGAATAAGGAAAAGCATATGAATAGTGTACTGCTTTTATCCTTATTCGAATTTTTTGTTATAATAGAATAAATGGCAAAAAGAGGTTAAATTAATGAAGCAATTTTTAAAAGATTTCTTCCATGCTGACTATGTTAATCGTTTTTCTTTTTCTTTAGTCTATGCATTATTGGCTTCTGTGGCTTTAAATTTTTTCTATGAACCAGGAAATATTTATGCTAATGGTGCAACAGGTCTGGCACAAATTATTTCCACCGTATTTCAACAGCTTTTTCATATAGACTTTCCTATTGGCTGGGTGCTACTATTAATTAATCTGCCTTTGTTTGTATTAGGCTGGTTTAAGATTAGCCGACGTTTTACTGTATTTACCGGAATTACAGTGATCCTTACTTCCTTATTTATGGAATTTATTCCTACAGAAGTTTTAACGACTGATCCAATTATCTGTGCTATTTTTGGCGGAGTGTTAACAGGTGCAGGAATTGGTTATGCTTTTAAAAATGGTTTATCTTCAGGTGGATTAGATTTTATTACGATCTACATTCGTAAAAAGACCGGCAGAGATGTGGGTTCACTTGCCATTATTTTTAATGGTATGATCATGTTTGCGGCGGGTGTATTGTTTGGTTGGCAATACGCTTTATATAGTGCCTTATCAATATTTGTTAGTGGAAAAGTGACAGATGTCGTTTATACAAAACAACAGAAAATGCAAGTAATGATTATTACGCGTCAGCCAGACATTGTGGTCGAAACTTTGCAAAGTCATCTACGTCGTGGAATTACTATTATAAATAACGCTCAAGGAGCTTATACTAAAGAAGGCGAAAAGGTACTATTTACAATAGTGACCCGTTACGAATTACCTTTACTACGTCAGGCCATGAAGGAATCTGACAAAGAAGCATTTGTCAGTATTACAGAAAATGTCCAGATTTTAGGGAATTTCTATGAAGAAGAGTTATAACAGCTTTTACAGTTATTGAGGGAAACACTAGTTTTAATTTTTTATAAGAATTATATTACAGATTGCTTTTGTGCGTTTTTTTTGGTTAGATAAAATTTGTCACAACGCTAGATAGAGTATAAGAAGGTACAAAAATCATGGAGAAAAAAAGAATTAAAAACAGCCGATATATCACAGGTATTGATGGTATCCGTACACTAGCGGTTATCGGAGTCATTTTATATCATTTATTGCCTTCTTATTTACCAGGAGGCTATTTAGGAGTACCCATTCTATTGGTTATTTCTGGCTATTTGATTACTGATTTATTACGGCAGGAATGGAAACAAAATGAGAAGATAGATGTTTTAAAATTTTATATTCGGCGTCTAAAAAGATTATATCCATCTTTAGTTACGGTATTGGTTGTTTCAACTGCTTACATAACTTTGTTCCAAAGAAACTTATTAAATAACATACGAGGTGCCGTTTTTAGCAGTCTTTTATATGTGAATAATTGGTGGCAAATTGATCATGGACTTTCTTATTTTGATCGTTTTGGCAATGAATCTCCTTTTACTCATTTGTGGACGATGGCAGTTGAAGGGCAAAATTATCTGATTTGGCCGCTTCTTTTTATCCTTTTAATAAAATTTGTGAGACGTAGAGATTGGATCTTTTATATATTAACTATTGGAGGTCTTCTATCAGCCATAGGAATGGCAGTTGGTTTTACCCCAGGAGAAGATCCTACAAGGATTTATTATGGTACCGACACGCGGATTTTTTCCATACTGATTGGGAATGCTTTAGCTTTTATCTGGCCAAGTACTCGTTTGAAAGAAGAAATTCCGGACAATGCCAAAAAGATTTTGAATACTGCTGGTTTAGCTTCTTTATTCCTACTTATCGTTTCATACATTTTTATGGATGATCGTTTTAGTTTTCCTTATTATGGAGGAATCTATTTAGTCAGTGTTGTTACAGCTGTTTTAGTGGCTGTTACGGCTCACCCTGGTGCAAGCTTAAACCGTTGGCTCACTAACCCAGTATTTAGTTATTTGGGGAAACGTAGTTATGGGATTTATTTATATCAATTTCCAGTAATGATCTTTTATGAAGCTAAAGTTAATGTGGCCAATAACGTTTGGTTGCATGTGTTTATTGAATTAGCATTGATTGTCTTATGCAGTGAGTTGTCTTATCGTTTTATAGAAGAACCACTCAGAAAGTTTGATTATAAAAAGACTTGGACAATGATTAAGGGCTGGTTTTCTAAACCAATCCTTAGTAAACAAAAAGCTTTGGGCATAGCAAGTTTTATAGTAGTTCTTATTGCGTCCATTGGTGTTAGCATAGCGCCTAGTAATGCTGTCAATGCAAATCAAGCAGAGTTTCAAGAGGAAATTCAAGAAAACAAACAGGCCGCCCAAAAGACTAAAAATGAGGGTGACACAAATGATTCAGAAGAAGAGACACAAGAGACTGCTACAGATGAAAATATTTTAGAAACTTATAGTACGGACACAGATCATGTGATGGAAAAATATGGTTTGACAGAAAAACAAGTAAAACAGGCAAAAGAGACTGAAGTTACAGCCTTTGGCGATTCTGTTTTATTAGGTTCTACTAAAAATATCCAAGAAATTTTTCCTGATGCTGTCATTGATGCCGATGTGGGCAGACAATTGTATGATAGTGTGGATCTTTTACAGGAATTAAAAGATGAAGATAATCTAAAAGAAAATGTTGTATTAGCTTTAGGAAGCAATGGTTATGCGGATGAAGCTCAATTTGATGATTTGATGGATGTTATAGGTGATCGAAAAGTTTATTTAATTAACGTCCGAGTGCCAACACAGCGTTGGCAAAATGATAATAATAGTTTATTTAAAAAAATGAATGATAAATATAAACGCATTACCTTGGTCGATTGGTATGGCTTAAGTAATGAAAATACCAACTGGTTCCGAGAAGACCAAGTTCATCCAACCGATGTCGGCAGAGTCGAATATACTTCTTTATTAGCTAAAAAAATATTAGAATAATACGCAAAAGCTCCGCTACAAAATTTTAGCGGGGTTTTTGTTTACTACTATTCTCAACTTTTTAATGGTTATTAGTCTCATTCGTTTATGGTTATAACGTTCTTATGTACTTAATTTTTATTAGGCGCGTAGGGACGCTTTTTTTGTGTCCTTATTTTATGTTTATCTCACTAGTTTTCGCTTCTACTGTGCTAAGCGAGCTGAAAAAAGTTGTGAGTATAAAAAAGAAATGAGTAAAATTTGCGTACTTAATAATGAAAGGAGGACAGAGATGACAATCGAAGAATTATCTGATGAATTAATTAGCTATGGGAAAGAGCAAAAAATGCAAGATATGTATTTGTATTTGTTAAACGAGCAGGCAATAATCTATTTTCGAAAAAATGCGCAGTTGTTTAAGTACAAAGAGCTTTCTTATGAACAAGCACAGCAGTTGATTTCAAGATTTAAATATTTAGGAGAAATGGATGTAGGTGAAAAGCGTAAAGCGCAACTAGGGGCTATAAGTTATTTAATCAAAAATTATACGCAAAGGCTGCGCTTATCAACTGTTGGTGATTACCAAGGAAATGAAAGTCTAGTGATTCGTTTTTTGTACAATTTAAAGCAAGAGAAACCAGCTTATTTTTTCCCAGAAGATGCAGAGTTAATTCAACAAAAAATCCAAAAAGAAAGGGGATTATATCTTTTTAGTGGTCCTACAGGATCGGGGAAAACTACTTTGATGTATCACATTGCACAATATACAAAAGGACAGGTGATCACCATTGAAGACCCTGTGGAAATCGAAGAACCGAAGTTTTTACAGCTACAAACAAATGAAAAAATTCAGCAGACATATGACCAGCTTATCAAACTGTCACTACGACATCGTCCAGACTTACTGATCATTGGCGAAATTCGCGATCAATTAACAGCAAAAGCAGCCATACGTGCAGCATTGACTGGGCATACTGTACTAGCAACGGTACATGCAAAAGGAGTGCTTGAAACAAAGGGGCGCCTGTTAGATTTAGTAGGGAGTCAAACAGAGCTGGGTGATTGTTTAAATGGAGTGATCTATCAACAACTATTTTTAGACAGCCAAAAAGAAAGTCGAGCTTTACTGGCCTACGAATTTTTTACGGGGGAGTCAGAACAAAGGCAGTGGACAAAAGCATATGCACAAGCACAAAAGGAAGGGTTACTGGATATTGAAAAGAAAACATAAAAATAACGCCCTTATGCGTGAACAGTTTTTAGAAATGTTGATTAGTTTATTGGAAAATGGTTTTTCTTTACAAGAAAGTTTAGCTGTAATGCAGCGTAACCAACAATTTTCCTGGGAAATTTTGCAGTGTTTTACAAGCGGCCTTGCCAAAGGGGCTAGTTTTGCAGAATGTTTTTATCAGGCAGGATTTAGCCTGGCAGAAACGACACAAGTACAATTAGCAGACATACACGGCAATATCGTTGTTACGCTAAAAAACATTCTAAACACTATGCAAATTTTAAGAAAACAGAAAAAAGAACTAAGTAAAGTTGCGAGCTACCCCCTATTATTATTTCTATTTGTACTTGCTTTATTATTTGCTATGCGTTTTTTTCTCCTGCCTTCATTACTACAATCAGGGATGATTGAAACAAGCCATTGGAGTATTTGGTTAATTGCTTATGGGCCATTTATTATGGTGGGTTTTATCCTTATTATCTTATGCTTACTTGTTGCTGGTTGGTGGTATGCCAAGCAGCAAACTGTGATTGATCGCGGTGTTTTTTTGGCAGGATTACCGTTTATTGGCTTTTTATACAAAATGTATCAGACCAGCTATTTTGCTTTAGAGTGGGGGAAGATGTTCAAACAAGGTCTTGAGGCCAGACAGATATTAGGATTTATGGAAAGTGTTAATCCTCATTCTTTAGTTGCTAGCTTAGCTAGAGAATTAAACGATGCATTATCTAAAGGAAATTCATTAGCTAAAGAGTTAGAAAGCTATCCTTTTTTACTGCCAGAATTTTCTCTAATTATTTTACAAGGAGAAGTTAAAGGAAAACTAGGCGAAGAACTACTCCTTTATAGTCAATTGCTGACCAAAAGAATCGTTGAAAAAATAGAAGGTTGGATTCAATGGATACAGCCGCTTGTTTTTTTATTTGTCGCTGTTTTGATTATGGCTATTTATATTGCGATGTTTTTACCTATGTATGAGAACGTTGGAGGTATTATGAAATGACAAAAATACGGAAGTTTCAATTAAGCGAATTTTTACACAATCAATTGATTAAACTTAAAAAAAGATCCAAAAAAGCGTTTACGTTAATAGAAATGATGATCGTACTTTTAATTATTAGTGTTTTAGTCTTGCTATTTATCCCTAATTTATCAAAGCAAAAAGATACAGTTTCAGAGCAAGGAGATGAAGCTATTGTCAAAACTGTTGAGACTCAGATTGAAGTTTATGAAATCAATCATAACCAAAAAATCACCGATAGTAAGTTGAAAGAATTAGTCACGCCCGAACAATATAAGGTATACAAAAAGTATAAAAATTAGGAGAATGTCATGAAAACTCATCAAGCTTTTACTTTGATCGAGTCCTTGTTGGTGCTATTGGTCGTAACTTTATTTATTGCACTTCCTTCAATTGTTATAAAAGATACTAAAGAGACGCTGGATGTTATTCATTTTTTTGACCACTTTGAAAAAAATATTCTTGCAACCCAGCAAGCCGCCATTACATCCAATAAGAAAACAAAGATGATACAAAAAGATAACACCCAGCAATATTATTTTTATACAGATACCATCGAAAAACTCGATCTACCAAAGGATTTAAGGGCAAGTAGAAGCAAAACACTTTATTTTAATTCAGGCTCTGGAAATAACAGCAGTTTACAAAATATCCATTTTTATTGGGATAAAAATGAACAACAAATCACTTATCGTTTTTTGTTTGCAAGGGGGCATTATGAAAAAAATATCACATCCATTAAATAACGGTTTTATTTTGCTAGAATGTATTATTGCTTTATCTCTTTTAACGACAACCGTTTTTCTTTTTCAGACAAGCCAAATTCATGTACTAAAAAAGACCAAAGAAAGCCAAGAAGAGTTACAAATGCTGCGTGTGTTGTATGAAGAGACAAAGGAACGAAGAAACTATGAACTAGAGACTGCTAGTTATCAAGTAAAAAGAGATGGAACTTTTACAATTTTCTATCAAAAAAGTCCTATGGCACAGGCAAAAATTTCTACAAATCAACAAGATTGGACGTTTATACGTGAAAAATAAAGGTTTTACATTAATAGAATGTGCAATTGCACTGATGGTTTTAGGTCTATTTTTAACAGGGATTTTGGGGGTTTTTCAACAAAGTAAACAAGTGCAACAAATGGTTTACGGTAGAAATCTACAAGAGTGGCATGTATTTTTGATACAATTTGAAAGTAAACTAGCTGAAGGTCGTTTTTCTCGTCTAGCCAAAGATAAGATTTACTATGACAAGATAAATTCAACGACCAAAAGAGCATATGAATGTCGAATCGAGTTAAATGCGAATCGAAATGAGATCGCTATACGCGAAAAAAATGGATATGAACCAATTTTAACAGAAGTAAAACAATTACAGTTTCGTAAAAATAATAGATATATTTTATTTACGGTAACTTTTTTGAATGGAGAAATAAAAAATGGGAAATGGACGATCGAAAAAATATGAAGGTGGTGTGTTACTGACGGCGGTTTTCACGGTGGTTGTCCTTAGTATTTTATTACTATTTTTAGCAGAAAACTATCGTATTCAAGCGCAATTTACGCGTCGCACTCGCCAATACTATGAAGCGCAAATTATGAAAGAATTATTTTTGACAGATTATCAAGCATTGGCAGAAAATAAACGTTCAAAAACCGGAGAAGTGTTTTATAACCAGGGAAAGTTAAGTTATGAAAAAAAGAACGATCACTTAGTTTTAACTGTTTATGTGGATGACCAAGAAAGAAAATTTAAAGAAGTCATAGAAGAAAGTAAATAATAATACACAATAAAAATGCGTGACATAAAAACAGAATGACCTCATTCTGTTTTTATTGATTCAAATACGAAAATTAAGAGAAGAAAAAGTGCTATAAATGGAGTTAGTTGATTAATTAGGTTAAATCAGATAAAATAAAACAGGTGAATTTATTGTTATAGTAAACTAAGGAAGTGGGGGAAGACTATGTCTGCAGAAAATGTTGAAGAAAGTTTTAATTTACAACTTGAGGCCATTCAACTATTGCAAAATGCACTAGAAACTTCTTATTTAGATGCTTACATAGAAAATATAGAAAACATTAACGATCACTACCAAGTTCGTGTTGTTAATGGTGTCCCTAAGCAATCAACGGTAGAAGAAATTCAACGAATTTATCAAAAGCTTCAAGGAATTTCTTTAGAAAAAGAAGAAGGGCGTAAGCTTTCGCAGTTATTGCTTTTAAAAGGAATGCAGACAGAGCCACTACAACCAAACCATCAGTTAACTCCGGATAGTATTGGTTTTTTATTTGTCTTTTTATTAGAGCAATTATATCCCAAAAAAGATTCATTAAAGACGATCGCTGATCTAGCTTGTGGGATGGGAAATTTACTTTCTACGGTATTGACAAACCTTGAAAAAGAAGGCTATGGTTTGCATGCTTATGGTGTAGATAATGATGAAACCATGTTAGCTGTGGCAGCTAGTAATAGCCAGTGGTTGCCGACAGATGTGACATTTATTCATCAGGATGCAACTACGGATTTATTAATGGATCCGAGTGATGCGGTTTTAAGTGATTTACCCGTTGGTTATTATCCAATGGATGAAAATGCGAAGAAATTTGATACAGCGGCAGAAAAAGATCATAGTTTTGCCCATCATTTGTTGCTGGAACAAAGCATGAAGTATGTCAAAGAAGATGGATTTGGTTTGTTTTTAGTCCCTACAAACTTTCTAGAAACAGATCAAAGTGAGTATTTAAAAAAATGGTTGACAGGTAAAGTATATTTACAAGGCATTATTCAATTACCAGAAGACCTATTTAAAAACAAGGCTGCTAGTAAAAGTATTTTGATTTTACAGCAAAAAGGAAAAACAGCTCAGCAAGTACCTGAAGTATTGTTAGCAAAAGTAGCTTCATTAAAAGAGCCGTCTCAAGTGACAGCTTTCTTTAAAGAATTTAAAGAATGGCAAGCTGCTAATTTAGCAAATTAGGTTTATTATTAATAATAAAATTTTAAAATAAGAGAAAAGGGGATAAAAATGCCAAAAACAATTTCGATTAATGCAGGAAGTTCAAGTTTAAAATGGCAATTATATGAAATGCCGTCAGAAGAAGTCGTAGCTAAAGGAATTGTAGAAAGAATCGGTTTGAAAGATTCTATCTTTACAATTGAATATGGAGACGACCAAGAATATGAAGTGACAAAAGATATTGATGATCATGAAGTAGCGGTTAAAATGTTGTTAGATCAATTGCTCGAATTAGACATTTTAGCTTCTTATGATGAAATCACCGGCGTAGGCCATCGTGTTGTTCAAGGCGGACAATATTTTGATCAATCGGTAGTGATTGATGACGATGTTATGCAAAAAATTGAAGAACTAGCTGACTTTGCACCATTGCATAATCCAGCTAATTTGATGGGGATTCGCGCATTTAAAGAGTTATTACCTAATGTTATTAATGTCGCTGTTTTTGATACAGCATTTCATGCAAATATGCCAGAATCAAATGCCCGTTATAGTATTCCTTTAGAATATCGAAAAGAATATGGCATCCGTAAGTATGGGGCTCATGGAACCAGTCATCGCTATGTGGCAGAACGTGCAGCTGATATGCTTGATCGTCCACTTGAAGACTTGAAAATTATTACTTGTCACTTAGGTAATGGTGCTTCTATTACTGCTGTTGAAAATGGCAAATCAGTAGATACTTCAATGGGCTTTACGCCACTAGCAGGTGTTACTATGGGAACACGTTCTGGCGATATTGACCCAGCTGTTTTACAATATTTAATGAATAAATTAAATATTGATATCGATGAAATGTTAAATATCTTGAACAAAAAATCAGGTTTACTTGGTTTGACTGATATTTCAAGTGACATGCGTGATTTGGAAGATAATATGGATAATAAAGACGTAAAAATCGCTTTGGATATTTTTGCCGATCGTATACGTAAATATATCGCCAGCTATGTAAGTACAATGAACGGTGTAGATGCGATTGTATTTACTGCTGGTATTGGAGAAAACGATGCGAATGCACGTGCGAATATTATTAATGGAATGACTTGGTTTGGTTGTGAAATCGATCCAGAGAAAAATAATGTACGTGGTAAGGAAAGAGTGATCTCCACTGATGATTCCAAGGTCAAAGTGTTATTGGTACCAACAGATGAAGAATTAGTGATCGCGCGTGATGTAGAATCATTACGTAAAAATGATTAATAAGACATAATAGTTTATAAAATAAGCCTCGGGTTTTTACTCGAGGCTTATTTTATGAGGTCTAAATTATTTTTCAAACTTTTTCATCCAATAAGGCAAAGCTTGGCTAATTTTAGTAGGTAAGACGACGTAATTATCCTGAGCCAATTGATCAGCGATATAACTGTGTAAGTAAACCGCGGCATTGATCGTTTCAACTGAATGAGGAAATTGTGCTAAAAATCCAGCGATCATGCCAGCTAAAGTGTCCCCGGTTCCGCCAGTTGCCATGCCAGGATTACCTAGGGGATTTTGAAAAGCATTTCTATCATCGTAAATTTCTGTTTGATGACTTTTCAAAACAATAGTTGCTTGTAACTCTTGTTGGACAGCTTGATTTATTTCTTCAGTTTGATCGGCAATTTTTATACCACTCAAACGTTGCCATTCCATTTGATGCGGCGTAAAAACCGTCATTTCTGGATAAGGTAACGCTTCATTTCCTTTGGCGAATAAGGAAATTGCTGAACCGTCAATAATTAGATACTGGTCTTTTGTTTGTGATTTAAAAATATAGGATAATAGCTCTTGACTTTTCTTATCTTCACCCAAACCAGGACCAATTAATATGATATCTGCCGAGGCGATAACCGAGTCGCATAACTGTCTATCATTCCAATCAACAGACATAGCTTCTGGCATGCGCGCATGTAAAGCCGGATGATTCGTTGGATCAGTAATGACGGTAGTTAAACCACTACCGGCCTGTACACAAGCTTCCGTACTCATTATAATCGCGCCACCAAACTGAGCATTTCCTCCAACTAAGACGGTACGTCCAAAGGTTCCCTTATGAGAATTTTGTGGACGCTTTTGGATAATGGATAAACATTCTTTTGATAAAGTTTGCATAAAAACAACTCCTTAAAAACATTGGCTTATTTTTATTATAACGCTTCGGCTTAGTAAAGAAAAATGACTTAAATGAAATGACCATTTTGTAAAACTTTTTTATCGAGAAAATAAATGGTATGATAAAAGAGAAGTTAAAATTTCGAGGGGGAATTGACTATGGCAATTGATTGGCAAAAAGAGGTCGATGCAAGAAAAGACGATCTTTTAGATGATTTAAAAGAACTATTAAAGGTAAAAAGTGAACGTGACGATGATAAAATAACAGCTGACGCACCCTTTGGTCCAGGCCCTCGTGATGGGTTGAAACAAATGCTTTCTTATGGTGAACGTGATGGTTTCACGGTTAAAAATGTAGACAACTATGCAGGGCATATTGAATTTGGCGAAGGTGAAGAGACGCTAGGGATTTTTGGCCACATGGATGTAGTGCCTGCAGGCGATGACTGGGATACTGATCCATATGATCCTGTAGTAAAAGATGGTAAATTATTTGCTCGTGGTTCTTCAGATGATAAAGGTCCAAGTATTGCTGCTTATTATGCAATGAAAATCATTAAAGAATTAAATTTACCTTTATCTAAAAAAGTCCGCTTTGTCGTAGGTTCAGATGAAGAAAGCGGCTGGGGCGATATGGACCATTATTTTGAAAAAGAAGAGACACCTGACTTTGGTTTTTCTCCTGATGCTGAATTTCCAATTATTAATGGAGAAAAAGGGAATGTTTCGATTGAAGTGCATATTGAAACAGCAAATGATGGAGATTATGTTTTAGAACAATTCCAAGGTGGTTTACGCGCTAACATGGTCCCTACAAGTGCTTTTGCGCGAGTAAAAACGGTGACTGCTGAACAGGCAGATGCAATGGATATTGCTTTTTCTGAATATCTAGGGATAAATCCAATCACAGGTTCTAGTGATAGAGATGAAAATACTATTATTTTTAGGGTTGCTGGGAAAGGTTCTCACGGCGCTAGTCCACAATTTGGGCATAACGCTGCAACTTGGCTAGCCAACTTTCTAGATAAATATGATTTTGCTGGCGGCGCTAAGAACTTTTTACATGTTGCCGGTGCTTACCTTCATGAAGATTTTTATGGTGAAAATTTAGGCGTAGATTTTAAAGATGCTAAAATGGGACAATTGACCATGAACGCAGGTATCTTTGATTTTGATATAAATAAAGACCATTCATTGATCAATTTGAATTTCCGTTACCCACAAGGAACTTCAGCAGACACTATCCAAGCTGTGATCAATGATACGATCGGTGAATATGGTGTTAGTTTATCTATTGGGGGTCATCATATGTTGCCTCACTATGTTCCGCAAGAAGATCCATTAGTTGAAACATTGTTGGATGTTTATGAAGAACACACTGGTGAAAAAGGCGAAGAACAAATCATTGGTGGCGGTACCTATGGTCGTTTGTTAGAACGAGGCGTTGCTTTTGGGGCAATGTTTCCAGGAGCTGAAGATACAATGCACCAAGCAAACGAGTTTATGGTATTAGATGATTTGTATCGTGCAGCAGTTATTTATGCAGATGCAATTTATCGCTTAGCAAAGTAAAAAATCAATAAAATAACTGTATATGAACAAAAAAGTTCCGAGTCATTAAACGGCTCGGAACTTTTTTTATCAGGAAAAGTAAGCTTTACGGCATGACTTTGTTTCAAGTTAAACACTAATACGATTAATATCTAGTACACTCCCAGTTTTTGCGTCAGCTAAAAATTCGTAAGTAACCAGACGATTATCTTCTAAGCGAGTAATGCCACCGTTATATCCTTCGGTTCGAACCGCAAATTTTCGTACAGGCTGTTTTTCAAAACTAATCCATGAACCTTCGATGGGCCCTTCTTTTAAAAAGGCTTTTTTAATACGCTGTAAGATAACGTCTGCGGATAAATTTTGCTTGTTTTTGATCAATAATGTAGAAGCAACGCCGCTCAAAAGGCCAATACCTATACCGATAGCTATGCCACCTTTAAAATTGTTTAATTGCTCTTTTTCATACATTGCCAGGCCCCTTTCTTTGCATAAATTCACTTACTTATATTTTAACATAGAATCCTTCTTGTCGTCTTATAGATCTTTAACTCTTGGTTGCTTCATCTACAATATAAACAATATCAAAATCTTGAAAGTTGTCTTTTGGGATATTTTTATTCGCTCTAGAACCACTCATAGCCACTGCCTTTACTTCTGGCAGCTTTTGAGCAGTCTCTAAAATTAGATCCATCATTTCAGTTGCGCTACGCATAGCAATGCTCTCCTTTTTAAGGATTATAGCAAAATTAACTGGATTTTACGATCAAACTTGCTTTTTTGTAACCGAATTTGCGTTATAATAAAAAATATAAGACACAAAAGGGAGGTAAGATTTGGCTTCTGCCAGATATTAATATGGAAGACAAAACATTTCAACGGATTAAAGAATTAACAGAATTACAAGGCACGAGCGGATTTGAACAAGATATCCGTGCTTATATGAAAAAGGCGATGACGCCCTTAGTCGATGATGTGCAACAAGATGGTTTGGGGGGTGTTTTTGGTATTCGTGAAAATGAGGACAAAACAGCACCACGTGTTATGGTAGCAGCGCATATGGATGAAGTCGGCTTTATGGTTACCCAAATTACAGATCGAGGATTATTTGAAGTAACGCCTCTAGGTGGGTGGAATCCTTATGTAGTTTCGGCGCAACGTTTTACCTTACAAACGGCAAAAGGAAACTACCCTTGTATTTCTTCTTCTATTCCTCCTCATCTTTTGCGAGGCACTGCCGGACAAAAAGCATTGCAAGTCACGGATATTTTATTTGACGCAGGTTTTGAATCTAAAGAAGAAGCAGAAGAATACGGCGTACGCCCTGGTGATACATTAGTTCCAGCAGTAGAAACCACAAAAACTGCAAATGGGAAAAATGTTATCGCAAAATCTTGGGACAACCGTTATGGCTGTACAGTTGTTTTAGAAGCTTTGGAAGCTTTAAAAAATGAAAAACTAGGACATCACTTGATTGCAGGAGCTGACGTCCAAGAAGAAGTTGGTTTACGAGGCGTGAAACCAGCAGTGACTAAATTTGATCCAGATTTATTTTTCGCGGTTGATTGTTCAGCAGCTGATGACACTAAAACGACAAAAGGCACTTTTGGTCATTTAGGAGAAGGGACCTTATTGCGGCTTTACGATCCAGGGTTGATTATGCTGCCGCGTTTAAAAGAATATCTATTAGATACGGCAGAAACACATAATATCCCTTACCAATATTTTGTTTCTAAAGGTGGGACTGATGCGGGCAATGCACATACTGCAAATAAAGGAATTCCAAGCTCAGTCATTGGTGTATGTGGACGCTATATTCATACACATCAAACCATGTTTAATATTGCCGATTTTGAAGCTGCGCGCGAAATGTTGATCCAAGTATTAAAAGGTTTGGATAAAACTACAATCGAAACGATTATTGCAGGGAAATAAAGAGCTAATTTTCATTAAATGTTAAAATAACGGTTTTGCATAAAAAATGTTATAATGAGATTAATATAAAGAGAAAGTTGGCGACTTATGATTATTCCAAAAGATGTTGAAGATTTAGCTAATTATGTAGAAAATGGCGAAAATGTTTTTTGTTTTATGGCAGATTGGTGTGGTGATTGTCGTTTTATTAAACCTTATTTACCAGAAATTGAAGCGGATTTCCCTGATTTACAGTTTATTGAAGTTGACCGTGATCAATATATAGACATTGCCAAGATGTGGAACATTTTAGGTATTCCTAGTTTTGTAGTAATAAAGAATGGGGAAGAGCGTGGACGCTTTGTTAGCAAAAATAGGAAAACTAAAGAAGAAATTGAAGATTTTCTGAGCAGTGTAAGATAAAAAAATACAAAGGGTGAGAAAAATGGATCAAACATATCAAACCGTTCTAGTTGGCGTGGATGGTTCTTCTCAAGCAAACGAAGCATTTGAAAAAGCGATTGAGGTTGCCAGAAGAAACAATGGACGCGTGCTGGTAGTTAAAGTAATTGAACAACAAGTTCCTTCAACAATGGGGTTTGCTCCTTTGGGTGAATCAGTGCTTGCTCAAGAAGAAAAAGATGCGAATGAATTGATCGAAGAATGTAAAGCATACGCCAACTCCGTTTCTTTTGAAAATGTTGAAGGATTAGTAGTCTATGGATCAGCTAAAAATGTTTTAACTGTTGAACTTCCAGAAAAATATGGTGTAGATTTAATTATGGTGGGTCAATCTGGTTTAAATGCTGTAGAACGTTTTATTACTGGTAGTATAGCAAGCTATGTTATCCGCCAAGCACCTTGTGATGTTTTGGTGATTACGCCAAGTATAGAGGAATCTTAGACATAATGACGGAAAAAATACGCTGTGAAATGAATTTTTAGGAGGAACAATTTTGATTTTTGCTTATAATCCAGCCTATGTCGGTGATACATTATTGATTGTTACAGATGATGATAAAGGAATGATTCAAGAAGTTACACGCAAGGGAAGAGTTGCGCGTATTCAAACAGAAGATAAGCGCACAGTTGGATGGAATATTTTTGGTATTTCACAACTGATGGCTTTACAAGATATTGGACAAGTGCAACTTACTAAAGAACAAATGAAGGTATTAAATCAAGTGATAGAAGAAGCTGGATTTACTGAAACATTAGCTGTCAAACAACAAGCTAGCTTTGTTGTGGGTTATGTGAAAACTTGTGAACCCCATAAAGATAGTGATCATTTATCGGTTACTGAAGTTGAAGTTGATCACGAAGAAACACTGCAGATTGTATGCGGTGCGCCTAATATTCGTCGAGGGTTGAAAGTTGTCGTTGCTAAACCTGGAGCGATGATGCCAGATGGTAGTATAATTTGGCCAGGAAAACTGCGGGGTGTTGAAAGTTTTGGTATGATTTGTTCGGCTAGAGAACTACATTTACCTAACGCTTCTGAAAAGCGTGGAATACTAGAACTAGCGCAAGGTACTGTTGTAGGAGAACCGTTTAGTGTGAAAGCATAAAAAAGCGAGGTCGTTTTTATTTCGACCTCGCTTTTTCTATGTTTTATTCGTTGTTGCTTTCAATGATTGATTGATCTTCTGATAGTTTAACATTTACAGATTGTGCGTCATCTTGTCGATAAAAAGTCAATTTCAAAGTATCTCCTACTGATTTTTCATATAAAGCGGCACGTAGCTCAGTAGAATCTTTTATTTCTTTATCGTCAACTTTTGTAATAACATCATATTGTTCTAATCCTGCATCACTTGCTGGTGTGCCATCGCCAGGGTTTTCTACAACAACGCCGTTTTCTACATCCTCAGGGATTTGTAAAACACGTTGTCTTTGTTCTGTAGGAATGGTATTTAAATCAAGCATGGAGATGCCTAACGCTGGACGAGCAATTTCACCATTTTCTTCCAATTCATTAATAATATCTGTTACATCATTACTTGGAATAGCAAAGCCCATGCCTTCAACACTTACGCCAGCTTGTCCGGAACTAGCAATTTTACTGGAGTTAATTCCAACAACTTGTCCACCAGCATTGACCAATGGCCCGCCAGAATTTCCTGGGTTGATTGCAGCGTCCGTTTGAATAGCATTTGTGCTCACATCTTCGCCAGATTCATTTTTTCTGGATACTAAACGATTGACTGAAGAAATAATTCCTTGGGTTACTGAATTAGCATAATCAGAACCTAGAGGAGAACCAATAGCGATCGCTGGTTCACCTACTTGTAATTCATCAGAATCACCGAATGTAGCTACTGTGTCTACATTATCAGAAGAAATTTTTAATACGGCTAAGTCAGTATAAGCATCAGTACCTACTAATTCTGCTTGTTCTCTACTACCGTCTGCCATAACTACTTCTAAGCCACTTTGTCCGGCAACTACGTGATTATTTGTTACAATGTAGGCATCGCCGCCATCTTCTTTGTAAATCACACCACTACCTTCACCAGCTGGCTCCTCGTCGTCTTCAGAGTTGCCTTCTGGTTGCTCGGTGCCAAAAATACCTCCGCTTTCTTGAGGAGAAGAGTTTTGTAAATTGATCACTGAAACGACAGCATTTTGTACATTTTCTACAGCGTCTGTGGTATCACTATCGGCATCAACTTTAACATCACTGACCTGTACGTCGTCGTTATTATCTGTTACGCCAGATGAAGAAGTTGCTTCATTTGTTTGAAATGGGTTACCATTAGAAAAATAATAAAAGCCGCCAATGACAAGTAACCCGCCTATTAATCCACCTAATAGGCCAATTCCGAATTTTTTAATCCACCCGCCTTTTTTAGAATCAGGTGTTACATTCTTTTTTGCCATGATCATTACCTCCTTGGTAATTGCTATACTCCTAGTATAATATTATCAGGTAAGTTTAGTCTACTGCCAGACTTTGAAAGAATTATGAAAAACTTGGGATAAAAAAATTTCAAAAAAATGAAGAAAAAAATTCCACAAAAGCTGTGTAAAATTTTGCGGAAAACTTGTGTATAAGTGAAGTGTTTTTTATCCACAGGGGTGTGGATAAAGTGGATATTTTTGTTAAAAACATACGTTCGTATAAAAAACCTTATGATAAAAGGGATGTTATCCACAGAAAACTGGGGATAAGTCTGTTTAAATTGTGAATAACTTTGTTGAAAATTGAAAAGGAGTCTTTTATGAATATTAAAATTATTAGTGTAGGAAAATTAAAAGAAAAATATCTTGTCCAAGGAATTCAAGAATATACCAAACGGCTGCAAGCATACACAAAGATTGAATTGATTGAAGTTACAGACGAAAAAGCACCAGAAAATCTGAGCGAAGCAGAAATGAAAAAAGTGAAAGATAAAGAAGGGGAGCGCATCTTAGCAAAAGTCCGTGATACAGAGTTCTTATTTGCTTTAGCAATTGATGGGAAAAATCCTTCTAGCGAAGCCTTTGCAAAACAAATAGATCAATTAACAATAGGAGGAAGGAGTCATTTAACTTTTGTTATCGGAGGTTCTTTAGGACTGAGTGAAGAAGTTTTAAAAAGAAGTAACGCACAGCTCTCTTTTGGAAAAATGACCTATCCTCATCAGTTGATGCGGCTGATTCTAGTTGAACAAATTTATCGTGCTTTTCGAATCAATCGTGGTGAGCCTTATCATAAGTAAATAGTTAGCGTCTATTGGTTTTAATATAGGAGGACATTATTAAATGACAAATAGTAAAGTAGTTATTGTTAGTGGTATGGGTGGTAGTGGAAAAACGACTGTTGTTCGAGAACTTGCAAAAAATTATACAAATAGCAAATGCTTATTTTTTGATGATTATGATATTGATGTGCTTCCTTCTACGCCTTCTTTATATACGCCTATTCAATTAGCTGTAAATCAATATGATATTAGTGCACTATTAGAAGATTTAAAAATGGCATACGGTAGTTATGCTTACTTATTTGTTGATTTTCCTTTTGGTTATAAACATAAATCTATCAAAGCGATCATTGATAAAGTAATCTATGTAAAAACCCCTTTAGATATTTGTTTTGCTCGTAGGTTATTACGAGATTTTAAAGATGAAACTGCTAGTAGTATAAAAAGTGTGACAGAACACTATTTAAATTTTGGACGACCGATTTTTATAGATTATGAAAATTTTGTCATTCAAGAAGCAGATTTAATAGTAGATGGAACTTTAGATATTAATACCAATATAGAAATTATTAAAAATAACCTTTTATAACCTACATATTCTTTTAAAGAATATTATTCTTGTTTAGTTTTACAACTTTTTTGAAAAGTTTTGTTTTTTATAAGGGACTACTTACTTTGTTGGATACACGATGTTGAATATTAGCAGTATAAAAAATGAGTGTTTATAATAGTATTAGCAGGATGATTTACTTTGAAATACATATTGTAAAAATTGTTGTTGTATTTTTTGACTAATTCTCTTAGGAGGGGTGGATATGAATCTAACAAGGGAAGAAACGCTAAGAGAACTTTATAATCTTATTTTGAATAAAGATACACGGGATTGGGAGCGAACTGTACTAACAACCACAAAAGATGCCTTAGAAACAAATGAGAACTTCAAAGTTCAGATGGCAAAATTGGAAGAAAAATTACGTCCGCTTGCGCTGCGGGATAACTTGACTGGAGATGTCGCAGATTTTTATTTAAAAATATTAGGAGAATCTGCAGAAGAAGCGTTTGATTTTTCAAAACATAGGATTAAAGATTTCACTCATCAAGATTACGCAGTATTTGGCGGTGGTTGCTTTTGGTGTATGGTAGAGCCCTTTGAAACAAGAGCAGGTATTGATTCTGTTTTATCAGGATTTACCGGAGGCGACACTCAACAGCCAAGTTATGATGAAGTTCTTAGTGGCGGCACAGGGCACGTTGAAGCGGTTGAAATCATATTTGATACGCGCAAGATTAGCTATCAAGAACTAGTGGATTTATATTGGCAACTTATTGATCCAACAGATAACCAAGGCCAATTTCAAGATAGAGGGAATCAATATCGCCCGATTATTTTTGTAAGAAATGAGCAGCAACGAAAAATTGCAGAAAAATCAAAGCAAAAAATGATTGAATCAGCTAGATATAAGCAACCGATCATCACAGAAATTAAAGCAATTAGTACTTTTTGGCCAGTTGAAAATCATTATCAACAATTTTATAAAAAGAATCCAAAAAGATATAAGCGGATCAAAAGATATCGACAACGTTTTTTGTTCTACCAATATTTAAGAGGAGAAATTCGGAGAAGATGGCATAAAGTGAAATAAAAAATAATTAGTTGCGCAAAAAAATATTTTAATAGCTCTTGGAAAGTGTTATACTTTGTTTGAGATAGCAGAAAGTTTATTAAGGAGCGAAAAAATGTTAAAAGAAATTGATGTAAAAAAGATCCGAGAAGCAGCTGAAGAAAATTATCGTGATGGGGGCATGTATTGTTCAGAAGGAATTGTATCCGCATTTAAAGAAACGCTTTTAGATGATATGCCTGAAGAGCTGATTGCGGCAGCTTCAGGTTTTCCCATTGGAGTAGGTCGTAGCAAATGTATGTGTGGTGCGATTTCAGGTGGTGTAATGTGTATTGGATACGCTTTTGGACGAACCACTGGGGGGCAAAGAGATAAAAGTGAAAAAACATTGGAACTATCCCAAGAATTACATAAGAAATTTTTAGCACGTAATCGAGTTGCTTGCTGTAGTATTTTAACTCACAAATTTGAAATGGGTTCTCCTGAACATAAAAAACAATGTGTGCGTTTTACAGGTGAAGTAGCAGAGGATTTGGCGCGCATCATAGCAAGAGAAAAAGATTTACCTATTGTAGGAGAGGAGAGTAAGGATTAACTTATGCAGAAATTACCTTTACCTATCGCTGGAGTGGCTCTTGCTTTTTTAACTTGGGGAAATATCTTAAAAGAGATATCCTCTGTAATGTATATTTTCTGTGGTATAATTGCTAGTCTTATTTTAATATTAATTATAATCAAACTATTTACATCAGCTAAACTAGTGAGATTAGAGTTAACAAATCCTATTATTGCAAGCAGTTCTGCAACTTTTCCTATGGTTTTGATCGTTTTTTCAACTTATTTACTTTTTTTAAATGAAAATTTCGCCAAGTTTATATGGTTCATTGGCTTAGTTCTGCACTTTATCTTGTTAATTTTTATTATCAACAATTTTGTGCGTAGGTATACTTGGGAAGGATTTTGCGCTACTTACTTTATACCGTTTGTGGGCTTTGTTGTCGCTAGTGTAACGGCGCCTGTTTTTGCGATGTTAACCTTAGGAAAAATTTTATTTTATTTAGGATTTGTGTTTTTTGCTATTTTATTACTACCGGTTATATATCGTATTTTTGTTATCAAAAAAATGTCTATATTTTTACAACCTACGAATATGATTATTGCAGCACCTGCTAATTTGTGTTTAGCAGGGTATTTATCGTCATTTTTAAATCCTTCTGTTGAAGTAGTCGGTGTATTGCTGAGTCTATCCTTAGTGAGTACATTTTCAGGCTATTACTTTTTTATTCGTATGAACCACCAAATCTTTTTTCCTACTTTTTCTGCAGCGACGTTTCCCTTTGCCATCTCTGCTTTAGCGACAAAAAAAGCAGCGGAATTTTTTATAATACAAGGTTATAGTTTTAGCAAAATAATTACTGTGATAGCCAATATACAGATTATTCTTGCTATTTTTTTATGTATTTACATACTCATCCGTTACAGTCTTTTTCTTCTTATTAAGGAAGAAAAACAAGATGAAACCTTTGTTTAATCGCGTATTTATAAGATAAAACTACTAAAAAAAGATCGCGATAAAGTTTGTATTACTTTTAAACGAGATACAAACTTCGCGGTCTTTTGTTATTTTTTTACAGGAGCCAATTCTTCCATAACTGTTTCAGCCACTTTTTTAGGAATTCCTGCTTCTTGTAAGTCTTCAAGGGATGCTTGTTGGATTCCTTTTAAGGACTTAAATTTTTTCAGCAATTTTTTCTTTCGTTTTGGCCCTAGTCCTGTAACTTCATCTAATTTTGAAGAGAAACTGTTTTTGCTTCGTAGTTGACGGTGAAAATTTATAACGAAACGGTGTACTTCATCCTGAATCCGTTGCAGCAAGAAAAATTCAGTAGAGCTACGATCAAGAGGCACAGGAGTCAGCTCTTCTCCAAACAATAGTTCACTAGTTTTGTGTTTATCATCTTTAGCCAAACCTGCGACAGGAATATCTACACCCAGTTGATTTTCTAATACTTCTTTGGCCGCATCTACTTGCCCTTTACCGCCATCAATTAAAATTAAATCAGGTAGAATACCTTCTTCTTTTAGTACGCGCGAGTAACGACGATAAATCACTTCACGCATCGAAGCATAATCATCCGGTCCTTCGACCGTCTTAATTTTGTATTTACGATAATCTTTTTTTGCAGGTTTACCATCCACAAAAGCGACCATCGCAGAAACTGGATTTGTTCCCATAGTATTTGAATTATCAAAGGCTTCAATACGTATAGGAGTAGGAATATTAAGTGCTTGTCCTAATCTTTCAACAGCACCTACTGTCCGTTCTTGTGCTCGTTCGATCAAATCAAATTTTTCTTGCAAGCCAACCTGCGCATTTTTATTCGCTAATTCAACTAATTTTTTCTTTTGGCCACGTTGTGGTTGTAAAATTTTCGTATCTAATAATGCTTCTGCCGCTGTTTTATCAATATCATTTGGAATTAAGATCTCTTTGGGAATAAAGTGTTCATTTTTTTGATAAAATTGACCGATAAATGTCAAGAAATCATCTGTTTCTTCTTTATAAAACGGAAAAATTGATGCATCGCGTTGAATCATTCTTCCTTGTCGGATAAAGAATGCTTGGACACACATCCAACCTTTATCTACTGTATAGCCAAAGACATCTTTATCTTTTAAATCAGTAGAGGTCATTTTTTGGCGAGTCATAATCGTATCGATGGAATTGATCTGATCACGTAGTTCTGCCGCTTTCTCAAATTCCATATTTTCAGCAGCCTCATCCATTTGTCCCTTTAATGCTGTTTGAACATCTTTATAACCGCCGTTAAAAAAGTGTTTGATTTCTTTTACAATACCTTTATAAACCGCTGGGTCAACATCAAAAGCATATGGACACAAACATTGTCCTAGATGGTAATACAAACAAGGCGTTTTTTGATGAGGTCCACATTTACGTAAAGGAAAAATACGGTCTAAGATCTTTTTGGTTTCATTAGCAGCACCTATATCAGGATAAGGACCGAAATACTCTGCCCCATCTTTTAATACTTTACGAGTAATCAAAAGTCGCGGATATTTCTCATTGGTAATTTTGATGAAAGGATAAGTTTTGTCATCTTTCAACATGATATTGTAACGAGGCAAGTTTTCTTTAATTAAATTATTTTCTAATAACAGTGCTTCAATATTTGATTCAGTAACAATGTATTCAAAATCAGCAATCTCGCTTACTAGGTGTTCAGTTTTTGTATCGTGACCGCCAGTAAAATAAGAACGTACACGATTTTTTAAGATTTTGGCTTTGCCGATGTATATGATCGTCCCTGTTTGATCTTTCATAATATAGCAACCAGGTTGATCAGGAAGTAAGGCTAATTTGTTTTTTATTTTTTGATTCGTTTTGATCACCTTATTTATCTTCATAAAAATAGCTCTCAAATATTGTGCAGGAAACGTCCAAACAGCTATTGAGAACTTGTGTTCATTATAGCAGAATTTGTGAAAAATTCAATAATTCTGTCTGCTAAGCTTTTTCAATAGCAGATTTAAACCTAGACTCAACAAGGAAGGTTATTGAAAACCGAGCGAAGTGCCACCAATCTATAAAATATTGGAGGGAAGTCGAGCGAAGTATCACCAATCTGTAAAATATTGGAGGGAAGTCGAGCGAAGTGCCACCAATCTGCAAAGTTATTGGCGCGATATAAAAGGAGTTGCCTCCAATAATTATGAAAGACAGGACAGTCATTCAATTTTCTATCAAGATTCAAAATAAACGATTAAAAAATACGTTAGACGTTTATTCTATTTGAGTATACAATAATTATGAGTCATATATGAAAGGGAGGTAAAAGATAGGATGGATGAATTACGTATAATGGTTTCTAATGGGATGTTAGGTTATGGATTTTCATTAGAAGATTTTGAGCGAGGAATGAAAAGGCAGCCTCATGGTATTGTTGTTGATGCAGGTTCTACTGATTCCGGTCCACAAAAACTAGCTTTAGGGGAAATGACTTGTCCTGAGTCTGCTTATTATAAGGAGCTTTCTATTTTAGTGCCAGCAGCTAAAAAAGCAGGGATACCTTTAATTGTAAGTTCAGCAGGAGGCGATGGTAGCAATCAGCACGTTGATTTATTCGCCGAAATGGTCGAACAAATTGCAAAAGAACAAAATTTGTCAGCCAGTGTTGCAAGAATTTATAGTGACATTCCTAAAACCGAAATTGCTAGCGCTTTAAACGATGAGAAGATAACGGCTATGCAAAATGTGCCCGAATTAAACTTGGAATAAATAGAACAAACAACAGTGATCACCGCACAAATGGGGGCAGAGCCTTATCTAGCTCTATTACAAGCAGAAAACAAACCGGATGTGATTATTGCAGGACGCACTTATGATCCTTCACCAACAGCTGCTTTAGGGATGTATTATGGTTTTGATCCAGCATTAGCTTGGCATATGGGAAAAATTATCGAATGTGGAGCAATCTGTTGTGTGCCAGCAGGTAAAACAGTTCTGGGGACTTTGCGTTCTGATCATTTTTTGATTGAGCCGATGGACCCGAATGCTAAAGCGATGCCACATACCGTGGCGGCACATACGATGTATGAAAAAAGTAGCGCCTTAAACTTACCTGGTCCGGGTGGCGTGTTAAATCTAGAAGCGTGTGAATTTAATGCTGAAACAGATCGTATTACCCGGGTTTCTGGAAGTCGTTTTATAAAAGATGAGCAGTATACAGTTAAACTAGAAGGCGCTAAAGTTACTGGTTATCGTTCGATTACGGTAATGGGCCTGCGTGATCCCATATTAATTTCACAGATAGATGAAGCACTAGATTATGTCAAAAATCAAACAGAAAAAGAATTGCCAGAGGAATGTGCACAATCTCAAATAATTTTCCATCCCTATGGAAAAAACGCTACAATGAAAAATTTGGAAAGTTTAGCCGATGAAGTTGGACACGAAATGTGTGTTATTGCAGAAGTTGCCTCTCCTACACAAGAGATGGCACATTTAGTAGTGAATCGTATTCGCACAACATTACTACATTACGGTTATCCTGGACGTGTTGCAACTTCTGGAAATATTGGTATGCCATTTACTCCTTTAGAGATTCCATTAGGAAAAGTTTGTCAGTTTAATGTTTATCATTTATTAGAAATTGATGATCCTGTAGGACAATTTCCAGTAAGAATGCAGGAGGTGGGAAGATGATAAAATTACAAGACTATGCCCGTGTTATTCGTAGTAAGAACTCAGGACCTTTTGAGTTAACCTTTGATATTCTTTTTGCTAATTTAGAGGACTATGAATATTTTGTAAGCAGTAAGGTTTTAACCAAAGAAAGCTTTGCTAAATTATACCAAATAGATGTAAACGATATTATTGCTTTTGAACAGATAAAAGCAGCTCGAGGAATTAAAATCACGATCCCACGACCTTGGCCACAAGGATCAGTTGGAGAAAGCGATATGCATGGCTCTCAACAATACGCTAATCTTTTAGCACTTGAAATACCAGAAAAATAAAAAATTGTACTTTTACAGACTGAAGACTTTGTTGCATTCTTTAGTCTGTTTTTTTATAAATAAGCGGTCAATCTTAGGAAGGATTTATGTTAAAATAAATAGATAAAATAGGAAAGAGAAGTAAATATGCAGTATCTAACATTATATCAATTGTATCAAAAAATGCTAGCTATAATGGGACCGCAAGGATGGTGGCCAGCAGATAGTAAGTTTGAAATTATTTTAGGCGCCATCTTAGTTCAAAATACAAATTGGAAGAATGTAGAAAAGTCTTTAGCTAATATTAAAGAAAAAACAGCTTACCTACCTGAAAAAGTGAGTCAGCTAAACAATGAACAATTAATACATTTGATTCGTCCTAGTGGGTTTTATAAAAATAAAAGTAAAGCAATTATGGACGTATTTCAGTGGTTGCGGGAATATAACTTTGACTTAGAAAAAATAAAAATAGCCCATCAAGGGAAATTACGTCAACAGTTACTGTCTTTACATGGAATTGGCGAGGAAACTGCAGACGTATTACTGCTTTACGTGTTTGATGAAAAAGTATTTGTAGCGGATAAATATACACAAAAATTATTTACTTTTTTGCAGGTGGAAGGAATCAAAAATTATCGCTCATTAAAAAAACTTATACCAGTATTAGACAATTTTAGCCTAGAACAAGCGCAAGAATTCCATGGCTTACTTGATGAATTTGGGAAAATCTATGTGAAAAACCAGCCGGCATTTGCGACGAGTTTTTTAGAGGGTTATCGATTAATTTTAACAAAAAGAAAGCAGGGAAGTTATGAATGAAGAAAGACGTACCTGTTACTTGATGGGAACAGTCATTAAACTATGGGTTCAACATGAACAAGCAGATGAACTATTGCCAGAAGCTGAGAATCGTCTCATTGATTATGAAAAACGTTTTAGCGCAAATGATGATGCTTCAGAACTAATGGTAATCAATCACCAAGCAGGTGTGGCACCTGTAAAGGCTGATGATGAATTATTTGAATTGATCCAATTAGGAAAAAAACATAGTTTGCCCAAAGATAGTTTTTTAAATATTGCTATTGGACCGTTGATTCAAGCTTGGCGTATCGGTTTTGATAATGCCAACCGTCCGTCAGATCAGATGATTCAATTATTGTTACAACGAATTGATCCGCAAAATATCTATATAAATGAAGAAGCGAAGACCGTCTTTTTAGAGAAAAAAGGAATGTCTTTAGATTTGGGTGCTATCGCTAAAGGCTATTTTGCGGATAAACTGTTAACTTTCTTTAAAGAAAATGGTGTATATTCGGCCTTAATTGATTTGGGAGGGAATGTGTTAACTTATGGACCTGCGCCCAAACATGAAGATGGTTGTTGGCGTATTGGTATTCAAAGTCCGTTTTCAAAAAGAGGAGAACTAAAAGCAGTTGTTAAGGTAAAAGATAAGTCAGTGGTTACCTCGGGAATTTATGAACGGATGAATACGATCAATGGACAAACTTTCCATCATATTTTTGATCAAGAAACAGGTTTTCCGCTTGAAACTAATTTAGCGAGTGTAACAATTGTTTCTGCTAAATCAGTAGATGGCGAGATTTGGACGACCCGTTTGTTTGGTAAACAGCCGGATGAAATTATTGATATTTTAAATCAAGCGGATGAATTAGATGGTTTGGTAATTACCAAAGATGGGCAA
The DNA here is from genome assembly GCF_001712815.1 of Tetragenococcus halophilus. Taxonomy (NCBI): domain Bacteria; kingdom Bacillati; phylum Bacillota; class Bacilli; order Lactobacillales; family Enterococcaceae; genus Tetragenococcus; species Tetragenococcus halophilus. Next base: position 258,570 of record NZ_CP012047.1, read on the forward strand.
TTGCATTTTTCAGAAGCTTTGGAAGTACAAATCGTTCAATAAATGTTAGGATTGATTTATTGTAATGAAAGTTAAACAAAATAATTGCGAAAATTATAGAATAAGTTTAGTATAGAAACAGAATCAATCGTGCGCGATTGAATGTTGGGATAAAGGAAGTGTTTAAATGGCAAAAAAATATGATGTAGTCATTATCGGAGCAGGACCCGCAGGTATGACTGCAGCACTTTATGCTTCAAGAGCAAATTTATCTGTCATGTTACTCGATCGGGGTATTTATGGTGGACAAATGAATAATACAGCTGAAATTGAAAATTATCCTGGTTTTAAATCTATTTTAGGACCTGATTTATCACAAGAAATGTATGATTCAGCCATTCAATTTGGTGCTGATTTTGGTTATGGGACGGTTAAATCAGTGACTGATCATGGTGATTATAAAACCATCGAAACTGATGCAGATAATTATGAAACTAAAGCGATTATTATTGGGACAGGTTCGAATTATCGCGATCTAGGTGTTCCGGGCGAAGAAGAATATCGAGGACGCGGTGTATCAAATTGTGCTGTTTGTGATGGCGCCTTTTTCCGTAATCAACATGTAGTTGTTATAGGCGGCGGCGATTCTGCAGTAGAAGAAGGAGAATACCTCACACGTTTGGTTGATAAAGTAACAATTATTCATCGCCGTGACGAATTAAGAGCACAACAAATTATCCAAGACCGTGCATTTAAGAATGATAAAATTGATTTCATTTGGGATAGTAATGTCCAAGAAATCACCGGTGATGGTAACAAAGTAACGGGTGTTAAGGGAGTTAACAACAAAACAGGAGAACCTTTCACTGCTGATGCAGGCGGCATTTTTATTTATGTAGGTATTGAACCGATGAGTGAGCCGTTTAGATCTTTGAATATTACCGATGAGAATGGTTGGTTTGTTACCAATGAAAATATGGAAACAACAATTCCTGGTATTTTTGCTATAGGTGATATTCGCAAGAAAGAATTGCGCCAAGTAGTTACTGCAACCAATGATGGTGGGATTGCTGGACAAAAAGCTTATCAATACATTACTGAATTAGAAGCAAAGACTGAAGCAGCAAATGTGTAAATAATCAGAACAAAGGGTGGCTTTAGATGAAAGATATGACAGATACAAGATTAGCTGACCAACTTTGTTTTTCGATTTACAATGTCAATCGGCTTTTTGCTAAATACTATCAAAAAGCATTAGAACCTTACCATTTGACTTATACACAGTATATAGTATTGTTAGCTCTTTGGCAGCAAGATTGTAAAACGCTAAGTGATTTAGCAAAAGAATTGGATTTGGCAAGTAACACCTTAACGCCGTTGTTAAAACGACTCGAAAGTGCGGGTTGGTTGACTCGTTGTCGAGCTGAAAATGATCAACGTCAATTGACAATACAGCTTACTGAAAAAGGTAGAGAACAAAAAGCAGCAGTCGAAAATTGTCTTGAGAAATGTAATGAACAGGCTGGAATAAGCACTGATCAGTATTATCGTATGTTAGAAGATAATAAATACTTGATGGATGGCTTGAAAAATTACTTGGAACAAACAACGCAAGAGACGGTTTAATCACATTTTTGAAAGGGAAGTGGTTTACCATGGCAACAATTTATGATTTCAAGGAAACAGAAATGAACGGAGAAACGCTTGAGTTAAGTGATTACAAAGGCAAGGTTGTTGTCATTGTAAACACTGCTAGTAAATGTGGACTTGCGCCTCAACTTGAGACACTTGAATCTTTCTATCAAAAATATAAGGATCAAGGATTTGAAGTGTTAGGTTTGCCTTCAAACCAATTTCATCAAGAACTAGACAGTGATGATGAAACAGATAATTATTGTAAAGTCCATTATGGCGTTACTTTCCCAATGACTAAAAGGGTTGAAGTAAATGGAAACAAAGAAGACCCGCTATTTACCCACTTAAAAGAGGCAGCTGGTCATGGAAAGATTAAATGGAATTTTACGAAATTTCTAGTGGGGCGAGACGGAGAAGTTATTAAACGATACGCGCCACAAACCAAGCTAGAGAAAATGGAAGAAGATATTACCGAAGCACTAAAAACAGAGTAAACATTTAAAAAATGAGAATTATTATAAGGAGGATTTTTATTATGTCTGTAGATGTAACAACAGATCAAACTTTTGAAAAAGACACAGCGAATGGAGTAACGCTAACTGATTTTTGGGCAACTTGGTGTGGTCCATGTAAGATGCAATCTCCAGCAATTGAACAATTGTCAGAAGAAATTGGCGATAAAGTGGCTTTCAACAAAATGGATATCGACGAAAATCCAGAAACACCAAGTCAATTTGGCATTATGAGTATTCCTACTTTAATGATTAAAAAAGATGGAGAAGTTGTTGAAACATTAGTAGGCTTCCATCCAAAAGAACAAGTGCAACAAACATTAGAACAATATATTGATTAAAGATCAAAGCATCTAAGTAAACTTTTTTACTTAGGTGCTTTTTTACATACAACAAAAGTTAATAATTTGTTGTGATTTGCCAGCTGTGTTAGATTGAAAGTGGAACGTTTTATTTGATGAGTAATAATTTATAAATAAAAATGGAGGAGATAATATGCAAAGTACACAAATGTCTATGGATACTTTAGATCGTGCGCAAGAACGTCTTGTTGATACGCTGGATCAAATGGATATGGAACGAGCAAATACGATGCCTACGTCGATTATCAAGTCTGTTACTTGGCTTATGTGGCATACAGCAAGAGAGCTGGACCTGCAAATTTCAGAACTTAAGGGGAATGAACCTATGTGGACAAGCGATGGTTGGAATACGAAGTTTTCCTTAGACTTGCCAGATGATACACAAGACTATATACACACACCTGAAGAAGCGGCGAAAGTAAAAGTCAATGATAGACAACTATTAGTTGATTATTTAGATGCGGCTGTTAAGTTGACAAAATCTTATCTGGAACAACTAAATGATGATACGCTTGATGAAGTCATCGATAGAAATTGGACACCTGTAGTTACTCGGCAGGCACGTATTGTTTCTATTATTGATGATGCTGACATGCATTCAGGTCAAGCAGTTTATACAAGAAGACTGGTTATTGGCAAATAAGTAAAGAAATATAAAAAATATCCGTGCTCAAATTTTAATTGAGCGCGGATATTTTTTGTTTGGGTGAGATTACTTCAAATCTTTCCATTCCCAATTTTGTACTTCACTAATATCATCACCATTTTCACGAATATAATCATGATGATATTGTAAAGTTTTATCCATTTCTTGAATAAAATCAGCTGCTTTTTCTGCATAAATGGTATTAGCAGCGTCTTTGACCAAATGGAAGCGATCCAATTCATTTTTAACCCGCATATCAAATGGTGTTGTGATGTCTCCATCTTCACGATAGCCATGAATGCTTAGATTACGGTTGTGCCGTGTAAAGAAGATGTCACGAATCAATCCTTCATAACCGTGGAAGTTAAAGATAACAGGTTTATCTGTTGTAAACAATTCATCAAATGCTTCATCGCTTAAACCACGTGGGTCTACATCAGGATGACGTAGTTTCAAAAGATCGACAACGTTAATAAAACGAATCTTCATTTCAGGGAATTGTTCATGTAAGATCGAGATAGCTGCTAACGCTTCTAAGTTTGGTTCCGAACCAGCAGCTGCAAATACGATATCAGGTTCGCTGTCTTGATCGTTACTTGCCCAATCAATTTTCTTCACGCCGTAATCGACAAGTTCTTGTGCTTCTTCGACGGAATAAAATTGTGGTCTTGGATGCTTACTAGATGTAATCAAGTTGATGACATTTTCATCTTTTAAAGCTTTATCCATAACAGCCATCAAGCTGTTTGCATCAGCCGGGAAATATTCTCTAATATATTCAGGTTTTTTCTCAGCTAAATGAGTAATAACGCCTGGGTCTTGATGAGTATATCCATTATGGTCTTGTTGGAACGCTGTTGATGAAGAAATTACATTCAAAGATGGATATTTCTTACGCCAGCTTTTTTCATTTGCTTTTCTAATCCACTTAAAGTGTTGTGTTAACATTGAATCTACGATCCGCAAGAAAGCTTCATAGCTTGCAAAGAAACCATGACGTCCAGTAAGAGTATAACCTTCTAAGAAACCTTCAGCTTGGTGTTCTGATAATTGTCCATCAATCACACGACCCACAGCAGATTGCCATTCATCGGATAATTCTCTAGGTTCTACCCATTGCCGATTTGTAACGTCGAATACTTTGTTTAAACGATTTGATTTTGTTTCATCTGGTCCAAAAATACGGAAATTTTTAGGATTATTTTCCATAATATCTGCAATAAAACCACCTAGAACAGACATATCTTGTGCTTTATCTGTACCGCGCTTGCTGGTGTCTACTGCATGCGTGTGCCAATCGGGCATATTAAGAGCTTTAGGGTCAAGTCCGCCATTAGTAATAGGGTTAACTGACATTCTATTGTCACCTTTAGGCGAAAGTTCTTTAATTGCATCAATAATCGTGCCATTTTCATCAAACAATTCTTCAGGACGGTAAGATTTCAACCATTTTGCTAGGTCATTTGCATATTCCATATGACTTGCATCTACCGGAATTGGTACTTGGTGCGCACGGAAAGTCCCAGCAATTTGTTCATTATCCCATTTTTCTGGGCCTTCCCAACCTTTTGGCGTACGGAAAACAATGACTGGCCAATGCGGCATAGCTACATCTTCAGCTGAACCTTTACGAGCTTCTTTTTGAATCGATTGAATTTCATTAATAACAGCGTCCAATGTTTCTGCCATTAATGGATGCATTTTTTCAGGGTCGTCACCTTCAACAAAGTAAGGTTTCCAGCCCAAGCCTTCAAAATATTTCTGCAAATCTTTATCGCTTTTACGCGCTAGCACAGTAGGATTAGCGATTTTAGCACCATTTAGGTTTAAAATAGGCAAAACTGCACCATCATTTACAGGGTTAATAAAGTTATTAGACATCCAGCTAGCGGCCAGTGAACCTGTTTCTGCTTCACCATCGCCAATAACTGTTGCTGCAATAACATCTGGGTTATCTAAAACCGCACCAACAGCATGGGACATTGAATAGCCCAATTCGCCACCTTCGTGGATTGAACCTGGCGTTTCTGGTGCTGCGTGAGAACCCATACCACCAGGAAAAGAAAATTGTTTAAATAATTTTTTCAAACCCGCTTCATCTTGTGTGACATCTGGATAAATTTCTGAATAACTACCATCAATATAGGAGTTAGATACCATTACTTGTCCACCATGTCCTGGTCCTTCAATGTAGAACATGTTTAAACCATATTTATTAATCACACGATTTAAATGAACATAGATAAAGTTTTGTCCTGAGATAGTTCCCCAATGACCAATAGGATTAATTTTTATATCTTCTTTTTCAAGAGGACGACGTAATAAAGGATTGTCTCTTAGAAAAATTTGTGCGACAGAAATATAATTTGCTGCGCGCCACCATGCGTTCATTCTTTCTAGATATTCTTTTGAATCGATATTTACTGACATATAAATACTCCTTTTTAGTATTTTTTACTTAAATACCTACATTTACTAGTGTAACGCGTAACATGTGATATGTAAAGTTTTATGAAAATTATGTATGTAAAAGATATCTGTTCAAATAGCGAACAGGTAATGTTGATTAACATTAAATTCTACTTTATAAGTAAATACGCAAAATCTTTAAAAAATTTTTTTATTTTTATTTAACAAAAAAATTTAATAATAGTTGTTTCCATGTGAATTAATTCTTATAAACAAGTCATATCACCATTTTCTTGTGAAATTTCAGGCGAAAAATGGAATATGGCAAAAGTTTGATTGCGCAACTGTTAAAATGATTTGTTTGCAATAAAACGGCTTCTGTTTTAAAGTAAAAGTAGATGTTTTCACATCGGAAATTTTAATCAATGGAGGGAATCACATGAAAGTTATTGTTGTTGGATCTTCCCACGGTGGATATGAAGCAGTTCGTGAATTATTAATGGACGAGCCAGATACAGAAATCCAATGGTATGAGAAAGGCGACTTTATTTCATTCTTGTCTTGTGGTATGCAATTATACCTTGAAGGCTATGTAAAAAATGTAAATGATGTCAGCTATGCAACTCCTGAAAAAATGCGTTCAAAAGGAGTTTCAGTATTTGTTGAACAAGAAATCACAGCTGTTGATCCAGACAATCATACAGTTCACGTGGTCAACCATCGCGATGGGACAGAGCGCGATGAAAATTACGATAAATTAATTCTAAGTTCCGGTGCTGTTCCTGCAACACTACCGGTCGAAGGAAATGATTTAGAAAATATATATGCAATGCGCGGTCGTGACTGGGCAATCAAGATAAAACGTAAAACGGTCGAACCTGACGTAAATAACGTTGTTGTTGTGGGTGCCGGCTATATTGGTATTGAAGCTGCAGAAGTTTTTGCCAAAGCTGGGAAAAAGGTTACACTTATTGATGTTTTGCCAAGGATATTAGACACCCACTTGGATAAAGAATTTACCGATATTTTGACCGAAGAGATAGAAAAGAATAATATCACAGCGGCTACGAGTCAAAACATTCAACGTTTTGAAGGAAAAGATGGTAAAGTCACTAAAGTTGTGACGGACCAAGCAACATATCCAGCAGACTTAGTTGTAGTAACCGCAGGAATCAAACCAAATACAGAATGGTTAGATGGGACATTAGATCTAACAGCTGGTGGTTTAATTGACATTGATGATTACTTGCAAACAAGTGCACCAGATGTTTATGCAGTAGGAGATGCAACTTTAGTAAAATTTGCGCCAACCGATGGTACGCCTTCTCGCATTGCTTTAGCATCTAACGCAAGACGACAAGGACGCTTCGCTGCTAAAAATGCCTTAGGTTACAATAAAGCAGTTCCAAGTGTTTCAGGTTCAAGCGCACTTTCATTATTTGATTATAAATTTGCATCCACAGGAATCAAAGAAGGTACTGCTGGTAACTACGGGGTAGAAACAATGTCTACTCTGGTAACAGATAGTTATCGCCCACCATTTGTACCTGATAAATATGGCAATGCGCAAGTTTACTTCAAATTAACTTATGATCCAGAAACAACACGAGTTCTAGGAGCACAAATCATGTCTAAAGAAGACGTTACACAAAATATCAATGCTCTTTCTTTAGCTATTCAAGAAAAATTAACCCTAGATGATCTGGCTTATGCAGATTTCTTCTTCCAACCAGATTTCGATCGACCTTGGAGTATTATTAACGTAGGTGCACAACAAGCTGTACGTGATGTAGAAAAAAGATAACAGATGACTAAAACCAGCGGATATAAATTCGCTGGTTTTTTGCTTGGAAATTTTTATTTTTATATCTCTAAATATAAAGGGAGAAGTTGGTCTAAAGTCATTCTGAGTTGGGACCAAAGGAGAAACAATTGGCCTAAGGATAATCAAAAGAAGGGCCACAAGTGGAGAACTTGGCCTAAACCCAGTTAAAAGAAGGACCAAAAGCTATGCTAACGGCCCAAAGTCAATCTGATAAGGGGCCATGTGCCAAGCTAATGGTTAGATTGTTTGATAATCAAAGCAAAAGCTATTTCAAAAAATTGTTATTTTTTTTGAGCTATGATATGATTGAAATTGAATAAAACGTTTACTTTTGCAAATGAAATAAACGCAAAAGCTTAACTGTCAGTTTCAAGTAAAGGAGCATAATAAGATGAAGACTAGTTTTTTACTCATTTCGCACAGTAAGGAAATTACTGATGGGATTAAAAAAATGATTGAACAAATGCAAACTTCCGATGATGTATCCATTTATTCACTAGGTGGTACGACAGAAGATGAAATAGGTTCTGATCCGACGAAAATTGTAGATGCAGTAAACGAAGCTTCTAAAGAGGATACTTTCTTGGTTTTTGCTGATATCGGTAGTGCAATTCTCAACGCTGAAATGGCAAAAGATATGCTAGAAGAAGACCAACAAGAACGTTATTATCTTGTCGATGGTCCACTTGTTGAAGGCGCATTTGCAGCAGCGATTACTGCAGGGAGTTCAAATGATCTTGAACAGATTATGGCAGAAGCTAAAAAAGCCGGGGAAAAAGACTGGAGTTCGTAAAAATAAATTGGAGGGCAAACAATGAAAAAAATTATTAATCAAACAGATGATATTATTGAAGAGATGTTAAGGGGACTGTCGGCCAGTTATCCTAAACTTGTTCATCGCGTAGAAGATTCTCGTGTGATCGCAAAAAATGAAAGTAAAAAACAAGTTGCGCTGGTTTCCGGGGGCGGTAGTGGGCATGAACCTTCTCACGCAGGTTTTGTGGGTGATGGCATGTTGAGTGCTGCTGTCGCGGGTGATGTTTTTACTTCACCGACACCGGATCAAATTCAAATTGCCATGAAAGAAGCGGATCAAGGAGAAGGCGTCTTACTTCTGGTCAAAAATTATACGGGCGATAATTTAAATTTTGAAATGGCGCAAGAGATGGCGGAAATGGACGATATCCAATCCGAAATTGTGGTCATAGATGATGATATTGCTGTAGAAGATAGTGAATTTACAGCCGGTAAACGCGGCGTGGCTGGCACAGTTTTAGTGCATAAAATTTTAGGCGATGCTGCACGAGCAGGTGCTTCATTAGAAGAACTAAAAAAACGCGGCGATGAAGTGGTTAAAAAAATTAAGACGATCGGTTTAGCCTTGCACGCAGCGACTGTACCAGAAGTTGGAAAGCCAGGCTTTGAGTTGGCCGAAGATGAAATTGAATATGGTGTTGGCATCCATGGAGAAGCAGGTTATCGTCGCGAAAAAATTCAACCGTCTAAAGGTTTGGCCAAAGAACTCACCACAAAAATTTTAGCGGACTATGAAAAGCAACCTCAAAAAGTAGGGGTTCTCGTAAATGGTATGGGTGGTACGCCATTAATGGAACAGTTTATTTTCATGAACGATGTTTTAAACTTATTAAAAGAGCAAAATATTGAAGTGACATTCCATAAAGTGGGCAATTACATGACTTCTCTTGATATGGAAGGTGTTTCTTTAACTTTGATTGATTTAGAAGATGAAACGATCAAAGATGCGCTGGAAAGTGAAGTCACTACGATTTCTTGGTGAGGAGGATTTTTATGCAATTAACAGTTGAAGATGTGCAAACTTGGTTTACGAAATTTACGAAAAAAATTAAAGAAAATAAAGGTTATTTGAGTGATTTAGATACGCCTATTGGCGATGGCGACCATGGCAACAATATGGCTCGTGGTGTCAATGCCTATGAAGAATCATTTGAACAAAAGCAGCCTGAAACAATCAGTGATACTTTTCAAGTGTTTTCTATGGCGATGATTTCTAAAGTCGGTGGCGCTTCGGGGCCATTATATGGGTCGGCACTGATGAATATGGTCAAAGAAACGAAAGGAATTGAAACGATTGATTCTTATGAACAATTAGGTTCAATTATTGAACAAGGTTTAGCGGGAATTAAAAAAAGAGGAAAAACCGAATTTGAAGATAAAACCATGGTAGACGTTTGGGAGCCCGTTGCACAAAGCTTAAAAGAAGGTAAACTGATTAAAGATCAGATCGAAAAAGCCAAAGAACACACCAAAGATTTGATCGCAAAAAAAGGGCGTGCCTCTTATTTAGGCGAACGTTCGAAAGGGCACATTGATCCAGGTGCTGCTTCTAGTGCACTATTTTTTGACGCGCTGGTGGAAGTGATTGGGTAAATTTTAGACATAAATAACTATAACTACGGATAAAATGATTTTATTTTATTTTATCCGTAGTTATTTTTTACTTTAATAAAGGTGTATTCTTCAGAATACTTTTATGTGGTCGTGCAACATGGGCAGATGGCGTTCCTGTATTTGTCCAAAATGGAAAAAAAGAAGCTGTTGAGTGTTACAAACGCAAGGAAAGCAAAATATAGATGAATTGAATGAAGTGTTAAACAAGACTGCAACACCCATACGTCTATAAAAAGTATATAAAAATCTGCTAAAGTTAACTCTTTTAGAGTCTTTAGCAGATTTTTACTTATTGTTGAAGAGGGTAAAATATCTGTACATGTAATGAATTTTAAGGAGATAGTGGTATTGAAAAATACCTATTGAAACTAAAAAGTCATTGGTTTAAAACTGATAAACCAGTGACTTTTTTAATTGATTAAAAATAAGAAAGCAGTCATTGATTGATGTGACGCTTTCTAGCAGAATGTTATCCTAAGTCAAATAAGCTATACTTATTTGACATTTTAACAGGATCCGCTTATACTTGCATCGTGGTTATAACCAGTTACAAGGAGGTAGTTATGAAACATACATTTAATAGTCAACCTTTGTATTATCAATTAGTGGATTTTTTAAAAAATCAAATTGAAAATAAACTGCTTGCACATGATAAACTACCTTCTGAAAGAGAAATAGAAAAAAGATTCGGTGTTAGTCGTACTACGGTACGTTTAGCTTTGCAAGAATTAGAAAGCGATGGTTATGTTTACCGTCGTCATGGCAAAGGGACTTTTGTATCTGAGCTATCTAAGCAAACGGCTGATTTAGCTGGGGTTTATAGTTTTACCGAACAGATGAAAAAATTGGGCAGAAAACCTCAGACTCACATTTTGGCTTTTGAACAAGTTGAAGCTGATAAACAGATCGCAGAGGCCTTACAAACTTCTTTAGGGAAAACAGTTTATAAGTTGAAAAGGCTACGCTTAGCAGATGATGAACCTTTGATGGTAGAGACTTCATATTTACCGATAAGACCTTTTTTATCACTAACAAAAAAACAGCTATTACAAAAACCTTTATATGATGTTTTTTCCGAAGACTTTGAACAAAAAATTCGTTTAGCAGATGAAGAATTTTATGCAAGTATTGCTACAAAAGAGGATGCTGAGGTTTTACAGATTTATTCAGGTTCACCGGTGCTACATCTAAGTCGGTTAACTTATAATATGAAAAATGAAGTGATTGAATTTACGTTAAGTATTGCTAGGGCAGATCAATTTCATTATAAAATTCGTCATGTAAGGAATTAAAAAAAGGAGGAAGATAAATGGTGTTTTCATTATCAACAGAAGAATTAAAGAAAAAAGGGGGTGAAATTACCAGTAGGGAAATCAAACAACAGCCTGAGCTTTGGAAAGAAAATTTAGCGCTTTATGAGGATATAAAAACAGACATTAAAGAATTTTTATCGAAGGTAGAAGCAAGTGCTGACGGACAAAAAATCAGGGTAGTTTTTACTGGAGCAGGGACATCTCAATATGTTGGAGACACGCTAGTACCTTATTTAAATTTGAAAGGGGATACACAAAAATATATTTTTCAAAGTATTGGCACAACGGATCTAGTGGCTCGCCCTACAGAATACCTGTTTGAAAAAGAACCGACATTGTTAGTTTCATTTGCCAGAAGTGGTAATAGTCCAGAAAGTATTGCAGCAGTAGATGTAGCAAATCAAGTGGTTAAAAATATTCATCATTTAACTGTAACCTGTGCACCTGAAGGCGCGTTGGCAAAACGTAGTAAAGAGGAAGACAATAATTTCTTATTTTTAACTCCTGCGCGTTCAAATGATGATGGTTTTGCGATGACGGGTAGTTTTACCTGCATGACTTTGACCTCTTTACTGATTTTTGACACAAGCAGTCAAGAGCAAAAAGCAAGCGATGTACAAAAGCTAAGTAATATGGCAAAAGAAGTGATTACTCGTGAAAATGAAGTACAAGAGATTGTTGATCAGGATTTTGCCCGTATTGTTTATCTTGGTTCGGGAAGTCTTTCAGGATTAACACGGGAAGCACAATTGAAGATTTTAGAACTAACAGCAGGACAGATAGCGACCGTTTTTGATTCTTCTATGGGTTTTCGTCATGGACCTAAATCATTTGTTAATGATAAAACAATCGTATTTGGCTTCGTAAATAACAACGAATATACTCGTGATTATGATTTAGATATTCTTGAAGAAGTGAAAACAGACGAAATTGTAAAAGATGTCATTGCTATTGGTCAAATGGGAGAATGTAATTTTACAGGAACTCAGTTTACTTTCTCAGAAGAACAAAGACTGTTGCCAGACGGTTATTTAGCTTTAGCAGATATTGTATTTGCTCAAACTGTTGCAATTATGACTTCTTTGAAATTAAAAAATACACCAGATACGCCATCTGCTACAGGAACAGTAAACCGTGTCGTTAAGGGTGTAACAATTCATGACTATAAATAAAATTTAGGAGAATTTTATGCATAAATTAACACAAAGCAAAAAGGATAAAAAGGCGAAGGTTTGAGATAAAAACTTCGGAATAAGTAAAACAAAATAACCGAACGATATTGCTGAGATCTATTAACTGTCGTGATTTTCACGAAAAAACTTCAATGGCCTCTTTTTATCGTTCGGTTATTTTATTAATTACTACTAAAAAGAACTACCTGGTTCAGTCAGAAACTCTTGCTCTTCCTCGCTTGATACTCTTTTTAAGATCGCGTTGCGGTGTGGATATCTACCAAAACGGTCGATAATTTTCTTGTGGCGTTTTTCATAGTCTAAATATAGTTCTAAGCCTGGTTGATCAAATAAGCTTATAGCTGTTTGGTGGATCTTTTTGGATTCAGAATGCATAAATGGCATTAACAAAAAACCAAGTTCATCTGGTGTTAGACTTTGTGCTTGTTCGGTTTTTAATGACTCTTGGGACAAAACTAAGGCCATAGAGTCAAAAGCAAATGATTTTGCTTGTCCGCGATAAATATTGCGAGAAAACTGATCAAGTAAAATAATTTCTGCTAAACGACCTTGGATACTAGAACGCCAGCTGTCAAGTTCACCCTGGCTAGCTTGTAGATGCAGTTCTTTGAACCACTCTGTAATTAATTGATCGATTTCACTACCACTATTGAATTGTTGCTCTGGGGCTAATTCATGAAACCAAAAATGTAAAACTGTCTCTGGTGTTTGCATAAAATTCTCCTTTAAAATCCTTATTTTAATTTTTTAAATATCATAACTTACCCGAATGGCTTTTCCAATGACCTTCATAGAGTCCTCTTTAGTAACGATAATGGGGGCATAATCTGGATTTTCTGCTAATAAAAGAATAAAACCATCTTGTTTTCTAATTTTTCTTAAAAATAGTGTTGGATTATCATTTAAGGTCACAGCTACAATTTGTTCATCATTGGTTTTATTTTGTACTTTAATGAGAACGTTGGCTTCTTTAGGAATTATTGGCTCCATACTGATATCGTTCATTTTAAAATAAAATAATTGGCCTTTTGGTAAATCAAAAGAAGCAGTAGGATAGTAAGTTTCAGGGCTTGCTTCAGCGATGATAGTAGAGTCGTTTGTAATTGATTGAATAACAGGAACATTTATAATTTCTTCAGAATAAGTCTGTTTTTTGCCGTATTCTAAAATATAATCTGCACTGACATTAAAGGCGTTAGCAAAATCTTCAATACGATTTAAAGGGAATTTTCTTTGTCGGGTAAAATATTTAGAAACGGCTGATTTTGCCATACCAACACGTCGTGCAATTTCGCTAATTGAAAGGTTATTTTCTCTTTTTAGTCGATCGAGTATATCCATAATTTCATCATTTGTTTTCAATTAAATTCCCTCCCTGTATTTTACATAATAACATTGTTCTTTAAAAAGAACAACAGAATAATAAAACGTTGACAAAAGAAAACGGCAGTGCTATGATGAAAGTGTTCTCAAAAGCGAACGTACGTTTGGAAAAATTATTTTAGAATGGAGATCTATGATGAAAAGATACGAATTACGAAAAGAAGAGACAAAGCAAAGACTTGATGCCTTAGAAAAAAGACGGGATGATTTTTATAGCCAGATGGGACAGATGGAAAATGAAATTGAAGATATGTGGGCAAAAGCCACCGAAATGCAAGAAAAACTTGTGAATTTCAAGAAAAAAGGCGATGTTTTAGACTCTTATATGGAATTTTTGGAAAATCAGTTAGTTATTGACGCATTGGAGGCACAATCCTATTCTATAGAAAATTTTGATCTGTCTGAAAAAGATCGCTTAATGGTGGTACTACGCAGAGGAGAGGATATTTTATTCGATTGGTATGTTCAGAAAAAGAAAGAAGGTTACGAATTTAACCAGATTGAGCCCTTGCATAAGATTTTAAAAGAAGACTATGAAGACTACTATAATCAACGAATAGAGAATGAAGATACTTAAAAAAGCATAGCATTTTAAACAAGTGACGAACAAATGGTATACTATTTATAAAGCAAGAGAAAGGAGCTTATATATGAAGGTACTTGTAGTAGGTGCAAACGGAAAAGTTGCTAAATGCTTTGCAGATTTAACGAAAGGTTATTCAGATATTGAAGAAAAAGCAGTGATTCGTGATGCGAGCCAAAAAACTTTTTTTGATGAACGTGGTATTGAAACTCAAGTTTTGGATATTATTTACAACTCTATTGAAGATTTTGCCGAAGCGATGAGTGATGTTGACGCAGTTGTTTTTAGTGCAGGTGCTGGTGGTAGCGGTTTAGACAAGACGGTTATGGTTGATTTAGATGGTGCAATTAAAATTATGACTGCTGCTGAGCAGGCAAATGTTAAACGTTTTGTGATGGTAAGTACTTTCCGTACTGGACGTAAGCAAATTGCTAAAGGAATCGAAAATGATGCGCCACTGAAGATTTATACTATTGCAAAAAATTATGCAGATGAATGGTTGAAAAATCGTACTGAACTTGACTGGACAATTATCCATCCTGGCACATTAACAGATGAAAAGGGTAATGGAAAAGTTCAAGTTGGTATGGGTCTTAAGCATAGTGAAGTGCCTCGTCAAGATATCGCTCAAACAATATTAGCTTCTTTACAAGATGATTCAACAATTCGTAAAGAATTTGAAGTACTAGCAGGAGATAAGCCTATTAGTGAGGCAATAAAAAATGTATAGTTGACATTATTACAGTTATAAAAAAGAAACGGCATTTTGCCGTTTCTTTTTTATAGCTTTATTTAATCTAACGTCTTGTTTTGATATCTATATTGGAGCTGTTTTACTTTTTCTGAAAGAGAATCATCAGGACCATCTACTTCAGTGTCATTAATAACTTCTCTGATTGAGAGTCCTTTTAGTCGTCCACTTTCCACGTCCATTTCTTCATTCCATTTTTTTAGTTGTTCGGTTGAACTTGCATAAACGATACGTCCGAGCCCAACGAGTCCGTGTGCCGAAGCACACATTGAACAGTGTTCGCCGGAAGTATAGACAACAGCATTTTTGCGTTCATCCTCATTTAGATTTTTTGCTGCCCACTTTGCGATTTCAAACTCAGGATGGCGAGTATTATCTCCGTCAGAAATTCTGTTGTGATCCTCAAATAAAGTTACCCCATCTTGTGATACTAAGATCGATCCAAAAGGTGCATCTCCTTTTTCCAATGCAAGCTCTGCTAATTCCACACAGCGCTCTAAGTAACTTCTATCGACTTGATTAATCATATCTACTTCTCCTCTCTAAGTCTTTATAAAGTGCAAACGTAATTTCTAATTATGTTCTATTATACTTTAGAAAAAGAAACGAGAATATATTTGGTTAAGTTTATTGCTTGTTTTTTCACAAGGCCTAAATTTTAATGAAATTCCGCTTGACAAATGAATGGTTGTTCATGTAAACTTTAATTGAACAAATGATTATATATTCATATAAACGCTTACTAGTAAATAAATGAATGAATAACGATAAAGGAGATGCATGAATATGGATAAGTCGCAGGATTCAGTTATGGATAAATCTAGCGATTACCAAGCAAAAGAACCTAAACATTCTGGACATTTACAGGGTGAAGTTCCCATGTATTTTATAGGTGTTGCTGCCTATTTGTTAGCGGCTTTCGGACCGTTTTCAACTTTAGTTGCTAATTGGTTATTTGTAGCTGCAGTTGTTTTTGCAGGTTCTCATATCATAATTGAAGGTATTGTGGATACGATAACAAATACAAAAGAAGAAAAAAGATTTTATCCAAACGTGCATCTGCTAATGACACTAGCTGTTTTAGGAGCGATGTTCATTGGAAGTTTTGATGAAAGTGCGATATTAATATTAATTTTTGCGGGCGCTCATTTTCTTGAAGAGTTTGCTGAAGAAAAAAGTAAAAAAGAAATTACAAACTTACTGAAGTTAAATCCTACCCAAGCAAGATTATTGCAAGTAGACGGTTCGACAAAGTTAGTTGATGTGCAAAATGTAACTGTGGGCGATCAACTGAAAGTTTTGCCAGGTGACCAGATTGCGACAGATGGTTTTATTATTAGCGGACATACGACAATCGATGAATCTTCTATTAATGGAGAAAGTATGCCCAAAGAAAAAGTAGAAGCAGCCGAAGTATTTGCCAGCACAATCAACGGACAAGGCACCTTTACTATGCAAGTAACTAGAGATTCTTCGGATACTGTCTTTGCTAATATATTACAACTAGTTGAGCAATCGCAAAATAATCTACCTAAAGCGGCAACTGAAATACAAAAAATCGAACCTGTGTATGTTAAAACGGTTCTTCTTATTATTCCTTTATTTGTTATTTTAATGCCTTTTTTAATTGATTGGACTTGGCAGATGAGTATTTATCGAGGGATTGTCTTGTTGATTACGGCGTCTCCTTGTGCACTAGCAGTAAGCGCCGTGCCAGCTACTCTTTCAGCTATTTCAAATTTGGCTAAAAAGGGTGTTTTATTTAAAGGTGGAGCTTATCTGTCGAATTTACAGGATATTAAAGCAGTAGCCTTTGATAAAACAGGTACACTAACCAAAGGAAAACCTGTTGTGACAGATTCCTATTATATAGACGAAACAAAACAAGCTAAGTGGCAACAAATTATTACAACGATGGAAGAAAGCGCCAATCATCCACTAGCAACAGCAATTTTAGATGCATTTGGTAAAACACAAGTGCTTGAAATGTCAGTAACCAATGAAATCGGGCGAGGAATTGTTGCTAATTACAATGGAAATGACTATCGAATTGGTAAGCCTAGTTTATTTAATAGGACCAATGAAGAGATTCTTGCAAAAACTGAAGCACTTACTTCAGCGGGGAAAACGGTTGTTTATTTTAGTGAAAACGAAGAAGTAGTGGCACTGATTGCGTTAATGGATAGAGCAGATGAAAAAGCAGCTGCAACGGTTGCTTATCTAAAAGAGCAACAAATAAACACATTGATGATCACAGGAGATGCAAAAGTAACCGGAGAAGCTGTTGCTCATGCTTTGGGAATCGATGATGTGTTTAGTAATATCTTACCTGAAAATAAAGCAACTGCGGTCACCTCTTTGCAAACGAAATATGGTAAAACTGCGATGATAGGTGATGGTATAAATGACGCTCCTGCCTTGGCCCAAGCTGATATTGGTTTTGCGATGGGAGAAGGTACAGATGTTGCAATTGATGTCGCAGATGCGGTAATTATGCAAAATGATCTGCAGAAATTTGAATATGCTCACAAGCTTTCTAAAAAGCTAGGTCGAATTGTTTGGCAAAATGTTATTTTTGCAATGGGTGTTGTTTTATTATTAAGTGTGTTAAATATTGTTGGTAAAATGGATATCGGCATTGGCGTTTTAGCGCATGAAGGAAGTACGCTTTTGGTATTACTTAATGGCTTACGTTTATTGTTTCCATTGAAGAAAAATAAAAGTACGCTAAATTCGAATGAAGCATAAACAAACATTAAATGTAAAAAAATTGAGAAAATCAACCAGCCTGTCCCCTTCGTTTTGTGTAGCAGCTGAAAATGAAAGCAAAAACGTATAATTTTTGACAAACGTTGAGAATTCAACTAATATCAAAAGTGAAGAAGTAAAGGGGCGTTTGTTATGGATCTTATGTATCCTTCCATTACTGTGAAGGAGTTAAAAGAGATATTGCAAAATGAAGCGATTACCATATTAGATGTACAGGAAACAGAAGATTTTGAGAAGTATCATATTGAAGGTGCAACGAATTTACCTATTGGTGAATTTGTGACTGAAGCCGAAAATTTGCGTAAAGATTTAACTTATTATGTCATCAGCAAAGCTGGTGTACGAACAGTTCGTGCTTGTGATTACTTAGCAAGTTTAGGCTATGATGTTGTAAACATTCAAGGTGGTTTGAATGCTTGGCAAAATCTTAATAATAGTTGAATATTTAGGAGATCCGAATGGTTCTAATGGGCATTCGGATTTTTTAAATTACACAAGGAGGTGGACTGATGACGGGCGATTTATCGATTTATGAAATTTGTTTACGTATGTTACTGGCAGGTACTTTTGCAGGGTTTATTGGCTTTGACCGAGAGTTTAAAAATAGGCCGGCAGGAATACGGACGCATATTTTAGTTTGTATTGGTGCTGCACTTATCGCTATGATCCAAAAAGAAATTACAAATACTGCTTTAGAAATTGCCAGAGATAACCCCGACTTTTCTGGAGTCATTCGCGCGGATGAAGCTCGTTTGATTGCCCAAGTTGTTAGTGGTATTGGCTTTTTAGGCGCCGGGACTATTGTTGTTACTAAACAAGTCGTCCGTGGTTTGACAACCGCTGCTTCACTATGGACAGTGGCGGGCTTAGGTTTGGCGATTGGTATGGGGAACTATCGTATTGCAATCGTGAGTTTTGTGATGATTATGATTGTTTTAACTGTATTAAAACGTGTGATTAATATCCCGACTTTGAAGAAAATTGAGATTAGTTTTGTACATAAGACAACGACAAAAGAGTTTATAACGGATTACTTTGAAGAAAAAGATATTGAAGTAAAAGATGTTGATTTTGAAGTGAAAAAAAGAGGAGAAAGTCGTGTCTATACCAACGTTTATACTGTTGAACTACCGCGTTCGTTATCTTACCAAACAGTGGTAGAGGATTTATCTATGCATGAAAATATGGTTCGTGTTCAATTAATCAGTGTATAATCAACTAACTTCTTATAAAAAAACGATCAATCTTAAGAAAAGGGAAAGTTTACTTTTATGGTAGACTTTCTTTTTTTATCTAAAAGTTTTGTTCATCATAATTTCACAAGTGTGTAAAAAATTGGAATACCTGGTACTTTGCTTGATGATGTTATTTTTTTTTGGTAAGATTATTTATGGATATTATTTGTCCTTCAAAGGAGAAATGGTCATGAGGTTAAAAAGAAGTCTAGAAGAAGCAGTATATGTTCTTCTTATATTAGCGAAAAAAGAAGGAGATAATCCTGTAAAAAGTTATCGGATCAGTAAACAATTAGGCGTCTCAGATTCTTATCTGAAAAAAATATTGCGTAAATTGGTTCTAGGCGGTGTCGTTAACTCAACCTCAAGTAAGGGCGGAGGATTTAAGTTAGCAAAACCAATCGAGAATATTTTTATGATCGACGTTTATTATGCTATTGAAGGAAAAAATTCTTGTGTGCAGTTGCGAAATTTAGCTGGTCAAGTTTTTTCATCTTATGATGAGTCCAAAAAAGTTGAGGACAATATGTTTGGACTCTTTAATGAAAGTGAGCAATCATTTTTAAATAAACTGGCAGATTATCCTTTGGTTAAATTAATGCAATAAAGACTATTTCGGTATCCTCTTAATAAATAGAGGATTTTTTAGGACTTTGTCTAAACTACGAAAAGGAGTGTGACAAATGAGTGTCGATGCGATCCAACAATTAGCCAAAGCAGAAGAACAAGCAGATGAGCTGCTTAATGAAGCAAAAAAACAAGCGCGTAAAGAGCAAGAAGAAAGCGATAAAAGGATTGCTCATTTTCAAGAAGAACAAGATGAAAATGAAGAAAAGCGTAAGCAAGAACTGCGTGAAAAGTTCGACGAAGAGTTCCGTAATATTAAAGAACCCTTGATGGAAAAAACACAAAAAGAAGTCGAACAATTGCAGACAATTTCGCCAGAAATGCGAGAAAAAGCGCTTGGTCTTATTATAAATAAGGTTGTGAATGAATATGGCAATTGAAAAAATGCAAAAGTTTAATTTGATTACTTTTTACAATAATCAAGATGCCGTAATGGAACAGCTGCAAGATTTTCAACAAGTTGAGTTGTTTTCAGCTAGTCAATTTAATAAACAGGCAAATGCTTTTTTTAGTCAGATGCAAGAACATCCTGAAGCTGACAAAATTGAAGATCAAATCGGTAATGTAACATGGGCAAGAGATTTTTTAACGCCCTATGTTGAAAAACCTAGTATGATTCAGGCTTTGCGAAAACCATTACGACATTATACGCTCAGACAACTTTCTGAGCATGCCCATACTTTTGACTGGAAAAATATTTATTCTGATTTAAGGAAACAAGATAAACGATTGCGTGCCATTGAGCAGGAAAAACAAGACTTATCTTTGCAAGAAGATGAGTTAAATAAGTGGCAATACTTTGATGAACATCCTGCAGTTTTAGCTACGTTCAAAGAAACTATCGGTGTATTAGGTACGGTTCCTAATACTGAAATAAATCAGCTAAAAAAAGAGATGGGAAAAGAACAACTACAAAACGCTTACCTTGAAATAATACATCAATCATCAACAACATCTTATCTTTTGCTTCTTTTTCTACGAGAAAATCAAGAAGAAGTCCAAACTACACTAAGTGACGCTGGTTTTCAAGAATATGAATATCCTTATGAGGATAAACCGGCTGAGGCTTTAAGACAAGTCAAAGAAAAATTACATCAATTAGTAGAGGAAGAAAGATCTATTAAAGCGCGGCTAAAAGCGCAAAAAAATAATTATAAGGATTTAGGGTTGGTCGCAGAGTATTTGGATAGTTTATTTGTGCGAGTTCACTCTAATCAGTATTTATTACAATCAGAATATACAATGGACCTATCAGGCTGGGTACCAGCAAGACAAACAGAAGAATTAGATAGACAAATCCGACAAGTAGTCGGTAAGGACTACTTCTTAGAATTTGCTGAGGTAAAAGAAGAGGAATACAGCAATACGCCTGTATTGCTGAAAAATCACAAGCTCATTAAGCCTTTTGAAGCTCTAGTTGAAATGTATAGCTTACCGCAATACTGGGAAATAGATCCTACGCCTTTTATGATGCCTTTTTACGCATTAGCATTTGGACTAATGGTTGCTGACTTTGGTTATGGCCTACTTTTATTTGTAGCCAGTGCCTTGGCAAAATATTTTTTGCATTTTAAAGAAGGTATGAAACAAAATATCAATATGTTTCAAATTTGTGCGGTGCCAACAATGATGTGGGGCTTGGTTTACGGCAATATATTTGGTAAGCAATTTTCTTTTCAATTATTATCCACTGATTCAGATATTACAGAAATTCTTGTGATGTCCATGATTTTCGGATTTATTCAGATTATGTTTGGATTAGGACTGAAATTTTATCTATTATGGCGCCGAGAAAGTGAAAAGCTAAAAGCTTTACTACAAGCAGGCTCTTGGATGCTCTTTCTAGTAAGTGCGGCTATGATTGCGGCTGGAATGCTACTTGTTCCAGAGACAAATTTGCAATCAGTTGGCATTGCTTGCCTGATTATCAGTTTAGTGTTGGTTGTTATTGGCGGTAGCTTAGACGGCAATACAATTATTGGTAAAATAGGATCAAGCTTGTATTCAGTTATGGATATTACCAATTATCTAAGTGATTTAATCAGTTACACACGTTTGATGGCACTAGGCGTTGCTGGAGGTAGTATTGGTGCAGCTTTTAATTTAATTTTAAGCTACTTACCAACACCAGCGAAGTTTACTATCGGTATTGTGCTATTTATTGTATTACACGGCTTGAACATTTTCTTGAGTTATTTGAGTGCTTATGTACACGGGATTCGCTTGCAATACCTAGAATTTTTCAATAAATTTTATACAGGCGGCGGACGCGCATTCAAGCCATTTAAGTCAAATGAGTCCTATGTTCAAGTGGTCTCAGAACAAAAACAACAGCAGGGGGAAGAATAGAAAATGGAAAATTGGATAACATTCTTTTATGAAAATGGTGGCATTCTTTTTGCGGCCTTAGGGATCGCAATTGCGACAATCTGTGGGGGTATTGGTTCCACAATTGGTATTGGGATAACAGCTGAATCCGCAGCTGGATTGACAGCTGAACAACCTGAGAAGTTCGGACAAGCTTTGATTTTAGAGCTATTATCAGCAACACAAGGGTTATATGGCTTTGTTATTTCATTTATGATCTTTTTACAAATTACTGGTGATATGGCAATGCAAGACGGTTTGTATCTATTAATTGCTTCTTTACCTATCGCATTTACTGCAATTTGGGCCGGAAGATGGCAAGGTCGTGCAGCTGCAGCGGCAATGCAAATTTTGGCTAAAAAACCAGAACATGTGACAAAAGGAATTGTTTATGTAGCAATGATGGAAACATATGGGATTTTAGGCTTTGTTATTTCCTTCTTGCTTGTAATGAATTAGGAGGTATGAAATGTCTGATATCACAAATCTAACAGATAAAATTACCCAAGATGCACAAAAAAAACAAAAGCAGTATATTAAAAAAGCGCAAAGAGATATAGAAAAAAATGAGCAAAATCGAAAAAAACAAATTGAACAACAATTAGAAGAAAATGTAGAACAATTTGAAAAACAACGTCGTACAGAGTTGAGTTTGAAAGTATCAGATATTCATGTAAAAGCTCGTAGCCGCTTATTAGCTGCAAGACAGCAATTACTTAAAGATCTTTTTGCTGAAAGTTTAAAAAAAATGAAAGAAATGTCTGCAGAAGACTTTAACCAATTTGTAAGATTGCAGATCGAACAAGTACAACTTGACGGCAATGTTGAAATGGTTGTAGGTCAAAATAGCACAAAATATGCAACAGAAGAAAACAAAAAGGTTTGGCAAAAAGCGACCTCATCTCAGATGAATTTATCCATAGCAGAACGTACAATTCCGAAACGTAGCGGTTTTTTGTTACGACAAGGAGAAATCGAATATAACTTTACTTTTGAAGCAATGTTAGGCACATCTGAAGAAGAGCTAAGCAGCGAATTGTTAAACTTGATATTTGATGGAGAATAAGAGGTGTCAAAATGGACGATATTCAATTTAGCACCGCTAATGTTAGAATTCGGACTTATGAGAGCCGGTTACTGACACAAAACACATTGGACCGGATGCTGGCTGCCTCCGAAGCTGAAGATGCGTATTCAATTTTACAAGAAACAACTTATGGCGACTTTATTGAAGATGATAATGAAGTTCGTGATTTTGAAGAAGTCCTCATAGCTGAAAAGAAGCGGACCTTTGATTTAGTTTACAGTATTACGCCGGTCAAAAGCATCGTTGATTTAATTGCTTTGCAATATGATTATCAAAACTTAAAAGTCTTGGTTAAACAGGAATATACACAAGAAGATTTTTCTGAATTTCTAGTGCCGATGGGAACAACTCCCTTGTCGACTTTAAAAAATCTGGTGAATTTACGACAAAGTAAGCAAGTAGATCCTATAATGAATCAGTGCATACAAGCTGTTTTTCAATATATGGAAGATTATGAAGAGATTCAAGCTGTTGATATTATCTTTGATAACTATTATTGGGATCATATGATTAAGCTTAGCCGCAGCGAAAATGATACCAATATCGAGCGATTGATCCAAAGAAATATTGATGTGTTCAATATTACAACCATACTTAGAAGTTATTTGATGGGACAAAAACAAGGTTTTATAAATGCTGTTTTACAAAAGGGTGGTACTTTGAGCCCTAAAGAAATGGTAGATGAAATTAACGTCTCACTTGAAAATTTTATGAGCTATATGGAAGAAACAAATTATATGGATTTGTTAGTGGATAGTTATGATCAAATTATGGAAGAAAAAAAATTAACACAACTAGATTTAAATAGAGATAATTTTTTGATGCGCCGTTTAAAGGAAGAAAAAATGGTGCCTTTTGGTCCACAAGCTATTTTGGGATATCTTTTTGCAAAAGAAGTTGAAGTTAGAAATTTACGGATGATCCTTGTGGGTAAAATCAATAAAATCCCAGAAGAAACACTTCGAAGTCGGGTGCGTGAAAGTTATGTATAAAAAAATAGGAATGATGGGCGGAAAGGACTCGATCTTACCTTTTAAGGGCTTGGGGATCGACGTCTTTCCTGTGACAGACTTAGATGAAGCAAGGCAACAAATTGAAACAATGGCGGAGGATTATGGCGTTATCTTTATTACTGAACGTGTAGCTCAGCAGCTAGAAGAAACCATTGCTCAATATGATGGACAACCAACGCCAGCCATTATTCCGATACCAAGTAGTACCGGGAGTTTGAATATTGGTATGGATCGTATTCATAAAAATGTAGAAAAAGCGATTGGAATGAATATTTTAGATGATGATTAAACAACAATTTGCAGTTAGGCAGGAGGAGATTTTTTGGCAGTAGGAACAATTACAAAAGTTTCCGGGCCTTTAGTTACTGCTAGCGGATTACAAGGTGCTAAAATTAATGAAGTCTGCAAAGTAAGTGAAAAAGGGTTAATCGGAGATATTATTGAATTAGATAATGGTGTTGCTTCTATCCAAGTATATGAAGAAACTGCTGGTATAGGGCCAGGTGAACCAGTAGAGACAACAGGCGCTCCTTTATCTGTAGAATTAGCACCCGGTCTTTTAAGTCAAATGTTTGATGGGATTCAACGACCTTTGGATACCTTTATGAAACAAACAAATAGTGACTTCTTAGAAAGAGGGGCAGAAATTAACCCACTTGATCGTGAGAAAAAATGGACATTTGTACCTAAACAAACAGTAGATACACAGGTAGGTCCTGGCGATATCATTGGAACAGTAAAGGAATCAAAAGCGGTCGAACATCGTATCATGGTGCCAAACGGTGTTTCAGGAACAATCAAAAGTATTGAAGCTGGCGATTTTGATATTACCGAAACCATTTGTGTGTTAGAAACTGATAGTGGTGAAAAAGAGCTTTCAATGATGCAAAAATGGCCTATTCGTACACCACGCCCTTCTAAAAATAAAATGACTCCTGGAGAACCCTTGGTAACTGGACAAAGAGTAATCGATACTTTCTTTCCTGTTGCTAAAGGCGGAACCGCAGCGGTACCAGGTCCCTTTGGTGCTGGAAAGACAATTGTACAACACCAAATCGCTAAATGGGCGGATGTGGATATCGTTGTCTATGTTGGATGTGGAGAACGCGGAAATGAAATGAAAGATGTTATTGATGAGTTTCCAGAATTGATTGATCCTAAAACAGGAGAATCGATTATGCAGCGTACCGTATTGATCGCCAATACGTCAAATATGCCCGTGTCTGCGCGTGAAGCCTCTGTTTACACAGGGATTACAATTGCAGAATATTATAAAGATATGGGGTATAGTGTAGCTATTATGGCGGATTCAACTTCTCGTTGGGCAGAAGCACTAAGAGAAATGAGCGGCCGCTTACAAGAAATTCCCGGCGACGAAGGCTACCCTGCTTATTTAGGTAGCCGGATTGCAGAATATTATGAACGTGCGGGTAGGTTTTCTGTATTAGGAAATGAAGGAGAGCGTGAAGGAAGTATTACTGCAATCGGCGCAGTTTCTCCAGCTGGTGGAGATATTTCTGAACCTGTTACGCAAAATACTTTGCGTATTGTTAAGGTGTTCTGGGATCTAGATGCTTCTTTATCGCAAAAACGACACTTTCCTGCGATCAGTTGGACGGAGTCTTACTCCCTTTATGATGACCAGCTAAAAGAATACATGGACTCTGTATTAGGCAGTCAGTGGTCCAAAATGGTGGATAAGGCGATGTCCTTGTTACAAGAAGAATCTCGTTTAGATGAAATTGTACAATTAGTGGGCGTGGATTCCTTGTCGCAAAAAGATCGAATTACTATGAACACGGCCCGTTCTTTACGTCAAGACTACTTGCAACAGAACGCTTTTGACGATGTTGATACCTTTACATCGCGAACAAAACAATTTCGCTTATTGCGTAATATCTTATACTTCCATAAGAAAACCCAAGAAGCGATTCAACTAGGTGCTTATTATAGTGAATTGATGGAAGGCACAACGCAAATACGTGAGCGTATTGCTCGTAGTAAATACATTTCAGAAGAAGAATTAGATAAACTAGATACGATTTATAATGATATTGAACAGGTTGTTCAAGAAATTGTTGAGAAAGGAGGAATGGATTGATGCTAAAAGAATACCGCTCCGTTTCAGAAATATCTGGACCTTTAATGATGGTAGAAAATGTTGAAGGCGTAACTTATGATGAGCTTGTTGAGATACGTACTGATTCTGGCGAAATTCGTCAAGGACAAGTATTGGAAGTTTCAGAAGACAAAGCTGTCGTACAAATTTTTGAAGGAACGAATAATTTAGGGGCTGAAGATAGCCGGGTCCGATTTTTAGGTAGAGGGTTAACACTAGGTGCTTCGACAGATATGATGGGACGTATTTTTGATGGCTTAGGACAGCCTGTTGATGACGGTCCTAAAATCTTGCCGGAAAAAAGACTTGATGTAAACGGCGAAGCAATTAATCCAATGGCTCGTGATTACCCAGATGAATTTATTCAAACAGGTATCTCAACGATTGACCACTTAAACACCTTGGTTAGAGGGCAAAAATTACCTATTTTTTCTGCCTCAGGATTACCACACAAAGAGATCGCTGCTCAAATTGCACGTCAAGCAACAGTTCCAGGACAAGAAAGTAACTTTGCGATTGTCTTTGCGGCCATTGGTGTACCTTTTGAAGAATCGGAATTTTTTATCAATGAATTTCGAAAAACAGGGGCGATTGACCGTTCAGTAATGTTTTTAAACTTGGCAGATGACCCTGCAGTTGAGCGGATTGCAACACCTCAGGTTGCTTTAACTGCTGCTGAGTACCTAGCCTTTGAAAAAGGGATGCACGTTTTAGTTATTATGACGGATATGACCAACTATGCTGAAGCCTTACGTGAAGTTTCAGCCGCTCGTCGCGAAGTTCCAGGCCGAGGGGGCTATCCGGGATATTTGTATACGAACTTAGCCAATATTTACGAACGTGCAGGACGTTTGATGGACCGAGAAGGGTCTATCACGCAAATCCCAATTTTAACAATGCCTAATAATGATAAAACCCACCCAATTCCTGATTTGACAGGTTATATTACCGAAGGACAAATTATTTTATCAAGAGATTTGGATAAACGTAATATTAATCCACCGGTGGATATTTTACCAAGTCTTTCTCGTTTGAAAGATAAAGGAACGGGCGAAGGCAAAACAAGAAGAGACCACTCTTCTACAATGAACCAAATATATTCTGCTTATGCTGATGGTAAAGACGCTAAAGAATTATCGACTGTCTTAGGCGAAGCGGCACTGTCCGATGCAGATAAAAAGTTTGCTCGTTTTGCCGATTTATTTGAAGAAAAATATGTAAATCAAGGATTTTCTACAAATCGTAGTATTGAAGAATCCTTAGATTTAGGTTGGAAATTATTAGCTACTCTGCCAAGAGAAGAACTCAATCGGATCAAAGAAGAAGACATCAAAGAATTTCTCCCAAGCCAAGAGGAGTTGGATGAATTATGGCAATAATGAATGTAAATCCGACCCGTATGGAGATGAATCGACTAAAGGGTCGATTATCAACAGCTTCTAGGGGTCATAAACTGTTAAAAGATAAACAAGATGAATTGATTCGCCAATTTACGAAACTGGTCAAACAAAACCAAGACTTGCGTAAGGAAATGGAAGAAACCTTACAAAAAGGTATGGAAGATTATGTTCTTGCTTCTAGTCGTACGCCGGATTACGTTTTAGGAGAAGCTTTTGCTATTCCTCTTGATAAAATCACTTTGGACGTACAAAGCAGGACAGTAATGAATATCGAAATGCCAGTCTTAAATGAAATTTATGATGATGAAAAATCAGAAGATCGTTTTTCTTACGGTTTTATGTCAACGACTAGTGAGTTAGATCTGGCCTTAAACCATTTGAGTACAATTTTGCCTAAAATGCTTAAACTAGCAGAAGTTGAGAAATCTTGTCAGATGATGGCCGATGAGATCGAACGAACACGGCGGCGAGTGAATGCATTAGAATATATGATGATTCCACAGTTAGAAGATACCATTGATTATATAGAACGCACATTAGATGAAAGCGAACGTGCGACATTGACTCGTTTGATGAAATCAATTGATGTGATTGAATCAGAAGATTAATAAGAAAACAGCCATTGCTTGTATAATAATAAAAAGCAATGACTGCTTTTTTTAATGAAGAAAGAAACCAGGTGACGTTAATGAAATTAGCGGTTCGTAAAAGAAAAATAGGAATAATTCCGGTATTGGAAGTCGTTGACCAAGATCAGTTGTATACGCCACTGCCGTTAATTGTCTATTATCATGGTTGGCAAACGTCCAAGGAATTGGTATTAACGCAAGGAAGAAAGTTAGCTCAACAAGGATTTCGAGTAGTATTACCAGATGCTCAAAATCATGGAGAACGTGAGGCTCCTATGTCACAAGTTCCTTCACTAACTTTTTTGCAAAGTATCTATACGAACTTATTTGAGTTTGAATCGATTGTTGATTATTTTACTCAATTGGGTTTGGACAATGGGAGGCTAGGTGTAGGCGGTGTTTCGATGGGCGGTATGACGACTTGTGCTTTATTAACTCAGCATCCAGAAATTGATGTAGCAGCGTGTGTTATGGGCTCGCCTTCTTTAATTGATTATCGTAAGCAATTAGAAGAATCTTTTAAAAAGCGCAAGATTTCAGTGCCGCAAGATTATGAGAATTTAACAAGCTGGATTCCTTACTATGATTTAGCTTTACACTATGATGAAATCAAAAAGAGACCCCTGTTTTTCTGGCATGGGATTCATGATGAAAAAGTCCAATTTGTGCAAACAGACCGTTTTGTTAGAAACAACTTAGGCCCTGAGATTACTTTTCGTGCGGCGAATGAACGGCATATGGTTAAAGTTCCTACAATGGACCAAGTGACTGATTTTTTTGTTAATCATTTATAAAAGAAGATATTATGATATACTACTAATAGAAAAACGCAATAAAAATTTACTATTTAATAAAAGATTGTTTTTTTAACAAAACATGACGGGATTGTTTACGATTCACAAGCGTAAATTTCGTTTTTTTCTACTCTTTTTCCTATAATATGTTTGTGAAAATTGAAGGAGGATATATAAGAATGGATTATCGAGTATTACTTTATTATAATTATACGCCAGTTGATGACCCAGAAGGCTTTGCTAAACAACATTTGGCTTTTTGTAATGAGCTTGGTTTAAAGGGTCGAATTTTAGTAGCTGCTGAAGGAATCAATGGTACAGTTTCTGGAACGGTTGAAGCAACGAATGCTTACATAGAACATATGCACGCAGATCCTCGCTTTAAAGATACTGAATTTAAAATAGATGAAGCAAAAGAGCATGCATTTAAAAAGATGCATGTAAGAGCTCGTAATGAACTTGTGTCACTACATTTGAATGATGATGTAGATCCAAATGAACTGACTGGAAAACATTTAGAGCCTGCTGAATTTAAAGAAGCTTTAGAAGACGAAGATACTATCGTTCTTGATGCACGCAATGATTATGAATATGATCTAGGCCATTTTCGTGGTGCAGTAAGACCGGATATTCGTACTTTCCGTGAATTGCCACAATGGATTCGTGATAACAAAGAAAAATTCATGGATAAAAAAGTGGTCACTTATTGTACAGGTGGTATTCGCTGCGAAAAATTCTCTGGTTGGCTTTTACGTGAAGGTGTAAAAGAAGTGGGTCAATTACATGGCGGTATCGCAACTTACGGCAAAGATCCTAATACCCAAGGAGAAATGTGGGATGGGAAAATGTATGTGTTTGATGAACGTATCAGCGTTGAAATCAATGATGTAGACAAACAAGTTATAGGGAAAGACTGGTTTGACGGTACACCTTGTGAACGCTATATGAACTGTGCTAACCCGGCATGCAACCGTCAAATTCTTGCTTCTGAAGAAAACCAGGCAAAACACGCAGGTGGTTGTAGCTATGAATGTGCAGCAAGTGAAGATAATCTTTATGTAAAAAGACATAATATCTCCAATGAAGATTGGCGTGCTCGTTTAGAAAACTTTAAAGAAGAAGCAAAAGTATAAAGATTTAATTTGCCTAAAGAGCTATTTCGGTAGTTTTTTAGGCTTTTTTAGTGAAAAAATAAATTGAATTTGGCATTCTTGTTACTTTAAGTTACGATAGGAAAAAAGAAGGAGGAGTTATTAGTGAAAGAAAAAAAGACATTTCATGTTAATGGTTATTTTGGATTATTAGTGTTGTTTATTGTACTCTTATTAGGAGCTTACGTATTCTTTCTTGGCGTTACCAATGAGAGTGTTTTTGAAATCATTTCAAGTATTGTGATTTTGATTATTGCTATATTATTTATTAGTTCACTAACAATTGTGGGGCCTAATCAAGCAAAAGCCATTTTATTTTTTGGCAAATATTTAGGAACGATCAAATCCAATGGATTATTTATCACGACACCTTTGACGCAAAAAATAAATGTTTCATTGAAAGTTCGTAACTTTAATAGTGCTCGTTTGAAGGTTAATGATTTAGATGGCAATCCTATTGAAATTTCAGCAGTGATCGTTTTTAGAGTTGTTGATACGGCAAAAGCATTATTTGATGTGGATCATTACCAAGATTTTGTTGAAATTCAAAGTGAAACAGCGATTCGTCATATTGCTTCTCAATATCCTTATGATACTTTTGGAGAAAATGATGTTACTTTACGCGGAGATACTAGCCGTGTTTCCCAAGAGCTGACTAAAGAGCTGCAAGATCGCTTGGAAGTTGCTGGTGTTGAGGTCGTCGAAACACGATTAAATCATTTAGCCTATTCGACAGAAATTGCTAGTGCGATGTTACAAAGACAACAAGCTAGAGCAATTCTTTCAGCAAGACAAACAATTGTTGAAGGTGCGGTTTCTATGACACAAATGGCTCTAGAGCAGATTGAAAAAGGACAAGATATCCAGTTTACTGATGATCGTAAAGTGCAATTGATTAATAATCTATTGGTTTCCATTATCACAGATAATGGCACACAACCCGTGATTAATACAGGCGAATTAGGTGAAGAAGGTCTCTAATAAGGAGAAGCTGATGAAAAAATTATATATTAAGCAAAAGGTATTTAGTATAGGGGAAAGTTTTACTGTGACTGATGAAAACGAACATCCTTGTTACTTTGTAGAAGGTAGTTTTTTCAAATTACCTAAACATTTTTTAATTTATGACGATCATCAACACGAAATTGGAAGAATTACGAAGAAAACGTTCGCTTTGTTACCAAAATTTTTCGTTGAAGTAGACGGTAGTGAAATGATTACACTGAAAAAAGAATTAACCTTTTTAAAATCTCGCTATACGATTTCCGCCCAGGAGATTGAAATCCAAGGAAATTGGTGGGATATGGATTTTACTGTTTTTGCTCAAGGGAAAAATATGGCAGAAATTACAAAACGTTGGTTTTCTTGGGGCGATACTTACGAGCTCACAATCCTTGATGAGTCGATGGAACGTTTGGTCTTATCTCTTGTGATTGCGATTGATTGTGTAAAAGCAGATGAAGCTGCTGCAAATAGCGGTGGTTCATAAGAATAAAAACGCATTTGTCTGACTAAATAAATGGTCAAAACAAATGCGTTTTTACTATGAGGTTTTCCCTTGTAATACTTTAGTAGGTAAGGTGTAACGAGGCGCTAGTTTTTTATCTGGCTGTGTGATCCTTTGTAATAATAAATCGACCAATAAATCCGACAATTCACCGATAGGCTGTTCTACTGTAGTTAATTGCGAGTAATAATTTTGAATAAACTGTGTGCCATCGTAGCCAATAATTTTTAACTGTTCCGGTATTTTGATATCTAATTGCTGACAATTGTCAATAACTAAAAGTGCTGTTAAATCATCTGTACAAACAAGGCCATCAATTGCCTCTTGTTTAAGAATCTCTTGGATACGCATATTTTTTAGCGTTAATGTATGTTCAAAAGATTCGAAACGAAAGACTTTTGCAGTTAAGTTTTTTTCTTGAACAAAATCCAAATACCCTTGCAAGCGATCGTTAGTCGGCGAGTCAGAAGCATTGCTTCCTGTGATAATCGCGATATTTTGTGCGCCGTGAAAGAAAAGATTTTCAGTCGCTGCATATCCGCCATGATAATTATCGCTACCAACAATTGGAATCCCTTCAGCTAATAGACGATCAAAAGAGACAATAGGCAGGTCCATTTGCTGGTATTCTTTAATACCAAGATTGTGTGCTCCTGCAACGATCCCGTCTACTTTGTTTGCCATCAGCATATTTAAATAATTCCGTTCTTTTTCTTTGTTATTTGCACTATTACATAAAATTGATTTATAGCCGCG
This sequence comes from Tetragenococcus halophilus, assembly GCF_001712815.1. Classification (NCBI taxonomy): domain Bacteria; kingdom Bacillati; phylum Bacillota; class Bacilli; order Lactobacillales; family Enterococcaceae; genus Tetragenococcus; species Tetragenococcus halophilus. The sequence continues at coordinate 291,045 of NZ_CP012047.1, forward strand.
TTCGAAAAATTTTGTTTCCAATTGCTCAACAAGTTCGCCAAAGAAAGGATTAGCCACTGTGGGAAAAATTAATCCAATCAACTGCGCTTGCTTTCCCTGTAAAGAACGCGCAAGAGAGTTAGGTTGATAATTCAATTCTTCCATGGCTGCATGAACTTTATCGATAGTTTTTTGGCTTAAAGAGCCATAGTGATTGATGACTCGTGAAACGGTTGTAGGCGAAACACCTGCAACTTTGGCAACATCTGTAAGCTTTACTGTCATAAGAAAATTCTCCTTATTTTTTTACCGCGCAGACCGTAAAGTCCAGAAATCTCCTGTATACGCTCCTGTTGTTCCTGCAAGAAAGATTCCTGTGTCATGGGTTTCAGGAAAGACACGCGTAGTGAAAACGTAACGTCCCTGATTAACAAAAATTTCACAGACGGATTGATCAGCAAAAATTTGTAAGTCAATCGACTGGTGATTTTCTAAAGTAACGTCCCGTGTTTGGCCAAAACCTTTATTCAACGGATAACGAAGTTGCTTACGGTCCAACTCTATTTTACCATGAACTGCATCAAAATGAAGGGCTAAATAGTGGCTATTATCGCTATTGGCAAATAAATATAAGCTGCCACGGCTATCTTCTTGCAAATTAAGATTTAATTCATAACGGTTTGTTTCATTATTTGCCATTAAATTTTGGGTATTTTGTATATCACCCAGAAGTGCAGTCTTTTTATAACGTAAATTTTTTTGTTCAGCGACGGGTTGTTGCAAAAGCTGCCCATCTTTTATTTTCAGTTCTTTGACGATACTTAAACAATGCGCCCACCCTTCTTGATCTGTTGGATAAGACAGTTCAGGAAGACCGATCCAACTGATACTTAATGCTCTACCATCTGGTGCATTAAAGGCTTGTGTAGCATAAAGGTCAAAGCCACTGTCTAAATTATGGATAGGACTCGTATGCTCGATCGTTCTATTCCTTTCATCAAATGATTGTCCAATGACGTAAGTATTGGGATAAATATTTTGATAAGATAATTCATTTTTATCTAGCCCTTGCGGACAAAAAATCAAAACAGCTTGTTGATCAATAAAAATTAGATTAGGACATTCCACCATAAAGCCTAAAGATTGTTGAGTGAAGTTTAAAGGCCCCAAAAATTGCCAATCTTTTAAATCCTTACTTTTATAAAGAAGAACTTCTCCTTTTTCTTCTGTTGTTTGGGCTCCAATGATCATTAAATAGTGATCTTGGTAAAAAATAACTTGCGGATCACGAAAATTTGTTGTATATCCTTTAGGAGGGCCCGAGACAAGAGGAGTCTCCATTTTGTTGATTTGGTGTTTTTTATCCATATAAGCCCCTAGTTGATAAGTAGAGCGTTCCCAATCAGCGTTACGGACGTTTCCAGTATAAGCAAGAAGCAGTTGATCATCAATAGCTAAAGCAGAACCAGAATACACGCCGTGACTATCATACAAACTATCAGGTAAAAGACGGATGCCTTCTTCTTTCCAGTCCACTAAATTGGCTGAAGTTAGATGAAACCAGGATTTCAAACCATGCACAGGACCAAAAGGATAAAATTGGTAAAACAAGTGCCACTTGCCATTAAAGAAAGTAAAACCGTTTGGATCATTTAATAAACCAGTAACTGGTTGAATATGGTAATCTAAACGCCAAATCGATTGATTAACAGTTTTGTTTAATTGATCTCGATAATCTTTCCCCCATTTTTCATAAGGATGATAGCGTAATTTTCTTGTCCACTCGTTAATAAGATTCATTGTATTAACTCCTTTTTTAATAGCTAATTTTCTTAGCTTAAAGATAGCGTATTTCGAAAATTATGTCAAACGTATAACAATGAAGTAATACTGTAAACAGAAATGTTGTTTTCAATTTTTAAAAATTATTGTCATGCGTTTGACAATCATTGAAAATATATTGCAACAATAAATTTAGATTAGCGAAACATAAATGATGACACAAGTGAAAACAAAGAATTAACGTAAAAAATTATAGAAAAGGGATGTAAAAGATAGGCTTTACATTTATACTAAAGAAGAATAAGTAAAAATTTAAAGGAGAGAAGATAAATGTTATACGGAGCTATTGAAGCTGGGGGGACAAAATTTGTTTGTGCAATCAGCGATGAAACACTAACAATAAAAAAACGCGCTAGTTTTCCAACAACCATACCAGAAGAGACTATGCAAGCGGTTGTTGATTTTTTTGAGCCCTATAAAGAGGATTTAGCTGCTATTGGTGTTGGTTCATTTGGTCCTATTGATATTCATAAAGATTCAAAAACCTATGGTTATATTACATCTACACCTAAGTTGGCTTGGCAAAATTTTGATTTTGTCGGAACTTTAAAAAAAGTTTTTGATATTCCAATTGCTTGGACAACCGATGTAAATGCTGCGGCATACGGGGAATATGTTTTTGGTAATGGAAAAGATCAGTCTAACGTTATTTATTACACCATCGGCACTGGCGTTGGTGGTGGCGCATTACAGGAGGGACGTTTTGTGGAAGGCTTTAGCCACCCAGAAATGGGACATATGCTAGTGGTTCCTCATCCAAAAGATGCTTTTGCCGGCAATTGTCCCTTCCATGGGAATTGTTTAGAAGGGATGGCTGCTGGTCCTGCAATTGAGCAACGTGCTGGTCGGAAAGGCCAAGATATCCCGGAAGATGATCCAATTTGGACAATTGAAGCGGACTATATTGCCCAATGCGCCTACAATACAACTTTGATGTTTTCGCCAGATGTGATTATTTTTGGTGGCGGTGTGATGAAACAGCAACACATGGTGGAAAAAGTGCACCAGGCTTTTGAGCGCTTGTTAAAAAATTATGTGGAAACACCAAAGCTAGAAAATTACATTGTGACGCCATTCTTGAAAGATGATGCTGGGATCTTTGGTTGTTTAGCATTGGCAAGACAGGAAAAATTAGATACAAATTAAAAAAAAAGAGGGGCAATTACTGCTCCTCATTTTTATTCCTTGCTCCTTGTTCCATGACAAAGCTGTAAATAGGCCCTGCGATAACAAAAATAAGCCAGCTGTAACTCCAGCCCCCAGTAATACTAGACCCTAGAAAATAAATCACTACAATACATGGCCAATAGATTCTACGGAAAAAGTTGATAAAAGGTGCGTTTTTACCATAAGTTTCTTCGGTAGCTCTGGGGCCGGGTTCGTCTTCGTCAGAAATAAAATAATGACTTTTTGTCATTTTTTTAAAGCCATTATAAATAATGCTTGTATAAACGATTAAAAATACGCCAATACCTGCTATACCAAAAAAGGTGGAGACACCAACAGTATCAAGATGAAGGAATTCTGAAAAGAAAACAATAGAAGGAATGGCCAAGATACAAAGACCAATACCCAAAGATAACCCAGAACGAAAACTTTTTTCATAATTTTTCACCTGAGTACGAGCTTCTTTTTGTGTTTCTTGTGTTAAAGGACGATCTTCCAGAGTTTCAAATGTTTTGGAATACTTCATTCCCGCAGGAACAATGAGTCCTACCCCCAATGCAATAAAGATAAAGAAAAAAACAATGGGTAAGGCAGCGATAATTGATCCGTTATCAGAAAAAACCACAGTAGACAACGCTAAGCAGAATAACAAAATCCCAGAAGATACAGAGAAAGCAAAACGGCGAACAGTTGCCCAGAAGTCAAAAGCTTCTTCGATATCTATAGCGTCAAAAAATTCAGTGTCTTGTTCAGAGGAATCTTTTTTTTCCAGCTCGAGTTCAGCTAAAAGCTCGTCAATAGAGCCGAATTCGTTAATGACTGTACCAATGGCTTCATTTTCATTTTTCCCTTCTTCAATTAGTTCATAGTAATGGTCTTCCATGGTGGATAGTAAATCCTTTTTTGCTTTTTGTGTTTCTGCTGTTTTTGGAACATTTAAAAATAGACTATCCAAATAATTTCTAATGGTATTCATGGTTGGGCCCCCTTGTAAGAAATTCATCTACAACTCGTTTTGCTTCCTGCCATTCTTGTTTTTTTGCGGCGAGAACTTCTTTTCCATCCGTTGTGATCGTATAATAGGTTCTTTTTTTTCCATGAGTTAAGTCCCCTGGATAGGACCGAATAAATTTTTGCTTTTCTAAACGAGTAAAGGCAGAATAAAGCGTTGTTTCCTTGATCATATATAATTCATTGGTTCGAGTACGGATTTCTTTAGACACTTCATAGCCGTAAGAATCGCCTTCGTTCAAAATGGATAAAATGATCACATCATTATATCCGCGAATACTATCACTTGATATCATCGCCATTCTCCTTGGATTACTTTATCTATTGCAGTAATTATAAATGGATTACTACGACAGGTAAAGTAAAAAGTATATCGAATCAAAAAATCTGTGAAAACAATTAGATACTTCATTAAAAAATTATTAGAATTTTCAGAATCGATAAAACAGTTCCTTTTTAAAGCTTGTGAACTCTGCTATAATAAATCAAACATCTTGCCATAAAAAAGGAGTGTCAAACGTGACAATTTATAACTTTTCAGCTGGCCCTGCAGTCTTGCCTGGTCCAGTACTAAAAAAAGCACAAGAAGAACTTTTAGATTATCAAGGTAGTGGCATGTCAGTAATGGAGTTGAGTCATCGTTCCTCCTTATTTGAAGATATTATTACTGAAGCTGAGCATTTACTGAGAAAATTAATGGATATACCAGAAAATTACCATGTTTTATTTTTGCAGGGAGGCGCTAGTCTGCAATTTTCATCTGTTCCTTTAAATCTAGCACAAAATAAAAAGGCACTTTATGTGAATACAGGCTCGTGGGCCAAAAAAGCAATTGCGGCAGCTCAGGCGATTCCTTCAGTTAATACAAAAGTGATTGCAAGCAGTAAAGATAAAAATTTTACCTATATCCCACAAATAACAAAAGATCAAATTGATCAAGACGCCGCTTATCTGCATATTACAACGAATGAAACGATTGGTGGAATCAGTTATCAAGAAATCCCTGACACAGGTCGGGTGCCTCTTGTAGCGGATATGTCGTCCAATATTTTATCAAACAATTATCAGGTTAAAGACTTTGGCATTATTTATGCAGGTGCGCAAAAAAATATCGGTCCAGCGGGTCTTACTGTTGTTATCATACGAGATGATTTATTAAACGAACAACCGCTTTTTGCGCCCATGCTAGATTATCGTGTGCAAGCAGATAGTCATTCGATGTATAACACACCGCCAACCTTTAGTATTTACATGGCCAAACTCGTTTTTGAATGGTTACAGGATTTAGGTGGTATTTTGCAAATGGTAAAATACAATCAACAAAAATCCGGATTATTGTATGATGCTATTGACCGTTCAAATCTGTTTCAAAGCCCTGTAAATAAAAAGGATCGTTCACTGACCAATATTCCATTTTTGACAGCTAGTGATCAATTGAACCAAGAATTTATTAACGCTGCTCAAAGACAAGGGTTTGAAAATTTAAAAGGTCACCGTTCAGTTGGCGGTATGCGAGCAAGTCTTTACAACGCTTTTCCGCTTACAGGCGTAAAAAGATTGGTAGATTTTATGGAAGAATTTGAAAAAGCACACGGAGGAGATTAGCCTATGCATCAAATAACGACTTTTAACGCAATTGCCCCAGAAGGCATGGCACGCTTAGAAAAAGAAAAATACGCCATTAATGAAAATCAACACCCCGAAGGTATCATCTTACGTAGTAAAAAATTAGAAAGCTCTGATTTGCCTGATTCGGTTTTAGCTATAGCACGGGCAGGTACAGGCGTTAATAATATTCCGGTTGATTTATGTACAGAACAAGGGGTTGTAGTTTTTAACACGCCTGGCGCCAATGCCAATGCTGTAAAAGAATTAGTTCTGGTGAGTTTATTGCTTAGTGTACGACCGGTAGTACGTGGAATTAACTGGCTGCAGCAACTAACAGGGTCCGATATAGCAGAACAAGCTGAAGCGCACAAAAAGCAATTTGCCGGACATGAATTGGAAGGAAAGAAGCTAGGTGTCATCGGACTAGGATCAATTGGCGCTATGGTGGCTAATGACGCTTATCGTTTAGGTATGGAAGTCATGGGCTATGACCCTTATGTTTCGGTGGATACAGCTTGGAGTATTTCTCGACGCGTTCATCGTGCTAAAGATATCAGCGAAATTTTTACTAGTTGTGACTTTATTACAGTTCATGTTCCTTTACAAGAAAAGACCCACCACTTAATTGGACAAAAAGAAATTGCTATGATGAAAAATTCGGCGCAGTTGTTTAATTTTGCGCGGGCTGAAATTGTCGATAATCATGCGGTAGTAGAAGCTATCGACGCTGATGAATTGGCTGGTTTTACAACAGATTTTGCCGATGAACAGCTGCTTCATCAAAAGCGTATTACAGTGCTTCCTCATCTAGGTGCATCAACGGCTGAGGCAGAAACCAATAGCGCAAAAATTGCTGTGCGTACTTTGAAAAGGTTTATTGAGACAGGAGTTATTAAACGTTCAGTAAATTTTCCTACGGTTGACATGGCTTTTCATTCCCCCTATCGTATCACTGTAATTAATCGAAATGTGCCGAATATGTTAGGGCAGATTTCAGCAGTTATCGCAGATTTTGAAATTAATATTGATAATATGATTAATCGTGGGCGTGATGATTATGCTTATACTTTAGTGGACATTGACGAAAGCGATGAAAATAAAATTGCCAATGTCGTAGAAAAATTAAGAGAAACCGATGATATTATTCGCGTTCGGGTTATTAAAAAAGAGGAGGTTCCTTATTAGATATGGTTGTTGTACGTCCATTTCGAGCGATTCGTCCCAAAGCTAGCTTAGCTGATAAAGTCGCTGAACTGCCTTATGATGTAGTAGACTCTTGGCAAGCTCGTGATTTGGCAGAAGGGAATCCTTATAGTTACTTTCATATTGATAAGGCTGAAATTGATTTATCCCAAAGTATTTCTCCTTATGATGCACAAGTTTATCAAAAGGCTGCGGCTAATCTAACCGCATTTTTGCAAAAGGGTTGGTTAAAAAAAGACATACAAGATCATTACTATTTATACCAATTAACGATGAATGGCAGAAGTCAGACCGGTTTAGTTGCTTGTACGTCGATTGATGATTATAGCGCCGCAAATATTAAAAAACATGAGTATACTCGCCATGAAAAAGAAATCGATCGGATGAATCACATACGTAGCTGTGATGCCAATACAAGTCCTATTTTTCTTAGTTATCGAAAAAACCAAGAGATTCAACAATTGATCCAAAATTGGCAGAAGACACATGAAGCTATTTATGATTTTACTAGTTACTATGAGGTAGAACATAAGGTTTGGTTGCTTGATGATAAAACAGTTATTCAACAATTAGAAGAAGCATTTACTGCATTAGATGCTTTATACATCGCAGACGGTCATCATCGAACAGAATCAGCCGTAAAAATTGGTTTGGAAAAAAGAGAAGAACAGACAAATAGCATGGAAAGTGACTATTTCTTATCAATTTTATTTCCGGAAGATGAGTTGTTGATTAAAGAATATAATCGTGTATTGGATGTGAAGATACCGGAAGATTTCTTTGCACAGTTAAAAGAGAATTTTGTGCTAGAAGAAACCAATGAAAAAAGACCTGATAACGCTGCGAAAATGTGCATGTATTTAGAAGGAACTTGGTATAGTTTGCAAGTAAAAGAAGATAAAATACTAACAGATCCAGTCGCTAAATTAGATGTGTCTTTGTTGCAAGATCTATTGATTGCTCCTATTTTTAATATTCAAGACGTAAGAAGTGATCAGCGAATTGACTTTGTAGGTGGTATTTATGGTCCTCAAAAATTGGAAGAACTGGTTGATGAGAAAAAAAGAACAGTGGCGTTTTCTATGTATCCAACAAAAATGCAGGATCTCTTAGAAGTGGCGGACGCTCAAGAAATTATGCCGCCTAAATCTACTTGGTTTGAGCCTAAATTGTTAAGCGGCCTCTTTCTACATGATTTAGAGACAACAGCTAAGCCATAATTTCATATAAGTAACGAAAGATTATATTGGAAAATGTGTCAGTCGTTATCGGTAAAATTGGATAAAGAAATTAGAATCCGTTATTCAATAACCAAAAATTGGATAATGAAATCAGGATCCATTATTCAATAACGAGTAATTGAATAAAAGAATTGGAATTCATTGTTCAATAACAGGCTAAAAGGAATAAAATGAAGAAAATGAGTCTTAAAATTGATAAAATTGGATAAAGAAATTAGAATTTGCTATTCAATAATGGGAGATTGAATAACGAAAACGAGATGTATTATTCAATTCTTCGAAATTGAATAACGGAATTGAATTTTATTATTCAAAAACTCAAGCTGACAGAGTGGCTTGTGCTTGTACAAGCCAACAAAATTTGTTACACTTTTAAATAATTTAAAAGACAAAGGAGGGAACATAACAAATGGTAAGTATGATTAAAATAACAACGAGTGAAAATTACCAACGGTATCATATCAGTTTTAGTCATGCGATTGGTTTTACAGTGGCTGTTGACGGGAGAAGTGTATCTAAAAACAGTATAAATTTATTAAACCAATGACCATTTTGTATGTTTCTATTTTTACAATAAGAAAATAAATAACAAGGTCATGGATATTTTCATGGCCTTTTTTGCTGTGAATCACTACGATTCAGCGACCGAAGGGAGCTGAGAGTAGTTGATGAACAGTACTAGGGGAGCGAAGCGGACGTAGTTTCCGAAGTATTCGAATCGAAGCGTAAGCGAAGAGATGAACATTACTAGGGAGAGCGAAAGCGAGGCGTATTTTCCGTATTTATAAAAATCGTACGAATGGTCTTAAAAGGAGAAGACCATGCTTATACAATTAAATAAAATCAATAAAATTTTCAGTGGGACGCTACTTTTTGAACAACTATCATTTGCGATCAATGAACAGGAAAAAATTGGTCTTGTCGGAACAAATGGTACGGGCAAAACTACTCTTTTTCAACTCATTACAGGAGAAGAAGGGGCTGATTCTGGCACCATTAGTCGTAAAAAAGAGTTAAAAATTGGTTATGTACCACAAATTTTTGCTGAAAGTGATTTAACAGTTTCAAAGTATTTAGCAGAAAGTTTTGTCGAATTACAGAACTTACAACAACGATTACGCGTTTATGAACAGAAAATGACAGATGCATCAGAAGACTTGGACCATGTGATGAGTATTTACGGCAAGTTACAACAAGATTTTGAAGATGCGGGGGGTTACGAATTAGAAGATCGTATTATTAGTATGTTAAAGGGACTAGGCTTGGAAGATAGAATCAATGCTGCGATATCGACTGTTAGTGGCGGAGAAAGAGTCCGGGTGGAACTAGCAAAAGTGCTATTACAAGAGGCTGATCTTTTACTACTCGATGAACCAACGAATCATTTGGATTTAGCAGGAATTCGATGGCTAGAAAATTACTTAAAAACAACCAGCGCTGCTTATCTGGTGATTTCTCATGATCGAGCCTTTTTAGATCAAGTCACGGAAAAAATTGTGGAAATTGAGGAAGGTCGCTTGGTTGAGTATCCGGGAAATTATAGTCGTTACGTCCAACTTAAAAAAGCGCGTATCGCAGAAATCACGAAAGATTACGAGCTCCAGCAAAAAGAAATCCACCGTTTGAGAAAAATGATCCGTCGCTATCGACAGTGGGGTAATGAAGGCGGTGATGAAGCGTTTTTCAAAAAAGCAAAAGAACTGGAGCATCGCTTAGCTAAAATAACTGTCGTTAAACCTCCAAAACCGCCAAAAAAACGTTTAGAAAGTATTTCCCAAGCAAGCCGTTCAGGCAAAGAGGTCATTGTAGCTATGAATATTGGTAAAATGATAGGCGAGCGTTTACTATTTTCTGATAGTACATTTACGATTTATCGCGGCGAAAGAATAGCCCTCTTAGGAAAAAATGGTTCAGGCAAATCGACTTTGTTGCGTATTATTTTAGATGAATTATTGCCTGATGAAGGAAAACTCTCTTTAGGCGCGAGTATAAAAATAGGCTATTTGCCACAAAATATTACATTTGAACAGTCTAACCAGCGTGTATTGGCCTTTGTCAAAGAATTTTTACCACAAGAACAAAAAGCTCGCCAAAGGTTGGCACATTTTGGTTTTTATAGCGAGGATGTCGAGCGTCGCCTCAAAGAGCTTTCTGGTGGTGAACGCGTTCGTCTTTACCTGCTTCAACTTTTTCAAAGACAAATAAATTTGTTAATTTTAGATGAACCAACCAATCACTTAGATATCTATGCTCGCGAAGAAATCGAAGAATTATTGAGCGAATATACAGGAACACTTCTAGCTGTGACACATGATCGTTATTTTTTGCAAAAGAATTTTAATGGGTTACTTGTTATTGAAGAGCAAGAAATAAAAAAGGAAACAATGGATTTTTTGCATAATTAAAATACTCCGATTCAGTCATTTGCCACCAAAAATATAAGGATTGGAGGCAAGTTTGACGTTGTGCTCCCAATCAAAAATATATTGGTGGCACATCACAATATGTCCCGCCAATATATGAAAAAACGCATGAACTTAACAGCTCATGCGTTTTTTAGGAAATTATTCAGCTCGTAAAGCAATAGCGGCGTCTTTTTTGGCTGCCATTCGTGCGGGGATATGTCCGCCGATCATTGTCAGCACAGTACTTACAATAACCAAAATCAGGGCATGCATCGGATCTAGTTGGGCGACATTTTCTAAATCAGTCAAATTCAGCAAGACCGAGTTAATCGGAAATGTTGCCAGATAGGCGAGAACGACGCCTAATGTGCCAGAAGCAACACCTAAAATGGCAGTTTCAGCATCAAATACGCGCGTAACATCTTTTTTTCGCGCACCCAAAGCTTTTAATACACCAATTTCTTTGGTTCGTTCTAAGACTGAAGTATAGGTGATGATACCGATCATGATCATACTTGTAATCAGTGAAATGCCGGCAAAAGCGATCAGAACATAAGTGATAGCATCCATGATACCACCGGTCAAATCTGTCATCGTTCCAGCTAAATCACTATAAACGATTTGATCATCTTCATCTTTTCCTTCATTATAATCATCTAAATAATCCAGTATTTGTTCTTTATCATCAAAGTTATTAGGATAAATCATTACACTATAAGGAATTTCGCTAGCACCTAAAGCATCTAGCAAGTTGTCTTTGGCAGTATCGTCAATATCCTCATTGGTCATCACGTTGGTATCACTGTCTTCTTGTGCTTGCACAATGTCAGAATCTTTATTATTGTCGATAACTTTTTGCGCTAAAGTGTCACTATAAGCGATACCAGGAGCTAACAGATCCATAGTTGAAGATTCTTTATTTCGGATAACGCCTGAAATTGTCAATTCCTCATTATCCTCATTATCATAAACTTCATCTAAATCTTGATTTGGAATAAAGTTTCCAGTAGGTAACTCTTCATAAAACGCATCGTTATAGGCTAACTTAACTGTTGTACCTATGACATCGTCAAAAGATATTTTATCTCCGTCTTCTAAATCAAAACCTAGATTGTTTAGGGCGTTGATATTTGTTTCGTTATTTTCATCGACGACTAACACCACTTCATTGGTGTCTTCGGGAAAGTTTCCTTCTAAAAGGCGATAATTATCTTCTAAGAAGTTACCTTGCGAATCATCTAATTGTTTGGGAAAAGAAGAAACGCCAATGCCCGTTTGTGCGGCCATCATTGACATCATCGATTCGGCTTGTGACTCATCTTCAGCTCCATTTGAAAATTTAACGACTTCCGGCTCGTCGTCAACTTCACGCAGTAAATTCATGTTTGCTAAACGGGTATAGCCGATATTATTACTCAAGGCAGGATTGATGTCATCAACATAGTCGATAAAATCTTGATCAATTTTATTTGTTCTTTGCGATCGATCTTCCTCACTGATCTTAGCAGTGACTTCTTTATCCTCAGGGAAAGTTCCTTCATCAGAACGCTCTTGTTCAAAATTTTCCGGGTCTTGCTCTGTGGTTTCTCGCGAGATTGTGACTGGAAATTGCGCTAATGTTTCTGACTGGGTTTGATCAATTTGCTTTTGGAAGCCGGTCGATAAAGACAGAACAATCGCGATACTAATAATTCCAATACTGGAGGCAAAAGCAGTTAAAAATGTACGTCCTTTTTTTGTACGAATATTATTAAAAGATAAACGTAGGGCAGTAAGAAAAGTCATTTTCGTATGTTTTAAATCAAATGGTTCTTTCTTTTTGCCTTCCACATGAGGATTTGAATCATCTGTCACTTGCCCGTCTGCAAAACTAATGGTTCGATCGGCATATTTGTTTGCTAAATCAGCATTATGGGTCACCATAACTACCAATTTATCCTTAGCCACTTCTTGGATTAGATTCATAATCTGAACGCTAGTTTGTGAATCGAGTGCTCCGGTGGGTTCATCACAAAGTAAAATATCCGGATCATTGGCAAGGGCACGAGCGATGGCGACACGTTGCATTTGTCCGCCCGATAACTGACTAGGTTTTTTATGCATATGTTCCGTTAGACCGACACGTTCTAAAGCTTCTTCCGCTTTTTTTCGACGTTCTTTTTTTGAAACACCACTTAAAGTCATTCCCAATTCCACGTTATCAATGATTCCTTGATGACCGATCAGATTATAGCTTTGAAAAATAAAGCCGATGGAATTATTACGGTAGGCGTCCCAATCTTTATCTTTAAAATCTTTGGTGGACTTCCCGTTAATTACCATATCGCCGGAATCATACTGATCGAGTCCGCCAATGACATTTAAAAGTGTCGTTTTCCCAGAACCACTTTCTCCCAAGATCGCAACAAACTCTTGTTGGCGAAAAGCGACCGATACGCCATCTAAAGCTTTGGTAACAGTATTTCCAACTTTATATTGCTTTTTTATATCTCTTAGTTCGAGCATGTTCATTCTCCTTCAATTGGAAGTAATGAAAAATTGTTTTCATTCATTTTCAAAGCCTAGCATAACTTTTTGAATAATTCAATGCTGACAGGCGTCAACAAGTATTCTTAAGCCTTTTTCAATAAATTCATTTGCGCGTAGTTAGCGCTAAAAATAAAAATTTTTTTCATATAAAAAGTAGTGTATAATTAAAAGTGTAAGCGCAAACTTTAATTGTTTTAGAAAGGGGTAAAATATGAATACAGCTGCTATCTATCATCGTCCCGAAAGCGAATTTGCCTATCTCTATGAAAAAGAAACACTGCATTTACGACTACGCACGGCAAAAAGTGACATTTCAAGTGTGCAAGTTGTGGGCGGAGATCCTTATTTAGTAGAGAAAGGACAAAGAGAAACGCCAATTGACATGGTGAAAATTTTATCAACCGATCTTCATGATTACTGGTTTGCCTCAGTCAAAGCTCCTTTTAAACGCCTATCCTATGGCTTTGTTTTAACAAGTGAAGATCATGTACAAGTCTTTTATGGAGATCAAGGACTATTTCCTTTATCAAAAAATGTTTTGGGTTCTCCCAACTTATACTTTCGCCTACCTTATTTTCATGAAATCGATCGCTTTAAAGCCCTTAAATGGGCAGAGGAAACTGTTTGGTATCAAATTTTTCCTGAACGCTTTGCTAATGGTGATAAATCAAATGATCCAAAAGGAGCGCTTCGTTGGGGATCGAAAGTTCCTGGACGTCAGGATTATTTTGGCGGCGACTTACAAGGTGTTATTGATCATTTGGATTATGTAAAAGAGTTGGGAATTAATGGCATTTATTTGTGTCCTATTTTTAAAGCTTATTCAAATCATAAATATGACACGATTGACTATCGTAAAATCGATCCGGACTTTGGTGATGAAAAAGTTTTTAAAAATTTGGTGGAAGAATGTCATAAACGTGGCATAAAAGTAATGTTGGATGCTGTTTTCAATCACATGGGAGACCAATCGCCTCAATGGCAAGATGTATTAGCAAAAGGAAAAGATTCAAAATATGCAGAATGGTTTCACGTTAATGCGTTTCCTGCAAGCTATAAAGAAAGTAATGATTTTGAAGAAGCGCATCAACTTACTTATGACACCTTTGCTTTTACACCTCATATGCCAAAACTTAATACCGCAAATCCGGAAGTCCAAGAATATTTATTAGATACCGCAAAATATTGGATTGAAAACTTTGATATTGACGCTTGGCGCTTAGACGTGGCGAATGAAGTAGATCATGCTTTCTGGAAAAAGTTTCGGAAGGTTTGTGATGAGACAAAAAAAGACTTCTATATACTAGGAGAAATCTGGCATTCAGCGCAAAAATGGTTAGAAGGCGATGAATCTCATGCAGTGATGAATTATGCCTATACTGACGCCATCATGGGCTATTTTGTTAAAAAACAACTTTCGTTAAAAGAAATGGTTTCTGCGATTAATCAGCAATTAATGTTATATCGTGATCAAACCAATCAGGTGCAGTTCAATGTCTTAGATTCACATGACACACCGCGTTTATTAACCCAAGCGCAAGAAGATAAAGAATTAATGAAGCAAGTGTTGGTATTTACTTACCTACAACCGGGTGTTCCTTGTTTATATTATGGCGATGAAATAGGCATGACCGGAGGCGCGGATCCACTCTGTCGTAAATGCATGGTTTGGAAAGAAGATGAACAGGACCAAGAACTGTTTCAGTTTGTTAAAAAGTTAATTGCTTTACGCAAAACTTGGCAAAAAATGATCAGCCAGGCAAGAATGGATTGGCAAGAAACGAATGAAGAAAACGGTCTTTTGATTTTAGAACGTAAATTAAATGGAGAAACACTTCAAGCAATTTTTAATACTGGCAAACAAGAAATGAATTTAGCAATAACAGGAGAAATTCTCTTTAGTCATTTAAGCCAACAAAAGGTAGAAAGGATCACTTTACAAGCAAAGGGGTTTCTTGTTTTAAAAATTTAATAAAAAAAAGCAAAAAAGACAAGGCACTATATGTAACGCCTCCTTGTCTTTTCTGCCTGAATAAAGGATATGAATCCAATACACATTGCGAAGAATCTTCCCCAAAATTCTTCTATATTAATTATAGCTGAAGTATGGTCAATATCTCAAATAATATACTTTTAAAAAATTACTTTTATTAAAATAAAAAATTCAGTGGCTGCCCTTATGA
Organism: Tetragenococcus halophilus; assembly: GCF_001712815.1. NCBI lineage: Bacteria > Bacillati > Bacillota > Bacilli > Lactobacillales > Enterococcaceae > Tetragenococcus > Tetragenococcus halophilus. The sequence continues at coordinate 306,213 of NZ_CP012047.1, forward strand.
TTTTAGAAAAATTTCCTAGTCGAAAAGTAACATTTTTCTTGCTGTATGTTAGAATGGTTAAAATAATAAAAGCAAAAGGGAGCGGTCTTTAATGAACGATGGATATAATGTAGCAGTTGTTGGAGCGACAGGCGCTGTTGGAACGAAATTGATTGAGATGTTAGAACAAACAAATTTACCACTTAAAAACGTGAAACTACTTGCTTCAAAACGATCTGCGGGTCGCAAACTTTTATTTAAAGGCGAAGGTCTTTTTGTGGAAGAACTTGTTCCTGAAGCCTTTGATGATGTAGATATCGCCATTTTTAGTGCTGGTGGAAGCATTTCACAAAAATTTGCGCCCGAAGCAGTAAAGCGTGGAACAGTTGTTGTGGACAATACCAGTCAATATCGCATGGATAAAGACACTCCTTTAGTCGTACCTGAAGTCAACAAACAAGCACTAAAAGACCATCAAGGAATCATTGCTAACCCTAATTGCTCTACGATTCAAATGATGGTAACACTGGCACCTATCAAACAATCAGTAGGGATTGATCGCGTTATTGTGTCTACTTACCAAGCGGTTTCAGGAGCTGGAGCCCAAGCGGTTGAAGAAATAAAACAACAAAGTCAAGAAACGTTAGATGGGGAGCTTCCGGAAAACTTATCTGCGGAAATTTTGCCTGCGGCTAGCGATAAAAAACATTATCCATTAGCTTTCAATGCTTTAGCTCAAATCGATGAATTTGCGGAAAATGATTATACCAAAGAAGAATGGAAAATGGTGAATGAGACCAAAAAAATTCTGGAAGATAAGCAGATGAAAATTAGTGCAACTTGTGTACGTGTCCCTGTAATTACTGGTCATTCGGAATCCATTTATATAGAAACAGAGGACAAAATTAGCTTAACAGATCTACGCGCAACCTTAGAAAATGCTCCTGGAGTAACCGTTGAAGATGATACTAGTCAACAAATTTATCCGCAAGCTATCAATAGTGTAGGCAAAAAAGATACTTTTGTGGGCCGTATTCGTCAAGACTTAGATATCGATAATGGCTTTCATTTATGGGTCGTTTCCGATAACTTGTTAAAAGGGGCGGCTTGGAATTCTGTGCAGATTGCTGAAACGCTACATGAAATGAATTTAGTTCATGTATGAAAACGAAAAATTTCTTTACATTAATAGGTGGATATGGTAGTATACTTCAGTGAGTAAATTGCTCAACTATTACAATATTCCGCTGGGAGAGATCTCTTAAGAGTATTTGGGAATAAGGAGAATGTAAAATGGATCCATTGATTCAAGAAATAACAAAAGAACAGTTGCGCACTGATATCCCAGATTTTCGTCCTGGAGATTCAGTTCGTGTTCACGTAAAAGTTGTCGAAGGTTCACGTGAACGTATCCAAGTATTTGATGGTGTAGTGATCAAGCGTCGTGGTGCTGGAATCAGCGAAACATACACTGTACGTAAAGTTTCTAGTGGCGTAGGTGTTGAACGTACTTTCCCATTGCATACACCACGTGTTGACAAAATTGAAGTTACCCGTCATGGTTTTGTACGTCGTGCGAAATTGTATTACTTACGTAACCGTCACGGTAAAGCTGCACGTATTCCAGAAAGACGCAGAAAGTAAAACCTTAGATGATCTACTTCAATCTAAGCTTGCGAAAACCCTTGTTTATCAAGGGTTTTTTTGTTTGCCATTTTTTTAAAACAAGCAAAAACGATGACCGAATTTATCAAAAGTTGAGTCCAGGATGATAAAATCGAAAAAAATACCATTGTAGGCACTTCGATGTTAAAAAGAAGTTAGAACGCGTTACTTGACGAAATAAACTTAGGAGTACGATTGTATGAGACAAAACAAAAAAATTATTTGGAAAGGTAAAAACGATCTGGAATTAGCTTTATTAATTAATGACTTTATAGAAAAATATAATATTGTTACTACTCGAGATTATCAAAAATCTTTAACTAAACAGTTGATAATAGTAAGTTAGGTGAATTGAGATAAAAAGTAGAATCAATTAATTTACTTTTAATTCTGAAGTTTTATTTCTTGTAGTTTCCAAGCCCAAAAATAATTTAAATTAGAAAAAATTTTTTTAATTTTTACGGTTGTTAAATCATCATTCTTTTTCTTTGAAGAGTATGAAGAGAGGGGATGAAAGTATGAGCCAAGTTAAAAAAGAAGAAACTGTAAGTCGAAACGGTGAAGTTGGTCCACAATATGAATTCGGTTATCAAAAGCATATTTGTTGTTGTGTAGCAAATTCGAAATGTTATGGAGAATACAAGGTATTTCTCAACGGTAACAAAGCATTTAATAGAAGATGTTGTTAGTAAAAGATTTAGAGGAAAAATGATCGAATATATACATTGGTTTTATGTCCTTTTTTTAAATTATTAAAGGAAGAATTAAAAAAGAAAGAAGTAACATTTACAGAAAAACTAATTGAAGTAGAAAAGAACAAAAAAGAGCTTGATGCGTGCAATGTAAGCGCATACTATCCAAAGAAAGTAACAAACTTTGATTCAATTACCCTAATTATTGGAGTAAACCCAAAGAAAATGTTTAACTCGGGGGAAAAGTGTGTTGCTCTCAACACAGATAAGGTTTCAGCTGAAGGAGTTGAGAAACTTAATGCAGATCCGGCGTGCAGGTGATGGTGTTAAACAACTCGTAGTTGATGCTATGAGTTGTTTAATTAAGGTACTAACGGTATTGCATTAATATATACCAAAAATAAGATTATATGAACAAAAAGTAATGGACTTAAACCGATAGTAAAAAATAACAGGTTGAGTTTATTTCTATTTTTTTATAACTTATAAGAGAACTTATGCACACAATCAAAGAAATCATTACTACTAAAAGATTGCCAAATCTAAAATTTAATAAAAAACTATTTTGTTCAAGCATAAGGGATATAACTAGTAAGATCAAAGTCAGTACAAAGATAGTAATGTAGATGATAGTTAAGCAATTCTAAATAGTCTGTTCTGTTTTAAGCAGGACAGGCTATTTTTTAATTAGTATAATTTTGTTTTATTTTTCAAATGTATAGGTGTTAGTCATTTGTGTAAAAAAAGCATATTGTTTTTTTTATTAAATGTTATCAGAAAACTATATTTTTTTAAATACTAGTGATAAGGAGTTTTAAAACGTAATAATCTTTATATATATATTTAATCGATAAAGAAACTTTCTACTGTTATTTAACTATTAATTATTTTGTGATTATCCGTTCATATGATAAATTAATAGTATTGACTTGAACTGAATTTCAATTAAACTTTAATGAAAAGGTGAAGATAATTAATGTGTGGGATTGTTGGATTTGTGAATACAAATTATTCTATAGATGAAAAAACAGAACAACTAGAAGAAATGATGGCAAGAATTGTACATAGAGGACCAGATAATACAGGCCAATTTGTTGATGAAGGTGTAGCTTTAGGCTTTCGACGTTTAAGTATCATTGACTTAAAGGGAGGAAACCAGCCCATTTTCAATGAAAACGATTCAAAAGCGATCATTTTTAATGGAGAAATCTATAACTATCAAGAACTGCAACAAGATCTTCAAGAAAAAGGTCATGTTTTTAAGACCAGTGCGGATACCGAAGTTATTTTACACGGCTACGAAGAATATGGTACTCAAATCGTAAAAAAATTACGTGGCATGTTTACCTTTGCTATCTGGGATCGTGAAAAACAAGAATTATTTGGAGCAAGAGATCATTTTGGTATTAAGCCATTATATTATTATCATAAAAATAATACATTTATGTTCGGCTCTGAAATAAAAAGTTTTTTGGATCATCCAGCTTTTGAAAAGCAAGTGAATCCAGGTGCGTTAAAACCTTATATGACTTTTCAATACCCTGCTACAGATGAAACATTTTTTAAGGATGTTTATCGTGTGCCAGAAGGCCACTATTTTTACATAAGAAATGGCGAGGTAACCTTTACTCAATACTGGGATCCTGAATATACAGAAGAAAACATGACAGAAAACGAAGCGGTTGACTTAATTGATCAAGCTGTTCAAGAAACAACGAATGCTCACTTGGTTAGTGATGTTGAAGTTGGAACGTTCCTTTCCAGTGGGGTGGATTCCAGTTTGGTAACCACGCTTGCTCAGCCCAAATATACGTTTTCCATTGGTTTTGGCAAACACACTTACAACGAATCTTCCGAAGCCAAAAAATTAACAGATATTTTAAAACTAAACAACTACTCTCGCGTGATTGAATCTGAAGAAGCTTTCAATGCCTTTCCTGATATTCAATATCATTTAGATGAACCGTCTTCCAATGCATCGTGCGTTCCACTTTACTTTTTAGCGAAATTAGCCAGTGAACATGTGAAAGTTGTTTTATCTGGTGAAGGTGCAGACGAATTGTTTGCAGGCTATACAGAATATGGTTTTTCTTCAAATTCGAAAATGGTCCGTGTATTTGCCCAAGGATTGAAAAAATTATCTAAAAAGTCCCGTTATCGTCTAGCAAGCCGTTTAGAACATACAGGCAATTTTCATGGAAAACTGCACTTGTATCAATCAGTAGCTCCAGCGGAAGATTTCTTTATCGGACAAGCCAAAGTCTTTGATGAAAGGGAATCAGACGATTACTTGCAACCGAAATACCAAAAAAGTGAGTCCGTGCATGATATTGTGGAAAAACAGTATCAAAAAGTACCGGATTTGCCAGAACTTAAAAAAATGCAGTATCTAGATATGCACCAATGGATGCCTAAAGATATCTTATTAAAAGCGGATAAAATGACGATGGCAAGTTCCTTAGAAGCACGGACCCCGTTGTTAGACATTCGTTTAATGGAAGTCGCTGAAAAAATTCCAACCAAATATTTGTTAAATAGTAAAAATACCAAGTATGCTTTTCGTAAAGCAGCTCACCGTCATCTTCCTGATGAATGGGCGAATCGGAAAAAGTTGGGATTCCCTGTACCGATTAAAGATTGGTTACATGAAGAACAGTTCTATAAACAAGTTCGTGAAGTATTCTCTGCTAATTTTGCAGCTGAATTTTTTGACCAAGAAAAAATCTTAGATCTATTAGACCGAAACTATCAACAAGATATCGATGCGCGACGTCGGATTTGGACCCTTTACTCGTTTCTTGTTTGGTATAAAGTCTATTTTGTAGACGAAAAACAGAGGAATGTTCAGGCTTCTTAGAAAGAAACAAAAGAATAGAGCGAGGCAATAAAGGATGAATAAGTTTTTAAAAATTTTTCCCGTGATATTAGGCGTGCTTTTACTTGTAGCTGTTGGTTTTTGGTACGAAAGTTCTATGGGAACCAATGAAGAGAAAACAAGAGAAAGTACTACGGAAACAAGCCAAGAAGTCGTAAATGAGCCGCAAAAAGACAAGGAAGATCTTAAAGAGCAATTGCAACAAAAAGGAGATCAGTTAGCCGAAGAGTATCCTAATTCTTTAGAATTTAGAGTTTATGACCTCGATACAGAAGAGACTTATAGCTATACCAATGATGAAAAAGATCGACTATATGAAACTGCCAGTATTGTAAAAATCGCGGTAGCCATGTTATTACTGCATGAAAAAGAAAATGCGCAAGTAGAATTAACAGAAGAAGAGACAGAGCGGATGTCTTCCATGATTTTGAGTAGTGATAATGACGCAACTTCTGCGCTATTAAATGAATCTTTAGGTGGGTTTGAGTCCTTACAAACCATTTTTGATGAATTGGGCATGAACAATACGACCGTGAACTTAGGCAATTGGGGAAACAGTACAACAACAGCCAAAGATCAAATGAAATTATTGAAAGAATTGTATTTGCCATCAGACTATATTTCAGAAGAATCTCAGGATGATATCATTGATTTAATGACTCAAATCGATGAAGATCAAAGTTGGGGCGTTTACGCCGGCTCAGATGATGTTTCTTTTAAAAATGGTTGGTTAACAGATGGTGTAAGTGGCGAATGGATTGTTACAAGTATCGGGAAAGTATCACAAGGAGATAATGAATACCTCGCGGTAGCTCTGTCTGATGGGAATTCATCAGTGGAAGACGGTAGTCACGTTATCGAGGAATTGATGGATGTCACAAGTACTTATTTATTATAGGGATAGTGCTGTTTACTGTAACTGAATTTTACTTTCAGTACTGAAAAATATAACTTTAAATGACGATAGTAGGATTATTAGTTTAATTAATAGTAATTCTCTCTATTGGTGTATGAAACATGTTAAATTTGTGTACCATGTTTCACGCTGTTTCTATTCATAAAACATCCTTTATACTGAGCTGGGATGACTTATTCAAAATCAGGACAAAGGAAAAATGATATTTTATCACTAACCGTTTTGATATGTCCGCCCGAGAAGTAGCCGAAATGTACAAAGCGAGATGGCAAATATTGAACTATCTTTTAAGTACATCAAGCACATATGACGATGAAAAGGTTATTCTCACAAAGTGAAAATGGAGTAATCAATCAAATTATTTTCGCTATGATTGCTAGGCTACTGACGTATTTACTTAACGTGGAAACAGGCAGTAAGAAATCTCCTTTCTAAATCAAACGTCTATTGAAACACTTGTTTTTTCAACCTTTTGAAGAATTGAGGGTCTTACTCGTTCCTACGTGACCAACCAACATTTGTCGTCGCTTTAATAGTCTTCAGATAAATAATGAAAAATTTTCTGGAAAAGTATCCCTTGCGCATGCATTTGATTTTTTGTCATTTTTTGGAAAAAGTTAAAATCTGATATCCTGATTGTATTAATGTACCACTAGTGGCTCGAAGTATATTAAGGCATTATGAGTTAAAAAAATATGTTAACCTTTGAACATGTTTGGACTGTTATTGCTTTATTCATTAATGAATAAATACTTTAAAGTTATAAATAGGGGGACATGAATTTGTTAGTTTTTTCTGCTTTATATGTGATGTTTTTCGTTATTATCTTGTCTTTATTGTTGATAAGTAAAATTAAGAAAAATAAGGTTCTTTTTGTAATGGCAACTGTCAGTTCATTTGTGTTGTTATTTATAATTGCGGTTTTATGTATATACTTCATTTTCATAGCCACAAGAAATGTATATCAATAAAAAAGGAGATACTATTATGAAAAATCTTAGTTTCTCTATTCCAGTACAACCTTGCGAGATCCCTTGTCTATCAGGTTTTTTTGTTTGTCATTTTTTAAAACAAGCAAAAAGGCATCGTTTTTACTCTGGATTTCCTATTTTGACTACTTGGTTAGTCAAAATAAGGCGAAAAAAGTGGTCAGTTGACTACTTTACTGGTAAAGAAGAATTGTGCTGCGAACTTCAACGTAAGTTAGGAGTATGATTGAATGAAGGAATATAAAAAATATTATATGTAGTAAAACAGATTTTTAATACAGCAAGATGAAAAGCTTGTTTTGTTAAAAATAGGTGTGGTATTATCAATTTGAAAAAAATTGAACAAGCCGGGGAGGATAGTAAGCGATGGCAAAAGAATTAAAACCTGCTAAACGTGTTTCTTTGCCACGTTATCAACAAATTGCCGTGGATATTGCTGAAAGAATTGTTGAAGGTCGGTATAAAGTGGGAGAAAAAATTTCTGCACGTTCGACTTTAGCAAGCAATTTTAGCGCTTCACCGGAAACTGCTCGTAAGGCTATTAATGTCTTGGTAGATCTTCAAATTATGGAAGTCCAACAAGGAAGTGGTACTTATGTAGCATCTAAAGAAAATGCACAAATATTTATAGAGAAATATAAAAATGTTCAATCGGTTCAAGAAATTCGTCAGGACCTTTTGGAAAGTGTCCAACGTCAAAAAGAAGAGCTCGATGAATTTTCTGATTTGTTAAATGTTTTGGTAAGTCAGACGAAAAAAGTTCATGATATTTCAACATTTGTCCCCTATGAACTTAAGATTACCGGAGAAGCGCAGCATTTGGAAGAAAGCATTTCTGATTTGCATATTTGGCAAAAAACAGGTGCGACCATTGTTGGTATTCAAACAGATGTAGAATTACTCCTTTCTCCAGGCCCATATGCCAAGTTAAGCGCAGGAAATACAATTTATTATGTAGGAAATGAACTGGCCGCACAGCGTATGATGCAACTATTTTATCCTAATAAGTAAGAAAAAAGTGCTATTAAAATAGTGCTTTTTCTTTTGACAAAAGTGACAATACAGCGTTACACTGGGACGGTCAATTTCATGATAGTTTTCTGAAAAATATAGAAAAAAAGAGTGTTAATTTTTGGGTAAAAAAGTTCGTGTAGAGCATTTGAGTAAAATATTTGGTCGAAGAACTCAACAAGCGCTCGAACAAGTAAAAGCAGGCAAATCAAAACAAGATATCTTAGAAGAAACCGGCGCTACTGTCGGTGTACATGATGTAAGTTTTGATGTTAACGAAGGCGAAGTTTTTGTCATTATGGGCTTATCTGGTAGTGGGAAATCTACTTTGATTCGTTTGATTAATCGTTTGATTGAACCGACCTCAGGGGAAGTTTACATCGATGATCAAGATGTATCTAAGATGTCAAAAGAAGAGTTACGAGAAGTTCGTCGTACGAAAATGAATATGGTTTTCCAAAACTTTGGTCTTTTTCCGCAACGAACCATTCAACAAAATACTGAGTACGGTCTAGAAGTACGCGGTGTAGATAAAGAAGAACGCCGGAAAAAAGCAGAAGCTGCTTTAGATAATTCTGGTTTGCTTTCGGTGAAAGATCAATATCCAAATCAACTATCTGGTGGGATGCAACAACGGGTTGGTTTAGCTCGCGCAATAGCCAACGATCCCGAAGTTCTATTAATGGACGAAGCATTTTCTGCTTTGGATCCTTTGATTCGTAAGGATATGCAAGATGACTTATTAGATTTGCAAGAAAAAATGCAAAAAACAATTATCTTTATCACCCACGATTTGAACGAGGCTTTGCGTATTGGTGATCGGATTGCTTTAATGCGTGATGGTGAAATTATGCAAATTGGTACCGGCGAAGAAATTTTGACGCATCCAGCCAATGATTTCGTGCGTGAATTTACTGAAGATATCGACCGTTCCAAGGTTCTAACAGCCGAAAATATTATGGAACCTGCTTTGACAATCAATGTAGAAGCAGATGGTCCAAATGTAGCCTTACAAAGAATGCGTAAAGAAGAAGTTAGTATGTTACTAGCTGTTGACCGTAAACGTTATTTAAAAGGTAGTCTAACAGCTGAAGAAGCTTTAGATGCTCGTAAAAATGACAAGACATTAAAAGACGTCTTGGATAAAAACGTGCAAAAAGTGGAAAAAGACACATTAGTGACTGATATCTTTAATATAATTGAAGGTTCTGCAGCTCCTCTTGCCGTTGTAGACGACGATGACCGTGTCGTTGGTGTTATTGTTCGTGGTAGCGTCATTGGGGCTATGACTGATACAGACACAAATGATAGCGAGGAATTAAAAGAAAGCCAAGAAGAGGATGATAAGAAAGGAGTGAATGCAGATGCTTGATTTTCTACAAAATGAAATTCCTTTATCAGAATGGGTAGATAATGGCGTTGATTGGTTAACCGAACATTGGGCGGCATTTTTCTCATTCTTACAATCATTGGGACAAACAATCATGGATGGAATGACATCAGGTTTGTCATTTATCCCACCATTGCTTTTTATTGTATTAGCTACCGTAGTTGCATTTTTCCTTGGTGGAAAAAAATGGCAATTGCCTACATTTACATTCCTTGGATTACTACTTGTTTATAACCAAGGTTTATGGAGCGATTTGTTAAATACAGTGACATTGGTTATTGTGGCTAGTGTGATCTCCATAATTATCGGAGTTCCAGTGGGTATTTTAATGTCTAAAAATGAGACGGCAAAAAATATTATTACGCCGATTCTTGACTTTATGCAAACCATGCCTAACTTTGTTTATTTGATCCCAGCAGTTGCTTTCTTTGGTATTGGGATGGTTCCTGGGGCATTTGCTTCAGTGATCTTTTCTTTGCCACCAACTGTACGGATGACAAACTTAGGTATTCGCCAAGTGCCAACTGAATTAACTGAAGCTTCGGATTCATTTGGTGGTACGAACTGGCAAAAATTATTTAAATTAGAATTACCCCTAGCTAAGGGCAATATCTTTGCCGGCATTAACCAAACGATGATGCTAGCATTATCCATGGTTGTTGTTGCTTCAATGATCGGAGCACCTGGACTTGGACAAGGCGTATTATCCGCTGTACAACGTTCTCAAGTAGGTAGCGGCTTTGTTTATGGTATCGCAGTTGTTATTTTAGCAATTATTTTGGACCGTTTTACACAAAAATTGAATTCAAGTAAAGCTAAAACGAGTGAAAATGCGTCCACTAAAAAATCAAAACGTAATAAGATTATTGCTGGCGTTGTTGTTGTAGCAGCCGTTATTGCAGCGATCTTTGCTTATACAAGTATGTCAGGTAATGATTCAAGTGGTGCTAGCTCTGAAGAGGGCGGTAATATTAACCTTTCTTATGTTGAATGGGATACAGAAGTCGCTTCAACCAATGTCTTAGCACTTGTTTTAGAAGACCAAGGATATAATGTCACACAAACGCCTTTGGATAACGCGGTAAACTGGGAAGCTGTAGCTAATGGAGAATCTGATGCGACACTTTCTGCTTGGTTACCAGTGACGCAAAAAGCGCAATATGATCAATTTAAAGATCAAGTAGATGAATTAGGTCCACATACAGAAGGTGCTAATCTTGGCCTTGCTGTGCCAGAATACATGGACGTAGATTCGATTGAAGATTTAGATGACCAAGTACCAGATCAAGAAATTATCGGTATCGACCCAGGTGCTGGTGTCGTTTCTGCAGCAGAAGATACAGTTGAAAGTTATGATAACTTATCTGATTGGGAAGTAACACCATCTTCTAGCGGTGCGATGACTTCACAATTAGGTAGTGCTATCAATAATGAGGATCCTATCGTTATCACTGGCTGGTCTCCACATTGGATGTTCCAAAGATATGATCTAAAATATCTGGATGACCCACAAGGAACGATGGGAGAAGAAGAGCATATTGATGCATTAGCTCGTGAAGGCTTAGAAGACGATATGCCAGAAGCTTATCAAATAATAGATAACTTTAACTGGGATACAGAAGATATGGAAAATGTTATGTTAGATATTGAAGAAGGCGCATCTCCTGAAGATGCAGCTCAAGATTGGATTGATGATAATCCAGATAAAGTTGAAGAGTGGGTAGAAGAATAACACTTTTCTTCAAAAAGTAAGCAATTAGACGTGATTGGCGTCTAATTGCTTTTTTTAGTTATATATAATTCGCTCAAAAAAGTAACTTATGCTATTGTTAAACTAGAAAGAAAGCGATCTCTTTTGAAAGGAGGGGAAAAATTGAAAAAAATTAATATCTTGTCGATGTTAGCTGTAATCTTTGGATTGGTTTTATTCGGTTGTTCACAGAATAATGAAGAAACAGTTTCCAATACGAGTATTTCGACAGAGACTTCTACTTCAGGAGAAATCAATCAATCAACTGAAAGTCAGAGTTTAGCTGAAACTAGCGAATCTGTCACAACTGAAACAACCACAAGTCGTTCGACAGAATCTTCTTCTGATGGAAAACAAGAAGAGCAAGAAACTATTCCAGTTAGAAAATATTCAGAAGAAGAAAAAGATGAGCTTCAACAAGCGTTTTTAGACTGGGCGATTCCTCGAGCAGAAGAAGGCGGAATGGCTGTGACAGATACTTATTTTGACCATGGTGCTTCAGGCTCAGGAGATTGGTTCGCTGAAACCGAAGATGGAGAAATACAAGTACAACAGCAATCAACGCAAGAGGAACTACCGGGTTATGATGCTTATGATATTCATGCCTTAAAAGGTGTCGTGTTTTATGTTTCTTCTTCTGGTGTTACAGGATATGACGAAAAAGCCGGTGAAACTCACGGAGGTGCTGGCGGAGGACGGGATTATGGTGGCTTAGCAGACGCAGATTACCCAATTCATAAATATCTATTGGGCGATAATGGCGTTGTTTATGAATTAATTGGAAGTGTGGATGAGCTCAGAGCTTATCAAGCAGGTTTTGGTTTATATAACGATGATGGTCGTACAAAAGATATTGAAGCTGAGTACACTTTTAAAGTCTCGAATGACACTGATGCACAAAAAGCTTGGCAAGAAATACTGCAGGATTATCAGAAATAATAAGTTAATCTGAAAAAATTATATCTGTCTAATTATGGAATTGGATGCTCCTCATTATCATTAGGAAAACTTTTTCACTGATAATGAGGAACGAGTGCTTTATTCTTGTTTAGTAAGTTGGTCTTGTGCAATTTTATAGCTAAAACCTACTTCATATTGCAATTTTTTTGTCTTGATTCTGGTAAACTCTTATGTTGACACGGTCATCTTCTAAGGACATATCATATACAATGTGGTCATTAGGGATGTCCTCGGAAAACTCTCTTTTGATCTTCTCGCGAATATGTTTTTTCCAACTCTTCATTGAGCTTATCTTCATTGGTGCTCTTTTTAGTTTCTCCATTTTCGTTTTTTTTTTGACTCCTCTAGGTAAGCTTGTTTACTATTATCTTTTCTTTCAAAATATTGTTCTCTAGCTTTTTCTATTTTTGCTAATAATTCTTTTGTGACTTCTTTTTTATCTGTTTCTGTATACCAGCGATAAATGTCTCGGAGAAGAGCTGTATTCAAATGGGAAAAAGAGCAGTCGAAATTTTCTTCGAATTCTTTAGCAATTGACTGATATTGTTCGTATTCTTTACCCGCTTGTCAAAAGTCACTTGTTTTACTGTTTGTTATCCTTATTATATACTCGAAGTATTAAAATAAAAATAAGAGAGGAGAAATGAATTATATGAGAATTTTATTAATTGGCGCTACAGGACTTTTAGGAACAGCGATAAAGAAAGAATTAGAAACCGAACACGAAATTATCCAAGCTGCGCGTCATAATACTGATGTGGAGGTAGACATTACTAAGCCGATCAGTATCAAGGAAATGTTTGAAAGCGTTGGTAAAGTAGATGCCGTGCTTAGTGCCGCAGGAGATGCACACTTTGGTCCTTTAGAAAAAATTACGCCAGAACTCAATGAAGTAACGATTGAAAGCAAGTTAAAAGGGCAAGTAAATCTTGTGTTACTTGGTATGGACTATATTAATGACGGCGGAAGTTTTACGTTAACAACAGGGATCATTATGGATGAACCTATCTATCAAGGGGCTTCTTCTGCAATGGCCAATGGCGCGGTCAAAGCTTTTGTCAAGTCAGCAGCCACTGAAGCACCTAGAGGAATCCGTATAAATAGCGTGAGTCCTACAGTATTTCAGGAATCTTCGAAAGACTTAAAAATGTTTTTCCCAGGTTTTGAACCAACACCACTGAGTAAAGTAGCTTTAGCGTTTAAAAAGAGCGTTGAAGGTATCCAAACTGGGCAAAGTTACGAAATTTATTAAAAATAAAACTAGCGATGCAATGTTGGGCTATTTCAGCTTTTCATTGCCCTTTTTTTATAGCGGCCTGGGACTTTGTCTTGACAATAATTTTTAAGAATGCTAATCTAATTTTAGTAAATCGTAATTATTACGTTTTAATTCTTGGAAACAGAAAGGAAATTTTATGGCTAAAAAATCAAAAATTGCAAAAGCTAATAAACAAAAGGAATTAATTGCAAAATACGCTGATTTACGTAAGGAACTTAAAGAAGCTGGTGATTATCAAGCACTCGCAAAGTTGCCTAAAGATTCCAATCCTAATCATCATAAAAACCGCGATACGATTGATGGTAGACCACGGGGTTACATGCGTAAGTTTGGTATGTCTCGGATTAAATTTCGTCAGTTAGCGCACCAAGGGAAAATACCGGGTGTAAAAAAAGCTAGTTGGTAAATTGTAAATCAAACAAATAGTACAAGGGGATGAGGAAATGGCAGTACCTGCAAGAAAAACATCAAAAGCTAAAAAGAGGATACGACGTGCGCATCAAAATCATGCAAAACCAGAAATTTCTTTTGACGAAAGTATAGGAGAATACCGCCATAGTCATCGTGTATCTCTTAATGGGTATTATAAAGGAAAGAAAGTGGCTAAATAACGAGGAGTGAATAAGATGGAAATTATCTACCCGCCGTTAGTTGAACAAAGTATACAATACTATACACAAGGAAATGAACAAAAAAAATCAGTAAAGCTGAGATGTATCGTTCGATGGTTGAAAAAGGCATCCTTACAGAAAACGGCTTGCCTACAGACTATGCCTTAGAGAATGGTTGGGTCAAAGATTTCTATGAGGATGAGCATCTTTCTTTTGAAGATTTTTTGGAAATTTATCCTGTTTTTAAAAATTATGACCCAGAGCTCTTTCAAATTATTGATGGCTTTTGGGAGATTACTATAAGGTTTAAAGAAGAACTAATACAAGAAATATCCGAAAGTAAATTTGATTATGATGAAGTAATACAAATTAAAGAATACTTAGCAGAACGATAAAAGGAATAATACGAAATAAAATGCCAACTCAACTTCAGTAAGTTTTGAGTTGGCATTACAACTTCCTTTAAAACGGGTAGGACAAGCAGGTGATGTCGCTGATAGCGTGATTTATCTTATGAAAAATAGTTTTGTTACAGGGAAAATTATCCACAATGAAGGCGGTCATCGACTGATTTAAAAATAATGGTTTAAAATTATTTATGAGTAGGATGCTTTTTAGTAAAAGTGTTCTGCTCTTTTTTATTTCAATAAATATTAGAATTTTATGAAAATTTTAATGATTCACGTTTGTTTTTGCATAATATAATATTAAAATCTATTGCTTGAAATCGAAATATGGTATGCTATTATCACTAAAAATTTTATTCTAGTATTTTTACTTTTAATGTTAGATTGATACATAGGGGATGGTAGAGATGAACTTCCAAAAAGTTGGCCTTATTTTAGGGCCAGTATTTTTTTCGATAATTTATTTCATGAATAGTTTAACGGGATTGGAAGATGCACCCCGTGCAGTTTTAGCTGTTACTGCCTGGGTGGCTACCTGGTGGATAACAGAGGCTATGCCGATTCCTGCGACTTCTTTACTGCCTATTTTTTTATTACCACTTACAGGTGGGACAGATGAAGCAACTGCAGCTATGGCTTACGGCGATCCTATTGTTTTCATGTATATGGGAGGTTTTACCATTGCCCTAGCTATTGAAAAATGGGGACTACATAAACGTATTGCTATGCTGATTATAGCGCTAATAGGAAAAAGTTGTTCTCGTATTATTCTGGCAGTAGGACTTGCGACGGCGGTGTTATCGATGTGGATTTCTAATGCTGCGACGGCTTTAATGATGCTACCCATTGCGCTGGCCTTGATTACAGAAATTAAAGAAAAGCGCTTGTTAAATGAAACGTCTTTTGATAACTTTTCAAAAGGTCTTTTATTGACCGTCGCTTATTCTGCTTCTATTGGTGGACTGGCAACGATTATTGGTTCAGTACCTAATGCAGTTTTAGTGGCTGTAGCTAATAACATGTTGGACGTTGAGATTACCTTTGCTAATTGGTTCTTATTCGGTTCGATCGTTACCGTTCTTTTAATGGTATTTATGTACTTTTATATTACAAAATTTCAATTTAAGGTAGAGCAAGATCAAAATATTTCCACTAAATTTGCGCAAGATCAATTAAAAGAATTAGGAAAAATGTCAACAGAGGAAAAAAGTGTTTTAACAATTTTTGTTATTGTTGGTTTTATGTGGATTTTTGGCGGTCTATTGCCATGGACCTTATCGGATACCACGATTTCTATATTTGGCGCCAGCGCAATGTTTTTGATCCCAAATACTAAGGGCGGTCGGATTCTAGAGTGGGCGGACATGAAAAATCTTTCTTGGGGATTACTGCTGCTTTTTGGTGGTGGTTTATCTTTAGCTGCAGCTTTTGAAGATTCCGGATTGACGGCTTGGTTTGGCGAGCTGTTAACTAGACTTGAACAATTCAATTATTTCTATATCGTTGTTATTTTGACTGTAACTATTTTGTTTATGACCGAAATTATGTCCAATACAGCTGTTTCCAATATGTTGATGCCAATCAGTGTTGGATTAGCTGCTGGAATTGGCGTGGAACCTTTTGGCATTATGGCAATTGTTGCTTTGGCTTCTAGCTGTGCATTTATGTTGCCTATTTCAACACCGCCTAATGCTGCTGTATTTGGTTCTGGAGAATTAGCGATTAAAGATATGATAAAAGCTGGTTTTTGGTTAAATATGTTTGGTATCGTTGTGATCGTTTTTGCAGTCTATGTCTTACAACCGATGATTTTCAGTTTTTAGATCGTTTAGTGAAAAGAACTGGTGGAAATATTTTCATCAGTTTTTTTGCTGTGAATCACTACGATTTAGCGACTAAAGGGAGCTAAGAGTAGCTGATGAACAGTACTAGGCGAGAGGAACGAGCGTAGTTCCCCAAACCGAATCACTACGATTCAGCGACTAAAAGGAGCTGAGAGTAGCTGATGAACAGTACTAGGGCGAGCGAGAGCGAGGCGTAGTGTCCTTTATTTCGAATCACTACGATTCAGCGACTAAAAGGAGCTGAGAGTAGCTGATGAACAGTACTAGGCGAGAGGAACGAGCGTAGTTCCCCAAACCGAATCACTACGATTTAGCGACTAAAGGGAGCTAAGAGAAGATCCTTCAAGGCCTTAGCGACTTGTCGCTTAGCCCTTGATGAGATCGAAGCGTAAGCGAAGAGATGAACAGTACTAGGGCGAGCGAGAGCGAGGCGTAGTATCCTTTACCTTTAAACATTAAGTGAAAAGTAAGTTTTTAAGGGAATCATTCGCGAAAATGTATTGTCGGGCTATTTTGTGTTATACTATGCTAGGATGTTTTTGGCTCGGAAAGAACGTTTGCTTTTAGTAAATGTTTGAAAAAAACGTTAAATAAAAAGATATAAAATGATTGGAGAGGTGAAAAATTTGGCACAAATAAGAATTATCCCTCTTAGTGGTGTACGAGGCAATGGAAAAAACTTGTACATCGCTGAAGTTGGGGAAGATATTTTTGTGTTAGATTGCGGCTTAAGCTATCCAGAAGATGGATTATTTGGGATTGATACAGTCATCCCTGATTTTACTTACTTAGAAGAAAACGCGGATCGCGTAGCCGGAGTCTTTGTAACACATGGACACGCAGATGCCATCGGAGCACTGCCTTATTTTTTAGAAAAAATTAATGCGCCCGTTTTTGGGACAAAATTGACGATTGAATTGGCAAAAATGTCGGTACACCGTTATGAACCAACCAAAAAGTTCAAGGGATTTCATGTAATTGATGAAGATACCGAGATTGATTTTAAATCAACTGTCGTAAGTTTCTTTCCAACAACACATACGATTCCTGGTTCCGTAGGTGTTTCTTTGAAGACATCAGAAGGAAATATTGTTTATACTGGAGATTTCAAATTTGACCAATCAGCTGTTTCATCTTATCGTACCGATTTTGGACGTTTAGCTGAAATTGGAAGTGAAGGTGTTTTAGCACTTTTAAGTACGTCAAGTAACGCTGAAAATCCAGAAACAGTTGCTTCTGAAAAACAAATTGGCGAAGAAGTATATGATAATATCGGTTTTTGGGAAGGACGTATTATTGTTGCTTGTGTTGCTAGTAACTTACAACGCGTACAACAGTTGATTAATGCAGCTTATCGTGCAGGAAGAAAGATTGTTTTGACCGGTAAAGATTTCGGCCGTATTATCCGTACAGCTATGAAATTAGGGAAGTTGGAACTACCAGATGAAGATATTTTAATCACGCAAAAAGCGATGAAAAAATATAATGATGATCAATTGATTATTTTAGAAACAGGTCGGATGGGTGAACCTATCAAAGCCTTGCAAAAAATGGCTAGCGGTGCTCATCGAACTTTACGCATCAAAGAAGGCGATCTGGTTTATATTACAACAACACCTACGATTGCCATGGAAACTTATGTTGCTAAAACCGAGGATATGATTTATAGAGCAGGTGGTACGGTCAAAAATATTTCGGATAATTTACGTGTGTCAGGTCATGCCAACCCTGAAGACCAACAGTTGATGATGAATTTGTTAAAACCGAGATATTTTATTCCAGTACAAGGAGAATATCGTCTTTTGACCGCCAACGCTGATTTAGCAGAAGCTGTGGGTATTCCTAAAGATCACATATTTATTACCGCTCCTGGAGATATCGTGGAGTACAAAGAAGGAGAAATGGCACTTAGTGGCACGATCCCTTCTGATAATGTCATGGTAGATGGCATTGGTGTAGGCGATATCGGAAATATTGTCTTAAAAGATCGGAAAGTCTTGTCAGAAGATGGCGTTTTTGTTGCTGTAGTGACAATTAATCGACGGAAAAAACAAATTGTTTCAAAGCCACAAATTACCTCCCGCGGCTTTGTTTATGTTAAAGCCAGCCGAGATCTTTTAAGAGAAGGCGGAGATATTGTAGAAGAAATTGTTGACAAGCATTTACACAGCAATGACTTTGAATGGAGTAAATTAAAACAAGAAATTCGTGAAAAACTAAGTCGTTATTTATTTGAACAAACCAAAAGACGACCTGTAATTCTACCTGTAATTATGGAATCAAGCCAAAAACGTAAGAAAAGAAAATCCTAAAGTACACAAAAAGAAGCTGGATGAATTCTAGCTTCTTTTTATTGAGGCGTAAATATCGTGAAGAGTAAAGTAGCTCTTTGAAAAAAGTTTTAGATTCTTTCAAAACTAGAGTAGGTCTGCCAAAGTAGTTCTAGATTTCCCCAAAACTAGAGTAGGTCTGCCAAAGTAGCTTGATTTTTCCCAAAACTAGAGTAGGTCTGTCAAAGTAGTTCTAGATTTTTTCAAAACTAGAGTAGACCTGTCAAAGTAGCTTCTTGGGTTTTAGACAAATAGTTATTATAAATCTTGGCATTCTTTTTTGTGTCAAAACTCTAACTAGTTTATGTTGTAAGCCCTCTCAATTTGACTTAAACTAAAGATGTAGAAAAAGTAAATTTTTGAGAGGAGAAGGAGAAATGGCACAAGAGAATAAAGGAATTAAGGCCAAAGTGCAACAATTAGGTAGTAGTCTAAGTAGCATGGTTATGCCTAATATTGGCGCGTTTATTGCTTGGGGAGTCATTACGGCGTTATTTATTCCGGACGGTTTTTTACCTAATGAACAATTGGCTTCTATGACTGACCCAATGATTACTTATTTATTGCCATTATTGATTGGATATACTGGTGGGAGCATGATTCATGAACAGCGTGGTGCCGTTGTTGGCGCTATTGCAACCATGGGGGTAATTGTTGGTTCTGATGTTCCTATGTTTATCGGCGCGATGATGATGGGACCTTTAGGCGGTTGGTGTATTAAGAAATTTGATGAAAGATTTGGTCATAGAATCCGAGCTGGTTTTGAAATGCTGGTAAATAATTTTTCATCTGGATTGATTGGTTTTGCCTTAGCAATTATTGGTTATTATGCAGTTGGACCTATTGTATCAATATTGACGGAATGGTTAGGATTAGGGGTTGCTGCGATAATTCAAGCAGGACTGTTACCATTAGCTAATATATTTATTGAACCAGCGAAAATTTTGTTCTTAAATAACGCGATTAATCATGGAATTCTGACTCCGCTCGGAACAGAACAGTCTATTGAAGCAGGTAAATCGATTTTGTTCTTACTTGAAGCAAATCCAGGTCCTGGGTTAGGCGTTCTATTAGCTTTTACCCTATTTGGAAAAGGCTCAGCGAAGGCTTCTGCGCCGGGTGCGATTTTAATTCAATTTGTCGGAGGGATTCATGAAATTTATTTCCCATACGTTATGATGAAACCACTCATGTTTTTAGCAGTGATCGCTGGCGGGATGTCAGGAACCTTTACTTTCCAACTTTTAGATGCGGGCTTAAGAGCCGCTGCATCGCCAGGATCTATTATAGCCGTATTGGGAATGACACCGCCAAACAGTTATGTTGCAGTCATTGCAGGTGTAGTTGTTGCTACCATCGTTTCTTTCTTGGTGGGGATGGTCATCCTAAAATCTGATCGTTCAGAAGCAAATGATGAAGATCTTGCTGCTCAACAAGCAGCTGTACAATCTGCTAAACAAGAAAGCAAAGGCCAAGCTGCAGAGAATACAGCCACAACAGATGTAGAAAATGCTGAATTAAGAAAAGTCGACCAAGTGATTTTTGCCTGTGATGCAGGTATGGGATCTAGTGCGATGGGTGCTTCTGTTTTACGAAAGAAAATGCAAGAAGCAGGTATTGATATGCCGGTTTCTAATGCCTCAATTAGTAAACTAAAAGATGATGCGAATACTTTAGTTATCACACAAAATGAATTACACGATCGAGCGGTGCAAAAAGCGCCTTCTGCAGAATTTGTCAGCGTTGAAAACTTCATGAATAGTCCACGTTATGATGAAATCGTGGAAAGAATGAAAAATGAAACATCACAAGTAGAAAATGCTGAAGAAACAACAGCTAAAAAAAGCAATAAGGTAGAAGACTTAACATTATCTGAAGTAAAACATATTGTCTTTGCCTGTGAAGCAGGCATGGGATCCAGTGCGATGGGTGCTTCGGTATTGCGAAATATGGTGAAAAAATCTAATCTAGATGTAGATGTGACAAATTTAGTGATTGATCACTTAGAAGATGATGCTCAAAGCTTGGTAGTAACGCAAAAAGAACTGTATGATCGTGCTGAGCAAAAAGCGCCATCCGCACAATTTATTACAGTAGATAACTTTATGGATACAGAAAGTTATGAACAGATTGTTGAACGAATGAAAGAGCAGTAGTAAAATAAAACCCCTGATAAACAAAGAAATGGTATCATCTAGGATGAGGACAGTAACGATTAAATCTTAGTTTTGTGAAAAGATAGGGCAACTTCTTTATAAGCAGCTACAGTAAAGTTTTCTAGATAGTTGTCAGACTTTAAAAGAAGGGCACTATCTTTTCTTTTGATTTTATATTGGAGGTGAATTACTTGTATTTTTCCAACCGGGAAAATCAATTGTTGAAAATATTGCTTGAAAATGATCAAGGGGTTTTTGCGCAACATTTACAAGAGACATTGCAAATTAGTAAGCGAACGTTATATCGAGAAATTTCAAGTATTGAAAAAACAATCAAGCCGCAAAAAGCACAAATTATTAATGAACGTAAAAATGGTTATCGTTTAATTGGAGAAAAAGAAACACTGCAAGCTATAAGACAAGAAGTAGAAAAAAATCAAGAAGTAGTTTTTGATAATGTACATCGTCAAAGTGCGCTTGTATCAAGTTTATTATTGGCTGAAGAAGACATGATCATTGAAGGGTTGGCACAAGATTTTGCGGTAAGCCCTACAACGATTCATAGTGATTTACAACAGGTTGAAAAGAGTCTATCCGAGTATGGACTTTCTCTGCAACGGAAAAAAGCTCGCGGGATTCTGGTCACAGGTTCGGAAGAAAATCGTCGTCAGATTCTGAGTAATATTATCTATAGCGATGTTAATGAATACGAGTTTTTCTCTTATTTGTCCGAAGTAAACGCTGCTGATAAAAATATTCAATCCACTAATTTCTTTTTGAACTTTATCTCTCCAATCTGGTTTTATTTTGCCCAAAAAGCGGTACTTGAAAAAATGAACAGTCTTTTTATTGAGGTTACGGATAACCAATTACAACAGGTTATTACTAGTTTGGCTTTGTCTCTTGAGCGAATGAATAAGGGTCATTTGCTAACAGAAACATCATCTAGCCAAACAGTATCGCCAAGTATTAGAAGTCTAGCAGATCAGATTATAGGAGAAATAAAAAGACAGACGGATTTAGGAATGACAGAAGCGGAAATTTTATTTTTCTCTAAGCAATTAGAAGGAGTAAATTATAAGAAACCGCAAAATATTTTTCTAGATAATTTTGATGCAGAACTTTCTTACCAAGTAAGAGAGTTGATTCGCTTGGTTTCTGAACAAATGCAAAAAGACTTTCGTAAAGATGATACCCTTTTCTATGATTTATTGACGCATTTGTCAGCAGCATTTAAACGCATTGATAATCAGGCACAATTAGCGGGAAATCCTTTACTAGAAAAAATTTTGGAAGAATATCCTGAACTAACGAAGATTATCCAAGCAAATTTAAAACAGATTTTTACAGATCATCAAGCATTTTTGCAAGATGAACTGGCTTATATTGTGATTCACTTTGCGGCTTCTTTAGAAAGAAATCCGGTTCGAAAGGAACTTTCAGCACTGGTGCTTTGTTCTAGCGGAATTGGCACAGCCAAAATTTTAGAAAGTCGTATCAATAAATACATTCCAGAAATTGAAAGAATCGAAATTGCTAAAATTTCACAGATGAGTCATATTGATTTTAAAGAGTTTGATTTAATTCTTTCGACGATTTACTTACCTGAATTTTCTTTACCCTATAAAGTTATTTCCCCTTTGTTGTTAGATGATGAAATTTATCAAATCAAGCAGGAATTAAAGGGGAAACAGTCAGAAAATAAGCTAGTATCTTATGAAAGTGCACCAAAAACTACACAGAATGACTTTGAAAAAGTTTATGAGCAGATGAAAGTGGCCAATGAGTTGTTGACCCGCTTTTCAATTAAAAATATCACAACCCAACAAACTTTAGAAAAAACTTTAGAAGTCATTTTAGAAGAATTAGAAGGAGTGGTGTTAGAAAATCGGAAAAAAGTTCGTGATTTGATTGTTAATCGTCACCAATTAGCGCCGATTGGCATACCGAATACACATTTTGCTTTATTTCATAGTTCTAATCATTATGTGAAAGAGCCTTTTTTTGCGATTTTTGATCTATCACGTTCCGTCCCTATTTTAGGAATGGATAAAAAACCAATGGAGCTAACACGTTTATTGTTAATGCTAGCGCCGGCGGACATGTCTGAAACTGAAAACCGTCTTTTAGGAAAAATCAGTGCTTCAGTCATTGAAAGTGATGTCAATATGCAGCTTTATCAGTACGGAAATGAAGAAGAGATTTATGAATGGATCAGTTCTTTGTTTATTGCTGAAATTAAAGAATCGGAGGAGGAATAGAAAATGAAATTACAAAAAGAAATGATTTTATTGAATCAGACAGATAAGACGCCGGAAGATGTCATTAAAAAAAGTGGACAGCTCTTGGTTGACGCTGGTTGTGTCGATTCTGCTTATGTAGATGCGATGATTGAGCGTGAGAATAAAGTATCTACCTATATGGGCAACTTTATCGCCATTCCCCATGGGACAGATGAAGCCAAAGAGTATGTGAAAAAAAGCGGGATCTCTATTGTTCAAGTACCTGAAGGAATAGATTTTTCTACTGAAGATGATGATGAAGAAAAGCTGGCGACAGTTATTTTCGGTATTGCTGGTGTAAATAATGAACATTTAGACATTTTGCAACAGATTGCTGTATTTTGCTCAGATGTACAAAATGTTGTGAAATTAGCAGATGCAAATTCCGAAGATGAAGTGATTGCATTACTTGAGGAGGTAGCAGAATGAAAGCCACACATTTTGGCGCAGGAAATATCGGTCGTGGTTTTATTGGCGAAATTTTACATGAAAATGATTTTTCTATCGATTTTGTCGACATTAACGAAACGATTATTAATGCTTTAAAAGAAAGAAAAAGTTATGAAATTGAATTAGCAGCAGAAGAGAAAAAACATATTACGGTCGATCAAGTGACCGGACTTAATAATCAGAAGGATCCTGAAGCAGTGATCGATTCAGTAGCAACAAGTGATATTATTACGACAGCGATCGGTCCTAAGATTTTACCTATGATTGCAGAATTGATCGCAAAAGGAATTCAAAAGCGTCGGCAGAGAGGAAAGCAAACGCCTATTGATATTATTGCCTGTGAAAATATGATTGGCGGTAGTCAGTTTTTACTGGATAAAGTTCAGCCATTTCTATCTGCAGATGATATGGATTATGTCGATAGCTATGTAGGCTTTCCTAATGCAGCTGTGGATAGAATTGTACCTATTCAACAACATGAAGATCCTTTGTTTGTTTCTGTTGAACCTTTTAGTGAATGGTTAGTAGATGATACACAAAGTAAGGCAAAACAGATTCGTTTGAATAATGTAGGTTATGTGTCTGATTTAGCGCCTTACATCGAGCGCAAACTATTTTCAGTAAATACTGGTCATGCGACAACTGCCTATACAGGGGCTTTTTATGGCTATACTACTATTGGCGAAGCTGTTGCAGATAGGAAAGTATTGGATCAATTAAAGGCTGTTTTACAAGAAACTGGCGATTTATTAATCGCTAAGTGGCAGTTTGAGCGTCCGCAACATGAACAATATATTCAAAAAATTATCGATCGTTTTAAAAACCCTTATATTTCAGATGATATTACGCGAGTAGCACGTACACCTATTCGAAAACTAGGTTATGACGAACGCTTTATTCGTCCCATTCGTGAAGCAAAAGATTACGGACTTTCTTATGAAGCTTTGGTTGATGTTGTGGCGATGATCCTACAATACGATGACCCCAAGGATGAAGAAAGCGTACGTTTACAAGAAATGTTAAAAGAAAAAACAATGACCGAAGTGATCCAAGAAGTAACGAACTTAAGTGAACCGACACTTGTGGCCCAAATCGTTGAAAAAGTAAGAAATAGCTAATGTGAAATGGTTAACGTACAATCTTGTTTTTTATAAAAGTCCGTGCTAAAATTGGTTTATACCAAAAATACGGACGAGGGAGATTATTTTATGGATGTTATTCGCGTGAAAAATGCCGATGAGGGCGGCAAAAAAGCATTTGAAATTATCAAAGATGGCATTGCAAACGGCGCTGATACTTTTGGCTTAGCAACAGGTAGCACACCAGAAACAATGTATAGCTACATGATTGAAAGTGACATGGATTTTTCTGATAAAGTGTCTGTGAATTTAGATGAGTATGTAGGTTTGGATGGTAATAACGAACAAAGTTATCGCTTTTTTATGGACCAACATTTATTTAATCATAAACCTTTCAAAAAAACTTATGTTCCAAACGGTAAAGCACAAGATTTAGATGCAGAATGCCAACGTTATGATGATATCATTGCCGCTAATCCGATCGACATTCAAGTCTTAGGGATTGGTCAAAACGGCCATATTGGCTTTAATGAACCAGGAACTTCCTTTGAAGCCACGACACACGTTGTTGAGCTTACTGAATCAACAGTGAACGCTAATAAACGTTATTTTGACAAAGTAGAAGATGTGCCAACTCGAGCATTGACTATGGGCATTCAATCTATTATGAAAAGTAAAAAAATCATTTTAATGGCTTTTGGAGCAGCGAAAGCTGATGCGGTCAAAGGCATGATCGACGGAAAAGTGACAGAAGACTTGCCAGCCAGCGTCTTACAAAAACACGACGATGTAGTCGTAATCATCGATGAAGATGCCGCAAGCAAATTATAATAATAAATAGTAAAAACGCGCAGAATAAAGGCTGCGCGTTTTTTGATGAGCTGAGAAACATAACCTGGTTTTTGGTCCTACTTATGTCTGACTTTAGGCCAAAAGATTAGGGAATGGTCTCTTCTTTGTTGAACTTCGGGCCAGTTGCTCTGCTAATGGCCCTTACTTTAGCTAACTTAGGGACAAATGCTAAATATTTGGCCCTTCCTTCGTTGTACTTGAGGACAATTGTTAAAGTTTTGGCCCTTCCTTCGTTGTACTTAGGTCAAAAAACATTATACTTCTTATTTAATTTTAAGCTTGTAAACGATTTGGCTTACACCCGTCATTGTTTTTTTATCACTTGATATCTGTTACAATATAGAGTGTATACTGTTATAACTTTTTAAAACAAGAGTAGGTAATAAATTATAAAGTGAGGAGATTTAAATGAAGATCACGTATCATGGACATGCTGTTCTTTCTGTAGTATTGGATGAGGGCATTCGTTTGTTATTTGACCCGTTTATTTCACAAAATCTTTTAGCGGATATCTCTGCTGAAGACGTTGAAACGGATTATATTTTGATTACTCACGGACATGATGATCACATAGGTGATATGGTTTCGATCGCTAAGAAAAATAATGCAACAGTTATAGGTTTACCTGAGGTTTGTACTTATGCTGCTAGTAAAGGGATTGAAAATACTCACGGCATGAATATTGGCGGTGGCTATGACTTTCCTTTTGGACGCGTGAAATTTACCCATGCACAACATAGTTCTGGTTATCAAGAAAATGGGCAAATGATCTATATGGGCGAACCTGCTGGTATTTTATTGCAAGCAGAAGGAAAAACGATTTATCATGCTGGAGATACAGCAGATTATAGTGACTTATCTTTATTAGGCGAACAATATGATATTGACGTTGCCTTTTTGCCAATTGGCGATAACTTTACGATGGGACCAGAGGATGCGCTTCGTGCGGCTAATCGGTTGAAAGCCAAGACGGTTGTACCTATTCATTACAATACTTTCCCACAAATCAAACAAGATCCGCAAAAATTTGTAGAACAATTAACGAGTGTAGGAAAAGTAATGAATAGTGGAGAGGCAATTGAGGTGTAGAAAATAATGGCGACAAAACATGATTTGATTTTGGCACACATTGAAAGTTTACAAGTAGGCGAAAAAATTTCTGTTCGAGGAATTGCTAAAAGTTTAGACGTTAGCGAAGGAACCGCTTATAGAGCAATCAAAGATGCTGAGAATATCGGACTAGTTTCCACGATCCAGCGTGTGGGAACGATTCGAATCGAACGAAAACTTAAAAAGCATATTGAAAGATTAACCTTTGGAGAAGTTGTGCGTATTATTGAAGGCGACGTTTTAGGTGGTGCTAACGGCCTAGAAAAGGATTTAAATAAATTCGTGATCGGAGCGATGACTGAAGAGGCCATGCAACGCTACATCACGCCTGGTTCTTTGATGATTGTCGGTAATCGGTTGGATGCGCAAAAATTAGCGCTTAAAGAAGGTGCACCCGTATTAATTACCGGTGGTTTTGATACTTCACAAGAAATTCGAGCGTTAGCTGATCAGTTGGCATTGCCGATTTTGCGGACAACTTATGATACCTTCACTGTGGCAAGTATGATAAATCGTGCCATGAGTGATCAACTTATTAAAAAAGATATCTTATTGGTGGGCGATATTTATATGCCGCTTGAAAAAACCAGCTATTTAACGACTTCTGATATGATTAAAGATTATCGCGCACTTTCTGATGCCACCCAACACTCGCGCTATCCTGTGGTTAATAAAAACACAAGGGTGGTGGGGATTGTCACGGCCAAAGATGTATTAGGAAAAGCTGATACACAACTGATTGAGCGGGTAATGACTAAAGACCCACGTAGAGTAAAAAAAGAAATGAGTGTAGCTTCAGTCAGTCACCAGATGATTTGGGATGGTTTGGAGGTTATGCCTGTTGTCGCAGATGACTTATCACTTCTGGGTATTGTCACTCGGCAAGATGTTATGAAAGCTATGCAGTTAGTGCAACGTCAACCGCAATTATCAGATACGATTTCTGATCAAATTACTGGCGAAATTCAATCGATCGAACAAGATATTGAAGGTAATAAATTATCAACACCGCAATTTACCTTTGGTGTCACACCGCAAATGGTGGATGAATTAGGGACCATTTCATTTGGTGTGTTAAATGAAGTTATCGCAAACGTTACTAAGCGAGTGATGGATGTGAATCATCGGCGGAACGCTTGGATTGAACAAGTAAGTTTACATTATTTTCATTTAATTCAGTTAGAAAGTGAATTAAAAATAGAACCACAAATTTTAGAACTAGGTAGACGTTCAGCTAAATTGGATATTAATGTCTTTATCGAAAATTCATTAGTAGCTAAAGCGATTGTCGTTTGCCAAGTTATGGAACGTCCATAATTTAGAAAAGAGGAACAAGATGAGCGTACAAGAAGATATTTTAGCTGAAATTAAAGCTTTTGATACAATTATTATTCATCGGCACAAGCGCCCTGATCCCGATGCCCTAGGCTCACAAGTTGGTTTGGCTGAACTATTGCGAGCAAGTTTTCCTGGAAAAAAAGTTTATCAAGTGGGTGGGCCTTCAGAAGGCTTGGAATATTTGGCTGACATGCAAACCATCGATGACGTTACTTACCAGAATGCTTTAGTTATTGTCACTGATACAGCAAATGCGCCAAGAATCAGTGACGATCGTTTTAATTTAGGCACTAAATTAATTAAAATTGATCATCATCCCAACGATGAACCTTATGGTGATTTAATGTGGGTACAAGATAATGCGTCTAGCTGTAGTGAAATTATCGCAGATTTTTGGGAAATGTTTAAAGAAGAACTACATATGACAAAAGACGCTGCACGTTTGTTATATGCTGGTATTGTTGGAGATACTGGACGTTTTTTGTATCCAGCATCTTCTTCTCATACTTTACGAATTGCAGCTGATTTGATTGACTTTGGTTTTGATTACGCTGGGTTAAATCGACGTATCGAAGAAATTTCAAGTAATGTCGCCCGTTTATCGGGTTATGTTTATCAGAATCTACAGATGGATAAAACAGGTGCTGCACGAGTAACTTTTAGCACCGAAATGTTAGACGAATTTGGTGTTTCTGATGCACAAACTTCTGGCGTTGTTCCATTGCCTGGTGCTATTGAAGGGGTATTAGCTTGGGCGATTTTTGTCCAACAAAAAGAAGGTTATTACCGTGTGCGCATGCGTTCTAAAGGTCCTGCGATCAATGAAATCGCCAAACGTTACCATGGAGGTGGACATGCGCTAGCTAGTGGCGCCAATGTAGCTGACTTGGAGCAAGCACAGAAGCTTTACGAAGAGTTACAAAAGGCTTGCCTTGATTTTACTAAAGATAAATAAAGAAAAAAGTTTCTGTATTATAAAAAAATAGTACAGAAACTTTTTTAATGATAATCATATCTTAAGTACACTAAATCAAAGAATGTAGCAAGATATTGGAGCTAAGTCAGTTGATGTGCCGCCAATCAAAAAGGGATTGGTGGCATAATCTTGGATGTCCCACCAATTGACAAGTTATTGGAGGCTAGTAGAGAAAGTTAGCGCCAATAAGTGTAAATTTTGGTGCAGCAAAACAATTTTATTTGTTCAAAAAATCAAATATCCGATAAATTTTTATTGATTCTATCTATATCAAAAGGAGCGAATTCTTCTTGGTCCGCTGAATCTTCCACAGGAGCTCCTTGTCGTCCGGTAAGGCAAATTGGAAGTTGTTCAGACTCGACACTGCTTAATGCTCCCTTATCTTTAGGCAATTCGGCATAGGGAATATTTGCTTCAAATTTGATTTTATGTTGCCAGTCAT
The DNA here is from genome assembly GCF_001712815.1 of Tetragenococcus halophilus. Classification (NCBI taxonomy): domain Bacteria; kingdom Bacillati; phylum Bacillota; class Bacilli; order Lactobacillales; family Enterococcaceae; genus Tetragenococcus; species Tetragenococcus halophilus. Next base: position 335,596 of record NZ_CP012047.1, read on the forward strand.
CGCCAAAATCATAAATATAATCGATCGATTTAAATTGCTCGAAGACTTCTCCAACAGTTATAGAAGAAGTATCGCCAGTGAAAAAATCACCAAAATCATCGAAATCCATTCCCGCAGGTTCATAATACATTCTGCCGACGATAAACTGGTGTAAATGTTCATCTTCCCATTCAAAACAAGTTTGGATGACTTCATGCAAATCAGCTAAAGTATAATCAAAAGGCACCAATACACGCCGCCAAATTGGTGGTTTAAAGCCTAATAAGTCGATTCTCAGCTGAATGGCATAAGGCGCTGCATTTGTTAGTTTTTCTCCCTTGTTGGAAGGAAAATCGATCACATTATCTTTTTGCTCAGTATTTGCTTCTTCTTGAAAGATATTGTTTAAACTTTGGAAAAGGTCATTTACTTCAGGCGGCATGGCATCCATCATTTCCTGATCAAGATTTTCCATGCTCGTTCTTTTTTCCTGGGACCAAAATTGCTTGTCGTGCATACGATTGATAAAGCGATGTTTATTTTTTTGCAAAAAGAGTAATAGATCTTTGTATACAGCTGCTGTTAAATAGCCGTTTTCTTGCAGAAATTGGTAAAAATCAAGTAGTACTTCATGAATAGCAAGCACTTCATCGGGAAAAACAACCATATTTTCAGGTAGATCAGTAAGATAATATTGCTCAAGTTGCCCTTTATCAGAAAAGTCTTGTGTGTCCTGCATTCTATCGGTCAGTTCAGCGATGATTTTTACTAAGCTAGCAGGGTCGTCGATATGTTCATTATAGTCATTAAGTTCAGTGATTTTCATTTGAAAAAAATTATCAATGATATCATCTAAAGAAGCCATTAAAATACACATCCTTTCAGTATTTATTTCATTATAACAGACACCGTTTTCAAGTTGTTATATTTTACAAAATAAAAAAAATTCTTTATAGTAAAAGTAGAGCTAAACCCCTAAATTAACTGAGGAGGGATTTGCATGACAGAAGACAAAAAAGAAAAAAGCAAAGAAGAAGTATACGCACAACGTCAAAGTGATTATAAAGAAGAAAAAGAAAAAGTATTTAAACAAGCCCAAAAAGAAGCCGCTAAAAATGATGTTGTTGATTCCGAGAAAATCGACGAAGAAAGAGTCGAAAAAACAGAAGAATAACAAAAGCAGGAAGCCAAAAACTTCCTGCTTTTATTATGAATTTTTTAAGGCAACTCTGTCAGAAAACGGTCATTTTTTTGGAAAGTTACTAGAAAGTTTATACCGAATTCTTTTAATAAACCTGACATTTCAGGAAAAAGTGCTTCATAGTCACTAGCCTGATGGGCGTCTGAGCCTAAAGTGAAAAATGTTCCGCCCAAGCTTTTATACAGTGGGATAATATAGCGATAAAGATTGGCATTTTGATAATAACCAAAACTTTTTGCGTTGATTTCTAGCGCCATTTCTTTTTGAATGACTTTTTTCAAAATCGCACTTAACTCTTTTTCAAAGTGTTCTTCTAACTCTTCTGCGGTAAAATCAAGCCGACGAAGACCGTATTCAAAGTGAGTCAAAATTTGTGCTCCTGAAAAAGTATCTAAAACTTGCGCCATTTGGTCAAAGTACATTTTAGCAACTTTATATTTGTCTTTACTCAAAACGACATCATCCATATAGTCGAATTTACCATTTTGATGAATACTTAACAGCTTTAAGTCATAAGGGTGATCGTTAAGATAGTCGTTAATTTGTTCTTCTTGACCGGGAACAACGCCGATTTCAACACCCTTTAAAAAGGTGGTCGGATAATTAGCTTCTAATTCGCTTAACTTTTGTGCTAACTTATCATAATCAGGAATATCATCTTGAAAGTTATCCCCTGGATTACGCAAATCTAGATGGTCGGTAGCCACAAAATAGGGCGGTTTATTTAATAGATAATTTTCAAAGATCTCTTTGGAATCAAAAGATAAAAAAGTGTGCAGGTGCTGATCGTAATATTTCACGTTATTTCCTCCTAATTAAGTTAAATCGTTCCTACTGAATTGTCATCCACGCGGTAGTTTGCACCGTTGACAAAGCTGGCTTTTTCTGAACACAAGAAGGTAATCACATTTGCCACTTCTTCTGGATAGCCACGTCTAGAACTGGTCATAAAGGGTCTTCTTTCTTTTAAGAAGGACTGAATCGCTTCGTCAAAAGAAACATTTAGTTCATCTGCCCGATTTTGCATCATCTTATCGGTCATTGGTGTATTGATAAAGGCAGGCGAAACTGCATTTGAAGTAATTCCTTGTGGCCCGAGTGTTTTGGCCAGACCTTTAGATAAAGCTAAGATTCCCGCTTTGGTTGCACAATAAGGAATTTCATCATCATAAGGCTGCATTGCATCCTCAGAAGCTAAGAAAAGGACGCGGCCCCATTTTTTCTCTTGCAAATCACTAAGAAATTCTTTTGTTACATTCACAGAGCCAAAAAGGTTAATATCAAATACTTCCTGCCAATCCTCCAACGAAATATCGGAAAAATCGCCTTGTGCACCGGTAATACCCGCACAATTAATAATAATATCTACAGCCTTGTTCTGCGTTTTTAAATCTTGGTGCAATTTAGCAAGTTCCTCGGGATTTCTAACATCTCCTGTTACGGTTTCAACGAGTTGCTTATTGGCAAAATCATTTTCAGCAAAACTTGCAAAATTTTTATCAAATAAAATGGTCCTTACTTCTTCTTTATTTAAATTTTTGGCTGTAGCTAAACCTAGACCAGAACCGCCGCCCGTAATTAGCGCTGTTTTCCCAGCTAAGTTGAAATCCATAATATATCCTTCCTTTCTATATTATGAGTGGCTCAAAATATCATTCATTGTTCTTTGTACGCCACCTTCATAAATACTACCAAATTTATTTACGTGGACCATCAAAAGATATAAGCTATAAAATTTTAAGCGTTGTTCATAACCAGCATCAAGAGGATAAACTTCTTGATAAGCTTGATAAAAATTATCATTAAAGGCATTAAACACCAAACTTACGCCCAGGTCAAATTCACGATCGCCATATAAGGCATCCGGATCAAATAAAGCAGGTGAGCCATCTTGTAAAAACATATGGTTACCGCCCCATAAATCCCCATGTAATAAAGAAGGTTTGCTTTGATGTTGTGATAATTCTTCATTCATTACTTGGCGAACTTTTTGGTATTGTTGTTCTTCTTTTTTGTGCCATAAGTTTTTTCGTAATAATTCATTAGCTAATGCATCCATTCTTTGATCGACAAACAATTCACGCCAAGTATCACACCAGGCATTATCATAAGTTAAATCTGAACCAGTTGAAGGCTGATCAAAGCCGAATTTACCATTAGGACTGTAATGTTGGTGCATCTTAGCGACTAAACGACCTAAATCACTTTGTTTTCCGCTTCCTTGATTTAAAAAGCTGATTAAAAGATAGGCGTCGCCTTCGATTTGACCATTAGCGATTACACGCGGAGCTGTTACGTTTGCTTCTTCAAAAGCTTTAAGTCCAGCGATTTCTCCTTGATAAAAATCAGCGGAGCGCTTAGGTTGTCGCAATAAGAAATAAGTGTCTTCATTGGTTTCTACTTGATAAGCATCGTTTACATCACCGCCAGAAACGGTACGAAACTTTTTGATACCAGATATAGGAAGTTCTTCTGTCCATTGATTACTTAACATTTTATCCACCTCCATTTTTTATTATAACAAGGAGTGAGAAAAGAATGCGAATAAAAACATTATCTATTTACTTTCAATTAAAAGCAGATATGGTATGATTTTTATGAGGAGGCGATAATATGAAGGAAATTTATGAATTAGCTGACGGCTTTAGTATTCCTAAACTAGGTTTTGGAACCTATAAATTAAACGGTGCGCACGGCACGCGAATGATTGAACAAGCTTTGCAGGTGGGGTATCGTTTACTTGATACGGCCTTTAATTATGAAAATGAAGGTGCCGTAGGGCGTGCGATTAAAAATAGCAGTGTTGCTCGTGATCAGATAACGGTAGCTTCAAAACTGCCCGGACGCTATCATGCTTATCAAGACGCACTAACAACTATTGAAGAATCTGTTTCTCGTCTAAATTTGGACTATATTGATTTGTATTTAATTCACTGGCCCAACCCGAAAGAAGATAAATATGTAGAAGCTTGGCAAGCTTTGGTCGACGCCCAAAAAACGGGATTAGTTCGTTCCATCGGGGTAAGTAACTTTTTGCCTGAACATATCAATCGCTTGGAAAAAGAAACAGGCGTTTTACCAGTGATTAATCAAGTAGAGCTACATCCGGAATTTAACCAACAAGCACAACGTGAATTTGATGCTTCTAAGGGAATTGTTACGCAAGCCTGGAGCCCTTTAGGTCGTGCTTCTAAAATTTTGCAAAACGAAACGATTCAAAAAATTGCTGACAAATATGATAAAAGCATTGCACAAATTATTTTGCGTTGGGAAGTACAATTAAACGTTTTACCTATTCCGAAAGCTTCACATTACTTGCGACAAGTTGATAATTTTGCTATATTTGATTTCGAGTTAAGTAAAGAAGATATGGAAGTAATCAATGGTTTAACAAAAGAAAATGGGCGTACTAACGATCAAGATCCAGCTGAATACGAAGAGTTTTAAGTAAGTAAAAAAGAAAGAGCGCTCCTCTTTCTTTTTTTTGCTGAAAATCATGAGAAAACTCAGGTATATTTACATAGAAATAGTTCGTACTCATTGATCATCATTTTCTTAAATAATAAAAAGTAAAGGAGTATTCACTTGGCGGAAAATCCATTAAAAAAAGAAATTTCTTTTTCCGGTGCATTATCGACAGTTATGGGAACTGTGATCGGCGCAGGTGTATTTTTTAAAGCGGCCGCAGTCGTATCTCATACACAGTCTGCTGGTTTAACATTATTTGCTTGGCTATTTGCCGGTTTTTTGACGATTTGTGGGGGTCTAACTGTAGCTGAATTAGCAACAGCTATTCCTAAAACCGGCGGCCCTATCCGCTATATCGAAGTTACCTACGGGAAAATGCCTTCCTTTTTATTAGGCTGGGCCCAAACGATTATCTATTTTCCTGCAAACATCGCCGCTTTGAGTATTATTTTTGCGACACAATTTATTCACCTTTTTCAATTAAATGAGCATATCTTAATACCTCTGGCGATGATTACAGCAGTCAGTGTGACAGGAATTAATTTATTAGGCACTAAAATTGCTGCAAATGTGCAATCAGCTGCGCTTTTTATCAAACTTTTGCCAATTTTAGTGATCGTAGTGGCAGGAATCATTCAGCCCGGACAGGTTGAAGTTGGTGTAGCTGATTTAAGTATCGGCGGCGATAGTTCTTGGGCTTCAGGTTTTAGTGCGGCTTTATTAGCGACCCTATTTGCTTATGATGGCTGGTTAAATGTAGGCAATATTGCAGGTGAAATGAAGCAACCGGAAAAAGACTTACCTAAAGCCATTATCCTAGGGCTGGGTTCTGTAGCCGTTGTTTATTGGATCATTAATTTTGTTTATTTAAAAACTTTGCCTGCCGACCAAATTGCGGGGAATCTCAACGCTTCTTCTGAGGTGGCCAATCAGTTATTTGGTAATATGGGCGGTAAAATTGTCACCATAGGTATTTTGATTTCAGTCTATGGCGCTTTGAATGGGTACACTATGACCGGAATCCGGGTGCCTTTTGCCTTATCTTTAAATGATGAGTTTCCTTTTAGTAAATATTTGAAAAAAGTTTCTAAAAAAACAAAGGTTCCTTTTGTAGCGGCTCTTGTGCAATTGGTTATTGCTTGTATTATGATGACTTTAGGAACGTTTGATTTATTGACGGATATGCTGATTTTTGTCATGTGGTCCTTTAGTATGTTGCTTTTTTTGGCAGTCTTTATTTTACGCAAGAAAGCGCCAGAAATGCCACGACCTTACAAAGTGCCGCTGTATCCTGTGGTGCCGTTGATCGCTATGATAGGCGGCGGCTTTATTTTAATGATGACCCTGATTACAACACCCGGCTTAGCCTTAACTGGTATTGGTGTGACAGCTATCGGTGTCCCTGTCTATTATTATATGAAAAAAAGCAGGTAAACAGTTAAAAGGAAGGAAGCTTGGTTTTATGTCAAAGGAGATACCACTAACGATCAGTTCTTTAACACTAGGCTCTGCATGTTCTTTTGAAAAAAGAGTGAGTGTTGCAGCGAAAGCTGGTTATAATGGAATTGGTTTGTCAGCTGAAGCTTATGTTGATGCACTAGCAGAAGGATATAACGATGAAGAACTTTTGCAAATACTCAAAAAATATCAAATGAAAGTCACAGAAATTGAATGTGTGCAAGCGTGGGCAGCGGAAAACCGCTCTTATGAAGAAAAATTCAAAGAACAGATTTGTTTTCATATGTGTTACCTATTTGGCGTCAAACAAGTAAATGTGGCTTTAATGGAGAGTTATTCACTTGCCTATATTGCAGAAAAATTAGCCCAATTATGCCAAAGAGCAGGAGAGCTTTTGATTGCAATAGAGCCGATGCCTTATAGCGGTATCGTTGATTTTGCTACAGCTAAAAAATTGATACAACAATCTCAAGCAAATAATGTGGGCATTTTGTTAGATGCTTGGCATTGGTACCGAGCTAGCCAAACTTTTTCTGAACTCACAGCAAAAGACGCACAATATATCGTTTCGATACAGCTAAATGACGCTTACCAACGTCCATACGCAACTGCCATTTTACGCGACGAGGCGATGCACGACCGTTTAGCACCTGGTGATGGTATAATTGATTTAGCTGCTTTTATCGCAATGATCAAAGAAGCCGGCGTAAAGCCTTCTATTATCGGAATAGAAGTCGTTAACGATAAACTATTAAGCAAAGGAATCGAAACGACAGCTAGATATACCTACGAAAAGACCGTAGCTCTGCTAAAAAAATACTGGCCAGATATCATTTGAAAAATAGCAAATGCAAATCAACTTTTTTGCATTTGCTATTTTTTTATCTGATGATTTTCGTCATTTTAGCTCAAATTGAATAGCGTTTGCTCATTTCATTACTCAATTTTGAAATGTTGGATAACGAATTCTAAATCTGTTATTCAATAATATTAATTAAATCAACAAAATAAATGATTTTGTTGATTTAAAGTTCGGAAAGTTTTTATTTTCTTCATTCAAAAGGAAAATTGGATAACGAAATTGAAAACTTTTATTCAATAAAAAAATTATGAATAAAGAATTGCCATTTCATTACTCAATTTTGAAATAATAAAGAAAGAAGCAGGAGACTATTTCTCAGTAAAAGCTGTTATCACCCAAAAACAGTAATCGAGATCTTATAAATTTAGTTGTTCTCTTGGGCAAATTTCGTTGCTTGCGTACCGGCTTGTCGACCAAAAATAATGATATCAGCTACTGCATTACCCCCAATGCGGTTATTACCATGTAACCCGCCAGTTAATTCGCCTGCGGCATACAAACCAGAAATTGCTTGATCATCTTCATCTAATACTTCGGTATCTGTATTAATTTTGACGCCACCCATTGTATGATGGATTCCTGGGGCAATTTTTATGGCATAAAAAGGACTGTCAGTTAGATCGTAGTCCATCGCTGTTTCCCGTTCAAAATCTTGGTCGTCTTCCTTGTCTACCGCTTCATTCCAATTATCCAATGTTTCTTTCAATTGGTCTTCAGAAATATTGATTTCTTGAGCTAACTCTTCAATGCTATCTCCAGATTCAACGACGCCTTGTTCTTTATAAAAATCAACTTGTTTTGCACGATCGGCTAAAGCATCGTCGAATATTAGATAAGCCTCTTCTTCAGGTAAATCTGTAATAGCCTCGGATACTTTATCACGCGTTTCCATTTCATTGAAAAAACGCTCACCCTCTTGATTTACTAAAATGGCACCTTCACCACGGACTGTTTCACTAATTAAGGTGCCATCTTTTTGAATGACAGTCGGATGCACCTGAATTTGGTCCATATCTACAGTTTGTCCGCCTAGTTCTTCGATCATTTTAATACCATCGCCGGTACTACCTTCAGAGTTCGTACTTACGTAACCTTCTAAATCCGGGCGATTTTCTTCAATCATCTCTTCATTAGCGCCATAACCACCTGTTGTTACCGCAACTGCGCCTGCATCAATAGTTTGAGAATCGCCATCCATATCAATTTCTACACCATCAACTTGTCCATTTTCTTCATTGATATTTGTCACGTCTGTGTTGACAAAAATAGGGATCTCGTTTTCGTTGACGTTACGTAATAAACCATCTACTAGATAACCACCCACTGCTGCCCCATCTTCTGGACGGTGAATACGCTGAACACTTGCACCACCACTGTAACTAATATTATTTAAAGTAATGCCCATATTATCCAGCCAATCAATCGCATCTGCTGAATGATCTACAAAATAACGTAATAGTTTCTTATCATTGGTTTCTTGTCCACCCTCTAAGGTGTCATCATAAAAAGTATCGTTACTATCTTCAATATCACTTTCCTCTTGGAATTTTGTTTCTGAAGCATTCATACCACCAGAAGATTTTGTCGTATTTCCTCCGGCTACTGGAAGTTTTTCCAAGATAACTGGATTGGCACCTTCTTCTTTTGCTTGAATTGCAGCTGCCATGCCAGCACCACCGGCACCAACGATAACCACATCATACTTGTTCTCTAGTTCACTAGGATCAGTATATTCCTCTTGTTCTGAAGCACCTGATGCTGCATCAGTAGAGGCTTCTGTTGCTTGTTCTGAACTTTGCGCATTATCTTCTGCATTGTCAGGAGAAGCTACTCCACAAGCACTTAATGCTATTGCTGATGAAAATACTAATAAACTACAAATGAATTTTTTCATTTTTACCCTCCTTGTTTTTAACATCACAAAAAGTATAAAACATCACAAACAAAAATTACAGGATAAAATTGTCCTTTTCCTGTCTTTTACCGACTAAAAAAGCATATTATCATTTTTTTACTACAAAATTTTTTTGATAACAAATAAAATAGTGAATAGTTTTACAGGTTAGGTTATAATCAAAGTAATTGAAAATCATTTTTAGTAAGGAGTTAGTTGGATGGAAATCGATTTTTCTAAAAATTTGGCTACTTTGGTTAAAGAACACCCAATAACCAAGGAAATTATGACTGAATTAGGTTTTTCAGATATTAATAAGCCAGGCATGCTGCAGACAGCAGGACGTTATATGACCATTCCCAAAGGCGCCAAAATGAAAAAAATTCCGTTAGAAAAAGTAGTTGAGGCATTTGAAGTACATGGTTTTGAAGTAAAAGGAGTAGAATAAAATGGCGCGAAGCAAAGAAGAAAGAAAAAAGCGTATCGTAGAAATTCTTTCGATGCTGCATGAAGAAGGGACATTTGAAGAAGCCAAACGTTTATTTAATGAAGAATTTGATGGTGTGGATGTAACGGAAATCACTTCAGCCGAAAAATCCTTGATCCAAGGTGGCTTAAAAGCAGAAGAAATTCAAAAACTATGTAATATTCATGCTTCAGTTTTTAAAGGTTCAATCAATGATATTCATAAATCTGATGAAGCTTATGGTCAGCCTGGACATCCAATTCATACATTAAAATTAGAAAATCAAGTCTTACAATCATTAATTACCGATGAAATTGACGATTTGATGGAAAAAATCAAAAAGGGAGATTGGCAGAAAAAAGAACAATTAGTTGCCGCAATAAAAGACCTAAGACAAATTGACAAACATTATGCTCGTAAAGAAACGCTAATATTTTCTTATATGGAAAAATACGGAATTACAGCGCCTCCTCAAGTCATGTGGGGTGTTGATGATGAGATCAGAGCGCAAATCAAAGAATTACTTACTTATGTAGAAAATCCTAAAGCAGCATTTAATCCTCTTCTGGAAAAATGGGAAGCTGTAAAACACGAAATCGAAGAGATGATTTTTAAAGAAGAAGAGATCATGACACCCATGACACTAGATGTTTTTAGTTTAAAAGACTGGGAAAATATCGCAGAAGATAGTTATGATATTGGTTTTGCCTATATCTCTGAGCCGCCTATGTGGGTAGCGGGCCCCAATGATTACGCTAAGGAAAAAGAACGCGAACCTCAACGACAGGAAGCTATCCAACAAGCCAAAGAAACTACCGAAGAAATTGCAAAAGGTTTAAATGAGACAGAAACATTAGAAGAAGTGTATGATTGGCAAAATGTTGATTCGAAGAATACTGTTGTACTACCTACTGGCATTTTACAGCTAGATCAATTACTCGCTATTTTTGAGGTACTGCCAGTGGATTTAACTTTTGTTGATCATAACGACCGTGTTCGTTTTTTCTCAGAAGGAAAAAATCGCGTATTTCCGCGGACAAAATCGATCATTGGTCGAGAAGTTGTCAACTGTCATCCACCTAAAAGTATGCACATGGTTGAAAAAATATTAGAAGATTTTCATGCAGGAAGCAATGATACGGCGGATTTTTGGATAGATATCAATGAACGGAAAATCTATATTCGCTATTTTGCCTTGAAAAACCAAGAAGAGCAGTATTTAGGCTGTTTAGAAGTTACACAAGATATCACAGATATTCAAAAAATCAGCGGACAAAACCGATTATTAGAAGGTTATACAAAAGATTAATGAAGGACGCGCATGAACATTTATCTGATAGTTCATGCGTGTTTTTTTGTGCGCTAGTCGCAAAGATTATATTTTAATGAATAACTGAGCCTATGGTATACTTATACAAAATAAAAGGAGGACTTATATTATGTCTTTTAAAGATAGAGTCCACCACGCACGTTACCGCAAATTAGTCAGAGGTGTTTTTATTTTCCCTATTATAGCTATTTTAGGATTTTTAGACCTTATTCCTAATGCAAGAATGGTAGCATGGGGATCATTAGCTATATTTGTTGTTAGTTTAATCGTCCTTTATGTTTCTTTTGGCGGAAAAGACAGTAAGTAGAAATAGCAATTATCAAAAGAAGTTACATTAGAACTAAAAATGAGCGCTTGTGTGTTACGGAAAAAGTCGGGGATTGTTTTCTTTTTCTTCTCATGTTTGGCTATTTTATTTGCCAATTAATAGTCATTACTTATCTTTATATTCTGAAATTAAGATAAGTAATGTTTTTTTATTTATTTATCAAAAGACTATCCATGAAACTTTGTAAGCGAATTATTAACAAATTAAGAAAAACAAAGATTTTTTGTTGCATAAAATAAAAGAAGATTTCATAATGGACTTAAAGATAAAATTAGGTACACCTAAAAAATACACAATATGGAGGAAGACGATGATAGCATTTGATAAGATATCTGCTAGTTATGACGGTGTTCATCAAGCAGTGGAAGATGTAACTTTTACCATTGATCAGCCAGCGATTATCGGTATTATTGGCCCTAACGGCGCTGGTAAGTCAACCTTTATCAAAGCTGCCCTGCAATTGATAGAAGGAACAGGTACAACAACAGTAGATGGAGAACCACTACAAAAAAGACAAAAAGAAGTTGCTTATGTAGAACAAAAAAGTGATATCGATTATACATTTCCGATAACAGTTCGTGAATGTGTTTCCCTAGGTTTATATCCGGACAAACGATTTTTTGAACGGATAACAAATGAAGATTGGAAAAAAGTTGATCGTGCTTTGAGTTTAGTGAAGATGGAAGACTTTAAGAATCGACAAATTAGCGAATTATCTGGTGGGCAATTTCAAAGAATTCTGATTGCACGTACTTTTGTTCAAGACGCGACCTTTATTTTCCTAGATGAGCCATTTGTAGGAATTGATGCCACCAGTGAACAAATTATAATGGACCTTTTGAACGATTTTAAAACAAGAGGAAAAGAAATATTTATTGTTCATCATGATTTAAGTAAAGTTGAAAGATATTTTGATGAATTAGTTATCTTAAATAAAACACTGATTGCTCAAGGGCCAACAGAAGAAGTTTTTACGGAAAAGAATTTGAAACAAGCCTTTGGCGATACGATATTTGTTAGAGGAGGTCAGTCAAATGATTAGTAATTTTATTGAAGGATTGATGGATTATCATTTCTTACAAAATGCTTTAGTGACCTCGGTTGCCATTGGTATCGTAGCAGGTGTAATTGGTTGTTTTATTATTTTAAGAGGAATGTCATTAATGGGAGACGCCATTTCTCACGCAGTTTTGCCCGGGGTGGCATTATCCTTTATTATAGGTGTTCATTATTTTATAGGAGCGGTCATATTTGGAGTTTTGGCTTCGATATTGATCACCTATATTTCGCAAAATAGTACCATTAAAAGTGATACAGCGATTGGGATTACATTCAGTTCATTTCTAGCCTTAGGTGTTATTTTAATTGGTATAGCAAACAGTTCGACGGATTTGTTCCATATTTTATTTGGGAATGTGCTAGCAGTACAAGATGGAGATAAATGGTTGACGATTGGCATTGCAGTATTTGTTATTGCTTTAGTTATTATCTTTTATCGTTCTCTTTTAATCACATCTTTTGATTCCAATATGGCTAAGGCTTTTGGTATGCACGTACAATTTTATCATTACTTATTGATGATTCTATTGACACTCGTTTCTGTTACAGCTATGCAAAGTGTCGGAACGATTTTGATTGTTGCGCTGCTAGTAACACCAGCAGCTACTGCTTATCTTTACACTAAACGGCTTAAAACGATGATTGTAATATCTGCGATTTTAGGTGGTGTTTCCTCATTCCTAGGACTTTTCATCGGTTATAGTTTTAATATTGCAGCTGGTTCTAGTATCGTATTAACAGCAGCATTTATGTTTGTTATTGGTTTCTTCTTATCACCAAAACAACGCCTGCAACACGGCAAAAAAGCTTACTTTATTGTTGCATTAATCGCGGCATTATTTGCTGGTGGCATCGGTTTTTATGCTTATCAACAGTCTTCAAGCGCTAGTCAAGATGATGATAAATTAGATGTTGTTGCAACGAATTCGATTATCAGCGATATGACCAAAGAAATTGCAGGAGATCGAATTGATTTACACAGTATCGTTCCTTATGGAAGAGACCCTCATGATTATGAGCCGCTTCCTGAAGATATTGAAGAATCGACTGAAGCTGACGTTATTTTTTATAATGGTTTAAACTTAGAGACAGGCGGTAACGCTTGGTTTAATAACCTGATGGAAAATGCGGATAAAGAAGAAGGCGAAGATTACTTTGCAGTAAGTGATGGTGTTGAGCCGCTTTATCTAGAAGAAGGCCAAGATGAAGGACAGCAAGATCCTCATGCTTGGATGAGTCTAGAAAATGGAATGACTTATGCTGAAAATATTGAAAAACAACTTAGCGAAAAAGACCCGCAAAATGCGGATTACTATGAAGAAAACTTGAACGACTATCTAGACGAATTAGATGACTTGGACCAAGAAGCCAAGAATAAATTTGATGATGTTCCTGATGATGAAAAATTACTAGTAACAAGCGAAGGGGCATTTAAATACTTCTCTGACGCTTATGATGTATCTGCTACTTATATTTGGGAAATCAATACTGAAGAAGAAGGCACACCAGAACAAACAAAAAGAGTGGTGGACCAACTTGATGAGACCAATGTCAAATCTTTATTTGTTGAAACAAGTGTGAATAAGAGCCCAATGCAAAGCGTTTCGCAGGACTCGGGGATACCAATTCATTCTGAAATCTTTACCGATTCAATAGCTGAACCTGGTGAAGAAGGCGATAGTTATTACTCGATGATGAAATGGAATATTGATAAGATTCATGAAGGACTGACACAAGATTAATACAATAAAGCACCGTTGTAGTAGTAAGTTAGCTATTACGGCGGTGTTTTATTGTATACAAATGATGTCTTATTATTGTTGTGCTATTTTTTTGTTTCTGATATTAAAAATTAAAATAATTGCTCCAAAAACCAAACTTACAGTAGACCATATATACAAATCACTATATGAACCTGCTAAAATTAACCCTAATAAACCACCGATGACAAACATAATGACAGGGGCGTTTCCACGATGACTTCTTTGTACAATTGAAACAATACCGGCTACAAGCATTAAAATCCCAAGTATAAAACCGCCTGAACCTCCAGCTTCACCATTTTCTGATAAAGTATTTCCTAAACCTGCAATCATTGATTGAAAACCAATAATTACAGACAGTACAATACTAAATATTCCTATCACTAATTTCCCAGTTTTCATTTTTATGAAAAACCTCCTCGTATAAAAAAATTAATGCAAAATAGTTTATTCTACTATATTTACATTGTTTACAATAAAAAAAGTCTTATTTCATCATAACACAATAAAAAAACAGTTCAACTTTAATTTTATACTTTTAGTGAATTTTTCACTAAAATCAAATAAAAAAGGGACCAAAACGTTGGCTATTGTCCTTTAGTATGGAGAAGGAGGGGCCAAATAATTAGCATTTGTCCCTAAGTCAGGCAAAGAAGAGGCCATAAACAGAGTAATTGTCCCAAAGTTTAACAAAGAAGAGACCATTAGCCTGTCTTTTGGACTAAAGTGTGTCTCAAGTTCAACAAATTTGTATGGACTTTATAAGTATTGAATTTAAAAGATTTAATGATTTCATGAGACAAAAATAACCCCCAAGCAGCACTGTTTCGGTGCCACGGGAGTTATTTTTCTTGTTCTACTTCTGCCGGTTTTTTAGCTAAATGATAATAAATAAGTTCGGGTGGGACTCTAAAGCGTATGGGAAAAAGTGAGGTGCCGATTCCATTGCTAATAGAAAGTAATGTTTTTTTACCTAACAAATACAAACCATGAGTATAGGTAATAGATCCCTTTATTTTATAAAAAAGAAAAGGCAAACGAACTTGACCACCGTGGCTGTGTCCTGCTAGGATTAAGTCAAAGTTTTGAATGTTTTCAGTATCTAATACACCGTCAGGTTCATGAACTAAAAGAAGATGCCACTGGGCCAAGGTACGTTCAAAACTGAACTTTGGATTTCCGCTTAAACAATCATCCATTCCAGCAATATTAATGGAAACTTCATCATTTGAACCAAAGATCTCTTCATTTTCTAAAACAGTAAAACCGCCCTCGCTTAGGACTGTTTTGACAAAATAATAGCCTTCACTTCGATAATCGTGATTTCCTAAAACAGCAATTTTACCCATAGGAGCAGTCATTCTATTTAGTTTTTCAACCAAACGCTGCGTTTCTTTATGCGGCCACTTTTCATAGTTATCAATCAAATCGCCGGTAAAGACAATTAGATCCGGGGCAATATCCATAATAGAACGAATAACACGATTAATACGTTGCGGTTTAAAATAGCGGGAAAAGTGGAAATCACTTAAATGACAAATAACGATGTTAGAATCATTTTCATAAAGATCGAAGGCATTGGAAATATCCAATACTTTTTTTTTATTTTTTTTAATAAAATAATGTTTTTCTTTTAAACGACGTGGCTCAATGAAGACCATGTAAAAGAACAGGCAAAACAACAGGAATAAAATTCCCCAAATAATGTACATGTACATATGTTAATAGGTCTCCTTTGCCATTTTTTTAACACAACTATATATAGAATAATAGTGGAAATAAGAGAAAATTGCAATCGAACAAAGCAGAAAACTTACATATTGTTTGTGTTTAATAAAAAAAGCCCTTAGTTCTAAAATTAAGAAAAATATGCTAGGATATATAAGGAATTCAAACGGATTTTCAAATAAAAGGAGGAAATCTTTGTGATTTTTGATACACATACACACTTGAACGCTGAACAATTTGAAGGGATAGAAAAAGAGACGGTTGAACACGCTAAAGAATTAGGCGTTAATGAAATGGCTGTTGTCGGTTTTGATTATCCAACAATTGAAAAAACGAAAAAATTAAGCCAAGAATATGATAATATTTACAGTATTGTCGGCTGGCATCCAACTGAAGCTGGAAGCTATAACAAAGAGGTCGAAAGCTATTTACAAAAAGAATTAGATAAAGCAAAAGTCGTAGCTCTAGGTGAAATTGGGTTAGACTATCACTGGATGGAAGATCCTAAAGATGTTCAAGAAAAAATATTTCGTCGTCAAATTGCGATTGCGCGTGAAATGGGTCTGCCATTTAGTGTACACAACCGAGAAGCCATGGAAGATACTTATCGTATCTTAAAAGACGAGAAAGTTCATGACATCGGTGGGATTATGCATAGTTTTAACGGCGATTACGAATGGGCGCAACGATTTTTGGATTTAGGAATGCATTTGTCTTACAGCGGTGTTGTTACTTTTAAAAAGACATTAGAAGTACAAGAAGCAGCCCAAAAAATGCCATTTGATCGAATGTTGGTCGAAACAGACGCACCCTATTTAGCACCCGTTCCTTACCGAGGGAAACAAAATGAACCGGGCTACACTCGCTATGTTGTCGAAAAAATTGCTGAATTAAAAGATTTAAGCGTAGAAGAAGTGGCTGCCCAAACCACAGCCAATGCTCATCGCTTATTTGGTATTGAACAATGAGCAAAGAAAAAATTGAAGAAGTTATTGTCGTTGAAGGTAAAGACGATACTCGTCGCCTCCAAGAGGTGCTAGCCGTAGATGCGATTGAGACAATTGGTTCAGCGATCAATGAAGAGATTATTGAACGTATTATTCATGCGCAAGAAACGCGGGGAGTCATCGTTTTTACCGATCCTGATTATTCAGGAGAAAAGATTCGAAAGATTATTATGGAAGAGGTTCCCGACGCTAAGCATGCGTTTTTACCGCGTGATAAAGCTCGAGGGAAGAAAAAATACGCTAGTTTAGGTGTAGAGCATGCTAGTGATGAAGCTATTTTGGCAGCACTAGAACATTTAGCAACACCCACTAAGGAAAAAGATATTCCTAAAATTCCGCGTCAAATTTTGCTAGATTATGGTCTAATAGGCGGACAAAAAGCGAAAAGACGACGTGAGTTATTAGGAGATGAGTTACGAATTGGTTATACAAATGGTAAACAACTGGAGAAACGTTTGACAATGTTTCGGGTGACAGAAGAAGACTTAGTAAAAGCCATGAAAATTGTGGAGGAAAATTTGTGAAAGACAACAGAGAAATTGCGGTACCTTCAAAAACAAAAGAAATCTTAGTGCGTCACGGCTTTACTTTGAAAAAAAGCCTAGGACAAAATTTTTTAACAGACCCCAACATTTTGCATAAAATTGTAGCAGCTGCAGAGATAACTAAAAACAATAATGTCATTGAAGTAGGGCCGGGGATTGGTGCTTTAACCGAGCACTTAGCACAAAAGGCGAATCAAGTGTTGGCTTTTGAAATTGATCAACGCTTGATACCCGTCTTAGCAGATACTTTACAAGCATTTGAGAATGTAACGATTGTCAATCAAGATGTTTTACAAACAGATTTAGTTAAAACAACGGAAAAAGTGTTTACCAAAGATTTGCCAGTAAAAGTGGTCGCAAATTTACCTTATTACATCACGACACCTATTATGATGCATTTTTTAGAATCGGACCTAGCAGTCCATCAAATGATTGTTATGCTGCAAAAGGAAGTGGCAGAGCGTATTAACGCAAAGCCTGGGACAAAAGACTATGGTTCATTAACGATTGCCGTGCAATACTATATGGCCACCGAGATTTCCCTTATTGTACCTAAAACGGTTTTCGTTCCTCAACCCAAGGTGGATTCTGCTTTATTGAAATTAACTCGCCGCAAGCAGCCTAAAGTACAAGTAACGAATGAAAAAGCATTCTTTAAACTAACAAAAGCTGCTTTCCAGTTACGTCGAAAAACTTTGTGGAATAACTTACAGCACGCTTACGGCAAAGAAACTGTCACTAAAACAAGGCTAAAAAAAAGTTTAGCAGAAGCTGAAATCGATCCATCACGTCGTGGAGAAACCTTATCGTTAGAGGAATTTGCTCGTTTGAGTAATCGGATGGAAGAAAATAGAATTGAAAAAGAATAAAAAGAGCGAGCTGTCTTGACAGCTCGCCTTTTTGTCAGTAAACTTAGCTCAACTAAAGGTGTCAAGACACCTGATAAGGAGAACTTAAATGAAAAGAAACTCTGTGCAACAGTTAACGATTTCAGCTTTATTAATTGCTTTAGGCGTATTAATTCCTCTTGTTATGCCACGGATTGTGATTGGTCCTGCTTCATTTACCTTGGCAAGTCATGTGCCATTATTTGTAGCGATGTTTTTTTCACCACGGATGGCGGTTATTGTTGCCTTAGGTACGACTTTTGGTTTTTTATTAACGGCGCCTTTTATTATTGCCTTGCGGGCATTGTCTCACTTGGTTTTTGCCCTACTAGGTGCTTGGTATTTACAAAAACGACCACAAATTGTTTATCAACCGAAGAAGTTTCAATTATATAATTTTGCTATAGCAATCATTCATGCTGCGATTGAAACGTTCGTTGTAGCGGCCTTTTTACTAGGGGGCAGTTCGCAAGTTCATTATGAGGGTTCCTTATTTGTTTTATTATTTGGTTTTATCGGAATCGGCGGGGTTATTCATAGTCTGATTGACTATAATATCGCTTTTTTTGTAGTGAAAACTCTTAGTAAAGTTTATGCAGTCCCTGTATTTAAAAAAGCTAAAACAATCGCTTTCCCCAAAGTAAAGTAAAAAGTTAGCGAAAAAAGTCTTGCGATCGTACCAAAAATAAAATGACGTTTGCGATAAACTTCAAGCAAAACTTATGGCAAATTTATTATTGGCAAGAAAAAATAGCAAAGGTCTATTTCTCATAAAAATAGGCGAATAAACTTAATTGTAAGAAAATTCCAAAATAAGCTTTACAATCTCATGAATTAGATTTACCATGTTTTTTAAATATAAAGAAAGAAGTCTGATATATGACCAAAACATTATATAAAAACGCACAGGTATTTACTGGAAAAAATGAGCAATTTGAAAGCTTAAATTTTGTCATGGATGATGAAAATGGCAGATTTGTCCAAGAGAAACAAGGGGACCAAACAGTGGATCTTGCTGGCAAATATGTCATGCCGGGAATGATTAACGCCCACACGCATATTGTAGCTGACCCTTATGGGAAAATTGCGCAATTGGGTTCTCCGGATGCGACAGCGCCAACGGCTACTTTTTTGGCCTTAAACAATTTACAAAAATTATTAGCAGACGGAGTTACCTACATTCGCGACGTTGGCTCGATCGCTGATATTGATATCGAATTAGCTGCACTTGAAAGACAAGGAGAATTATTTGCGCCGGGTATTGTTGCTTCAGGTTCTCCGCTAACTATGACAGGTGGACATTTCAGTGCGGGTTCTTATGAGGTTGACGGTGTTGATGAGGTAAGAAAATATGCTCGGGTATTATTGAAAAAAGGCGTCAATAATATTAAATTGATGGCAACTGGTGGTGTATCTTTTGATGGCGAAACGCCTCATGATATTCAATTAACAGAAGCCGAATTAAAAGCCGCTGTAGAAGAAGCGCATCATAAAGGGCGCACCGCCAATGCTCATGCTCAAGGAACAGAAGGTATCCAAAATGCACTCCGTGCGGGTGTCGATTCTATCGAGCATGCAGTTTATTTAGATGAAAAAACCATTGAGATGTTTTTACAAAAGGGAACTTATATTGTGCCGACATTAGCTGCCCCTTGGGCAATTAATCAAAATTCAGAAACGCTTCCTGATTTCATGGTTAAAAAATCGATAGAGCTGGCACAAGCTCATATACAAAGCATCGGTAAAGCCGCTAAAGCCGGCGTAAAATTGGCTATGGGAACCGATTCAGGTACTGCCTTTAATAATTTTGATAAAAATTCTTCCATCGAGCTTGAACTCATGGCAGATGCCGGTGTAACGAATTTACAAGTCCTTCAGGCAGCAACGGTGAATGCAGCACAATTATTACAAATTGATCAACAAGCAGGAACGATTGAACCCGACAAAATGGCTGATTTTATTGTTCTAGATGAGAACCCATTAACAGAGATTAAAGTCTTGCAAAAAGAAAAAACAGTTTATAAAAAAGGCAAAAAAGTAGAATAATCGATGACTATAAATGTCCAAATGTTAGTTTTAGAAACTAGCGTTTGGGCGTTTTTGTTAGTTATTTGAAGAATGGTTTTTGTTGAAAGAAAAATTATTTGTCAAAAAATCAATCGTCGTTAATATGATAAAAAATTTGAAAATAAAAAGTTTTGAGAAAATTCCAAAAAAATACTTTACATACAAATAAATTAGGTTTAGTATTTGTTTTTATCAAATCAAAAGACCAAGGAGGGATGGTATGAAATATTTAATCGCCTTTTTAGTAGTTATGGTATTTATTTTTATTGGTGAATGGGTATCAACTTTTTCAAAGGCATATATTCCATCAATTTTTATAACAGCTATTTTATTTATTATAGGATTCTGGACGATTTTACCCAAAGATATTGCGGTTCAAGCGTCTTTTGGCGATGAGTTTATCGCGATTATCGTTCCTGTCTTATTAGTTCATCTGGGAACAATGATGGGTTCTGTTGCAAAGTTTCAATACTGAGTACAAAAGTCCCATTCTGATACTTTGACTATGCTGGTATACCCATCAAAACTTTAATTTCAGTAGATACCGAAAAGCCGAAGAGCGTTCCATTTCTCGGTTCTTTTTGTATATGCCTCTCAATGCTTCTATGCCCTTAATCGTAGTTGATGCAGTACGAAGACTTTGATAAAGTTTATTTCGACGTTTAACAGGTCTATGATCTTGCTCAATTAAGTTATTGAGATACTTGACTGTCCGGTGCTCAGTTTCGCTGTATAGCCCCTGCTTTTGTAACTTCCTAAAAGCACTAGCAATTGATGGTGCTTTATCTGTCACGATAACTTTCGGTTCCCCAAACTGCTTGTATAGTCGTTTAAAGAAAGCATAAGCAGACTGAGTATTTCTCTTTCGTCTTAGCCAAATATCCAGTGTCATGCCTTCTGAGTCGATTGCACGATAGAGATAATGCCACTTCCCTTTAATTTTAATATAAGTTTCGTCCATTTTCCACGAATAAAAGGACTGTCTATTTTTCTTTTTCCAGATTTGATAGATCAGCTTACCATATTCTTGAACCCAACGGTAAATTGTTGTGTGAGAAACGTTAATGCCACGATCATATAACATCTCTTGAACATCACGATAACTCAAATTATAGCGAAGATAATACCCAACAGAGATAATAATCACGTCTTTTTGGAATTGTTTGCCCTTAAAATGATTCATCTGTTGTCCTCGCATTCTTTTTTATTACATTTTACAATAAATCAGGTGTTATGGGGAACTTTGCAACAGAACCTAAAATCACATAGGTTATCATTTGAACTATTTCCTCCTAAGGACTACAATGAACCCGTAAGTTGAATAAGACATAGAATAATCACGAAGGAGCGAAATCACATGAAGAAAAAAATGATCTTATCAAGTATCGGTTTAGGCATCGCTGCAGCTGGTGCAGGATATCTAGCGAAGAAGACAGGTTTCTTTGAAGATGATGCTTGGTTATACGATGAATATGATTCAACATTGAATTAACTGGAAGTTGAGCAAGATGTATAAATAGGAGGAAGCGCAATGCAAAAGAAAAAAGCAATCATGATCGGTGCAGGATTATCCAATATGGCAGCCGCAGTTTACCTGATTCAAGAAGGCAAATGGCAAGGCGACCAAATCACGTTTTACTCTCTCGACGATCATGGATCAAATGATGGGGCACCTACTGGGGATGTCACAGATGAATACTGGAACAAGAATCATCCTATGGAGAATCAAAAAGGGTATGTGGCGCGAGGCGGCCGAATGTTAAACTATCGAACCTACGTGGACTTGATGGATCTGTTGGATCGGATTCCTTCTGCGACGGAACCAAACATGACCGCTGCAGAAGATACCCGCGATTTTGATGCGAAACATCGGACATTTGATAAAGCCAGACTATTGGAAGGCGGCAAGGGGATCATTGATGGCGGTCATTTAGGTTTGAACAATAAAAGCCGTATGTTGCTGACACAAATGATCATGATGTCTGACAGTGATGAAGAAAAATTAGACAATGTCACCATTGCCGAATACTTCAAAGAAGATCCAGCCTTTTTTGAATCCAATTTTTGGTACATGTGGGAAACAACGTTTGCCTTTCGGACCCGGAGTTCCGCGCAAGAATTACGGCGCTATATGCACCAAATGATTTACGAATTTACACAAATCGAGCATTTAGTTGGGGTCAATCGGACACGCTACAATCAATATGAAAGCATTATGCTGCCTTTGATCAATTACTTGAAAGAACAAGGGTGCCACATCGTCCTCGATCGGTTAGTCACAGATTGGTCGTTCAAAGACACCACGATGCAAGATAAAATCACTGTGACTGGGTTGCATATGTTGAATGTGACGACCAATCAAGAAGAGTATGTTGCAGTTGATGATGATACAGCTGTTATCTTTACCAATGGGTCAATCACTGATTCAGCGACATTAGGTGATTTTGATACACCAGCTGCAGAAAATATGGATTACGGTGCAGCCTCTAGTCTTTGGAAGAAAGCGGCTGAGCAGTTTTATAATCTGGGTACCCCGGATAAATTTTTCGCGGATCGTGATGCGAGCGAGTGGGTCAGCTTTACTTTGACGACCAAAGACCATCTATTACTGAATGAAATCACACGTATCACTACACAAGAACCAGGAAATGCCTTGAATTCATTTATTTCCACAACGCCGATTTCGCCTTTACATCAAAAAGATGTCAATATGTCGATCGTGGTCCATCACCAACCACACTTCACCAGTCAAAAACCGAATGAAACCGTCATTTGGGGGTACTTCTTATATCCGCGTCGAGTAGGAGAATTTGTGACTAAACCCTATATCGAAATGACTGGGAAAGAAATGGTGCAAGAATTGATTGGCCAGTTGTCTAAAGTCGATCCCGGACCGGGCAATATTCGAGACAAAGAAGCATTGATCATGGATAGTGTCATCAACAATATTCCTGTGTATATGCCGTATGCCTCTGCATTGTTCAACAATCGTGCCAAAAGTGATCGGCCAAAAGTGATTCCAGCTCATTCCACCAATCTGGCTTTCACTGGAGAATTCGTCGAACAACCCTATCAAATGATTTTCACAGAACAAAGTGCTGTCCGTTCTGGGGAAATTGCGGCATTCCACTTTGCCGGCATACCAATGTCACGGTTGGTACCTACACCACGCTATGACAAAGATTTGAAAACGTTGGCTCGTGCGGCGAAGAAGATGTTTGCGTAAGACCTGCAGACTGAAAAATGAATACATGCGCCTACACAAAAAAGCTGCTTCCTTGATCCTGTAATCAAAGGTTGCGGCTTTTTTGGTATAGATGATAGTCGTAAACAATAAACCAGGATTGCGAGAAGTTTTTCTAAACGATTCAAAACAATTTATAACAGTAAATTATTTGGATATACGGTTCTGTTGCAAAGTTTCAATACTGAGTACAAAAGTCCCATTCTGATACTTTGACTATGCTGGTATACCCATCAAAACTTTAATTTCAGTAGATACCGAAAAGCCGAAGAGCGTTCCATTTCTTCGGTTCTTTTTGTATATGCCTCTCAATGCTTCTATGCCCTTAATCGTAGTTGATGCAGTACGAAGACTTTGATAAAGTTTATTTCGACGTTTAACAGGTCTATGATCTTGCTCAATTAAGTTATTGAGATACTTGACTGTCCGGTGCTCAGTTTCGCTGTATAGCCCCTGCTTTTGTAACTTCCTAAAAGCACTAGCAATTGATGGTGCTTTATCTGTCACGATAACTTTCGGTTCCCCAAACTGCTTGTATAGTCGTTTAAAGAAAGCATAAGCAGACTGAGTATTTCTCTTTCGTCTTAGCCAAATATCCAGTGTCATGCCTTCTGAGTCGATTGCACGATAGAGATAATGCCACTTCCCTTTAATTTTAATATAAGTTTCGTCCATTTTCCACGAATAAAAGGACTGTCTATTTTTCTTTTTCCAGATTTGATAGATCAGCTTACCATATTCTTGAACCCAACGGTAAATTGTTGTGTGAGAAACGTTAATGCCACGATCATATAACATCTCTTGAACATCACGATAACTCAAATTATAGCGAAGATAATACCCAACAGAGATAATAATCACGTCTTTTTGGAATTGTTTGCCCTTAAAATGATTCATCTGTTGTCCTCGCATTCTTTTTTATTACATTTTACAATAAATCAGGTGTTATGGGGAACTTTGCAACAGAACCCAATGATGGATATAAAACAACTGGCTAGTCAATGGAAAGCAGTTGTCGTTGCTTTAACAGGAGCTTTCGGAGCTTCTATCTTAACCATGATTATCGGGACAATTTTGTATGATTGGTCCACAGTTGCGGCGACAATCCCTCCTTTAATTGGCGGTGTGGTTTCCACTGCTTTGATGACAGAAGGGTTGAAGGCGGAAGGTTTAACCATGTATCTTGCTTTACCTGTGGCGATGTATATCTTACAAAGTTTTGTTGGTTACCCACTTGTTTCGTTTATGCTAAAAAAAGAGGGTACCCGTTTGCTAAAAGAATACCAACCAAGGTCACAAAATAGGTTAAATGAAAAAACACAGGAAGAAACAAAACAACCAAAAAAGTTTATAAAAGTTTCCAGTCAATACAAGACAAGTGCTTTTGTTTTAGCTAAAGTCGCATTTGTTGGATTATTAGCGATGGGACTATCGCAATTAACCAATGAAGCGATCGATTCAAGTATTTGTGCTTTAATTTTGGGCGTTGTTGGGCATCAAATCGGATTTCTGGAAAAAAATGTGTTAAACCAAGCCAACGTCTTTAATTGGTTGATGTATGGCTTAATGGCTTATATCTTTTCCCAGCTAAATACCGTAACGCCTCAGATTCTTCAAGGAATTATTATTCAAATTTTAATTTTACTCCTATTGGGCGTATTAGGAATGTTTATCGCTTCATCCATTTTAGCCAAGTCGATGAAAATGAGTACAGCAATGGCTTTTGCTACTTCTTTAACTGCCTTGTGTGGTTTTCCATCGGATTATATCTTAACTTCAGAAGTGATCCAACATTTGACAAACGATAAACAACAACGCGATTATTTAACAGATCACATGATGCCTAAGATGTTGGTAGGAGGCTTTGCTACAGTATCTGTGGCTTCGATTATCATTGCCTCTATCTTTCTTAAATTGCTCTAAAAAAATGCGGCACAAAGATACAAACATTTTTAAAACAGTTGACGTTCTCCCAAAGATTGGTTTAATCGAATCTTTGGGATTTTTTTATGGCCACCATGACGTTATAATTATGCAAAATAATAAAAGACTGAGTTGTTAGTCTTAGTAAAGGAAAACAAAAAATTATTGAAAAAAAGGGTTAAGAAACGTATCATGGAACTGATAAAAAAAGAATGGAGTAAATAATTATGCAAGAAGAGGTAGAATTAGAAGAGAAAAAAAGATTTCAGATGCCGCATACTTACGTGATCATTTTTGGCATCGTTATTGTAGCATGGCTGTTGACCTTTATTGTTCCTGCAGGGAAGTTCAGTACTGAAGAGGTGGAATATGAGACTGGAGATGGCGGTACTGAAACTCAGGAAGTTTTACAGCAAGATTCATTTCGCTATATGAATCCACTAGAACAGGATGTTTTACATGCAAAGTTAGAAGAGCTCTCACAGGATGAAAAGACATTGAGCGACTTGCAGGTAGATAAAAATGATTTAACTCAAGTTCTAGATGAAAATCAAAAGCTTTCCTTAGAACAATTAGCAAATATTGGTTTGTCTGAAGATAATCTTTACGAACTTTATGGCAATAGTATTTATGATACTTCAGAGAATTTAAATAAGACCGCTCAAGTGTGGGGGACAGAAGACCACTATGGGTTTGGTGTATTTAATTATTTGTTTGAAGGATTGGTCACAGGAGATCGATTTAGTTCTGCCATCGGGATTGTGGCCATGCTTTTAGTGGTCGGCGGTGCTTTTGGGATTATTATGAGTACAGGCGCAATTGATGCTGGAATTTATGCTTTCTTACGTAACGCTAAAGGAATGCAGCATTTAGCTGTTCCGTTAATCTTTGTTGCTTTTTCTTTTATGGGCGCCACATTTGGTGCTTCTGAAGAAGTGATTGCTTTTGCCATTATTATCGTGCCTTTTACGATTGCGCTAGGTTATGATTCGATTACGGCAGTGACTATTACGATTGCCGCTGCTGAAATAGGAAACGCTGCTTCCTGGATGAGTCCATTTAGTATCGCAATCGCACAAGGAATAGCCGGACTTCCTGCTTTATCAGGAGCAGGTTTTAGAATTGTCATGTGGATTGTGATAACATTGCTTTCATGTGGCTATACGGTGCATTATGCGCGCAAAATTAAGGCAGATCCCACACGCTCAGTTACTTATAAAACGGATGGTTATTTCCGTGAGAATTTAGCCAATAGCAGCGATGAGGACCATACATTTACTTTAGGACATAAGCTTATTTTATTGGAATTATTGGTTGGGTTAATTTGGATTGTTTATGGAGTGATGGCCCAAGGATTTACTATTCCAGAAATGGCTTCACAATTTTTTGTGATCGGATTAGGTGCAGGTATCATTGCAATGGCTCTGCGGGTGAACAATATGAAAATTAATGATGTAGCTTCTGCCTTTCAAGAGGGCGTTGCTGATTTAGCACCTACTGCAGCTGTTGTAGGGATGGCCCAAGGTATTCTTTTAGTCCTAGGAGGTTCAGATGCGGGCTCTTTTTCTGCATTGAATACGATTTTGCACAGTGTAGGAGAGCTTTTATCAGGGGTACCTTCAATGATTGCCGCTTGGTTGATGTATATTTTCCAAAGTTTATTTAATTTAGTGGTCACTTCAAACTCTGGACA
Source organism: Tetragenococcus halophilus (assembly GCF_001712815.1). NCBI lineage: Bacteria > Bacillati > Bacillota > Bacilli > Lactobacillales > Enterococcaceae > Tetragenococcus > Tetragenococcus halophilus. Next base: position 362,498 of record NZ_CP012047.1, read on the forward strand.
AGCGGCCTTGACCATGCCGATTATGGCCCCGCTAGCGGATTTGGCAGGGGTTTCTCGCCAGGTTGCAGTTCTATGTTTCCAATTAGGCGCAGGCTTTGTGGATGCCTTTACGCCGGTTTCTGCTAGTTTGATCGGTGTCTTAGGAATTGCTCGGATGGACTGGAGTCAGTGGGCAAAATTTCAGGTCAAGATGCAGGCTTTCTTGTTTGTTATAGGCAGCGCCTTTGTGATTGGTGCAGTATTGATTGGGTATCACTAAGAGGAGATGATAGAAATGAAGTTACTTCGACAAATTGCAACCTATGCCCCAGAGTATCAGGGTGTAAAAGATATATTATTGGCTAATGATAAAATTATTGCGATTGAAGATCATATCGATGCTTCAATCACTGGTATAAATATAGAAGAAATAGATGGTAGTGGAAAAGTTGCCGTGCCAGGTTTTATTGACAGCCATTTCCATTTACTAGGCGGTGGGGGTGAAAATGGTTTTCATAATCGAACACCAGAAGTACAACTCAGTCAGTTGACGACAGCTGGTGTGACCACAGTGGTGGGTGTCCTTGGTACAGACGGCGTAGGTCGTGATGATATAGCTTTATTGAGCAAAGCTCGGGGCTTAGAAATTGAAGGGGTTAGCACTTATATCTATGTAGGTAGCTATCGCCTGCCGGTAAGTACAATCACTGATTCAGTGATTAAAGATTTAATGGCCATCGACAAAGTAATTGGTATTGGTGAAATAGCAATCGCAGATCATAGAAATGGCGCGCCTACTTTTACAGAATTTGCTCATGCGGCAGCTGACGCGCGCGTAGGTGGTTTATTAGCAGGCAAAGCCGGCGTAACCAATATTCATGTAGGTCCCGGAAAATCACGTTTATCATTTATTCGACAAGCTTTGGAAGAAACGGATATTCCAGTAAGTAATTTTTATCCAACCCACTGTGAAAGAAATGAGGCGTTATTGGACGAAGCGATTGCCTTTGCTAAAGCTGGTGGCGTTTTTGATATTACAGGCAGTGAGAATCCTGATCAGACCTATGAACTCGATGGTTCGATCCCTTTTCGTAGATGTCTAAAACGGGTGATCGACGAAGGATTGGACACTGATTGCATCACGATGACTTCAGATGGTCAAGGAAGCTTGCCGATTTTTGATGAGAATAACCATTTTGTAGAAATGGGTGTCGGTAGCTCCAAATCACTTTTAACAGGCGTGAAAGAAAGCGTAGAAAAAGAAAATATTCCGTTAGAGACTGCTTTGCGTGCAATAACCAGCGCACCGGCTAAATTATTGAAGTTTTCTAAAAAAGGGCATTTAAAAGTAGGATTTGACGCAGATATTGTCTTACTTGATGAGGATAATCTAACCATCGATACGGTAATTGCTAAAGGAGAAACGATGGTAGAAAAAGGCACAGCAGTCAAGTGGGGAACATTTGAAAAAAGCGAAGCATAAATGAGCCGTGATAGATGACTGAAGAGAAGCTACTCTTTTGTAATTAAACTACGATAGACCTAAATACAAAGGTGGTTTCTTTTTTTATCAAAATAGACTTAGTACTCAAGAGTTCGTACAAAACTAGATCTACTTTGGCGGACTAGCTCAAGAATCCAAAAAAACTAGATCTACTTTGGTGGACTAACTCAAGATTTTAAAAAAACTAGATCTAGTTTAGCAGACTAACTTAAGAATTCAAATAAACTAGCTGCTTTTACGGACTAACTCTAGTTTTAATGTTTTCTGGTGTTCTCTTGTTATTAGTTACTTCTTAAAAAAACAAATCCATTGTAGTTAACCAACAGCTGTGCTATAGTCTGTGTGGTGGATAAAACTTCCATTAATAAATCAGAGTAGAAAACGAAGCGTCAAGTGCCGAGAGGATGGGATGTTGCCTTTTGGACGAAGGACGAAAGTTCGCGGTTTTGTTTTCGCATTCGCTGCATTTTTAATGTAGCAGCTCTAGGCGGCATTTTTTGTCGCAAAAAGGGGATGCTAGTTATGACAAAAAAGATCAATGCACATATGATCACCATGCTAGGGCTATTGATCGCACTGACTGTTATTCTGTCACGTATTTTCGGTTTTGAAACACAGTTTATCAAAATTTCTTTTGAATTTGTCCCTAAAATTATTATGGGCGCCTTATTTGGCCCGATGTGGACCGGAATAGGAGCTGTGTTAGCAGATACAATTGGTATGATGCTATTTGCTAGATCTGCGTTTTTTCCTGGATTTACATTGAATGCATTTATCGGGGGGCTAATTTATGGTTATTTCTTTTATCAAAAAGAAGTGACTTGGAAAAACGCTATTCTTTGCTCCTTGTCAATTACAATTATTGTCAGCTTAATTTTGACACCGATTTGGTTAATGATTATGTATAATCAACCTATTACCAGCGGAGTAATTTGGGGCCCAAGAGTTATAAAAGCTTTAGTTATGTTTCCGATTCAATCAATTTTGAACTATGTTGTGGGACGTGCCCTACCTTTGAAACGATTGAAAAGTTACTTAAAAACAGTTCGTTAATTAAATGAAATAAAACATCCAAAAGTTGCCGCATTTTTTTGTGGTGAAAAACACCTTCTTTATCTAATAATAAGAAGGTGTTTTTATTAGATGAAATTTTGTTATTTTGTTAATAAGTACGTTAAAATAGAAAAGACAATATACGATATACTTAAAAATTAGGAGAGTAGAGATGAAGAAAAAAGGCGTTATTATTAGTTTAGTGGGTGTTTTGTTGGTGGTTTGCGCGGCTAGTGTTTGGGCGATGACTCGCAATCAGGAGACAAAAACTGCGACAAGTACTACAAGCAATTCTAGCTCACAAACAACGATGACTAGTAGTTCAGAAGAGGAAGATAATATTACTACAATGATCGATAAAATGTCATTAGAAGAAAAGGTTGGTCAGTTATTTTTTGCACGGACGCCACAAGAAAATCAAGTGTCTGATCTAGAAGATTATCATTTAGGCGGCTATGTTTTATTTGGTGAGGATACGGAAAATGCGACAAAAGAAAGCTTACAAGAGAAAGTCCAATCTTTTCAAGAAGCAAGCGATATCCCTCTTTTAATTGGCTCGGATGAAGAGGGCGGGACAGTGACACGGATTAGCAATAATCCTGAATTAGTGGACCAGCCTTTTAAAGGACCGCAAGAAATATATGCAGAAGACGGTTGGCAGGGAATTATTCAAGATACAAAACAAAAGGCAGCTATTCTTGCTGACTTAGGCATTAATGCTGGACTGTTTCCTGATGCTGATGTTTCCACAGATGAAGAGTCTTTTATCTATGATCGAACCATTGGAATGGATGCAAAAGGAACAAGTGAATATGTGAAAAACGTGGTAGAAACATTAAATGAAGCACAAAGCGGTTCTACCTTAAAACATTTTCCTGGTTATGGCGATAACCGTGATTCCCATGTAGAAATTGTGGAAGATGATCGTTCTTTAGATGAATTACGCGAAAATGATTTTCTACCCTTTGAAGCAGGCATTAAAGCCGGCGCAGATAGTGTGCTGGTCTCTCATAATATTGTAAATAGTATCGATCCAAATGCTCCTGCGTCTATTTCACCTGAAGTGCATAAAATTTTGCGCGAAGAGTTAAACTTTGATGGCGTAGTCATGACTGATGATATGGATATGGCTGGATTAGCTGATTTTATTTCGCAAGAAGATGCTGGTCTAGAGGCGTTAAAAGCAGGGAATGATATGGTGATGTCTTCTAGTTATCAATCACAAATTCCTGCAGTCATTCAAGCAGTGAAAGATGGCGATTATGCAGAAGCGGAATTGGATGCTTCAGTTGAGCGTGTGTTGGCTTGGAAAGAGGATTTAGGCATTTTATTTAAAAAATAAGTGATTCTTTCTTATAATGGAAATAGAAACAAGAAGGGAAGGATTTATGATGACATTGAATAACAAGTTTCTTTTGAATGATGGAACGACTTTACCACATATTGCACTTGGAACAATCGATCTGCAAGGTGGCAAAGGATTTCATCAAGCCCTCGCTGCACTTGATGTTGGTTATCGCGTGCTTGATACAGCAACCAATTATAACAACGAAGGCATGGTGGGCGAAGTTGTTCGCCGTTCATCGATTCCTAGAGAGCAACTTTATGTAAGTGCAAAACTCCCTGGATTAGCGCATAAATACGATAAAGCGATCGCTCTTATTCAAGAATCACTTTATCGCACAGGTTTAGATTATTTTGATAAATTTCTTATCCATTGGCCTAACCCTAAAGAAGGTTTGTATGTTGAAGCTTGGAAAGCTTTAGTTGACGCACAAAAATATGGCTTGATCAAAACCATTGGTGTTTCCAACTTCTTACCGGAACATTTGGATAATATTATTGAAGCAACCGGTGTAACACCGGCAACCAACCAAATTGAACGTCATCCTTACTTTAATAACAAAGAATTAGTGCAAGAAAATGACAAGCGCGGCATTTTATCTGAAGCATGGAGTCCGTTTGGTCGTGAAATCAACGATGTATTGACCAATGACACCATTAAAGAAATCGCAGAAAAATACGATCGTAGTCCGGCACAAGTGATCATTAACTGGGACAATCAAAATCATGTTTTTCCAGTTGTTCGCTCAGCTAACCCTAAACATCAATACGAAAATTTCCATTATACAGACTTTGAATTAGCCCAAGAAGATCTGGATAAAATCGATGCTTTAGACAAAGGCGAAGAAGGTCGTGTCGAAGGTCAAAATCCAAATGAATACGAAGAGTTTGTCTAATAAATGAGAAAGAGCATGTCTGTTTAGGCATGCTTTTTTTATTGGATTTACGAGGAGGGTAATCATGACATTGTAGGATAAATTTTATTTAAATGTTGGCACAACTTTACCCCATGTTGGATTAGGTACAGTTCATATTCAAGGTGATAAAGGTATTTACCAAGCTCATTTGGGTTATCGCATTCTCGATACCGCCACAGATTAATAATGAAGGTATGGTGGATAAAGCTGTTCGAAGCTCTTCTATTCCCAGAAAACAACTTTATATAAGCGATAAACTCCCCGGATTAGCGCATAAATACGATAAAGCGATTGCGCTCATTCAAGAATCACTTTATCGCCCAGGTTTAGACTATTTCGATATGTATTTGATCCATTGGGCCAGTTCTAAAGAAGAATTATATGTCAAAGCTTGCTAAGCCCTGTTGGATGCGCAGAAATATGGCTTGATTAAGACAATTGGTGTTTCCAACTTTTTACCTGAACATTTGGATAATATCATTGAGGCAACAGATGTAACTCCAGCAACGAATCAAATTGAACGTCACCCTTATTTTAATAATAAAGAATTAATTGCAGAAAATGACAAACGTGGTATCGTTTCTGAAGCTTGGAGTCCTTATGCCCGCGAAATCAATGATGCTTTAACCGATCCTACGATAAAAGAAATTGCGGAAAAAATACGATCGTAGTCCTGCACAGGTGATTATTAACTGGGACAATCAACATCATATCTTTCCAGTGGTAAGGTCTACCAGCCAAAAACATCAATACGATAATTTCCGCTATTTAGACTTTGAACTAGCTCAAGAAGATATGGATGAAATTGGTGACTTAGTCCAAGGCGAAAAAAGCCGCGTTGAAGGCCAAAATCCCAATGAATATGAAGTTTATATAATAGTGGGGGCAGTGCTTTTTCAGACTTATGTGCTGAAATCAATGCTCAGGATATAGAAATGAACATATGGCAGATAAAAGCCTTTGTTTTACTAAAAATTTTGATAAAACAAAGCCTTTTTTTATAATGAAATTACAAACGCTTACTTTTAATGAAAGAATAAAAATAGCAAATAAATTCATTTTTTTGAAAATTCTTTCGAACTCTTTGATGGTGGGGATAATAGCGATAAAAAATGACAGAATATTCATAATAAATTTGCATGTCACCGGGATGTTTGTTACTCTAAATGACATGTATTAACGCTAAATTAAAAATGAGGAGTGTTTATTATGAGAGCAGACAAATCTGATCCATATGTCGAGGTGTCCGCCCATTATTAATTTTTTAGAAACTTCGATACCGATAGCTGACTGGGTAGATCGTATTGTTGATTGGTTAACTGAACATCTTGCCTTCTTTTTTTCAATGATTCAAACAATCGGGCAATTTGTGATGGATACTCTATCCAATGGACTATCCGTAATTCCGCCAATGATAATGATTTTGCTATTAACGGTAGCGACCTACTTTATTTTTAAAAAACGGTGGCAGATGCCCGTCTTCGTTTTGATTGGTTTATTATTTATTTACAATCAAGACATGTGGTCAGATCTGATGTACACATTGACATTAGTCATTTTATCAAGTTTAATTTCTGTAATGATTGGGATACCATTGGGAATTTTGATGGCTAAAAGTAATAAAGTAGAAATTGTCATAAAACCGATTTTAGATATCATGCAGACCATGCCTGGTTTTGTCTATTTGATACCAGCAGTCGCCTTTTTTGGCATTGGTATGGTTCCTGGTGTGTTTGCTTCAGTTATTTTTGCTTTACCTCCAACTGTAAGATTAACCAACTTGGGAATTCGCCAAGTGGATGAGGAGTTAAAAGAAGCTTCTGATTCCTTTGGCGGAACGCTTTGGCAAAAACTTTATAAACTAGAAATGCCTCTTGCTAAAGGAAGCATTTTTGCTGGGATTAACCAAACCATCATGCTCAGTCTATCTATGGTAGTTATTAGCTCTATGATTGGCGCACCAGGATTGGGACAAGGCGTTTTAGCAGCAGTACAACGTTCTGAAGTTGGGAATGGTTTTGTTTATGGCGTAGGTATTGTCATTTTAGCGATTCTAATGGATCGTGTGGCGCAACGAATGAACCAGCCAAGTAAAAAACAAGCCAATCTAGTTGTCAAAACGACCAAGCGACGTAAGCAATTGGTTGGCGGACTTGTTGTTGCAGCAGTTGCTTTGATTACAGTGCTTGGCTTAACTGTTCCCGGTCGTTCAAATAAAGGGACCATTACCTTATCTTATATCAATTTAGATACCGAACTGGCTTCGACAAATGTCATTGCTCAAGTCTTAAGAAACGAAGGTTATGAAGTGAATACTATCGCTTTAGATATTCCCGTGATGTGGGAAGCTGTAGCCAACGGCGAAGCTGATGCCATGGTTGGTGCCTGGCCGGCAACCAATCAAATCCAATATGATATGTTTAGTGACCAAATGGATAAATTAGGTGCAAATTTAGAAAAAAGCGCTCAAACTGGTTTGGTTGTTCCTGCTTACATGGAAGATGTTGAAAGTATTGAGGATTTAACCGACCAAGCTGACCAAGAAATCGTGGGCGTTGAGCCCGGTACAGGGACTTCAGACGCTACTGATGAAACGATTGAGGCTTACCCGAATTTATCTGATTGGGAACAAGTTAATTCTTCAACTGCAGCCATGATTGCTGAATTAGATCAAGCGATTAAACAAGAAGAACCCATTGTGGTTTCAATCTTTGCCCCGCATTGGATTTTTTCACGCTATGATTTAACGATGTTAGAAGATCCCAAAGAAACTATGGGAGAACCTGAAAATATTGAAACCATGGCACGAGAAGGGTTAGAAGAAGACGAACCAGAAGCTTATCAAATACTAGATAATTTTCAGTGGGAAATTGACGATATTCAATCTGTGATGTTAGAAATAGAAAATGGCGCTGAACCTGAAGAGGCAGCGCAAAACTGGATTAGTGAAAATCCAGAAAAAGTTGAGCATTGGACTGAATAAGTCGTAACGGAAAAAAACTGCAGGAATGAAAATTCTGGCAGTTTTTGTTTTATAAAAATAAGGAGTGTCTAAATTGAATAAAAACCGAATAGAAGTAGTGATTGCACATGGCTGATTTTTTACAACAAAAAATCCCGATTGCTCAAGCAATAGATGCGATCGTTGATTGGTTGACTGAACATTTATCTGGTTTTTTTAATCTTTTACAAACCATTGGTCAGAGCGTGATGGACGTCTTATCCAATACTTTGGCGGCAATCCCTCCGATATTGTTAATTTTACTAGTGACCCTTGCAGCTTATTTTGTCTTTAATAAAAAGTGGCAAATGCCTGTATTTGTTTTGTTGGGGCTTGTTCTTATTTATAACCAAGGCATGTGGGATGATCTCATGTACACATTGACGCTAGTTATTGTTTCTAGTTTTATCGCAATTGCAGTCGGTGTTCCTGTAGGAATATTAATGGCTAAAAGCGATAAAGCCCAAGTGGTGATTAAACCCATCTTAGATGTCATGCAGACCATGCCTAGTTTTGTTTATTTAATTCCGGCAGTTGCATTTTTTGGCATTGGTATAGTGCCTGGGACAGTGGCTTCGGTTATTTTCGCTTTACCGCCAACAGTGCGACTGACTAATTTAGGGATTCGTCAAGTGGATACCGAATTAAAAGAAGCTTCTGATTCTTTGGGAGGCACGGCGATGCAGAAATTAAGCAAAGTCGAACTTCCGCTAGCCAAAGGAAATATTTTTGCTGGTATTAATCAGACCACGATGATGGTTTTATCTATGGTCGTGATTGCTTCGATGATCGGAACACCTGGCTTAGGTCAAGGAGTATTAGCGGCTGTACAACGCTCGCAAATTGGTTCTGGCTTTATCTATGGTGTGGCTGTAGTGATTTTAGCGATTATGATGGACCGTTTCACCCAAAGTCTAAATAAAAACCGTGGAAAAAGTCAGAACGAAATCAAAGTAATGTCCAAGAAAAGAAAAGTATTTATAGGTGGTCTGACAGCAGCTGTGCTTGTTGTTTTAGTTATTATAGGAGGCGTATCGCAGGGAAGTTCAAATAAAGGAGCTATTACCTTAACTTATGCCGAACAAGATGACCAAGTCGCATCAACCACTGTAGCCGCACAAGTTTTAGAAGAAGAAGGTTACAATGTGACCATGACAGCTTTAGATATTCCAGTAACTTTTGAAGCGGTAGCCAATGGTCAAGCAGATGCTATGTTAGGCGCATGGTTGCCGACAACGCATGAAGCCAATTATGAACAGTTAGGAGACCAACTGGATAATTTAGGTCCCAGCTTAGATAAACAAGCGCAAAATGGCCTTGTGGTTCCTTCGTATATGGATGTTGATTCTATTGAGGACTTGACAGATGAAGCGGATCAAACTATTACAGGCGTGGAACCAGGTGCCGGTAATACCGCAGCGGCCAAAGCAACTTTAGAGGCTTATCCTAACTTGGCAGATTGGGATTTGGCTACTTCTTCTGCTGGAGCAATGACAACTCAGCTTGAAAGAGCGATGAGTCAAGAAGAAGAAGTTGTAGTATCTGCTTGGAGCCCTCATTGGATTTTTTCACGTTACGATGTGAAATTTTTAGAAGATCCTGAAGGCGGCATGGGGGGTGCTGAAAGTATTGTAACCTTGGCAAGATTAGGTCTAGAAGATGACATGCCCGAAGCCTATCAAATTTTAGATAATTTTGAGTGGGAAGTTGAAGATATTGAATCCGTGATGCTAGAAATGGAAGAAGGAGATGCTCCAGAAGAAGCTGCCCAACATTGGATAGATAACAATCCAGAAAAAGTGGAAGAATGGGTTGAATAATTTTGAACAACAAACGTTATCGTTTGGCTAGATTTTAAAATATGGTATGATAAACTCGAACTTAATTAATTGATGGCAAATATTCCATTTTTCAATATAGAAAGGAAGAGTGATCACTTTGAGTAAAGTTCGAGTAGAACATCTGACTAAAGTATTTGGTCGAAGAACCCAACAAGCACTCGATCTAGTAAAAGAAGGAAAATCAAAACAAGAGATCCTAAAAGAAACGGGCGCTACAGTTGGTGTGCATGACGTTAGTTTTAATGTAGAAAATGGAGAAGTCTTTGTGATCATGGGGCTATCTGGAAGTGGGAAATCGACTTTGATTCGTCTGATTAACCGTTTGATTGAACCAACTTCAGGTGAAGTTTATATCGATGATCAAGAAGTATCTAAGATGTCGAAAGAAGATTTACGTGAAGTTCGTCGTAGCAAAATGAACATGGTTTTCCAAAACTTTGGTCTTTTCCCCCAACGGACGATTCAACAAAATACCGAGTATGGACTTGAAATACGAGGTGTGGATAAGGAAGAACGCCGGAAAAAAGCAGAAGAAGCGCTAGATAATTCCGGCTTGCTTTCGGTAAAAGATCAATACCCCAATCAATTATCTGGTGGGATGCAGCAACGGGTTGGTTTAGCACGTGCTTTAGCGAATGATCCAGAAGTCTTGTTAATGGACGAAGCTTTCTCTGCTTTGGACCCCTTGATTCGTCGGGATATGCAAGATGATTTGTTAGATTTACAAGAAAGAGTACAAAAAACAATTATCTTTATTACTCACGATTTGGATGAAGCTTTACGGATTGGTGATCGGATCGCTTTAATGCGTGACGGGAAAATTATGCAAATTGGTACCGGTGAAGAAATTCTAACCCATCCTGCCAATGATTTCGTTCGTGAATTTACCGAAGATATCGACCGTTCGAAGGTTTTAACAGCAGAAAATATTATGGAACCTGCGCTTATTAGTAATGTCGAAACGGATGGGCCCAATGTTGCCTTACAACGTATGCGTAAAGAAGAAGTTAGTATGTTACTAGCTGTGGATAGAAAGCGTCATTTAAAAGGGAGTCTAACTGCTGAAAAAGCTTTAGACGCTCGTAAAAACGAGAAGCCTCTTAGAGAGGTTGTCGAAGAAAATGTACGAAAAATACAGAAAGATACCTTAGTTACAGATATTTTCGATATGATTTATAATTCACCGGCACCACTAGCGGTGGTTGACGAAGAGGACCGTGTTGTAGGCGTTGTGGTCCGTGGTAGTGTGATCGGTGCAATGGCTGATACTGGTGAAGTAGAAGAAAATAAAGAAGAAACAACGAATGAGAACGAAACGACGGAGGACGAAGGAGTGGACATAGATGTTTGATTTTTTACAACAACAAATCCCACTTGCCCAATGGATTGATGCCGGGGTAGACTGGTTAACACAACATTTATCAGGGCTTTTTTCCTTCCTTCAAACAGTAGGGCAAGCAGTAATGGATTTTATGACCAATACATTGTCAGCTGTTCCACCGTTATTATTGATGGTATTACTAGCGATTACAGCTTATTTTGTTTTTCATCGTAAGTGGTGGATTCCCATCATCGTCTTTTTAGGGTTATTACTTATTTACAACCAAGAAATGTGGCAAGATTTACTCAATACTGTAACGCTGGTAATTATTTCAAGTCTAGTGGCGATTGTTATTGGCGTGCCTTTAGGTATTTTGATGTCTAAAAGCGAAGTAGCCAAAAGCATTATTCAGCCGATTTTAGACGTTATGCAGACTATGCCAGGTTTTGTTTATTTGATTCCAGCCGTAGCTTTCTTTGGTGTAGGGATGGTACCTGGCGTATTTGCTTCAGTGATTTTCTCATTGCCGCCTACTGTACGGATGACCAACCTAGGGATTCGTCAAATTTCTACTGAATTAGTGGAAGCTTCAGACTCTTTTGGGGGGACACCTTGGCAAAAATTATTTAAGTTGGATTTGCCTTTAGCTAAAGGCAGTATCTTTGCCGGTATCAACCAAACAATTATGCTGGCTCTATCAATGGTTGTTATTGCTTCTATGATCGGAGCACCAGGTTTAGGTGTCGGAGTTCTAGCAGCTGTACAACGTTCTGATGTGGGAAATGGTTTTGTTTACGGTGTTGGTATTGTAATTCTTGCGATTATTATGGACCGTTTCACACAAGCAATGAATCGTCCTTCTTCTCAGCAAGGTCAAAGACTTTCTAAGAAGAAAAGGATGGCTATTAACGGAGCTGTAGCGATTGGCGTTATTTTCTTTGCTGTTTATGGCGTTTATCAAGCTTCATCTGGTTCTAATCGAGGAACAATCACTCTAGGTTATGCCCAACAAGATGACCAAGTGGTTTCAACCAATGTGATGGCTCAGGTTTTAGAAGAGCAAGGTTACAATGTGAATATGACTTCATTAGATATTCCGGTGGTTTGGCAAGCTGTGGCTAACGGTCAAGTAGATGCCAACACGGGAGCTTGGCTACCGATTACCCACCAGGCACAATATGAAGAGTTTAAAGATGATGTGGATGATTTAGGCCCACATATTGATAAAGAAGCTAAGTTGGGGCTGGTTGTACCATCTTATATGGATGACGTGGATTCTATTGAAGATCTAGATGACCAAGCGAATCAGAAAATCACAGGGATTGAACCAGGTGCCGGTATTGTGTCCGCAACCGATGAAACGTTAGAGGCTTATCCTAATTTATCCGATTGGGAGCAAACCATTTCATCAACTGGAGCAATGAACGCACAATTAGAACGTGCGATTAGCTCAGAAGACGAAATCGTCGTAACCGGTTGGAATCCCTACTGGATATTCCAACGTTATGATTTGAAATATCTAGATGACCCTAAAGGAACCATGGGTGAAGCTGAAAGTATTGATACTATAGCGCGTTTAGGATTAGAAGAAGACATGCCTGAAGCTTATCAAATCTTAGATAATTTTGAATGGGAAGCATCAGACATGGAATCAATCATGTTAGATATTGAAGATGGTGCGGACCCAGAAGATGCTGCTAGTGATTGGATCGATGAAAATCGTGATAAGGTAGACAGCTGGGTAGAATAAAATAACTTTTAATAGAGCAGGCTTCCTGCTCTATTTTTTTAAGCTTTTCTGTCGTGATGGTTTTTGTTGGACAGATATTTTTATAAAAGTTATCCTTTAATTGTAGTCAAGTAAAAAAAGGAGAGATCTAATTGGCAATTAAAAGAGCAATGAATATTGATAATTTAAATTTTGCTTATACGTTAGGACGAGTCTCCTTAACTGAGCTAATTAAACGATTACCAGAAGAACCACGTCGTTTTTATATGTTCGGAATACCAAATTATAATAACTTAGGGGATCAAGCAGTCGCTTATGCAGAAAAAGCTTTTTTCAAAAGAGTTTTCCCTGAAATCACTTATATCGAAATTTTAGAAACACAAACAGACTAAGCAATTAATGAATTAAAACCATTGTTACGTGATAGTGACATGATCGGTTATACCGGTGGTGGAAATATAGGCAATGTCTATTTGGACCATGAAGAACCACGTCGTAAAGTCTTTTCTACTTTTGTAAATAATAAGACCATTTCTTTCCCGCAATCTGTGAACTTTGAAGACACAGAACAAGGGCAAGAAGAATTAAGGAAGAGTCAAGAAGCTTACAATAAAAATCCTAATTTGACAATTGTTGCTAGAGAAACACAATCGTTGGATTATTTTAAAAAGAATTTTGACGCCAATGTGATTTATACTTCAGATATTGTTGCTTCACTTAAACCAGATCCTTCTGAATTTAAACGTGAGGGGGTATTGTTTATCATGCGGCAAGATTCGGAAAAAGTGGTAAATGAAAAATTGCTAGAACAATTAAGCTATAAACTAAATAATGTTGGCGATGAAGTGGCACAAACGGACACCGTTTTACCCTTTAAAGCTTCCGATAGTAATGCGGACACTGCACCCGACTTAGATGAAGTACGCATTTCAGAACGTGGCTGGTTGATCGAGCGTAAATTAGAAGAAATTAAAGCCAGTGAAGCTGTAGTAACCGACCGTTTGCATGGCATGATCTTTTGTGTATTAACCAAAACGCCTTGCTTGGTATTTGATAACAGTTATGGTAAAGCGAGCGCTTCTTATTATAACTGGTTCGAAGATTTGGATTATATAAAGCACACAACTGAAAATGATCCGGATAAATTAGCACCGATGATTGAAGAATTAAAAGGTTATGAACATTCAAATTATCATGACTTTACACATAGTTATGACGAATTAATCGATTTGATCAAAAAATAAAAAGTTGTTGATGTTGACTTGTCTGCGGACAGTTACCTTCAAAGAAGGGAAGATCTTAGTATGACAGCAAACACCTTAGCAGAAATAACGAATTTAAATTTTGCTTATACCATAGAACAACTTTCTTTAACCGAGCTTATTAAACAATTACCAGAAGATCGACAACGCTTTTATATGTTTGGCACACCTATTTACAATAATTTAGGCGATTTAGCGATTAGTGAAGCACAGAAGCGATTCTTTGCTGAAAACTTTCCAGAAATTACCTATATTGAGATTACCGAACCGCAGACAGAACAGGCGATTGAAGAATTATTACCACTGCTGCGTTCTGATGATATGATTGGTTACGTTGGCGGGGGAAATATTGGCAATTTGGACATTACGCATGAAATTGTTCGTCGCAAAGTCTTTTCTACTTTTGTTAACAATAAGACGATCTCTTTTCCGCAGTCTGTCTATTTTGAAGAAACAGAAGAAGGACAAGCAGAACTGCGCAAAAGTCAGGAAGCTTATAATAAAAATTCGAATTTAACCCTAGTTGCAAGAGATACGCAAACGCTAAGTTATTTCCAAAATCATTTTGAAGCAGAGGCTATTCTTACGACAGATATGGTTTTACTATTACAAGAAAAACTTTCTGAAACTAAGCGAGATGGTGTACTGTTTATCATGCGAGAAGACGCGGAAAAAGTTACATCAGATGAGCTGATAGAGCAGTTAACTGCTAATTTAAAAAGCATTGGGGATAAAGTAGAAGCAACAGATACCGTGCTTTCCTATAAAGCTTATGATGTAAAATCGAAAAATAATCCTTCGCTTGATATTGTAAGAATATCCGAACGTCATTGGTTATTGTCACTTAAATTAGAACAGATCAAAGCCAAAGAAGTGGTAGTAACGGATCGTTTGCATGGCATGATTTTTTCGGCGATTACTCAAACCCCATGTCTTGTATTTGATAACAATTACGGCAAAGCAAGTGCTTTTTACTATGATTGGTTGCAAGATTTGGATTACATTCAGTACACGACAGAAAAAGATCCGAAAAAATTAGCAGCCAAGGGGAATGATTTGAAAAAATACGAGCATTCAGATACACTTGATTTCTCGCATAGTTTTGATGTTTTAATCGATTTGATTAAAAAATAAAACGGAAAGGAGAGATTTACTATGGGTTGGTTATGGACAATCATTGTTGGCGGTGTGATCGGCGCGATCGCTGGTGCTATCGCTAACAAAGGTGAATCAATGGGCATTATCTTTAATGTGATTGCAGGCCTTGTTGGTTCCTCACTTGGACAAGCGCTTTTTGGAAGCTGGGGTCCTGCAATTGGTGGAATGGCAGTCATTCCTTCTATTATTGGCGCGATCATTGTCGTGGCTGTCGTATCATTTTTCTTAGGTAGAAGATAGATAGTAAAATCGTCTTGAGCAGTTTTTTGCCAAGACGATTTTTTTATGTAAAAAAATTTCTCACGCTATTTTTGCGTACTTATTAATAAATGAGTTTTAATAGGAGGCGCAAAATGAGAAAAGAGTCACACGAATTACAATGGCTAGAAACGGTCAGTCAACGAAAACAATTGACTGAAGAACAGCGACGAGCTTTACAAAGGTCGCAAAAAGGATTTCTAGGAGAACAGCAAATGGACCAACTTGCCGAAATGTTTTTATCAGGAAAGGTACTTGTCATAGATGACATTACACTACGATACCAAAATACAGTTGTCCAAATTGATAAATTGTTGATTATTGGAAACACTATCTATGTCATTGACGTGAAATTTTATCAAGGCAACTATATCTTACAAAATAATAGCTGGATATGTGGCGGAAAGTTTTTAACTACAAATATCTTGGAACAATTAAGAAAAGCTATGCGGGTAATCGTCAATATTTTTAGAGAACAGCAAATCGATTTGGAGGTAAAAGGCGTACTAGCTTTTTTGAACCCAAAATCAAGTATCCAAATAAAAGATCAAATCCCAGAAACTGTATTATCATTTAATGAAATTCCTGCCTGGCTATTAGGGTTAAATCAACAAACAGCCAACGAATATTACTATGATTGTCAATCAGTATTATTTCAGTATCGGATAGACAACTATCGTAGCCAACGTACTTTATCGATCGAAGAAGAAAAGCAATTACAAAAAGGAATTCGTTGCTCTCGCTGCCATCAGCTTAAAGTGGTGGATAAAAGACATACAGTTAGATGCGATTGCGGTTATGTTGAACCCAAAGAAACAGCTTATACTCGCACAATCTGCGAATTCGGCGTTATTTTCCATGATCAAGATTTAAAGCTAAAAAAGCTAAAGGAATTTTTTGGCGAGCAGGTGGATGAACATTATTTGAAGTATATACTTAAAAGACATTTTGTTTCAATTAAAAGTACGCCTAAGAAGAAGTTTGGCCATCAGAACAAAGGAATAATATTTGATTATTGGTTTGAAGACCAAATAAGATACTTTAAAAAACTAGAAAAAAGAATAGACTGGAGCACTCCAATTTTAAAAAATTGAATAAGGGAAAAGGAAAAGCTTACTCAATATTTACAAAACGAGTAAAGAAAGGCTAAAGCGTTACTCAATAAAAAAATGTTGAGTAAACGATTTGCGTTTCATTACTCAAAAAAGCTCAAAAAATTTAAGAAAGTAGATAAAACGAAGCGAAACGGAGAAAGTTGAGTAAGGGAGATGGAAAAGCTTGCTCAATATTTACAAAACGAGTAAAGAAAAGCTAAAGCGTTACTTAATAAGAAAATGTTGAGTAAACGATCTGTGTTTCACTACTCAATAAGCAAAAATCAAAAAATTGACAGCTCTAGCTAGACTTGTTAGCTTACAATAAAAGAGGTGACAGAAATGATAGGAAGAAGACGAGCCACTAAAAACTGGGCGCAAGCTTCAAAGAGACTGCGCACCGGACAAAAATCACAATCGAAGAAAAAACTGACAAAACAACAACGCAAAAAACAAGCTAGAAGAAAAGGTACGATGATAGGAGCTATTCGTTCAGCTTTTAGAAAATAAACAAGCTGTTCAACTGACGGAAGATGGGTGAGCTGTTATAATGTTTACGACAAGGAGGCGTTTGGACGTTATGAAGACGCTTATTATCGTATCTCATCCGGAAATTGATGAATCTGGCAGCCAGCAATATTTAAAAGAAGCTTTGCCAAATTCTTCAGACATTACTTTTCATCATCTGGAATCAACTTATCCAGAGGGTAAGATTGATATCGAACAAGAACAGCAACTCTTACAACAACACGATCGGATTATTTTCCAATTTCCATTGTACTGGTATTCTTCGCCGCCTATGCTAAAGCATTGGCAAGATGAAGTCTTAACTGAAAATTTTGCATACGGCTTTGGCGGAAACAAATTAAAAGATAAAGAACTAGGATTAGTTTTGGTCATTGGTATGCCCGAAAAAGAATACCAGGTCAGTGGTAATGAAGGTTATACACTTAGTGCTTTAACCACCCCTTATCAAGCGATGGCTAAAAAAACACAGATGAACTTTTTAAAACCTTTTCTCATTTTTCAATTCCACTATATGGAAGAAAGCGAAAAAATGCGGATGTTAATCGCCTATCAACAGTATCTGATGATTGAAAACTTTGATACCCTACGAGCAAAAGAAAGTTGGTTCTTACAACAACTTGATGATATGGATGAGAAATTTTTACCCGATGGCAGCCAATTCATTTTAGATCAGATCAAAGAATTGATCGAAGATAATCGCATGGAATTGGATGAAATCCAGATGTATTTGGAACAAGCAGGAGAGTCTTTATAATGGAAGAAAATATTCAATGGTCATTAGACCAGCTGGACCAATTAATAAAAGATAGCCACGACTATAAACAAAAAGCCTTATTAATGGGGATAAAAGATTTACTCTTAGAACAAGAAAAACGTACCGAACAAATTCAAGGACAATTGGACGGTACGCTTTGGTCCCCCAATGATTGGGGAAGTTAAGGAGATTGCCGCTAAATCAACGGCGATCCTTTTTTATTTTGTTGCGCTATCCGAAACACTTTTGGCAACAATATCTACAACATCGGGATGAAAAACATCAGGTATAATGTAATCAGTACTCAATTCATCTTCAGGAATCACAGCTGCTATTCCTTTAGCAGCGGCGATTTGCATCTCATCAGTAATGTCACTAGAACGGGAATCTAAAGCACCACGGAAAATTCCAGGAAAAGCTAGAACGTTGTTGATTTGGTTAGAAAAATCAGACCGCCCAGTTCCGGTAATAAATGCCCCATGTTCTTTAGCGGCATCTGGCATCACTTCAGGTGTTGGATTAGCCATAGGAAAAAGAATCGGTTTTTCATTCATATCTTGAATCCATTCTGGATCTAAAACATTAGGCGCCGAAACACCAATGAAAACATCCGCACCCTTCAACGCTTCGTGCAAATCTCCTTTTTTATGAGATAAATTAGTGACCTGAGCAATTTCTCGATGACGCTCTGCTAAATCAGAAGCGTCGGATGAAATGATTCCCGTTTTATCTACTAATAAAACATCTTTAGCACCAGCAGCTAACAATTTTTTCGTAATCGCAATACCAGCCGCACCACCGCCATTAACCACAATTTCTACTTCACTAAGATCTTTTTTCGTTAGTTTTAGCGCATTAAATAAAGCAGCTAAAACAACAATAGCTGTTCCATGTTGATCGTCATGAAAAACAGGGATATCCAATTCCTCTTTCAAGCGACTTTCAATTTCAAAACAACGTGGCGCCGCGATATCTTCTAAATTAATGCCACCAAAAGTAGGCGCTATTGCTTTGATATGAGAAATAATTGCTTCGGTATCCTGAGTGTCTAAACAAATAGGAATCGCATCAATATCCGCAAATTCCTTAAACAAAATCGCTTTACCTTCCATAACCGGCAAAGCAGCTTCCGGACCAATATTGCCTAAACCCAACACTGCAGAACCATCCGTAACCACTGCGACCATATTTTTCTTGGAAGTATAGTCATAAACTGCATTTTCATTTTTGGCAATCGTACTACTGACTTCAGCAACTCCTGGTGTGTAAGCAATCGCTAAATCTTCTCGGCTTTGTACCGGAACTTTAGATTTTATTTCAAGCTTCCCACCTTTTTCTTGGCTAATTTTCAGCGCTTCTTTTTTTACATCTGCCATTTATTTTTCCTCCTTCAATTTATCTCTATATCTATTGTGAAATAAAAAATTTACTTTGGCAAGCTAATTAAAAAAACACAACATGCTTTTTCTAAAAGTTTCTTTTATATTGTGATATAATAAACTTGTTAAAATTAACTTTAGAAAGGAAGAGATTAACGTGTTAGCTAAAATTGTATACGCTACCATGACGGGAAATACAGAAGAAATATCGGAAATTTTAGAAGAAGAATTCCAGCAACAGGGGGTAGAAGTCACACGCATGGAGGCTGATGACGCGGATGACGCAGACGAAGAAGCTTTTACCGACGCCGATATTTGTGTTATCGCGACCTATACTTACAATAATGGTAAAGTCCCGGATAACTTTGTTTACTTCAAAGAAAATTTAAGAGAACAAGATTTGCAAGGAAAAATTTATGGTGTAGTGGGTAGCGGGGATAAAGAATATCATTTTGCTACCTATTGTTTTGCTGCCGATACATTCGATGAAGATTTCAAGCAAGCAGGAGCGAAAAAAGGAGCTGATGTAGTAAAAATTGACAATAAAGCGGATGAAAAAGACAAAGGAGTGTTAAAAGAATTTGTTATAAATTTAATCAATGCATAAAGTTTTAGAAAATATGACAACTCATTCTCGTTTTATATAACTAAAGCTCTATAAAGATGCACTGAATCAACATCTTCATAGAGCTTTTTTCGTTATTCTCAGGTATTAAAAGTGATAGAAAAAAGCCAATTGACTTTCTAAAAGATTATTCACTTTGTCTATCTTTTTGTGTTTCATATCTCCCGTTATCTTCACTAAAGAAACGATTATATCTTTTCTTAAAGCGATCAAAAAGATATTGTACACCGATTTTAAGTAGACTGTAAATCGGAATCCCGAACAAGACACCGACAAAACCGAGCAAGTCTCCCATAACCAGTACAACTAACAAAATTGTAAGAAAATGTAGTTGCAATTTATCGCCCATCACGCGCGGCATCACAAGATTGCCATGGAGTGCTTGAATCACAAACCAAGCGATCACAAAGATGACGGCTTCTAAAAGTGATTGTTGAAAAGCGATAATCAAACCAGGGAAGAAGGAAATCACTGAGCCGACATATGGAACAATGCTTAAAATCCCTACTAAAAAGGCCATCACGGTAGCGTAATTTAAGCCGATTAATAAGAATGTTACCCAATACATGATCCCTAAAACAGCGCTGGAAACAAGCTGTCCTTTTAAGTAAGCACTGAGTTGTTCATCACTTTTTTTGACTAACATGGTGAAGTCATCCCGGAAGTTGGGTGGCACAATTTTTAGGACGGATTGGGAAAATCTTTCCGTATCTTTTAATAGAAAGAAAGCCAACACTGGACCGATAAATAAGGTCATAGCAGTTGCGGAAACGGCTGAAAAGACACTACCTAAACCGGATAAACCTTCTTGCCAATTATCTCCCAAAGCAGATAGCGTGTTTTTAATTAAATCATTAGCAGAGTTGGCTAAATCATCTAATTGATCTTGGAAAGGTAACTGTCCGACAATGGATCGGAAATTTTCTTGCACGCTATCCAACATGGAAGGAAATTGCTGCACTAACTCTTGACCTTCGCGTACCAGCGAACGAACCCCGAAAAATCCTAACACACCAATTAATAAAATAGCCAGGACATAAATCAAAGTAACCGCCCAGGTCCGTGACATCTTCTTTTCTACCCAACTAACAAAAGGCTTAAATATATAATAAATAACAATAGCAAAAATTATTGGGGGTAGAAAGGTGAGTAAAATCGTAATAAAAGGTACAAAAATAAATGAAACCTTATTTACAAGAAAAATAGCGATAGCACTTAAGATAATTAATCCAA
The DNA here is from genome assembly GCF_001712815.1 of Tetragenococcus halophilus. Classification (NCBI taxonomy): domain Bacteria; kingdom Bacillati; phylum Bacillota; class Bacilli; order Lactobacillales; family Enterococcaceae; genus Tetragenococcus; species Tetragenococcus halophilus. The sequence goes on from NZ_CP012047.1 coordinate 383,478, forward strand.
GGATATAATAGGAAGTTTTTCCTCCTAAAAACTGGATTAAACGATTCGTTTTTTTCTGTTCCATGTACCAAGCTCCTCCTTAAAGTAGTTAAACATTATCATTATAGGAAAAAACAAAGAAATTCTCAAACAATAGCCATTTAAAATCGAGAATAGTTTATCAAATAGTCTAACACAGAGAATGAAAAGCGGATTCTTTCTCCATGTTTTTAATATAAATACTCTTACTTCATCAAAAATTTGCCGCAAAAAAGTAAATCGCATCTTTTGCGTACTTTATTAAAGAAAGCAAAAAATGATGGAGGATGAATTTATGAAAAAAACAATCAAATGGAGTTGTTGTTTATTGGCATTATTGCAATTTTCAACAGGCACAACTAGGGTTATGGCTGATTCGTTTAAAGAAACTAGCGTAGAAAAAATGAGCCAACCAGCAACAAAAAATCAAAAAGAAAAAGGAGATCAAACGACTTGGCAACTGATCACTTCTTTAGGAGAAGAGGCCAGAGAAATTGCGCAAGAAGAAGATTTATACGCTTCAGTTATGCTAGCTCAAGCCATTCTAGAATCAAATAGCGGGCAAAGCCAGCTGAGTCAAGCACCTTATTATAATTTATTTGGGGTCAAAGGACAAGGCGCTTCTTTCAAAACTTTAGAAGAAGATAGCCAGGGGAAAATGTATACAACACAGACGACATTTAAAAAGTATAATAACTACGAAGATTCTTTAGGTGATTATGTAAAACTCATCAAAAATGGCATTATTGGCGATAAAAATTTTTACCAAGGAAGTTGGAAGACAAACGCAGAAAATTACCGTGTGGCAACACGATTTTTAACAGGTCGCTATGCGACTGACCATAAATATCATGAGAAGTTAAATCAGCTGATCGAAGACTATGAGCTCACACGTTATGACCATAAACAGACTTTAGTTTCTGAAAAAGCTGACTATATCCGACCACTCGATGCTTTTAAATTGACTTCAAAATACGGCAAACGTAATGATAGTTTTCACAGAGGTGTTGACCTAGCTGCACCCCAGGGAACAAAAATCAAAGCAAGCAGAGAAGGAAAAGTGACACGTGCTGCATTTCATCCATCCTGGGGAAATTACGTTACAGTTCAGCATTCTGACGGCTTAACTACGCTTTATGCCCATTGTGAGAAAATAAATGTCGAAGTAGGGCAACTTGTCGAACAAGGAGAAAAAATCGCTAGCGTTGGCTCCACCGGACATAGCACAGGGCCACATTTACATTTTGAAGTCAATCGTTCGCAAAATTTAGAAAAAGAGCAGCTGCTGGATCCGGTGGAAGTGTTGGAAGAAGAAGTCTTTGAATGATTTTATGAAGAAATATGATTTCATGTTTTTCTAGAGAAATCAGCAATTGAGGAAGGGAACTTTCAAAAGCTGTTTTTGAATTGATGAATATTTTTCATACGCTGCCTCAATTATTTTATAAATGAAATGGTTGTTATAATGAGTTTATTAATGGTATAAAATGCAAAATTGACGATTTGTAGCTTATAGGCTACAATAACGAGAGAAATAAGGGATGCTAGCCAAAAATAGAAAACGTTCATTTTTTGCAAATAAACCAAAAAGGGGATGAGAAAGTTGAGTAAAGTTGATCAATATATTGCTGATTATTCGCAAAATGATCCAGATTTTAAGCAAGCAATACAAGTTGAAGATACAATATACCAGTTGGCACAAACTGTTCGACAAGTTCGTAAAAGAAATGGATTAACACAGAGTGAATTGGCAGAGTTATCAGGCATTAATCGTGTAACGATCTCAAAAATAGAAAATGCTGATATGAATCCATCTTTCGCGTTGGTAACGCAGCTTTTAAATAGTATACAAACTTCTATTGAGTTTAAAACTAAAAATGATGAAAAAGTGACTTTGTAAGCTGTGCTTATGTCTTTAAGTGAAGAAAAACAAATTGTTGTATAAATTTCAATTTACTTAACTAGCAAAATGAAACAAGCAGTAGGAACAGGTGAAAAATGTTCTTGCTGCTTGTTTTTTTATAAAAAAAATTGACCTTTTTTGATGTTATTTTTTTAGAGAAACACAACAGCAAGCTCGAATGTTTAAACTTTCTAATTGAACTAAAAATCTTACTTACAACTAATACAAAAAAAATTACTAAAAAGAAGTATGATAGTTTCTATGATAAAAAAACATTAGTCATAATCTTATGTATACTTCTCAGAAAAATAAAAATATAAAACAATAATAAGATTTGTTTGTAAGCGTTATTAAATAAAAATTTCTAATCTTTTTAAAATAAGGTAGTGTTTTTTTTATCATTCACAAAGTTGGTATAAAAGAAATTTTTTTTAATAACCCTTTTTATTTGGTCTTGTTTTAGATACACTAATAATGTTGTAACTGAAATTTGAAATTTCTGTGAAAAAGGAGTGTTTATTTCTTAATGGAAAAGCCATTGTTTAAACATGCCGGTGTATACGTAACAGCAATTCTTGCACTGGGGATTTGTGTGGGAGGTTACTATGTAACAAACCAAAGACAATATCAAGAACGTGTGGCTTATGCGAGTGAAGCAGGGTCGCAAGCAAAAAATGAAATTCAAGAGTTCGCGCAACAAACCGAAGAGCTCTATCAAGAAGATGAGCCGGAGCTATTAGATGAGAAAGCTAGTGTGTCAGAGGTATCTTCTCTACAAAGTGAAGTGAATCGAATTCAAGTTTCAGCTGAAGATTTTCAAATTGAAGAAGATTCGATGCCTGAAGATTTGGAAGAAGTCGCTACGGAAAAAGAAGACCTTAGCAATCGTTTAACAGAGGCAAATGATAAGTTACATATGCAAGAGCAAATCGATGCTTTTTTTGATGAAAAGACACCTAATTGGCAAGAACTTACAGAAGATGTCGTCATTAAAGAGGGTTTGCAACAAGAAGCTATCGATGAAGTTAGTGAAAATTTTAGTTTCTTTTCAGAAGATCAATGGCTGGAATTAGCTAAGTCTTATGCCCAAAGTGCAAGTGAGCAGTTGCAAAATATAGAAGAAATTCAAAAGAAGCTAAATGATGCTAAAGAGCAAGAAATTACTTATGAGCAGTATGCTAACTTGGCTGCTCAGATTGAAGAAGTTCGTAACTCAGGACAACAAGAAGAATTTGAACAAGCAGCAGACGAATTAGGACAACGATTTGGGGTATCTACAGAGGCGGCTGCAGCGGAAAGTACAGAAACTTATTAAAAATGTTTCACTTAAACGGAGGAAAAGAATATGGCAAGAAGAAGCCACAAAAAAACAAGCGGCGGAAAAAAAGTTCTTCGCATAGTACTCATTGTGTTACTTATTTTAGTTTTAGCAATTGTTGGAGCCGTAACCAAGCTTTATTTTGATGTTTCAGGTTCAGTGGATCGGACCTATGAGTCAGTCGATCGAGACAATGGACGAGATGTGAACTTCAGCGATGAAGAACCGTTCAGCGTTTTGCTCTTGGGAATCGATACGGGTGATTTAGGACGAACTGAACAAGGACGTTCTGATACCATGATGGTCGCAACCGTCGATCCACAAGAAAATAAATCGACGCTAGTAAGTATTCCTAGAGATACTTATGTTGATATTGTCGGACATGATACTCAAGATAAAATCAATCATGCGTATGGTTTTGGTGGAGCACCCATGTCGATGGATACTGTCAGTGAGTTCTTAGATATTCCAATCGATCATTATGTTTCCATCAATATGGAAGGAATTAAAGAATTGGTGGACGCAGTCGATGGCGTTGACGTCAATAATGATTTAGCCTTTGAGCAAGATGGTCATACTTATAATTTCGGAAAAATTCATATGAATGGTGAAGAAGCCTTAGGGTACTTGCGTATGCGTCATGAAGATCCTGAAGGAGACTACGGACGACAGAAACGGCAACGTAAAGTAGTTGAAGCTGTTATTGATAAATCTCTTTCGCTTTCCGGAGCGACGCAATACCGCAGTATTTTAGATGCGATGGAAGACAATATGAAAACCGACTTAAGTTTTGGCGATATGAGAAGTATTGCCCTTGATTACCGCGGAGCCTTTTCAAATATTGACCAATTGCAATTACAAGGAGAAGGCTTCAACCAAGACGGCGTTTCTTATCAGCGAGTCGATGAAAATGAATTAAAAGAAGTGCAAGAAAACTTACAGGAACAACTAGACCAATAGAAAGTGGAGAAAAAATGGAAGAGACGATTAGTTTAAGTGAAATTTTCGACGTATTAAAAAAATATTGGACCACCATTTTAACTAGCTTGTTTGCTGGTTTGGCCTTAGCTGCTGTGGTTACATTTTTTATCATGACACCGCAGTATAACTCAAGAGCACAAATGATTGTAGCTTTGCCCCAAGATGAAAATTCGGATGAGAGTCTAAATACAGTAAACTACAACTTACAGATGTTAAATACCTATAAAGATATTATTGAAGAAGGGGACGCTTTGGCAGCTAGTATGCAAGATCGTCTGGCTTCTGACTACGGTTTGGATATGACAATTCGTGAGATTAAAGACAGTATGGAAGTCGAACAATCCGAAGAGTCGCAAATGTTTTCTATTGTGGCTACGGGTGAAAGCGCAGCGGATGCCGAACATATTGCCAATACAGCCGCTGAGGTCTTCCAAGATACGGTCCAAGATGTGTTAACCAATGTTGATAAAATTACCATCGTCTCTCGAGCTTCCGCAAGTGCCAAACCAGCGTCACCTAATAATATGCTGAATCTAGCGATTGGTCTTATCTTAGGTCTGTTAGTGGGGATTGGGTTGTCCTTCTTAATGGAAGTACTCGACCGTACAGTGAAAGATAGTCGCTATATTACAGACACTTTAGGTATGACAGTGCTGGGTACAGTGCCGAAGATGAGCCAAAAAGAAATCGAGGAAACCACTAAAAAGCTCACAAAGGCGAGACAAAATAATGATGATAATGACCAAGGAAATGACGGAGACGACGTGGGTCGTCGCAGCCGTACGCGTGTATAGGAGGGAAATGAGATGAAAAGAAAAAATGAACGCAAAGGCACACAAACACATGCGGTTAGCTTAGTCTCATTGATTGATCCTTCTTCTCCCGTGGCTGAGCAGTATCGCACTATTCGTACCAATATTCAGTTTGCTTCTTCGGCAGACCAACAACTAAAAACAATTGTCGTGACTTCTTCTGGCCCTAGAGAAGGAAAATCATTGTCCTCGGCCAATTTAGCTGCTGTGTTTGCTCAAGCTGGTCAGAAAACACTTCTTGTGGATGCTGACTTACGGAAACCGACGATCCACAAAACCTTTCAAGTAAGTAATGAAGCTGGCTTAAGTACGTTATTAAGTAGCGGAGTAAAAATGGAGGAAACAGTGCAAAAGACGGTAGTGGAAAATTTGTTTATACTAACAAGCGGTCCTAAGCCACCCAATCCTTCCGAACTATTAGGTTCTGCCAAAATGAACCAGATTATGGAAGAAGCACGTAATATTTTTGATATAGTAATTTTTGATATGCCTCCGGTTGTTGCGGTAACGGACGCGCAAATTATGTCTTCTAAAGCAGATGGGACGTTACTTGTCGTGCGGGAAAACTGGACACGTAAGGATGCCTTAAGTAAAGCGAAAGAGCTATTAGATTTAGTGCAAGCCCGCGTCCTTGGGGTAATTTATAACGGTAGCGAACAAGGGAAAGATAAAGCCTACTATTATTATTCGGATTAGCAGGAAGGAACGATGGCTATGATTGATCTACATTGTCATATTTTACCCAATGTGGATGATGGTGCAGGTAATATGGAAACTAGTTTAGCGATGGCGAAAGAAGCTGTCACTCAAGGAATTACCCATATTTTATGTACGCCTCATCATAATAATGGACGTTACGAAAATTCAAAAGCGACGGTAATACCAGCCGTCGCTTTGTTGCAAGCAGAATTAGATAAGCAACAGATTGATTTGACCTTATTTGAAGGACAAGAAGTTCGCATTACAGGTGATTTGTTGCAGGAAATCAAGGATGACCGTATTCTTTTTACTGATTTATCGAATACATATCTATTAATTGAGTTACCTACAATGGATATTCCAGCATACACGGAAGAGCTCTTTTTTGAATTAAGGACACAAAACAAAGTGCCAGTAATTGTCCATCCTGAACGTAATGCTAAATTCAGGGAAGATCCCAATCGTTTACTTCCTTATTTAGAAATGGGTTGTCTGGCCCAGTTAACGGCTCCCAGTTTGGTAGGTACCTTTGGCAAATCTATTCAAAAAACAGCGCAAGAAATGGTAGATCATCACTTAGTCCAGATGGTAGCTTCGGATGCGCACGGAGTGAATAAACGTAGGTTCCATCTGAAAGAAGCCTACGAGTTAATGGAAAATGAAAAAGCAGAGCTAATGCAACAAGTAGCTAAAGATATAATTAATGGAGATGAGGTGAGTTATCCGTCTCCAGAAAAAGTGAAAAAGAAAAAGTTTGGTTTGTTTTAGGGAGTTGTTATTTTTGTGATTTTAACCTTATATAATATCGTATCACGGTACTACTTAAGAACTATACTTTAGTATCGTTATTTTTGAGTATATTGATAACAATTTATATTTTGTTTTTAAGAAAAGCGAGGGGTAATAAATGGAAAGTGTTGTTAAAAGTACAAGGAAGGAAAGGTTTCTAATTACAGGTGGTGCAGGTTTTATCGGTTCTAATTTAGTCAATGTTTTAGTAGAAGAAGGCCATACGGTTACTATAGTAGACGATTTATCTATGGGTAAAAAGGACAATATTGTTTATTCGAAAGCTGTGCATTTTATTGAAGGGTCTGTTACAGATAAAGAATTAATGAATGGTTTATTGATGAACGAAACTTTTGATTATATTTTCCATTTTGCGGCTATTGCAAGTGTTGCTGAGACAGTAAATTCTCCTGTTGAAACCCATGAGATAAACTTTAGTAGTGTTTTGTATTTGCTTGAACTATGTAAAAAGTTCCAGCCTAACTTAAAACGGTTCATTTTTCCGTCATCAGCTGCGGTATATGGTGATATTACGGAGACACCAAAAAAGGAAATTACAAAGGTTAAGCCCATGACTCCTTATGCAGTAGATAAGTATAGTGCTGAACGTAGCGTTATAAATTATTATTATTTATATGGTACACCAACCACTGTAGTTCGTTTTTTCAATGTGTATGGTCCAAATCAAAATCCTAATTCACCTTATTCAGGAGTGATTTCTATTCTGTTAGATCGTTTTTCTAGGTATCAGAGGGGAGAAGAAGTTTCCTTTAACTTATATGGTGATGGTAAACAAACAAGAGATTTTGTTTATGTAAAAGATGTAATTAGAGCACTATCTTACATTATAAATTCACCAAAAACTTTAGGCGAAGTATACAATATAGGAACTAGCCATCAAACGAGTTTGAACCAAGTCATTAGTGAACTTTCTAAGATCTTTAATACAAAATTGCATATAAAAATCTTTGATGAACGTAAAGGAGATATAAGGCTTTCAGTAGCAGACATTGATAAATTAAGAGAACTTGGATTTGAACCGATAAATGGGTTGTATCAAGGTCTATCAAAGTTAGTTAGTTATACGGAGCAGTGTTAGAAGGTGTATAATAAATGGATGAACCTAAATATACGACAAGTAAGGCTAGTAAAAATAGAAAATATTATTTTAAATTTAAACGTATTTCTGAATTTATATTTGCGTTGGTGTTGTTAATTGTTACTTCTCCACTGACTTTGATAGCTATCATTTGTATTATGATTGAAAGTCCGGGGAATCCTTTTTATGTACAAAAAAGAATGGGACTATTAGGGAGAGAGTTTTCTTTATTTAAATTACGTTCTATGTACAAGGATTCTGAAAAAAGTGGAATACAATGGGCTCAAAAAAATGATCCTAGAGTGACTAAAGTAGGTAATATTATACGGAAAAATCGTATTGATGAGTTACCTCAACTACTGAATATCATTTTAGGAAACATGGCTCTTATTGGGCCTAGACCAGAAAGGAAACAATTTGTAGAAGAATTTACTTCTGAAATCCCAGATTTTCCAAAGCGAATGAAGGTAAAACCTGGCTTGACTGGTTGGGCGCAGATTAATGGAGGCTACGATATTACGCCCGAGGAAAAATTGAAGTTAGATCTGTATTATATAAGAAATGTTGGCTTAAGAATTGACAGTGATATTTTTATTAAAACTATAAAAATTGTGTTAACAGGGGATGGGGCACGCTAATGAAAAAAGTATTATTAGTTGGTTCAATTGAGTTACCTACAATGGATATTCCAGCATACACAGAGGAGCTCTTTTTTGAATTAAGAACACAAGGTAAGGTCCCTGTGATTGTCCATCCGGAACGTAATGCCAAATTCAGGGAAGATCCCAATCGCTTGCTCTCTTATCTAGAAATGGGTTGTCTGGCCCAGTTAACGGCACCCAGTTTAGTGGGAACCTTTGGCAAATCCATTCAAAAAACAGCGCAAGAAATGGTAGATCATAACTTGGTTCAGATGGTAGCTTCGGATGCGCACGGAGTGAATAAGCGCAGGTTTCATCTGCAAGAAGCTTATGAGCGAATAGAAAATGAAAAAGCGGAGTTAATGCAACAAGTAGCTAAAGATGTAATTAATGGAGATGAGGTGAGTTATCCTTCTCCAGAAAAAGTGAAAAAGAAAAAGTTTGGTTTGTTTTGAGGAGATGTTGGTGTGTTTGCCTTAACACGAAAAAGGAAAATCGCGATTTTAATTGTGGTTGATTTAACACTTATTGCGTGTGCCACAATCGCAGGTTATTTATTTTTAAATCCATTTATTCCGATCCCTATCCCTCTTATCAGTCGTTTAATAATTTCGAGTATGATCTTGTATTTAATTTTTGGTTATGTTTTTCGTGTGTTTACACGGATTAATCGCTATACCAATTTAAGGGAAATTTTAGCAATCCTATTAGCTACTACGGGAACAGCGCTTGGTAATGCAATTTACTTACTAAGCTTTAGCGAAGCGTTCAGCAAACGACTGATTTTATTTACCTACATATTGTCCGCTTTTTTTATCATTTTAAGCCGTTTAGCTTGGCGCTTATTTGTCGAACGTAGGAATATGCATACAGCTAAAGATCAGCCAGCAAAACGAACACTGATTGTAGGAGCTGGAGAAGGCGGACGAGTTTTATATAATTCTTTGCTTGGATCTAAAACCTCAAGTGACATCCATGTGGTAGGGTTTGTGGACGATGATCCTAATAAGCAAAAGGTTTATCTATCCAATGTAAAAGTGCTAGGGAAAGTCGAAAATATCCCTCAATTAGTACAAAAGTACAATGTGGATATGGTAACAATTGCCATTCCTTCAATCCCAAGGAAAAAGTTACGGGAAATTTTTGACTTGCTTGAAAATAATCAAGTAACCGTAAATACCATGCCATCGATGGAAGAGATAGCTGCAGGTAAGATTAACATCTCCAAGTTAAAAGAAATTGATGTGGTAGATCTATTAGGTCGTGATGAAGCCAAGCTAGATGTGACTTCGATCAAAGATCAAATTACTGATAAAACGATCCTAGTAACTGGAGCAGGGGGATCGATTGGTTCTGAAATTACGCGGCAAGTCATTCAATTTAATCCACGCCAATTAATATTACTAGGACATGGGGAAAATTCGATTTACTTAATTCATCGAGAACTGAGCACCCGCTGCAAAGAAAGGACAACAGAGCTTGTACCAATTATTGCCGATGTACAAAATCGTGAGAAGATTTTTGAAGTTATAGGTAAATACCAACCAGATATTGTCTATCATGCGGCAGCTCATAAACATGTTCCCTTGATGGAATTTAATCCAAAAGAAGCCGTTAAAAATAACGTTTATGGTACAAAAAATGTCGCTGAAGCAGCGAAAGCTCACGCAGTGGAACAATTTGTTATGGTCTCTACGGATAAAGCCAACAATCCACCGAATGTAATGGGTGCAACTAAGCGAATCGCTGAAATGATTGTTACCGGAATGAATGAAAAAGGAACAACGAAATTTTCGGCCGTACGTTTTGGCAATGTCTTAGGTTCACGTGGGAGCGTCATCCCGTTGTTCCGTGAGCAGTTGGCTAATGGTGGACCTTTGACTGTAACAGATTTTCGTATGACGCGTTACTTTATGACGATACCTGAGGCGAGCCGGTTAGTCATTCAATCTGGCGCTTTGGCAAATGGTGGCGAAGTATTCGTTCTTGATATGCATGAACCAGTGAAAATTTTGGATCTAGCCAAAAATATGGTGCGACTTAGTGGTTATTCCGAAGATAATATAGAAATCGTAGAAACAGGTATACGTCCGGGAGAAAAACTATACGAAGAATTGTTATTAGACAAAGAGCGTAGCGAAGAACAAGTGCATGATCAGATTTTTGTAGGAAATGTGAATGGATATTCTTTAGACGAGGTCTTAGAGTTTGTTGATTATTTACCAGATAATGATGAGCAGTTAGCAAATGAAGTCGTTAATTTCGCCAATAGTTCAAATAGATAGGAAAGGAGTAAAACCATGTATGAAAAGTATATAAAAAGAGTTTTAGGTTTTCTTCTTTCTTTACTTGGAATTATTATTCTTTCTCCTATTTTATTAATTATTTGTTTGGCAATTAAAATTGATTCCAAAGGCCCCATAATTTTTAAACAAAAGCGTGTCGGGAAAAATAAAAAGTATTTTAATATTTATAAATTTCGTACGATGAAAAGTGAAACACCTAAAGAAATGCCAACACACTTATTAAATAATCCAGATGTTTTTATTACCAAAGTAGGTAAGTTTTTGCGTAAGACGAGTTTAGATGAGCTCCCTCAATTATTTAATATCTTAAAAGGAGACATGGCGGTTATTGGTCCTCGACCTGCTTTATGGAACCAATATGATTTGATCGCTGAAAGAGATAAATATGGCGTAAATGAAGCTCAACCTGGATTAGCACAAATTAGTGGACGCGATGAGTTAGAAATACCTGTAAAAGCACAAATAGATGGTAAGTACACTAGGAATATTAGTTTTATGATGGACCTTAAGTGTTTTTTGGGAACTATACTTTCCATTGTTAAAAGTGACGGGGTTATAGAAGGCGGAACAGGGACAAAGAAAAAGGCTGATGATGAATGAAACGGATTTTAATTACAGGGAAGAACAGCTATATTGGGCAGACTTTTATCAATTGGGTGAAAGCAAATAATGTTGATTATAAGATCGATACAATCGACTTAAAAGATCCTGATTGGAAAAAACAAGATTTTTCAATCTATGATTGTTTGATTCATTTAGCAGCGATTGTTCATAAAAAAGGCCAAGAAGATGATATCTACTATAGAGTAAATCGTGATTTAGCCGTTGAAACTGCAAAAAAAGCAAAAAATGAAGGAGTAAAACAATTTGTTTTTTTTAGTACAATGTCGGTGTTTGGAATGAATCAAGGAGTCATTAACAAAGAAACAAGATTGTTACCTAAAACTTCGTATGGAAAATCAAAATTAGAAGCAGAAAAAGAAATTAGAAAACTTGAAGATAGACAATTTCTTGTTTCCATTTTAAGGCCCCCGATGGTTTATGGACCTAATGCTTCAGGTAATTATTCGCGTCTTTCTACATTAGCAAAAAAAATTAACATTTTTCCTGAAATTAATAATCAGAGAAGTATGCTATTTGTACTTAATTTACATCAGTTTTTAAAAATAATTATTGATAATCAACTTTCTGGGACTTTTCATCCTAAAAATAGTCAACACATAAATACATCACAATTAGTTTATGAAATTGCTAGTGTCCATAATACAAGCATGCGTTTGATTAGTATAGGGGGAATTATCCCTCAATTATTAGTTAAAAATATTACTGTCTTTTCTAAAATTTTCGGGATACTAGTTTATGATGAGGATTTGATAGGATCACCAAATAGTGAATATGGTGGGGTGAAATTTGAATATAATAATTATGGCTTCAAAGATAGTATAGCAGTTTCGGAAGGGATGAAAATTATCAATGACTAGAGTACTTTTGATTGCAAACCACCCAACTTATGTTTTTACTCTACGTAGAGAAATTATAGAGAAGTTAGTAGAAGAACATTACGATGTAGCAATTTGTTGTCCATATGGCGAAGAATTGGATTACTTTGAAAATATTGGATGTAAAATTTTTGACAGTTCTCTTAAGAGACATGGGAAAAATATTTTTGAAGAACTAAAATTAAAAAGAGAATATGGAAGAGTGATCGATGAATATGAACCCAATATAATTCTCACTTTTACGATTAAACCTAATCTATATGCTGGGATGGAAGCAGCAAAACGAGATATTCCTTATATAATTAATATTACGGGCTTAGGTACTCCCCTAGAAAGAGAAGGGGTAACAAAAAAACTACTAATAAAAGTTTACAAATATGCTATTAGAAAAGTTAGTACTATCATGTTTCAAAATAAAGAAAACATGCGCTTTTTTGAAAACAATAAATTACTTAAAGGAAAGAGGGTCTTGTTACCGGGTTCTGGTGTTAATACTCAATATTTTGATTATCTCGATTATCCAACTTCTAGTATTCAGAGATTTGTATTTATTTCTAGAGTAATGAAAGAAAAAGGGATAGAAGAATTTTTAAGTGCTGCTGAAGTTATTCATAAAGAGTTTCCTAATACAGAATTTCACATATGTGGTTTTTTAGAAAACGAATATAAAGAACGAAGCGGAGAACTAAATAAAAAAGATTATATAAAATATCATGGTATGGTTAGGGATATTCGAACAGTTCTGAAAAACATGAATTGTACTGTACATCCGTCTTACTATCCAGAAGGCATGTCGAATGTTCTTTTGGAAAGTGCCTCTTCAGGAAGACCTATAATTACAACTAATAGAAGTGGATGTAAAGAAACTGTTGATGATAAAGTTACTGGTTATATCTTCGCTCAAAAAGATAGTCAAGACTTAATTGAGAAAATTGAACATTTCTTGAATTTAAAATTTGAAGAGAGAAAAGCGATGGGCTTAGCTGGAAGAGAAAAAACAGTTAACGAATTTGATAGAAATATTGTTGTTAACGCATATATGAATGAAATCCAATCAAAAATAAGTTGAATTCGTTGGAATAAAAAATTTGAAATATTGAAATGTAGGATTGGTTTTCTATAGTTAAAGACCAAGATAACTCAATAGTTAAAATTAAAATATCTTCAAGATATTAGAAAAATATTAACGGTATAAGTCATATTATAGAAGAATATTAATGCTTAGCTATGTAGGTAATATGGTAAGAGAATATGAGTTAAGAAAAAGTATCCAGATTATTTAAGGAGAGAAGAATGAATTATTTAGTTACTGGCGGGGCTGGTTTCATCGGCTCAAATTTGGTTAATCGTTTAGTTACTGAAGGTAATCATGTAACTATTATAGATGATTTGTCCATGGGAAAAAAATGTAATATTCGAGAAACTGATAAAGTAAAATTCTTTGAAGGGTCAGTTATGGATAAAAACTTATTGTCGTCAATCATCAAAGCAGAAACGTTTGATTATATATTTCACCTTGCTGCTGTTGCAAGTGTTGCTGATTCAATAGAAAGACCACTAGAAACACATAAAGTAAATTATGACAGTGTTCTTTATTTATTGAATTTATGTAAAAAATATCAACCAGGTTTGAAACGCTTTATATTCTCATCTTCATCAGCAGTATATGGAGATATTGATTTACCCTTCAAAAGTGAGAGTACACCAGTTAAGCCACTTTCGCAATATGCGGTGGATAAATACGCGGGAGAAAGAACCGTTTTAAATTTTTATAATTTATATGGTGTTCCAACTTCTGCAGTACGTTTTTTCAATGTGTACGGGCCTAACCAAAATCCAAGTTCACCTTATTCAGGTGTTGTTTCTATATTAACGGATAAATTTCAAAAGCTCAGAGATGGAGAAAAAACGTATTTTACGCTTTTTGGTGATGGAAAACAAACGCGTGATTTTATTTTTGTAGATGATGTCTTGAACGCTCTTAATTCTATAGCAATTTCTTCTAAGTCTTTGGGTGAAGTTTACAATGTAGGTACGGGAACGGTGACTTCATTAAATCAAATTATAAAAATTTTATCCGGAATTTATAGTATAGAGTTACCAATTGTACAAAAGTCTGTACGTAAGGGAGACATTCGTCAGTCGGTTGCGTCAAAAGAAAAATTAACTTCTTTAGGTTTTGATGCAACTTACACGGTAAATGAAGGGTTAAATAAATTAGTTAGAAGTTTTCATGAGAGAAAATAAGAAATAGTTTTTTAGCTACGTAAAAGTCACTTTACTTAATTAGAATCAAAAAGTTACTCCGTTTTAAAAAATGGGGTATGTGTATTAGCTTTTGAAATTTTAATTATATTATTCTACCTTAAAAATTATTTATGAAATAGTAGTTGTTAAATTTGATGTACCAGAATTGTTGGAAAGGTGCTTTTTGATGTATATTTTAGACTCTTCAAAATATTTTAGTAAACAAAATTGTGTTGAAATAACTGGGATGCCTGCTTCTGGAAAAACTACTTTCGTTAGACAATTAATGGATGAAAATTCTAATACTATTAATGTTAATGGTATTTTACCTAAGAATAATTTATGGAGACAATTCAAAAAAATAATGTATGCTTTTTTATTATTTCTGAGATTTCCTAGCCTTTTTTTAAAAGATACAAAGATAATAATTTCTTCAAAACAAAATTCATATAAAAATTTATACTCTGTTTTAACAAATTGGTACCTAATTATTTATCAATATAAGAAATACTCTTCTGGAAAAGCGATATATTTATGGGACCAAGGACTATTTCAAGGAATATGGTCTATATATTATAGTTCATCAAGTAATTTTAACTATAAATATTTACTTGAAGATAAAACACTACCTCAGACTGTCTATTTAACAGACGCCGATGATTTAGAGTTAATCTTTCGTTCGAATAAGAGAAAAGATAATAATAGACTGGATTATAACAATAAGGAAGAAATTATAAATGGAAGAGAGGCTATGGAGAAAACAATTAATGTGATGCAAAAATTAGGTTACCAAAAAACAACTGATAGAAGCTTTAAAGAAGTATAGTAAATAATATTCTGATAATGAAGATTTAAAGATTAATAAGCTGTCATGGAGTGATATAGTATGTTATGCGTTGTTTCTATAGTGAACTCAGTTTCTGCAACAAGCATGCCTGTAAACGAATTTGTAATATATCGAAGTATCCATAATTATAATATCCGGCAAATACTGATTGTGTGCGATACTCATTTTCCAGCAAATGTTGATATTCCAGAAAATATAGATGTTTATTTAGTCGGTAAAGATAAAAAAAGGATTAGAGATGTGGTTAAGAAGATTCAAAATCTAAATAAAGAGAATTCGATAATTTACCATATGCATCATCAAAAATCGGCATTAATTTTCTTATGGGCTACTATTGGTATGAATGTTAGAAGTCATACTTTATATACAATACATAGTACTTATAGCAAAAGGAATTTGATATATAAATTATCTAGCTGCTTGTGCTCAATATGGGCTAATTACGCTAATTGTGTAAGTAACTCAGCTTATAAAGAGTACTCATCGATGGTAAAGAAGTTAAAAAAAGAAAAGTTTTTAAGTATAAGAAATGGCGTTGATACTGAAAGAATAGATGTAATATTAAAAAACAAAAAAAGGATTAAAAACTCAAAAAAAATGATTTGTGTGGGACGGATTATACCCTTAAAAAATCATGAGTTTTTAGTTTCTTTAATGAAAGAACTTCCTGAATATACTTTAACTCTTATAGGTTTAGAGGACGATAATAAAAAAATTAGGAAATTGGCTAAAAAATATGGAGTTGACGATAGAGTAAAGTTCTTAGGCTTAGTATCTAGAGATGAAGTTTTTGATAAACTTAGTTCAGCTTCAATATACGTTTCTGCATCTTATGTAGAAGGGTTACCCGTTTCTGTACTTGAGGCTATGAGAGTCGGATTAATTCCAGTTATTTCTACAATACCATCACATCAAGAAATTGCTAACTACTCAAAATATGTTAACACGTTACCTTTTGAAAAAGACAGATGGGTAGAAAAAATAAAATATATTGAAAGGCTTGAAGAGGAAGAGTTTAAAATTATTTCTGATGAAATAAAAAACTCTGTGAATGAAGAATTTTCTTTAGTTAAAATGCATAATAGATATATGGAAGTTTATAAAAAATTAATTTAAAAAGCAATTTCTATACAAGGAGATAATTATGTTAGTATCTGTAAAAAAAATGCTAGACGAGTTAGAAAAAAATAATATTCAATACTGTCATTGGAAAAGTAATGAACATATAAGGCCTGCATTAAATGGAGATACTGATTTAGATGTTTTGTTTCTCCCAGAACAGAGAGTACTAATTGATAGAGTTCTTAGTGAATGTGGTTTAAAAAGATTTCGTGCTACGCCTTTAACGCAATATAATGCTATTGAAGATTATATTGGGTTTGATGAAAAAACAGCTAAAATTTGGCATTTACATACTCATTATAGAATGACTCTAGGAGAGAAACATTTAAAGGGATATACTATTACTACTTGGGGACCAAAAATAATTGAGGATAAGATTTGGAACCCTGAGGGAATTTATACTTCAAGTTTTGAAGATGAATATATAATGTTTATGGTAAGAAATTCTTTGAAATTACGATGGAGAGATTTTAACAGATCTTTAGGAAAAGACGATGTAAAAGAATTGCTATGGCTTAAAGAAAAGATTAACAACGATAAATTAATAATACGGTTAGACCAGTTTTTAAGTGATGTGGCAAAGAAAGAAATACTTAAATTAACAACATTAGAATTGTCGAATAAGAATCAACTAATCCCTTTAAAAAATATTTTGAGGAAAGAGTTAAATGTTTTTACAGGCTATTCTAAAGTACATTCCTGGTGGTTGAGAAGTAAAAGAGAATTGTTCTGGTTATTTGGAGCTGTATCACGGCGAACAGGTCTAGATACTAATAAGCCTAATAGAAGACTGTCTCCAGCTGGGGGGGCTGCTGTAGCTTTTTTAGGTAGTGACGGGGCCGGGAAAACTACGACCATTAGATATGTAAAAAAAGAGCTTGGAAAAAAATTAGATGTAAAAATAATCTATCTCGGTAGTGGAGATGGTAGTAGTTCATTACTCAGAAAGCCAATGAAAATGATTGCAAAAAAAGTTGGAGGTAAAGGGTTAGGACACTCAGTTGCAAAAGAATATTCACAGAACAATAAAAATGATGTTTCATTAAAGGGACGTCTTTATTCCATGGCTAAGATAATGTGGGCAGATACTTTAGCCAAAGAGAAAAAGAAAAAATTAAAAAAAGTTACTAAAGCAAGAAATAACGGGATGATTATACTGTTAGATCGTTATCCACAAATTGAGGTTGATGGATACAACGATGGTCCCTTACTTTCAAAATATATCAAAAATGGCTCGGGAATTCTTTATAAGAAAGCGGTGAAGGAATTTTATATATATAGATCTGCTTACTTAAATCCCCCAGATTTGACTTTAAAATTATTGGTTCCTACACAAATAGCTACTCAAAGAAAACCAGAAATGTCAGTAGAAGAAATTGAAAATAAGAAAGCAGCAGTAATAAAAATGAAACCATCGGAAAATTCGGTAATAATTGATACGTCAGTCAATCTAACAGAATCATTAAGAAATGTGATGAATGAAATATGGAAGGTAATTTAAAAGAGCTTTTTATTTGATTATTTATGGACTATCAAAATGTAGAAAGTACAGTACTATAAGGATTACAGGCTATGAAGTGCAATTATTATAAATATCAAAAACCGGTACTGAGACAAAAAAGTTTTTCATTAAAATTAGCTTCTTTTCCAAGCAAGGATAATAAATTTAAGTAAAGAGGTGCTAGAATGGGTCCTTTAGTATCGGTAATTATTACAACTTATAATGGTTTGGAAGTAATTGAAAGAGCAATAAAAAGTGTTCAAGACCAAACATATAAAAATATTGAGATGATAGTTGTTGATGACAATGGATTAGGAACTGTAAATCAAGTTGAAACAGAAAAAATTATAAAAAAAATAGATAATGATATTAAATATATTGCTCATAAAGTTAACTTAAATGGATCTCAAGCTAGAAATACTGGAATAATGTCTTCTAAAGGGGAATACGTTGCTTTACTCGATGACGATGATGTATTTAGGAAAAATAAAATTGAAAAACAAGTTGTAATGATGGAAAAAAAAGGTTCAGAGTATGCACTATGCTATACAGGGATGTTGATTCATCATAAAAATGGAATGCAAAAGAAACTAATGAGCAATAAAGAAGGAGATATTTTTAGAGAGGCTATTTTAAGAAAAGTCCATGCACAAACAAGTGAATTTTTGTTTAAAAAAAGGTTAGTACTAGACCTGGGAGGGTTTGATGAAACCTTCCGTAGGCATCAAGATTGGGAATTTTTCGATCGTCTAGCTTACCATTATAAAATAGCAGTAGTTCCTGAGGTATGTGTTGATCGATATATTTATGAAAGAACATCTGAAAAAGACCCAAAAAAATTTGAAGAAAATCGCCTATATTATCTAAAAAAAATGGGTCCGTATATTAAGCGATTAAAGGATCGTGAAAAAAAAGAGCTATATTTTTTTCACTATAGAGGCATTCTTAGAGAATATTTGAAAGAAAAAAATATAATTAAAACCGTCTACTATTTTTGTAAATGTGGTAATCCAATAAAAACTTTTAAGAACCTAGTCGACGATTATAAAAGTTCGTCCAAAACGTAAAGGAAGATTTCAACATATGATTAGAAAAAATAAAAAAGATTCATACAGTCAATTATTTGGAAGCATGGCTATAGCAATATTGATTGGTGCACAATATCTAAATACAATTTTAGGTTTATATATAAATAGTTCAGAAGAGGGATATTTAATTTTAATAATAGGAATAGTTATTATACTATCTGTTATTTCTTTTATTTATAGACCGAATGTAATTGTAAATATTAAGTATCCGGCTCTTCTGGGAATAATAATTGTTGCATTTTTACTTACTGTTTCCCTTACTAATGGGAAAAGCGATTTATTTATTGCGGATTTTTTGGGAATGTGCTTAGTTCCTTTAATTTGTGGTGGGGTATTACAGCCTGACTTTAAGAAAGTTCTTAGTTATTGTATGTGGATGATAATTTTATCAATACCTGTAGCTAATGATTTATTTGCAAAATCAAATATGGGGCAAGAATATGATGCAATTAAAATGAATGTTTCGTATGCAATTGTACCAATAATAGGCGCAGGAATGCTTCACTTTTTCTTTTATAGGAAGGAAAGTAATATATTTGAGAAATTACTATATGTAGTACTAGCTTTAATTACAATAATGTTTGTAGCAATGAGTTATAGGGGGGCATTAGTCGCATTAATGGTAGTTTTGTTTGCTGGATTTATGTTCTCTGGAAATATTAAGTGGCGTACGATAAAAAGAACAATTTCGATAACTTTATGCTTTTTTATTATAATTTTTTTGCTTCTTGTAGATATAAATAGTGTTCTTTTGAAGGTTTCTACTTTTTTTCATTCTAATAATATTAACATTGCGTTTATTGATAAAACTTCTTTTCTATCTAGTACTGGTAGTTTACTACAGGGACGTTTAGATATATGGCAAAGTGCAATTCAAGGCTTTAAAGAGTCGCCGTTATATGGGCATGGTATGGCCACATTTCAAAGTTACACTGGTTATCCGTTCCCTCATAATATTATACTTCAATTTTTATTTGATGGCGGGCTATTATTGGCTATACCACTATTGGGGTACGTTGCTAACGGGGTAATAAGATCTTTTTCAGTAATTAGGATAGTTAATAGAGATAAATTTATCTTGATACTATTGCTCCTGTGTATTTCTTTAACACGAGCAATGGTGTCAGCTGAAGTTTGGCGGATAATGTTGCTATGGTTATTTATGGGTATGGTGACTTCGGATTACTCGAAAAACAGTAGAAATGAAATTACTTAATATAAAACAATTAGTAACAAAAGCAATAATAAATTTCTGTTAATTTCTCTTATTATCAGTACGGGACATGCTATATCTTTATAAGAGAAAATGATTTCAAACGTTATTATGGAAGGACCTTTACAGGTTAGATACTATTTATTTGTTCAATAGAATATATATTTTTAAATATTTATGAAAGAGGAAGGTTAACTTGTCTTTAACAATAGAAAAAAATAAGGTATTTGTAACTGGAGCAGCTGGCTTTATTGGAGCTAATCTTGTAATGGAATTGATTAAACAAAATGATGCAATTCAAGTTATTGGTATCGATAATATGAGTGATTATTACGATGTAAATATTAAGAGATTCCGACTAAATGAAGTAGAAAAAATAGCTGAGAACAAAAAACATGTTAAATGGACGTTTATTGAGGGTTCTATTTCAGATCAAAAATTGGTTGACCAAATTTTTGAAGAGTATCAACCAGATATTGTAGTGAACCTAGCCGCTCAAGCAGGTGTTCGATATTCTATCACTAATCCAGACACATATGTTAATAGTAATCTAATTGGCTTTTACAATGTTTTGGAAGCTTGTCGTCATTCATATAACAACGGTGCAATTGGTGTAAAACACCTTGTGTATGCTTCGTCTTCTTCTGTATATGGATCGAATAAAAAGATTCCATATTCAACTGAAGATAAGGTAGATAATCCAGTTTCTTTATATGCGGCTACTAAAAAGTCTAATGAATTAATGGCCCATGCTTATAGTAAACTATACAATATTCCATCAACTGGACTTCGCTTTTTTACAGTATACGGTCCGGCTGGTCGTCCTGATATGGCCTACTTCGGGTTTACCGATAAGCTTCGAAATAATGAAAATATAAAGATTTTTAATTATGGTAACTCTAAACGAGACTTCACCTATATCGATGATATCGTTGAAGGACTCACACGAGTTATGATATGCCCCCCAGAAAGAAAAATGGGAAGGGATGGTTTACCAGTTCCACCGTATAAAATTTATAACATTGGAAACAGTAATCCTGAAAATCTTTTAGAATTTGTAGATATTTTACAACAAGAATTAGTTCGCGCAGGAGTATTATCAAAAGACTATGATTTCGAAAGTCATAAAGAATTAGTGCCAATGCAGCCGGGAGATGTTCCAGTAACTTTTGCGGATACAGCACCATTAGAACGTGATTTTGGATTTAAACCTTCTACTTCTCTGCGCGAGGGGCTACGTAGTTTTGCAGAATGGTATAAGAGTTTTTATAAATGTTGATTTAGGTTGTTGTAGCGAAAAAAGTAACTTTAATGAAGTTTGTCAATACATTTAATTTTCTAAAATTTGTGTTATGTGGTTAGAAATTTTTGGTATTGGTAACTTTAGTTGAGGAGGAAATGTAATGAAAGTTTCAGTTTTTGGACTAGGTTATGTTGGTTTAGCAAATGTATTATTACTTAGTCAAAATGAAGAAGTAAAAGCATACGATATTGTTGAAGAAAAGGTTCAAATGCTTCAACAAAAGCAGTCACCATTAGAAGATCAGGAAGTACACGAATTTTTAAAACGCGATGATCTAAATATTGAATTTACAAGTGATTTTGAGGATGCGGTAAAATATGCTGATTACTTAATTATTGCTACGCCAACAGATTATGATGAAAAGCAAAACTACTTTAATACATCAACAGTAGAAGATGTGATCGCAAAAGCATTAGTAATTCGACCTGATGCTACATTTATTATCAAGTCGACTGTACCTGTCGGCTACACTTTAGATGCAAAAGCAAAGTTTGGTACGGATAATATTATATTTTCACCGGAATTTTTACGAGAAGGGAAGGCTTTATATGATAATTTGTATCCTTCACGTATTATTGTAGGCGAAGATTCAAACCGTGGCCGAGAAATAGCCCAAATGTTTAAAGAAAACGTATTTAAAGAAGACGTAAATGTTTTGCTTACCCATCCGACTGAAGCGGAGGCAATCAAACTATTTTCAAATACTTATCTTGCGATGCGTGTAGCTTATTTTAATGAGTTGGATACTTATGCTGAATCAAGAGGTTTGGATACCAAAGAAATTATCGAAGGGGTTAGTCTGGACCACCGTATTGGAAGCCATTATAATAATCCTTCATTTGGTTATGGCGGTTATTGCTTACCAAAAGATACGAAGCAATTGTTAGCAAACTATACAGAAGTACCACAAAATATTATGACGGCGATAGTAGATGCAAATTGTACAAGAAAAGATTTTGTTGCTGATCAAATTATTTCCAAAGATCCTGAGGTTGTAGGAATTTACCGATTAACAATGAAAACTAATTCGGATAATTTCCGTCAATCAGCAATTCAAGGGATCATGAAACGTATTAAAGCTAAAGGCATTGAAGTTGTGGTTTTTGAACCATCGTTGGATACAGATGAATTCTTTAATTCAAGAGTTGTGAAAGACTTTGATGAATTTAAGGCAGTATCAGAGGTGATTGTGTCTAACCGAATGGAAGAAGAATTGACAGATGTAAGAGATAAAGTTTACACGAGGGATATTTTTGGGAAGAATTAAAAATGAAAAATATAGCGAAGAACTTTTTTTACCAAACAATATTTCAACTAACTAAAATAATCATTCCTATTGTGACTATTCCGATAGTGTCTAATGCTCTCGGCCCCGAAGGTATAGGTTTATATAATTATACTCGTTCTATTGCTCAGTATTTTGTGCTTTTTGCTGGGTTAGGGGTCATGTTATATGGGAATCGAGAAATAGCATTAGCGTGGAATAAAAAAGGAGATATATCTCAAACTTTTTGGGAGCTATTTACTTTTAAGGCTCTATCAACAGTGTTTTGTTTACTGATGTACTTTTTTATTGTTTTTTTATTTTTTGATAATAAGGTTTACTATCTTGCACAATCATTAACAATTATTGCTGTTTTATTCGACATATCCTGGTTTTTCATGGGAATCGAAGATTTTAAAAAAACAAGTATGAGCAATCTTTTTGTGCAAGTAATGACTTTTATTTTGATTATATTATTTGTCAACGATGAAAGTGACACATTATTGTATACTTTTATTCAAACAACAGGAATGTTCCTGTCACAAGCTATTGTTTGGATTTTTTTAAAAAGATATATCAAATTCGAATTTGTATCGTTAAAGAGGAGTCTTTCTCGTTTTAGAGGTTCTATTACTTTTTTTATTCCACAAGTGGCAATTTTACTTTACACCAATTTAAACAAGACACTTTTGGGATGGATAATCGGTAGTGCAGCAGTAGGCTATTACGCTAACTCCTTACAATTGAATGATGTATTTGTCACAATTATTACGACACTTGATGTTGTACTGTTGCCACATATGAGCGGGCTTTTTGCTAAGAATAATACAAATCGAATTGTACAAGTTATGGGTACTACTATTCACATTCAATTATTTTTTTCAATTCCAATTATGTTTGGTATGTTAACAGTGTTTGATAAATTAGTGCCTTGGTTTTTTGGTAGTAAGTTTCTATTTATAGAACAAGTTATTCCTTTTTTTTCCATACTGGTTGTTATTAAATCTTTGGGAATCTCTATTTCAAGGCAGTATTTAATGCCAATTGGAAAAATTGGTGAGTATAATAAATCAGTAATTTTAGGCGCAATCATTAATATTATAGCTAATCTAGCTTTATTGCCAACAATTGGATTTTGGGGAGTTGTAATTTCCATGTTAACAGCGGAATTTTTTGTTACTTTTGTTAGAGCAAGATCTTTTACTAAGAATACTGAATTTAAGTTTGATCTACGTAGAATCGCTGTTTATATAGTTTCAGGCGTTGTTATGTGTTTATTTACGCGATTTTTAACGAGGGGGATGAACGCTTCTATGGTTACGAACTTGTTTCAAGTAGTAATTGCTGTGCCGATTTATTTTGGGTTGACGAGTTTATTTAAGGTGAATCCTTTAGTTGAATATCTTAAAGGTAGAAGAAAGTAATCAGATAAAGAGAAGCGCTCTTAGACAAGTTGATAAAGGAAAAATGATGCGCGATTTTGCTTATGTTGATGATATTGTAGAAGCTATTAGTCGGTTAGTGAAAAAATAAGCTTCTCCTAATTCAGAATGATCAAGCGCTAACCCGGATCCTAGTTCATCAACCGCGCCATATAAAATATATAATATTGGCAATAATAGTCCTGTCCGCTTAACGGAATTTGTTGAAGCGATTGAAAATAAATTAGGAAAAGTTGCTAAAAAGAATTACATGGGCTTACATTTACAGCCTGGGGACGTTTCAGAAACTCATGCAAACGTCGATGATCTATATAGAGATATTGATTTTAAACCAGAAATAACTATACAAGATGGTGTGAATAGGTTTGTTGTTTGGTATGATAAAGCATGTTAATTGTTTATAGTAAAGAATCGTTGAATGGTTTAGTAATAAATTAATGAGGAAGAAAAATTAAGGTGTAAGTTGAGAAGGAAGAGTATTATAAGAATGAGGCGCTTTACCAGGGCTTTAACTAATTTTATATATAAAATTAGTTAAAGAATTAAAAACAAAGCTATTAGTGAAATTTTTTGATGCGAACCAAATAAAGTGAATAAATATAAAAACTTAATTTATAAAATTAGTGAAATAGCTTTAGAGAAAAAATGAAAACTTAAAAGAAAAACGAGTGATTATGAAAGAGTGAAATATATGGTTCTAGAGGAAAATGAGTTGATAAAGTATTTTGTAGCACCGAACATAATACTTTCAAAAGATAGTAAGGGTTTTTATGAGAATGGAGCTGAATTAACAGCTTCGGACATAGGGGAGAAATTTGCTGAGAAAGATTTTAAAATGAAGATACAGAATGAAGTCTCAAAATTTATTAACCGTTCATTTGATAATATTGTTGTTTTAGCTGGTGCTGGAGCTTCTGTTGTAGCAAATGAAAGCGGCATTGATAAAAATTACGGAAAAACTGTTGGTATGATTGCTAAAAGTATTGCACAAGAATTAGGTGATTTAAATATAGAAGAATCAGATTCTAAAGCTGACGTAAATTCTGAAAGTTTTTTTACTATTCAACAGTTATCAGATATGTGTAATTATCGAATTCCTGTGAAAAAAGAAAGTAAATTTAATGAAGAGTTTAATCTTGAAGATTTTTTATCAAAAGTATTAACTTATGAGCAATATCTTGATGATGATGACAAAGAAAAAGATAAGTATCTGAAGACAGTAGAAAAAATCTTGGAAATTATAAAAAAACAAACCAGTTATAATTTTGATACAAAAAAAATGAACCATGGTGCTCTTTTAAAAATCTTATCCAGTAAATTAGAAAAAGAAAATAAACTAACTGTTGTAACGACTAACTATGATACTCTTTTTGAGGAAGCAGCAGAAAGTTTAGAAATGACCGTGATTGATGGCTTTAGTTTCTCATATCATCCATATTTTGATAGCAACATGTTTGACTGGAAATTGGTTAGAGATGTTTCAAATGTTAAAACTACACAACTTGAATATAAAGAAAATGTAATCAATTTACTAAAGATCCACGGATCATTGACGTGGGAGCGTTCTGAAAGTGAGCAAAAGATAAGAAGAAAACAAAAAGATTCTGTTAATAACCCTATTATGGTATTCCCTAGTTCTAATAAATATGTTCAAAGTTATGAGGAGCCTTATTTTGAACTTTTTACTAAATTTCAAGAATTTTTAAGAAGACCCAACACTCTACTTATTACCGCAGGTTTTAGTTTTGCCGATAATCATATTGCTACTATGATTACACAGGCAATAAAGCATAATCCAGGACTAAATGTTTTAGTGAGTGACCGTAATATATCGCATGGACATAATAATTGGAAAGAACTTTATGAATTAATGAAGAACCATTTTCAAGTTACCTTTTTGAAAGCAACATTAAATGATGATCTAATTGATTACGTAGGTGAACAAAATGTTTATTGATAATTTTTACGACAAAATTGATAAAAGTAACTTTTATTTAGGTATGGTTTCTCAAGTTTATCGAGAGAATAGCGTGGTTCAAGTGGAAAATTTGTCATGGTTATCTCATAGAAAAATAAAATCAGAGACGCTTATTCCGAATACAATTAACTATTTTGTTATTGTTGATTCTATTCAAGGATTATTTATCGGAGAGGTTTATCAATCTAAGGTAGCAGCTTCGGAGAGTGTTCATGATTCAATGAATAATGGCGTAACCGAAGATGTGTATCCAGAATTAAGTATTGATGTAATAGGAGTTATGAAATCAAATGGAAACACCTTTGAACTTGCTGGTTTCCATACAGTGGGGATAACAGATAAAGTGTATATTGCTAATGAAAGAGTAATTGAAATGTATTTAAACTCTATCGAAATAAAATATAATAGTAATATTTCTGAATCACCACTTTCTTCGTTTGCAAACTTTTCAAAGTTAGAAAACCAATCGATTTATTTGAAACCAAGTACACTTTTCGATCGACATATTATGGCAGTTGGCACGACAAATAGTGGTAAATCAACATCAGCTTTGTCTATTTTAGATAAATTGGTAAGGGACCAGAAAAAGGTATTGATAGTTGATCCAACTGGAGAATATAGTAATTCATTTACTGAATCAACTCAAGAAGATTTGGAGGGAGAGGTTTGTAAACTTAGATTAGGAACTGACACTGTATTACCTGTTGGGGAAGTTTCAAATCAACAGTGGGCAATGTTGTTTGAGACAAACGATGCTACACAGCCGGCTGTCCTTGCTGATGCAATAAAAAGCTTAAGGTATCAAAAGAAAAATAAGAAAGTAGGAATTTATGAAAAAGAAAATCAATTAGTTACAAATGTTAAGAAAGACATGGCAAGTGTAGGAGATGATAATAAAGATTTTGAATTAAATGATCTACCTAAACAAATAGCTGCAGAAACAAACAAAATAGGTAAAAATGGTAAAAATACAATCTACCAACAGAATGACTTTAATTTTAATAGCAATCAGTGGCTCGTTCAAAAGGTTCAATATAAACTTGCCAATACGAGCTTAATAAATTTTTTTAATAACGATGGTTCAAAGAAAAACTTATTGCAACAATTGGATGCATTCTTGCAGAAGCCAAATTCTGCTTTATATATTGACACTTCTGCAATTGGAACTGATGATGCTATTGGTGGTGTAATTATTGACTTAATTAGTAATTACTTAATTAATAAGCAAAGGGATGAAATTAGCCCGTTTGTTTTTTTTGTTGATGAAGTACACAGATATACAAAAGCAATTAATTCCGAAAGTGATTATTACACAGGATTGACTTCAATTGCTAGAGAAGGACGTAAAAAAGGAATCTTTTTATTCTTAACTACTCAGAATCCGCAAGACGTACCGGACACTTTATTAGGACAGATTGGAACGTTGTTAATTCACCGCTTAACGCATGTAGAAGAGATAAGGACTATACAAAATCATTTAAAAGCAAACTCTTTAGGACAAATAAAAAAACTTGATAAGGGTGAAGCAATATTAACTAGTATAAATTTACTTCAAGACCTTAATTTAAAAGTTGTTAAAAGTGGTAGAATACACGAAAACGAAACACCTAGTCTATAAAAAGCTTAAATACTGCTTCAAATCAAAAGCTAAAGGAGGAGCAAAGATAGATAAAAAACGTATGTTATCATATAGCCTTCATGTTTCTTTATGCATTAGTATATTGTTTATTTTTAGTTGTATAATAGTATAGCTACTATTAAACTAGTAATAATATTTACTCAATAGGTTGGTCAGGAAGACTTTTTAAGAAAAGGTAATTGTTGTAAAAAGATGGGTGGTGTATTTTAAAAATTATAATTAAAAAAAAGGTGGGTTTTAGATGATTAGTTTAGAAAAGCGGTTTAGTGAATGGACACGACGTATAAATGAGAACTGGTTTGGTTCAACTAAAGAAAATGAAGATGGTAAAGAGCAATTTATATGGTATAGAGGTGTGTCAAAGTGTTCATATGATTTGACAACAAGCTTTCAGAGAAACTCAGTTGTAAATGAAATGGAACTTAGACAATACTATGAAAAGATACGAAAATGCATTAACGGATTAGATACAGATGATTTTATTCTTACAGACTATGAAAATTTTGGTTTTGCTTTTTTACAGCATAGAGGATTTCCCTCCCCGTTACTTGATTGGACCAGTTATCCAATGGTTGCAGCGCAATTTGCTTGCCATGATTGGATCGTGAAGGAACAAAAAACAGACGCTGCTATTTACGCACTAAATGTAAAAAAATTTATGGAATTATTTGATATTCAGTATAAAGTGTCAATGTCATTTTGTGAAGATAATGTTTATGGAAAAAAGGATCAAAAAATAGTTGAAAACATACCCCCGTTAAGGGTAGGTCCCGGTATAACAAGTTTATCAGAAATGGAGAAACCAATGCCATTTCGTGGTTTTAGGTCGCCATATTTATCTGCTGATTGGGAAGATAAAATGGAAACAATAATAAAAGATCCTTTAATAGCTAGAATGGCGCCTCAAAGTGGCAAATTTATCTATGTTCCTGGTAAAGAAAGTTTAGATGCACAGATAAAGAAACGATGTGATATTGAGGGCATTGACAAAGAAGATGTAATACAAAAGTTTTCTATATGTGTTTCTGAAAAAGATCAGATAAAAAGCGTACTAGAAAATAATGTTTCTACGGGAGGTGCTTTTGGGAATTACATAGCTTACGATAAATTGTTTCCTGAAAAGAAGGCTAGTGAAATTGATTCCAAGTTGGAAGGATTAAGAAATTTATTAAACAATAGATGTTTTTAAAATAGCTAAGTGAAGAATTTAAAAGAAGGGAGAAACAGCTCTATATAAAAAAATTTTTCGATATTGAATCATAAAAAATGACTTTCTATATAATTATTATGCTGTTAGGCATAGTTTCATTATACAGAAATTCTATTCTAATAAAGGTATTTTATTTAAGTGGCTCTTTACTCCGCACTTACTGGTTCTATTTTACGCAATGAGTGGTTTATTTTTCCGCACAGCTGGCTTTATTGAAATGCAATATTCAACACGATGCTATCCTCATTAGAAGATATCTATGATGCACGAATTGGGGGGATGCAGCTCATGATAATTTTTTAAAGGCCCCAAAATCTTACTCTCTGTCAAATTATTAGTGGAATATAGATTAGAAAAAATTGAATGATTTTTCAGTTAGAAATGTCTGTAAACGTAAAAATATAAAATTGGTAACGTTGTACTTGTATTGCACCTTAGAAAGAAGATGAATTAAAAGATGTTTCTCCTGATATCAGCAGTATTTACGATAGGGTTAATGATTAGGGAATGTTTAAATTATGGCGGAATGGTTCCTATACGTGCTCTTAACAAACAGACAAGAGTCCATAATTTAGTTCTTATGTTTGTCCAACGTTTTTCGATGCTTTATGTTGTATCATACATAGTTGAATCAGTTAAAGTTTTTGATAATGTAGTAACAAAAGCTGTGTTTATTCCCTTTTTTATATATAGTCTATATGCGTTAATCGGTACAGTTTTCTACTTATTTTTCCATATTTTTGATTACTTCGACAAGCCTAAAAAACCTTATAAGTAATTTTGATTACAGGTACTAGTGCATAGCAAAAATTTTTCTTCAATCTTACATAAAAGAATTGTAAAACGCTTTCTTTTGCGGCCATTTATTCTATTATTAGAAGTAATTAAATATATTAGGAGCGGAGTAAATGGAAAAAATTAGCTCTAATACGGAGCTAAATGCCAAGTGTAAAATAGATGAGCAAAAGAAGTTACTAAGGTTTAACCCTAATTTAATTAGTATTAGTGTTTTATCAACCGGGCGATGGATGAATTTTATACAGAAATTAGTATAGGAACAAGTGTTAACTTTGATGAAGAGATTTATGCCATTATTTCTTATGAAAAAGGAAAAACCTATACATTTATTATTTATCGAGATACGGCAAAGCTGGTTGAATTAGGAACAGAAGTTACCGCTGCAAAATTTTTGTATCATTATTGGGAAATGAGACTGGTCGAATATAATTGTGTGTCGGGGGAATACAAATCAACACCTTTTTACCAGCTTGAACATTTAAGAGTAAAGAAATTTGAATTTATTCTATCTATTAATCACTCGACTTTATCTATAAAGAGGTAAAGTCGAGTTTTTGTTTGTCATTTTCTTTAAATAATTTTCTTAAACAAATGCTATACAGATTACAGTTTTGAGGTAATAAGTCAGAATTTTCTAGCAATCCTAAAAGTTTTCGTTTATTTTTTCCAGCAACCGATTATAAATGAATCTAACAGTTTGATTTCATAGAAAATAATAAAGTATAACTTCTTCGTGAATATATTTTATAAATAAGCAATAATTAAGCTATAAATTATAGACAATCACCTTATTTGTTAGTATAGTTAATACATAACTACTTATATAAAAAGGATGATCATGTGCAACAGATTAAATTAAATTGCTCAGTTGAAGGAAAAGTAGAAAATCATTTGGGAACTTATTTTCATGGATGGCTCATGCAACAGTTGCAACCTGAACTGGTAGATGAGCTTCACTCTATGAAGACAAATCCTTTTGCAATTTACGTGGAGCGGCGTCATGATAGACTACAATTCGTTGTGTCCTTATTAAACGCAGAGGTTATAGAAATCTTCTCGCCTATTTTATTATCTAGCAAACTAACGGTGATTACTTTAGAAGCTAGTCGTCAAAAGATTTTTCCTATTCATAATAGAGAGATAAGTGATTTATCGGAGAAGGATTTGGCAGATATTTTTTATCGTGAGAGCGCACGAAATACTTTTGACATTTCTTTTATAACACCGATAGCTTTTAAGTCTGGTGGAGACTATGTTTTCTTCCCTGATTTGAGGTTATTCTATCAAAGTTTAATGAGAAAATATAGCTATACTTTTGAACGTGATGAAAAAGTAGATCCAGAAATGCTTGAGAGATTATGTGAAAGTACACAGATTGTTAGCTATCACATTATGTCGAGTTACTATAAAGTCCATCAATCATTTATTCCAGGTTTTAAAGGTACAATACGGATTCGTTGTCGAGGAAATCAAACTTTAATGAACTTCTTGGAGATGCTGTTAAAATTTGGCGAATATTCTGGAGTTGGGATCAAAACTGGAATGGGAATGGGTGCTTTACAGTTGAAAGGAGAAAGCCATGGATAAACAATCGGTTGATTTATTTTATGGGTCATTGTTGCATGATATTGGAAAAATTGTTCAACGTGCAACACAAGAAAAAAAGCGTCATACGGAAATTGGTGCTAAATTTATGAAAGATTATTTATCTAGTAAGAATATCTTAGATCAAATTAAATTTCATCATTATAAAGAACTTTCTAATGCAAATATTGAGGATCAAAATCAAGCATACATTACTTACATAGCTGATAATATTGCTAGCGGTTTAGATCGAAGAGAACATAATGAGGAAGTCAAACGTAAATGGAACAGTCAAATGAATTTGGAAGATATTTTTAGTAAGTTTGGCTCAAAACCAACAAAGCGTTTTATTCAGCCGAGAATACTTGATTTGGATGTAAATAATATTTTTCCTAGTGAAAATTACCAAGAGTTTACTAGTGGAGAGTACGCTGGCATTTTACAAAAAATTAAAGAAGCTTTTACAAGAATAGAATTTACGGGAAACTATATGCAAAGCACATTGAATTTACTTGAGGCTACTGCAAGTTTTATTCCTAGTTCTACAAATATGCAAGAAGCTGTGGATATTTCTTTATATGATCATTTAAAAATGACCGCTGGTTTTAGTCAAGCAACTTTTCAGTATTTAACGGATCAGAGTCGTTTAAATTTCAAGCAAGAATTATTTGAGAATTCTCGCAGTTTTTACAAAGAAAAAGCTTTTTTATTGGTTAGTTTTGATATATCAGGAATTCAGGATTTTATTTATACTATTACAAGTAAAGGTGCACATAAACAACTACGAAGCAGGTCATTTTATTTAGACATGATTAGTGAATGGCTTATAGATGACCTATTAGAAAATTGTTCATTAACTAGGGCGAATTTACTCTATAGTGGAGGTGGCCATGCTTATCTGTTCTTACCAAACACAAAAGAGATGCTTAATGAAATAGAGAAAATAGAGAGCGGTTTTAACCAGTTCTTTTTAAAGAATTTTGGTACACAATTATACGTGATTTTTGGTCATACAGCTTTTTGTGCTAATGAGATAATGGAAGGAAATAGCCCTAAAGACTATCAAGCTATTTTTCATCGTGTAAGTAATCAAATTAGTCAAAAGAAATTACACCGCTATTCTGCTGATGAAATCAAAAGCTTAAATCAAGGAGGAAAAAGAAGTGGCAGAGAATGTGCCATTTGTCATAACACTAGTCAATTAGTAGAAGACGATGGACAAGACAAGTGTGAACTTTGCTATCGTTTAGAACACTTTTCTCGTAATATTCAAGAAGATGATTTTTTTGAAATAAATGATCAAGACACGCAATATAGCTTGCCAATAGGACCCAATGCTTTTTTGCACCAAACGTCAAGAAAAAACATAGAGAATCATCATTTTTCAGGAAAAGTTTATGCAAAGAACCAATTATATACCGGGTTAGACCAAGCAACTCACCTTTGGGTGGCCGATTATAGTGACTTAGATAGGAATGAATTTAGCCATTATGCCCAACGAGAATGGACACAACAAGGGGCTGGGGCTTCTATAGGAATCAAACGTACAGCAGTATTGCGTTGTGATGTCGATGATTTAGGCTTTGGTTTTATGGCTGGTTTTTCTGAACAAGACGGGGGTCGTTATAATACTTTTAGTAGAACAGCGACATTTTCAAGGAATATGAGTATCTTTTTTAAATGTTATATTAATCAATTTGCTGAAGAAAAGCATCTGACAATTGTTTATGCCGGTGGTGATGATGTTTTTATCATTGGTGCTTGGGATGATATTATAGAATTTTCTGTTCAGTTACGTGAATACTTTATTCGTTGGACGAATGGAAAATTGACTCTTTCAACAGGTATTGGTTTATTTGCGGATAAAACACCTATCAATATTATGGCAAGGCAAACAGGGGAGTTAGAAGATGTAGCTAAGGACTCTGGTAAGGATAGCATTGCTTGTTTTTCTGATTATTTTACTTTTGGATATGGTACATTTATTCAAGAGATTTATTATGGGAAATTACCGATTATCCGTGACTTTTTTGCACAAGAAAACGAACGAGGAAAATCTTTTATTTATAAATTGCTTTCTTTGATTCGCGAAAGAGATGAAACAGATCGTATTACTTTTGCTCGTTTAGCCTATTACTTAGCTAGATTGGAAGATACAGCTAGAAATAAAGAAAATTTTCGTATATTTAAGCAAAAAATGCATGATTGGTTTGAAGATAGTGAGCAAATTAGACAAACTGAGTTAGCTCTACTTCTTTATGTTTATGAAATAAGAAAGGATTGATCTATTTGATGAACCATGGAAAGAGCAGACAACAAACAGTAAGGTGGGAACAACCTAAGATTCATTTTACTGATAGGACATATGTTTCAGATGCTGAGGCAGTTATTAAGGAATTAAAAGATAAAAGATTCAAAGTAGGTAGAGATACTTTAACGACTTCACAAATAAGGAATTTGTTAAGTCTAACTAGTACAGTTTATGACGAAGCGTTAAGTTCAGGTGTTGAAAATGTTATGGACCAAGTGGCTTACTTGCGGGTACAGTTTGTCTACCAGAGCGGGCGTAACGAGGCAGTGAAAAAATTAGTTGAATTGTCACGAATTTTAGATATTTTAAAAATTATTCAAAAGCATCAAAAAAAGCAAGATTTAATTCGTTTTTGTCGCTATATGGAAGCATTAGTTGCATATTTTAAATATCATGGCGGAAGAGATTAGGGGGAAGTGCTATGAGTCAGTTTACCAAAATTAAAATCGAAGGAAAAATAGAGCTATTGAGTGGTCTACATATAGGGGGAAGTACGGCTTTTGCTGCTATTGGTGCGGTCGATTCGCCAGTGATTAAAGATCCGGTTAATAATTTACCGATGATTCCTGGATCAAGTATTAAAGGGAAGATACGTTTTTTACTAGCGCAAGCGATGAACCAAAAGGTAGCTGAGGACCCAAATCAAGATGATTCAAAAATTACGCGCTTGTTTGGCGCTAGTATGGGCGGTGGAGAAAAAGGGGATCAAATTATCCGTGGCCGTTTATTGTTTAGAGACAGTCTTTTAACTAATAAAGCAGTTTTAGATGAATTAGGAGTAAGAACATATACTGAAACTAAGTTTGAAAATACGATAGATCGGCGTACAGCAGAAGCTAGCCCCCGTCAAATTGAGCGTGCTATAAGAGGAAGTCAGTTTTCTTTTGAACTTATCTATGAATTAGATAACCAAGAAGAAGCAGAAGAAGATTTTGAAACGATTTTAACAGGCCTACAATTACTCGAATTAGATTATCTTGGCGGCAACGGAAGCCGAGGTTATGGAAGAGTCTGTTTTAAAGATATTGCAGCAAATACAGTTTATGGAAAATATGATGCAACGCAGTTTAATGAACGTTTGAAGGAGTTATTATGACCTTAAAAATTTATAAAATGAAGTTTCAACATGCTCATTTTGGGGAAGGGATACTGAGTGAAAGCGCAAGCTCTTTTGATGCTAGTCGTTTGTATAGTGCTTTATTTTTAGAGGCAAAAAAAATGGATGTCGTTGACGAATTCATGAAACTTACACAAAATGCAAATTTTGTTTTGAGTGATGCATTCCCTTTTATTGATGATCAGCCGTTCTTACCCAAGCCAATAGGGTATCCAAAAGTGGAGCAGGATAATGCAGACGATAATTTAAAAAAGGTGAGACAAACTGCAAAAAAGTTGAAGAAGATCTTTTATCTTCCTTTAAATCAGCTGGAATTGTTTTTAAAGCAACAGGCAAATATTGAAGAACTAGCGGAATATCAAGCACAACTAGCGGAGCATAGTTATACCACTCAGAAAGGCGTAGATCCTTTTGAAGTAGGCGTTACTGTATACAATAGTGCCCTTTATGTTTTAGCTAGCCAAAGTCCACTGTTTGATCAACTAATGGATAGTCTTCAATACAGTGGCGTAGGTGGAAAAAGAAGCAGCGGTCTTGGTCAATATTCTTTAGAAATTCTAAGTTTACCTGATGAACTTGCGGAAAACTTAACTACAAATAAACAGCAGAGGGTCATGGCATTATCAACTTGCTTACCAATGAATCAAGAAATGTTAACTTGCTTAGACGGCGCAAACTATTTGTTAAAAAAGTCTAGTGGTTTTGCTTACAGTGAGACAGCGGGAGCATTATTACGTAAACAAGATTTATATAAATTTAAAGCTGGATCGACTTTTCAGACTTCATTTACAGGTGATATTGTAGATGTTCGCCCAGATAATTTTCCTCATCCAGTATGGAATTTTGCAAAAGGAATATTTTATCAATTGTGAGTAAGGAGTTAAAGTTGATGGAAAAAAGAAAGAGGTATGAATTAACATTACGAACCATGGCACCCTTGCACATTGGTAGCGGAACAACCTATACTCAAAAAGAGTACATTTATGAAAACGGGTATTACTATTTTCCAGATATGGGAATTTTGTATAAAAAATTACAGAAGCAGGGAGAGAAAAAGGATCGTATTTTTGAAGACTTTTTGATGAAAAATGGTCATACGAATAGCCGACGTCCTCGTCTTGTGCAATTTTTAAATGATCAACAAATACGTGAGCGAAATTTTTCAGGATATCAAATAGAAGAAACTGGATTTGAACTTGAAAAAAAGAAGTCTGCAAGAGGGAACTTAAATGACATTTCGGCTTTTGTAAAGGATGCTTATGGTTATCCCTATATCCCTGGAAGTTCCTTAAAAGGAGCTATCCGAACTATTTTAGTAAATGAATATTTTCGTCGAGATGATATTCCCTGGGGACCAAAGCAACAAGATATATTTCATCAAATTCGAGTTTCTGATAGTGAACCAATCAATATAAATCAGCTTATCTTGGCACAAAAATGGGATTTTTCCCCAAAAAAACTTACAGCAAGATCCTTACCCATTCATAGGGAATCATTGAAACCAATGTCGGTTGCTACCTTTATTATTACTGCTGTTGGTGAGCAAGCAATTGAACTAATGGATCAATTACCACAGTTTGCAAAAGAATACTATCAAAAATATACAAATCAATTTCTAAGTGATTTTCCTTCACGTTATATTCAGAAGTATTTTTGGTCTCCTTTATATTTAGGTGCTGGTAGTGGTTTTTGGACGAAAACGAATATTGATAAAGCAGATAATTCTAGACATAAAAAGGGAGGAAAAATGGCAATGAAAGGTAAAGGGGTTTTAAAACTAACTAAAGCTCCTATAACTAAATTCCGATTAAATGGCAAGCCCCGTCAATTAATAGAAAATAGTGAAAACCTTTATGAAATGGGGAAATGTGTGTTTAACTTGAAAGAAAGAGAGGAAAATTAATTTGCAAACATTAATTTCGTGTGTTGGCGATACGGATCCAATTCGTAACTTTTACGATGGCCCTTTGCTTCATATAGCTAGAGGTATAAGACCAGAAAAAATCGTTATTGTTCATTCTGAGCGATCACAAGAAAAACATGATAATATTGTGCAAGCTTTGAATTCTATTCCCGATTATTATCCTGAAATTGTTACTGATAAGAGAACAATAAAAAATACAGACATCTTTCTATTTGATAAAATGTTTGAGGTTTTATCGAAGATCATTCAAGAATATGCGAGAAGTGAAGAGGAAATTATTTTAAATTTAACGAGTGCTACGCCACAAATCATTTCAGCTATGTTTTCTATCAACCGTATTAGTGGGTTAAATGTACGTGCTTACCAAGTGGCAACACCTAGCAATACCTCTAATGAGGGAATTAAGCATAATAATCAGCAAGATATTCAACAATTGATTGAAAGTAATAAAGATAATAGGAAAGACTATAACAATCGTTTAATTGAAGATAAAGCTGAAAAATTTCAGCAATTATTAGTTCGTAAAACATTTTTGGATTTAATTCGAGAATATGATTATGAAGGTGCAGTTCAAGTTATCTCTGGTAATGATTTGATGTTAAGTAAAAAAAAGAAAGGGAAATTGCATCATGAATTAGATAATTTAATTAAATCGATAAAAACCCAAAACTTACTTCCTGAAGTTGAAAATAGCGAATTTGATGTATCTCAAAAAACAATATTAAATGCTTATTTGTTAATTAGTCTGCAAGCTAAACGAGAGTTAAATACAGAAGTCTTAATCCGAGTGAAAAATTTTGCAGAATTCATTGTGGAAATGTATCTGGACAAAAATTATAATGGACTCATTGTCAGATATGACGGTAAACCGTATTTGAATACAGAGGGATTCGAAGACGTCATATTAAAATTACAATATTCTCTAAAAAAAGCAGGGAACGAGTTAAATACAGATCGATATTTAAGTCTGCCGCTTTATGCTGAAATTATTCGTATTATTCAACCTGATAGTTCTTTATTAAAACTAATTGATAAAGTAAATGGGGTAAATACTTTTAGAAATCAAGTTGCACATGGATTTAAGCCAATTAATATGAAAAATTCTAGAGTGAAAGATCTAGCAGAAACTTGTTGGATGCTATTATTAATCGTTAATGATGTAGATGAAAAATGGCGTTCCTATTTTGAGGATAAAAATAAAGTTTTTAAAGAAATGGTTGGTTATTGAGCAGTTTTCTTGTAATAGAGAGTATTCTCTCAAATAATTGTCAAATTGTGACCAAGGATTGAGCTTTAGAAGTAGTTTATGGTCAGTTTATGGACTAATGAAAAGTATTCTTATGGCTGATATAAAAGCTTTTATGATATTATGTAATAGATACCTAACCCCATTATTAGGGGACGAGAACCTAAGGAAAGTATTCCCTTTCACGTCTAATACACTAATAGATACCTAACCCCATTATTAGGGGACGAGAACTCACTCACTCCATTCCTCGACCGTGCCATCTACAAAATAGATACCTAACCCCATCATTAGGGGACGAGAACTAAGTTCTTCCACTGATTTATCTTTGTACATTTCATAATAGATACCTAACCCCATCATTAGGGGACGAGAACCCTAGCAACATCAGCACGCTCATCTGTCCCGCTATATAATAATAGATACCTAACCCCATCATTAGGGGACGAGAACCGGCAGGCGTTTGACCAGCCAAAGCAATAAGTTCCTAATAGATACCTAACCCCATCATTAGGGGACGAGAACTCCTTGAGGAAATTTATTCAAGAGTTGATAGGAAGTTAATAGATACCTAACCCCATCATTAGGGGACGAGAACTCTGCTCCACTAAAATTATTCGGTGTGATTTCTAATAGATACCTAACCCCATCATTAGGGGACGAGAACCTGTTTGATATCTGTAATAAACGGGCTGTTTTACAGAATAGATACCTAACCCCATTATTAGGGGACGAGAACATTCATTTTAATTTCTCCTCTCTTTAACTTTCTAAAATAGATACCTAACCCCATTATTAGGGGACGAGAACATTCATTTTAATTTCTCCTCTCTTTAACTTTCTAAAATAGATACCTAACCCCATTATTAGGGGACGAGAACTTCGAAATCGATGTTTAGGTGCATCTCAGCATTTCAATAGATACCTAACCCCATTATTAGGGGACGAGAACAAAAAGAAGTTAATTACGATTTGGACTGTGTCAATCTAATAGATACCTAACCCCATTATTAGGGGACGAGAACTTCGAAATCGATGTTTAGGTGCATCTCAGCATTTCAATAGATACCTAACCCCATTATTAGGGGACGAGAACAAAAAGAAGTTAATTACGATTTGGACTGTGTCAATCTAATAGATACCTAACCCCATTATTAGGGGACGAGAACTATCTTCTTTTATGTTATTCATTCTTTATCTTCCTCTCAATAGATACCTAACCCCATTATTAGGGGACGAGAACTTTAGTAAATCGTTTATTTCATTTGTTAATACTTTCAAATAGATACCTAACCCCATTATTAGGGGACGAGAACGTCCGGGTCTAAGTATTCTATGACCGTGTCTATTACAATAGATACCTAACCCCATTATTAGGGGACGAGAACTAAATTACTTTTTGAAGTAAATCCATATTCACTAGAATAGATACCTAACCTCACGATTAGAGGACTGAGAATTAATATAATGTTTGAATCAATATAGTGAGGAGTAAATATAATGAGAGATTGTATATATGTTGAGCACCAAAATTTTGTTTCTGTTGTAACTAATAGCTTTAAATTCGTTAATGTTGTTTCAAAGGAAACTACTTATATACCTTTTTCAGAAATTGAATGTTTGATTTTTGAGAATGAACTTAGCTATTTTTCTAAAAAAATGGTGACTAAATGTATGGAAGAAAATATAGCGCTATTATTCTGTGATAAGAAACATTCACCAGTAACCATGCTTACTAATGATTTTGGTCATAGTAAGCGGTTAAAAAGGTTAAATCTCCAAATGTCTTTGGGTAATAAAGTGAAAAAACGTTTATGGAGGAAGATAGTTATTGGGAAAATTAATAACCAGGCGGTAAACTTGCAGTTGCTGACTGAAAATAATGATATGGGGAAAATGTTGGTCCTTGCTTCAAAGCAGGTAGATGAAGGAGATACTAAAAATCGAGAAGCTTATGCTGCACGTCGGTATTTTACGACTTTATTTGGTCCAAACTTTAAACGAGGGCGTTATGATGATGTTGTAAATGCAAGCTTAAATTATGGATATGCCCTTATTAGGGCTATGATAAGAAGAGAAATAGCGGTTCATGGACTGGAAGCAAGCGTAGGGATTCATCATCAATCAATTGAAAACGCTTTTAATTTATCCGACGATCTAATTGAACCTTTTCGTCCTTTTGTGGACTCTTATGTATATGAAAATATCTTTAATGAAGGAGCTTTAACACTGGAATTGGGAGAGAAAAAAGCTCTGTTAAATATTTTATTAGAAAATTGTATTATTGATGAGAAGGTTTGTACAGTGACAGATGCGATAAAGGTCGCTGTTACTTCATTTGTCAGCTGTTTGGACAAGAATAGTTCAAGTCCACTAAAGTTACCGAGTTTTATAGAGGTGGGGAAATAAATGATGCTGCTAGTCTGTTTCGATCTTCCTAGAACAACAAGGGTAGAACGGAAACAAGCAAATAAATACCAGAAAAAATTGGTTGAACTAGGATTCACGAGAAAACAGTTTAGTTTATATGAAAGGGAAATTAAACAAAAAAAGACAAGAGAAAAAGTAATTGAAGTATTACGCACAGAATTACCTAGTACGGGTATGATTACACTTTATTTATTACCTAACGAGGTAAATGATAAACAAATTACTATTTTAGGGGAAAACGCGGTTAAACGCACTATTCGAAAACCACGCGTTGTTTTTCTTTGATAATGGTAAACTGATTTAGTGAGGTATTTTAATTTGGTCTTGGAGGGAAATTGAAAGGTTCAAACAAACGTTTCTATATATGATAACAAAAACGTGTTAAAACCTTCTTTGAATTTAGGTAAATACAAAGAAGGATTTTGACACCGATTACATTAATCTTTAACAAAATACGGATTGCTGCTGATTCGATCAGGCATAATCTACGTTCAAAAACATGCTCTTAGCTTGTGTTTTTGGCGTATTTTTTTGTTAAATTATCGATGAGTATTTAGAAACTTAAACCATTAAGTTAAGTTATAATAATCTTATAGTTATGGTCTATTCTTTCGTACTTAGTGGTCTGCTTTAAATGCCATATTCATTATTAAAATTACAAAAAAGCATATACCTAAACGTAAAATTGAATGCTTTTTAAAATAATTTACTCATTATCAGCTGTGTCAAGTATATTATTAAACATCTGGATATAAGAGTCTTTTTTAGAGCTATGTTCAATTTTTTGAATTAATTGTCCCAAATTCTCGTCTTGTTGCTCGAAAGGCGATAGGAAGGTTATTATATCAATACCAAAAACATTAGTAATCTTAATAAGTGTTTGTAAACTAATATTTCGATTACCATTTTCAATAAAACCGATAAATTGTGGACTAAGCCCGGTTTCCGTAGCCAATTGTTGTTGAGTTAACCCAGCTTTATTTCTATATGCAGCAACATGTGGGCCTATTTTATCTAGTTGAGATAACTTCATGGAAAAACTCCTTATCCTTGAGCAATATAGATTAATTATAAGATGAAATAACAAGTAAATACACAAACAAAAGTAAAGAAATAAATGATAAACTTTACAATTGTAAATGTTATGATATAATCGAGTAAGAAAACAACGATAGTTAACTAGTTAAATGAAAGCGGTACATTTGAAGCTATCTTATATTAAGGGGAGTAACTTAACTTATTGGCTTAACCCAAATCTTACACCAGACTGTTGGAGTGAGATTTGGGTTTTTATTTATTTGGAAAGGAGGCACGCATAATTTTGTAAAGAAAAGAGAAAATAGTATATAGAGGAATCCAAACAAACTTTACAGAGATGTGGCCTGTATTGAGTACGATCTTATTTTATGGCAATTCTGATGAGATTTTTACATACAGAATAATATAAAGGAGTAATAGAATTAAGGAATTAAAAATAAACATGTTTTATTAAGGAGCAACTATATGTTTGACTTTAGCTTTTTACCAGAACTTATCATACCTAATCTGGCTGTTAATAGTAAAGAAGAAGCAATCACTTACTTATCCAAACTTTTAGAAGACAGTAGGCTAGTAGAGAGAAATTATAAAAATGATGTACTTTCAAGAGAAAAAGAGTTTTCGACAGGTTTACCTGTAAAAAATGGTGCAATAGCTATACCACATGCGAAAAGTACGCACGTTTTTAATAACGGCGTTGCAGTGGGAACGCTAAAAAAATCTGTTTATTTTAACTCTATGGAAGATAGTAATTTAGAAATTCCAGTAGATCTGGTGATGTTACTGGCTATAT
Organism: Tetragenococcus halophilus; assembly: GCF_001712815.1. Taxonomy (NCBI): domain Bacteria; kingdom Bacillati; phylum Bacillota; class Bacilli; order Lactobacillales; family Enterococcaceae; genus Tetragenococcus; species Tetragenococcus halophilus. Next base: position 425,638 of record NZ_CP012047.1, read on the forward strand.
CGGAATCAGATAAACAATTAAAAATGCTACAAGCCATTATGAGCTTATTAAGCAACGAAAAAATTATTGAGACCTTAAAAAATAAAAAAGATAGTGAAGACATAGCGAAACTATTGAATAGTTACTTGGTAACTCAAAATAATCTATGAAAAAGCAGTGGAAAATTGGGAAACTTTGTTTGAGGAGAATTTTTACTGCCGAATAGCACTTGACAAGCCTACAAAATGGCTTGCCTTATGAATGAGGGCGCCCAGTTATACGAAAGAAAGCACACGAAACGCACCCTCAACCTGCGAGTGTAAGCCATTTTTTCGGCAGGTCAAGTGTGCGCTACGCCTATTCTCGTTGAGGACAACCCGTTGCCGAAAGCTTGTTTTAGCTTGCTTGATGCCCTTTGATAAAGTCTTCTGACAGCTGGAGGAGTTTGATCCATTTTTGCGGCATGTCAGGACACTCGTTGAGTTCCGGCAGTAATACAGGGACGTTCTTTTCTAGCTTGGCATGGGGTCTAAGAAAGTTGAAATAGGTTGTAAACAAGGTGACGTGCGCCAAAGGCCCAGCCCCGGAATGAAAACCGCCTAAAGGTTTGTAATTTCCTTTAAACGTCCGATTTAAACGTTCAATGATCTGTTTTAAAGGACGATACGCTCGGGAGACCGGATCCGCATTGGTTAAACCAATCACTTGGATCACTTCAAAGTCAATCCCGTTTTGGGCATAGAAAGCTTGCGCCAACTTATAAATAGGATTGCCATCGACGATCAATTGGAGCGCGTCAGGTAGCTGTTTAAAACGACGAACCACGTCGTGGATGGCTTTAATGGCTGTTTCTGTATCACGGTGTCGATTATAACGATGGGAGAGAATAATCTTTTTCTCCGCATCAAAGAAAAAGTAGATATAATGCCATTTCCCTTGGACACGAATGTAAGTCTCATCTCCACAAAATTGATCGGATAGCTCATAAGGATAATGATCAGTAAAAGCTTGGACCCGATGGGCAACGGATCGGGCATAGTTACGAATGGTTTGCCCTGAGATTTTTAGTTGATGCACATCGAACATTAAGGCCGCTGTTTTTTCGGCAGACAGTCCGTAATTGACATGATAAGTGAGAATGAGCCCTAAGACATAAGGGGAACTGTGGATCTTATTTAAGTGCACCTTGGTTTTAAAGTCAGGGTTTGCTTCCAAATCAGATAAGGTTAAGTCGAAGCTACGATAGATATAATGCATTTTGAAAAGCGATTTGTGTTTCTTGAACTGCTTTAATTCTTTTTTTGACAGTCCTTTAAGACGTTTTGTGTAATAGGGACAGTCTTTACGCAGGCATTTATAGATATCGAATCCCTTACGGTCTTTGATTTTGGCTAGGTTTTTCTCACAATGGGGACATTGAAAGCACACCTCTTTGGCATAGCGATTCTTGTCGTTGAATAAATTGGCACACACCTTGCATAAATATTGATCGTTATCACTTTTCCCGTTGTTCAAGTAGAGATAGTCCGAAGGTGCTTGACAACGTGGACAGTGAATGGTGGAAGGAAGTGTTGGCGAACTTGCACGACGTTGAACAGGTTTTAATGGTTTTCCTGTTTGATGAAGGTGTTCCTGTAGAAGTTTTTTATAATTGAGTTTCTCCATTTCCACTACTTTTGGCAGTTCATCGACCGTCATTTTTTGATAATCTAAGTCTGCGATATCTGTGGGTCTGGGTGCTTTAGCGTTGGCGTAAATCGAACTTAGTTGATAAACCAAAAGCGCAATAAATTGTTGTTGTGTATTGATAATTTCCCAAAGCTCTGCGTATAATGAAGTTGACATCTCTATCACCTTTTCTTTTTGGTTTTGTGGGTTTTGGTCAACTTCATTCTACCAAATAAAGGGGGGTAGAGGTGTTTTTTTATTAAAAGTTTGATTGGACGGGGATAAGCAAGGTTTATCCAGTCATTTATTACAAAAAAATTTGAATTACTCCAATCAATCATGGGGGAAACCTATGAAAAACGAGAAGAAAGTATCATACAAATGGAGAACTTATTAACAGCGTACCTTGTCCCCATTCGACCCGATAGAAAGGCCAGGCGACAAGAAAGTAAAAACAAATCGAGACGCTCTTATCGTTATACTTACTGAACAGAAGGCTTTTTGTCTTTAGCAGGTGTATTTAAGTTGGTCTTTTTTACAAAAATTAAAAAATCCAAAACAAAACACAGTGATAGCTTGTGTTTGTTTTGGATTTTATTTTGTCAATACGCTTAAGTTAATGACATTGCATACTAAACTAGGCTTTCATTACTTAATAAAAAAGGTAGACTTCGGGATGTACGCAAAAGTGTGTACTTCTTTTAAAGAAGTTTTACGTGTAAATTCTGTTGAAACGGTTCCTGGAAGGTTAGAAGAAACGGAATACTTCTTATCAACTATTCTGATCCGCATGAAAAAAAGTTCTATAAAGTTGGAAAATGAAGAATATATTTTTTTAATTAATTTGAAAACGTTTAAAATAACGAAAAGATTTTATTCATATTTTTTTGAACAAAGTATAAACAATGAAGAAATTGCTTACTTGACAATCATTTTAATTTCTACATTACAAGGTGGACAATACGAGCCTTCACTAGTATTTCTCTTATCTATATCTGACCAAATTATTAACGAAATTGAGCGTTTAGCAGCGATTAAGTTTGCTGACCACGAAACTTTACTATTCAAATTGTACCGTCATTTAGTCCCTGCTTATTTCAGAATTAAATACGATATGTCTTCTTCTAATATTATTATTAGCGAAATAAAGAAAAATTATCGAGAATTGTTTCAACTAACTAAATATAGTTTGAAACCATTAGAGCAGAATTTAGACAAGGAAGTACCTGAAGATGAGATCGGATATTTTACAATTATTTTTGGGGGTGAAATTGAAAAACAAAAGAATAGAGAAAAAAATGATCGTTACCGCGCGTTAATCCTTTGTCCAAATGGTACGAGCGCTTCACTAATATTGCGGTCGGAACTAACTCATATATTTCCAACGATTATATTTAAAGAAACAGTTTCGATTTCTCAATTTAAAGAATTAAATATGGAATTAGATTTTGACATGTTTTTTTCAACTATCGACTTGCCATATGTTTCAGATAAGGCGGTGTTCACTGTCAATCCGATCATGGATAAAAAAGAAAAGAGAGAACTTGTTAATCGAGTAAGACAAAAATTTGCTATTCCAAGTATGATGATCCCTTCAGCTAAGGAAGTAATAACTTTAATTGAGCCTTATATTGATCTAAAACCAGATGTCTCCATGAAAAAGATTCAAAATATATTAGAAAAGAACTTATTTACTAGAGAAAATTTTAGTCAAAGGAGGAAACCTATGTTATCTGAATTGTTAACGACGGATACGGTTCAATTCTCAGATAAAAATTTAAATTGGCAAGAAGCCATTACGTTGGCAGCAGAACCGTTAGTAAAAAATAAACAAATAAAAGATCAATATATTCAGGCAATGATTGCTAAAGTTAATGAATACGGTACGTTTATTAATATTGGTCCAGGAATAGCTTTACCACATGCTAGACCTGATGAGGGAGTTTTAAAATTAGGAATGAGTATGTTAAAAGTTTCAAAACCAGTATTGTTATTGGATTTACCCGATCATCCTATTGATACTTTTATCTGTTTAGCAGCGGTAGATAATGAGATGCATCTAAAAGCCTTATCCAGTTTGACAACTATTCTATCTGAGCCGGAGAGCTTAGAAGCATTGAGAACTGCAAAAACAAAAAAACAAATAATGGAAATAATCAAGGAAGGGGAAAAATAATATGAAATTTATGGCAATATGCGGGACAGGTTTAGGGTCAAGTTTTATGGTTGAAAAGTAAATATCAAATAGATGTTTTAAAAATAGAATTCCCCTTTGATTATAAATTTGTAGAAGATTTTGTAGAAAAAAGGATAGCCTTTATACAAAAGAAGAAGTAAAACAAGATTTAATTCAAGTTGGAGAACTAGCCTCTTGTCCAATTATTTATCTTTCCGCAGGGGTTCCGACCGATGTTTTTCGTAAGGAATTAGATTTAGTTAATAACTCAGGTGCAAAATATAGTGGTGTTTTATGTGGAAGAGCCACTTGGCAAGAAGGGGTTTCAATTTATGCAACAGAAGGTGTTGCAGCACTAACAGAATGGTTACAAACAACTGGTAAACAAAATGTCCAAGAATTAACTAAGCTTTTAAATCAAGGAGCAACGCCTTGGTACGACATTTACGAAGGCTTAGATAATATCGAAGTTGTAGAACAACCTTATTAACAGTTTACGTGAATTAATACGGTTTTTTGATCACCTGAAGTGGGGAAATAACGTTGTTAAACTTTAGATGATCAAATGAAGTTAGTTTGAGGGGGTAAGAAATTGGACTTGCGAAAGCTAGAAGATTATATTGGAAAAATGGAAACAGAAATGACGAATTTTATTGATAATATTGATAAAAAAATGTTAATCAAAGCATGTAACTTAATCTTAGAAAGTAAAGAAAAAGAGGGACGTGTCCATATAACTGGGGTTGGAAAAACGAGTTATGTTGCAGAATATATTGCGGCGTTAAATTCGTCGATTGGTACGCCAACTTATTTTTTGGACACAACAGAAGCGATTCATGGTTCCATAGGTCAAGTAAAAGAGGAAGATGTTGTGGTTGCTATTTCTAATAGTGGTCAAACGATAGAACTAAAGAACACAATTACTGCGCTACAAAAAATAGGCGTAAAGGTTATAGGTGTCAGTGGAGGAGTTACTTCATGGTTAAAAAATAATGTGGATGTTTTTCTATACGCTGGAGTAGCACATGAAGGAGACGAGTTAAATAAACCACCTAGATCATCAGTATTGGTAGAAATTATCATTCTACAATGTCTCTCGATTTTATTACAACAAGAACAAAAACTTGATTTAAAAACTTACCATTTATACCATCCTGGTGGCTCTTTAGGAGAATCTGTGTACGCTCAAATTCATGAATGAGTTTTGAAGAAAAACAAGCATTGGATTATAAATCAAATCTGGACCCAAAGGTTAGGAAGAAAGGAATTTAATCTTTTGGGAAACTATATTTAACATATAAGCACATAACATTAAAATAGAATAATAATGTTCTAATTTTCCAATTGCTTATTTCCAATTCCTTTGCTATATTTAAAGATAATATAACAAAGGGGGCGTAAGTAATGGCAGAAACTCATAAATGTACAACGGATACAGTTCACTACACTTGGCACAAAGAGCATGAACCTATTTTGACAATTGATAGCGGTGACACGGTTGTTTTTGAAACAAGAGAAGTATCGGATAATCAATTTAATTTTCACTCAACGACAGAAGCTATTTCAGAACTTGACTGGGATTTTGTGTATCCTCTTTCTGGTCCAGTTTATATCAATGGTGCGGAGCCGGGAGATACTTTGGCTGTAGAAATCCTTGATTTGAAAACGAAACACTGGGGATGGACGGCGGTTTTACCTGGTTTAGGTTTATTAGCTGAAGATTACCCCGATGCATATTTACGTACCTTTGATCTATCAGATGGGAAATATATTCATTTTAGTGAAGATATTAAAGTTCCGATTGAGCCATTCTTGGTTACAATGGGTGTCTGTCCGAAAGATGGAGACGGCACGCCAATTATGCCTCCTGGTAATTTTGGCGGAAACTTAGATGTACGGCAGTTGACTATAGGAACGACACTATACTTGCCAGTGCAACAGGCTGGCGCTTTGTTTAGCTGTGGAGATGGTCATGCGGCGCAAGGTGACGGAGAAGTCTGTGTTTCGGCTTTAGAATGTCCCATGTATGCCAGTTTGAAATTTACAGTAATCAAAGCATCAGAAAAATCCATTCCTTCTCCACAATTTCAAACGAAGGGTGGTTTAATCCAAAAGGTCAATCATGATGATTTTTATGGCACGACAGGTGTCGGACCTGATTTAATGACGGGTGCGCAGGAAGCGTTACGGGCTATGATCGATTATGTATCTGAAACCTATAACATTGAGAAAATCGATGCGTATCTGCTTGCCAGTCTTTGTGTCGATTTGAAGATATCTGAAGTCGTTGATGCAGGGCAATATATTGTCAGTGCATTATTGCCGCTTTCTATTTTTAATGATTCACAGGAATAAAAACTTAGTAGCGCAGTACCTATGTCGATGGTATTGCACTACTATTTTGTAAAGTGTAAATGTGGGATAAATATATAAGCTGAGTAGCCAATTAAAGGAATTCAAATTTGAACACAATTGTGTTTACGATGAAAAGAGTACATGCTATAATTATGATAGAATTAACCCTAAAGGAGGGAATTATATGGCTACTATTACTGTACGTGTTACTGATGAAGAAAAAGACTTTTTAGATAATATGGCAAAGTTTGAGGGAAAGAGTTTGTCTGAACTATTAAAGACTACAACACTGTCATCTTTAGAAGACGCCTATGATGCACAAATTGGGGATGCAGCTTATGATGAGTATTTGAAAAATCCGCAATCCCATCCTCTGTCAGAATCATTAGAGGAATATGGCTTAGGAGAGAGCGAATGACTTTTCATGTAGAGACAACTCCTAGGTTCGATAAGCAATTAAAAAAATTAGATAAATTTGCTGCAAAAACTATACTTAAGTGGCTTGATAAAAATATTGAAGGAAGCAATAATCCAAGATTGATGGGTAAACCGCTCGTTGGAAATCACTCTGGGAAATGGCGTTATCGAATAGGAAGTTATCGCGTTATTACCAAGGTTGACGACGAAAAATTAATTATTTTAGCTTTAGAAGTAGGGCACAGGAAAGATATTTATAGAAAATAAAGTTGATCAAAAGATAAGATTACTTTTGGTCAATTTTTATAATAAGAAGGACGGCTGGTTAAAATTATATAAATGGCGCTTTTAAAGACTTTGATAAATTTAAGACAATATCGGATATGATTGTGTCTAAGCGAATGGAAGCAGAACTGCTAGATGTTAGAAATAAGATGTATAAGAGAGAGATTTTTTGGGAAAATTAGTTTTATAGTTTGGGACGAAAATATGTGTATAAGCAATCGGGAATTAACACAGTCTGCACGAAGAAGAAGTAGTAGAATGAACTTCTTCTTAACACCGATTACATTGTGAATTATACTATTTATTAGTAAAATACGGACTGTTACTGACTCGATCAGGCATAATCTACGTTCAAAAACATGCTTTTAGTCTATTTTTTTTAGTAAGAAGTAAGACACCTGAAGGAGGGATTTTTATGATCGATCAAGTAGCTCCCAAAACTTCTAAAGTTTCTAGTAAAGGACAAGTTGTTATTCCAGTTGAACTTCGTCGTAAACTAGGTTTACAAGATGGCGACCAAGTCACTATTGATGTTAATGATAATAATGAACTTGTTCTTAAAAAATTGCCAACTGCTTTAGATTGGCATAACTTAATTACGACTATTCCTAATGAAAAGGTTGATGTTGATCAAAATGATCATTATAATCCCGAAAAAGCTCCGCATTTTCATGATTAGATGAATGAAGACTAACTGTGATATTATGGAGCCATATAAGTTTACCCAAAAAAGCATTAATTCAAGCGAAAATTATTGCACGGAAGAACAAAAGATGAAATCAAAGTTGAACGCCAATGTACAGAAAGTTTCAACCAAAACTACTTATTTCCTGTTAAAAATAAAAGGGCACTTTATTAATTAATACGAAGTGCGTTTTTTTGTACATCCAGAAAGTAAAAAAACCGAGCCTTTAGAAAAAAGGTTATGCCAAGGGTTAAATGAGTTCTTGAAAAAATTTACCAATCATTCAGTATTAGTTAATTACTTTAAGAAATCTGGGTCTTCATAAGCTGGGTTTGGATATGTGTAGAATCTTTTACCATTTTGACGACCAAGATAACCATTTAAGTAGAGGGGAAATAACATAGAAGTAAACAAATAAAAAGAAGCCTAACACATGCTAGACTTCTAATTTTTCTTTTAGTGCTTCTGTAAGTGTTTCTGAGAAGTTGATACCGGCAGAATCTGCTCTTTCAGCAAGGTCTTCAGGGATTGTAGTGTTTTTCCTAACCACAGGCGTTTTAACTTTTTTAGCAGCGGCGATTAAATCTACGGTGACAAAACTAACAATTGCTTGAGGGTATTCTTCTTGTACAGTTTTTAGGTCAGAAGCTTCAGGCAGTTCCTCTTCATCATATAACATCAGCTCTAATGCTTCAGCTCCGTTAGATAATGCTTGAGGAATGCCAACACCTTCTGAAAGTGCGCCCGGGACATCTGGGAAAAGAACAGAATATTCACCAGTTTTGTTTTCACTATCGTCTAATACGGCAGGATAAGCTACAAAATTAGTTTTTACCATAGTGATTCCTCCTTAGTTTTTTAATAAAGGCAAGACTATTTTAGCCCTGCTTGCTTTAGGATGTTGTTGTAAGTGCCTGGTCTGATTTCGTCTTTTAAACTACTGTATGCCACTGTCACTTTATTACCTTGACCATTTTCATATCTATGATGGTCGCCTTTAATTCTTGTTTCAGTGAATCCATTTTTTTAAGTAGTTTAATGACTTGCTTAGCTGTTTGAGGCATTTACTCAACTCCTTCCTACAATTATATTATATACGCATAATGCGCATAAGTCAATGATGGATTGATTTGAATTGCTTATTCCCAATTCCTTTGCTATATTTAAGGTTAAATAACAAAGGAGGCATAAGTAATGGCAGAAACTCATAAATGTTCAACAGATACAGTTCACTACACTTGGCACAAAGAGCATGAACCTATTTTGACAATTGATAGCGGTGACACGGTGGTTTTTAAACAAGAGAAGTATCGGATAATCAATTTAATTTTCACTCAACGACAGAAGCGATTTCGGAACTTAATTGGGATTATGTTTATCCTCTTTCTGGTCCAGTTTACATCAATGGTGCGGAACCAGGAGATACCTTGGCTGTAGAAATCCTTGATTTGAAAACAAAACGCTGGGGATGGACGGCGGTTTTACCTGATTTAGGCTTGTTAGCAGAAGACTATCCTGACGCATATTTGCGTACCTTTGATTTATCAGATGGAAAGTATATTCATTTTAGTGAAGGTATTAAAGTCCCAATTGAACCCTTCTTAGGAACAATGGGTGTTTGCCCCAAAGATGGAGATGGTACTCCAATTATGCCTCCTGGAAACTTTGGCGGAAACTTGGATGTACGACAATTGACCATAGGAACAAAACTGTACTTGCCAGTGCAACAAGCTGGAGCCCTGTTCAGCTGTGGTGACGGTCATGCGGCACAAGGTGACGGAGAAGTATGCGTATCAGCTTTAGAATGTCCAATGTATGCTAGTTTGAAATTCACAGTAATAAAAGCAGCAGAAAAATCAATTCCTTCCCCACAGTTTCAAACGAAGGGTGGTTTAACCCAAAAAGTAAATCACGATGATTTTTACGGCACGACAGGCGTAGGACCAGATTTGATGACGGGCGCTCAGGAAGCTTTACGTTCGATGATTGATTACGTATCTGAAACTTATTCCATTGAGAAAATCGATGCATATTTGCTTGCTAGCCTTTGTGTCGATTTGAAAATATCTGAAGTTGTTGACGCAGGACAGTATGTTGTCAGTGCATTATTGCCGCTTTCGATATTTAATGACTCACAGGAATAAATTTTTATTCGATTAATTTATTAGGAATTCATCAAATAGACGTAAAATAGTAGTACAATATCACAACTACGACATTGTACTATTATTTTTTTATAATATACAATTATTTTTATAATTTATCATTTTTGATATCTAGAGTAAGAACGTTTCGACATCCTTCAATATCGTAGCCGACAATGTAGAATTCTTTGGATACGATGGTGCTCACGAATATTCATATAGCGCGACAAACAAAAAGAAAGAATGAGTAGCATCTTTAAGCTCCTAATGCTGCGTTGATACCATCTGTTTGATTAATTTGGAAATAAATGATTTTGCAAACGTCCTCTGTAAGTAGTTCAATTCTTTATATGATTTTTTGGATCAAAATGCTCTGGTATTATCATTTTTATCAGTTATCAATTAAGAGTAAAGAGTGCTCGCTGGTTGATAACGTTCGGAAAGTGTGGGGCTAAAGTCACTTTTCAATGAATATATAATTTCAAGGTTCTTATAAGAATTGTAAAAGTTCGAGCATAATGGAGTTGCTTTGAGAAAAACGTCCTTTTGCTCGCTCGTAACGTAAGTCCAGCTTATATGCATTGATTCTACTGTCCATTCATCAATTAATTAAAATCGTAATCATTAATATTTCGTCACGCCGCATTTGTGAGTCGTTTTTTTGAATTTCTTGGCCTTCAAAGGTAAGACACATGAGATTTATCGAGGTCGATCCTATTCAAGTACGCTTTTTTGTTAAAAACAGTATACAAGTAACTATAAGTCAGAGTCCTTTTATTGCTTACACAATTACATGATCATAACCTAGGGGATTTTTGAAATTTATTAGTTGTTACTAATTACAGTTTAAAAACATTTTATTTAAAATATTAATTTTCATTAAACTAATTCTAATAGATCTTTTTTTGTGTTTTAAATAATTCAGCTTTCATTTCGCTAGCTACTGCTTGCATCATGGGCACTGCTACAGAATTACCGAACTGTTTATACATCTGAGTCCGAGAAACAGGCACAACGAATTCATCGGGGAACCCCATTAATCTTTTACATTCAAGTTTAGAGAATAACCTTATGCCAGTTTCTCCTCCTTTTACAAAAGTTCCTGTTAAACGTTGGATTTTATGATAACTTGCTACTAATGTTTTTGCTTGCATAGTCGAATTTTTATCCACTAACTGAGGCTTGCCATCATTTTTTTTAAATAAATAATTATCTTGTAAATGTTTTGATATTGAATAGCCGTCAGGTGCGGTCTCTAAAATTGTGCCGACAGCTTTTTTAGAATATACGTTTCCAGCAGGAAAGTTAAAAGTATTTATTTTTAAATCTTTTCTCATACCAACAATTACTAACCGTTTTCGTATTTGTGGTAAATTAAAATTTTGAGCATCTAAGACTTTATAAAAAACATCATAGCCTTCATTAATAAGAGAATTATAGATGATATTGAAAGCCTCTCCACTTTGTATTGTTAACAGGCCAGGAACATTTTCAAGTAAAAACATTTTAGGCTTGTGATAGCTAATAATTCTTAGGACATCAAAAAAAAGTGTACCTTGTGTAGCATGTTTGAAGCCTTCACGTTTTCCAATCATTGAGAATGGCTGACATGGAAAACCAGCTAATAAAATATCATGTTCTGGTATATCTTGTTCTTTTATTTTTGTTATATCGCCTTCAGGTTTTTCGTTGTAGTTAGCTTCATAGGTTTTTTGAGCGTATTTGTCCCATTCTGAACTGAATACACAGGTAGAGTTTTCGTCTTCAAATGCTTGTCTAATTCCTCCTATTCCAGCGAACAAATCTATAAATTTTAATTTATCAGTCACTGAATCCACATCCTTTTGTTTAGTTACATTCAATCCAGAGTTAATTAAATATAAGCATTTTTTATTAAAACTGTTACATTGGTCAATATTTAATGAGCGTATTTTTTCATATAAGTCTTCCGATAGATATATAGTCTTTGCAACTTTTTTATTTTGGTTAGGTTTTCTTCCAGAACCTTTTCTATATCCGCCTCTCATATTAAAAACTCCTTATAATCTTTCATTTAATATACTCTATTTATTTTGATTTTGCAATTAAAAAAATCAAAATAAGCCCGTTTCTTTTTATTATTTTTAAAATATGAGATAATCCGTTAAAAGTGTATAGAAAGAGGGAAGATTATGAGTAATAAGTACAATAAAGGAGAATGGTCAGAATTATATGCATTTTTGTATTCATTGACTAATGGTGTAATATATGGTGCAGATGAGGATTTAAATAAAGATAAGAATATTAAATATAACGTTGTATCAGCATTTCAAAGTGACATAGAATATATGAGAAATCTAGAAAAAGAAATTGTAGAGTTTATAATCAATGGAGAAAGTTATTTCGTAACAATTGAGGACTTAAAAAATAATACAGAAAGATTATTCTATCAAATTAAAGATGGACGTGGGAGCACGTTTGAAATACCTGATATTGAAAGCCTTATAGAAAAGTTGGGTATCAGAACTTTGAAAGCTGGCAATAGACTGAAAGGTGACTTAGTTTTAAAAATACATGACCCCATGATTGCCTCGGAACCAGTATTAAGTTTTAGCGTTAAGTCGCATATTGGAAGTAAACCAACACTTGTAAACTCTTCAAAAGGTACAAACTTTTTGTTTAAGATTGCTTCAGCTTCAGGATCAGAGGAACTTTCAAATGAAGTTGTAGGTGAAATTAATGGTATTACAGGAAGTGGGAAAATCAAAAAAAGAATTTCAGAAATTTATGATAAAGGAAATACTTTAGAGTTAAAAGAAGTATCGTCAGCAGTTTTTTCAAGAAATCTCAAAATGATAGATTTTAAAATGCCAGAAATATTAGCTGCGTTATGTTTAGAATCGTATTTTGTAAAAGGGAAAAGAATCCCAGATGTTGTTGATTCATATGCAGCAAACAACTCTCTAGAGGATAAGGGACTAATTGAGTATAAAGTTAAGCAGTTTTTAATTGCTTGCGCATTGGGAATGGTCCCTTTGACTCCATGGGAAGGTTTAGAAGAAGCTAATGGAGGCTATCTAGTTGTTAAGGACGACGCAGATGTTCTTTGTTATCATATTTACAATAGAAATAAGTTAAGCCAGTATTTATACACACATACGACTTTTGATACACCTAGTACGAGTAGATATTCAGTTGGCAAAATTTTAAATGATCAAATAACTGGGGAAAGAAATTTTAGATTAAATTTACAAATAAGATTTTCTTAAAAAATTAGTTACGCTGACAGAGTTAAAATAAAGCGTAACAACTTTTTTAAGTTTTTTAATGAGGCTAAAACATAAGTTATTTTTATAATAAAACATCCAAACTATAAAGAAGAGAGACTTTTTTTAATATTTAGAAATGTCCTAATAATAATTCGTATGTTTTTTTGCTTTATCTTTATCTATGTCACTATTCCATTCGAAATTATTTTTAAATGGGTTAGATGTAACAAAGTAGAAAATTGCATCATTATTATAAAAAACAAGCATATCAAAAGTCATTTTGTGTTGTTTTTATTAAAAACGTTTATTTTTTATATTAATATGTCTAAGTTTCTGCGCAAAGTTTTTCAGCAATGAACTGTAAAGAATAATAAAGATACTTAGTGCATGTATAACTTCTTGTACAAAAAGTTATGTTACTTAGCTTATGCTCTCTTTTGCATCTTTCCCTAATTCATATTATTTTTTTCATCAACTGTTTTTAGAATTTTTTTTACACAATCATCTGTTTTTTTCAATACTTCATGACTTTCCCAAAAACGAAGGACTGTCCAGCCTAGCTTTCTTAACTCTTCATTCTGATATTTATCTCTAGCTATATTCTTTTCAATTTTGGAAATCCAGTATTCTCTATTTGATTTAATTCGTTCTTTTTTAGTTCTCCAATCATAGCCGTGCCAAAATTCTCCATCTACAAAAACAGCAATTTTATATTTTGTTATCGCAATATCAGGTTTCCCAGGTAGTCTTTTATAATTTTTACGATATCTAATACCATGGTGCCAAAGTTTTTTTCTCAACAATACTTCTGCCTTTCCGCCAGTTGATTTGATTTTTGACATCATTTGTGAACGGTATGCAGTGGTTTTCATTTTTTTTGTCATGGTTGTTTTCCTCATTCTAAGTAATTTTGGTTATAAAATACGGAGTTATGTCAATATTTATCACATTTTTTGAAAATATTTTTTCCAAAATGATGACATGGGGCTCGTGGGAAAATTTCTCAAAAAATGTGTAGAAGAAACCAGAGTTCTCCATCAGTTTTTGAACTTAACCTTGTGTCTGCAGAGATGTTACAAAAGTTTCTTTTTTAACTGGTTAGGTTCTTAGCTCCTTTAACTGGAGCGAGAATGTTTGGAAGTGTAATAGATCAATTTTATCGTTTTGGGAATACCAGTAGTAACTGTATCGGGTGAGCTTGATGTCCTTCATCAATTACCTCATAAATGGAGAAACTAACGGTTATTCTTTCATAAATAGCATTATAATCTTTTTAGAATATCAGTTTTCTGCTTTAAATTTTGTATATCCTGGTCTATTTTTAGAGAAAGGCTTGTCTTTTTCCATTTCTTTATTCGATGAATATTTATAAAATGTTTGATAATTCCATATTCGTACGTCAAAGAAGCTATATTCTATCCTTACTTATTCAATTGAAAAAACAATTATTTGTTTTATTGTTATATTGTTTTGCTGTAAATAGATATTCTTTCGTAGAATACCATAGCATTTTATGAAAATGTGTCTGCAAAACCAGTTTAACACCAGTTATTTAGTAGAGCAATATTGTGTCGATAGATATTGCATTACAGTTTTTTTATGATAGAATACCAAACGAAGAGCTAAAATTTAAGAAAAACTAGCTAATTTGTCAATATATATATAATAGTTCACATTTTTTGTAATTTTTTCTGTAAAGCGTTTTCTTTTTCGTTTATTTATTCTATAATAGATGTAATCCAATATGTAAGGAGCGAAAAAAATGGAAGAAAAAAATAGCTCTATTTCAGAGCTAAACGCTGAACGAGACGTAAACGAGCAAAAGAACCGTTGGAATATAAGCCTAAGTTCACAGACCTTTCCTGTTTTAGAAATCGAGCAATAAATGAACCTGTGGATTTAGACAGGCTTTGTAATGAAATTAGCATTGGAACAAACGTTGATTTTAATGAAGAGCTCTACGCTATTATACCTTGTATGAGTGAGTCTGCTTATACGTACGTTATATATCAAAATACGATAAAGTTAGTTGAATTAGGTACGGATACTATCTCTGAAAAATTTTTATATCATTATTGGAAGTTAGGATTTGCGGAATATAAACAAACGATAGAAGATTTTTTAGGCTCGAATGCAAACAGTATTCCATTATCTTGTGAAATTTTTAATTTTATGCCTTTTAGTATTTCCTCACAGCCGAAAAGAGATATATGGATTAATCCTGGGCGTATAAAAGAATTAAAAATTATTTCTGATAAAAAGACAGTCGTTTCATTGTTTAATAATTTTGTTTTTTATTTAGACCGTAAAGGAAGTTCATTTATGAACGGATGAATCGAACTTTTTTAGTGTACGGTATTGTAAAGCGTTATTTAGGTATTATGCCAGATGCCTTTAAAATGGGGCTGTTAGAGTAACTAAACATTTCTTCCTCTTACAACTCTAATCTCCCAATTGCTTATTCCTAATTACTTTGCTATATTTAAGGTTAAATAACAAAGGGGGCGTAAGCAATGGCAGAAACTCATAAATGTTCAACGGATACAGTTCACTACACTTGGCACAAAGAGCATGAACCTATTCTGACAATTGAAAACGGTGACACGGTGGTTTTTAAACAAGAGAAGTATCGGATAATCAATTTAATTTTCACTCAACGACAGAAGCGATTTCGGAACTTAATTGGGATTATGTTTATCCTCTTTCTGGTCCAGTTTACATCAATGGTGCGGAACCAGGAGATACCTTGGCTGTAGAAATCCTTGATTTGAAAACAAAACGCTGGGGATGGACGGCGGTTTTACCTGATTTAGGCTTGTTAGCAGAAGACTATCCTGACGCATATTTGCGTACCTTTGATTTATCAGATGGAAAGTATATTCATTTTAGTGAAGGTATTAAAGTCCCAATTGAACCCTTCTTAGGAACAATGGGTGTTTGCCCCAAAGATGGAGATGGTACTCCAATTATGCCTCCTGGAAACTTTGGCGGAAACTTGGATGTACGACAATTGACCATAGGAACAAAACTGTACTTGCCAGTGCAACAAGCTGGAGCCCTGTTCAGCTGTGGTGACGGTCATGCGGCACAAGGTGACGGAGAAGTATGCGTATCAGCTTTAGAATGTCCAATGTATGCTAGTTTGAAATTCACAGTAATAAAAGCAGCAGAAAAATCAATTCCTTCCCCACAGTTTCAAACGAAGGGTGGTTTAACCCAAAAAGTAAATCACGATGATTTTTACGGCACGACAGGCGTAGGACCAGATTTGATGACGGGCGCTCAGGAAGCTTTACGTTCGATGATTGATTACGTATCTGAAACTTATTCCATTGAGAAAATCGATGCATATTTGCTTGCTAGCCTTTGTGTCGATTTGAAAATATCTGAAGTTGTTGACGCAGGACAGTATGTTGTCAGTGCATTATTGCCGCTTTCGATATTTAATGACTCAGAGAAGTAAATTAAAACAAGTTAAGTTATTCAAAATTTAATAAATTTAGCTTTAGTGCTGGTGGAATGTATAATTTTTCTACCAGTACTTTTTACATTTGCAGAAATACCTTTCAAATAAAATTACATCTAACTGTTCAGGAGGTTGTTGCTTTGAAAAGCAACAGTATGCCTTTCAAAAACACAAAAAGATTATTTTTCACGAAAATATTTTCATAAAACCGTTTTCTTTTCCGGCTGTTTATTTTATAATAGATGTAATCTAAAAGTGAGGAGCGTAGTCAATGGAAGAGAAAATTAGCTCTATATTGGGGCTAAATACTGAATTTGGAGTAGGGAGGCAGACGAAAACGTCAGAATTTCAACCAGAACTGGAAAAGCTTTTTGCATTTAACAATCGGGCGATAAATCAGCCTGTGGATTTGAACCAGCTTTATACAGAAATCAGTATTGGAACTAGTGTCGATTTTGATGAAGAGATTTATGCAATTATACCGTATGGACAAGAAATTGATCACACATTTATTATTTATCAAAATACGGCGAAGATCGTTGATTTAGGGACAGACATTATTGTAGATCAGTTTTTGTATTATTATTGGAAAGTAGGATTTATAGAGTATAAGAAAACAGTAGAGGAATTTTTGTCTTTGAAGGTAAATAGTATCCCATTATCTTGTGAAAATTTTAGTTTAATTCCTTTTAGTATTTCAACCAACCCGAAAAGAGCTATATGGGTTAATCCGGGACGGATGAATGATTTGAGTTTTCCTTTTGGTCAGAGGGCGATTGTTTCTCTAGTGAATAATTTTGTTTTCTATTTGGATCGTAAAGCTAAAGCTATTTATGAAAAGATGCATAGAGCTTTTTTAGTTCATGGGATCATCAAACGATATGCAGGAAAAATGCCAGATGGTTGGAGAATGGGACTGTTAGAATATTTAGATGTTTCTTCTTCTTGCGTTATACGCAAAGCAATCAATGGACTGACTTTTCTAGAAATTCCTGGTTATGGAAAAGATTTTTATGGAAAGTGTATAGAGATACATGACAAGATGATCCAAGGAAATGAGAAGCAGCAAATTCTATCTGAATTGGAGATTTCAGAGTAATAAAATTTTTGCTATTATTTATACTCGACTTTAACCGAGTAAAGGCTAAAGCCGAGATTTTTTAATTTATCGGTTCTTTTTAAACAATTCTCTTAGACGCATGCGATAACGATGCCGGTTTTGCCGGGATAAGTCGACATTTTCTAACAAAGCTAATACCTTCTTTTGATCTTTTTCTTGTAATTGGTTGTAAGTCGTTAGAAACTCATCTAAGAAATCAACTTCAGAGTAGTTTGACTCTGCTTGTTGTAAATAAAGGACTTCCTCATCATTAATTTCATTTTCTTTTGGATCTTTCTTTCGTTTTTTGTCGATAATACTCCATAGTAAGAACCGATAGAGGTAGCTCACGTTACATTCTGCTTCAAATAAGCCTCGTGATTCATAAGGTTTGGCTTTTAAGAAAAATAGTAGCCGTAATTCCTGCATGTGGTCCTCATAATCTGGTTGCCCCGGAAAAATGCTACATTTACGTAACACTTTGTGGAAAAGTCGTTGGTAATCTTGTACGAGTTGGTTTAATTCTGTTGTTTGCATTGGATGTTATTCCTTTTTCTTATTATTCCTCGAGGTAGTTTCACTATAATCGGAATAATGAGAAGGAGAAAATTGAGCGGTGGTAAAAAATAGGTGGAAATAGTCAGAAAAGGGCCAAAGCGACAAGAAAATTATAAGTGGATAGCTATATAGTGAGATTTTTAAATTGTTGGTTTGCTATTTTAAGGGTAGTTTGTTCAATTTCTCAAGTTTAACGCTATTTTCATAGCTTAAAAATCATTGTTAGTAAAAAACGGTTCCTACTGCAAACCATTCGCAAAATATGATATAACCTTTATAAGGAGAGTGACCGTGATGGATATCAAGCCAATTTCTGATTTAAAAAATTATGATAAAGTGTTACAAGAAGTGGCTAATGGTGAACCTGTTTTTCTGACAAAAAATGGCAGAGTAAAGTATGCTATTATTGATACTGAAGACTATGATAAATTAAAAGTAAGTTTAGAAGTTGTTGAAAATTTGAAGGATGCGGAAGCTAGTGGAACTGTTGATATTGAGACAGCCAAAGAAGGGTTTCGTTTATGAGGTATCGTGTTTAATTATCTAATGAACGACTTAAAAGCGTTGTCTAGTTACTTAATACATAAGGAAGAAATGCAGTTGAAATTTGGTCAAAATTAACTGGTAGCTTTATTATGTAAGGAGCTAAAAAGCATGTATGGAAAGTACAGTCAAGACTATATCGAAGACGTACTCATTCGATTTGCTTATCATTCGACAGGAATTGAGGGAAACACATTATCTTTGAATGACACACGTATGATTTTACGATATGGTAGATTGCCTAGTGAACAAGGGCACAGCTTGCATGAAGTGTACGAAGTGGAAAATCACCGGCAAACCTTTGATTATGTCTTTCAAGAGGCCAAAGAGCAACAACCTTTTTCGCCACTATTAGTAAGAAATATTCATCGTTTATTGACCGACCATATTTTGGCGGACGGTGGACAATATAAAAGCGTGCAAAATTATATTTTAGGGACAGATTTTCAAACCACAGAACCCTTTGAAGTGCCTGTAAAGATTCAAGAATGGTGCGATAACTTAAACCAATCTTTTCAGCAAGCAAGGACGTTTGACGAAAAATTAACAGCATTAATAAAAAGCCATATTGAGTTTGAACGGATTCATCCGTTTAGCGACGGCAACGGTCGAGTAGGACGTATGTTAATTAATTATGGTCTGATCTTGGAACAAGCTCCTTTACTCGTTATTGAACGGAATTACCGAGATCAATATATTCAGTTTGAAACGAATCAAGACGTAAAAGGATTGGTTAACTATGCCAAGGAGAAATTAACCAACGAACAAGAACGAATGGATAATTTTTATCAAACAGCCAAAAAACAAAGGCAATTTGAAAAAGAACAATGGGAGAAAATTGATAATGGGGAGACAGAGCTTCCAAAAGATTTTTTCGAAAACGATAATTGAATATTTGAGAAACTAAATCCTAGTAAACAGTTCGATAACCCCTGTTTACTAGGATTTTTTTATTGATAAAGAATATTTGTTAAAACCGTGACAATTTTCTAACTCATCTCGTTTATAGATAGTGTAGGTGAACATTGTTTATTAAAATAAGACACCTATTCGAATTTCATTATTGTATAGAATATAAAAGTTGATAAATTATATCATATATGATATAATGTGTTTATGGATAAGAAGGTAGAATTTGAATTTTTAGAATTGGATAACAAAAATGAAGTCGTTGAGTTTATCAACTCATTACCCACAAAAGATAAGGCAAAATTACTGCAAGTAATTAGTAAGATAGAAACATTGGGTTTGACTACGGCTAAAAAAATGCAATGGATAAAAAAACTGGACAGCGAAATATATGAAGTACGTTCAAAAGTTGGTTCTAATATTCAACGCTGCCTGTATTTTCAAAAAGTAGGCAATCAATACATTATCACACATGGATTCACGAAAAAGGAGCAGAAGACCCCTAGAAAAGAAATCCAACATGCCAAAAACTTAAAAGACAAATACATGAGAGGTGTAAATCATGACTAACAGAAATACAATTAAATTTTCTGATTATCTTGAAAACGAAAAAAGAAACGACCCTGCTCTTACAAAAATGATGGAAAAAGAAGAACAAAAGTTGGATTATGCGGTTGCCGTAATGGAATTAAGAACTTCGTTGGGTTTTACTCAAGAAGAATTTGCTAAAGCAGTAAATAAACCTCAATCTACTATTGCTAGAATTGAAAATGGGAATGCTAATCCCACCATAAAAACCCTTGAACAAATTGCAGGTTCCGTTGGTAAGCAATTAACTTTTAGCTTTGTTTAGTTTTTAATACTATATTTCAATATAGCATTAGTATTTTTTAAATCGATAATGATTAATTTGAATAAATGAATTTTTTCTAGCCTAGTAAACAGCGTATATGCCTGTTCGCTAGGCTTTTTTATTTATTGAAAAAATATTTACTAAAACCGTGACATTTTTCTTCCTTACCTCGTTTATAGATAGTGTAGGCGGCGCTGCTTATGAAAAATAAATTACAGAGGAGAATGACAATGAAAAATCTAGAAAAAACAAAATTAACGGTTGAATTGAGCCAGCCGGGCGAGGATAAAACACTGAAGAAAAACTTTAACGATGTGGTATCTGAGCCTAGTGAATCTGCGGTATTAGCGCTGGGAGAAACTATGGCAAACTTAGCTCCTGAAGAAAATGAATTAGCTTTGGTCACTGAAACAGTTGAATATTCGCATGTACAAGACGCTGAAGAAATTACTGAATAAATAAATCATAGGAGGAAAGAATCATGAAAAAATTATATTTAACATTTTTAAATGAAGAAGGCAAAAAACACAATTTAATACCGAAAGTGGCTGCGGAAGATTTAACTGAAGCAGAAGTTCGCCAAGCAATGGAAGAACTACGCGACTTAGATATTTTTGATAAAGATGGGGTAAGATTATATCAAGAAATCGATAGTGCGAAATACGTCGAAACGATCGAAACCCCATTGTTTTAAGAAGGAAAAGCGAGAGGAGCGATCTTCTCGCTTTTTTTAACAGAAAAAAGGAGGTAAAGAAATGATTCCTAAACCGATTATTATCGATATTAGTGAATGGCAAGATCCGCAGCAGATCAATTATGATCAGCTAGCTGCCAACATTGATGGTGTGATTGTCCGTGTACAATATGGTTCAAATTATGTAGATAAGCACTATCAAACGCATATCAAAGAATTTCAAAAACGAAATGTGCCAGTGGCGGTTTATGCTTGGGTGCGAGGGACGTCTAAGGCAGATATGCAACAAGAAGCACAAGATTTTTATCAACGAGCGCAAAAATTTCACCCAACTTTTTGGTGGTTAGATGTGGAAGAACAATCCATGCAAGATATGCGAGGCGGCTGTGAAGCTTATCGAAAAAAACTAAAAGACTTAGGTGCTAAAAAGGTGGGCGTTTATGTCGCCAACCATTTGTATGCACAATTTAATTTAGCTACGGAAAAATTTGACGGCGTTTGGCTACCCACTTATGGGAAAAATACAGGACAATATCAAGGGGCAAGGCCAACCACAACAAATAGCTATGATATTCATCAATATACTTCAAAAGGAAAATTGAATGGTTATAATGGGGATCTAGATTTAAATCAGATCGTCAGGAGGGATCTGTTCTACTTTTTTCGTCAAAATCATCAAATTCCTGATAAAGAAAATCACAAAGAAGTGGAGGATATTGAAATGAAGACTATTACAACAACCGCAACGAAAGTAAAATTACGTAGCTCACCAAAGACAGGAAATAACGTGATTGCAGAACTTGCCAAAGGAACCCAAATTAAAATTAATAATATTGTTTTTGGCGATGGTTTTGTTTGGGGCGTACAGCCCAGAAGTAATGGAAATAAAGGCTATATTGATATTGGGAAGAGTGTTGCTTGGGTGAAATAGGAGTCTTATCTTCTGTTTTTGGGAAATCTTATTTCCCCTCTACTCTATTATTCTTCGTTGTTTTTATCCATAATGCCGCTATCGTAGTGTAGTGGTAGACAATCCTAGTTATTAAACTGATGGTAGAAATTTAGAAGATCTTGTGACTCACAAATGTTCGTTTTTCGAGTGCAGTGCATTTTCATCCTAGCACCTCTTTTTATCAAATATTTGGGTCAAAATCGATTTATTACCCAAATATTTGGTTTTGTTTATCTTAAGGGGACACTTATTAAAAAAAATCGGTTATTCAAAATTTTACGCAATAACACAAGTAACTTAGGGAAATTGACATAGCTAAATGAAGAAAGAGTATCCAATTTTGGGAAAACTTAGACATTATATAAAATAAAGACCTTCACAGTTGAAAGTCTTTATTATTAGGTATGAATACTTATTATTCTTTTGTCTACAGCTGGTTTAAGAATATAAAGATAGTTTTACTTCGTTTCATTTAATAAGTACAAAAATAGCTGTATCATTTCTTTTTGTTTGCTATAAGATAGCTCGTTCAACTTTTGCATCAGCTCTTCATACTTTTCATCACTATCAGGAAATCTTGCACCAAAAAAATCTTCGGGCGTAATTTCGAGCGCATTTATAATATTTTCTAACGATTCCATTTTCATGTTATATTTCATGTTTTCGACTTTACTAATGTACTTTGGTTCTCTATCAGCTTTTTCGGAAAGATAGGTTTGTGTCCAGCCTTTTTCTTCACGTAAGTGTCTAATTCTAACCGAGATGTATTCATGAAGCGGATGACTCATCGCACTCAACTCCTTTATGTTAAGAATATAGTGCTTTAGAGAACACTTAAACATACCTTTAAAACACCTTTTATTATAAAGTGTTGTATAGAACACTATAATATGTTAATATTTTAGACATGAAGTAGAAAAGCTATTTTTACTATCATGTTATAAATTATTTACATGTTATGGGGAGTAACTACGTTTTAGGCTTAACCCAAATCCTTCGTCAATTTATTAGACGGAGGGTTTGGGTTTTTGTGCGCTCGGCATGGGCGATAACTTGGTGGTGAAAGTCCACTACAGGCTTGGCAGTAGGAACTGTTAGCTAAAAGCAAGGGTGTCCGTCGTGAGGCGGAATCTGAAGGAAGCTGGAGGCAAACACTCGCACTGACGAACAGGAATCTCATAAGAAGGCTGAATTGGGACGGACGAGCTTGCAAAACAAAGCAAAGTCCAATACTGCCCGAATCCCATACAGTAAATGAGGCGGTGACGTGAGTGGAAAGTTATCGCACCTTACCCGAGGAGGTCTGCCTAGCGATAGAAATCGTAGTAACAACGAATAGGCAGAAGTCAGCCAAGGTCATAGTAGTATCCTATGGATATGAAGGACTGAACAATAATAACTTTGAAGTAAACAAGGAGGTGGACGTGCTCACCAGGACCGCAGCCAATACCGTGGTAAAGACCGATAGGTAGCTCACTCGTGGAAGGATAAGCTGGAAGCAAAAGAAGAAATGAGGAGCGCGTAAGGGAGCACGACAATAAGATGATGAACCAAAGTGGCTTTCCATTAATGAACGAACTCGTCAGCTCAATGAATATAGATCGAGCGATCGAGAAAGTCAAAAAGAACAAAGGAGCACCGGGAATCGATGATATGACGGTATCTGAAATCAAATCTCATTTGAACAAGTATCGTCGTCCCTTTGTACAAAAGCTGAGAGAAGGGACCTATCGCCCACAACCAACAAAACGTGTGGAAATTCCTAAAGGAAACGGCAAGAAACGAAAATTGAGCATCCCCGTCGTACGGGACCGCGTAGTACAACAAATGATTTTACAAGTCATCACGCCCTTGATCGACCCGACCTTTTCGGAAAACAGCTATGGGTTTAGACCTGGAAAAAGCTGTCAACAAGCAATAGCGAAGGCAGGCCAATATTATGAAGAAGGCTATGACGTGGTTGTCGACTGTGATTTAAAGAGCTATTTCGACACGATTAACCATCAGAAACTTATGCATCGTATGCAATGGTACATCGAAGAAAAGGCCGTTCTCCAACTTATTTGGAATTTCTTAAACGCAGGAGTAATGGAGGGCGAAATTCTTCGTCCAACTTCAAAAGGAGCCTCCCAAGGGAGCCCGCTTTCTCCTCTTTTAGCCAATGTTTATCTGGACCAATTGGACAAGGAACTCGAAAGAAGAAACCATCGGTTTATTCGATACGCGGACGATTTTATTATCTTTGTCCAAAGCGAGCGGGCCGCTCAGAGAGTCCAAGAAAGTATTACCCAATTCCTGGAAAAGAAATTACGATTGACGGTGAATCAAGAAAAGAGCCAAATCATTAAGGCGCATCAATTAGAATACCTGAGCTATCGTATGAGAAAAGATAAGGGAAAGTAAAGAGCCGACCCACAGCGTCGGCCAAACAAAAGTTCAAAAGAACGCTGAAAAGATTGACGAACCGAAAAAGGGTGGGCACGCTAGATGAGATGATCAAAACCATCAATCAGTACACCCAAGGTTGGATTCAATACTATAAAGACGGAGAACTAAAAACTTTCCTAGCTAAACAGATGGAATACTTACGACATAGGTTGCGAGCCTTGATTTGGAAAAGATGGAAGAAAGTCGATACGAAATACCGCCAACTGAAGGCAAGAGGGGCCTCTCATAAAGAGGCCATGACGTATGCGAATAGCCGGAAACAGTATTGGCGAATTTCAAAATCAAAACTTCTAAATAGAATCTTCAGCAAAGAAA
The DNA here is from genome assembly GCF_001712815.1 of Tetragenococcus halophilus. Lineage (NCBI taxonomy): Bacteria > Bacillati > Bacillota > Bacilli > Lactobacillales > Enterococcaceae > Tetragenococcus > Tetragenococcus halophilus. The sequence goes on from NZ_CP012047.1 coordinate 450,432, forward strand.
AGTTCAAACAATGGAAACTCAAGGATTTCATTGAAATCCTTGAGAAATAAAAGCTTAAATTATTGAACCGCCGTATACGGAACCGTACGTACGGTGGTGTGAGAGGTCGACTAATCAATTAATGGTTAGTCTCCTACTCGATTTATTTGTGTAAAAGTAGAGAATAGAACCGAGTTTTTAGGGGGAAAAATAACTGCTTTTAATAAAAATTGAAACAAGTGATAGGCTGGTTTTCAATGAAGTCTAATAGTAATTGCTAAAGGAGGTGAGAAAGTGATCGGAGTACTAGTTGTAACACATGGTCATTTGGCCGAGGAATTTTTAAATACTGTAAAGCTTATTATGGGAAAGCAAGAGAAAAGTTTCTCTTTATCTTTACTTGAGGGAGACAGCGTTGAAGATTTTTCTCAAGAAATATTTAATAAAATTAAAGAGATTAATGATGGTTCTGGGGTTATTGTGGTAACTGATTTATTTTTGGCCAGTCCATATAATCAAACAACGTTTAATCATAAAAGAATATTAGATGAAAATATTGAATACCGTTTAGTAACTGGTGTCAATTTATCAATGTTATTAGAGATATTTAATCAACGAATGCTTGAAAACTCACTTGACGATATTTGTGAGAAAGCGATGTTTTCTGCAAAAGCAGGAGTGAAAGAATTTACTAGAGAATTGTCTAAAAACAAAAAAACTAAATAATGTGAGGAATAAAAAAATGGAAAATATTGTTTTAGCACGTGTTGATGATCGTTTAATCCATGGCCAAGTTATGACAGCCTGGCTTCAATACACAGGAGGAAATCATATTGTTATTGTTGATAATATTACTGCTAGTGATGAATTTACGAAGGAAATCATGGAAATGGCAGTTCCTGAGGGAATCGGTTTAGATATATTTAGTAAAAGTGAAGCTGTCGAAGGAATTAGTAACTTAGATAGAAACAAAAAAATTATAATCCTTACTAAAACGCCTGGAGTTTTTTTAACTCTAATTGAAAGCGGTATAACAATCGAAAAAATTATTATTGGAGGTATGGGGGCTAATAAAAACAGGAAAAAGTTGTATAAAAATATTGCTACTACAGAGGATGAGAAAGAGGATATTAAAAAGTTAATTGCAAAAGATATTGATGTTCAAATCCAAGTCGTTCCTGATGAAAAAGCTGTCGGTCTGGAAAAGATTTTATAGGGAGGTTAGTTGAAGATGCACATTAGTTTTTTTCAAGCTATTTTAATAGGATTTATATATTTTTTAGGAATAAATGCACAACCCTGGTTAACAACCGTAGGTACTCATATGATTATGAGACCCATGGTTAACGGAACTTTAGTAGGGTTAGTATTAGGAAAACCAATAGAAGGATGTATTATCGGTACAGCAATTAACTTACCCTATCTAGCTTGGATCTCAGCTGGTGGTTCTGTACCAATGGATCCTGCTTTGGCTGGAACATTAGGAACGGCGTTGGCAATTGCTGGTGGAGTAAATGCCTCAGCCGCAACGACTTTAGCTGTTCCTTTAGGCCTTTTGGGAACTGTTATCTGGGTTGTCCATATGACTGTTGATATTTCTTTTCTTCATATGGCAGATAAAGCAGCTGAAGAAGGTAATACTAAAAAGCTTAATTTTTTAAATATTTGGCCGCCACAAATTATTGTATTTTTAATGTCTGTTATACCAGTAGCTTTAGCAGTGTACTATGGAGCAGGGCCAGTAGCACAAGTTGTTAATATGATGGAAGGTAAACCTTTAGATGTTTTATCAGTTATAGGCGCAATTTTACCAGCTTTAGGGATCGCAATGAATTTACGGGCAATGAGTGGTAAAGGTATATTACTATTTTTTATTTTCGGATTTTTAGTAACTGTTTATTCAGATATTCCAATTTTAGCTCTGTCTGTATTTGGAGTTTTTGTTGTATATATTTATACAGAATTGACTTTTAAAGAAGATAAAAACAAGGCGGTGTAGAGAATGAATGGAACAAACAAATTAACAAAAAAAGACGTGAAAAAAGCATTTTGGCGTTGGATGTTTTTCTCTCACGCAAACTATAATTATGAGAGGTTACAATCAACAGGTGTTGCTTATGCACTTTCTCCAATTCTTAAAAAGATTTATAAAGATGATCAAGATCAATTAACCGAAGCGTTAGGTAGACATTTACAATTTTTCAATACAGAGCCTTCTTTTGGTGGACCGATTTTATCTGTTTCTATAGCAATGGAAGAACAAAAAGCAGAAGGAGAACCCATAGAAGGAACTATGGTTGAAAGCTTTAAAACTGGATTGATGGGACCAATTGCAGGTGTTGGCGACAGTTTATTTCAAGGGACATTAATTCCTATCCTATTGTCTTTAACTATCCCATTTGGCTCAAGTGGAAATATTATCATGGGGCCTGTCGCTTATGGTGTATTGCTATTAGGAATAATGCTTCCTTTAGCTAGATGGTTATGGTTACAAGGTTACTACACTGGGCGAAAGGGAGTTACGGAGTTATTAAGAAGTTCTTTACTACAAAAAGTAATGTTCTTTTGTAAGTACTTAGGAGCAATTGTTATGGGAGCTTTAGCCGCTAGTTTTGTTGAAGTTAGTACTTCTTTACAAATACCACTAGGCTCTGATTCTCTTGATGTGCAAGAACAAATATTAGATACATTACTTTTAGGGATACTACCATTAGGAATTACTTTAGGAACTTATTGGATGTTAAAAAGAAGAATGAAACCAACTACAGTACTTGTTGTTTTAATTTTAATTGGAGTTATCGGTGGCGCATTTGGAATTATCGAATAAGAAAAGAGGGATTATTTTGCAATTTAAAAATAAAATAGCTGTTGTTACAGGAGCTGGGAGTGGAATTGGTAGAGGAGTCAGTTTAATGCTAGCTAAGGAAGGTGCTATGGTAATAGTCACTGACTTAAATGAAGAAAATGCTAAGAAAGTTTCAGACGAAATTTTAGCTAATGAAGAAAAGTCAGTATATTTTAAACTAGACGTTACAAAATCTAATGAAATAACTAGCATGAGCGAATATGTAAAAGAAAACTTTGGTTTAATTGACATTTTAGTAAATAATGCCGGGCTATCTGTCATTACTCCCTTTTTTAAGCATACTGAAGAAATATGGGATAGAACAATGGAAATTAACTTAAAAGGACAGTTTTTATGCTGTAGAGCTATTATTCCTCAAATGTTAGAAAAAGGCGCTGGAAGTATAATCAATATGTCGTCTCAATCTGGGAAGGTAGGCACGAATGATTATCAAGCTTATTGCGCTAGTAAATTTGGGGTCATTGGCTTAACACAAGCACTCTCTAAAGAATTCGCAGGAAAAGGTGTCCGTGTTAATTCAGTTTGTCCGGGTGTAGTTTATACTTCAATGTGGGAAAAGCAAAAAGCTGACTACGCGGCTAAGAAAAGCATTGATTCCGAAGAAGTTATGAATTATTTTGCCGGGAAAATTCCAAAAGGAAGAGTCGGTAAGGTTGAAGATGTAACCAATACAATTTCTTTCTTATTAAGCGATCAAGCCGATTATATCACGGGCCAAGCGATCAATGTTAATGGCGGAGATATTATGTTTTGATCTTTAAAAGAATAAGGCAAATAATATAATAAAGCAACCTGATATCAATGTTCTATTGTTGTCAGGTTGCTTTTTTTATAATTAGTTATTAAAACATTCTAATAAATGTAAATATTTTGAAATAAGCGTTTAATTTGAGCTATGAAAGTATAGACTTTTTTTAAACGAAATAATATCAATTTATAGCAATCGCTTACTATAAAGACTATTGATCACTGTAATTTTTTTAGTACTATTAAATTTAATAGTACTAAAAAAATTTAAAAAAATAGGAAGGATGTAAATAAAAAATTTGTTATAAATTAGTTTTACGAAGAGGAGGGCTTGTGTTAGAAAAAATAGAAGCGATTGTAGGGCATCTTATAACTCAGATCTATTTACAGGTATATATATTTACTTAAATAATATCGTTATCATAGATGGTTCGTTTGGTATAATAGCTTTAACGAAAATTTTAAGATAGTATAGTGTATTTTTTGTATATCCAGAATGTATTAACTGAAAAAGAAAGGGACCTTAGATTTCATTGGCAGACTAACTCTCATGTTTTTAGAGACTATCCGGTTTTAACAGAATATGTTTTTGTATTTATAATACTCCTTAATGTGACAATTATGAAGAAAGAGAAGATATGTTAATGACACAATATGAAATGATTACCCCTAATAAAAATTACCCGTTTAAACTTTTTGAATTTAACTCAGAAGACCCTTCCCGATTAATCTTACCTCATTGGCATAATAGCGTAGAAATTTTGCTTTGTTTAGAAGGCGTGCTTGAAATACGTTTGTCGCAGTCGACATTCCATCTTACGGAAGGAGACGTCTACTTGATTAATAGCAATATTATTCATTCGACAAGAACCCCTCGTCCAGGGCATGTGTTTGTATTACAAGTCCCGTTAGAATTTGTCCAGCAATGTACCGAAAATAATTATGGTAAACAGATTTATTTTCAAGGTGATCTTTCAAATAATAATAAAATCCAGCAAGATTTGTTAGCTGTTAGGCAACTAGATAGGTATAACGATTTGGCTAGTCATGCTTTTGTTTTTGCTAAGGTGTATGAATTGTTTTCCCATTTATTAACTACAGAAGTAATAAATGGACCTATTATCAAGGAGACGGAAACAGTCAAGAAATTAGATCAATTGAGCGAAATAAACTCTTTTATCCAAAAACATTATCAAGAGAATCTAACACTTGAAGTAGTAGCTAGACATTTTAATTACAATGCTTCTTATTTTTCCCGATTTTATAAACGCTTTATGGGAATTTCGTTTACCTGAATGATTTATAAAAATTTGTGGATAACGCATTCGACTGTTCAACGAGGTGACTTTTATGTTATTTTCCCTTTTTATCGCCGCTTTTGAATAAAGAATAGAAAGGGATGATCGAACGACGCTAAAAAAAGATAAAATTCTTCCTAGAGAATGAAAGCCAAGCCTTTTTTATCAAGAGGAAAAGGGGAAAAGTAAACTAGAGATTCAATCGCTGAATTCGTGTAAGGACTTCCCAAAAAAGCGTGTTGTAAACATTCGTACTTGATAAGTGAATTTGCACTTGACGCGCGTGTTCTGTGACTTTTCCAGCAATATGAAATAGTTGAAAACGGATCGTGTCAATCACCGTCGTCTTTTTCTCTTGCGGAAAAGTCAGCTGTTTCATCAAGTGGATGATATTATAGGCGATAAAACTTAGGGCTAAGCGAACCTTATTCGCTAAAAAGGAAGGACTGTCCGTTTTATCAGCGAAAAATCCGGTCTTCATTTCTTTAATGAAGTTTTCCATATTCCCTCGTTTTTGATAGAGCTGAAAAATGGTTTGGGGCGAAAGATGAGCGAAATCAGTCACCACAAATTGAAATTCGGAAAAAAGTAAAGTTTCGGCTTTTCGGGTAGCCTTGATGGCTACTGTCCGAGATCGGTCCCAAGAATCTGCTTGATAAGCCATCTTAAAATATTGATGTTCGGTCTTTGTGTAGTCCGTACCGTTGGTATATTGGACAAGATGTTGCGCATAATGAATCAACCGTACGTTATTTTTCAATTTAATCACATAATGGGCGCCTCGACACTCACATTGTTTATAAATTTCCGGTTTGGCAAAGCCACTATCCCCGCGTACAAGCATTGTGGGATCACTCGAACGTTGTTGGTAATGCGCCAACATTTCTACGAGATAATCTTCGGCGTGGGTGGAGGTATAAGATTTACCATGACGGTGGCGAACATCTAATGCCAATCCGGTTAACCCTTCGAATGCCACAAATGGATGATATCCATTGAGGCCATAGTGGTAAATATATTCCCCTGCTTCTTGCTTTCCGTAAGTGGGACAACAGGTGGAATCCAGATCAAGCACGAGTTGTTGGCTGTTTTGCTGGTCCATGCCTAAATCGCCAAGTTTTTTCGCCACTTGTAATAGTTGATTAACATTTTCTTCTGTCAAGGTATGAAGCAAAGTAGACATCATAAATTGCGAAGGGAGCCGTTCTTGTTTCAATGCTTCCTTAAAAAGGCGATCATATTGTAAGGTATTGGCATCTCGGTCTCGAGAATAACCAGCGATCAATTGATATAACCACTGTTTTACGACGTCCAGCCATTCATGTTGGGCGAAGAAACGATACTCTGGAATATGAACGTATCGCGCTAACAGGGAATCAAAACGAATTTGATTTAGAAACTCCGAAAGTAAGACGAGCCCCGCGTCATTGGTTAAGGTGCCACCATCATTGGCGATCGAGATGCTTTTTTGCTCATTGAATGTAAGAGAATTTTGTTGTAAAGTGATAGACATAAGGACGCACTCCTTTATTGTTATGTTTCGTTGACTTTACAATAACACGAAGTGCGTTCTTTTTGTACACCCAGAAGGTGAAGCAACTCAACCTTTAGAAAAAAGCACATACCAAGGATTGAATGATCCTTGGAAAAATTTATAAATCATTCAGGGACAACTATTTTATTTAAATAGTAATGTTGAAATTAAATATCAGATAAAGGGAAAAAGCTTACTACATATAGAAAAGATAAGGCGAAACACAATATGTTGTGTTTTTATATAATTCTGTTTTATTTTGCTACGGTATAATTGCCTGCTCCACTTTTGCGGGACATTTAAAGGTGTTCATTTTCTTTTTGAGAAATTTTCATTAAAAACATATGACCCTTTACAATAAGCAACATCAAGCAGCTTAGAATTAATTTTACGACCGTTTAATTGGATTTGTTATTGATCTATATGTTGTGGTATGATACCATTCTTAATGGAGAAAAGAAAAAACAGTAGATAGGCGTCTACTGTTTTAGGTTATTAGGTATAGCTGTTACTTTTTTAGAAACAACTCTAATCAAATATTTTAACTGTTAAAATCATAACAACATTATATTCTAAAGTAAAGTACTTTTTCGTTTATTTTCATTTTCATATATGCTGTATCTAATTTCATCTTTTCTTACACTATTATAAGGAGAGATTATTTGAAATTTGTAACAAACTACTACAATTTAAATAAGAAGCAAGAAGACATTGATTTTGTGAACGTTAATATGATGGGAGATAGTAAGTTATTTGTTAATCCTATTTTGTTAGAAGAATCGGCGAATGAAAAATTTTTTTCATTGGGAAAACGAAAGGTTGAGTCTTTTTTTAAGGTGGTATTTGATTTATATGCTACTGAAAATAAAGAACAGGCTTTGCAGAATATGTTTGACCATTCTAAGGAAAGCAATGCTAATCATTTTGGTTTTTCGGAAAAAGAGTCTAGAGGAAACGGAGCTTCTAAACATTCATTATCTAACCTTTTTGATACTGTATTAGATACAGGTAGCTTGAGAAGAGATATTATGGCACAACCAGTATCTATTTTAGTATTTGCACATGATTTTGGTCCAGATAGAATGTCTGACTTAACGGTAAGTATTTTGAAAAAAGAATTTGTAGAGTACACGTTGGCAGAAGCAAAGAAACTGAATATTCCAATTGAACCGAATAAAGTCAGTTATGGTGAGTATTGGGACTATGAAACAGCTAGCTGGAAAGAATTAACAGAAAGATGGATTAAAGGAGCAGATGGTAAGAAGCTAATTCTTACTCCTAAACAAATCGTTTCACATAAATATGGATTTTCAGTAGATGACTATATAAGAAAAGTTGTATGGGTGTGGAGAAAAGATTATCATGTTAAAAACAAGACTTCTTTAGCGCAACCTAAATACGATGAATATGGAGAACTATTCTATGATGCGCCCACAGTTGAAACTCTGAGAACAGAGGAAGTTAGGAAACCCTATGCAGGAAGAGAAGGTAAGTGGAAACTATATGCTTTAGACATGACACTTAAAAATCCTGAGTTGTATACTCAATATTTTGGTAATACAACTGCGAATAAAACGAATAAGAACAGACCTTTAAATGATAAAGAATTAACGGATATTATCAAAAAAAGGTAATAATGTATGGATAAGTAACAATATATGATTTTATAAAATGAATTTAAATAATAGACAAGCGGGATTGTAGAGTTTCATTTTGAACTTTTCAATCCTGTTTTTGTAATGCTTCGCGTTTTGGAGATAAAATTATAAACTAATTGTAGTATGAATAACGTTGATTAAACAGAAGTGTCTGAGCTTCCGTTATGTTAGTTGCTTTAAATTCTTATTTCAGAGGGATGCTATATTTCGAATAAAGGTTTCTAAAAAGTATACCTATGAAAGTATACTTTTTTATGTACTCAAAATTTTTTGCATGTATTATATTGTTATTAGAAACAAGGGAGGTGACATAATTAATACCTACGAACTAGAAATTATTAATTTGCTTTTATCACAAGATACTGTCCATTATTCTGATATCGGAGAGAAAATTAATAAGTCAAAGAAAACAATTGCTAAGTACCTTGATCATATTGAAAGAGAAGTATTGAAATACAATGTTCAATTAAATCGAAAAAGAAACGTAGGGATTTATCTTTCTGGAAATACGAGTATGTTAGTCACTGCTATACAAAATGGAGAGCTAACTGAAGTTTCTGAAGATAGGGAAGAACGAATTATTTCTATCTTTTCCACTTTGTTAATGTGTGAGAAACCCGTATTGATACAAGAGTTAGCCGATTCGCTATATATTAGCCGTAGCACACTTGAAAACGACTTGGTTAACATTAAGGAAAGACTGGTCGACAGTGGAGCAACTTTACAAAATACTCATCAAGGCATTTATATCGATGCTTCAGAAAAGACAAAAAGAAAGCTTTTATCACAGTTATTAGAGATGTATTGGGGAAAGGATAATGTTTGGGCAACGTCTAAAAAGTCTACCATGATTGATCATTCAATTTTGCAATCGCTATCTCATTTATTTGATTCTGAAATTGTACAAAAAGTATTGGACTCATTAAATGAGTTTCAAAAAAGAGTTCATTTAAAGCTAGATGATTATGAATATCAATCTTTAACGGTTCATTTAGTTATAGCCATTGAGCGGTTACGAAAGGGTGAACCGTTATTAGGCAGAGAGTTAGGAAACGCTCAAGAAAAAATAAAAGATAGTACAAAGCTATTAGTTTCTATTCTAGAAAATAACCTTGATATGAAGCTTCCTGAGGACGAGCAACAGTACATTAATATCCATATTTTAGCTGCTGAAACAGATAACAAAAGTGTTTCTGATGAGGCCCAAATTTTTAACTTAGAAACGGAAAATGATCTTGACGCTTTTCTAAGACAGTCATTGACTGATTATGATGATATATTGATTAACAATTTACTTTTACATTTGACACCAGCGATCAAACGTTTTTCATTAGGGTTAAATATTTATAATCCCTATACCGCAGAGACAAAGAAATTTTTCTCATTGGCTTATAATCGAGCAGTTGATTTAAGTATTCAATTAAAAAATGCTTATTCAGTTGATATAAATGATGATGAAATCGCTTTTATCGCTTTGCATATTCAAGCTTACCAAGAGCGAAAAGAAACCAAAAAGATCGAAGCAGTCATTGTATGTAGTACTGGTTTAGGTACAGCAAGATTATTGGAACAAAGAGTGAAGAAATATTTTTCTGATCGTTTAAAAATCACAAGAGTCATGTCGTTGCAAGAGATGAAAGAAGCCCCCATTTCTGAAGAATTAGTCATTAGTACAGTAAATACACAATATGAAGGTGCGTCAGTGATAAAAGTGTCGCCGTTTTTGGACGATTTTTCAGCCAATGCGATTAGTCATAAGGTCGATCAACTAATAGATAATCATGAACATGCCGATGCATTTATGAACTTAATAGATAAAGAACTTATCCTACTTGATGACAAAACAAAAACGAAAGAAGAAGTCATTCAAGAAATAGGAAAACAACTGGTAGAAAAAGATTATGGATACCCAGGGATTGCTGAAGCAGCAGTAGAACGTGAAGAAGTAGCGAGCACGAAAATAGGATTTGTCGCTACACCACATGCGCCAGTCGATTACGTGAAAAAACCATGTATTAGTTTATATATTAATCCTGAAGGCATTACATGGGACCATGGGAAAGTGAAACTGATATTTTTTCTTGCTATGAATGAGTCGATAAAACCTGATATACAATCAATATATCAACATTTCAATGATATATTAGAGAATGAGAAACGTTTGAAAAAAATGTTTCGTTTAAAAGATAAAGACAAAATTATTGAGTTACTGAGGGGGAACTAAATGGTGCATAATAGCAAAATGAGTGATTTTATTATACGAGGGGAAATATATGGATAATTCAGAATTAATAAATGATAACTTGATTGAACTAAATGTTGATGCACATTCAAAAAAAGAAGCGTTAAAAAAAATAGCCGAACTCGTTTTTAAAGCTGGACGTGTAGAGAGCGCAACAGCTTATTGCAACGGTATGATGGAAAGAGAAGCTACATCAACCACTGGTTTTGGTGGCGGAATTGCCATACCTCATGCCAAACTTGATGAAGTCATCAAACCAACGATTAGTGTAATAAAGCTTGATAAAGCAGTAGAATGGGAGGCTATGGATAATGAACCGGTTTATTTTTTGATAGCATTAGCTGTTCCGAAAAAACAAGAAGGAAACTTTCATCTAAAATTATTGGCAAGATTGTCAGAGAATTTAATGGAGGAAAGCTTTGTCCAATCATTACTATCGGCACGTACAAAAAGCGAGATTTCTAAAATAATTACTGAGATTTTAACTGACAAGGGAGAGGTTTAATAATGAATATTTTAGCAGTAACTGCATGCCCAGCTGGGGTAGCTCACACTTATATGGCAAAAAAAGCATTAGAAAAAGAAGCAAAAAAAATGGGGTATAAAATTAAGGTAGAAACTCAAGGATCAATGGGAACCGAAAATGAAATTAACTCCAAAGACTTAGAAAAAGCAGATTTAGTCATTTTAGCTGTTGATACGAAAATAGAAAAAGCAAATAGATTTGATAATAAAATTGTTTATGAAGTACCTGTTGCTGATGCAGTGAAAAATGCCTCTAAAGTAATTAAGGATGCAACAGCAAAACTTTAAGGAAGGAGCAAAATTTATGTTAAACGAAGCTAAGAAACATCTGATGACAGGAGTTTCTTACATGATTCCTGTTGTTGTAGCTGGTGGTATATTACTTTCGTTAGGGGTAATCATTGGAGAAGATACTCAATTAGGTGAACAGTTAGTCAATTATGGAGGTTGGACCTTAGATCTAATGGTCCCAATGATTGCGGGTTATATTTCCTATTCAATAGCTGAAAGACCGGGGATCGCAGTTGGGTTAGCAAGTGGTGTGTTTGCAGCAGAACTTGGTACCGGATATCTTGGCGGAATCTTAGTTGGTTTTTTTGCAGGTTGGATTACTAACCAATTAAAGAAAATACCGATGCACCCTAACGTAGCTGTCATAAAGCCTATTATGATTATTCCAGTATTTGGTATTGGAGCATCTGCTATTTTCATGGGATTGATTTCACTGGTATTAACACCAGCAATGACAGGCTTAGAAAATTGGTTAAACTCTATGGATGGAAGTAATCTATTTATTTTAGGCTTCATTATTTCAGCGATGATGGCAGTTGATATGGGAGGACCAGTAAATAAAATTGCTTTGTCATTTAGCTATGCTACATTGGCTGAAGGCATTTATGCACCGATGGCAGCTTGCTGGATTGGCATTATGAGTGCACCATTTGGCTTAGCTTTAGCATCATTGATTTTTTCTAAGAAATTTTCAAAATCCGAGAAGGCTAATGCACTTCCTACAGCTTTGATGGCTTCTTTAGGTATAAGTGAAGGCGCTATCCCTTATGCAGTAGCTACTCCATTAAAGGTAATTCCTATTATCACTGTTGGCTCAGGCATTGGGGGAGGAGTTGCTTTATCACTTGGTGCACAATCCCCAATCCCCGCAGCTATCGGAATTTGGGGACTACCATTTGTAAGCAATCCGTTCATGTTATTAATAGGTCTTGCAATTTCTATTATTAGTATCACTTTCGCAGTGGGGATGGTTCGAAAAGAAAGTGACGTAGATGAATCAGAAGATACAGGATTATCTTTTTAATCCTTAGGAGGTGTTTTTTTGGGGACTCGTTTTGACAAAGTAATTAATCGAACAGGAACATATAGCACGCAGTGGGATTTTGCAGAAGATCGTTTTGGAAAAAATGATGTGCTTCCTTTTTCCATATCAGATATGGATTTTCAAAGTCCCAATGAAATTTTACAAGTAATGGATGAGTATGTGAAACACGGTGTATTTGGATACACAAGGTGGAACCACAGCGAATATAAATCAGCTATTACACATTGGTACAAGTCACGTTTTGCAGTAAATATGCCTGCTGATTGGATTGTTTACAGTCCGAGCGTTATTTATTCAATTTCAAAATTAATTGAAATTCTAACAGATGAGACCGATAAAGTGATATTGCAAACCCCAGGATATGACGCCTTTTTTAAACAGTTAAACGCATCTGGTAGAGAAATGATAAAGAATCCTTTGACTTACAAAAATGGTTCTTATTCCATTGATTTTAATTTGTTAGAAAAACAGCTATCTCATCCAAAAAGCAAAGTAATGTTATTTTGTAACCCGCATAATCCTACCGGTAGAGTATGGAGTAAGCAAGAATTGAAGGACGTAATAAATCTTTGTGAAAAATATCAAGTCAAAATTATTTCTGATGATATTCATATGGATATTGTCTATCCCAATCACAACTATATACCTATTACAAGTATGACAACGAATCCAGATAATGTATTTATTTGCACATCTGCTAGCAAAACTTTTAATACACCAGGATTAGGTGGTTCGTATGTATTTATACCAGATGGAAACATAAAAGATAAATTTTTGACTACTATAAAACAACGTGATGGTTTATCTAGCATAACTATATTTGGTTTACTATCAATAATCGAAGGATACAACTATTCTGCTTATTGGGTGGATGATTTAGTTGATTATTTATATGGTAATATGCAAGTTGTATCTTCTTTTGTAAAAGAACAGGTTCCAAATGTGAAGTTTAAAATTCCAGAATCAACCTATCTGGCGTGGATGGACTGCTCAGATTTAAAATCATCGGAGGAAGAAATACAAAATGCTTTGGTAAATGTTGGCAATGTTGGAATTATGTCAGGTAAAGTTTATCACGAAAATGAAGGGAAATTTCTACGTATGAATGTTGGATGTCCACGGAGTAAGTTAGTAGATGGATTAGAAAGATTGGAAAAGTCTATTAAGACTATTGAATAGATTTTTATGAAAAATATGTTGGGTAAGGTGCATTCATTCTGGTTCAGCAAGAACATAATCTTGTTATTTTCAAATTCAATCTTTGTTCGTTCTTTTTTGCTACCACAATCTAACAAAAATTGAAATCTTCTTGGAAGATATGCTATAATGTAAGCGAAAAGAGGAATTGTGTTAACAACCCCTCTAGTAACAGCACCGTTTAAGACGGTGACAGAAATCAAATTATTTTAAAAATAATCGTCGCTCCTGCTAAAGTTTGACGGTTATTTTTTTGTCTTTTTTACGGCGTCTAGGATACCAAAGATTAGCGTAGCGGTAAAAGAACCGAACGCAATCATTAGCCCTAGAGCTTCCGCAATGGACAAAAGCCTTCTCCTTTCTTTAAGATTTTAGCACTTACTTTCATAAGCACCACCACCTTTCAAAAAAGATAGCCACCGTCATAAACTTTACTGTTGCTTACATTATAACATATTTTATAGAATTTGATGGTAACAAAAATTGTTTTATAATGATCGTTTTGTGTGTTGCTGTAATATTTTTGTTGTAGGTAGTAAAGGTGAAAAAAAAGTAACATTATTAAGTCAAATTGATTTTGCATTGGATAAAAAAGAGCGAAAAAATGATAGATAAAACAATTCCTTAAGTTAAATTTCAAATGGTCGAAAAGACATGGAGCCAAACATTTGAAATGGACACTAAAGGCGTTTTTTAAGTAAATTCGTTATAGGCGATAACTTGGCGAAATAACCTATTGGTTTTCCTGCGCCTTAACACCTAAGAAAATATTTTGTATGGTTTTCCGTTGTTTTTGGCTCATATTGTGTTGATCAAGGCAGTGTAGGGCAATGGTATAAGCAGGAAATTTATGGTTAGGAACAAAAGTATCCATTTCCTGTTGATCAGCACAGCTGGTAACGATTTGACAAAAGGAGTCATTATCTAAAGGATTTAAATATTGTTTTAATTCTTCTGGATCACTTATTGCATCAATTTTTACTTTTAAATCATTATCCATGAATAGGTCTCCTTGTTCGTTAAGAAATTTTTGCGAGTATTTTTCAAACAATAGTAAACGATTATTGTATAATATAGTGTATCATTTCGGTGAAAATTGTTATAGCAAAGTCTTTCTTTGGCTGATTCAAGGGAAATAGGTAACCTAACAAAAAAATTGAAATTTTTTAGAAACTACGATATAATACAGACGAAAAGAGGAGTTGTGTTAACAACCCCTCTAGTAACAGCACCGTTTAAGACGGTGGCAAGTCTATGTTATTTATAAAAAATAACCGTAACTGGCTAAAGTTTGACGGTTATTTTTTTGTCTTTTTTACGGCGTCTAGGATACCAAAGATTAACGTAGCGGTTAAAGAACCGAACGCAATCATTAGCCCTAGCGCTTCCGCAATGGACAAAGGGCCTCTCCTTTCTTTAAGATTTTAGTACTTACTTTCATAAGCACCACCACCTTTCAAAAAAGATAGCCACCGTCATAAACTTTACTGTCGTCTATATTATAACATGTTTTATTATAGAAATAGTGCGTTATTTGGCAAATGACAATAAAATAACAATGTAATGCTTGTTAGTGTTACTAACAGAAGTTTTTGCTAACACAAAAATAGTAGCTTCCCCGCGTAGTATATTAAATAGTTTCTCCAGTTTTACCACTCGTTGAACACGTACATATGATGATTTTATACAAGGTTTCTTTTTTTATTGACTGAAACACTTTATTCTAAGCTAGTTTTCTACTAAAAAACTAGTTTCCTTCTTTTAAGTTATTTTAAATCACAGATAATTGTAATCGTTTTTTTAACTGGTATGATAAAAGAAAGTAAAAGGGAGGTTTGAAAAAATGGAAAAGTCACAAAAAGGAAGTAAGAAAGCGAAATTTTTATCAGTATTTGAAACTTTTGGTCGCTCTTTTTTGCTGCCCGTTTCGGTGTTACCAGCAGCAGGGATTTTAAAGGGAATTGGCTCAGCATTTACCAATGAAAATACCGTAGAGATGTATCCTTGGATGCAAAATGAAGCCCTACAATTTGCGATGGGTTTTTTGGAAATGCTTGGAAATGTTGCCTTTGATAACTTACCTATTGTTTTTGCGGTAGGTGTAGCTGTTGGTTTGGCAAAGCAAGAAAAAGGATCGGCAGCTGTTTCAGGTTTATTAGGTTTTCTTGTACTGCATAGTACTTTGAACTTTTTACTTGATGCTACAGGAAGGCTTGTAGATGCGGGAGCGGAAAATGCTGATGAACTAATGGCTCAGGCGATGCAGACTGAAGTGTTAGGTATTCAAACAATGGATTTGAATGTTTTTGGTGGTATTATTACGGGGGTTATTGTTTATTTTGTGCATAAAAAAGCGATTCGAATTCAAGTGCCCCAAGTATTTGGTTTCTTCAGCGGACCACGATTAGTCCCTATTTTGACGATTCCGGCGATGGCACTTGTTGCGATCTTATTCTTCTTTATCTGGCCTTTTATACAACAAGGAATCAATATTTTGTCTCTAGGTGTTTTGAGATCAGGTTATGCAGGTACATTTGCTTATGGCTTATCTGAACGATTATTATTACCTTTTGGTTTACATCATGGGATTAATTGGCCGATTCGCACGACGCCTCTTGGAGGAGTTTTTACGATTGGTGGTCAAGAATATGCAGGAACAATCAATGCTTATATGGCTGCGTTAAGTGACAATGGCGCCATCGATTCGATGATTACGCGTTTTTCTGCCGGGAAATTTGTTTTTAATATGTTTGGACTACCAGGAGCAGCTTTAGCAATGTATAAAACCTCTCGTCCTGAAAATCGGAAAACGGTCGGTTCATTATTACTTGCTGCGGCGTTAACTTCATTTGTTACAGGAATTACGGAACCTCTTGAATTTACTTTTCTTTTTGTCGCACCAGCCCTGTATGGCATCCATGCGGTTTTAGCTGGGCTTACGATGTTAGTCACCAATATTGTTGGAGCAGCTTTCTTGACGCCAACAGGACATGGTTTAATTAATTTCTTAATTTATGGTGTTTTACAAGGAATGCGGACGCAGTGGTACTTATTACCGCTTTTAGGCATTGGTTGTTTTATTATTTACTATTTTGTATTTAAATTTGCTATTGAAAGGTTCGACTTTAAGACACCTGGACGTGAAGCAGACCCAGCTACGATCACCTTACATGGGAAAGACGAAACACGTGAGAAGATGGGCGTAAAAACTCAGAAAGATAAAGAAAAAGAAAATGAGAATGGGCTTGCGCTTCATGATCAAGCACTACAGCTAATCGATGCTCATGGTGGGGCGGATAATATTACAGTAGTGGATGCTTGTATTACCCGTTTGCGTATCAATGTGAAAGATGATGCTGTGGTGGATTCCGACCGAATAAAAAATAAATTAGAAGCGATGGGATTTGCAACTTCAGGGATGCAAATGCAATCGATTTATGGGGGCAAAGCGAACCCAATAAAAGTTGAAATTCAGGATATTTTAGGATTGGCGGAATGATTATGGAGAATAAATTACTAGTGACTGATTTAGATGGGACCTTTGTGAAAGATTCAAGACAAGTCGCTTCTAAAGATAAGAAGCTATTTGTTTCTTTAAAAGATAAAATTCATTTGGGGATTGCCACAGGGCGTTCTGTTAAAGAAATTGATTTTATTGAAGAGCAAATCGGGTTCAAAGTGAATGCTAAAATCGGCTTTAATGGTGGTTTGATTATGAAAGAGGGGCAAAAGATATTTGAACGATTTATCGAAACGTCCGTTTTGCTTGAATTACTGTATTATATTCAAGACAATCAATTGATTTATGACGCACTAGATGGGAAAAATCGTATCGGAACCTATCAGTCAGGAAATCAAGGACGTATTTGGAATGTTCCACTAATAAAGCCTCAAGACATGATTCATGAAATAGCACCACTGAGGATATATAAAATTAATGTGCGACCTGAAGCTGGACGTTGTACGTCGACATTACTAGATTTACAGCATAAATTTCCGGAGCTTTCCATTTGTAAGAGCGGACCTGAAAGAATAGAAATCACGCCCGCAGAGATCACAAAAGGTCAAGCCATTGAATATATCAAACAAACACAACCATTAGAAGTCATTGCTGTTGGTGATTCTGAAAATGATATGAGTATGTTTGAACTAGCGGATACAAGTTTTTGTTTGCGACATGCAGCCTCTGAAGTACGGGAGGCAGCGGATTATGTGATAGATGATTTTTATGAAATTGCGCAATATATATAAAAGAAAAGTCGAGCGTATGATATATATGCTCGACTTTTCTTTTACTTAAGTATCGTCTTTTTCTCCTTCTTTTTTCAGTAATACGGTTTCAAAGATAACTTCGGCAGCGACCGATAACATCAAACGTGACCGCAGTTTTTTTCGTTTTTGTGGCGTCTGATAAGTAAGCAGTGAAATGTCTGATAAGCTTTGTAATGGATTATTGGAAAATCCGGTAATTGAAATGACAGTGACATTTTTTAACTTACTTTTTACAGCGATTTCTAAAATTTGCTCTTCTTTACCACTTAAAGAAAAAATGAGTAAGCAGTCGTTATTGGTAGCTATATCAGCAATATCACGAAAAGGGGCGGCTTCGGTGTAATCATTAGACCATAATCCCAAGTTTTTTAATTTTCGATTGAATGAATTGACTACACTTACACTTGATCCCATCCCAATACAAAAAACTCGATGACTTTGTAATATGGAATTAGCGATAGCATAAAGTTTTTCTTCTTCCATCATATGAATTGTTTTGGAAAAATCGGAAGAAAATGTCTCAATCATTGTTTCGTAATTCTCCTCTGAATCAATCTGATTTGCCGGGCCTTGCGTATTTGCAATCGCATATTTAAATTCAGTAAATGAAGGGTACGATAGTTTCTTTATAGCTCGTACAATCGTTGGAGCAGAGACGTGAAGATCATTTTGGATCAACTTCATTTTCAAATTCTTGACATTGGGCTGGTTCAACATGTAATCGATAATGATCTGCTCAGTACTTGATAGTGCATCATAGTTCTTTTGTATTTGATGATAGACCGAGTCCATAAAGTATCCTCCTAAATAATTTTTCATTTATTATTATAACAGATAATTTATGTAGGGAAATTTTGGTTTAAGTTTGGGGGTAGAAAAAAGTTAAGGGAATTTGATAATTTGAAAGAGAAATTTTCAAAAACTCCTTGAAAGTAATAGCTTTTACAAAAGGGTAGGTACAGCTGACTAAAAATTGAAAAATTCATTAGAATTATGCTATAATACAAATGGAAAGAGAGATTGTTTCAACAACCCCTCTTAACAGCACCGTTTAAGACGGTGACAGGTATTAATTATTTAATGAAAAATAATCGTCGCTCCTGCTAAAGTTTGACGGTTATTTTTTTGTCTTTTTTACGGCGTCTAGGATGCCAAAGATTAGCGTAGCGGTAAAAGAACCGAACGCAATCATTAGCCCTAGCGCTTCCGCAACAGACAAAGGGCCTCTCCTTTCTTTAAGATTTTAGCACTTACTTGCATAAGCACCACCTTTCAAAAAAGATAGCCACCGTCTTAAACTTTACTGTCGCCTATATTATAACACGGTTTATAGAATTTTATAAGAACAAAAATGACAAGCATGTTTATATTTTCGAATAGTATGCTATAATGAAGTTGAGAAACGAGAAAATGTTTGTTGCAAGACAGTACAAAGGCCAGCTCCTATTCATCATAGGGCTGGTTTTTTTGATATTATAGTGTTTTTGTTTGAGAAGAACGCTTAAATATATCGTTATAGTGTGATTATTTATACTACATGATAACAGGAGAAAGTTTTTATTGTTTATTTTCTTTTGACGAAAGATCTATATTACCTTAAATATAGGAAAAAGAATAATGTAACAGAATTTAGCGCTTCATGCTAGGAAATGGGTGAACTCACAAGTTTGGTCACGCTTGATTATTTTGGTGTTACCATGTATAATCAAATTAGAGAGGTGATTTCTATGCTAAAGACAAAAACAAGGGCACAAGGTAGATCTATCGTGGTTACTTTACCAGCTGAGGATGGGGCAACAGTTTTTCCTGGGAAAGAATATCTTGTTTCATACGGAAATGATGGAACTATTGTTTTGATACCTAAAATTGAAGATCCGTTTGCTAATGTTACAGAAGGAGCTTTTTACGAATCGGATGTATGGGAAGATATGCCAGCAGTTGGTAAAGAGGTGCTGGATGACTAATCACTATACACCAGAAAAAGGAGACATAGTGTGGATCGACTTTGATCCTTCAACTGGAATGGAAATTCAAAAGCGACGGCCAGCTCTGGTAATTTCGCGCGGAAATTTTAATACGGCGACAAAATTTGCGGTGGTATGTCCTATTACATCCACTGAAATAGATTTACCAACTAGATATAGTCTTTCAGAAAATTATAAAACAAAAGGACAAATAGTCATCCATCAAATGAAATCTTTAGATTTCAATAAACGCAAAATTGACTTTATTGAGAAAATGAACCCTGTGGAC
This sequence comes from Tetragenococcus halophilus, assembly GCF_001712815.1. NCBI lineage: Bacteria > Bacillati > Bacillota > Bacilli > Lactobacillales > Enterococcaceae > Tetragenococcus > Tetragenococcus halophilus. Next base: position 470,339 of record NZ_CP012047.1, read on the forward strand.
TTGAAGAAAATAGAACAGATCATTGAGTTCATTATTTGATAATTGCAATTAAAATTTTTTATTTTAATTACATGCTATACTTAATATGCGAAATAAGACTAATGTACAGCTGAGCCACCAGAAAATCACCCTGTTGTCGTAGGGTGATTTTTCTTTTCGCTTTACAAAAGAAGTAGTTAAAACAAAAAATGTTTTATACTGAACATGTTGTGTGTTGCTGTAATATTTTTTGAAGGTAATAAAAGCGAGGGAAAAGTACCCTACCCTTATTAAGACAGATTGATTTTATACTGGATAATGAAAGGAGAAAAAATGATAGATAAAACAATTCCTTATGTTAAATTTCAAATGGAAAGAAACACTTCCAAAAAATTACCAGATAGACAATTACTGGTAGGTTATCAATTTAGCTTTTATACTCCTGGGGATGAAAGAGATTGGCAAGCTATAGAAACTTCTGTGGGAGAGTTTGATAACTTGTCAGAAGCCCAAGGGTATTTCCAAAAGAATTTTGTGCCTTATCCAGACGAATTGGAAAAACGAATGACTTTTGTCACCGATCCATCAGGTAAAAAAGTTGCTACATGTACAGCTTGGTGGGCAAAAGAAGGAGGCCCTCAGTTCCATTGGTTGGCTGTTATGCGGGAAGCACAAAGGAAAGGGATAGCTACTTTTCTGACAGTAAAGGTCACTGCACTTTTAGAAGAATTATATCCTGATCAACCTGCAATGCTGCATACTCAAACGTGGAATTATCCTGCGATTACAATATACCAAAAGTTAGGTTACACATTTGTTTCTGGTACGAAAGATTTCGAAAAAGGAATGAGTATTTTAAAAGATATTGTAAGAAGAGAGGATTAAATTGAACGCTATTAATTGGGGAGTATATTGCTACGATAGCTCATGTTAAAAAGGTTATTCTTTTATCTTGGATGGTACATTTGCTATTGATAAGTCTTTAGAAAATGTCAAAAGAGCAGTGAAAAGAGATTATGATACCTCAACTTATTATGTTTATCAAAACCTATTCATAGCTAGGGCGTTTACACAGTTAAGACAACAAACAGAAGGAAGGTATGTACCTAAAGCGAAACTTATAAAGTCTTACTTTAATTCTAGGAAAAATGTTAAAAAAGTAATGAAACCTTTGAAGACGAAGTAGGTATTGTAGTTGTACTAAAAGTCTTTCAAAATGCTATTTCAGAAGTTGTTGAAGGTGTGGAAAATATTGATTTAATTATTTCTGATCACTTTTCTTTTGAAGAAGTGGAAGTAAAACTAGATGGTAAGTAAAGAAGAAGCTCAAAGAACCTTAAACAAAACTATACTCAATTTTCAAAAAACGCTTCTCGCAAGGAATTTCGAACGGTGTTGAAATATGTTGCAGAAGAATCAAACCGAAAGCAGCGTAAAAGCGTTGGCTTGGATAAATAGTTTTTTTCTTTATATTTTGTCCAAAAAATAGTGTCATTACTAATTTTTTAGCAACAACACTAAATATTATAAGAACGAATTTTATCTATCCTTTAACCCCTTGTTTGTTGAAATTGAACAAAGAAGTTTATTTTTCCAGCCATTCATCAACGAGTTCTTGGTTTTCATCAATCCACTTTTCAGCGCCTTCAGACGGTTCTTCATCTTCCTCTTCAGCTTCACTGACATAACTCATTAATTCACCAATTTGATCATCATCCATTTTCCAATTTTTCATCCACTGATCTATTTCTGGATAATCTTCATCAAAACCTTGGCGTGTGGCATGATGAATTTTTTCAGCTTCGCCAAAGGCATTTTGAGGGTCGTCTAGATATTTTAAGTCCAATTCAGAAAACACACGATGTGGGTTCCATAAGGGTACCACAATATCCTCTTCATTATCGATTGACTTTTCTAATTCAGTCAGCATAGCAGGTTCAGAGCTTGCGGTGAGTTCATAGTCTAATCCATATTCTTCTATTACATCTTCTACGACTAACATGGTTCCTGCGCCAGCGTCAAAACCAGTGATTTTCTGATCTAAGTCTTCTTTATGGTCATTTAAATCTTCGATACTATTTATATCTTCCATATAGCTTGGTACAACCAGTCCAACTTTTGCATTATCATACCAAGTCTCTTCTGAAAAATTAACGGTGTCTTCATACTGTGTTTTATATTCCGCATCTTGAACTGGCAACCAAATTTCAGGACTGATATCTAGTTCATCATTTTCAAGTGAGGACATTTGTGTGGCAATATCTAATAAGTGGAAGTTCACTTCATAGCCTTCTTCTTCTAAAAGAATTTTCCACATATTTGTCACTGCGATATTTTCTTCCCAGCTAATTTGCCCCATCTCAATAGTTCCTTTGTTTTCTTCTGCAGCGTCTTCATTTGTTGTACCTTCACTACATGCACTTAGTACTAAAATAGAAATTGTTGTCATGATAAAAATGAGTGTTTTTTGCTTTGAAAACTTAATAATATCTCTCCTTTTAATTTTTTTCTGAGGTGTCTTTTGGCAAAAACTCAAAAATTTCTTCGGATTGAATACTGTGGACTAATTTTTCCAACCAATGATAATAAATTTTGGACTGGTTTAGTAATTCATAATGATCTCTCGCTTCTTCTTGTAAACTATCAGAAACATCCTCGTCATGAATAATTTCACAAAGTGCTTTTTCAGCATGGTGGATGGCTTTCATATTTGTTTTTACTTCCCGTTCCCACATCTGACAGAAATAGGACATAAAAGAATGAAAGAAATTTTTTTCTGCAGTATAAGTATGTTTTCTTGAACCACGTTGAAATTTCTTTTTTACCATTCCAATTTCTTGAAGATGTCGAACGTTTGTACTCATACTAGGTTTACTCATTCCTAGCTTTTCCCGCATTTCATCTAAGTTCATTTGATCTTCAAAATACATTGTCGCGTATATTTTTCCAGCTGCTGGCGTTACGCCATATAAATCCATTGTTTCGGAGATAGCCTGTGTCACTTGATCTTCTGCATCTTCTAATTGTGCTTTTGCCTTCTCATCGTGGGAGTTGGTCAATATAAAGTCCTCCTATAATTCTGCGTCCACTTTGTTAAAATTATTCTTAATTACCTTAATGTTAATAATAAGGAAATAAATGAATTTGTCAAATGGCTATTGATGAATAAAGATCTGTTCAATTGCAAAAGTAAAAGAACATAGATTCGTTTGACAGCATGAAATTTATTCGTTAATATTAAGATTAATCGAAACGTTAAATTTATATTTAACAAAATTAACGTTGGTTAGGAGGAATTTATTTGGATGTAAAAAAACAATATATCAATGGGAAATGGGTGCTTGCTCTTTCTGGAGAGACAAGGGAAATTATCAACCCATTTGACCAAGAAGTAGTCGCGCTTGTTGCTGAAGGCAATGAAAAAGATGCCAAGTTAGCCATTGATGCAGCTAGAAATGCTTTTGATCAAGGAGATTGGGCGACAACATCAGCGACAGAAAGAGGAAATCTCGTTGGTGTTATTGCAGCACTTATCGAAAGAGATAAGGAAGAATTAGCGGAGTTAGAATCGCTTGATACAGGAAAAACAGTAGAAGAAAGCAGAGGTGATATGGAAGATATCGCGGGTGTGTTTCGATATTATGCAGAATTAGCTGATAAAGATGGCGGAGAAATTATCGATTCTCCTGTGCCAGATACTATTAGCAAGGTAGTTAAAGAACCTGTCGGCGTATGTGGACAAATTACGCCTTGGAATTATCCATTATTGCAAGCTTCTTGGAAATTAGCACCTGCGCTTGCTGCGGGGAATACATTAATTATGAAACCGAGTGAAATTACCCCTTTAACCACCATAAAAGTGTTTGAACTGATGGAAGAAGCAGGTCTACCAAAAGGAGTTGCTAACCTTGTATTAGGAACGGGAGCAACGGTTGGAGAAGAATTGTCGACTAACGAAAACGTTGATTTAATTTCCTTTACTGGCGGTATTGAAACAGGGAAACGTATTATGCGGTCGGCTAGCTCAAATGTAAAAAAACTAGCTTTAGAACTTGGTGGGAAAAATCCGAACATCATTTTTGCGGATGCGGACTTTGATACCGCTGTAGATCAAGCAATGAATGCTGTCTTCTTTCATGCGGGACAAATTTGCTCCGCTGGGACACGCGTTATTGTAGAAGAAAGTATTCACGACGCGTTTGTTGAGGCATTAGTGGCGCGTGTTAAAAAAATTCATTTAGGAAGTGGATTTGAAGAAGATACGCAAATGGGGCCGTTAATTTCTCAAGAACACTTAGATAAAGTAAAAGCTTATGTAGAAGATGGAGTGAAAGAAGGAGCAAAAGTAGCGGTAGGCGGCTCTCGTCCTACTGACCCAAAATTGCAAAACGGCTTTTTCTATTTGCCGACTGTCTTGACTGAATGTACAACGGATATGAGTGTGGTCCAACACGAAGGGTTTGGTCCAGTCATTACAGTAGAAAGATTTCGTGATGAAAAAGAAGCTATTCGTTTAGCCAATGACTCGATTTATGGGTTAGCTGGCGGTGTCTGGACAAAGGATATTACAAAAGCTGAACGCTGTGTCGCTAAAATGCGCATGGGAACTGTTTGGATTAATGATGCGAATGTGTATTTCCCGCATGCGCCGTGGGGCGGTTTTAAACAATCAGGTATTGGCAGAGAATTAGGCAAGCCTGGCTTGGAAGAATATCAAGAAACAAAGCATGTTTACCATAACATTAATCCAGAACCAATCAATTGGTTCTAAAATAGAAAATTGGATCAAGAAATAAATATTAAAACAGATTTTTGGAGGAATATATAATGAGCCTTAATATGAAAGTAGAGCATATGCATGAATTTCACCAATTTGAGTTACCAACAGCTATCAAGCATGGTATTGGTGCGATAAAACATGTAGGAGAAGAAGTGAAAAATTTAGGCGTTACGAAGGCGTTGTTAGTAACAGACCCGGGGATTTATCAAGCGGGCGTCACTTCACCGATTGAGGAATCTTTAAAAAAAGCTGGGGTAGAAACTGTTCTATTTAACAAAGTAGAGCCAAACCCTCCTGTACGTTTAATTGCTGAAGGTTCAAGCCTTTATAAAGAAGAAGGCTGTAATGGACTTGTGGCAGTAGGTGGCGGTAGCTCCATGGATACTGCCAAAGGAATTGGCGTAGAAGCAACCCATGATGGAAGTGTATTGGATTACGAAGCAGCAGATGGGAAAAAACCACTAGAACGTCGTATTCCACCATTAACTACCATTCCAACGACTGCTGGAACGGGTTCAGAAGTAACTCAATGGGCGGTTATTACGGATGAAGAAAGAGAATATAAATTTAATACAGGAGGCCCATTAATCGCTGCTTATTTAACGATTATTGATCCAGAGCTTCACGTTTCCATGCCGCCACATGTAACGGCGATGACAGGTGTTGACGCTTTAGCACATGCGATTGAGTGTTATACTATGCATTATGCCCAACCAGTGACAGATGCGGTCGCATTACTGGCGATGGAATACGTAGGAAAATATATTCGACGCGCTTACTCAGATGGACAGGACATCGAAGCACGTTATGCGATGGCACAAGCGGCTATGTTGGCAGGATTATCTTATGGGAGTGCATCAGCCGGAGCAGCGCATGCGATGGCGCAAACGCTTGGCGGAATTATCCCAGTAGCACATGGTCAATGTGTGGCTGCAATGATGGGGCCTGTTATGGAATATAACTGGAAAGGTTATCCAGCAAAATTCGCCCGTATTGCAGAAGCATTAGGTGTTAACACTTTTGAAATGTCAACGGAAGAAGCGGCTAAAGCAGCTGTTAATGAGGTTTACCGATTGGTGGAAGATTTAGAAGTTCCTAGCTTAGAAGCACAAGGTGTATCACCGGATATGACTGACCGTCTTGCAAAAGAAGCAATGAAAGACCCACAAACGATTGGGAATCCAAGAGATCTCGATGAAGACGGATATAAATGGATTTATGGTCGTTGCTTCAATCAGATTGCTAAAACATTATAATCTGTTTATTGTAAAGATCTCCAACTGGTCATTGAATTACTAGTTGGAGAATTTCTTTAAACAATTTCTAATTAATATCTAGCTCATGGAATTTCATTGTGAAAAGATTAGTTTTTTACTTTTGGCTTGTGCTGTGGTTATCGCTTGCTCGGCTCCTTTATCTTCTGTTGTCGTATAGTGTTCTCTTCCATGAGTGTTTTCTCCAGATTTTATCATTCATTAATAAGTAAATTCGTATCTAAATCAATACTCCCCTGCAAACGTAACTTTATTCATTTCAAAAGACTCACTTTCGTGTTTAATCAGGATATTCTGCTGTAGATGGTTTGTTTGGAAATTCTGTATTCTTTTGCTTATTTTAAAATAGGCTAACGAAAAGCGCTATCCAAATTGATAGAAATTCAGATAAGTAGGGAATAAGGAAGTTCCCGAATAAAAAGCTATGTATTTTCGGATAATTAAAGAAGGAATGTAACCTTGATAAAAAAGAACAATCTAAGACACCATTATTCTATCGATGTCAGATTGTTCTAGTTTTTTTGTCTATTTTGCACTAAGTTCTATATATTCCATGTAGATATAAATCAATCATTTCCGAAATATTGTCTTTGGGGTTCGTGTTATCTAAATAAGATGCCATTAAAATAAATAGCTGGCTAACCGCAAATTCGATATTAACAGATTCACGTAGTTTCGGGCTGTTTTCTGTTAATAAGCGAACAAAAGGTGCTTTATAAGAATTTGAAAAAAGTTGATAGAGTTTTGTCGTCATTTCTTTAGGCAAAGAGTGTTGGACATCGTGCATCATGACAAAGAAATTAAAAGGATGTTTCTTCTTCAAAAATTCTACCATTGTTATTAATTTTCTTTCTAAATCAGGTGTTGAATCACAAACAATCTTTGTTAAATTTTGCTCTATGTCTTTGGATAAACGCAACATCACAGCATAATAAATATCTTCTTTTTTCTTAAAATGATAGTAAATTGTAGGTTGGGTTACTCCTAATAGTTCTGTGATTTGTCTCGTAGATGTTGCTTGATATCCTTGGGTCATAAATAGTTGTTCTGCTATATCTAAGATTTTTTCATACATAAAGTCACCTAAGCTTTTAGTTTTCTACATTACCTTCTATCGTTCGTATTAATTCCAATTTTTTTCGGGTGCTCACCGCTTGTCTTTTGTTGAAAACGTCGTATTGGTTTCGTCTGATTTCTGGTAATAATTCTGCATAAATTATTATAGCACTTAGCAAAGGTTGACGTGCATCTTTTTTTATATAAGGCATCATGTTCAAGGATTTTTGGTAAAGTTTTTCGGCATACTTTGCTATAGATTCCCATAATTCAATGAAATTTTGTGTAACTTTTTGTTTTTTTAAATCTTCCATTGTGACATTATAGCGCTGCATTTCTTTTTGAGGTAAATAAATCCTTCCAATGTAAAGGTCTTCGCCAATGTCTCGTAAGATATTTGTTAATTGCATCGCTTCACCTAGTCTTTTAGCATGGGGAATAATCTGATCTGTTTTGTCTGATAAAACGGGCAATAACATGAGTCCAACACTACCCGCGACATAGTAGGCGTATTCTGATAGCTCTTGCCAAGTTTGGGGTTGTTGGAAATTAAGGTCCATTCGCTGTCCCACTAACATGTCATAAAACGGGCGAATATCCATTGGAAATTCCTTAAATACTACTTCTAAGGCTAACCAAGTAGGCTCATTCGGAACATTCCCTGCTTCAAAGGCTGCTAATTGTTGAAACAATTCTTGTAGTTGTTCTGCATCTTTTTTTTCATCTACGATATCATCCGCCATTCGGCAAAAGGCATAAATGGCATAAATGCTTTGAGCTTTCTTTTTTGGAAGTTGAGAAAATGCGGCATAAAAAGATTTTGAATGTCGTTGAATGATCTTTTCACAATAATCAAATTCTTTCTTTCGTTTTTTGAAATTATCAGTTGGCTTCATTATCATCTCTTATCAGCTCCTCTACTGCCAGTTTGGCACTTTGCATCACAATGGGAACGCCTGCACCCGGATGCACACTACTACCACAGAAATACAAACGGTCTGCATAATCAAATTTATTATGCGGCCGGTAGTAGTTACTCTGAGCTAAGGTGGGCTTCAAACCGAATGTTGCGCCATAGTAGGCGTTAAATTTTCGCTCAAACTCTTTAGGTGTATAACAAGCTTCCATTACAATATGTTCGTCAATATCATTAAAAACTGAACGTTCCTTGATCAAGTGAATGATTTGGTCACGAAAGCCTTTTGTTGCTTTTGGCGACCAATCTTGATATTTGGATAACTCTGGTACCGGGACTAAGACGTATAATCCTTCTTGACCTTTGGGTGCTAATGTCTCATCCATTAAGGATGGACGATATAGATAAAAAGATGGATCCGAAGGTAACACGCCATTATCAAATAGATCATCAATATTTTTTTTGAAATCATCTGCAAAATAAATGCTGTGCAGGGTGCTTTCAGGGTATTTTTTATCTAATCCCAAATAAAGTAGAAAACATGAGCAAGAATAATCCATCGCGGCAATTTTCTTATTGCTATATTTTCCGCGCTTGTTTTCATCAGGAATCAATTTTTCCATTGCGTAAGGAAAATCTGCGCCACAGACTACGGCATCTGCGGCTACGAATTCGCCGTTTACCTTAATTCCTGTAGTTACTTTATTTTCAATGACGATTTCTTCTACAGCTGTTGCATAATGACGATTTCCACCTAATTCAGCAAAAAGGCGATCTAAGGATGTAGCTAATGTGTACATTCCGCCTTTGATAAAGTGAATACCATAAAATAGTTCAATCATGGGTATCATGGTATACAATGAAGGACCTTGATAAGGAGAAACACCGATGTATAAGGTTTGAAAGGCGAGTGACTTTCTAAGACGATCGTCTTTGACAAATTTTGAAATAGAAGAGTAGGCATCGTTAAAGGTCCTTAAACGTAATCCTGCGTATAAAGATTTTGGATTATAAAAATCCCAAAAACCACGAAAGGATTGGGTAATAAAATGCTTTTTTGCAATTGTATATCGTTTATAGATATCAGCTAAAAAATGAAAATAGCCTTGCGCTTCTTCTTCAGAAATGGCTTCTAAGGTTTTGGTTAATTCGGTTAAATCACTAGAAAATAATAAAGGAGCGTCCTCACGAAAAAACAATTCCAACATAGGTTCGACTTTTTTCATAGGGATATATTCTTCTGGATCTCTTTTGCAAAATGTAAAAATTTCCTGATAAATTTCTGGCATCATCACAATGGTAGGTCCTATATCAAAAGTAAAACCCTTCTGTTTGATTTGATTCATTTTCCCGCCGACTTGTGTTTCTTTTTCATATAAGTGCACATTGTAGCCTAATTTTTGTAAACGAACCGCTGCGGACAATCCCGCAACCCCTGCGCCTATTACAACTATTTTTTCCATTTTTTCTCCCTTTTTAACAGCATTGTTTTTCACGTTTTATACATAAGTTTAAAAATCAACTATATATTTCAGGATTTTTTTACTTATCAGGTGATAAGTAAAAATTACCATAGTTTCAAAGTATTAATCAATTATTATGTTTCTAAGGCGTTTTTACTTACTAAATTGAAAGTAAAATTGACACATATAGTAACAAAACTAAAATTTTAAACTTGCAAAAAAAGGTAGTGTAACGAAAGTAAGTTTACAGAAATTTCTTGATAAAGGGAGTCATCCAGTGATATTTATATGAATATGGCACTTATCATAGTTCACTTTAAAAAATATCACTTTTTTGTACTCTTTGGTTTAAATTATAAAATTAATAGTATATAATAAATGAAATACAGATAGATGGAGGCAAAGCTAATGGAAGGGACAGTTTTAAATGAAAAGCAAGCACAAGCAGTAGTGGATGGGTTATTAAATGGCTACAAAGAATATTTGGAACTTCGCAGGGAAATGAGAAATAGACTAAAGGTTTCAGCTGCGTTTGCATTTACAAGAGGAAATTTTATTGATGATGGGATTGCCAAAAACGTGTCAGACTTTATGGAATACAAGAAAAAGACAGCTGGACAAAGTTGGCAGTATTTAGAATTTACACTTAATAAAAGTAAACCTTCTCTTCTTATTATAAAAAATGATTTTCGTTTACAGCAGACTTTTTCCAAGAATAAACAAGAGAAAACGAGTCAGTATTTATCTGATTACGCAAAGATCAATGAGGCAAAGCTTGACTCCATTTATAAGGGAGAAAGGGAATTAACTAATTCTTTTGTTCAATTAGCCTTACCGTTAGCAGAAGACGCTATTTCTGAGAAAGACTTAACACAATACGACAGCTTTTATATTATTGTATATCGAACTAGCGCAGAAAAAGTCATTGAATCTGTATCGCTAGTTTTGCCTGACGATGAAATAAAGGAGCTACATGAGATTCAAAATTTGTCATCTTATTTACAAAGCTCCACTGTTAATATAGAGGAAGATGAATACTCTGCAGTGGTTGGAGACGAGGAAATCGTGGCAGGTAATCTTTATGATTATCCTTATACAGTACCAAAAGAAGAAAAAGAAGCTTCCGATGAGTAGCTTTATAGATAAAAGGGGAAGAAAATAATGTTTTACGGGAAAAGTTTACAATTAGCTCGCATGTTACACGGTCTTTCTCGTAAGGAGCTTGGGGAAAGATTAAATGTAACTGAGCAGTCTATTTGGCAATTTGAAAAACAAATGACTGAGCCGTCTTTTGAAAATGTTTTGCAATTAAAAAATATTTTGCAGGTGAAATCATCTTTTTTCTTTGAGCAATCAACTGTTACACAAACATTTCCAGAGAATAATATTGCTTACCGTAAAGCAGATGTTGTTTCTCGAAAAAAAACGAACAGTGAAGTTGTCTATTTAAATTTCGTTGCAGAAATAATCCACTACTTAGAAGGCTTTTTAAATATTCCGCCTACAACCTTAATCACTTTGAGAAAAAAAGTTATAGAGCATTTGCCTAGTGAATTGACGAATGCAGCTATAAAGAAGACGGCTGTTCTTGCTCGTGAGTTTTTAAATATTTGTTCCGATAATGGCAATCTTTTATTATCACTGGAAAAATCAGGCATTCATGTTCTGGAGAAAAACGTAGGTGGTAAAGCAGATGCTTATAGTGCTTGGTCTACAAAGGATGTTCCTGTGATCGTTTTAGGAATTAAAAAATCAGCTGTTAGAAGAAATTTCGACTTAGCACATGAACTAGGTCATTTATTGTTGCATGCTCATGTAGATTTTTTAATGTTAGAAAATAACGAGCGCGCTCAAGTAGAAAGAGAAGCAGATTATTTTGCTTCATGTTTTCTTTTACCTGCTCAAACTGTGAAAAAAGAGTTTGAAGGAATAAAAAAGATTTCTAATCCTGATAGTTATATTCCTTTAAAATTAAAGTATCATGTTTCCATTCAAGCGCTTGAAATGCGAGCTTATAAATTAGGTTTTTTGACACCAAAACAACATAGCTATTTTTACCGTCAAATTTCTTTAAACGATTATAAGTTAGAAGAACCATTGGATAGAGAAATTGCCTTAAAGCGTCCAGGAAAAATTCGAAGTATTTTTCATATGATTCTAAACAACCATATTACTGATTTGCAAAGTATTGAAGAACACTTTCAAGTAGAAAGATCATTATTAGAAGAAATGTTTTCAATTGAATCAGAGTTTTTTGTACCTTATGAAAAACAAAGTAATTTTACAGACTTTAATAACGTTTTGCGACCTAATTTTAATGCATAATAAAATTGGATGTTAGTAAAAAGCGCTAAGCTTTGTTAAAATCTAGCTTCTGAAAAACTCGTATTATATATTCTTAGCAAGACTTATATTTTGTTGGTTTTAAAGATTGAGAATCTACGTTAGTATATAAAAACTTGCGTAGATTTTTCACTTTCAGTCGCATCTTTATTAAAAAAAGTTTGACAAAACCCAAAAACTTCTCTAAACTTATATCAAGTTAAATTTCTTTAACCGTGTACTGCGATGCATGGAAGAATGTCATAATCGGAAAACTGCCCTATATGTAATTATGTGGTAGTGTCTTAAAACACATTCTTTTTGCGATCAGCAGGCATTCGGCTTGTTGGTCTTTTTTTATAGGTAAAAGGAGATGGTTGGACAAAGCTGAAGCAGGTCGATGCATCAAATAATTAATAAAGTGTGACTGAGAGCACACATTAAGGAGAGTTCAAATGAATCAATTGAAAGCAAACGATAAAAAAGCCCTTTTTGCCTCCATTTTTGCCTCAGGGTTAGATGATTTGAATGTGATGTTTCTGTCATTTACGCTGGGATCAATCATGGCGCATCTAGGTTTAAGTGGTGTCGAAGGTGGTTGGATTTCTACCATTACTAATTTAGGAATGCTGGCTGGGGGCCTAGTTTTTGGCGTTTTAGCGGACCGTTATAATAAATTTACTGTCTTCAAATCGACAATTCTTGTTTTTTCGGTTGCAACAGGGATGATTTTCTTTACTGAAAGTCTAGGTTATCTATATTTGATGCGTTTTATCGCAGGAATCGGTGTTGGTGGTGAGTATGGTGTGGCTATTTCGATTATGGGCGGCATTGTGCCTAGTAACAAAATGGGACGCGTTAGTTCATTAAATGGTATTATGGGTCAGTTGGGCTCGATTGGAGCAGCACTGCTGGCAGGATTGATCGCTCCTATTTTTGGCTGGAAAGGTTTGTTCTTGTTTGGTCTATTGCCGGTGCTACTGGTAGCTTGGATGCATTTCGCGGTTGATGAAAAGAATGTTACCGATCGTGGGGCAAAAATTACTTCCGATAAGAAAGAAAAAGCTTCGATCAAAGAACTCTTCGCTAATAAGAAACGGACGCATCAAACACTAGCATTGATGCTTATGACTACGGTACAAATCGCGGGTTATTTCGGTTTAATGAACTGGTTACCGACGATGATGCAACGTTCTTTAGGAATAGAAGCCAGTGATAACCTATGGATGATTTCAACTATCTTAGGAATGTGTGTGGGTATGTTAGTCTTTGGCAATATCTTGGACTATTTCGGACCACGACTTGCTTATGGTATCTTTTTGATCTGTTCAATGTTGTCAGTTTATGCCTTTACTTATGTGAATTCAATGACTACCTTACTACTGGGTGGTGCAATGATGGGATTTTTTGTCAATGGCATGTTTTCAGGATACGGTGCTATCTGTACAAAACTGTATCCTCATCATATTCGTACGATTGCTAATAACACCATTTTAAATGTTGGCCGTGCTGTGGGCGGCTTCTCATCGGTTGTGATCGGCTTTATCTTAGATAACGCAGGTGTATCTCAAGTCATGCTGTTTATCGCGAGTTTGTATATCATGAGTTTTATTGCGATGATGAGTATTCCAGCTTTACGGAAAGAAGCTTATACTACCTCCGATATTGTTGAAGTGCACTAAAAAGTTTGTTAACAAGGAGAATAAGGATCGGGTTAACTGTTGATATGGGCTAACGTGTGCAGTTGGACGGCAACTTGTTATCAATCGTCTTTATCCTTTTCTTCTAACCAATGAGAAAATACCTCAAGTTTTTAAGGCAAAGTAAATACGTAGGTGAAAGCGTACAAAATATGTACATTTTTTAATCTATATGCTATAATAAGTTTGCGAAATGAGACTGTTGTGCAACTGAGTCACCAAAAAGCCACCCTACGGCAATAGGGTGGCTTTTTTAGGTAGTATATTTTTAACTTTAAAATTTGAATGTTAGATATTTATTTAAGAATTTCATAGACTGTATCATTTATAATAATAGTTTCGCTGTTACTTATGGGGTCCAGCAAGAAGTTTCGTTCTTTTAAAGCTTCTTTGCCTTCATCAATATAGTCCGTATATTCTTCAACGTGAATATATGCGATCTCTTTATCTGTAATTACGTTATCTTTAATAAATAATTGAAATTGTTTTAGTGTTCCGGCAAAGTATGAAGTTAAGAAGATTTTTTTATGTGTTTTCTCCTTCATAATAGTTTTTGTTTTATATATCAGTAGGACCGTTTTCAAAAACAAATATTTTTTTAAAGATAGTATTATGTTTTAAGTACTGATTCAAATTCTTAAGAAAAAGTGGCTGTGTACATATTTTAAAACGAGTGTATTATGCTAGAGTTTCGTTATGTAATTAGTTAAACTTTTAAAACCAAAAAACTACCCTACGGCAATAGGGTAGTTTTTCTTTTCACTGTTGCGACTCCAGCGTTGGAGCTAGAAAAGCAACTGTTTCAATCATTGCTAATCATCTAGCCAGTGATTAACTAGCACGATTACTAGAACCACAAAAAGTGGGGCAATGATTAATGAGACAATTTCGTACAACTGAGTCACCCCCCTTTCGAGGCAGTTGCCATAAAATATTATAACGTAGTTTATTCAATTAAGGTATGAAGTATCAAAAGTATTTGTTACTATATTAACAAGGAGGGTTAGAGAAAAAATGATAGATAAAACAATTCCTTATGTTAAACTTCAAATGGAAAAAAGCACTTCCCAAGCATTACCAGATAGACAACTGCCAGAAGGTTATCAATTTTGCTTTTATACTCCTGGGGATGAAAGGGATTGGCAAGCTATTGAAACTTCTGCGGGAGAATTTGATCACTTGTCAGAAGCAGAAACCTATTTCCAAAAGAACTTTTCCCCTTATCCAGATGAATTGACAAAAAGAATGACTTTTGTCACAGATCCGTCTGGTAAAAAAGTTGCTACATGTACAGCTTGGTGGGCAAAAGAAGGAGGGCCTCAATTTCATTGGTTAGCAGTGATGCCAGAAGCACAAGGGCAAGGGATAGCTACTTTCCTAGCAGTCAAAGTTACTGCGCTTTTAGAAGAACTATATCCTGATCAACCTGCAATGCTGCATACTCAAACGTGGAATTATCCTGCGATTACAATATACCAAAAGTTAGGTTACACATTTGTTCCCGGTACGAAAGATTTCGAAAAAGGAATGCGTATTTTAAAAGACCTTGCAAAAAGAAAAGGTTAGGTTCATTGCTATTAATTGAGGGGATTTTAGTAGGAGAATTGTATAAATGATAAATAATGACTCTCTTTTTGATAGATAGTCCGACTCAATACCAAAAAGAGAGTTGTTTTGTTGAAAAACCAATTAATATGGCTAAATAAATTGCGTCACCGCTGCACCAGCAATGATTAATACAAGACCAATGACTGTAACAGTCATTTCTTTTTTCGTTTTCTCTTGTCCTAAAAACCAAATACCTGTTAGGGTAGCTAAGGCAACATTCGTTTGTGATAAAACAAAGCCCGTAGCTAAACCGTTCATGTCAGGCTGTGCTGAGATCAAGTAAGTCAATGCTCCAAAAGCAAAGAAGAAACCCGCCCAGATTTGTTTATAAGAAACAGTTTCTTTAAATGGAGAAGCGGCGGTATTATTTCCCACTGTTTCTATAGCAGCATAAAACATCCCTACGATTAACATGCCGATCGCTTGTGGTAAAAAAGCTTCCATCCCGCTGATCGAAGTTGCTTGAGGAGCCGCTGAATAAAGCCAGTAGCCAATTTCGCCGAAGAGTAACCAAATGACAGCTTTTTTTAGCAAACTAGAATTTTCCTGAGTTTTGTTTTCAGACCAGACAGTGAAGTAGGCTCCAATAATAATGGCAATTAAAGCAATCCCACCCCAAATTTTAGCGGTAACTCCAGGCCAGTCTCCTAGATAAAACACGCCCCATAGTGAGGCTCCGAGCAATTGAAAAGCTGTGGTGATAGGCATAGCTCTTGAGGATCCAACTAAACGAAATGATAAGAAAGTAACAATTTGTGCGCACGCCCAGCCAATACCAGAAACGATGGATAAAAGCAAGTCAGACCCGCTAGGGAAGGCAAGACCACGAACCCACATAAAAATTAACGCCAAAATAAATGTTCCGATGGTTGTTCCTAAGATTTGGTTCGATGGACGTCCACCGAATTTAGATGCGATAGTTGGAAATAATCCCCAACCGATCAAAGGCCCTAAACCAACAAGAAGTGCCACAGTATCCATTTTTATCCTCTTTTCTACTATAATTTTCTTTTAAAAAACGACATTACTTTCTAACATGATATTAGCAAAGGGTGACATTTCACCTGTTCGCACGAATACTTTACAATCTTTGAGCTCTCTTTTTAATTCTTCGTGGGAAATGTATTTTATTGTTGTGTCTGGTAATTGTTTTTGGATTTGTTTTAGCATCTCTGGATTTTTCGTCTTAATTTCTTCTGCTAAATAAATTTTTTGAATTTCTAGTTCTTCTAGTACGTTATTTAAGACATCCATAAATTTAGGGATATCTTGGGTAACGGCCAAATCAATCTTTTCGGTTTCATCCGGTACAGGTGTACCTGCGTCGCCGATGGCTAATTTATCAAAGTGACCCATTTGTGCGATAACTCGCGATAAATTGGAATTAATGACTTTTGTCTTTTTCATGTCTTTAAACATTCCTTTCAATATTATATTATTTCATTTTTGTAAGGGATCGATGGTTGTGCGCCAAAACGTTGGACGGTGGCAGAAGAGGCTTTATTGCCATGTAAAATCGCTTCTCTTAGGTTAGAAAAATCCTTTTCCAAGGTCGCAATCATATAACCAATAAAGGTGTCTCCAGCAGCTGTTGTGTCTACGGCCTTTACTTTAAAAGCAGGAACTAATTCGCTATACCCATTAAAATCATAAAAGGCGCCTTTTGCTCCAAAAGTGATAATTACAGCTTCAACGCCTAATTCGTGCAATTTCGCCGCAGCTTTTTTAGCTGAAGTTTCATCGTTTACTTCAATCCCAGTGATTGTTTCTGCTTCAGTTTCGTTGGGAATAATCATATCCGTTAATTTTAATAGTTTTTCCGGTAGATCACTTTCACCAGGAGCTGGATTCAAAATAGTTTTGACATTTTTACTGCGAGCAATTTCAAAAGCTTTTATCGTAGCTTCAATCGGAGTTTCCAACTGGGCGATAACAAAATCATTCGTTTCAATTAGTGAACTATTTTTTGCAACTTCTTCTGTGCCAAAAGCATAGTTTGCACCAGCATAGAACATAATAGAATTTTCTCCGTTATCGTCAATGGGGATGAAAGCTTGACCAGTTGGTTCGTTTTGGATGATCTCAATGCCAGAAACATCAATTTTTTCTTCTTTTAATAAATCAAGCATCTGTTCTCCAGGACCATCATTACCTACGGCACCAATAAAACTTGTATTTGTTCCGGCTCTTGCAGTGGCAACAGCTTGATTAGCTCCTTTACCACCAGCTGCAGTATAGTGCTCTTTTCCATGAATTGTTTCACCTGGTTTTACCATTCGATGAACTCGTAAGTTGGTATCTAAATTAATGCTTCCTACAATTGTCGCTTTATTCATTTCAGATCTCCTACTTTCATTAATTATGTGAATTTTGCTTTGAATAAATCCACAAAATAGCTTAAACCTTTTTATTTAAAAAGTAAACCGGTTTTATGTATTTATTGAGGTTTTTTGAGAGAAATAAAGACGGCGTTATTTATTCTAAAAAGTATTGATATTTATTTGCCAAAACATCGTTTGACGGCTGATTACGTTCAAGTGAATTACGAAATGCCAGTCAATATGCATGAAACAAATGCCTATTTCTGATCCTTATGGAAATACATGATAAAATTATTCTAACGTAAAAGATAACTGGCAAGTTAAATGTGAGCACATTATAATAAGGATATATAAGGAAGTGATTAAATGGAAAAAACAATATTTGGCAATACCGAGAATGGAAAGACAGTATTTTTGTATACTTTTAAAAATGAGCAGGGTATGGAAATGACAGTTAGTGATTTCGGTGCAACATTGACCAATCTTTGGGTGACTGATAAGGATGGTAAAGCAAGAGACATTGTTTTAGGCTTTCCTTCACTGAAAGGTTATGAAATAAACAATGAATTCTTTTTTGGTGCTACGGTTGGGCGTAATGCGAACCGGGTAGAAAATGCTGCATTTGAATTAAATGGCGTTAGGTATAAATTGAATAAAAACGAAGGCAATAATAATTTACATAGTGGACCTGATGGCTATCAACTAAGGATTTGGGAAGTAAGGGCGGTAAATGAATTGGAGCATTCAATTACCTTTGCGCTAGATAGTGTAGATGGAGATCAGGGGTTTTCCGGTGAGTTAAATTTGGAAGTAACATATCAGCTTCAAGAAGATGCAATTTCTATAACTTATAGGGGAAATGCTGACCAAGACACCATTTTTAATCCAACAAACCATAGTTATTTTAATTTGAATGGACACCAAAATGGTGATGTATTAGACCATGTTCTTCAGCTTAATGCATCAAAATATACGCCAATTAAGGCTGAAAGTTCAATACCAACAGGAGAAATCTTAACAGTTGAAGATACACCTATGGACTTTAGAAGTAGTAAAAGAATTGGAAAGGACATTCAGAAAAATTTTTCTCAATTAAATTATGCTCAAGGATATGATCATAATTTTGTAATTGATCAAAATGCTGACATAACAGCGAGACTAGAAGGAGATCAGTCGGGGATTTTAATGGAAGTGTCTACCCAACTCCCAGGTGTTCAAGTTTACTCTGGAAACTTTTTAAACGATACGCCAGGGAAAAATAATGCTTTTTATCCACCACGAGGGGGCGTATGTTTTGAAACACAAGCTTTTTCCAATGCGGTTAATGAACCGAACTTTGCAACGCCCATTCTTAAAAAAGATGAAGAAAAAATCCTTAAAACCACTTATCGATTTATGACTGTTAATTAAGAGTGTATTTTACTTAACATGATTACCGCCAAGATATTGGATATAATGTGGTATGTTCTATTTCATCAGCGCTACTGTTTTTTCTATATATAAATGACCCTTTTCAACAATATCTGCATTGTTACCATTAAAGATACTAATACTTATCAAATTTTCTTGCATATCAATTTTGGAATGAGGGGCAACAACGGTTTTTATTATTATTATTATTATCTGTAGTACACTTATGATAAAGAGTTATAGGAAACTGCGAAAATGTTATTAAAAAATATGATATATAGCGGCGTGCATTTTCCGCGTCGTTTTTTTTGAGCAATGTATTGAAATGATTTGGGCTTGGCGATTCTCAATCCGATCTATTCTTTTATTGTAATAAAGAGCAGTGAGATTGATAAAGCATTCGTCAAAAATCAATAACGTTTTTCAAAGATAAAAAAGATACATAAGAACGAAAGAAGGAAAGACATTATGGAAAATGAAATTGTTACTAAGCAGACAAAATTAGCAATATTGGCTGTTGCTCTACTTTCTTTTTTAGGAATTTTAGTAGAGACTTCATTAAATGTAACATTTCCAACATTAACGGAAGAATTTAATGTGTCACTAGGAACTATGCAATGGGCGACTTCTGGTTACTTATTGATGGTAACGGTCGTTATGAGCGCATCGGGTCACCTGATTAAAAAGTTTAAAGCACAGCACTTATTTCGTATAGCCGTATTATTTTTCATTACAGGGACAATATTATGCGCAAGCGCTGTTTCATTTCCGATGTTGATGACCGGGCGCTTACTTCAAGCAGTTTCGACAGGATTGTCAACGCCCTTGATGTTTCAGATCATTTTATCCTTAGTTCCTCAAAGTAAGATGGGTGTTTATATGGGAATTGGTAGTATGGTAAACTCCTTTGCACCTGCACTAGGTCCAACCTATGGTGGTCTTTTTACCTCCTTTTTATCATGGCGTGCTATTTTTTTTATAGCAATCCCTATTATTTTAGTGAGTATATGGCTCGGTGGAAGAAACATTCAATTAGAAGCTGTTGGGACCAAACAGCGCTTTGATTGGATAGGGCTTGTTCTTTTATCCTGGGTATTTGTAAGCCTTAGTGTGGCATTTGCAAATGCTGGTAATAATGGATTTTATAGTTTATCTTTTTTTAGTCTTTTAGCTATTTTTATTGTAGGAATTATTGCTTTGTTTGTTCATTATCATTTTTCTGAAAAAAAGATACTAAATTTTTCCCTGCTATTACGACCAATTATTGGTTTACGTTGGTTGAACTTTTTTATTTTGCAGTTTATTAATATAGGTATTTCTTTTGTCTTACCGATTCTTGCACAAGATTATTTAAATACTGAACCATTTATCGCTGGTTTAATTTTACTACCAGGTTCGTTGTTAGGCGCTGCAATTGCTCCTTTAGCAGGGCGTTTGTATGATCGGCGCGGCATATTTTTACCTTTAACGATAGCAAATGTATCTATGTTTTTAGGTTGCTGGCTTTTTTATTTTGGTACCCCAATTTTAAGTATAAGTTCTATGGTCTTAATTTACGTCTTTTTGCGTGTTGGATTTAATTTTGGTTTTGGCAATACATTATCTGATGCTAGTAGACAAGTAACTATAGAAGAAAAGGCAGATATTAACTCTTTGTTTAATACTTTTCAACAATATGCAGGTTCAATTGGTACTAGTGTCTTGTCTGCGATCATTTCTTCCGTTCAGTTACAGCAAGATGCAGCTTCTGGTTTATTAACAGCACAAGGTAGCCAAATCGATTTCGTACTTTTGGCTATTTTAGCGGGTATTGGCTTATTGACAGTATTTATCAGCCAACGTTTAAAAAGAAGATATACTTCTATGAAGTCATCTACTTAAAAGCAAAGTTTTTAGCGGTTGATCCAGACAGTCAGCTGCTTTTTTATTTTAGATAAATGTTTTTTAAGTAATCTATTGAACATTCCCAATTATCGACTGAATGACTGTTTTTTTGATATATAAATTTTTTCTATGAGTTCATGCATGAATCCTATTGGACAGGAAATAAAAGGCAGTTTACATTTAAGTATGAAGATTGTTAAAAATGTAACAAGGTTTGCTGATTAATTTTTGCAAGGAATTGCGTTATGTGGACTACAATAATTCTAATGGTTTTATATGAAGGGCTTACTAAAGGAGAGAAAACGATGGATAACAAAGGAAAAATTGATGTACAAGCAAAAGGTCATAATGGCCCGATCGATTTCGAGCTTAGTATTGATGACGGTCGAGTGACTGATCTAGAAATAAAACAACATTCAGAAATACCCGGGATTTTTGACCAAGTGGCTGATAAACTAAGGTCCGATGTTTTAGAAAATCAAAGTTTTGCCATTGACGCTATTAGTGGCGCTACTGTCATGAGTGAAGCTATCTTAGAATCCGCAGATCAGGCAGTAAAAAACGAAGGCGTCCAATTGCCTGAAAAAGAAAAAGAGCAAACGCGACAAAAAGAAGAGATCCAAGTAGATATTGTGGTCATTGGAGGCGGTGAAGCAGGTTTAGTCGCTGCAGCTCGTTTATTAACGGCAGGAAAAAAAGTTGCTTTGCTAGAAAAAAATGGCTATCTAGGTGGCGCAACAATTTTAAACGGCTCGAATGTCACAGCTACAGGATCAAAAACAGCAAAAAGAATTTTTGGTGAACAGGCCAAAAAAGATACTCCTCAACATTTAGCCGCAGATGTTAGTAATGAAAGTTTACACACGAATGACCAAAATTTAACCCAAGTGATGACAGAAAATATTGGTGAAGCTATTGATTTTATCAGTGATTTTGTCAATTTGAATTATGGCAAAGCGCAAACACAAACTCCAGAACACTCGATAGATCGTCAAATTGAGTTATCTTCTTCTAGTAGTTATGAATTGGTTAAGAAAGCGGCGGAAGCTTTTACTAAAAAAGGAGGACAGATCTTCTTAGATGCTCGTGTAGAACATATTCTTCAAGATGAGAACGGTAAAGTTACTGGTGTCGTTGCCGAAGGAAGAAAACGTACGTTAACCGTACATGCAGATGCGATCACATTAAGTACAGGTGGATATGGCGCGAATTTAAATATGCGAGGTAAGAAAGCCAAGGGTTAGACTATTATGGTCCACAAACTTCAACAGGCGATGCCTATGGATTTTTGTCGCCTTTAGAATTGCAAACGAGAAATATCGGTTGGTATAAAGTTTATCCGCACGGTGTGGAAGTGGAGCCAGGTATTGCTAAATTAACAACCTATGCATCGAAAAAAGCAACGGATATGGGTGCGATTTATGTGAATAAAGAAGGTCATCGAATTGTCGACGAATCCGACGTCTATGCCAAATTAAGAAATGCTGTGCTAGAACAAACGGATAAAATGGCCTTTTTGCTTATGGATCAACGAACTTGGCAAGAGTTTTATTACTTATTAACTTTACATGATTTTACGGAAGAAGAAATTCAGCAATATTTTGCTAACGACGGCCCAAAATCCCCTATATTTGTTCATGGAAGTCTAAAAGATGTAACACAAAAAGCTAGGATTGATGCTGAGCAACTACAAGAAGCTTTAAATAATTATGAAAGTTATGCAGTTCAAGGAAAAGATGAAGACTTTGGTAGAGATCCGCAATTCTTGCATAGCTATGAAGGAAACGAATTCTATGTGGTTGAACAAAGAGATCGTTTTGCCACGACACTTGGTGGATTTGTCACTGAAGCGGATTTAAAACTGCGAACTAAAGATGGAAAAGAAATTTCCAATATTTGGGGCGCAGGGGAAGTCATTGGTGGTGCGAATGGCCATGACTCTATGCCAAGTATGATGAATACTTGGAGTATTTCTTCAGGATATGTAGCCGCAAATAATGCACTTCTACAGTTGAAGTAAGTGGAAGTTTTTAAAGTGTTATTTAAGGTTATACAAAAAGCAATGGGTTCAAAATAGGTCCTTTGCTTTTTTATATAAAACTTTTTAAATATTAAGCATAAATCTCGTAATATTTTCCTACTTTGCTATAGTATGTTTTGCAATAAGTCAAAGGAGGAAGACTATGTCTCGAAGTATTCGCAGTATTCTTGCGTTCATTGTCTCAACGATTTTAGGTTTTGGCGTGATTCAATATCTTGCTTATCCAACATTATTACAATATGAACGATTCGCCAATGTTATGAACCGTTTTGATTATACAAAAGAAACATTGATGGTATTTGTCATATTGAGTTTATGGCTTTTATACTTGCAAGTGGAGTTTCGACATTTTTCGCTTGTCTATCTTTATTTATTTTATAGTGTTTATCTGTTTTTGCTTTTTGTTGTCTTATTTACAAAAGCGCCAGAGTATCATACATTTAATGCTGATCTGTTCGATTTTCTTGTTTGGGATAGAGCAACGTTGATAGAAGCGTTCTTAAACTTAGCTTATTTCATTCCATTAGGTGGGTTGTACGGCCTGCGAGTAAACTGGGTTGAATTTATTTTGATTTCATTATTAACCATCACAGGCATTGAAACGATACAATATGTCTTTTATATCGGAACCTTTTCAGTTAGTGATATTTTGCTGAACTTTTTAGGTTGTTTAGTCGGCTATAGCATTTGTTTGATGATAAGACGGTATATGAATAAAAAGCCGGCAACAGAAAGGGTCAATTGATAGTTAAAAAAGTGAGGGAAAACTAGAAAGTTCGCAGAAATCGGAGATGGGAAACAATTTCTTTCTTCGATTTTTTAGTTTATTTGGCATGAATGTTATAAAGAAAAATCGGTTCACATCCAAACTCATTAGATTTAGCTGACGAAAAGTGTGTTGTGATAGATAAGGTTGTTAAAAGACCAAAAGGTGAGACCACCGATATTTCTGTTAACACGATTGTTATTGATACAGTCTGTTCTCCACGAAAAACAAAGTTGATAAAGTACGTGCAAGAAGCTAGTATAAAATATAATTTTAACGGTTTATGGATATTTAAGTAGGAAACTATAACTTTTAAACAGTGGACGGATTAAAAGTTCTCAGTTCATTATATTTGGAATTTTTTTAAAAGGATAAGCTGGGTACTTTCTATTTTAGTTAATGCTAATAAACGATTTTAATCCCTATATTTAATGCGGAGTATAAATATATATATAATTAAAAAGTTGAATTAACAGTAATAATTTATACTTTATTTATTGATGAGAACCTGGCAAAATGTACATAAGAGGAAAAGAATAAATAATAGGTGTTGCTTCTCTATGGACTATTTATCATTTACGCGAGTCGAGATCACTCATAAATCACTAAGTTGTCTCGCACCAAATAGCATTGTTTGATAAAAATGAGCCCTTATTTTTTCAACAATGTTTAGTTATTTTTTTATTAAAATGTTTTAAAACCGCGTGTGTTACGCGGTCGCTCTCTTCATGAGAGCGTGGATTGAAATTTGAAAGCGATCGTCTGGTACTGTATAAACACAAGTCGCTCTCTTCATGAGAGCGTGGATTGAAATCACTTTTATAAGTGTCGTGAGTGGCTGTATTTTTGTCGCTCTCTTCATGAGAGCGTGGATTGAAATAAGACGCTAGAGATACCGGAGAAGACTATTACCTTGTCGCTCTCTTCATGAGAGCGTGGATTGAAATATTTGAACTTGTGTCCATTTAATCATGTTACTTACGTCGCTCTCTTCATGAGAGCGTGGATTGAAATACTTTTCCAAATACTTTTTTGTTATTTAATTCAACGTCGCTCTCTTCATGAGAGCGTGGATTGAAATATCCATCGAATGGGTAAAACTTAACCACGGCACCCTGTCGCTCTCTTCATGAGAGCGTGGATTGAAATCATAGCGTCAAGATCTGTGTCTGGAAAGACTTCTGTCGCTCTCTTCATGAGAGCGTGGATTGAAATTCTTTATACTTCCAAAATGAGTGGTGGGGCTTAGAGTCGCTCTCTTCATGAGAGCGTGGATTGAAATTTTTAACTTTAATGTGAGCTAGCCCCAAACCCGGTCGCTCTCTTCATGAGAGCGTGGATTGAAATCTGCTGGTTGAATACGAATTCTTTTTGCTCCGAGTCGCTCTCTTCATGAGAGCGTGGATTGAAATTGTTGCGTGCTAGCAGATTGGCTACTACCGCTATTGTCGCTCTCTTCATGAGAGCGTGGATTGAAATAAACTATTTGAACCAAAAAATACACAAGATATGAGTCGCTCTCTTCATGAGAGCGTGGATTGAAATAACATGGAAGAATTTATCGAAGAGAATCTCACAGAGGTCGCTCTCTTCATGAGAGCGTGGATTGAAATTATTTTTTGGAAAATGTCTAATTCTGCTGCTGTTGGTCGCTCTCTTCATGAGAGCGTGGATTGAAATAATGGTCATGTTGGAATCACATCGAATTGAGGGGTTGTCGCTCTCTTCATGAGAGCGTGGATTGAAATTCACCCCCTTTCGTTGCTTCCTCGTAGTTTTTGGTGTCGCTCTCTTCATGAGAGCGTGGATTGAAATAATAAATTGAATACTGTCATTGATTCCCTCTCCTGTCGCTCTCTTCATGAGAGCGTGGATTGAAATGTCTTTACCATCTAACTTACAAATGAAAGGAAAGAGTCGCTCTCCTCGTGAAAACGACGGTCGAATCTCAATTCTTACTATTCCAGTTTATAGAATGCTTTTTAACTTTATCTGATGTTGGGTACAAATTTAATTACACTCTGATGTGAAATACAAATCTATAACATTTGACATAAAGTCTCTCCGATGTGTGAAGCTATTATATGAATTTCTTGATCAGCTTTTTACTTAAGACTTTTGTTTTAAACTCAATTTCATAAAGAAAAAAACGTAATTTTAAACCACTTGTCTATAAACACTTCCTTTATAAAAAGAATGGGATAAAATAAAAACTGGCAGCAAGGTACTCACCACCTGTCTTTTATTCAAATGAATTTTGTAGCTAGTTTATGAATAAAACCTATTTATTCGTCAACAATACTAAATGATAATTTATAATGGGAGATAATTGATCTATCAAGTGTTGTGATGATTAACGTTTGTTTATTTTCTAAGCCTAATTGTTTTTACAATACAATTTGGAATACGAGTAGCTTTAGAATTTTCCCACTGAAGTAATACGTCTTTGGCTTTTAATGTTATTCATGACAAATCACGTCCTTAAATAATTTTTTCTTAACAACTGTATATACCATGTATATACATAAAATTGAAATTAATATTTATCTTTAGGGACTTTTACTTAAGATAATTATTTTTTATTTGAATAAAGACAATACGTTACAAAGTAAGTTTTTGTGAGAAAAAATAAAAGAAAACTTTGGATTTTAAGGTAATAAGATAAAAAAACTGATATAATATTTTATAAATGCGTTTACAATTTATCTTTAGTTAAGATGAAAATGATCAGAAAGAATTAAGAAAATCTATTTGTTGTTTAAATATAAAATCATGTAGTAGAAAGAAGGCTAAAAGTGTTGCTTGCACATTATGATAAAAAAACAGGAAGTGATCAATCTTTAGACGTACATTTATTCAATGTTGCTAACAAAGCGGCAGAAGCTGCCAAAGAGATTGGACAACAAGACGTAGCCTTCCTTTGTGGCTTTTATCACGATTTGGGGAAAGTGGATGAAAAATTTCAGGATAAAATTATTCACCAGCGACAAACTCATGTGGATCATTCAACCGCTGGTGCTAAGTATTTGAAGGAAAAAATACAACAAGTCTTAAAAAAACAAATAACAGATCCTAGGCAAAATGAATATCGTGGGTCATTTATTGAGACCATTTGTTATGTCATTGCAGCACACCATGGGGTGTTTGACATTCCGTTAAAAGAAAGCGCTGATTCTCTATCAACGGATATTTTAGGTAAGTTATATAAAAGAATACTACATGGCTTGGATGAAACTTATCATTATGACACGCAAGTATTGAATTTCGCTTCTGAATTGGAAGCTGAGTTACAAAGAGAAAATCAAATCACACTTGAAGAACTTATTTTAGGCGCATTTGATAATTATTGTTTACTTTGGGAAAAGCTAAAACCTCAAGATAAATCAGAAAAAGATTTCTATACTTCTTTAATAGTGCGTTTATACCTTTCCTTGCTTAAGAATGCTGATATTCTGGATACGATTAATGCTTACACAAATATTGTCGAACCTATGTCGTCCCAAAAGTATGATAAACTTTCTGCTCATTATTTAGATTCTATTGAACAGGTATATGAAGGTTATCAAAATCCAACAACAAAAATCAATAAAATTCGTACTTCGATTGCCAAAGAGTCGAAAAGAAGAGGCTCGAAAGATTCAGCTGGAGTGTATCGTTTAAACCTACCTACGGGTGCTGGGAAAACAAAATTAAGCATGCGTTATGGATTTCATCAGATGAATGATCAAGGTCGGCATCGTTTTATTTATATAGCGCCATACTTGTCTATTCTTGAGCAAAACGCTGCAGAAGTGAAAGATGTTATCGGACCTGAAGGAGAAGAAGGTGTCTTAGAACATCACTCAAATGTAGTCGACACGGAAATCAAAGAAAATGTTGATGGTGATGAAAGGGAGACTACCTATAAAGACTATCTGATCGATACCTGGGATAGTCCGATCGTTCTTAGTACAATGGTGCAACTTTTTCAAACATTTTTTAAAGTAAAATCTGGGAATATACGTCGTTTTGCAAATTTAATTAATAGCACAATTATTCTTGATGAGGTCCAATCTCTACCGTTAGAAGTAACCACTTTATTTAATTTAACGATGAATTTTTTAAGTCAGATTATGAAAGTGAACGTTGTCCTTTGTACAGCGACACAGCCAGTTTATGATTCTAGTGGGATTGATCATCGTATACAATATGGGGGCTTGAGCGGTGAACCAGCAGATATTGTTAATTTAAACGACAAGCAGCGACAGGTTTTCGAACGAACGGAAGTTTACAAATTCAATGAAGATAATGAAATAGCAAGTATTGAAGATGTCGTAGATGAAGTTGTTGAGCATGAAGATGACTCCATTTTAATTATTTTAAATACTAAAGCAGCGGTTAAAGACTTATATGATCTGATTAAAGATCGGGACTTGCGGCAATGTTATCACTTGTCAACCAACATGTGCGCAAAGCATCGCTTAGATATTATTGAAAAAATTAAGAGAGAAATAAAAGAAGAACCCCTTATTTGTATCAGTACCCAATTGATAGAGGCAGGGGTTGATTTAGATTTCGATCGGGTGATTCGTTCATATGCAGGAATTGACTCAATTGTTCAAGCCAGTGGTCGTTGTAACCGCGAAGGAGGCAAGGACAAAGGTATTGTACAACTGGTTGATGTTGATAACAGTCAAGAGAATTTATCTTACTTGAAATCGATAAAAGATAAAAAAAAAGTAACAAAACAAATTATTGAAGACTTATCTTCTCCAGTAGATATTGAGCAATTAAATGATGAATTCTTTGAGCGGTACTTTGTAAATAGTGATAAGAAAGATCTTGACTATTCTTTAAGGCAAGAAGAACCTACCGTATATGATTTGTTATCTACCAATGAAATGAACAATGTGCAACATGCAGCACTGAAACAATCTTTTAAAGAAGCAGGAATAAAAATGGATTTGATCCAAGACAATTCAAAGGGGGTTATTGTCTACTATGATGAAGAAGGGAGCCAGCTGATTAAAAGATTGATTGAAGCAATTGATCAGTTTGAAATAGAATATGAAATGGATGCTGTGAAAACCATTAAACAATTATTAAAAAAACTGCAGCCGTACACGGTAAATATTCGTAGCTCGAATCAAACACAGCAAGCTGTAATGCCCTATATGGACGGAGAAATTCTAATTTTACAACAGAGTTTTTATGATAATGAGGTAGGTATAATAGACAATATGAATGAGTTTATACTATAGGAATCTCGATAGTATAAACATCATTAAATATAATATAATTTCAATCCGCATAGCTTACTATGATAGGAGTATTATACCATAATTATTTTGTTATAAAAAAGAGCTATTGATTAATTCTTTAGGTTAATGTATCCTAATATACATTAAATATTATATAGAAGGAAGTGAGAAATATAAAAGATTTTTTCATGAAATTAAGAGTTGATTTTGGTTTTATTTGGAAATTAACTTTTAAATTATTTATACGCTATCGAAAAGTCTAATTTTTAGACTTTTCGAAGTTCATTGGTCAAAATGATTTTATTTCTATGCTGAAAAGAAGGTGGAAAAATGTTTAAATCACGGGAATTTTTCGTGAGTTTAAAGGGAAAATATGCGCTTTTTACTAATCCTTCAACAAAGGGTGGTGGTGAAAAAGCAACGTATACTGTTCCGACAAGACAGGCATTACAAGGGTGTGTAGATAGTCTTTACTTTAAGCCGACATTTAAAAATGTTATTACCGAAGTAAAGATGATGAAACCAATACAGACGGAGGTTATTGGCACAAGAGCACTACTTGGAAATGGAAAAGCGGACCTAAATTATGTTTCTTATTTGACTAATGTGGAATATTTGGTTCGTTTTTATATGACCTGGAACGAAGCTCGTCCTGATTTAATCAATGATCGGAACCAAAAGAAACATGAGGCTATTATGGAACGATCGATAAAAAAAGGCGGACGTCGCGATATTTTTCTGGGAACAAGGGAATGCGTAGCTACGGCTGAATATCTTACACAAGAAGAATATGAACAAGCTGAGAGTTGTTATAAGGAAGATGTACTTTCCATGGGAATCATGTTTCAAGAATTTGAATATCCAGCAGAAGATAAACAGCCACTAAAAAGTTATTTTGCAGATATTGTCATGAAAGGCGGCGTTATTCGATTTAAAAACAAAGAAGATTGTGAGATTGTCAATACACTATCTACGTATAATTTTAAGACTCAACAAGAGATCAAATCTGTAGACAAAGAATTTGAAGAATATAAACAAATGGAAACGAGGTGAACAGATGAGTTTTTTAACAGCGCTGTTACGCGCTTATGACAGCAGCTTAGAACAAGGACTAGTAGACAAACAAGAAGGCAATAATACTGTTCTTTTGCCCTTGTATCATACCAATATGAAGTCAGATGGCAATGATATTATTCAGGTGACTTTAACGAACACAGGAGACTTATTTCAGTCTGAATTTTTACCAAAAGGTGAGACAATTATTTTCCCGATAACGGAAGATTCCGTTGTTAGAACTAGTAATAAAGCTAGTCACCCGTTGATAGATAACTTTTCTTATCTCAGTTCTATAAATGAAGAAAAAAATAAGCTATACATTAAAGAATTTAATAAGTGGTATAGTTTTGTTCAGGACAATCAAATTAAGCAGTACTTATCAATTATTAAAAAATTTATGATGAAATCAAACTTTTTGGAAAATATTTTAGATAGTTTGTACGGTAAAGGAAATTATTCACGAAAAGAGTTAAAAATTAGTTACAGTAAAGAAGGGAAGACCAAAAAAACTGATTTGTCAAAGACCTTTTTGACTTTTGCTGTCAATGATTTTATTGGATACAAAACAGTAAAGGTTACTGATTTCGTAAAATTACATGAAAATTATATACAATATGTCGAGGCGCAGGACAGTTCTAGAGGTGTCTGTAATATCAGTGGTGAAGAACAACCACTAACGATGAAGCATCGTGGTTTTTTTGGTAATGCAAAGTTGATTTCTGTCAGTAATAACAAGGAAACCTATAAAGGACGCTTTAAAAATAAAGATGACATTATTCGAGTTGGTCGTAGAACTTCTGAAAAAATCCATCTTATGTTGAAATATTTACTTGAAAACCAAAACAGTCGACGTTGGTTAGGTGGGCAACAATACCTGGTGAACTGGTTTAGCGATGATATTGCTAATGAAAGCCAACTTGATGTCTCTATCGAGAGTATTGTCCCTTTTTCAACGGATGAACCGACCAAGCCAGAGGTAACCTCCTTAGCAAACAAAGAGGTGGGAAAATCGTTTATTCGTGGTGAACAATTGTTTAGTAATGATGCGAATTATTATGCAGCGATTATCGATAAAGCAAGTAATGGACGAATTTCTTTAAAATTTTTCCGAGATTTGCGGGCTTCTCAATTACTAAAGAATCTAAAAAAATGGGAAGAAAGGTATCGCTGGGAGCGATATAACGCACAAGATGGGAAAGTCTACCCAACAACACCTTCTTTATGGCAATTTTTGCAGGTTGCCTATGGAGTAGAACGTAACGGGCGTCTTGAAATAGATAATGATAATTTTAAAAAAGATCAATTTCAAAAACTGGTCATCAGTTTGATAGATGGACAAATGATTCCAGCTAATATCGCTACAGCTTTAAATATGAATATTCGAAAACCTATGAGTTATGGAAGAACTTGGTCGCAAATACAATTTGTAACCTTAGCAGTTTTTAGTCACGAAAATGGAGAGGAGCAAACACCAGTGTTAGATAAAGAAAACACCGATCGGTCTTATTTATTTGGTCGTTTATTGGCAGTATTGGATCGGACAGAAGCAGCAACTTATAATCGGATGGGCTCTGATGGACAAAGTAGAGCCGACTCGGATAAGCGTCGTGTAACAAATGCACAAAAATTTTGGACTTCTTATACAAACCATCCAGCTAAGACAATGCAAACGTTAATTGAAAAGACAAAAAATTATGAAAAAACATTAAAAAGTAATAGTTGGGGATTGTTTCTTAAATTAGACCAGGAAAAACAGGAAATTATAAATCTACTGAACGATTATCACCTGGATTCGGCCGATTTGAACAAGCCGCTTGATTATCATTTTATTTTTGGCTATTATGCTGAAACTCAATTTTTATTTACAAAAACAGAAAAAAGTGAAAGTGAGGAATTAGAAAATGTTAACGAATAAGGTAGATTTTATTGCAACAATTGAGGTAAACAATGCGAATCCAAATGGAGATCCATTGGCTGGGAACATGCCAAGAACGGATTCTAATGGGTACGGACTTATTAGTGACGTAGCGATTAAACGTAAGATACGAAATCGTATGCAAGACCAAGGTAATGATATTTTTGTAAAATCGAGAGATCATGCGGATGATGGATTTAATTCATTGCAGAAAAGGTTTGAGAATGAATTTGGTAAAGAGTCAGATGAAGAAGTGGAAAATAAATCCAACGAAAACTGGTTAGACGTTCGCTCTTTCGGTCAAGTAATCACCTATCAGAATCGATCTATTGGTATTCGCGGTCCGATCTCTGTTTCTATGGCGAAATCACTAGATCCGATTGAAATTACAAGTATGCAGATTACTCGCAGTGCTAATAGTATGGAGCCTAAAGGAACTTCTTCTCGTTCTTCTGACACAATGGGAACAAAACATTTTGTAGAATATGGGGTATATGTTGTTTTTGGTTCGGCGAATGTGTTCTTTTCTGAAAAAACGGGCTTTAGTGAGGATGACTTAAAAGTGATTAAAGAGTCTTTACTAACATTATTTGCAAATGATGCTTCCTCGGCTCGTCCAGAAGGCTCAATGGCAGTTAAAGAACTTTTCTGGTTTATTCATTCCAATAAACTAGGGAATGTTTCAAGTGCCAAAATTCATGAACTACTAGAATATGATCGTTCGACAATGGAACATACAAATTATGAAGATTACCAAATTAAATTGAATCAAGAAAAGCTAGCTGAGTATAAAGATAAAGGGTTGCAAGTGGAAATCATTGAAGGATTATAATTATGGAATATATTGAGGATGAATACCTGATGTTATCAGGTATTCAGCATTACTATTTTTGTGAGCGACAATGGGGACTTATTCATATTGATCAACAGTGGGCAGAGAATACTTATACTGTGGAAGGTCAACAATTACACACGAAAGCAGATAATCCAACAGTTAAAGAAAAAAGGAAAGATATGTTTATTTCACGTGCGATTCGCGTCTCTTCAGGTAGCTTAGGATTGTCAGGTATTTTAGACGTAGTTGAGTTTTACAAAGATGAAAAAGGAATTTCTTTTCAGTCAAAACGAGGAAAATGGCAACCTTATATTGTTGAATATAAGCGTGGTAAACCTAAAAAAGATGAAAGAGACATTGTTCAATTAGTTGCAGAAGTGATGTGCCTTGAAGAAACATTAGCTTGTCATATATCAAGTAGCTATTTATTTTATCACAGCGTAAATAAAAAAATAAGAGTGGAAATTACAGATAGACTACGTGATCTAGTTAGCGATTTTTGTGCAAAAATGCATTTTTATTACCAACATAAAAAGGTACCTAATGCAGAATATTTTAAAAACTGTCGACTGTGTTCATTGTATGATATTTGTATGCCCAGGATGAGTAAAAAACCAAAAAATATTGATAATTATATTGAAAATGCTATCCATAATGAGAGATGAGGGAAATATATGCGAAAACTATTAAATACATTATATCTTACTCAAGAGGATTATTATTTATCACGTGAGCGCGACAATATTGTTATAAAGCAAGAGGGTAAAATAGTGAGTCGTTTTCCTTATCGAATTATAGAAAATATTATTTGCTTTTCCTACCTGGGAACTTCTCCATCTCTTGTTCAACTATGTAATGAAAATAATATCCATTTAACCTTTTTAACACCAAATGGTAAATTTTGTGGACGTTTTGTTGGTATGACAAATGGGAATGTATTATTAAGGCGGGAACAATATAGGATTGCAGATGACGATGTAAGATCCATTGAGTATGCAAAAAGAAGTTTACTCGCTAAACTTTCTAATTCAAGGAAATATGTGTTGCGATTTAGACGTGATCATAATGAAAAGATAGATGGGTCCTTATTTAGTAATGTTGACAAAGAACTGTTAAAAAGTATTGAATTAGTAAAGAATGCAAAAGACAAAGATAGTCTAAGAGGCATTGAAGGCAATGCAGCTAATACATACTTTAGGGTTTTTAATGACTTTGTACTTGGAAATAAAGGCGATTTTCAATTTAAAGGTCGAAGCAAACGTCCTCCGCTAGATTGTGTGAATGCTATGCTTTCTTTTGGTTATAGTTTGTTAACCAACGAATGTCAATCGGCTTTAGAAACTGTGGGATTAGACAGTTACGTCGGTTTTTTTCACACAGACCGTCCAGGCAGAGCAAGCATGGCCCTAGACCTAGTCGAAGAGTTTCGTAGTTATATTGTGGATCGATTTGTTTTTTCTTTAATTAATAAGCGACAAATTGCAAGAAAACATTTTGATGTAAAAGAAAATGGTAGTGTATTTTTGAATGATAAAGGAAGAAGTGCTTTTATTAAAGAATGGCAAGCGCGTAAGCAAACTGAAGTCATTCATCCTTTTATTAATGAAAAAGTAAAACTAATGCTGTTACCATATGTACAAGCACAGTTAATGGCAAAAGCAATTCGCGATGATTTACCTAGTTACCCACCTTTTATGGCATGAGCATAGTGGTAAATAGTCAAGATAAAAAATGAAAATCTTTCTTGGTTAAAACCTAAAAAAGAGATCACTGAACTAGACCTGCGTAAATCAAGCGTTTTCACAGGTCGTTTCCTAAGAAGTACGCAAATAACGTTTATGTTATTTTTCTATCACGCTCCTAGGAGGCGTATAGAGTTGATGGTTACGTAACAGCGTATCCACCAAGCGCACAAATTTTCTTGCAGTTAAAACGATGGCTCTTTTATGTTGGTGTTTGGGTGTTTCTTGATATTTTTTACGGTAATACATTTGATATTCCGGAAGATAGTGTCTCACAGAGTTGGCAGCTTCAACTAAGTAATAACGAAAATAACGATTTCCTTTTTTCGTCAATGGCGTATTCTCCCGTGAATGTTTACCGGATTCGTGTTTTTTCCAGAAAAGCCCAGCATATTTCGCTAAATGGGCCTGGTCTTTAAAACGTTCGATTTGACCGATTTCAGCTAATAACCCAGCCGCATAAACTTTGCCCACGCCGGGAATGCTGGTTAAGCATTGATATTCTGGAATGGCTTGGACAAGGTCTTCAATGGCCTTATCCAAATCCTTAATCGCTTTTTCTAAGCCGCGGATTTCTCGAACGAAAACACTTAAAACGATATCGACCGATTGGTTGACCGCTTTATCTAGCCGGTAGGACGTACGGACGGCCTTTTGAATAGTTTTCGCTAGATCTTGAGGGTCTTTAAAACGACCGCGCCCTTTCTTTTGAAGCCAATCCGCTAAATCATCTAAAGGGAGCTGTGCGAGATCATCCATCGAAAGATCTTGAGTAAATAGCTCCATGATTGCGGCACTAAAGACCGTTGTGCTTCCGGGCGCGTCACGTAATTCCTTTTTTAAGGTATTACACTTATACGAAAGATTTTCGATAAAGTGTTGTTTGACTTCAACCAGTTGGCATACGGTTTGATAACGTGCACGCGTCAAACGTTGTAAGGCCATATATTTTTCTTCTTTTACTGGAGACGTCGTATAATGCTGGTTTCTTAAATAATCAGCGATCATAAAGGCATCAATCGTATCGGTCTTGTCCGTATCAAACATTTTGGCATATTGTTTGATACGATGTGGATTTTCGATGGTCGTAATGGCCTGAATTTCCTGGAGTTGTTCATCTTGATGGAAATTCATGGCTGGATGATAGCTGTACATGGATGTTGCTTCCATACCAATCACGACTTTGTCAAAATCATAGATTTGGTGTAGCTGTAAGATTTGTTTCTTTAAAGCCGTCGCACCTAAAGTGTCATTGACATAGCTGGTTTGGCATAGAATATTTTTTTCGTCGTCTAGAAAACAACTGTCTAGTTTTTCGGAGCTGACATCGATTCCTACAAAACATTTCATGAGGGAAGGACCTCCTTTCTAAAATTTTTAGGAAAATGCTTCGATACTGTGGGCTTCCCGAGATACACGTTGTATAACCACAACCTCGCGTACAAGAATATGATAGCCAAAGTTTAAGAGCTGCGTTCGAATCTTCTGTTAAAGATAAGCTTAAACGAAGGCAAAAACAAATAGTGTGTTGGTAGTATAACAACGGTCTGGGTTACATGCTTATGATCGTAGACAAGCTACAGGAGGCAATAGCACTATCCCATGTGGATCCTTTCCACAGACAATTATATCTCAGAAACCACACAATATCGAAACAAGCTCCCATAAAGAAGTGCGTATCACTCATTAAGATCCCCACGCTTCTTTGGACCAAACGAAAGAAAAACAACTATGCTTTGATGTTATTTATTTATTTTTCAAAGAATCAATCGTAAGACATCAGAAATGATGCTTACAAATATATTTTACGAGGAGGTATGCTTATGATGGTTTTGGTTACTTATGATGTAAATACAGAAACGAAGCAAGGTAGAAAGCGTTTGAGACATGTAGCTAACTTATGTGTTGATTA
Source organism: Tetragenococcus halophilus (assembly GCF_001712815.1). Taxonomy (NCBI): domain Bacteria; kingdom Bacillati; phylum Bacillota; class Bacilli; order Lactobacillales; family Enterococcaceae; genus Tetragenococcus; species Tetragenococcus halophilus. The sequence continues at coordinate 506,559 of NZ_CP012047.1, forward strand.
CGGACAACGGGTGCAAAATTCTGTTTTTGAATGTTCAGTTGTTCCAGCAGAATTTGTCGAACTAAAAGGAAAATTAGCCAATATTATTAATCCGGAGCTTGACAGTATTCGTTTTTATTTGTTAGGAAAAAACTGGCAGAACAGAGTAGAACAAATCGGAAATAATGATAGTTATGATCCAGATAAAGATGTTTTATTGTTGTAAATTAATTTTGTGCGAGTCGACGTTACACATAAATTACTAAGTCGGTTCGCGAGAAATTGTTGTTATTTTGGAGAAATGAGTACTATTTTTATTATTTATTAACGAATTTCTTCATTTAAAATGGAGAAAAACCGCATGACTTCCGCGGTCGCTCTCTTCATGAGAGCGTGGATTGAAATCCGTGATAATTTGGATCGCCTGGACGATAGCCTGAGTCGCTCTCTTCATGAGAGCGTGGATTGAAATAACTGTAAAGCCTTGAATTACGCCACCTAAAATCGGTCGCTCTCTTCATGAGAGCGTGGATTGAAATAGATTTTTGATATAAAGTAACTAAGGCTGTAATTGTCGCTCTCTTCATGAGAGCGTGGATTGAAATAGGACGTGACAGTAGAAGCTATCATAATGGGAGCAGTCGCTCTCTTCATGAGAGCGTGGATTGAAATTAAATGATGACGGTGGGAAAGAATTTATCCCTAAAGTCGCTCTCTTCATGAGAGCGTGGATTGAAATGAAAATATGGGCTTTACAGCACAAGAAACAGAAGGTCGCTCTCTTCATGAGAGCGTGGATTGAAATTTATAGTGGCCAACGTCGTTATGTCGCTATGACAAGTCGCTCTCTTCATGAGAGCGTGGATTGAAATGGTGTAACTCTCGACTATTTACATGGTAGAGAAGCCGTCGCTCTCTTCATGAGAGCGTGGATTGAAATACAAAGTTTAGAGATAGATATTTGATAAACTGCTGTCGCTCTCTTCATGAGAGCGTGGATTGAAATATCTGTTGCTACGCTTCAAGGATTCTTGGACGACGTGTCGCTCTCTTCATGAGAGCGTGGATTGAAATACAAAGTTTAGAGATAGATATTTGATAAACTGCTGTCGCTCTCTTCATGAGAGCGTGGATTGAAATATCTGTTGCTACGCTTCAAGGATTCTTGGACGACGTGTCGCTCTCTTCATGAGAGCGTGGATTGAAATGCTTTCGAGCGCGACTTGATACGTGCCACTAGCGGTCGCTCTCTTCATGAGAGCGTGGATTGAAATAATACGAGGGCCATCGGTTTAGATACGAAACAAAAGTCGCTCTCTTCATGAGAGCGTGGATTGAAATCGATGAGAAAATTTACAAAAGCATTGACCAAAAACAGTCGCTCTCTTCATGAGAGCGTGGATTGAAATTCAAAAACCAGATAGTGAGGGAGGTACGCAAGGCAAGTCGCTCTCTTCATGAGAGCGTGGATTGAAATATTGTTTAATATTAAAGACGGCGTACAATATATCGTCGCTCTCTTCATGAGAGCGTGGATTGAAATAACATCTGAACCAGCATTTGATGGAAATACTTGACAGTCGCTCTCTTCATGAGAGCGTGGATTGAAATAATCTGAGGCAGAAGCCGAATGGTCGGACTGGAAGTCGCTCTCTTCATGAGAGCGTGGATTGAAATTACAATAAATGTAGCGGTTTCTTTATTATTTGCCAGTCGCTCTCTTCATGGGAGCGTGGTATGTGTCAAGTTTATTGAGGTTGAATAAAAAATCGTCTTTTGGGGGAAACACTAAGTTGTTTTTCAACCTCAATTTTCTTCGATTTTCCCTTATTATTACTCAAGTTTCGCACATAAAAAAATAGGATAATCCATTGCCAGATCTGGGCCTGCATTGAATTCAATCGCCTTCTTGACTTTTTTAACAAAAGATACAAAAAGAACTCGCTTTGTTTTATAATTGATTTACCACAAATCAAAGACAAAGGAGTTCTTGCCCTTATGATACACTTAAAAGCCATCAAAAATCAATTACCAAATGAAGTAAAAGCGACTTTTTCCGAATTAAAGGTGCCTTCCTTTTTGCGTCAAGCTCACATCCACAAGCAAAAAGGCTATTCCGTCGCAGTCATCTTTACTTTTCTTTTTTCTTTAGTCTTTAAAGGCAAATCGCTTCATCAAGTCCTTTCTGGACGTGAGGCGGACCAATGGATGAAAAAAGATACGGTCTATCGTTTGATGAACGATCCTCACAATAACTGGCGGACCTTTCTTCTTCGTTTCAGTACTTCGGTGATCGAAAAGATCCATCGTCTGACGGATCCTCAAACTCATCTACGCACCTTGATTTTAGACGATTCTACCTTTTATCGAAATCGGAGTCAAAAAGTCCCTGGTTTAGCCCGTCTATGGGATCATGCCTTGCAAAAAGGCTACAAAGGATATCGTATGCTCACGTTGGGCTTTTCCGATGGGTATTCGTTTCTGCCTATTGATTTTAGTTTGCTTTCTGGCAATAAAAAAGTCCAGCCCACCATCTCTGTACAAGACCAGCGAACCGTGGGCGCTCGTCGATTCAAAGAAGCGCAGCGTCCCATGCCTGAAGTGGCGGTTGAAATGGTGGCACGTGCCCTTGATCAGGGCATTTATGCCACGCATGTGCTCATGGACAAGTGGTTTACTTGTCCGAAAATGATCGATCGGTTACACGATTTAGGCATTCATACGATAGGGATGATGAAAAACGGAAAAACAAAATATCTCTACCAAGGGCGTTTTTATAAATTAAGCGAACTCTACCAAAAATCGACGGAAGAAGTAACTGCTGAAGCTATTCTTTCGTCCATTATCGTCCAGCCCTGTGCTGGTCAGCATCCTGTGAAGATCGTTTTTGTGAAAAACCACAGTAAACAAAGTGCCTGGTTAGCCATTATGACGGATGATCTGACGCTGTCTTCTCAAGAGATCGTCAAAACCTATTCTTTACGGTGGGATATCGAAACATTCTTTAAAGCATCAAAATCACTGCTTCATTTAGCGCAAGAAACACAGACACGGAATTATCAAGCCCTGCTCTGTCACACGACCATTGTATTTACCCGTTATATTCTCTTGAGCTGGCAACAACGCTGTGCCAATGACGAGCGGACACTGGGCGGCTTATTTTATGAACTCGCAGATCAGATGAAAGAACTTGATTGGTCTGTGGCATTGCTTGAGTTGGTCAAGATCATTCAGGCTGTCAGCGAAAAAGCAGAAAGTACACTACAAGACTTTATTGAAAGTCAACTACAACACTGGATCGATACGCTACCCAACTATATCAAGGGTTATCTACCGAATTTGGTGTGCGAAACTTGAGTTATTAATTGATCTAATCCTTTGGAATTGGCCTAAAGGTACACTTTTAGCTTTTCCTAGGTAATCAAGTCATTCGGAAGCATTTCGTGTTGGTTCAACTAATCCTCAAATTCTTGTTTTTTTATACTGTCAATGATTGGCGCTTCATGCTATAGGTTATTTTTCGGTAGGTGCTTTCGATCGTGCCTATACAAGCTTTGGACTCCCTGATTCCTCATGCTTTCAACGGTTTTAGATAAGGCTAATTTTTTTGAAGATAGTGATGCAGTAAACGTAAATGCACTAAGGCCTCGGTTTCCTTTTCTTCGGTCAAGCTCTCCGAGGTATCTAAAACAAGCTGGACCTTTTGCCAATCATAATGTTCGATCGCTCGTATCATCCGATTGGACATCCGAAAGGTGAAAGTTGGAAATGTTTCAAAACTGAACAACACCAAAGTTCAGTTTCTTTCCAGTAAAGTTTAGGAATCATTCTGGAAAAATTTTCCATAAATGAAAAATTTGATTGTTGAGGGCAACAATGACTATACATATCAATGCTTTCTTGAGATATTTTTATTTTTGTTAAACTTTTAAACCTTACTTTAACTTGAAATGATTGAAGTCAGGCTATTCGTACAAAAATATGATATTTGTTTTAAATAATATTTACTCTAAATCAAAAAGATCGATAATCGAATCATCCTCAATGATACGATCAGACTTTACAGAAGAAGCGTTTTCCAAGAGGGAGGACATCTTTTCTTCTACTGATCTTTTCACTAAAGCAGAGGTATCCACCCCCCGTAATTCAAATAAGAGCAAGGGCTCTGAGTCTAATTTAGCGCCTACCGCATACAGTATGGCCGAGACGTGTTTGCACATATAAGCACTGTCGGGGCAACTACAACTAAATTGAATTTCATTCATCTTTGGAAAGAGGCCATTCTCACTTGTTAGAAACACTTTCTCTAATGCTTTAGGGAATTTTCCATAGGCTAAATCTTCTAAGCTTTCAACATGGCCGTTGATTTGTTCTTCCAAGCGTTGATCGGCAATAGGGTCTATGGTAATGATAACTTGATAAAGATTATTGCCGCTACCACTCACGGTTCCAGTGATCAGTCCTTCCTTAATAGCTAAATCAAAAACAAAGCCATTTTTGATATAAGAACGACCTCGAGAAACGCGGTTATCATGGTCTGCATAATATTTTAAATGATTACACCACGCTTTTCCCCAAAAGGACTTAGCGATTTTATTACCATTTATAGTAATAGGAACGGCATTTGGATGCTTTTTTTGATAGCTTCTTCTTTTTGTTGTTGCTCTGTCCCTTTTTTCTGCGATACTTTCATATTCATAAAAGTCGTAGCTAGACATGATCAGTTCGCCTCCAAAGTGAATAATTGTTTCAATTCTTGGTTACTCATTTCCGTTAGCCAATTTTCACCGCTTGTTTCAGAAATAAGATCATTAGAGAGTTGTGTTTTTTCGGATAACATTTCATCAATCTTTTCTTCGATGGTTCCTGTTGTGACAAATTTATAAACAAAAACATTTTTTTCCTGGCCAATTCGAAAAGCTCGGTCTGTTGCTTGATTTTCAACTGCCGGGTTCCACCAACGATCAAAGTGAATCACATGGTTGGCGGCGGTTAAGTTAACACCTACACCGCCTGCTTTGATTGATAATACCATATAAGGGGTGTAGGATTCTGATGAGTTAAACTCTTGGACATATTGCGCTCTTTTTTTTGCTGGCACGCTTCCGTGTAAGACAAGGCCTGATTTGCCAAAAACTTCCGCTAGAAATTCATTTAAAGGTTCACACATTTCTTTAAACTGCGTAAAAATTAGTACCTGTTCATGTTTATCCCGGATCGTTTCGCATAGGGCACGTAAGTTTTCAAATTTTCCACTGAGGTTCGGTCGAAACTCTTGGTTGCCTAGATATTGGTCAGGATGGTTACAAATTTGTTTAAACTTGGAAATAGCAGATAGAATCATTCCCTTTCGTTGAATCCCTTCAGAGTCTTCCAAGGATTTTTCAATCTCACGCTGTACGCCTTTATATAGAGCTACTTGTTTTTTTGAAAGTCCAATGTATTCTTTTTGCTCATTTTTTGCTGGTAAATCAGAAATGATCTGTTGGTCGGTTTTCAAACGTCGTAAAATAAATGGTGAAATCATTTTTCTTAAAGCGCCGTAATCCATGCCTTTTTTGATTTGAGAGCTAAATTCTTTTTTTGTGCCTAACAATCCCTGGTTTAAAAAGTCAAAGACACTCCACAAGTCCGATAATCGATTTTCAATAGGCGTTCCTGTCATGGCGATTTTAGCACGTGCGTGCAAAGCTTTCACGTTTTTCGTTTGTTTTGTTCCGGGGTTTTTAATGGCTTGAGCTTCATCTAAAATGAGTAAGTCAAAAGTCTTTTCATAAAGAGCCGCGATTTTACTTACCATGCCATAAGTCGTAATGAACAGATCAGCTGTGGCATCCTGCATATCAGTTTGTTTTCCGTGTAAGATTTGCACGTTTAAATTAGGCGCAAATCTAGCTGCTTCTTTTCTCCAATTTTCGATGAGAGAAGCTGGAATGATTAGAAGCGCACGAGTACCTTGATTTTTTAAAGCATCTAATAAAGCTAAAATTTGTACAGTTTTTCCTAAGCCCATATCATCAGCGAGCAAAGCTCCGAAAGATTGGTTTTGCATAAACTTCAACCAATTATAGCCGACACGCTGATAAGGTCGTAGTTCAGCTTGGAATGTAGTTGCGGGTTCTGCCTGGTCGATTTTCCTTGGCATTGTCATTTGAGTAAATACCTGATTTAACCATTGTCCGTTATTTATTTCGATAGGTTGGTTCTCTTCAGAATCTGTATTTATTTGCTGGTTTCGTAAGGCTTCGAATAGCGTCCATTGCGTATTTTCTTGTTCTTCAAAAGTATCGAGCAAATCTTGTAATTTTTCATGATTAATTTCAATCCATTTTCCTTTTAAAAAAGCGAGTCCTTCGTCTTGTTGTAAAAGTGATTCGATCTCGGCTTTTGAATAGCGATCTTGGCCTAGATACAGTTCTGGTTGACTTGAGAGAAGAGAATCCATGCCGAGATAACTTGGCTGTTGATCTCCTAGAGTTACCTTGACAGAAGCTTGATATTCTTTTTTCCAAAAGTCAGGAATGCGACAAATAACTCCGCTTTCTTCATAAATAGGCGTTTCTTTTAAAAATTGATATGCTTCTTGTTCATTAAATCCTAAAGGAGAAAATAACTCACCGGATTCAACTAACTGGGAGATAAAAGTGGACTCATCAGCAACTCGGCCCACTGCAGAAAGTAATGAGAAAATTTCAGTTGAATTTTCAAATTCTGAAAGAGCGTTTTTTAGCGGTCTATGATTCACTTTTCCATTTTGCAGTGTGGCATAAGTAGCTAAAAAAGCGAAAGGAGTGGGGCCTTGCTTACGCTCAATCAAGTGGAAATAGACTCTTCCGGCGGTTGTTAAATTTTGATTTTTTGACTGAACATAATCTGCTACACTTCCTTGGAAATTTTTCATTTCCTCAGCAAAAATGTTCGCCAATTCTTGGTGAATGGCCTGAAGCCATGAAATGGTGACAAATTCATAACCGATAACAAAAGGGACCTCATTTACTAAGGTTTGGTAAAAATGTTTCGCTGGGAAACGGAACTTACGGGTAATTTCGATTTCTCCGTCTTTTTTTAATTGGTGGACAAAGCTTTGCGCCACTTGTAATAAGTAGTCGATGGAAGGATCAGTTTTGCTTATTCTCTCTGCAAAGCCTTGTTCGTAAAGTGTGCGAAAGGGTTCATTTTTTAAACGATATTCAAATGGCGTTGTAGGTTGTTCAATAGAAAAACCTGTCTTTGTAAAAATTGCTTGTGCCACAGTTCATACCTCTTTTTGTTTTAATTATTATATAGTCATTTTATCACATTCTATTGCTAAGGATACAAGTTCTGGGCAATTTAAAAATTCTAAAAGAGAACAAACTTACTTTTTGCACCATTTTGTCATTACTAGTATAATAACTTTGTTTTGAATAGAAATGGAATACATAAATTAGGAGAGTTTATAAATGACTAAGAATTTTTGGGCAGAATTACCGAAGCCCTTTTTTATTTTAGCGCCGATGGAAGATGTGACAGATGTCGCTTTTCGTCATGTGATAAAAGAAGCTGGTGCGCCGGATGTTTATTTTACTGAGTTTACCAACTCGGATAGCTATTGTCACCCGGATGGTAGGCAAAGTGTCCAAGGTCGCCTGACTTTTACTGAAGATGAAAAACCGATCGTGGCACATATTTGGGGAGATAAACCTGAATATTTCCGTGAGATGAGTCTTGGTTTAGCCGAAATGGGCTTTAGTGGTGTTGATATTAACATGGGGTGTCCGGTTCGTAATGTGGTAAGACGCGGGAAAGGTAGTGGTCTGATTTTACGACCAGAAGTCGCTACTGAGTTGATTGATGCAGCCAAAGCTGGCGACTTACCGGTTAGTGTGAAAACACGGATCGGCTATGAGCAAATGGATGAAATGGAAGAATGGATCACCCATTTATTAGAACAAGATATCGTGAATTTATCGATTCATCTGCGAACACGTAAAGAGATGAGTAAGGCAGATGCTCATTGGGATATGATTCCACAGATTGTAGCGATTCGTGATCGGATTGCGCCGCAAACTTTGATTACAATTAATGGAGATATCCCTGATCGCCAAACAGGGTTAGAACTCGTGGAAAAATATGGCGTGGACGGCGTTATGATAGGTCGTGGCGTTTTTAACAATCCTTTTGCTTTCGAAACACAGCCTAAAGAACACAGTGTGCAAGAATATATTGATTTGTTGCGCTTGCAACTTGATTTACAAGACTATTATAGTGAAACTGTTCCTCGCCCTGTTGCTGGCTTACGTCGTTTCTTTAAAATTTATATTAAAGGCTTTCCGGGCGCTAGCGATTTGCGAGCTGAATTGATGCAAACAGAAACAACGGATGAAATACGCGAAACTTTGGCTAACTTTTTTCAAAATACTTCTATCGCAAGTTAATGAGACGCTTCTATTTAGGAGCGTCTTTTTTTATCTAAAAGACAGGTAGAGAAATGGAAAAACGCTCCCTATCTTTACAATCTCAGGGAGCAAAACGAAAAAGTACCCCCTATCTTTGCAATCATGGGGAGTGAATTAGCATTTCATTCCCTATCTTTTCTGATTTTTGTTTGATTTTTTTACTTATTTCCATTTTATCCTTAATAACAGGGAGTGTATAAACGAAACGCTCCCTATCTTTGCAATCTCAGGGAAAAAAATGAAAAAACACTCCCTGTCTTTTCAATCACAGGGAGCAAATTCGTATTTTACTCCCTGTTCTATTGAAAAAATTTTGAATTGTTAGACAATTTATTCATGACTTTATCTTAAGCTAATGCTACAATAACGGACAAAGCAAGCAAAAGGGAGGGGAAATAGATGAGTGTGGAGTTTAAAAGTCTCTTAAACTTACCTTCTTTAAGAGAAGCAGAAGTAGTTGCAGGTGTAGACGGTCTAAAAAGGCAAGTATCTTCTATTACAGTATTAGAGCAATCAAATGTTGCCAAATTAAGGGAAGAATTATTTAATCAAGAAGATAAATACGGAAGTGAGATTGTTATTAGTGGGCTAATGACAATTTCTCATGACATTGATGCTCAAGTAGAAATGATCCAACATTTGCAACGTGAAGGAGAAATAGGCTTAATTCTTTATTATGTAGGTGTTTTTATTCCAGAAATAGACCAACGTTTACTGGATACGTGTAATAAATTAAACTTTCCACTGATTGTGATGCCAGAAGGAGAGCCTTCTTTACGTTATAGTGAAGTTATTTATGAAGTGGTAGAAGCTATTGTCAAACAAGAAATGGTCGAAACAAGTTTTTCTAATCAAATGGTGGAACAAATTTCTAAACTTCCTGCCAACCAGCGTAACGCAGATACGATGTTAAAAATGTTAACCGATCGAACACATAGTTCTATTGTATTAACGGATATGCGAGGCCAAATTATTAATGCAGGTACTTGGCCAAGTATTAGTACTTTGGATCTGTCTTATATGGTTAAACAAACAACAGGTACTAACATTCAATCGATAGAAACTGTTTCTGCTGTGAAGCGAACGATTTTTCATAGTGGGATGGAAGCTATCCAGTTTTATATGTTTAAGGAAAATCAACCATTAACTGAAAATATGGTGGAACAAGCCGCGGAAGTGGTGCAAATCTTTATGAACTTATGGGGTCAAAATTATGAAGCAGTCAACACACAAGAACTGGTCAAAGCGATTTTGAATGACGAAAGTGTCAAGATGCGTCGATTAGGCGCTGTTTTACATATAGACGTGGGAAATATTTCCAACGTGTGGTTTGTTCATGTAGAAGAGCCTACTTTACAAGCAATAGTAATGCGGCAATTAAAAGAAGAAATGACTTCACACTTTAACGTTTTACTCGTAGAATTGTTTGAACAGATAATTGCGGTATTTATGGATGAAGGAAAAACCAATGAAGGTTTTGATATGATTGCCTTTGAAGTATCTAAAAAGCTACAGCAAGAAGGGATTTGTCATACCATTGTGCAATATTTAGGCATGGGTACAACCAGTGATGTACAGGCTGCTTATAGCAAAATGAAAGAATACTTTGAGCAGGCGAAATTTTTGTATCCTAAACAAAGGATGTTTACGCAGCTACACTTTCAGTTTGTAGCAGAGTGCGAAAAGAGGATCGCTGAAGGAGAAAAATCCATTCATCAAGCACTAGGGCCGTTGCAGCCATTAATAAAACAGCCCGAATTGCTAGATACCTTAGCTGTTTTCTTACTAGATGCACAAAGTCACTATGCTAAAGCGGGTAAATTACTATATGTACACATGAATACAATCAAATATCGAATCAAAAGAATCAACGAGTTGGTGCATTATTCCGTAACTAAATTACCTGAGAGTTTAACTTATTACCGTGCTATTGCCATCTGGCGTTTATTAAAAAATACAGAAAAAAGATAGATCAAGAGATGATTTTTGTCGATATTGACAAAACATCTCTTGTTTATTTTTAGTTTAAGATAAATACAAAGCTCCCCTTTTTACGTATAATAGCAGGTATTCTCAAAAAAATTGAGGGAAATGGGGGGCTTTTTATGCAAGACAACAAAGAAGAACAGACTTGGCAAAGTTTAGCTTTTATTTGGATTGGTTCTATGATTAGTGTGCCAGGGTTATTACTTGGTGGTACTTTAATTGCTGGAATGTCTTTTTGGAGAGCAATTTTAACAGCTTTGGTAGGTTACGGTGTTATTGTTATTGGAATGATTTTCCAAGGTATTCAAAGTTCAGATTTAAGAAAGCCAACTGTTCAAGTGGCTTCCCAAGTTTTTGGTGAACAGGGTGCTCAAAAAATTATTGCTATTATCTTAGCCATTTCTTGTTTGGGTTGGTTCGGGTTACAAGCCAATGTCGCAGGTGTGGCGTTTTCACAATTTTTGGCATTATATGATATTGGATTGCCTGTGTGGATTTCGAGTTTATTTTGGGGGATCGTAATGTTATTATCTGCGATCTTTGGTATTAAATTACTTAGTTGGTTAAATTATATTGCAGTACCTTTTTTATTAGTTGTTATTCTTTATGCTATCGTTATTTCGGTGACTGGCGGTGGCTGGACAGCGATTGTAAACTATCAACCTGAAACACATATGCCTTTTCTAACAGGCGTCTCGGTGACAATTGGTTCATTTGCTTTAGGAGCTATTATTGCAGGGGATTATTCGCAATATGTTCGTAAACGTTCAGGTGTAGCTAAAGCTTCAATTATCGGTGTTCTGCCCGCAGGAATTTTGATGATTGCGGCAGGTGCGATTTTTGGTGTAACTTCTGAGACTGCAGATATTATCTCAGTATTTACTCAATTAGGGTTGCCTGTAATCGGAGTGATCGCTATGCTTTTGGCTACTTGGACAACGAATGCTGTGAATGCATTTTCTGGTGGAATTGCTATTGTAAATGTGTTTAACGTAGCTAAAGAAAAACAAACGATTGCTGTCGCAGCTGCGGGTGGTATGGGAACTATCCTTGCTGCGATAGGTATTCTGGACTATTTTGTTCCTATTATGAATGTGTTATCTGCGATGATTCCGCCTGTTGCTGGTGTGATGATTGCTTCGTATTGGATTATTCAAAAAGGAAATCCTGCAAGTTGGTATGAGATTCCTAAGATTCATTGGTTAGGCGTAATTTCTTGGTTTATTGGTGCTGCAGTGGCGGCATTACCGGTTATTTTGGAATTTTTCCCTAATGCACCGCAATTACTTAATCAACCATTGATTGGTGTCGTTATCTCATTTGTTATTTATTATGCGGGTTATCAATTTATAGAGAAAAAAGCTGTGAAAAGAAATCTTGATGATTAAACAATAGAATTTTAGAAACATTGGAGGAAAAATTATGTACAAAATTGATGCAGAAGCTATTGAAAACATTGCAGTGGGTGCAGCTTTGTTAGGAACTGGTGGTGGCGGCGATCCGTATATTGGTAAAATGATGGCTCTTTCAGCGATTAATGAATACGGTCCGGCTCATCTAGTTTCTCCTGATGAAATTGACGAAAATGCAATGTACGCACCAGCTGCTATGATGGGAGCACCTAGTGTTTTAGTGGAAAAATTTCCTAAAGGAGATGAATTTGTCCGTGTATTTCAAAAATTGGAGAAGTACTTAGGAAGTGAAATTAAAGGAGTATTTCCAATGGAAGCTGGTGGAGTAAATTCCATGATTCCTATCATTGTAGCCGCTCAATTAGGTTTACCTTTGATTGATTGTGATGGTATGGGACGAGCTTTTCCAGAACTACAAATGGTCACTTTTCATTTAAACGGTGTTTCTTCTACACCTATGGCAATAACAGATGAGAAGGGAAATATTGGCATTATTGAAACAGTGGATAATGTTTGGGCTGAACGCCTAGCGCGAACAGCTACGGTGGAAATGGGTGCAAGTACCTTGATTAGTAATTATCCTTCTTCAGGAACTGAACTCAAACGTTCTGGAATAGCTAATATTGTTTCTCTTTCAGAGAAACTAGGTCGCATCATTCGTTCTAAAGAAAAAGATAATCAAGTTAAATTACAAAAGGTGTTAGACATTACGGGTGGCTATGATTTGTTTACTGGAAAAATAGTCGATGTATTAAGAGGAACTGAAGGAGGCTTTAACCGAGGAAAAGTGATTATTGAAGGTCTAGCTGAATATACAGATGAAGAAGTTAATGTATATATCCAAAATGAAAATTTGATTGCCTTAAAAAATGGACATCCTTTGGTATTAACGCCAGATCTTATTTGTTTAGTAGATTTGGAAACTTTGACTCCAGTAACTACAGAAAGTCTAAAATACGGAAAACGTGTGCGACTACTAGCTTTACCATGTAACAAGCAGTGGCGTAGTGCAAAAGGGATTGAAACAGTAGGGCCCCGTTATTTTGGTTATGATTATGACTATGACCCTGTTGAAGAATTAGTAAGAAAGGAGCGAGGTCAATAATGGAATATAAAATCGGTATTGATGTTGGTGGAACAAATACAGACGCTGTTATTTTAGATGAAAACTTAAAGCTGATTCATAGTGTCAAATATCCTACAACCGAAGACATCGAAAGTGGTATTTTTCAAGCATTACATTTAGTACTTAAAGAATCAAAAATTAATAAAGCAGCGGTAACTCATGCGATGTTAGGAACAACTCAGTGTACAAATGCCATTGTAGAACGAAAAAAATTAGCTAAAGTAGGTGTGCTCCGCTTAGGTTATCCAGCAACTGCTTCTGTTGCTCCTTTTACTGCTTGGCCTGATACAATCGTGCAGCAACTATCTAAAACTTACGCTTTTGCTAAAGGTGGTTATGAATTTGACGGAAGAAATCTTTCAAGTTTTGATGAACAAGAAATACGTGATATTTTAACAAGTTGGAAAGGAAAAGTTGAATCAATTGCTGTTATAGGAGTATTCTCTTCTTTAAAAAATGAGCAAGAATTCTACGTAAGAGAATTAGCCCAAGAGATTTTAGGAGAAAGTATTCCAGTTTCTCTATCTTCTACAATTGGCTCTGTGGGATTGATTGAAAGAGAGAATGCAACTATTTTAAACGCCGCTTTATTTAAAGTGATGCGTACAACAAGTGATGGCTTTGAAAAAGCTTTGCTACAAGAAGGCGTTTCAGATGCCGAAGTTTACCTCTGTCAAAATGATGGAACATTAATGTCCATTGATTATGCACGGGAATTTCCCATTTTGACTATTGCCTGTGGTCCGACCAACAGTATTCGTGGGGCCTCTTATTTAGCAGATTTAGAAAATGCTATTGTATTAGACGTTGGCGGAACAACTTCTGATATTGGTGTAATTACCGATGGATTTCCTCGCGAATCTTCTGTTGCGGTCGATGTGGGAGGTGTACGTACCAATTTTCGGATGCCTGATATCGTATCGATTGGCTTGGGAGGAGGCTCTATTGTACGTCAAACAGCAGATGATGATGTGACTGTGGGACCAGATAGCGTGGGTTATCAATTAGTAGATAAAGCGATGGTTTTTGGTGGTGATACTTTAACTGCTACCGATATTGCGGTTCGCTTAGGAAAAATTGAAATTGGAGAACCGGCAAATGTTGCACATATCGATACTGTTTTTGCTGAAAAAGCTTACGCAAAAATCGGCGCGATGACAGAAGAAGCTATTGATCGAATGAAAACCAGCGCTGGTGATGTAACCTTAATCCTTGTAGGTGGAGGAAGTGTAATTATCCCACAAGAATTAAATGGCGTAAAAGAGATCATTCGCGATGAAAAAGGAGCGGTTGCTAATGCGATCGGAGCTTCGATCTCGCAAATTGGGGGCCAATATGAACAAATTTATATTTATTCGCAAATCGCAAGAGAACAAGCCATGCAAGATGCTCGAGAAAAAGCAGATGACCAAGCGATGAAAGCAGGAGCTATTGAAGGTACCATTGAACTGGTAGAAGTCGAAGAAATTCCACTTGCTTATCATCCAGATAACGCGACACGCTTGCGGGTGAAAGTTGTAGGAGATCTAGTACAGAATAGGTAAAAAAGTTGTAGATGCTCTCTGAAACTGTGAGTATCTACAACTTTTTATAATAAAAGATTTTTATCTGTAATGTTGAGTAAGAAGATGAAGCTTCCTCAATAATGTAATGGGTTATTGTTGACTAGCTTTTACTCAATAAAAAACCACAAACATTAAGTAAATAACTACTTAACATTTGTGGTTAACTTTTAATCAACCAATTTAAAACTCTTAAGACGAGTTTTAAGAGTTGTCTGAATTATCTTTTTCAGAATCAATTTTTTGGTCTGCTTTGTCTAATTGTCTTTTCGCAAAATCACGTCCGCCGATACCAAATGCAATGGCAAATGCGACAGCTGCGGCACCTAAGATCAATACAAATGCTTGTTGTACAATAGCAGTTGCAAAGTCTAATTGTTCTAATGCCATAAAGATACCAAAGATAATTAGGGCAAATTTAAAGATTGCACCAGCTAAGCCACTTTTTGTTGCTTTGCTGATTGCATTGCCAACAAAATCGCCACCGACAAATACGGCAACTAGGATAATTGCAGCAATGATTAGGTTAGGAATATAAGCGATGATTGCTGAACCTACCATGTTTAAGATATCCAATTGTAGTGCATTCAACGCTTCAACAAAGAATAGTAAACCAACAACAAATGAAACGATTTGACCAGATAATTTAGCTAAGTCAAATGACATATTTGTGTTGTCTTCGATGGTCTTAGAATATTTGTTAATTCCAGTACCTTTAAGCAAGTCTCCAACAACTTGACCAGAGAATTTTGCAAGAACTAAACCAACGCCAAGTAATACTGCAGCTACCACAATATGCGGAATAGCAGCTAAAATGGTATTTAGAACTGAACTAATCGGTTCAGCAATTGTGTTGATGTTCAATGTTTCTAGTGCAATCAACGCAATTGGAATAATAATCAAGAAATAAGTAATTCCGCCTAAAGCAGAAGCTAATGTATCTTTCTTTTCTTCAACTTCTTGATCTTCTTCATTAGTACCTAAGAATTTAGCTACATAAGAATCGATGTTTGCAGCAACAGATAAGTTGTAAACTACGCTTCTTACAAAACGTGCAACTATTGTACCAATAACTAAGATAATAATAGCACCAAAGATATTAGGTAAGTAAGCCAGTGCTGTGTCTAACATTGTTTGAATTGGACGTCCAATTGCAGGGACACCAAAACTTTCAAATATACCCGGCAAGAAGACTAGCCAAACAATGTAATAAACCACTTTGGCTAAGCTATCAATGGCAGAATTGGCATTTTCTTCTGATTTGGCCATTCCCCATTTTGTAAGCAAACGACTAAAACCAACTTTTTTAAGTCCTTTTGCTAGGATGTTTTTTAAGATAGAAGCAACAATCCATGCGACTATCAGTAATACAATTCCAGCGACGATTGCTGGTAATGATGCTAGTAAATTGTCTAAAGCAGTAATACCAGTATCCATAACTTCACTCCTCTTTCAAAATAATTAAATTACTATACCTTTTTATCATAACGTACCGAGTAAAAATGCACAAATCTTATGAATTTTTCGCCAGGCCATCCAGAAGTATTCCAAACTGAAGGAGTAGAAGCTACCACTGGACCCTTAGGACAAGGCTTCGCAATGACGGTTGGCTTCGCTATAGCTGAAACACACTTGAGAGAACGGTTCAATCGAGATCGCTTTAATGTTGTTGACCATTATACTTATACGATTTGTGGAGATGGGGACTTAGAAGAAGGCGTTGCTATGGAAGCTGCAGCGATTGCTGGAAATCTGGGGTTAGGAAAACTAATTGTACTATATGATTCGAATGATATTACTTCAGATGGTCCGTTAGAGGAATCATCACGAGAAAATAAACAAGAAAAATTTAGCGCTATGAATTGGCAAACGATTTTGGTAGAAGATGGAAATAATTTAGAAGAGATATCCCGAGCAATAAAAAAAGCGCAAGAAAAGGAAAATAAGCCAACGTTAATTGAAGTAAAAACGATTATTGGTTTTGGTTCGACCTTACAAGGGACAGAAAAGATTCATAGTAATCCAGTGGGTGCAAAAGAAGCTCAACATATAAAAGAATCGTTTACTTGGGATTATGATGACTTTTTTGTTCCAAAAGAAATAAAAACTGATTTTAATGAAGTGATCGAAAAAGGAGAAGAAACTGAAAAGAACTGGCATAAACTTTTTGAAGAATATAAAGAAGCATATCCAGATTTAGGAAAAGAGCTAGAAGGATTTATCTCTAATGAAATTTCTATCAGTAAAGAAGTTTGGAAGCCTTTTGAAGATGATAAGATGGCTACAAGAGCTGCCTCAGGAAAAGTATTAAATAGGTTATATCACGAATTTCCTAAACTTATTGGGGGATCTGCTGACCTGGCTTCTTCAAATAAAACGACTATTGATAACTATCCATTTATGAATGAAAAAGAACATATAGGTCCTAACCTTCATTTTGGTATACGAGAATTTTCTATGGCTGCAATAACAAATGGAATTACATTACACGGTGGAGTAAGGGGTTATTGTGGTACGTTTTTAATTTTTTCTGATTATATGAGACCAGCGATTCGTTTATCCTCTGTTATGAATATTCCGGCAACGTATTTGATGACACATGATAGCTTACATGTTGGACAAGACGGACCAACGCACCAACCAGTTGAACACCTCATTTCTTTAAGGGCAATGCCTAATTTGGTTGTTTATCGACCTGCAGATGCAAACGAAACCCTGGTTGGTTGGAAATTAGCAATAGAGTCAAAAGACAATCCTTACCTTTTATCGTTAGGTAGACATGATGTACCTGTTTTAGATAATGTTGATTTTAAAGGTGCTGAAAAGGGTGGATATGTTTTATCAAAAGCTTCAGATAAACCAGACGTTATTTTGATTGCTACTGGTTCTGAAGTGGAAATGGCACTTAAGGCTAAAGAAAAATTATCGGATTTTAAAGTAAATGTTGTATCTTTACCAAGTTGGGAACTGTTTGACAAACAAACGAAGGAGTATAAAGAATCAGTGGTTCCTTCAAGTATTGTTAATAAAGCATCTATTGAACTAGGTTCTACAATTGGCTGGTCACAATACGTTGGTACAGATGGTATCTCACTTGGCGTAAATAAATTTGGAAAATCAGCACCAGCAGATGATTTATTAAATGATTATGGTTTTACAGTTGATTATATTGTAGATGAAGTGTTGAAAATGGTGGAAAGAAATAAGGGAAAATAGTATATAAAATAATGGTAGTGTGAATAAAAACAGTTTTCTAGCAAATTTTAGTGCTAGGAATCTGTTTTTATTTTTCAATAGAAATTTTAGGCGAAGGGAAATTGGGTACAACATTGGCACGTTTAGCAGTAGCCGCTGGTTATGATGTATTCATCGCCGGGTCGGGATCAGTGGAAAAATTCGTTTTAGACGATTAAGAGTAATTTTGTTCAAAAAAGACTTGTTTACAAATAAACCCCGTCGATTGACTAAACTAGCCAATCGACGGGGTTATTTATACACAGATGATTCTCAAAACTCTATTTCTCATTTGCTTTATCAATAAATGCTTTCACTTGTGCTGGCGAAAAGCCCATCATTTCGGCTGCGCGCAACGGTATGTTTTCTAACATTTTGCTATTGGAATCATCGCCAATTAAATTATTCAGTGTTTTTCCAAACTCTGTTGTAGCGATCAAATCTTTTAAATCATCACGTTTCATAATATCAGCGATATAAGTATCTGAGGTTACTTCAGGATGCGTTTTTGTTCCTTTTTGAATGGTTACTTCTTGTGTGAGCCGGATATCTGCAGAAGAGGAACCCACTTGGACAAGATAAGAGCCATCATCGATTTGCCAGTCTTTTTTGTCGACGTTATACCACATAAAGGCATTATCATCTAATACTATCTTAACTTTTTTTGTTTCGTTGGGTTCTAGATAAACTTTTTCAAATTGCTTCAATTCTTTTTCTGGTTTTTCGATATTACTTGTTTGGTTTGAAATATACACTTGTACAACTTCGCTTCCGGCTACTTTACCGGTGTTAGATAATGTTACAGTTAAGATAAAGTTATTTTCTTTTTCTTCAACAGTTAAATCTTGGTAAGCAAATGTCGTATAACTTAAGCCGTGACCAAATGGGAATAATGGTGCTAATTTTTTCTTGTCATAATAACGATAACCTACAAAAAGTCCTTCACGGTAGTTTTCATCAATCGTGCTTGCATTGAAAGTCAAGGCTGTCGGATTATCTTCCACGCGTTGTGGAAAAGTTTCGGCCAATTTGCCTGAAGGATTAACAGTACCTTTAAGCACATCCCAAGTGGCTTCGCCTACTGTTTCACCTGCTAAATAAGTTTCTAAAATGGCTTTTACCTGATGAATCCAAGGCATTGCAACTACAGAGCCATTTTGTAAAACGACAACGACATTGTCATTGACTTGGCTGATTTCTTGAATTAAGCGATTTTGGTTTTCTGGCAACAAGAGAGAATCTTTGTCAAAGCCTTCAGATTCAAGGGATTCAGGAAAACCTGCGAATAATACTACTTTGTCTGCTTTTTTGGCAGCTTCCAAAGCTTTGCTTGATAAATTTTTATCCGCTGTTTGGTCTAAGTGATAGCCCTGTTCAAAATGAACGTTGCTATGACCGCTTTGGATATTTTCTAAGGGAGAAGAAACTTTATAAGCATTGACATGTGAACTGCCACCGCCTTGTGAGCGAGGGTTATCGGCTAGTTCTCCGACAACTAATAGTGAATCGTCCTCTTTTATCGGCAATACTTGTTCGTCATTTTTCAATAAAACCATGCTGTTAGATGCCAATACACGTGCTAGCTCATGTTGTTTTTCTTTGTCATAAGAGGGATCCGTCTGCGCGTTATCTGTCAGCTGTTGAATAAGCTTTAGTATACGTAAGACAGAGTTATCTAGATCTTCAACAGCAAGTTGATTGTTTTGAACGGCTTCAACTACTGCTTGTTGTGATGCTTTTCCTTTTCCTGGCATTTCTAGATCCATACCTGCTTGCACGGAGGCGGCTGAATCTGCGACTGCACCCCAATCAGATAAAACTATACCATCAAAGCCCCATTCATTTCGCAAAATATCTGTCAATAACGTACGGTTCTGGGCATTTAAAACGCCATTTAAAGGATTATAAGAACACATAATGGTATAAGGATGAGCATCTTTAACGATTGTTTCAAAAGCATGTAGATAAATTTCACGCAGAGGTCGTTCTTCGATATTTGATGAAACGGTAAAACGTTGATTTTCTCGGTTATTTGCCACAAAATGTTTCAGACTCACGCCAACCCCTTTATTTTGAACCCCTTTGACATAAGCTGCGCCTAATTCACCTGTTAAATAAGGGTCTTCAGAAAAAAACTCAAAATTGCGTCCAGCCAGAGGGCTACGCTTAATGTTGATTCCTGGACCTAGCAGGATGGATACATCTTCTGATTGGGCTGCATTACCTAAGCGTTCCCCTAATTCTTGTAACGCCTTCCGGTCAAAAGAGCAAGCGATTAAGTTGGCTGCCGGAAAATTGATGGCTTCTACACTTTTATTTAAACCAAGGGCGTCGCTGTCGCCTGCTTGTTTTCTCAACCCGGCAGGGCCATCAGTTAAATTGAGAGATGGAATATCCAAGCATTCAATAGCTGTGGTATACCAAAAATCAGTCCCGGATACAAGAGAAGCTTTTTCTTCCAAGGATAATTGTTCTAGTAATTTTTCTGGATCCTGGTTCATATTATTTGTCTCCTTTTTTAAAGTTTCTTACTACAATATTATCGTAATGCTTTTTTGTATTTTTAACAAAAAAGTAGGACTTATTTTTAAATATTCTTTTAACAGTTGTTTGTTTAGCGCATGTAAAAAGAAGGGTGCTTTTGTTTAAACGCCCTTCTTTTAAACAATTTATAAACAATAGAAAAGCTCTACTTTATTTTACAGTTCATTGGTAGATGTCAGCAAACATGCGCTTGTTAAGCACTATAAGCTAGTTAAATTTTCAAAGAAATTAAGCAAGCTATTAATACCAAGAGCAAGTGTAATCAGCGTTGCGATTCCACCAAGAATGTTTTGAAATATGTTATTTCTATACTCTTGTAACAGTTTCTTATTATTTGCGGCAATCATAATCAAAATAGCTACGATAGGTAAAAATAGACCGCTAATTGCAGAAGCAAATACAATCATTTGGGTTGGATTTGTGCCGATCGCCGCAAATATCGAGCCGAAAATAACAGCTGAGCCTCCTGTTATTCGTGCTTTCGTGCCATTAGCTTCCCAACGAAACAGTCGAGCCAGAACGGTCTTTAAAATAAGCGGTGTAGCGATCGCCGATGATAACCCAGCGGCTGCAATTCCTACATTTCCAATGATTTTAGCATAACTTCCTAATACGGGTTCCAACATTTGTGAAAATACAAGTGGTGTATCTACAGTGGTTCCACTCCCGTATAAAACCGTTCCGCTTGTAATAACAATAGCAAATGTAATAATTGTACCTATGCCAACATTAAAATAAATATCGAAATTAGCATCTTCTAAATGCTCAGAGCCTTGCCACTTTTCTGCAGTGGTTGTGGCATGCATCAATATATTAATACCAATCAAAGTCGTACCAATCAGTGCAATAATGTTTACGCCTGAACCTTCTGGGATATTTGTTGGAATAAAACCATTGAACACTTCAATGTAGTTGGGGCCAACCAGTATCATAGTAAGTATAAAGATAAAGCCCATCAGACTAACGAAGAAAGACATCAATTTTTCAAGCGTTTTGGCAGTTCCAACAGCCACGGCATAAAATGCAGCTACTCCAAGAATAAGAGCTGAGAGCCATTGTGGAAAATTCGCGCTATCAGCTATTCCTAATGATCCGCGATAAGATTTCCTGCTTCAAGTCCAAAAGCTGTAGCAAATAAGGTAACAACAATGACACTTTTGATGATGATTCCTGCTAGCTTTTTATTTGAAAAACTCGCAGTTGCTGCTTCAGCTATATCATGATTTGAAATAATACCAATTCTTCCAGCCATTTCCATTAAAACTACCAGAGACAAGCCAGAAAAAAGGATTGCCCATAATAATGAATATTTAAAATTAACACCGGCCAGTGTTGTTGTTGTAATAGTACCAGGGCCAACAAAGGCGCTGGTTACTATGGCTGCTGGTCCCATACCTTTCAACTTTTCTGCCAAACTTTTCTTGTGCTTTTTCTTTTGACCCATTTTTACCCACCCCTAAAAGTTATATACTTGTCTGCCTACTTTTCAACATTTTGAAAAAATTAGTTTTCTATAACAGTTACCATACATTTCCCCTTTTTGGGGTGAGTATATTTTAACCTAATTCAAGGAATTTTGATAGTTAAATATTTGCTTTTAATAAGCTTAAAATAAAGCCGTAGTTTAATAATGAACTTTATTTTTCAGTTGCTTACTAATTTTCAACTTTTAGTTTAGAAAAAATATAATATAACAACTAACACTAGTGGTGCATGAAACATTTTAAATTAGCTCTTTATGTTTCACACTATTTTCATTCATAAAAAAATCCTTTATACTGAGCTTGGATGACTTATCCAAGACCAATACAAAGGAACTTAATATGGATAAGTATAAAACAATTTCAGCTTTTAATAAATGGTTTTCGAACATAAATTTCAAAAAATTACCTTTTTCTATTCGTGAGAAAATTTTTCAAGCCGACAAGTATCATAAAAAATTTGCTTTTGAACACTTTTTGAAGGTGTTTCTCTATGGCATCGATCATGAGTGTGAAAGTTTACGTGAAATGGATACGGCATTTGTTTCCCCTGATCTACAACAGACCATGGCGTTAGATGCCATCAGCCATTCGCAGCTTTCCCGTGAGCTCGCCCAGATGGATGACGAAATTTTGTGGGCGATTTTCGCACAGTTACTGGAAAAAGCACGGTCAAAAACACCGGTGACTAAACGAAATGCGCTCTATCTCGTGGATTCTTCTACCTTTCCGTTAAATACCACTCGATATCCTTGGGCGGACTTTCGCTCAACCAAAGCGGGGATCAAGCTTCACTTAAAACTTTGTTTTATGGATAAAGAACACTTGTATCCGGATCAGTTTGAAGTCACGAATGCGGTTGAACATGATGACAATCACTTAGAAGTTTTTGTCAATCAACCGGAAGCGACCTATATCTTTGACCGTGGTTATATTGATTACGAGCGACTGGATGAAATGGAAGCCGATGGCTATTTTTTCGTCACAAGAGTGAAGAAAAACACCAAAATCCATGTCAGAGAAACTTATGATACTTCTCAGAGTAAAAACATTTTGCGTGACCAAATGGTGGTGTTAGGTACGCAGGTTTATTTAACCTCCCCGTTTCGCTTAGTGACGATTCAGGATGAAAAGGGAAAACAATTACGTTTTGTCACTAACCGTTTTGATGTGACCGCCCAAGAAGTGGCCGACATGTACAAAGCTCGTTGGCAAATTGAACTATTTTTTAAGCACATCAAGCAACATATGACGATAAAAAAGCTATTTTCCCACAGTGAAAAAGGGGTAAGCAATCAAATCATTCTCGCCATGATTGCCAGTCTACTGACGTATTTACTCAAAGTGGAGACAGGAAGTAAGAAATCTCCTTTTCAAATCAAGCGTCTATTGAAACACTTGCTTTTTCAACCTTTTGAAGAATTATGGGTGTTGCTCGTTCCTACGTGACGAAATAGCATTTGTCGTTGTTGCAATAGTATTCAGATAAATAATGAAAATTTTTTTCTGGAAAAGTCATCCTTTGCGCAAGCATTTGATTTTTTTGTCATTTTTTAGAAAAAAGTTAAAATCTGAATATTCTGATCATATTAATGCACCACTAGTGAACAACTAAATAAATTATAAGTCATTTTATTCTTCAAACGGGAAATAATAATCTGTTAGTCCTGCTTCATTGCGAATTTCAATTAATTCTTTTTGAACAGATTCATTCACAGGTAAGCCAGTTTTTTGCCGTTCTTGCCAAACAAGATATTCTTTTTCACCAGGTGTGTAGATTCGATCTGCATCAGGAGCTTTTTCTGCGGCACGTAGTTCTCGTAGAATATCACCAGCAGTTTTCTTAAAGCTTTCTAATCCCATAAAAGCTTCGGTATCAATAGCAATGAAGAAATGACCTAGATGATATTTTGCTTTTTCGCCATTTTCACCGATTCCTGATAACATACTTAAGAAGTTTCCTTGTTGTAAAGCAGCAGAGAGAACTTCAACAATTGTGGCATAACCGTATCCTTTATAGCCGGAAAGTTTTTCGCCAATCCCACCTAGAGGCGCTAAGGCAGCATTTCCGGTTTGTAGTGCTTTTAAAATTTCAGGAGAATCAGTCATTGCTGAACCATCACGTCCGATGACTGCACCTGCTGGCGTATCTGTACCTTGTCTTTCATATAGTTCGATTTTTCCTCTTTGAATAATAGAAGTCGCACAATCTAATGAAAATGGAAATTCTTCATCAGTTGGGAAGCTGACCGTTAAAGGATTGGTTCCTAATTTATTTTCTACACTGAAAGTAGGGGCGATAGAAGGACGAGCGTTTGTACCCGACATTCCGATACAGCCAGCCTCAGCTGCCATATCCGTATAATAGCCAGCTATACCATAATGCGTGGAGTTTCTCACTGCGACCATGCCCATGCCATATTCTTTGGCTTTATCAATTGCCAGCTGCATTGATTGATGACCAATGACTTGTCCCATGCCGTCATGACCATCAACAACAGCAGTGGTAGGCGTTTCACGTACAATATCGAATTTTGTAATTGGATTTTGAATACCTGCTTTAATTCGATCGATATAAATAGGCTTAAAACGGTTCACACCATGACTTTCAATTCCTTTTTTATCCGCCTGCAACAAAATATCCGTACAAATCTTAGCATCTTCTTGAGGTACTCCATAAGCAGCGAAAGCCTTTTCGATAAAGTCCGTCAAAAAATCCCATTCTATGAAGCTTGTCATGCAAAATTCCTCCTAAATTAAGTTTTTAATTATGTAAGTAAAGCAAAAATAAAGAAGTAAGCGCTTGCTTTATTTATCTATAGTTTAGCACAGTGGGGAAGTTGGCTCAAATGACAGGGAAGTGGTTGCCAAGTTTCTTTTAACAAAAAAATAAACCGATACTTAAGAGAGTTACGTTAAGCGTCGGTTTATACACAGTGCAGTTTGTTATCACCCACTTTTTCTAACCATTTCGATATTTAAATCATCTACGTTTTCAAATTCACTTTCTTGTTGGAGATCGTGGTTATACCAATCTCCTTCGAATGGATTGTTCCGTTTAGGCGTATAAATGATACTTCCATCGTGGCCATGAAAAACATCGAATTCGGTATTTTCTGGTACTTTAAATTTATTGGGTACAGTTAGAACATGAGAAGAACCCACTTTACGAAGTTTAACGGACATGATAATCACTCCTAATATATATCTTATATATTCTCTTGAGTAAAATGACAAATATTTACGCAAACAAGTATGTGTCCTTATACGGTTACTTTAACTCAACTATGAAGTTTAATTGACGAAGGCCTTTGTTTGTATTACAATGTAATACGAGTGGAGGTGCATTGTTATGGCTATGATTACAGTACGTGTAAGTGACGCGGAAAAAGAATGGTTGAATTATATGGCTGATTTCTACGGAATCTCTTTGTCTGACCTTTTAAAAACCTATTCGATGGAACAATTAGAAGATGAATATGACCGCCAAACAGCTGAGATTGCATATAAACATTGGCTCGAAAATGGTAAGCAAACAGTATCAATGGATGAAATTCTTTCTGAATTTGGAGGTTTAGAATGAGCTACCGCTTAGTCTTCACTTCTGAAATACAAAAACAATTTAGAAAAATGGATAAATATCAGGCGACTTTAATTACTCGTTGGCTGTATCAGCATATTGATGGAATTGACGACCCTCGCAAATTTGGCAAAGAACTAACTACAAATCGGTCTGGTCAATGGCGTTATAGAATTGGCAAATATCGTGTTATCGTTGAAATAGAAGATAGCCAATTGGTTGTACTAGCTGTTCAAGTTGGTCATGAAAAAAATGTTTATAATTGAAAAAGGACAGATAAGATTATCTTAAAAAGTTATTACTAGAACTTTTTATGTTGCTTTTTAAAGTAACATAAAAGTTGAATAGAGTAAGAAAATTTGTTATAATTGTTGTGTAAAGAAGAGTTGTGTAAACAACTCTTCAATAACAGCACCGATTAAGACGGTGGCAGAGTTTGATTAATAAAAAATAATCGTCGTCCTGCTAAAGTTGACGGTTATTTTTTTCTGTCATTTTTTAGCAATTCAACGACTAAAGCAATTAAGGCGATGGTAAATGTACCAAAACCTAAAATTACCTGAATCGTCTCAAATGCAGACAAAAGGCTTCTCCTTTCTTTAGTTTTAGTTAGTACGCACATACGCACCACCTCACTTTCGAAAAAGATAGCCACCGTCATAAACTTTACTGTTACTTAATAAAGTAACATAAAAAATACTGAAGTTCTATATATTCCTTATTATTAAGTCTTTTTTTAATAATCTTTGGCATAACAGACAAATACCGGAAACAAACATTTTTTATGGTGTTTGTTTCCGGTAGTTTTATTACCTATTAATGTGTTTCTCCGCCAACAGCTTTTAAGTCATCTTTATCTCCAAAATTAACAATTGCTTCAATTGTCTTTTCGATACAAAAAGCAATATCAGAAATTTGCATAAAAGGTTGGTTAGGCTTGTTTACAACCTGTTCAGCGATGAAAGGAACATGAATAAAGCCGCCTTTCATATTAGGGAACTCTTTATCAATCATATATTGGACTTGATACATGATATGATTACAAACAAAGGTACCAGCTGAATTAGATACTGCTGCTGGAAAACCGTTATTTTTCACATTTTCTACCATCGCTTTGACAGGTAGCTGTGTGAAATAAGCCGCTTGACCGTCTGTTTGAATCGTTTGGTCAATCGGTTGGTTGTCTTCATTATCAGGGATTCGCGCATCGTCAACGTTAATAGCAACTCTTTCTGGCGTAATAGTGAAACGCCCGCCTGCTTGACCAATATTTAAAACGATATCTGGTTGGTGTTTTTGAATCGCTTTTTTACAAACATCGGCTGATTTACCATAAACCGTTGGAATTTCTTCTTTAACAATTTCAGCACCTTTAATGGTGTTAGGAAGTTTTTTGACTGCTTCCCACGCAGGATTTATTTTTTCGCCGCCAAATGGGTCGAATCCTGTAATTAAAATTTTCATATTACTCTTCCTTTCTTTAATTTTTTAATAATGAATAATACTTTTTTATTTCCTTATTCAATATCTTATTTTTGAATAACGCTTTCTTGTTTCATTATTCATTATTTTAATATTGAATAATGCTTCTTGTTTCCACTCTTCAATTTTTCAACAATAAGTAACATTTCTTTGTTTTTTTGTTCGTTTTTATCTTTTTTGAATAACGTTTTCTCATTTCATTATCCATTATTTCAGTATTGGATAATGTTTTCTTATTTTATTATTCAATATTTCAATTTTGAATAACGTTTCTTCGTTTCTTTATTCAATTTCCAAGTTTGCTTTAGTTAAAAAGCTAGTACATACATTAAAACGATATGAACTACAATCATAACCAAGGCCATAGGGATTTGCGCTTTGATGACGCCATTTGCATCTTTCATTTCCAACAAAGCAACCGGCAAGGCATTAAAATTGGCACCCATCGGAGTTAACAAAGTACCACAAAAGCCGGCGGTCATGGCTAAACTACCAGCAATCACCGGATCTCCACCTTGGGCGATAACAAAAGGAACACCAATGCCAGCTGTGATGACAGTAAACGCCGCAAAAGCGTTGCCCATAGCCATGGTAAACAACACCATCCCTAGACAATAAGCAACAACGCCGAAAAATTGGTTTCCAACTGGGATAAGGTTGGCGATGGCATCAGCTATGACTTCACCAACGCCAGCTAAATTAAAAATCACACCTAAAGCAGCCAATAATTGAGGCAAAATCCCAGTGGTTCCGACAGATTGGAACATGCGATCCGTATCGTCCATAATTGTTTTAGGTTTAGCAGAAGTAATGATCACAGCGACAATTAAAGCGACGATAGAGGCCACGCCGATGCCTACTTGACCACCTAAAACGGTATAGGAAACACCCACTGCTGTTAATGCCAGTACAATGGCAGGAAAGAAAATCCAACTACCAATTCGTTCGGCAGCTTTTTCTCCTTGTTTATCATCTAACTTGGCAATATTACCAATTTTTACTTGCTTAAATAATGTCAAGATCCCAATGATGACTAACATAATACCAGATACAGCGTAAGGCAAGAAATTACCGAAAGCAAAAATGATGCCTAAAAATAACCAAAATAACCCCGTACCGATTCGAGCTGAGTTGGTATGATCTCTAAAAGAACGAATCGAAGTCATCGCAGCTAGAATACCAATTAAAATATAAAACAACTCAAGAATCGTATCAATTGTCTGTGTCATTGTTTAGGTCACCATCCTTTGTAATGCCATATTTTTTAGCTAATTTGCGATCGTATAGCATATTTGAAATCGCAGCTAGTACAAGCGCAATGACTGCAACAATTAAAGAATATTGCACAATGCTAGCTTCTGATACATCATAGTTTAAATCTCGCAATGTTCCAGCAATTAACAAAACACCAGAAGCTGCGACAAAAGTATTTTGCCCATAAAAGTTGGCGTAATTTTCATTAGCTGCCGCACGGGCCTTCAGTTCTTCTTTATCTTTATCCGAAATATCACCGTATTTAGTTGCCGCAGCTTGGGTCATAGGATTAACGATAGGACGAACAAATTGTGGATGTCCTGAAATACGAATCCCTAAAAGACCGGCGATTTCCCGGATTGCCATATAAAGCGTTAAAAATTTCCCTGGCGTCATTCCTTTAATTTTTCGGATCAAAATCACCGCTTGTTGACGCAAACCAAAACGTTCTGAAAGACCAATCATCGGTAAAGTGAGTAGAAAAATCGTTACGAGTCGATTTTCCACAAATGCTTGTCCAAAAGCTTCTAAAAAGTCCATTATAGGTATGCCAGATACTAGAGCTGTCGCAAAAGCAGCGAAAACAACGACCGCGATTGTATCTAATTTAAATAAAAATCCTAGTAAGATAATAAAGATTCCAATGAGTTTTATCCACTCCAAAACAAATCCCTCCTTTAAAAATTTCACACAATATAGAATGCTCATGTGTCTAAGTACTTATCCTACCTGAAATTTTGTTATTTTTCACTAATTTCATGTTTATTTTAAGCTGAAATGTTATCTTATTGGATTAAAGCGGTAGCAATTGGTATTCTAGATATAGGAGGCGCTTATTATGACGAACCAAGTACATTTTAGAATGAACGAAGAGGATAAAGAAAAGTTCAGAAAGGTAATGCAAAGCATAGGTTTAGAGCCTAATGAAGCTTATCGTATCTTTGTAAAACGTTCAATTGAAGTAGGCGGAATTCCCTTTGAAGTCTCTGTCCCAAATTCTCAATTAGAAGAAGTAACGAAAAGCCAGGATTATATTGAATTTGAAAACGGGAAGGAAGGTTTGGATTGGTTAAATGAAGAATAGGCCTAAATATAAGTCTGCGTTCGAATGAAAATTTAAAAAGTATTATAAAAATGCTTAAAGGTGATCGTTATGAAAGAGAAGATTTTGAAAGAGTTTATTGGAAACTTTTTTGTGATAAACCTCTGGAATCTCAATATAATGATCACTTTTTAGTCAGCCGGACTGGGGATTAATTTATAAGTATGATGGAGCATTTGTCCGATTTATTGATACAGGCACGCACGCAGATCTTTTTAGCTAAGAGGTAACTTTAACGCTATAACAAAATCGTCTTTGTGTTAGTAATTAATACGGTTAGTTTCGAAATAGGGAGAGGCTCACTTTGATCCTTTGACAAAAATTCTTTTTCATTTCTTTTTTAGAATTTAAAAAAAGAAATGTCATAATTTATTCACTTTTTATCGTTATATTAAAAATGTACCAACGAAACAACCCTAAAACACTTTTTCATTTTTTAACTCCTTTCCCGCCAGTTACCCGCTGGCGGGTCTTTTTTTGTGTTTTAACGTTGCATGTCAAAAAACCATCGCAAAGTTTTGTTCATTTCATCTATGACCTCTTTTTTTGAGAGGGTTTCTTGGTTTTTTAACCACCAAAAAGCCGCTTGTTTAAAGGCACCTAGCAAAACTTGTAGGCTAAAATCGACATTTGTTGGTAGTTGATACCCCATATCATAGAAATGGCGTAACCGTTTTTCTAATTGTTGTTTTAGCTTATCATCTACTGTTTCAAAGATAGAAAAGCTTGTGCCATCAATTTTTAAAGGTAAAAGAACTTTTTGATATTCATCGATTGCGTCAAGCATGGTTTGAAAAAGGGTGATGAAATAGCGAACGGGATGCGTATCATCGGTTTTTTCTTCTACTTTAGCTATGTAGTGTTCTTGTAATGATTGTGCGGTAAAATTAAAAAAGTCGTACTTATCATTAAAGTGTTTATAAAAGGTAGGGCGACGAATTCTAGCTTTTTGACACAGTTCGTTGACCGTGATTTTATCGAGTGATTTTTCCTTCAATAAATCTAACAAAGCAGTAATAAGCGCGTCGTAAGTTTTTTGAACACGCAAATCGAGTGAGCTTTCCATGAGAAGATGTTCCTTTCCTAAATTTTAACAAACAATTTCGGCGAATGTGTCATTTAATTTCCACAATTACTCAAGTTGTTTGTTGTAATTTTTGTCAAGCCTATTATAATCAATAAATGAACATATGTAAATAAACGGTCATATGTCATTTAACATACTTTTGTAAATGAGGAGCGAAAAGATATGTCAGTGATTGAAGTCGAACAACTAACAAAAGATTACGGTTCTCATCGTGGTGTATTTGATGTATCTTTTGAGGTTGGAGAAGGCGAAGTTTTTGGCTTTTTAGGTCCAAATGGCGCTGGAAAAACCACAACGATTCGTCATTTAATGGGCTTTTCGAAGCCACAATCGGGAGCAATTAAAGTATCGAATAAAGATTCATGGAAAGACGCAGCGGCGATCAAACGAGAAGTCGGTTATTTGCCTGGGGAATTAGCTTTTCCTAAAAATATGACGGGAAAAGCGTTTATCGACTTTATGGCAAGAGAACGTCAAATCTCGGATATGACCAAGACGGATCACTTAATTGATATGTTTGAATTAGATATTTCTCCTAAATTAGATACGATGAGTTTGGGAACTCGTCGGAAAGTGGCGATTGTGACAGCCTTTATGCATGACCCAGATATTTTGGTGCTAGATGAACCAACTAGTGGCTTAGATCCGGTTATGCAGGAACGTTTTATTGAATTTCTTTTAGAAGAAAAAAGAGCCGGCAAGTCGATTCTTCTATCCAGTCATATTTTTAGTGAAGTGGATGCCACGTGTGATCGAATTGCGATCATTAAAGAAGGCGAAGTGGTTTCGACCGTTGTTGCGGATGATATTCGGAAAAATGAAAATAAAACTTATAAGATCGAATTTGCTGATGAAGATGAATATCAACGTTTTGTTGACAATTCTTCGTTAGATATCACGGTCAAACGTCCAAGTCAAAATCAGGCAAAGGTCGAAATCAAAGATGAAAATATCAAAGAGCTATTTACTGATTTAAGTCAATACCAATTGAATTTTATTACCGAAGAGAAGTCTTCACTAGAAGATTACTTTATGAACTTCTATGATACCAACAAGAGTGTTTCGTCTGGAGAAGAGGTGTTGAGCCATGGGATACATTGATTTAGAAAACTTAACAAAAGATTACGGGCAAGATAGTGGCGTATTTGATATTTCTCTTTCGATTGAGCAAGGAGAGACTTTTGGCCTTGTCGGTATTAATGGTGCTGGAAAAACAACGACAATCCGTCAATTGATGGGATTTATCAAGCCAGATAGTGGACAAGCTTTTATTAATGGCATGGATACGCAAAAAAGTAGTGCCCAAATTAAACGCTTTGTCAGTTATGTACCTGGAGAAATCAATTTTCCAGCAGATAAAACCGGCGAAACCTTTTTAAAGCGGCAGATGGAAAAAGCGGGACGCGGCAGTTGGGAACGTTGTAAGGAAATTTGTGAACGACTGCAATTAGATTATACCGCTGGACTAAAGACAATGAGTAAAGGGATGAAGCAAAAAACAGCTTTGGCTGCAGCGTTCTCCTTGGGTTCTGACGTGTTGATTTTAGATGAACCTTCAACTGGCTTGGATCCTTTAATGCGTGATGTATTTATCGATTTAATCAAAGAAGAAAAAGAAATGGGACATACGATCTTTTTGTCGAGTCATATTTTTGAAGAAATCGAACAAACTTGTGATCGCGTAGCTATGATTAAAGATGGCCGTATTATTGATCAACTCGTCATGGATGACCTTCTTCATAATAAAAATAAAACCTATAAATTAGAATTTAAAACAAGGGAAAGTTTTCAACAATTTCAAGCGTTGGATTATGAGCTGACAAATGTAAAAGAAGAGGACCTGCAATTAAACGTCAACATCAATGATAAAGATATCAATGACTTGATGAATGATCTTCAACATTATGATGTTTTATTCTTTAAAGAAATCAAAACGAATTTTGAAGATTACTTTACCAATGTATTCAAGGAGGAAGTAGCCAATGTTTAGTAAACCAATTTTTAAACAGAGTGTACGTAGTAACGGTCCATTATGGTTAGTTATCACGATTGTTTTAAGCTTACTAATTACTATTTTTATTGTAAGTTTTGATGCGGATGATATCGGACAAATTGTTAGTGCAGCAGAAGATACGTCTTTTGGGGATCAAGTTTCTGATCTTGGTACCCTGATGGGAACGTTAGAAATGTTCTTTAAGATGGTTGCCATTTTATTGGGATTAATCTATGGCGTGTTTTGTGCCAATAATTTAGTGGTAAGTGAAATCGATAGTGGTTCAATGGCGTATACCTTATCGACTCCAATCAAAAGAGGGACGGTCATTTTTACCAAAATGGTTTATATGATTGGTTCCATTATCTTGATGTTTGCTGTCACAGCAGGCGTTGGTATGGGCGTCACAGAAATTGTTCATAATAACCTTTCGGGCAATGCCATTACAGAAGATGTGGAAGAAGCTGCGGCCGCTCTTGATCGCGATCCTTCTTATGTGCGCGATAATCTTTATATGATTAAAGATGACGATTATGCGCTACAATCTGGAGCAGATGCGCGAGGTATGGATGAAACGACCTATGGCAAATATCTAGATGAAGCGATGAAACGTGATAGTTTGGATAAAGCTTCTGATGAGATTACAGACAGTCGTAAAGATGAATACGATGATGACGACGATATGGATAAAGATGACATCGAAATTACCACAGACGAGTTAGCTGATGATCCAGGCATGATTTTAAACGATAGCGATGCCTTGCAAGAAGGTAGTAAACCTCTAGGTATGAACGTGAATGAATATCGTAATTATGTTAATGATTTAGTGGACGAAAATGAAAATGAAGAAGATGAAGATACAAACGGTCAAATGAACCCATCCGCTGTTTTATCCACAGCTAAAGAAGTCACTGAAAGTGAGCTAGACGTAAGTTCAGCTACGGTAGATGACAATATGAATCTGATGAAAAATGACAATGCGCTAGAAGCCACTTCTGAAGCTACCGATGTTCCAGAAGATCAATTGTCTGATATGATAGATGAATCCATGGTCTCTTCTGCGATTGATTCTGATGAAGGCACTGAATTTGACCTTGAAACCTTTGGCTGGTTGATTTTAGGCTCATGCTTATTGACATTAGCTATGGGAAGTATTTCTTTTTTTGCAAGCACGTTATTCAATCGGACCAATGCGGCAATGGCCGTAGGTGGTGGCTTGCCACTGGCATTTTACATTGTCAGCATAGTGATTGAACAAAATGATAATCTAGAAGATTTGAAGTATATTACGATAACTACTTTATACAATACAAGCGAAATCATTGCTGATGGTGATTTCTTAATTCAAATGGGTGTACTTGCCGTAATACCTGTTGTCTTGTATACAGTTAGCGGATTTATCTTTACCCGTAAAGATTTGCCGCTTTAATAAAAAATAACTTGGGATGAAAAATAGATTCTCTTATCCTCTTATCTAAGAAAATAACTTTTTAGATAAGGGGATTTTATTAATTATTTTTTAGAACTATTCTAATAGAAAAAAACATATAAGCTATTGCCAATGATTATCGTTCTCAATTACGGTTTTCTAGTATCAATTGGAAAAAATAAGTGCTAAGCTGGGATGGAAAGTTGGAGGGTGATGAAGTGAGTAATTTTAAAAAATTTGTCCTAACGATTTTTATTGGCATTATTGCTTTAATTATGGAATTTATGTTTAATCAACCGCAAGTTGCCTTTTGGATTATCGCTATTGCAGGAGGCGTCATGGCAATTTCTATGTTTATTGGCATGATTCAGACCTTAAAATCTGGGAAATACGGGGTAGATATCTTAGCGATTACGGCTATTGTCGCCACCTTGTTGGTTGGTGAGTATTGGGCAAGCTTAGTAGTATTGGTAATGCTTACAGGCGGAGACAGTTTAGAAGACTATGCCAGTCATCAAGCGGGTCGTGAATTGCGCACCCTTTTAGAAAATTCACCGCAAGTTGCCCATAAAATCGTGAATGAACAGTTACATGACATTGAAGTAGAGGAAGCCAGTGTCAATGACCTTCTTTTGATTAAGCCAGGCGAAATTGCTCCGGTAGACGGGACAGTAGAGACAGGAACAACGCTGGTGGATGAATCGTCTTTAACAGGAGAATCCCGACCCATTGAAAAATCGGCTGGTGATGAAATAATGTCGGGCTCCATTGTGAAGGATGCTTCAATCCGTATACGAGTAATCAAAAAAGCAAGTGATAGCCAATACCAAAAATTAGTCAAATTAGTGGAGGAATCGAAAGCCAAACCTGCTCATTTTGTACGGTTGGCGGATCGGTACGCAGTTCCTTTTACTTTAATTGCCTATATTATCGGAGGCTTTGCTTGGTTTATTTCTAAAGATCCCGTACGTTTTGCGGAAGTTTTGGTTGTAGCTTCGCCTTGTCCATTAATACTAGCTGCGCCGGTTGCTTTAGTGGCAGGTATGAGCCGTTCGAGTAGAAACGGTATTGTCGTTAAAACAGGAACAACGATTGAAAAATTAGCTAAAGCAAATACCATTGCCTTTGATAAAACGGGAACTTTAACTAAAGGAAAGCTTTCTGTCGATGAAATTCAATCTGAGAATAAGCAACTTTCTGCAAAAGAGTTACTAACTTTAGCAGCAAGCGTCGAACAAGAATCGACTCATATTTTAGCACGATCGTTAGTTGCGCAAGCAAAAGAAGAGAGCCTTCAACTGCGAGCTGTGAAAAACCTACAAGAGGTGACTGGAAAGGGCGTAGAAGCTTTTGTTGCTGGAAAAAAAGTTCGCGTTGGCAATGCTTCATTTGCTGGAAATGGTTTTGTAGGGCAAACGAACAAAACGGTTGTTTATCTTACAGTAGATGAACAGTATGTTGGTTATATTACTTTTAAAGACGTACTTCGTTTAGAAGCCAGAGAAACCATCAATCAATTAAATCAGCTAGGGGTCGAAAAAACCGTAATGTTGACAGGTGATGATGCAGAAATTGCTTATCAAATTGCGGAAAAAGTAAATATTTCTGATGTTCATGCTCAATGTTTGCCTGAAGAAAAAATTCAAGTCCTAAAAGATCTAGAAGAAAAGCAACGTCCACTTATTATGGTAGGCGATGGTGTCAATGATGCGCCGGCTTTGGCTACGGCAGATATTGGCATTGCCATGGGCGCGCATGGGTCGACTGCGGCCAGTGAAAGTGCGGATGCGGTTATTTTAAAAGATGACTTAACACGAGTATCAGAAGCCATTCGTTTGTCAAAAGATACCATGAAAGTAGCCCAGCAATCTGTTTTGATTGGAATATTTATTTGTGTAGCTTTGATGTTGGTTGCAAGTACTGGTCTTATACCGGCATTGTTAGGGGCAGCTCTACAAGAAGTGGTGGACACGGTGTCGATTTTGAGCGCTCTGCGGGCAAGAAGGGAAAAAAGCCATACAAGAATGCATATGAAGCCCAGAATAAGTTAACAATTGAGAAAAAGTAGTATAAGAAAGGGTAAAAAGCATGAATAATATCGTACCTGTCTGAGGAGGTTAATGTTTATCGTATCTTATCCACAAAACAAGATTATATTAAAATCTTGAAACTGGAAAAACTTTAGAATGGAAAAAATGTCTATCAAGGCTTTGGTAGGCGTTTTTTTATGGCTAAAAATTTAGCTTTTTTCGCTCATTTGATAAAATACGTACTGATTAAATTCGTGTGATAACGTTGATAAAGCGTTTGTATAAACATTTACTGCGTTGTTTCCTTCTGGAAAACTTCCTTGTTATAGGAAAGAAAATTTTACGAAAAACACTTTATCCTGAATGATTTATAAATTTTTCCCAGGATCATTCAATCCTTGGCATGTGCTTTTTTCTAAAGGTTGAGTTGCTTCACCTTCTGGGTGTACAAAAAGAACGCACTTCGTGTTATTGTAAAGTCAACGAAACATAACAATAAGGAGTGCGTTCTTATGTCTTTCACTTTACAACAAAATTCTCTTACATTCAATAAGCAAAAAGCCATCTTGATCGCCAATGACGGTGGCACCTTAACCAATGACGCGGGGCTCGTCTTACTTTCGGAGTTTCTAAATCAAATTCGTTTTGATTCCCTGTTAGCGCAATACGTTCATATTCCAGAGTATCGTGCCTTCGCCCAACATGAATGGCTGGATGTCGTAAAACAATGGCTATATCAATTGATCGCTGGTTATTCTCGAGACCGAGACGCCAATACCTTACAATATGATCGCCTTTTTAAGGAAGCATTGAAACAAGAACGCCTTAGTTCGCAATTTATGATGTCTACTTTGCTTCATACCTTGACAGAAGAAAATGTTAATCAACTATTACAAGTGGCGAAAAAACTTGGCGATTTAGGCATGGACCAGCAAAACAGCCAACAACTCGTGCTTGATCTGGATTCCACCTGTTGTCCCACTTACGGAAAGCAAGAAGCAGGGGAATATATTTACCACTATGGCCTCAATGGGTATCATCCATTTGTGGCATTTGAAGGTTTAACCGGATTGGCATTAGATGTTCGCCATCGTCATGGCAAATCTTATACCTCCACCCACGCCGAAGATTATCTCGTAGAAATGTTGGCGCATTACCAACAACGTTCGAGTGATCCCACAATGCTTGTACGCGGGGATAGTGGCTTTGCCAAACCGGAAATTTATAAACAATGTGAGTGTCGAGGCGCCCATTATGTGATTAAATTGAAAAATAACGTACGGTTGATTCATTATGCGCAACATCTTGTCCAATATACCAACGGTACGGACTACACAAAGTCCGAACATCAATATTTTAAGATGGCTTATCAAGCAGATTCTTGGGACCGATCTCGAACAGTAGCCATCAAGGCTACTCGAAAAGCCGAAACTTTACTTTTTTCCGAATTTCAATTTGTGGTGACCGATTTCGCTCATCTTTCGCCCCAAACCATTTTTCAGCTCTATCAAAAACGAGGGAATATGGAAAACTTCATTAAAGAAATGAAGACCGGATTTTTCGCTGATAAAACGGACAGTCCTTCCTTTTTAGCGAATAAGGTTCGCTTAGCCCTAAGTTTTATCGCCTATAATATCATCCACTTGATGAAACAGCTGACTTTTCCGCAAGAGAAAAAGACGACGGTGATTGACACGATCCGTTTTCAACTATTTCATATTGCTGGAAAAGTCACAGAACACGCGCGTCAAGTGCAAATTCACTTATCAAGTACGAATGTTTACAACACGCTTTTTTGGGAAGTCCTTACACGAATTCAGCGATTGAATCTCTAGTTTACTTTTCCCCTTTTCCTCTTGATAAAAAAGGCTTGGCTTTCATTCTCTAGGAAGAATTTTATCTTTTTTTAGCGTCGTTCGATCATCCCTTTCTATTCTTTATTCAAAAGCGGCGATAAAAAGGGAAAATAACATAAAAGTCACCTCGTTGAACAGTCGAATGCGTTATCCACAAATTTTTATAAATCATTCAGGCTTATAATTGCAAAAAACACTGGTAGGATTTATACGATGAACAAAAAAGGGATGTTAATGGTGTTAATAACAAAGTTATACATTTGTAACTGTTAGATCCCTTTTAAATTTTATGGAATGGAAGAGGCGCTTAGGAATGCAATTCGTGTTTTTATTGACCGGTTTAGCTTTTGTTTTTGTGGTGGGCTGGCTAGCAAGTAGTAATCGGAAACAGATTAAGTTTAAAAAGATGGGCATGATGTTTGTCTTGCAACTCATTATTTCTTTCCTCTGTTTGAATACGTCAGGTGGCGTCCATGTAATGGAAAGCATTTCTGTCTTTTTCGGTTGGCTAATGGAACAAGCCGCAGGTGGTGTTGACTTTGTTTTCGGCGGATTGATGGTTCAAAAAGGAGCATCTGTCTTCTTCCTGGACGTTTTAATGCCCATCGTTTTTATTTCGGCATTAGTGGGGATTTTAAATTATCTTAAAATTTTGCCCTTTATCATCAAATGGACAGGGTATTTATTAAATAAGATAGCCGGGATGGGAGAGCTCGAAAGTTACTTTGCAGTATCTACTGCTATATTAGGGCAACCTGAAGTATTTCTCACCATTAAAGACAAAATTCCAAAATTAGATGAGAAGCGTCTCTATACGATTTGTGCTTCTGCAATGAGTGCGGTGTCGGCGACTGTTTTAGCTTCTTATATGCAATTAGTACCAGCTAAATTTGTGGTGACAGCAGTATTTTTAAATATTTTATCTGCACTGATCGTCTCTTGTATCATCAATCCTTATGATGTGGCCCCTGAAGAAGAGCTTTCCATGAACACGAATGAGTCGCTAAATGTTAGTAAAGAACCGTTTTTTCAAGTCCTTGGCAATTATATCCAAGATGGGTTTAAATTAGCAACCACAGTTGCAGCGATGCTCATTGGTTTTGTCGCTCTAGTTACCTTTTTAAATAGTACTTTTGTAGCGATTTTTAATGTCGAATTTACGACTGTCTTAGGTTACATATTTTCACCGATCGCTTTTTTGATGGGCGTTCCTTCAGAAGACATCACACAAATTGGTAGTTTAATGGCAACAAAAATTTTAACCAATGAATTTGTTGCTTTAGGTGAACTCAACCAAGTAGCTGAAGCATTAAGCCCAAAAGGCAATGCAATTATTTCTTCTTATTTAATTTCGTTTGCCAATTTTAGTGTGGTAGGTATTATTACTGGTTCCATTAAGTCTATCAGTGAAAAACAAGGAGGATTTGTAGCCAAATTTTCTATGAAGCTTTTACTAGGTGCTACCTTAGTTTCTATTTTAACGGGAACAATTGTAGGTGTATATTTTTAATAAGGCTGAAATAAGAAAAGCAGAAGAAGTTGACAAAGCGAAGTTCAACTTTTTCTGCTTTTTTTATGGGTAATAATGCTATTCTTTCAACGCTTAATTCGTTTCCTCTTTATAAGAATCATCGTTTTCAATAGAGATGATTTCGTTCATATCATTAAGGTCTAAAGCTTCGGCTATTCTTTGCATATGACCAAGGTCAATACGCTTCCGGTCGTTTCTGGCTAAATGGCTTAGTGAAGAAATTTGAATGTCCGTGTCTATCCCCATATCCCTTAAAGAGTCATAATTTTCTTTGGCAAGTTTATCAATATGTAAAACGATCTTCTTAGGTTGGTATCCAGCTTTCATGGCAGTCTTCCTCTCGTGATTTATTTAACTACCAAAAGCATAGTATAGCCGTAGTAAAGAAGTGTTATACGTATCTATATCAAAGGATGAAAAATATAAAAAACGCATAGAAATTCTATGCGTCTTCTTCATCATCTTCAATGGAAATAATTTCGTTCATATCATTTATATCTAAGGCTTCCGCAATACGTTTAAGATGACCTAGGTCTATTCGTTGTTTTTTTCCACTAGCAAGCGGGCTTAACGCAGATATTTGGACATCTGCTTGCCTTCCTAGTTCCCGTAAGCTTATATTTTCTTGTTCAATGAGTTCATTAATATGTATCACTATTTTTTTTACTTTCATCAAATAAGCTCCTTCACTAGTTGCATTTAAAAAAATTATAGTATATAATAACTTCAGAAGTGATATAGATTCCTATATCAAAGTGCTTTTCATTTAATTGTTAACTTTTTTATTGAAAAAGTTTTTTACATCATGTGTTAATTACAGAAAGAATTAATGAGGAAACAATAGTTTTAGTCA
The DNA here is from genome assembly GCF_001712815.1 of Tetragenococcus halophilus. Lineage (NCBI taxonomy): Bacteria > Bacillati > Bacillota > Bacilli > Lactobacillales > Enterococcaceae > Tetragenococcus > Tetragenococcus halophilus. The sequence continues at coordinate 546,518 of NZ_CP012047.1, forward strand.
AAAAGGTATAAGTTTTGAAGGAGAGAGGAGAATGTACCAATAAAAACATGGTCGCTAAGATTTATGTAGGGAATAAAAGGTAGTAGTTAATGTAGAAAAAAATAGGTTTATTTTTTTGCCTAAAAATAATCACTATTTATAAGTAATTATTTAATTAATCTATTTGAAAATAGGATACGGGGGGTAACTAGACAGAAGGCTTAACCCAATTTCTCCTAACTTTGTTTAGGAGAAATTGGGTTTTTGTTTGTCCACGTTTTAGTAAAAGTGATTCATCATAGATTTTTTCAAAATTTATATTTAATTTCAATTTTATGAAAGCGCTAAATTTAATATCACTAAAATATTCACATGATACTAATGCTTGGTTGTTAGCAGGTAACAAATTTCGATTGTCATGATCAGTAGTGAGCAATTTTTTGAGAAAAATGAAAAATTAAAAAAAAGGAGTGGTAGAAATCGATGGGAGCAACGGTTAGTAGCACGCAACTATTAGTTGGTTTATTAATTGGTATAGCAACTTTAATATTTCTGGCAATGAAAACACGTATTCACACGTTTGTAGCGTTATTAATTGCCTCTATAATTACAGGACTAATTGGAGGTCTGCCTTTTGAAAGCGTAATGGAATCCATAACTGAGGGGTTCGGAAGTACTCTTGGAAGTACTGGTATTATTATTGGACTAGGCGTCATGATGGGAGCAGTTTTAGAAAAATCCGGCGCAGCTGAGAGGATGGCCTTTTCAATCATTAAATTGATCGGACAAGGAAAAGAAGAATGGGCCTTAAGTTTTGCAGGGTATATAGTGGCTATTCCAGTTTTTTCTGACTCAGGATTAGTTATTTTAACTCCGCTAGCTAAATCTCTTTCTAGAACTACTGGGAAAAGCGTTGTTGGGCTTGGTTTGGCCCTTGCTACTGGTCTTCAATTAACGCATGTATTTATTCCACCTACCCCGGGTCCCTTAACTGTAGCAGGAATATTAAATATTGATCTTGGAATTATGATTATGACGGGTATAGCACTAACAATACCAACAATTATCGCTTCTACGATCTATTGTATTTGGGTAGGTAAAAAAATTTATCAAGTGCCTAACGAGGATGGAACAGGCTATATACGTAAAGATTATAAAGAAGAATATATTAAATCTATTGATAATATTAAACAGATGATGGAAGAAAAAAACTTACCTAATACGATGATGTCTTTTGCACCAATAATAGTTCCGATTATTTTTATTCTTTCTGATACTGTAATGAACTTTTTAAATATACAAGGAACTTTAACTACAATAACCGGATTTATTGGGAATCCGATTATTGCTTTGATTGTAGGTTTAATTCTTTCTATATATGGTCTTGCGAGAAGGTTTACAAAAGATGAATTGATGAGTGCTATGGAAGATGGAATAAAAACAACGGGAATGATCATGCTTGTTACAGGAGCAGGCGGAGCTTTAGGATATGTAGTTCAAGATGCTGGAATTGGAAATGCACTAGGAGAAGCTATTATTTCATTAAATATTCCAGGGATCTTAATTCCGTTTATTATTGCTGCAGTAATGCGGATTTCTTTAGGAAGTGCGACAGTGGCTTTAGTAACTGCAGCCACTTTAACAGCACCATTAGTCTCTCAGTTAGGGTTAGATTCTACTCTTGTAGGAATGTCTACTTGTGCTGGGGCAGTATCTTTTAGTTATTTTAATGATAGCGGATTTTGGGTATTTAACGGTTTATATGGTTTGAAAAACATAAAAGACCAGTTTATGTGTAAGACTGTAGTTTCATTTGTAGGAGCAGGGACTGCATTGGTAGTAGTGCTAGTTGCTAACGCTTTTGTAGGTTAAGAAAGGATATTTGCGATGAGTAGAAAACAAAATGCTATAAAAGTTGATGAAAGGGACAACGTTTGTACAGTTGTTACCTCAACAGGACTCAGTCCAGGGGGTGTTCTTTTAAATGGAGTGAAAGTATTAGAAGAAATACCATATGGACATAAAGTAGCATTGAGTAGCATAAAAAAAGATGAGCCAATTATCCGTTATGGTGAAACGATAGGTTACGCTAACGCAACTATTAGTGAAGGGGGGTGGATTAATGAAGATAAGATGCATGTCTTAGAACCAGTAGACATTGCAAACTATTCAATTAAATCTGATGAGCCTGATAAAGAATATCGGTTTAGAGGAAAGGCTGTCAAAAAAAGGTATTTTATGGGGTATCTTAATAAAGATGGCACAGCAGGCACTAGAAATATTTTAGCTATTAATACAACTGTTCAATGTACTGAGGGAGTAGTAAATAAAGCAGTTGAAAAAATAAAACAAGAAATCTTACCTAAGTATCCTAATGTAGACGATGTGATAGCAATTAACCATATTTATGGTTGTGGTATAGCTATTGATGGGGAAAACGCTGATATACCAAAAAGGACTATCAGAAACATAGCTGAAAACCCAAATTTTGGAGAAGAGAGATTGGTTGTTTCACTTGGATGTGAAAAGCTTATCCCACAAGGAGCTTTCAATACGAGTCATCTAAACGAAAATGACTATTTAATTACTTTACAAGATTATAAGGGTTTTTACAAAATGATGGATGCTATTTGTAAAAAAGCTGAGGTGTTGATAAAGCGCTTAAACAAACGTAAGAGAGTGCTATGCGATTTAAGCCATTTGGTTATAGGTTTGCAATGTGGTGGAAGTGACGCGCTTTCTGGAGTGACAGCCAACCCTGCTATAGGATACGCAGCAGATTTATTAGTACAACATAAGGCTAAGGTAATGTTTTCGGAAGTGACGGAGGTACGTGATGCTGTTCACTCACTATTTAAGAGGATAAGAAATAAAGAACTAAGAGAAAAATTGATAGCCGAAATGCTATGGTATGATAATTATCTTAAAAAATCAAAGGTAGACCGTTCTGCAAATACAACTCCTGGAAATAAAAAAGGAGGACTTTCGACTATTATTGAAAAGTCAATGGGTTCGGTGGCTAAGTCGGGAACTTCTGAAATTGTAGATGTACTTTCTCCAGGAGAAAGAATTAAAAAATCTGGATTATCGTTTGCAGCTACTCCGGCTAGTGATTTTGTTTGTGGATCAGAGCAATTAGCTTCCGGTATGACGCTTCAAGTCTTTTCTACTGGAAGAGGAACTCCTTACAATTTACGACAAGCACCAGTAATTAAAGTAGCATCAAATAACGGTTTATATAACAAGTGGGAAGATTTGCTAGATGTAAATGCTGGAACAATTGCAGCAGGTGAAAAAACAATTAAAGAAGTTGGCGAAGAAATATTTGAAACAATTATTGAAGTAGCTAGTGGGAAAAAAGAAGTGAAATCTGAAAAGCATGGATTATATAATCAATTAGCGATTTTTAATCCCGCCCCTGTTACTTAAATAATTATAATTTTCAAGTAGATAAATAAAACAATAAAGGAGAATGTGAAATGTATATAGGATTTATCGGACTAGGAATTATGGGCAAGCCTATGGCAAAAAATGTTTTAAAAGCGGGTTATGATGTTTTAGTTTTTGATTTCAATGAGAACTCAATAACTGAACTTGCTAATGAAGGAGCGAACAAAGCTAGCAGCGGAAAAGAAGTAGCAGAGAAAACAGACGTTATTATCACGATGTTACCAAACTCTCCTAATGTGGATGCTGCACTTTTTGATGAAAATGGGATTGCTGAAGGTTTATCGAGTGGAAAAACTGTTATTGACATGAGCTCAATTTCTCCTGTAGCGAGCCAAGAATTTTCTACTAAACTAGAAGAATTAAACGTTGACTTTTTAGATGCTCCAGTATCTGGTGGAGAACCAAAGGCCGTTGATGGAACTATTGCCGTAATGGTTGGAGGAGATAAATCAGTATTTGATAAATATTATGACTTAATGATGACAATGGCTGGTTCAGTAACTTATGTTGGTGAAGTAGGCGCAGGAAATATTACTAAATTAGCTAACCAGATGGTGGTCGCTACAAACATAGCAGCGGTAGGTGAGGCAATGACTTTTGTTAAAAAAGCAGGAGCGGATCCAAAGCTAGTTTTTGAAGCTATTCGTGGTGGACTGGCAGGAAGTACAGTAATGGATGCTAAAATGCCTATGATTTTAGATAGGAACTTTGAACCAGGTTTTAGAATACAACTTCATATTAAAGATTTGCAGAATGCTTTAGATACATCACATGATGTAAATGCTTCAATTCCAATTACTGCTCAATTAATGGAAATTATGCAATCGCTTAAGATAGACGGGCTTGAAGGAAAAGACCACGCAAGCGTTGCTCAATATTTTGAAAAAATTAATAATATAACTATTGAAAGTGAATAAAAACAGTTAAGGAGTAAAGCGTTGAAAGTACTAAATAAATAAAGAAAGGAAGAATTAAAAGTGAATACAACTCCTAAAGTAAGAGAAATGACTGTTTATCCAGTAGCTGGCTATGATAGTATGTTATTAAATTTAAGTGGAGCGCATGGGCCATTTTTTACACGCAATATTGTAATCTTGGAAGCAGATAACGGTGAAATTGGCGTAGGAGAAGTTCCGGGCGGACAAAAGATAACTAATACTTTAATGGACGCTAAAGAGCTCGTTGTTGGAAGAAGCATTGGAGAATATAAGAATGTTTTACGTGATATCAAAGAAAAATATATCAAGTTAGATAGTAGTGGCAGAGGCACGCAAACTTTTGATCTACGAACGACTGTACATGTTATGACAGCTGTGGAGGCTCCTTTATTAGATTTACTTGGTAAGCATTTTGAAGTGCCGGTAGCTGCTTTAATGGGCGATGGTCAAGTTCGGGAAAAAGTAGAAGTCCTTGGTTACCTTTTCTATGTAGGAAACAAAGACCGAACCGATTTACCATATATTGAAAATGATGATACTTCTGATGATTGGGGCAAGCTTCGAAGGGAAGAAGCAGTTACTCCAGATTCAATTGTTCAACTAGCGAAAGCCGCTTATGACCGTTATGGTTTTAAAGATTTTAAATTAAAAGGCGGTGTCTTCGATGGAAAAGAAGAAATAGAGGCAATAAAAGCATTAAAAGAAGCTTATCCTAATGCTCGAATTACGCTAGACCCAAATGGGGCATGGTCTTTAAATGAAGCAATCGAGCTATGTAAAGATATGCATGGCACTTTGACATATGTAGAAGATCCTTGTGGAGCAGAAGACGAATTCTCTTCACGAGAGATAATGTCAGAATTTAAGAAAGCCACGGGTCTTCCAACAGCCACGAATATGGTAGCTACAGATTGGAGACAAATGAGGCACTCTGTAACCTTAGACAGTGTAGATATCCCGTTAGCTGATCCTCATTTTTGGACAATGGAAGGTTCTGTTAGGGTCGCGCAATTATCTCATGATTTCGGTATGACGTGGGGCGCTCACTCTAATAATCATTTTGACATTTCTTTAGCTATGGTTGCTCATACAGCTGCTGCAGCGCCAGGAAATGTAAATGCCATAGATACACACTGGATTTGGCAAGATGGGCAAGATTTAACGAAAAATGCCATGAAGATTAAAAACGGAAGTATTGATATTCCTAGAGATATGGTTGGTTTAGGGATTGAAGTGGATATGGATAAAATAAAAGAAGCAAACAAGCTCTATGTTCAAAACAACCTTGGAACTAGAGATGATTCGATAGCAATGAAATATCTGATCCCTAATTGGACTTTTGATAATAAAAAGCCGTCTTTCGTTAGATAGATATAGTTATCTCTGTCAATTTAGGTTCTTCTAAATCGACAGAGATATTATTTTTCTTGAAGAGTGAAGCAAAAAAGGAGATTAGAAATGAATACAGATAATTTAAAGGGGATAATTGTCCCTCTTATTACACCTATCACTAATGAGGAAGAAATAGATGAAGAAAAATTAAAATTCATAGTAGAACATGTAATTGAAAACGGAGTACACGGGATTTTAATCTTCGGAAGTAATGGCGAATTTTTTATGTTTAACGAAAAAGAAATGAAAAAAGTGATTGAAATTGTTTTGGAACAAACAAACCACAGAGTCCCTGTTTATTTTGGAATAGGAGAAATACGGACGAAAAAATGTATAGAACTAGCTAAAATGGCAGAAGAACTAAATGTAGACGGAATTTCTATTTTACAGCCTATGTTTATTGATCCAACTAGTGAAGAATTATATCAGCACTTTAAATCAATTGCTTCCACTGTACCAGAGATCCCAGTTCTTTTATATAATAATCCCGGAAAGACTGGGTATACTATTTCAGCAGATTTAGTATCAAAATTAGCAAGAGATGTTACAAATATAGTAGGGATAAAAGATTCAAGTGGAGACTTCACACAATTGTTTGAGTTTATTCGGCAAACTAAAGATCTCGACTTTAAAACTTTTGCGGGAAAAGATACTTTAGTTTATCCAGCTTTATGTGTAGGAGCAGCAGGTGCTGTTTGTTCAACGTCAAATATGCTTGGAGAATTAGTAAATGGTATTTATGACAAGTATGAAAAAGGAGATTACACAGGAGCGCTAGAAAACCAACTTATTTTAAATCCGATAAGACTTTCTCAGAACGAAGCGACTTTTCCTGCAGCTACAAAAGACATGGCTAATATAATGGACTTAAATATGGGAAATCCTGTTTTACCAGTGACCTCTTCTAAGGGACAATTACGTAAAAAAATGGAAAGCGAATTAAGTAAGGCAGGGTTTGTCCGTTAATCTATTAATAATAAGTAAATTATGATAAGGGTTGTTTGATAGCATGGATATAAATAAACAGAAAATAATTATCGCTAGTGATTCTTTTAAAGGAAGTGCTTCTTCTTATGAAGTCGCTCAGTATATAGAAAACGGAATTTTAAAAATAAATCCAGTATGTGAAGTTCTAAAATTTCCGATTGCTGACGGTGGAGAAGGAACGGTAGATTCGTTGGTAATCGGGCTAAATGGAGAATATGAATATGTAGAAGTTATAGGTCCTTATGGTAATACAGTTAAAGCAAAATTTGGTCTACTTAATGAAGGAAAGACCGCAATAATTGAGATGGCTGAAGCGTCTGGTTTACATTTGATTGAAAACGAGGTAATGGACCCATTTAAAACTACAAGTTTTGGTACTGGAGAATTGATAAAAAAAGCTCTCGATTATGGAGTCGAGGAAATTTTCATAGGAATTGGTGGAAGTGCAACCAATGATGGTGGAGCAGGGGCGGTCCAGGCTTTAGGAGTGTCTTTGAAAGATTCATATGGAGAAGAAATTGGGTTTGGAGCTGAAGAATTAAACCGGATTTTTTCTATAGAAATGAAACATTTAGATAAAAGAATTAATGACGTTTCTATTAATATTCTTTCCGATGTTACAAATCCCTTATGTGGGGAAAAAGGAGCCTCTTATATTTATGGACCACAAAAAGGAGCTTTAGAAGAAGATTTACCGGTGCTAGATGAAATATTAGAGAACTATGGAAAAAAAGTTGAAGAAACACTTGATACAAAATTAATTCACAAAAATGGAGCAGGAGCTGCAGGAGGTATGGGCCTAGCTTTGATTGCATTTTGTAGTGCGAAAATGATGAGTGGCATTGATGAAATCCTTGATTTATTAGCTATTGAAGAAAAAATGGGGGAAGCTTCACTTGTTATAACTGGTGAAGGCAAAATGGATGGTCAGTCATTACAAGGAAAGGCGCCTATAGGAGTCACTAAACTAGCTAAAAAACATAATCTACCTGTTATTGCAATTGTTGGAAGTGCAGATTATGATTTGAGTAAAGTGTATAATGAAGGAATAGATTTGGTTTTAGAAATTATATACAAACCTATGCTTTTAAAAGAAGCTTTAGCACAAACCTCGCAATTAATAGAACGAACAGCAGAAAAAGCATACCGGGTATTTCGTTTTAATAAATAGTGTGCAAACTTGGAAGTAATAATTTAAAAGAGGACGAATTGTTATAGTTGCATAACAGTTCGTCCTCTTTTCTTAAAATATATTTTTTATACTTCTTCTTGTTCCCCAGCTACGGTCCAATTAATCCAACCTCTAACATTATTAAAACAAAATACCGTGTACATAACGGCTACTTGTGTTACGCCCAGAGAAGTAAACATATAAATAGAAATAACATTTGTTAATGTCCAAATGATCCAACCGTTTTTGTTTCTATTCATGTGCATCGTTTGTGCAATAATAGCTGTAGCATTCGTTACAGCGTCTAATATAATATAATTTCCGCCTAAAAAGTAGGAAACAATAGCAATACCAACAGAAAGAAATAAAATCATAATACTTACTTGTTTCCAGTTTGTTTTCGAATGGGTAGTTACTTTACCTTCATTATCTTGATGCCCAAACCAATCTTTAATCCCCCAAACTTGAGATCCGAAGAAAAATAAAGACATCGCAGCATCTCCGAATAGCTTTGCTCGGGTATTTACAATGAATCCAACAACATTTTGGCTCATATTAAATAAGAAATTCCCTTTCCATCTGTAGGCAATCCCGATAACTCCAATAAGACCTAACCATGACATTAAATTTGCTAGGTTCAGCCAACCATTATTAAAACTTCCCCATACTGTAACGATAACCATCGCAAAAGTCACAAAATAATTAAAAAGTTTTAATCCTTTAGAATCATCACTTACTTGATGCAATTTATTTTCTGCTAAATATAACGCGTTTAATCTTCCATGTTCCATATTCCTGTCCACCTTATCTAATTTACTAATCTAACTTATTTTTATTGTTTTAATATTCTTTTCTATGTAAACATTCCTCCAGTTATTATTATGAATTCAATACTTTTTCAATATAAATCAAGTAAAAAAACACTAAATAAAGTGTTTGATTATAGATTTAAACACAATATATAGTATTTTATGCCACTAGAAATTGTACAATAAGAAATAAATGATGTGAAGAGGTTTTTTGTAAAATCACTTAAGTAGCCGCCAAGAAAAATTGTTAACAAAATAAAATTAAGCCTTTTTATCCTATTAAATAGAGAGGTTTAAATTGAAAAATCTTAGTGATTTTATAATAAAAATAACAATCTGAGAATTGATAAGGAAAATAAATAAGAATAAAATTATGGTGTTTTTGATAAATCCTTTTCTTTAATTATTACAATACTAGGGTGCTTAACTGTTAATACTTATAGTAATGAAGCCAATTGGGCATATTTTTTTTAATTAGCATATGATTTCGTAATTATAAACCGGTAAAAGACGAAAAAATTAATAAAATAAAAAGATAGCAGCTTCTCATAAAATTTTTTCAGGAAGTTGTTATTTTGTTTAGTTTACATCTCGAATAACTTACTACTTCTATATTTTCCACTTTCAAAGTGGAAAATAAAAAATTTAACTCTTTTTGGAAACGGTTTATATTTGTAATAGAAGGAAGGGGGAAAGGAAATGAGTGAAAAAAACGAAAGTAATGAATTAGATTCTATGACAATCATCTTACATATTGGTAATGCTAAAAGTGAAGCTTATGAAGCACTTAAAGCAGTAAAAGAAGGGGATATAGAAACATTTGATCAAAAATATAAATTGGCAAAAAATGAGCTTCGTATTGGGCATCGTGCACACGCTGAAATGTTACGCAAGCTTTCATCAGAAGAACGTATGAAAGATGTTGATTTACTAATGATCCACGCTGAAGGTCATTTATCATCGACAGATATTGCAATAGATATGATTGGTGAATTAGCTGAACTATATAAATGGAAGGAGACTATTAATGAATAATAATTTTTTATGGGGGAGCGCAACAGCTTCTTATCAATGTGAAGGTGCTTGGAATTTAGATGGGAAAGTAGAATCTATGTGGGACCGCTATTTGCATGAGAATAACTTGGAAAATGGAGATATCGCTAGTGACCATTATCATCATTTTGAAGAAGATATTCGTATGATGAAAAAAGGAGGACAAAATGCTTACCGTTTTTCGTTATCGTGGCCAAGAATTATAAAAAATAAAGAAGGTGAGGTAAATCAACGAGGGATTGAATTTTATCAACGTGTATTAGACGCTTGTCACAAAAATGATATCGAACCCTTTGTCACGTTATACCATTGGGATTTACCTCAATATTGGGAAGATGAAGGGGGTTGGTTAAACTTAGAAGTAGCTTACGCTTTTGAACATTATGCTAAAGTTTGTTTTGAAAATTTTGGTAAAAAAGTACGTTATTGGTCAACTTTTAATGAACCCAAATGGTTTGTTGTTAATGGTTATTTTATAGGAAATTATCCACCAGGTTTGCAAGATGTACAGAAAACAATGATTGCTGCTTATAATGTTATGTTTGCTAGTGCATTAGGTGTTCGTTCTTTCCGTCAGGGAAAATACGACGGCGAAATAGGTATTGTGCACAGTTATACGCCGGTAAATGGTGTAGATAATTCAATTGAAACACTCGTTGCAATGCGCTATGCGGATAACTATAGTAATAACTGGGTTCTAGACACTGCAGTTTTAGGGGAGTTTCCAATTGATTTAATAGCGAAATTATCCGAAAACTATGATATTAGTTTCATGAAGCAAGAGCATTTAAAAGTTATTAAAGAAAATACGGTTGATTTTATTGGGTGAAATTACTACGCTCGTGCTTTAGTTAAACCTTATACTTCTGGAGAAACGCAACTAGTTTTTAATCATTCTGGAAAACCTGGAGAAAGTAAAGTTGTTATTAAAGGGTGGTTTGAACAAGTAAGAGATCCTAATAGTGAGTTTACCGCTTGGGACACTGAAATTTATCCTAAAGGTTTACAAGATGGACTGATAGAAGCCTGGGAGAGATATCATTTGCCAATTTACGTAACAGAAAACGGGGTAGGAGTTCGTGAAAATATTGAGGTAGAACAAGTAAATGATGACTACCGTATTTCATTTATGAACGATCACATTAACGCAATGATGAATGCCATAGATTATGGAGTGGAGATACGTGGCTATTTTGCCTGGGCTTCTTTTGATTTATATTCGTGGAAAAATGGTGAGGAAAAACGTTATGGTCTTGTAGCAATTGATTTCCAAAAAGAACAAGTAAGAAAACCTAAGGCTTCATTTTATTGGTTTAAAGAAATTATAGAAAGTAATGGAAAAAAGATTAAACGTAAAAAAATTAACTAAGGGAGTAAAAGGTGATGAAAAAAATTATATTAGTTTGTAATGCAGGAATGTCTACTGGGATGTTAGCTAAGAAAATTGAAGCAGCTTCAGATCATACTTTAGAAGTAAAAGCGTATAGTGAAGCAGAATATAAGGATTACTTAAAGGACGTTTCTTTAGTATTGATTGGCCCGCAAATACGTTTTTTAAAGCCTCAAATTCAAGATGCAGTAGACGTACCCGTTGAGGCGATTTCCCCTATGAAATACGGCATTATGGATGGAAAAGGTGTGTACGAAGATATAAAAAAATTGATTGGAGAGTAAATAAAGATGAATTTTGATAGTATTAGTGCAAAAATGGATCAATATATATCTCCAATAGCTAATAAGCTAAGTCAACAAAGACATTTAAAAGCCATAAGGGATGCTTTTATGTCAATGTTACCTATTACTCTATTTGGTTCAATTCCCATTATTTTAAATGCAGCTCCTGTAACAGAGGATACAACCAATATTTTTTTACTTGCTTGGGCAGATTTTGCAGAAAAAAACAGTTTAGCTTTAAACTGGATTAGCGGACTAACTCTTAACGCAATGTCATTGTTTATATGTATGGGTGTTGTCTACTTTTTGTGTCGTCATTACAAAGAAGATGTTTTAAGACCGATGATGTTTGCCATTGCGGGTTTTTTAATGCTAGTATTAACACCCATGAAGATGGGGTGGGAAGGAAACGAAGTAGAAATTAGCTTTTTAGACGGACGAGGAATACTAATGGCCCTTTTTGTAGCTATTGTTACTGTGGAAGGCTATCATTGGATGCGTAAAAAAAATATAGGTCGTATCACTATGCCAGATAGTGTTCCTGCCTCGTTATCAGAAACGTTTGCAGCATTAGTTCCAGGTGTAATATTAATGACCTTTTTTGCGATTTTATTCGTTATTTTCCATAATTTTAATACAACTGCTGTCCAATTTATATATGAAGCGATGTCCCCTAGTTTGCAAGCAGCAGATAGTCTGCCATTTACAATTTTAAGTATTTTCTTGATTCATTTATTCTGGTTTTTTGGTATTCATGATGCTGCTTTAGCTGGAATATTAGGTCCTATTCGTGATGGGAATTTGTCGATTAACGCAGCGGAAAAAGTGGCAGGGAGTGATCTATCAAGGATTTTCACAACACCATTTTGGACTTATTTTGTGATTATTGGTGGATCAGGATCGGTTTTAGCTTTGTCATTACTAATGATCTTTTCAAGATCAAAACAACTAAGCACAGTGGGAAAGGTTGGTTTTATTCCTTCAATATTCGGGCTTTCTGAGCCAATGATTTTTGGAACACCTTTAATGTTAAACCCAATTTTCTTCTTCCCATTTATTTTTACTTCTGTATTTAATGGAATTGTTACTTACTTGTGTATGGCAGGAGGAATAGTCGGCAAAACTTTTGCAGTTTTTTCTTGGCAAATGCCTGCGCCTATTGGGGCATTTTTATCGACAATGGATTGGCGAGCAGTAGTCCTTGTTATTTTGTTGATTGTTATTGATGGCTTAATCTACTACCCATTTTTAAAAGTATACGAAAAAAATTTAATTAAACTAGAAAGTGAAACAGTTTCAGAAGAATGAATTTTAATGATGAAGGTTATAAGCTGATTGTTATGGGTAATTAGATTTATATTGATAGGAAAAAACAAACAGGACTGTGTTTAAGGCAGTTCTGTTTGTTAGTTATAGATAACTACTAGATAAAAAGTTGTTATAATTAATAAATTAATTGCTTTTGAGGGGGAAAGACGATGGCTAATATCTTGTCCAGGCAAAAAAGACTAGTAAAATACCTAGCAGTTGCAAAACAACCACTAACGGCTAAGGAATTGGCAGGAACCCTAGAAGTATCTACTAAAACAGTTCGTAATGATATACAACAAATTAATTTATCATTAGATAGTAATAAAATTGTTTCAAAAAATGGGATAGGCTTTTACTTTAAGAAGCAATTGGATAATGATACACAGTTACAAATGGAAAATGATAGTCCTAATGCTTTATATGACTTGCTTTTACAACTATTAGATCATAAAAGTTGTAATTTTTATGATTTAGCGGATTTATTTTTTATTAGCGAATCTACCTTAAATCGATATATAAAAGACCTTAACTATATGTTGTTAAAAGACAATAGTTCTTCTTTACCAATACAGCGGAAAAACAACCAAATATTTATTCAAGGCAAAGAAGAAGATAAACGAAAAATTTTTAATCGCTTTTTAAATCAAGAAGTTGAAGAAAATAAATTAGACTTAGAGGCATACTCAGATTATTTTGAAAAAAGTAATTTAAAACAGCTCTCAAAATTAATTGTGTCTTTTCATCGAAAAGAAGAGATTGAAATGAATGATTTTTCTACGATTACATTTATTCTACATATAGCAGTTTTAATTGAGCGCGTTAGAAAAGGGAGTTATTTAAATATCCAGCTATCTACTATGATTGATAAGAAAAGTAGTTATTTGACGACGAAATTAGTTGAAATTTTAGAGAAAACATTTTCTATTGAGCTTCCAAAGGAGGAGTTTGCCTATATTTACCGCATGTATGCCGGATCGGTTCTTGCTAATGAAAATTTAAGTAATGAGTATTTAAAAAAAGCAGTTGAGCAAATGTTTGAAAATATTTATACAACATTTTATACCTGAATGATTTATAAATTTTTCCAAGAATGATTCAATCCTTGGTATGCTCATTTTTCTAAAAGTTTAGTTGCTTCACCTTTTGGGTGTACAAAAAGAACGCACTTCGTGTTATTGTAAAGTCGACAAAACATAACAATAAGGAGTGCGTTCTTATGTCTTTCACTTTACAACAAAAACCATTAATGTTCAATTCTCAAAAGAAAATTTCTATCGCCAATGATGGGGGCGCCTTAACCAATGATGCCGGAATGGTATTGGTTGCCGAATTTTTAAAGAAGATTCATTTTGATCAGTTATTAAATGAACGGATTTATATCAACGATGGCCGCAAATTTTCACATCATTCCTGGCTAGAAATCTTGAAACAATGGCTTTATCAATTGATTGCGGGATATTCACGCGATCGAGACGCCAATAAAGTGCAATACGATCGCCTCTTTCAAGAAGCGCTTCAACAAGAAAACCTTAGTTCGCAGTCCATGCTTTCGACCTTTCTGCATACATTAACGACAGAAAATGTGTCGCAACTTTCACAAGTAGCCAAAGACTTAGCGGATCTATGGTTAGACCATGACAATACACAACACTTAGTGCTCGATTTTGATTCGACGGCTTGTCCCACCTACGGGGAACAAGAAGAAGCCGAGTTTATCTATCACTATGGCATCAATGGCTATCATCCGTTTGTCACTTTTGAAGGATTGACCGGGCTTGCTTTAGATGTTCGCCATCGTCACGGAAAATCCTATACGTCTACCCATGCCGAAGATTATCTCGAGGAGATGTTAGATCGATATCAGCAGCGATCCAGTGATCCTCTGATCATGGTTCGTGGAGATAGCGGATTTGCCAAGCCCGAAATTTTTTCCCATTGCGAAGACCGTCAAGTCCGTTATGTGATCAAACTCAAAAGCAACGCCCGTTTGCTCGACCACATTCAACATCAAGTCCTTTATCAAGATGACACCGATTATACGAAAACCGAACAGCAATATTTTCTAATGGACTATCGGGCTAACAAATGGCGACAATCATGTCGAGTCGCCATGAAAGCCACTCGTCTTGCCGGGTCCTTACTTTTTAGCGATTTTCAGTTTATCGTTACAAACTTTGAGAATCTCGATCCCAAGACGATTTTTCAACTCTATCAAAAACGAGGGAACATGGAAAACTTCATTAAAGAAATGAAAGGCGGCTTCTTTGCCGAAAAAACAGATAGCGCTTCGTTTACCGCCAATCAAGCGCGTTTAGCCTTAAGTTTTATGGCTTACAACATTATTCACTTGATGAAGCATCTAACCTTTCCTTCGACAGAAAAAGCGACAGTGATCGATACCATCCGTTTTAAACTGTTTCATATAGCAGGCAGAATGACGGCGCATGCACGACAAATTCAAATCCATCTTTCGAATACGAATGTTTATGACACTTTATTCTGGGACGTTCTTGCCAGAATCCAGCGACTGAATCTATAAAAATGAGAAAAAAAGAAGAAAAAATAGCGTCTTGATTTTCGCCTTAAAGACATTCTAGGAAGAAGTATGTTCACTTTTAGATATAGAAAGTTGTCCAGCACCGTCATTTGCCAAAAAAGGCAAAGAAATGATTCAATAACATCAAAAAGACGCTTTCATTCGGCACGAAAGTTATCCACAAGCTTTTTAGAAATCATCCAGGATTTATTAGCAGCCTTTATTTTATGTTTTGTTAGTATCTATGCTAACTTTGTTATTATTACTTGGTTGCCTGAATTTTTAATTTCAGAACGTGGATTTGCCGGTTCAAGCGTTGGTTTTATTTCTTCACTTGTACCATGGGCTTCTATCCCAGGTGCGTTAATTTTTGCTCGTGTAAATGACAAAATTGGAAAAGCAAAACCTTTAGTTTATACATTGGTACCTATTGCGCTGTTATCTGTCTTTGCGATTGCTTTTGTAACAAATCGTCCGCTTTTACTTACTGTATTAGTTATTTATGGTTTGACAGGAAAATTAGCTTTAGACCCAATTTTGATTACTTTTGTAACGAAAAATGCGCCAAGAGGAGCTTTGGGTACATCTTTGAGTGCTTATAACTTTATCGGAATGTCTGGTTCAATTTTAGCGCCATATATTACTGGTGCTTTATCAGATAGCCTAGGTTCTATGCAAATTGGTTTTTATTTAGCTAGTGTGTTGTTAATTGCTGGTTTAGTTGTCTTTTCATTTATGGCTAAAGATAAACCGGTGAATGGATAATAGAGGAGGAAATATATCGTGAGTGTAAATGTAATTGCCCTTGGTGGAAATGCGATTCTAGAAACAGATCCTACAGATGAAGGACAAAAAGAAGTTGTAAGAAATGCGGCGATCCATATCGCTAAATTTGTTAATGAAGGGGAAAAAGTAGTTGTCTGTCATGGGAACGGCCCCCAAGTTGGAAATTTGTTATTACAACAAAAAGCAGCAGAAAGTGAGAAAAATCCTGCAATGAAGTTAGATACTTGTGTTGCAATGACACAAGGTAGCATTGGTTACTGGCTTCAAAGTGCGTTAATTAATGAATTTAACAAATTGCAAATGTCTCAACCTGTTGTTTCATTAGTGACACAGATGCGTGTAGATGCTGATGATCCTTCATTTGATAATCCATCTAAACCAATTGGTCCATTTTTGTCAAAAGAAGAAGCAGATGAGGAAGCTAAAGCTGATGGATCTGTTTTTAAAGAAGATGCAGGAAGAGGTTATCGTAAAGTTGTGGCTTCTCCAATGCCTAAAGAAATGGTAGAAACAGAAGCAGTGAATGCACTGATTGCTTCAAATGCTGTGGCTATCTGCTCTGGTGGCGGCGGTGTGCCTGTTGTTGAAAAAGATGGTCAATTTGAAGGTATCGAGGCAGTTAATGATAAAGATTTTTCAGCAAGTGTTATTGCTGAAGAAGTTGGCGCTGAACGTTTAATTATCTTAACAGGTGTTGATAATATTTATGTTAACTTCAATCAACCAGATCAAAAAGCGTTAGAAACCATTACTGTTTCTGAAGCAGAACAATATACTTCAGAAGAACAATTCGCAGCAGGTAGTATGTTACCGAAAGTGCAAGCCGCACTTAAATTTGTCAAAGGACACAACGACCGTAAAGCAATTATTACGTCAATTGAAAATCTTCCACATATCTTTGAAGATAAGGGAACGATTATTGTAGACGACTAAAGCTTTGGATCGTTGGGTATAGTAGGAATGCTAACAGAAACTGTAAATAAAAGTAGAAGCTGGGACAAAAAGCCTAACCTAACTTTGAATCACAAAAAAATCCGGGAAAGTTTGTATGAACTAACAAACTTCCCCGGATTTTTCCTTTTTCTTTCCTTATTTCTCTTTTCTTTTATGGTATTTTCGTAGATTATTCGCCATAAAGATCAGTTGGGTTTCATTTTCCACCTTAGATTGCCCACGGACAGAAAATCGAGTGAAACCTAAATTCGCCTTCACTTGTCCAAAGGCGGGTTCCACATCGATTTTACGCTGTCCGTAACGTTTCGCGCCTTCTTTTGATGAAAGCTTTTCTTTGATTTTTAATTTGTGGGCTTCATAGTCGTAGTTTATCCATAAAGACTTTTTCCCGTTTTGATAAAAAGGGTCCGTTGAGCGATAAACATGAGAAAACCTTACATATCCGGTGTTCGTTTTCTGCCGTCGAATATAATCAAAGGCGTAATACGTCCCATCGGGATGGACATAAGCATTTTCTTCTTGTATGTAGGTCCAGTTGGCTAAATTTTTTTCTGATTGAAGATATTTCCGTTTTTGCTCTTTTTCATACATGCCATATTTTACGATTCCCGTCCAAGGTGAACTTTCTAGGAATTCAAGATTCTCTTGGCTGCCATAGCCAGCATCTGCGACCACATAGGTCGAAGGTTTTACGCTCTCTGGAAAAGTATTCATAAAAGGAATCAATGTTTGGGTATCCGTTGGATTGGGATAAATTTGGGTATGCAAAACGAACTGGTTTTCTGTCGCAATTTGCACATTATAACCAGCTTTCAATTGCCCATTCATCATAGCGTCATCTTTCATACGCATAAAAGTTGCGTCGGGATCGGTTTTAGAAAAACTATTTCGTCCTTTAAACGTTTTATAATACCTTTCGTATTTCTGCTCTCTGGGAATAAAATCATTATGACATTGGTTTCGGTACTTTTTTAACTGACGACGTTTTTTCTTTAAAGAGCTGCTTTGTTCTTTCTTTGTAACCGTTTGTAATTCTTCGTTTACTTTTTCAATTTCTTCTTGTAAAAGATCATTTAGCGTGAAAATTTCTTCTTTTGTAAATGCGTCGTTATTTTCTCGTATCATTTCCTGTTCGATCAAAGGCGCGATTTCTTCCTCATAAATTTTCATTTCTTTTTCTTTTAATTTAGGATAGAAGCGATCGACCGCTTTCTTCCAAACAAAAGTATACTTATTCGCGTTCGCTTCCACTTTTATTTTTGCATAGCTTAAACTTTATTAGGAGGATATAACAAATGGATTTATTGATTAAAAATGCTCGAATTGAAGATGATCGGCCTCTACAGGATGTTGCAATTGATGATGGGAAGATCACTCAAGTCGCAGAAGATATAGGAGAACAAGCAGAAAAAGAGATCGATGCAAAGGGTCGTGTTTTAGTGCCAGGGTTTGTAGAAAGTCATGTCCACTTGGATAAAGCACTAATTTCAGATCGCCGCCCTAATAAATCTGGAACCTTACAAGAAGCGATAACGGTTACTGCAGAGTTAAAGCCCACCTTTACTAAAGAAGATGTTTACGATCGTGCACGAAGAGTATTAGATATGATTGTGGCTCACGGCGTGACAGCCATTCGTTCTCATGCAGAGTTTGATCCGGCGCAAGGTTTTACGGGTTTTGATACGATTTTGGACTTGAAAGAAGAATACAAAAACCTAGTTGATATTCAAGTCGTTGCTTTTCCACAAGAAGGGATTTTTAAAGCGCCTGGGACAGAGAAAATGATGCATGAAGCAATGGAAAAAGGGGCAGATGTTGTTGGAGGAATTCCGTATAACGATGCTCCTGCTAATGAGCATATTGATTTAATTTTTGAAATCGCTAAAAAGTATGATAAAGACATCGACCTGCATCAGGACTTTAGCGATGAAGCAGATAATATTTCCATTGAGTATCTGTGTAAAAAGACTATCGAAGAAGGTTATCAAGGACGTGTAACAGTTGGACATTTTACTGCTATGCATGCGCTACCTGATGAAAAATTGTATCCTATCATTGAGCTGATGAAAGAAGCAAATATTCACGTGATTTCTTTGCCGCCGACTGATTTGCATTTAGGCGCACGTCATGACGAATATAATGTTCGACGGGCAATTACCCCGATTCGCAAGTTCCGTGATAGTGGTCTTAACGTTTCTATTAGTACAAATAATATCCGTAATGCTTTTACTCCTTATGGTAATGGGGATATTTTACAAAGTGCGATGCTTGCGATTCCTACGGCTCATTTAGGAGGAGCAGATGACATTGTGACTGTGTTACCTATGATCACAACAAATCCAGCTAAAGCCATCGGTTTAGAAAAATACGGGATTGAAAAAGGGAATAAAGCAGATGTCGTGCTTCTTGATACGAAAGTAGTAAAAGATGCGATTATCGATATTCCAACCAGGCTGTATGTGATTAAAAATGGGCGGATTACAGTGGAAACCAAAAAAGAGATTAAAATTTTTCGCTAAATAAAAAGGAGCAGTGAGATTGTCTTGCTGCTTCTTTTCTTGAATAATATAAATGAACGGATTTTCATCTTTTTAGTTTACATTTGTAAAAAATATTGTTATTATTTTAATTGTAAATGAAAGGGGATACAGAAAATGACATTAAAAAAAGAAGAATTGGCTGCTTATTTGGATCATACAAATTTGCAAGCAAATGCAACTAAAGAACAGATTCAACAAACTTGTGAAGAGGCAAAAGAATTTAATACGGCAGCTGTTTGTGTGAACTCTTACTGGGCTTCTTTTGTAAAAGAAAGATTGGCTGATACTAATATTGAAACTTGTGTAGTTGTTGGTTTTCCCTTGGGAGCAATGACCACAGAAGCCAAGGTTGCAGAAGCAGAGTCTGCTATTAAAAAAGGTGCTGATGAAATCGATATGGTGATTAACATCGGCCAACTTCTTAGTGAAAATGATGAAGCTGTTGAAGGAGATATTGTCGCCGTTGCAAATATCGTACACGAATATGGAAAAATATTAAAAGTTATTATTGAAACTTCTTTCCTTGATACAGATCATATTGTCAAAGCTTGTCAATTAGCAGAAAGTGCCAAAGCAGATTTTGTTAAGACTTCGACAGGATTTAGTTCAGCTGGGGCGAAAACAGAAGATGTTCGTCTAATGCGCGAAACAGTTGGCGATCGTTTAGGCGTGAAGGCTTCTGGCGGCATTCATAGTTATGACGAGGCTGTTGCAATGATAGAAGCGGGCGCGAGCCGCTTAGGCGTCAGTGCGACGAAGAAAATTTTAGCTTGAGGAGGAAGACTATAAATGAGTTATAAACGTATTTTTACGATTGTATTAGACTCAGTAGGAACAGGTGCTGCACCAGATGCAGACAAATTTGGAGATGAAGGCTCGGATACTTTAGGGCATATTGGAGAAGCTTATAAAGGAAAACTTGCACTACCTAATTTACAAAAGATGGGGCTTTCCAATTTGCGTGGGCAAGCCATTGAAGGAGTTCCTGCAGTGGACAGTCCGCTGGGTTATTATGGCAAAATGACAGAGATATCAGCTGGTAAAGATAGTATGGATGGTCATTGGGAAATGATGGGACTTCCTGTAACCCAACCATTAGATTTTTTTCCAGAGGGATTTCCTGATGAATTATTAGCTAAAATTGCGGATTTTTCCGGACGTAAAATCGTAGGAAATCGACCCGCTTCAGGGACGAAAATTATTGAAGAATTGGGCGAACATCAATTAGAAACAGGAGATCTGATTATTTATACTTCTGGAGATTCTGTTTTGCAAATTGCAGCGCATGAAGAAGTGATTCCACTAGATGAACTATACCGAATTTGTGAGTACGCTCGTAGTTTGGTTAATGGTCCTAAGTATACGTTAGGACGTGTGATTGCTCGTCCTTATGTGGGCACAAATAAAGATAATTTTACACGGACCTCTCATCGCCATGATTATTCATTAGAGCCAACAGGTCAAACGGATTTGGATTATCTACAAAAAAATGATATCAAAACAATTGGTATAGGAAAAATCAGCGATATTTTTTCGGGAAATGGTTTAGATGAAGTTTACCATAATGAAGATAATATGGATGGTATGAACCATGTCGATCATGTAATGGCACAAGATTTTAATGGTTTTTGCTTTGTTAACTTGGTGGATTTTGATTCAATGTATGGGCATCGTCGTAATCCTATTGGTTTTGGACAAGCTTTGATGGACTTTGATCAACGTTTGGCGACTGTATTAGAAAAATTAAAAGAAGACGACTTATTACTTATTACTGCCGATCACGGCAATGATCCTGGATTTAAGGGAACAGATCATACTAGAGAACAAGTACCCTTTCTAGCCTATTCTCCAAGTATGGAAAAAAATGGAAGCTTAGGCGTGCGAGATACCTTCTCAGATCTTGGTGCCACAGTATTAGATAACTTTAATGTAGAAGGAACAGCTAAAGGAAAGAGTTTTTTGTCAGAATTGATTTAGAAGTTGGTGGAAAAAATGGCAAAAAAGGATAGAAAAGCCAAACTAAAACAAGCGATGACAATTGCCAAGCTTTACTATGAAGAAAATCTTGGGCAAACTGCGATTGCCGAGAAGTTGCAGGTGTCCCGACCAACAATTTCGCGGTCTTTACAAATTGCTAAAGAAGAAGGTTTGGTTAAAATTAAGGTGGAAAATCCTTTTGTCGATTTTCAAACTTTGGCAGAAACTTTAAGCAAAAAATATAAAGCAAATATTCAAATTGTCCCTGACCAATATCAATCACAAAAAACAATGCTTCATCGACTAGGCGCCTATACTGCATTGTATTTAACAAAGATTGTACAGCCAACAGATATTATTGGTATTGGTTGGGGTAAAACGATTCATTCGGTGACGTCCCATTTAGAAAAGCAGGAGATTACAGGGGTTCAAACTGTCCAGCTAAAGGGAGGCTTTAGTTTTGATCATGAAAAAACTTACGCCTATGAAAGTATTAATGAATTAGCTAACGCTTTTAATGCCCAAGCACAACATCTGCCTCTACCGACCTTTTTTGATGAACGAACCACTAAAGAATTTGTTGAACAGGACCGTTTTATTCGATCAATTCTGAATCTTGGAAAAAAAGCGAATATTGCGTTGTTTACAGTCGGCTCTGTGCGTAAAGACGCTTTACTTTTTAATTTGGGCTACTTAGATGAAAAGCAAAAGAAAAAGCTGCGAGATAAGGCTGTAGGCGATATTGTCTCACGTTTTATTGATGAACAAGGACAGATAGTTAACCACGAGTTAGATCATCGCACAGTTGGCATTGAGCTAACAGAATTGCAAAAGAAAGAGCATTCAATTCTGGTTGCTGGTGGCGCTAAAAAAGCTGCGGCAGTCCATGCCGTATTAAAAGCAGGTTATGCTAACTATGGGATTTTTGATTCAGTTTTGGCGCAAAACTTGATAGATTATGAGCTATAAAATAGAGCGTTTGAATACTAAGCTAGGTTGAGCAATTCATTGTTTATCCTAGCTTTTTTAGCTGATTTATTTAAAAAGTAAGTGAATTTGTGTATCCTTATATAAAAAGGGAGCAGTTCCATGAGAAATTTATTCAGGAAAAAAAGAATCAATATCGTTTTATTTATTTTACTCCTGCTTGTCATAATTTTTGCTGTAATATTTTACTTTAATGCTAGGTCAAGTCCTGATAATGAGAACGAAGGCGTAACGGCTAGTGATACACGAATTGCTGCTGTTGGCGATAGTATTACCTATGATATGTATATCGCAGCGACCGAAGGCGATTTCTATCCTGAACAATTAGAGAACTTACTAGGAGAAGGGTATGCAGTGCGCAATTTTGGCGTGTCAAATTACGCTGCGCAATCCTCTAGCGACTTTCCTTATGAAACGACAGAAGAGTATGAGGAAAGTTTAGATTTTAATCCAGAGATTGTTATTATCATGTTGGGAACCAATGATACAAAGGCAACTAATTGGAATGGTGCAGATCAATTTAAAGAGGAATATGAAGCACTTCTTAAAAACTATCAGGATCTAGCAAGTGTTTCCAGGATTATCTTAGCTTCCCCACCGCCAGCTTTTATTGAAAGTGACGTCATCAGTGGTTCCATTGATTCGGGTGTTGTTATTAACGTGCGAGATGTAGTAGAAGAAACAGCTGATGAGTTCGGACTAGAATTTGTCGATGTCTATGAAGAAATGAGGGGTCATTCAGAATACTTTCCCGATGGAATTCATCCAGATGAAGAAGGTTCTGAGGCACTAGCAGAGATTTTTTATCAGCAAATCACCAAAGAAGAATAAACATTGTATTGCAAAAAAACACCAATAATTATTTGTTAAACAATGTCTAAATTGCACGTTGCTTTCTTGATAATATCTAGTTAAACCTATTCTCTCAGTAATACTGCTGTTTTATGTTTTTAATTAAAAAAACATGCTATCTTTTTAAGTTTGTAAGTGATATCATTAATAAATAAAGAGCGTTGGGACGCACAAAAGCACATTGTGTATAATTCTCCAAGATTCTTTCTCAACGCTCTTTTTTAAAATCGAAAGAGAAATAGCATAAATTTAAAGGTTTTAGAAAATAATTATCACAATTTATTCATATTTCTTCGTTACATTATAAGCATACCAACGAAACAACCCTAATAAACACTTTTTCATTTTTAACTCCTTTCCCGTCAGTAGTTTGCTGACGGGATTTTTTTAGCTTTTTTAGGAAAACGCTGATTAATCAAAAAAATTATCAGTATATTCGTTATTTTCAGACAATTCTATTGCAATTTGGATTTGCTTTCGTTATAATAATCGATAAATAAAAATTCTGAAAATTTTCAATTTAACTATAGAAAATAGCAGAAACCCTATTATAATGTTTTAGGAAATTTATAGGAGTTGAAAGGAAGCGAAAATTATGGAAGAAGCTCTAACACCGAAAAGGTTTTTGAATAAAATATTAGCAGGAACAGCAACAGGAATTATTGTTGGTTTAATCCCGAATGCGGTTTTATCTGTCATATTAGGAGCCTTTGGCGATAATTCATTTGCAGTGACTTGGACTCAGGCGACGGAACTTTTTCAAATTGCAACCCCTGCAGTTATCGGTTTTTTGATTGGATTACAATTTAATTTAAATCCGATGCGGATGTCTGTTGTCGGCGTTGCGGCTTTAATTGGCTCTGGTTCAATTCAATTTAATGATGAAGCAGGCGCGTTTATAGGTGCTGGTACTGGTGATATCATCAATACGATGATCACAGCAGCAATTGCTGTAGGTTTAATTTTATTAATCGGTGATAAATTTGGTTCAGTTGAAATTATTGGTACTCCTATTGTTGTTGGTACTGGAGCAAGCTTAATCGGCCTTTATTTATATCCTTATATTACTGCTATCTCTGCAGCTATTGGTACAGCTATTAATACATTTACAACTTTACAGCCGGTTTTGATGAGTATTTTGATTTCTTGTTCATTTGCTCTATTGATTATTTCCCCAATCTCAACGATTGCTATTGGTCTAGCGATTCAATTGGATGGCGTTGCTGCCGGTGCCGCAGCAATGGGTGTCGGCGCGACGACTATTGTTTTAGTTGTTAATTCATGGAGAATTAATAAATCAGGTATTACCATCGCAATTGCTTTAGGCGCAATGAAAATGATGATGCCAAACTTGTTCCGTAAGCCCGTTATCTTAGTGCCATGCTTTTTTACAGCTATTGTAGCTGCTCTTCCGGTAGCATTTTTAGGTATTACAGGAACACCAGCTTCTGCCGGTTTTGGTTTAGTAGGTTTAGTAGGTCCTTTTGCTGCGATTGATGGTGGACAAGCACCTCTTATGGCGCTTATCTGTTGGATCGTTATCCCAGCTGCTGCAGCAATTGTTTCGCAATATGCTTGCGAAAAAGTGTTGAACTTGTATAAACGACAAGAAGTATTTGAGTTTTTAGGATAACATTTTAAAAAAAAATAACGAAAAAAGAAATTCTGCAAAGCTACTATAATGGCTTTGCAGTTTTTTGTTGCGAATTCTGTAGCTCTTTTTATTTTAATTAAATTTTTTGAACACATGTTATAATAAAAGAGGCTAGAATAATAACAAAATAGATGAAGCAATTTATATTCATTTTTTGAAAGTTATTTGGAGTAAAAATATGTTGGAAAGGCAGTGTAAAAACTTGGAAACAAATGTTGAACAGGGAAAAGCCAAAAATACTGTTGGTATTATTTTCGCATTAATGATCGGCTATTCTATGGTATATATGGATAAGACTATGATTTCTACCGCAATTATTCCAATCGCAGCAGAATATAATTTAGCGGCGAACCAAACGGGTTTGATTATGTCATTATTTTTCTTAGGTTATTCATTGATGCAAATTCCAGGCGGTTGGCTAGCAGACAAAATCGGTGCAAAAAGGGTACTATTACTATCTTTAGGAATTATTGCATTCTTTTCATTTGCTTTTGGTGCAGTGAGTAGTTTTATGTTATTTCTGGTCATTCGATTTTTTGCTGGTGTAGGGCATGGAGGTTACCCACCAAGTTGTTCAAAAGCTGTGGCGGAAAACTTCGCGCAAGAACAACGTACTTTTGTGCAATCTTTAATGTTATCCACCTATGGTATTGGTGGTGTTTTAGCATTTACGATAGGGGCTAATTTAATCAGTATGAACTGGCGCTATGGTTATATAGCATTGGGATTATTATTTGTAATATCAATTATTTTGGTGACGCTTTTTGTCCCTAAAGATTTAGCTGTAAAAAAAGGTCCCGTGCAAAATTCAGCCTCGTTCAAAAAATTATTGAAAGATCGAAATGTGTTGATCTTATTTTTGGCGATGCTTTTAATTAATATCGTCATGTATGGGAATATGTCATGGTTGCCATCTTTTTTGGAACAAAAATTTAGCTTAGACATCACAACAATTGGATATTTACTTTCAACTAACGCTGTATTCCAAACCTTGGGAACAATTTTTGCTGGTTCAATTTTGACAAAAATATTTTTGGGTAAAGAAAAAGGCTTTATTTTTACTATTTCTTTGATATCTGCTGTATTGGTTTTGTTATTTGTATTTTCTAATCATTTGATTTTTTCAATGGTGGCATTAATCTTACTTAGTATGATTGTAGTTTCGGGTTTTACGGCGATTTTTACTTTACCACACAAAATTATGGATGAGCATTCTATAGGCTCTGCCATTGGTATTGTTAATACTGGAGGTACATTAGGGGGATTTTTATCTCCTATGATTTTAGGTCAGTTGATTGAAATAGGAAATGGGTCATTCATACTTGCTTTTGGCTTTCTATCAGTAGTAAGTATCGCCTGTGGTCTGACAATTTTAGTTGTAAAAAAATAAAGGAACGTTATTATTTATGAAAGATACAAAACAAGAAATTGATAAACTGATTGAAAAAGAAATCTTAGCAAAGTAGTCTTCTTAGTTTATTAAAAAACATTTTATATTCACGAAAAAAGTTACAGAAATTAACTTTACATCAATTTCTGTAACTTTTTGAATTTAATTCACACTTCTAGCCAGTCATATTCTAAGAGTTGATAAGAATCTTTATCAATAGGAAGCCATAGATCGGCCTCTGCAATTTTTAACATGATCTCCCAAAAGACTGTATCTTTACGCTCAGCCATATTAAGATTTAAATAAAGATAATGTCCGTTGCTATCTCTGGCGATAATAAATGGATAAAACACTTTCCTTATTTGTACGGAAATAACATTAGATTTTGTTAGCATTTTAAACGAACACGTCCTTTCTTTATCGCTATTACAATAGATACTGTAAAATAATGAAATTAAAATAGCTAGTTAAGTAATGATAACTTTATTTAGTTTAGGGTAATTTAAAAACCTAGGAAAATTAATGAAAATAAACGTAAGATAAATTAAACATTCGTATGGTTTTCTTTATTTTAGCTCTAGGTAAAGGAATGCTACAATTTAAATAGAGGAGGAATTTTCATGAAAAGACAAGATGAGGTAAAGGTTCAAGCGCTTTATTTTATGGATGATGGGTCAATTCCTAACAATCCTCAGTTTCCTCTACTTATTTACAAGAGTGTTATGGAAGCAGAGGACGAGGCAATGCAAGTCCTTTATCAGAACCATTGGTCAAATGCTTGGCGCAATGGTGTATTTCCTTATCACCATTATCATAGCAACTCACATGAAGTTCTCGTAGTTGATAGTGGGAGTGCATTGTTACAAATGGGTGGTGAAAATGGCGAACAGTTAGAGGCCCAACAAGGAGATGTATTCATTTTACCAGCAGGTACAGGCCATAAATTGCTGGAAAAACAAGCTGATTTTTCGGTTATTGGGGCTTATCCCAATGGACAGGATTATGATATTTGCTATGGAAAAAAAGAAGAACGTCCAGAAAAATTGAACAATATCAATGAAGTTTTGAGGCCTAATAACGATCCAATTTATGGCAGACAAGGAACACTATTTTCTTATTGGCATTGATTATGTTAAAAGCTAATATTTCTGCTACTGTTATTAATAATTTAATTTAATCAAAATAGTTTCGTCACATATTTTTCATAAAAATTAGTTACATTATAGTTGTACCAACGAAGCAACCCTATAAACACTTTTTCATTTTAACTCCTTTCCCACCAGTTACCCCCTGGTGGGTTCGTTTTTTTATAGTAATTGATATTGAAGCAAATCTGTAAACCAAATAAAGTTTTAATTTTTATTGAATTAAAATAAAATGATCATAATTTGTTCAAAAAATTTGTTTATATTAATCATTGTACCAACGAAACAACCCTATAAACACTTTTTCATTTTTAACTCCTTTCCCGTCAGTTACCCGCTGGCGGGTCTTTTTTTGTTGATTTTCTCTCCGTATTTTTAACTAACGTTATGTTATAATAAATGCAATTCAAAAGAAAAGGATGAGCGTGGAAAATGAAAGTTAGAAAAGCAGTTATTCCAGCGGCTGGTTTAGGAACGCGTTTTTTGCCGGCTACTAAGGCAGTTGCTAAAGAAATGTTACCAATCGTAGATAAACCTACGATTCAATTTATTGTAGAAGAAGCGATGGCTTCAGGGATTGAAGATATTTTGGTTGTCACAGGTAAAGCCAAACGTCCAATTGAAGATCATTTTGATGCAAATATAGAACTCGAACAAAACTTAAAACGAACAGGCAAAACTGAATTACTGAAGTTAGTAGAAGAAACAACAGATATCAACCTACATTTTGTACGTCAAAAACGTCCGTTAGGTTTAGGTCATGCTGTTTTACAGGCTAAAGCATTTGTAGGCGACGAACCTTTTGTGGTAATGCTAGGTGATGATATTACCAGCAATAAAGTTCCTTTGACCAAGCAGTTGATCAATGATTACGAAAAAACAAAGGCTTCGACATTAGCGGTGATGTCTGTTCCACATAAAGACACCTCAAAATATGGTGTGATTGAACCTAATGGCGAAGTAGACAAAGGTTTATATGACGTGAATTCATTTGTTGAAAAACCAGCCCCCGATAAAGCCCCCTCTAATTTGGCTATTATTGGACGTTACCTTCTAACACCAGAAATTTTTGATTTGTTAGAAAAGCAGGAACCTGATCAGGGTGGTGAGATTCAATTAACAGATGCTATTGATGAATTAAATAAAACACAACGTGTATTTGCGCAAGAATTTAAGGGAAAACGTTATGATGTAGGAACTAAAATTGGATTGTTAGAGGCAAATATCGAATACGGTTTGCAACATCCAGATACAAAAGAAGAGCTAAAAAGTTATTTAAAAGATATGTCAACTAAACTTTAAAAAAATGAGCTTTGTGATGATGATGGTCACAGAGCTCATTTTTATTAATCGCTTTCATTTTTTTGGCAGGAAATTTTCATTAAAATATTTTTCAATAACCATAGCATCGTGGATTTCTTGGTATTTTTGATAAAAGTCATTGGCAAAGCCTGGGATATGTTGATATTGTACATCTCTAGTAACTTTTCTGGTGATACGGGTGGAACTGATACCTAAATATTCCAGTAAATTCATTGTTACATTGATCGGTTGGTTTTCAATATCACGCTTGACAATTCCATGAATTAAAAATCCCCGCTTCATTCGATTTAAAATTGCGCGTTGTTGGCGATCGATTTCGATATTAAAGCAATTGGTCAATTGAATAATCGTGCGTGCATTGTTTGCTTTGAAAAATAATTCTTTAATTTTCCCAGGATTAATCCAGCTGTAGGTCGTAGGGCGAAAATCTAGACTAAAAGGAACTAAACTAAAGTCATGATTAGCAATTGGCATGGTATGAATGTTTTTATTTAAAAATACTTTCATCGTTTTTTTATAACTTTCCATTTCCATATGTAAGTGTTGTTTTAAAAATTTTTCAGCTAGTAAATTAGCTGAATTGTCAACTTCTCTTATGGTGTCTTTATAAATGATAAATGATTGCGTGTAGTGTTTGCCGTAAGGAAGAATAGCATAAATTTCTTCTTTAAAATTAGCCTGATTGCTAGTAGCGATTTCTTTGTGTAATAAATCTAAATCAACTGGAAAATAAGGTTGGCTAAGATGGAAGGCAGGTAGCTCGTTTAACTTTGGATTGAATTTTTTCTCTAGTTGTCTTTGATCATTTTGGGGAAGTAAAGCGTTCTTCATTATTTCTCTCCTTTCTTAAATTACATCTATTATATAATAAAAATGAAAAAATTAAAGAGGTGCATAAAAAAATTCAGTAAAAAGTTTAATATAAAGCTTGTAATTTACTAACGTTTAATGCAAGAATATAAATAGAGTATTAGGTGTTGTTGAATTTGTTGGAGGAGTGAGAAAATGAAATATTGTAATCATTGTAAAAAGGAGTATTCAGACGATCATAATTTTTGTGAAGTTTGTGGTAAAAAGCTGGTAGAAAAAACTGAATCCCAAAGTAAAGGCAACATTTGCCCTAATTGTGGTAAAGAAAACCAAACAACTGCTCGTTTTTGTGAATCTTGTGGCACAAGTTTACAAGCAAGTAGTAAAGCAAAAGAAAAGAAAGAAACTTCGAAAGTGCTTACTGCTTATTATAAACATAAAAAATTATATAATACTTTATTAGCTGGTTTAGTAGTTTTGCTTATAGTTAGTGTTGGGTTATATAAATATGGAGAGCATTATTATTCCAAAGAGCAACAAATAGAACGTTATCAAAAGATATTAGCAAAAAATGATCCTGAAGAATTAGCTGAAACGGTTGTTTCTTCAGATAAAAATTTTAAACCCAAAGCGGATAATTTAAGTACATTTACTAATTATACAAAAGATAACAAAGACTATAGCAATTATATCAGTGAGAACTTGCAAAATATAAATGATAAGAGTCAAGACCTTTATTTGAAAAAAGATGGCAAGTATTTCTTTTTGTTTGATAAATACGATCTGGTCTTACAACCTTTTTATCTTGATGTGAACACTAATGTTGAGAATATGCAACTAAAAGTAAACGATAAAGATCAAGGAACATCTGATAATGAAGATTACACTTGGAAATTAGGTCCACTAGTTCCTGGGGCTTATCAATTAGATGGTAGTTTTCAAAGTAATGGTCAAGAAGAAGAAATTGAACAAAAAGTTGATCAAGTGAATCGTGAAGGTTTAGAAGATGATAGTAGTCGAGAGCTATCTTTTGCAGCTAAAAAAGTGAAATTTGACGTCGATTCGGATATTTCTTCTGGAGAGCTACTGTTTAATGGACAATCAGTGGGTACTATTAAAGATGGGAAGTTAGAAGGGGCTGGCTTTATTTGGAATGAGGATGGAAACTTGCAGATAAAGCAAGAGCTAGGTGATTTAGAATTACTTTCAACGCCGCTAGATTTTGACGGAGATGAATATTT
Source organism: Tetragenococcus halophilus (assembly GCF_001712815.1). Classification (NCBI taxonomy): domain Bacteria; kingdom Bacillati; phylum Bacillota; class Bacilli; order Lactobacillales; family Enterococcaceae; genus Tetragenococcus; species Tetragenococcus halophilus. The sequence continues at coordinate 577,477 of NZ_CP012047.1, forward strand.
GGAAAAAGACTATAGTCAAGACCAAAGCATTTTCCAACCCGAAAGTTTTCATATTGTTCCAGACACGAATGCGACAAGTGGCGACTTTTATATTAATGATAAAAAGGCCGAAACCTTCGATAAGGAAGATGACATTTATAGTATAGATGTCGTTCCAACCCAAAAGCCTTACAAAGTACAACTTAAGCAAAGTTTTGAAGATGAAGAGATCAATTCTGATACCGAAACAGTTGAACCCACGGATTATGTCGACAGTACGGCTTATGTCACTTTAGATGTAGAAGAAGAAATCGATGAATTTGATATTGAAAGTCGATTGGATGATCTGTATTTTGATGTCTCTGATTATACGGATGAAGATTTTGACTTTGAAGATGAAGAGACGAAGTCATTAGCCGGTTATTTTTCTGGCGGTACGGATAATGAGGAATTTATCGATTTTAAAGATAACTTTATTGGCCCCAGTCGAAAGTCCGATAAAAAAGATTATGTGGTGTGTTATTTGCAAGAAGTAGAAGACGTCACGCGTACAGGAGAAAATAGTTACGATGTACAATATGTTGTCAATTATGATACTTATTATGATGATGATACAGATCATAATAATCAGTATTTCCGCTATAAAAAGGCGAATTTGGTCGTAGAAGATGAAAATATACGTATTAAGGACCTTGGTGGCGCCGATAATTTTGAAGAGGTCGCAGCCAGTGATTATGAATAAGTAAATTAGGGGGAGTAAAAATGAAATATTGTATTAATTGTGGTGCGCAAATAAAAGATGAAGCGAAGTTTTGTCCAAACTGTGGTCAAGACCAAACAAAAGAAGTAGATAATGAACAACAGACAGAATCGTTTACAGAAAAAGAGGCTGTTAAACAAAGTCTTGCTATAGGGAAAAGTTATTTTGGTTATTTTATGGAAAAGTTACGACGTCCCAATGCTGACTTGACAGGAAACTTGACCTATTTTGGTTACATTTCTTTAGGAATTTATTTATTATTACAAGCTTTATTAACAACTATGGTTATTTCAAGGGGATTGAGCGCAATTGATCAATTTTTTGGGCTTATTGGGGCTTATGATTATGGCTATGATCCCTTTTCCTTCAATGAGAGTTTAGGAGGTAGTTTGGGAATTACTTTCTTTTTACGTATACTTTTCTTTTATGTATTAATTTTAGTGATCACCATTGGAATTACCTATGGGGTTGAAAGACTTAGCTTGAAAAGCCCAGTTTCCTTTAACCAAACAGTTAATCAATTGGCAAACTTTTTAAGTGGTATTAATCTATTTTTACTACTCTTCACCTTTGGCTTATTTATTCGTTTATTTTCACCAATATTTTGTCTAATTATTATGTTACTTGCAGTTTTATTCTTTCAATCTTCGATCATTTTTGTTGTACAACGTAACGCAGATAATAAACAAGCTAAAATTGCTCCTTTTTACATTGTTTTACTCGTCTTTGTTTTAAATTCAATCGTTAATTGGTTTTTAACAATAGCGACAATTGGCTAAGCTTATATTGCACATTCTAGCTCTAGACTTTGCTGTTTAGAGCTTTTTTAACAATATTTTTTGTTCAATATAACACAAATATAAATCTTTATTGAAAATAAATAAAAAAATATTGAAAAAACTATTGAATTTATAAGAGGGAAAGTGTATTATAATAAGTGAAATATTTCACATAAAGAACCGACGGCAATAATTTTTATTTGGAGGGAATCATTTATGGAAAAAGCAGTTCAAGTAACAAAAGAACAAGTTACGGTAAGTGAAGAAACAAAAGAAGAAGCTGCTCGTAAGTATACTGATACGTTAGTAGAAAAAGCTTTACAAGCAGAAAGAGAATTCGCTACATTTACTCAAGAACAAGTTGATAAAATTGTGAATGCCGCAGCACTTGCTGGTTCTGAAGCTGCATTAGAATTGGCTCATGAAGCAGTAGATGAAACAGGTCGTGGTGTTGTTGAAGATAAAGATACTAAGAACCGTTTTGCCACAGAAAATGTCTATCATTCCATTAAAGATGATAAAACAGTAGGCGTGATTGGAGAAGATAAAGTATTAGGTAGTGTTGAGATTGCTTCACCTTTGGGCGTTTTGGCAGGAATTGTTCCAACAACCAATCCGACATCGACAGCGATGTTTAAGTCTTTGATTTCGTTGAAGACACGAAATGCGATCGTTTTTGCTTTCCACCCTCAAGCGCAAAATTGTTCAGCACACGCCGCAAAAATTATTTATGATGCAGCCGTAGCAGCAGGTGCTCCTAAAGATATTATTCAATGGATTGAAAAGCCATCACTTGAAGCTACCAGCTCATTAATTCAAAATTCAAAAATTGCTTCGATTTTGGCAACTGGTGGTCCTGGTATGGTGAACGCTGCTTTAAAATCAGGAAATCCATCTATGGGTGTAGGACCTGGTAATGGTGCGATATTTGTTGATCATACAGCTGACACGAGTCGGGCAGTAGAAGATTTATTACTTTCGAAACGTTTTGATAATGGAATGATTTGTGCTACAGAAAATTCAGTAGTGGTAGAAGCGCCCGTTTATAAAGAATGGTTAGAAAAGATGGAAGAAAAAGGTGCGTATGTTGTACCAAAATCTGACTATAAAAAAATTGCCGATTTTGTTTTTAATGATAGTCACGGCGTTAATGGTGCAGTAGCAGGCATGCCAGCCCGCTGGATCGCTGAACAAGCGGGTGTAAAACTGCCAGAAGGAAAAGACGTCTTATTGTTTGAATTAGATCCTAAAAATATCGGAGAAAAACTATCTTCTGAAAAATTATCACCTCTACTTTCTGTTTATAAGGCAAAAGATCGCGCGGAAGGTATTAAAATCGTTGACGATTTGTTAAATTATCAAGGGGCAGGACATAATGCAGGGATTCAAATTGGTTCTCAAGTGGATCCTTTTGTGGAAGAATATGGCGACAAAACAAAAGCTTCCCGACTTTTGGTGAATCAGCCGGATTCAATTGGCGGAATAGGCGATGTTTATACAGATGCATTGAAATCAAGCCTGACCTTAGGAACAGGATCATGGGGGAAAAATTCATTGTCACATAATTTATCAACAGAGGATTTGTTAAATGTTAAAACTGTAGCAAAACGACGGAACCGTCCACAATGGATACGTTTACCGGAAAAAATTTATTATGAAAAAAATGCTATTTCTTATTTGCAAGATGAATACGAAACAATTGATCGTGCCTTTATTGTAGCCGATCCGGGAATGGTTCAATTTGGTTTTGTTGATAAATTATACGAACAATTAGAAATCCGTGATAATATTGTAAAAACTTCAATTTACGGTTCGGTAAAACCTGATCCTACGCTAGGTCAAACGATTGAAATTGCTCAACAAATGCACGCCTTTAAACCAGATACAATTTTAGCCGTCGGTGGTGGATCTGCTTTAGATGCAGCCAAAATTGCACGTTATATTTATGAATACTCGCTTGATCAAGAAGATGGCTTTTTAGATAGTTATGAAAAAGTGAGTGAAGTTTTCGTTCAATTACAACAAAAATTCTTGGATATTCGTAAAAGAATTGTGAAATTTCATCATTCAGAACATACAAAATTGTTTGCTATTCCAACAACATCTGGTACAGGTTCTGAAGTTACGCCATACGCAGTAATTACTGATGACCATACACATGTGAAATATCCTTTGACAGATTATGAATTGACACCGCAAGCTGCTATTGTCGACCCTGAGTTTGTTATGACCGTACCAAAACGTACCGTTGCTTTATCGGGGTTAGATACTTTATCGCATGCTCTAGAATCTTATGTTTCCGTGTTGTCATCAAGTTTCACGCGGCCTTGGGCTCTAGAAGCTATCCAATTAGTTTTTGATAATCTGGTAGAATCTTATAATTATGATCCGAAAAATCCAACTTTAGAAGGCGAAGCAGCTCGCGAAAACATGCATTATGCAGCGACACTTGCAGGTATGTCTTTTGCCAATGCCTTTTTGGGAATTAACCATTCAATCGCGCACAAAACGGGAGGCGAATTCGGACTCCCTCATGGTTTGGCTATCTCTATTGCAATGAAACATGTTATTCGTTTTAATGCAGCTAGTGGTAACGTAAAACGGACACCATTCCCACGTTACGAAGTCTATCGCGGACAAAAAGATTATGCTGACATTGCTCGCCACTTAAATTTGAAAGGCTCAACGGATGCAGAATTAGTTGAATCGCTATGTAAGAAAATTGACGAGCTGATGAAAGCAGTTGAAGTAGAACCAACACTTTCAGCCAATGGAGTTAAGAAAAAAGACTTTAATCAATCACTAGATAAACTTGTTGATTTAATCTATAACGATCAATGTACTTCGGCCAACCCACGACAACCATATTTAGAAGATCTAAAACAATTGCTGATTGATCAATTCTAAAAAATATGCAAAAGCGGCTAAGATAAATGACTTAGCCGCTTTTTTTTGACTAAAATTTCAGCAAATAAGGAAAAGTAACCCTAGAAACGAGCCAAGCTAGAGTAGGTTGTCAAAAGTAACTCTAGAAAATAAAATAGTAGCGGCTAAGAAAAAAGTTAGTTTCGGAAGATTGAAAAAGTTGATTAACACAAAAATTTTTACTTCAAACAAAAAAGCACCGAAAAAGAAAATTCTTTTTTGGTGCTTTTTTGTCGTAAACTAAGGTTTTAACGCTATTTTCAGTGAGCCGTCACCTTTTTTAACCTTTTCAAATCCTTCTTCAAAATCGGAAAGAGGGAGTATGTCGGTAACGACGCCTTCTGTTGGTAGCGAACCATCAGTGATGTGTTCGATAACCCAAGGATAGCAATATGGACTCAAATGGCTTCCAAGTAGATCTAATTCTTTACGATCGGAAATGATACTCCAGTCCACAGTAACTGGATCTTTAAATACTGAAAATTCAACAAACGTTCCTAATTTTCGAATAGAATCTAATCCTTGTTCAACAGAAGCGGGGTGTCCTGTAGCTTCGATATAGACATCACATCCATAACTATCCGTCATTTCTTTTATTTTAGAAACAACGTCTTCTTTTTCAGGATTCATAACAATATCAGCGCCAAATTTTTTGGCTAGTTCTAAGCGGTCGTCTTTCATGTCGAGTACAACAAGAGTACCCAAGGTTGTTTTTGCTAAAGCTCCGACCATTCCAAGTCCTAAAGTTCCAGCACCAGATAATACAACAAAATCACCGAATTTAATATTGGCTCTTTCAACTGCGTGAAGACTACAGGAAAACGGCTCAATTAATAATGCGCTTTCAATAGGTAGCTCATCAGGTACACGATAGTTTCTACCTTCTTTGGTGAACTTCATATATTCAGCCATTCCACCATTAACATTATTTTGGAAGCCGTACAGATCGTGTTTTTCGCACATCCAATACCTTCCACTTTTACAGAATTTACATTCACCGCAAGGAACAATTTGTTCTGAGGTTATACGATCGCCGATCTTAAAATCATCTACGTTTTTTCCTAAAGCTGCTATATGCCCAATAAACTCATGACCAGGGATCATTGGAGCTTTAATATAGGCGGGTTGTTTTTCGTCGCCCCAAAAACTTGGAGCACCGTCATAAGCTTTTAAGTCTCCGGCACATATACCACAAGCTTCTACTTTTACAATGATTTCGTCTTCATTTTCTAACGTTGGCGTCTCCACTTGTTCATAACGATAATCACCAGGTGCGTAAGCAACAACAGCATTCATTTTCTTAGGAATTTCCGACATCTAATTTCCCTCCTAAAATTTTTAGTGCGGAGAAATGTATCCCCTTTCACTATATCCATTTTAATATATAAACTTTCATATGTCTATCAATTTTTGTTATTTTATATTTTTTTGTAAATAAATAATAAAAATCAACAAATGATTGCTTTGAGATACTGTTTAATTAGTTAACAATGACGAATAATATAGAATATTCTTCCATTTCCGACAAAATAGTATTTTAATAAAACAAAAAAGTAAGTTATCCAATTAAAAAAACAATACTAAATAATAAATATTGACAATTTTTGCTATTAATTGTATGATGAAAGTACTATAAGAAAGCGCTGTCTATCGCCTGCAGCTGTTTTCAAATAATAAAAAAAGGAGAACAACGATGAAATTCTTTTTGGATACTGCAAATGTAGAAGAGATTAGAAGAGTGGAAAAATTAGGCTTAGTTGATGGTGTTACCACCAATCCAACATTGATTTCCAAAGAAGGACGTCCTTTTAAAGAAGTTATCCAAGAAATAGCTGGTTTTGTAGATGGTCCGGTAAGTGCTGAGGTTGTTGGTTTAAAAGCAGAAGAAATGATTAGTGAAGCGCGGAAATTGGCGGCATGGGGAGATAATGTTGTTGTCAAAATTCCAATGTCAGAAGAAGGACTAAAAGCGGTTTATACTTTGGCAAAAGAAGGGATTAAGACGAATGTGACATTAATTTTTTCTGTCGCTCAAGGCTTGATGGCAGCTAAAGCTGGCGCGTCATTTATCAGCCCATTCATTGGTCGTTTAGATGATATTGGAAAAGATGGAGTGGAGTTAGTGAGTGAATTAAAACAAGTGATGGAAAGCTATGGTTTCAAAACTGAGATTATTGCTGCAAGCGTTCGTCATCTACAACACTTAGAAAGTATTGCCTTAACGGGTGCTGATATTGCGACAATTCCTGGTTCAATCTTCCCTAAATTATGGTCCCATCCACTAACTGATAAAGGAATCGATGACTTCTTAAAAGATTGGGAAACATACGAGAAAAAAATGAAACAATAATTTGGCTAGTTGTTGATATTTTTAGGGTTAGAATGATTGCTCCTTAAAGTGAGGAAATGTATAGTCACAAACTAGTTTCAAATGGATACCAACTTTTTTGTAGTAGAAGGGAGATAAATATGATTGGCATTATCTTGGTTTCGCATAGTAGTAAAATTGTTGAAGGATTACTAGATATGATAAAAGAGATGGTAAATATTGGTTCTGAAAATGAATACGTATTATTAAAGACGGCAGGCGGAACAGAAGATGGTCGTCTGGGAACGAGCGGCGTTACCATTTTCGAAAAGATAGAAGAATGTAACGCCTGCTCAGATATCTTTATTTTTTGTGATATGGGGAGTGCTTATCTGAGTGCTGAAATGGCACAAGAATTATGTGAGCCTGAAATGGAAGAAAAAGTTAAGATTGTCCATGTACCACTAATAGATGGTGCTTTTTGTGCTAGTGTCCAAGCTTCCATTGGAAAAAGTGGCGAAGAAGTTATGCAAGAATTGGATGAAGAATTTTCTCTTGTCATGTAATACAAAAAATTGTAACCGCTCACTCTTTTTTTAGATAATGAGAAATTACACAACTAAAGGTATGTTCAATAGTGTAAAAGGCCTTGTAAAATTACCACCAAATCAGCGCAGTTTTTGAAAGTAAATTAAAATGGGGAGAGATCAGAAATATGAAAAGAATTATAAATGATGGTTATGACGTAGTCGAAGAAATGTTAGAAGGTTATGAAGCTGCGCATAAAGATACTGTTCATTTATTGGACGACGATAAACGAGTATTAGTAAGAAATAAGCTATCTGAAACACCAAAAGTAGGAGTAATCGTTGGAGGAGGTACCGGCCATGAGCCTTTATTCTTGGGATATGTAGGAGAAGGCTTTGCGGATGCTTCGGTAATGGGAAATATCAACACCTCTCCTTCGCCAGAACCTTGTTACAATTCAGTGAAGGCAGTCGATCAAGGAATGGGATGTATCTTCTTATATGGCAACTATCAAGGAGATGTCTTAAATTTTGATATGGCGGCAGAAATGGCAGGAGATGATGGAATTCATGTGGAGACTGTGCTTTCTACTGATGACGTGGCTTCTTCAACTGAAAAAACAGAGCGCAGAGGAATTGCTGGTGACGTGACAACGTTTAAAGTAGCTGGAGCCGCAGCAGAAAAAGGTTATGATTTAGATGAAGTGGTTAGAGTTACCCAAAAATCTAATGATAACACCTATTCGATGGGCGTTTCGCTTTCTTCATCTACCTTACCAGTTACTGGTGAAGCGATTTTTCATATGGAAGAAGGGGATATGGAAGTCGGTATGGGAATTCATGGAGAACCAGGTATGGGTGTTTCCCAAATAAAAACTGCTGATGAAATTGTAAATGAATTGTTGGAACATATCTTAGAAGATTCTAACATTGCCAATGGCGATGATGTCTTAGTTCTGGTTAATGGGTTAGGCGCATTGCCATTAATGGATCAATATATTTGTTATCGTAGAGTTGATCAATCCTTGAAAGAAAAAGATATTAACATTAAAATCTCCTGGGTAGGTGACTACTCAACCTCTATGGACATGGTGGGGATGTCTGTTACATTGGTTCATTTAGATGATGAATTATATGAACTATTGTCTGCTCCTTGTGATACTCCATATATGAAACAATAAATAATTGAAGAAAAGAGGAACTTTAATGGCTAGTGATGTCATGTTAGACCTAAATTTTTTTATAAAGGTAATTGAAGATATGGGGAAACTTACTGAAGAAAACCGAAATTACTGGACTAAATTGGATTCTGATATTGGCGATGGTGATCACGGTATTAATTTAAGTATAGGTTTTCGAGCAATAAAAAAATATATGGATGAAACTGACTTGAGCAATACAGACATAAAAGGCTTTTTAAAAAAGGTTGGTATGACTCTTTTAGGAAAAGTTGGAGGAGCTTCAGGTCCTTTGTATGGTACTTTGTTTATGAAAATGGCAAGTCCATTAACAGAAGAAACAGAAGTAACGAGTGAACAATTGGCCGAGATGATCATCCAGGGTATTGAAGGAATCGAAAGCCGGGGTAAAGCAACCGTTGGCGAAAAAACAATGGTAGATGCATTAGAACCAGGTAAACAAGTACTGGCTGAAAATAAAGCAACGATAACTACAGAAACTTTAAATGAGTTCGAAGTAAAAATGCAAGAAGGAGCAGAGTCGACTATACCTATGGTTGCTAAAAAGGGACGTGCACTACGTTTAGGTGACAGGGCAATTGGCTATAAAGATCCAGGAGCAGAATCTTCCCAAATGTTGTTAAAAGTGCTAGCAGATCATCTATCACAAAAAATAAGTTAAAGAAAGAGGCATGAGTGGGTATAACATCCCTTGTGTCTCTTTTTTAGGAGGTTGGTTAAAATGAAAAAAATACGGGCGCCCTTTTTTATGTTTAATCCTAAGTCATATCTTTATGGCGAGAAGCTATATGAACTAGCTAAATATGCGGATCAATTAGCAGAGCAGTATGAAATTAATGTTTTTGTGACGGTCCCTTTTGCAGAAATAAAAATCGTGAATGAAATAACAGAAAATATAGTAATAACAGCTCAGCATATGGATGTCCTTGATCCTGGTCGTGGTATGGGTGCAACCTTACCTGAATCACTGTTCTTTGCTGGAGCCCGTGCTTGTGTATTAAATCATGCAGAGTATCCACTGCATTACTCGGTTTTGGAAAAGACAATTAAACGAGCAAAAGAATTAGACATGGTAACCATTGTTTGTGCCAGTGGTTATAATGAAGCTAAAGCGGTGGCACTTCTTGAACCAGAAATCATTCTTTGCGAACCGACTGAATTGATTGGTTCAGGCACAGTTAGCTCAGATGATTATATAAAAGAAACAATATCTGCTATTAAAAAAACAAATCAGAAGATTTATGTAATGCAAGGCGCAGGGGTTAGTACAAGCGAGGACATCAAGCGAAACTTGGAGTTAGGGTCAGATGCTAATGGTGCAACTAGTAGTATTACAACTGCTAAAAATCCTTCTATAGTTTTGAAAAAAATGATCGAAGCGACAGCTAAGTATAAGACTTAAATATGTAATTAGACATTTAGTTGTAAGTAAAAAAGCTCTACATACAATTTCAAATGAGTGAAAAATTGTATGTAGAGTCATGCTACAGAACAGTCAAGCCTGCTTTTTTATAGCTATCGGTTACTTTTGAGTCAGCTTTTGAATCTGTTATAAAATAATCAATATCAACTAGACTGCCAAAAGTAGCAATCGAGGAATTTTCTAATTTCGAATGGTCAAGTAAAGCATAAACGGTTTTGGCATGTTTTACCATTATTTTTTTTAGATCTACTTCATATAAATTAAAGTCCGTTAATCCTTCTCCCATATTAAACGCATGAGCAGAGAAAAAAGCAGCATCGACATTTAATTTTTGCAGTAGAGATTCTCCTAACGTTCCTTGAATTGCATTTGAGTTACCTTGTACAACTCCGCCTATTAAAATGGTTGTGATAGTTGAATTATTTTTTAAAATATTGGAAACATTTAAACCATTAGTTAAAATCATTAGGCGCATATTTGTCTCATTAATCAGCTTGCCTAATTCAAGTGATGTCGAGCTAGCGTCCAAAATAATACAACTGTTTTCTTTTACAAATTGAAAAGCTTTTTTTGCAATTTCTGCTTTTTCAGCAGGGTTTTCTTTTTCCCTAATTCCAAAGTTGATGTTTAAACTTTTATTATTTGTTTTTTCATCTAAGGAAGTTGCTCCGCCGTGTGTTCGTATTAACAAACCTTGCTTGTTAAGAAAATTCAAATCCGAGCGAATAGTAGCGGGAGAGAAAGCTAGCCAATTAGTTAAGTCTTTAACAGAAACGCTTTTCTCTTTATTTACTATATCAATTATTTTTTTATGGCGCTCTTCGGTAAACAAGATTTCCAACCTCCTTATTAGTTTAGTTCCTTAACAATAGTATAATTGATTGACAAGAAAAAGTAAAAACTAATATCTGCCATTTTTGTTTTATAAATAAAATGATTACAAATGATAATTAAAAATATTAAATGATAGACAAATGATAGACAATGATATACAATGAACCTGAAAGGAAAAGGAGGGGAATTAAGATGGGTGTGGATAATGTCAATAAGGCGATTGACCGTACATTAAGAAACACAGTCCATAGAGAAATCGGCTGCTTTACAGACGAAGTCAACAAAGCGGAAAAAATCTACTTTTTAACCACAGTTAGCTCAAAAAGGATTGCTACTTTTTTTGATTCTATTAAAGCGCTACCTCTTTCCGAAAATAGGAGTGACATAACTGACAGAGATTTGTTGATTGTTTTTGATTCAGAGTTAAATGGCAACAGTAGATTTTATGATTTAGCGGCGTCATTTAAAAATTCAAGTGGTCATGTTGCAGGAATTGTAGTTGATCGAAAATTAGATTATATAGCCTATGTTGATGAACTATTAGGGATTAATATTAATCAAGCGGATATTGAAAAATATGAAGTAGATCAAATTTTTGGAAAAACTGTTGATGTATTATTAGATGAAGTGGACAAAAAAGTGCTTCATTTTGAGGCTAAGTAAATTGTTTAAGGAGTGTGAAATAATGAAGATCGGAATTGGTGCAGATCATAATGCTTATGAAGCGAAAGAAGAGTTGAAAAGATATGTTATTGATGAACTAGGGCATGAAGTAAAAGATTACGGAACTTATTCCGCTGAGGCAGTCGACTATCCAGGCATTGCTTTTAATACAGCTACAGGTGTTAAAAATGGAGAAGTTGAACGTGCAATACTTATTTGTGGAACAGGAATAGGTATGGCAATTTCTGCCAATAAAATTAAGGGAGTAAGAGCAGCACAAGTTCATGACCCATACTCAGCAGAACGTGCACAAATGAGCAATAATGCCCAAGTGATTACCTTTGGCGCGAAAATCATTGGCGTTGATGTTATGAAACTATTAGCTAAGGAATATTTATCCAATACTTTTGCCGGAGGAAATTCTGAAAGAAAGGTTGATCAAATTAGTGCAAGAGAAGAGGAAGAAGTTGAATATGCTAAAAATCACTCTTGCTAAATTTTTAACTACAGCTAGAAGAAAATGAGCTTGTTTTCAGTAAGCGAAATTTATGACTTTTTGTTATAAGGAAAAAGGTATGAGAGCGCACTTTTTCGTGTTCATTGTTGCGTTCACTGGGTGTGCTCTTTTTAACTATCCAATGAATAGAATATTCTGGTTAATTTTTGAAAGCATTTAAGTTAAATCAGCATTTTGTAAGCGCATGCATATCGGTTTGCGTTTCAGTGATATAGAAAAGATATAGTTTTACTTACTTAGTAAATATTTTTTAGAATCAAAAAAATGTCCGGGAGGAATGTAAATGTCTTTAGTTACGATATTAGCTGCTTTTGGTGGGGGTGTGTTTGGTGCACTGATTGGAGGAACAACTGCTTTTATATTCACCGGATTTTTAGGTTTAGCTGGGGCAGCGACAGCCGTTGCATCAGGGAGCACACTGATTTTAGACTCCGTGGCTTTCGGTCCCTTTTTTGGTCCACATGTAGCCTTTGTTGGTGGAGTAGCAGCGGCGGCATATGCTGGAAAGATAAGTAAAAAGCGTTTAGAAAACGCAGATTTTCTTGAAAACCCCGTAAATGCGAAAACAGTCCTTGGAAAACATCCAGAAAAAGAGAAAATTTTTGCCGAAGACGATCGACATGTAGATGGAGCAGATGCTACCGTACCACTCTTTAAGACAACCGATCCCTTGGTACTTGTTGTGGGTGGTTTATTTGGTATTTTGGGACTGTTTGTAGATTATGTCTACGGTGTTATCTGGAACATTCCAGTCGATACTGTTGCTTTAACGGTAGCCACTTTTGCAGTGATTACTCGTTATGTTTTTGGTAATACAGGTTTAACAGGGATGTTTCCTTCAAACGAACAGCGTTTCCCCTTTTCTGGGAAAATGATGCTTTTTAATGCACTTTGGGGGTTTGCTTTATCAGGAGTCGTTGGCTATACTGCCATTGCATTGGGTGTTGATAACATCGGGTTTTCCATTAGTGCAATGTCGCTTATTTTCTTATATTTTGGATTAAAATTTCCTGTGTCTCACCATGTGTCAATGGTCGCAGGTTATGCAGCGATTGCTTTTGCAAGTCCATGGTTAGCAGCCTTGTTTGGATTATTTGCTGTTATTACCGGAGAATATGTTGAACGTCTATTTAACACACATGTTGATACCCATGTTGATATGCCAGCGATTACCATTGCACTTTGGAGCTTTATTATTCTAGGAATACTTGTGTAATTTTAGCATCCAGGAGGGGACGATTTCTAAGATGGTACTGTATTATTAATATCTAAAACTTGAAACCTACTTTTCGATACGTATCCCTTGGTATACCAAGGATCTCATGCACAAAATTAACTTCAACCTGCTTGCTTGAGCTGTTTTTGTATAGAGGAAGGTAGTTTTTCAAGGAACTGTTCGATAATGTTATTTAATACGGCTTCATCCAAAACATATTCATCCGCAAAAGCTTCTTGGAATAAAACGAGTAATTGCAGAATGGCTTCCGATACAGAAAGCTCGGAAAGCTCATCAATGAGAAGATAAAATAACTCGCCAAGCGTTCGGTCGTCTTTACTTTCACGTTCTTGCACCGCTAGGATCATATAACCGATAGCTACCAGTGTCGTATGCGCAAAGATCCCGTCATAAGAAATCCCTTGGTACTTGGCTAATTTTAAGTATTGTTTGCACATCTTGAAGTAGACTTCCACCGACCAGCGTCTAGCATAGAGCTGAATGATCTCGTCTTCGGTCAGATCGATATCGGTCGAAGCTAAGACCAAATAGTCGTTTCGTTTATTGCGATTGCGAATATATACCAACTTAATGGGAAGGATTTTCCCTTCTACGACAGCTTCTACTTGGACACTCAAAAGATAGCGAGAACGACCGCGGCGCTTTTTATTTCGTTTGAAGATTTCTTTGACATCCATCTTTTGGCCTTGATAACGGTAGTAGATCTTTTGACTACGTTTGACCATCGCTACGCAGTGGCATTTCAGGTCACGGATCTGTTGGAACATTTTGGGACTGGAAAACCAAGTATCGAATAAGACATAATCCGCATGGATCCCTTGGTTCAAAGCCGATCGAAGCAGTTCCAGTGTCACTTCTGTGCCTTTACGAAGCGCTTGAGCTTTACGTTTCCCCCTATTCGTGCGTTGGTCCCCGATATCAAGATCAGATTGGAGCTTTCTTTTCCCGGAGAGCAAGGAAAAAGCGGCGGGGACAAAGCTGTTGCCATCACTCCAGCCTAATTGTAAATAACGAAATCCTTTGAAATATTTTTTCTTGGCATGGTCGTATTGTAAAGCGGCACATTCCACTTTTTTCGCATTCGAGCGGGTATACATGGAGTCATCCACGATAAATGTGGTTTTTCGGGCATCACCCGTCAATGGACGTAGGAAAGTAATGACGGATTTAGCCACTAAGATCAGTAATTTTTGCCAATGAATGTGCGGATCATTCAAGACATTGCGAAAGGTCTTATCCGAAAAAGACAATTGTTCCTTCTGCTTTTGGTAAAACCGATAGGTAGAACCGTTGGTAAAGATCGAGGCCAATAAAAAAGAAAAAATAACAGGAACCGAAAAACCCCTTTTATGGACTGCGTTTGATTTTTTCAACGCAGAAGCTACATGGAACCGATGAAAAAAATCAGACACAGAGGTAGAAATTTTTTCTGAATTTGACGTTTTTTGTGTTATAATTGACATGGCATGAACACTCCTTGGTTATTGGTTTTTTGGTAATTCTATTATACCAAGTTTTGAGTCGTTCATGCTATTTTTGTATCAAAAAACGTTTATTTATCAAGGGATGAACTGTATTTTTGAACTTTCAAGTTTTAGTTACAAAGTTAGAACTTAACACTTTTGTTTCACTAATTATTACTTCCTTTGTTGTTGCCTTGCTTCTAGGCATACCTCTTGATGAAGTTCCAACAACCATTACTGATGGATTGGGCTCGCAATTAGGAGATCTAGCTATTATTTTTGGTATGGGATCAATGCTTGGAAAACTTGTTTCTGATAGCGGAGGCGGGCAACGGATTGCCCATACTTTGATCGATAAATTTGGTTATAAGCGTATACAAATCGCTGTCATTTTGGCTTCTTTCATTATTGGTTTAGCCTTGTTCTTTGAAGTCGGTCTGGTTGTATTGCTTCCTATCATCTTTATTATCGCCCGTGAGATAAGGATGCCTTTAATGGAGTTGGCTATACCAATGGCTGCCACATTGAACGTGATGCATGGTTTTATACCGCCTCATCCTGCACCAACTGCTATCGCAGGCGTTTTTAATGCAAATATTGGGCAAGTCATTTTATATGGTGTCATTGTAGCTATTCCGACGGTTATTATTTCAGGCCCGGTATATAATCGATTTTTGCGAAAAAGGTTCTCCCAAATTTATCAAGTAAAAGACGAGATTCCTGCTTTAGGCAAAGTAGAAGAGTTTGATTTAAATAAGACCCCGAAGTTTGGTATTAGTGTTTTTACAGCCATGATGCCGGTTATTTTAATTGGCCTTTCAACAATTTTGGAATTTATCATTTCTGAACAGACAGTTGTTTATCAAATTGTTAACTTTATTGGAAATCCAGATTTCGCTATGTTGTTGTCGTTACTATTTGCTATATATACGATGGGCATTCATCAAAACACTAGTATGAAAGAAATAGGCGATACCTTAGAAAATGCGATCGTTCAAATTGCCGGTATGTTACTTATCATTGGTGGTGGCGGCGCTTTTAAGGAAGTTTTAGTTTCTGGCGGAATTTCAGATTATATTTCTGGTATTTTCTCTGGACTAAATATTTCGCCATTGCTTGCTGCTTGGCTAGTAACAGCAATTTTACGTGTAAGCCTTGGTTCCTCAACAGTTGCGGCTCTTACGGGTGCCGGCTTAATGGGTTCTCTCATTGCTTCTACTGGAGCAAATCCAGCATTGATGGTTCTTGCTGTTGGTGCGGGTAGTGTATTTGGTGGACACGTGAATGACGCAGGCTTTTGGATGGTAAAAGAATATTTTGATTTTTCTCTAAAAGAAACCTTTACAGCTTGGACGCCATTAACTTGTGTTATTGGGGTGGTTGGTCTGTTATCTGTATTGACTCTATCTATTTTCGTATAAATGAATTGTAACTGTCTGAATTGATTTTGCCGTTGTTTATTGTTTTTTATTAGCTAGATTAATTTATTCAAATAAGATAATATAATGATAAATTTATTGCCGAAAGTCGAGGAGATCATGGAAAATAATAAACCATCTGTCTATCAACAAACTCTTGATAACTTAAATAAGCTTATTATAAATAAAACATGGAAACCTGGTCAAAGACTTCCTACGATGAAACAACTAGCAAAAAAATTGGATGTTAGTGTAACGATCATACGAGAAGTGCTGCGTACGCTTGAAATTCATGGTGTAGTGAGTATCGAACATGGAAGAGGAATCTATTTAAGAAATGACCCTAATGCTGTGTATTCGAATACAATAGATCATAAAGGAAAAATATCGCTACTTTCGATATTAAAGGCTCGGTTGCTGGTGGAGCCAGAACAAGCGTATTATTGCGCAAAGAAGGCTGACCCCAAACTATGTAGAGATCTGCAAAACCTAGCTTCTCAACTAGATCGTGAGATGAAGGTGAGCGATAACTTTCTAACTACC
Source organism: Tetragenococcus halophilus (assembly GCF_001712815.1). NCBI lineage: Bacteria > Bacillati > Bacillota > Bacilli > Lactobacillales > Enterococcaceae > Tetragenococcus > Tetragenococcus halophilus. The sequence goes on from NZ_CP012047.1 coordinate 594,052, forward strand.
GATTTAAAATTTCATCAAATGATTTCAAAGGGCGCGGAACAACCCTCATTAATGATAATGACGCAGTCGCTTGAAAAATACCAAATAGAAAGCCGTCGTATGACCAATACACTACCACAAATGAGAACAAAAGCTGCCCTATATCATCAACTGATTGCAGCAGCTATTACTACCCATAAAGCAAAAGAAGCTAAGCAACTAATGGAGATGCATATAAAGTCAATGATCGAGCCATTAGAAGAAAATTATGAAAATGAGAGCTAGTTAATACTAATGATGCTAAGCATACTTGTAGACAAAATGTTTTTTATCATTGTTCAGACTAAAAAAGCGACTAAACTTCTGAACCGACCCCCAAAAGTTAGACCAAAAATCTAACTTTGGAGGTCGGTATTTTTATGAGCAACTTATTATTGATAAAAATTGTCAAAATAATTTCGAAACAAGGCGTCTAATACAACATGTAAGGTAGTAAATAAATTATACTCGGCATTTGGATCATCAGAAACACCTTCGAGTTGAGTGGCTTGATAATATAAATTATGAGAAGACAAATTAGACAAATGATTTCTAGTTAAAGGCGTGACAGAAATAATCTTTACTTTTTTTAACTTTAAAAGTTGGGAGATTTCTGTTACATCTTTACCTTCTCCGCTATAGGAAATAATGAGGATGACGTCATTTTTTTGAACCTTTTCTGAGACCCAGCGTAATTCAGTGATTGAGGGGATGACAGTCATATAGATATCAAGAGCCATGAAATTTCGGGCAAAAAGTTCAGCAGTATTGTGTTCACCCCAGTCTGTTCCAAACACAAAAATATTTTTTGCTTCAGCGATTAATCGATTGATGGGTAATAAATTTGTTTCTTCGGTTAAATGAATCGTTTTTTCAATGTCTGACTGTAACAATTGCCAGCTTTTATTTTTATTTGTTCTCCGCTCATTCACTTCTTGTTTTAAAAAGAATTTAAATTCGTTGAAACCACTAAAACCTAACTTTTTTGAAAGTCGAGTAATACTTGCAGGAGAAGTGTAAGTATTACTAGCTAATTCAGCGGCTTGCATGTAAATGATTTTACTTTTAGCAGAGATAATGTATTCTAGCAGTACGTATTCTATGTTGGAAAAGGAACTTACTTGATTAATTCGTTCTTCTAAGCGCATGATAAACTCCCTCCTGAAATCACTTTCATTTTACGAAATTGAAACCAAAAAAGCAAATGACAACTGAAATAACTGAAAATGATTGGGGTTTTTAGTTTTTTGCTTTACTATAAAGTTGAATCAAAAGGAAAGGATGGAGAATTTATGAAAACCAATCATTTAAATGTTGTTATTGCTGGAGGAGGGAGTACATACACACCAGGAATTGTTCAAGCAATGATTTCAAGCAGAGAGCGCTTCCCATTTTCTTCATTGACCCTTTATGATATTGATGAAGCACGTAATGATGATATGTTTGAGATTATTCGTTATATGCTAAAAAAGGAAGCGCTGTCAAATGAAGTCGATCTTTATCAAACAACTGATGCACAAGAAGCTTTCACTGGCGCAGATTTTATTTTTTCGCAATTACGCGTTGGAGGAATGAAAATGCGTGAACTTGATGAGAAAATACCGATGAAATATGGTCTTGTTGGTCAAGAAACGTGTGGTTTAGGCGGTTTTTCCTATGGTTTACGTTCCATTAAAGGTTTGTTAGAGATTGTATCTTATGTGGACCATTATGCGTCTGACGCCTGGTTGTTAAATTATACAAACCCGGAAACTTTAGTTTCGGAGGCAGTAAGACGAGCTTTTCCCGATGTTAAAATGTTAAACGCTTGTGATATGACGATTTCAATTGAAGAAACAATTGCGACTAATTATGGTTACGATCGTAAAAACTGGATTCCAATGTATTATGGGTTAAATCATTTTGGATGGTATACTTCCATTTATGATAAATCTGTCGATCGTGATGTTTTGCCCGAAATTCTTGAACGTTTAGAAAATGAGCGATTACATGTCGCTGATTTCAATGCAGGAGATGATACTTGGCAAGAAGCATGGGACATGATGCGTTTGATGACCAAAAACTTTCCAGGATACTTGCCAAATAACTATTTAGAGTATTATTTGTATCCTAATCGAACAGTGGAACATACGGATCCTAACTATACAAGGGCAAATATTGTTATGGATGGGCGCGAAAAACAAACGAAAGAGATGGCTCGGAAAGTGCGTGAACAAGAAAAAGGGGAAATTCTGGACTTTAATTTTGGCGAGCACGGAAACTATATTATGGATATGGCAGCTTCTATCTTAAATGACAATCATGATCGTTTTATGCTAATTGTGCCTAACAAAGGGGCGATTCCTAATTTGCGTGACGATGCGATGGTAGAAGTACCTGCTTATGTGGGTCGAACTGGTGCTGAACCAATTTCTTTGCGTTTTGCAATCAATGACTTTCATAAAGGATTAATGGAAGCGCAAAATGCAGCAGAAAAGCTACTTGTTGATGCTTATTTTGAACATTCCTATCAAAAGGCCTTACAGGCATTTACTTTAAATCAAACCGTTTATTCAGCAGATCCGGCAAAGCAAATTCTTGATGACTTTATTAAAGCAAATGGCGACTACTGGCCAGAGTTGAATTGACAAGGAGGAACTCACTATGATGGCAAAGATCCAACGTTTTGGTGGTGCAATGTTTACGCCGGTTTTGTTCTTTGTATTTTCAGGAATTGTTATTGCTGTTGCATCAGTAATTAATGATCCGGCAATTGTTGGAAATATTGCAGAAGAAGGAACTTTATGGAATAAAGTATGGGAAATTATTGAAGAGGGCGGCTGGACTGTTTTCAATAATATGGAAATTTTATTTGCTATTGGTCTACCTTTGGGCTTGGCTAAAAAGGCGAATGCACGTGCAGCGTTAGAATCCTTCGTTCTTTATATGACATTTAATACATTTACGTCTAAAATATTAGAAAATTTCGGTTCGACTTTTGGTGTAAATTTTGACCAGCAAGTGGGCGAAGGTTTGAAAATGATCGGTGGAGTAAAAACTTTAGATACTGGAGTTGTCGGTTCGATTATTATTGCTGGCGTTGTGATCTATTTGCATAATCGCTTTTTTGATACTCAACTTCCAGAGTACTTAGGGATTTTTCAAGGTTCAGCCTTAATTGGTATGATTGGATTTTTTGCGATGTTTGTCATGGCGCTTCTATTTTCTTGGATATGGCCAATCTTTCAACAGGGCGTCCAATCTTTACAAGCTTTTATGGTTCGCTCAGGGAATTTCGGGGTATTCACTTATATTTTTTTAGAAAAAGCCTTACTTCCAACGGGATTACACCACTTTATTTATGCACCATTTCAATTTGGCCCAGCTGTGGTTGAAGGAGGCACGACTTTGTATTGGATGGAGCATTTAAAAGAATTTGCTTCTTCTTCCCAAAGTTTGAAAGCGCTGTTTCCTGAGGGAGGATTTGCATTACAAGGTTTATCTAATCTCTTTGGTGTGCCAGGAATTGCATTAGCATTTTATGCAACAGCTAAAAAAGCAAATAAGAAAAAAGTTTTGGCGCTAATTGTTCCGGGGGTTATCACTGCTGTGTTAGCAGGAATTACTGAGCCATTTGATTATACTTTCCTATTTATCGCTCCTGTTCTATTTTTTGTCCATGCTGTTTTAGCAGCAATTCTAGCAACAACTTCTTATGCCTTAGGTGTTGTCGGTGATATGGGTGGAGGCTTGATTGAAATAATCACTAAAAATTGGATTCCAATGGCAGCTAATCATTGGCAAACTTATGTAATTCAAGTAGGCGTTGGTTTAGCTTTCATTTTGATATATTTTCTTGTTTTTCGTTTTTTAATTTTGAAATTTGATTTTAAAACACCAGGGCGTGCCGACGAAGAAGTAACGATGTTTACTAAAGCTGATTATAAAGAGAAAAAACAAGAAGATGGTCATGAAGATGATCTTTATCACGATCAAGCGCTCGGCTTTTTGGAAGCATTCGGTGGTGCTGAAAATATAGAAAACGTCAATAACTGTGCAACCAGATTACGTGTATCTGTTAAAGATGAAAACCAAGTGCAAAATGATGATGCGTTTAAAGCTTGGGGAGCACATGGTGTTGTTAGGAATAATAAATACTTTCAAGTGATTGTAGGTTTGAATGTACCCCAAGTTCGAGAAAGTTTTGATAAGTTAGTTGAAGAAAATGAAAAATAATCTTAGAGATCCTGCTCGTTATCTAGAGGCGAGCAGGTTTTTTTATAAATGATTTGTTTTGAACGACACCTTTCGCCATTGTTCAATGTTATTGGTGGTAACTTTTGTGATGTGCCACCAATAACATTTACTTTGGAGGTAACTCTGTAGATGTGCCACCAATAATACTGTTATAAGGAAGATTTCTACTTTCATTCAATAAAGCGATTTTTTCTTGTAAAATTGTATACTATATTTTAATCACACATTCTTCACCGTATAGAATTGGAGGTTTGTTATATGATGGAAAAAGAAAAATTTATCGAAACGATTCAACGTGGCCTGATTGTTTCTTGTCAAGCATTAGCAGGAGAACCTATGTATACAAAAAAGGGTGGCGTGATGCCGCTTTTTGCATTAGCAGCACAACAAGCCGACGCAGTTGCTATAAGAGCAAATTCAACCAGGGATATTGCTGAAATTAAAAATACTGTTGATTTACCAATCATTGGAATAATCAAAAAAGATTATCCACCCCAAGAACCATTTATCACTGCAACTATGCAAGAAGTAGACGAACTGGTCGCAACAGGAGTTGAAGTGATTGCACTAGATTGTACATTACGTGAACGTTATGATGGTAAATCTGTGAGACAATTTATCCAAGAAGTGAAAGCCAAGTATCCCGATCAATTATTGATGGCCGATATTGCTACTTTTTCAGAAGGAGAGAATGCGATAAAATCCGGAATCGATTTTGTAGGTACAACACTAAGCGGCTATACTAAAGAAAGTTTTGAATCTCCTAAGCCGAATATTCCTTTAATGAAAAAGTTAGTTGCTGCAGGTTATCCTGTAATCGCTGAAGGAAATATTCATACACCTGAACAAGCAAAAGAAATTAAAGAAATAGGTGTAACAGGAATGGTTGTAGGAGGTGCGATTACACGGCCTAAAGAAATTGCTGAGCGATTTGTTGCGGCGCTGGAAGAAACTACCTAAATTAGGTGTTTTATTGTTTTAGTATATTAAAGATTTGAAAGGTCAACTCTATTTTGTAATAGTTTTGGTCTTTTTTATTATGTCTATACATTTTTCCTAGTAGTAGGAAAAAAAGGAGTTTGTTAGGAAAATATATACAACTTATAATTCAATTATAAATATAAGAAAGCGGTGACAATAATGAAAAATATATTATTAATTTGCGGTTCAGGTGCATCAAGTGGTTTTATGGCAGGTGCTATTCGCAAAGCGGCAAAGAAAAAAGGGGAAAAAGTTAGTGTAAAGGCAGCCAGTGAGTCTCAGTTAGATGAGCGTATTGATGAAATTGATTATCTATTAATAGGTCCTCATTTATCTTATATGGTGGATGAATTAAAGAAAAAAACACAAGAAAAAATGTCCAAATTGCAGTTATCCCACAAGCTATTTACGGAGCATTAGATGGGAAAAAAGCATTAGAGCTAATACTAAATATGGAGGGGTAAAACAATGATGAAAAAAATTATGGATTTTATGACGAATAAATTTGCTCCAAAGGTAAATAAAATCGTAAAAAATCCTTGGGTTGCTTCTATTCAAGATTCTATCATGACTGCGCTACCTCTAGTTTTTGTAGGGTCGATCGTCACAGTGTTTTCTTTATTGAATAATGTTTTTGATAATTTACCAGATTTTTCGAGAATCAGTGATTTTTCTTTTGGAATGTTTGGATTGGTAGTTTCGTTTTTAATTTCTTATTATTTGATGGAAAAGAAAGGGAATGACTTGAAATTGATTACAGGAGCAACTGGTCTTGTATTATTTATGATGCTTTTATATCCTACGGTTACTGCTGGAGGGGATGTTACATTTATCTTGGAAAGATTTGGTGCTACAGGAATGTTTTTAGCTATTGTTACAGGTTTATTTGTCGGCTGTGTGATGAATTTTGCTGCAAAAAGATCTTTTTTTGATGAAGACACCCCTATTCCTGATTTTGTTGTGGGTTGGTTTAATAGTTTATTACCAATCACTTTTCTATTATTAGTTGGTTGGTTTATTACAGTTCAATTAAATATAGACTTTTTCGAAATTATTATTTACATTTTTAGTCCATTAGCGGCAATTGTTCAGTCTTATCCAGGTTTTGTATTATCTGTATTTATTCCAGCTTTCTTATATACTTTTGGCATTTCAGGTTGGGTTATGATGCCAGCCATCTATCCGGTGTATATGGCTGGTTTAGCAGAAAATATTCAGGCAACTGCTAACGGACAAGAAGCAACCAATATTGCGACGCAAGAAACAATTTATGCTTTTTCTTCCTTGGGGGGAATTGGTACTACCTTAGCGCTTGCTTTTATGATGTTAATATTAAGTAAGTCCGCGCAATTAAAGGCTATTGGAAAAGCTGTTTTTATCCCTTCCATTTTTAATATTAACGAACCGTTGATGTTTGGTGCCCCAGTTGCTTTTAATCCCTATTTGATGGTGCCAATGTGGATCAATGAAATTATCGTTCCAAGCATTGCTTATTTTGTTATGTCAATTGGGGTAGTAAATATTCCAACGCAATCATTCTTATTATGGTACATCCCTTATCCTATTGCGTCTTATCTTGCTACACAGGATTGGCGGGCGATTATTATAGCTATTGCTATATTTGTTGTTACTTGGATCGTATTTTTACCATTTTTTAAAGCTTACGATAATTCGTTGCTTAAAAAAGAAGCACAAGAAGCTGAAGTAGGTGAATAATTTCTAGTTTAATTAGCGTGATAAAATATTAATTCGTTCTAGTAGCTTAAATATGGAATGAAATTCAAGCAGTTAGATTATTGTCTAGCTGCTTTTTTCTTATTGTTCGTTCTTATAAATGTGCAGATTTTAGTAACATGATTGAAATAATAATAATTATGTACTATCGTTATCTACGGAACAAGTAATAATTAGAAGTTATATTTCGAGGAGATGTAGTGTTGAATATTCGTATTATTGGTTTAGGAAAAATGGGGATAAATTTAGCTTACAACCTATTAGATCATGGCTATGAAGTTTCTGGATTTGATCAAAATAGTGAAATGAAGAGTGAATTTGAAGGAAACGGAGGAAAGTTTTATTCAAATTTTGAAGCATTGATGGAAGATAAGAAACCATCTTCCGTTGTTTGGCTCATGCTACCAGCAGGTGAGATTACTAATAATCAAGTTTCTTCCTGTGTTCAGGCAATGAACCAAGGCGATATTTTAGTTGATGGTGGGAATTCTAAATTTACTGATAGCCAAAAAAACGGTGAGAAAGCCAAAGAACAAGGCGTTTATTTCTTTGATGTAGGTACTTCTGGCGGTACTTCTGGCGCTCGTGAAGGTGCTTGTATGATGATCGGTGGCGACGCAGAAAAGTTTGAAGAGATTCGTCCTTTGTTTGAAGCTCTTTGTGTAAAAGACGGGTATTTTTATTGCGGACCAGTCGGCAGTGGTCATTATTTAAAAATGATTCATAACGGTATCGAATATGGCATGATGCAGGCTATTGGTGAAGGATTTAATCTTATTCATCATGGAGAATATGACTACGATCTGTCAGGAGTCGCAAAAGTCTTTAACAATGGTTCAGTAATCCGTAGCTGGTTGATGGGCCTAACAGAAAACTTATTACAAGAAGATCCTGACCTTAAAGATATTGAAGGCGTGATCCCATCTTCAGGTGAAGGAAAATGGACAGCTGAAGAAATGCTGCGACAAGAACTATCGGCTCCAGTAATTACGCAAGCTTTGTTAGCTAGATATGCTAGTGTCGATGAAGAAAAATTTGGTGAAAAAGTTGTTGCTTCTTTACGTAATCAATTTGGTGGACATGACGTTTCGAAGAAATAGTATTATATGATTAAAAGTATATAGAGCGTTAAAAATTTGCGTGTTCCGCAACATGTTTAGAAGGTCATTGACAATAAATAACTATATAGAAGCATAATTAATGTTCAGTTTTTTATTTAAGTAGTGTTTTCTACAATTATGTAGGCTTATTATATTGTGAATCTAAAAGATTCCATTATAATAAGCCTTTTTTATTTGTTATAAATTTGACGTTATTTATTATCTGTTGCCTTCTTTTTTAGTAGTTTTAGAAGCTTACAGATATAGTTAGAAAATATTCAGAAGATTTTATAACCGTCGTTATTTTCATGTTTCTTAATTCATTGATGAAAAACGGAAGAAGTAAGGGCCTACTTTATTATAGACGTAATGCTATCGTAAATATACAGAAAGGAGGGAAGAATGGATGTGGAAATAAATAAGAGAGATGTAGAAATACTAAATTTTATATTAATGACTCCAAATGTTGAGTGGATTAGTATATCCAAATTAGTACAACTTTTTTACTTCCCACTGCCAAAAAGATTGTCTTAATTTTTTCGCATACTCTCCTATAATGAAAACGTAATCAAAAGTTAGGAGTGAAAATTATGGTAGATTGGTTAAATATTGAAGGTAAAACAGTTATTGTCACAGGGGGTTCTTCTGGAATTGGAAAGAGTATAGTTGAAAGTTTGCTTGCACAAAAAGTAAATGTAGCCAACTTTGATCTTGAAGATTCGGACTTAGATGACAAACATTTACTATTTGTAAAAACTGATGTTACTTCACGAAGCGATGTAGAAGCTGGGGTACAGACAGTAATTGACAATTTTGGAACGATTGATGGATTGGTAAATAACGCTGGGATTAATATTCCTAGGCTATTAGTAGACAAAAATAACCCTCAAGGAAAATATGAATTATCAGAAGATGTATTTGATAAAATAATAGCTGTAAATCAAAAAGGATTATTTTTAATGAGCCAAGCCGTTGGACGTGTTTTGGTGGAAAAAGAAGAAGGAGTGATTATTAATATGTCTTCTGAATCTGGTTTAGAAGGTTCTGAAGGGCAAAGTCCATATGCGGCAACGAAAGCTGCCGTTAATAGCTTTACTCGTTCTTGGTCAAAAGAGTTAGGAAAATCAAATGTTCGAGTTGTGGGAATTGCGCCAGGAATTATGGAAGAAACAGGTTTGAGAACGTTAGCTTATGAAGAAGCGCTTGCTTATACAAGGGGAATTACAGTGGAACAACTACGAGAAGGTTATTCAAAAACGAGCACGATTCCATTAGGACGTAGTGGTTACTTGCATGAAGTGGCAGATTTAGTTAGTTATTATCTGTCTGATCGTGCTAGTTATATCACAGGCGTTACAACAAATGTGGCTGGAGGTAAAACCAGAGGCTAGAATTGGAGGGTAAAAATGGCTGTAGTCAATCGTTGGTACCAGATTCTACAATTGCTAGTTACCCGCAAGCAAATGACAACGACAGAATTGGAACAAAAACTATCCATTAGTCGGCAAACAATACGAAGTAGTATCAAAGCTTTAAATGAAGAACTTACTGATATTGCTGAAATTAAACAAAAAGATCATATGTATCAATTAAATGTTAAAAACTTTGAACGATTTGAAGAAGTTATGGTTGGTGACTTAAAGAAAACAAGTGATTTCAATTCAGCGAATAAAAGAATTGCTTTTATGCTTAAAAGGTTGATTGAATCTAATGATTTTATTGCTATGGACGAATTATCTGAAGAATTAGGGGTAAGTCGAGGCACAACGGCGAATGATACTAAAGAGATGAAACGATTGGTGCGTTTTTTTAATGTAAAAGTTAGTGGAACTCCAAATAGAGGGATGCGAATTTACGGGAGTGAATTTGACCTACGTTTGCTTTATATCTATCATGTGCAAGATTATTTTGCAGACGATTTTTTACCATCAGAAATATTACAATTGGTCGATCAAATTGCGCAAGTTGGGCAAGTATCAAAAATGTATACGGCGCTTTTAAAGAAAACAATCGCTACAGTTATAAAAAGAATTGAGGGCGGTTATCTATTAGAAACTATGCCACATGATTATATTAATTATGTACGCTCTTATGAAGGTATTGAAAGGTTGATGTATCGTCTTGAATTAGCTTTTGGTATCACGCTAAGTGAGAATGAAAAAAGTTTTATTTGTTTTCCATTAAGCCTTAGTTCCAATCAATTAAAAAGTATACAGGATGAGAATGAAAAAGAACTAAAAGTGCGTTTTGAACAAATGATGGCTCATATTCATAATGCTTTAGTGGTTGATTTAGATGAGAAAAGCTTATTTGTTGATATGAAATATCATTTGATGTATTTATTTAATCGTTTGTTATTCCATTTTGAAATACAAGATTTATTTTATGGGGAGATTGAGAATCAGTATCCTTTTGCTTATGAGCTTGCAAAAGTAGGAATGGCTCGATTAGAAAAAGAATTAAATCGGAAGGCACCGGCTGTTGAAGTTAGTTATTTAGCTTTATATTTTGAGTTAGCTATACGCAAACAGACAGATAAAGCGGTACAAAAAGAGATTGCTATTGTTTGTAGTACAGGGAAAGGAACTGCGCTAATTATTCAACGACAAATTGAAAAGGTCGTAGGTACTGAAATTAAAATTACTCACTTTTCAGAGGAAGAATATAAACAGCAAGACCTTAACCAATATTTTGCAGTGTTTTCAACGATTCCTTTGAAAAATGTCAAATCGAGCACTCCCGTTGTACATATAACGAATTTGTTTAACACAGAATGGTTACGAGATGAATGGGAGCGCGTGAATGAAATACGCTCAAGAAGTTTTGAAAATATTACTTTTCGTTTCACAAAGTTAGATTTTACAAAGTCATATAATGAAAATTTAAAAGAAATGGTCCAAAAATTAACGCAAGAAGATATTGTAGATACACAATTTGAGTCACGTGTTTTTGAACGAGAGGAAAAACATACGACGATTTATGAAGCAGGGGTTGCATTTCCTCATACAATTAATAAAAAAAGCGAGCAAATTATTTTATCTTTAGGTGTGTTTCCGCAAGAAACGTTAAAAACATCGAGTGGAAAGGTTGAATTAATAATATTATTAGCAATTCCTGAAGCACTGTCAGAAGGCGACGAGTCAGAATTACTGAAACTCTATGATTTTGTTTTCGCTTTTACAACGAGTAAGCAGTTACGTAAGGAACTTCGTCAATTGGAAGATTTATCTGAATTAAAAGACTGGATGAATAGGAGGTTTTTATCGTGAATTTTATTTATGTTTTTGGTTTCTTTGCGCTAGCGGCTTACCTTTTACAAGCTCTTTTAGGCTTTCGACAAATTAAGCATTTTAATAATATCTATCAATCATTACGCAAAAAGGGAAAAGTAGCGATTGGTCGAAGAAAGGGTCGATTTAAAGCAGGTACGCTAGTCTTATTCGCAGTAACAAACGAAGGTATAATTTTAGATGCTAAGAAGATGCAAGGAGTGACAGTTTTGGCCAAATTTCATTCCATTCCTCAGTATTTAGGAGAAGATATCCACTATCTGGATACGTATAATCCTTTAGTTCGAAAGGAAAATAAGTTATTACGACAAGCTATGGAAAATGCTAGAGAAGTTTTTCTACGGGTTGAAGTAGGAAACTATCGAGAAGAGAAACCTATGTCACCAGTTGGTGTTGCCATAAACCAACTTCAATTATGGAAAAACCAAATGAAATTAAAAAGGAAAAGGAGCGTGTAATCATGAAGTATGTTACAAATTTTGCCGAAGGGTTTATGAATTTATTTGAAACAGGGGCTGAGACTTTTATTGATTGGATGAGCAGTATTGTTCCGCTTGTTTTGATGTTATTAGTTGCTATGAATACGATTATTGCATTTTTGGGAGAGGAACGAGTAACCAAATTAGCCAGAGTATCTTCTAAAAATGTTGTTACTCGATATATGATTTTGCCTTTTATTTCAGCTTTTATGTTAGGAAATCCAATGTCATTTACTTTAGCTCGCTTTTTGCCTGAATACTATAAACCTAGTTACTTTGCCTCACAAGCACAATTTTGTCATACCAGCAACGGCGTGTTTCCTCATATTAACCCAGGAGAATTATTTATTTGGATGGGAATTGCTCAAGGAATTGAACAATTAGGCCTTAATTCTATGGACTTGGCAATCCGCTATCTTTTAGTAGGACTTGTGATGAACTTTGTTGGTGGTTGGGTCACCGATTACACAACAGCTTTTGTTTGCAAACAGCAAGGAATCACACTTAATAAAAAAGCAAGTACAGTTACAGAATAAGGAGGGTCAAAAATGGCTTATAATAGTATAAAAGTAGTGAAAGGAAACGGTGGTTATGGCGGGCCATTAGTTATTACGCCAACAGAAGAAAAACATAAATTTATTTATGTTACTGGTGGGGGAGAAAAGCCAGCAATCGTTGATAAGATTGCTGAATTAACAGGCATGGAAGCTGTCAACGGTTTTAAAACATCTATTCCAGACGAAGAAATTGCTTTAGCTATTATCGATTGCGGAGGCACTTTAAGATGTGGAATTTATCCTAAAAAAGGTATCCCGACTATTAATATAGTTGCTACTGGGAAAAGCGGTCCATTAGCGCAGTATATTACTGAAGATATTTATGTATCAGCCGTAGGAAATAACCAAATTCAAATCGCTTCTGATGAAGAAACAGAAGCTACTACAGAAGCGGTAGAAAAAGAAGTTTCGGAAACGAAAAATCGTTCAGAAAACAAGTATGACACAAGCAAAAAAATTACTGAACAAAAAGCGGAACAACAAAGTTTTATTGCTAAAATAGGAATGGGTGCAGGAAAAGTAATTGCCACTTTTAACCAAGCAGCTCGAGACAGTGTACAAACAATGTTACATACTGTGATTCCTTTTATGGCGTTTGTCTCCTTACTAATTGGTATTATCCAAGGCTCTGGAATTGGAGATTGGATTGCGAAAGTTATGGCTCCTCTTGCCGGGAATGTATTTGGTTTAATTATTATGGGTTTTATCTGTTCGCTGCCGTTTTTATCTCCGCTGTTAGGACCTGGCGGAGTTATCGGTCAAGTAATTGGTACTTTAATTGGCGTAGAGATTGGAAAAGGAAATATTCCACCACAATTTGCTTTACCAGCACTATTTGCAATTAATACGCAAAATGCTTGTGACTTTATTCCAGTGGGGTTAGGTTTAGAAGAAGCTGAATCTGAAACAGTTGAAGTAGGAGTACCTTCTGTATTGTATTCACGCTTTTTGAATGGAGTGCCACGCGTGATTGTTGCTTGGTTAGCAAGTTTTGGTTTGTATAGTTAAGTATCGAAATTTTAGGAGGAACTAGGAATGTCAGTTTTTGAAACAGAAATTATTGCGGTTGGTCCAGAAGCAGAATTATTTAAAGATGAAAAAATGGTGATCTTATTTGGCAAAGATGCGCCTGATGCGTTAAAGGATTATTGTTACAGCATAAAAATAAATTCAGTGGAAGGTTCGATAACCATTGATTCCACCTTAACAATGGGAGATACTTCTTATGAAGTTACAGCTGTGGGGGAAGTTGTTCAAAAAAATTTAGAGGACTTAGGCCATATTACAATTAAATTTGATGGCTCCACTTCTGCTGAATTACCGGGAACATTATATGTAGAAGAAAAGGAGATACCCGAGTTAACTATAGGGACTCATATATCAATATAATAAGAAAAAAATCTGGACAAGTTTTTGCTCAGACTTTAAAATTGTAAGGAGAGAATTTCAATGAAATTTATGTTAGATACAGTCAATCTTGATAAAATTCGCTACTATCAATCTGTTTTGCCATTAGCTGGCGTAACTTCAAACCCTTCGATTATTAAAAAAGAAGGAAAAATTGATTTTTATGCGCATTTGAAAGCAATTAAAGAAATTATAGGTACTGCTGAATTACACGTACAAGTAGTTGGCGAGACAAAAGAAGAGATTGAAAAAGATGCGCAAAATATTGTGGAACATTTAGGCAAGGAAACTTTTATAAAAATCCCCGTGAATAATGAAGGACTTTCTGCGTTAAAAACATTAAAAAGTAAAAACTTTAACGTTACTGCTACTGCTATTTATACTGAATTTCAAGGATATTTAGCAATTGCTGCAGGAGCTGATTATTTGGCACCTTATTATAATCGAATGGAGAATTTGAATATAAATGCAGCGGACACTGTTGCAGCGATGGTAGGAGAGATTAAAAGATCTTCTGCGACGAGTCAAATACTCGCTGCTAGTTTTAAAAATGTAAGTCAGGTAAATCATGCTTGTCGTAGTGGTGCTCAAGCTATTACAGCAAGCCCGGATATTTTTGGCTCTTTGTCAAATAGTGTTGTTTAAGCAAAACCTTTATAAAAAGAAGGACTTCGGTTCTTCTTTTTTTGTTATTTTATAAGATCTCAAGAAGCCCTTGTTGAATAAGCACTCGCTTACGTAGATGATTAAAAGAACGAAAGCCAAAGGCAATCCGTTGAATTACTTTAATCAAGTTGTTTTTCCCTTCAAGTTTGCCGTTGGAATACGGTTGAGTAAAAGATAAGGTAATTTCTTTACGGTACTTTTGGAGGTGACGTAAGGATTTTTTAAAGGGTTCTTCTAATAAAGGCGACAGTTGATCAATGATAGCGAAAAATGGTTGCGCTTTGCCGTTTTCAAAAGCGTCAAGCAGATCTTGATAAACATCATAAGAAGCCTTAAGCACGGGATCAATGGTTAATAAGTAATCCACAACTTCCGATTCCGTCACATATTTTTGGCGAAAAAGAGGGAACTGTTTCAAATGGTCGTACCCCAAGTTTTTATGCTTTTTTTGGAGCTGTTTCCAGTATTTTTTTAATTTGCGATAATCCTTCATTTGTTGGGCGCTCTTTTTGTCCAGCTGGTTCATCGACCGAATCCGCTGCTGGTTAAAAGCTCGAGAAATCTGTTGGATAATGTGGAAATGATCCACAAGAATCTTGGCCTTCGGAAATACTTGAGGGATCATTTTTCCATAAGCCGAATTCATATCCATAACCACATGTTGGACTCTTTTCCGCGCTTGTTGAGTAAATCGTTGAAAGTAAGCAATCAGTTTGAAATTGCGGCGATCGTCCAAGATATCGATAATTTTTCCTGTCTGAGCGTCACTGAAGATAAAACACATGGCTCCTTCACAGTCCTTCGTGCCTTTGAATTCATCGATTAGCAAATGTTTCGGTAAATGGTTGGGATTGAATTTAAGTCCTTGATAGAAGGTATCCAATACGCGTTCCACGGTTTTAAATGAGACCCCATAGCGTAAAGCAATATCTTTCATCGATAGTTTTTTCTTCAAGTCTATCGCAATGGCAAACTTCAAGGCTTGCGAAATATAACAGTCTTTGGCGATATAATAGGTCCTGGCACTAAAAGTATGATGACAGGATTTACAATAAAATCGTTGCTTAAATAAGCGTAAAACGCTGGGCACTTCCTGATAAGGAATTAATTGAATATCCGAAGCCTTTGGCGAATGTTTAATAAGAAGATTCTCTTCATTTATGAGGCCACAACATTCGCAAGCTTTCGGGGTGTAGGTAAGGACACCGTAAAAGACATTCGTCATTCGATGATGAATGGGTTCTTTTTGAACTGCTTGAGCGGAAAAAAAGATGTGAGGGTCCTTAATATTGAGTAAGTTTTTAAGGCCTACATCTAGATTTTGATCTTTAATTTTGATATCTTTGTATTGAAGCATTTGTTTTCTCCTTTTATTTTGGTGTCCAACTTAATTATAAAGGAAACAAATGCTTTTTTGTTATATAAAAAATTAGTGTTATTACTAATTTTTTTAGTAACAACACTAAATATTATAGACCCATATTTTTGAGCAAGCTTTATCTATGCCTTCGGTTCAAAAAGCTGTAAATGATTTTCACAATGATTGGCGTGAGATTTTTAGTACCGAAAAAATCTATGAACTTTAGGAGAAATAATGAATACTTTTATATTTGATATGGACGGCGTGATTGTCGATTCTGAATACACTTATTTTAAATCGAAAACCGATATCCTTCATGAAGAAGGGCATGATGTTCCTGATAGTTATCATTATCAATTTATGGGGACAACTCCTGTTTTTATGTGGCAAGGCATGAAAGATGAATTTCATTTGCCCAAAGCAGTAAATGAATATATTATGGAAATGAATCAGCGCCGTGAAGAAATTATTCAAAAAGATGGTGTGCAGCTGATCGCCAATGTAAAAGATTTGATCAAACGCTTGTATCAAGCTGGTTTTAAATTAGGAGTAGCTTCTGCTTCGCGTAAAGAAGAAATCGTTTATAATTTGCAGGAGTTAGGATTGGACGCTTACTTCAGTCAAGCTGTCAGTGCGGAAGAAGTCGCTCATTCAAAACCGGAGCCTGATGTTTTTTTGCACACGGCAGATTTACTTGGTGCTGTTCCTGATGATTGCGTTGTGATTGAAGATACGAGAAATGGGTCACGCGCTGCTAAAGCGGCTGGCATGTATTGTATTGGATTTGCCAATCCGGATTATCCAAAGCAAGACTTGTCTTGTGCAGATAAGGTTGTAACAGACTTTCGCGAGATTGATGAGAAACAATTTCAATGAAAATAAATAGTAAAATAGCAATCTATTATCCAAATGGCATTTTCGGGTAATAGATTGCTATTTTTTTATCAGAAAATGATCTGTAACTTAAATCATTACTTAATGTTATTTTTTATTTCTTTAAAATTGAAAAATAGGTTCAATATAATGGCTGTTAAAGAACCTGCTAGAATACCACTGCCAAAAATATTTTGTACAATGGCAGGAAAGTTGGCGTAAAAGTTTGGATAAACAGAAGGTAACATACAAACACCAACACTTAGGCCAATAATTAACATATTTTGATTACCTTCAAAACTTACTTGTTTCAAAATATTAATCCCACTGCCAATAATAATACCGAAAATAGCAAAGCCAAGTCCACCTAATACTGGATCTGGAATAGCCGAAATTAAAGCAGAAAATTTTGGAATAAAACCGATGAAAACAAGCATGAAACCAGCAGTAGCAATAGCAAACCGACTTTTGACTTTGGACAGATCTAAAATACCGACGTTTTGCACAAAGGCTGTGGGTTGTACACCGTTAAATAAACCAGATATAAATGTTGTAATCCCTAAAGATTGTAAAACGCGCCGAAATTGCCCTTTTGTCATTTCTTTATCTACAATATTATGAATCCCCATTGCTGTGCCAGAAATCTCAACCATGCCTAAAATCATGGCTATTAAAAATGATAAAGTAGCTGTAATATCAAATTTAGGAAGACCATAATGAAAAGGTAAATTTAAACCGAACCAAGGAGCTTCTTGGACTGGTGAAAAATCTACCATACCTAAAGATAACGCCAATAGTGTACCGAAAATAAGAGAAATGAGAATAGTTAAGTTTCCTAATAAGCCTTTAAAGTATTTACTGATAATGACATGAAAAATAAAAATTGCTAAAGCCATCAGTAAGGTCTTATAATCTATACTTTCAGTTAGGTTATAGGCTTTGTCGCCCATTAACCAGTGAAAGGTATTTGGTAATAAAGAAACACCAAGGACAATTAAGTTTGTTCCAACAACTACAGGTGGGAAAAAACGTTGAAGTTTAATCCAAAAGGGAGCAGCTAAAAAACAAAGAATTGCTACAATCATGGTTGAACCAGCGATGATTTGAAAACCTGTTTCAATATTAGGAGCATCATTTAATGTCGTACTTGCAATAGGGACTACGGCAAAATTTGCGCCCATGACCATTGGGATTTTAGGGCTTGTCTTAGGGATAATATTTAAAGCCATTAATAAACTAGAAAGACCTGCGCCAAAGATGACCGCGTTAATAAAAAAACGGGTTTGTTCTGGAGATAAACCGACATTTGTGGCTATTAATAAAGGGACAGGTATAGCGGCTAAAACAGCAATTACTGTATGCTGCAGGCCTAAAAGCAAGTTTTGTCTTAAGGGAAGTTTCTCGTCAACTTCTGGTAACTGATCATTTTGATTCACGTATTCTCGCTCCTTTGTATAAAATTAGAAACAGCAAAGATAAATTGCTTACTGTTGTTAAAAGACGAACTTACGCTTTCATTTTATGTTTTATATCAAGTGATTTTCAATAGAAATTTTACTTTAACTTAGAAAATCTAAAAGAATGTTTGTCTTTGAGGCGCTAACATTTGTGTATAACTTCTTTTGTTGAAATATATCATCGTTTCTCATTTTCTATGGGGTATTTATTTAAATAGAACGTTACTTTTTATTATCTATGTGCTATTTACATTTATACAACATAGTTTTCCAATTCTTATGTTGTATTTATTATAATACAACATAAGTTTCGTTTTTCTTTGTTCTATCGATCTCATAAATTTATCAAAATTATGTTCTAAATTCGCTTTTAGGCCATAACTTTACTTAATGAGCGTTCTGAAAATAAACTCAAGACCTTATTTGCAATGTTAATATACTATGAAAAATCTTTTACAGTGGCATCTCAAATCAATATCTATTACAATAAGAGAAATGAGGCTGTTTATGTTTTTGTTGGTAAAAAAAGAAGTTGTTCGTTCAAATGTTAGGAAATTGTAGGAAAGGATTATCCATGGTATGTATGTAGGTGTAGATATTGGCGGTAGTTCAATTAAAATTGGATTATTAGATGAAGATGGCGCAATGAAGGATAAGAAAAATTTTCCTACGCCTAAAACTAAAGAAGAAATTTTAGACGATATTGTTCAAATTATTTCTGATTATAAAACAAAGTATGTGATAAAAGCTGTAGGTATTTCTGTCCCTGGTGTAGTTGAAGAAGATGGTTATTTAACGACTGCTGGTGCTATTAAGTGTTTATATGGGATTAATATTAAAGAAGAAATGGCTAAACGTACGGGGGTATTTGTACATGTAGAAAATGATGCAAATGCAGCTTCAATTGCGGAAAAATGGGGCGGTGCAGCTCAAAACGTTGCGAACTATCTTAGTTTAGTGGTTGGTACAGGTATTGGCGGTTGTCTAGTTGTTAATAATGAGATTTATCGTGGTGCGCATGCGCGGGCAGGTGAATTTGGTTGGATGCTTTTAGATGATAATCAAGATGATTTGAATTTAAGTACGATGAATTTACAAGCAGCTACCATCATTGGTTTATTGCGAATTTATAATTTAAAATCTGGTGAGAAAATCGATGATGCTCGTGTGATCTATGATCGTGCTGAAGATGGTGAATATTTAGCACAAACCGTATTAGCTAAATTTCATCGCAAACTAGCACAAGGTATTTTAAATGTTGCAGTTGTATTTGATCCTGCAATGGTTGTCATTGGCGGCGGAATTAGCGCTAATAAAACCTTTTTAAAAGAGTTGCAGATGGCTTATAAACAACTACAAAATGAACATAGTGCACTGGTAGATATGGATTTTCCTGAAATTGTTCCGGCAAAATTCGAAAATGAAGCGGGAATTATCGGTGCCGTTTATAGTTTGAAAATCACTTTAAATAAAGAAGAGAAATAGTTAAGATAAATGTTTTATTGAAGGAGAGGCTCATATTGGAAAAGATTGCAGCTTCATTGATGTGTGCGGATATGTTAAATATTCAAAAAGAACTAGACTACTTAGAACAAGCAGGTTGTGACTTATTACATCTAGATGTCATGGATGGTGTATTTGTTGATAATTTAGCATTAGGCCCTGAGTGGATGACAAGCGTGCAAAAGAAAACATCTTTACCTTTTGATATTCATTTAGCGACTGAAATGCCAGAAAAATTTGTTGAAATGTTTCGTTTTTTACAGCCTGAAACGATTTCTTTTCATGTTGAAACAGCAGCTCACCCAGTTCTTTTAATCAAACGATTGAAAAGTTATGGCATTAAGCCTTCACTAGCATTAAATCCAGCGACTCCTTTGGAAGATATTCTACCTTATATTGATGAAGTAGATCAGATTCTGCTAATGACGGTTCCCACTGGCTTTGCGGGACAAAACTTTCATCAAGAAACATTGGAAAAATTACGTGAGCTAAAAAATATTTTAGCTCGAAGAAACATCCAGCCGTTAATCGAAGTAGATGGCAATATAAATACACAAACGATTTCTTGGATGAAAGAAGCTATGCCAGATGTTTTTGTGCTGGGAACATCGGCCTTATTTCAAGGTGATGATGCGAATAGTTATCAAAAACGTATTCAAGCAGTTCGCCAGGCGATTAATACTTATAGATAAGTTTATTAACATAAGCGTGCGTGTTTAAAAGAAGACAAAAATGAAAGAATCAATGAGATAATAAAAAGCGTTGACGTAATAAAAAGGCGTCAACGCTTTTTGTTTATTCTAATGATTCTTTAACATCATCTAACATCTGAGTGTAGGCAATAGGTCCGTTATAAAGCCAGCTGCTATCTGGACCAAATTCAAATAGCTGATCATTTTCTACTGCAGGAATATTATTCCACAAAGGATCGTCAAACATTTCAGCACTTTCATCGCTATTGACCAAGAAAAGGTAATCAGCATCCAATTGTGACAAGCTTTCTAAAGAAACTTGCGTCCAGTCAGCTTCGGCATCTTCGGAAATTTCTTGTGTTAATTCGGGCACTTCAAAGCCTAAATCTTCGTATAATAATCTTCCACTTGACCGGTCTTTGGCCACCATAAACGCTGAGTTATTGGTAACCCAAATTACGGCTACAGAGTTTCCGTCAATTTCATTTTGCAGTTGGTCTTGTGCTTTTGTTACCTCTTCTTGGTAATTTGTTTCGACTTCTTCTGCTTGTTCTTTTTTATCAAATACTTGGCCTAAATCTTCCAGACGCTCTTCCCAGGAGATGTCTTCACCATTTTTTACAACATAGGTGGGGGCAATTTTTTCATACTCTTCATACTTGCCGCCTTCGACAGTAGCATCTGATTCAATAAGTAATAAGTCCGGTTCAAAGTTTAAGACATCTTCATAAGGCAAATCAAAATTAATTGTCGGAATATCTTTTAAATCATCTTGCAGATACTCTTGAATTTGACCTTCTCCGACTGTCCATTGAGCGATTGGTTGTTCATCCAAAGCGATTAAGTAATCTTCTAAATAAGGAGCGATGATTCTTTCTGCTTGATCAGGAATTTCGACCTCGTTATCCTGCGCATCGGTTAAAGTTCGAGTTTGAGTTTCAGCATTAGTATCAGAGTCGGCTGGTGAGTTCGAATTTTCACAAGAAACTAGAAAAACAGCAAATAAACATAGCATAGTAAATGGTAGAACCCTTTTTATCATAATTTTTCTCCTTTTTTACAAATGATAACCGTTATCAGTTAATATTATCACAAATCATCTATTAGAAGTCAACAAAGTTTTAGTTAAAGCAAAAATTTTTTTGCTCAAAGGTTGACGAAGTCACTAGAAAAAGAGATAATTGAGAAGAGTTATCACTAGAAAGAAAAGAGTGGGGTTTATGACAAAATTAGCGACAAATAGCATTTACTGTGGCTATGAAAAGCAGATAGTTTTGAAAGATATAAGTTTAGAAATTCCTGATAAAAAAATCACAAGCATGATCGGTCCTAATGGAAGTGGAAAAACAACGCTGCTTAAGACATTGGCACGAATTTTATTGCCTGAAAATGGAAGCGTCCACATCAATGGAGAAGATATCAATACGCTAAATACTAAATCTGTGGCGAAAAAAATCGCTTCTTTATCGCAAAAAAACAATGTAATCAATGGATTGAGTGTCGCAGAAATCGTTGCTTATGGACGTTTCCCTTATCAGAAGAGTTTTGCTGGTTTGCAAAAAGAAGATCACGAATTGATTCAATGGGCACTGGAAGTAACCGGCTTGTTGGAATTAAAACAACGAACATTAAATACTTTATCAGGAGGACAACAGCAACGTGTTTGGATTGCTATGGCCTTGGCTCAAGATACAGATATTCTAATTTTAGATGAACCTATTTCTTCTTTGGATCCTGCCCATCAGTTGGAAATCCTTTATCTATTAGAAGATATTAATCGACAAGGTAAAACGATTCTAATGACGATTCATGATTTAAATCATGCGGCGCAATTTTCCGATTATATTATAGGGCTAAAACAAGGTCAGCTAATATTAAAAGGGGAACCGCAAGAAGTGTTCACAGCAGAACGTTTATTAGAACTGTTTGATATTCAGCCAGAAGTTGTGCTTTCAAAGAAAAATCAAAAGCCATTTATTCTTTCTTATGATTTAGTGAGGAGTTGATCATGAAGAAAAACTGGTTTTTCTTTTTACTAATCATTTTATTGATTATAGCAACAGTATCTTCTTTAAAATATGGTGCTATTGAAAATTCTTGGCAAGAAGTAAGAGATTCTTTTTTACGATTTGATACAACTAATCAAACGCATCAATTAATATATTATTTACGCTTTCCGCGTACAATTGCCTCCTTAGCTGTAGGAGCGGCTTTTGCCGCTTCAGGAGCTTTAATGCAAGGAATTACGCATAACCCTATCGCCGATTCGGGACTTTTAGGGATTAATGCTGGCGCTGGTTTGGGTCTTGCTCTGGCTTTTGCTTTTTCAACTACACCCACACCCTTTGTAACTATTCTGTCTTCTTTTATTGGCGCTGCAATCGTATTAGCTGTAATTTATGCAGCATCAAATCGAAGTATTTTCGCGCGCTCGCCTATTTATATGGTACTTTTAGGCGCTGCGATCGGATCGTTTTTTACAGCTTTAAGTCAAAGTATCCGTTTGTTGTTTAACTTAAATCAAGAGATCACTTTCTGGTTTGTAGGAGGTAGTGGAAATGTTACCTGGCCACAGCTTAAAGTGGCTCTTCCTGTAATATTAGTGGGCCTTATCGGTTCTTGGCTGATCACTAAGCAAGTGACTTTACTAGAGATGGGAGATGAAACAGCTGTTTCTTTAGGGAAAAAACCACAAAGAATTCGCGAAAAGAGTATGCTTTGTGTGTTGTTACTAGCAGGTACTGCTGTTTCTTTAGTGGGGACGATCAGCTTTTTAGGTTTGATTGTTCCTCATGTCGTACGCTTTTTTGTGGGTCATGATTACCGTTTTGTTATTCCTGCTGCTACTTTATTTGGTGCTCTATTTTTTGTTGTAGCTGATATAGGCTCTCGTCTGTTTACTCCACCTTTAGAAACTCCGGTAGGCGTCATCATTACATTAATTGGCGTGCCATTATTATTGATTCAAATCAGGAGGGGCAATGTATGAAAAAAGGAGCTTTTTGGCTACTATTGGGCATTTTATTAGTTACTGGGCTAATTTTAAGCCTTATTATTGGTACGATTCCTTTATCTTTTAAAGAACTTTTAGCCGTGTTAGCAAATCAGGGAACACCAGCTCATCAGTTAGTTGTCCTAGATTTTCGTCTGCCTCGTACACTGGTTTCTATTTTGGCTGGCGCTGGACTGGCGGCTTCAGGTTATTTATTTCAAGGAGTTACTCATAACGATTTAGCCGATCCGGGGATTTTAGGGATCAACGCTGGTGCTGGTTTGACTGTTTTACTTTATCTAGGCTTTTTTACAAGCCAAACATCAAGTCATTTATTACCGCTGATTGCTTGTTTAGGCAGTTTTCTCGCTGCTTTTCTAGTTTATTTTTGTGGCAAGCAAAAAGAAAAATTTTATCCAAATCGTTTATTACTAGCTGGAATAGCAGTTAATGCAGGTATTTCAGCTTTAACATTAATTGGTACTGTTCGTATTTCACAAGATAGTTATCGCTTTGTAACTTCCTGGTTAGCAGGAACGATTTGGGGAACAACTTGGAACCATGTTCTTATGATTTTTCCTGCTTTGCTTATTTTATTACCCTTTATTTTATTTCAAGGAAAAAGTTTAGAAGTGATCAGCTTGGGAGATGAGGAAGCTATCGCTTTAGGTGTTCCCTTAAAGAAAAAACAGATTTTTTATCTTATTAGTGCGGTGATTTTGGCAGCAGTCAGCGTGTCTTGTGCCGGAAGTATTAGTTTTATCGGTCTAATTGCCCCTCATTTAGCAAAAAATATTGTGAATCGAAAAAACAATCATGCTCTTCTCATGTCGGTTTTTATAGGCAGTTTGCTTTTATTATACAGTGATATTTTGGGACGCGTTATTTTAACTAATGGAGAAATGGCGGCTGGTATTATTGTTTCTATTATCGGTGCTCCGTATTTTATTTTCCGTTTATTAAAAAAGAATCAAGTAACTATAAATTAAAAAGCAGCGGCGATCCCGCTACTTTTCAATTATTCTTAGCTTGTCGAAAATGAATGATGCAAGCAATAATTATGATTAAAAGTAAAGTGAGTAAAATAATCATCGCCACTTGCGCGCCTATAGCCGTGCCTACTTGATAATCAGCGTTATTTTCTTGGAAGATATTAATAACGCTTGCCACGATAGAAGTAGCGGCCGCACCGGAAAATTGTTGCAAGGTGTTAAAAAGTGTATTGCCATCTCCATACTCTTCTTGGGTTAAAAGGTTCATACCACTTGTCATCATATTACTATAAGCAAAACCAAGGCCAATCATATAAAAAACATGACCAGCTACAAAGCCTAGTAAACTAGGTTGTTTTAAAAGTAGTGTTAAAGCAATCCAACCGATAGCAGCTAATATTAATCCGCTTAGTATAGGCTTTTTAGCCCCATATTTATCTAAAATTCTTCCAGAAACTGGGGCCAAAATAGCGCCGACTGCGGCGCCAGGTAACATCACTAAACCAGCGATAAAGGCGTTTTCTTCAGAGACGATTTGTACAAAGTTCGGCAGCACAAAAGAAATACCTAAAAGTAAGAATTGACAAACAAGAAAGCCGCATAAAAATAGGACAAAAGCTTTGTCTTTTAACACATCAATTTTTACTAAAGGAAAAGGTGACTTGGCGCTACGTTGTAAGAAAATCACTAAACCAATCATTCCTATGATTAGAGGGAGTAAACTTTTGAGACTTTCCATCTGATTGAGAAAGACTAGTAATCCACTAAATAATAAAGCAATACCCAAAAGACTGATCATATCAATTTTGCTATTTTTTTCTACCTTTATCTCTGGAATGGCATATAAGCCTAGGGCAAGAGAAAGGAGTAAAATAGGAATTAAAAATAAAAAGATATAATGCCAAGAAAGAACTGAAGTTAACAACCCGCCATATGTAGGTCCGACTGCTGGTGCAATGGAAGTTGTTAGCATACCGACACCCATCATCCCGCCTCTTTTTTCTAAAGGAGTAAATGTTAAAATAATATGAAACATTAGCGGTAAAGCGATACCTGTACTAATCCCTTGCAAAATGCGTCCTAAAAGTAAAACGAAGAATGTTGGAGAAATAAAGTCGGTTATAAGTCCAGCGATGAAAAAGAAATTTGCGATCATAAATAATTTTCGAATGGAGAAGTTTTTAATTAAATAATTCGAAAAAGGGACCATAATAGAAATAACCAGTAGATAAATAGTTGTCACCCATTGGACCATCGAAGTTGAAATATTAAACTCTGAGGTTAGAGTGGGAAAGGTGACATTCATCGCTGTTTCAATCAACACCCCCGAAAATGACATGATACCAGCTGCTAGAACGGCCGGTAATAAATGAATTTTTACTTTTTCCATTGTGCGTATGCTCCTTTAAAATCATTAAAAAAGAGACTGCTTCTAAATCAATAGAAACCGCCTCTTTTTCGACACGGGAAGTCCCGTGTTATCTGTACGATTAGTTCAAAAATATTATAAAAGGGTTTTTGATTTGGGTCAAGATAAAATATTAATGCATCAATTGATCTGCATTATCGGGATATTGGTGGGCTAAACGGCTGGCACCAGAAGCAGCGATTGCTCCTACGATATCATCCAAGAAGGTATGAATACGCGGTCCCTCGTGATCATTTAACATTTGTAAAATTCCCGGTTTTACTTTATCAATATAACCGTAGTTGGTAAATCCGATCGATCCATACACATTGACAATAGAAAGTGCCAGAATTTCATCAATACCATAAAGTCCTTCATCTTGAGCAACAATTTCTTGTAAAGGTTGCAACAATTTATCTTCTTCGGCCAGAATATCTAATTGAATGCCGGTTAAAATCGCGTTGTGCACTTCTCTTTTCGATAAGACCGAGTCGACACTATCTACACAATTTTCTAGTGATAGCCCAGGAATATAATCTTTTTGTAAATACATGACTAGTTTAGCAATATCGATAACGGAAACGCCGCGTTCTTTTAATAATTGTCGTGCTTTTTCTTCCAATGTTTTTGTTTCTAATACCATAAATGAACCTCCTGATTATCTTTGTTGAAAAAGACTTGTTGAATGCATAGGCTGTGTTCGATTTTTAGGGTCAATATAGTGGAGTGCGTTATTGACTGCTGTAGGGGCTTCCCCAAAGCCGGTTGCAATTAAATCTACTTTTCCATCGTAGGAAGTAATATCGCCGCAGCAATAGATACCATCTTGTGAACTTTTCATATCAGAATTTACCGGAATACCGCGACGGTTACTGGTGATTTTCCAATCTTTTAAGTCCAAGTTGGTAGAAAAACCATAATTGACGATTAAGTAATCGATGGCTAAATCAACTGTCTCCTCGCTTTTAGCTACTTGTAAGTGTAGACTATCTAAATTCTTATCACCTGATACGCCTCTAATGATGTAAGGCGTTAAAATTTGTACAGATGAATTTTTTAACTGTTGCATACTATGCTCATGCGCTCGGAAATTTCCTCTACGATGAATAATAGAAACTTCTTTAGCGATGGGCTCTAACATCAATGCCCAATCGACGGCTGAATCGCCTCCACCTGCGACAGCAACTTTTTTACCGGCATATTTCATAAGGTCGGTAATAAAATAATCGATACCGTTATTTTCAAAGCTTTCAGCTTGTTCTAACTTTAACTTTCGCGGTTGAAAAGAGCCATTACCTAAAGCTAAAATCACAGCTTTTGAATAATGTGTACGTTGATTGGTAACAATTTCAATAAAATCCTCTTGATAATTGAGGTTTATCACTTCTTCTTCCAAACAATAACGGTGATTAAACATTGTTAGTTGCTTTTCCAAATTTTGTGCTAATTCATCCGCTTTTATTTTCGGAAATCCAGGAATATCATAAATATATTTTTCTGGATACAGGGTGGTTAATTGACCGCCTAGTTGTGGCAGTGTGTCGATAATTTTAGTTTTCGCATTGCGCATGCCTGCATAAAAAGCAGCAAACATTCCCGCAGGACCAGCGCCTACGATCGTAATATCATATATGTCCATTTTCTGGCCCCCTTTATATAGAACTCTCTGGATTTTTTAATGCAGTTAGATGTATTATAACAAAGAAATGAAGAGCTGGCATTCCTATTTTTTTCTGCTATGATAAAAGAGTAAGAAGTTAATTATTAACAAGGAGGAATTTTTTTTGACTGAATTTCCACAAATGAATTTAGCAAAACAGGAAGGTCCCCAGGCGATTATTCAAACCAATTTAGGGACCATTAAATTGCAACTATTTGATAAACAAGCACCAAAAACAGTAAAGAATTTTATCGAATTGGCAAAAAAAGAATATTATGATGGCGTCATCTTTCATCGGATCATCCCCGATTTCATGATTCAAGGCGGCGATCCAACAGGAAGTGGCGCTGGCGGACAAAGTATCTATGGTGAAAACTTTGAAGATGAATTTAGTAGTGAATTGTTCAACTTACAAGGCGCTTTATCGATGGCTAATGCTGGCCCTAACACTAATGGCAGTCAATTTTTTATCGTAACAAATAAAAATCTTCCTGAGAACATGATATCTCAAATGCAAGAAGCAGGCTATCCTTTAGAGATTGTGGAAGCCTACAAAAATGGCGGGACACCTTGGCTAGATTTTCGTCATACAGTCTTTGGACAAGTGATTGAAGGTATGGATATCGTTGACACTATTGAAAAAGTGCCAACAGGCCCGCAAGATCGTCCAGTAGATGATGTGATTATTGATAGTATCGAAATAAAAGATTAAAAATAAGACGTATAGTGCAAAACTCTATCAGAATTTGCACTATACGTCTTATTTTATTTAAAAGCCGTAGCGATCCTTTGTAAACCTTCTTTTAAAGTAGCGCGAGGACAGGCAAGATTGATCCGCATATGTTGTGAACCTTTTGGACCGTAAGAAATTCCCGGATTTAATACTACTTTTGCTTCATTGATAAATTTTTCTTCTAGTTGTTTGTCTGTTAAGTGGTAAGCAGAAAAATCTAACCACATAAGATAAGTGGCTTCTGGTTTACTTACTTTCACATTAGGTAGTTCATTTTGGAAAAAGTTGTAGGTAGTATTGATATTTTCTTTTAAGTAGACTAATAGGTCATCTAACCAATCTTTACCACCTTCATAAGCTGCTTGTGTACCAATGACACCAAAAGTATTGATATCGTCCTGGCAGTTTTTCTTTTGAATACTTGCAAAAGCTTGTCTTAATTTTTCGTTTTTGATAAACACCATCGAATTTTTAATACCTGCGAGGTTAAAGGTTTTTGTAGCTGCGGTTAATACGATAGAGAAATCCTTAAATGAAGGGTCCGCATTTTGAAAGGTCGTAAACGTTTCTGGCTGATAGACAATATCTTGATGAATTTCGTCGCTTACCACTATAACATTGTATTTTTTACAAAGCTTACCGACAGCTTGCAATTCTTCTTTGCTCCAAACACGACCGCCAGGATTATGTGGGTTACATAAAATAAATAAACGAATATTTTCTTTTTGAAACAATTTCTCCATTTCCTCTAAGTTCATGGTAAATTTATCGTCTGTGTTTAATTTACTACGAACCAGCTTGCGGTCGTTTTCTTCAACTACTTGAGCAAAAGGTGGATAAACCGGGTCATGGATTAAAACTGCCTCTTTAGGTTTAGTATAAGCTTGTACACTAAGCGCAAGACTGGGGACAACACCGCTATTTAACAAGATCTCTTCTTTTTTTATAGTGAAATTGTGGCGGTTTTTTTGCCAGTTAATAATTGCTTCATACAAAGAATCTGGGACTATTGAATAACCGAATACGCCTTGCTCCAGATAATTTTTAAAGGCTTTCTGAACCGCTTCAGGCGCCTTGAAGTCCATATCGGCTACCCACATAGGTAATAGATCCTTTTGTTTATAGTTTGCTTCTATAGTATCCCATTTCACGCTTTGTGTTTTTTTACGGTCAACAATCTGATCAAATCGACTCATATTTTTCCTCCTCAATAAGTATTGTAGTCAATACTTCATTTTTCTTCTATTTCCTAGTATAATAAAATTTGCGAAAAGAGGGAATAAAATGGACTATAAAATTGGAGAAATTTTAGAAGGAACAATTACTGGTATACAAACTTACGGTGCTTTTGTTTCTTTGGATGATCATACCCAAGGGTTGATTCATATATCAGAAATCCAGTCAGGTTTTACTAAAGATATACGAGAAGTGGTTCAAGTTGGCGAAAAAGTGAGAGTACAGATTATCGACATAGACGAATATACGCAAAAAATTAGTCTTTCAAAGCGTACACTTGAGTCTCAATTTGTTCGTCCGCCTTATCACAAAAAACGTTATTTTACGAACAAAAATAAAGATATTGGATTTCAATCAATAGAAGAATGTTTACCTGAGTGGACTGATGAAGCGATGGATATGCTTTTATCTGGTAAGACTTCACAAAGTAAATAACTTCATGTTAAAATATACGATACTGTTAAAAAGGATAACTAGCCGAGGTGAAAGATTTGAGTAATAAAAAAGTTGCTGGTACGGTGATTCTTCATTTAGAGGATGGATCAAAGAAGTTCTTAATAAGAACAACAGAAGACAGATTTACTTTGGCATTTACAGACTTTTCTGATGAGCAAACAGGTTTAGCAAACATTCTTCATCTTTTAAAAGAAGAGGTAACCCTTGATATTAAAAATATTCGATTAGTTGAACTGACAAATGGACAAGCGCAAGATGCAAATGTTCCTTTATTTGTTTTTGAAACGCAAGAAAATCAACAGCAAGCAGAATTGCCTAATCAATACTATTGGGCAGAGGCACAAACCTTTCGTGAAATTATCCAAGATATGGATATTGAGGGAATGCCTTTCTTTTAATGAAAATCGAAAAAAGTTATTATTCTTTATTGCTTTCAAGATTTATTCGTGATAAATTAGTTGAGGTCAATTGTTCGACAGATAATATATAAGTTAAAAAAGTTATTGACGTTATTTTAGTGAAGTGCTAAGATGTTTAAGTCGTTGCTTTTTGGATGAGTCAAATTTATGAAATTAACGAAAGTCAAAAAAAGTTATTGACAAACACTTGTCGAATTGATAAGATATAAAAGTTGCTACGGCAACAAGCAGTAGACCTTTGAAAACTGAACAAAGCAAGCAAACGAACCAATGTGTCGGGCGCTTCTTTGAAAAGAGAAGCAACCAAGCAATAAACGCGAACAACACGCGAGCAAAAAGTTGAAGAGCTAAGTACGATCAACGGTGTTGATCGATCAAATTCAAGATGAGAGTTTGATCCTGGCTCAGGACGAACGCTGGCGGCGTGCCTAATACATGCAAGTCGAACGCTGCTTAAGAAGAAACTTCGGTTTTTTCTTAAGCGGAGTGGCGGACGGGTGAGTAACACGTGGGGAACCTATCCATCAGCGGGGGATAACACTTGGAAACAGGTGCTAATACCGCATACGGCTTTTTTTCACCTGAAAGAAAGCTCAAAGGCGCTTTACAGCGTCGCTGATGGCTGGCCCCGCGGTGCATTAGCCAGTTGGTGAGGTAACGGCTCACCAAAGCAACGATGCATAGCCGACCTGAGAGGGTGATCGGCCACACTGGGACTGAGACACGGCCCAGACTCCTACGGGAGGCAGCAGTAGGGAATCTTCGGCAATGGACGCAAGTCTGACCGAGCAACGCCGCGTGAGTGAAGAAGGTTTTCGGATCGTAAAGCTCTGTTGTCAGCAAAGAACAGGAGAAAGAGGCAATGCTTTTTCTATGACGGTAGCTGACCAGAAAGCCACGGCTAACTACGTGCCAGCAGCCGCGGTAATACGTAGGTGGCAAGCGTTGTCCGGATTTATTGGGCGTAAAGCGAGCGCAGGCGGTGATTTAAGTCTGATGTGAAAGCCCCCAGCTCAACTGGGGAGGGTCATTGGAAACTGGATCACTTGAGTGCAGAAGAGGAGAGTGGAATTCCATGTGTAGCGGTGAAATGCGTAGATATATGGAGGAACACCAGTGGCGAAGGCGGCTCTCTGGTCTGTAACTGACGCTGAGGCTCGAAAGCGTGGGTAGCAAACAGGATTAGATACCCTGGTAGTCCACGCCGTAAACGATGAGTGCTAAGTGTTGGAGGGTTTCCGCCCTTCAGTGCTGCAGTTAACGCATTAAGCACTCCGCCTGGGGAGTACGACCGCAAGGTTGAAACTCAAAGGAATTGACGGGGGCCCGCACAAGCGGTGGAGCATGTGGTTTAATTCGAAGCAACGCGAAGAACCTTACCAGGTCTTGACATCCTTTGACCGCCCTAGAGATAGGGTTTCCCCTTCGGGGGCAAAGTGACAGGTGGTGCATGGTTGTCGTCAGCTCGTGTCGTGAGATGTTGGGTTAAGTCCCGTAACGAGCGCAACCCTTATTGTTAGTTGCCAGCATTGCGTTGGGCACTCTAGCAAGACTGCCGGTGACAAACCGGAGGAAGGCGGGGATGACGTCAAATCATCATGCCCCTTATGACCTGGGCTACACACGTGCTACAATGGGAAGTACAACGAGCGCGCCAAGCCGCAAGGCCGAGCGAATCTCTGAAAGCTTCTCTCAGTTCGGATTGCAGGCTGCAACTCGCCTGCATGAAGCCGGAATCGCTAGTAATCGCGGATCAGCATGCCGCGGTGAATCCGTTCCCGGGCCTTGTACACACCGCCCGTCACACCACGAGAGTTTGTAACACCCAAAGTCGGTGCGGCAACCCCTAGGGGAGCCAGCCGCCTAAGGTGGGACGAATGATTGGGGTGAAGTCGTAACAAGGTAGCCGTATCGGAAGGTGCGGCTGGATCACCTCCTTTCTAAGGAAACATACGGAAGGTCGACACATCGTTTGCGCTTTGTTCAGTTTTGAGAGGTTTACTCTCAAAACTTGGTTCTTTGAAAACTGGATAGAAAAACAACAATCAACACCAACCGAGAATCCGCGTTGAACACGTTTTTTAACGAAGTTTACGCACATGTTCGAAGGGCTTTGATCGCTCAAAGCAAACACCTTCGAGAAACCCTTGACCGCAAGGTCAAGCCAGGTTAAGTAAGAAAGGGCGCACGGCGGATGCCTTGGCACTAGGAGCCGATGAAGGACGGGACCAACACCGATATGCTCTGGGGAGCTGTAAGTAAGCTTGGATCCAGAGATTTCCGAATGGGGAAACCTCGCATTTTTTATCGAATGCGGCTTGACCTGTGAATACATAGCAGGCAAGCGGAAGACGCAGTGAACTGAAACATCTTAGTAGCTGCAGGAAGAAAAAGAAAAATCGATTCCCTGAGTAGCGGCGAGCGAAACGGGAATAGCCCAAACCAGAATGCTTGCATTCTGGGGTTGTAGGACGTTTATTCACGGACAGGACGGTTAGCCGAAGGCTTTGGGATAAGCCGCCGGAGCGGGTAAGAGCCCCGTAGGCGAAAACTGTCAGGTTCGTAAACGGATCCTGAGTACGACGGGACACGTGAAATGCCGTCGGAAACCGGGAGGACCATCTCCCAAGGCTAAATACTCCCTAGTGACCGATAGTGAACCAGTACCGTGAGGGAAAGGTGAAAAGCACCCCGGAAGGGGAGTGAAAGAGATCCTGAAACCGTGTGCTTACAAGGAGTTAGAGCCCGTTTATGGGTGATAGCGTGCCTTTTGCAGAATGAACCGGCGAGTTGCGCTGGCTGGCGAGGTTAAGTCTGAAAAGACGGAGCCGCAGCGAAAGCGAGTCTGAAATGGGCGTTGAGTCAGAGGGCGCAGACCCGAAACCAGGTGATCTACCCATGTCCAGGTTGAAGGTGCGGTAAAACGCACTGGAGGACCGAACCCACGTACGTTGAAAAGTGCGGGGATGAGATGTGGGTAGCGGAGAAATTCCAAACGAACTTGGAGATAGCTGGTTCTCTCCGAAATAGCTTTAGGGCTAGCGTCAAGGAAGCAATGATGGAGGTAGAGCACTGTTTGGACGAGGGGCCCGTCTTGGGTTACCGAATCCAGATAAACTCCGAATGCCATTGATTGACCCTTGGCAGTCAGACGGTGAGTGATAAGATCCATCGTCGAAAGGGAAACAGCCCAGACCACCAGCTAAGGCCCCTAAATGTATGTTAAGTGGAAAAGGAGGTGGGGTTGCTTAGACAACTAGGATGTTGGCTTAGAAGCAGCCATCATTGAAAGAGTGCGTAATAGCTCACTAGTCGAGTGACCCTGCGCCGAAAATGTACCGGGGCTAAACATACTGCCGAAGCTGTGGAAAACACCTTAGGTGTTTTGGTAGGAGAGCGTTCTAAGGGCGGTGAAGGTCGACTGAAAAGACGGCTGGAGCGCTTAGAAGTGAGAATGCCGGTATGAGTAGCGAAAGACAGGTGAGAATCCTGTCCACCGTAAGACGAAGGTTTCCTGGGGAAGGCTCGTCCGCCCAGGGTTAGTCGGGACCTAAGCTGAGGCCGAAAGGCGTAAGCGATGGCCAACAGGTTGATATTCCTGTACCTGTTATCTTCATTTGAGTGATGGAGGGACGCAGGAGGCAAAAGAAAGCAGACGAATGGAAAGGTCTGTCCAAGCAGTGCATCGGAGAAAGAGTCAAAGGCTTTTTCTTGTCAACGATCAGCTGTGACGGGGAGGGAAATTCAAGTACCGAAGTTCTGGCGTCACACTGCCAAGAAAAACTTCTAGCAAGAAGGTAATGGCCCGTACCGCAAACCGACACAGGTCGTCGAGGAGAGTATCCTCAGGTGAGCGAGCGAACTCTCGTTAAGGAACTCGGCAAAATGACCCCGTAACTTCGGGAGAAGGGGTGCTGCTCTAACGAGCAGCCGCAGTGAATAGGCCCAAGCGACTGTTTATCAAAAACACAGGTCTCTGCAAAATCGAAAGATGACGTATAGGGGCTGACGCCTGCCCGGTGCTGGAAGGTTAAGAGGAGTGCTTAGCGTAAGCGAAGGTACGAATTGAAGCCCCAGTAAACGGCGGCCGTAACTATAACGGTCCTAAGGTAGCGAAATTCCTTGTCGGGTAAGTTCCGACCCGCACGAAAGGCGCAACGATTTGGGCACTGTCTCAACGAGAGACTCGGTGAAATTTTAGTACCTGTGAAAATGCAGGTTACCCGCGACAGGACGGAAAGACCCCATGGAGCTTTACTGTAATTTGATATTGGGTGTCTGTGACGCATGTACAGCATAGGTAGGAGCCGTAGAATTCGGAACGCGAGTTTCGAAGGAGGCATCCGTGGGATACTACCCTTGCGTTATGGCCACTCTAACCCGCGCCACTAAGCGTGGCGGGAGACAGTGTCAGATGGGCAGTTTGACTGGGGCGGTCGCCTCCCAAAAAGTAACGGAGGCGCCCCAAGGTTCCCTCAGAATGGTTGGAAATCATTCAAAGAGTGTAAAGGCAGAAGGGAGCTTGACTGTGAGAGCAACAACTCGAGCAGGGACGAAAGTCGGGCTTAGTGATCCGGTGGTTCCGCATGGAAGGGCCATCGCTCAACGGATAAAAGCTACCCTGGGGATAACAGGCTTATCTCCCCCAAGAGTCCACATCGACGGGGAGGTTTGGCACCTCGATGTCGGCTCGTCGCATCCTGGGGCTGTAGTCGGTCCCAAGGGTTGGGCTGTTCGCCCATTAAAGCGGCACGCGAGCTGGGTTCAGAACGTCGTGAGACAGTTCGGTCCCTATCCGTCGCGGGCGTAGGAAATTTGCGAGGCGCTGTCCTTAGTACGAGAGGACCGGGATGGACCTACCGCTGGTGGACCAGTTGTCGTGCCAACGGCATCGCTGGGTAGCTAAGTAGGGCAGGAATAAACGCTGAAAGCATCTAAGCGTGAAGTCCCCCTCAAGATGAGATTTCCCTTTTCTAAAAGAAAGTAAGATCCCTGAGAGAAGATCAGGTAGATAGGTTCGAAGTGGAAGACCCGTGAGGGTTGGAGCGGACGAATACTAATCGATCGAGGACTTAACCACAAAGGTTTGGATTGTCGGTTAATTGAAATTGTTTTTCATCCAGTTTTGAGGGAACCAAAGGTTCACTCAACGTCAAGTTGTGTGGTGATGATGGCAAGAAGGAGACACCTGTTCCCATGCCGAACACAGTCGTTAAGCTTCTTAGCGCCAATTGTAGTGAGGGGCTTCCCCTTGTGAGAGTAGGACATCGCCACGCATTATTCCGGCATAGCTCAGTTGGTAGTAGCGCATGACTGTTAATCATGATGTCGTAGGTTCGAGTCCTACTGCCGGAGTTCTTTAAAACAGTAAAAGTGATCAAAGTATATAAATACTTTGATTACTTTTTTTATGAATTTTTTTATTTGTACATGCCTTCTAGTAAAGGAATAATTTGTTTAACAAAGTCTTCTTTTGTATAAGTGTCGTCTGAAATATAAATTTCAATAAATTCAATAATATCACTGGCGAAAAAAACAAAAAAGCTGAAAGTAGGTAGCTTTTTTATTTGCATGATAAAGTTCTCTAATTGAAAACATAAAATGATATGCTAAAATAAAAGATAGCAAAGGGGGTTGAAGTGCTTTTGAAAAAAACGAAAATTCTATTTGATTTAGATGGAACGATTATTGATTCAAGTCAAGGAATCTTTGCCTCGCTTAACTATGCAATGAAAGAGATGAATCGTAATCCACTCGATGAAAAAACATTAAAATCATTTATTGGTCCACCTCTAGTTGAGTCTTTCGCCAAAACTGGTATGACAGAGGAAGAAGCTAAAGAAGCGGTTGATCATTACCGTACTTTATATAAAAAAGAGGGAATGTATCAAGTTAGACCTTATGCTGATATAGAAGAAGTTTTGACTCAATTAGCTGAGCGATACGAGTTATTTCTAGCTACGTCAAAACCAGAATTTTTTGCAGTGAAAATTATTCATCATTTAGGATTTGCCGAATTTTTCGAAGGGATTTACGGAGCAGACCTAGACGGTATCCGCTCTGAAAAAAGGGCAGTTATCCATGACACTTTAAAAGCAGAAAAAGTGGAAGAACTTTCCACTGTAGTGATGATTGGAGATAGAGCACACGATATAGTAGGCGCAAAAGAAAACAATATTGATAATATTGGCGTTCTTTATGGTTTTGGTGATAAAAAAGAGTTAATGAATGCTGGAGCACAAAAGATAGTAGCTAAACCTAGAGATTTACTAGATATTTTTCAATAGAGGCACAATTTTGTAGAAAAAAGATGGAAGGTGGTTGACAAGTACAGTTCTTTTCGGTAAGCTATATTTTGTGTTAAATAACTGCCGTCTTAGCTCAGTCGGTAGAGCACCACCATGGTAAGGTGGGGGTCGCCGGTTCGAGTCCGGCAGACGGCTTCAATGGTAAGAGATAAACATTAATTTAATAGTGTTTATCTCTTTTTTGTGCCAAAAATGAGTCAAATATTTTTTATTTTTTATAAATAATCTGTTCTTTTGAAACCTACTGTGAAAATGATAGTTATGTAAAGTTCAATTGCAAAGGAGAATGTAAGCGAAATCATTTCTTGGTATAATGACTATATAAAATTAAGGGAGATTTCTATGGCAGCTTTTGGCTGGTTGTAGATGTTATTGATAATGTATTTATGTTCTTA
This sequence comes from Tetragenococcus halophilus, assembly GCF_001712815.1. Lineage (NCBI taxonomy): Bacteria > Bacillati > Bacillota > Bacilli > Lactobacillales > Enterococcaceae > Tetragenococcus > Tetragenococcus halophilus. The sequence continues at coordinate 631,004 of NZ_CP012047.1, forward strand.
TTCTTAAAACAGGTAAGAGAAATGACATTTACAAAAATAAATAAAAATCTCTCATTTTTAGGAGTATGTTGAATGGATAAAGTAAAAGCTAGGAAACAAGGTAACGCAATCATGGTCACATTAGCAAAAAAATTTAACGTTTCTGAAGGACAAGAATTTTACATTACGCAAGAAAAGGATGGAGCAATCTCGCTTATTCCTAAAATTGAAGATTATTTTGCTGATGTGGTTGAAGGAGAATTTGTTGATGATGAAGATAAATTAGCTCGAAGTATTTCTACTATTGGAAGTGAATTAGATGAATGACAACGAGCAGGAAACATTATAAAAAATGGTTAGAAAACACGTTAAGAATTTAAAATACTAAAACTTTCAACTGACGTATGGAATTAAATACTTTGAGATTAGTTAAGATTTGGTAACTATTTTAATTATAGGAGAAGAGGAGAAGTAGCCTATGGAGCAAACATCAATAAACGCTAGTTCAGTGCGTAAAAATTTTTATCGCTTATTAAAAGAAGTGAATGAGAATCATAAGGAAATTGAGATTGTAGATGAACAAAATAAAAATCATGCTGTTTTGATAAGTTTAGAAGATTGGCGTGCGATCCAAGAAACTTTGTATTTAGAAGAAACTGGTGTCCTAGGTAAAATTCGAGAACGAGAACAAGATTCTAGTGAATTTATTGATGTCAGCGATATCGACTGGGAGAAACTTTGAGTCGGAAATAGCCGCCAATATCGCGCCATTTATCAATAGCAGCAAAATAATCGATACTTTTTTCTAATATAATATACAAGGTGGTAAAACAAGTGACAATTCGAAAAAAGAAACTGAGAGAAATCAGGCATTCAGTTGTAGCTACTTTGCGCAGAGAATTATTAGAAAGTATTAGAACAAAGAAAACTGACACAGTTTATGTTAATAAAGATAAATTAAAAGAAATTCTGGTTAAGAAAGAAGAAAAAGATGAACATCAAAAAAGATTAGAAATGGTTATGGCCAAGTCTGTGCAAAAGCATGATGAGTTATACAAGTCTCTGGTAACAAAATGAGTATCTATTATTAAACAAAGAAAAGGTGCTACCATTTTTTATATTTATGGCAGCACCTTAAAAAGTTAGTTCAGTTTCATTGATATTGTTTTATTTGTCCATATTCGTCTCTGTTATTTTTTTCTGCATTACGAATATCAATATCGTTTTGCAAATTCAAAAAGTAACGATCGGAGACACCAAAAAATCTTCCTAACCTGACAGATGTATCCACAGTTATTTGCCGACGATCATGTAAAATATCTTGAATTCTCGATATAGGAACATGAATATGCTTGGCTAACGCATAAGCTGAAAGATTTAATGGGTACATAAATTCTTCTTTTAAAATTTCACTAATTTTAGGTGTTGGAATTTCGTTCATAAGTATCCCTCCTATCCACGATGATAATCCACAATTTCAACATGATAAAAATCGTTTATTGAAAAGCATATTCGATATTGAGCATTAATTTTAATGCTATACTAGCCTTGGTGATTTTCCCAGTTAATTGTTCTAGATGGTTTGCAGGTGTGCAGGTGAAATTCTTAAATCATTAATACTTGTTGCATTATCAATCATCAACAGTTTGCGTAAGACTATTTTCTGTCTTTTTATCCTTATAAAAAGGCCGTGATATTAGTGAATGATTTTGTTGAGAGTTGAAGTTAAAAAAATACAGGAATTCTTACACTGCAGAACAATTCTTTTGAGCAGAATGACAATAGGATGAATTATTTAATATCGATCAAAAAGCCAATCCTAACCTCAATCAGAAGAACTCAAAATCGAATTGGTAAAGTATTTAAAGGAGGTAGTATTTTTGAAAAGATTATTCACTAATTCATTTACTCTTGCCGTTATTTTATTAATAGCTTTTCGTATTTGTTTGTATTTTATTGACTGGAAGGAAGATGGAAATTTCTTGATCCTAGTCGTACTTCCTCTACTAGTTATCTGGGGAATCATTCAGGTAATTAAAAACATTTATAGGCATAAAAAATCTTCATGATTTGGTAGCTGTTACAAATAAAGTTAGAAACGTTTATTAGAAGCGTTTCTAGCTTGTTTTTTTATGTTTCAAGATAACAAAACTCAATACTAATAAAATTATACTATAAAGAATGAAGCCAAAATAAGAAAAATTTAGGCTGACATTTGTCAAAATGGGGAAAATGAAGCTTGTCATAGGAGGCGTTAAAACTAAGAGAGAATTTACAGTAGTAACGATGCCACCTAAGTGTTCTGTGGGATATTTATTTATAATTTTAGCAGAAAATCTGGGGGAAACGATACCTAATAAGAAAGAAACAACGCCTGCACTGACAAAAACTAGATAGAAATTATTTAAAAGCAAGGCAATTCCTCCTAAACTAATAAATGAACTAGCAATATTATTTAATTTTCCTATTGAAACATTGAGAAATAATTTAGTGTTTAAAGCATTGCCAAATACCATAGCAACAGTAATTAAAGCTGATAACAAAGAAATTTTTATCGGACTGGGAATAAACATTAAAGATTGATTTGTCTGGATAAAAAGAACGAAAATTGGAGTCAAACCCCCGAAAAAACCATTTAGTAAAGAAAGTTGGAAAAGATTATTTAAAATGGACTTGTTATGAAGTAATAATTTGAAATTTTTTTTGATTGTAGGTAATGTATTTTCATTATTGTTCACAGTTATCTTTTTTTCTACAGCACTCAACTCAGGATATATGAAAAAATATCCTATTCCTACGATAAAGAAAACCGAAGCATTAATATATGCTAAGGTACTTCTATAAAAAAATGATAAAAGCGTTGCACCTGCAAAAGTTGCGAGTACATTAATTAATTGTGTAGTCATACTGATTATTCCTTGTGCTTGTTCCATATCTTCAGCTTTAACTAAATTTTTGGTAAATGGAGTAACCAAAGCTGAGGAGTAGTTTCCTGCTAGGTCAGAGATAAAGTTGAAAGAAGCCATTAAAAAAAGCAAAAATAATGTATGTGGATAGTTGAATAACAAACCAATAGATAGATACATCACCGTTCGGACGAAAGAATTTTGAATAAGAAGATGGATTTTTCTTTTCTTTTTGTCAGCTAGTGTTCCCAGAAAAAAACTCAACAAGATGGGTAAAGTTTCTGAAATAGAGACCATCATGACAGCTGTGTTTCCATTAGGTAACGAAGCAGCAGTCGTTAGCATTGCCGTATAAAATAAACGATCTCCTACTTTTGAAAATAGGCTAATACCGGCAATTTTTGAAAATATAGGGTTATTTTTTAAAAAAGTAAGCATAATTTTCCTCCTTTGTAGGGAAATTATGAAGGAAAGTAGTGTATAATGATCGAAAAGTAAACTTTAGTTTACTAAAGAGAGGAAGTAAGCTTTTTGTACGGGGAGACAATAAAAACTATTCGTTTAAACAAGGGGCTACCATTAAAATCAGTGTATATCGACGTTTGTTCAAAGACCAATGCGATTAAATTTGAAAATGGCGAGCGTATTTTAGCTGTCGATAAATTTAACCAAGTGCTTTCTAATCTTATGATCACAATGGATGAATTCCAATGGATAAGAAATGGCTATAAGCCACAAAAAGATGATTATTATAGCTATCGGATCAGTAAAGCTTGGAATGCAAATAATCTAGTAGAATTTGAAGAAAATGTACAGCATGCTGAAGACGACGCCATTGGAATTGAAAGAATACAATTAGCCAGTTACCGTCTTTTAAGAAGTTATAACAATCAATTAGAACCCAATAAGGAAGAATTGGAAAGTGTAGTGAACTATTTCTCTAATTTATCTTCATGGACATTAAGTGATATAAGATTTTTTGCGAATAATTGTTATGTGTTGCCTTATTCCTTAATGATTATTTTATTGCAAGAAGTATTAAAAGCGCAGAATAGGTACACATTTTATCGTAATAGCGATTTTATTTTTGCTATGGCATTAAGTAATTGTATTGATCGTATGATTATAGAAGGGGATGTAACTAACGCAATCAAAAATCTAAGGTTATTGAATAACTTAACTATCGAAATTACGATGGACGGTTTTCGACTTCTAGCAAAATACTATGAAGCAAAGGTTACTTTTTTATATCTAGATGAGATAAAGGGAGAAGAAGAGCTTTTGAATGTATTAACTACAGCTCAATTTCTTGGTAATGGACAATTGGTAGATGAGATAAAAGGACTTATAGATTAAAAAAGAGACTTTGCCAAAGTGTCTAGCTGCTTGGTTAACTATTAGTAGCTTTATTCTACGAGCTTTCAAGCAAATTATTTTATATTTTCTCAAAAAATAAAAAACTAGCATTGGTGCCCAAGAAATGGTTTCTTGCGACCAGTGCTAGAAATGATAAAGCATAAAATGAATTTTCATTTTTCAAGTTTATTTTTTACGATAAATTGTGATTATCTTCTTCTTCACTGATAGAAAAGGAAGGTTCGTTTTGTTTTTTTAACAGCGAATCAGAGAATGTTTACACAAGTGAATTTTCTATGCTGGGTCATTATTTGGCGCATGGCCAAGTTCAGCTTGAATCATCCATATATTTTTTTCGATATCTCTTTTGTAAGCAATAAAGATATCTTGTGTGGAATCATCGCCTTCTTCGCCAGAAATTTCAATTCCCTTTTGATAAAGGTCTGCTAAATAGCGATAGCCAGATACCAAAGTTTCTAATCGTTCGCTCATCGAACGATCCCAAGTACCAACTTCATCTTTGATGCCAGTGTGATCCGCAAATTCTTGTAGGGTGGAATAAGGCGAGCCATCTAAGGCAACCAAACGTTCTGCAATTTCATCTAATTGATCGTTAATTTCATCCATATAATCATCCATCATTGGATGTAATGTTAAGAATTCTGGTCCACGCATGTACCAGTGGGTTTGATGGATAACAGCCGCGAACTGACTTAAATCTGCTACTAATTGGTTTAATGTTTCTTTTGTCTTTTCAAATTTCATTGAAAATGCCTCCTCTTTTTTGTAAATTAAACACACCATCTAATTGATAATAGTTATCAACTATTCTTTACGACTTCCGCCTAACCTGCGATCTATAAATCAAAGAAATATTTCCTAGAATCACGCTCCTTTAATAAAGATAAGAAAGACAGATTATAATTATTATAATCTAATAAATATTTTAAACGATTTTATATAAAATTACAATCCTTTTTTGAAGAATTCATTGACTTATTTATTTAAAAAAATAGCTTTTTCCTCTGTACTTAAAAGCATGTTCATCCTAGTTCATGCGTTAAATTTCTTCTAAACCTTCGTAATCAAGAAGCTGAATGGTTTGTTTTTCTCTTTTAATCAATTGTGCGCGTTCCAAGGATTTTAATTTGCGCGATAATGTTTCCGGGGTGGTTCCAAGAAAAGCAGCCAATTCTTTCATCTTCATAGGAATTTTTACTTGAGAACTTTCTTCAGCTTTCGCTAAATCTAAGAGATAGGTAGCCAGCCGTTCTTCAATTTTTTCCATCGTGAGAAATTGAGTCTGCTCTTCAACTTTGGCATTTTTTTGGGCATTAATGGTTAAAAGTTTTAAACTTAATTGCGGATAATCTGTTAAAAGCGCTTGGAAGTCACTTTGTTTTAATAGACAGACTTCTGTATTTTGCAAAGCTTCACCAAAAAGATTGCTATTCTCAACGCCAAATATGGCATTTTCTCCTTCATAGCCACCAGGTTCCACTACTCGTAGCAATTGTTCTTTGCCGCTGGGGGAAAGCTGATAAACTTTTAAGAGACCTCGGGCGACAATTACAAGCTGTGGATCGTCATAAGGAGAAAGAATGGTTTCTCCTTTTTTAAAGGGAATATGTCGAACAAGCTGGTGAATCTTTTTTTGATCTTCCCAATCCAAATGATTAAATAAGGGAACTAAGGTGACACATAAATGTTCTTTTTGACTCATAATCAACCTCTTTTATTCGTCGTCATCTTCGTCTTCTTCCAAACCTTCAGTGACTTCATGCCCTAAATAACTTTGGATGACAAAGATTTGATGTTTTATCCAAGTATTTAACTTTTTCAAGAAATCTGCGATCCCCCATTTATTTTCATTTTCTGCTAGGGTAATTCCTCGAGTAATGAACAACAGCTGCGTAGCAAAGTCTTGAACAGTTTCCATCAATCGATCATTGACTGGTTCATATTTTAGACGGCCGCTTTCTTCCAACATACTATATTGAGTAAATTCTTCGGTCGTTGTGGGGATCACTTCTCCCTCATCTAACATCAAATGGTTCAATTCGTCAAATAATTGACTTTCCTGGTCGATGATTGTAGAGAATACTTCTTGCACAAAAGTTTGTTCACTGCCTTTTACATAGTAAAGCAGCTGTCTTAACTTGTTTTGTTGGATGACAAGATTGGATAGGATGTGACCGACCAAAGCACCGGCAGTTGGTGTATGATGATCGATTTCACTTTGTTTTAATTCTTCTTGATATTTTTCTTTTGGACTCATTAAGAAAGCTCCTTTGTTTTTGTGTTTTCTACTTTATAGCCGACTTTTTCGATGGTCTTTTTGAGCGCTTCGGCATTTGTGAGAGCTGGATTGATCTCCACTTTGACCTTACTTGCATTGAATAATACCTTCACTTTTTCTACACCGTTTTCCTTTTTCACTGCTTGTTCTATTTTTTGCATACATGAAGGACAAGTTAATGTTCCTAATTGAAGAATGACTTTTTCCATAATAAAATTCCTCCTTTTTTATTTCTATTGCTAGTTTAAAATAGATTGTCAGAGAAAAAATTGATAGCTATCAATTTTTATGCTTTTTTCTTCGTACCGAGTAAGAGCCTCATCCCATTAAAAATGACAATCAAAATACTTAGTTCGTGAACAAACATCCCACTTGCCATATAAATATAGCCGAAAATTAAACCAATAAGCAGCAATAAGACAGTGGCAAGTGCAATCATAATATTTTCTTGCATGTTAAGGGCGATTTTTTTCGTAAGATGGTAAGCTTTGGCGATTCTTTCGAAATTTGATTGTATCAAAACAACATCAGAGGTCTCAATTGCAACTTCTGTTCCGCCGCCCATGGCTATTCCCACATCACTTAAAGCAAGGGAGGGACTATCATTTACGCCATCACCGACAAAAGCAACTTGATGCCCCTCTTTTTGTAACTGACGAATATAATCCGCCTTGTTTTCTGGCAGTAGGTTGCCGTAGACTTTGGTGATCCCTAGCTCTTGGGCAATATTTTCTGCAGTCTCTTGGTTGTCGCCGGTTAACATGATGAGCTCTTTGACGCCCGTTTGTTTTAAATGGGCAAGAGTTTCTTTTGCACCGGGCCGAATTTGATCTTTAATGCCTATTAATAAGGATAGTCGACCATTCATTGCAACCATCACTAAAGAATGTCCCGTAGATTGCAGTTGATGAATGTCTTTTTTGATAGATTTGGAGAGGGGGACATGGTGATCTACCATTAATGACTGGTTTCCAATCAACACCTTCTTATCGGATAAAGTTGCTATAATACCTTGACCTTTAACCACGTTGGTTTGCTCAACAGAAACATAACTAGAAACGTTCGCATAATCGACAATTGCCTGACCTAATGGATGATCGGACTCTCTTTCAATGCTAGCAGTGATTTTTAAGCTTTCAGTGAAATTATCAGTATAATTTTTGACGGCAGCCACACTGGGTTTCCCCATGGTTAAAGTCCCTGTTTTGTCAAAGACAAAAGTATCTACTTTGCTAAATTTGTCGATCACTTCGCCCCCTTTGATTAAAATGCCGCTTTTGGCACCACTTCCAATTCCTGCGACATTTGAAACAGGAACACCGATCACTAAAGCGCCTGGACAACCTAAAACTAAAATGGTGATGGCTAAGCGAACATCTTGAGAAAAAATCCCGACAATAAAAGCTAAGAGTAGGACCGCTGGTGTGTAATATTTGGCAAATTTATCGATAAAACGTTCTGCATTCGATTTACTATCTTGTGCTTCTTCCACTAATTCGATAATCTTTCCAAAAGTAGTATCTTCGCCAACTCTTTTTGTGACAATTTTTAAGGTGCCATTATCTAAAAAAGTTCCAGCAAAAACATCGTCGCCTTTTTCTTTTTTTCTTTGCTGCGATTCACCGGTTACACTGGCTTCATTTAAATAACCCTCGCCTTCATCAATAACACCGTCCACAGGAACTTGAGCGTCTGTTTTTACTAACAAATGATCTCCTTTATCAATATCATCAATGTCAACCGATTCTGTGCGACCATTGTCTGTGATCTTTAGCGCACTTTTAGGGGCCATTTGAGTTAAAGAGTGAATGGCTGTCCGTGTTTTCTCTAGCGTTTTTTGTTCTAAAAAACTACCAAACAAAAACAAAAAGGCGACAATAGCTGACTCATTATATTCACCAATCAATAGTGCGCCTAAAATGGCGACACTCACTAATAAATCGATACTGATAACTTTTACCCTTAATGCTTGATAAGCTTGTAGAAAAATTGGTAGCATACCAATCACAGAAGCAATCAGCATGGCAAGCTGATAACCGAATATCCATGTGAATAAAAATTTTGAAACACCAGCCAAAAGAATCAATAGACCATTAATCAATGTCAAATGATTCTTATGCTGCATAATCCACTGTTGTAGCTTCATTTTTACATCTCCTTTCTTTGAACAACTACAGTGTAGCTAAAAAAAACGAAAAAGAAATTGATGGTTATCAAGAAATGAAACTTTAACACGTATAACAAAAATAATTGCTACAGTCCACTAAGCTGGATATTTATTGCGATCGAGGGAAGGCTTTTGAAAAGCTTACTCACTAATTTATTTATTCTTGCAGTTGTTGTATTAAGCGTTTGTAACTATAAAAACTTTCTTAAAAGTGTGAGATTCACTAGAGTTACACTTTAAATAATTTAAAAAATGAGCATAAGTTGGTCATTTATTCTTTTAATGGTAAACTATTCACATAAAGGAACGGAGGCGATTGTTTAATGAAACAAGCCATAGTATTTTTATTAGATGAATATGCTGATTGGGAACCCTCATATATTGCTAGTATACTTAACAGTGATACAACTTGGAATGTTAAGACGGCTTCAATCAAACCTAAAGTTACTTCCATTGGTGGATTTCAAGTAGATGTAGACTACTTAATAGAAAATATTCCGCAAAACATTGATCTTTTGGTTTTAATAGGTGGTAATTCATGGGAAATTACAAATTCAAGCATAGTAAAACTGGTTACTTATCATTTAAAACAAGGAAATATTGTTAGTGCTATATGCGGGGCAGTAGATTTTCTAGCACAAAATGGCCTTTTAGAGGGATACAAACATACAGGCAACACTCAATTTTTATGGACAGATTTTGAAAGTTATACGAATGCGGCTGATTTTTGTGAAGAGCAAGCGGTAAGGGACCGCAACTTGATCACAGCTAATGGTACTGCGCCGTTAGAATTTAGCCAACTGTGTTTAGAAGCGGTTCGTTTTGATGAACCAAAAGAAATCACGAAGACAATTGATTTATATAAAATGGGCTATTATGGGTATGTTGAAAAATATGGAGATCCGTTCTCGTAGCTTTGCGGTCTGATTAAGACCGTTTTTCTTTATCTTCAGACCTAATTAAACTCATATAGTTCACAAAATAATAAGCGCCCTTTACAAGGATTAGTTATGTTAGAATAATGTTTTTTCCTCCTATGTTATTTACAATCAGAGTGGTCAAATAAACAGGTGCAAAATTTGTGATTGAAAGGAAAAGAAGAATTAGGTATCACAGATATTAAATTGAATTCAGCGTTGCTTGAACTTTTAGTGATGAAAGATGAGTTTCTACCGGCCTATCTTATGGATAAAAAGTATTGGGTTACAATTTTACTGAGTGAAGTAAGTGTTGGTGAACTATTCGCATTAATTGAAGATAGTTTTTATATGATAAAAGTTTAATGAATAGTAAAAGGAAGTTGAACATGTCAAAACAGTCCTAACTTCACTTTTTTGTTGTACATTCCTTTTATTCTTGGTATTCGGGATAAATTTATTTTAAAAGCTTTTGCGAGAAGCTCTTCCTTACTTATTTTTTGGCTCTTTTAATAAACAAATGGGTAAAAAGAGTGATGAATAATAAGCTAGTAGTTAACCCCCATCCGATCGTCAGATTTGTCCTTAATGAAAAGGGTAAAATCAAAATGCCTGAGCCCACGGTGGTGCTTATGGCGATTCCGATATTTTGAATCATCCGTTGTAAAGAACCAACCTCACTTTGCATTTTTTGCGAAGATGACTGCATGATAAGCGCAATATTGGCTGGTTGAAAGGATCCAGCGCCTGCACCGTATATAAATAACAAAGAAGTGACCAAAATTGGTGTCCATAACTGTGAAGTGAGTGCTAACAGTAGGAAGGAAATAAACATCGTCCATAAACCAATTCTGACAAATTGTCGATGCTTTGTTCCATCATTTAGATTGCCGCTGATTTTAGAAAATACAACCAATCCGATAGGCGCTCCTAATACATACAAGCCGGTCTTCCCTGAACTAATGTGTAAAAGTTGTTCGAGTAAAAAAGGCGGTAACAGAAAAATCATTGAAGTCGCAAATCCTAGAAGCGCTGTTTCCAGTAAATCTAAAGCGATTTTACTTTTCCGATAATCTTGTAAATGAAAAAGCGGATTTTTTTGCTTTTTTTCCACTTTAATCAGCATAATGAAAACAATTATTGCACCCAGAATAAAGATTGTTCCTAAGGCTAGTTGACTTGGTTCAACGATGAAATTTAATCCGCTAAGCAACAAAACAATGGCAGTTAAGCATAAACTGGTTCCTTTATAATCGAAAGAATGGATTTTAACTGGGGAGCTTTTGATTTGCTTTAATAAAAAGAGATTAACAAATAAAGTTACTAAAACTAAAGGAATATTGATCCAAAAAATCCATTGCCATGCACCTAAGGATAGAAACATTCCGCCGATAGATGGACCTAAAACAGGACCTAACCCAATGGCAATGCCCAACGTACCTAAGGCTTTATTAAGTTGTTCTTTTTTTACATAAGAAGTAATCAAAGCAGAGGAAGTCGCTTGTAAGGCAGCAGCTCCAATTCCTTGAAAAACTCTAAAAATAATTAGAAAGAGGATATTTGGTGCTAAACCGCATAACAGTGAACTTATGCCAAATAACAAAAAGCCGAAAAATGAAATTTTCAATTTGCCTATTCGATCACTTAGACTGCCTAAAGGCATAATAACGGCGGCTAAGCTGACTGTGTAACCTACAACACTCATTGCAGCAATATTCTCATGCGTGTTAAAAAAATGGGTGAAAAAGGGCAGTGCTACGTTCATAATCCCTGTATCTAAGGTGGATAAAAACATTCCCATACAAGCAACAAAAGTCAGGGCGTGACTGAGTTGTGGCTTTTTGTCATTCATAATTTTCTCATTCATAAAAACATCTCCTTTGCTATTATTTGACTATAACAAAGATATATTTCGTCCTCCGCCGAATGATATAAATGCTATACTTAAAAAAAGACAAGGAGGGAGAGTATGTCTATTTATAAGAACTTTTATAGCACTAGCGCTCTGTTTGGCCATCCGACGCGTATGGCAATACTCGTGGCTTTAAGCGATGGCAAAGCCTTACCTGCAGGTGAAATTGCTAAGATGGTCAAAGTATCTCCCCAAACAACAAGTGAGCACCTAGCAAAATTAATGAAGGCAGGTTTTCTTAACCAACAGAAATCAGGGAAGTATCGTTATTATTATATTGCTAATCCAAAAGTCGCAGAAGTAGTGGAAGGAATGCTTGCGCTTTCCCCTGAGATTGAAGTTTGTTCGATGAGAGATTCTTTAGATAAAAAGGCGCTCTCTTATGCACGAACTTGCTATGGTTATCTAGCAGGAAATCTGGGCATTCAGTTAACCAAGGCGATGATCAATTTAGACTATATTAAGGATTTAGGGAATTCCTCTTTATTAACGCAGAAGGGATATGCGTGGACCCAAGAATTTGGTCTAACATCTACAAAAAAGTTTTTAACACAAACGATTCCTTATCATGTTGACTGGACGGAACGCAAGTTTCATATTGCGGGGCCCTTTGCTTTACAGTTAACGAAAAAATTACTTACTTTGCAATGGTTGGAAGAAGGGACGATTCATCGTTCTGTGAGGGTTACGCCTCAAGGACATCAGGGCTTTGTCGATGAGTTTGGATTTAAGCCTGCAGAAAAAGAATAGGAAAAAATTTGAGCCAATTCTCAGAAGCTAGACTTAAAATCTAACTTTGGAGGTTGGCTCAAATCAACTCGTGTGTTTTTTATTGTTTTTCTTCCAATCGTTCTTTTATAAATTGTTCTTTTTTATTTGTCCAATAGATAGGGTTGAGTTCGTCAGCTGTCTTTCCATCAAGAATTTGATCAAATTGTGTCAGTTTTTCATTTAGAAAATGCAAGCGCGTTTCTGCTACTGACTGAATATCATCAACAAGGCAAAATACAGGCTATCGGCGTAAGTAATTTTTATAGCGATCGACTTGTTGACTTAGCTGAATGCTCTACAGTTACACCTGCGATTAACCAAGTGGAACTACATCTCTTTTACCAACAAAAAGAACTCGAAAAATTAGCCCAATTGGATAGTCATCAAACATTATTTATGGATCATCATAACCCTGAGGTAATAAAAGAATTGACGAAACTTGGCAAAATAGAAACCATGGATAAATAGCAAGTTAAGGGAGACTTCCCAGAATAATTGATACTTCTTTTTCATATTTATTGTAATTGTCAATATCATTCAAGAAAAAAAGCAGTAGCTATGATAATTTAAAAGCGAGGTAGCAAAATCACATGAGTAAAGACTTTCGAGAAATTTATTTTGACAAGCAGTTAAAGCTAGAAGGGTATTATTTTGAAGGTGTCTCTCAAAGTTTTCCGAATCATTTTCATGACTATTATGTCATTGGTTTTGTCGAAAAAGGAAAACGAAATTTAACATGCAATACGTTGGAATATGAGGTAAATCCAGGAGACTTTCTGTTGTTTAATCCTTTTGATAGCCATGGATGTACACAAGTTGAGGCGTTGGATTTAACTTATCGAGCAATAAATGTTTCAATTGAACGTATGAGAGAAATCATCACAACGATAACAGGCAAAGAGGAACTTGTTAAATTTACCAAGCCTATTTTGAAATTACCTAAAATCGATGAACTCTTTTTGCTCTTACATCAATTGATATTGGAAAATAAAGATGATTTGAATAGAGAAGAACTTCTTTATTTTTTTATCGACGCTTTGATCGCCCATGCCGCCGATATTAAAATAGAGGAAATTGCTTTTAGTGAAGCTTCAAAAGAAAATTTGCTTCTTGCTAAAAGCTATTTAGAAAAAAATTTCGCTTCTACTGTGTCATTAGAAGAGTTAAGTAGGCGATGTCATCTTAATAAATACACGCTTATTCGCTATTTTACTAAATATTTTGGTGTTACCCCGTATCAGTATTTACAGACAATTCGAATAAAGGAAGCCAAAGAATTGTTATCTAACGGTAAAGAGTTACTTTCTATTAGTTTAAAAGTGGGTTTTTCTGATCAAAGTCACTTTACTCGTGTATTTAAATCACTCATTGGTATCACTCCGAAACAATACCAAGGTATTTTTAAACAATAGGGAGGAAAGATATGTCAACTGAAAATAAATGCGTTATTTTGATTGATGATGCTTTAAGTTTAGGGCTAGTTGCGAATACTGCAGCCATTTTAGGAATGAGTTTAGGAAAAAAACATCCAGAATTAATAGGTCCTGACACTCTTGATGGCGACCAATTTTTACACTCAGGGATTATCTACATTCCTGTTCCAATTTTAAAATCAAATAGAAAAAACCTTTTTGACTTACGTAATAGACTTTATCAAAAAGATTATCAAAATATTGAAACGGTAGACTTCACTAATCTTGCTCAATCTTGTAAAACCTATGAGGAATATATGGATAGGTTTCAACAAATGAAAGCTACGGATTTACAATACATGGGCATTGGCTTGTATGGGCCTAAAAAAATAATTAATAAATTAACAGGGAACTTATCATTGTTGAAATGATTGGCTATAGCAACCAAAGTTTTTCTATTTAAATTAGTGGAAATTTAAAGGGATAGCTAAAAATAGTAGAGTAACACCTATTGTGATCGAGCTAGAGAATTGTTTATTTGGATAGGATAGAAAAATATATTTTAAATAAAAGGACAAAAAGAAATTTAAAATTCTTTCTGTCCTTTTGTTTTTACCTATTACGATAATGAATTGATTGACTTTAAGTAATCAACTAATTCAATTTTTCCTAGCGGTTGTGCGTGACCTAGCATACAGTAAGTACAATCTGTTTGTTCAATTACCTTTATCAGTGACTTCAATTTTTCTTGATCCATATAGCCGTCGTTTTCAAAATCTTCACTCGTTGCATCGCCTAAAAATAATATTTTTTCTTCAGGAATATAAACCAAAGTACTATCTGATGAATGCGGCGATTCTGTGTGAAATATTTGTGCGGTTAAATTACCAAGTAAAACACTCAATTTATTTTCAAATTGAATATCAGAAGGAACAATTTCAATCGTTTTATCGTCAGAAAATTCTTTTGCAAGAAAGGGATTTTCTAATTTCAATGATTGTACATACTTCTTATCCTGTATCTTTTCTTTTTCGATTTGTAAAAGTTGATTTGTCTTAGTATGAGCAATAGATAGACCATGAATTTGCTGCATGCCAAAGGTATGATCCCAATGCCAATGGGTCATAGCAGTTAGATCAGGCAATTTAAGTTTCTTGGCTTGTAGCGTTTGGTAAAATTCCGCAACATGATCACTGGAATTGCCGGCGTCGATAGCAAGTGATAATTTATCTCCTTGAACATAAGCCAACATTGGACGGTCCGTTTCGGTTTGATGGGGATAGTAGAAGATGCGGTCGGTTAATTGTCGTAATTCCATTTATCATCCCACCTTTCAGGAAGTAGTTTGTTTAGCGATGTTTCTCTCAATGTTGGTAGTAGTATTTTTGTTTCATAATTATTATTATCTAATTGACTAATAAATTCTCTACACCTTCCGCATGGGGGAAGAATACTTCCGTCTTCATAGACAGCAATAAGTTTAGTGATTTGCGTTTTTCCATTTTTTAACATCTCTGCAATCGCTGATTGTTCTGCACATAAACCGATGGAACAAGGCATATCAATACATATGCCCGTATAAATATTTCCATCTATTGATTCTAAAGCACAAGCAACATGACCGGCTGTTCCTAGCTGTCTAAGCTGGATAGGTTTCATTTGATTTAAAGTCATTTCATAAAGTTTTTGATTTTCCATAAATTTATCCTTTCGTCATTCCATATAGTAATATTTTGGTTGTTTGTTGTATAAAATCCTCTTTTTCCACTTTTCCAGAATCAACCATTAAACTGTTTAATAAAGGATCTAAAATAGAAAGGATTTGATGACTCAAAAAAGTTAACGATAAATCTTTTCTAAGAATGCCCTCATTGTTGCCTACAACAAGAATTTTTTCGAATGCTTGTATAATTTCCTCTTGTACAATCGTCATTTCTTTTTGACTTTTTTCTTGAAATAGTACGGCCATATCCGAATAAGTGAGCTTTAAAAATTGATGATAATCGCTTTCTAAAGCAATTCGCACGGCCTGTTGAATTTGCTGTTTAAAAGGCAGATCGGAAAGTGAGATTTTTTGTAAAGAATCTCTTAATTCTTGGAGTTTTGGGTAAATAACAGCAAAAAGTAGATCTTCTTTTGAATCGTAGTGGTTATAAATGGTTCCTTTTGCGATTTCTAATTTTTCAGATATATCACTGATTTTAAAATAGTAATAGCCTTTTTCTTTTAAAATTTTTTCTGCGGTAGTAAGAATTTTTTGATTTCGTAATTGAAACTTTTTTTCTTTTGACATGACATTTCCTTTCAGGTGACTATTTAGTCAAAAATGACCATAAAGTCATTTTAAAAGATAATAATATGTAAGTCAATTGCAGTGGATATATTTTAGATAGTTTATGGGGATTTAAAAATTTCACATAAAAAAAGTGTGCTTTGTATATTTTTTACTCCTACGATATTAGGCAAATCTAAGTTATTAAAAATATAATTCTTAACAAATGTATACAATTAGTGTATTTTTTTATAAAACACTAGTAAGTTCGTATTTTGCTTATACTAATAGAGGAGATTTGAAGATGACGTAAATATTAAAAAAGTTGCTATGGCTTATTTTGAAGCAGTAGAAGCAAAAAGCTATGAAGTAATTATGGACTTGTTTGATGAAAAGTGTGAAGTCTTTTTTCGAATTTTGGTGTTTCTTATGGACGTCAAGCGTTTGAAAAAGTAAACAAACAATTATTTTTTAAAAAAGAAGAATTTATCTTTACTGTACAAGATTATCGCATAGTAGCAGAGGGGGGAGAGTACGGAGAATTAGCAAATGGACAGATCATCAAAGACAATTGCATGTGCAATGTCTTCGAAATTAATCCTGTGACCGGGCTCATTACTCGGATGTATACCTATACTGATCCTAATCATGGATTCAGATAGTAACTCAAAAAGTTTTTGAGTTGAATTGTTTTGGTTAATATTAAAGTACTTTTCAGAGGACAGATGGCTTAAAATGCAACCCTAAATAAATAACTGAAATAATATATGAATTTGTTGCCTTCGTTTTTGAAATGAATTCTTTAATTAATTTTTTAATGCTGCTTATTAAATCAACTGTAAAATTAAAAGCATAGTTTTCTTTTGGTTGAGGTGATAACATGAATAGGGCGATTGTTCAAATTTTAAGAAGGATTAAATATGAATATAAATATATATATATTTATTTATATTTTAAGAATAGTATGCTATAATAAATTTGCGAAAAGATCTTTGCTGCAAGACAGCACAAAAACCAGCCCTATTGCGAGTAGGAGCTGGTTTTTTTTACGTTAGACATGATCACTAACGTGTGCAGTTGGATGGCAACTTGTTGTTAATCGTCTTCTTTGTCCTTCCCTTCCAACCAGTGAGAAAATAGCTCAATGGCTAAACCTACCAAAATAGGTGCAACGATTAACGAAAAGATCTTTGCTAACAAGACAACACCCCCTTCTGAGGCAAGCTGCCAAAAAATATTATAGCATAGTTTATTAAATTTTATTATAGTGTTTTAAAAGAACTTGTTATTAGTTTAACAAGATGAAAGTTAGAAAGAAAAAAATTTTATGTCCTCTTCGTTATGGTAATATTTTTGTTGGTTGTAAAAAAGTGAGAAAAAAGCAAGTAGACTCTCAATATGAACTCCAAAGACAATGACGATCTATGGGGAAATGGGATGAGAGTGAGATAGGTAAAGAAGACTATATTTGATATAAGCCTCTAACCTTTTTGCTAATTTTGTCATTTTGTTACCCATCTAAAAACCTTTCCTTTAGTTACCCTTTTATTTATTCATTAGGTACTTTTTAGGCTTGATAATGCGTACTTATTTTTTATAATCAGTGCGCTTATACTAATATATAAGAAACCAAAATCCATTATGAACAAAAAGAAAAGATCAAGAAGCACAGGATGATAATACTATGGATTTGAAATTAAAAAGGAAATTAGCATTCATTACTGGCTCAACTTCAGGCATTGGGAAATCAATCGCATGATTTCCTGATTTTGATATTTTAATTAACAATTTAGGGAGCTATATGCCTGTAGAATTTTTTAATACCACATGTACTTATTCTCATTATGCAGAAGAAAAAGGTGATTAAGGAAAATAAAATGCTGTTTGTATCGATACAATGAGTATAATTGTAAGAAATGGACTTTTTTGAATAATAAATCATTGACCTTTAAAAGAAACCTTAAATGAGCTTTCATTTATCAATAGGAAATGCGCCAAATCATTTCTTTTTTTCATAAATGCGACGGGGCTGGTTATGAGCATTTACAAGTAGAACACCTAAGATGATGACAATCGCTCCTATAATATGATAGTAATGAAAAGGTTCGTTTAAGATGATGATTCCTGATAAAATAGTAATAAGAATAGCTAAGTTATTAAAGACACTGACTTGAATAACGGGCAATTTTGATACAGCAAAAATAGATAATAAAGAGGTTCCAGCGGTTGATAAGACACCTAAAAATAAAATGGATAACAAATAAGGAAGTTTTGTCATAGAATGGGCGTATTCATTTAATGATCCATTTTGGATGAAGTAGATACTATTAAAGAAGATAAAGCCCACAAAAATAATATATATCGTCACTTGTAGAGGGGACACTTTTTGTGTGACGCTTCTTGACATGATTTGATAAACAGCTGTTGCTAGAATAGATACGACAATCAGTAAATTTCCTATCAGATGAAATTCATAGTTTCCAGAACGGCTCATTAACTGTAAAAAGATAACGCCGGCAATACTTAAAAAAATACCGATTCCTTGTATTTTTTGGATATGTTCTTTTAGAAATAAACTGGCAAGTAACACGGTTATGGCTGGAGCGATCGCTTGGATAATTCCCGCTTCTGTAACAGTCGAATGATCAAGTCCTAGTATCTGGCTGCTAAAAAATATTAACGGATAAAACAAGGAAATGAGAAATACAAGAGCGGTTTCTCTTGGGTTTAACCGCAACGAAACGGGCTTTATTACACAAAATACGAGTACACCCAAAAAAGCAAAAGTAAAACGTTGGGCTAATATGAGTAGCTGTCCTTCGTAAGTTAAAGTGATTTTGACAAACATAAATGACAAACCAATAATAATAGAAAAAATTGTGGCGGCTAATAGGGCATTATTTTTTTTCATAGGCTTCCTCCTTGTGTTTTATCATAAGGAAAATTAAACATGTACAGAAAAATGATTTATCCTGTTGTATCGATACAAACAAATCAACTATCAGTTATCCTAAAGTTGCTTTATGGTAATCTGGAGACAGAAGGAGGGAATCAGGTGTATAAATATCAGTCGATTGCTCATCAGATTTTACATCTTATTGAAGAGGGAGAATATGAAGAACAGATACCACCGGTTAGAAAGTTGATGGAAGTTTTTGGAGCAAGTCAATCGACCGTAACACACGCTTTACAACATTTAGTAACGATGAATCAAGTTTATGCAAAAGCAAATGTGGGTTATTTTGTTCTCTCTAACAATCATAAAGAAGCTACTGTTGAAAATAGCTATGACTTTTCTACTGCCTCTACTTCTTGGACAGATTTCCCTTGGGAAAATTATTCGCAATGTTTAGAAATTGCGATTCAAAATAAAAAGACAGAGCTATTCACTTATGGAGCTATAACTGGTAATGAGGAATTGAAGGATTTGTTTCGGAAATTATTAGAAGAAGATCAAATTTATACTAAAAACGAACGAATCATAATAACCAGTGGTTCCCAGCAAGCTTTGCATATTCTTTCTTTGATCATCATGACTAGAAAAAAATCTATTCTGATAGAACAGCCAACCTATAGTCAGATGGTGCATTTGATTGAACGATTACAATTGAATCATGTCATTTATAGTCGCGATTGGAATAAAATACAAATCAAGGAACTGGAAAAAGTGATCCAAGAAGAACGGCCTGACTTTGTCTATCTGATGCCGCGGTTACATAACCCCCTGGGAACAACAATGACTGAGCAAGAAAAAAAGAGTGTTCTAGCTTTATCAGAAAAATATGACTTTTATATTATCGAAGATGACTACTTAGGAGACTTTGAGGGAGGAAATCGCTATCAAACGCTTTTTGAATTAGACGTTCATCAGCGGGTGATTTATTTAAAGAGTTTTTCCAAAATTATGTTTCCTGGACAACGTCTAGGATTAGCGGTTCTTCCTGAAAGTTTACTTGATGATTTCCAAAGTTTTAAAGAAATTAGTGATATACATACAAATTCTTTAAGCCAGATCATTATGCAAACATTTATCGAAAGTGGTCTCTATGCCCATCATAAACATAAGATTGTATTAAAACATCAACAAAAAGCTGACGCACTTCAAAAAGGATTAAAAAAATATTTTTCGGCTTATTCATTTAATGATAATAACCAAATGCATACAGTCATCAAACTGCCCAAACAAACGAATATGAATAAACTACATCAAGAGTTGGTTCGACGGCGGGTATGGGTTGATAATTATAAGGGCAATTACTTAACTGGCTATACTCAAAATCAAAAGTTTCTGAAATTGAATACCACAAGTCTTCCAGTAGATAAAATCGATGAAGGACTCCAAGAAATTCGCAAGGCGATTAAAGCCAGTAAAACGCTGTAAAAAATTTTTTGCTTAGATAGATTTATTTATAGAAGGTGAAAAAAATACCCCCTCTCTTTCTTTGTTTCAAAAAAGAGAGGGGCATTTTTTGTGTAAATTATCAAAACAAAGTTTAGAAATAGACAGTGAAACTGTGGATAGAAAAAGTATTCTTCTAGAAAAGAGGGCTTAGCCAGTCTGTGTTTCAGGGATTATGATAATGGCTGAAAAGCCGCCTTGTTTGTTTTCTTCAAAAGCGATCGTTCCTTTGTGTACCTCAATGATTTGACGAACGATCCGTAAGCCTAAACCATGAGCTTGTTCAAGCTTAGCGTCTTGGCTTAATAAAGTCGGTGAGGCATGGTTTAGTTCGGTGAGCTGGTTATCACTAACGCCCACCCCATTATCTTCGATCATTATTCGAACATTCTCTTGGTCTTTTTTTACTGCAACATCAATCGTACAGCCGTTGGGATTATGGTCGATGGCATTTTGGACTAGATTTGTGATTGCTCGTTGTAATAATTTTTGATCTGCTTCGATGGTAGATCTATCAAGACCTTCTTCATAATGCCATTTTATAGGATATTTTTCGTCCAGATTGTTATTGATAAACTCGACAATGACTTGTCGCACCAAGGAGAGTATATTCACTTTTGCTAAATGGATCGGCTGCATGCTGTATTCTAATTTTGAAGAAAGATTTAGGTCATCTACCAGCTGCTTGATTTTCTGACTTTGGGTGAGAATAATTTTTGCTTGACCTCTTTCTTGCTTTGAAAGCGACGAACGATCCGTTAGCTGGCTAGCATAACCTACGATCATCGAAAGAGGGGTGCGGATATCATGAGAGATTCCAGCAATCCAATCCGCTCGAGCTGCTTCTTTTTTGCTTAATTGTTTTTCTTGTTCTTCAAGAACTTTTGACGTTTGGTTGATGTTTTCTGCCACTTCTGAAAGGGGCCCTTTTTCACGGACTTTTTCATGCAGTCCTGTCGGTAAGTTTTTGATTCCTTCTACAAGAGGAACCACAGAACGGACCATTCTTCCACTAAACCAAAGATAGATGAACAAGATAACAATGATGTTGACTGTTAAAACCACTAGCAGGATTTGTGGCACATTGGCGATAAATCGATAACTCCAGCTAGGTGTCATCATTTTCCAGTAACTTGTCTTTGGAAAGCCAAGAATTAGCAGATCTTGGTCGACTTCACCGGTATAAGTTGGATACCCTTTGATATATCCTAATGTTAGGTCTGAAATATCAGCTAGAGAATACGTCTGCGGGATGTTTTCCGGAAGATTATCTGTCTGCCACACAACTTTTTGACTTTTTTCGTCTACAATAATTCCCCACACATGATCGGCTTCGATTTTTTCCAAATAGGATTCATCTAATTCATAGTGATTATTAGTTGTTGTAAAGTGATTCGCTATTTTTTGCGTGTATTTGTAAGGAGAGCTGTTATACGAAGCTTCTCCGGAAAACTGTTGATGGAAGATAACGATAGCTAGAATGGCATTTGCTGTGAGTAACAATAGGATGCTTAAAACCAGTAAACCAATAGATCGACTGATAAATTTCGGTACACTTTTCATATCAAGAATCCTCCACAATCAATTTGTAACCTAGTCCTTTAACCGTAATCAGGGAAACAGGATTAGAAGGCTGCTTTTCTATTTTTTGACGAATCCGTCGGATATGTGCCATCAAGGTATTTTCGTAGCCAAAAGGATTTTCGCCCCAAGCAGCTTCACACAAAGCGTCTATCGTGACAATACGCCCAGCATTACGGTACAAAGCTTTAAGCAAGTCATGTTCTTTTGCTGTCAAAAAAAGTGTTTCTTCTTCTTTAATTATCTCGGCACGAGCAAAGTCGATCTGGCAGTTTTTTAATTGCACTAAAGTAGGTTCTTCTTTATAAGTTCTCCTAAGAATAGCTAAAACTCTAAAAACTAATTCTTTGGGTAAAAAAGGCTTTACCAAATAATCATCTGCGCCCAAGCCTAATCCGGTTAGCCGATCTGTATCTTCTCCACGTGCAGTTAAAAAAATAGTCGCAAAATCTGTTGTCTGCTTTAATTCTTTCATTAATGAGAAACCATCGCCATCAGGCAACATGACATCTAAAATCGCTAAATCAGGGGCCGTCTTTTGTACAACTTCGACGGCTTTTTTTACTGTATTGGCCGTGTCAATTTGTTTAAAACCTTCTTCTTTTAAAAATGAAACCACCATTTCTAATAATTCCGGTTCATCATCTACAATCAAAATTCGTTTCTCTTTTAGATAATCTTCGTTCATTTTTCCACCTTCTTTAACGTTACTTTTATTGTAGCTTATTTTCTTTAAAATTTGTTTGATTCAGTGAAAATGTAAGGCAGAAGTAAGGATAAGAGAAGGAGGATGTAAGGTTGATTCAGTAAACTCGAAGTAACAAAGGAGGAATCAAACCATGAATGTAATTGTAACAGAAAATTTAAGTAAAAATTATGCTGATTTTACGGCGGTATCAAAGGTGAATATTCAAGTTCCTAAAGGAAAAGTCTACGGGCTACTAGGGCCCAATGGCGCAGGAAAATCGACGCTAATGAAAATGTTTTTAGGTCTTACCCAACCTAGTGGTGGAGCTTTTACGATAAATCATAAGCAATATCCGCAAAATCGTAATGAGATTTTAAGAGAAGTCGGATCGTTTATCGAGGCGCCTTCTTTTTACGGTAATTTAACCGGAGAAGAAAATTTAGATATTATTCGTCGAATTTTGGGCTTACCCAAGACTTCGATTGAAGAAGCGTTGTCTATTGTAGGATTAGTGAAATGGAAAGATCGACAAGCCAAAAAATATTCTTTAGGAATGAAGCAGCGCCTTGGCTTAGCGATTGCTTTGATTGGTAAACCTGCGATTTTAATTTTAGATGAGCCAACTAATGGCTTGGATCCAGTGGGTGTACATGAAATTCGGACACTCATTCAAACTTTGCCGGAAAAACTACAATGTACAGTTATTCTTTCGTCTCATCTACTCTCAGAAATCGAAAGAGTTGCTGATACGATTGGAATTCTAAACCAGGGAAACTTGTTATTTGAAGGCAGCATTGATGAATTAAAAACGAACTTTCATCCATCGGATCGAACAGACGGTAACTTAGAAGATACTTTCTTGCAGTTAATTCAAGAAGATAATATCCGAAGGGGGATTAAGGCATGAACTGTTTCTTAGAATTCAAGAAAATCAAGCGAACCGGATTATTGCTAGCGTTTGTCTTAGGTGGGCTTCTCGCAGCTGCAATCCCTATCTTAAGGCTGATACTCTCAGATCAGAACTTGCCAAATGTTGAACCTATGGAAAAATTACTGACAGAGAATTGGCAGATGCTGGCGATGTTAAACTCCTTCTTGATCATCACAGGGGCTTGCTTACTTTATTCTATAGAATACTCGGAACATGCTTTGGAAAAGATGAAAACTTTACCTATTAAAGAGAGCAGCTTGTTTTTTAATAAAGCCTTATTACTAGCTTTCTTGTCAACCATTGTTCTTTTTTTAGAGATGATTGCCATCATAGTCGCTACTTATCAATGGTTTGACTTTTATGAGAATTTTGGAATAGGACTTATGAAAAATTTTGGCTATCTTTTCTTCATGCACTTGCCAGCAGTTTTTCTTGCTTTGGTTATTGCGTCATTATTCGAGAATATTTGGGTGAGCCTTGGAATCAATGTAACTGCGGTCTTTTTAGCGACTATGATTTATCAAAAAAGCTTCGAACTTTCCTTATTTCCATTTGCTTTACCTTTTCAAACATTATTTGAGACCGATCAAGAAATGTATAAAATTATCGCAGCGATTGTGGAAGTTTTGGTTTTGTCATTCATCGAAGTACTAATTATAACGTTTAGGAGGAGAACAAGATGAACATGCTGACACTTATAGGAGTGGAATTCAAAAAAATTAAGCGTTCTAAGATTCTTTGGTCCAAAGTCAAGCAAAGGTGAGTCCACAAACAGTTATTACGATACCTTATTAATCATTTAAACTTATTTATTGCTAACTCAGAATTTGTTTATTACAATCGCCTAATTAACTATGAATATAAGTGAATTATTAGGGATTGTCAAAAGGAGTGTTTTGCTGGAAGACAGTTTTATTTACGATAACAAAATATCATGTTATATTTATTCTATTGCTTTCAGTTACTGTATGCTTAGTTCATGTAACTTTTATTTGTTGATAATCAACAAATAATAAATTTGAAAAGAAAAGCGTTTTTTTACCGACCTTTTCACTACAAAATTATAAAAAAGTTTTGTAAAATATATAAGTATACACTTGCAGAACAAGAATACAAATTTTAAAGGTGGAGTGTTTTTAATGTTAGAAGAGAAAACGTATGATAAGCTTTTAGGTCATGCTTTTGATATTCCAGTAAAGGTAGAGTACTGGGACGGAACAAGCGAAGTTTATGGCGAAGGCACGCCTGAAACTGTGATCCAATTAAAAAAGGCGATCTCTATTAAAGAGCTAACTTCACTTCCTACATTAACTTTAGGTGAAGCGTACATGAACGGCGATATTGAGGTAAAGGGTGATCTACAAGAACTTGTTGCTTCTGCTTATCGAAGCGTAAACAGCTTTGTAACAGATAACAGTGGATTTTTGAAGTTTTTACCTAAAATTTCTCATTCAGAAAAAAATTCCAAAGAAGATGTGCAAAGCCATTATGATATCGGTAATGATTTCTATCGTCTGTGGTTAGATAAAACGATGACTTATTCTTGTGCTTACTTTAAAGATGAAAATGATACGCTTGAACAAGCACAAAAAAATAAAGTGCGTCATGTTTTAACAAAATTAAACCCGGAACGCGGAAAAACTTTAGTAGATATTGGTTGTGGCTGGGGCTCTGTACTTTTTATGGCAGCTGAAGAATTTGGACTTAAAGCTACTGGGATTACCTTAAGTCAAGAACAGTACGACCAAGTGAAAGAAGAAATTAAAACTAGAGGCCTAGAAGGTCAAGTGGACGTTTATTTAGAAGATTATCGTGAAGTTGAAGAAAAATTTGACTACGCAACATCTATTGGTATGTTTGAACACGTGGGTAAAGAAAATCTTCCAAAATATTTTGAACAAGTACAAAAACTACTTGTTCCTAATGGCCGTGCGTTGATTCATGGGATTACTGGTCAGCATGAGGGCGTAGGTAGCGATCCATTTCTTTCTAAATATATCTTTCCAGGTGGATATATTCCAAATGTTGCCGAAAACTTGACAAATATTATGAACGCAGGTTTACAATTGACAGATCTTGAACCATTAAGACGTCATTATCAAAAAACACTTGAAATTTGGTATCAAAATTATTTAGAACATATTGATACGGTTGTTGATCGATATGGTGAACCATTCTCACGTATGTGGTCATTGTATTTGCAAGCTTGTGCAGCTTCTTTTGAAGCAGGCAATATTGATGTTATGCAATACCTACTAGTCAATGGTACGAGCGGCTATGGTCTACCAATGACGAGGGATTATATGTATGAAAATTCCTAAGTAGAAATAAGAAAAAGATGGTCTAAAGGTTTATTTGTTTTTGCTTTTGGATAACGTTTTTCCTCGCTTACTTCTTTACTTCGCATGCTTCTTCCCTCCATAAATTAGGATTTCCATTTTTTATTGTCCTATTTATGGTGAGCATACCATCAATTCTTTTATTCATTGAGTAAAAGTTGAATAGGTCTTTGGATTTCTTTATTCATTATTCATCAATTGAATAAAACTTTGGCGTACCTTTGTTCAATAATGGAGAGCAGAACTGTACACAAAAAGTAGCTAGGCAAAATAAATTGTCTAGCTACTTTTTTATAGGTCAAGTTGCATATAAATAGAATTTTCGATTGGATTATCATTATAGTTTTCTATTTCATAGAAACCATGTTTTTTATAATTTACAACAGCTGCTTTTAAAGAAGGCAGCGTGTCTAAAAGGATATGCTTGTAACCGATTTGGCGTGCATCTTCAATAATTTTTTCAATTAAATGCGCGCCTACGTGTTTTCTCCTAAAAACAGGACGCACATACAATCGTTTCATTTCACAATAATGGTTATCCAGCTTTTTTAATCCTATACAGCCAGCTAGTTTACTGTCATAGTAAGCCAAATATAAACGACCTTCTGGTAAGCCATATATTCTTTCCAAATTTTCTAGTTCTCCACTATAATTTTGGATTGTTAGATAGTTTTTCATTTCTTCATTTTGTGTTACCAACATATGAGTATATTCGCTAAATAACTTGTTTATTTCGTAGGGATATTCGTATGCAGGTATGAGTTTAATTGCTATTTTCGTCACCTCCACTACCGTAAACGTTACTCGTTAAATGCATCTAAATAACAAACTGTCCCTTCTACATTTTTTAAGCTGGCCGGATATAATTCTTTAACAAAATAGGCATCATCAGGAACAGGGAAAGGTGCTTGTATATTAAAATGACTGGCTAATTGATAACCAAATTTTGAATAATATGCAGGATGACCTAAGATACTGATAAAAGGGTAATTTTCCTTTTTAGCTCGTATTTCTAGTTCTTCTAACAGCATAGCGCCAATTCCTTGCTTTTGCATTTCTGGTAGAACAGCAAGTGGTGCTAGGCAGAGCCCTGTACTAAGCAGGATGCTATCTTCGTAAACGCCTACTTCACTTAAAAGTCCATAGCCGACAATAGTATTATCTTTTAAAGCAACTATTTCGAGATAATTTTGGTAAGTGGCATCTTTTCGTAAATTAGCAGCTAGTTCTGCTTCGTTTCCGTAACCTTCTTCAGTATTCGTAAATGCTTTGCGAATTAAGCTGTCTACAGTTTGGTAATCTGTGGGTTCAATTGTTTTTAATGTAACCATTATTTACTCCTTTATCTAACAACCTTTTGTTCATTTTACTTATTCATTCTACTAATTCTTGCCAAAAAAATAAAGCTATACAACGGTATTTTGCTTATATTTATTCTTTGTGTTAAGTTGAATAGTATGTGAACGCGAAAAAGGTGCATTATTGTGGCGCTGCAAATTTGAAACTTTCAAAACTTTTAAAATTATACCAAGTAATATAAAAGGTTTATGTTGCTTAGTTGATGGAGGTGGTGAAAGCAAAAATTCGGATCCACTAAGAATAAGAATGGCTTCAGTAAGACAATTATTTTTGAAAGTTTTGTTATCGCTAACACAAGGGGGTTATGATGTTAAACCCGATGGATCTGATGATAAAGAAGTCCTAAAAATGTAAGACTCGATTTAAATCTATCTAAAAGGGTAGTAACAAATAATAGTATGGAAAGGTGTTGCGTTTTGTGAATAAATTAAAAACTTTGTTGATATTGGGAGTATCTTCTGTTTTTTTACTTGCTGCTTGTGATAATGGAGAGACAGAAAATTCTACTGAGGCTCAAGATGATATTAACTATAGTGAGGAAGTGGATTATACAATTACAGGGATTGAACCTGGAGCAGGTATTACGGAAGTTTCTTATGATACAATCGATAGTTATGATAATCTTGCTGGATGGAATCTTGAAGAAAGTTCAACCGCAGGAATGCTTGCACAATTAGATGATGCAATAAAAAATGAAGAACCCATCGTTTTTACCGGCTGGGTGCCCCATCATATGTTTATCGAATATGATTTAAAAATGTTGGATGACCCGCAAAATACCATGGGAGATTCTGAAGCGGCTCATACGATTACACGTTTAGGTTTAGAAGAGGATATGCCCAGTGCTTATGAAATACTCGATGCCTTTAATTGGGAATTGGATGATGTGGAAGAAATAATGTATGAAGCAGAAAACTCGGATGTCGAAACAGCTGCTTCTGATTGGATGGAAGATAATCAAGATAAAGTGGCAGAGTGGACTGAGAATGTAGAAGAAGTAAATGGTGAAGAAATTGAACTTGTTACTATGCCTTGGGAAGCAGAGCAAGCATCTGCAGCCGTGATGGAACAAGTATTAAGTGATTACGGCTATGATGTTACAGTTACGGAAGTAGATCCCGCTATTTTATTCGAAAGTATCGCTGGTGATAGTGCAGATGCAAGTGTTGCTCCAGCGTTGCCAGTGACACAAGGCCACTTGTATGATAAACACGAAGACGAAGTTGTTGATTTGGGTTCAAATTTAGAAGGATTACAAAACGGTTTTGTGGTTCCTGAATATATGGATATTGATTCTATTGAAGATCTGGAACCGAAAGAATAGTTCTGCTAAGACAATCTATAAAAGAATAAAGTTGTTATAAATGGGGGGACAATAAAACGAAAGGTCTTTTTTGTTCCCTTGATTCTGTTAAATTAGCAAAGCCTATAACTTGCCGTTTAAAAAGTAATTTGTTATATTATCAATGTAGAGATTCCGACATAGCTCAATCGCATGCCAGAATTAATTATTCAGTAAAGGAGAGAAAAGCAATGGAAATGAAAGAAGTCATTTAATTCTAAACTGTTTTACTCCTGTTTCTTGTTTTTTATTGAAGATGATTAGACTCCTATCATTCCGGCATAGCTCAGTTGGTAGTAGCGCATGACTGTTAATCATGATGTCGTAGGTTCGAGTCCTACTGCCGGAGTATTTAACAAACAGTGCCCAGAATTTTGGACGCTGTTTTTTTTTTAGGTTTTATTTAATTCGTCGTTAAAATTTTTGATGTTTTTTCATAAAAATGCAATTAAATTGCAATAATCTTCAGGTATAATACAAATATAATGGCAAATAGTTTGTAGAGAAGTTGGTGATTGAGTTATATGGCAGAGAAAAAACGGGATCCTTATTTTGATAATGCCAAATTTTTATTAATGATCTTAGTGGTTTTTGGACATATGATGCAACCTTTTATTGAAAATGAACAATGGAATCATGATTTGTATTATACGATTTTTGCTTTTCATATGCCAGCTTTTATTTTTATTTCAGGTTTTTTTGCAAAATCATTTGACCCACAAAAAAAAGCGCCTGTAGCAACGAATTTTCAAAAGTTTATTGTACCTTATATATTCTTTCAATGGTTATATTCGCTTTTTAATCGTTTATCAGGAGCAGAGGAACACTTTACTTTTCAACTTGACGTTCCCAATTGGTCACTGTGGTTTTTGATCAGTTCTTTTTTTTGGCAGATTTCTTTGTATTTTTTCAGAAGAATACGTCCAACAGCTGGTATCACTATCAGCATATTAATTAGTTTACTTGTCGGCTATACACCATTTATTGGCCGAGAGCTGACTTTACAGCGTACAGCTGTTTTCTTGCCGTTTTTTATTATTGGTTATTATCTTCCTAAAGGTTTTTTCGATTGGTTTAAAAACTTTAAGTATAAAAAGCTATTTGCAGTTGGTTTTGTTGTTATTTATGCTTTAGTGAACTACTTGAATGAAGTAAATAAATATATGTTCTTTGGTTCAAAGCCTTACGATGACTTCTTGAATTTCCCAGAATGGGGATTTTTAGTACGTATTGTTACCTTTATGTTGGCAATTATAGGTATGCTAGCTTTCTTCTCTTTGGTACCGACTAGAGAAACTAGTTACACTAAAGAAGGGAAATATACATTAATTGCTTATCTTTTACATGGTTTCTTTATAAGAGGAATGCGTGCTTTTGATTTAGAAAATATCCATTTAGGTTTTCCTGGTTTTATCGTATTAGCTCTAGCCAGCATTTTGCTGACGACTGTGCTTGCAAGCGAACCTGTAGGAAAAGTTTATAATAAAATTGAACGTTACTTTTTGGGAAATAAGAATAAGAACAAACCAACTTACAACGAGTCGTAGTTGTCTTTACTAAAGGGAAAGAGTAGAATAGATAAGTAAGTTTTAAAAGGAGATGAAAAAATGGCTGAAATAACAAATGAATTAACAGCAAAATTTGCTGCAGAATTTAAAGAAAATGAAAAACAACAAGCTGTACAAAATGCTGTAGTTAAAAATGGTATTACCAATTCAGCGGAAAATATCGTGGCCCAAAGCAATAATGTGCCTGTATTTTCAATTGATTTAAAAACAGGAAATGTGTCTAACCAAAAGCAATCAGGTCGTTGCTGGATGTTTGCGGCGCTTAATACTTTTCGTCATAAAATTTTAGATAATTTTGACTTAAAAGACTTTGAATTATCTCAAAATTATACGAACTTTTGGGATAAGTATGAAAAGTCCAATTATTTTTATGAAAATATTTTAGCGACAGCCGACCAAGAAGTAACAAGTCGTAAAGTAGCCTTTTTGTTAGAAACACCGCAACAAGATGGTGGACAATGGGATATGATGGTTTCACTTTTTGATAAGTATGGTGTTGTCCCTAAAGCAGCGATGCCTGAAAGTAGTAATTCATCGAACTCTCGTGATTTGAATAATTATTTGAACAAAAAACTTCGCAAAGATGCAGCAATCTTACGTCAATTAGTAGCTGATGGTGCTTCTGAAAATGATATTCAAGCTAGCAGAGAGGATATGCTACAAGAAGTGTATAATATTTTAGCTATTTCATTGGGCACACCGCCGACTACTTTTGATTTTGAATATCGTGATGAAAATAAGGAATACCATATTGATCGTGATTTAACACCGAAATCCTTTTATGATAAATACGTAGGGGTAGATTTAAATAACTATGTTCCTATTATCAACGCACCGACAGAGGACAAACCTTATAATCAATCTTACACAGTAGAAATGTTAGGTAATGTCGTAGGTGGTAAACAAGTGAAGTATTTAAATCTTGATATGGATACCTTTAAAAAATTAGCGATTGCACAATTAGAACAAGGTGAATCTGTTTGGTTTGGTTGTGATGTAGGTCAATCTTCGAATAGACAAAACGGTATCATGTCACTTGATACTTATGACATGAACGAGTTATTTGATATTGACTTTACGACTACAAAAGCACAGCGTTTAGACTATGGTGAAAGTTTAATGACCCATGCAATGGTATTAACCGGTGTAGATATTGTCGATGATCAATCTACGAAATGGAAGGTTGAAAACAGCTGGGGCGATAAAGTCGGTGATAAGGGATTCTTTGTAGCAAGCGATGCTTGGATGGACGAATACACTTATCAAATTGTTGTCAGAAAAGATTTATTGACTGCTGAACAATTAAAAGCCTATGAAAAAGAGCCAACTGTTTTAGCACCATGGGATCCTATGGGTGCATTGGCGTAACAACTTTTATAGTATATCGAATTAAAAAGGGGGCAAGTTTTTTAGAGTTTATTTAAAATTTCTAAGAGACTTGCCTGTTGTTTTTTTGTTACACAGGTATAATTTTTTCGACGGTAGATACGAACTTTTAAAATTTCAACTGCTTGATCACATAGTATAATCGTACAAAAAGATCTCGGTGTTTTTTCACCTTTTGTACGATAAGTTGTTCAGAATTGAATATCAGAAGTTATTGTGCTATTCTTCCTTATATAAGGATGCTGCATATCAGAAGAAAGAAGGGGACGGTCATGCGAGCTAATTTAAGTGAAAACCCATCTATTTTAGTTAAAGATGACAAAGAGTATAAAAAAATTGAATCTTTGGCTTCTGGAAGAAAAAAAACTTTACTCAATGAATCTGAATACAAAAAAAGTGTTAGCAGAGCGGCCAAATTAATTAAATCTGCTAAAAATATAAATAATAGTAAACGTTGATGAAAAAATATTTTTACAATTCCTTTGTTTACTCAGACAAAATAGCAGCGTTTGATTGTGATAATAAAAGATTAAATGATTTTTTTCATAATGAAGCAGCAACATTAGAGGAGTATGGCCTTGGGAATACTACGCTCTTTCTCGATGATAACAAAGAAAAAATACAAGGATTTTACACTTTATCATTGAAAAACTTGGACATAGACTATTTAAAAGGATACCAAAATTTTAAATCTTTTATGGGTTCCAGATTTGGTAATGAATTGATACAACGTTTCAATACAAAATCTTTTCCAGTACTTGAAATCATGTGTTTTGGCGTTGCGAAAGAATTTCAAAGACAATATGTTGGTGCGGAAATGTTAGGTGCGATTTATCAGGATGTATTAGATTTTAGGTTTCACTATACCTTACCTGTAAATAGTATCTATATAGATGCATTATATGAAGCTACTGAATTTTACAAAGATTTAGGATTTGAATTCGTAGCTCTTTCTGATAAAGAAAATAATTCCCTGAATTTTTATCCTATGATGATTAATTTAACGAAAATAAATGATATTATTTACAATAACTAAAGCCCCGTGACTCTGATAGGGCTTTTTTTGCGTTCTTCTACTAACTGTTCTAGGTCTTCTAGCTGAAAGAAACGTTCGGTTTTTTTGATTTTAGATGATAATTGCCTGGATAGCATAAAAAGATCAACAGTCAATGGTGAATCTGTCCCGATAACTCAAAGCAAGCAGAAAACGCTGTTGAATCTGCTCCAATAAAGCTCACTGATCTTACTTTTTAAAAACAACAAAGTGGAAAATCATCGCTAATAATTGAAAAGATAGAGCAGTCAAAGTGACGCCGAGCCAACCTGCTTGTTCCCACATTGTTGTTCCTAGGAAAGAGCCGAGTGCGCCTCCTATAAAATAAGAAAACATGAACACAGTGTTGTTACGATTGCTGACTTGTTCTCCTAAATTCTGTACTCGAGTTTGGTTAGCTACTTGACCAAATTGATTGCCGATATCTAATAAAATAATAGATAGAATTAACGGAAGAATATGCACAGCAAAAAAGTGTAGAATAATAAAGCTAACTGTCTGCATGATAATTCCCATCCACACGATTGTTCGTTGTGCGTATTGATCGGATAGTTTTCCGACAAGTGGTGCTGCCACAGCTCCGGCTAAACCAAAAATAGCAAGTATTCCTGCTTCAAAAGTTCCCCAATTATAAACAGGACTACTAATATAAAAAATTAGCGTAGACCAAAAGATTGAAAAAGTTCCGAACATAAAAAATCCAGAAACAGCTGCTTCACGAAGGGCTCTTTGTTTTTTTATTAATAAAGGGATACTTTTCAATGAATCCATATAAGAAAGTGTGGCATTTTTAACTGGATCTTTTGGCATTTTAAATGTAAGTAAAATGGTCAACAGGATAATCAATAGTGGTGCAATGAGATAGATAGAACGCCAAGGCAAAAAACTAGCTACAACACCAGAAAACGTGCGTGATAATAAAATTCCTATCAAAAGCCCACTCAAAAGTTTTCCCATGACTTGGCCCCGTTTTTCGGGCCCAGCTAATACTGCGCCATAGGGAATAATAATTTGTGGGACTACTGAAAGTAATCCGATCATAAAGGCTGCCAGGATAAATAATTGAAAATTTGGCGCAAAAAAAGCGCCTAATAATGATAAGGAGGATAAGGCAGCCATTGAGATAATAAGCCTTCGTTTATTTAAAACATCTCCTAAAGGGACAATGAATAGTAAACCTAGAGCGTAACCTACTTGTGTTAGCATCGTTACACTGCCAATTGAGCTGGTACTTACCTGAAAACTTTCAGCGACTTGCGTGCCAATTGGTTGCACATAATACATATTAGCAACCACAATACCGCAAGTTGCTGCCAGTAAAAAAATGAACTGTTTTGTTAAATCATTGGATTGTTTTTCCATAAAAAATGCCTCCTTTACTGCATGCTTATCTACTATAGCACAACTTTTCAATAGCTAACAGTTGCTAACTTACTAAATACAAGAACAAATATTAGACATTCGATATGTGTCCTTTTATAATGAAACCGTCACTAATGAATCTTTCACACGCATTTTCATTAGAGTGTACTGTTGAAGAATGGTCACTAGGAACCTTTACTTCCCTTGACGGACTTGTCATTATACGTAGAAATTAAAGGAGGAAGTTAAATGACAAATCTGCTCACTGTAATTGTTTTACTTTTATTTGTTGCAGTTTTATATGTGTTTTATCACATGCAAAAAATACATGCGAAGTTCTCAACGCGTGTATTTACTGGTTTGTTTGCTGGTATCCTTTTTGGGGGCCTTTTACAGCTGATTTTTGGTATAGAAAGTCCAGTTGTAGAACAGTCGCTTGATTGGATGTCCATTGTTGGTGACGGTTATGTTGCATTACTTCAAATGCTCATCATGCCATTGGTTTTTGTTTCCATTGTAAGTGCGTTTACACGCATGAAGGAAAGTTCAAAAATCGGGAAAATCAGTTTTTCCGTATTAGCAACACTGTTAGGAACTGTGGCAGTTGCTGCTTTGATTGGAATTTCAATGGTTATGTTGTTTAATTTGGACGGAGCCCAATTTACTCAAGGTTCTGAAGAAACAAGCCGGATTGCTGAAATTACGCAACAACAATCAGAAGTACAAGATCTATCAATTCCTGAACAAATTCTATCTTTTATCCCAACGAATGTGTTTGCGGACCTTGCTGGTAGTCGGGATACAAGTACGATTGGTGTTGTTATCTTCTCTGCTTTTGTTGGTGTAGCTTACTTAGGTGTCAAGCGCAAAGCGCCAGAACAAGCTGAAACGTTCAATCGTATTATCGAAAGCTTATACAATATCGTTATGCGTATTGTAACGCTTGTTTTACGCCTTACGCCTTTTGGTGTATTTGCTTTGATGACAAACGTTCTAGCAACAAGTGATTTTGGTGCAATTATTAACCTAGGTACATTCATTATCGCTTCTTATGTAGGTTTAATTATCGTGTTACTTATGCATAGTTTGTTACTCATGTCTGTACGGGTAAATCCGATCACTTACTTTAAAAAATCATTCCCTGTATTGAGTTTTGCCTTTACTTCACGTTCAAGTGCGGGCGCATTACCAATGAATCTGCAAACGCAAACGAAAGCTTTAGGTGTCGAAGATGCGACAGCAAACTTTGCAGGAAGCTTTGGTATCTCTATTGGACAAAACGGATGTGCTGGTTTATATCCAGCAATGTTGGCTACTATTGTAGCACCAACGGCTGGCGTTGACATTTTCGATTGGCGTTTTATTTTGATGCTAATCCTAGTGGTAACGATTAGTTCATTCGGTGTAGCTGGTGTTGGTGGTGGCGCGACATTTGCTTCATTGATCGTATTGAGTTCAATGAACTTGCCGTTAGCTATCGTAGGTCTAGTGATTTCAGTTGAACCATTAATTGATATGGCTAGAACATTAGTTAATGTCAGTGATAGTATGGTTGTCGGCGTTGTAACAAGCGCAAGGCTCCATGATTTAGATCGCGATACCTTAAATGATTCTAACCAAGTAGTTACAGAAAATGAAGTTTAATTAAAAGAATTTTCTTAAAGAAGAGTGCGCGTGCTCTTCTTTTTTTTAGATTAAAAAGAGAAAACAAGGGAAGAACAGACGCATAAAAAATTTTCTGTTATAATTGTTTTGTTGAATATTTAATAGCTATAAAGGAGGATTGTTGGTTTGGGAGCAAAATATACAATTCCACATGAGGTGACTTATTACGAGTGTGATGTAAACCATACAATGAAACTTTCGACCATGATTGCGATTGTCATCAAGGTGTCAGAAGAACAAAGTGATCTATTGAACAGAGGAAATGATTACATACATCAATTTGGTGTAACATGGATTATCACACATTATGAAGTTTTCATTTCTCGTTTACCAAGGGTAAATGAAAAAATTCAAGTGACGACTCAAGCAATGCAATATAATAAATATTTCTGCTATCGGGACTTTTGGATTACCACAGAATCTGGGGAAGAGCTAGTCCATATTGAATCTATTTTTTCTTTAATGAACTATACAACACGTAAAATTAGTAGTGTAACTGAAGACATTATTGCACCGTTTGAAAGTGAAAAAATTACTAAAATCAAACGTCCACCAAAAGTTGAGTCTTTAGAAAATCCAAGTAGTACTGCATATAACGTTCGATTTTATGATATCGATAGTAATCATCATGTCAATAATTCCGTGTACTTTGATTGGTTGATTGATGGCTTGGGCTATGACTTTTTAACCACTTATGAGCCTAAATATATAAACGTTCGTTTTGATAAAGAAGTTGAATATGGCAAGCAGATTGAAAGTCTTTATGAGATCGTGGATCAGGAAAGTGGCAAGCAAACACGTCATGCGATTAAAATTGCAGATAAAAAATATTGTGAAGCTCAAATTGAGTGGCAAGAAAAATAAAAGTTGTCCCTTGTTAATTAGCATAAAAGTCTAGCTAACAAGGGACTCTTTTAATGTTGCATAAAGTCGGTCAATTCGTCTTTTTTTAGTTGGAGATTATTCGCAATTAATAATTTTATTCGGACTTTTTGACTATTAATATTTGGAGAAAAAACCACGCCCATTTTTTGTAACTCGCTTCCGCCGCCTCTATAATCATAAACAGCTTCAGCAATCCCGTTAAAGCAACGTGAGACTAAAACAATTGGCACTTGAGCATCCAATAGTTTTTGTAAAGGGACGATATTTTCTGGAGGCAAATTACCTGCTCCTAAGGCTTCAATGACTAAGCCATCTAGCGATAGATGAGCTAAGCCTTCTAATAATTCACCGCTCATACCAGCATAAGCTTTTAGGATAGGGATAAAGCCAGATGCTGAGGAGATGTCTGTATATTGTGAATGCAAAATTTTTTGTAAAAATATAACGTTATTTTTATTTATCATACCAATGGGACCGATAGAAGGGGTGCGAAAAGTCGCGACATTTGTAGTATGAGTTTTGGTTACATAACGAGCGGCATGAATTTCATCATTCATCACAACTAACACACCTTGGTCTTTGGCATCTGGTGAAGCTGCTACTCGTATAGCGCTGGCGAAGTTATATAAGCCATCACTACCTAACTCATTACTTGAACGCATTGCACCCGTGAGAACAATTGGAAGCCAGTTACCGATCGTTAGATCTAAGAAATAAGCCGTTTCTTCCAAAGTATCAGTGCCGTGGGTAATAACCACACTATCTATGCCATTTTGATAAGCCTCTTGTATACGTTTTTTTATTTTAAGCATACGTTCAGGTGTAATATGCGGGCTAGGGAGGTTAAAAATATTTTCTGTGATCAGCTGAACGTCTTCTGGCAGGGGAATCGGTGCATCTGTTAATGGATTTTTTGCGTCCGGACTTACGCTTCCCGTAGACGGATTTTCTTTCATAGCGATGGTGCCGCCAGTATGTAAAACAAGAATCTGTTTCATTACTTTCACCCTTTCCTTTTTAATTAGTCTATCAATTTTATCGTAAAAGCGAGGAAAAGAAAACACAACAAATTGTATTTTGTTGCGTCAGACATTTTTTCTCTTTATAATAGATTAAACTTTAAAATAAAGAGGGAAGTAAAATGATTCAGATTGGCTGTACAAGTTTTAAAGAACATACCTATTTGACCGGAAAAAAAGAAAGTAGTTTATTTGAATACGCTGCTTACTTTCCGTTGGTTGAAATGGATACAAGTTTTTATGCCATTCCTAAACAAACTTATGTTAAGGAATGGTTAAAACAAGTACCTGAGCGTTTTCAATTTATTATGAAATTACC
Source organism: Tetragenococcus halophilus (assembly GCF_001712815.1). Taxonomy (NCBI): domain Bacteria; kingdom Bacillati; phylum Bacillota; class Bacilli; order Lactobacillales; family Enterococcaceae; genus Tetragenococcus; species Tetragenococcus halophilus. The sequence goes on from NZ_CP012047.1 coordinate 668,892, forward strand.
TAAGGTTTTTACTAAGCATGAGGAGCTTACAGAAGGCGAATCGTTAAAAGAACTTGCGCAAGAACTGCTGGAAAGTGTAAAACCTATGATTGAGCAGGGAAATTTATTCTGCTTATTAGCGCAATTTCCGCCTTATTTTGATTGTAGGCGCGAAAATGTCGACTATTTGAGGATACTTCGTCAGTTGTTTCCGCAAATACCGATGGCTGTTGAACTGCGTAATAACAGCTGGTATGATTCAACCTTTTTGGCGCGGACTAGAGCATTTATGCAGGAACAGAAATTTTCTTTAGTGATCGTTGATGAGCCAAAGAAATTATCGACTACGATTCCTTTTGACTCTTATGTGACCAACTCGTCTTTTGTCTTTTTTCGTTTTCATGGACGTAATGATATCGGTTGGAACGCTACTGGACCAGATGCTAAACGTTTGCGCACCAATTACCGTTATAGTAAGGAAGAATTAGAAGAACTACAAGAGGCAGTTGCTGCGGTAAAAGACCAAAGTAAGCAAGTTGCGATTATTTTTAATAATAATGCTGGGGGTGACGCAGCGGAAAATGCGTTACAGTTTAAAGACCTGTTACAACTTGATTTTGAGAATTTAAACCCTAGCCAATTAGGCTTGTTCTAAGAAGTCGGTGAAGAAATGATAAAGGCGGTTTTTTTTGATATAGATGGAACCCTTTTGACAAATAAGGGAAGAATTGCTAAAAATACGAAAAAAGCGATTAGCGCTTTACATAAAAAGGGGATTGTTTGTGGTGTGTCCACTGCTCGTACGCCCAAAAGTATTGCTCATATTTTAAAAGATTTGCCTTTTGATTTATTTATCGCCTGTAACGGTCAACTTGTTTATACTAAAGAGCAAATGATTTATGAGCGCGCCTTTGAATCAGAAGCTTTAACTGAGATTGTTTCTTATGCAGACCAGCATTTTCGTCAAATGATCTTATGTGGAAAAAATCATTCTGCAGGGAGTTGGACGATGCGTTTTGGTCAATCTCAGCTTTTATTACACTTTATGCGTTTTGTGCCGCATTACTTTCCTATCCGGAAAATGAAACGCTTTTTACAAAAATATAGTCCTAATCGACGCAAACAAAGATATAGTAACCTTGCTATTTTAAAAGAACCTATCTATCAGTGTGTCATGTTGAGTCCGGAATATGAGAATGAAAGATTGGCAGCAGCTTTACCTCATTGTGATCTTAAACGTTCGAATCCATATTCAGTTGATCTTGTACCTAAAGGAAGCTCAAAATTAACGGGTCTTAAGTTTTTGGTTGAACATTTAGGCATTAAACTGGAAGAAACGATGGTCTTTGGTGACCATTTAAATGATATTGAAATTATACAAGGTGCTGGTATGGGCGTTGCGATGGGGAATGCTACGGTAAAGACAAAACAAGCGGCGGATTATGTGACAACCACAAACAACCAAGATGGTATCACTGCTGCTTTGCGATATTTTAATTTAATTAAAAAATAGGAAGGAAGATATTTTTGGATCCATTTGAAATGGCAAAAGAATTTCATGCAACTTTTAATCCCGAACAACCTGATGAACCAACCGCTTTTACTAAAAGTAAGGCACTTCATCGGGCAAGTTTTAAAGTAGAAGAAATTGTTGAATTATTGTATGCTGCAAGTCCAGATAATAAGGAAGAATTTTTGGAATTAGTGGATGGTTTGCATGAGGCAATTGAACAAGCCAAGGAAAAAGTTTTAAGTAAACAAAATGCTGAAACGAATCCATTAGTTGCACAAACAGATGCTTTAGCAGATATCATGTACTTTACTTATGGTTCTTTTGTATTACTTGGCGTTGATCCCCAACCGATAATGGATATTGTTCATCAAGCGAATATGGGCAAAGTATTTCCAGATGGCGAGCCACATTATGATAAAAAGACCCATAAAGTGTTGAAACCAGCGAATTGGGAAGTAGATTTTGCGCCCGAGGGCAAAATAACAAAAGAATTACAAAGGCAAAAAGAAGAGAAGTAAAAAATGCTTCACTGAAAAAATCCTCCTGAAAAACAGTTCAGGAGGATTTTTCCTTTTATAAACGTGGTAAGTGATTATTTAGAGAAGTCACGTGTTTCTTGGAGATCACCGTTTTCTTTATAAATTTCCAAGCTGGTTTCTTTATTCTGAGCGATATATTTTGCTCGTTCAATGGCTTCTTCTTTAGTGTCATAAGTTTCGCTTGCTTTTTTAGCACCTTTTGATATGACTTGCCATTGTTTGTCTGAGTAATTTACTTTAACATCTGCATCTAATAATTTTCCGCTTCTTTTTGAACCAGCATGAGAATCATTTTTTTGGGGCGGTTTTTCTTGACGAAAGGCTGCTTTTTCTTCTGAACTTGCATTATCGTACCATTGTTGTGCTTGTTGGGTCGCAATTGGAATCGCGCGGCCTTCCGGATAACCATCTTGTAGTAAAGCGTTAGCCACATCGATGGCCTTTTTGCGAACTAATGAATCTAGGTTTTTCATCGTACTTGGATAATCATTCATATTCCAAACCATTTCTTATCCGCTCCTTTCTTACTTTCATTATAAATAATTTTTTTATTTTTTGAAAAGAATACGGTTTCTTTTCTTCGTAAAATGCCATAAGGACTTAATTTTTAGATAAGTTGGAAAATAGAAAATTTTTTGAAAATTTAATTGCAAAATAATAACAGTTTTTGTACAATGTTATTCATATCAAGGAGTTCAAATTATATAAGAAGGAGTGTTTGAATGAAAAAGAAAAAGTTGTTTGGGCTTATGTTGGTTAGTACGGTACTGCTAACTGCTTGTACCACAGGGGATACAGCAGAAAGCGGTGAAGCAGAGAGTGAGTCACAAGAATTTAATTTGTCGGTTGTACAAGAAATGCCATCTGCTGATTTATCATTAGCAATGGATACAATTAGTTTTACAGCGCTTAATAACGTTTACGAAGGAATTTATCGTTTAGATAAAAATAATGAACCACAACCAGCTGGAGCCACTGAAATGGCTGAGGTTTCAGAAGATGGAATGACTTACAATATAAAACTTAGAGAAGATGCCAAATGGTCTAATGGCGATCCAGTGACAGCCGATGACTATGTTTACGGTTGGCAACGCACGGTAGACCCGGAAACAGCTTCAGAATACGCCTACCTTTATGGTTATGTTGAAAATGGAGACGATATTATCGAAGGAGATAAGGATCCTTCAGAATTGGGGATTACGGCGGTAAATGATTATGAATTGGAAATTAAATTAGATACACCCACACCATTTTTTGATAACTTATTAGCTTTTGCTTCCTTTTTCCCGCAACCACAAGAGATCGTTGAAGAAAAAGGGGAAGATTATGCCAAAACAGGTGATGACTCAGTTTATAATGGTCCGTTTACTTTAACTGAGTTTGAAGGAGCGGGTTCTGATACTGAATGGAGTTATACCGCCAATGATGAATATTGGGATAAAGACAGTGTCAATCTAGATAAAATCAATGTTTCAGTCGTGAAAGAATCTTCAACAGGTTTGAATTTATTTCGTGATGGCCAAACAGATGATGTTGTTCTTACCGGGGAATTAGCACAACAAAATGCAAATGATCCAGAATATCAATCCGTAAAAGAAGCGCGTACTTCTTATGTTGAACTAAATCAAGAGGACGAAGACTCTCCATTTAGAAATAAAGACCTTCGTTTGGCTTTGTCTTATGCTATTGACCGCGAATCTTTAGTAGAACAAGTCCTTGGGGATGGTTCTGTCGCTTCGACAAACTTACTTCCTGAAGAAACTGGAAAAGATCCAGATACTGATGAAGATTTTACCGAAGTTTCGGACTCTACGTTAGAATATGATCCAGAAAAAGCACAAGAACATTGGGAAAAAGCTAAAGAAGAACTAGATATCGATTCATTAGAATTTGACTTGCTAGCTGAGGATACAGATTCTACTAAAAGAGTAGGTGAATACATTCAAGGTGCTTGGGAGGAACTAGATGGTATGAAAGTTAATTCAACGACGGTGCCATTTACTGTTCGTATCGATCGTTCTACCGAAGGAGACTTCGATGCTGTTGTTGGCGGTTGGGGAGCTGATTACGCAGATCCTAGCAGTTTTACTGATTTGTTTGAATCAGGAAATTCGTATAACTTTGGTAAATGGAGTAATGATGAATATGACAAATTAGTTGAAGACTCAGCAACAACTCACGTAAACGATCCTAAAGAACGTTTTCAAGATTTGCTTGACGCTGAAAAAGTGATCAATGAAGAAATGGGTGTTATTCCTGTTTATCAAAAAGCAGAAGGTCATATGGTTTCTGATAAAGTAAAAGGCATTGTGTCTCATAGTGCCGGTGCGAAATATGATTATAAATGGGTATCGATAGAAGAATGATAGTAAAAACCGGCTGAAAAAATTCAGCCGGTTTTTGCTTTATAGTAAATTTTTTATTCTTATGATCCTTATTGGATGACGGATAATATTCTTACTCAAAAAAGGTATAATACAATGTTCGGATAGCATCTTGCTCGCGTTCTTTATGGATACCAAATATAATACTCACCTCAGAAGCTCCTTGACTGATCATTTCAATGTTGATCTTTTTTCTAGCCAAAGCTGCCGTACTTTCAGACATACTTCCGATTCTTTGTTTCATGCCTTCACCGACGATCATAACCATAGAAAGATCATGAATAACACGAAGTTCATCAGGATCAATAACATATGCGATCTTTCGTAATAAGTCTTCCTCTAATTGAGGGGTCAATTGATTCGCCCGTAAAATAATGGAAATATCATCAATTCCTGAAGGCATATGTTCGTAATTTAAATTAAATTCCTTAAAAATTTCTAACACTTTTAATGTAAAACCAACTTCCCGGTTCATCAGGTATTTATTAAGATAGATCATACTAAAACCATCATCACTTGTGATACCGACGACCGGTTGTTCCTTATTTTCGCGCTCATTAGTTATTAGTGTTCCCGGATGTGCTGGATTATTTGTATTTTTGATAACCACTGGGATTTTCGCGCGATAAGACGGCATTAAGGCTTCATCATGGAAAACCGAAAAACCGCCATAAGACAACTCTCGCATTTCTCGATAAGTAATTTCACGAATGGGTTCTGGATGGTGAATATAACCCGGATGTGCTGCAAAAATACCATTGACATCAGTAAAATTTTCATACAAATCCACATTCATTGCTGAAGCGACGATCGCCCCAGTAATATCTGAACCCCCCCGAGAGAAGGTACAAATTTCGCCTTTTTCCGTATAACCAAAAAAGCCAGGAATCACTAAGACTTCTGAACTGTTACGCCAATTTTTCATCGCTGGATAAGCTTTTGATAAAATACGCGCATTTAAAGGTTCGTCTGATACAAAAATTCCCAATTCTTGAGGATTAATATAACGGGCATCGACACCTTCTGCTTGTAAAACACCAGCCACAAGTTTGGCGTTATTATTTTCTCCATTTGATAAAATTTCATCAAAAAAATGAGGATTATCTGCCGTCGGTAAATTTTTTAAACTTTCCAAAGACTGATAGATTTCAGTTAAAATACTTTTTTCGATTTGAAACTCTCGACTGATTTCTTCATAGCGTGCAAAAATTTTAGTGATTAAATCATCTGTTGCTTCATTGTTAATTCTTTTTTGATAAAGTTCAACCAGCAAATCAGTTACTTTTTGATCTGTTGCATATCTTTTTCCAGGTGCAGAAACCACCACAAAGCGTCGAGTATTATCTGACTTGATAATTTCTGCGACTTTTTTTAATTGTGTTGCGTTCGCTAAAGAACTACCGCCGAATTTTGCTGTTTTCATAAATTATCTCCGCCTGACTCATTCAAAAACTTTTTTAATAGCGTACCTTTAAATGGATTATAAATCAAGGGCTGTAGTATAGATCTCTTAAAAAAGAAACAAATAATTGAAAAAATTGGCACAATAAAGTATCATTTTTTTAAGGATTCATAGTGATTGGCAACTGTCTTTATGCTATAATCAAAGCTAGATGTCTTTTCTTTAGAAAAGAATGAATCTCTATGGGATGTAATGATCAAGTAAATAAAATCATCTGTCTTTTATTACAGATTGATGGATAGGATCAAAAATGGAGGCAGCTAAATGGGAAGTAATCTGATCTTAGGAATTGTGATAGCGATCGTTGTGCTTGCAGCGGTTGTTTATGGTATAGGTTTTTTTATGCGCAAGAAAAATCAGGAGAAGTTAAAAGCTTTAGAAGACCGAAAGAAAGCTTTATTTGACTCGTCTATTAAAGAAGATATCGATGCCATAAAAAAGATGCGTCTTGTAGGACAGAGCCAAAGTAATTTTAAAGAGTGGGAACAAAAGTGGGAGCAACTTTCTACTGACAAATTTGCTGAATTAGAAAGTCAAATTTTCGAGATCGAAAATTTGAATGAAGCTTTTCGCTTTGTCAAAGCCAAAGCAGCAGTGGAAAAAGCGCAAAAAACGATGGATGATATTGAAGACGAAATAGGAAAAGTCCGTCAAGGCTTTAAAGAATTACGTGAAAGCGAAGAGCGCAATTCATTGAAAGTCCAACAAGCAATGGATGTTTATGAAGAAATGAAACAAGCGCTAAGAGATAACGGGGATCAGTTCGGACCTGCTTTTGCGGAAGTGCAAAAACAAGTAAAAAGTGTAGAAAGTGAATTTACACAGTTTATTACACTAAATACTTCTGGTGATCCCGTAGAAGCTCGAGATATTCTAGAATCAGCTGAAAAGCATACTTTTGAACTAGAAGAACTCATGAGAAAAATTCCTGATGAATATGAAAAGCTGCATAAAACATTCCCTGAACAATTAGAAGAAATCGAAGAAGGATATCAAACATTAATGGAGCAGGAATATGTGCTTCCTGTAGGAAATTTTGCCCAAGATATCCAGCAAGTGCATCATCGCGTTGAGCATTCATTAGAAGATTTAGAAAAAGTCGAAATTTCAACCGTGGAAGCTGCAAACATTGAAACGGCCGATCAAATTGATCAGTTATACGACGTAATGGAACGTGAGATCGAAGCTAAAAATTATGTCACAAAAAATCGTAAAGCAGTGGCGGATTACATTCAACATGCGACAAGTAATAATCGTCAACTATTGATTGAACTTGATCATACTTCGCAGACTTATACCTTGAATCATAATGAACTAGCACGAGTACGTGGTTTCCAAACAGAAATTGAAGAAGTTGCTCGCCGGAATGACTCAGTGGATCCTCAGCTTGAAGCTCATGAGATTGCTTATTCTGAAGCACAAAGCTTTTATAAAGAAGCGTACAGAATTTTGGATGGGGTTGAAAGCGAACAAGTTGAGATCGATCAAGCGATCCGAGAATTACGTAAGGGCGAGAAAGTTGCGCAACAGCAAGCAGAAGATCTCGAGTTTGATTTACGTAACTTAAAACGCTTGGTGGAAAAACAACGCTTGCCTGGTTTGCCAGGTGATTATCTTAATTATTTCTATGGCGTAACTGACCGCTTAGAAGAATTAGATGATTCATTGAATCAAATTCGAGTGGACATGGATGAAGTCAACGAGATGGTTGCCCTTTGTAAAGAAGATCTAAGTGTTTTAACAGAAAAAACGCATGATATGCTTGATGAGGCTGCTTTAACTGAACAAATGATGCAGCACGCTAATCGCTATCGTCATTCTTATGCTGAAGTGAAAGCTTCGATTGAACGTGCTTTTGATCTGTTTTATTATGAATATCGTTACAAAGATGCTTTAGATGAGATCGGTACGGCACTGGAACGAGTAGAACCAGGAGCTTTTAAACGGATTGAAGACTTTTACTACGAAAATCGAGAAGAATTAGTCTAAAAAGCTGGATTTTGAACTTCTTTAAGTTCATACCAGCTTTTTTGCTGTGAATCACTACGATTTAGCGACCAAAGGGAGCTAAGAGTAGATGATGAACAGTACTAGGGCGAGCGGAACGAGCGTAGTTCCCCAAACCGAATCACTACGATTTAGCGACCAAAGGGAGCTGAGAGTAGATGATGAACAGTACTAGGGCGAGCGGAACGAGCGTAGTTCCCCAAACCGAATCACTACGATTCAGCGACCAAAGGGAGCTGAGAGTAGATCCTTCAAGGCCTTAGCGACTTGTCGCTTAGACCTTGATGAGATCGAAGCATAAGCGAAGAGATGAACAGTACTAGGGCGAGCGAAAGCGAGGCGTAGTGTCCTATACCTTCGAATCAGACGAATAGTGGTATCAATCGTCGAACTTGAAACTAATCACAGTTGTGGATATAATGAAACAGTATTTTTATAGAGAGGATCTTATATAAATGATCTATTTTGATAATAGTGCAACAACGGCAATTTTGCCTGAAAGTTTAGATACATATGTAAAAACCAGTCAACGAGTATTTGGCAATCCTTCAAGTCTACATTACCTTGGCATGCAAGCGAATCGTTTGTTAACGCAAGCTAGAAAACAAATTGCAGATATGCTACAGGTTACTTCTGAAGAGATTGTTTTTACCAGCGGAGGAACAGAGGGTGATAACTGGGTGTTAAAAGGGACTGCTTTTGAAAAACAACCTTATGGAAAACATCTAATTATATCAAGTATTGAACATCCTGCTGTAAAAAAAACAGCTGAGCAATTGGCTGATTTTGGTTTTGAAATTGACCAAGCACCGGTAACTGCAGAAGGCTTTGTAGATGTCAAACAACTGGCTGAACTCATTAGAGAAGATACTGTTTTAATTTCTGTAATGGCAGTGAACAATGAAATAGGCACAATCCAACCTATTAAAGAAATTAGTGAGCTACTGGAAAACTATCCGAAAATCCATTTTCACGTGGATGCTGTTCAAGCAATTGCTAAAGTTGATAGAGATAAATGGCTGACGCCACGTGTTGATTTTGCTAGTTTTTCTGCTCATAAGTTTCATGGTCCACGGGGCGTAGGTTTTATTTATTGGAAAAAAGGACGACGCATGCAAGCACTAATGACAGGCGGCGGCCAAGAAAAAGAACAACGTAGTGGCACAGAAAATGTACCGGCGATTGTAGCTATGGCTAGGGCTTTACGAATTGTTTTTGAAAAGAAAGCGCAACGTCCAGAGCACTTAGCCAACTTAAAAAGAGCGCTTATAGATGGGTTGAGTACTTATAATAAGGTGACAATTTTTTCGCTCGAGGAAAACGCCGCTCCCCATATTTTATGTATAGCATTACAGGGCATTCGTGGGGAGGTACTCGTCCATGCCCTAGAAGAAAAAGAGATTATTGTGTCGACTACAAGTGCTTGTTCAAGTAAAAAGAATACAGAATCAAGCACGCTTGCAGCGATGAATGTTTCAAGTGATTTGGCGACTTGTGCGATTCGGATCAGTTTAGATGAAAGTAATACGATGGCAGAAGTTGAACAGTTTATGATTGTATTTGAGCAGTTGTATCAAAAATTTTCAAAAGTTAATTAAGAGGTGTTTTTGTGAAATATTCAGAAATCATGGTTCGTTATGGCGAACTATCGACAAAAGGAAAGAATCGACGTTCATTTATTATACGACTGGCTAAAAATGTAAGACAAGCGTTGGTTGATTTTCCTCGATTAAAAATTCATGCAGATCGTGATCGGATGCATTTAGTTTTAAATGGCGAAGATAGCGATTTGATTATTCCTAAACTAAAAATGGTGTTTGGTATCCAAGGATTTTCACCAAGTATACGAGTAGAAAAAGATATTGAGCAAATTAAAAAATGTGCCCAAGAAATGGTCAGTGAAATCTATACAGGAAAAGAAAGTTTTAAAGTAACTGCTAAGCGCAGTGACCATTCATTTGAACAAACGAGTAATGAATTGAATGTTACAGTAGGTGACGCAGTTATTGAACGATTTCCTGAGATTAAAGTACAAATGAAAAAACCAGATATTAATCTACGGGTAGAAATTCGTAGTAACGGTGCCTTTTTATCTCATGAAACAATTTCTGGTGCGGCTGGTTTACCGGTTGGGACAAGCGGCAAGGGGATGCTGATGCTTTCCGGGGGGATTGATTCTCCAGTAGCTGGTTATATGGCCATGAAACGTGGCGTGGAAATTGAGGCAGTTCATTTTGCTAGCCCTCCTTATACTAGTGAACAGGCACTACAAAAAGCCAAAGACCTCACAGCAAAACTTGCGCCTTATGTGGGACAAATTCAATTTATTGAAGTGCCTTTTACTGAAGTTCAAGAGGAAATCAAAAATCGAGTCCCTCAAGGATACTGGATGACGATCACTCGACGAATGATGTTGCGCTTAACAGATAGCATTCGCCAATTACGGCGCGGATTAGTGATATTAAATGGGGAATCTTTGGGACAAGTGGCTTCTCAAACTTTACAAAGTATGGTCGCGATTAATGAAGTCACTAATACGCCGATTATTCGTCCTGTAGCGACAATGGATAAACTTGAGATCATTGATACTGCTCAAAAAATTGATACTTTTGACCTGTCGATTCAACCCTTTGAGGATTGTTGTACTATTTTTGCGCCACCTCAACCTAAAACTAAGCCTCATTTGGATAAAGTTCATCAATATGAAGAAAGACTAGACATTGAAGGACTCATTGAACGAGCTTTGACAAATATTAAAGTAGAGGAAATTGTTCCAGAAAGCCTGCAAGAACAAGAAGACGAATTTGCTGAATTGTTATAAAAGGAGAAAAGAGAGTAAATTTATCCTTTTAGTGGATGAGTTTACTCCTTTTTTAAAAGAAAAAAAGACAATAAAAAGATTAACTGAGTTTTTTTAACGATAAGTAAAAGGTAGGATGATATTTTATATTGTGAAAAAGTGTGAAACTTACTCCAATGAAAGTGGACTATTGCTAAAATACAGGAAGAGTGATACACTTTTATGTGAACAAATTAACAAGGAGGCTAGCAAGTGAAAGATTATAATAAGGAAAAAATACCGCGCGCTACAGCTAAAAGGCTACCGTTGTATTTACGGAACCTGACAATTTTAGATACAAAAGGTATGACACGAATTAAATCAAAACAACTTTCTGAGATCACACAGGTTCCTTCTGCTACGATACGCCGTGATTTTTCTTATTTAGGTGAACTGGGTCGTAGTGGTTATGGTTATGAAGTTAGTTATTTGATTAAAGTGTTTAGTGAGATCTTAGATAGCAAAGAAAAAAGTTGTGTAGCTATCATTGGCTTTGGTAACTTGGGTAAAGCGTTAGCCAATAATAATTTTCGACGTAATAAAAACCTTACGATTTCTTGTGTATTTGATATAGATCCAGAAATTATTGGTCAAACGATCGCGGGTTTTCATGTTTATAGCATGGATGATTTTAAACAAATAGCGCAAGAAAAAAATATTAGAGTGGTGATATCGACCGTGCCTAGTGAAAATGCGCAACAAGCCATTGACGTAGTGGTTGATAGTGGAATTACTGCAATATTAAACTTTGCGCCTGATCGGGTAGAGATACCAAAGCATGTTAGTATACGCTATATTGATTTAACAACTGAACTGCTAACCCTGCTCTTTTTTGATCGTCATTATAAGAACACATCTTCAGCTGTTCCTTCATAAGCATATTTTTTTATAAATTTTTCTGACTACTTTATACTAACAGTAAGTTAAAAACTTTTGAAAGTTTTTAAATGTTATTTTCAGTGATAAATAGTTAAGGAGAGAAAAAGATGATTATTACACGTAAAGGCGAAGAATTAGAAGTACCTGGGCAACAACCAGCAGTTGGTGAAAAAGCAGCTTCCTTTTCCTTGAAAGATTTGCAAGATCGTACGTATAATTTGGAAGATTTCGATAATGGAAAACCTACAATTTTGAGTGTTGTTCCTGATATCAATACCCGCGTATGCGCCTTACAAACAAAACGTTTTAATCAAGAAGCTAGCCAGCTTGAAGATGTTAATTTTGCTACTATCTCAAATAATACAAAAGAAGATCAGGCGAAATGGTGTGGCCAAGAAGGCGTGGATATGATTATGTTACACGATCCAGAAAATACCTTTGGTAAAACCTATAATCTTTATATTCCAGAAGCAGATAAGTTTACTAGAAGTATTTTTGTGCTTGACCAAAATGGCACAATTACTTATGAAGAGTTTGTACCGGAAATGTCTGATGAACCAGATTATCAAAAAGCTTTAAAAGAAGCAAAAGCCTTAATTTAAGTTGACTTTAAAAAATGTGCATTGTAAAATAAAGCGGACGAGGATCAAGAGGAGTAACTGACTGAATTGTTTTTAGAGAGAAAATTCCTGGCTGAAAAATTTTCAACAATAGGTAGTGAAGGTAGCTTGATAGTCTTTGGTTTGAAAAAAGTAGAGCCAAACGAGTCGTGATCGTTAATTCACTTAGAAGCGGCAGTACGTAAAGACTGCAAATTAGGTGGTACCGCGTAAATAGCGCCCTAAGATGTATATACATCTTAGGGCTTTTTTGCTGTGAATCACTAAGAGTAGCTGATGAACAGTACTAGGCGAGAGGAACGAGCGTAGTTCCCCAAACCGAATCACTACGATTCAGCGACTAAAAGGAGCTGAAAGTAGATCCTTCAAGGCCTTAGCGACTTGTCGCTTAGACCTTGATGAGATCGAAGCGTAAGCGAAGTGATGAACAGTACTAGGGCGAGCGAAAGCGAGGCGTAGTATCCTTTACCTTTACTATCAGTGAAAAATAACGAGCTTTAAGAAAAAGTGAGCCCAACAAAGTGGAAATTAGTATGCGATCTTTACAAGGAGGAAGTAAAATGTCAGAAAATCAATTATCAAAAAAATATGCACCGCAAGAAGTCGAAAGCGGTCGTTACCAAGAATGGTTAAAACTGGATTTATTTAAACCAAGTGGTGATCAAAAAGCAAAGCCATATTCAGTGGTTATTCCACCGCCTAATGTTACTGGAAAATTACATTTAGGCCATGCTTGGGATACCACTTTACAAGATATTATTATCCGACAAAAGCGTATGCAAGGCTTTGATACTCTATGGCTTCCAGGAATGGACCATGCAGGGATTGCGACCCAATCTAAAGTAGAAGCGAAGCTAAAGGAGCAAGGAATTTCTCGCTATGATTTAGGTCGTGAGAAATTTATGGAACAAGCTTGGGATTGGAAAGAAGAATATGCGCAACATATCAGAGGACAATGGGAAAAATTAGGCTTGTCGCTGGATTATGGACACGAACGTTTCACTTTAGACGATGGGTTATCAGAAGCTGTAAGAACAGTATTTGTTAAATTATATGAAAAAGCTCTAATTTATCGTGGCGAATATATTATTAATTGGGACCCGCAAGCACGAACGGCTTTGTCTGATATAGAAGTTATCCATAAAGAGGTAGAAGGTGCTTTTTACCATATGACCTATCCGTTAACGGATGGCTCAGGCGTAGTAGAAATTGCGACAACACGTCCAGAGACCATGTTGGGAGATACTGGGGTGGCAGTTCATCCAGATGATGAACGTTACCAAGAGTTAATTGGCAAAACAGTGCTTTTACCATTAATGGATAAAGAAATCCCTATTGTGGCAGATGAGTATGTTGACCGCGAATTTGGAACAGGTGTAGTAAAAATCACGCCGGCTCATGATCCAAATGACTTTGAAGTAGGTAATCGTCACGATTTGCCTCGTGTAAATGTGATGAATGATGATGGGACGATGAATGAAAATGCGGGCGCTTATACGAATATGGATCGCTTTGCTGCTCGTAAAGCGATTGTAGAAGATTTGGATAATTTAGGTCGCTTGGTCAAAGTAGAAAAAATGGTACATAGCGTGGGACACTCTGAAAGAAGTGACGCTGTCGTTGAACCTCGTTTATCAAAACAATGGTTTGTAAAGATGGGACCTTTAGCGCAACAAGCCATTGATAATCAAGACACTTCGGCTGCTGTTGATTTTTATCCAGGTCGATTTAACCAAACCTTTTTACAATGGATGGAAAATGTTCATGATTGGGTAATTTCTCGGCAATTATGGTGGGGACATCAAATCCCAGCTTGGTACCATAAAGAAACAGGTGAAATGTATGTGGGCATGCAAGCGCCACAAGATAGTCAAAATTGGCAACAAGATGAAGATGTTTTAGATACCTGGTTTAGTTCTGCTTTATGGCCGTTCTCAACTATGGGCTGGCCCGATATTTCAGATGAAATGTTTCAACGCTATTTCCCAATAAGCACACTAGTTACAGGTTACGATATTATTTTCTTTTGGGTTAGCCGTATGATTTTCCAAAGTTTAGAATTTACCAATGAACGTCCATTTGAAAATGTTTTGATTCATGGACTGATTCGAGATGCAGAAGGTCGTAAGATGAGTAAATCACTAGGAAATGGCATTGATCCGATGGAAGTTATTGATCAATACGGCGCTGATGCGCTGCGCTGGTTCTTATCAAATGGTTCTACGCCTGGACAAGATGTTCGTTTTAGTTATGAAAAAATGGATGCTGCTTGGAATTTCATTAATAAAATTTGGAATGCGGCTCGTTTTGTTTTGATGAATGTAGAGGAAATGACTGCAAAAGATATCGATCTTAATGGGAAAAAGTCAGTGGCAGATCGTTGGATTTTAACACGTCTAAATGAAACAGTAGCAAGAGTGACAGAACTATTTGAACGCTTTGAGTTTGGAGAAGCGGGTCGTCAGTTATATAACTTTATCTGGGATGATTTTTGTGATTGGTATATTGAAATGAGTAAAGAGACACTTTACGGCACTGATAAACAAGCACAACAAATGAACAAGAGCGTTCTTGTTTATACTCTAGACCAGATTTTGCGTTTACTACATCCGATTATGCCATTTGTCACAGAAGAAATTTGGGAAAAGATACCACACAATGGCACTTCACTTGTGATCGCATCGTATCCAGAAGTTCATCCAAAATTTAATGATAAAGATGCAGCACAAGGCATGAATGTGTTAATGGAATTGATACGTTCCGTACGTAACATTCGTGCTGAAGTGAATACACCGATCTCCAAACCAATTACATTGCTTATTCAAACGAGTGATCAGGCCATTGAAACATTTCTAAAAGAAAATAAAAACTATATTGAGCGCTTCTGTAATCCGGAAAAACTGGTCATCGATAGCGAATTAGAAGCACCTGAGTTGGCGATGACGGCTGTTTTGACGGGCGCAAATATTTATTTACCATTGGCTGGCTTAATTAATATTGACGAAGAGTTGAATCGTTTGGAAAAGGAATTGGAAAAATGGAATCAAGAAGTAGCGCGTGTGAAAAATAAATTGGCTAACGAACGCTTTGTTGCCAATGCACCTGCAGAGGTAGTTCAAAGTGAACGCGACAAACAAAAAGATTACCTGGAAAAACAACAAACAGTAAAAGAACGGATTGAACAGTTACAAAAAATCAAGCAATAACACGCTAGTTACTCTTTTTGGATCGTGGATCATAGTATGTGTTGAATCAATTTGTTATAATAATTTTTGAGGTGAAATATCGTGATAAAAACAGCAGAAGAAGCGATCCAGTTTATTGAAAGTCGACAAAAGTTTGGTTCAAAACCAGGTTTGCAACGCATCAGTGCCTTGTTAGATGCCTTGGATCATCCGGAAAAAGATCTTTCAATTGTTCATATTGCTGGAACAAATGGGAAAGGTTCCACCGTTAGTTTTTTATCTGCCATGTTACAGGAAACGGGATGGTCGATCGGGACCTTTACCTCACCTTATATTGAAGCACTTAATGAACGAATCGCTATCAATGGACAGCCCATTTCTGACGATGCATTGACAAATATTGTAGCAAAAATACAAGCTATTATTGATTCAGCTGATGCTGTTAGCGATCTTTTTGAGATCACAGAATTTGAAGTATTGACTGCTGCTGCCTTTCTTTATTTTAAAGAACAAGGTCCTGATATGGTAGTGTTAGAAGTTGGTTTGGGTGGTTTGTATGATAGTACGAACATTATCTCTCCTTTGCTTACAGCTATCACTACTATTGGGATGGACCATGAACAAGTATTGGGCGATACTATTGAAAAAATTGCTGCTCAAAAAGCAGGTATTATCAAAGATAAGGTGCCTGTTGTGACTGGAAAAATTCCTCCTGAGGCACTAAAAGTCATCGAAGAAACGGCTGAAAAAAAGCAAGCAAAGGTTTATCATTTTAATGTGGACTACTCTATTGACTATAAAGGACCATATCCTGACTGGGGCGAGCAATTTGACTTTTATAATGAAGCGGGGAAAATTCCTAAACTAATCACTTCTTTACTTGGAAAACATCAGACAGAAAACGCGGCTGTGGCTGTTCAACTTTTCTATCTAGTGTGCCAATTTAAAAAAATTCCATTTGATGAAAAAAACGTAAAAAATGGTTTGTTAAAAACAGCTTGGCCAGCCAGAATGGAAAGAATCAATCAAGAGCCTTTGATTATATTAGATGGTGCGCACAATGAACAAGGGATCAAGCGGTTAGCAGAAAATATCAATAATGAGTTTAAAAATCGTCATATCTATGTAATTTTTTCAGCTTTAGAAAGAAAAAATGTTGAAGGAATGCTTGAGCAATTATTGGAAATTTCTAATGCAGAAATTTATCTGACAAATTTTGATTATGCAGGGGTTATGCGTTTAGAAAAAAATTATCAACGAATAGATGAAGATCGAATCAATATTGTATCTCTATGGCATTTTGGTTTAGCAAATATTTTGGAAAAAATTTCTGATGACGATATGATTTTAGTAACAGGTTCTCTTTACTTTGTGGCAGAGGTACGTAAATTAATTAAAGATCTTATTTCTTAATCAGGAGGAGACAATGCAGAATATACAAGGAATTATTTTTGATATGGATGGATTGATGTTTGATACTGAGAGCCTTTATTATAGGGCGACACAAGAAGTGGCAGATAGAATGGGCTTTTCTTATGACTTTGCCATTTATGAGAAATATATAGGGATTTCTGATGAAGAAGTTTGGCAAGCTTATCATGAAATGTATGATTCGCTTTTTGGCCAACAAACAGTAAATACTTTTATCAACCGTTCTTTTGATCGGGCAGTGGAGTTATTTGAATCAGGTGCTGCTGAAGTAAAACCTGGACTAAAAGAGTTATTAACGTATTTACAAGAAGAAAATATTAAACGTTGTGTTGCTTCTAGTAATCAGCGTAGAATCATCAATATTCTTTTAGAAAAGAACAACTTGTCAGAAGAATTTTCTCATATTGTTTCCTTTGAAGACGTTACAAAAGCTAAACCTGACCCTGAAATTTTTGAAATAGCGGCTGATCGTTTCGGCTTACCTAAAGAGAATCTGCTTATCTTAGAAGACTCGAAAAATGGCATATTGGCAGCTGATCAAGCGGGCATCGATGTAATTATGGTACCCGATTTGGTTAAGCCTACTTCTGAAATTAAAGAAAAGACTTCAGCAGTTTTACCGACATTAAATGAAGTTTCGACAATTTTAGAAAAGTAAATGTAACCTTTTTGCGTACTTATTAGTATAAGGAAGCAAGGAGGTTTTTTTATGGAAAAAAATAAAGTACCTTTAAGTTCACTTCCCCGTGAGCGATTATTGGAATATGGTGTACAGGCACTTTCTAATCAAGAATTACTGGCTATTTTGTTACGAACAGGTTCAAAGAAATATAGTGTAATGGAACTTTCTGCTAGAGTTTTAACACTGTTTCCCAGTTTATATGAACTAAAAAATGCTAGTTTAACTGAGTTACAACAAATTTCAGGAGTAGGACAAATTAAAGCAATCGAATTAAAGGCGATGATGGAGCTGGGTTGTCGTATTCAACGCGCAAACCAACCCAAGCTTGGTAAAGTAGTGACAAGTTTTGATTTGGCCCATCAATTAATGTCTGAGATGAAGGATTTTTCGCAAGAACATTTGATTTGTTTATATTTAAACACCAAAAATGAAGTGATTTTTCGTAAAACTTTGTTTGTAGGATCGGTTAATCAATCTGTCGCGCATCCACGTGAGATTTTCCGCGAAGCTGTTCGTTGTAGCGCGGCACGCATAATATGTTCGCACAATCATCCTAGTGGTGATCCGTCACCTTCAGAAAATGATCGTCAGTTCACCAAGCGTTTGAAAGAATGTGGAGAAATGATGGGCATTGAGATTTTAGATCATTTAATTATTGGTAGCGAGGAATATGTCAGTTTAAGGGAAGAAGGATTTTGGAATTAATCAATTTACAGTAATTTTTACTTGCAAAAAAACAGCCACGAGAGTAGAATAGTGTTTGTAATTTTGTTTGGAAAATGGAAGTGGCACTCAGTTACCTGTCTCTAACGTAGTACGAGCAATGTTACAATTTTATAAAGTGCTAACGCACGAGGAGGAAACTTGAATGGAACAAGGTACAGTAAAATGGTTTAACGCAGAAAAAGGTTACGGGTTTATCTCTCGTGAAGACGGAAGTGACGTGTTTGTCCACTTTTCAGCAATTCAAGAAGAAGGCTTCAAAACTTTAGAAGAAGGACAATCTGTGTCATTTGACGTTGAAGAATCAGATCGTGGTCCTCAAGCTGTTAATGTTGTAAAAGTATAGTTAAAAACTAGCAATGCTTTAAAAACCAAATTCACAAAAAGGGCGTTCGTAATGAAAGTTATGAACGTCTTTTTTTTATGAAAAAATAGCATAAAAAAGAAAATTAATGCTGAATGAGTAAAGATAGCACATAGAAATGCGAAACCTATGTTAAATGAATGGAGATAGCACATAGATAATTAAAACCAGTGTTGAATATGTAGAAATAAGGATGTAAAAAAAGCAGCCATTTTTCAGGCTGCTCTTTCTATTTATTATCTGGTGTCATAATCATAGATAAAATCATTGGATGACGCTGCGTTTGTTCGATAAGAAATGGTTGTAACGCTTGGCTCATGGCTTCTCTTAATTTATATTCACTAGTATCTTGTTGATTTAGTGCATCACGTAATGCATTATAAAGGATGTTTTGTCCTTTTTTAATCAAATCACCAGATTCACGCATATAAACAAATCCACGCGATAAAATATCGGGTCCTGCTAGGATTTCCTTTTTACTTTTATCGATAGTTGCGACAGCGATCACTAAACCTTCTTCAGAAAGAATTCGCCGATCTTTTAAAACGATATTTCCGATATCGCCGATACCACTACCATCGATATAAGTGTCGTCTGCGTTAAAGTGACCACATGGGCGAGCTGAATCTTGGGTTAAAGCTAGCATGTCGCCGTTTTCCATCAAAAAACAATTTTCTTTAGGAATTCCAGTATTTTCAGCTAATTGGCTATGAATTTTTAACATACGAAACTCACCATGAATCGGCATGAAATATTTAGGCTTCATCAAGCGCAACATCAATTTTTGTTCTTCTTGCCCACCGTGACCAGAAGTATGAATGTTGTTGATCTTACCATGAATGACTTCAGCGCCTGATTCTAATAACGAATTAATCAGGCGATTTACACTAGTCGTATTTCCAGGAATCGGTGAACTAGAAAAAATCACGGTATCGTCTGGCTGAATTTGGATTTGTCGGTGGGTGCCATTAGCGATCCGACTTAAAGCCGCCATCGGTTCACCTTGAGAACCTGTACATAAAATCATTGTTTTATCTGCCGGCAAAGAGTTCAATTCGCGCGAATCAACAAATGTTCCATCTGGGACATTGATGTAGCCAAGACGTTGTCCATTGGCAATCGCATTTTCCATACTGCGACCAAAAACGGCAATTTTGCGTCCGTAAGCAACTGCAGCTTCAGCAGCTTGTTGCAAACGGAAAATGTTGGAAGCAAAACTAGCAAAAATAATTCGTCCTTCTACCTTTTCAAAAATTTTAAGGATAGAAGAGCCAATCGTTTTTTCAGATTTAGTAAAAGTAGGAATCTCAGCGTTTGTACTATCTGATAGTAAACAAAGCACGCCTTCTTCGCCAACCTTTGCCATTTTATGAAGATTTGCTGGTTCGCCAACTGGTGTAAAGTCAAATTTAAAATCACCAGTTTCAACGATATTTCCTGACGGCGTCTTCACAACAATCCCTAAAGCATCCGGGATACTGTGGGTTGTTCTAAAGAAGCTGACAGAAGTCTTACGAAAACGGATTACAGTGTCTTCATTGATTTCATGAAGTTCTGCATCGCGCAGTAGACCATGTTCGTCTAACTTGTTTGTAATCAAAGCTAAAGCTAACGGTCCGGCATAAATAGGAATATTTACTTGTTTTAGTAAATAAGGAATTCCGCCAATATGATCTTCATGACCGTGTGTAACGACTAAAGCTTTTACTTTTTGGATGTTTTGAACAATGTAACTATAATCAGGAATCACATAGTCAATGCCAAGTAATTCGTCTTCTGGAAACTTAATTCCTGCGTCAATTAAGACGATTTCATCTTGGAATTGTACCCCATAACAGTTCTTCCCGATTTCACCTAATCCGCCAACAGCGAAAACACCTGTTTCGTTGTTTTTAAGCGATTGTTTCATGTTAAAACTCCGCTATATGGAAATCAGCTTGTTCTTTTTCATATTCTAAGTGATTTCCAGTTAATTCTTGTATATATTCGATATTATATGGGGTATTTTCTTCAACGATGTGACGAGCGGTCACGACATCGTCCACGTCCACGTATAAAGAGTGTGTTTGTTCTCTTTTAGGGTTACTTTCTTTTGTTTCTTGATAATAAACTTTGTAGATCATGTGTATGTTCTCCTTTATTGCATCTTTATTTATTTGACTTTTTACTTAAATTTATAAGTGAAGATTGATCCAAAATAGGTCCGTTTTTGGCAACTTAATCATCTATAATTGTTGAAAGTAGTTAGCAATTATATCTTTTTAAGTTATAACCAATTATCCATTGATAGTTTATCACACAAATAAAAATAAGTATAGAAATGCGCCGGCAAAAACAAGAAAATTACATGAAAATATAAAGTCCCTTATGAAGAAAAGGATGGTGTATTTTTATATGAAAAAAGGTTTGAAAAAACTTGTTAAAAACGCTTCTCATTTTCTTTACTTTTTTCATATCTATATGCTATCTTTAAAGTAATTGCTCAAAAAAGGAGGGATAAATTTGAAATTAATGTTGCATTATACTTTGAAAAACAAAGGGTTATTATTCTTTAATTTCATTTGTGTTTTCGGGTTTATTATTATTGAACTAGGATTACCTACATTGTTAAGCCAAATGATCGATGTGGGGGTCGCCAATAATGATGATGCGTATATTAAAAAAATAGGCTTAATCATGTTAGCAGTGGTCGTTGTTGGTGTATTAATGAATATCTCTTTAGGATATTTTATGTCCCGTATCACTACTAATGTAACAGCCTCCATTCGCCAAGATCTTTTTGAGAAAATACAAGGATATTCTCATAATGAATATGAACAACTAGGTGTTCCGTCATTAATTACTCGTGTAACTAATGACGCTTATCAAATTATGTTGTTTATGCAAAACCTTTTACGGACTGGCTTTATGACGCCGATGATGTTTATTGCAAGTCTGGTTATGGTCATACGAACGAGTGCAAGTTTAGGTGCTTATGTCTTAGCGGCATTGCCATTCTTGTTGATCGGTGTTGTAGCGATCGCTCGTTTTTCTGATCCATTATCCAGGAAACAACAAGGAAATTTTGACCGGTTAAATAATATTTTACGAGAAAACTTGTCAGGATTACGTGTCATTCGCGCTTTTGTTAATGAAGATTTTGAAGAAGGACGTTTTGGTAAAGTAAATGACGCTTTTGAAAAAAGTTCCAAAAACTTGTTTCGTTTGATGTCTTCAGCGAAGCCAGGATTTTTCTTTCTATTTAATACCGTGATGGCTTATATCATCTGGCAAGGAAGTATCCAAATAGATGCTGGAACATTAGAAGTGGGGAATTTGATTGCTTTTATTGAATATATATTCCACGCATTGTTTTCATTTATGATGTTTTCTACGATTTTTATGATGTATCCAAGAGCGGCAGTATCAGCAAACAGAATTCAAGAAGCAATGGATACTGAACCTATTATAGAAAATAAAGAAAATGGCGTAACAACGACAGAAACGAATGGTTACTTAGCCTTTGATGATGTTACTTTCGCTTATCCAGGACATGCCGAGGCTCCAGTGATTCGTGACGCGACCTTTTCAGCCAAACCCGGCGAAACAGTCGCTTTTATCGGGAGTACCGGTAGCGGAAAATCTACTTTAATTCAATTGATCCCTCGTCTTTATGATGTTAGTGAAGGTGAAATTTTGGTAGATGGTATCGATGTTCGCGATTATGATATTGCTGCTTTACGTCAGAAGATTGGTTATGTACCGCAAAAAGCTGTTTTGTTTTCTGGAACACTCAGAGAAAATCTTCTCTACGGGAAAAAAGACGCAACGGATGAAGAATTGTATGAAGCCATAGATATCGCGCAAGCTAGCGATTTTGTTTCTGAATTAGTAGATGGTTTAGATACACAGATAGCTGAAGGTGGCTCTAACTTTTCTGGTGGGCAAAAACAACGCTTAGCCATTGCTAGAGCTGTTGTAAGAAGACCTGATCTTTATATATTTGATGACAGTTTTTCTGCTTTGGACTTTGCGACAGACGCAAAATTGCGTGAAAGAATTGATAAAGAAACAACAAATGCCACCGTATTGATTGTTGCTCAACGAGTGAGCACGATTATGGGGGCAGATCGAATTATTGTATTGAACGAAGGAAATATTGTCGGTATAGGAACACATGAAGAGTTACTAAAATCTAGCTCCGTTTATTACGACATTGCTTCGTCTCAATTAACGAAGGAGGAGTTAGGACAATGAATACTTTTTCTTCTTTAAAACGTGTAGGACAATATATAAAACCATATAAATTTAAATTTATTTTCGTCATGTTTCTAGTAGTTGCAACGGTGGGCTTTAATACTGCCTTGCCTTATGTTACAGGACTTCCAACCACAGAAATCAGTCGTAATATTTCAAATGGTGATCCGATAAATTTTGCTTACATCAAACAAACGGTAATTGCCATTGTCCTTATTGGTATCGGTTATGGGGGATCACAATTGGCTGCTGGTTTGTTAATGACCGGTGTTGTACAATCATCAATGAAAGATTTGCGTAAAGATATTTCGCATAAAATCAATCGATTGCCGGTTTCTTACTTTGATACTCACCAACAAGGTAATGTGTTCTCGCGTGTGACTAATGACGTGGATGTTGTTAGTGGCGCTTTACAACAATCATTAGTCCAATTAGTGAATGCTTTTTTGAGCATTGTATTATCTGTTTCAATGATGTTTTATATTAATGTTTATATGGCACTAGCAGCTGTGCTTATGATTCCAGCTTCCTATTTTATTTCGCGTTTTGTTATTTCAAAATCGCAAAAATACTTTAATGGAATGCAAAACTCTTTAGGTGAAATGAATGGTTTTGTACAGGAACATATGACAGGTTTTAATGTCATTAAACTTTTTGGACGTGAACATGAAACATCAGAAGACTTCAGAAAAGTAAATCGCTCTGTTAGAGGCAATGGATTTAAAGCGCAATTTATTTCAGGACTTATGATGCCATTGGTTCAATCAACTGCTTACTTAACTTATATAGTGATTGCAGTTTTTGGTAGTTTAAATGTCCTAAGTGGTGTGATCGTGGTTGGGCAATTACAAGCTTTCATCCAATATATTTGGCAAGTCAGTCAACCAATGGGAAATATCACGCAATTATCTGCTATGCTACAAAGTGCTTCTGCTTCTTCTCGTCGTGTATTTGAAGTTTTAGATGAAGACGAAGAAAAATCAAGTGAAAATGAAATAGCTTTGCCCGAGCATGTCCAAGGTGATGTTGAATTTGATCATGTTTATTTTTCTTATCAACAAAATGAGCCATTGATCGAAGATTTGAACTTGAGTGTAAAAGCAGGTCAGACCGTAGCGATCGTTGGTCCAACTGGCGCTGGGAAAACAACCATAATTAATTTGTTGATGCGATTTTATGACGTAGATGATGGCGCGATCAAAATCGACGGGATTGATACTAAGGAAATGAACCGAAGTGATGTTCGTTCATTATTCGGTATGGTATTACAAGATGCTTGGCTCTACGGTGGGACAATCGCAGATAATATTCGTTTTGGTAAGTTAGATGCTACCGATTATGAAGTAGTAGATGCTGCTAAAACAGCCAATGTTGACCACTTTATCCGGACGATACCAGAAGGCTATGATATGGAAATTGCTTCAGAAGGAGATAATGTTTCTCTTGGACAAAAACAATTATTAACAATTGCAAGGGCAATTATTTCTGATCCTGAAATTTTGATCTTAGATGAAGCAACCAGTTCAGTAGATACCCGTCTAGAAGCATTGATTCAAAGAGCAATGGATCAAGTGATGAAAGGACGGACCAGTTTCGTTATTGCCCATCGCTTGTCAACCATTCGTGATGCGGATTTGATTTTAGTTATGGATCATGGTTCTATTATCGAACAAGGAACGCATGATACTTTACTTGCTAAAAATGGTTTTTATGCAGAGCTATATAATAGCCAATTTGCAGACCAAGAATAAGAGAAAAAGCGGCGCTGACTATAAGGGCTCTTTGTCAAATAGTGTTGTTTAAGCAAAACCTTTATAAAAAGAAGGACTTCGGTTCTTCTTTTTTTGTTATTTTATAAGATCTCAAGAAGCCCTTGTTGAATAAGCACTCGCTTACGTAGATGATTAAAAGAACGAAAGCCAAAGGCAATCCGTTGAATTACTTTAATCAAGTTGTTTTTCCCTTCAAGTTTGCCGTTGGAATACGGTTGAGTAAAAGATAAGGTAATTTCTTTACGGTACTTTTGGAGGTGACGTAAGGATTTTTTAAAGGGTTCTTCTAATAAAGGCGACAGTTGATCAATGATAGCGAAAAATGGTTGCGCTTTGCCGTTTTCAAAAGCGTCAAGCAGATCTTGATAAACATCATAAGAAGCCTTAAGCACGGGATCAATGGTTAATAAGTAATCCACAACTTCCGATTCCGTCACATATTTTTGGCGAAAAAGAGGGAACTGTTTCAAATGGTCGTACCCCAAGTTTTTATGCTTTTTTTGGAGCTGTTTCCAGTATTTTTTTAATTTGCGATAATCCTTCATTTGTTGGGCGCTCTTTTTGTCCAGCTGGTTCATCGACCGAATCCGCTGCTGGTTAAAAGCTCGAGAAATCTGTTGGATAATGTGGAAATGATCCACAAGAATCTTGGCCTTCGGAAATACTTGAGGGATCATTTTTCCATAAGCCGAATTCATATCCATAACCACATGTTGGACTCTTTTCCGCGCTTGTTGAGTAAATCGTTGAAAGTAAGCAATCAGTTTGAAATTGCGGCGATCGTCCAAGATATCGATAATTTTTCCTGTCTGAGCGTCACTGAAGATAAAACACATGGCTCCTTCACAGTCCTTCGTGCCTTTGAATTCATCGATTAGCAAATGTTTCGGTAAATGGTTGGGATTGAATTTAAGTCCTTGATAGAAGGTATCCAATACGCGTTCCACGGTTTTAAATGAGACCCCATAGCGTAAAGCAATATCTTTCATCGATAGTTTTTTCTTCAAGTCTATCGCAATGGCAAACTTCAAGGCTTGCGAAATATAACAGTCTTTGGCGATATAATAGGTCCTGGCACTAAAAGTATGATGACAGGATTTACAATAAAATCGTTGCTTAAATAAGCGTAAAACGCTGGGCACTTCCTGATAAGGAATTAATTGAATATCCGAAGCCTTTGGCGAATGTTTAATAAGAAGATTCTCTTCATTTATGAGGCCACAACATTCGCAAGCTTTCGGGGTGTAGGTAAGGACACCGTAAAAGACATTCGTCATTCGATGATGAATGGGTTCTTTTTGAACTGCTTGAGCGGAAAAAAAGATGTGAGGGTCCTTAATATTGAGTAAGTTTTTAAGGCCTACATCTAGATTTTGATCTTTAATTTTGATATCTTTGTATTGAAGCATTTGTTTTCTCCTTTTATTTTGGTGTCCAACTTAATTATAAAGGAAACAAATGCTTTTTTGTTATATAAAAAATTAGTGTTATTACTAATTTTTTTAGTAACAACACTAAATATTATAGACCCACTATAAGTTGGTGTCGCTTTTTTGTTGCTAGTGAGTGATATGATATACTTTACAAAAGAAGGGAAGTTAAACAAAGGAGCCTTCATTTTAGATGAAATGAAAGGAAGTTTAGAAAAGGAACCTTCATTTTATCCAAAATCAAGGGAAGTTCGAGAGAGGTCCCTTCATTTTGATAATAATGAAGGGAAGTTTGAGAAAGAAACCCTCATTTATAATTTTATATTCTTATTTTAATTGGATTAGAAAGAGGAAACTATGAAAAATTTTGTTGCAGAAAATGCTACGATTGTTGGAAATGTGACTTTGGGCAAAGAGGTAACTGTTTGGTTTAATAGTGTGCTTCGTGGTGATTACGCCCCTATTTTTGTAGGAGATAGGACGAATGTTCAAGACGGAACAGTGATTCATGTTGATCATGATATTTCTTGTGTGCTCGGTAACAACATTACTGTAGGACATCAGTGCTTGTTGCATAGTTGTAAAATTGAAGACGGCGCTTTAATCGGTATGGGTTCGATTGTTATGAATAATGCAATGATAGGGGAGAACAGTATGATTGGTGCCGGTTCCTTAGTGACCCAAGGAACAGTGATTCCGCCAAATTCCTTAGCTTTAGGACGACCAGCAAAAGTGATTAGAGAATTAACGCCAGAAGAAATTAAAGGCAATAAAGAAAACGTAGATCATTATTGCCAATTAGGCAAAGATTATCTGGACGGCAAGTACACTGAATATAAAAAGAATTAGGTCCTAATAGTCTTCTTAAATTATTATTAAATACAAAAAAGCCATTGCCTTTACCCAAAATAGTAAAGACAATGGCACTTTTAATCATTGTTTATTTGTTGGTCATGATGTCATCTATCAAGCCGTATTCTTTGGCTTCTTCAGCAGTCATGTAATTATCACGGTCGGTATCGCGTTTGATTACTTCAAGTGATTGACCTGTACGTTCAGCCAAGATTTCATTTAAGCGATCACGTGTTTTCAAGATATGACGAGCAGCAATTTCGATTTCAGTTGCTTGTCCTTGCGCACCGCCTAATGGTTGGTGAATCAAGATTTCAGCATTTGGTAAAGCAAAACGTTTGCCCTTGGTACCAGCGGTTAATAGGAAACTTCCCATAGAGGCTGCCATACCTAATACGATGGTTTGCACGTCAGCTTTGACAAAGTTGATGGTATCATAAATGGCAAAACCAGCTGTCACACTACCACCTGGCGAATTAATGTACAAATAAATATCTTTTTCCGAATCTTGTGCATCTAAAAATAGTAGTTGTGAAATGATGGAGTTAGATAGATCATCGGTTACTTCACCACTTAGCATAATAATACGATCTTTTAATAAACGAGAGTATATATCATACGCTCTTTCCCCTTGGGCTGATTGTTCAATTACTGTTGGAATTAAATTCATTTCATGTTCCTCCTTTTAAATCATAGAAAATATAGACGTTTAAAAGACATTATATCACGTCCATTTATCTTTTTCTAATAGCTAGTATACATATTTGGTCAATAAAGGTCAAATATAAAACCTTGGCTATGATAAAGAAAATTTGGTAGAATAAAGACATCAATTATTTTTTAATGGGGAGGCAAGTTAAATGCAAGTTTTTATCGCAAGCTTATTAGGAGTGCTAATTGGCGCATTGGTTGTAACGGTCGCGTTTAATTTACGTATACGATATGATCAACGTAAAGATGAAAAAAGAAGAATGCTAGAGCATAAGGTCAAAGAGATTGAAACTTTAGTATTATTAAATAAAAAAATAGTAGAAATTTTGGATAAACGGGTCATTATGATGGAGCAATACACCAGTTTTAACGCTTTTGATGATTGCTATATTACGGTGGATGATTATATTTATTTACATTCTTTTGCAGCTCAAAATAGCTTTTATTTACCTAATTATTTTTTGGATGAGTTTTTTAAAAGAATTGCTACTCGTAAGGTCGTTTTATCTCCTGAAGAAACGGTTCAAATTGGCGGCTATACATTTAAAGGCGCGCGTATGTTGGTCGAAGAACTTTCTGATGAGTTAACAGAAATGATTTATGAAAAGAAAAATCAAATGAAAAAAGTCAGCGATGAACCGTTGACCTACTTTTCCAAACCTTTATAATGAGCCAAAAGAAGAGACAAAGCGCTGTTTCTTCTTTTTTTGTTGATTTTATCGTTACATGTTACAATATTTCTGATTGGAGTGAGACCGATGAAAATTTTTGCTCATAGAGGAGCTAGTGGCACAAGGCCCGAGAATACTTTGCCTTCGTTTGCTGAAGCGATTCGCGCAGGAGCAGAAGGTATTGAATTAGATGTTCAACTAACGAAAGATAATGAGCTAGTTGTTATGCACGATGAACAAGTAAATCGCACGACCAATGGTAAGGGTGCTATTAAAGATAAAACACTTGCGGAAATAAAAGCATTGAATGCGGGCAGTTGGTTTGATGAAAAATATGCATCAACTAAAGTGCCCACGTTAAAAGAAGTGACTGACTTACTGATTGCACGAAATTATCGAGGGATCGTAGAAATTGAACTTAAAACAAATGTGGAAGACTATCCGGGTATTGAAGAAAAAGTTTCGGATCTTATGCTGAGTCAAGAATGGCCATTTATTTATTGGTATTCCAGTTTTAATTTAGATACATTAGAACGTATTCATAAACTTGAACCTAAAACGCGAATTGATTTAGTAATGAAGGATTCAGAAGAAGCGACGAATATGGCGATGGATCGTTCATATATCAAGGGCATTCACCCGAGTCTTGATTGGGCCTTGGCACATGATGCAGAAGTTCCTAATTATCCTATTGATGTTCGTCCATGGACCGTCAATGATGAAGAAAACTTAAAAAAAGTAATGGACCTACAAGTTTCCGGCGCGTTTACTGATTTTCCGGAAGAAATACAATTGGCTAAGAGAAGGAATCAACAAAAGACATGAAAAAAGTGTTAGTCATTGCAGGACCGACAGCTGTCGGAAAAACAAGTCTAAGTATTCAACTAGCCAAAACTTTTGCTGGTGAAGTCATCAGCGGTGATTCTATGCAAATTTATCGACAATTAGATATCGGTACGGCCAAAGTTACCGAAGAAGAAAAAGAGGGAGTCTCTCATCATTTAATCGATATTTGTGATATCGGAGATCGTTATTCTGCAGCCGACTTTCAAAAGCAAGGACGGCAAAAAATTACTGAAATTTGTAACAGAGGGCATTTACCTATTATTGTGGGAGGGACTGGATTGTATATTCAATCCCTCCTTTATGATTATCAATTAGGTGCAACGCAAAAAGAGCAGGATGATAAACTTCGTCATAAATATGAAGTTTTTGCAGAAAATGAAGGTCCACAAGCACTTTTTGAATTATTAGAAAAAAAGGACCCTTTAGCTGCTAAAAAGATTCATATGAACAATCAGCGTAAAATTATTCGCGCTTTAGAAGTAAAAGAGAAAACCGGAAGAAGTATTATTGCGCCAGAAAAAGCGCCCAAACCATTATATGATAGCTTTATGATTGGACTAACCACTGATCGTTCGCTTTTGCATGCGCGTATTAATACACGTGTGGATGATATGATACAAAGTGGACTTATCACAGAAGCAGCGTTAGTAAAAAAATATCCCGACAGTCAGGCAGCAAAAGGAATTGGCTATAAAGAGTTTTTTCCATACTTTGCCAAAGAACGTAGTCTTCAAGAAACGACCGATCTTATCAAACGAAATTCAAGGCGCTATGCCAAAAGACAGTTGACTTGGTTTAATAACCGCATGTTTTTTCATTGGTTCGATTTGTTCCAAGAACCTCAGGAAATAGCACAGATCAAAAAAGAAGTCGCACAGTGGTTGGAGGTGTAGTATGGTAAAAAAAGAACGAGTGATTTTAGTTGGCGTACAGACGCCGGAAAATCATCATAATTTCGCAGAATCTATGCTTGAATTGAAAAATTTGGCACAAACTGCTAATGGTACCATGATTTCTTCTATCGAACAAAATCGAGAACAATTTGATCATCAAACCATTATCGGTAAAGGAAAGTTGGAAGAATTAAGACAGACGATTGACAAAGAAGCGATCGATTTGGTGATTTTTAACCATGAGTTAACACCAAGACAAGGGCAAATTATTGAAGACGCATTGGAGGCGCCTACCATTGATCGGATTCAGTTAATTCTAGATATCTTTGCCAAACGTGCACGTTCCAAAGAAGGTAAACTGCAAGTAGAATTGGCGCAATTAGAATACTCCTTTCCTCGGATCATCGGTCAAGGAAAAACCTTGTCGCGACTTGGAGGTGGTATTGGTACCCGAGGCCCCGGGGAAACTAAACTAGAAACTGATCGACGTTTAATTCGCAAAAAAATGACAAGTATTCGCCGTGAGCTAAAAGAAGTGGAGCAACATCGCCAAAGAACACGTCAACAAAGAAATGAACAACAAGTATACCAAATTGGTCTAGTTGGCTATACCAGTTCTGGAAAATCGACCTTACTTAATTTATTGACAAGCGCAGATGCTTATGAAGAAAATCAATTATTTGCAACGCTGGATCCACTGACTAAAAAATGGCGCTTGCCAGAAGGTTTTGAAGTCACGATTACTGATACAGTTGGTTTTATACAAGACTTACCCACGCAATTAATTGACGCTTTTCACTCAACTTTGGAAGAAAGTCAAAATATGGACTTATTACTGCACGTGATTGACGCTTCTGCTGAAAATCGGCAGCAACAAGAGCAAACGGTTTTAAAGTTGATGGACGACTTGCAATTGCGTCAAATTCCAGTTTTGGTGGTTTATAATAAAGCGGATTTGATAGATAAAGAGCAATTTGTTCCCACATTATTTCCTTATGTCTTAGTTTCAGCAAAAGATCCTGCTAGTAAGGATAAACTCATTGAAGCGATCCAATCAATTATGAAGGAAAAATTACAGCCTTATACTTTAGTTTTAGCGCCGGATGAAGGACGTTTGTTAGAAAAATTAAAACAAAATACATTGCTTGTTTCAACCGATTTTGAAGAAGAAAAACAGCAGTATGTAGCCAAAGGTTTTGCTAAAGAGCACTCTTTTGCTATTACTCGTATGGAACAGGCAAAGTAGGAGCAGCGGGATTGTCTGACTGCTCTTATTTTGTGTTAGCTTTTATAACATAAACTGTTGACAGCTATAACATAAATTGGTATAGTTGCTAGGTAGCTTGACCGAATGAAAGAAAGAGGAGTAAGCCTATGAGTGAAAAAGAGCTGCGGCGTTCAATGTCAGTTTTTCCAATTGGTACAGTCATTAAATTAACGGATTTAAGCGCGCGCCAAATTCGTTACTATGAAGAACAAGATTTAATTCATCCTGAAAGAAGCGAAGGCAATCGACGTCTATATTCTTTAAATGATATAGATATCCTGCTAGAAATTAAAGATTATCTTTCAGATGGTTTAAATATGGCCGGTATCAAGCATGTTTATAAGATGCGAAAAGAAGAAGAAAAACAAGCAAAAAATAAAAAACCGTTAACAGATAAAGATGTCCGACGTATTTTTTATGATGAAATTTTATCCCAAGGTGGACTCAATCCCAAAGGTCCTTTTGATTCTCAACGCCCTAAGCTATAGTTTTACCGTACTTACTTGTCTCTTACTACAAACCGCCGTAAAGGAAGGAAAAATATATGCCAAAAGTAGATTATACCGCAGAACAGATTAAAGAGATTGCCAAAAAAGAAAATGTTCGATTTTTACGACTAATGTTTACCGATATTAGTGGTATGATAAAAAATGTAGAAGTACCGATCAGTCAGATGGATAAAGTACTGGACCAAAAAATGATGTTCGATGGTTCTTCTATTGAAGGATTTGTGCGCATTGAAGAAAGTGATATGTACCTATATCCTGATTTAACCACTTGGATGATTTTTCCCTGGGAAGCTGAACATGGTAAAGTGGGTCGTTTAATTTGTGATATTTACAATGCTGATGGCAC
This sequence comes from Tetragenococcus halophilus, assembly GCF_001712815.1. NCBI lineage: Bacteria > Bacillati > Bacillota > Bacilli > Lactobacillales > Enterococcaceae > Tetragenococcus > Tetragenococcus halophilus. The sequence continues at coordinate 701,032 of NZ_CP012047.1, forward strand.
ACCATTTGCAGGCGATCCTCGTGGAAACTTAAAACGTGTATTAAGACATATGCAAGAGTTAGGATTCTCTTCTTTTGAACTAGGGCCAGAGCCAGAATTTTTCTTATTCCAACTTGACCAAAACCAAAATATCACTCAACATTTGAATGACCATGGCGGATACTTCGATTTTGCTCCTATGGATTTAGGGGAGAATTGTCGACGTGATATTGTGTTAGAGTTAGAAAAACTAGGCTATGAAGTAGAAGCCTCTCATCATGAGGCGGCACCAGGACAACATGAGATCGATTTTAAATACGCAGATGCTGTCGATGCTTGTGATAGTATACAAACCTTTAAGCTAGTGGTTAAAACGATCGCTAGAAAATATGACTTGCATGCGACCTTTATGCCTAAGCCAATGGAAGGAATAGCTGGTTCTGGTATGCACTGCAATATGTCTTTATTTAAAGGAGAAGAAAACGCCTTTTATGACGAAAGTGGCGAATTGGAGCTAAGTAAAACGGCATATCAATTCTTGGCTGGTCTAATTAAACATGCGTGGGCTTATACCGCCGTTTGTGATCCGACGGTTAATTCCTACAAACGCTTAGTACCAGGGTATGAAGCGCCAGTACATGTGGCTTGGTCAGGACATAATCGTTCACCACTGATTCGTATTCCTTCTTCACGGGGTTTGTCTACTCGTTTAGAATTGCGTTCAGTTGATCCTTCAGCAAATCCTTATTTGGCTCTGGCTACTTTGTTGGAAGCCGGATTAGATGGTATTCAAAATGAAATGGTAGCGCCAGAGGGTGTGGATCGCAATATTTATGTGATGAGTGAAGAAGAACGTGAAACGGCACAAATTTTTGATTTACCTTCCACACTTCATAATGCACTTAAAGAGTTAAGAGATGATGAAGTAATGATTAATGCTTTAGGGACTCATATCTATGAAAACTTTGTTGAAGCAAAACAAATGGAATGGGCAGCCTTTAGGCAAACTGTATCAGAATGGGAAAGAGATCAGTATTTAGAACTTTATTAATAAAATTGTTTTTTAACGATTGACTTTCTTAAATGAACAAGGTAATATTTTGCTTGGGCGCTCTTATATTAAAGAGCTATGATCGTTTTAGTAAATAATGCTCCCTATTCAAACTGAATAGGGAGTTTTCTTTTATTTCTAAAAACAGCACCTGAAAAAAGGATAAGGAGTTTTTTGTTATGACCAAATACATTTTTGTAACTGGCGGCGTTGTTTCGTCTATCGGAAAGGGGATTGTAGCGGCTTCTTTAGGTCGTTTATTAAAAAACCGTGGATTGAAAGTAACGATCCAAAAGTTCGATCCTTATATTAATGTGGACCCAGGCACAATGAGCCCATATCAACATGGGGAAGTATTTGTAACAGATGATGGCGCAGAAACCGATTTGGATCTAGGACATTATGAACGGTTTATTGATATTAATTTAAACCAATATTCTAATGTTACTACGGGAAAAGTTTATTCAGAAGTTATTCGTAAAGAAAGAAAAGGCGAGTACTTAGGCGCTACGGTTCAAGTCATCCCGCATATTACAAATGAGATCAAAGAAAAAATTATGCGCGCAGCTAATATGACGGATTCAGACGTCATTATTACAGAAGTTGGCGGTACTGTTGGTGATATCGAGTCCTTACCTTTTTTGGAAGCACTACGTCAAATGAAAGGAGACGTAGGTTCAGATAACGTTCTTTATATTCATACTACCTTAATCCCGTATTTAAAAGCAGCAGGGGAAATGAAAACGAAGCCTACCCAACATAGCGTAAAAGAATTGCGAGGTTTAGGCATTCAACCCAATATTTTAGTGGTACGAACTGAAGAAGCTATTTCTCAAGGGATGAAAAATAAGCTAGCGCAGTTTTGTGATGTTGCGCCGGAAGCTGTGATTGAATCTCGTGATGTTGATACACTTTATTCTATTCCATTAAATTTACAAAAACAAAAAATGGACAAAATTGTTTTAGATCATCTGAATCTAGACGCACCAGAAGCAGATATGACAGAATGGCAAGGGTTAGTTGATCGTGTGCTGAACTTACAAAAGACTGTTCGTATTGCTATTGTAGGAAAGTATGTTGAGTTACCTGATGCTTATATTTCAGTTATTGAAGCATTAAAACATTCTGGCTTTTGTTATAATTCAGACATTGATGTTGAACTTATAAATTCTGCTGAAATTACTGCTGAAAATGTAGAAGATATATTAGGTAATGTCGATGGTATTTTAGTTCCTGGCGGTTTTGGGGATCGCGGAATTGAAGGAAAAATCGAAACCATTCGTTATGCAAGAGAAAATGACGTCCCATTTTTAGGGATTTGTTTAGGCATGCAAATGGCTTGTGTTGAATTTGCCAGAAATGTGATTGGCTTAGAAGGCGCTAATACTACCGAAAGAGATCCAGAAACGCCATACAATGTTATTGATCTGATGACTGATCAAGAAGGAGTAGAGGACTTAGGTGGAACACTACGTCTAGGACTTTATCCTTGTAAGTTGCAAAAAGGAACGAAAACAGCACAAGCTTATCAAGAAGAAGAAGTGGTACAAGAACGTCATCGCCACCGCTATGAATTTAATAATGATTTCCGTGATACTTTTGCAGAAAGTGGTATGGTTTTTTCTGGTGTATCTCCAGATAACCATTTAGTAGAAATTGTAGAAGTTCCTGAAAATAAATTCTTTGTTGGCTGTCAGTTCCATCCAGAATTAATCTCTCGTCCGAACCGTCCACAAAAATTAATTAAAGGTTTTGTGGAAGCTTCCTTGGCATCAAAAGAAGATTAAAGTATTTTAACTCGAAAAGCTGAGAGAAGCTTTTCGAGTTTTTTAAATCATAGTAAGATATTTCTTATACAGGCTTTTAAAGAATGATAAAGTTCATTTCTTTTCTGAAAATTTTCTTATTTCCTGGTGTTCAAGACGCGAAAAAGTTGGAAAATCGACAGAATCCTCTAGATTTAGTAGAAAAAATTTGAATAATTTGCTAAAATAAAGATGTTGACTAAGTAAGACTTAGTAAAAAACGTTCAATTAAAATTTAGGAGGAAACTATTATGCCATTAGTATCAGGCTCAGAAATTTTTAAGGAAGCACGTAAGAATGGGTATGCAATTGGCGCTTATAACACAAACAACTTAGAATGGACCCAAGCGATTCTTCAATCTGCGCAAGAAAAAAATGCACCAGTATTAATCCAAACTTCTATGGGCGCTGCAAAATACATGGGCGGTTACAAATTAGTTGTTGATATGGTAAATAACTTAATTGATTCAATGAACATTACCGTTCCTGTTGTTCTTCATTTAGACCATGGTGAATATGAACATGCGTTAGAATGTATCGAAGCTGGATATACTTCAGTAATGTTTGATGGTTCATCTCTTCCTTTTGAAGAAAACCTGGCAAAAACAAAAGATGTTGTCAAAAAAGCACATGCAAAAGGTATGTCTGTTGAATGTGAAGTAGGAACAATTGGTGGCGAAGAAGACGGCATTGTAGGTGCAGGTGAATTAGCTGATATCGACGAATGTATTCAAATGGTTAATACAGGTATTGACTTTCTAGCTTGTGGTATTGGTAATATCCACGGTGTATACCCTGAAAACTGGAAAGGTTTAGACTTTGACCATTTACAAGCTATCACAGAAGCTGTAGGTAAAGATGTGCCATTAGTACTACATGGTGGTTCAGGTATTCCACAAGACCAAATTGAAAAAGCTATTACAATGGGGATTTCAAAGGTTAACGTAAACACTGAATTCCAAATTGCATTTGCTAAAGCAACTCGTCAATACATTGAAGACGGTAAAGATCAAGAAGGTAAAGGCTTTGATCCTCGTAAATTATTGGCACCTGGTAAAGAAGCAATCATCAAAGAAGCTAAAAACCATATCGATTGGTTCGGATCAGCTGATAAAGCTTAACTCATCCTTTCGATAGCTCTCACGGACCAAAACATTGGTTCGTGAGTTTTTTTAGCTTTTTTCAAGTTTCTTATTATGGTAGAATAAGGTTCGTATGTATAAGTACATAAAAAAATAATTAATAGGTGAAAAAAATGAAAAAATTTGTGATTCACGGCGGCCAACCGTTGTCAGGTGAAGTAGCTGTTAGCGGAGCTAAAAATAGTGCCGTCGCTTTGATCCCCGCTGCAATTTTAGCAGATTCTCCGGTTACACTTGAAGGAGTACCCGACATTCAAGATGTCCATTCTTTAATTGAAATCCTCGAAATCATGGGTGTAAAAACCACTTTTGAAAATAATCAACTTGAAATTGATCCAACTCATATTGTTTCCGTTCCGATGCCAAGTGGAAAAATTAATAGTTTACGTGCTTCTTATTATTTTATGGGCGCTTTGTTAGGCAAATTTGGCGAAGGCGTAGTAGGGTTACCCGGTGGTTGCGATCTTGGTCCACGGCCGATCAATTTACATATTAAAGGTTTTGAAACCTTAGGGGCGCAAGTGACAAACGAACACGGTGCCATGTATTTACGTACGAGAGAAGAAGGATTGCAAGGAGACCGTATTTTCTTGGATATGGTTTCTATTGGCGCTACGATTAACGTGATGTTAGCTGCTGTAAAAGCCAAAGGACGTACGATTATTGAAAATGCCGCAAGAGAGCCAGAAATTATTGATGTAGCTACTTTGCTGAATAATATGGGCGCCAAAATTCGTGGTGCCGGTACAGATGAGATTCGTATCGAAGGTGTTGAAAATCTACATGGTTGTCGTCATGCGATTATCCCCGATCGAATTGAAGCAGGAACTTATTTGGCTATGGCAGCTGCTTGTGGTGAAGGTGTTAAAATCAAAAATGTTATTTATGAACACTTGGATAGTTATATTTCTAAATTAGAAGAAATTGGTGTGGAGTTAGACATTACTGAAGACGCAATTTATGTGCCTAAGACAGAAAACTTACAAGCAGTATCTGTAAAAACCTATCCTTATCCAGGTTTAGCTACTGATTTACAGCAACCACTTACGCCGCTTTTACTAAAAGCAAACGGGAGTTCTGAGGTTATCGATACGATTTATTCTAAACGTATTAATCATATTCCAGAATTAGTTCGTATGGGTGCCAATGCTTCGATTGAAGGAAATACGATGATTATTAATGGTTCTAGTCAATTACATGGTGCAGAAGTAGAAGCCTCCGACTTGCGAGCAGGGGCTTGCTTGGTTACTGCCGGTTTGATGGCAGAAGGTATTACAACTATTGGTGGTGTAGAATACATTTTGCGTGGTTATGATCATATTATTGAGAAATTAACAAAGCTAGGAGCCGATATAGAAATGGTAGAGGATGAAAAATGAGCGACTATTTAACAATGGCGGAATTAGACAATATGACGCTAAAAGAAATCTATAATTACGCACGAGATTTTAAAATTTCGTATTATAGTCAAATGAACAAAAAAGAATTATCTTTGGCTGTTATTCGCGCACAAGCGGAAAAACAAGGTTTCTTCTATATGGAAGGAATTTTAGACATTATTTCACAAGACAGTTATGGTTTTTTGCGTCCGATTAACTATGGACCAAGTGCTGAAGATATTTATATTTCCAATTCACAAATTCGTCGTTTCAGCTTAAGAAATGGGGACAAGGTTGCAGGTAAAGCACGTCCTCCTAAAGAATCTGAACGTTATTATGGTTTGATGCATGTTGAAAGTGTTAATGGAAAAAATCCGGAAGAAGCTAAAAAACGTCCACATTTTCCAGCTCTGACAGCACTTTACCCAGAAACACCGTTCACATTAGAAACTACACCAGGAAGAATTTCTACCAGGATAATGGATTTATTTTCCCCCGTTGGCTTTGGGCAACGTGGACTGATTGTTGCGCCTCCTAAAGCAGGAAAAACTAGTATTATAAAAGAGGTTGCCAACGGGATTACAGAAAATTATCCTGATGTAGAGTTAATTGTTCTATTAATTGATGAACGCCCTGAAGAGGTTACTGATTTAGAACGAAGTGTAGATGGTGAAGTTGTCTATTCGACTTTTGATCTGCAGCCTAATAATCATACACGCGTTTCAGAGTTGGTCTTAGAACGGGCAATGCGCTTAGTCGAAGATAAACGCGATGTCGTTATTTTAATGGACAGTATTACACGTTTAGCACGTGCATATAATTTGGTCGTACCTCCCAGTGGACGTACTTTAAGCGGTGGGATTGATCCAGCAGCTTTATACAAACCTAAAAAATTCTTCGGGGCTGCCAGAAATATTGAAGAAGGCGGTAGTTTAACCGTTTTAGCTACGGCTTTAGTAGATACTGGCAGTCGCATGGATGATGTGATCTATGAAGAATTTAAAGGTACAGGAAATATGGAAATGCATCTTTCTCGTCAATTAGCCGAACGACGAGTATTTCCGGCAATTGATCTGAAACGTTCCAGCACTCGTAAAGAAGAATTGTTAATGAGTCCGGAGCAATTAGAAGAAACTTGGCGTTTGCGTAATAATATGTTGGGTGATTCTTTAGAGAATACGGAACAATTTATAAGCTTCTTGAAAAAAACGAAGACAAATCAAGAGTTTCTTGATTCTTTTCATGATGTTTCATTTACGGATAAAAAATCAAAGCGATCAAATAAAAGATAAATCTGCCAAACAGTAGAGTTTCAAATAAATTAAAGCCCCTGATTGCATTAAGTTCTAAAAAATGTTAATATGTTACGTGTTGTAAAGAAACACTCTGATTTAGCAAATAATTCAGGGCAAAGGAGAGTAATAATATGAGACAAAATATCCATCCAGAATATCATCCAGTTGTATTTATGGATTCAACAACAGGTTTTAAATTTTTGTCAGGTTCGACAAAAAATTCAGAAGAAACCATTGAATGGGAAGACGGCAACACATACCCAGTTGTACGTGTTGAAATCTCTTCTGATTCACATCCATTCTATACTGGACGTCAAAAATTCACACAAGCAGATGGCCCAGTGGACCGTTTCAACAAGAAATACGGTTTCAAAGACGCCAACGCAGCGGAATAATAAAATGGCTGATTTATTAGCTTTTAGAGGGGATCCTGGGCATAGGATGCTCTCTTTTTTGTGCGCTCGGCATGGGCGATAACTTGGTGGTGAAAGTCCACTACAGGCTTGGCAGTAGGAACTGTTAGCTAAAAGCAAGGGTGTCCGTCGTGAGGCGGAATCTGAAGGAAGCTGGAGGCAAACACTCGCACTGACGAACAGGAATCTCATAAGAAGGCTGAATTGGGACGGACGAGCTTGCAAAACAAAGCAAAGCCCAATACTGCCCGAATCCCATACAGTAAATGAGGCGGTGACGTGAGTGGAAAGTTATCGCACCTTACCCGAGGAGGTCTGCCTAGCGATAGAAATCGTAGTAACAACGAATAGGCAGAAGTCAGCCAAGGTCATAGTAGTATCCTATGGATATGAAGGACTGAACAATAATAACTTTGAAGTAAACAAGGAGGTGGACGTGCTCACCAGGACCGCAGCCAATACCGTGGTAAAGACCGGTAGGTAGCTCACTCGTGGAAGGATAAGCTGGAAGCAAAAGAAGAAATGAGGAGCGCGTAAGGGAGCACGACAATAAGATGATGAACCAAAGTGGCTTTCCATTAATGAACGAACTCGTCAGCTCAATGAATATAGATCGAGCGATCGAGAAAGTCAAAAAGAACAAAGGAGCACCGGGAATCGACGATATGACGGTATCTGAAATCAAATCTCATTTGAACAAGTATCGTCGTCCCTTTGTACAAAAGCTGAGAGAAGGGACCTATCGCCCACAACCAACAAAACGTGTGGAAATTCCTAAAGGAAACGGCAAGAAACGAAAATTGAGCATCCCCGTCGTACGGGACCGCGTAGTACAACAAATGATTTTACAAGTCATCACGCCCTTGATCGACCCGACCTTTTCGGAAAACAGCTATGGGTTTAGACCTGGAAAAAGCTGTCAACAAGCAATAGCGAAGGCAGGCCAATATTATGAAGAAGGCTATGACGTGGTTGTCGACTGTGATTTAAAGAGCTATTTTGACACGATTAACCATCAGAAACTTATGCATCGTATGCAATGGTACATCGAAGAAAAGGCCGTTCTCCAACTTATTTGGAATTTCTTAAACGCAGGAGTAATGGAGGGCGAAATTCTTCGTCCAACTTCAAAAGGAGCCTCCCAAGGGAGCCCGCTTTCTCCTCTTTTAGCCAATGTTTATCTGGACCAATTGGACAAGGAACTCGAAAGAAGAAACCATCGGTTTATTCGATACGCGGACGATTTTATTATCTTTGTCCAAAGCGAGCGGGCCGCTCAGAGAGTCCAAGAAAGTATTACCCAATTCCTGGAAAAGAAATTACGATTGACGGTGAATCAAGAAAAGAGCCAAATCATTAAGGCGCATCAATTAGAATACCTGAGCTATCGTATGAGAAAAGATAAGGGAAAGTAAAGAGCCGACCCACAGCGTCGGCCAAACAAAAGTTCAAAAGAACGCTGAAAAGATTGACGAACCGAAAAAGGGTGGGCACGCTAGATGAGATGATCAAAACCATCAATCAGTACACCCAAGGTTGGATTCAATACTATAAAGACGGAGAACTAAAAACTTTCCTAGCTAAACAGATGGAATACTTACGACATAGGTTGCGAGCCTTGATTTGGAAAAGATGGAAGAAAGTCGATACGAAATACCGCCAACTGAAGGCAAGAGGGGCCTCTCATAAAGAGGCCATGACGTATGCGAATAGCCGGAAACAGTATTGGCGAATTTCAAAATCAAAACTTCTAAATAGAATCTTCAGCAAAGAAAAGTTCAAACAATGGAAACTCAAGGATTTCATTGAAATCCTTGAGAAATAAAAGCTTAAATTATTGAACCGCCGTATACGGAACCGTACGTACGGTGGTGTGAGAGGTCGACTAATCAATTAATGGTTAGTCTCCTACTCGATTACTTTTGACCATACTTTTTAAATAGTGCAAAAAACTATCAAATTTTCTTATGAATGAAAATCTTTCAAGAAATTTTAGTAGCTTACACTAGAGTTTAATGGGACATTTAATATATTTTGAGTAGGAGTGTTTCTATGAAACCTGAAAAGGTTTTACCTTATGTAATTGTCATAGTAGGATACGCTTGCGTTATTTTTATCGTGGACAATTTTGTTTTCCGTGATACAAACTCTTTTAAGTTTATTATAAAAATCATAGCTTTCTCTATTTTTTTAATTGTGTTAGATAAACTTGGTTCATTTTTTAATAAAAAATAATATGAATACTCCTTTCATATATATAAATGTTTATGTACTTTTGAATTTGCTAATAATCTTTTTGCTAGATTAATTCCTCATCTGTAATTTTTATAGGAAAAAGCAAAATCTTTACTTTTTCTAACTGTTAAGTTATTATTAGAATGAAAATTATGAAGGAAGGAAGTATACAATGACTGCATCTATGAGATTGCGCTTTGCACTTTTGAATCAATAATTAAATATAAATTCAAAAGTCTTAGGAATAGCGATTTCAAGGGATGAGTGTATACTTTTCTATAAAATAAAAATTGAAATGGCAAGGATAGTTCCGTAGAAGACTATCCTTTTTTGTGTACTCATTTTTTTCCTTTTCCTAAGTAAGAAAGGGAATATATCATGGAACAATTAACAATTAAATTAAAAAATATACAGCAAAATTTTGGCGCAAAAGAAGTATTAGCAATTGATGAATTATCTGTTTATGAAAACGACCGCATCGGTATTATTGGCGGAAATGGAGAGGGGAAATCTACGCTCTTAAAAATTATTCATGGTGATTTAATCCCTGAAGGTGAAGTTCAAAGAGAAGTAGCATTCAATTATTACCCGCAAATAGCAGAGGTGGACGAATTATTGAATATCGATTCACTTGATTGGGCATTGATGAGTCAATTTGATGTTCCTAAAAATAATTTACAGACATTAAGTGGCGGAGAAAGCTCGAAATTTCGTTTAGCACAAATACTTTCAGTATATCAAATGGGACTTTTGTTGGACGAACCGACGACTCATCTTGATCAGGAAAGTGTAAAAAAATTAGTGGAAGAACTGCGTTATTACTATGGAACATTGCTGTTTGTAAGTCATGATCGTTACTTTTTAAATCAATTAGCCGATAAAATATGGGAAATTCAAGATGGCAAAATTGTTGAATATGAAGGCAATTATGATTCTTATAAAGAGCAAAAAGAACAGGAAGAAATGAAAAATGAACATGACAAGGAAAACTATTTACAAGAGAAAAGGCGTTTAGAAACAGCAATTGCCAAAAAGAAAGAACAAGCAGAAAAGGCAAGCAAAGTATCTAATAAGAAAAAACAACAGAGTATTCGTCCTGATCGTCTTTCTTCTTCAAAACAAAAAGATACGGTGCAAAAATCAATGCAAAAGTCTGCTAAGTCAATGGAATCACGTTTGTCTCAGCTTCAAGAAGTCAGAACAGAAACCAAAGAACAAGAAATTCATTTTCCTACGCCAAAATCAGTAGAAATTCATAATAAATACCCTATTCGTGGAGAAAATCTACAATTAACTGCCGGAGATAAAATTTTATTAAAACAAACGGACTTTCAATTTGCTTTAAATAAGAAGATAGCGATTGTAGGGGAAAACGGTAGTGGTAAAACAACTTTACTGGATGCTATTGTTAATGACAGAGAAGGCGTTGTTTTATCACCTAAGGTGGCTTTTTCTTTTTACCAACAAATGGATTATAAATTATATGTCGAAGAAAGTATGCTAACCTTTTTAATGAAACGCACGGTGTATCCAGAAAAACTGGTTCGTAGTCTTTTAAATAATTTAGGTTTTGCTCAATTAGAGATTAATAAACCGTTGTCTGCTTTAAGTGGAGGAGAAGCAACCAAACTTGCTATTGCGCTATTGTTTGTACGACCTTCCAATGTATTAATATTAGATGAACCGACGAATTTTATCGATATCAAAACCATAGAAGCTTTAGAAAAGTTGATTGCAAGTTATGAAGGAACGGTTATTTTTACTTCGCACGATCCTTATTTTGTCGAAAAATTAGCCGACGAAGTTTATGAAATAAAAGATAAACAATTGCAGCTTATTTCATAACGGTTAGAAAAGCGTATCCCACAAAAAGGATACGCTTTTTAAGTTAGCTATTATCTTGCAAATGTTTATTTAACGCATCTATTTCTTTTTTTACCCTTAACATAGCAACAAGCCAAATGACTACATAAATAAGAAGGAAAGTAAGCGTGAATCCAAATAAAGTTCCTAAGTTTAAAGAAGTCCAGCCGGCTATAGTGGCTAAAGGTAGGAAGGTTAAATAGGTAACGATAAAATGAACCAAGGTCATTTTAGTGACACTCCAATCGGTCTCTGAATAAATGAGACTAGCCAATGAAAATATGCTGCCTATAGCTGACCATAAACCAATTGCTCCTAGCATGGCTTGTATTTCATTAGAAAAATAGGACATAAACGCTGGCGTTACTGGCATATACTCTGTTTGACTGTAGACTAATGAAGCAATGACTGATAAAATTAAACCGATGAATGTGCCAAATACGATACCGATACCTAAACAAGCTGCAATTTTTTTCATCATAATAAGCGCTCCTTTACTTTCTTTAAATATCTTTTTGATGAACTTGTCATATGTCCATTTGACAGACGAATTAAAATTAAACCGCTCTTACTCAATTGAAAATGTTGAACGTAATTCAAATTAATGATTTCGGTATTAGAAATACGGACAAAAGAATGAGGCAACTGTTCTTCTAATTCATATAAACGATAGGAAATAATATATTCTTGATCTTTTGTGTGACCGAAGACTTTTTTCTGACTGGAATAAAAGTTAACAAAATCATTAATCGCTATTCGATAGTTTTTGTCTTGTTTTTTTCCAACTAATGGTGTGGACTTTTGCTCGATATAGGCAACAATTTCCTTAATTTTCGATGACTGTTTTTTTGTTTTTAAAATAATCATTTCTTTGTCCAGATCTTGGTCTAATTCTAATTTTACTTTCATCTTCTTTCCCTCCTTCAAATTAAGCATAGTGGAATGATTCATAAATGTATATAACTTATGGATAAGTGGGCGTTTGTAGCAGATAGGTGGTATTAGCATAAAAAACTTGAACCTAAAATAAGGTCCAAGTTTTTCCATCATCTATAACCAATTTACAAATCTTTATACATAATATACATATCAGAATAACGACCATCTTTTAAACGAAATCCTGCAGGAATGGTCCCCACAGTAGTAAAACCATTTTTTTGATAGATATGAATGGCAGGGAGATTGCTCGTTACTACAGCATTATACTGCATTCCGGTAAAACCTTGCGCTTTTGCTTGTATGAGTGAGTCTTCTACAAGATTAGAGAAAATTTTTCTTCCGCGGTAAGATTTATCGATGCAATAGCTCGCATTGGCAACGTGACTACAACGACCGATATTATTAGGATGAAGAACATAGAAACCAGCTAGTTTCCCTTTAATTGTCATACATCGAACAATGCTTTGTTCAGCTACATAGGTCTCAAATTCTTCTTCAGTGAATAATTCTTCTCCTGGAAAAGCATCGCCGTCTTTTAACACATCGTTCCAAACTTTTGTCATTTGAGCGAGATATTTTCTTTGATAGTTTTCAAAAGTAAACATTTTATGCTCCTTTTTATAATGTTGCCGCAATTTCTGCATCAATAATTAAGTGATCGATGATCGGTTGTTTTAACAAATGCTGGATACTAGGCGCTTTTTCTTTTCCGGAAGCTACAACAACGACTTCTGGAATGTTCATAAGGTCATCCAAATTAACACCAATCATTTTTTTTGAAATATTTGTTGGAACACTCTCGCCGTTTTTATTGAAAAATGTGGCTAAAATATCTCCAATAACATTCTTTTCTTTCATTTCACAAGCGTCTTCTTCACTAAAATAACCTAACTTTCGATAGGAGGACGATTCAATCGGATTGCCCACTGCAGTAATTGCCATATCAACATTTTTTCCTTTTTGGATAATATCACGAATAAATTGTGATTGGTCAAAGGCTTCTTTCATCTCTAAACTTTCTGCAATGGCTGGCGCATAGAAATAGTCTATATGACAATTATATTTTTGCGATAAGATAAAAGCTAAGTGGTTGGACTGGTTTTTAACATTTGATACATCAACACCACCGATAAGCGGTACGATCGATAAATCTTCAAAGTGATGATAACTGGCTGCTTCTGCAAACTTATTTAAAGTAGATCCCCAGCCAATCCCTAAATTTTTAATACGTTTTAAATTATTTTCTACAAAAGTAGCACATAGATTGCCGACTTCTTGTTTGGCTTCCTCCTCAGAAGCAGTAGCGGAGGAAATAAGAACAGTTTTTAGACCATATTTTTTAGCGAGAATTTCTTGTTGTTCAAAATTCATAATTTCTGAGTCTTGAATGGAAATTTTAACAATACCGCGATCTACAGCTTCTTTGAGTAGCGTCGCCACAGTCGGACGAGAAACATTCAATTGTTTGGCAATCTCTGTTTGATTGACATTTTCTTTATAAAAAAGGAGGGCAGCTTGTACGATCATTTTATTTCTATTGTTCAACTTGATCACCTGAATGGATTAATTTTATAAGTGCTTTTTATTATAACATAATTGTTTTAACAAATGCTAAATGTGTTTTCAATTGGAAAACTATATATTGACAGGGTTTCTTGTGAAAGTTATACTAAATTTATCAAATGTAAATAATTTTTACAAATGGAAAGGAAGAGATCGATGAAATTGCAAGCACCTTTTTTTACTTTTAATCCGAAGTCTTATTTTTATGGTAAGAAATTATTGGAATTAGCACAAAAAGCTGACACATTAGCCCAAAAGTATCCCCATTTAACGATTCTTATAACTGCGCCTTATGCTGATTTAGCAAATATCGCAAGTCATACGCAACATATTATCGTTACAGCGCAACACATGGATGGCATTGACCCAGGCAGAGGAATGGGGGCAGTATTACCAGAGTCTATTTATCAAGCAGGCACTCGAGCAGTCTTTTTGAACCATGCGGAGCATCCTTTGCAATTAACAGAGCTTATTCAATCGATGAAAAAGGCAAAAGAACTGGGAATTAAAACAATTGTATGCGCTAACTCTTTGGAAGAGGCTCGTTCAATTGCTTTACTTAAACCTGACGTTTTGCTTTGTGAACCCACTGAACTCATTGGAACGGGACAAGCAAGTGATGAAAGTTATATCCAAGAAACAAATCATGCCATAAAAGAGATTGACCCGGATATCTATATTTTACAAGCAGCTGGGATAAGTACCCCTGAGGATGTGTATCGCACGCTTAAATTGGGTGCCGATGGTACGGGATGTACAAGTGGAATCACCGAAGCAGATTTGCCTAGTCAAATGCTAGAAGAAATGATTGAATCGGTACAACGCGTTTATGAAGAAGGAAAGGATGGAAGATAATTATGAAAATTGAACATGGTTCATTAAAAGTCGAATCTAACGGATCAAAAGTCACATATTCAGATATTACCGATCAAGTACGACAAGAGATTCAAGAAGCGGGTGTGCAAGATGGTTTATGTGTCGTTAGTTCACAACATACTACTTGTTCAGTGATTTTTGAAGAGTTTGTCCATGATAAAGATTGGAACGGGGATGAATTATTACAAGTTGATCTTAATCGTATTTTGGACAAACTGATTCCCAGACAGTTAACCGAAAGTGATTATTTATATCCAGGACAAGATCACGTACAGTTTTTAGAAGAACTCTCCCAACAAACACCGGAATACCCCAACGATTTAACGACCATTTTAAATGCGGATGCTCATTTAAGAGCTTCTCTGTTTGGTTCAAGCCAAACATTGATCATTAAAGATGGCCAACCTTTAATTGGTTCTGTAGGTTATATTTATTTTGTTGATTGGGATCAAAATCGAAAACGTCATCGAACATGTAATTTATTAATAATGGGCAATTAAATAAAAGCGCTTTTACAAGAAAGATATTTAAAAAAGGAGATAAACGATGTTAGTAAATTCTAAAAACGCATTACTTACTGCTAAAGATGAAAATTTTGCCATACCAGCTACTAATTTTATTGACTTAGACAGTGCACGTTCTTATGTGAAGATAGCAGAAGAAAAAGGCTTGCCTTTAATTTTAGCGTATGCACAATCCCATAGTGAAATGTTAGCTATTGAAGAGGCAGCACTGATCGGCAAATTTTTTGCCAAAAAAAGTCCTGTACCAGTTATTCTTCATTTAGATCATGGAGAAGATACGGATTTTATTTTTAAGGCGATTGAATTGGGTTTTACTTCGGTCATGATCGATGCTTCAAGAGAAAATTTTGCAGATAATATTGCGATAACTAAAAGAGTTGTGGAATATGCCCACCAATTCGATGTAACGGTAGAAGCAGAATTAGGACATGTGGGATCAAATGATTTTTCCGAATCTCCCACGCTTACTGATTCCATCTATACAGAAGTAGAAGATGTACTTGCATTTGTTGATCAGACAAATGTGGATTCATTAGCGATTTCTATAGGAACAGCTCATGGAATTTATAAAGGGGCACCCACGATAAACTTTGAACGACTTGAAGAAATAGATGAAATGACAACGATTCCGCTAGTGCTTCACGGCGGTTCTTCTAGTGGAGATAGCAACTTAAATCGTTGTGCAACACATGGTATTAGTAAAGTGAACATCTTTTCCGATTTTATCAATGATGCTTTTTATGCCATACAAAAAAAACAGCCTGAAGATTATCTGCAATTGAAAAATATTGCGAATCAAACAATGCTAGCTGTTTTAAATCATTACTACGATGTATTTGCGACTCGACCGATTTCTGTGTAAAAATAGCATAGAAGATTTTTTATTTGTACGTTTGAAGGGAAATACTTTATAAAAAAAGGCCTTTATTTTATACTTGTATAGGCAATTAGGACACTTGTATAAAATAAGGGGGAGTTATTTATGGATATTGTCAGTATTTTAAATGCTGTGGGTTCGATTGGGACACTTGTTATGACGATTTTTTATTGTGTTTCAATATCAATTCAACTGTACCAAATGCGTTTGGGTTTTTACCCAGCACTAGGTTTTGAGCAAACATTTATCATTCATGAAAACGGTAAGTTTAAGCTACAAAATGCGGTAGATTTATTGAAGATCGGCGAGGAAAGTATTGATTATTTTAGTTTGTATAATTTAGGCGGAGGAACTGCTAAAAACATCAATATAGATATATATTTGGATAATGAACAATTACAAAATAAATATGTGCATATCTTACCGGGCAACGAAAGTTACTTGCTTCCAGTAAACGATAAGGTTCATGATGGTTTGAAACAGGCGCTAATAGAAAAAGAGTAAACCACTGAATTGACAATTGATATGCAATACAAAAGTAGTATTAGACAAAAGTGGCAACATGCTACCTTGGTTGCTCAGTTTGATGCTTTCAATGACAATGACGCCCAAAAAACCATTTTTGAAGTGCAATTTGTTAACACTGATAGTGAAGATCATAATGATAATGACAATGACCAGCAAAATATTGAATCTAGAGAGGACTCGCAATCTTAATTGGTTGTGAGTTTTTTGATTAAACTACTACATCTAAGCAGTAGATACAAAACGAGAGATTTTTCTCTCTTTTTTTTCTGGATTACAAGGAAATATTTTTTAAATTGCTAAAGATCGGTGGGACATCGGAAAAGTCGCTTCCAATATTTTTCAGATTGGTGCCACATCAGAAAAGTTGCCTCCAATAATTATCAATAATGGTGGCAACAAGAATTTTTTTCTTGCTTAAAGTGGTTATCGCTGGCGATTTGAAAAACTTTCAAATATAATAAGAACAGAAGAAAAAGCTATTTTATTTTATGAAATAAAAAGCATGTTTATAGTTATTTTTTGAAAAATTTATTTGTTTTAGATAACATGAACTATATAAAATGAGGAGGAATCAAAATGACAACAGAGCAAACTTCAAAAGGAAACAATTCTTTTCAAGCAATGGAAGATCGTTCTCAAGCTTCTGGAGAGCTAACTTTTAACGATAAAGTGATCCAAAAAATTATCGGTATCGCGATGGAACAAATCGATGGTTTATTGAATGTTCAAGGGGGGTTCTTTTCATCAGTTGCTGATAGAATAAGCAATACAGAAAATGTTACCGCAGGGATCGATACTGAAGTAGGTAAAAAACAAGTGGCTGTAGATATGCAGATTATTTGTGAATATGGTCGAGACATCTCTGCAATATATGAACAAATCAAACAGGTCATTACTACAGAAGTGAAGAAAATGACTCGTTTAGACGTGATTGAAATTAATGTCAATGTAGCAGACATTCAAACACAAGAAGAATATGAACAAAATAAAGAAACACTAGAAGATAAAGCAAATGAAATTGCCGATTATACTTCAGAAAAAACCGAACAAGCGGCTGGGAAAATAAATGAAGGCCTGGAAAAATCCGAAACAAAAAATAAGCCCGAAGTTGAGTAAATGTTTTTCAATAGCGTGAGTACCATTGTATAGTAAAGAAAAGAGTGGGTACTCACTTCTATTCTAGCTATTGAATCTATCAGAGAGGGTGAAAGGATGGGAAAAATAAGGAAACTTTTATTTAGTATTGTGCTGCTCGGCTTACTTATTACCTTCTTTTTTGTACTGATTGAAAACCAGCAAGCAATTTATTTACCCGTTTATTTTATTTCAATGGATAATTATCCTTTGGTTGGTCCTTATATTCAAATCATACTTTTTTGCTTGAGTGTATTTTTTATCGGCTTAGCGATTCTTCTTATGCTTGTAACGATTTTTTATCCGAAAAAGAGCAATACGCTAGTGATCAAAGGTAAAAATGGGCGTTTAAGCGTTCGAAAAAGTGTTGTAGAAAACTTTGTATTAGAAACCTTAAAAAAAGAACCTTCTATTGAAAATCCTCGAGTAAAGGTTAAAATGAGTAAGAAAAAGATTAAGATCAAAATTGTCGGAGCCCTACGTAAAACGATGCGTACAACTGAAAAGCAAAATGAATTAGTTGAGCAAATACGGCATGAGGTTTCTGACTTGTTAGCAACAGATGCGATCAAAACAGAGGTTTACTTAAAAGATGAACAAGAAAATGCGGGCCCAAGAAATAGAGTAGAATAGGAAGGATGTCAAAATGCAAGGATTATTTCAGCGCTATCGATACGGCATCATTGGTGGAGGAATCGGGTTAATATTGGCAGTTCTTCTGCTAACGATCGGATTTTCCGAAACTTTATTACTTATTATTTGTATCTTTTTAGGTGCTTTTATTGGTATTTATTTAAATACTATGGGATTTTTTGATCGTTTTAAATAAAAAATGTATGAATTGGGGGAAAGACAGATGGAAAATAAAACAAACAACAGTACAACTACAACACAACAAATTTCGGGAGAATTAACTTTTGCGGATAAAGTCATTCAAAAGATTATTGGTTTGGCTTTAGCAGATATTGATGGCTTGTTGACAATCGATGGAGGATTTTTCTCAAACATTGCCGAAAAATTAGTCAATACAAATGATGTGACTACAGGCATTCATACTGAAGTTGGTACAAAACAAGTGGCTGTAGATATGGATATTGTTGTAGAATTTGGTAAAGACGTTCGAAAAATCTATGATGAAGTGAAAAAAATCATTTCCAGCGAAGTTAGTGAAATGACGCATTTAGAAGTAATTGAAGTTAATGTAAATGTAGTTGATATTAAATCGCAAGAGCAATATCAAGAAGAAAGCGAGACTGTGCAAGATAAAGTAAGCGGTGCTGCTAGCTCCACAGGTCGTTATCTTTCAAAACAAACGAATAAAGCAACGAAAAAAGCCAAAAACGAAGTACAATCAAGAACTGAACCTAGAGTTGAATAATCATTGAATTTAAAATATGTTAAAAAACGCGCTCTGTGATTTTTCACTAAAGCGCGTTTTTTGTTTATATTAGAAAAGAAAAAACGAGGCTATTATCGAGGAGATTCCTATTCATTTTCAATTGTTTTACGTAATTCTTGCAAAAATTCTTGTGCTGCTGTAGAAAAAAACTGGTTTTTCTTCCATATGATGTTAAGACTTGCTTCTAAATTAGGCGTTAGTGGTTTAAAGACTAAAGAGCTATCAATGGAAGTGTCAATCAGACGATCAAGACATAAAACATAGCCGAGTTTTTCTTTGGCCATTTGTGCAGCATTATAAAGGAGATTATATGTGCCGACAATATTCAAGTTTGTAATCTCTTGTCCTAGCCAACTTGAAAGCTCACTATCAACGGTCGTTTGTCGGGAAATAATTAAAGCCTTATTGTGCAAGTCTTCAGGACGAATCTCTTCTTTGCTTGCTAGTGGACTATCTTTATGCATTAATACACCCCAAGTATCGCTTTCTGGTAAATGCATGTAATCATATTTTTGCTTATCGGCAGGTTCAATCACAATTCCGAAATCCAGCAAACCGCTATCCAATTTATTCATAATATCATCAGCGTTACCACTGTATAAATGGAATTGGATGGCAGGATAATTTTGTAAAAGCTTTTTTAAAGCTTGAGCGACAACTTGTATTCCCTTAGTTTCACCCGCGCCAATATAAATTTCTCCGCTTAATGTTTCATCTTTTTGCTTAAAATTTGCCGTCGTTTTATCCGTTAACTGGATAATTTCTTGGGCCTTTTTTAACAAATACTGTCCGTCTGCGGTTAAACTAATTTTACGATTGCCGCGAATAAATAGCGTTGTATCTAATTCATTTTCAAGATCACTTAGTTGTCTGGATAATGTCGGCTGTGAAAGGTGGAGCTGTTGGGCAGCTGCAGAAATGGTCTGCTGGCTGGCAACCGCTACAAAGTAACGTAACAATCGAATTTCCATAAGTTTCCTCCTATACGTTAAAAGCATAGTTACATATTTGTTATAAGTATTTGCTAAATAAATCATATCATTTTATGATAGAGTGGCAAAGGTATTGTTTGTTAAAAATATAAAAATTATGAGTGAGGAATGAGAAGAATAGAGTTAACAGAACTTTTAAGCAGATTTGCAAAAGAGCAAGTGATTTATCCCAATACAGAAGTCCATCGTGCGATGACAAAAGTATCCAGTGAAGCACGTTATCTGAGTACGAAACTTAATAATGGTGTGTATACTGATGAGCAAATTAAAGCACAGATGACTCAAATCACTGGCCAAGAATTAGATGAAGGTTTCTCCTTGTTTTTACCCTTTACGTCTGACTTTGGTAAAAATATCAAAATCGGTAAAAATGTGTTTATCAATTCTGGTTGTCGCTTTCAAGACCAAGGAGGCATTACAATTGGTGATCAATGTTTGATTGGTCATAATGTAGTTTTGGCTATAATTAACCATGATTATCACCCAGAAAAGCGAGGGATTATGCACCTGCGTCCTATCGTTTTGAAAGAAAAAACTTGGATTGGTTCAAATGCTACTATTCTTCCAGGCGTAACAGTGGGGGAGAATTCAGTTGTCGCCGCAGAAGCTGTGGTGACCAAAGATGTGCCGGCAAATACAATTGTAGGAGGAAATCCGGCAAAATTCCTTTCTAATTTGGCAGACAAAATAGAAGAATAATGACTTAATATGCTTTTTAAGTATAGGGCGTATGTAATATAAGTATTTGTTTGCTGTGAAATGCAATGTATGATCAATACGAAATTGGTCCTGACCGTGTAGCCAATGTTGTCGCTTTTGCCATTGATCAGCCAGAAGATACAAATGTTAATGAGTTTACTATCGGACCTACGACACAGCCGTGGTAAGAAAAAACTTTAGATAAAATAATTATTAGCAATAAGCGATTTGTAAGCGTTTATGTTAAAATAAAAGTGAAATGTAGGATTAGTTACCATTTTTTAATAACAATGGAATGTTGTTTAAGCTAAATATGAATGTAGCAGAGAGTCTGAAAAGGGAGGTTTTTCAGATGCAAAAAATTGTGACAAATTTGTGGTTTGATACTCAGGCAGAAGAAGCGGCGAAGTTTTATACTTCTTTATTTGAAGAGGGTTCTATTCATAATATCACTTATTATGGTTCTTCAGGCGCTAAGGTATCTGACATGCCAGAAGGGACTGTATTAACAGTAGAATTTTCACTAGCTGATCAGGAATATATTGCGATTAATGGAGGACCAATGTTTAAATTTACACCTGCAATCTCACTAATGGTTAACTGTGATTCTCAAGAAGAAATAGATCGGTTATGGGAAGGTTTCTGTGAAGAAGGCCAGCCAGAAGAATGTGGTTGGTTAACAGATAAGTATGGTCTTTCTTGGCAAATTGTGCCTAGCGAATTAAATGAACTACTCAGCAATTCAGATCCGGTAAAAGTGGAAAATGTTAACCGTACTATGTTTTCCATGAAAAAGTTGGATATCAAACAATTGCGTAAGGCAGCGATGGAATGAAAGGAACAAAGCGAAAGTTTACGGCTTTTATAATTAACAAGGGTTATTCACAAACAGGAGTAACTTTTTTATTATTTACAGTTTTAAAAAGTCCACACTTAGTAGTGCGCTTTCAATTTTTATTCTAAGAGCGTATAGTTAAAATGAATCAAAGGAGGAATAGTATGGTACAACATTGGTGGCAAGAAATTGTAGTTTATCAAATTTATCCGCGTAGTTTTAACGATAGTAATGGCGACGGTATTGGAGACTTGCAAGGAATTATTGAAAAACTAGATTATTTAAAAGAACTAGGGATAGGCGCAATTTGGCTGTCTCCGGTCTATCAATCACCTAATGATGATAACGGCTATGATATTTCGAATTATGAAGCGATTATGGATGAATTTGGTAGTATGGACGATATGGAAGAACTTTTGGCCCAAGCCAATCAACGAGGGATTAAAATTATAATGGATTTAGTCGTCAATCATACCTCTGATGAGCATGCATGGTTTATAGAAGCTAAAAAAGATAAAAATAATCCATATCGTGATTATTATTTTTGGGCGAATCCTGCGGAAGATGGCACGGCGCCTAACGATTTGACATCCTTTTTTTCTGGCTCTGCTTGGAAGTTTGAAGAAGAGACTGGTCAATATTATCTTCACTTTTTCAGTAAAAAACAACCTGATTTAAATTGGGAAAATGAAAAAGTACGAGAAGAAGTATATCATATGATGAATTTTTGGATTGATAAAGGCATCGGCGGTTTCCGTATGGATGTGATTGATTTAATCGGTAAAATCCCCCAAGAAAAAATTACAACGAACGGACCCAAGTTACATGATTATTTACAAGAGATGAATCAAAAAACTTTCGGCAAGTACGATTTATTGACAGTAGGCGAAACGATGGCGGCAACGCCGGAAAATGCTAAATTATATTCTAAACCAGAACGTAAGGAACTATCAATGGTCTTTCAATTTCAACATATGAATTTAGACATACAAGCAAATGGCGAAAAGTGGGATTTAGCGCCTTTAGATGTAGCTAAATTGAAAGAAGTTCTTGCGAAATGGCAAAATGAGTTAGGCGATGAAGGTTGGAATTCTTTATATTGGAACAATCATGATCAACCACGGATCGTTTCACGCTGGGGTGATGATGATAAGTATCGCGTACAAAGTGCAAAAATGTTAGCGATTCTGTTGCATATGATGAAAGGAACGCCTTACATCTATCAAGGAGAAGAGATAGGTATGACCAATACACCTATTTCAGATATTTCTGAAGCAGCCGATATCGAATCCATTAATATGTATCATGAACGCTTAGCAAAAGGTTATGATAAAAAAGATATCTTAGCTTCGATTAATGCCAAGGGCCGGGATAATGCACGTCGTCCTATGGCTTGGGATAGTTCAACAAACGCTGGCTTTACATCTGGTAAACCATGGCTAGCACTCAATGATAATTATAAAGATATTAATGTAGAATTAGCGTTAAAAGGACCCAATTCAATTTTTTATACTTATCAAAAACTGATCCAGTTACGCAAAGAAAATCCAATTATGATTTGGGGAAGCTTTCAGTTAGTGGATACTGTTGATGAAGTTTTTAGTTATTATCGAAAGTACAAAGGACAACGTTGGTTAGTGGTAACGAACTTTTCCAGCGAAGTACAACCTTTTTCTTCAGAAGATGAAATGAAAAAAGTCATCATACAAAATACAGTGGACGAGTTTACGACACTTGAAAATATAAACTTACAGCCATGGCAAGCGTTTGTGGTTGAAGTGGAATAAGAAAAAGCTTTTGCATAAAACTTGGGTACTCCCTTTAAACATGATAAAATAAAACAGATAATTTAAAGGAGAGTATTACAATGAAAAGTTTAAAAGTAACAACGCTTGTCTTAATCTCAACCATGTTATTGGCAGGCTGTACACAACAAACATCCACTGAGAATAATGAAGATAAGGAAGTAGCAGCAACTTCAGAAACAGCAGAATCAACTGAACAAACATCAACCGAAACAGAACAATCGTCTTCGATAAGTTCTGAAGCAATGGAAGAATCCACAGAGGAGACGGAAGAAGCTTCTACAGAAGAAGAGACTGCTGAAACTTCTACTGATGAATCGCAAAATTCAGATGCAGAAAATGATGTTGCTGACTTTGAGGAAGGCGATATTTTGCAAGACACCATTGATTTGGAAGGCTTAACCATGGAGACAGCCACTGATAATCCAAATAAAAGAGTATTACTGTTTTCTAACGATGAAGGACAAAAAGAATACAAAAGCGTATTTATTAAACGAACAAATCGTTTGAAAATCATCGATACAGCCAATGATGATTTGTTGCTAAATGAAGAACTTGATATATAAACGGATAAAAATATTACTTGATATTAAAAACATGGGGAGTGAAAAACACTCTCTGTTACAATTATTAATAAAAAAGTCAGATTTACAAACTTTATTTTTCGTAAATCTGGCTTTTTTACGCCAAAGGCTTAAAGTGATCTAAAAACTAAATTTAGATGAAACATGTTATAATATAGATATATTTGGAGGCTTATGTGATGGAATATATCAAAATAAAAAATGCTAAACAGAATAATTTAAAAGATGTTACAGTGGAGATCCCTAAACATCAATTAACTGTGGTTACCGGTGTTTCAGGTTCAGGAAAATCTTCTTTGGTTTTTGATACTTTGGCGGCTGAGTCAAGAAGAGAATTAAACGATACTTTTAATAGTTATGTGCAGGCATACTTGCCTAAATATGGACGGCCTGAAGTAGAAAAAATTGAAAATTTGCCGGTTTCAATTATGATTGAGCAGCAAAAAGTTTCAGCGAATTCTCGTTCAACTGTGGGAACCTATACAGACATATATACTTTTTTACGTTTGTTATTTTCTCGTGTTGGGAAACCATTTATCGGTTATTCTGATACCTTTTCTTTTAATCATCCTGATGGTAAGTGTCCAACCTGCGATGGTTTAGGAAAAGTCACTGAAATTCATCTACATCAACTGGTTGATTTTAATAAGTCTTTAAACGAAGACCCTATCGATTTTCCTACGTTTCACAAAGGAAAATGGCGTTGGAAACGCTATGCTAATAGTGGCTTGTTTGATTTAGATGAAAAAATTAAAGACTACACACCAGAAGAACAAGACTTATTATTCTATGCGCCACGACAACAAATCAAAAATGCGCCAGCTGAATGGCCACATACTGCTTTATATGAGGGAATTGTACCGCGTGTACAAAGAAGTATTATTCATTCGGATGAAGGTCGTCGTCACCAAAAACAATTGGACCGTTTTGTAACGGTAAAAGAGTGTCCAGATTGTCATGGGAGTCGAGTAAATGAGAAGGTTAGAAGTTGTAAAATTTCCGGTAAAAATATCGCTGATGTTGTCAGTATGTCATTAGAGCAACTAAAGGAATTTGTCACTGCTATTTCTGATCCTCTCGCTGTAAATGTAAAGTCAGAAATTATGTTACGTGTACAAGCTTTAATCGATATCGGCTTATCTTATTTAACCTTGGAAAGAGCAACTGGAACCTTGTCAGGCGGCGAAGCACAACGAATAAAAATCGCGAAATATATCAATAGTTCCTTAAATGATATCATGTATATTTTAGATGAACCTAGTGCGGGATTGCATCCGCAAGATATTGAACGTGTGAGCCAAGCACTGATTGCTATAAAAAATAAAGGAAACACAGTGGTTTTAGTGGAACATCATCCGCAACTTATTCAAATGGCGGATTATATTATAGACATCGGGCCTAAAGCTGGGGAAAATGGCGGAGCTGTACAGTTTGCTGGTCCTTATAGTGAATTTTTACAATCAAATACGATAACGAGTCGAGCCCTTCATGAAAAAGTACCATTGAACGATTCACCAAGAACATCGGAAAATACATTATCGATAAAAAATGCTGACCTGCATAATTTAAAAAATCTTTCCGTTGATATTCCATTAGGCGTGCTAGCTGTTATTTGTGGCGTTGCTGGTTCGGGGAAATCTTCATTGGCAAGTGTCATTTATCAAAAAATTATGCAACAAGATAAGGAAATGGTTTATATTTCACAAAAAAATATTGGTGTGAATTTACGGTCGACGCCGATGACTTATTTAAATATTTTTGATAAAATCCGTTCATTATTTGCCAAAGAAAACAATGTAAGTCCTGCTTGGTTTAGTTATAATTCCAAAGGCGCCTGTCCAAGATGTAAGGGTAAAGGGATTATCGTTTCGGATATGTCTTTTATGGAAGATGTTACAACAGTTTGTGAATTGTGCCATGGGGCTCGCTACAACGAAGAAGCAACCCAATACTTCTATCAAGGAAAGACCATTGTGGATGTGTTGGATATGAACGTGAACGAGAGCTTTGCATTCTTTAAAGACCAACCTTTTGCCCAAGAATTAAAACAACTTTTAGATGTAGGTTTGGGCTATTTAAAATTAAATCAATCATTAACGACATTATCTGGCGGTGAATTGCAGCGCTTAAAATTGGCGGATAATTTACATCGCGAAGGAACGATTTATCTATTAGATGAGCCAACAGACGGCTTGCACTTAGATGATATTCAGCAGCTCCTAGACTTATTTGAACAAATGGTAGATGAGGGCAATAGTATTATTCTACTAGAACATCATATTAGTGTTATTAAACGAGCCGATTGGGTGATAGAAATCGGTCCTGAAGGCGGAGATAAAGGGGGCTATCTTACGTTTTCAGGAACAGTTCAAGATTTAGCGAAAACTGACAATACAGTTACTGCCCCTTATTTAGTTAATTAAAAAGGAGTGCCCATTGCCTAAGAATAGACTAACATTTCATACAGTAAGAGGATTAGATGGAGAGCTAGAGCAAGCGTTGAAATTGTTTGTTGAAACTTTTAAAACAGAAGCTATTACCGCTCATACCTATAATTTTAATCATGAGCTGACAGAAAAACAGTACTATAAAGCTTCTTTGTTGAACGCTAAACTTTATATTGAACAGGGACATGATATCATGGTTGCTAAAATCGATGATACTATTGTAGGGGTTTCTATTATGAAAAAAACATCTCAAAAGTCTTTGATCCATACCTTAAGGTTTGTTTTCCCAGAAGTTTTTGAGTTGCTCCCATTATTAACAAAAATAAAGTATAGAAATGCATTTTCTATGAGCAAAACAATGAAATTAACCCACCCTTTAAAAGAAAACTATGTCACTTTAGCGGCGATTGCTGTGACTTCAAATTATCAAGGAAAAGGTGTAGGTAAACAGTTTTTAAATGAAATCCATCAACGGTATAAAAAAGATTTTGAATCGATTTACTTATATACAGCGGACGAAAAAAATAAGAACCTTTATTCACACATTGGTTATGAAATGGTTGAGCATAAACAAGCAAGTCATTTTAGCGTCTATCATATGATTTATCGATTTTAGATAAGAAGAGTAAAAAAGGAAGGTAGTGAATGTTTTATAATTTAAAAGAGAGCTTAGAAAAGCCAGCGCTTTATACAAAATCAAAAGAAGCTTTTTGGGATGATGAATATATCTCGAAACAAATGCTAAAAGCACATTTAGACCCGGATTTTTCTGGTGCGAGTCGCAAATTTTCTTTTATCGAACAATCTGTGTCTTGGATTAAAGAAAAAATTCCAGCACAAACCTATCCCAAGCTACTTGATATAGGCTGCGGCCCAGGAATATATGCAGAAAAGTTTGCTTTAGAGAATTATCAAGTAACGGGCGTTGACTTTTCCAAGCGATCGATTGATTATGCCAAAAAGTCCGCCCAGCAACATGGCTTAGCAAATATTTATTATTATCAAGACTATTTAGCAATGGATTTAAAACAAAGCTTTGATTTAGCTACATTAATCTATTGTGATTATGGTGCTTTATCGACTAAGGATCGTCAAACTTTACTGGATAATATTTATCAGCATTTAAAACCAGGTGGGAAATTATTACTTGATGTCTTTTCCCAAAAATTTTATCAACAATTTCAAGAAGAACAAAAGTGGGAAAACTGTGAAAACGGAGGTTTTTGGCGTCCAGATGAGTATATTGCATTGTACGGAAATTATAAGTATTCGAATGATGTTACTTTAGAACAAACCACGATTGTTTCAGATACAGAAATTACACCTTATTATGTGTGGAATACTTGTTTTACAAAGGATGCATTGATAAAAGAAATGCAAGAAGCTGGTTTTGAGTTTTGCGAAATTTTTAGCGATGTTACAGGACGAGCTTATAATGAAGAAAATAAGACGATGGCTATTATTATAGAAAAAAATTAGTAAAAAAATTTAGGAGGTCAAGTGTATGAGAAAGTGGGTCGTTTGGTTAATAAGTGTCGTGGGTATTGAATTGACTGGGATTATTTCCGGATTTTTTGCAGGAGATATTCAAAGTGTTTATCAACAATTGCAAAAACCGCCGCTATCGCCGCCTGGAAGTATCATTGGTACGATTTGGACCATCATATATGCGCTGATGGGGACAGCATTATTTTTATTGATTGTCTCTAAAGTTTCAAAAAAGATGAAAGCTTCGGCGATTACCTTGTTTGCCATACAACAAATTTTGAATTTTTCCTGGAGTATTCTATTTTTTGGCGGCAACCATTATTGGATTGCTACGCTGGTGATTATCGTGCTAATCGCCTTGATTATTTTCTGTATGCGTGTATTTTATTATATTAATAAAGCAGCTAGCTTCTTATTTGCTCCTTACTTAATCTGGTGTTTGTATGCCGGCTACTTATGTTTAGGACTTGCGATTTTAAATTAAAAAAGAAGAAAAAAGTCTTTTTATGAGGCTTTTTTCTTCTTTTTTATTGATTTACTTCTTTTTCTTCTAATAGATTTAACAGTTGATCGATTAATTTTTTCATATCTTTGACATTATCAATCATATTGGAGAAATAATAATAGTTTTTGGTGCCTTCACTACGAACAGAAACAATATTTGCTTGTTTTAAAATATTTAGATGGTGAGAAACAGCGGGTCTGGATAACTGTGTAATTTCGGTTAAGTCGACGACACGCAATCCATCACAAGATTCTTGTTCTAATAAAGCCATAATAATAAGTTGTCTTTTTTCATCACCTAACGCTAAAAGAAAATCTCTGGTGTCAGCAAATGCTGTTTTTAATTGTTGTAAATCTTGTTTTTCCATGATGAGCTCCTCTATGATTCATTTGTTTAATTAGTGGAATAATATTGATAGATAGGTAATTCAAAAATAAGCTGCCAGCCCTTTCTACCAGAATATTTTCTGCCGGTGTCA
This sequence comes from Tetragenococcus halophilus, assembly GCF_001712815.1. NCBI lineage: Bacteria > Bacillati > Bacillota > Bacilli > Lactobacillales > Enterococcaceae > Tetragenococcus > Tetragenococcus halophilus. The sequence goes on from NZ_CP012047.1 coordinate 729,867, forward strand.
TAAAAACCACCCTTTTTATACAATTGAATAGCTTTAGTGTTTTCCTGGTTGACCCCTAAGATAATTGTCTTGATGTGAGGAAATTTCTCTTGAACAAAAGCGGGTAATTCCTTAAGCGCTTGTAAAGCAAAGCCTTTTCTAGCATATCTGCTATCAGTTGAAAAACTGCGTAGAAGGATACTATCCGTACGATCGGTATAATCATATTTATCTCTTCCTTCATCCAAAACAAAAAAAGTAACCAAATCATCGTGGTTCAAAGCTAAAATTCGATGCAACTCGCTACCTCGATGTGTTTGTAAAAGTGATTCTTGTGGGCTTTTAGAAAAGGTATCGTCGGCTAAGTAGTAGTTATTCAGGTAATCTTTATATTTTGCTGTGTATTCAATGAGTTTCATCAAACCACCTCGTTTTTAAATACTATACCATATTTATAAAACTAGGTGAAAAAGTTCCTATTTTATAACTTAATGTCTTTTTTAAAAGTTATGGTTAATTGAAAACATAATAGTTGACTAATATTCCCAAAAAGCATACGATAATCTTCGTAAATTCAACGGTTTAAACCTTTGAACGATTAGGAGGAAAAAGCGTGGCACAAACGATGAAAGCAATGGGAATTTCTCATTATAAACAAGAAAAATTAGAAGAATTAACTTTACCTATGCCTGAAATTTCGGCTAATGAAGTATTAGTAGAAATTGTTGCTGCAAGTATTAACCCGGTTGATTTGAAAATTCGCGATGGAAAACTAAAAATGTTGTTAAGCTATGATATGCCCTTAGTTTTAGGCAATGATTTTGCCGGACGAATTGTAAAATTAGGCGATAAGGTAACAAAATTCAAGGTCGGTGATGAAGTTTACGGTCGACCACAAAAGTCTAAAATCGGCACATTTGCTGAATATATCGGTATTGACCAAGGAGATATTGCATTGAAGCCTAAAAATCTTACTTTTGAAGAAGCTGCATCGATTCCTTTGGTTGGCTTGACCAGTTATCAAGCCCTACACGATATTATGCAAGTAAAACCAGGCGATAAAGTATTAATCCAAGCTGGCTCTGGTGGCATTGGTACGATTGCGATTCAATTAGCTAAATTAATGGGCGTCTATGTCGCTACAACAGCAAGTAACCGAGGCAAGGATTTAGTAACTCGTCTAGGTGCAGATCAAATAATTAACTATCATGAAGAAAATTTTGCGGAAGTCTTAAGTGATTATGATGATGTCTTTGATACTTTAGGTGGTCAAAACTTGATGGATGGTTTTAGAATACTAAAACCAGGAGGTAACATAGTAACGATCAGCGGAACACCCAATGCTCGTTTTGGTAAAGAATATGGTGTCGGTTGGTTTAAAACCATGCTGTTTAGCCTCGCTTCATTTAAATTGACACGTTTAGAAAAGCAATACGACGTGAACTATCACTTTCTATTCATGAAACCAAGTGATGAACAACTAGAAATTTTACGTGATTATATTGAAGATGGGAAATTAGAACCTATTGTGGATCGTGTATTTTCCTTTGAACAAACGCAAGAAGCTGTAGAATATTCAGAGTCTGGACATGCTAAAGGAAAAATCATAATTAAAATACAAGAATAATGAACGGAGTGGATTTGATGAAAAAAATTCTCGTTGTGCTAACAAATACAGTAAAATATGGTGAAAAGAATGCAGCAACTGGTTTATGGCTAGGCGAAGCTACCGAATTTGTTGCTGAAGTGCAAAAACAAGGGTTTGAAGTAGATTATGTCAGTCCACAAGGTGGTTTTGTTCCTTTAGACCCACGTAGTATGAAATCGATCGACGACGAATCTTTTGCTGTCTATGAACAACGCCAATTCCAAGAAAAAGCACTGGCTCATTCATTGAAACCTAGCGAAGTGACGCCTGCTGATTATTGTGGGATTTATTACACAGGCGGCCATGGCGTGATGTGGGATTTTCCGAACAATCCCGAATTAGAAAAAATTAGTTTACAAATTTACGAAAATAATGGTTATGTGATGTCCGTTTGCCACGGAATTGCAGGATTGTTATTTATGAAAAATAAAGATGGCGAATATTTTGTAAAAGACAAAAAGATTACAGGCTTTACGACAACAGAAGAACACCTGAGTGGAAAAAGTTCCGTTGTTCCATTTTATAATGAGAAAGTCGCTGAAGAACATGGCGCCCAGTTTGTCAAAGCAAGAGTCTTTAAATCATTTGCCGTACAGGACGGACGAATCATCACAGGACAAAACCCATTTTCCGCCAAAGCAGTAGCAGAAAAGTTTTTAGAAAATATATAGCTGATCATGTGGATAAAAGCGCTGAAATTCTTTATAAAGAGTTTTAGCGTTTTAGTTTTTATTGGATAGTAATGGATTAGGGGCAACTTTTACGATGTGCCGCCAATCTATAAAATATTGGAGGCAACTTTAGAGATGTGCCCCCAATCTATAAAACATTGGAGGCAACTCTTACGATGTGCCGCCAATCCATAAAATATTGGAGGCAACTTTAGAGATGTGCCCCCAATCTATAAGATATTGGAGGCAACTTTAGCGACATGTCCCCAATCCGTAAAATATTAGGTCCAACTTATCTTTCATTAAAAAATATAAACTGTTTTAAAAAAGGTAGTGAAAACCATTTTAAAGCGTGTTACCGTTATTGATGAGCAACGATTAGCTAATCTTCTCAATATATTTTGGGAGGTAACAAATGAATTATCAAATTGAAATTTTGGATAATTACAAAATGGTTCATGTTAGAAATATAGGGAAGTATGGAAGCCCTGAGAACTTTCAAATGATGGAAAACTTAAAAAAATGGATTTCTCATAATCATTTAGAAGAAGACAAAAAGACTGAAGGGATTATTGGCATTGCACAAGGTAATCCTCAGCTTACACCAGTTGAACAATGTCGATTTGATTTAATGCTGTTTACGGATAAAGATTTTTCCCAGGACTCTCAAGTAAATATGGGGGGATTTTGAAGGTGGAAAGTATGCAGTATTTACTGTGACTCATACCACAGAAGCGGTCGATTCATTTTGGAAAAATATAGGTAAAACTATTTCTCAAAATCATTTAGATATTATAGCAAATGCGCCTATACTTGAACGCTACAAAGAAGAGGAAGGCGAAGACAAGATCTGTGAATTTTTAATACCAATGAAATAAATTATTTTCGTTCATAAGTCATAAAAAGTTAAGGGTGAATATTACTGAGTTATAAAAGCTTATATTATTCAGAATTTGGTCAACCGGAATTGGTTATCCAAGAAACAAATAGAAGAATTTCGCATTTAGAGGAAGATGAAGCGCTCATTGAAATGATGATGGCGCCCATTAATCCTTCCGATTTGATTCCTGTAACTGGAGCTTACGCCCACAGAATTCCCTTGCCCAGTACAGTTGGCTACGAAGGTGTTGGAGTTGTTAAAAAAGTTGGAAAAGCAGAGAATCAGTCATTAATAGGTAAAATGGTGTTACCTTTAAGAGAAGAGGGAACTTGGCAAGAGGGAGTAGTAATGAAAGCTAATCAGTTAATTATTGTTCCAGAAACTATCGATTATAAAATAGCTTGCCAAACTTATATCAATCCTATTACGGCCTGGTTGTTGTGTACTCGAGGATTTACATTAAAAAAGCAAGATTTTTTATTAGTCAACGCCGGGAATTCTTCGATTGGAAAGATATTTATTCAACTTGCAAATATTTTAGGCTTTAAAATGATTTCGGTAGTTAGAAACGAGCAATATCGAGAACCGTTAAAGAAATTAGGTGCGGATTATGTGATTAACTCGGGAATAGAAAACGTTTTTGATGCGGTCATGGCAATAACGAAAGGAAAGGGCGTTCAAGCTGCTATCGATATGATTGGCAATTCAGCTGGAACAACTTTAGCTCGCTGTGTCAGAAATGGTGGAGATTTCCGTACGATTGGTTTGCTTTCAGGTCGTCAAGTGGACTTTCAATATATCGCTCAACATTTAAATATCACTGCGAAAATGTTTCACTTACGACATTGGAGCGAAAACTGTTCCCCTGAAGAATGGCGAAAGCAGTTTGAGACAATTTTCCACTTAATAGATAAAAGAGAGTTGCAGCTAGCTTTCCCGCAAATCATTTATCCTTTTAACCAATATAAACAAGCCATACAAAAGACTCTAGATCCAACGGTAAAAGATAAAGTTTATCTTTCTTTTAATTAAGAACATAAGAATACAAAACTAATGGGGTTAAAACATTATAAGCACATGAGATCGGCGAACTAGTGTGGTTATCAGCAAACAAGCACATAAGTATGCAAAAGTAGTGTGGTTAAACCAGGCTAAGCACATAATTTTCAATAAGTTGTGTGCTAATTCTACATTTTTACAATTTTTTATCACAAAGTTTGCTAGCTACGATTTAACATATTATCTTATTTACAGTAAAATGAATATAAGAAATTAAATAGAAAGTAGGAGATAAGATGACAATAACCCCATTAGAAGCGCTATCGGATAATTATATTTGGCTTTATCAAAAGGATCAAGACCTTGTCGTTGTAGATCCAGGTGAAGCGCGTCCTGTTCTGGACTATTTAACTAGTCATCAAGAATTACATTTGACGGCTATTTTACTTACGCATAATCATGCTGACCACACTGGCGGTGTAAAAGAAATTATAGCTGCATATCCGGATGCGGCGGTCTATGGACCGGAAGAGTGTCGGGCTTATGCTACAAATATAGTTCATGAGGGCGAAGCCATTGATTTATTCGATCACAAATGGGAAATTATGGCAGTACCTGGACATACAAACGGGCATATCTCTTATTTAGTGGATGATAAAGTTTTTTGTGGCGATGCTTTATTTATGGCGGGTTGTGGCAGAGTCTTTACAGGAGATTATCAAGCGCAGTTTAAGACAGTCAATAAATTTGGACAATTAGCTGATAATATCAAAGTATATGCAGCTCACGAGTATTCAGATACCAACTTACGTTTTGCCAAAGAAGTGGACCCCTCAAATTCAGCAGTAAGTAAAGCACTAAAGAAAGTTCAGCAACAAAGAGAAAATAATGAACCAACATTGCCTTCGACCATTGAAATTGAAAAGGAAGTCAATCCATTTATTCGCGCGAAGGATTTCGATGAATTTGTTCAATTAAGAAATAAACGTGATGGATTCAACTAATCGTAAGTGAGTAATTATTGTTGATTTTATGTATGTACATCGTTTTTACTATATATAAAGGAAACCTTTTTAAGGAGTGACCATAATGAATAATATTAAAAATCAAACTCGTATTATACAGTGGGGAAATTCGATGGTTACTGAAATCCCAAGATATATTGTAAAACAATTAGGTTTAGAAGATAAGCAAGCTTTAACTGTAACTATTCAAAATAATTCAATCGTTTTAACACCTATAAAAAAACAGCCGACTCATATTCATGACATTTTTGCAGACTGGCAAGATGACGGACAACGTGACCATGAGGTAGATTGGGGGAAAGAAGAAGGTAACGAATGGCCGTGGTAACTTAGGGAGATATTTTTTATATGGACTCTAATTCAAGACGAGTCCATATTGCTATGTTCAGTTGCATAAAATTTTAATAAAACCAGGTAGCGATTTTCTGACTACCTGGTTTTTCTATTATTTTGCCAAAATAATGCTACGATGCAAATTATTTCAAAGCAGTTTAATCTCTAGGCACAATTGCAAATACTTCAGCGGGGAAACCAGGAGCGGCTAAGATGCGTAGCATAGCTGTAACGATGATACTGCCAACTGCGGGTACTTTATCTAAATTAGCTAGCAGTTCGTTTTGGTATTTATCTTCTTTTAGTCAGTATTGTTGAGCCGGTAAAAAATTAGCTGCAGCGGCATCGGGACCACTATCCGTGTTTAGTGTTTCATGGCCAATTGCGGTGACATTTCTTTTGTGACTTAAATATTCTAATGCTGGGATGGACCAACCAGGCGTATGTTCAACGCCATTGTCATCTTTATTTAAAAACTTCTCTTTGTCATCAAAGTTTTTATACCATCCGCTTGAAAAAGCGACAAAGCTACCTTCAGGAATTTCTCCGTATGACGCTTCAAAATCTTTCAAATCATCGACCGTTACAGCATATCCAGGATTTTCTTTTACTTTATCTTCCAAATGAAGAACATACAAAGGTAGCGCGCGTTCTTTTTGCGAAATATCTAATATATCTCTTTTTCCTTGGGCAAAATGACTGGGCGCGTCAATATGGGTGCCGTGCGAATTTCCGATGCTATATTCCACGGAGTAAGAACCTGTTTCCTTGAGTGTTGAGATCGTCGTTTCTGACAGAGGGTTGAAGGTATGATACACCGGGATATCTTTTGTGACGACATGTGTTAAATTAACCCATTCGTAATCTTTTAATTTCGCAAGTAACTCGTGTAATTCGTACATCTTACCACTCCTTCTATGCTTTATTAATTTTACTCTACCAATGAAATCCTACTTTTGCATTAAATACGCTTATGTTTATAAAGTTACATCTAAGAAATAAATAAGTCATTGTTAGGATCATCGTTCCAAACATACTCAATGTCAAAGGCAATTTTTTCTGCCGTTTTTCTTCCATGCTGGTCTGCAATAAAGCCCAAAGCCATATCCATTCCTGCAGATACCCCTGAGGAAGTATAATACTTACCTGAAACCACCCATCTAGCTTTTTCTTGCCAAAAAACGGATTTGTTAACAGATTTCACCCAATCGAACGCTCTTTTATTGCTGGTTGCTTTTTTATCATTTAAAAGTCCCGTTTTTGCTAGCAAGGCAGCTCCTGTACAGATTGTTAGAACATTAGAAGCTGATAGGCTAAGGTGTTTTAATTTTTTTATCCATTCTGAGTCCTTGACCAGCTTTCTAGTTCCCTTACCACCAGGAATAATCAGGATATCTTCATTTGTCAAATGAGCTATTGGTTGGGTCATCATTTCTGCGTTTTGGCTACTTTTAACGAGTCCGCCTTTCATAGAGTAGTAATTTAAGGTATAGATGTTAGTCAAACGACCAAAAATTTCTACAACACCGAATAGATCTAAAGATTCAAAATCATCAAATACCAAAAAATTTACGTTGATCATTGTTGTCCTCCTTTTATGACGCTTTTTACCATTTGTCTTGAAAAGAATAGAAAATTATTTTTCCTCCCAGTCCTTTTGTGATAATTATCATATGCATACAGCATTAAAATTGTCAAAGTCTTATAGCTTTTAATTCTTTTTAACTGCCATTCATTATAACTGTCATTTTACTTTACTTTTTTAAAATTGGAGAATGATTTTCAATTTCTTTATTCAACTTTTTATGATTGAATAAAGAAATCAACTTTTATTGTTCAATAACGTAGACTAAATGAACACAAATTCGTTTTTTGTATATTTAACAACTAAGAAGAAGCCCTTTTCCTCTTTTTATTGGCATATTGAATAGTAAAAAGATAAAGTTTTATTCAATATTTGAATAATGAATAGTGGAATAAGAAAACATTATTCATTATTAGCCTGTGGGGATTTAACATCCCTTTGCAATGAACTTAAAAAAAAGTGGTCAAATAATAATGAAAAAATCTTCATTAAATTTTTGTCCTATTTTTAAGACAAGCTTTTAAAAATGTCTGATAATAAATAAAGTGGGAAAATAGTACCCTTCTGTTACAATAAAAATAAACATATCCTTTATAATAGAGACAAGAGGTGGGGAAAATGGAACCGTTAAACTTGTTATTAGTAGAAGATGAAGAAAGCTTGGCTAGTTTTATTCAAAGTGAATTACAGTTTGAAGGGTATAAGACGAGTTGGGAAAAAAATGGAGAAGCCGCGTTAGATACTTTTTTACAGTATAAAGAACAGTTCGATTTGATTTTGTTAGACTGGATGTTACCGGGATTAGACGGGATTACCATTGCTCGACGCATTCGTAAAGTAAGCAAGATACCAATTATTATGATGACCGCTCGTACACAAACGACAGATATCGTGACCGGCTTAGATACTGGTTTAGATGACTATATCACCAAACCATTTGAAATTGAAGAGCTTTTTGCTCGTATTCGCGTAATTGAACGACGGTTACAAGTGCAAAATGAAGAAAGTAACTTATTACACTACAAAAAAATTACAATGGATGTAGCTAAACACCAAGTGCAGGTAAAAGATGAATTGATTGAGCTGACACCAAAAGAATTTGGGATTTTATATCAATTAATGAAAGAGCCTGAAGTTGTCAAAAAACGCGATGACTTACTCAATGAAGTCTGGGGTTATGATTATTTTGGGCAAATAAACGTGGTTGATGTATATATTCGCACCTTACGTAATAAATTAAAAGAAGTTGATGCAGACTCTTTTGTTCAAACCATTCGTGGGGTGGGTTATGTTTTGAGGGATCCTTATGAAAGTTAAACAAACAGCTAAACGACAATTAACCGTGCGATTTATGGGTTTATTTGCATTGATATTATTGTTAATGAATGTCATTTTTATTGGTGTGTCTATCGCCTTTGTCTATGACTATGTTTCTGATCGCAGTGAGCATATTTTTGAAACGATCGAAAAGAGTGATCCATCCCAACAAAATTGGTCTGATTTGGTTGATAGCTATGTGATACAAGATGAAGGAGAAGTGCTGCAAGTACGCTTGCCAAATGGTGAAAGCTATTATTCAGAAGACGCAGAAGAGACATTTGCTGATGTTTCTCAAGGAAGAAATATTCCGTTTTTAGAACATTTTGTATTTGTAGACGACGACCGTTATTATTATGAAGAAAAAGAGATTGGTGATGCTGAAGTATCTTTAATTATTGATAGTGAAGCCATTGCCGATATTGTTACCAGTTTATTGCTGGTCAATTTTTTGCTCAATGTCGTTGGTTTAATCGTGGGTGCGCTACTCATTTACTGGATGGTAGGCCGTTGGAGCCAAAAATTAAGTAAGATGTCGAACGAATTGAATCAATTGGAGGAAACGCAAGGGTATTTAACTGTGCCAGAAGATCCTCAGGAGATTTATCAAGTAGCCACGGCATTTAATACATTAGTGGAAAAACAACGAGAGGCGATTGAGCGTGAAAAACAATTTGTAAGTGACGCTTCCCATGAATTACGAACGCCGATAGCAGCGATTCGCGGGCATGTTAACTTGATTCAACGAAGAAGTGAGACGCACCCAGAAGTCATCCCGCAGTCTTTGGAATTTATCGATAAAGAATCCAAGCGTATTGAATTATTAAGTGAGCAATTGCTAACATTAGGACGTGTAGAAAATAAGAATAAATTAGAAAATATTGATTTTTCATCACTTGTAACGCAAGAAGTAGAAAACATGGAGTTGACATCTGGAAGAAAAATTACCTTACAAGTAGCACCAGAAATTTATATCAAAGCAGCTAAAACTGATTTGCAACAAATTATCCAAAATTTGCTAGAAAATGCTTTGAAGTATGCGCCAACAGGTGAAATCAAGCTATCGCTGCAAAAAAATGAGAAGATCTGCTTACAAATTGCCGATCAAGGCATTGGGATTGCGGATGATGAAAAAGAGAAAGTCTTCGAGCGCCTTTATCGTATTGATCAGTCACGCTCTAGTGAAGTGAATGGCTCAGGGATTGGTTTATCTATCGTAAAAGCCCTAGTTACAAAATACCAAGGCACCATTCAGATAGAGGACAATCAACCGAAAGGAACCATATTTATGATTACCTTCCCTAAAAAATGAAGAAATTTTCATCAGATTTATGTTCTTTTTTGATTTTTTTAAATGAAATTCTTGCTAATATAAAGATAGAAAAACAGGAAGAAAGGGAAATAAGATGAAACATTTCAAAAAGACAATGATTGGAAGTATTGCAGTTGCAGCGGTTTTTATCGTAGGCGGAAGTTATGCTTGGGCTTCAACCAGTGATAAAGAACTTGATAATTCTGATCCGGATAAAATTGAAGTAACAGAAGAGGAAGCTCTGGATACTTTTGCTGATGAATATGGGAAAAAAGTTGAAAGCATCGAATTAGAACCTACTCGCGATGGCTACGTATATGAAGTGGAAAGCTATGATAATGAAACGGAATATAATACGGATATCGATGCAGCTTCTGGAGATATTATTGATAACAGAAGTGATAAAGATGATGAAGACGATGACGAAGAGGAAACTCGTTATGAACTAAATCAAAAAGATGCCATTAGCCAAAAAGAAGCGACGGATATCGCAGAAAAAGAAGCTAATAGCGGAAAAGCTCGCGAATGGAAATTAGAACGTGTTTCTGATGATAAGCAAACTTGGGAAGTCAATGTTCTTGAAAAAGGAAACGAAACAGAAGTCACTATTGATGCAGAAAACGGTGGAGTATTAGAAGTAGAAGAAGACGACGATTAAAGTAAAAAGCTCATTGTCAATTTTGGCAATGAGCTTTTAATTGCGTATTTACATTAACTGTATGATTCTATAGATGATTATACTTGCGATAATAATCATGAAAACACCGCTAACACGGTTCATAATTAAAGCAGCGTGGGAAGGTTCGGCATCTTTTATCCGCCAACCAATTTCTAACCACCAGCCTGTTTTAGGTGAAAAAATATTAATAAAACCAAAAATAAGTACAATAATAGCTATTGTGATAATAAAAAGATATGTTAGATTCATAAACTTCACCACCTCTCATAAGTTGAATTTTTACGTACACAAATGTTGCAAATAATGAAGTGTTTCAATTTATTAGACGAATACATTTTTGACAGGTGAAGTTTAATTCCATTCACTAAAGCGTATCTTTATCATAAACGCAAGCGCTTTTATTTGTCCACTAATAAGGTCATAGATTTCTAAATATCAAGCAAAAAAGCCCCTTTTAAAAGGAGCTTTCATTTTGTGTAAGCTATTCTTTTTTCTCTAAAACAATATCGGTGTATAACCAGACCGTTAACAAATAATAAAGCAGATATAAGATGAAGAAGATAAGAAACGGTAACCAAATGCCGGCATAAGGTTCGGTAATTAAAGAAGTAAACATTTTTAGACCAAATAACACATGAATAGCGCCTAAAATTCCCGGTGCTAAAAATAATACCACAATTTCTCTTCTGATCGATTTTTTTAATAAACTCATTCGCGTACCAATTTTATTTAGCATGTTGTAACGAGCAACGTCACTGGCTGCTCCTGATAGGATTTTAAACATCAAGCAACTCGCTAGCATTGTCAAAAAAGCGATGCCGAGGAAAAATCCCATAAACTCAAGTCCAGAGAACATTTCATTGTAGAGTGTGTAAATGTCATATTTTTGGTTCATAGAAAATTGATCTTGGGCTAAAGATGGATTTTGTTTTACATTTTCAGCAACAATTTTTCCAACAGCATCTTTTTGGGCCATAAAATCTTTAACTTGAACAACTTGTAAGCGACTGCTTGCCTGATTAAGCTCATTAAACTCATCTGCAGCGACCATCGATATCTCTTTTCCCTGTTGCTCGGGAAGCAATAAGGTCCGTAGACTATCCATCTTAGCTTCATCATTAGCTAATTCTTCACCAGAATAAGTGGTTTTTTTAGGCGTTGTGTCATAGTAAATCGCGTTTAAAGGTTCTTCATCAAACTGTTCTTGGTTAAAATAAACCGTATCTTCATCTTCTTTTAGCTGATAACTAAGGTCTAAAGTCGGATTTAGCTCTTCGACTTGTTTTTGATCAGCATCTTGTGCGTTATTTAAGAATAAGTCATAAGTAGAGGTTTGCTCAGTCATTTTCGGAATTTCCTTGTGAAAACCTAATCCGACAGTTAACGCGCCTAGTGCTAAAGCGAAAATGATCGATACCATCGAAAGCATTTTAGTATAGTCTTGAATACGAAAGCTTAACTGCGATAATGTAAAGTTATTTAAATTTTTCAGTCTTAATTTATCGGAGCGTTTCAAAAGATTTAAACCAAAAATCATGACAGAATGAAAAACGAAATAGCTTCCTAATACAATTGTAAATAAAGCGATGATTAGCGCGAGTAAACCAATCTTGTCAACACTATTCATCATGTAATAGCCAATTCCGAGTAAGACCAGCCCACTGATGGCTTCTAGGGCTAATACTACTGGCTTACGTCGTGAGGCAGTCGGCGTTTCGTTTGCTTTTAATAAAGATAAAATCGGCTTTCTGACGATTGAAGAAGCGTTAATTGTCGCGGCCAATAAAAATAAGATCGTAAAAAAGATTAATGTAAGAAGGAGCGCTTTAGCGCTGAAGGCGGAAAAATTTGTTACTTGAATGTCCAGTTGATTGGTCAAAAGTTTGCTTACAATAGAGGACAATCCAACACCTATAATAGCGCCTAGAAGTGTTGCCCAAAGACCGATAATAAACGTTTCGATAAAAATCAGCAGAGCGATTTTACGTTGTTTAGCGCCTAACATCATAAACATCGCATAGTCTTTTTGTCGCATACTCATCAAAAAAGAATTGGCATATAAAATATAAACTAAGGTGATAATACCAAGCAAAACAGAGCCTAGCTGAAAAATAATACCTGTCATAGCTACAGGAGAATTACTTGATAAAAAAGCATCGTTACTTGCCATAGATTGAAACATATAAAATATTCCTGCGGCAATCATTAGTCCAGAAAAAAGAACTGCGTAATCGCGCCAGCGTCCTTTAAGTCCAGTCAGTGATAATTTTAAAAGCATTTGTGTTCACCTCCTATTGTTCTAAAGTTCCTAGAATCTTTAATATTTGTCTATAAAAACTTTCTCGACTTTGGTCGTTTCTTTTGACTTCTTGTTGGATGACACCATCTTGGATAAATAAAATCCGTTTACAGTAACTAGCAGAAAAAGGATCGTGGGTTACAAGTAAGATGGAAATCTGGTCATTTTGATTTAATTCTTTCATGGTGTCCAGCAAATCACGTGAACTTTGCGAATCAAGAGCGCCCGTAGGTTCATCACCTAATAAGATGGCAGGTTGAGTCACTAAAGCACGAGCGGCGGCTACCCGTTGTTTTTGCCCACCAGAAATTTCTGCTGGGTACTTTTCTAAAATGGCATCAATTGATAATCGCTGCGCGATTTGATTTACTCTTTTTTTGATTTCCTTAGCGTTAACACCTTGAAGTGAAAGGGGGACCGCAATATTCTCAGAAGCCGTTAGATTTTCTAAAAGGTTAAATTCTTGAAAGATAAATCCTATTTCTTGACTACGAAAATCCGCAATCTGGTTACCCTTTAGTTTTGTGACGTCATTTCCGTCGATGGTGATTGTTCCATCTGTTGGTTTATCAAGCGTGGCTAATAAATTTAACAAGGTCGATTTACCCGAACCAGAAGGGCCCATAATACCGATAAATTCTCCTTTTTCCACAGTAAAAGAAAGTTGTTTTAACGCCTCAGTTTGTTCTCCTTGCGCTTTACCATAAACTTTTCTCAAATCTTGTGCATCGACAATTTTTTCCATGTTCATTTCCTCCTCATAGTTTTTCTTTCGTATTTAGGATGTCAATTTCTTTGACTGGTTCATAAGTTGTCACGCTTCTTTTTTGTTTTAAGTACAATTCCAACCAAAAATTTTTGCAAAAGATTTCCTCCCTGTTATTTGATGATAGACTTATCTTAATAAGAGAAACTTTCGAATCTTTTTCGTAAATCTTACAAAAGTCTTACAATACAAAAATACTCCATAATGATTAGCTTGCTTCTCTAATCATTATGGAGTTAGTAATGTTTTTTTACATCTCTATAAAACCGTCATAATCCCTTAATAAAGTAACATCTTCGCCATCTGTTTGTGCTTGTTTAATCCGTTTTTCTCCCCAAATAGACATGGAAACTAGAATATCTCGTAATGTCTTTCCTTCTTCTGTTAAAGCGTAGACGACTTTAGGGGGAACTTGGTTATAAACTTCTCGAGCAATAATCTGATCTTTTTCCAACTCTCTAAGCTGTTGTGTTAGCATTTTTTGCGTAACGTTAGGGAGCTTTCTTTTTAATTCTCCTGAGCGTAAGGGTCCATGTCCTAAATTACATAATATAATAGGTTTCCATTTTCCACCGATAACATCTAAAGTAGCCTCAATGCCCATTTGATATATTTTACTCATGATAAATCCTCTTTTCTTCCAATAGGAACTTTTTGGTACCTATAGCACTTTATAGTGCGTACTTACGTATTCTTCTTCGTAGATTTATACTAACATATGTAAAGCAAAAGAAAAGAGCTTTGCTAAAAAATAAGGAGTGTTGAACTATGGCAGATTATCAATTTTTAGAACCTTTACAATTTAACAATGGCATCACCTTAAAGAATAAAATAGTCATGGCACCTATGACTACAATGTCTAGCTTTTATAATGGCAAGATTACGCAAGATGAGCTTAATTATTTTGCTGCTAGAGCTGGAGGTCCAGGAATGGTAATTAGCTCAGTAGCTAATGTTTCCGATAATGGGAAAGGATTTGAAGGCGAACTTTCCGTAGCCCATGATGAAATGTTACCCGGATTAAGAAAGTTAGCGGCAACGATCAAAAAGGATGGCGCAAAAGCGATTTTGCAAATTTTTAATGCAGGGAGAAAATCAACCTCACAAGTATTACGCGGAGAAACACCTGTAAGTGCTAGTGCAATCGCAGCAGAATTTCCTCCCGGTTTGGAAACTCCTCGAGCATTAGAACAAGAAGAAATCGAACAAATTATTAATGATTTTGGTGCTGCTACTAGACGAGCAATTCAAGCAGGTTTTGATGGTGTGGAATTACATGGGGCAAATACTTATTTGTTACAACAATTTTATTCTGCCAATTCTAACCAACGTTCTGATGAATGGGGAGGTAGTCAGGAAAAACGTTTGAGATTCCCGCTGGCAGTTATTAAAGAAGTAACTGAAACGATCGAAAAGTATGCAACTGATTCGTTTTTATTAGGCTATCGGATTTCACCTGAAGAAGTTGAAACACCAGGCATTCATTTAGAAGATACCTTATATCTTGCTGAAACAATTAAAAATCAAGTGGATTATATTCATTTATCTATGGGAAGTTATAAACGTACTTCGCTAAATGATAAAACAGATACTACGCCTATTTTGAAAAAATTTACGGAAAAAATCGCTAATGAGGTTCCGCTTATCGGCGTGGGTTCAGTGGAGACGCCAGAAGATGCTGAAGAAATGATAAATAGTGGCACTGACTTAGTGGCTATTGGACGTGAGCTTTTACGTGAACCTCATTGGGTAGAAAAAGCAATGACAGGCGATGAAGCAAGTATCCGTACGACAATGAGCCTTGCGGATATGGAAGAACTAGGCATTTCAGGTGCTATGCAAACTTATTTGAAAGAATCATTTGGCAGTGTAATGAACTTTACACCTGATGGCAAAAAAGCAGAAAATTACCAAAACCAAGCCGCTCCAATGGAAGGTTTCGAAAAGAAACTATAAGGGTCAAGGACGGGGAGTAAATTAAAAAAGTGTTCCCTATCTTTGGTTTTTCAGGGGTTAAATGGCTATTTTACTCCCTGATATGTTCATCACAGGGAGTAAATCAGCTATTTAACCCCTATGTTTCTTCTTTTTTGCTATATTTATACAATTTTATGCTAATTGACGCTAATAACAGGGAGTCGTCTTTTTTTAATATACTCCCTGTCTTTTACTTCTCAGGGAGTAGAATCGAGAAACGTTCCCTATCTTTTCAAACATAGGGAGTCGATTTGGATTTTATTCCCTGTCTTTATTCATATCAGAATGTTTATTACTTATAAAATAAATGGTATAGCATCCCTAAATCTAAGCTAAATTTGAAATGCTCATACTATGATACACTCAAAGACTCTACATTGAATAATCCGCTTTTATATGCTATACTTCCTTATATAAGGAGAGAGGAATTGCTATGAACAATCCCTCAATGACAGCACCGTTTAAGATGGTGACAGAACACATTATTTAATTAAAAATAACCGTCGCCCTGCTAAAGTTGACGGTTATTTTTTGTCGTTTTTTACTATTGCTAGGATACCAAAAATTAAAGTCGCGATTAAAGAACCGAAACCAATCATTAGCCCTAACGCTTCAGCCACAGACAAAAGGCCTCTCCTTTCTTTTAAGATTTTAGCACTTACATTCATAAGTACCACCGCCTTTCAAAAAGATAGCCACCGTCACAAACTTTACTGTCCAATACAGTATAACATAAAAATGGTAAGGCTCTCATTTCTTCAGAAAAATTTCTTAATAATACACCTATTAAACTTCCCATAATGATGGCTGTTCCATTAATCAAAACAAATGATTCCCGCTCTTTTTCAGAAAGAGTATGTCATAAGGAAAAGTTGTTGGGTAGTAAGATTTACGAAATATATGAAAGAAAATAAAAAAGAGAAGAATGTTTGAGCGATACTTAGCGCTCTTACATTTTCTCTTTTTTATTATTTAACTACTCTTTATCTGCAACTTTCACAATTTGTTTTCCGATATTTTCCCCGCTAAATAGACCTAAAAAGGCATCTGGTGTTTTATGGAAACCATTGTAAATGGTTTCTTCAAATTGTAATTCACCATTAGCTACTGCTTTTTCCAGAGCGGTATAAGCTTCATCGAAAGAATCCGCGAAATCACCGACTAGCAATCCTTGCATTTTTGCCCGAGAGTTAATTAAGAAACGTTGTACACGCAGGCCGATATCTTCTTCGCCTTCTTTAAGGTTATAGGAGGAAATCGCGCCACATACAGGAATACGGGCAAAAACATTTAATAAAGGCCAAACTGCTTCTGAGATTTCGCCACCGACATTTTCATAATAAACATCAATACCGTTAGGGCAGGTTTCTTTTAGTTGTTCACTGACATTTCCCTTTTTATATTCTACAGCCGCATCATAGCCTAATGTTTCAGTGATATATTTTGCTTTTTTCTCTGAACCGACGATGCCAACGACACGAGCACCGACTCTTTTAGCGAGTTGACCAGCCACTTGTCCAACCGCTCCAGCTGCGCCTGATACGACGACAGTTTCGCCTTTTTTGGGTTCGCCAATATGCATCATACCAAAGTAAGCTGTTAAAGCAGGCATTCCTAATACGCTGAGTGCATTACTTGCTTTTAAACCTTCTGTTTGCACTTTTCGTACATCTGAAGCTTTTATGACATTATACTCTTGAAAGTCAAGATTACCAGTTACTAAATCGTCTTTTGAAAAATTATTATCGTTTGAACGAATCACTTGGCTAACGACCGCTCCGTTTAGAGGTTGACCAACTTCAAAAGGTGCAGAATAAGAAGGCGCATCGGACATTCTGCCACGCATATACGGATCAACTGAGAGATATAAAGTTTTGACTAATATTTCGCCTTGCCCTGCTTCAAAAACATCAATGTTTTTATACTCGAAAGTATTATCATCGGGTAAACCATTCGGACGTTCTTTTAGAATTAATTGTTCTTGTTGCATTTATATTACCTCCGCTTAATATATTTTCTGTACAATAAAAGTGTAGCACGGATAATATCTGAACGTAAAAAAATTACAACCTCTTAAATGGTTTTTTATCAGGAATAAGCGTAGTATAATAAAATGGGTGAAATGAATATACCTAGTAGGAAGTGAATTATATGAAAATTATTATAGCCGGAGCCGGAGCTATGGGAAGTCGTTTTGGGCTAATGTTACATCGTGCGAATCATGAAGTTGTTTTAGTGGATGGTTGGCAAGAACACATTGATGCAATCAATAAAAATGGATTACAAGCTAATTTTAACGGAGAAAAAATAGTTGAAAATATTTCTGCCTATAATCAAAATGAGATTGCAAAGGTTGATTTTTCAGCAGATTTGGTGATTTTATTTACTAAAGCTATGCAGTTAGATTCCATGTTGCAATCTATTAATAGTCTTTTACATGAAGATACGAAGGTACTTTGTCTACTAAACGGCATTGGTCATGAAGATATGATTAAAAAATATGTACCTTATCAAAATATTTTCTTAGGAAATACTATGTGGACTTCCGGTCTGCAAGGCCCAGGAAAAGTGAAACTATTTGGCGATGGTTCGATTGACTTACAAAACTTAGCACAAGGCCAAGAACAAGCAGCCAATACAATTGTTGAGGCATTGAACCGAGCTGATTTAAATGCAAAGTATTCTTCTAATATTTTGTCCTCTATTTATAAAAAGGCATGTGTGAATGGAAGTGTCAATGGACTATGCACTGTTTTAGAATGTAACATCGCTAGTCTTGGTGCAAGCAGTTACGCCAACATTATTATTTCTCAAATTGTCGATGAATTTATCGCAATTGCTAACGCACAAAATATTTTCCTAGACAAAGACGAAGTTTTAACACAAATAAAATCAAGTTTTGATCCAGAAACAATAGGTTTACATTATCCATCAATGTATCAGGATTTAATCGATAATAAACGTTTAACTGAGATCGACTATATTAATGGCGTGATTGTTAGAAAAGGAAAACAATACCAAATACCAACGCCTTATTGTAACTTTTTAACAGAATTGATTCATTCCAAAGAGGAAATTTTAGGTGTTAGTTAAAAATAAGATTATCAGAATAATTAAAAAATTTGATTTAGCAGCAATGGTATACAAGGACTAATAGTTAAAATGGAAGAATTTTCAAAAAATAGCTTGACAAAGTTTTGACTATTCTCTATACTAATTTGCAAATCACAGATAAAGCGATAATAGAGAAGAGTAACTATTGCGTTTGTTAAAGAGAGCCCGGATGGTGTGAAAGGGTGCAAATAAATTTAGTGAAGATGAGCTCTAAGCTTTTTGTTCAGTTAGCGCTGAATAAACGGGAAAGCAGCCGATATACTGCCGGGTATCATGCGTACCGTTGAGATATTGGCTGTGAGGTCGATATGAATAAGGGTGGTAACACGAAAAGTCTTCGTCCCTTTGTTTATTAGAAATAATAAGCAAAGGGATGGAGATTTTTTTTTATCTCTAAAAACATATAAGGGGGAAGAATTTGCTTGTTTGTTGGCGTATCATTAGTTGTTTAAACATTAAGGAAGGTGACACATGAAAAAAATAAGTTTATATATAGGTGCAACAATTTTTTTACTGCTTTTAGGTGCTTGTGGAAATAGTGGGTCTGCAGAACAAGAGGGTGCACAGCAAAATGATGGTGTTGTTCATATCAGTTCAGTAGATTCGGATGCGGAAGTTTGGGATTATATCGCAAACTCAGATGCAGCCCAAGAGGCGGGACTTGAAATTGAGGTAACAGAAATCACAGGAGGAACACAGTCCAATAATGCTGTGGCAGATGGCGATGTAGACGCGAATGCTTTTCAGTCTATTGAATATTTAAAAAGTTATAACGAAGAAAGTGAAACAAATTTAATTCCTATAGCGACAACTTATATGGAACCTATGGGATTATACTCAGACAAGTATGATTCTGTGGAAGATCTTCCTAATGGTGCTCAGGTAGCGCTAGCAGATAATCCAGCAAATACCGCACGAGGATTGCGCCTATTAGAATCGGCTGGATTGATTACACTAGAAGAGGACTTTGATGATGGGCTGGGTACACCTGATGATATTGCAGAAAATCTTAAAAATCTCGAGTTTAGCTTAATTGATGATCTGACGGGCCCTCGTGTTTTATCTGATTTGGATTTAATTCCAATCAGTAACACGGTCGCACTTGAAGGGGGGCTAAATGTATTAGAAGATGCTATTTATCATGAAGAAGTTAATGATGACAATAAAGGGAATTTTAACATTATTGCAGTCCAAGAAGGAAGAGAAGATGAAGAAGATCTGCAAAAGCTAGGAGAAATCTATCATGACCCTGAAATCCAAGAGTATATAGATGAAGAATTTGAAGGTACCAAAGTAGAAGTAGACGAATCAATTGATGAAGTTTGGGGGGAATAAAGTGAAAATTGCTATTATTGCGGCGATGCAAGAAGAAGTAACTCCTTTTCGTGAATTCTTCACACAACGTAAACAAATTTGGCAAAAAGGAAAGACTGTTATTGAAAAACTCAACGAAGATGTTTATTTAGTTGAATCAGGTATTGGTAAAGTAAATGCGGCTGCTAGTACGGCTTGGTTATGTGAACATGTCGCACCCGATTTAATTATTAATACTGGAACTACTGGTACTTTTCATGCAAATGCAGCCTTAGGAGAAATACTTCTTAGCGATCGTTTTGTTTATAGTGATGTGGATGCGACAGGCTTTGACTATCAATATGGTCAAGTGCCTCAGATGCCAGCTGATTATCCGATTAGCCATGCTCTTTTGCAAGAAGTTGAAAAGTTATTTGCTGTTCACAATATTACTTATCATTTAGGAACGATTGTAACTGCGGATTCTTTTATGAGTGATGATGCCACTATCAACACAATACGCAAAAATTTTCCAGACTTGATAGGTTCGGATATGGAAAGTTGCGCAATTGCTCAAGTAGCTAGTTTTTATAATATTCCGATACTCAATGTGCGCGCAATTTCGGATAAGGTAGGAGATAAAGCACCACAGATGTTTGATGATTCAGTGGATAACGTGAGCGTTCAAGCATTTCAAGCTGTTCAAATTCTTTTAAATAGCTTATCAAAGGATGCTGTAGATAAAAAAATTAAATAAAAAAAGGATGATATAAAGGAAGAGAGCCAGTTCTCAAAAGTATTTAAAAATAATAAATAAAAAGATAATACAGGAGGAATTATAATGGCAGATACAAAATTAAAACAACAATCACCTTATCGTTATGACATCGTCGGTAGTTTCTTAAGACCCGAGGCGTTAAAGCAAGCTAGAGAAGATTTTGAGCAAGGAAACATCTCGGCAGAAGAATTAAAAGAAGTAGAAGATCAGGCAATTATTGATTTAATAAAGAAACAGGAAGAAGTTGGACTTAACGCTGTAACGGACGGTGAGTTTCGTCGTAGTTGGTGGCATTTAGATTTCTTTTGGGGACTCAATGGTGTTACAAAAGCAGCAAGTGATAAAGGCTATCAGTTTAAAGACAAGGAAACTCGAGCAGAAACTGCTAGACTAACAGGTAAACTGGGTGGAAAAAATCATCCCTTTGTAGAACATTTTCGTTTTGCAAAAGAACATGCAAAAGAAGATACGGAAGTAAAATTAACGATACCAGCCCCTGCACAATTTTGGGCAGAATTGGCTAGACCGGAAAATGAAGCATCAACTAAAGAAATATATTCAACAACAGAAGCCTTAGTTGACGGGATTATTTCCGCCTATCGAGAAGCGATATCGGAATTTTATGCTGCAGGTGTTAAAACCTTACAAATCGATGATTGTACTTGGGGAATGTTAGCAGCTGGCACTTCTATGACAAATGGTATTCCAGAAAAAGTGGCTAGTAAAGAGCGCGCTAGGGCTGAAAAAGAAGCGGAAGAACAAAAACGGTTGTTTGTTACTTTAAATAATGCAATTATCGACAATCAACCACAAGATCTTGTGATCAACACACACATTTGTCGAGGAAATTATCAGTCAACTTGGTCCTCTTCAGGTGGCTATGATAATGTGTCTAGCCCCTTATTTGACCAAGAAAATGTCAACGCTTATTATCTAGAATACGATAGTGATCGTGCAGGCGGTTTTTCACCTTTAGCTAATGTAACAGCTGGAAAGAAGGTGGTTTTAGGCTTAGTGACTTCTAAATCAGGAAGTTTAGAAAATCGGGAAGATATTATCGCTCGCATCAAAGAAGCAAGTCAGTTTGTTCCTTTAGAAAATTTATGTCTTAGTCCTCAATGTGGTTTTGCCTCCACTGAAGAAGGAAATATTTTAACCGAAGAACAGCAATGGAATAAAATAAGATTTATCAAAGACATTGCCCAAGAAGTATGGAAAGATGCTTAATTTAACAGCAAAAGTCCAGATCTATAAAAGAATAGGTCTGGACTTTTTTTAGGTTAAAAAAGCCAGATTGTATTATTTTTTATAGGAAAAAATTGCTATAATAGATTTATAAGAAAGAAATTTTTTTAGTGATGAAATGAGTAAAGATGATAAAAGAAAGGTGGGAAAAGATGTTATATAAAAGTAAATATGCATCACCTTTAGGCAATCTCCTAATATTAGCTGACAACAGTTCTGTGTTGGGGCTATGGTTTGAAGATCAGAAATATTACGGTGCTTCCTATTCTTTAGAAGAAGCTGTTTATCAAGAAAACCGTGTGATAAAGAAAGTAAAAGAGTGGTTGAGTGACTATTTCGACGGAAGAAAACCTGCAAAAGAGCATTTATCATTAGCTCCTAAAGTTACAGATTTTCGTCAAAAGGTATTATCAATTTTGCAAACTGTACCTTATGGACAAACAATTACTTATCAGCAAATCCTTGATAAATTAAAAGAAAATTACGGTGAAAACGTCGGATCAGCACGAGCTGTTGGTGGCGCTGTAGGACATAATCCTATTTCGATCATTATCCCTTGTCATAGAGTCATTGGAAGCGATGGTTCTCTGACCGGTTATGCAGGAGGGATCGAAAGAAAATTAAAACTGCTTACTTTAGAAGACATTCGATGAGAGGAGGTTTATTGTGTGAGTGTAACAAAAACTGAGTGGCAGGCCATAAAAGCTAATAATAAGTATTATGATGATATCTTTTGGTATGCAGTCAAAAGTACTCGGATTTTTTGTCGCCCCTCTTGTCTTTCAAGATTACCCAAAAAAGAAAATATAGAAATTTATTATACAAAAGAAGGGGCTGTACAGGCAGGTTACAGACCTTGTAAAAGATGCCAACCCTTAGGTGAGCCAGTTAGCAATCAGGAATGGGTAAGAGAAATTGATACGATTTTACTTCATAACTATCAGCAGAAGTTAACCCTAGAAGAATTAGCTCACTTAGCACGAGGTTCAGAATCATATTTACGCCACACTTATAAAGCAATTACTGGGATAACCCCACAAAAACGATTGATGAATATTCGTCTAACTATGGCAAAAAAAGGATTGTTGGAAACAAATCGAACCGTCAAAGAAATTGCTGAAAGCGTAGGGATGGAAAATGTCGCTTACTTTATCAAAAAGTTTGGCGAGTATTACGATGACTCTCCTTTACAATTTAGGAGAAAATACATCAAATAAAATGACTCCTCCAAAATCATAAAAAATGGTGGTATCATTAAAAAGATGCCAGCAATTGAAAAATTATTGGAGGGACATCAAAAAAGTTCCCACCAATATTTGTAAATTATGGTGGGAACAAGGAATATTTTTATCTTAATTGATATTGATAAAGCCACTACCTAATACATCTCTAACATCATGAATGGCCAAAAATGCATGTTCGTCTTCCTTATTGACAAGCTTTTTAATCCTAGTAACTTGTGATTGCGGTACAACAACATAAAGCATGGTTCTTTGATTTTTACTATAACCACCGCTACCTGTTAATAACGTTGAACCTCTGCCTGTAAAATCATTGATTTTATTACTGATTTCCTCATTCTTATTAGATATAATGGTAACCGCCTTTTTAGGGTTAAAACCTTCAATAATAAAGGAGGTAGCTCTTTCTGTTACAAACAGCATAATGATAGTAAATAAAACATTTTCTATAGGAAGTACTAAAAGAAAAGATAGGACAACTAGACCATCCAACATAAAAATTCCTTGAGAAGTTTTTATATCCAGATATTTGTTGAGGACTTTAGCTATAACTGAAGTTCCGCCTAGGGTACTACCTGTTGAGATCACTAGACCCGCGCCAATACCTATAACAGCACCCCCGAACACAGAGTTTATAACAAAGTCGTCGACACCTAAATTGATTCCTTCGGTTAAATTCAGAAAGAAAGTGCAGTGTTGGCGATCACAGTATAAATTGCTGTGGTTTTACTTAAAAATTTCCAACCGACAAAAACGACTAAAGTGTTTATAATCAAAGATGTTAAGGCGGGCGAAAGGCCAAGCGTATACCTTAAAGCCAAAGATATCCCGACAGTACCTCCATCTCCTAAATTTGCTCCAAGTAGAAAACAGTTAACACCGAGCGCATTGATAAAAGTTCCTATGAAACAAAGTATGATATTTTTATAATGTTTATTAATAAATTTAGCCATTACTACACTCCTTTCTCCCCTTGAAAATATAATAAGCTGCTTTAAAGCAGTCTATAAGCTTGCAAGAGTTATTAATAATCCTGGAATAGGATAGCATATTTTTTATTGTATAATCTACTAAAAAAGCTTGAAAATTTACTGAAATCAAGCATTTTTTTCAATGAAAAAGGCAAGTATTTAAGTACTTGCCTCCAATTCGGTATTCTTTTGTAAAATGAATTAAGCAAAATTTAATTGATGGATTTCATGTTTTGTTTCTTTTATAAATTGCAAGAGCTGCTCAAAAGTAATAAAAACAGTAGCAGTGTTATCATTAGGGTGAAGACCAATGACATTTGCGTCTTTTAAATGACTATCTACATAAACAGTCACATCGTTCTGTTTGTCATTTAATAAACCAAATGGACTGACAGCTCCTTTAGCTAAGCCTAAGTATTTTTCAAGCCGTTCTTCAGAGGCAAAAGATAAGCGAGAAGAGGCAATCATTGTTTTAACTTCTTTTAAATCTATATTTTGATCCTCTTCAACCACAAGCAGATAGTGTTCTTTCCCATTGCCATTTCTTAAAAATAAATTTTTAGCAACGGTGGAATGCGCTGGAAAATCCAGGGCTTTCATTTCTTCTATTGTGTAAACAGCCGGGTGCTCAATCCTTTGAAAATCAATATTCATTTCTTCTAACTTTGCATAGACGAGTTGTTTTTGTTCTATAAAAGATCTCCTTATAGCTTTATTATTAATAATAAATTATCATGGTATAAAGATGTTCTCAAGTTTTAGATAATTGTTATCAATTAGAAAATAGTTAACTCTTTTTTAAGAAATTAATTAATTCTTTTTTAGTATTTTATCGTTATATTGAGAATAGAAAATATTCTTAATAGGAGAGTTAAAGGAGCAAGATTATGGAAGAGAAAAAAGGATATATACTATTAACCGATACGGGAACGCTGTTTACTAAGTTTATTAGGCTGTATACACATCATCCTTACAATCATGCTTCCATTGCTTTTACTTCTGATTTGTCGGAAGTTTATAGCTTTGGCAGAAAGCATATAAGAAATCCATTTATTGGTGGGTTTATCGAGGAAAATATCAGAACGGGGCTACTTAAAAAAGCGCACTGTGCAGTTTACTCTTTTGATATTACACAAGAGCAATTAGAACAAATGGAGTTATATGTTGAACAAATAAAAGCAGAAAAAGAATATTATCATTATAATTTTATTGGTTTATTTGGTTTTTTAATCAATAGACCTATAAAAAGAGATCATGTATTTTTCTGTTCACAATTTGTCGCTTCAGTACTGGCAGAATGCGAGTTTAATACTTTTGAAAAACCATTATCTTTAGTTGCGCCGCAAGATTTAAAAGAAATTCCTACATTACAGTTAGAATTTCAAGGAAAACTAAGTGATTACTATAACAACGCAGCAATAAATGAAGCAAAGCCTTCGTTCTTCTCTCAATTATTTTCAATGGAAATATGGGTGGGGTCGTTGATCAATCGTCACTAGTGTTTAAACAGCTGAAAATATTAGACAGAAAGCTTGGATTAAGGCATACTAAAGGAAAATATGGGAAGAAAAGAGGTGCCGTCATGAAAATATTTATCGTTGAAGATGATGAAGTGATTGCTAATAAAATCAAACAACATCTAGTAAAATGGGATTATGAAAGTTTGATTGCAAAGGATTTTCAAAACATTTTGTCAGCACTTGTTTCCTTTGATCCGCAGCTAGTTTTGCTTGATATCACCCTTCCTTTTTTTGACGGTTACCATTGGTGTCGGGAAATGCGGAAAATTTCCAGTGTGCCGATTATTTTTATCTCCTCGGCTATAGATAATCTGAATATTCTTCGTGCAATTGAGATGGGAGCCGATGATTATATTACAAAACCCTTTGACTTGGAAATTTTAATGGCAAAAATACAAGCGCTTCTTCGTCGTAGTTACGACTTTAGTGATTCCAATGACTTAATTGAACATCGTGGTTTAATTTTTAATAGCAGCAACTTTACGATTTCCTATCAAGACCATGAGATGGAACTGACAAAAAACGAAGCAAAAGTTTTCCAAAAGTTAATGGAAAATAAAGGACATATTGTCTCTCGGAAAAAGCTCATGCTTTATCTATGGGAATCAGATAGTTATGTGGATGATAGCGCACTGTATACCAATATCAATCGTTTAAGGAAAAAGTTAGCTGAAATGGGCTTAGAGGATTTTGTTCGTACAAAAAAAGGAGAAGGTTATCTTATTGAAAACTAAAGGTGTGCTACTACTCCAATATCTATACAAACAAAGAATGTTTCTTTTTCTCTGTCTCTTTTTTGCTGTGGTTAATATTGTAGTGGGCTATGTTTATCAATTGCCGCTAGAAAGAGCTTTATTAAGCATTGTTATCAGCAGTTTTGTAGTTATTATTATGGGTGTTTTTGATTTTTACCATTTCTATACCAAACGTACTCAATTAGCTCGTCTTAAAAGTTCTGAAGAGGTCACATTCAAAGACTTACCTGAAAGCAATGGTTCTGTTGAAAAGGACTATCAAGTAATTATTCAAAAAATAAACCAGCAGCTTTTAGCTTTAGAAAATGAAGCGGCACACACTGAACAAGAAATTTTGGATTATTTCACAACTTGGGTCCATCAGATTAAGGTACCGATTGCAGCACTTCATTTAATTTTACAAGAAGATGAAGCAGAAGTTTCAGATGAGTTGGAAGAACAACTATTTAAAATTGATCAGTACGTAAATTTGATTTTACAGTATGTCCGCTTGGAAAGTTCTTCCACCGATTATCATTTTCAAGAAGTGGATGTAGATGACTTAATTCGAGAAAATATTAAAAAGTACGCTCCTTCTTTTATCCGAAAAAAACTTACGCTACATTATGAGATGATTCATCTTCGTGTTGTTACTGATGCCAAGTGGCTAAGTTTTGTCATCGATCAACTACTTTCTAATGCCTTAAAGTACACTCATGAAGGATCAATATCGATTTATTTAGAAAATCAGTCTTTAGTTATCGAAGATACAGGTATTGGTATTTCAGCAGAAGATTTACCTAGAGTGGGTCAAAGAAATTTCACAGGATTTACGGGACGCCAACAAAAAAATGCTACGGGCATTGGCTTTTACCTGTCCAAACAAGTGATTCAGAAATTAGGGCACCAGCTTTTCCTATCTTCCAAAGCTAAAAAAGGGACAAAAGTATCTATACATTTTGACAAACAGGAAATGATTACAAAATAAAGCAATCTAACAAAACTGTTAGAAAATAAAGAGAAATGCCAGCTTAAATTATAGAAAGGCATTTCTCTTTTTTGCTATCGTTAGATTAACAAAGAAATATCACTACTTAGAAAGTGAGGAGCTAAAAATGAGTCTTCTACAAGTACAAGAATTAAAGAAAGTATATAGCAATCGATTCGGAAAAAATAAGTTGGAAGCCTTGGCGAATCTTTCTTTTTCTGTTGAAAGTGGAGAATATATTGCCATTATGGGCGAATCGGGTTCTGGCAAAACAACCTTACTGAATATTTTAGCAGCGCTGGATCGTCCGACAAATGGCAAAGTATTATTAAATGATCAAGATATCGTACAAATTTCGGAAAAAGATATTTCAAAATTCCGACGTGAAAATCTAGGATTTGTTTTCCAAGATTTTAATCTATTAGATACTTTTTCTTTAAAAGATAATATTTTTTTACCTTTAGTTCTATCAGGAAAGAAGCATGAAATGATGGAAGAAAAACTAAAACCCATTGCGGAAAAATTAGGCATATTAGAATTGCTAGAGAAATTTCCTTACGAAGTATCTGGTGGGCAAAAACAACGGGCTGCAGTGGCGCGGGCACTTATTGCTAGTCCGGCTTTGGTTTTAGCTGATGAACCGACAGGAGCGCTAGATTCAAAATCAACCAACGAACTGCTCACCCTTTTTAATCAAATTAATGATGAAGGACAAACGATTTTAATGGTCACACATAGTATCGAAGCAGCTAGTCATGCCAAACGCGTTCTTTTTTTAAAGATGGCAATGTGTTTCATGAATTATATAAAGGAGAAGAAAGTAGCGAGCAGATGTTTCAAAAAATTTCACAGACACTAACTGTATTGAGTGCAGGAGAGGATTATTATGCATAATGGATTTTACGCAAAATTAGCCTTACAAAGTATTCGCGAAAACAGCCGACTTTACAATCCATTTATTATCTCAAGTATTGTTTCTGTTATGATGACCTTCGTTATTTTAAGCTTATCTGTCAATAGCGGTTTGAAACAAATCCCTGGAGGCGCGAACCTACAAACAATTTTAGCTTTAGGCTATGTGATATTAGTTCTGTTTTCTGCGATATTTTTGTTTTATATGAATAGTTTTCTCATGAAAAATCGAAAAAAAGAATTTGGTATTTATAACATTTTAGGCATGGATAAAAAACATATAAGCAAGATCCTTTCCTATGAGATTCTTTTTATTTATTTCGTTAGCTTAATTGTCGGGCTTATAGCAGGATTGTTGTTAAATAAAGTCGCGACGCTTCTTATTCGACGTATGTTAGCTGCGCCTGTCTCTTTGGGCTTTGAGCTTTCTATGCAGCCGATCTTATGGACCTCAGCTTTCTTTCTCTTGATTTTTCTTGCAGTTTTACTTGTGAATATCTATCAAGTCAGGCTTGCTAATCCCATTGAATTATTAAAAGCAAGCAATACAGGGGAGAAAGAACCTAAAATAAAAATTGTATGGACCATTATTGCTTTACTTTTAATGGGCGTCGGTTACTATTTAGCATTAACGATTCAGTCACCTATTTTAGGGATGCAGTTAGTCTTTTTAGCCATTTTAATCGTAATTGCTGCTACTTACTTATTGTTTACTACAGGAACAATTACTTTTTCGAAGCTACTTAAAAAGAATAAAAGATACTATTATCAAACCAAACATTTTATACCGATTTCCGGTATGCTTTATCGCATGAAAAAAAATGCAGTAGGTTTGGCCAATATTTCTATTTTATCAGTCGGTGTTGTTTTAATGTTTTCTATTGCGGCTTCCTTGTATTTAACGACGGATAATTCAGTGAATACACAGTATCCGCGTGATGTGATTTCTGAAGTGAAAGTAGGTAATAGTGATGCAGAAACAGAGGATACCACAAAAACAAGAATACAAGAGGTTGTCGAACAGATTTCAGCGGAGACCAATATTCAAGTAGAGGACTTCCTATCTTACACTTATCTAAATTTTCCGGCACAACGAGACAAAAATGGTTTTACGCTCACACAAGATGTTTACTCAACGCAAACGAACCAAACACCAGCCAATCTTTATTTTGTTGATCAAGATAATTATCAGGAAATTTCGGGGGATCAATTAGATTTAGCAGAAAACGAAGTGGTTGTTCACGGGACAGTACAAGCTTATAAAGCGAACACATTGTCCTTATTAAATCAACAATTTGAGGTAAGAGAAGAAGATAATATTGAAGAGTTTGCTATAGGAAATGAAACGTCAAATGCGGTAAATGATGGTTACTATATCATTGTTAGCTCTCCTGAAGTATTACAAGAAATTGATCAAAGCCAACAAGATGTTTTACAGGAGATGACGACACCCACCAGCGTTTTCTCACAATTTGATTTAGTAAATGCTACAAAAGAGGAGAAAATTGATTTTTCCAATCATTATCAAGATAAAATAAATGAAGAAAAGATGAATATTACCAATGTTGACACAAGAGTAGAGGCTAACGGTAACTTTCGTGCGTTAAGAGGAGGCGTCTTATTTCTCGTTTTAAACTTAGCGTTATTATTGTTGATGATGACAGTATTAATCATTTATTATAAACAAATTTCAGAAGCTTACGATGACAAAGAACGTTTTCGGATTATGCGTAATGTTGGATTAAGCGATGCAGAGATTAAACAAGCTATTCGTTCGCAAATGTTAAGCGTCTTTTTCTTGCCGGTATTTGTCACCGGCGTCCATACACTCGTGATGTTGCCGCTGATGAAAAAAGGGATGGTTTTAGTGATGTTAAATCAAGTGAACTTATTTCCGCTGAGTCTATTCCTAGCGTTTGTTATCTTTTTGCTGGTTTACATTATGATTTATAGAATTACTGCCAAGACTTACTATAAAATCGTCAAATAAAAAAGAGGTGATATTATGCCGTTATCAATGACCGATTTACTCATTGTATTGATTACAGTATTTGGGGGCGTGGGACTTCAGATTTGGTTATCTACCAGAAAACATTTTTGGTGGGGGCTTGTTTTGCCCCTTCTATCATTAGGTTATTCTATTTATATGGTTCCGCAAGTTTCGTTTTATCCAGAAATGAATACCTATTTTAAGATGGGGATGTATATCCAGCAAAATATGTTAACAATTGCTTTACTGGTTATTTACGGAATCTGTCAGTGGCGTTTGTACCAAAAGCATCGAAGGTAACAGAGCTAATAAAAGCAGGGAAATTATAATTTTTTTGCTTTATTGTATTTAAAAACAAAAAGAGACAAATCGGAAGACTTGCTTTTAAAGTTGAAGAAGTATTCCGGTTTGTCTCTTTATTTGGTTAGATGTATAAACAAGATTTCAGCTTATTCATCTCGTAATTTCTCATTAGGATAAGTGATATATTGGGTTAAATCGCCATCAATTGGAGGTGTTGCCATAAATTTCATATCCGGATATAAATTATAGCGGCCTGTGCGAACAATTATATATTAACACCTCATTTATTATGTGCAAGATTGAACAAAACCTGATGAAAAAACCGCCTTTCAAAAAGAAAGGCGATCCATTCTAAAATTTAAGCTTCTAAACTTTCCGTAAATTGGGCGTTCTTACGATTTAACATCAGTGTTAGTACCAATGTAATTGCAGCAAGAACGGCACCTCCTGGCCCGAGAGCTTGCATACCAACATTTTGTGCGATTTGACTTCCAACAGCAGAACCTATGGCAATTCCAATATTGGAAAAGATCGAATTAAAAGAAGATGCTAACACCATAGATTGAGGATAACTATTTTCTGCAATACCTATCATATGCAATTGAATAGGCGAATTGAGTAGATACATCGTCAAACCAATCAACATTAAATCAATAAAACCCGCCCAATGTATATTTAACAAAACAGGCAAACATCCTAATAAGAAAATTTCAGCAATATAAACTTTCGGCATGTAAGCAAACCACGTCTTTCCGCGATTTTACCACTCAATTGATTACTTATAAGGGACATGAAACCATAAGCTGTAAAAGCTAAGGTCACTAACGAAGGCGCAATCCCTAATTCTGTCGAAAAAATAGGACGCAGGTAGGTGTACACAGCATAAATACCGGCAATGCTGAACATGGTAACGAAAGCACTTAATTGTATCCGTGAATCTTTAAAAATAGCTAACTGGTCAGAAAAACGTGTAGCTCCTGAAGATTTTTGCCGCAGATCATCAGGTAAACTTATCTTAAGGAAAAACAACAAGATAAAGCTAAGTCCAGCAATGAGGTAAAAAGCAGAACGCCAACCAAATTGTGTGCTTAAGAATGTACCCAATGGAACCCCAAAAACAGAAGCGATACTAAAACCTGAAAATATCCAAGCGATAAGCCAAGCGCGTCTTTCCATCGGAGCTAAATAAGTCGCAAAAGCCATAATCACGGAGATGCCTGAACCAGAAACAACAGCTACGACAACGCGGGAAAGTGTTAAAACAGCATACGTTGGTGCCATAGCAGTGACAAAGTTTCCGATAGTAAATATACTCATCAGGAATAATAAAACATTAAGCAAACGTTTTTGCCCAATTAAAGTAGTCACAAAAGGCGTGCTAATAGCATAAGATAATGCGAAAATGGTGACCAAATAACCCGCTGTAGAAACATCTACAGGAAAAGAAGCAGCGATATCATCTAAGATACCTACGATAATAAATTCACTAAAGCCTAAAAGAAACGACGTTAAAATCAAAATGAAACTTTGCGTTTTAAACTTTTGCATGGGAAAACACCTCATTCTATTTTTTAAAAGAAATCATAGCGGCTTGGTTTATAACCAGCCTGTATATCTATAAGGTGTTTTCCCAGCTTTGGTTTACATTTTTCTCCCCAATCTAAAATCCAAGCCACCATCATCACTTCCTTACTTTTCATTTCGTATGTCTTTAAAAAGACGACCGTAATAGTCTAGCAAGATAGATTTTTATAGTCAACAACTTTGTTTAAGAAAGGGGAGTCTTTAATCATATGGATTGCTGCCAAGATTGTGTGTTTCCTTTTATGAATATCAATTAGAAATTCTTCTAGTTAACTCGTTTTTTTATAGTGATGAAGAAAAAATAAAATATCCAAGCTTTAGTTGGTCCAGACCATCGGAAATTGATTCCTATAACTGTATTGACTGGAAGTATTTTTTTAGTCGTTGTAGATATTTTAGCTCGTACTATGGTTGAAAATAATGAATTACCTATTGGCATCTTTACGTCAATCGTTGGCGCGCCATTTTTTGCATTTATCATGATTCAAAAAAATTATCAATTCAAAGACTAGTCAGGAGTAATGTTATGAACCTTAATGTTGAAAACGTAGAAATTTTTCAAGGAACAAATAAAGTGATTAAAGGAATTGATCTACAAGTACATGATCACTCTTTCACTGCTTTATTGGGTCCTAATGGTAGTGGGAAGTCTACCTTATTAAAATCTGTATATCGCGTATTAGAACCTAAAAGCGGTACTATTTATTTAAATGATTTGAACTTAAAAAATACGCCAACTAAAAAAATTGCCCAGCAAATGTCTGTGGTGTCACAGTTTCAAAATAATAGTTTTGATTTTACCGTAAAAGAAATCGTTCTAATGGGAAGAACGCCTCATTTACGTGCTTTAGAAAAAGAAAGTGTCCATGATTACGAATTAGTAGAAGAAGCCTTGGTAAAAACAGGCCTGTGCAAATTACGAGATCGGCCTATTTCCCAACTATCTGGAGGAGAAAAGCAACGTGTTTGTCTTGCTAGAGCGATTGTTCAAGCACCTACTTTAATGATTTTAGATGAACCAAGTAATCATTTGGATATCAAGTATCAATTAGAAAGTCTTCGTGTGATTAAACAATTAGGTGTAAATACTTTAGTGGCTTTACATGATATTTCATTAGCCGCACAATTTTGTGATTATATCTATTTTATAAAGGAAGGAGAAGTGAAATATTACGGTAGACCGAAAGTGGTTATCACAAAAGAAATTTTAAAGGATATTTATGAAGTGGATTGTGAAGTCTACAACGACCCGAAAACGCAAAATTTATTGATAAGTTATTATACATTTTAGACTAAAGGAGAGAATCAGATGAAGCAACGATCTATCTATTTGATAAGCGCATTATTTGTAGTTTTACTTTTATTAACAGCTTGTAATTCACAACAAACAGAAGGACAGGAGGCTACTGCTAATACTGAAGAACAAGTCGATGAAAATGAGACGACTTACCCTCTAGAGATAGATGTGACAGACGCTGAGGGAAATACTCAGACCCAAAAATTTGAAGAAGCACCTGAGCGAGTGGTGACAAATAACCTGTCTTCAATTGAGATTTTGTTAGAATTGGGCTTAAAAGATAAAATTGTCGGCACTACTCAACCAGATAATGAAGTTACTGGGAAATTTGCAGAAGATGTTGATGATATCCCAGTGATTGGCGATAAGATGAATGTATCCAAGGAAACAGTTGCAGAGTACGCACCTGATATTGTCGTAGGACGTGAAATGTCATTTGATGATGATTCAATGGGGTCAGTCTCCACTTTAAATGAACTAGGCGCACAAACTTATATACAAACGGCAAGTGGTATGTCCACGAATCCTCCTTTGACTGCAGTAAT
Source organism: Tetragenococcus halophilus (assembly GCF_001712815.1). Lineage (NCBI taxonomy): Bacteria > Bacillati > Bacillota > Bacilli > Lactobacillales > Enterococcaceae > Tetragenococcus > Tetragenococcus halophilus. The sequence continues at coordinate 763,852 of NZ_CP012047.1, forward strand.
CGATGATGTACGTACTTTAGGACAAATTTTTAATGTGAATGAACGTGCTGAAAAATATGCTGAAGAATTGGAACAACGTCTACAAGATGTTATAGAAAAAGCCGATGAGAACAAAGGAGAGGAAGAATTAACGCTTCTTCCAATGGTGGCCTATGATGATTCTGATTCAACATTTGCAGCATTTAACATTTCAGAAGGTTTACAAAGCGACCTGCTTGAACAGTTAAATGTGCAACCTGCAATTGAAGGGAGTAGCTCAGATCCTTCTTTAGAAACAATCATTAATGCTGATCCTGACATTATTCTCTACGTTACAGCTGATCGTAATGCGGATTTAGACGAAACAGCGGTGGAAAGTATTACAAATGAACCATTACTTAAAGATGTGAGCGCGATTAAAGAAAATAGAATATACACAACAACTTACGACGACTTTATGGACTATGGTCCTCGTACCTTTGATACATTAGAGATGCTTGGAGAAGAATTATACGAAGATTGAGTGAACTTTGGATAATAAATAACCTTTCTTCATTCGGCGGAGAATGAACTTCAGAAGTGGGTGAAAGCTTGCATACAAATTCTTATACTTTCGTTTTAGTAAGTATCGCACAAAAAAGTGCGATATTTTTTTATGTGTGCCAGGCATGGCATTTATCTAGCTAGTGAAAGTCTAGTCACGGGTAGTTACCGCCAAGTGTAGCGAGCCACAAGCCGAAATCAGCGATGATGGGGTGAAGGAAGTGGTGGCGCAAATCTCTTGAACCTACGCACAGGAACTTGATGAGGCTAAATGGTGGATAAGGCTGCATATCAAGCCGAAGTCCAAAAGGTAAACGTAAAACCAAGACAGTAAATCAAGAGGTTGTGGAGAGAAAGATAAGTGTCTTACCCTGGGAGATCTTACGGACGTTTGCGAACGGTCGAAAAAGGTTTGTCGTAAGAAGTCAGCCGAGGCCATAGTAGCTATGATATTACATGTAGTGAAGGGCTGAATGTTTGTATAGTGTGAATCGCTAGAAGAAAATATCCAAGCAGTCCGGAAACGAGGATACCCTAGAACGGTAGAACGTAACTATCGATGGGAAAAGTAGTGAGGACGATCTTGGATCCATCTACACCTAGAGGAGGAACAGCGCATGAGATTCATTGAAAAGATCACGAGTCATCAAAATATGAGACAAGCCATCGAGCAGGTCAGAAAGAATAAAGGCGCTCCGGGTGTTGATAAAATGACAGTCAACGAACTTGACCATTACTTCTATCAACATGGACGAGACCTTGTTCAGGAGATTCGATCGATGACCTATCGACCTAAGGCAGTCAAGCGAGTCTATATCCCTAAAGCCGATGGAAAACAAAGACCTTTAGGGATTCCAAGCGTGGTAGACCGTGTGGTACAACAAGCAACCGCGCAACAACTGAGTCACATTTTCGATGTTCACTTCAGTGAAAGCAGTTATGGTTTTCGTCCCCATCGAAGTGCACATCAAGCGATTGGAAAAGCACTCGATTACTTGAATGAAGGTTATGAGTGGGTGATCGATATGGACATTGAGAAATATTTTGATACGGTTCATCATGATAAATTAATCTCGACCCTTAGAGAAAGGGTCAAAGATAGAGAAACTTTACATTTAATACGTGTTTTCTTAAAAGCAGGGATTATGGAGAATGGTTTAACGAGCCCAAACGAAAAAGGAGTCCCGCAGGGCGGCCCTCTAAGCCCCCTTTTAGCGAATATTTATCTGAATAAATTGGATAAAGAGTTAGAAGCAAGGGGGCTACGTTTTGTTCGTTATGCGGACGACGCGGATATCTTTGTCAAAAGTGAGCGGGCAGCCAATCGTGTAATGAAATCTATTACGAATTGGATTGAAAGAAAGCTTTCCTTACGAGTGAACGTCACAAAAACCAAGGTGGTACGACCGATACAGAGTCAATTTTTAGGGTTTACCTTTTGGAAGAACCAAAAGGGGTGGCAGTGTAAACCGAGCAAAGTCAGTAAAACAAAGCTCTATGACAAAACCAAAGCCATCCTTAAAAGAAAACAGGCGGTGTCGCGACCTTTAGCGGTGACATTCACGAAACTCAACCAAACGATAAGAGGCTGGATCAATTACTACCGTATCGGGCGTATGAAAACCTATCTAGCAAAGTTTGGACAATGGCTACGACATAAAGTCCGAGTGATCATCATAAAGCAATGGAAACTGCCACAACGAATCTATACGAATCTACAACAATTAAACCGATTATTCAAATGCCATTTTACCAAAGAGAATATTTATAAGGTGGCAAATTCGAGGTTAGGTTGGTATAGGAAATGTGGTATGGACGTCGTCAATTTTATCCTAAGTCCGAAAGTTTTAGCCATAAAGAAAAAGGATCGACCTGGATTGGTCAATCCTTTAAATTACTATCTTAATCAAGCGTGAAAACAATACAAATGGAGCGCCGTATACGAGAACCGTACGTACGGTGCGACGGGAGGGGCGGAAATTTATTTCCCCTCTACCCTATTTCTTTTCTGATGATATTCTTTTAATTAAGCTAATAAAAGTTGAACAAAAAAGTTTGCTTAATAATTTCTGGGAGGACATTTGATGGATAATAAAAAAATTGCTATTCAATATTTTGAAGCTGTAGAAGCTAGAAGTCATGAAAAAATTATGGAATTATTTCATGAAAACTGTGAAGTGTTTTTTGCTGCTTTTGGTATTGCAAAAGGATGGGATGCTTTTGAACAAGTAAACAAGCAATTGGTACAGTATTTTAAACAATTATTTTTTAGAAAAGAAGCGTTTATCTTTACAGTAGAAAAAAATCGAATCGTTGTAGAAGGCACCGAATATGGTCAACTGTCAGAAGGTCAAACAATTGAAAATAACCATTTCTGCAATGTATTTGAAATTAATGAAGAGAATGGTCTAATCCAGCGTATGTATGCTTATACAGACCCTAATTTAGGCTTAAATGTTAATTAGAGCGTTTTTCTTCGGATAAGTTGTGTATTATAGTATGATACTCTTAACTTATTAGTTGTGTAGGAATGAAATACACAAGAACGGAGATAACTATGAGCCTAAATGGATTAATGATGCAATATTTTGAATGGGATTTACCTAATGATGGCAAACATTGGCAGAGGTTACGTGACGATGCTAAGCATCTTAGCGAAAAGGGAATTACGGCAGTATGGATTCCTCCTTGTTTCAAAGGGACAGGGCAAGAGGATGTGGGTTATGGGGTCTATGATTTGTATGATCTCGGTGAATTTGATCAAAAAGGAACGGTACGCACGAAGTATGGAACAAAAGAAGAACTGCATGAGGCTATTGATGCTCTACATGAGTATGGTATTCAAGTATACGCAGATGTTGTATTAAATCATAAAGCAGCTGCAGATGAAACTGAAAACTTTCAAGCCTTTCGAGTGGATGAAAACAATCGTCAAAAAGCGATTAGTGACGAACACGAAATTGAAGGCTGGCCCCATTTCTATTTTCCAGGAAGAGAGAAAAAATACTCAGATTTTGAATGGCACTGGTGTCATTTTTCCGGCGTATCTAGAGACGAAAAAACAGATACTGAGGGGATTTTTCAAATTGTTGGTGAAGGAAAAGGTTGGGCCGACGATGATGAAGTGTCTAATGAATTTGGCAACTTTGATTATTTGATGTTTGCAGACATTGATTATGGACATGAAGAAGTTTTGGAAGAGACAAAACAATGGATTAAATGGTTTATCAATGAAACGGGAATTGATGGTATTCGTTTAGATGCGGTAAAACATATTAAACGTTCAGTTATTGATGGACTGGTTGACTATGTTCGAGAAGAATTCGGTCAAGATTTCTTTTTTGTCGCAGAATATTGGGAACAAGATACAGAAGTATTGGAAGAATATTTAGAAAAACAGGATTTTGATTTTTCCATGATGGATGTGCGCTTCCATTACGCTTTACATGAAGCTTCTATCGATCCGGATAATTATGATCTAACGCAGTTGTTTGACGGTACTTTACATCTTGACAATGCCAAGTATGCAGTTACCTTTGTGGATAATCATGACTCGCAACCTGGACAATCTTTAGAATCCTTTGTAGAGCCTTGGTTCAAACCTTTAGCTTATGGCATTATTTTGCTTAGTTCTTATGGTTATCCTTGTTTATATTATCCCGATTACTACGGTTATTATGCAGAAGATGTGGATTATGGTGGGAGTCAGGAACTTATCGATAAGTTGCTTTATATAAGGCGACAATTTGCTTATGGTGAAACAGAAGGTTATCTAGACGATCCAAGATGTATTGGTTTTACACGAAGTGGCGATGACGAACACCCAGTAGGATGTGCGGTAGTTATTTCTACAAATGATGAAAATGAAAAAGAAATGAATGTCGGAAGCCTGCACGCCGGTGAAACTTATGTTGATGTTATCGGATATCGAGAAGAAGAAGTAACTATTGAAGAAGATGGCTCTGCTGTCTTTGCGGTGGGTGCTGGCTCGATTTCGGTATGGGTACCGAAGGAAAAAATTGAGAAATAAATGATAAATCTTTAAAAGTAATTAATGAAAAAACAACTTGCATTTTTTATCATAGGGTGGTAGGATAATTAAGGTGTTAAATGAAAAGCTAATATATTTATTTTTGGGCTGTTAGCTCAGTTGGCAGAGCAACTGACTCTTAATCAGTGGGTCGAGGGTTCGAGCCCCCCACAGCCCATTGGGTGCCAAACCCACGAGGAGAAGAATGTTGGTGCGAAAAGCACTTCGAAAACATTTCTTGCTCCTCTTTTTTTGTTTAAAATAATTTAGCTAAAATTAGAAAAATAACCCTATTGCCAATAATTTTCCATTTCCTAGTTTTATTTTTTAAGTGAACGTGGGGTATTTCTGGGAATTTATTCTCAATTGCTGCTGAGCGAACATGGATTAAGTATTGTAATGTTCATTCAACAATCGAACGAACACTGTTTAAGCGTTAGGGTGTTCATTCAACAATCGAATGAACACTGTTTAAGCGTTAGAGTATTCATTCAATAATCGAACGAACATTGTTTAAGCGTTAGAATGTTCATTCAACAATCGAACGAACATTGTTTAAGCGTTAGAGTGTTCATTCAACAATCGAATGAACACTATCTCCCAACGTTTTTGTTCATTATATTTGTGTAGTCATAGAATTAAATTGAAAAATTGTACATCTGATTCATATTGATCTACTGGAGAAGATTGGTTTAATATATAGAAGTCACTAACTTCTAGAAAGTGTCTAAAATAACCTTTCATTCGTCTTTTACAGTTCTTTTACACATATAATCAAACCGATTCTCTATATTGTTTAAAAAGAATAGGATTTCAACTGAGTATGACTCATTTTTTACGACCTTATTCTTAACGTTGGGGATCATATGGGCAACGCGTCATAAAAATATATTATTAAATATTTTTACTGCAAAGAATGTTCATTTTAGACTTTCTAACAAAAGAAAGAATCTGTAAGTATCCTAAATTTCTACAAACCTAAGCGTGAGCGCAAATCTTTCTAATAATATTGATGTTAGATTCGTTTTATATCTACATTTTCATCTTAACTATTAAAAAAGCTCTCCAATTTTATTAGACTTGGAGAGCTTTTTTATTTGCTAATTTTATTTTTACAAATGTATTACGAGAAAAAATAGTGCATACCTATAATTAATGTTACTAGAATGTTAATGAATACAGTTATTGAAAATTTTTCTACATTCATTGATCGAAAACTTCGATTATTCATCGAATAGTAAGTAATTGGAGTTCCTATAATAATTGCGCCTAATACACAAACAAGTGCCCCCATATTAATTGCCTAGTAAATATAAAATTAAATAGAAGTATAGCAGTGTGGTGTAGGACTAGAGTAAGCAGTAGTTCTTTAAAAGAAAGTTGATTCTTTTTTTGCTTCATCTTTCTTCACCTCATTTTTATCTCATTGAATTTTATAACAGTCTACCACTTACTAATAGTTTTTTACGTCAATTAGCTAAGTTAATTATGATTGCAACGACGAAGAGCTTTCATGCAAAAGAACAGTTAACAATGAGGTTCTATAACAACATATCTACTGCTATCTTAACGATACCGGTCGTTTCATACACTCGAGCTTCTTCCTTCTTTTGAGTTTTTCCATTAGCTCTTGGGTTGACTTTCTTCAACAAAATATACTTTATACCAGGTAAGGAAAGAATAAATTGTCCAAATTTTACGTCGAGCATCGATTTCTTGTTGGTAATTACGATCCAACAGATCTAAGATTTTTCCTTGGTCAAAAAAATCAGCAGCAAAATCAGATGAAAAAACGTCACGAACTTGATGATAAAATTGCTCTTCATGTAGCCAATCTTTGATTGGTACTGGAAAACCTAATTTTTTACGATTGGCCCATTCCTCAGGTAAATGACGATGAGCGGCTTTACGGAAGGCGTATTTTGTCTCTTTACTATTTAACAAATATTTGGATGGGATTTTTTCAGCAACTTCCATTAAACGGGTATCCAATAAAGGAGTTCGTGCTTCAAGGGAATGTGCCATGGTCATTTTATCTGCCTTTAATAAAATATCTTTGGGCATCCATTGATGCATATCTAAGTATTGCATTTTTTTCAAATCCGGCAGGTCGGGGACTTTTTGATATTGTTTGTGTACGATATCGTGTACCGATTCGCTTTGCTGGTAAGTTGGTTGCAAGTAATCTGCAGCTTCATCTTCATCAAACACAAAGGCTTGGCCAATAAAAAAATCTTCCGCCGGTGCGATGGATTGGTACAAATGAAGTCTTCCATGAAAGTTATGCGCATTTTTTAAACGGCTTGCTAAGCGATAACGTGACTTTTTAGGTAATTTCTTTAACCCTTGAGCAAAGACACGGACCATCTTGGAGTTAGAGGAGAAGCCATATTCTGTGTAACCAGCAAAAAGTTCATCAGCTCCTTCCCCTGAAAGAACCACTTTGACATGTTCTCGAGCTAACTTCGCTAAAAAGTAAAGAGGAACACAAGAAGCATTGGAAGAAGGCTCATCCAGATGGTATTGGATCTCAGGAAAGGCATTAAAGGCTTCTTCAGATTCAATCACACGTGAGTAGTTACGTAAGTTTAAAATGTCTGTTAGTTTTTTAGCTTCGGAAGATTCGTTGTAGGTGTGTTCACCAAAGCCAATGGAAAACGTATATTGAGGTTTGGCTAGCGTCGTCACTAAGCTAGAATCTACCCCACTCGATAAAAACGTTCCGACTTCAACATCACTAATCAGATGAGCGTTTGTTGTTTCTTGAACGGCCTGGTCAATCAAATCCACCGCTTCTTTTTCTGTCATATTTTCTTCCGTATATTCCATATCCCAATATTGGGTGAATGTTACTTCGCCATTTTTTACGAAAAAATAGTGTCCTTCTGGAACACGATAGACATCTTTAAAAAATGTTTCGTCTGTTGCAGGGTACTGAAACGTCATGTATGGTTTTAAGGCGCCTGGATTCACTTGTTTTTCGAATGCTGGATGATCCAAGAAGCTTTTAATTTCTGAACCAAACATAAAGGTATTATTTTTATGATAATAATATAATGGCTTAATTCCGAAGTGATCGCGAGCGCCAAACAGTTCTTGCTTTTCTCTATCCCAAATCGCAAAAGTAAACATTCCACGTAGTTTTTGAACGATTTCTGTTCCATATTCTTCATAGCCATGTAAGATAACTTCTGTATCCGCGCTTGTCTTGAAAACATGCCCTTTATCTTGGAGATCTTGTTGCAACTCTTGATAGTTATAAATTTCTCCATTAAAAATAATCGCTTTTGTGTCGTTTTCGTTGAAAATGGGCTGGTTACCACATTTTAAATCAATAATACTTAAGCGTCGGAACCCTAGTCCCACGCCTTCATCAATAAATTGGCCTGTGTTATCGGGGCCTCTATGTACGATTCGTGCCATCATTTGTTCTAACTGATCTGCTTTTTCATCTTTTGAATAAGTTGTATTCACAAATCCAACAATCCCACACATTGCTCTTGTCACCTTTTCACTATAGTTTAGTTAAAATTTCATTTACGTCAACAGTAACAATGTACCACATGAATGGATGATCGTAAAACATTAGTAGTTAAATAATAAAAAAATTATTTTTTATTATTTATATGACTATATTGACACAGCTAGAAGTAAAATTCTTTTCGTGAAAGTTAACCCTGAATGATTTATAAATTTTTCCAAGAATGATTCAATCCTTGGTATGCTCATTTTTCTAAAAGTTTAGTTGCTTCACCTTTTGGGTGTACAAAAAGAACGCACTTCGTGTTATTGTAAAGTCGACAAAACATAACAATAAGGAGTGCGTTCTTATGTCTTTCACTTTACAACAAAAACCATTAATGTTCAATTCTCAAAAGAAAATTTCTATCGCCAATGATGGGGGCGCCTTAACCAATGATGCCGGAATGGTATTGGTTGCCGAATTTTTAAAGAAGATTCATTTTGATCAGTTATTAAATGAACGGATTTATATCAACGATGGCCGCAAATTTTCACATCATTCCTGGCTAGAAATCTTGAAACAATGGCTTTATCAATTGATTGCGGGATATTCACGCGATCGAGACGCCAATAAAGTGCAATACGATCGCCTCTTTCAAGAAGCGCTTCAACAAGAAAACCTTAGTTCGCAATCCATGCTTTCGACCTTTCTGCATACATTAACGACAGAAAATGTGTCGCAACTTTCACAAGTAGCCAAAGACTTAGCGGATCTATGGTTAGACCATGACAATACACAACACTTAGTGCTCGATTTTGATTCGACGGCTTGTCCCACCTACGGGGAACAAGAAGAAGCCGAGTTTATCTATCACTATGGCATCAATGGCTATCATCCGTTTGTCACTTTTGAAGGATTGACCGGGCTTGCTTTAGATGTTCGCCATCGTCACGGAAAATCCTATACGTCTACCCATGCCGAAGATTATCTCGAGGAGATGTTAGATCGATATCAGCAGCGATCCAGTGATCCTCTGATCATGGTTCGTGGAGATAGCGGATTTGCCAAGCCCGAAATTTTTTCCCATTGCGAAGACCGTCAAGTCCGTTATGTGATCAAACTCAAAAGCAACGCCCGTTTGCTCGACCACATTCAACATCAAGTCCTTTATCAAGATGACACCGATTATACGAAAACCGAACAGCAATATTTTCTAATGGACTATCGGGCTAACAAATGGCGACAATCACGTCGAGTCGCCATGAAAGCCACTCGTCTTGCCGGGTCCTTACTTTTTAGCGATTTTCAGTTTATCGTTACAAACTTTGAGAATCTCGATCCCAAGACGATTTTTCAACTCTATCAAAAACGAGGGAACATGGAAAACTTCATTAATGAAAGGCGGCTTCTTTGCCGAAAAAACAGATAGCGCTTCGTTTACCGCCAATCAAGCGCGTTTAGCCTTAAGTTTTATGGCTTACAACATTATTCACTTGATGAAGCATCTAACCTTTCCTTCGACAGAAAAAGCGACAGTGATCGATACCATCCGTTTTAAACTGTTTCATATAGCAGGCAGAATGACGGCGCATGCACGACAAATTCAAATCCATCTTTCGAATACGAATGTTTATGACACTTTATTCTGGGACGTTCTTGCCAGAATCCAGCGACTGAATCTATAAAAATGAGAAAAAAAGAAGAAAAAATAGCGTCTTGATTTTCGCCTTAAAGACATTCTAGGAAGAAGTATGTTCACTTTTAGATATAGAAAGTTGTCCAGCACCGTCATTTGCCAAAAAAGGCAAAGAAATGATTCAATAACATCAAAAAGACGCTTTCATTCGGCACGAAAGTTATCCACAAGCTTTTTAGAAATCATCCAGGTTAACTATTCTGTGTTAAACTTAAAAAGAAAAATTGGAGGTATTTATGTATGCATACTGGAGTGGAAGTGGATATTGTCGTAAATGACGCATTAAAGGCTTTTGCAACTTATCAAGAAATTTTTGCGACAGAATTGATCGAAAAAACAGATTTTCCTAAGGGACAAAATGAAGTGGTGTTTACGATTTATGATACACGTATTCATTTGCTAGATGAAAATCTTGACGCTGGAATGCAAGCGCCTAAAGAAACTGTGGTACCGATTTGGTTAAATGTAATGGTTCCTGATATCAAAGAAACTTTTCAACGCGCAATGGATCATGGCTGGCAAGAATTAATGCCGTTAACAAATATGTCTGACTTTGGTGTAACCAATGCTGTCGTGGCCGATACGTTTGGTTACCAATGGATGTTGCATCAAATTCATAAAGAAGTTTCTTTTGAAGAACGTCAAGCGATGTTTGAACAGGGAATGGATGAATAATGTTTTGTTGAGATGACTTTCACAATTAGAAATTTTTAAAGAGTTGAAGAGATTTTTTTATGTAAAAAAGATAAGGCAAAGCCCTCATTTAACAGTAAAAGACTTTTAAAAAATTGTGAATAAAACACAACAATTAGTGTTCCTCTGATTCACAAACACAAGATATGGTATTTTTCTATTGACTTTTGTTTATTACTCATTATATGATAGACACAGTTAATCAAACGAAATACCAAGGAGGAACGACTATGAATATTACACTGTTCTCTAAAAATAATTGCATGCAATGCAAAATGACAAAACGCTTTTTAGCTGAAAATAATATTAATTTTGAAGAGGTTAATATCGATAATGAACCTAACGCATTGGATTGGTTAAAAGAGCAAGGTTTCCAAAGTGTTCCAGTAATTACTTCAGATGCGACTACGGTGGTTGGGTTCCGTCCTGACCAGTTGCGTCAACTAGCAAGTTAATTCTTTCTTTGAACAAATTCAAAAAAGACTGGGATTTGTCCGTCACTTCTGACTCACAAGTCCTTGTTTTTTATTTTTTTCCCATTATTTTATAGATAAGGTTGTGTATGCATGAGTTTAAAAACATTAAAAGATGTCAGTTACTTTAAACTTAATAATGAAATTAATCGCCCGGTGAATGGTCAAATTCCGCTAAATAAGGATCAGGAAGCTTTAGAAGCTTTCTTTAGAGAAAACGTAGAACCAAATACAATGAAGTTTGATTCTGCTATAGATAAGATGAATTATTTGGTCGAAAATGAGTTTTTAGACGAAACGTTTATTCAAAAATATACGCCAGAATTTTTGGAAGAGTTTTATGCGTTTTTAGATAATCAAAATTTCCGCTTCCATTCTTTTATGGCAGCTTATAAGTTTTATTCCCAATATGCTTTAAAAACGAATGATGGTAGCCAATATTTGGAAAGGTTTGAAGACCGCGTAGCGATTAATGCTTTGTATTTCGCTGATGGAGACGAACAGTTGGCGCTTGATCTAGCAGATGAAATGATTCATCGACGTTATCAACCGGCAACCCCTTCATTTTTAAATGCCGGAAGAAAACGCGGTGGAGAATTGGTTTCTTGCTTTTTAGTACAGTTAACCGATGATATGAACGCTATTGGTCGTGGTATTAACTCGGCGCTACAACTTTCTCGCATTGGCGGCGGTGTAGGCATTACATTGTCTAATTTGCGCGAAGCTGGTGCACCTATTAAAGGTTATGAAGGCGCCGCTAGTGGTGTTGTACCCGTTATGAAATTGTTTGAAGATAGCTTTAGTTATTCAAATCAATTAGGTCAACGCCAAGGTGCGGGTGTGGTTTACTTAAATGTTTTCCATCCAGACATCATTAGCTTTTTATCCGCTAAGAAGGAAAACGCTGATGAAAAAGTTCGTGTGAAGACATTATCTCTAGGTGCAATTGTACCGGATAAATTTTATGAGCTTACAAGAAAAAATGAAGACATGTATTTATTTAGCCCTTACAGTGTTGAAAAAGAATACGGCGTCCCATTTTCTTATGTAGACATCACAGAAGAATATGATCGTTTGGTGCACAATCCAAATATTCGCAAAACCAAAATCCGTGCGCGTGAATTAGAAGATGAAGTTTCAAAACTACAACAAGAATCAGGTTATCCTTATATCATTAACATTGACACGGCTAATCGGGCCAACCCAATTGATGGTAAGATCATCATGAGTAATTTATGTTCTGAAATTTTACAAGTACAAAAACCTTCAGTCATTAATGGCAAGCAAGATTACGAAGTACTTGGTACAGATATCAGCTGTAATTTAGGCTCAACCAATATTGGCAACTTAATGGACAGTCCTGATTTTGGAAAATCTGTGCAAACCATGACGCGTGCTTTAACTTTTGTGACAGATTCTTCAGATATTGACGTTGTCCCAACCATTCAAAATGGGAACCATTTAAATCATACCATCGGTTTAGGCGCGATGGGCTTACACAGTTATTTTGCGAAAAATCATATGGAATATGGTTCTCCTGAATCTATCGAATTTACGGATCTTTATTTCATGTTGTTAAACTACTGGACATTAGTTGAAAGTAACAACATCGCAAAAGAACGGGGAACAACTTTCCATAACTTCGAAAATTCGGATTACGCTGATGGCAGCTATTTTGCTTCCTATATTGCAGATGCACCTCAACCAAAATCTGATAAAGTACAATCTTTATTTGAAGGAGTCTTTATTCCAAGTGCAGAGGATTGGCAAGCGCTTAGCGACGAAGTGCAAAAATATGGTTTGTATCACCAAAACCGTTTAGCAGTTGCGCCAACGGGTTCAATTTCTTATATTAATGACACAAGCGCTAGTATTCATCCAATTACTCGTTTAATTGAAGAACGGCAAGAAAAGAAAATTGGGAAAATTTATTACCCAGCTGCTCATTTAGATAATGATACAATTGGTTACTACACTTCAGCTTATGATACCGATATGCGTAAAGTGATTGATATTTATGCTGCAGCACAAAAACACGTAGACCAAGGCATGAGTTTAACACTGTTTTTACGTTCGGAAATTCCTGAAGGGCTTTACGAATGGAAGACAGATACGAATAAACAAACGACACGTGATTTGAATATTTTAAGAAACTATGCTTTTCATAAAGGCATTAAATCCATTTATTATGTACGTACGTTTACTGAAGATGAAGAAGAAATCGGCAGCAATCAATGTGAAAGCTGTGTCATCTAAAGTTTAGAAACAAGGAGGCGCAAAAATGGCAAACACTTATTATGAAGCCATTAATTGGAACGAAATCGAAGATTTTATTGATAAATCAACATGGGAAAAGTTAACTGAGCAATTTTGGCTAGATACGCGGATTCCTTTGTCAAACGACTTAGATGACTGGCGTAGCTTAAGTGAACAAGAAAAACAACTTGTGGGATATGTATTTGGTGGTTTAACTCTATTAGATACCATACAATCTGAAAATGGGATGGAGCGTCTTCGCGAAGACGCTCGCACACCGCATGAAGAAGCAGTTTTAAATAATATTCAATTTATGGAGTCTGTTCATGCGAAAAGTTATTCTTCAATTTTTACCACTTTGAATACGAAAGCGGAAATTGATGATATTTTTGAGTGGACTAATACTAATGAATATTTGCAGAAAAAAGCCGAACGTATCAATGAAATCTATAAAAATGGTTCACCTTTACAAAAAAAGGTAGCCAGTGTCTTTTTGGAAACTTTCCTATTTTATTCAGGTTTTTATACACCGCTGTATTATTTAGGAAATAACAAGTTGGCAAATGTGGCAGAAATTATCAAGTTGATTATCCGCGATGAATCAGTTCATGGTACCTATATTGGTTACAAATTCCAATTAGGATTCAACGAACTTTCTGAAAAAGAACAAGAAGAAATGAAAAATTGGATGTATGATCTTCTTTTTGAATTATATGAAAATGAAGAACATTATACGGAACAACTTTATGACGATATTGGCTGGACCGAAGAAGTAAAGACCTTCTTACGTTATAATGCCAACAAGGCTTTGATGAATATGGGGCAAGATCCGTTGTTCCCTGATGGCGCGAATGATGTCAATCCGATTGTTATGAATGGGATTTCCACAGGAACCAGCAACCATGATTTCTTCTCACAAGTCGGTAATGGTTATTTGCTTGGAACTGTTGAAGCGATGAGTGATGATGATTATATGATAGGATTAGATGATTAGTTAATAAAATTTTGCGCTAGGTATTTTATGTTTAACTTAACGATAAACATAAAATACCTAGTTTTTTTGTTTCATTTGAAAAATATTAATAAATAACTGCTATTGGAGGCAACTCTGCAAACTTGCTACCAATTTAACTTATTGGAGGTAGATTAAAAAAGTTGCCACCAATAATTATATAAAAGTGGAGGAATGTAGGGATAAATATGGATCATTTTATCTTGATACAAATTAATATAGAAATTTCCCCTCTTTATGATTTATACTTGAATAAATTATAGAAAAATTTACTTAGGAGAAAATATGTTAAGCAATAAAATTGCGACACAGCAAGACGAAGGACAAATTATTGCCTTATGGGACAAAAGCGTGACAGCTACGCATGATTTTTTAAGTCAAGAAGATAAAGTTCGAATTCGGAAAGAAATTCCAAGTTATTTTCCTTTTTTAGATATTCGACTTTGGTATGATATGGATAATTTGCTAGGTTTTAGCGGTCAAAATGAAAAATATTTAGAGATGCTTTTTATCGATCCCCAATTTACAGCTAAAGGTTATAGAACAGCTATTTTGCAAGAACTAATCACAAAATATGGTATTACTGGTGTTGATGTAAATGAACAAAATACTGTGGCTAAGAAATTTTATTTGAAAAATGGCTTTCTGATTATGGGTCGTTCCAGTGTAGACGGTCAAAACCGTCCATACCCTTTACTGCACCTAACTAATAGCTGAACTGGGCTAGTCCCTCTACATGATGCGTCTTTTCTATTAGAAAGAACTGCGACTTGGTTTGCAGAAAAATGGAAGGCCTCTATTACAAGTTATAAAAAAACATACAAGACTGTATTAATAACTCTAACACCGTGCCCCAGTGGTATGTAGGCATGAATGCTAAAGACGAGATTATTTTAGGAGCAGGAGTAATTGGAAATAACTATCATAAACGTAAAGATTTAACGCCTAATGTATATGCGTTGTACGTGGAAGAAAACTATTGGAAACAACGATTAGCTTCGATTATTTTAAATTTTATTCGTCAAGATTTTGAGCGAAGCGAGCGGTAGACAGTTTTTGTTTATAAATATTGCTTATGATTATATACGTTAGCTAGGCTCTATGTCTGAAAAGAGGTTCAGCAATTGTGTCTTCGACTTTCCATTTCCTCTGTTTTTTATAGTCCTTGCTTTTCAAATTTAGTTTATATTTAGAAACACTAAACTATAGTTTTTCTATAAGTGGGTAATCTATTTTCTAAGCGGTAAACATCAAAGATAGAGAGTAAAATCCAAAACGACTCCCTATGTTTGAAAAGATAGGGAACGTTTCTCAGATTTACTCCCTGAGAAATAAAAGACAGGGAATAGATTGAAAAAAGACTACCTGTTATTAGTGTAAATTAGCATAAAATTATATAATTATGGCAAAAAAGAAGAAACATAGGGGTTGAATAGCTGATTTACTCCCTATGTTCAACATGTTAGGTAGTAAAATTGCAATTTAACCCCTGAAAAGCCAAAGATAGGGAACGTTTCGTTAATTGACTCCCTGTAAATTGATAGAAACTATATCTGAAGTTTACTTTCAGAAAACGAGCTTTCTTTTTAGTTAAAAAGCTCCGCTACTTCATTTACAGGTTTTTTCAAAACCTTCCAACATTTAATGCTGTCTTTGATACTGCAGGAATTTTAGATCGTACGGACATTCTTAAGTAAGGGGGAGAACTGATCACGGTAAGTGATGACGATGTTAGTAATGAAGTAAAACAACATATATCGTTTGCTAAACAAAACCATGTGTCTATTAATCAAAGAGACTTACAAGACACAATTCAGTTTACTCTAGATAAAAAATTATAAACAAGGGGAACGGCAGTCTATTCCGTCAATGAAATTTAAACCGCTTTAAAAGATGTTAACCAAAGCGGTAATAATGGAAAAATCGTGATTGTCTTTTGAGAAAAACAACCCCAGCTTTTGTAAGAATTCAATGACAAAAGTTGGGGACTTTCCTATTTAAAAATATATCGTAGCTAAACGATCAATCAACACGATTAATAGGTTCGCCTTTGGCAAAGGCTTGAATATTATTTTGAATTAATGAGACTAAACGTTTTCTGGTTTCTAGACCGCGCCAGCCCATGTGAGGCGTTATGATGACATTATCCATATCATATAGTGGGCTATCATCAGGCAGTGGTTCTTTTTCTTGGACGTCTAAACCAGCACCAGCAATGTCTCCATTTTGGATGGCTTGAATCAGTGCTTTTTCATCAACTAAACCACCACGTGCTGTGTTAATTAAATAAGCAGTTGGTTTCATTATAGCCAAGGTATCTTTATTTACTGTATGTTTAGTTTCATCATTTAAAGGACAATTTAGTGAAATAAAGTCACTTTCTTTAAACACTTCTTCTTTTGTAGTAAAGTGAATGCCATCTTGATCGTCACGAGGTGTGCGAGTCGACACTAAAATCTTCATTCCTAATGCTTGAGCGATTTTAATGATTTCTTGCCCAACATTTCCGTAACCAATCACACCTAAAGTTTTTCCATTCACTTCCATATGATCGACCATGAGATGTTTTTGGAAATTATCATGGTTGCCTTCTTCTAACATGCGAATTTGTTTTTGCATGGCGCTAGCTAAGTTTAAAATAAACATGATGCCTGTATGAGCAACTCTTTGTGTGCTATAAGCTGGAATATTGCATAAAGCAATTCCTTTTTCATGAATTGCATCCATATCGATATTATTAAAGCCAGTACCAACTTCACAAATCATCTTTACGCTATCGGGAAATTGACGAATAATGTTTCCAGGTACAGGCATCTCTTTTGTGACGACGATATTGAACCCATCGACACGTTCCAAGATTTTGTCTTCAGGCGTTTTATCATAAACAACAACTTCAGAAGCAATGTTTGAGTAATCAACATTCCCATCGTAATTTACGACGCTGCCATTTAATACCACTGTTTTATCATTCATTATTGTATCCTCCATTTCGATTGAATCTATTATTACGATTTCATTTTAATATTTATCGTTGTTAATTACAATTAAAGCCCTTTTTTGATTATTAACTTAATAGATAAAACTGAAAACGTTTTTTAAAGGTGATAGGAGATGTTATACTATTATTAATAATTATCAAAGGAGGAATGATAAAGTGCTTAATATTTCTGAAAAAGATATAAAAAAATATTATTCGATGGAAGAGTGTATGGAGGCAGTTCAAGATGCTTTTCGTTTATTTTCTCAGGGAAAAGTAGAGGTTCCTTTAAGAACACAAATTAAAAATGAAGAGGGGACAGGAACCTATTTATGTATGCCGGCTTACTGCCAGGAGTATGACGCTTCTTGTGTTAAAGTGTTAAATATGTTTCCGGGAAATGTAGAAAAGGGATTGCCTACCATTAATGCTCAGATTTTAGTTATGGATACTGAAACTGGGGTAATTAATGGCTTAGTGGATGGAACGTATGTGACGCGGCTAAGAACAGGAGCTGCTAGTGGTGTAGCATTTAGATTATTGGCCAAAAAATATTGTAAAATCGGTGCTTTAATCGGTACGGGTGGGCAAGCAGCCACGCAACTTGAAGCGATGTTAACAGCAAAAGAGTTAAAAGAAGTTCGTGTTTATGACCTTGATTTTGAACGGGCGAAAAATTTTGCGGAAAGCATGCGTAAATCTTTAGCAAAATTTCCAACTGAAATTGTTGCCGTGGCAGATGCTGATGAGGCGATTGATAATGCTGATTTAATCACAACGGTAACTTCTTCTACGCAAGCTGTTTTTGATGGAAATAAAGTAAAAGCTGGCGCAACGATTTCAGGCGTAGGCTCTTATCAACCACATATGCAAGAAATCCCAGTTGAATTATTAAAAAGAGCTTCAAAAATATATTTTGACTCACAAGAAGCGGTCTTAGCTGAAGCTGGAGATTTACTTGTGCCATTAGATAAAGGAGAAATAACTAAAGATAAATTTACAGGTGATATCGGTCAACTTGCAAGCAATGAATTGCTAGGCAGAGAAAATGATGAAGAAATTATCCTATTTGAAACAGTGGGCATTGCTGCCCAAGATTTGACGACTGCTAAGTCGATTTTTACGAAGGTACAAGAAAATGATTAGAATGAAAAATTCCTGCCTATTTATTTTAGGCAGGAATTAATACTGGAATAATGACTGTGGCTCTTTCAGCTTGTAAACGAGTAGCGATAGCTTGTCCGATACCTGAACGTTCGCCTGTAATTCATGCGGCTTCTCCTGTAAAACCTTTTAACTGACTTTTTTTGTTTAGAAAGATACACTGATATTAAGTAAGTCTTGAAAAGAAAGGGTGCTTTATATGAAGGCAATTCAAGTAACAAATTATGGTGGGCCTGAGGCTGCAAGAGTTCAGTCAGTAGACACACCGATAAAAAACAAAGGAGACGTATTAGTAAGCGTGGTTGCTTCTAGTGTGAATCCTGTCGACATTAAACATATGACACCAGGAACAGTACAAGAAATTGATCAATTTCCTATGGTACTCGGCTGGGATATCGCTGGTATCGTTATAGAAGCTGATAAAGATAGTGCATTTCAAATAGGAGATCGGGTGCTAGCTTTACATCCACAAGGAAGCTGGCAACAAGTCGTGCCTGTTAAAGAAGACCAACTGCTAAAATTACCAGAGGATATTGATTTTATCCATGGCGCAAGCATTCCTTTAGGCGCTGTGACTGCTTTACAAGCTTTAAGAAAACTGAAAATAAAGCAAGGGGAAACTTTACTTGTAACAGGAGCATTGGGTTCAGTTGGTGGTTATGCCATCGAATTAGCAAAACAAGCGAAAATTTCTGTCGCAGGGCTTGTCCGAAATAAAGAACAAAAAAAGATTTGCGAAGATTTATTTGATGTGACAATGTATGTAAGTGATGAATCGGTTCCGGCTTTTAATACAGTATTTGATACAGCAGGAATTTTAGATCGTACGGAGATTCTTCAGTCCCAAGGACGTTTGATTACCGTAAGTGATGACAAAGTAAGTCACAATGTAGAAGAACAGGCTTTGTGGGCAGAACATAATTTTGTTCGTACTAGCCAAGAGGATTTACAAACCATCATTACTTTGTTTTCTAAAGGAAAATTACACAGTCGAATCGAAGCGGTCTATTCGATGAATGAGATACAAGAAGCGTTGAAACATGCTAGTCAAAGCGGTAATAACGGTAAAACCATTATCGTTTTTTAATTACCTATAAAGGAGCGTATCATGACACTTCCCATTTATGAACCATTAAATACTTTAAAAAAAGTAGCAGAAAATATTTGGATTGTAGACGGTGGACAAATTAAAATGAATGTGGGTCGTTTTAAGGTCCCATTTTCAACTAGAATGACTATTGTTCGATTATCTGATCAAAGTTTATGGTGTCATTCTCCGATTCAAGCTAATGAAGAGCTATTTCAAGAAATTGATCGTTTAGGCCCAGTAAGACATTTGATTTCACCGAATAAAATTCATTACGCCTATATTGAAGAATGGAAGAAGCGTTATCCCGATGCTATTGCTTGGTCAAGTCCAGGCGTTGAAAAGCGTGCTGCTAAGCAAGATATAGAGGTACATTTTGATGATTCGTTAAAAAATACTGCGCCTTCTTATTGGAAGGATGAAATTGAGCAGCTTATCTTTAAGGGAAGTCGTGCTATGGAAGAAGTTGTTTTCTTCCATAAAAGTAGTTACACATTGATTTTAACGGACTTAATTGAAAACTTTGAATCAAAGCGAACCTCAAATAGTTTTTGGCGTATAGTACATAAGTTAGGAGGAATTGCAGATCCTGATGGGAAAACGCCAATCGATTTACGTCTAACTTTTCTAGGACGAAAGAAAATCGCAAAAGCAGCTTATGAGCAAATGTTAAATTGGCAACCAGAAAAAATTATTTTGGCTCATGGACGTTGGTATGATAAAAATGGTAGTGATGAATTAAAACGTGCGTTTCGTTGGTTGCACAAATAATTAGAGGAGTGAGTTTATGCAAATGAATGCATGGTCTGTTCAAAAACCCGGAGGAAGTGAACAGTTAACATTAGTTAAAAGACAAGTTCCAACTGCAGAAAATGGCGAACTTTTGGTTGAGGTTTCATATGCGGGGATTAATCGTTTAGATATTTTAACAAGAGAAAATCCGGCAATGAAAAAGCCTTATCCTATTTTAGGCGTTGAAGTCAGTGGTGTGGTAAAAGCAAACCATTCTGATAATCCTTCATTAGAACCGGGTACCAAAGTAGCAGGTTTAGTAAAAAAAGACGCCTATGCAGAATATGCTATTATTCCAGCGGGTAGAGCAATTATCTTACCCAAAGAGATGTCTCTAAAAGACGGAGCAGCTATACCTGAAGTGTTTTTGACCGCTTATCAAACCATGTATTGGTTAGGAAAATTGCAGGAAGAAGAGACTATTTTGATCCACGCCGGAGCAAGTGGTGTAGGGATAGCGGCCATTCAGATGGCTAGAAAAATCAGTGATGCTCGTATTATTGTGACAGCAGGCTCACAAGAGAAACTGGATTTTTGCCGTGAATTAGGTGCAGATGTCACGATCAATTATAAAAAAGAAAATTTTGATGAGATTGTTCAAAAAGAAACAACCGGACATGGCGCAGATGTTATCCTAGATTTTATTGGCGCGACTTACTGGCATAAAAATGTTAATAGTGCTGCAGTCGATGCTCGCTGGATTTTCATTGGAACACTTGGGGGAGTGGAAGTGGATCATGTTGATTTAAGTGCTTTTCTTGGCAAACGTATTTCATTTATTGGTACCGGACTATCCCCACGTTCAGATGATTACAAAGCGGTATTAGCTGCTGATTTTCAAAAAACAGTGATCCCTTATTTTCAAGCCGGAAAAATAAAACCGATTATCCATCAAACTTACGCTTTTGCAGATGTAGCAAAAGCTCATCAAGCGATGGAAAATAGCGAAAATATTGGGAAATTGTTAATTAAAGTAAAAGAGGCGTAAAATAATTACTTCTGTAAAGAATGTTCAGTATTGTGTTAGTTAGGTGTTGGTTTATTCTAATTTGGAATTAAACAATGAGCAAGATTTCTTTTACTCGTTCTTGTAATTTTGAGTAAAGAAAACGCTATTCATTACTTATTCTACTATTTTAGCCGGTAAAAATAGTAGCAAGAAGTGCTAACCGCTCTTGGTTAAAAGTCTTCTCCTTTTATGTTAGACTGAAGCGTCTATCTTTTTTAAAGGAGTTGGTGAAATGAATTTGCGCATGAAAAACTTATTGATGATGGTAATAGGAGCCTTTATGTACGGTATTGCTGTGAATTGGTTCCTACTTCCGCATGAAATTGGGGACGGTGGCGTGGTGGGTTTAGCTGCCATCGGCTATTATGCGTTAGGAATTCCTCCTGATATATCAAATATAGTGCTTAATGCTCTGTTGCTTTTATTAGGTTATCGCTTATTGGATAAAAAAATTATTTTTAATTCTCTTTGGGCGGTTATATGGATTTCCGTTTTTTTACGTTTGCCTAATTTTTTAGATTATACTACGGATCAGACGATTATCCCTGCAACAGTAGCGGGATTGCTCATGGGATTTGGTCTATTTTTGATTTTTAATGCTGGAGGTACGATCGCTGGCAGTACGGTTTTAGGCGAAATTGGCAATCGTTATTTAGGGATGAAGCGAGGAAATGCCATGTTGATTTTTGATTTAGCAGTGGCTATTCCTTCAGGCTTTATCATCGGCTTTGAAAATATGTTATTAACCGTCGTTGAATTATATACTTGTGCCATGTTTTTAAATAAATTACGCTCTTTCTTTGGTGCTAAAAAATCAGTCACTATTATTACAAACAAAACAGAGGAAGTTACCGGAGCACTATCAAACACTTTAAAACAAGGGATTACGCTTATTAATTCAACAGGTTATTACCATAAACAATCTCGAGAAATGATCTATTTGATTTGTTCTGATAAACAAGTAGCTAATATTTTCCCGTTGATATCAAATATTGATAAAAACGCCTTTGTGGTAGTGGACGATGTGCATAGTGTTAAAGGCGAAGAGCTGCCGCGAATTCTATAATGATGCATGTGGCTAAATAAATATATTAATATGCTAGCATTTTCTATAAATATGTAAGAGATGCTAGCTTATTTTTTAAAAGGTAACTAGCTAAAGTGAAATAGCATAGTATTAAGAGGTAATTTTATTAGTTTAAGAATCTTATATTATTAACTTTCCTATAAGTAGCACATTTTCTAAAAACATTTTCTTACGCTTTCAATCTATTTATTGTTAACTTGAACTTTAACAATATGAATATTAGCGTTGTTTTTTTAAAACAACTCCCCTATACTAATGTTTAGAAATCAACATATGTTAAAGGAGGGTAGTTTTAACCAATGGGTATTTTGAATGCTCGTATGCAGCAAATTTTACAGTTATTACTATCAACCGATGAACTACAAACTAGTGGCGAAATTGCAACAAACCTTCAGTTGAGTTCAAAAACGGTTCAAAAAGAGATGAAAGAATTAAATAAGCTACTAAGTGACAAAACGGCAATAATTGACTCCTATAGAGGAAAAGGTTATTTACTTCGTATTTTTGATGAAGAGCAGTTTAAACATTTTCTAAGAAAAGATACAGATAAAAATGATCAAGTGATACCGACTGAGCCTGAAGCTCGTATGCAATTTTTAATGGAAAAATTGTTATTACAGACTTCATATTTGAAAATAGACGACCTTGCAGACGAATTATTTGTCAGTCGTTCGACTTTACAAAGTGATATCAACGATATTCGAAAAATTGTAAAAAAGTATCATTTATCTTTAGAACAAAAACCTAATTACGGGATTAAAATTACTGGAAACGAGATGGATATTCGCTTTTGTATTTCTGAATATGTTTTTAATCATAAGTCTGATTTAAGTGACCAAATCACAGAATTGATTGAGATATTACCCCAAAATGAGATTGAATGGATTCGTGATAGTATACTAACAAATTTAAGAAAATATAGTATTGTGATTACCGATATTAGTTTGAATAATTTAATAACTCATATCGCCATCGCTTGTAAGCGAATTCGCGAAAGGGAAATGGTTGAGATTTTTCAAGAAGAGCTCGGAGAGATTACTAAGAAAAAAGAATATACAGTAGCAAAAGCAATCGTAGAAGATATAGAACAAAAGTTAGACGTCTCTTTTCCTAAAAATGAGGTTGTTTACTTGGCCATTCATTTACAAGGAACAAAGAAAATGCATTCTAATTCAGAGATGAATGAAATAGAAAACTATTTGGAAAATGATATTCAACAGTTGACTAAAGAAATTTTGCGCAGAATGGATAATGTATATTCACTAAATCTTTTTCAAGACAATGAACTAATGTTGAGTTTGAGCCTTCATCTTGAGCCGGCGATTAACCGCTATAAGCATCAGATGAATTTAAGAAATCCCTTATTAGAAGAAATAAAAAATAAATATCTTTTTTCTTATGAAGCAGCTTTAACCATTGCGGCGGAAGTTATAAAAGAAAGTTTAGGAATCACCATTGATGAAAATGAAATTGGCTATATTGCACTTCATTTTGAAGCTGCCTTAGAAAGACAAAAACAAAATCAAAAAAGTAAGAAACGATGTTTGATTGTTTGTGCCTCTGGTTTAGGAACTGCGCAATTGCTTTTACTGAAATTACAAGATCGTTTTTACGATGAGTTGAATATCTTAGGTACAACTGAATATTATAATTTAAAAAACCAAGATTTTGATTCTTTAGACTTAGTCATTAGTACGATTCCTATTTTTGATAAATTGCCTGTTCCAGTTATTCAGGTAAGTACGCTTTTAGGAAGGCAAGATGTCAATAAAATAGAAAAATTAGTGAGCCTTGATATTACAATTATCGAAAAGTATATGCTAAAAGAATTTACTTATTTACAAAAGGATTTCTCTTCTAAAGAAGAAGTGATTCAGTTTTTAGGTAAAGAATTGCAAAAGGCAGGTTTAGTGAATAATGATTTTGTCGATTCGGTACTAGAACGGGAAAGATATTCTACCACAAGTTTTGGTAATTTAGTTGCTATACCTCATCCTATGGACCCGCAAGTAGAGGAAACTTTCTGGTCGGTTGTTACTTTAAAACATCCGATTCAGTGGGGTGATAAATTAGTTCAATTTGTCTGTTTGCTTAATATCAGTGAGCAAAATCAGATGGAAGAGTCCAAACCTATGTATGATGTTTTAATGAAACTATTAGACAACCGTCCGCTAATCCAAAAAGTACTGCAATGTGATACTTATGAAGCTTTAAAAAATACGCTCAAGAAAGTTTAAAAAGGCGCGATATGGCGTCTTTTTTTATGTCCAGCGTTTTTCTGTTGCCAACGGAAAAATATTCTCTACAAATGAAAGCGGTTATAAACTATTATAAAAATGTAATCAACAAAAGAAAGGGGTAAGATATAAATGGCTAAATTACCTAAAAATTTTTTGTGGGGTGGCGCGGTCGCTGCACATCAAATTGAAGGCGGTTGGCAAGAAGGTGGCAAAGGAATTAGCACGGCTGATGTTATGACAGCAGGTACAAATAAGGTGCGTCGAAGAATTACTGATGGTGTCATTGAAGGTGAGAACTATCCAAATCACGAAGCTATTGATTTTTATCATCGCTATAAAGAAGATGTTGCACTATTAAAAGAGATGGGGTTAAAAGCTTTTCGCACTTCCATCGCTTGGTCTCGTATTTTTCCTAATGGTGATGAAAAAGAACCCAATGAAGAAGGATTGCAGTTTTATGATGATTTATTTGATGAATTATTAGAAGCGGGTATTCAGCCAGTAATCACGCTATCACATTTTGAAATTCCCTATCATTTAGCTAAAGAATACGGTGGATTTAGAAATAAGGAGCTGATTGACTTTTTCGTTCATTATGCTGAAGTGGTGATGAATCGTTATAAAGATAAGGTGAAATACTGGATGACTTTTAATGAAATCAATAATCAGGCAGATGGACAAGAACCCTTTCAAACATGGACCAATTCGGCGATTTTAGTCAATGAAGAAGAAAATGATGAGGAAGTCATTTTTCAAGCTGGGCTTAATGAACTTATCGCAAGCGCTAAAGTGGTGAAGTTGGGCCATGAAATCAATCCTGATTTTGAAATCGGTTGTATGATGGCTTATGTGCCAATATACCCTTATTCATGTAATCCTAACGATATGATGGCTTCTGTCAAAGTGATGAATCGCCGTTTCTTTTATAATGATGTTCACGCTCGCGGAGAAATTCCTGCTTATACCTTGAAAGAATGGGAAAGAAAAGGCTATAACATCGAATATACTGATGAAGACTTGCAGACCTTAAAAGAAGGCACAGTGGATTATATCGGTTTTAGTTATTATATGTCAGGAACTGTAAGCACATTACCAGATGTAACAGGACAAGATTCTGTGCCGGAATATCCTGATGCCAAAATGGTAGATAACCCTTATATTGAAAGCAGTGATTGGGGTTGGCCGATTGATACCATTGGTCTACGCTATATTCTTAATGTTCTTCACCAACGTTATAATTTACCACTATTTATCGTGGAAAATGGCTTAGGTGCTTACGATAAAGTAGAGGAAGATGGAAGTATCCATGATCCTTATCGTGTCACGTATCTGAAAAAACACATTGAAGAGATGATCAAGGCGGTAGCTACCGATGGCGTAGATTTAATAGGGTATACGCCGTGGGGTGTGATTGATATCGTTAGCGCAGGAACAGGAGAAATGGAAAAACGGTACGGCTTTATCTATGTGGATAAAGATAATGAAGGAAAAGGGACCTTAGATCGCAAGCGTAAAGACTCTTTTTATTGGTATAAAGAAGTTATCAAGTCAAGTGGTGAAGATCTATAAATAAAAATCGTGAAATTAAATAAAGGAGGAAAAAAGATGAAAAATATATTAATTATTTGTCAAGGAGGTATGTCTTCTTCTGTATTAGCCAAGAAGACGACCGAATACTTAAAAGAAAAAGGTAATGATATTCAAGTGGAAGCCACCTCTACAAATGAAGGAAGAAATATGATTGAAAAAGGAAAGTATGATTTATATTTAGTTAGCCCTCAAACCAAGATGTATTATGAACAACTTAAAAAAACAGGTGAACGATCAGGCAAGAAAGTAATAAATATTCCCCCTCAAGCATATGTGCCTGTCCCTATGGGAATTGAAAAATTATCGAATTTAATTTTGCAAGAGTTACCTGAATCGTAAAAATAAAATGTTTTAAGCAAAGGAGCTAATTGGATGGATCAAGATGAAATTCAAAATGTCGCCTTTACCATTATTTTACATAGTGGTAATTCAAGAACGCTAATACACGAAGGATTTGGCTTGATGAGAAATAAAGAATTCGATAAGGCTGAAGAAAAATTAGACGAAGCCAATAACGAATTAACGGCGGCTCATCAATCACAAACTTCACTTATGCAAAAGTACACTTCAGGCGAAGATGTCAATATAGACATTATTATGGTACATGCACAAGACCACTTAATGACGACAGTGACACTAAGGGAAGTTGCTTTGGAGATGTTACATTTATATAAAAACATCCAAAATGAAAGTGAGTGAAAATTATCTTATGAAGAAAGAGGAAAAGAAGCAAATAGAGAAAAATAAGAAAAATTTTAGCATAAAATCGATGTACTTTAATCGGTATTTACTTGTCAGGTATGTTGTAGCGTTATTTTTCTTTATCAATATATATTGGTTAATTTCCTTATTAATGAGTCGTTCAATTCTATCTTTTATTCCTTCAATATTGATACTTTGTCTATTAAGTAGTGTTGCTGAACAGGTGAAAATGATAAGCAAGCATACAAATCGAGCAATTTATACAAAATATTGTTTTATGACCTTGCTTACAACCAATGTATTCTTGGTGTTTCTAAGCCTTTTTTCTCCAGTTTTTTCTCAATTATATCCTTTTCTTGTAAATCAAGCGAAGTCCCAAGTGCTAATTGTAAGTATTTTAGCAATAGGCATTTTACTTAGTAGTATCATTCTCTATCGTTTACATCAAATTCAATATAATGAGGATAAACATTACCAGCGTATTAAAAAATATGAAGAAATTATTCATGTATAATCGAAAGGAGAATTTATATGGAATCAGGAAATAAGGCACTTGATACCTTAGAAAAGTACTTATTAGGACCTATGAGTAAAGTTGCACAATGGCGTATTGTTCGTTCTGTAATGGCTGCTGGGATGGCAAGTATACCGTTTGTTATTGTTGGGTCTATGTTCCTCGTTTTTAATGTATTACCCGAAACATTTACCTTCTTGGAAGGATTTTTCAATAATACTTTTTTTAGAATTAGTGATTTATATATGTTAGCAAATAAAACGACTATGGGATTGTTAGCATTATACTTTGGTATTGTCGTTGGTTATGAATATACAAGGATATATGCAGATGAAGATGAGTTGAATATGAGCCCAGTAAATGGTGCTTTACTAGCTATGTTTGCTTTGTTTATGACAGTTCCTCAATTAGTTTTTCAAAATGGGGAAATGTCTTTAGTCAACCAAAATAATGAAGATGCAACGATTATTCACGGCTGGGAAATGGTTGAAGATGGCATTAGCCGTTTAGGTTCATCAGGAATTTTTTCAGCAATTATTATGGCTATACTAGCTGTTCAGCTCTATAGATTTTGTGTAAAAAGAAACTTAGTTATAAAAATGCCAGAAGCAGTACCGTCGGGCGTAGCTAATGCTTTTACGGCTTTAATACCAGCTTTTGTTGTTGCTATTTCAGTCTTATTGATTAACGGTATTTTAATTGCATTTGGAACAGATATCTTTAAATTGATTGCTCTTCCTTTTGGCTTTGTTGTTAATTTGACAAATAGTTGGTTAGGTATTTTAGTCATTTATTTCTTAGTTCATGCTCTTTGGATTGTAGGGATTCATGGTTCAAATATTATTATCCAAGGCTTTCTTTTTCCGATTCTTATGTCAAATTTACAATCTAATGCAAATGGTGCGAATATTCCATTTGCAGGGGAGCTTAATAATGCATTTATCATTATGGGAGGTGCAGGAGCAACTTTAGGACTGGTAATATATCTTGCATTTGTAGCCAAATCTAAACAATTAAAAGTATTAGGGAAAGCGGCTATTGTACCTGGGTTCTTTAATATTAATGAACCTTTAGTTTTTGGGTTACCTATTGTATATAATCCGTTTTTAGCTATTCCATTTTTTGTAGCGCCAATGGTTACCGCATCAGTGGCTTATTGGGCAGTTGAATTACAATTTATGCAACCAGTGATTGCCATGATGCCTTGGCCAACCCCTATAGGAGCAGGTGCTTTTATTAGTACAGGTGGAGACTATATGTCCATAGTTATATCTATACTTTGTGCTATTATCGCATTTCTTATCTGGTTTCCATTTATCAAAATGTACGATCAAAAACTACTTGCACAAGAAGCAGGTGAGGATTCACTTATCTAAACTTGGTTTTTTAAATATAGGTTAAGTTTTCAAAATAATAAAATTAAAATGTATTAAATGACCCGTTTTTAAAGGGATTTTATAGAACGGGTTGTTTAATATTTTTTTATTGACTTTCTTTTGTTAAGTTTCTTATGATGGAAAATAGTTGTATTAAAAAAATAGATGAATTGTAATATTGGGGGTAGTTTATGTTAATGATTCGAGAACTTAAGAATGATTCAACATCAATTGATGACGCGAAAAAAATCTATTTCAACTCTTTTCCTGAAAAAGAACAATTACCATTTAGCATATTAAAAGATAATGTTGAATTGGGAAAAGCTAGTTTTTCAGGACTTTTTTCCGATTCACAACTCGTTGGCATTGTTTATTACACAAGATATGAGAACTTAGTATATATCTTTTATTTTGCCATAGACGCGATGATTCAATCTAAAGGTTATGGCAGAGAAGCTATAAAAGCAATAAGAAATTATTTTGCTAATGATAAAATTATTTTACTGGTTGAAGAAATCCGTGATGATGCGGAAAATAACGAGCAAAGAAAAAGCCGGAAGAGATTTTATTTGAGAAACGGTTTTGTCGGTAGTGGTAAAATTATGACAGAAGGCGGCGTGAGATATGAAATGCTGCATTCTGATAATGCCGACGTTTCCATAGAAGAATATAAAAAAGTGACGGATTACTTCTTTAAAGACAGTTCTTATTCTGATAGAGATAATGAAAATGCAGTATAATAAAAAAAAGGCATCGGAAACTCCTGACATAATAGAGGTTTCTATGCTTTTTTAATTAAGATACTTTAGATTATTCCTTTTTAGTTTGCTTAATGACTATTATACTTCGTACGATAGCAGAACCTAAAAATAATAAGGCGGCGATTTTCAAAAGATTACTGTCTTTTGAAATTACCCGCATAAAAATTGCGGCTACTAGTGCTAGCAAAACCGTATAAGTAACGGGTAACTTGCAAATATTTATTTTTCTTTTTTAAATATATATTTGCAAGGAATAAAAGTTATTTGATACGCTAGTATAAAAAAGGGTAGGTGTTCTTCAATGAAATATTTTAAATCAGAAAAAAGTTTTTGGCTTTATGTAGGTGGGATGGGGTTAATACTACTTTTTCTTCTTTTATTGAAGGTATTTCTTAATTGGAGCTTTGCTAGCTTTTTGTTAGTAGCCGTCATAGTGATAGGCCTATCTAGCTTTCGCCCAATTTCTTATCAAGTCAAAAAGATGAAAGAGTGAAATATTTAAGATCATATTATTCGGGATAAAAAGCCTGGAAGATTTTTTGAAATTTTCCAGGTTTTTTGTCTTAAGTAATCGATGTTCATTTTATGGAAACCATGTCATTGAGGATAAAGCAGTATCTACATCTACATTAGACTTTTGTAATTCGGTATATAAGAAAAAGGTCTTTCTGTGGTAACTTTTTATTAAGTGCTAACTGTCTAAATTTCTTCTTTTTTGTCTTTTACCGAGACAGTCCTTTTTCGCTGGCAATTGTGAATAAAAATCGTTCTAAAAAAGCAGCTGATTTGGTGACGCTTGATCATGAAAAAGAAGGTATTGAATTTGCGCTAAGGAAACTTCAAGTTCTTTAAAAAATCTAGGAGGAAACCAATGATTAAAGCAATTGCAGTTGATATGGATGGGACGTTTTTAAATTCGAACAATGATTATAATAGAGAGCGATTTGAAAAAATATTTAATGAAATACAGCAACAAAATATTCAATTTATAGTTGCTAGTGGCAATCAATACGCGCAGTTGCGGACTTTTTTTCCTGAAAAAGAGCAAGAGATGACTTTTGTATCAGAAAATGGGGCTTTGGTTTTTAAGCAGGATCAATTGATACAAAAAGTAGCTTTTAAAGCAAATTTGGTGGATAGGATTTTGCAGTTTTTACTGGATTTGCCTTTTCAAGTAGGGATTGTTTTATGTGGTGTCACCCAAGCCTATATGCTAGAAAATGAGATGGCTACTTTTAAATCTTTTGCAAAAAAATATTATTACCAACTTGCTGAGATCTCTTCTTTTTCATTTTTACCGAAAGACGAGTTTGTAAAGTTTGCGTTAAATGTTTCTACTGAAAAAACTGAAGAACTGATTAATTGCGTTAATCGGTATTTTTTAAATGAAGTTGTCGCTGTTTATAGCGGGCATGGAGATGTTGATTTGATTATACCGGGGATACACAAAGGAGAGGCTGTGCAAAAACTTTTAGACAAATGGCAGATTGATACTAGCGAGTTGCTGGCTTTTGGTGATGGGAATAATGATTTAGAAATGCTGGCATTAGCGAATGAAAGTTATGCTATGAAAAACGGCAGTAAAGAGGTATTGAAAACAGCAAAATATACTGCGCCTTCAAATGATGAAGACAGCGTATTGAGGATGATAGAGTCATATCTTTATGAATAAGGATTACTTTAATGGCTTGGTTCATCTCGGATTAAAAAATTTAGCTGCGCAATAGAACAATCTGCTTGCTACTGCTTATAAGTTATAGCATGCCAAAAACTTCCAGCAGAAATGATAAAAAAGATTATTGCAAAAATAATAAAAGGAAAATCTAAGCCAGCATTTATTTTTCCTATCCAATTTAAAAGAAGAGGTGCTATTGTAGCGCCTAAATTACAACCGATTAATACCATAGCGTTGGCAGTATTCAAAAACGTTAATGGTATTTTTTCTGGTAAACGAGTAAAAATACTAGAAACAGTACTTGTGATTGTAAACCCACTAAGAAAAGCACCAATGGCTATAAAATAAATACTTGTACTTAGCGGAATAAAGATTAAACCTAAACCACCAGCAAACAGTAGAACAGTTAAAAAGTATTTTTTTAATAGCGTGAAAAGTTTACCAAAAAAAGCACCGCCCATAAAACCAGCAAACATAAACAAACTTAGCACACGGTTGGCTGTTAGCGTAGAAGCTAAATTATTTTCCACGATATAACTAGGGATTCTTAGCGAGTTGGCTGTATTGGTCGCAATCAATAAACCGCCAAAAAGCGCACTAGTTAAGATTGGTAAAAGCTGATCTAGATGAAGCTTTTCTTTTGTGAATGTATTTTGTGTCTTAACTTCTTTATTAGGAACAAAGAGAAGATATAAAGCTAGAAGAGGAAATGCTATACTGTAGATTAAAAAAGCAGGCTGCCAACCCCAGACCAATAGTTGCCCAGCAAACAATGTCAAAATCGCTTGTCCTAAGGTTTCTATAGAGGTGCGATAACCTAATAAATGAGCTCGTTTTTTTCCAGTAAAACGTTCGCTAATCATACTTATAGCGCAAGTATTAATCAAGCCAAAGCCGATACCCGTGATCAGACGAGAAATGAAGATCATAGAAAAGCTTGTTGTAAAAAAAGGCGTAATGCCAGCGATACCTGCGATGAGCAATCCAGAAACGATGGTGCTACGTTCACTAAAGAATTTGGCAAGTAGTGGACTTAAGGCGATCATTACAATCATAGATATCGAAGGGATGGAGACCAGAAATTCTATGGAAGAACGTGAATAAAAAGGAAAAGCTTCTAACAAAGTGGGAACCACACCTGAGACGGAATAGGTCGATGTCAGAATGAAAGATAGTGACAAAATGGCGATAATTTCAATAGCATTTCCTTTTTTCATAGGTAATGTTGCCTCCATTCATGCTTTTAATATTAACTTTAAAATACCATATTTAGGGCGTTTGTCCTAGTAAAAAATAAGGAGTAGAAAATATGATTCGTGGATTACAAGAAGAAAATGTCAAAGCACATGATTTTATTGCTGCAAGTTATTGGTACAGTCAGATTGGTATGATGAAAAGAGCATTGCCGCAATCTGAAGTTTATGTGTATCTAGATAGTAAGGATAATATTGTAGGATTTATTGGCTTGGCTGGCGAATATATCGCTGGACTTTTTGTTACTCATAAAAAACAATCTGGCGGTATAGATAAACAATTGCTTGATTATGTTAAAACGCAAAAGAATCAATTAACTCTAGAAGCTTACGAAAAAAATCAAAAAGCGATAGATTTTTACCAAAGAGAAGACTTTGTGACAAAAGAAGTAAATGTCGATGAGGAGACTGGAGAAAAAGAATTTGTAATGTTTTGGAAAAAGTGAGTCAATGTTTAAACAGCGGAAATGTTTGCTGTATCGTTTAAATAATGAGTAAAGAAATTGAAAAAGCTTATCCAATAATTAAATAATGAATAAAGAAATAAGGAAAGCTTCTTCAATAATGATATAAATGAGTAATAAAAAGCATAAAGTTTGTTTTTATAAGCAAAATTGAGTAAACAAATTCGAATTCATTCTTCAATTACTGAATAATGAATAAAGAAATCGGAAAAGCTTATTCAAAAACGAAATAATGGATAAAGAAAATCGAATTCTCTCTTCAATAGTCAGAAAATATTACGATCTTCAAATTGACGCTAGTTCACTATATTTGATTTCATCAATGTTATTTCATATCATGTTTATTAGTTTAAATAAAGAGATGAGGAGAATGGAAATGTCTAAAAATGAAGTAGAACTTTTTTTAGATAAGCAGAATATTGCTTATCAATCCTATGAATTTTCTTCTGATAATATTGATACAAGTAAAACACCTATTTTTAAGACCTTAGTACTTAAGGGAAATAAGACCGGTCCTACGATTGCGTTAGTTCCTTTAGATGCTCGTCTGGATTATAAAAAAACTGCTGCTGTTTCTAAAAATAGAAAAATAGGGCTTCCACCGATGGATTATGTGATGGAGACAACCGGTTATCCGCATGGTGCTAATACACCTATTGGAATTTATATGCACCATCCGGAGTATCCGATATTGTTTGATGAAGTAATAAAAAATTATGAACGCATTACTGTTTCTGCAGGTGAGCTGGATAAAAGTGTCGTTATTGCGGTGCAAGATTTGCTTGATTTAGTTCATCCGGTGATCGCTGATTTGTTGTCTAGTAAAGATAGTGAATAAAAAATGAGCCTCTGATGACAACAAGTGATCACTTGTTGTGGGGCATCAAACAGATGAACAAATTGTAAAAAAAGCAAAGCAATATGCTTCTTATGCTTTAAATGCTGAACGTATAGCTGTTTAGTGAAGTTTTTAAATAAATTTATTCGAGCATTCTCTTGGTATAAGCTAAGGGATGCTCGCTTTTTTTTAGGAAGTTAAAAAAATTTTGTTTTTATTATTGACATTTGTAAACAAAAAAGGTAAATTGAGAATATAGAAATTAATTACAATTGTAAACGAAAATATTTTACGAATCATGATTCAGCTAAGATTGAGGAAACATGCGATAAAAAATAAAATTTTTTGGAGGAATGAATGATGAATACAAATACTTATTCAGTACCAGATATGTCTTGCGCTCATTGTAAGGCGCGCATTGAAGAAGAAGTGAATAAACTGACTGGCATTCAAAACGCTAATGCCGATCCAGATGAAAAGAAATTAACGGTTACTTTTGATACAAATGAAGTACAATCTGCAGATATTGTAAATGCAGTGAGCCAAGCAGGTTATACAGCGGAAAAAGCGTAGTGAGCATTGTTGTGTAAGAAATTAGCATAACTTTTCTTACATACATCCGCTATTGAAGGAGGATGAAAAGGGTGTTAAAAGACACATATAATATCGAAGGGATGACTTGTGCTTCTTGTGTGCAAGCTGTAGAAAAAAGTGTGGGGAAACTTGACGGCGTACAAGAGGTAGCTGTTAATTTAGCGACTGAAAAGATGGATGTTTCTTATGATTCGACAGTCGTTGCAGGTAGTGATATTGAAGGAGCGGTAGAAAGTGCCGGTTATAAAGCATTTAAAAATATTGCTTCACAAAGTTTTGATATTGAAGGAATGACTTGTGCTTCTTGTGTACAAGCGATTGAAAAAAGTGTAGGAAAAGTAGATGGTGTACAAGAAGTTGCTGTTAACTTAGCCACAGAAAAAATGAATGTTTCTTATGATGAAGATGCAATCAATGCAGGCGATATTATTAAAGCTGTTCAAGATGCTGGTTATCAAGCGGCTGTGGAATCAGATAAAGTAAGTAGCGATGATGCAGATAAAAAACAAAAACAGATGAAAGATTTATGGCTACGTTTTTTAGGATCCGCTATTTTTGCTTTACCACTTTTGTATATCGCTATGGGTCCTATGTTGCCTTTTGGGGGCTTGCCTATTCCTGAATTTCTAGATCCGGTACAACATACAGTCACCTTTGCGGTAGTACAACTAGCTTTAACTTTACCCGTCATTTATTTAGGACGTTCTTTTTATACTGTAGGTTTCAAATCACTTTTTAAAGGGCATCCTAATATGGACTCTCTCATTGCCATCGGAACGACAGCGGCTTTATTGCAAGGCATTGTGATGACTGCTCTTCTAGTAATGGGACGTGTGGAAGTACATCATGGTCATCCTGATTTATATTTTGAATCAGCCGCAGTTATTTTGACTTTAATTACTTTAGGAAAATATTTAGAAGCTGTTTCTAAAGGGAAAACTTCCGATGCGATTAAAAAATTGATGGGTTTAGCGCCTAAGACTGCTCGTGTTATTCGTAATGATAAAGAAGTCGAAATTTCCATCGATGAAGTAGTAACAGATGACATTGTAGTCGTTCGCCCAGGCGATAAAATCCCAGTCGATGGAGAGTTAGTTGATGGTAGCTCTGCTGTTGATGAATCAATGATCACAGGTGAAAGTATCCCGATTGAAAAACAAGTTGGTGATAAAGTTGTAGGCGCAAGTATCAATAAAAATGGGTCTTTCTATTTTAAAGCAACTAAAGTAGGAAAAGATACAACACTATCACAAATCATCAAGTTAGTAGAAGATGCGCAAGGTTCTAAAGCCCCTATTGCTAAATTAGCAGATAAAGTTTCCGGAGTATTTGTTCCTATCGTGATCGCCCTCGCTGTACTTTCTGGCTTAGCTTGGTTTCTTTTAGGGCAAGAATCTTGGGTTTTTGCTTTGACGATCACGATTTCCGTTTTGGTTATCGCTTGTCCTTGCGCTTTAGGATTGGCAACACCGACGGCAATTATGGTTGGTACTGGAAAAGGTGCTGAAAATGGTGTATTGATCAAAAGCGGTGACGCACTAGAAGGTACGCAAAAAGTTCAAACCATTGTTTTTGATAAGACAGGAACCATTACAGAAGGTAAACCAATAGTAACGGATATCATTAATTATAATGGTTATGATGAAGAAGCTGTTTTAACATTAGCCGCTTCTGCGGAAACAGGATCAGAACATCCATTAGGAGAAGCAATTGTTGAAAGTGCCAAAGACCGAGGCGTAACTTTACAAACAGTTAAAGATTTCCAATCGATTCCAGGCCATGGCATTCAAGTCGCCGTTGAAGGACAAACGGTTTTATTAGGAAATAAAAAATTAATTACAGAAAATAATATCGACACCCTTGATGCGCAAGAAGTTTCTGATCGTTTAGCTAATGAAGGGAAAACACCGATGTTTATTGCAGCTGGTGGACAGTTGATAGGCATTGTAGCTGTAGCAGATACGATTAAAGAAAACAGTATTGCCGCTATTGATAAGTTGCACCATATGGGCTTGCAAGTAGCGATGATTACCGGAGATAACAAACGGACAGCAGAAGCAATTGCTAAACAAGTAGGAATCGATCGTGTCTTTAGTGAAGTTTTACCTGAAGACAAAGCTAATGAAGTAGAAAAATTACAAAATGAAGGGCTTCATGTAGCTATGGTCGGCGATGGTATCAATGACGCGCCTGCTTTAGCTCAAGCCAATGTAGGGGTCGCGATCGGTTCTGGTACAGATGTTGCAATTGAATCAGCTGATATTGTCTTGATGCGTAGTGATTTAATGGATGTACCAACAGCGGTTGAACTAAGCCGAGCTACGATTAAAAATATCAAACAAAATCTATTCTGGGCTTTTGCTTATAATACGATTGGTATTCCGATTGCCATGGGTATTTTGTACTTATTTGGTGGCCCGCTACTAAATCCAATGTTTGCAGGTGCCGCAATGAGCCTAAGTTCAGTTTCCGTTTTACTAAATGCGCTGCGTTTGAAAGGATTTAAACCAGCTAAAACTGAAACAACTAAAGAAGAAGCAAGCCCAGCAAAAAAAGCTCTTGCGTAAAAGTAAACTCATTTAAGCTATCTGACAAGAAGACTCATTCTATCTTGTTAGATAGCTTTTTTATTAAGTAGAGTGGATAATAACAGGGAGTAAATGAGTTCAAACAATCCCCATCTTTATAAACACAGGGAGGAAATCTTTTCAATCTTTATCTTTAACATCAATAACCGCAAATTATTTAAATCTTCAAAATAAGAAGAAAGTTGACGAGTTCACAAAAAAAGGCTAGGATTTAAATATAAAAGTTAGAAGGGAAGGATCATGTGTCTGAAGAAGTTTTATTAACCAATAAAGAAACGACAACAGTTGCTCAAGCCATTAACAAGCTCTATCCAAAATTAGGAACAGACTTAAATCATGAAAGCAATTTTCAATTGTTATGCGCTGTTTTATTAAGCGCACAAACAACAGATGTGTCTGTGAATAAAGTAACTCCTCAGCTGTTTGAAAAATTTCCAACACCTGAAGCTATGTCAGTAGCGTCTTTAGAAGATATTCAGGAAAATATTCGAAGTATTGGGTTGTACAAAAATAAAGCGAAATATTTAAAAAATATGAGTCAGATGTTATTGGAAAAATTTGAGGGTCAAATTCCAGATAATCGGGAAGAGTTAACAACTTTACCTGGCGTGGGTAGAAAAACGGCCAATGTTGTATTGACAAACGGTTTTAATATCCCGGCTTTTGCGGTGGACACTCACATTAAAAGAGTGACAAGAAAACTCCATTTCGTTCCCCAAGATGCTTCGGTAGAAAAAGTGGAACAGATGATGTCAGATAAACTCCCTGAAGACATGTGGTACCCAGCGCATCACTCGATATTGTTGTTTGGGCGTTATCAATGTATCGCACGTAAGCATGACCATAGTGAGTGTATAGAGCGTATCAAAGAAAACATGCCTGAAAATGAAATTGCTGCAAGTGCTCTTGAAAAGATGATTACAGAAATAGAGGGTTAAGTGTCGAAATTTCATTAGCTATTTGTTTCTTTATTATTAACATCATAAGTCAGCCATACTGTACTATCTTCTTTTGTTTCTACATTTTTCAATGTAAAGGAAACGGGTGTATCATCTGTTAAGCCCTCTTTTGTATCAAATAAAGATGGGGAAGTAGCTGAAGCATCTGCTGCAGGAGCAATCACAACACTAACTTCGTCGCAAAGGCCTGCTTGGATAAAGGACCAATTTAAGACACCGCCGCCACCCAACATGACGAGATCCATTTGGAAAAGATCATTTAACTTTTGTAATAGTAACTCCATATCTAAGGAATCTTTTCCAGCAATAACATAAGAAATATTTTTTTCTCTTAGAAAAGCTTTATATGCATTGCTTACTTTTTCCGTTAAGACTTCTAAAACTTCAGCAGTTGTATCACCGTATTGTAGAGTATTTTTAGCCCATCCCAATTTTCCAGAGGTATCAATCGAAATGTAATATTTATTTCCAGTTGGTTCTGCGACAAAGTCTCCTGCAGGTACTTCAGGAGCTTGTTCGTCTAATTCAGGTTTTTTATAGTGGGTGAAATTATCATCCGTTGTTGTACGTCCGGATAACCAACCTTGATGTTTGTAATGAGCGTTTTCTCCAAAAGCAACATTATAAAAGAACTCACCAGAACCTTTACTTTCTGGAATATCCATAAATTTACCGATAATTTTTCCATCCAGAGAAACTTGCATGTGACAAAAAACGTAAGGTCTATTCATAACTAAATCTCCTCTTTTCTTAAAGTAATTCAATTGTAGTGTACTACCTAGACTTCACTCTATGTCAATTAACAAACTATGCCTAGCTTCAAATCAAATTTAAAATAACAGAAAATAGGAGCTACAAGGAATTTTTTTATTGCTTTATTATCTTTTTTGTTTCATTATTTAGGTAAAATAAGTTGTAATGTAAAGGGAAACAAAGTCGGAGGGAAACTATATGGAGCTAAGAGTACTTAGATATTTTTTAGTTGTCGCTGAGGAACAAAGTATCGCAAAAGCTGCTCAGACATTACATATCACACAGCCAACTTTAAGTAGACAAATCAAAGGACTTGAAGAGAATTTAGGGACAGACCTTTTTACAAGAACAAATCGTAAAATGTTTCTGACTGAATCAGGTTTGTTTTTGAAAAAAGAGCAGAAGATATTTTATATCTAAGCGATAAAACAGAAAAAGAATTTAACGATAGTAAAGAAGAATGGCTCAGTGGACACATAAGTATTGGCTGTGTAGAAGCGGATAATTCAGATACACTAGCGCTTATATTAGAAGAATTTGTGTCAGAACATCCACAAGTAACTTTTTCGATCTTTAGTGGTACCAGTGATGTTATTGTAGATAGGTTAGATAAAGGCTTATTAGATTTAGCGATTTTATTAGAGCCTATATCAACTGATAAATATCATAAGTTCGTTTTACCCAGAGAAGAAAAATGGGGATTGATGGTATCACAACAGTCTTATTTAGCAAGTAAAGATAGTATTTATTTAGAAGAGCTGGTCGGCGTTCCTCTCCTTTGTTCTCTACGTGAGGATGTACAAAAAATGTTTCAATCTCATGAAGCTTTGCAGGATAGACAATTGAACATTATAGGCACCTATAATCTAATCTTTAATGTTTTTTCATTAGTAGAAAACCGAGTAGGGTCCGCCTTAACAATAGAAGGTGCTATGGCTAATAGAAATACGAGCAATGTGAAATTTTTACCTATTGTTCCAGAGATAAGCACTCATTGTGTGCTTGTTTGGAAAAGAAATACAATATTATCCCCTTCAGTTAATAAACTACTAGAAAAATTTTTACAAGCTTTTCAAGCATAGCCCTCTGCATAAAAAGCAATAGCCATAGCCAAAGTTCAGCTGTAAGATAAACTTATGAAATAAGTCAGTTACAGTTTTTTGAGGTGAAAGTATTGCCCAAAGTAATCTATTTTTCTAGAAAGTATGAAAATTTAATCGATGGGAAAGTGGTAGAGCTTGCAAAAGGCAATACAGAAGTTGTTGCCGCTAAAATCAGTCAAAGCATTGCATGTGAGCAATTAGAGCTGCAAGCTGTCACAAGCTATCCTAAATCTTATAATAAGATGGTAGAAATAGCTGAAAATGAAAAGAGAGATCAACTAAGGCCTTTATTTTATGGACTAGAAAAAGCCTTAAAGAGGGAGATACTTTTTCTAGGTTTTTCTAATTGGTGTGGCGGGCTCCCTAAAATTGTGGTTCATTTTTTAGAAAATTATAATACAAAAGGAAAAACTATTTTTCCTTTTTGCACTCTTGAGGGAAGTGCTTTTGGCAATAGTCTATTTGAACTAAAAGCATTGTGCCCTCACGCAAAAATTATGACCGGGCTTGCTGTACATGGCTCTCGTGTTTATAGGGCTGATGAAGCTGTAAAAAATAGGCTTGTTCAATATAATAAATTGGAGGAATAAACAATGGCAAAAAATGAAGAAGTAAAAGACGGTATCATCTTTTCAAGTGGTGAAAAAAATGATGCATTTGCGCAATATTTTGTAGGGCAAAGCTATATGAATTCTTTGGTAGCAGATCCTGAAGTAAATGTAGGTGTTGGCAATGTGACGTTTGAACCTGGTTGTAGAAACAACTGGCATATTCATCATGACGGTTATCAAATTCTTTTAGTAACTGGTGGCGAAGGCTGGTATCAAGAAGATGGCAAACAAGCGCAATTCTTACAAACTGGTGACGTGATTGTCACACACGATGGCATTAAACATTGGCATGGTGCAACTAAAGATAGTTGGTTTGAACATATTGCAATCACAGCAGGAACTCCAGAATGGCTAGAACCTGTTTCCGATGAAATTTATGATTAATTAGAAAAATAAAAAGATTCATCATTAGAAAACAATAAAGGAGGAACTTATTTATGGCAAAACAAACCGCAGGACGCGACAATTTAGGTGATTTTGCACCTCAATTTGCGGCATTAAACGATGACGTTTTATTTGGTGAAGTATGGGACAGAGAAGAACAACTATCTCCACGCGACCGTAGTTTAGTCACTGTTGCCAGTTTATTAACACAAGGGGTTCCACAATTAGAAGCGCACTTAAATATGGCCAAACAAAATGGCGTCACTAAAGAAGAAATTGTGGAAGTTATTACTCACTTAGCTTTTTATACCGGTTGGCCTAAAGCTTGGTCGGCATTTAACTTAGCTAAAGAAATTTTTGATGAAGATGCCTAATTGTTAAATCATTTAATTTTTAAAGGTTCAGGAAGCTAATTCTTGAGCCTTTTTACTTAGCTTTGGATAGATGGAGGAGGGACTTTAATGAGTTATTCTATTGGCGAATTGGCAAAAATTGTAGGAATGACTGTTCACGGACTTCGCTTTTACGAGAAAGAGGGATTAGTAACACCAGAAAGACAAGGCAAAAATCGGATTTATTCAGAAGAAGATAAGAAATGGATTGAATTTTTAATTCATATGAAAGAAACAGGAATGTCAATAGAAGATATGAAAAAATACACTGAATTAAGACAATTAGAAGATCCACCAGTAGAGGAACTGATGCAACTTTACTTTTACATCGAAAAAAGATACAAGAACAGTTAAATATTTATCAGAAAAATTTAGCAATGTTAGATAAAAAAATTTCGATTTATCGTCAAGAAGTTAAAACAACACGAGGTAAAGATTTATATGATTATTTTGTTACTTATTATGACGATTTTCTGGATTAATGATTTAAGTTTTATTACATAAAATTAAGTATCTAAATATGTTATAGTAATTTTAACATCAAGTAATTATTTTTAATCAGTGTTAACAGAAAAGGGATGAGAAAATGAACTCCAATTATGATAATCCAGAGTTTTTCAATGCATACGCCAATATGGATCGCTCCAAGTATGGGCTTGATGCGGCTGGTGAGTGGCATGAACTAAAAGAAATTTTACCGGATTTTACAGGAAAAAGGGTATTAGATCTAGGTTGCGGCTATGGCTGGCATTGTC
This sequence comes from Tetragenococcus halophilus, assembly GCF_001712815.1. Lineage (NCBI taxonomy): Bacteria > Bacillati > Bacillota > Bacilli > Lactobacillales > Enterococcaceae > Tetragenococcus > Tetragenococcus halophilus. The sequence goes on from NZ_CP012047.1 coordinate 805,665, forward strand.
GATATGCGGCAGACCACGGAGCAAGACAAGTTATTGGTGTTGATAGTTCAGAAAAAATGATCGAGCAAGCACGATCTATGACCGAAAATGAAAATATAGCGTACAAAGTGATGGATATGTTTGATTTCGATAAATTCGAGGAAAATTTTGATGTAATCATTAGTTCTTTAGCGATTCATTATATTGCTGATTATGTGGGATTAATTGAAAAAGTTTATAAGCAGTTGGCACCTGAAGGCGTTTTTGTCATGAGTGTGGAGCATCCTGTTTTTACGGCCCAAGGTAGTGAACAGTGGGTGCTAGATAAGCAAGGCGAAATCAGTCATTGGCCGGTGGACCGTTACTTTTCAGAAGGCGAAAGGAATACTGATTTTTTGGGATTCACTGTGACGAAGTATCATCGAACCATGATGACTTACGTGCAAGCTATTTTGCATCAAGGCCTTGTTCTTGATCAAGTCATTGAACTAACACCTACACAAGAAATGTTGGCATCTAGTCAAGATATGCAAGAAGAATTGCGGCGACCAATGATGTTAATTCTAGCTGCACATAAAAATTTTTAAGAAAGTTAATCTAAAATAGCCTCCGTTGCGCCAATACCAAATAGGATAAGCGGTCTAAATCGAGTAGGAGACTAACCATTAATTGATTAGTCGACCTCTCACACCACCGTACGTACGGTTCCGTATACGGCGGTTCAATAATTTAAGCTTTTATTTCTCAAGGATTTCAATGAAATCCTTGAGTTTCCATTGTTTGAACTTTTCTTTGCTGAAGATTCTATTTAGAAGTTTTGATTTTGAAATTCGCCAATACTGTTTCCGGCTATTCGCATACGTCATGGCCTCTTTATGAGAGGCCCCTCTTGCCTTCAGTTGGCGGTATTTCGTATCGACTTTCTTCCATCTTTTCCAAATCAAGGCTCGCAACCTATGTCGTAAGTATTCCATCTGTTTAGCTAGGAAAGTTTTTAGTTCTCCGTCTTTATAGTATTGAATCCAACCTTGGGTGTACTGATTGATGGTTTTGATCATCTCATCTAGCGTGCCCACCCTTTTTCGGTTCGTCAATCTTTTCAGCGTTCTTTTGAACTTTTGTTTGGCCGACGCTGTGGGTCGGCTCTTTACTTTCCCTTATCTTTTCTCATACGATAGCTCAGGTATTCTAATTGATGCGCCTTAATGATTTGGCTCTTTTCTTGATTCACCGTCAATCGTAATTTCTTTTCCAGGAATTGGGTAATACTTTCTTGGACTCTCTGAGCGGCCCGCTCGCTTTGGACAAAGATAATAAAATCGTCCGCGTATCGAATAAACCGATGGTTTCTTCTTTCGAGTTCCTTGTCCAATTGGTCCAGATAAACATTGGCTAAAAGAGGAGAAAGCGGGCTCCCTTGGGAGGCTCCTTTTGAAGTTGGACGAAGAATTTCGCCCTCCATTACTCCTGCGTTTAAGAAATTCCAAATAAGTTGGAGAACGGCCTTTTCTTCGATGTACCATTGCATACGATGCATAAGTTTCTGATGGTTAATCGTGTCGAAATAGCTCTTTAAATCACAGTCGACAACCACGTCATAGCCTTTTTCATAATATTGGCCTGCCTTCGCTATTGCTTGTTGACAGCTTTTTCCAAGTCTAAACCCATAGCTGTTTTCCGAAAAGGTCGGGTCGATCAAGGGCGTGATGACTTGTAAAATCATTTGTTGTACTACGCGGTCCCGTACGACGGGGATGCTCAATTTTCGTTTCTTGCCGTTTCCTTTAGGAATTTCCACACGTTTTGTTGGTTGTGGGCGATAGGTCCCTTCTCTCAGCTTTTGTACAAAGGGACGACGATACTTGTTCAAATGAGATTTGATTTCAGATACCGTCATATCATCGATTCCCGGTGCTCCTTTGTTCTTTTTGACTTTCTCGATCGCTCGATCTATATTCATTGAGCTGACGAGTTCGTTCATTAATGGAAAGCCACTTTGGTTCATCATCTTATTGTCGTGCTCCCTTACGCGCTCCTCATTTCTTCTTTTGCTTCCAGCTTATCCTTCCACGAGTGAGCTACCTATCGGTCTTTACCACGGTATTGGCTGCGGTCCTGGTGAGCACGTCCACCTCCTTGTTTACTTCAAAGTTATTATTGTTCAGTCCTTCATATCCATAGGATACTACTATGACCTTGGCTGACTTCTGCCTATTCGTTGTTACTACGATTTCTATCGCTAGGCAGACCTCCTCGGGTAAGGTGCGATAACTTTCCACTCACGTCACCGCCTCATTTACTGTATGGGATTCGGGCAGTATTGGACTTTGCTTTGTTTTGCAAGCTCGTCCGTCCCAATTCAGCCTTCTTATGAGATTCCTGTTCGTCAGTGCGAGTGTTTGCCTCCAGCTTCCTTCAGATTCCGCCTCACGACGGACACCCTTGCTTTTAGCTAACAGTTCCTACTGCCAAGCCTGTAGTGGACTTTCACCACCAAGTTATCGCCCATGCCGAGCGCACAAAATATTGGAGGCGACTCTTTCGACGCGCCACCAATCCGAGAAATATTGGAGGGAACTTTTCCGATGTGCCTCCAATCCAAAAAATATTGGAGGCAACTTTTCTGATGTGCCACCAATCCGAGAAATATTGGAGGCGACTCTTTCGATGTGCCACCAATCTGAGAAATATTGGAGGGAACTCTTTCGATGTGCCCCAATCCGAAAAATATCGGAGGCAACTCTTTCGATTTGCCGCCAATCTGAGAAATATTGGAGGGAACTCTTTCGATGTGCCCCCAATCCGAAAAATATCGGAGGCAACTTTTCTGATGTGCCGCCAATCTGAGAAATATTGGAGGCAACTCTTTCAATGTGCCCCTAATCCAAAAAATATTGGAGGCAATTTTTTCTATATGTCTCCAATATTTTTAGCTAGTATTTCTTTTATTAATCGAAGTCTTCTAAAACAATTTTTCCAATCGTTGTATCTGATTCTAATTGTTTATGCGCTTTTTTCAAATTTTTAGCGTTGATAGTACCATAATGATGGTTGATGGTTGCATGAATTTCATTGTTATCTACCATTTGCGAAATTTTATCTAAAAATTCATGCTGGGTAACCATATTTTCTGTTTGATAACTTGATTTAGTAAACATAAATTCCCAACTAAAAGTAGCACTTTTGTTTTTCAGTAACCCTAAATCAACCGCTTCTTCCGTTTCTACAATAGAACAGATTTTACCTAAAGGCGCAATCACATCTGCCATATTTTTCCAATGCATTTCGGTGGAATGTAGGCAAAGAATATAATCAACATCTGTAATATCTTCTTCTTTTAACTGAGAAGAAAAATCTTTATGATGATTAATAACCACATCTGCGCCTTGTTGTTTTACCCAATCGCGTGTTTCAGGTCTGGAAGCTGTCGCAATAACCGTTAAATCCACACTTTTAGCTAGTTGGGTTGCAATCGATCCAACACCGCCTGCACCATTTACAATAAGTAATTTTTTTCCTACATTACTACTTTTATTGTGACTAATGGCTAAGTGTTCAAATAAAGCTTCATAAGCCGTTAAAGATGTTAAAGGTAAAGAAGCAGCAGAAGCAAAATCTAAGGAGCTTGGCTTTTTACCTACAATACGTTCATCTACTAAATGAAATTCACTATTGCCTCCAGGACGTGTGGAATCACCTGCATAAAATACTTCATCTCCTACTTGAAATAAAGAGCAATCTTCTCCCACTTCTTCTACGACACCTGCCACATCCCAACCTAAAATTTTTGGTTTTTCTTCGATCTTTTCTTTAGGCGAGCGTATCTTCGTATCAACCGGATTAACCGAAATAGCTTTAACACGAACAAGCAAATCACGACCTTTGGCTTGTGGTTTAGGTAGAGTCAAGTCTAACAAACTTTCCTCATTATCAATTGGTAAGTAACGATAAAGCCCCACAGCTTTCATTGTATTTCCCATCAGAAACTCCTCCTTGTACTTTTTTCTTTATTGTAACACCATTTGCTAAAATATATAGAAATACTTGCTTTTAAAAATTCCTTATAAAAATTTTACATGAAAACAGTTAATCTTTCATAATTTATTCATAATTAATAGTTACTATAGACTCATACCAACAAAATGTCTTTTTATAAGACAACCCTAACACTTTTTCATTTTTACTCCTTGCCTGCCGATACATTCTCGGCAGGCCTCTTTTTTTGTTTGCTCTCTTTTTTATTGTCTAGAATTTTGTAGTTAATCATTTCAAAAATCGCATATTTCTGGGAAAACTTAGGCTTTAAGAAGAAGAGTTTGTTTTGTTTTAATGAAACTAGAGACAAAATCATGTATAATAGAAACGACGCTAAAAAGATTTAAATCAAATGAGGTGAAATTTTTTGAAAAAAATATTAGTTGTTGATGACGAAAAACCGATTACTGACATTGTTAATTTTAATTTGTCAAAAGAAGGTTATGAAGTTTATACAGCTTATGACGGAGAAGAAGCATTAGAGCAAGTAGAAGAGGTGAAACCTGATTTAGTTTTACTTGATTTAATGTTACCCAAAGTCGATGGGCTAGAAGTGGCGCGTGAAATTCGCAAAACTTATGATATGCCAATCATTATGGTAACAGCTAAAGACGCAGAAATCGACAAAGTCTTAGGCTTGGAACTAGGGGCAGATGATTATGTCACAAAACCATTTTCTAATCGTGAATTAGTCGCTCGTGTTAAAGCCAATCTAAGGCGAGGATCTTCTAGCGCTAAGGGCGCTGATCAAGCAGCCAATGTCGAGATTACAATTAATGATATTACCATTCATCCGGATGCTTACATGGTTACAAAAAATGAGGAAGAGATTGAATTGACCCACCGTGAGTTTGAACTATTGCATTACTTAGCACAACATATTGGACAAGTAATGACGCGTGAACATTTATTACAAACGGTGTGGGGTTATGATTATTTTGGCGATGTACGTACTGTGGACGTAACAGTGCGACGCTTACGCGAAAAAATCGAAGATAACGCTAGCCATCCAGGCTATTTAGTTACACGTCGAGGCGTAGGCTATTATTTACGCAATCCAGAACAGGAGTAACGCTATATGAAAAAAAAGGTTCGCTTTTTTCGATCAGTGAACTTTAAAATCGCCCTGACTTTTATCTTGGTTTTACTTGTTTCAATCGAGATTATCGGGGCGTATTTTATTCGCGGATTGGAACGATCAACCATTGAAAGTTTTAAAAGCAATATGGATACACAGGCTGAAACGCTGGCGAGTACGTTAGGCAATCACTTAGGCAGTCCAGATGACGAAGATAGTGGCCAACAAAACGATGAGCTGCAACGAGTGCTTGATAATAGTGATTCTTCTGATGTATTGGAAATGAAAGTGGTTGATGAAAAAAATAACATTCGTGCAACAACCAATGTTGCAGAAAGATATACCGTGGGGAAGAAAAATGATGATCCCTATATTGATGATTTTTCTACCAAGAGTTTAGTAGCTGTTGATGATGAAACTTCTAATCGTGTGCAAATCAATGTACAGCCCATTCAAACAACAGGTGACACAGTAGCAGGGGCCTTGTATATTAGAAGTGACTTAGAACAACAATATGAAGAAATCAATGATATTGCTTTAATTTTTATTACTTCTTCAGTGATTGCAGTTTTTATCTCGATGATCGTGGCTGTTTTAGTGGCGCGTTCCATCACTCAGCCGATTGCGGAAATGCGACAGCAGGCCCTTCGTATTGCCAAGGGAGATTATAGTCGTAAAGTCCAAGTAAAAGGAAATGATGAGTTGGGTGAATTGGCAGCGACTTTTAACCAATTGGGCGAACGAATTGAAGAAACACAAGAAGCGATGGAATCAGAGCGCAACCGTTTAAATAGTGTGTTATCCCACATGACAGACGGTGTTGTGGCAACAGATCGTCGTGGAAAAGTAATTACTATCAATGAGATGGCTTTATCTTTACTAAATGTTGAACGTGAATCTGCAGTAAACCAATCGATTTTAACGCTTTTTGATATGGGAGAAGATTATACTTTACGTAAAATTTTGGAAAATCCAGAGGAAATTTTATTAGAGCGACCTTCTGCCGATAAAAATTTGGATAATGTCCTTTTGCGTGTAGATTTCTCCATGATCCGTCGTGATTCCGGCTTTATTTCTGGTTTAGTGGCTGTTTTACATGATGTCACTGAACAAGAAAAAACTGAACAAGAACGACGCGAGTTTGTTTCCAATGTTTCGCATGAATTACGTACGCCTTTGACAAGTACTAGGAGCTATATTGAAGCTTTGTCTGAAGGCGCTTGGAAAGACGAAGAAATCGCGCCGAAGTTCTTGAATGTTACTTTAAATGAGACAGATCGTATGATTCGTATGATCAATGATTTATTGAGTCTTTCTAGAATGGATAGCGGAAATTATCAACTCCAAGCAGAATATATTAATTTTAAAGAACTGGTGAATTTTGTGTTAGACCGTTTTGATATGATGGTCGATGAGCAAGAAAAAAAATATCATATCAAACGTGATTTTACGAAAAGAGAATTATGGGTAGAAGTAGATACCGACCGGATGATTCAAGTAATTGATAATCTGATGAACAATGCGGTGAAATATTCACCAGATGGCGGTATCATCACGGTTCGATTGGTGGAAACACACAATAATATCATCTTAAGTATTACCGACCAAGGTTTAGGCATCCCACCTAATGATATTAATAAAGTCTTTGATCGCTTTTACCGGGTCGATAAAGCAAGAGCACGTAAGCAAGGCGGTACCGGCTTAGGCCTTGCGATTTCTAAAGAAGTATTGAAAGTTCATGGAGGTAACATTTGGGTTGAAAGTCGTGAACATGTCGGCTCAACTTTCTTTGTTAGTTTGCCTTATGAACCTTATGAGGAGGACTGGTGGGAATGAAGTTTTCAAAATATTTTTTGTGGATCGGCTTAGCACTAATGATCATCTTAAGTTTCTATCTTTCTTACTTGATATGGGCCAATCCAACCATTGAAGGTCAGACACTTGTCGAAGAAACAGAAGAAAGTCAAGCACATGATGAGGAAGAAGAAGAGGATTATATAGCCGCTGAAGATGTCTTTTTACCTATAAAAGCTGTTTATAAAACAGAAGATCAAATCCAAGCCAGTAATACGGAAAACTTATTAGAAGATTTACAGGCAGATATTTCGCAAGCTTCTTTTAACTCTTTAAATGTCCAAAGCTATGATTCAACTGAACAACTAGTTCAACAAACCAGAATGTCTGATGGGATTGAGATGGATTATGCTAGTTCCTTTCCTTTAGAAAAATACATTGACTTTTTTAATTTAGCGTTGGCAAATGAAGGAAATGAAGAAATAAATTCATTGACATTTCAGTTGGTTCAAATTGATTTTACAGAAGAGAAAATTCGTTTTATTAACAAAGATGAACAGCTATCAGCAGAAGCGGATATTCAATCTTCTTTAGATGGTATAAAAAACATCTTAAATGAAGATTCTGTAGACTGGTATGATGTTGTTCAAGATGAAAGACTTGATTATTTTGAATACTTCAATGACCAGCCAGTAAAATTGAAAAAGTTTAGTTACATTGCTTCTTCAAGACCATATACTGTTTTCCGCGATTCTTTCTTTACAAATCCGGATAATTTACGCAGTAATGACGATACCGACAATCTAAATATTTACGATGGGTCTGAGTCGATGGTCATTGAGCCCGATAACCAAAGAGTCGATTTTCAAGGGAATACTTCTGAAGAAGAGGAATTCGACCCTTATACTGATAGTTATCAATATATTCGAAAACTGGGCACTAATTATGGTTCAATACGCTTTTTAGATTCTATGCAAAATACCCTTGATTATCATATTTTTGTAGAAGGTTTTCCAGTCTTTAGCGATACCGAGGAAGGGAAATTTTCGGTTGAATTTTCAGATACTTCGCAAGAAGATCAACGCAGCGTGGAAATCCAAGCTAATCTAAATATGATTCAAGTGCCGATTCCTTCTGATAGTGAAATAGAAGTTCCTTCAGGAAAAGAAGTTTTAGAAGATCTGTATTATACAGGCGCAGACCCAGAAAAATTACACAGCCTGGTTGTTGGCTACAGCTGGGAAAATATTGAAGATACAGGTGTTGTCGATTTAGAACCGGCTTGGTATGTGCAGTATGGAAATAGCTGGCATAAATCAGAAGACTTAATGCAACAATTGCAAGAAAGCGAGGAATAAATAAATGGATTTTAAAAAGATCGGTTGGATTTTTTTCTTTGCCTTTCTAGGATTGAATATATTTTTATTTAGTATTTATAAAGAAGCAGACGATCAGGAAGATGTTGTTTATCGAACAGACCAAAAAGTTCCTATCGAAGATCGTCTGGATTCAGAAGATATAAGCTATAGTGGTCAGTTTTCTGGAAAACACCAAAAAGGTTATTATATCAGTGGCAAACCTAGCGATATGAATGAGGCGTTGGATGAAGAAAGGGATCGTCAAGATGACCAGGATCTTTTAAAAGATCAAACTTCAGTCGATGATAAAACACTTACTCATAGTTTGACAGAAGAAAATGCGATCACCGATACCTCTCAGACAAGCAATGTATTAAAGCAATTTTTACAAGAAGAAGATCAAGTGTTGTTTGGAGACGAATACAGTTACTTAGAAGATGTTTCAAGCTTTAAAGGAGATTACCCATCAATAATTGCGGCACAAAGCTATGAGGGTATTCCTATTGATGATAGTTCGAGTCGTATTGAAATCGAGCTGTCAGAGCAAGATGATAAATGGGTTTTAAGTAATTATACACAAACGCATATTTCTGATTTGATTCCATTGCGCGAAGCAATCTCTTTATATTCAGAAGAAGAAATTATCAATACCTTATATGTGAATAATAAAATTCCAAGTGGCTCTGAAATCAAATGGCGCCATCTAGCCTATACTTTAAATTTGAAAGTACGAGGACAAAATGTTTATGTACCTGCTTGGTTTGTTGCGATTGAAGACGAGGATGGACAGACTCAAATTGAAAAAGTCAATGCGTTGACAAATCGCATCATTACAAATACTACAGTTCAAACGGTAGAAAATTCATAAAAAGGTATGTATAATGAAATTAGTTTTTATGTTAGAGAGGAAGTCACGCGCAGTGGAGAAAGAAAATGCATTTCAAGTAAGTGTTTTAGCCAGTGGAAGCACCGGTAATTCATTATATATTGAAACACCTAAAAAGAAAATTCTGGTAGATGCTGGTTTAAGCGGAAAAAAAATCACTTCATTGCTTAGTGAAGTAGGACGAAAACCGGATGATCTAGATGCGATTTTTGTTACCCACGAACATCGTGATCATATTCATGGTGTGGGCGTATTATCACGTAAATATCATTTGGATATTTATGCCAATGATAAAACTTGGCAAGCAATGTCGCCTTTAATCGGCAATGTCGCACTTGAACATCAGCATTCCTTTGAAATGGGTAAAGTTTTGACTTTTGGCGATATGGATATTGAAAGCTTTGGCGTTTCACATGATGCGGCTGCTCCGCAGTTTTACCGCATTCATAAAGATGGAAAGTCATTTGTGGTATTGACTGATACTGGCTATTGTAGCGATTATTTGCGTGGGGTCGTACGCGGCGCAGATGCTTATTTGATTGAAAATAACCACGATTTAGCGATGTTGCGTTCAGGTAAGTACCCTTGGAGTTTAAAACAGCGGATTTTAGGCGATCGCGGTCATCTATCAAATGAGGATAGTGCACTTGCGATGACAGATATTTTGACAGATCAAACCCAGCGCATTTATCTAGGTCATTTAAGTAAAGAAAACAATTTAAAAGAGTTAGCTCATTTAACCATGGAAAATACTTTAAAAGAACATGATTTTGGTGCAGGTGAAATGTTTAAAGTTTGTGATACAGATCCAGAACAAGCGACAAGTTTGTTTGCTATATAAAAAGAGACATTCCGAATAAAATCTTTATTCGGAATGTCTCTTTTTTGCTTAATTTCCAGCAATTAGGACAAGATTTGCAATAACGACTAAGCTGTTCATGCCGACATGGCTAATCATGGAAGTCCAAATTTTTCCAGTTTTTTTATAAAGTAAGCTAAGGAAAAAGCCTAGACAAAAGTATAACAGCAAATGTCCGTCTTGATGGACAACAGCAAATATTAACGAACTAACAATAATACCTATCCAAGGATAAGCAAATGAATCAAAAAGACCGATCAAAGAACGACGGAAGACAAACTCTTCCATAATCGGACCGCCAACCATTGCTGCTAGCGCAAATAAGGGTTGACGTAAAACGATCCCAATAATATTTTGTGTATTTTGCGATTCAATCGGTATGCCGAAAAATTGTTCTATTTGCATAATGACTGTTTGCAAAAGTATGGCTAGAAAAATCCCGACGATCCCCCAAAATAAAGTAGGGAGCAGGTTAATCTTGTTTTTTTCAAAGCTTAATTTGCTCGTTTGTCTAAGATACAAAAAAATCATAAAAGCAGCGCCTAAAAGATAGGTTACGGTGGTGACATTTGTACTGGCTTGGCTCGTTGGCGCAAAGATGGGAGCAAAAAAAGCAATAATATACATAAAAATGGTTAATAAACTATATTTTCTTACAGACATTAGCGACTCCTTTTTCTAAGAAATTTTTTATCAATTTATTTATTATACAAAAAGAGAGTCAGATTGACAATTGCCAGTCATTTAGTCGATAAATTCGGCCTTAGAAGTGACTGACTTTTTTTGACTTTTGTAAAAAAATTTGTTCTAACTACTTGCAATATTAGTAAAAAATGATAATATTGAAATTGTGAGTTAGCACTCTATATTAATGAGTGCTAATAACAGAAAATTAAATGAAAAATTTTATTTGGAGGGATTTCTCGTGTTAAAACCATTAGGCGATCGCGTATTGATCGAAGTTTCGGAAGAAGAAGAAAAAACAGTTGGAGGCATTGTTTTAGCATCCACTGCGCAAGAAAAGCCACAAACTGGTAAAGTTGTAGCTGTCGGTCCAGGACGTACACTAGATAATGGTGAACTAGCAAAGGTTCCTGTAAACGTCGGAGATACTGTTTTATTTGAAAAGTATGCCGGCTCTGAAGTGAAATATGATGGACAAGACTACATGATCTTTTCAGCAAAAGACCTTGTAGCAATTGTAGAATAAAAAAATACTTTATTTTGAGGTGAAGAAATCATGGCAAAAGATATTAAATTTTCAGAAGACGCACGTCGTTCAATGCTTAATGGCGTAAGTAAATTAGCAGATACAGTCAAAGTAACTTTAGGCCCAAGAGGTCGTAACGTTGTTTTAGAAAAATCTTACGGCTCTCCTTTAATTACAAATGATGGTGTAACGATTGCTAAAGAAATTGAATTAGAAAATCGTTTTGAAAATATGGGCGCGCAATTAGTTTCAGAAGTTGCTTCTAAAACTAACGATATCGCTGGTGACGGTACAACAACTGCAACTGTATTAGCACAATCCATTGTAAGCGAAGGTTTGAAAAACGTTACTTCTGGGGCTAATCCTTTAGGCATTCGTCGTGGTATTGAACAAGCAACACAAAAAGCTGTAGAAGAATTACAAAATATTTCTACACCAGTAGAATCAAAAGAAGCGATTGTACAAGTTGGTGAAGTTTCTTCTGGCAGCAAACAAGTAGGCCAATATATTGCAGATGCAATGGATAAAGTTGGTAACGACGGTGTGATTACTATTGAAGACTCACAAGGTATTGACACAGAGTTGGATGTCGTTGAAGGTATGCAATTTGATCGCGGCTATCTATCACAATACATGGTAACTGATAATGAAAAAATGGAAGCTGATTTAGATAGTCCTTACATTTTGGTTACTGATAAGAAGATTTCTAACATTCAAGATATTCTTCCTTTATTAGAACAAGTTGTACAAGAATCTAAACCACTATTGATTATCGCTGATGATATCGATGGCGAAGCTTTACCAACACTTGTTTTGAATAAAATTCGTGGGACATTTAACGTTGTTGCAACTAAAGCTCCTGGATTTGGTGATCGTCGTAAAGCAATGTTAGAAGACATCGCTGTATTGACTGGTGCTACAGTTATCACTGAAGATTTAGGACTTGAACTAAAAGATGCTACAATGGACTCTCTTGGTAAAGCTAATAAAGTAACTGTTGATAAGGATAATACAACAATCGTTGAAGGTGCTGGCGATTCAACAGCTATCGAAGATCGTGTACAATTAATTAAAAATCAAGTAGCTGAAACAACTTCTGACTTTGATCGCGAAAAATTACAAGAACGTCTTGCTAAATTAGCAGGTGGTGTTGCAGTAATCAAAGTCGGTGCAGCAACTGAAACAGAACAAAAAGAACTAAAACTACGTATTGAAGATGCTTTAAACGCTGCTCGCGCTGGTGTTGAAGAAGGTATGGTATCCGGTGGTGGTACAGCACTTGTTAATGTAATTAATAAAGTAGCTGAACTAGATGCAGATGACGATGCTATCACAGGAGTTAACATCGTACTTCGTGCATTAGAAGAACCGGTACGTCAAATCTCTGAAAACGCTGGTTTTGAAGGATCAGTTATTATTGAAAAACTAAAAAGCGAAAAACTAGGCGTTGGTTTTAACGCAGCAACTGGTCAATGGGTAAACATGGTTGATGCAGGTATTGTTGACCCAACTAAAGTTGTACGTTCTGCTTTACAAAATGCAGCATCTATCTCTGCACTACTACTGTCAACAGAAGCAGTAATTGCAGATCGTCCAGATGAATCAGGCAATGATGCTGGAGCTGGCGCTCAAGGAATGGATCCATCAATGATGGGCGGCGGCATGATGTAATAGCTTTACAAAAAGCCTTGGACTTTAAAATGTCCAAGGCTTTTTTGCTGTGAATCGAAGCGTAAACAAAGAGATGAACAGTACTAGGGCGAGCGAAGGCGAGCCGTAGTGTCCTTTACCTTTTATCGTTGATAATATAAAAGAGCTATGCGAATTCGAATTGCTATATATTCAACATAGAAATTCCATTTCCATGTGCTATCGTCGTTCATACAACATAAGTTTTCCATTTCCATGTGCTATCGTCGTTCATACAACATAAGTTTTCCATTTCTATGTGCTATCGTTGCTCATACAACATAAGTTTCCCATTTCTATGTGCTATCGCCGCTCATACAACATAAGTTTTTTATACTCTAAAATCAATCTGTATTTTTTATTTATAGATAATTTGCTATGCTATCTTTTGTTATTTGTCCCAATTTTTCTCTAGCTGCTTTATCATAAGCTTGTGCGTTTGCTTGAGCTTGGGTTTTACCTTCGAAATATTCACCTGTAACTTCATCTAATTCTTTTGAAGTTGTAAGATATTCAACGGCAGAAAAACCTTTTTCCACTGAAGTTTGCGCTGGACCGAAATGATCAGATACCATGTTTGTGCTCATTAGTGTTGATGGATGTAGTGCATTGACGTGAATTTCTCTTTTCTGTAATTCAGCTGCAAGGTCAAATGTAAACATGATCAAAGCTAATTTACTACGCTCATATGCTAAGTAACCTTCATAATGGTTTTCCATATTGATATCATTAAAATCAATAGGCGCTTGGCCAACTGAAGCAACGTTAATGATTCTTGCATGATCTTTCATCATCGGAAGTAATTTTCTAGTTAATAAAACTTGAGCTAAATAATTGATACTCCATCTTAACTCGTAACCATCTTGACTCAGTTCACGTTGCTTTTGTGATTTCGGACCGCCACCAATACCAGCATTGTTTATCAAAAGATCAATTTTTTCACTATTTGCTATAATTTTTTCAGCCAATTTTGCTACCGATTGAAGCGAAGCAAAATCGCCATTAAAATATTTTAGATTCTGATTGCCGGTTGTTTGTTGTATTTCTTCAATAGTTTTAAAACCTTTTTCTTCATTTCTTCCATGTAACAAGACTTTTGCGCCTTGTTTTGCAAAACGTTCAGCTGTCATTTTTCCCAGACCATCTGTTGCGCCAGTAATTAAAACTGTGGATTCTGACAATGATTTCATTTGGTATCCCTTCCTTTCACGAATGTTCTTTCTTGTTTTAGCATAACAAATAATTATAATTGGCGAAATAAAAAGGAAGTCTACAAGTCATTCTATAATATTTTACTTATTTTAAGTGTTATTGTTACATTGCTGTGATTATCTTTGTTATAATATAATGGAGAAAAATTGAGGGAGTCTGAGTGTAATGAATAAAACCTACAAAGATGATAGTTTAGCACTGCATACGGATCTTTATCAAATTAATATGATGAAAACTTATTGGGAACTAGGGCGTGCTGATAAGCATGCGGTTTTTGAATGTTTTTTTAGGGAAATGCCTTTTAAAAATGGTTATGCAGTATTTGCTGGGTTGGAGCGTTTGGTTGATTATTTAAAAAATTTGAAATTCACTGAATCAGACATTGAATATCTACGTTCAGTAGAAAATTATCCGGAAGGTTTTTTGGATTATTTAAAAAATTTTTCTTTTAGTTGTACTGTTCGTTCAGCTAAAGAAGGGGATTTGGTTTTTGCCAATGAGCCTATTATCCAAGTAGAAGGACCTCTAGCTCAAGCGCAATTAGTAGAAACTGCTATTTTAAATATCGTTAACTTTCAAACATTAATTGCCACCAAAGCAGCCCGTATTAAGTCGGTTATCGGAGAAGATCCGCTCTTGGAATTTGGTTCAAGACGTGGACAAGAGATGGATGCTGCTTTTTGGGGAGCTCGGGCTTCCTATGTGGGTGGTGCTGATGCTACTAGTAATGTACGCGCCGGTAAAGTATTTGGTATTCCGGATGCTGGGACACATGCACATTCACTTATTCAATCTTATGGGAATGATTATGATGGTTTTATGGCTTATGCTAAAACGCATAGAGATTGTGTCTTTTTAGTGGATACCTATGATACATTAAAACTAGGCGTACCAAATGCGATACGTGTAGCTAAAGAATTAGGCGATCAGATCAATTTCTTAGGAGTGCGAATTGATAGCGGGGATATGGCCTATATTTCCAAAAAAGTTCGAGAGCAGTTGGATGACGCTGGTTTTCCTGAGGCGAAAATTTATGCCTCCAATGACCTTGACGAAAACACGATTTTAAATCTAAAAATGCAAAAAGCCAAAATTGATGTCTGGGGTGTGGGAACGAATCTGATTACTGCTTATGATCAACCTGCATTAGGTGCGGTTTATAAATTAGTTTCGATTGAAAATGATCAAGGAGAAATGGTTGATACAATCAAACTTTCCAGTAACGCAGAAAAAGTAACAACGCCTGGAAAAAAACAAGTATGGCGTATTACACGTAATTCAGATGGAAAATCACAAGGAGACTACGTCACTTTGTGGGATGAAAAACCTAACGAACAAGAAAGTATCTATATGTTTCATCCCGTACACACTTATATTAACAAAACGGTTACTGATTTTACTGCTCGCGTTCTTTTACATGATATTTTTGCACAAGGTGCATTAATTTATGATATGCCTTCTTTAGAAGAGATCAAAGAATATTCTAAAAGTTGCTTAGCTTCCTTGTGGGAAGAGTATAAACGTGAGTTAAATCCACAACCTTATCCAGTAGATTTATCGACAGATTGTTATAATCATAAGATGAGACTTTTGAATAAAGTTCGTCAAGAGGTAGAAGATATAACATCTTAATTGTTATATATGTAGGAGGAATTATTTTGAGTTTACAAACAAAAATTATCAATGAAACAGGCGTCCAGCCGACCATTGATCCAGAAGAAGAAATCAGAAAGAGTATAGAATTTTTAAAAGATTATTTATACAAAAACTCTTTTTTTAAAACCTTTGTATTAGGTATTAGTGGTGGACAGGACTCTTCATTAGCTGGACGTATGACACAAATAGCCATGGAGGAAATGCGACAAGAGACCCAAGATTCGGACTATCATTTTATTGCGGTACGACTTCCTTATGGGACACAAGCAGATGAAGAAGACGCTGAACGCGCTATTGAGTTTATTCAACCAGATACACAAATCGCAGTTGATATTAAACCGGCAGTAGATGCTCAAGTATCTTCTTTGGAAACTGTGGGTATGTCAGTTTCGGATTTTAATAAAGGGAATATAAAAGCACGCCAGCGTATGATTACGCAATACGCAATTGCTGGTGAGTTTTCGGGTGCAGTGATCGGAACAGATCATGCGGCAGAAAATATTACAGGATTTTTCACGAAATTTGGTGATGGGGCAGCTGATATCATGCCTTTGTTCCGCTTAAACAAAAGACAAGGACAGCTGTTATTAGAAACGTTGAACGCACCAGAAGAACTTTATGTTAAGGTGCCAACTGCAGATTTAGAAGAAGAAAAGCCACTAATTAGTGATGAAACTGCATTAGGTGTAACTTATCAAGAGATTGACGATTACCTAGAAGGAAAACGCGTTTCCCAACAAGCCCAAGAAACAATTGAAAATTTATGGGCGAAAACGCAACATAAAAGACATCAACCGATCACGATTTTTGATGACTTTTGGAAATAAAAGCGCGCAAGTATTTGTTTGGATTTTGTTAACAATAGCTAAGGGAAACGTTGAGGTTTCCCTTTTTATTAAGTCTTTAGACCGGGTTGAGCTCGCGTAGCGTGCGAAACAAAAAACCACCCGCTATGCGGGTGGAAAGGAAAAAGTTATACTAAAAAAATCTCTTCACTAGCGTTACAATGTAGTTGTTCAGGCTACATGGTAATGAAAGGAAGAGATTCAGTTGGCTAACAAAGCAAATAGTTTAGCCCATACAAAATGGTTATGCAATACCATATTGTATTCACCCCCAAGTATAGAAGAAAAATTGTTTATAATCAATACAGAGCAAGTCTACAAGAGATTATCAAAAGATTGTGCAGTTATAAAGGTGTAGAAATCCTAGAAGGACATATGATGCCCGATCATGTTCACTTGCTCGTAAGTATACCACCGAAGATAAGTATTTCTAGCTTTATGGGGTATTTAAAAGGAAAAAGCGCCATGATGATGTTTGATAAACATGCCAATTTGAAGTACAAATTTGGGAATCGTCATTTTTGGGCAGAAGGTTATTATGTGAGCACAGTGGGTCTTAATGAGGCAACCATCAAGAAATATATTCAAGAGCAAGAAAAACATGATATGGCCTTAGATAAACTAAGTGTTCGAGAATATGCAGACCCTTTTAAGGGTTAGAGAGTGATAAAAACACCTCTTGAGAGGTAGCAAAAGCGACAAAACCAGTGTGGCTTGAACAAAGTGAAAGCCAGCGCCTTGAGACGCTGGCTAGTATTGGGGGCTTATAGCCCCAGAGCAAACCACCCTTTTGAAGGGTGGTTATGATTTTTAGTAAGGTGTTTGAAAAGAATGAATAAAAAATTAAAATATTTCGTCTTAACTTTAGTGATTTTTTGTGGAATTATCTTTAGTAATCTTTTTTTACAATGGTGTCAAAATGAGCTATCCATTGATTTAGCCATAAAATTTGCTTTTTCATGGCATACAGAAAAATTCTTTTTAGCTAGTTTGGTTTTGTTGATACTGTTTATCTTTTTCAGTAGTCTGGCAGGCTCGTTAATTGCTGGTGCTAGTTTTTATAGCCTTTTTATTACGATCATAGGCATTGCTACTTATTTGAAAATGTCCTTTCGACAAGAACCGGTTTATCCTGATGATTTACAAATGGTGACTCAGTTGGGGTTTTTTAGAGAAGTTATTGGGACAGGCCCCTTTGTGTTCGTTCTTATTTTAATGATCGCTGTTGGACTTCTTTTTATCTATCAATTATATCGTAGTTTCTTTTTAGCCAAAAATACACAAATCTTGCGCGTTATGATGCTTTGTCTTAGCAGTTTAGGTTTGGTATATATTAGTCATTTCAATGATGAGAGTAACTTGCTAAGAAAAGGTTATGATCAAACCGCTTTGTGGATTCCTTATTCGCAAGAAATGAATTACTATAATGTCGGTTTTGTAGGTGGTTTTTTATATAATTTGCGGGTGGACGCAATGAAAGAGCCTGAAGGGTATTCACAAGAAGCAATTGCAGATATTACAGAAAAATACCAAGAGGAAGTTGAACCAGCTGAAAGTAAAGAGCAGCCTAATATTGTCTATGTGATGAGTGAAAGTTTTTCTGATCCTGAGCATCTACAGGGACTCTCGGTTTCAGGAAATCCTTTAAAAGAGTATTATGACCTAGCTGAGCAAACCTACAGTGGGAAAATGCTTTCGCAAAATTACGGTGGGGGTACAGCGAATATTGAATTTGAGGCACTAACGAGTTTTTCTATGGAATTATTGAATCCGCAGATGACAACCCCTTATACGATGTTAATACCTAAGATGGATGATTTGCCTTCATTGGTTTCTTTAACAAAAGATCGCGGATATGATGCAACTGCGATCCACCCTTATGATACTTCCATGTATAAAAGACAAGATGTTTATTCAATCTTAGGTTTTGATCGTTTTATCGATCAAGATAGTATGGATTATACTCAAACCATCGAAAATAATCCTTATATTTCTGATGAGGCCGCTTATCAGCAAATATTGGATCAATTACAAGAAGAAAAAACACCACAGTTCTTTCATTTGGTGACTATGCAAACGCATATGCCTTATGAGGGCAAATATGATAATGTTGATTATCAAGTAAGTGGAAATGATAATAATCGTAATGTTGAACATTATTTACAAGACATTCATTACAGTGGAAAAGCGCTAAAAGACTTCACCCAAGAACTGGAAAAATTACCAGAACGTACCTTAGTCGTTTTTTGGGGCGATCACTTACCAGGGATTTATTCTGATCAACTACAAGAACAAAATGATGAAGCTAATTTACATCAAACGGAATTTTTAATGGTAGATTCAAAAGAAGATTTACAACACGAAGAAGGGGAGGTTACGAGTCCTTTTTACTTCGCACCGAATTTATTTGAAAAAGCAGGCTTGCAGTCAACACCTTTTTATGAACTTTTATTAGATTTAGAAGATATACTGCCTGCTTTTGAGGCGAGGATGTATGTAGATAATGATAAACAATTTCATGAAGAGTTAAAGTTGAATAAAAAGCAACAAGAAATTTACCAGGATTATCGTTTGATTCAATACGATATTTTACAAGGGGAACAATATAGTTTAGAAAACGATTTTTTCAATTAAGTTGTTTCACGTTTAGCTTTAATAAAAAATAATTTTATCATTTAAAACATGAAATCACGCCTTTTAATTTTTCTTTTACGACTATTTTTGTGAAACGCTAAGTAGAGGTGTGGATGTTTTTTGGATAAAAATTGTGGATAAAAAAATGGCTTATTTGGTTAAAAAACCAGTAAGCCATTTTTTTAAGAAAACATTTCGCGATGGGATAATTGTTCTTGGATAAAAGCAGAAATCTGTCCTAACTTTTCCGATACTACCTTCTTACGTGTTAAAAAATATAGATTGCGTTCGCCGAAAGAATCTAAACATTGGTAGGGTAAATTTTGCTCTAAAGCTAACTTGGAAACGATCGTTTTTCCTACATGGTGCTTTAACAGTGCTAAAACCATCTCATGGTTATAAGTACGGATAATATTAGGCGTTAGGTTGTTAGATTTTAAATAATTTTCATTGATAAAACCCAGAGGAGAGTCGGTTTCAGGTAGTAACCAATAGTCGGAATCAGGATCACCTGCTAGTACTAATTCGTCTTTAGTGACGATATAACGATCAACCAATTCACTACGTTCTGGAGTTTCAATCAAGCCAAAATCAACTTTTGCTTTTTCTAATGCTTGGACAATTTCTTCTCCTGACATGACTGGAAAACTAAAATTAACCATAGGGAAACGCTTGACCAAAATAGGTACAATTTTAGGGATCAGATAGGTTCCGCAAGTTTGAGAACTAGCCAAAACACAATTTTCACGATAACTTTTTTGTGTATTTACATGCGTAATGGCGTCATTCCATTCTTCAATAATCTTTAAAATTCTAGGATATAAAAAATCAGCTTCTTTGGTAGGAAGAATTTCTTGTTTCCCATTGCGAATAAATAAAGTGACATTTAAATGATCCTCTAATTTTCGGATTTGAGCGGACACAGTAGGTTGTGTTAGATAAAGACTGTTGGCTGTCTTGGTAAAATTATGGGTTTCATAAACAGATAAAAAAGCTTTTAATAAGTGAAACAAACCTTCACCTCATTTGCTATAAATTTTAAAATTCATCTACGGCAGCTTGCCATTTTTCACAGAGTAAGTGGTAAATATTTTGGATTTCGTCATTGGTACCACGTAATTCAAAATCAGCCAAAAAAGGGATATCAAACTGTTCAGCGTACTGTTTAGCAGTTAAACAATATTGGTCGTTAAAATTTTTATTGCCGCTGCCGATTACTCCTAAGCAAAGATTTGGATTATTTTTAAATTCGATATAATCTCGTAAGCTTTCAGTTAAGATTTCCTGATCTCCATTATCGATGCCATTGCCGCCTTCTAAGTAAGTAGGAACAAAAGCAAAAAATGGTTCAGTTTCTTCTTCTTCAGGTGTATTGTCGTCGATTTCTTTTGCGTGTATAATTAGCTCATTAACATTTTTTTCTTCGGCAAATCGTTGGAGACGTTGCACAAAAGAACGAGTGTTGCCAGAAATAGATATATATACTACATTCATTGGATATTACCTCCTGGAGATAGTATAGCAAATATAAGTAAATGTTGGAAAATAATTTTATAAGAAAGAAGGAATTTTATGATTCGTTTTGCCAAAAAAGAGGATCAACCCAAAATTGCGGAATTAATATTAGTTATTTTAAAGGATATGGAGTTACCCTTTTTAAATAAAGTCGATGAACAAACGACTTTAAAAATTTTACAAGAAGCTATGCAAGATCCTGAGTATCGGTATGGCAGGAAACATGGCTTGGTAAATGAGGTTGATGGGGAAGTCGCTGGAATTGCTTTTGGTTATTTTGCTAGCGAGGAAGAAACGATCGATAGAAGTTTAGAAAAAGTGCTCGCTAAATATAATGTAGCTGATCAATCTATGTTTGGCGAAAAAGAAAGTTTTGCTGGGGAGTGGTATCTAGATACGCTTTGTGTAGATTCAGCTTATCGTGGGCAAGGGATTGCTACAGCACTGTTAGATGCTACTGAAGATTTTGCCAAAAAAGAAGGCGCCACGGTTTTAGGCCTTTGTGTGGACCATGCGAATAAAAAGGCGCAAAGACTATACGAAGAGAATGGATTTAAAATCGTTGGGGAGCAAATCATCAGTGACCATCCTTATCATCATATGCAAAAAGAGATTCATTCTTAATGAAAAAAGACAGGACCAATTAGGTTCTGTCTTTTTACTCTAGACTGTTGGATAGTTTAAAATCAAAATAAAAAGCAGCTTTCTTTTTTCGATTACGATTATATAACCAATAGTCCATAATAGCTGCGACACAGATACAAGTAGGCGCATTGTTTGGATTGGGAATCTCTAGCATATAATAGTCGCCAGTTAAAAACACAGCTTTATTCATTTGCATGATTTCCTCGTTAAAGCGCCGAATTTTGTAATGGTGATTGTAAATATCTCCATAAACACTCCAATTTAATCTTGGAATGTAATAAAAATCACCTGGCCAATTAAAGATTTTTTGTAAAGTCCCCACTTTAGTATAGTTTTCATAAATCTCAAAACGTTTACCAAAAGTCCAACTGATCTGTTTGATACTAGCGACTAAGTTGCCGTTCATTCGATATAAAGAAAGAGCATCGCCTTTTGTACCCCAGCGTCCGACAAGTAAGAAAAGGGATTGACCTTTTTCATCTGTCACAACCGTACGTGTAATGTTACTTAATTGCTTATCTTGAATATAAAATTCTGGCATGCCCTTCACCTCCTTGTTTAAACAATCAAGGTGTTCGTGCAAAAAAGCAAAACACTATAAATTTTCTTCAATAGAGCGATAAATCGCTTGGCCGACACCGGAAGCGACATTGGTATCTGTCGTATATTTGGCGTATTCTTTTACTTCTGGCAAACCATTATCCATCGCAAAACTAACACCTGCTGTTTGGATCATGCTAACATCGTTTAGATTATCACCAATTGTCATGACTTCATCTAAAGAAATACCGCGTTCTTTTGCTATATGAGCGACCGCGATGCCTTTTTGTGCTAAGCGATGGTTGATTTCCAAATTATTTTGTCCAGATGAAGTGACAAATAAATTTTCAAAACTTTCATCTACAATACGAGCAGCAGGGCCTAAAAATGCCGCGCCATCCCTATGGAAACAAATAATTTTTAAGACGATAATATCTTCTTGATGCATCACTTCACGGATACTGTCGACAAAATGGATAGGTAAAAATTCAAGACGTGCAGTGGACATGGCGATTGCCATTTTACGCGTTAAATGGGGCATTGCTTCGGCTACTATGGTAGCAAAATTTTCAATACGTCGTTCTTTACTTTGCGAAAAAGTTCCTTTGTTAGTTGAAATTTCGCAGTAAATGTCTTCTTTTTCTAAGAGATCTAAAACTTTATCTGCTGTTTCTACATCAATCGGCTCCATAAACATAGAGTTCCCTGCTTTATCAAAAACCTGAGCGCCGTTAAGCGTAATCATCGCACAATCGATTCCTGCTTCTTTTAGTGAGGGAAGTGCTTCAAAACGGTTTCGACCTGTAGCCACCATAAATTCCACCCCTTGTGTTTGGGCATATTTAATTGCTGCTACGTTTTTTTCAGGAATTTGCATATTTGCATCAAGCAAAGTGCCGTCCATATCTGAAGCTATTAGCTTAATCATATATTTGTTCCTTTCATCCTAGGCAAGTAAAAAATCTACGAAAGTCCATTCGCAAAACGACTTTACATTGCCGCTTCTTCTTTTTATACAATTTCAGTTTACCATATTCTTATTAGAATTTCTTAGCTAGAAAAAAGTTTTTTAGTAAAAAAATGTGTCTTTACTTGTAGCCAGACAATTTCTGAGATATCCTTAAAAATAAGGAGGATTTATTTCAAATGAAGACGATCATCAATAATAGTTGGCAAGATATTTTAGCTGATGAGTTCCAAAAGCCATACTATAAAGATTTACGTGAATTTTTAAAAGAAGAATATGCGAGTCAGAAAATTCATCCTGATATGTATCATATTTTTGAGGCTTTACAGATAACGCCTTATGAAAAGGTGAAAATCGTTATTTTAGGTCAAGATCCTTATCACGGCCCAAATCAAGCACACGGTTTATCTTTTTCCGTGCAGCCGGGTGTGAAAGTACCACCTTCTTTACAAAATATTTATAAAGAATTAGAAAGTGACTTAGGCATTTCGCCGGTAGATCATGGATATTTAGTGCCTTGGGCCAAACAAGGGGTTTTATTATTAAATACGGTTTTAACCGTACGAGAAGGCCAAGCTTATTCACACCGAGGAAAAGGTTGGGAACGTTTGACCGATAAAGTCATTGAAAAATTAAATGAACGTCAAGATCCTGTGATATTTATTCTATGGGGAAAACCTGCACAAAAGAAGATTTCTATGATCGACACAAGCAAACATGTGATTATTAAATCTGTTCATCCTAGCCCGTTATCTGCTCACCGTGGCTTTTTTGGGTCAAAACCTTTTTCTCAAGCCAATAACGCGCTTATCGCTTTAGGTAAAGAACCTATTGATTGGCGATTACCACAAAAAGTATAACAGATTGAAAGCCGTAATATAGCAGTTCATCTTTTCAAATTAAGCAAATGTTTAAAAGGTGTTTTTTTATTAATACAGAAAGAAGCCCTGTTTTTTTCCGCTGTTATAGTGTATGATGAAGAGGTAAATAAAATCTGGAGGGAACCAATTCATGGAATTATTTGATAGTCTGAAATTTAAAATTGTTCGTCGTGGAATCAAAATCGCTTTTCCTGAAGCATCAGATACTCGTATTTTAAGTGCTGTAGCTCGTTTAAGAGGGGAAGAATTGATTGAACCAGTCTTGATCGGAAAGCAAAGTGAAATTGAAACGGCCGCAGCTACTCGGGGAATCAATATTTCTAATATGACGATTTATGATCCAGACAATTGTAAGCGCTGGGAACAAATTGTAGAAGCATTTTTGGAACGTCGTAAAGGAAAAGCGACTCGTGAGCAGGCAGAAGAAATCCTAAAAGATGAAAACTATTTTGGCACAATGTTGACTTATATGGGAATCACCGATGGTTTAGTATCCGGCGCGATTCATGCTACTGGTGATACAGTACGTCCAGCTTTGCAAATCATTAAAACCAAACCTGGTGTAAGTCGTACAAGCGGTGCGTTTTTGATGATGCGCGGAAATGAACAAGAAAAATATATCTTTTCAGATTGTGCGATTAATATTGCCCCTGAACCCAAAGAATTAGCAGAAATTGCTGTTGAATCAGCTAAAACAGCGGAAATGTTTGATATTGATCCGCGTGTGGCAATGTTAAGCTTTTCAACGAAAGGCTCTGCGCACGGCCCGCAATCAGACGCGACGATTGAAGCGACGAAATTGGCAAAAGATTTAGCTCCCGAGCTACCAATTGACGGTGAGTTGCAATTTGATTCGGCTTATATTCAAACAGTGGCTCAACTAAAAGCTCCTGAATCTGATGTTGCAGGCAAAGCGAATGTTTTTGTTTTTCCTGATTTACAATCTGGAAACATCGGCTATAAGATTGCACAGCGCTTAGGTAACTTTGAAGCGATTGGCCCAATTTTACAAGGCTTAAACAAGCCGGTTTCTGATTTGTCTCGTGGCTGTAATGAAGAAGATGTTTATAAGCTAGCAATTATTACTGCAGGTCAATCATTGATGAATTAAAAAAGTATTTTTTAAAGCTAAAAAAGTTGGTTGAAGTTAGCGCCGACTCTTTTAGCTTTTTTGAATTGAAATCTTCATCATTTTACAATTATGGATTCATTACTACTTAGCAGTAGACTGTAAAATCTTTGCCATTTTTTATTAAAGCAGCTATACTAGCCATTGATTGAAAGGAAGTGAAAAAGGTGATCACTTTACAAAACCTACAAGCCACAGAAGCATTCGCTATAGTCATTGGTGAAGTAGCCAAAGCAAGCGATAATTTAATCTTGACCGGAGATTTAGGCGCTGGTAAAACAACCTTAACAAAGGGAATCGCTAAAGGCTTGGAAATTAAACAAACGATTAAAAGTCCCACTTATACAATTATTCGAGAATATCCTAATGGAAGACTACCTTTGTATCATATGGATGTCTATCGGATTGATTCAGGTGCTTGGGATTTAGGCTTAGATGAATATTTTGAAGGTGATGGCCTTTGTGTAATTGAGTGGGGGAAACAATTAGAAGATGCAGTCCCATTAGATTATTTAGAACTTACTATTGAAAAAGATTCGGATGATGAAAATAAACGTACAGTAGTATTGCAGGCATTTGGTGAGCAAGCCGAAGATTTCAAAAAAAGAATTGAGAAAAGATGGGAGCTGTAAAATGTCTGAAGAAGTAGATGTTAATATCCGGGAAGCATTAGCCGAAGATGCTGAGCAAATAGTAAAAGTTTCGCAAACTATCGGCAAACAAACGGAATTTTTAGTCATGGACGAACATGGCATGGATTTACCGATTCATTTATTAGAAAATCAGCTTGAAACAATTTACGAGAGTGATAAGCAATTGCTTTTGGTCGCAGAAGTAGAGGGGCGAATTGTGGGAACTGCTTCTGTCAGAACAAGTGAAGAAAAACGCATCTCACATATTGGCGAAGTAGGTATCTCAATTTTACAGGATTACTGGGGCATAGGCTTAGGTAGTGTTTTATTAGAAGAGTTGATCGATTGGTCCCAACAAACTGGACAGATTCGCCGCTTAGAGTTAACCGTACAAAAACAAAATAGCCGTGCAAGCCATCTTTATGAAAAATATGGTTTTCAAACCGAAGCTGTATTAGAGCGCGGCGCTATTGGTGACGATGGACGCTTTTTGGATGTGTTGCTAATGAGTAAGATGATTGATTCTGCAAGCTAAATCGAATAAAGAAACACGGAGTCTTTCCTCAAAAACACTATAATAAAAGGCAAGAGCCCAATTGATGAGCTTTTGCCTTTTATTTTGCTGTTACTAATTTTTTAAAGGGTTCAGTACCAAAGTACTTTTCTTCTTCTAGTAAAATATTTGCGCAAGCACGACTATCAGCTAGTGCGTCGTGATGATTATCCAGTGGAATATGCAAAAAGTCACACATCGTATTCAAACGATGGTTACTGATTTCAGGATAAAGTTTGCGACTCGTCTTGACGGTACATAATGATAAAAATCGGGCAGGTTCTAAATTATAATAGTTTAAACAACCTGCTAGTACGCTATTATCAAAGCCAGCGTTATGTGCTACAACGAGATTATTTTCTTGAAAGTAAGGATGGATTGTTTGCCAAATTTCAGGAAATTTTGGTGCATCGGCAACATCTTCTGGATGAATGCCGTGAATTTGCATGTTTTTCCAGAAAAACTTTGTTTCCGGTTTAATTAAGGTATAATATTCGTCTACGATTTGGCTATTTTCTACCATGACTAAAGCTAGTGAACAAGCACTGTGTCTTTGGTAGTTAGCTGTTTCAAAATCCATTGCGATAAAATTCATTTGCTATACATCTCCTATTAAAGGGCTGGTATGTTCCCTTTGAATACACCCCTACATTTTAGCACCAATTCAGTTCTCCTTCAAATTTTCTGACATGAGAAAGCAGACTATATAAGTTTTGTTTTATCGCAAAATACGTTAATATAAAAACAAATGAAAATTTGGAGGATAAGAGATGAAAGTGGGCGTTTTAGGTCTAGGAAATATTGCGCAAAAAGCTTATTTGCCTGTTTATACGCAGATGCAAGATCAAGCAGCGTTTTATTTTGCGACTAGAAATAAAGAAGTACAAAAAAAGCTGCAAGATAAGTATCATCTGCAGCATATGAATACATATTTGGATGATTTATTAGCAGAAGGAATCCAAGCCTGCTTTATTCACACAGCAACAAAAACGCATTATTCGTTGGTAAAAAAATGTTTAGAAAACGGTGTGGATGTATTTGTCGATAAACCTTTAAGTGAAGATATTGCCGAAGTAGAAGAACTATTAAATCTAGCCAAAGAGAAACAACGAATTTTAATGATAGGGTTCAATCGTCGATTCGCTCCTATGGTAGAAAGATTGAACCAGCAAAAGTTTAAGCGTATGTTATTTTTGGAAAAGAACCAACTAGCCAATTCTGAAGAGACGACCTTTGAAATTTTTGATGTCTTTTTACATTTGGTCGATACGGCAATTTATCTCTTAGATGATCCAGTTCAAACATTTTACAGTGATATCCGTGAAACTAAGCAACATTTAGAGACAGCTTTGCTTAAGTTAGAAACAAAACAATCGACAGCGATTTTAAGTATGGATACTAAAAGTGGCAGTAATCAGGAAAATTACCAAGTAACTACCGAAGAAGGCATTCATCGTTTAACAAATTTAACAAAATATATCACGCAAAAAGAAGATATAGAGCAAATGGAAACTTTTGGTGATTGGGAAAATACTTTGGTAAAGCGTGGGTTTTATCCAATGGTTCAAGCTTTTCTCAAGGCTTTAAAGACGCGATCAACGACGGATTTACGTCAGGAAAATGTCTATGATAGTCATAAAATTTGCGCGGAAATATTAAAACAAGTTGAAAAAAGTAGAATGCACTAAACTATCAGTAGTCAGTTCGCTAAGAACGTGATAGAATGAGTAAGATGTTTGGAAAAAGGAGAAGTTCTCGGTGGATAAAGAAAAATTAGTACAACAATTTCCTGCGATTAATTTATTGATAGATGAACCTTTAAAATATTATACATTTACAAAAACGGGTGGACCGGCTGATGTTTTAGCTTTTCCGGAAACTGCTGAAGAAGCTGAAGAATTAGTTTTGTATTGTCGTAATCATGACATTCCCTGGCTAGTTTTAGGAAATGCTAGTAACTTAATTGTTCGTGATGGCGGTATCCGTGGTCTTGTTATTATGCTTTTGTCGATGGACCAAATTAAAGTTACTGATGATACAGTTGAAGTGCAAGCAGGTGCGCGTTTAATAGATACCAGTTATGCAGCGCTTGATGCGTCTTTAAGTGGTTTAGAATTTGCTTGCGGTATTCCTGGCAGTGTAGGTGGCGCAGTTTTTATGAATGCTGGTGCATATGGCGGTGAGATAAAAGATGTATTTGCTTCTAGTGATGTTTTGATGCCAGATGGTACCGTGCAAACTTTTTCTAACCAAGATATGGATTTTAGCTATCGAAATAGCATCATTCAAGTTCGTCATGGCATCATTTTAAATGCGCGTTTTTCTCTACAAGAAGGACAGCATCATTTTATCAAAGAACGTATGGACGAGTTGACTTATTTACGAGAATCTAAACAACCCTTAGAATACCCCTCTTGTGGAAGTGTCTTCAAACGCCCCCCTGGTCATTTTACAGGACAATTAATCCAAGAGGCTGGTCTACAAGGATTACAATGGGGCGGCGCGCAGGTTTCTAATAAACACGCCGGTTTTATTATTAACCTAGACGGTGCAACAGCTACGGATTATGTAGAACTGATCGGTCATATCCAAGAAGTAATTAAAGAAAAATTTGATGTTGACTTGCAAACCGAGGTAAGAATTATCGGAGAAGAAGTCAATGAGACAATGGTTGATAAAAATCAGAAATAGTAGTTAATTTAAGATATGAGAAGATCCATAGAAGTTCGCCTATTTGTGCAAATTTCTATGGATTTTTTGCTTTCAGTATTGCCACGTAATAAAAAAGAATAGAAAAGTTTAGAAAAAATGCTGATATTGTGCAAAAATTAACTATTTGGTATTTTGGTTTAAAAAAAGTCGTCTATCTAATTAAATAAAATCCTTTATTTAAAAGTTGAAGAGAGGTATAGGTTCTTTTTGTCAATTATATTGTGGAGTAACTTAAGTTATTATATAATAACTTTGAAAGCGGTATAACTAACCATATTTTTTATAATGTTTTTAACTATGGCACTTTAATCTAAATATCATAATTAGTAAAGGAGGAATATTAGTAAGAACAATTTTAAATAATATGAAAAATAGCATGATTTAAAAACTTATTTAATGGGAGTAACTATCATAGGCTTAACCTAATTTTTCATCTAAAACTGAAAAATTAGGTTTTTTGGCATGTATTTTAGCGACGGGGAATAACTAAAATTTTCAAGGAGGAAAAAAATGGATATACAAGTAACTGCTTTTGGTGCTGTAACAGGTTTAATTATTGCTATTATTTTGATTTTTATCAAGACACCACCAGTATATGGACTTTTTATCGGAGCATTAGCAGGAGGACTCTTAGGAGGAGCAAGTTTAGCTGAAACGATTGAGTTGATGATAAACGGAGCACAAGACATGGTTACAGCTATTTTGAGGATTTTGGCTGCAGGTATTTTAGCTGGTGTTTTAATCGAAACAGGGGGCGCGGAATCAATTGCTCGGACAATTATCAATAAAATTGGTGAAACAAAAGCACTTTTTGCACTAGCTTTAGCAACAATGATTTTAACTACAGTTGGCGTTTTTATTGATATATCAGTTATTACAGTTGCTCCCATTGCATTAATCATTGCTAAAAATGCTAACATTAGTAAAACAGCCATTTTATTAGCTATGATTGGTGGCGGAAAAGCAGGTAATGTTATGTCTCCTAATCCTAATACAATAGCACTATCCGACGCTTTTGCGACACCGCTAACTTCTGTCATGCTTGCTGGAGTAATCCCTGCTTTTGTGGCTTTATTTATTACTTATTTCTTGGCTAAACGATTAACGAAAAAAGGCGTAGGAGTAACTTTGGAGGACACTGATGAAGACAAAAGATCTGAATTAGAGTTACCGAGTTTTATGACAGCGCTATCCGGTCCCTTAGTAGCTGTTATTTTACTTTCGTTAAGACCAATATTTGGTATTGAAATTGATCCTATGATTGCTTTACCATTAGGTGGTGTCACAGGTTCAGTTATTATGGGACGCTTTAAAGGAATTATAGGACAAGCGACTTTTGGGTTAAGTAAAATGTCTAATGTTGCAGTGCTATTAATTGGGACTGGTTTGATTGCCGGAGTGATCACAAATTCGACATTAGGCGATGTTTTAATTAATTTTATTTCTGATTTGGGTTTACCTGTTTATTTACTGGCACCATTAGCAGGTATTCTTATGTCAGGTGCAACCGCTTCTACAACTTCAGGGGCAATTGTTGCTGGTCAAGTTTTCAGCAGCACATTACTAGAATCTGGCGTTTCAGGTATTGCCGGTGCAGCTATGGTTCATGCCGGTGCTACAGTATTAGACCATATGCCACATGGAAGTTTCTTCCATGCAACAGGTGGGAGCGTTCAAATGAAATTTAAGGATAGGTTGAAACTCATTCCTTATGAAACATTGGTTGGTCTAACTATTACAATTGTTTCGGTTGTTATTTTTGGAATGATAGGATAACTTTATAAAAACAGAAAGGAACTAAAAGATGAAAATTGTGATCGCACCAGATTCATTTAAAGAAAGTATGACATCTTTAGAAGCAGCAACGGCTATTGAAAAGGGCTTTAAAAAAGTATTGCCAAATGAAGAATATTTAAAAGTTCCAATGGCAGATGGCGGAGAAGGAACAGTACAATCGATTATTGATGCTACAGGAGGCAGTTTTAAGACAGAGACTGTAAAAGGACCATTAGGAGAATCTTTGAAAGCACAGTATGGATTAACGGGTGATAAAAAAGTGGCAGTGATTGAAATGGCAGCTTCTTCAGGCCTGGATAAAGTAGAGCCAAGCGACCGTAATCCTTTAAAAACCTCGACATATGGTTTTGGTGAGTTAATACATTCAGCTTTAGATGAAGGGGTTGAAGAGATCATCCTAGGTATCGGCGGAAGCGCTACTAACGACGGTGGTGCTGGAATGATTATGAGTCTAGGTGGAAAACTTTTAGATAAAAATGAAAAAAATATCTTTCCGACTGGAGAAGGACTGAAAGAACTTCAATTTATAGATGTTTCTAACATACATTCTCGTATTAAAGATGTTACTTTTAGGGTTGCGTGTGATGTAGATAATCCTTTAACAGGTCCAAATGGTGCTTCTTACATTTATGGGCCGCAAAAAGGTGGCGATTCGAAAATGCTTGAACAATTGGATAAAAATCTAGTTCACTACGCAGAGATTGTCAAAAAACAAATGGGAAAAGATATTGATTCACCAGCAGGAGCAGGCGCTGCAGGTGGATTAGGAGCTGGTTTATTAGGTTTTTTAGATGCCAAGTTACAAAGAGGTGGAGATTTACTAGTTGAAATGTTGAGTCTTGAAGATGCATTAAAAGATGCTGCACTTTTAATAACGGGAGAAGGTAGTATTAATCATCAGACGCGCTTTGGAAAAACGCCTGTAGCTGTTTCTCATATCGGAAAGAAGTTGGGCATCCCTACGATTGCTTTGGCTGGTAGTTTAAATGAAGGATATGAATCAATTTATAAAGAGGGAATTGATGCTGCGTTTAGTATTATTCCTCAACTTTCTTCTCTAGAAACAGTTTTAGCCAATGGAAAAGAAAATGTGGAAACTTTAGCTACAAATATAGCGACAATTATAAAATTATCACGTTCATTATAAATATATTTAACATAAAGCAACGTTCTCCAAAAAATCTTGGTTGAACGTTGCTATTTTTTATATTTTCTTAGAAGAAGCCGTTTCGGAGGGATCCTAATTCCAGTCTAGTTCGATTGAGAGCGTTCTGATGTAAGTGACTTTAATAAATTTGTTCGATACCAACGAAATACGTATTCTCCCCAGTCTTTTTTAGAAAGATTTTTTGTTTTAGTCGGATTGATAAGATCAAAGTTTTCACATTCTAAAATAATATCAGTTAAGTACCCTTTATCAGACGGGACTAATAACGATAAGAAAGGCGCACGAAATGTTTTAATTTTATTAATCAGTGCGTCATCAAGAAGCGTTGCTTTATATCTTTCTTTCGTTCGAATGTCTTCGAAGTAGATTTTATTTTCCAATTCAATAGGACGAAATAAGCTTATTACAAAAGAAGCTGGCCAAGTAGCAATTCTATTTTTTTCTCTTTCTGAAGGAAACCAATCCAACATTTTTTGGAATATTTTTTTACCTGTGGTTTCTGTCAATAAATAATAATCGCGAGTTAATTCACAGTAGTCTTGATAAGAATAACGAAACGCAGAAATTTGCTGTACTTCTTCTATTTGCTTTTGTGGAAAATAATACTTTTTAACAAAATCTGGTGCTTTTTTAGCCCAGTTACCATTCTCTGCATATTCAATCAGCACTTTCATTACAGCTAAAAACATCACGTATTTATCCATGTCAGGATAACTGTCCATCTTCTCTTTGAGCCTGCGACCTATGACATCATCAAAGGGATTTCCTTCCTTTTCTTCAAATAGCTTTCTCTTTTCTTTTTCTGTCTTCTTCATTTTATTCTTCCTTTCCATATTTTTGTTTATATTAGCATGATGAAGGTGCGAACGTTCTCATAAAGTAAGTCGATTTTTGGTAGTATTATCAGAAATGGAAATAATTTCTGATGGAATAATAAATGAAGCGACTCGTTCGAACAGTATTACAAAAAATAAGAAAAAGATAGTTTGGAAAATAAAGACTAGATCATATTTTTTTATTTCCAATGAAACCATTTTCAAACTAAAAGTTTTGTGCTATTATATTTTTGAATCGATTCAAAAATATATAAAAAGAAAGCGTGAAAAAATTGTCTATGACTGAAAAAATCTCCAAATGGTTGATGCCTTTTGCTTCAAAAATGGCAAATCAGCGTCATTTAGTAGCAATACGTGATAGTTTTGTAGATATTAGCCCTATTATTATCGCCAATTCTTTATTTATTTTGTTGAATGCGCTTATTTTTTCAAATGAAACGGTGAATGAATATGTCGATTTGTCTTCTTTGTCCGATTTAGCATTAATGGTAAATAACGGGACATTAGGGATAATGACAATATTTGTTACCTTTTTAATCGGTTATCGCATGACAAGTCACTATATTTCAACCGGAAAAATTAAACGAGAAAATCTTAGTGAACTACATGCGGGGATTTTAAGCTTAGCGATTGCTATGATTATGTTTCCTTTATTTAACGAAGCTACGCTGGTTGATTCGGAAGAAACAGTAGAAGTGACAGGAGTTTATTTACAATCACTGACTTCTTCTGGCGGCATGTTTGTTGGAATTATTGCTGCGTTATTAGGAACGGAATTATTGGTGAGGTTATCAAACAAGAAAAAATTACGTATAAAAATGCCGGACGGTGTACCTCCAGCTGTTGCAGGTTCATTTAATGCGTTAATTCCCGAGTGTTTAACGATCGCTATCTTTGCGGTTGTAACTTTTGCTATTGTCAAAGGAACAGGGCAATCCGTTCCAGATATCATCCAATTAATTATTTCTGTTCCATTACAAAAAGCTATGGAGAGCCCAGTTGGTTTGTTTGTTGTCCAAATATTTACACAAGTCTTATGGTTCTTTGGCTTGCATGGGCAAAATATTGTTTCTTCTGTTACCTCTCCACCAATGCTAACAGCAATTCAACAAAATGTAGATGCGTTCAATGTTGGAGATGCCATCCCTAACATTGTTACAAACCCTTGGATTGGTATGTATACGTTATTCGGTGGAACTGGCGCAATATTACCTATGTTAATAGCAATTGTATGGGTCTCTAAACGAAAAGATTATAAAAATATCGCTAAAATAGGCTTATTACCAAGTTTTTTCAATGTCTCAGAACCCATTATGTTTGGCCTTCCTGTTGTAATGAATCCTTACTTGGCGATACCTTTTATTGGTGTACCACTTGTTAATCTAGCTATTGCGTATCCTTTAACTGTTTTAGGACTTGTGGGAAGAAGTGTAGTTATTCCACCATGGGTGTTACCTCCTATTATTACAACTTGGGTAACTACAGCTGGAGATATTCCGGCAACTTTGCTTTCAGTTGTTTTATTTATTCTGGATATTTTCTTATATATGCCATTTATACTTGCGGCTAATCGTGGAATGCAGGAGAATATAGAGTAAATGATAATAGAAAAGAGGATCAGACCTTATGGCCACTATACAAGAAGTTGCAAAGTTAGCCAATGTTTCTGTTGGTAGTGTTTCTCGTTATCTAAACGGGCATAAGTTGAAAGATGCAAATATGAAACAAATTGAAGCAGCTATTCAAAAACTCGATTATCAACAAAATTATTCTGCCAAAGGATTAAAAAGTAATCGGACAATGTCTATTGGTTTGTTAATGAATAACGCACAAAGCATATTTTCAGCAGCCATGATTGCTACTTTAGCTGATGAATTAGAAAAACTTGGTTACAGTATGTTATTTAGCGGTTTTCAAAAAAATAAAAGTCAATTAGGGACTAAACTTGATTTTTTACTTTCTCGTAAAGTAGATGGTCTGATTGTTTTTGAAGCTGAACAAGAGTGGCAAGAGACAAAAAAACTTAAAAATTTAGATATTCCTGTGGTTTCGATAAACACCCCGCTTGACTTTCCTAAAGTCGACTCAATTACCATGGATAATAGGGAAAGTACAAAATTGGTTGTAAAAAAAATGATTGCTTATGGACATAAAGAAATAGGGATTATTGCTGGTTTACAAAAAGACTACATTGCTAGAGAGCGACTAGAAGGAGCGCTCGAAGCGTTTAACGAGATGCAAGTTCCACTTGCAGGACATGCAAAGATATACTATGGAGATTATTCAAAAGAAAGTGGTTATGTAGGTGTAAATAAGCTCTTAAAACAGCAAACTAGCGCTATTTTTGTCTGTAATTACAATATGTCGCTAGGTGCATTACAAGCAATCTCTGAAAAAGAAATACAATTAGGAGAAGAACTCTCTTTTGCAAGTTTTGATTATTTTGACGCAAGTGATATTTTTAAACCTAAGCTGACT
The DNA here is from genome assembly GCF_001712815.1 of Tetragenococcus halophilus. Classification (NCBI taxonomy): domain Bacteria; kingdom Bacillati; phylum Bacillota; class Bacilli; order Lactobacillales; family Enterococcaceae; genus Tetragenococcus; species Tetragenococcus halophilus. The sequence goes on from NZ_CP012047.1 coordinate 840,753, forward strand.
GTTATTCGTCAGCCAGTGACTGATATAAGTTTGCTTGCTGCCGAACAAATCGTTAAAAAAATTCAAGAAGAAAATACAGTGGATGGCGAAAAGTTTGTCATACCCAATAAAATCTTATGGCGTGATTCAGTAAGGAGAATGGATAAGTAATGGCAAAAATACGCAAAGACATTGAAGAAAATTCAGCAGCTTTACAAGAAGAATACAACGAATTACCTCAGCAAATTACTGATAAATTAAAGTGGTTTTCTGATCAAAAAATTGGGGTGATTTTTCATTGGGGCTTGTATTCACAAGCAGGTATTGTAGAGTCTTGGCAACTCTCTAAAGAAGATGACTGGGCAAGAAAAAAAGGCGCATGGCGTGAAGACCTCTCTACTTTACGTAAGGATTATTGGTCATTGAGCCAAGTATTCAATCCAGAAAAATTTAACCCGCAGCATTGGGCAAAAATGGCAAAGATCGCTGGTTTTCGATATATGCTATTTACAACAAAACACCATGATGGTTTTAATATGTATGATACACAATATAGTGACTATAAAATAACAAATAGCGAAAGTACTTTTCACACAAATAAACATGCTGATATTTTAAAACACCTTATAAATGCTTTTCATAATGAAGGGATAGCTACTGGATTGTATTATTCTAAAGCTGATTGGCATTCGAATGATTATTGGAGAAAAGAAGAAGAACCTATAGGACGTTATGCTAGCTATAATCCACTAAAGGAGCCAAAAACGTGGGAAAAATTTAGTCAATATGTTGAAAATCAATTAACAGAATTAATTAAAAATTATGGTCCAATTGATATTTTATGGCTTGATGGTGGTTGGGTTAATACTGACCATAATGAATATTTACCCATGGATAAAATTGTGACTAAACTGCGAAAAATTCAGCCCGACTTATTAGTTGTAGATCGAGCAGTTGGTGGGAAATATGAAAATTATGTTACACCAGAAAGGAAAATCCCGGAGATTCCTCCTAAAAAAGCCTGGGAGAGTAATATCCCTCTAGCAAAAAATTGGGGGTATGTTCCTAATGATGAGTATAAAACATTTGAAGAAATTTTAAATTCTGTTATTCAAGTAGTAGCCTTAGGTGGTAACATTATCTTAGGTATTGGGCCTAAACCAGACGGAACTCTCCCTAAAAAGGCTCAAGAAATTATGAAAAAATTAGGTGAGTGGTTAAAAATTTATGGTAAAGGGATATATGAAACGCGTCCTTACGAAAGTTTCACGCAATCTGGTTGGTACTTTACTTATAAACAAAACAGTGTTTTTGCTTTTCACAAAAATACTGATGATACACTTTGTTTGAATTTGGCACAATTTCCAGCAAAAATAAAAAAGATCATTAATATGGAAACCAACCAAACACTTACAATGAACCAGCGAAAAGTTGTTGTTTTACAAAAATCACCTTTTGTAGGAGTACAAATAAAATTGGAGGAAAATTTATGAAAACATTCCCGAAAAATTTCTTATGGGGTTCAGCCACTTCTGCCCCGCAATCTGAAGGTCATAGTTCACAAAATGGTAAGTCTGCTACAACTTGGGATTATTGGTTTCAAACCAATCCGGAAAAATTCTACGAGAATCAAGGACCTGAAAATACGTCGAATATCTATGAAATGTATAAAAAAGATTGCCAGCGAATGAAAGAAGTTGGGCTTAATTCTTTTCGGACGTCTATTTCCTGGGCACGGCTTTTACCTGATGGCAAACATGTAAACCAGGAGGCAGTGGCTTTTTATCGCGATTATTTTGAACATATCCTTGCAGAAGGTGTTCAACCTATTATTAACTTATTTCATTTTGATATGCCGATGTGGCTAATGGAAAAGGGCGGTTGGGAAAGTCGTGAATCGGTGGATGCTTTTGCTTTTTATGCAAGAACGGCGTTTGAGTTGTTTGGAGACCTAATTGATCAATGGACAACCTTTAATGAACCCATCGTGCATATTGAATGTGGCTATTTAAATGGTGCTCATTATCCAGCTATTCATGATTTCAAAAAAGCAGTCCAAGTGGGTTACCATACCTTGATGGCTCACGTTTATGCCGTGCAAGCTTTTCGTGAAGTAAAGCCTAAAGGCAGTATCGGCATTATCTTAAATATTACTCCGGCTTATGCACGCAGCGCTGCACAAGCTGACCAAAAAGCCAAAGAAAATGCCGATTTATTAACGATGAAAAGTTTCTTAGATCCAGCAGTCAAAGGAGCTATACCTGAAGCTTTGGTGCAATTAATCAAAGGACATGAGCTAACCCCAGAAACGAACCCTTCTGATAAAGAAGTAATGAAAGAAAATACAGTAGATTTTATTGGCTTAAATTATTATCAGCCTTTACGCGTACAAGCACCTGAAAATCCACGTTTTCCTGCGCAAGATCCAGAGGACTTATATGCCCCTTATGACTGGCCAGAAAAAAGGATTAACCCTTATCGTGGCTGGGAGATTTATCCCAAAGCCATCTATGATGTGGCGATGATGATGAAAAATGAGTATGACAATTTCCCTTGGTATGTGAGCGAAAATGGTATGGGCGTTGCGAATGAGGAACGTTTTATGGATGAACAAGGCATGATTCAAGACGATTATCGCATTGATTTTATGAAAGAACACTTGGATTATCTTTATCAAGGGATTCAAGAAGGCAGTAATTGCTTTGGCTATCATACTTGGACCTTTATTGACTGCTGGTCATGGCTAAATGGCTATCGTAACCGTTATGGCTTTTATCGTTTGGAATTGGATAATAACTTTGAACGTCATTTGAAAAAAAGTGGGCTATGGTACAAAGAAGTCGCACAAAATAATGGGTATTAAGAAAAGAGGAAAACAATGAGTCTGGCAGTTTTTGATATTGGCGGTACTGCAGTAAAATATGGTTTGTGGCAAAAAGGGGCAATTAAACAGAAGGGGAAATTTCCTACCCCCTCTTCTTTTACCCAACTAGAAGAAACTTTTGCTCAAACAATCAAAAATTTTGATACTGAGGTTACAGGCGTTGCTATTAGTTCTCCAGGCGCAGTCAATGTGGAGAAACGAAGAATTGATGGCATAAGTGCGGTATCTTATCTTCATCATCGCCCCATTTTTGCTGAATTGGAAGACTATTTAAAATTACCTGTTACCATCGAAAATGATGCCAATTGTGCTGGCATTTGTGAAATGATTCAAGGAGCAGGAAAACAAGTACAACAAGCGGTGTTTCTTGTTATTGGAACGGGTGTCGGGGGTGCCATTTTTATTCATAATCAATTATACAAAGGCGCCCATCTTTTCGGTGGTGAATTTGGTCTTATGCGTAATCAGAATGGGAAATCTTTGAGTGTGAATGGGACTGTTCGAAACACAGCTTTGCGTTTTTCTGAAAAATTTGGTCAAAACATAGACGGCGTCCAACTTTTTGATCTAAAAAAGGAAGGCAATGTTGACGCGGAACAAGCCGTTTCAGAAATGTATGATTCCTTGGTGGAAAGTCTATATAATATTCAAGTCTCTTTAGATCCAGAGATGGTGATTATCGGCGGAGGTGTTTCTGCGCGAAATGAATTTATCAACGAATTGCGTAAACGACTATATAATAATCTAGCAAAAGACGATATTGAATCCATTATGCCAGAAATCCAAGCTTGTCAGTACCATAATGATGCGAATCTTATTGGCGCAGCGTTAAATTTTGAAACTCTAAAACAATAAAGTAGTTATTATAATGACTAAAAATAAGCATTAGAAAAGGGGTAATCTTTTTTAGTGCTTATTTTTATTTTTCTCTGAAAATAAAAATAGCGACAGTTTTTAATAGCGAAATACGTTATAACATGTTATAATTAATTATACATAAAAACAAGGGGATGATATTATGGGAAAGATTAAAGTACGAAAAATTGGAAACTCAGTTGGAGCTATTTTTCCTAAAGAGTGGGGATTGGAAGAAGGAGATATTTTAAATTATCAAAAAAAAGATAATCACTATATTATTGATACGCAACAGCTAGCACAAAAACATGATCGTCAAATGATTGAAGAAAGTTTTGCAGATTTTGAAACAGGGCGTGTTCTTTCCGAGGAGGAGATGAAACAAGAGTTTGGAAAATACGGTTGGGGCGAGTAAATGAAAGAGTTTGAAATTGTTTATACAGAAAGTTTTAGAAATAGTTTGAATACTAATATTGATGAATGGGAAACAAAACTTTTTCTTTCTGAAGAAAAAATCCGTCATTTTATCCAGCTTATTTATCAATCTTTAGAGCAACTCAAAGCTTTTCCTGAAATGTATGAAGAGGTTTCTGCATTATATGGTCTAGAGAAACCTACTTATCGTGTTCTTATTGGAAAAACGTTTGCTATATTTTATCGAATTGATAAAAAGAATAGTAAAATTTTAATTGGTAATTTTTTTAAGCAGAAGCAAATGAAAGTCCAATTTTAACATGAATGAGAAAAGAAACTGAGAGAAATATCTTCTTTAGTTTGACCTATAAATAACCGAGAAAGTTTGTATATGTACAAACCTTTTCGGTTATTTTTTTACAGTTATTCGATGGAAAGTCATAGTATGATAGTTTATGTATTTAAGCCCTTTCAAAATCATGGAAAAGAATTGAGCTGTTCCTTAGTAAAAAAGTATCGGATAATACGATGTAAGGAGGAAGCAAATGTTAAGCGAAAGAAGCCAGCTAATTTTGACTCTTATTCTTGAAAAGAAAACGATCGAGTTAAATGACATTGCTAAACTATTGGGCGTTTCACCGCGGACAGTAAGAAATAATTTTTTGGAAATTGATGAATTTTTACAAAGTAAAAATTTAAATAGTTTAGAAAAACAAGTGAAGGTTACCTATTCACTTAATGATAATAAAAACCTGATTGAAAAGGCTTTATCCAACAAGGACGCTCCGAATAATAAAGAAGATTTTTGGCAAGAGCCCGCATTTCGGTTGCAATTTCTATACAATAAAATTTTTTGGGAAGAACGACGGATTACGATCGAATATTTTATGGATTGCTTATTAGTTAGTAGAAGTACAGTCAATAATGATTTGAAAGAATTAAGAAAAATCGCCCAGAAAAAAGATATCTCCATTTATTTTGAAAAAAAGAGAGGATTTTATTTATCAGGTTCTGAAGAAAATCAACGCGAGCTTTATTTTATATTTATAGAAAAAGCCATACATTCGAGTAATTATTTAAAAGAACTGGAAACAAGTGATCGTTCTTTTATCAATTATTGGATTAAAAAAGTGGAAGAAGAATTAATGATACAAATGACAGATGATAGTTTTCAAAAATTCGAAGAAATTATTGTGACGATTATTAAACGAATAAAGAGCAACAAATATGTAAGCGAAAATTATAAACCCGCTGCTGGCTATTCTATCAATGAATTAGAAATTGTTAGCAACAATTGTCATTTACTAGAAAGATACTTTGACATTTTGTTCGATTCCCCCGAAATTTTATTTCTATCCAATCAGCTTTATCAAAGACATTTCATCAAAAACGAGGTGATCTATCAAGGGTTTAAAGTAAACTTGGATATTTTAGCAAATAATGTAATAACGGAAATTAGTAAGAAATTAAACATTGACTTAACAAAAGACAAAGAGTTATATGAAAATTTAGCCTTACATTTCCAGACAACTATAACTAAAGATACTGATATTAGTGATTTGATCAATGAAGAGATGTATAAAAAGATTCGAAATATGTATCCAACTGTCTATGTTGCTGTCAAAAAAGTAATGAAGCAGGTATTTACACAACACCATATTTCAATAAGTGATGATAAAGAATATTCTTTTGTAACCTTACATCTCATTTCTTCGATGGAAAAAATGAAAAACATCTATACTAAAAATCTAAATGTTTTTCTAGTCTGTCATATGGGCGTAGGAACTTCTCAGTTTTTAAAAAATAAATTAGAACAGCATTTTAATTTTCCTATGGAAGTGGTCACCAAAGACTATTTGCAAGCGCATTTATATGACGCGGATATGATTATTTCTACTGTGCCGCTAGAAGTTATAGATATTCCGTTTGTTGAAGTATCGGCTGTTCTTTCCGAAATAGATGTCAATAAGATTCAATTATTAGAAAAAAAGATTTTAGATGAAAAAATGATTCAAGAAAAAATTACGGAAGGAAGCTATGAACCGATGTTAAAAGAATTATTAACAGAAAATACAATTGATACTCAAGTTAACGTCAATGGTTGGAAAGAAGCAATCATTTATGGCGGAAAAATTTTGGAAGAAGAAGGAACCATTGATAGGACTTATACGAATTCGATGGTAGAGTCTGTAGAAAAATTTGGTCCATACATCGTTATCGCACCACATATTGCTTTAGCACATGCTAGTTCTAAAGATGGCGTTCATAAAATTGGTATGAGTTTAATTACCTTAGATAAGGGAATTAATTTTGGTAATAAGGAGAATGATCCTGTCTATACTGTTATTTGCTTAGCGGCTATTGATCATAACTCCCATTTAAAAGCGCTTTCCGAGTTAGTAGAAGCTCTAAAAGAAGATCGATTTAATCGCTTATTACGTTCTTCTGATAAGGAAGGGATTTTACAGTATATTGATAAAACGGAGATTTAAAAGGAGATAGATAAAAAATGGATTATCTAAAAGAAGTTGATAACAGGATAGAAACTTTACAAAATATTCGTGAGACAAAGGTAGAACAAATGAAACAAGCAGCTGAAATACTCACAAAGGCTTTGGAAGAGGGAGGTAAAATTTTAACCGCTGGAAATGGCGGAAGTGCCGCGAATGCACAACATATTACAGGCGATGTTGTTGGACGCTACAAAATAGAAAGAGGAGCTTTTGCTGGTGTGACACTATCCGTTGATCCTAGTGTGATGACAGCGACTGGGAATGATTATGGCTACGAGGAAGTGTTTGCTCGTCAAGTGGAGGGGATAGGAAACAAAGGAGACGTTCTTATTATCATGTCTTCTAGTGCAGGATCTGCTAATTTATTGCAGGCGTTGAAAAAAGCGAAAGAAAAGGAAATATATACGATTGCGGTACTGGGAAATAATGGAGGAGTGTTGAAAGAGTGGACAGACAAATGTGTCGATTTTCCATTTAAAGATTCGGATTTAGTTGAAGAAATTGCGATGTCCATTTTCCATATGGTCTTAACGCAAGTAGAAGAAAGTGTAGTAAATAATAAATAAAAATTTTAGGAGGAAATACAGATGAAAATATTAACAGTATGTGGCATGGGTTCAGGTTCTAGTTTGATTATGAAAATGAATGTGGATGCGATTTTAGAAGAAGAGGATGTTAAAGGAGAAGTAGAAGCTTGTGATTTAGGTTCTGTAGGTGGACAAGGTGCAGATTTAATTATTTCCACTGCTGAATTAGAAAATCAGCTAACTGACGTTGAGACTCCAAAAGTGTTTGTGAACAATGTAGTTGATAAAGAGGCGATCAGAGCAGCTATTTTACCTCAGTTAAAGTCATAGAAATGGAGTGAAAATGAATGAATTTTATTTATAGTTTTTTTAATCAGCCAGCAATTATCATCGGACTCATCGCTTTTATTGGTTTGGTTGCTTTAAAAAAACCAGTAACGAAAATTATTACCGGAACAGGTAAAACCGTCATCGGTTTTCTAATCTTATCCAGTGGGGGCGACATTATTTCTGGAGCGTTAGAAACGCTGGGGCCCGCTTTTGAAGATGCATTTAATGTCCAAGGGGTAATTCCGGCAAATGAAGCTGTTATTGGAATTGCGGAAAATTTGCTGGGAACAGAAATGAGTTTGATTATGGCTTTTGGCTTTATCATGAATATCCTGATCGCTCGATTGACTAACATTAAATACATTTTTCTATCAGGTCACCATATCTTGTTTATGTCGGCGCTATTAGCTGCAGTGCTTGGTACAACCGGTTTTTCGGGCGTGGAGCTAGTCGCGATTGGTGCGTTCTTGTTAGGGTCGTTTATGGCGATTTCTCCTGCCATTGTTCAGCCTTTTTATCGTAATGTGACGGGAAATGATAATATCGCTATGGGTCACTTTAATGCGGCCAATTATGCGTTATCTGGCTGGATTAGTAAATTAGTAGGGAATAAAGAAAAATCTACAGAAGATTTAAAAATTCCTGAAGGCTTAGGTTTCTTTAGAGATAATACGATTTCTACAGCTATTGTTATGATAATTATCTATGTTCTTACATTCTTGTTTGCTGATAGCGCGGTTATTGGTGAAATGTCTGGTGGAGATAACATTGTGATGTTTGCCATTACACAAGCACTTACTTTTACAGCTGGTTTCGTGATTGTTTTACAAGGAGTACGTATGATGTTGGCTGAAATTGTTCCTGCCTTTAAAGGAATCTCTGAAAAAATTGTACCGGATTCGAAACCAGCTTTGGATGTACCAGTTATTTTTCCTTATGGGCCTAATTCTGTTTTAGTAGGTTTTGTCGCTTCTGTCGTCGGTGGTTTCCTTATGTTTTTACTCTTGCCGTTGTTTAATTTACCAGTGATCATTCCGGGGCTTATTCCATTATTCTTTGTAGGTGCTGGTTCTGGTGTGTTAGCCAATGCAACAGGAGGAAGACGAGGGACAATTATTAGTGGCATTATTAATGGCGCATTGCTAATTTTGTTGCCAGCAATTTTGCTACCATTATTAGGAGACTTAGGATTTACTAACTCTACTTTTGGAGATTCTGATTTTGCTGTTGTTGGAATTGTACTTGGTTATTTTTATAACTGGTTTGGTAAAGTCGGGATTTATGGCATCGTTGCTATTTTAGTGGCTTACTTTATCTATTCAGCTGTACGTCCAGCAAAGAAAATAGAAGTTTAAAGGAGATTATTACATGAGTACAAATTCTAAAAAAGAACAATTAGCAATCAATACTTTACGAACATTGACCATTGATGCTGTCGAAAAAGCAAGTAGCGGACATATGGGGCTTCCTTTAGGGGCGGCTTCAATGGCTTATACATTATGGAATAGACATTTAAAGATTAATCCAGAAGATCCACAATGGTTTAACCGGGATCGTTTTGTATTATCAGCAGGTCACGGGTTTATGTTACTGTATGGGTTATTACATTTAAGTGGTTTTAATGTTTCAAAAAAAGATTTGCAAGAATTCCGTTCTTTCAATAGTAAAACACCAGGGCACCCAGAATGGGAACAAACAGAAGGGGTAGAAGTGACGACAGGACCTTTAGGGCAAGGAATTTCTATGGCTGTAGGGATGGCTTTAGCGGAGGAGAAGTTAGCTGATACGATTAATGAAGAACAAAATCAATTGATTGATCATTATACCTATGTGTTATGCGGTGACGGAGATTTAATGGAAGGCGTGAGTCATGAAGCCATTTCTTTTGCCGGGCACTTGCAATTAGGAAAGTTAATCGTGTTGTATGATTCTAACCAATCTTCTTTGGATGCCGCTTTGGAGCAATCCTTTTCTGATAATATTCAAGAGAAATTTGAAGCGGTCCATTGGCAGCATTTATTAGTTGAAGATGGGCAAAATATAGAAGAAATTGATAAAGCTCTTTGTCAAGCTAAAGAAACAAATCAACCAACAGTAATTGAAGTGAAAACAACGATTGGTTACGGTTTACCCAAAATTGCAGGAACTAGTGATGCACATAGTGATCCGGTGGGAGAAGAAGACGCAAAGAAGGCCAAGGAAAACTTAGGTTGGGAATATGATACGCCATTTACTATCCCTGAGGAAGCTTATGAGGCATTTTCAGATTTAAAAAGTAGGGGAAAACGGTTAAAAGAAAAATGGGAGCAAGATTATTCAGCACTCAAGCAGAATAATCCAGAAAAAATTCAAATATTAGAAGATTTTTTGCAACAAAAATTACCAGAGGACTGGTCCGAAATATTCAACGAACTTTCGTTTAAAGAGGGGATGTTAGCTACTCGAACTGCTTCTCATAAAATATTAAATGCATTATCTACTCATATTCCGCAATTAATTGGAGGCGCAGCAGATGTCAGTTCGTCGACAAAAGCGACGATTGATAATTCTTCAGCGATTACTGCTTCTGATTTTTCTGGTAAAAATATTTATTTTGGTGTCAGAGAGTTTGGTATGACGGCGATCGCAAATGGACTCGCGCTGCATCATTTTCTACCTTTTGTCAGCACATATTTTATTTTTTCCGATTATATGAAACCTGCGATACGATTGGCTGCGTTAATGGGCTTACCAGTCACTTATGTTTTTAGTCACGATAGTATTGCTGTCGGCAAAGATGGCCCTACGCATCAGCCGGTCGAGCAACTCGCTGCTTTTCGCTCTATGCCGAACTTGCAAGTAATTCGCCCCGCAGATGGCAACGAAACAGCAGCAGCTTGGAAGTTCGCTTTAAAACAAAAGACTAAACCAACAATGCTCGTACTAGAAAGACAAGCAACTGTACCAGTTACTCATTCTTTGGATCAGGCAATAGAAGGTGTAAGCCATGGAGGCTACATCGTCTCTGAAGTGAAAGATCCTGTGGGGATATTAATCGCTAGTGGTTCGGAAGTTTCATTAGCAGTAGAGGCCCAAGAGGCTCTTGCCAAAGAAAATATTGCGGTGAATGTTGTGAGTCTTCCTTCTTGGGATTTATTTGAAGCGCAAATTGAAGAATATAAGGAAAAAATATTACCTAAGCATTTAACAAAGCGAGTAACCATAGAAATGGCTTCAAAATTAGGTTGGAGAGAATATGCAGGGTCTGAAGGTAAAATTCTATCTGTTGATTCCTTCGGTTATTCAGGAGACCCAGAAGAGGTAATGGAAGCCTTTGGATTTACTGTGGGTAATGTAGTGAATAAATTTAAATCTTTGTAAAGATATTTATGTAGAGATAATTATAGAAGTTTATTTTTTATAGTGCCATGAAACTGTCGGTTTATTCTTGTAGACTAAATATAAGAATAAATCGGCTTTTTTATTCTTTGAATCTTGCGTAGTTAAATCGAGTAGGAGACTAACCATTAATTGATTAGTCGACCTCTCACACCACCGTACGTACGGTTCCGTATACGGCGGTTCAATAATTTAAGCTTTTATTTCTCAAGGATTTCAATGAAATCCTTGAGTTTCCATTGTTTGAACTTTTCTTTGCTGAAGATTCTATTTAGAAGTTTTGATTTTGAAATTCGCCAATACTGTTTCCGGCTATTCGCATACGTCATGGCCTCTTTATGAGAGGCCCCTCTTGCCTTCAGTTGGCGGTATTTCGTATCGACTTTCTTCCATCTTTTCCAAATCAAGGCTCGCAACCTATGTCGTAAGTATTCCATCTGTTTAGCTAGGAAAGTTTTTAGTTCTCCGTCTTTATAGTATTGAATCCAACCTTGGGTGTACTGATTGATGGTTTTGATCATCTCATCTAGCGTGCCCACCCTTTTTCGGTTCGTCAATCTTTTCAGCGTTCTTTTGAACTTTTGTTTGGCCGACGCTGTGGGTCGGCTCTTTACTTTCCCTTATCTTTTCTCATACGATAGCTCAGGTATTCTAATTGATGCGCCTTAATGATTTGGCTCTTTTCTTGATTCACCGTCAATCGTAATTTCTTTTCCAGGAATTGGGTAATACTTTCTTGGACTCTCTGAGCGGCCCGCTCGCTTTGGACAAAGATAATAAAATCGTCCGCGTATCGAATAAACCGATGGTTTCTTCTTTCGAGTTCCTTGTCCAATTGGTCCAGATAAACATTGGCTAAAAGAGGAGAAAGCGGGCTCCCTTGGGAGGCTCCTTTTGAAGTTGGACGAAGAATTTCGCCCTCCATTACTCCTGCGTTTAAGAAATTCCAAATAAGTTGGAGAACGGCCTTTTCTTCGATGTACCATTGCATACGATGCATAAGTTTCTGATGGTTAATCGTGTCGAAATAGCTCTTTAAATCACAGTCGACAACCACGTCATAGCCTTCTTCATAATATTGGCCTGCCTTCGCTATTGCTTGTTGACAGCTTTTTCCAGGTCTAAACCCATAGCTGTTTTCCGAAAAGGTCGGGTCGATCAAGGGCGTGATGACTTGTAAAATCATTTGTTGTACTACGCGGTCCCGTACGACGGGGATGCTCAATTTTCGTTTCTTGCCGTTTCCTTTAGGAATTTCCACACGTTTTGTTGGTTGTGGGCGATAGGTCCCTTCTCTCAGCTTTTGTACAAAGGGACGACGATACTTGTTCAAATGAGATTTGATTTCAGATACCGTCATATCATCGATTCCCGGTGCTCCTTTGTTCTTTTTGACTTTCTCGATCGCTCGATCTATATTCATTGAGCTGACGAGTTCGTTCATTAATGGAAAGCCACTTTGGTTCATCATCTTATTGTCGTGCTCCCTTACGCGCTCCTCATTTCTTCTTTTGCTTCCAGCTTATCCTTCCACGAGTGAGCTACCTATCGGTCTTTACCACGGTATTGGCTGCGGTCCTGGTGAGCACGTCCACCTCCTTGTTTACTTCAAAGTTATTATTGTTCAGTCCTTCATATCCATAGGATACTACTATGACCTTGGCTGACTTCTGCCTATTCGTTGTTACTACGATTTCTATCGCTAGGCAGACCTCCTCGGGTAAGGTGCGATAACTTTCCACTCACGTCACCGCCTCATTTACTGTATGGGATTCGGGCAGTATTGGACTTTGCTTTGTTTTGCAAGCTCGTCCGTCCCAATTCAGCCTTCTTATGAGATTCCTGTTCGTCAGTGCGAGTGTTTGCCTCCAGCTTCCTTCAGATTCCGCCTCACGACGGACACCCTTGCTTTTAGCTAACAGTTCCTACTGCCAAGCCTGTAGTGGACTTTCACCACCAAGTTATCGCCCATGCCGAGCGCACAAAAATTTAAAGCGAATAAGGTTTCATTGCTTTAAAATTGTTATAATGAATTTATATTTAATCTTAAAGAATATTTGCACATTTTCCTACTGTATTTAAAGGAGGCATGCTATGCATCAGTTATTTTTACCGAAATCATTTACTCAAAAATTTAATGAAAACAACCCTTGTTTTATATATATTAGTCAAGTAAACATAGAAGATCGTAACCATCCTCGTACCTTACATGCGCATTCAGATATTGTTGAATTGCTCTTAGTTACTGAAGGAAAAGGGGAAATCTTTATTGATGAACGCGAGTATCTTGTCGAAAAAGGAGATCTGGTTGTCTATAATAGTGACGTTGTACATGAGGAATTTTTTAAAAATGAAGCCGTCTCTTCGTATTGTATTGGTTTAAAAGGGGTGCAAGAAAAAGGACTACGACCAGGAGCTTTGATCTCTGATCAAGAAATGCCTATCTTTAAAACAAGAGAAAACTTTAATATTATAAAAAATATTTTTGAAACTTGTTTTCTAGTTTTAGAGCAACGACAGCTCAATTATGCAACAATTGTGCAACAGTTTTTTGTAACGCTAGTGCTTTTATTAAAGTCGAATATTCTACAAAATAAAAACAATATGAAGAAAAAAGATAACAAGTTAGCTATCGTACAAGATATTAAATTATATATGGATGAAAATTTTACTCAAGAGTTTAAAGTAAAGAATTTAGAAAGTAATCCACGGTGGAATATCAATTCATTTTATTTTGCTCATAAATTCAAAGAGCTTTATGGTTATTCACCCATTGAATATTTACAACGACGCAGGATAGGAGAAGCTCAAACGCAATTAATTACAACTAAAAGTTCAGTCACAGAAATTGCTCACAAAGTAGGATTTAATAGTTCTGCTTATTTTTCAACACTTTTCAAAAAGATTGTTTCTCTAAGTCCCAGAGAATATCGAGATAGGTACGTGAAATAGTGAACGCAAGATTTTAAAATTTTTGTTTTTTACTTTTTTGAGAAGGACTTTTACTAAGTTTAGTAAATCACATATTGCGCAAGATACGAAAATACTTTTAACCAATTGTCTTCTATAATTTAATGGTAGACACAAGTTGTTAATTATTAGTCAGCCTAGTAATTCATTTATTGTGAAAATAAAAACAAGAGGTGGTTTTAATATGGGTAATATTTTATTGGCCCTAGTGCCAGCGTTAATGTGGGGAATCAACCCACTAGTTATGCAAAAAATTGGTGGTAAAGCAACAAATCAACAAATGGGAATGTCTATGGGAACATTAATATTCTCAGTGGCGGTTTTATTTTTTTATCAACCAGCTACATGGTCTGCCAATCTAATTATAGCTTCATTTTTATGTGGGATATCTTGGTCATTTGGTCAGTTTAACCAAATTAAAAGTTTTCATATAATTGGTGTTTCACGTGCAATGCCGATTTCGACTGGGACACAATTAATTGGTACAACTTTAGTGGGTGTATTGTATTTTAGAGAATGGACTCAAACAATGCATTATTTTTTAGGAATAAGTGCATTAGTATTAATTATTGCGGGTGTTACTTTTACTGCTTATCAAGAAAAAGTAGAAAAAATAAGTAATGAAGTAGACATGAAAAAAGGGATGATTACATTAATTGTTTCTTCTGCAGGTTTTGTATTATACGCAGTAATTCCTCGTCTTGCTGATATTAATGGCTGGGATGCAATTTTCCCACAAGCGATTGGTATGTTTATCGGTTCGATTTTGTTTTGTTCATTTGAGAAGAAACCAGATATTTTCGGAAAAAAGTCTTTTCAAAATTTACTTATTGGGCTCTTTTTTGCTATTGGGAATATTACACTTATGCTTTCCAATGAAGCAAATGGCGTTGCATTAGGTTTTACCCTTTCTCAGATGAATGTGGTGGTTTCCACTATAGGTGGACTGCTTATTCTTCATGAAATAAAAACTTCCAAAGAACTTAAGTACACTTTAAGTGGTTTAATCTTGGTGGTTGCCGGAGGTATTTTGATAGGTATGACGAAGTAGGATTTTCGGGGACGACAAGAAAAGTGAAATATGTTATTTTTGTAACAGAGTAAGAGAACGCTTGAAATTGCAAAATATAGTAATGTAATGAAAATATGAGGAGGAATTTCATTGGATAATCATTTGATTCGTGTAGGTGTTATCGGATGTGGAGCGATCGGAAAGGAACACGTTGAACGACTAACGAACGTCGTTTCTCAGACTAAAGTCGTGGCTGTATACGACTATGTAGAAAAAGTTGCAGATGAAGTTGCGCAAAAATATGACGCTAAAAGTTTCGCAAGTGGTGAAGAATTAATCGCAAGTAATGACGTGGACGCGGTTGTAGTCTGTTCGACAGATGAAACGCATGCTGGTTACGTTGTGGAGTGTTTAAAACAAAATAAATATGTTTTCTGTGAAAAGCCACTAGCGTTAACTGCCAAAGAATGCGAAGAAATGATGGCAATTGAAAGTGAACAAGGCCATCGTTTGTTACAAATGGGTTTTAATCGTCGTTTTGATAAAGGGTATGTTGAAATGAAAAAAGCGATTGAAGCAGGTGAAGTCGGTGAGCCGTTAATGATTCATAGTGCACACCGCAATATCGCACAGGCTGCTGGTTTCCAAACTGATTACGCAATCACTCGTGTTGCTATTCATGAAATTGATATTAGTCGTTGGTTATTAAATGACGAATACGATGAAGTCCAAGTTCTTAAAGTAAAACAAAGTAAACGCACTTCCGGCGATTGGTTAAACCCACAGTTGATGATGTTTACAACAAAATCAGGACAGCGTATTGATGTTGAAGTCCAAACAGATGGTGCTTACGCTTATGACATTCGCTGCCAAGTGGTTGGAGAGGATGGTACACTAGATTTACCAGATCCGGCCGCAGTGACTAAGCGAAAAAACCAACAAGTTTCTTACGGTTTAGGAGATCATTGGGCGAGTCGTTTTGCGGATTCTTATGATGAGGAGTTTATTGAATGGGCAACAGGTATTTTAAATGATCAACTTGTCGGAGCCAGCACTTGGGATGGTTATGCTTCTTGTGTAACCTCAGATGCATTAATTCAATCAAGGAAAACCGGCCAACCAGAAAAAGTAACGATGATTGAACAAGCCGAGATTTATAAATAGTTTTTCTCTAAGTTATATAAGCAAAAAAAACGCTAATTTACGAGTTAGCGTTTTTTTGCTTTACAATAATTAGATGTAACAAACTAGGATAAATGTTATGATGTAAGCGAAAACAAATGTATGAAAAGGAGAATAAAAATGACGATAGATTTAACGGTAGAACAATTAGCTAATAAAATCGATCATACTTTATTAAAAGCAGATGCACAAGAAGCCGCTTTTGAAAAGTTATGTCAAGAAGCAAGAGCGTATGGATTTAAAATGGTAGCGATTAATTCCGCGCCGGTTACACTATGTAAAAAGTTATTAAGGGATAGTCCGGTTCATGTGGGAGCTGCGATTGGCTTTCCTTTAGGGCAAACGACTATCCAAACAAAAGTATTTGAAACCAGAGAAGCAATTAAAAATGGCGCAGATGAAATTGATTATGTTATCAACTTATCAAAATTAAAAGATGGTAATGACAAATATATTGAAGAAGAGATGCAAACAATTGTAGATATTTGTAAAAAAGAAAATATTCTTTCGAAAGTTATTTTAGAAACTTGTTATTTAACAGACGATGAAAAGGAAAAAGTTTGTGAAATAGCTAAAGAAGTTCAACCAGATTTTGTTAAAACGACCACTGGTTTTGGTTCAGCTGGAGCAACTGTTGCTGACGTTAAATTAATGAAAGAAGTGGTTGGTGACAAAGTAAAAGTCAAAGCTGCTGGAGGTATTCGTGACTTGAAAACTGCTAAAGATATGCTTGAAGCAGGGGCCGATCGTTTAGGCATGAGTTCAAGTGTTAAAGTTATTGAAGAATATCGAGCAGAAAGGGCACAGTTGGATGGTTAATATTTATCTTATTGGCGTTGGCGCGCGGACATGATTCATGCTAGAAATATGGCTGGAAAAATTAAAAATGCCGAACTCATCGCTTTGTGTGCCCCCCTTTGGAAGAAAGTTTACAGAATGCTCAAGCAGAGCTAGATGACAAAAAAATATATAAAGACTAGCATGATGCTTTAAAGAACGAGGAAATTGATGCTGTAATCATTGTGACGCCGACCGACCGCTTACTTACCATAAAGAAATTGCAATAGCTGCAGCACAAGTAAAAAAAAATATTTTATGTGATAAACCTCTTGCAATGAACGAAGAAGAATGTCAACAAGCATTGGGAAATGCTGAAAAATCGGTTGGATTGAAGGGTGTTATAGCATTTGAATAACGGTATCGAAAAACAGAGAAATAAATGATGAAAGAATTTTCTGCTGAAAAATACCATGTGGATGTATTAAAAGTTGAAGTGCCAGTAAACATGGCTTTTGTCGAAGGTTATAGTGATGGAGAAGTTGTTTATAGTCAAGATGAAGCAGCTGATTACTTTGTTGATCAAACCAATGCAACTGATTTACCATTCATCTTCTTAAGTGCCGGAGTATCAGCTGAATTATTACGTAACACCTTGCGTTTTGCTAAAGAAGCCGGATCGACATTTAATGGCGTCTTATGTGGCCGGACAACTTGGACAGATGGCGTTCCTGTCTTTGTAAAAAGTGGCGAACAAGCCGCTATTGAATGGTTACAAACACAAGGTAAACAAAACATTGATGAATTAAATGAAACATTGAAAGAAACAGCTACACCGATGAAGTAAAAAGACTGGTTACTGTGAAGTTAATTCATAGTAGCCAATTTTTTATAAAGAATAAGTAAAGTAACCACATAAGTCGGACAAACTAATGTGGTTATCATGATTTAACCCCACTAGTACTGAACTTATGTGCTTATTTCTTTTTTAGCTCACTACTTTTGCTTACTTATGAGCTTAGCAGAGTCTAAATTTACTTCTAATCAATCCTTAAGTACTTACTTAACAAAGTGAGAACGAAATTGAAATTTACCTCTTGATAAGAAAAAAATAAAGACTAGAAAAAACTTTTACAATATCAGTTTTATCTAGTCTTTATAATTTTGGTATATTCTTTTCATAATGCGACCATGCTGCTAAAATTGTGACTTCTTTATCTTTTTTATTAACTGAATAAACAACTCTATGTTTATTATTTATTCTCATAGAGTAGAGTCCTCTACTTTTTGGACTTAATTTTTCTTGTCTTCGGACATTTGCAAAAGGATTTTCTTTTAATGTCTCAACAATCTCATCGAAGTCTTTTTTTAATCCAGATTGCTCAAGTAATGGAATATGCTCTTTTTTTATAACTCTATGCGCTTTAACTCTCCAAACACTCATAGTTCTTCAAAATCGTCTTCTGAAGAATTATCCATCAGATCAAAGACGTAGTCTAAAGTACCAGTTTCACGAAGATAAAGTTCTTCCTGCATTCTTTCATATTCTCTTTTGGAAAGCATAACGACACCTTCATTTGTACCTTCATTACTATTAATTGTAATTTCTAACGGGGTGTTATCTTTATTCACTTTATCAATAGTTTTAAATAAATTCTTTCTGAGATTTGTTCTTGTCATTGAATCCATTTTAAACACCATCCTTATATGTACATAATATAGTACGCTTTTGATTTTGTCAATTTAAAAAGCAACTATATTAAACTAGACCGTGCATTGGTAAAAAGAAAATTACCATAAAGAACTCTTATAGAAAAAAATAAACAAAAGCATTAAAATATAAAAAAATAATAAAGTTTTCCTAAAAGGTGGCATCTAAATGAAGGATAGGGAATTTTTTGAAAATTTACTGAATAATTTTGATAAAAATAGATTGATAGAGCTTATAGAACAATTACGTTGGAAAAATATGAACTTGGATGCTCAAATATTAGAATGGGCAAGAGAAAACAAAAAGAGCGACGATAAAGCTATAGAAATAAATTTGTTAAAAGAATATTGGGAAGTGGTTTACGATATTGTTGATTCCGCAAATGATTATGGCGGAAGTTCTCTTAGTGAAGATGAAGAAGTATTTTTTAAGTTATCTTATATAACAGAAATTGTTCAGAAGAATGATTTACCGTGGAGTGTGCGCGGGGAACTTGTCGATGATATCTTAGAGCAATTTAACCGAAGTAATAGTGGTTTTGAAGATTCGTTGATCGATCTAGCTGTTGAACTTTGTCAGAATGAAAAAGAGGAACTGTATCTTGCTGACTGTTTGGCAGAAGGTCCCAATCCGTTCTACACAGATTTAGCAGCCGATATCTACCAAAAGCATGGAAAAGATGAAGCTTTCTTGCAGGTTACACTGGATAATTTGGAATTTACACATGGTTATTACAAAATTGTAAGGTACTATGATAAACATCAAGAGATAGACAAGGCTGTGTCATTTGCTTACAAAGGGATTAAAGAAGCAGACTTTGATAATACAGAGCTCGTCGATTACTTATTTAACTATTATAAGAAAAGTTTGAAAATAAAATTAACAGCTAAAACCTAAAAAAGTGTGCAACAAATAAGCCCTCTGCTAGTTAAAATTTTTTTACAGGTGGCAAGTCAAAGTTAGAATTCTTGGGTTAAATCAATTCGCTACGTCCGTTTTGTCGGTAATGACATAGCCTCTACTTCTAAGAAGGGCTAGTGCCTGAGTTTGCGTCAATACTTTTGAGGTGCGTATGGACATTTGCGATTCGACAAAATAACCGGTTGGATCATAAGGTTCTACCTTGCTTAAGACGTTCCAGATAGCGGTCAGGAGCATCTTACAAATAGCAATGATAGCTTTTTTATGCCCCCGGTGAGACTTGATCCGACGATAGCGGTTGCCAAATTCCGGGTGTTCTTTGGAGCGAATGACCGCATTGGCAACTTGTACAAGAAGCGGCTTGAGATAATTTCCCGCTTGAGAAATCCGAGTAGATTTCACTCGTTGCGCACTTCGATCATTCCGAGGACAGCAACCGGCCCAAGAGATAAGATTTTTCGAGTGAGCAAACACCGACATATCGGCCCCGATTTCTGAAAGAATCGCAATAGCGGTCATGGGATTCGTGTTCAAACCCGGAATAGTTCGAAGTAGCTTTAAAACAGGCGCATAGGGAATCGAAAGCTGCTGGATTTCTTGTTCGATGTCTGCTTTATGTCCTTCTAATTCATCAATGTGTGCGAGACATTGTCGAATTTTAATGGTTTGCGAAGGAGAAATCGCGCCATCCACAGCGGCTTGGATCTCTTCAATCGGTTTCTTACAGCGTTTGTCCACAAAAGGAGTCACATCAAAGGTTTCTCCAGGGTGTTCAAGGATATAATAAAGGATCGAACGGGAGGTCTTTCCAAAGACATCACTGAATACCCCATCTAATTTGAGATTGGAAACGGTGAGGCAATTTAGGGCACGATTCTTCTCTCCTGTTTTCATATTCGTCAGTTTTCTTCGATAACGCATTAAATCGCGAAGCTCACGAATAGCAGGAGGAGGAATAAAACTCGGCTTGATCATGTCACACATAAACAAGTCACAGATCCACTTCGCGTCTTTTTTATCGGTTTTGTTTCCTTTCTGTGGCTTGGTATATTTGGGATGAGCTAAGGTAACAAAACAAGTTTTTTCAAGGATATTGAAAACCGGAATCCAGTATTTTCCAGTGGATTCCATACAAACGTCGGTACAGGAATATTTTGCGAGCCATTCAGCTAATTCTCCAAGTCCTTTTGAGAAGGAAGAAAAGCGAGCTTGCTTATATTCTGTTCGGTTGTTTGTATCGGTGATCCCAATACAGGCAAAAATCCAAGTTTTGTGAACATCCAAGCCACAACAATTTTTACGGAAGATTTTAAACATCAAATCCCTCCTATTATCAGTGAATCACAGGTACAGCAGGGACGGGTCATCCGGCGAAATCGAGTCAACTTTGGAAGAGATAAGTTTACGGGCTACGGGTTTGCGCCATTCATTGATGCCTTAACGGATGACCGACACTATATAGAAATGCGGGGTTGCCGCTATACAGCCCCGCCACTCACCTCCTCAGGTTCTGTCGTGCGCTGGGGACCTGTGTAAACAAAGAATAACACAAAAAACAAATACCGAAGGGGCTTTCAGGCTTTTTTCATGACCTGATTGGTACCTTTCGTAGAAAGGTGGATTTATAGAAATGAAATAGAAGCATTAGATAAATTATTTGATTCTTTGCAAAAGAGCTCTTTTGCAGCTGGATATCTAACAGAATTGTTGTATAAATACCATAAAAAGATGGGTAATTATGAACAAGCAAAGGAAAAATTATTCGACTGG
Organism: Tetragenococcus halophilus; assembly: GCF_001712815.1. Taxonomy (NCBI): domain Bacteria; kingdom Bacillati; phylum Bacillota; class Bacilli; order Lactobacillales; family Enterococcaceae; genus Tetragenococcus; species Tetragenococcus halophilus. The sequence continues at coordinate 861,976 of NZ_CP012047.1, forward strand.
TTAGCAACTAGTCAATATGATTCAATAGAAGAAATCTATTCCGAGTGTCAACACTTTTTACACACAAAAGACTTTAATCAACATGAACCTTTTATTCTAGAACAAATAAAAGAAAAAGATACGGATTTTTACCTGGAAATTTGTTTAGAAAAGGGACAAAAAAATCTTGTTTTAAACTATCTACAATCAGCTAATAGGAAATCTAATGATTGGTTTTTCTATACGCCGGATAATGGTCATTATTTCAGTAAACAATTGATTGATGACTATCCAGAAGAAATCATAGATCTCTATTGGCAAGAAGCGAATAACTTTATTCAAGCAGGAAAAAGAGAAAATTATAGGAGGGCGGTTAGTATATTAGAAGAGATTCGAAGCATTTATTACAAATTTAATCAGGAAACTATTTGGGAAAAAGAGTTGGCGAGCTTTTTAACTATTCACAAAAGAAAACGGCTATTACTAGAAGAAATGAGAAAAAAGCAGCTGATTGTATAGTGAATAATCAAATTCAAAACCTTCAGCAATATAAAATAGGATAAAGAAAACGTTATTCAATATTATTAACTCAAGTTTCGCACACCAAATTCGGTAGATAACCCTTGATATAGTTGGGTAGCGTATCGATCCAGTGTTGTAGTTGACTTTCAATAAAGTCTTGTAGTGTACTTTCTGCTTTTTCGCTGACAGCCTGAATGATCTTGACCAACTCAAGCAATGCCACAGACCAATCAAGTTCTTTCATCTGATCTGCGAGTTCATAAAATAAGCCGCCCAGTGTCCGCTCGTCATTGGCACAGCGTTGTTGCCAGCTCAAGAGAATATAACGGGTAAATACAATGGTCGTGTGACAGAGCAGGGCTTGATAATTCCGTGTCTGTGTTTCTTGCGCTAAATGAAGCAGTGATTTTGATGCTTTAAAGAATGTTTCGATATCCCACCGTAAAGAATAGGTTTTGACGATCTCTTGAGAAGACAGCGTCAGATCATCCGTCATAATGGCTAACCAGGCACTTTGTTTACTGTGGTTTTTCACAAAAACGATCTTCACAGGATGCTGACCAGCACAGGGCTGGACGATGATGGACGAAAGAATAGCTTCAGCAGTTACTTCTTCCGTCGATTTTTGGTAGAGTTCGCTTAATTTATAAAAACGCCCTTGGTAGAGATATTTTGTTTTTCCGTTTTTCATCATCCCTATCGTATGAATGCCTAAATCGTGCAACCGATCGATCATTTTCGGACAAGTAAACCACTTGTCCATGAGCACATGCGTGGCATAAATGCCCTGATCAAGGGCACGTGCCACCATTTCAACCGCCACTTCAGGCATGGGACGCTGCGCTTCTTTGAATCGACGAGCGCCCACGGTTCGCTGGTCTTGTACAGAGATGGTGGGCTGGACTTTTTTATTGCCAGAAAGCAAACTAAAATCAATAGGCAGAAACGAATACCCATCGGAAAAGCCCAACGTGAGCATACGATATCCTTTGTAGCCTTTTTGCAAGGCATGATCCCATAGACGGGCTAAACCAGGGACTTTTTGACTCCGATTTCGATAAAAGGTAGAATCGTCTAAAATCAAGGTGCGTAGATGAGTTTGAGGATCCGTCAGACGATGGATCTTTTCGATCACCGAAGTACTGAAACGAAGAAGAAAGGTCCGCCAGTTATTGTGAGGATCGTTCATCAAACGATAGACCGTATCTTTTTTCATCCATTGGTCCGCCTCACGTCCAGAAAGGACTTGATGAAGCGATTTGCCTTTAAAGACTAAAGAAAAAAGAAAAGTAAAGATGACTGCGACGGAATAGCCTTTTTGCTTGTGGATGTGAGCTTGACGCAAAAAGGAAGGCACCTTTAATTCGGAAAAAGTCGCTTTTACTTCATTTGGTAATTGATTTTTGATGGCTTTTAAGTGTATCATAAGGGCAAGAACTCCTTTGTCTTTGATTTGTGGTAAATCAATTATAAAACAAAGCGAGTTCTTTTTGTATCTTTTGTTAAAAAAGTCAAGAAGGCGATTGAATTCAATGCAGGCCCAGATCTGGCAATGGATTATCCTATTTTTTTATGTGCGAAACTTGAGTTATTAAATTGAGTAGTAAAACAAGAGATAGAAAGTGTAAGCTATAGTCATTTTTTGATTGACTGAAGAAATTTTAAAAGAGGATCATTTCATCGTCGAGCAAACGAAATGATTCTCTTTTTGGTTTTCTATCAGAATATTGTACAACTTAGTTTGTAAAGGATGACATTGTGGTTTAGTTATTAATTTGTATTAACCTTTAAGGACATCTATATAATATAACGTCCTTTCGCTCAGTTAAACTTTTAAAGAACCTAAATGAACAAAATTTCATAAATATCTTGAATATTTTGATTCTTGCAAGAAAGCTTATTTGTTTTAAAGAAAAACTATGGAGATATACAAAATTTTGTAGCGAAGGGACTAGGTTTTTCTGTAGACAAGCAAATTCTCCTACGAGAAAGATTTTTAGAATAAAAAGCTGACAGTATCATGGAAGATACTGGTTTTTCATTCATTCCAATTATCAATTGCAACAAGTAAACAAGTTTCGCTTAAAACTTGTTGCAAAGAAATGTAATATTCAAATTTTAGTTATCTGACTATAATAAAAAATGTACTCATGATAACGCTAACAGAGTTGCAGTTTTTAAGTTAGGATGTGCGTATCGTATGTTATCAAAGCGTGAAAAAGAATTACTTGAACTTTTGGAATCACAAGATGATTTTCTGACTGTAAAATCTATAGCCACTAAGTTGGGAGTATCACAAAGAACAGTACACTCAGAGCTAAAACAGTTAGAAGATTATATTCAAAGTTTAGGTAAATATTTAGAACGAAAGCGAGGCGTTGGAGTAGCCATTAGAGAATTAAAAGAAAGTGAATTTTCTAAAGAAAACGATGAGATTTCCGATGTGTATAACACAGTCACTCGACGGATTAGCATAATGAGATCGTTATTGTTTGAAGAAACTTCGGTAAGTTTCAACCTTCTATCTGAAACTTACATGGTAAGCAAAACGTCTATCATTAAAGACTTTGAATTTATTATGAAGATTCTTAAAGCAGGTTCTAATATCGAACTTAAAAGCGATATTCGTGGTACGAGAATATCAGGAAGTGAGGTAGATATCCAAAAGGCTTATTTGCAATTTAACCGATATATATTAAGCAACTCAGATTTTTATTATGAAGATACCATTTCTAAAAAGATGAATTTATTGGAACCTTATTATGGGGAAAGAATTATTTCGGTATGTACGAATATTTTGTATAGCTATGTTCGAGATAATAGCAATGTGATTTCAGATTATTATGTACAAAATGTATTGAACATTTTCGTTGTTCTTGTTTATCGTAACTTAAATGGAAAACATGTTCAAGAAAATCAAGAAATCCATGTTTATGATGATGCTTTGTTTTTTGAAGAAAGTGCTGTAAGAATTCTGCATAAAGCTGCTTCAAGATTAGATTTTTCATATACGAATGAAGATGTTGTATTTTTTTCACAACACTTGATTTCTAATCGATTTGAATCTCTGCCAGAAGAAAATATTGATGATGCTCTTGTAAATAAACTTATCATGCAAGTATCCGAAGCGCTAAGTATTGATTTTTCTAATGATAAAAAATTAGAAGAACAATTAATTAATCATATTCCACCAATGATTTATCGCTTACGTTCGAATAATAAAACGGAGAATCCTTTTACTGAACAGATAAAAACAGAATTTACACTGACCTTTAATGTTATTTGGCTGGTTCTTAGTGAGTATGAGAAAAAATTGGGATTTTCATTTAATGAAGATGAGATTGCTTTTCTTACCATCTATTTCCAATCGGCTATTGAACGGGCCAAAGTCAATCGAAAAATATTAATTGTCTGCCAGATGGGGGTTGCAACCTCCGAATTATTAATGAATCGCATTAAAAATATCATCCCATCTTTAGATACCATTGAAGTCGCATCAGTTGCTGAACTAGAATATATTGATGTTGAAAAATTTGATTTAATTATTTCGACAATTAAAGAAGATATACCTGCAAATAATGTCATATTTGTTTCTCCGTTTTTAACTGATACGGATATAGAAAAAATAAAACGATCGGGCTATCAACCAAGCGATATTCGACAAATGAAACCATTATTAACTCTGCACCATTTGAAGAAATTTATTCATCCTGAATTTATTTTTGCAGATATGAACTTTTCGTCTAAAGAGGAACTATTTGAAGAAGTTGGGAGACAATTGGTGAATCAAGAATTTGTGACACAAGAGTTTATCTCTGGACTTTCGCATCGAGAAAAATTGGGAGGAACTGATTTACCTTCTGGCACGGCGGTCCCTCACGGGAACCCATTATATGTTAATCAAACGGTTGTATCTATTATAAAGAACAAAAAAAAGTTTAAATGGGATAAGTATTACGTGGATATTGTTTTTCTCATCTGTATTTCTAAAGAAGACACTTTACAAACACGAAAGATTTTATCTGATATTTATAGCATGGTAGATGAATCTAAAATTTTGAAACAATTTCGCAGTAAAACAACTAGAGAAGCTTTATTGAAGAATTTAGGGAGTGAACATAATGGAACAAAATGAGAGAGGTGTCATCTCAGAGGACTTGATATTTTTAGATCAAGAGGTTACCAGTCAAGATGAAGTATTACAGATTATCGTAAATAATGCTCAAACGAATGGTTATGTAACTGATAAAGACAAGCTCTATGAAGCTGTCAAAAAACGGGAACAAGAAGTCCCTACAGCGATTGGCTATTCGATTGCGATTCCGCATGGAAAAACCGATGCTGTGTCATACCCATTTATATCGTTTTTGCGAACAACTGAGGAAATAAAATGGACAGAAGAAAATGAAGAAAGAGTGCGTTTGATATTTTTAATTGGTGTTCCAAATGAGAGCGAAAACAATTTACATTTAAAGTTTATTTCACAATTAAGTAAAAAATTATTAGATCAAGAATTTAGGACAAAATTAATGGCACAAACCAGTAGTAATGGCGCTTTTAAGCAATTAAATTCAATAGAAATTTGAGGAGGAAAACAAATGAAAATTGTAGGAGTAACAGCATGTCCGACAGGTATTGCACACACATATATGGCACAAGAGGCAATCGAAAAAGAGGGGAAAAAAAGAGGGTACGAAGTCAAAGTAGAAACACAAGGTAGTATGGGAATTGAAAATGAACTAGAACAAGAAGAAATTGATGAAGCGGATATTGTGATTATGGCCGTAGCAATTGGTATCGATGGCGAAGAACGATTTGAAGAAAAAGAAAACGAAGGAAAAGTATTTACTGTAGACCCTGGAGAAGTTATTCAACAGCCAGCTAAAGTTCTTGATGAAGCAGAAAAATTGTAAATCTATCTATTGGAAAAAAACAAAGGAGAGAAGGATACATGAAGAAAAAGGGGAGTTTCTTTAAAGACTTACAAAAAGCATTTAATACTGGTGTATCATTTATGCTGCCAGCAGTTGTAGTCGGTGGTATTTTCTTAGCAGTCTCTCTAGCAACTGGTGAAACAACTGGAGCTGGGTTAGAAGTTACCAATCCTTTTATGAAAAATCTGAACGATCTTGGCGATGCCGGTTTTGCGATGATGATTCCGTTACTTTCAGGCTATATTGCTAATTCATTAGCAGGAAAACCAGCTTTGGTTCCAGCTATGATTTTAGGTTATATAGCAAACAACCCTATTGGCCAAGGAGAAGTTGAAACTGGCTTTTTAGGGGCTATGATCATGGGGGTTGCTACTGGCTACTTTGTACGATGGGTTAAAACTTGGAAAGTTCCTGCAACTATTCGAACCATTATGCCGATCTTAATTGTACCTATTTTAACGACGTTCATTCTAGGGGTAGTTTATATTTATATCATTGCGGTACCGATTGGCGCTGCAATGGATTGGTTAGTCGATGTATTAAGTAGTTTACAAGGAGGCAGCGCTATTGTCCTAGGGATGCTTTTAGGCGCTATGACAGCTATAGATATGGGTGGTCCTATTAATAAGACAGCTACCGCATTTACGATAGCACTTATGGCTGAAAATGTTTATGAACCAAATGGAGCTCATCGAATTGCAGTTGCTGTTCCGCCACTTGCCATGGCTATTTCGACGTTCATTGATCGGAAAAAATATACAGAAGCAGATAGAAACTTAGGTCTTTCAACTTTTTTCATGGGTTTAATCGGAATCACAGAAGGAGCTATTCCTTTTGCAGTTAAGGATATTAAACGAGTATTGCCAGCTATTGTTATCGGTAGCGCAGTTGCAGGCGGTCTAGGCATGGTCAATGGAGTGGAAGCTCTCGTACCACATGGAGGATTGGTCATTCTTCCGGTAGTAAATGGGAAATTGTGGTTTACCATTGCTATGTTTATTGGCGTATTTGTTTCAGTCGCTATTTTACATTTTACAAAACCTAATATAGAAACCATTGAAGACAAATAAAAGCAACTAGCAAAGGTCTGTTAAGTTTGAGTGATTTCTAAAATTCTGTGAATAATTTTCACCTAAAAATGTACGATTCTTTTTGAGATTGCTGGACACTTTCCTTATCCTTTTGTAAAACTGAATCCCTAGAGCTGTTTAGTAATTATTTTGAAATTTGCGATTGGCACTTAGTTTGTAATATCCGACTTTTTAATAAACCAACAGTAAAAAAATAATTCTATAAGGAGAAATGAAAATGTCTAGTATGAAAAGTATATTAAACGACTTAAAAAAGAACCTAATGACAGGTATTTCATATATGATGCCTATAATTATTATTGCAGGTGTAACAATGGGGGTCTCCTCTCTACTCGGCTCAGTATTTTTTAATGTAAATGAATTTACTGAAGAAGTCTTGGCAGCACAAGGAAGCCCTATGTTAGATTTTATTACTTGGTGTTACGATTCAGGAAGTTTAATGTTTACATTAATGTATCCAGTTTTTTCAGGGTATATTGCCTTTGGGATAGCCAATCGACCTGGGATAGCGCCTGGCTTTCTAGGTGGCTTACTCGTTGAACAGATGGGGACAGGGTTTCTTGGAGCGATTCTAGCTGGTTTTGCTGCTGGTTATAGTATTAAATGGTTAAATAAAAATATTAAAATTAATACACAACTAAAACTTGAAAGTTCAAAAATACAGTTCATCCCTTGATAAATAAACGTTTTTTTATACAAAAATAGCATGAACCACTCAAATCCTGGTATAATAGAATTACCAAAAAACCACTAACCAAGGAGTGTTCATGCCATGTCAATTATAACACAAAAAACGTCAAATTCAGAAAAAATTTCTACCTCTGTGTCTGATTTTTTTCATCAGTTCCATGTAGCTTCTGCGTTGAAAAAATCAAACGCAGTCCATAAAAGGGGTTTTTCGGTTCCTGTTATTTTTTCTTTTTTATTGGCCTCGATCTTTACCAACGGTTCTACCTATCGGTTTTACCAAAAGCAAAAGGAACAGCTATCATTTTCAGATAAAACATTTCGCAACGTTTTGAATGATCCGCACACTCATTGGCAAAAATTACTGATCTTAGTGGCTAAATCCGTCATTACTTTCCTACGTCCATTGACGGATGATGCCCGAAAGACCACGTTTATCGTGGATGACTCCATGTATTCTCGCTTGAATGCGAAAAAAGTGGAGTGTGCCGCTTTACAATACGACCATGCCAAGAAAAAATATTTCAAAGGATTTCGTTATTTACAATTAGGCTGGAGTGATGGCAACAGCTTTGTCCCCGTCGCTTTTTCCTTGCTCTCCGGGAAAAGAAAGCTCCAATCTGACCTTGATATCGGGGATCAACGCACGAATAGGGGGAAACGTAAAGCTCAAGCGCTTCGTAAAGGCACGGAAGTGACACTGGAACTGCTTCGATCGGCTTTGAACCAAGGGATCCATGCGGATTATGTCTTATTCGATACTTGGTTTTCCAGTCCCAAAATGTTCCAACAGATCCGTGACCTGAAATGCCACTGCGTAGCGATGGTTAAACGTAGTCAAAAGATCTACTACCGTTATCAAGGCCAAAAGATGGATGTCAAAGAAATCTTCAAACGAAACAAGAAACGCCGCGGTCGTTCTCGCTATCTTTTGAGTGTCCAAGTAGAAGCTGTCGTAGAAGGGGAAGTCCTTCCCATTAAGTTGGTATATATTCGCAATCGCAATAAACGAAACGACTATTTGGTCTTAGCTTCGACCGATATCGATCTGACCGAAGACGAGATCATTCAGCTCTATGCTAGACGCTGGTCGGTGGAAGTCTACTTCAAGATGTGCAAACAATACTTAAAATTAGCCAAGTACCAAGGGATTTCTTATGACGGGATCTTTGCGCATACGACACTGGTAGCTATCGGTTATATGATCCTAGCGGTGCAAGAACGTGAAAGTAAAGACGACCGAACGCTTGGCGAGTTATTTTATCTTCTCATTGATGAGCTTTCCGAGCTTTCTGTATCGGAAGCCATTCTGCAATTACTCGTTTTATTCCAAGAAGCTTTTGCGGATGAATATGTTTTGGATGAAGCCGTATTAAATAACATTATCGAACAGTTCCTTGAAAAACTACCTTCCTCTATACAAAAACAGCTCAAGCAAGCAGGTTGAAGTTAATTTTGTGCATGAGATCCTTGGTATACCAAGGGATACGTATCGAAAAGTAGGTTTCAAGTTTTAGTACACAATATATAGGAGTAAAGTCTTTGTTTCTGCTGCCAGTACTTGGAACTATTTTTGTACTTTTAATAAGCAGATTTGTAAGCGCTTATATTGGAGTTGGTTTTGCTAACTTCAGTCAATTTTTGATTGCTTCAGTAGGTAATGAGGGAGGAGCAGTCTTATCAGGAGCGTTAGGAGCAGCGCGAGCTTTTGATTTTGGAGGTCCTGTTAATAAGATGGCAGGAACAATCGGTAAGCAGTTGTATTTTGATACTGGGTATTCTTATATAGCACTCGTATTAGGTGCTTTAGTTCCTCCTATAGGTTTAGGACTTTCTCCGTACTTTGCACGGTTATTTACAAAAAAAGAAATTTTTAATCCACAATTAAAAAAAGGAGCATTCTCTTGTTTATTACTAGGCGTGCTAGGAATTTCAGAAACGGTTATTCCTTTTATCATGGTCTATCCAAGTATTATTCCAATTAGCATGATTAGTACTGCTGTTGCTGGAGCAATTGCTTTCTTGTTTGGCTCAGGGATTTTTCCTGGAGGAATCTATGGCTTTTATATGTGGCCCTTAATTGATAATGTAGGTGGATTTTTGATTGCGCTGGCAATAGGCGTTGTATTGTTTTGTGTAATTATGACATCATACAGAATATTTATGTATAACAAAGAGCAGCAGGAAGATAAATAAAAAACGAGAGAAATCTAAAGTGGGAAATATGAAAGTCTGTCTAATTAAAGATGAAGAGAATAATGAAAAGAATAATACTAGGGATTATTTTTGCTAGTTTAATTGCAAGAAGTATATAAAGTAAGCGAAAACTTGTTGCAAGAAGATGTAATATTCAAGAGAGATACGTCATTTTATACTTAAATAAGTGATAACGTTATCTTTCAAATTAATAATAAAGAAATGGAGTGGAAGAACTGTGGAAAAATTACCAATCAAATCAGTTGTTGAAGGGTTACTTGATTTACAAAAGACAGGAGAAAGTGCAACTATACTAGGAGTAGGTCCTATGTCTAGAAATTGCGTACAAGCAACTCTAGAACTATCACAAGAAGATGACTTTCCTGTAATGTTTATTGCTAGCCGGAATCAAGTAGATGCAGACGAACTTGGTGGGGGCTATGTGAATGGTTGGAACCAATTTACATTTGCTAAAGCAGTCGAAGAAGTTGCAGAAAATATTAATTATAATAATTTGTATTATCTATGCCGTGACCATGGAGGACCTTGGCAACGTGATAAAGAGCGTAATGACCATTTGCCAGTAGATGAAGCAATGAAACTTGGGCAGCAATCATATGTTGCTGATATTGAAGCAGGTTTTGACTTATTAATGATTGATCCTACAAAAGATCCATTTGAGGTTGGAAAAGTTATTCCATTAGATACAGTTTTAGAAAGAACGGTAGATCTCATTGAATTTTGTGAAAAGGAACGTAAAGCACGTAATTTGCCAGAAATTGGTTATGAAGTGGGAACAGAAGAGACTAATGGCGGCTTAACTTCTACAGAAACTTATGAAACATTTATTTTACGCTTAAAAGAAGAATTGGAAAAACGTAACCTACCTATGCCGACTTTCATTGTAGGGCAAACAGGAACATTAACTCGTAAAACAGAACAAATTGGCACATTTAACTTTAAAAATGCTTATGATTTAGCGCAAATGGCTAAAAAATATGGTGTAGGTTTAAAAGAACATAATGGCGATTACTTAGATGACGTTACATTGTTAGAACATGTTCCTTCTGAAATTACTGCTACTAATGTCGCGCCTCAATATGGTACAGAAGAGACTCGAGCATATTTAAACCTGGCAGCAGTTGAAGTAAGACTCGTTGAAAATGGTTTGATTAAAGAAGTATCGAATACACGTGAAACTTTATTGATTCATGCAATTAACAGCGAACGTTGGAGAAAATGGATGGTAGGTGAACAAAAAGATTTAACTGTCGATCAAATATTGAATTCACAAGATGAAGAATTACAAGCAGAAATCCTTGATATTGCTGGTCACTATACATTCAACGATGACGAAGTGCAAGATGAAATCAAGAAGCTTTACGCCAACCTTAAAACACAAAATATTGACGGTGAGCGTTACGTTATTGACCATATCAAGCGTCCTATTCGTGATTATGCGGAGTGTTACAAGTTGAACGGTGCTACTTCACGGATTAAAAGTCTGTCAAAATAACCATAGATCGTTAGATTTCTTTAACTTTAAGTGGTGGAGAAATTGAAATATTTTATGGAATAGGTCGTGTGTTATAAATAGAAATAAAAAAGTAGCTAATCACTAGGTTAGCTACTTTTTTAAAAGGCGATGATAAAATGATGCAGGCTATATTTTTTGATGTGGATGATACGCTATATGATCAATTAACTCCTTTTGCTCGCTCTTTTGAAAAACATTTTAATTTTTACGATATTCCTTTGGAAGCTCTATATACGACTAGCCGTAAGTTAAGTGATGAAGTTTTTCATTTAACTGAAAATGGACAAATGAATACGCAAGATATGTACGTATATAGGATTAAACAAGCGTTAGCTTATTTTGGTAAGCAGATTTCTTATGAAAAGGCGGCGATGTTTCAAAAGGATTATCAGGAATTTCAAAGAGAGATTAAACTGATCCCTGAAGTAGAAGATGTATTGTCATTTTGTGTGGAAAAGCAAATAACTATGGGAATTATAACGAATGGCCCCTTTGCTCATCAGGAAAGAAAAATTAAACAATTAAAAGTAGACCAATGGATACCTGCAAATCATATATTTATCTCTTCAAAGGTTGGCTATGCTAAGCCAGATGTGAATATTTTTCGCTTGGCAGAAACAACTTTAGGTTTAACAGATAAACATATTTATTATGTAGGTGATTCGTTTCAAAATGATATTATAGGAGCAAAAAATGCAGATTGGAAAGCTGTGTGGTATAATCGACGATCTCATAAAAAGATTCCAAATACAGTAGAACCAGATTATATCGCGGATAAAAATACGCTTTTTGAGATTATTCATAAAATTGAATTGGAAAACGAAGAAAGGTAAAGTAATTATGAACTTAAGTATGGAAAACATTTTTGTATTTGATATAGATGATACGTTATACGATCAATTACATGCGTTTGAACGGGCAGTTAATAATCTGGGACTAAAAACTCATTGGCACTTAGACATACCTAGATTGTATCATTTAATGAAGGAATATGGAGACGAATCCTTTTCCACAACAGGATTTGATCGGGAAAAATTAAAAAATATGCAGATTTTTCGTATTAAGCAAGCTCTTCACGACTATAATATCGAAATTACTGATAAACAAGCGATAAAATTCCAAATAGATTTTGAAAATTATCAGAATGATATCATTTTATTTCCTGAAATGGAAAAACTTTTTAACTTGCTTGTTGCAAAAAAGCAAACTTTAGGAATTATCACTAATGGTACTTTAAAACGACAACAAAAAAAGATAAAGGCTCTACAGCTTGAAAAATGGGTCCCAAGGGAAAATATTTTAATTTCTGAAGAAGTCGGTGTTTCAAAGCCAGAAAAACTCATTTTTAATTTTTTTGAGGACAAACTATCTGATTCTATAAAAAATCAGACGCTATTTTATATAGGTGATAACTATGTGAACGATATTATTGGTGCAAATTCAGTATATTGGAAAACAATTTGGGTAAATTATCGAAACTATCAAAAACCTAAAAGTTGTATTGCTGATTACATTGTACAAAATCCAGTAGAACTATATGATACAATTGCAAAATTACTATCCAAAACGACTGAAACAAATCTAGATAATTAAATAGTTGTACAATTTTTTTCACTTCTTCATAGTAATTTTATATGTCCTCTTCAATTGAATACATTGGTAATTTTTTAGTATTAACAAGTATGTTGAGAAGCTTTCTGATTTTTTATATTATTTACCAAAAAATGATGATTGTTATTAAAACTATAAGAGATAAGTAAAACCACTCTGCTTGAATTGACAGAGTGGTTTTTGTCGTTTAACTAATTTATCTATCCCCAATACTCAGCTGCGATTTTCTGACCTTGATTAATTTTATTCCATTGTTGTTCGATGGAGAGTTCATTTCCGTTGTCACAAGAAGCAAAGCCACATTGGTGTGAAAGAAATAAACGTTCTTTTGGCAAAATCTGACTTGCTTTATCAAGCAGATTTACCACTCGTTGTTCATCGTCAAGCGTACTTGTTTTACTGGAAAGAAGCCCTAAAACGACTTCAACATCAGGCTTATCTTTTAATACTTCTAGAGCTGAAATGTCACCAGCACGTTCATCATCCCATTCCAAAAAGAAACGATCGTAGTGTTGTTCGCCTAAAAATTTTTCGGCAATTGCTTGGTAAGTGCCTCCCGCAGCATGACGGCTCTGGTAGTTTCCTCGACAATTATGCGTCCAAACTTTTAGACCTAATTCATGTCCAAAGTCAGCGACTTTGTTGTTAATTGAGATAAAGGTGTCGGCTAAATCTTCTATCCCTTCATTTCCACTAGCGTAAAAACTATGTTCATTATCATCAGCAAATAGCTCCCACAGACAATCATCAAATTGGATGATCTTACCACCAGCTTCTTTATATTCAGTTAGAAATTCTTTATAAGCGTTGACTAAACCATCTTTTAATTCCTCCTGGGTTTTGTACAGTTGATTCTTACCAAACAGACCATCAAAGATTGTTAGTTCAGTAAATGCATGAGCGGCACCCCACACAGTGAGCTTAACATCGGTCTCTTCAGCTTGAGCGTTAATATTTTTAAAAATATCAATAAAGTGATGATTTTTCCCAGATAAAGGTTCAGTGATACGAAGACCAATGTCCTTTCTAGTTTCAAAATCTCCGCCGTCATGATCTTGAAAAGCATAGCCAGTATCAGCAATATAGCGTTCAATCCCTTTAAGGCCCCAAATAAAGTCCAAATGCCACATAGACTTTGTATATTCTCCATCAGTAATAGGCGTTATTCCTTCTTCTTTTTGTTTAGCAATCACTTGTTTCGTCGTTTCACTTTCTTTTTCTTTATAACCTGGAAAAGCATCATAAAATGGATACTTTATATCATCACGATTTTCAATTTTTTGTTTGTATTCCAATAAATCTTCAGGTCTTAACAAAGAAACCCACAAGTTGAAATTTTGTTGTAGCTGTACTCATAAAGCATTCCTCCAATATTTTTGTATTGGCATTATTCTAACAAGTTTACTCTAAAATAGATAATACGTTTTATTTCTATGTTATGATAGGTAAAAACTATAACAAGGAGAAAACATATGAGGATACAACAATTAGAATACTTGGAGAAAATCGTTGAAACAGGATCGATAAATGAAGCAGCAAAGCAGCTTTTTATTAGTCAGCCATCGTTATCACAGGCAATGAAGGAAATGGAAAAAGAATATAAAATCCAATTATTTTACCGAACGAAATTAGGGATTACATTAACAAATGAAGGACGGGAATTTATCAACTATTCGCGTGGGATTTTAGATCAGGTTAATCTATTAGATGAACGTTTCGGGAAAACTACGACACGTAAACATATTTTTAGTGTGTCAGGACAACACTACGCTTTTGTTGTTCACGCTTTTGTAGAGTTAGTGAAAAAAATCGGTCAAGACGAATACCAATTTACTTTAAGAGAAACACAGACGCAAAATGTTTTGGATGACATCCAAACTTTTAAAAGCGAATTAGGTATAATTTATTTAAATGATTTTAATCAAACCGTCCTAAAGCGACTTATTGCAGAAAAAAATTTAGAATTTATTCCATTATTTGAAGCCAAACCACATGTTTTCGTGGGCAGAGAAAATCCTTTAACGAAAAAGAAAAGTATTACTTTAGAAGACTTAGAAGATTATCCTTATTTATCCTATGAACAGGGGGATACTAACTCGTTTTATTTTTCTGAAGAAATTTTAAGTACCTTACAAAGGAAAAAGCATATTCAAATCAGTGATCGCGCGACAATTTTTAATTTGATGGTAGGACTAAATGGTTATACGATCAGTTCGGGTATTATTAGTAGTGAATTAAATGATGAAAAGATTGTTGCTATTCCTTTGGAAATAGACGATTCAATGATACTAGGTTACTTAAAAAATAAGAAGATCGATTTAAGTAAGATAGCAAAAGATTACTTAGAATTACTAAAACAGCACATTCGAAATTATGGGTTTGAGATTTATGAGTAGCATTTGTAGTGATAAAACTAGAGCTACTTTGCCAGACTAACTCAAGATTTCGAAAAAACTAAAGCTACTTTAGCAGACTAACTCAAGATTCCACAAAAATTAGAGCTACTTTGTCAAACTAGCTCTAAAATTATGAAAAACTAGAGTGACTTTGTAAGACTAACTTTAGAATATTGAATGACTAATTTTATTTTCCCATAGTATTATACTATCAACCATGATATACTCCTATTTAAAATAACTGAAAGAGGGTATGACAATGAATTTAGAAGAGGCAAGAAAACTGATTGATCAAGCAGATAAGGAGCTTGTTCCTTTGATTGAACAACGAATGAACGCGGTAGTGGAAGTGGGTAAATTTAAAAAAGAGCATAATATACCTGTTTTAGATGAAAATCGTGAAAAAGCAGTCTTAGATAAAATCGCTTCTTATACTGAAAACAAAGACTTTGAAGATTCAGTTCGTAAAATTTTTCAAGCAATTATGGACACGACAAAAGAATATCAACAAGAAGAAATTATTGATCAATAATACTTTTTTGTCTTGTTAATAAATTTATCATAATGTAATTTTTTGAAAGAAGTTGGCGTTTTTATGAGAAATAGGAAAATACCGATTCTGCTTTTTGCTTTACTAGTGATTTTCTTTTTCCGTTTTATCCCAGCACCTACAGGGTTAAACGCGGATGGTATGCAGGTTGTCGGAATCTTTTTAGGCACGCTACTATTGTGGATTTTTGTAGGGATTGATTGGCCAAGTTTATTATGTTTAGCGGCTTTGACTTTGGTGCCAGTATTAGATCCGGAGCAAGTTTTTGCTTCATCTTTTGGTAATGAAACTTTTGTCTTTTTACTTTTTACTTTTATGCTTACTTACGCTTTGTCGCAGACAAGTATTATTAAACGTATTGCACTAGCGTTTATTACTAGTAAGTGGGCACAAAAGGGCGCTTGGCAATTGACATTATTATTTTTATTATCGGTATTATTAATAGGATTATTTATTTCCCCAACGGTCTTATTTTTTATTATGCTGCCGATATTAGAAGAGATCTATGGTATTTTAAATCTAAAAAAAGGAAGTACCTTTGCTTCCATGTTAATGATTGGCTTAGTGATTTCTTGTTCTTTATCTTCGGGGATGACACCTATCGCTCATGTTTTTCCTGTAATTGCATTGGGCGTATTTGAATCTATTGCAAATATGACAATAAGCTACGCAGATTATATGGCTTTTGCGATTCCATCAGGTTTATTAATCTTTTTATTTATGTTGTTAGTTTTCCGCTTTATTTTAAAACCAGATACAAAGCAATTTAAACAGTTGGATAAAGCTGACTTTAAAGAAATGCAGACTGAACCTGTTACAACACGGGAAAAAATGATTTTGTCTATTTTTGTTATTGTCATTTTATTATGGGTATTACCGGGTATTATTTCGCCTATCTTGCCTAATATAGCAGCAACAATCGATAGCTTCGGAACTGCTGTACCGCCGCTTGCTGGCGTTGTTGTGTTAGCAATGCTGCGATTGGAAGGCAAACCTTTATTAATTATCAATGAAGCTATCACAAAGGGTGTCTCTTGGCCGAGTCTGATTATGGCAGCTTCGACTTTAGCCATAGGTAGCGCGCTGACTAATGAAGATATTGGGTTGATTAATTATGTATCAAATGTGATGAAGCCAATTGCACAAGGGCTTTCGCCGTTATTGATCGTAGGATTATTTATCGCTTGGGCAACTTTTGAATCAAATATTGGCTCGCATATGGTTACTTCACAAGTGGTTACTTCCGTGGCAGTGCCTATTGCGCTTTCTTCCAATATGGTTGAAGCAGCTTCTCTTGCAGCTGTTATTGGGTTAGTGGCTTCTATCGGCTCAGCTACACCGCCTTCGATGCCTTATGTAGCTATCGCTGGTTCTTCTGGTTGGACCAATACTATACAAATGTTAAAATATGGGATGTTAGTAGCAGTAGGAACACTAATTATCGCATTATTTATAGCATATCCGCTAGCTAATTTATTTATTAATGTATAATTTTAAGCATCCAAAAGGCATTACGCTTTTAGGATGCTTTTTATAAAAACACAAGATAATGTTGTATTCGGAAGAAACAGTACATAGAAATAAAATAATATAAGACTTAAATTTAGTAATGAATTAAAAAATAAGGAGGCTATAAATATTGTATGATGTGATTATTATAGGAGCAGGTTCTATGGGAATGGCTGCTGGATATTACTTAACAGAATCAGGACAAACAGTTGCGCTGATTGATGCTTTTGACCCTCCGCATGAAGAAGGTTCGCATCATGGCGAAACTAGGTTAATCCGCCATGCTTATGGAGAAGGTAGTAGTTATGTCCCTTTAGCACTGCATGCACAAAGACTATGGGAAAGCTTAGAAAAGAAAACGAATGAAAGAATTTTTGCTAAAACTGGCGTATTAAATTTTGGTCCTAAATATAATATATTCTTAGAAACCGTGAAAAAGTCAGCTGAAGAGTATCTTTTGCCTCTAGAAGTGATGACAGCAAAAGACATTAACCAACGCTGGCCGGGATTTCAATTGGATAAAGACGCTATTGGTTATTTTGAAAAAAGTTCTGGTGTGTTGTTTAGTGAAAATGCAATACGAACCTACCGTATGTTAGCAGAAAAAAATGGTGCTGATTTATACATGAATCGTTTTGTTCAATCAATTAAAACATCAACAGAACAAATTACTGTAAAATTAGAAAATGAAGCAGTTGTTGGTACAAAATTACTTATCGCTGCTGGTAAAAGGACCAATCAAGTAACAAAACTATTAAATATAAAATTACCTCTTATACCACTACGTAAAACTTTTTCATGGATGACTGCTGCTAAAAATTCACTTTATAAGGAAGGCAGGTTTCCAGCTTGGGGTTATGATGATGGAAATAGCACTTATTATGGCTTTCCTGATATAAATGAAAAAGGGTTGAAAATCGGTAGACATGATGGAGGACGTTTGTTAGATGATCCGAGGGTGTTAGAACGGTTTGGAACATATCCAGAAGACGAGCAGGAAGTGGTTGATTTTACACATAAGCATTTATTAAAAAATATAGAATTAAAAGAAGGCAAAGTATGTACTTATACGAATACGCCGGATGAAGATTTTATTATCGATTATTTACCAGAGTATGAAAATATTATGGTTGCTTGTGGTTTTTCGGGTCATGGTTTTAAATTTGCCAGTGGTATTGGTGAATGTTTGGCAAATATGCTGATGGGAAAACAACCAGCTGTTTCTTTGGAAAGTTTTCGACTGAGTCGTTTTGATGATAGCATTTAGCGATAGATATTTTAAAAAAAAAGATAAGTATTTCAGTGTATAAAAAATATCCAAGAAGCATAATTTGCCAATTGGATATTTTTTATACAATTATCCTAAATTAATAATCTCATCGCACCAATCAGCTGATAGTTCCACATCATGGGTAATGATGGCTATAATAGCGTCGGTTTCCTTCAGCGTATTTAATAACTGACCAAAATGTTGCATATTGACATAGTCTAAACCACTAGTAGGTTCATCAAAAATAATCAATTCTTTTCCCGATAAGATAGCTGATGCTATGGCAACACGTTGTTTTTGTCCCCCTGATAAGCTCATAGGATGACGTTCTTCTAAACCTGACAAATTTAGTTTTTCTAATACTGGGTCTTTTTGTTCAGGATATTTTGCGTTGAGTAAAACTTCTTCAGAAACAGATTCGCTAAATAATTGGTAATTTGCATCCTGCATCACTAAAAAACCTTTTTTGACTAATTCTTTAGGAGAAATTGATTGGCCATGCCATAAAATTTTTCCTGCTAAGGGTTTTAATAAGCCCGTAAGCGTGTTTGCTAGTGTTGTTTTTCCTACGCCATTGGGACCTATGATTCCTGTGATTTTGTTTTGACTTAGCCCGACAGTCATATTTGATAAAATCGGAGTTTTTTTATCATAACCAATGCTTAAATTTTCCGCTTGTAGTAAATAGGCCCCTTGGAAATTTTCAGTTTTTTGTTCTTTTTGCAAAAGTTTTTTGTGTTTTTTAGACAAATCCATGGCTCGCAGACCTTTTTGTCCTAACTCATGATTCGTCAATTGATTAAATTTATCGCTGTTCCAATCTTGGACTAACTTACCATTTTCAAATAGTACGTAGCGATCAACTAGTCCCTTGCTCCAAGCTAAACGATGTTCGGTGAGAATAATTGTGACTCCTTGTTCCTTTTTTTGTTTTATCATTTTTTTGATCTGCTCTACTGCCTTTTGATCCAAATTACTTGTTACTTCATCTAATATCAGAACTTTAGGGCGTAGAGTGTTGGCAGCAGCCATAGCAACTTGTTGTTTTTGCCCACCAGATAATTTGAAGATATCACGGTTAAGTAAGTTTTTGATATCAAGTTCTTCAGAGACTTCATTGATACGTTTATAAATTTGATTAGGAGACTCTCCTATATTTTCAGGAGCAAAAGCAAGTTCATAGGTGGTATTTGTAGTAAAATGTTGTGTTTTTGGATTTTGAAAAACACTACCAATTACAGGAACATAATCTTCAATGTCTGCTTCTCCCGCAATTAAACCGAGTGTTTCAACATGTCCAGTCAAGTCGCCTTCAATATAGTTAGGGCTAATTCCATTTAATAAACGACTAAAAGTGGTTTTGCCACTACCGCTTTTTCCGCAAATAAGAATACACTCACCGGAAGATACTTTTAGGTTAATCGATTTTAAAAAAGTATCATCTGCATGAAGAAAACGAAATGAAGTATTTTCACTATTTATTGCAAATCGTTTCATAATAAACCTCCTATATCAATAACAATGGGAATGATAGCAATAACCATATAAATCAGGTCAACTTTAGTCATGCGGAGGTTGATAATGGACGTTTGTTTTCCCGGAATACTTAATCCTTTAGTTAAAGCAGAAATAGTCAAATCCTGTGCCACTTGACTTGCGTTCATCAGCAGTGGAATTAAAATAAACTCAAAGGTTTGTACGGGTTGTTTAATAAAAGCAATAGGACCTTTTTCAATTCCTCGAAAAGCCATCGCCTTTCTAATCTGATGATAATCTTCTCGTATTGTTGGAAAAAAACGAAAGATAACCGAAAAGGGTACAATAAAAAAATTAGGAAAACGCCATTTTTTAAATAAACTGATCCATTCCGCTGAGTGTGTTAATCTTAATGCATAAATGCCTATTATAATTCCGGGGATTAACTCCCGAAATCCATTAGCGACCATTGAAAGTGGGTAAAGCAACATTGTATTATCGATATTTGGCAAAATAGTAAAGGCTGTAAACAATTGCAGACTATAAACGATAACAATAATGAAACCCCATTTAAGTTGCTTACTTATAAAAAAAGGCATAATGAAAATAAAGACCGTGACTATTTCGATAAAAATACTGCTATCTAACAGTAAGACAATTTGGGATATTAGCAAAAAATAAAGAATTGTTCGCGGATCAAAATGGAAAACCATTAGACAATTCCTGCTTTTTTAAAATGTTTTTTCATCATTCGTTGACCAAATAAGCCACCAACAATAGCCGCAATGATAAGCAAAACAAAAACAACAATCCCCGTGTAATTAGCAATACTTGCAAAGACATTTTCAATATAAGCTGTATCTTTTCCACGTTCTCTGAGATTAGCTGCATAGCTATCTGGGCTAAATAACAATTGAACGACAGGTCCAGTAGTATTAAAAGAAAATACAATATAACTAATGAGTAGTCCTATCCTACTTTTGTACTTGAAAATATAGGCGATAATGTCTGCAAGTAGGGCAGAAATAACACTTGGAATTAAGGCAAAAGGAAATAATCCACTCAAAAAGAAAAATATACCTAAAACACTCCCCATAATCGTAATCGCGCCAAATTTAGGGACCTTTGCGACCATTAACATAAAAATCGTTCCAGCAAGCAAAGCTGCCACAACAGGAGAATAAGAATAGGAATAACCAGGAATAAGTAGTACCACAATCATTTCAGCGATGCCGACTAATATAAAATATAATGCTGTATAAATTCCTATAGAAATTAAATCCGATGTACGTATCGTTTTACTGCTACTTTTTTTCATAGTTACCTCCAATAAATTTTTCATCAATTTTCTCAGTTCATTATACGCTAGTTATAGATTTAATTATAGGAGGTTGGCATTCATTTTACATTTTTTACTTTATTTAGACGGTGAATCATTTAACACATAGAATCCTTGCAGAAACGTCGAATAATATTTTGTAAGTTAATCTGTATTTTTAAGAAGTCATTTGATCATTTATGAAATAATATTTCATTTTTATTTGAATTTAACAGTAAGAAATTTTCTCTTCAGAAATAAAATTTCAAAAAATACTTGAAATCATTGAAAATACGCTTTGTAAACGCTATAATAAAGGCGAGAGGAGGGAAAAGATGAAACCTGAAGAACAGTCATTACGAGGACCTAGGCTTTCTGTTAAAAGTAGTTTTATCGTATTTGCTTTTTTGTTACTTGGTGGAGTGATTTTTCCTTACTTATTGACAATGTTAGGGCTTAGTTTTAAGTTAGGCGTTATGCTTACCTTACCAGTCAGTCTAGCTTTTTCTTTGGTATATAGTCATTATTTTATAGAGACTAAGCAAGGTTTTTGTAAGCGATTTATTTTGTTTTTTGTTGTAACTACGGTCATTTTAGAACTGATGTCATATGTCTGGTTAATAGAAGGGTTTATCTTCTAAAAAAGAAAAGAGGGGAAATATGTTAGACAAATTCACCCAATGGATTGAAAAATATCTGGGAGGACCGATGGCAAATATTGCCAACCAGCGTCACTTAAGAGCTGTCCGTGACGGGATTATTGCCGCATTACCCTTGATTATTGTTGGATCTTTTTTCATGATTGTCGCTTTTCCGCCACTACCTGAGTCGTGGGGAATTACACAGTTTTTGACCGCAAATGCTGAAACAATTTTGCTTCCTTATCGTATGTCTATGTATATTATGGCGCTATATGCTACTTTTGGTATTGGTGCGAGTTTATCAAAGAGTTATGATCTTGACCAAGTAGCTGGAGGCATTTTAGCAGTAACAGCTTTTCTTCTAACTTTGGTTCCAGTTTCTATCCCTGAAGAAGCGACGGAAATGGCTGGTGTTGAAGGATTTGTATTGCCTATGGCCAACCTTGGTGGCGAAGGAATGTTTGTCGGGATTGTCACTTCGATTATTGCTGTAGAAATCTATCGTTTAACGGATAAGTCAAATTTCAAGATAACAATGCCTGAACAAGTGCCACCTGCAGTTGCACGTTCTTTTGAAGCATTGACGCCGACATTAATCGTTATTTTACTGATTGGTTCGATTACTTATTATATAGGTTTTGATTGGCATGCTTTTATCGGTAATTTAATTAGTCCATTAATTAGTGCGGCAGATTCATTGCCATCTGTTTTGTTATTAGTCTTACTAACAACCTTCTTTTGGTTCTTTGGTATTCATGGCTTAGCAGTTATTGGATCAATCGCTCGACCGCTTTGGCTGCAGTTGTTAGAAAGTAATTCCAGTGCATTAGCTGCTGGAGAGCCTTTACCTACAATTGGAGCAGAGCCGTTTTATCAATGGTTCATCTGGATCGGTGGGGCAGGTGCAACGATCGGATTAGCTATTTTACTAGCTTTTCGTTCAAAGTCGCAATATGGGTCGAAACTCGGAAAAACCATTCTTGCGCCAGCGATTTTTAACATTAATGAGCCTGTTATTTTTGGTGTACCTATTGTTTTAAATCCTATTTTGATGGTACCGTTTATTGGAGCTCCAGTTGTTCTAGCAACGATTGCTTGGTTTGCGACCAGCCTTGGTTTAGTAAATGCAGTTACTGTAACCGCTCCTTGGACATTACCTGGTCCTATTGGGGCATTCTTGGCAACCAATGGTGATTGGCGAGCTGCTGTTTTAAATATTATTTTAATTATTATTGCTATTTTAATTTATTATCCTTTCTTTAAAGTTTATGACAAAAACGAACTCGCGAAAGAACAAGGAACGATAGAAAAGTAATTCAAAAGATGAAAGTTGTTTTGTTTCATACATTTTATCATTATTTGTAATTATTGGAGGCAGATTGAGCAAGTTGCCTCCAATAATTTAACGATTGGTGGCACATCGTCAAATGTCCCGCCGATATTTCTATGGATTGGGTTCACATCGTCAACTATTTCGCCAATTGCGCTATTTTTTGAAGTTAACCAACTAATTTTTATTTTCATTTATAAGAAACAATTGACGCAATTCTTTTTCAAAAAAATTAACTATGTTATAGTTAAGTAGTAATAACGCTTACATATTTTTTAGTTAAGGGAGATTTTTATTTATGGAAATTAAAGAAATAGTGCCTGAGGAATTATTAACCTCAAATGCTCATGAACTCGAACCGGGACAAGCGGAATTAATCGGTTATGCTAAGAGTACAGAAGATGTCAGCGATTTTATGAAAAAAGCAAATGAGGCTGACAAAAAAGTGATTACGATTGGGGCACATACCGGATTAACTGGTGCAACTTATCCTCATGAAGGTGAGTGGTTTTTAAGTTTAGCTGAGATGACTGATATTATCTCTTTAGATAAAGAAACATTAACTTTAAATGTACAAGCAGGGGTGACTCTGGCGCAAATCCGCCAGTATTTAGCCGATACGCCTTATTTTTATGCGCCAGATCCAGGTGAAAAATCCGCTACGATTGGTGGTACTGTTGGAACGAACGCAGGAGGAATGCGCGCCATCAAATATGGTGTAACACGCGATAATGTACGTGGCTATGATGTGGTGTTGGCTAATGGTGATATTATTCATGCAGGTAGTTTAAATCAAAAAAATAGTTCTGGTTACGACTTAAAAGATCTTTTTATTGGCTCAGAGGGGACATTAGGTGTTATTACTGAATTACAATTAAAATTGAGGACTAGACCACGTTATGAACGTTCCATGCTGGTTGGTTTTGAAAAATTAGATGATCTGGCACCTACAGTCTATGAAATTTTAAATTCGCCTGTAGAGCCCGTAGCATTGGAATTATTAGAGAAAAATTCGGTGGGTTATGCGGAAGATTATTTACAAGTCAAAATGCCCAAACAAGAAGGAGCGGCTTTTTTACTTTTGACATTAAACTCCAATGACGAAAAAGCTCTAAACCGTGAATTAGACGAAGTCCGTTCCATTGTTAACTCGGCAGGCGCGTTAAATATCCGGGATATTGATGAAAAAGAAGCAAAATTAGTTTGGAATATTCGCGATCATATCCTAACCGGAATTTATGCTGCGGCAACTACCAAAATGTACGATCCTGTCGTTCCCACTCGTTACGTTCCTGATTTAATTATTCAATCGAAAAAATATGCAGATGAGATGGGAATTTCAAGTGCGTTTTTTGGACATGCAGGTGATGGCAACATCCATATCTGCGTTTTACAAGAAGATTATGAAGATGTTCAGTGGAAAAAGATGTTAGTCGAATATGAACAAAAACTTTATCCATTTATTGCTGAACTGGGCGGTTTGCCTTCTGCTGAGCATGGTATTGGCTTGGAAAAGAAAGAGTATTTATCCCATTTTTACTCAAAAGAATACATGAATACATTAAAGGCGATTAAAAAAGCACTAGATCCAAAAAATGTATTAAACCCAAATCGAATCTTTGATTTGTAAAAAGGTTGACCTAAGTTCTTTGTTCAGGTATGATAAGCTCAATTACTAAACAAGAAAGGAAGAAACCATTATGCAATTAACTTACGCAAACAATTTAGCACAAGCATGGCAAAACTGGCGTAGTAGGTTGTATTGATGGATTCTTTCCATAGATACAACGATTTAGACGAGCAATCTAAAGCTTTGTATCTATGCCGGTTAAAATCAATCTTATGAACCGCATAGATCAATCATCTATGCGGTTTTTGTTAAGTCTTTAGACCGGGTTGAGCTCGCGTAGCGTGCGAAACAAAAAACCACACGCTATGCGGGTGGAAAGGAAAAAGTTATACTAAAAAATCTCTTCACTAGCGTTACAATGTAGTTGTTCAGGCTACATGGTAACGAAAGGAAGAGATTCAGTTGGCTAACAAAGCAAATAGTTTAACCCATACAAAATGGTTATGCAATACCATATTGTATTCACCCCCAAGTATAGAAGAAAAATTGTTTATAATCAATACAGAGCAAGTCTACAAGAGATTATCAAAAGATTGTGCAGTTATAAAGGTGTAGAAATCCTAGAAGGACATATGATGCCCGATCATGTTCACTTACTCGTAAGTATACCACCGAAGATAAGTATTTCTAGCTTTATGGGGTATTTAAAAGGAAAAAGCGCCATGATGATGTTTGATAAACATGCCAATTTGAAGTACAAATTTGGGAATCGTCATTTTTGGGCAGAAGGTTATTATGTGAGCACAGTGGGTCTTATGAGGCAACCATCAAGAAATATATTCAAGAGCAAGAAAAACATGATATGGCCTTAGATAAACTAAGTGTTCGAGAATATGCAGACCCTTTTAAGGGTTAGAGAGTGATAAAAACACCTCTTGAGAGGTAGCAAAAGCGACAAAACCAGTGTGGCTTGAACAAAGTGAAAGCCAGCGCCTTGAGACGCTGGCTAGTATTGGGGGCTTATAGCCCCAGAGCAAACCACCCTTTTGAAGGGTGGTTATGATTTTTTCAGCAATGATCGCAGGATTGTTGCTTTTTTTATTTGTTAAAACAAAGCAAACAAAGCGATCATATCAGTTTAATTCAATAAAGAAAGTAGGAAGGTAAAATGAAAAACAAAGGATTGATATTCAGTGTTGCTGTTATTGTGGTAGTTTTAGCAGGTAGCTTGTTCGCTTTTGAGTTAGGGAAAAGGAATTCGGGAAACGCTCAGTCTGAAGAAACGAAAAAAGTAAGTATTTTACAATATGTCAGTCACCCTTCATTAGATGATATACGACAAGGTGTGGAAGACGGCCTAGCGCAATCGGGTTACAAAGAAGGCGAGAATCTTGAACTCGAGTTTCAAAATGGTCAAGGCGATCAAAGCAAATTAGCGACAATGAGCCAACAATTAGTCGAAGGTAATCCTGACGCTCTGGTAGGAATCGCTACACCCGCTGTTCAGAGTTTAGCAAATGAAACGAGTGATATACCTATTATGTTAGGCGCTATTGCAGATCCAGTGGGCAGTGATTTAGTCGATTCTATGGAAAGACCAGGCGGAAATATGACCGGCGTTTCTAATCAAGTACCGATTGATCAACAACTGGATTTGGCCAAAGAACTTTTACCTGAAGCAAAAACAATGGGGATCCTTTATTCGTCCTCAGAAGATAATGCTAAACCACAAGTTGTAGAAGCCGAAAAAGAGGCGAAAAAGCAAGATTTTAAGACTGAAAGATATGCGGTTCCTTCATCAAATGAAATTCAACAAACGATCCAAGCCATGGACGATGTCGATTTTATCTATATTCCAAATGACAATACTATGGCTAATGCGATGTCAACCATTGTTAACGAAGCCGACAAAAAGAATATTCCCATTATTCCATCAGTAGATATTATGGTGGAAGAAGGCGGCGTCGCGACCGTAGGGATTGACCAACATGAATTAGGGGTAAAAACAGGTGAAATGACAGCTGATATCCTCAATGGAGATGATCCAGCTAAAACTCCTGTCTATGTTTACGACGAAGGGGAAACATATGTTAATCAAAAGCAAGTGGAAAAGTACAATATTGATTTGCCAAAAAATTTGGAAGATGAAGCAGAGTTTATAGATAGATAAAATTTAGTTTAATTCATGATGAAAAAAAGCGTGCTATGTATAAAGCAGCACGCTTTTTATAATTGTATTTTTTATCCAAGAAGTAAGTAGAATCTTCATTTAAAATCATGTAGCAATCCTTAGAGCTAAAATCTAACTTCTGAGTGTCGGTTACCAAAAAAGTACACTTTCAGCGAATAATCATGACTGAAATTGGGGCATTTTTAGCCATATAAGAAGCACTGGTGCCAAAATAGTCTTTCAGCCCATGCTTAGCGTGTGATCCAATAATGAGTAAGTCACATTGGGTTTGTGGCAAGATATGATGAATAATTCGTTCAGCAGGGGCACCTTCATCGCTAAAAAGTTTAACGGTTTGTACACCTTGGTCATAAGCATATTGCTGATACTTTCGTAGATTTTCTTCTGTTTTTTTACGTGCTAATCGCAAGTAATCATCATCCAAAGCCTGATACACGTTTATTTCATCCGATTCTAATATAGAAGCAATAACCAATTCAATATTTTCGTGAGCAGCTTTTTTTACGGCATATTGAAAAGCTTTTTGCGCATTGGCAGATTCATCGACTCCAACTAAGATGCTGTGAAATCCATTACCCATCATTATTCATTCCTTCTTTTTGTAGTTGTTCAAACTTTTTATTTCCCTTATATAACTCAATAATTGTCCATGCTAATAAGGCTAGAACAACAAGAATTAAAACATAAGCAATTCCATCTGCCCATAAAAGTTCTTGTCTAGTAGCTTGCGCTCCAAAAAAGCCTTCAATTTGGTCGGGTAAGCCGATTAAGTTCAAATAAGTTAACGCAATAACAGAAATCCAACCTAAAAACTTTACGATGGTACTATTGCGGAAACGTTTGCCCATTTCAGCTTGACTGTTTGTCATCATAAGCAGTGGGATGATTGAAAACGGTAGAGCAAAAGCTAGAAAAACTTGTGAGTTATTCATTAAATTGTTTAAGGCGGTATGCTCTTCTACGGTGCTTTTACCACTCGTGATAAGAACACAAATTAAGACGGGAACAACTGATAACAAGCGAGTCACTAAACGACGTAACCAAATGGGCATTCGCATATGAATAAAACCTTCCATGATTACTTGTCCTGTGAGCGTACCAGTAATGGTTGAATTTTGTCCAGATGCTAATAAGGCAACGGCAAATAATGTGGATAACAGTCCCGAACTGGCTACTTGAGATAATACGCCATTACTTAAGGTATTAGGGTCAGATAAAGCTTCGTAGAGCCCAAAAAAGGACGGATCTTGTACTGCGCCATCTTTAAATACAGCTACGCCCATAACCAATAACAAGGCATTGACAAGAAAAGCTAAAGAAAGTTGAATATTGGAATCCCAAGTAGAAAAACGAACAGCTTGTGCGACTTCTTCTTTGTTATCGTGATCGAGTTTGCGTGTCTGTGAAACCGCTGAATGCAAATACAGATTATGCGGCATGACCGTGGCACCAATAATTCCTAATGAACCTGTTAGTGGTGTTTGACCTCCAATATGCGGCGTTTGCGAAAAGGTATCCATTGTTGGGATAAAACCTGCAAACATGGCTCCTAAATCAGGCTTTGATAGAGCGACTTGGTAGACAAAGACAAATAAAATGACAAAAATTAAACAAACGACAATAGCTTCAATTTTACGAAAACCGATTTTGGTTAGCAGTAACAAGAGCAATACATCTAAGACAGTGATGAAAACAGCATATACAAGTGGAATATTGAATAACAAGTAAAGCGCAATCGCAGCTCCGATCACTTCAGCAATATCCGTTGCCATAATGGCTAATTCTGTCAGTACCCATAAAACGATACTTAAAGATTTACTTGTACGCGCACGAATGGCTTGAGCCAAATCCATTTGGCTAACGATTCCTAGTTTTGAAGACATATACTGTAAAAGCATCGCAATTAAACTGGAAATTAGAATAATGGACATTAATAAATATTGAAAATTTTGACCACCTGTAATAGAGGTAGACCAATTCCCAGGATCCATGTAGCCGACAGCGACTAAGGCACCCGGTCCAGAGTAGGCCAGTAAAGTTCGCCAAAATCCTTTTCCTTTGGGTACTTGGACGGTACTATTGATTTCTTGCAAGGATGCTCCATTGGTTTGCTCAATAATGGAGTGTTTTTTTGGTTCATCGCTCATAAAAATACCTGCTTTCCTTTAATTTCGTTTTTATCATACATCAAAATCCGAAATCTTAAAAGAATTTTTATGGCAAACCTAAAAAAATTATTTAACAAATTAAATATTCAAATAGTAATCTTCTTCTTTTAGAATGGGCGTCACCTTGGTAAAGAGATATTTAAAAAGAAAACTAAAAGCAATTGGAGCAACGGCAAAAGCGATAATAGATTTTAACAAAGTAACAAATGTCCAGCCATCTTCGGCCAAATTCATGTAATTAATCGGACCAATTAAGCCACTAAAACCAAAGCCTGCTGACATAGGTGAACCTTGAATATCCCATAAAGCAGCTAAAACACCGCAACATGCAGCAGTACAAATGATAGGTAACAAAATCAGTGGTTTTTTCAAGGCGTTAGCCATCGACATTTTCGGTGATCCGATAAAGTGAGCAAAACTTGTTCCTTTGGTATTCACATGCCAGCCCATGATTGCAAAACCAAATCCGGTTGCACAAATACCAATATTGGCCGCGCCTGAACCTATGCCGCTTAACGAGATCGCTAAAGCAATACCAACGGTTGTAATCGGAGAAACAATCAAAACAGAAAAAATAACAGCTAATAAAATACTCATAACAAGAGGTTGTAAATCAAGTAGTTGGGCGATCCCTTGTCCGATCCATTCCGTAATTTTTAAAATATAAGGCAAAATCAAGCGTCCAATAATGCCTGGAATAATCAAAGAAAGCGCGGGAATAACTAAAATGGTATAAGACTTTAACTTATTTCCTAAGAACAAAAGCATGCCACAAGCCATAGCGGCAGTTAGTCCTATGTTAATAATGTCGCCTGTACCTTCTAAAAGCATTCCATCTGGTGTAAAGTTAACGGCTCCAGAAGCAAAGATAGAAGCAAGTCCTACCGCAGCCGACTGTATCGGTGGAAATTTAAAGTTGATACCGATCAAAGTCCCAATAACAATTCCCATCATAGAATTAGAAAGATTTACTGCATTTAAGACGTTGATCAAAAACGGGAAAGTAGGTAAGAGTGCTTTACAAAGTTCAGATAATAAGGCGCTTGGAATTAAAACGATGACTGTACCAATGGCTAAGCCGTTTAAAATATTCATAATAAATTCTCTTGGAGTTACTTGTTGAGTCATAAGATTGTCCCTTTCTGAAATACAAATTTTTATAAGTAAAAGAATAGCACTTTTTCTGAATTTTTCCAATATTTAAACATTCCATATAAAAGTAGGATTTGCAATTTATAGAAACCACTTAAGTGGGCAAGTTAACAGAACTGCATCTGAAATACAAAGATGACTGAAAAAGACTTTTTCAGCTATCAACAAATACACAAATCAAAAAAGGAAAATCACTGAAATATGAAGAAGCGAATTAAAAATTAGATCGACTTCCTGCTCGTTGCTTTCTTAGTAAAAAAAATTTATACTTATTGCAACGATTCTTTCTTTATGATAAGGAGGTTCAATATGTCATTGACCATCAAAGATGTTGCTGAAAAGGCTGGCGTTTCCGTTACAACCGTATCGCGCGTGTTAAACAATCGTGGGTATATTAGTGATAAGACGCGGAAAAAAGTCATGACCACAATGGACGAATTAAATTATACGCCTAATGAAATGGCACGTTCTTTTTTAACCAATAAGACGCGCTTTATTGCACTAATTGTTCCAACAACTGAAAACCCTTTTTTCGGTGAATTAACGTTTCATCTTGAAAAAGAGCTGGCTAAAAAAGGGTATAATCTATTTATTTGTAACAGCTTAAATGATGTTGATAATGAAAAAAAATACTTACGCTTACTTCAAGAAAAACGGGTCGATGGGGTTATTGTAGGATCGCATAATATTAATATCAGTGAATATCAATACTTTGAGAATAAGATCGTAAGTATCGAAAGAGAATTAACAGCCCATATTCCTATCATTCAAAGTGATAACTATCTGGGGGGAAAGCTTGCTACACAAGAATTAATTGATAAGGGTTGCCAAAAAATTGTATGCATTCGAGGAGATCAACAGGTTACGACTCCAGCAAATGATCGTGCGGCTGCGTATAAAGATGTGATGAAAGAAAATAACCTTGTTTATAGTTTCAAGGAAGTTCCTTTTCAATTCACCGACCAAAAAAACGTGAACTGATTGATCAGCTTTTTACCGGAGAAACGGGATATGACGGTATTTTTGCTGGGGATGACATCATTGCTACGATGTGTATGAACAGCGCTAAAGAACATGGGGTTTCAGTTCCTGCAGAATTAAAAATCATCGGTTTTGATGGAACAAAGATTGTTCGGCAACTGAATCCAGAATTGACTACCATTGTTCAGCCAATCGAAAAACTGGCACAAAAATCAGTCGAAGTGCTATTGGCGTTATTAAATGAAGAAAAAGTTGAACAAGTAACCAAGTTACCAGTAAATCTCTTATCTTCAACTTCTAGCCAGTGATTATGTCCATTCACTCCTAACTAAAAAAGGTTGGGAGTGTTTTTTGATAAAATATGTTAAAGGGTTGATATATGGTAACGATTGACATATTATATTATTATATTTCGTAAAACGATTTCAAAATCGGAAATAATAAAAAATAATTAATTCTATTATGGCGTAGAGCAACTTTTAGGAAAGGTGAGGATGTTCAATGAAACAAACAAAAAAATGGTGGAAAGAAGCAGTTGCTTACCAAATTTATCCTCGTAGTTTTTATGATACAAATGGAGACGGAATTGGTGATATACGAGGTATTATAGAAAAATTAGACTATTTAAAAGATTTAGGGGTTGATGTAGTTTGGCTGAGCCCAGTTTATCAATCACCTAACGATGACAATGGTTATGATATTAGCGATTATAAAGCTATTATGAGTGAATTCGGGACAATGAAAGATCTTGATGAATTGATGGAAAAAATACACAAACGTGGTATGAAATTAATTATGGATCTTGTCATTAATCATACTTCGGATGAACATGAATGGTTTATTGAATCACGGTCTTCTAAAGATAATCTATATCGTGATTATTACATTTGGCATCCAGGTAAAAAAGATGGAAGCCGCCCTAATAATTGGGAATCTATTTTCAATGGTCCAGCTTGGGAGTGGGATGACAAAACAAAAGAATATTATATGCATATATTTTCTAAAAAACAACCTGACTTAAATTGGGAGAATCCAGAAGTGCGGCAATCGCTGTATGATACTGTTAATTGGTGGTTAGATAAAGGAATCGACGGTTTTAGGATTGATGCAATTACACATATCAAGAAAAAGCCTGGTTTTCCAGATTTGCCTAATCCATTGAAAAAAGATGTTGTGCCATCTTTTGATGCGCATATGAATCAACCGGGTATTGATAAACATCTCACAGAATTAGCTGAAGAAACCTTCAATAACTACGATATTATGACAGTAGGAGAAGCAAATGGTGTTGAAGTAGAGGATGCAGAACAGTGGGTTGGTGAAGAAAACGGTTATTTTGATATGATTTTTCAATTTGAACATATAAATCTTTGGGGAGATAAAGCTACTTTTGATCTCACAGAATTTAAAAAAGTGTTAACCAAGTGGCAAAAAGGGTTAGAAGGTGTTGGTTGGAATGCTTTGTTTCTTGAAAACCATGACTTAGTGCGTGCGGTTTCGTCAATGGGAAATGATACAGATATGCGTAAAACATCTGCTAAAGCGCTAGCAACGATGTATTTCTTTATGCAGGGGACTCCCTTTATTTATCAAGGGCAAGAAATTGGTATGACAAATGTTCATTTTGATTCTTTAGATGAATATGATGATATACAGTCAGTCAATAAAGCTAAAACTATGATTAAAGAAGGTAGTAAGCAAGAAGAAGCAATGGAATATATTTGGGAAAGTTCTCGTGATAATTCAAGAACGCCAATGCAGTGGAATTCTACAGAGCAAGCAGGATTTACAACGGGCACGCCATGGTTAAAAGTAAATGACAATTACGCAGATATCAACGTAGCTGAGTCTTATGAAGACCCTAATTCTGTTTATAATTTCTATAAAAAAATGATTGATATCAGACGTCGTTCAGAAACCCTTATTTATGGAACCTATGAATTAATTGAAGAAAAGCACCCATCAGTTTATGCCTATCTCAGACACGGTGAGCAAGAAGATTTTCTTATTATGGTAAATATGTTTGATGGTCGTGAAAAAATGGACTTTTCTAAATATAATCTAAAAGAACTTGTACTAGCTAATTATGAAGTTAATGATCGTTTAAATAATAGTATCTTATTACGTCCTTATGAAGCACGTATGTATAAAATTTCAAAATAGGAAAAAATATTTTGAATTTGAATTTTTTAAAATTAAGGGATTGGAAGATGAAAGTTTTAACATTAAATGTACATGGATGGATGGAAAAATTTGCTAGTAAAAAAATAAAACAACTAGCGCAAGTGATAGCGACTAAAGATTATGATGTGATCGCTCTTCAAGAAGTTAATCAGCCTATGAAAGAAGGAATGACTGAGCATAAGCGCTTTATAAAACCCAGTCAGGAAGTTAATCTCGTTCCATTAAAAAAAGGCAATTATGCAGGAGTTTTGGTCAAAGAACTAGAGAAATTTGGAAAGTACTATTTTTGGACTTGGAGCGCTAATCATATAGGATATGATAAATATGATGAAGGACTAGCCATTTTATCGAAAACACCACAAAATTCCCAGGTAATAAATATTTCTCAGTCTACAGAATACGATAACGTAGGCACTAGAAATATTTTAAAAAGTGAAATATCAATTTTTGATAAAAAATGGTTAATTTTTAATGGTCATTTTTCTTGGTGGGAAGATCCAGAAGATAATCAAATTTTCAAACATGAGTGGGATAGAGCCCAAATTGCCCTTAATGAAAACATGAAAGAAAACATTATTTTTATGGGTGATTTTAACAATGAAGCTAGCACTTACAATAAAGGATATGATTATGTTTTAAAAACAGCGCCCTTTTTAAATGATTCTTATACAATCGCACAAGAAAATTACGGGTATGCAACTATGAAGGGAAAAATCGATGGTTGGAAAACAACTTCTGATAGTAAACGAATTGATTATATTTTTGTTAGTGATAAATTAACTGTTCAAAAAAACCATGTCATTTTCAATCAAGATAATGAATCTATTGTGAGTGATCATTTTGGTGTTGAAGTCATAATATTAGAGTAAAAAAATATATTTATAAAGCTTTATTCATAGTAAAGCTTTATAAATTGTCCCTTTTAGAAATCGCTGTCAAAAATATCTGGATAAAATAAAAAAGGCATTAAAGGAGCTAAATAAAATGATGCAAAAAATACAACGTTTTGGTGGAGCAATGCTTACGCCAGTTATGCTATTTGCTTTTAACGGGATAATATTAGCTTTATCTATTGCGTTTCAAAATGAATCAATAGTAGGAGGACTCGCCGCTTAAGGTTCCTTTTGGAGCGATATTTGGGGAATGATTGAATCTGGCGGATGGACAGTATTTGATCATATG
Source organism: Tetragenococcus halophilus (assembly GCF_001712815.1). Lineage (NCBI taxonomy): Bacteria > Bacillati > Bacillota > Bacilli > Lactobacillales > Enterococcaceae > Tetragenococcus > Tetragenococcus halophilus. The sequence continues at coordinate 896,451 of NZ_CP012047.1, forward strand.
GAATTACTGTTTGTAATCGGTTTGCCTATCGGGCTAGCGAAAAAAGCTCAGGCGCGAGCAGTTATGGAATCTTTTGTTATTTATATGATTTGGAATACAAATATTAATTACATTTTAAACACATGGAACTTTGGCGTAGATATGAGTAATGTGGAAGATGCTATCGGTATTAAAGAAATTGGTGGCGTTGCGACATTGGATACTAATTTAATTGGGGCATTATTGATTTCTGGGTTAGCTGTATACTTACATAACCGATTTTTCGATACACCTTTACCAGAATGGTTAGGGATTTTCTCTGGTTCATCATTTGTGGTTATGCTTGGTTTCTTTATGGCTATTCCTCTTGCATTTTTAACTGCATGGATTTGGCCATCGATTCAAGACGTTATTTCTCAATTGCAAGGGTTTATGGCTTCTAGTGGAACAGCTGGTGTTGGAATTTATGTTTTCTTACAAAGACTTTTAATTCCAACAGGTTTGCATCATTTTATTAATCAACCTTTTGAATTTGGTCCAGCAGCCGTTGAAGGTGGGCTACTTAATTATTGGTTTGAAAATCTTTCGGAAATTGCTGCTTTTGATGGCTCAATAAGAGAGATATTTCCTCAAGGCGGTTTTATGTTACAAAATGCATCTATGTTTTTCTTTCCAATAGGTATTGGAGCAGCTTTTGTTGCTACTTCAAAACCTGAAAAATGGAAAAAGACAATGGCTTTAGTTATACCAACAGCTGCTACAGCAATGATTGCAGGGATTACAGAACCTTTTGAATTTACCTTCTTATTTTTAGCACCCCAATTATTTGCTGTTCATGCAGCATTAACATCTATCTTTGCAATGACCATATATGCGTTTGGTTTAGCTGGAGGATTCGCGGCAAATATTGGAGGTATTACGGGCGTTCTCTTACCAATGGCTGAAAATCATTTAGATGCTATTTTTATTTACTTTGCTAGTGGTATTGTACTCACTTTCATTTACTATTTTGCTTTCCGTTGGGTAATTTTAAAATTCAATTTAAAAACGCCTGGACGTGAAGAGGACGAAGAAGTACACATGTATAGTAAGAAAGAATATAAAGCTAAAAAAGCAGAAGAAAAAGGCGCTGCTTCTAGTGATGAAGGATTAAGCGATGTAGGTAAAAAAGCGTTAGGTTTTTTAAATGCTTTGGGTGGGACTGATAATATTGCTGATATTAATAACTGTACGACTCGTTTGCGAATTTCGGTAAAAGATCCAGATCAGTTGGAAAATGATGCTTTTTTCAAAAATTATGGTGCTTATGGCGTAGTTCGAAATGGGAAAGCTATCCAGGTTATTGTTGGAATGGAGGTTCCAAAAGTACGAGAAGAGTTCGAAAGGATAGTAAACGACAATGTTAGTTAATGTTTAATTTAAGGTTTGGTTTAACAAAAGTTTAGTTTATTTAGGAACAGGAGAAAAGTTATTTATGCTTTATACAATTGAAAAAGCTAATGAATTTATTAGAGGGAACAAGGAAACTACTGGGAAGAAATTTTATCCAGACTATCACTTTGCTCCTCCAATTGGATGGACAAATGATCCAAATGGTGTAGTTATATTTAATAATGAACTTCATTTATTTTATCAACATTATCCTTATAAAGCAGAGCATGGAGCTATGCATTGGGGGCATGCAAAAAGTAAGGAGGGTTTACACTGGCAAGATTTGCCAGTAGCACTTGCTCCCGATCAAGATTATGATAAGGGCGGTGTTTTTTCCGGGAGTGCTATTGAAAAAGATGGAAAATTATATGTGATGTATACAGGACACTTGCCAGATGAAACAGATGAAACGAAAACGCGTCAAAATCAAAATATAGCTATTTCAGAAGATGGTGTGAATTTTAAAAAATATGAGGGAAACCCTGTGCTAACGGAAGATGATATTCCTGCAGGTACTTCGGTCGTTGATTTTCGCGATCCAAAAATTTTCGAAAAAGATGGCATATATTATTCTGTGATCGGTTCTAAAACATTGGATAACAAAGGGCAGGTCATATTATACCACTCAGAGGACCTATTGAATTGGGAGTATGTTTCAGTTATTTTTCCGTATAACCCTTATTTAGGTACGATGGTAGAATGTCCAGATTTATTGTTGTTTAAAGATAAAGCTGTTTTTATTTTAAGCGCTATGGACTATGTTGATGAAAAAGGAAAAGTACACTCTCATATTTCTTGGTTAATTGAAGGTGAGATGGACTGGGAAAACTTTGAATTTCAACAAACATCTATAAAAGAGATGGATAATGGAATGGACTTTTATGCTCCACAAACAGTAAAATTAGCAGAGGAACGCTATTTAGCTATTGCATGGATGCAGAACTGGCAAGCAAACCGGCCAACTTACGAACTAGGTCATAACTGGTTTGGACAAATGACATTGCCAAGAATGATTACTGCTAAAGATGGGGAATTACAGCAAAAAGTCCCTTTAAAAATTTTTGATTTAATAAAAATATAAGAAACAAAATTAGAAAATAATGAGATTTCAATAGAAGATAGAAATTATATTGCTTTTAAAATAGCAGCAAATAATGTAACGCCTTTTGATTTGTTTTTTACAAATGAAGAGGGAGAATCTTTACAGTTCAGCTATTCTTCAGAAAAACAGGGCTTGTTTTTCTCTCGTAAAAATACTGCTTACCAAATAAGCGGGGAAGGTGATAGTTCTATGGAGGAATCTGATGTGCTAGCTATAGATACAAAAAAAGCTTTGTCTGTGCAAATTTTTCTTGATCGGTCTTCTATTGAAATATTTATAAATGAAAATGAGACAATCACAAGTACTTTTTATGTTCAAAAATCATTTTCTTTACTGCAATTAAACTCTCAAACAGAACATTTATTGGAAGATTTAGCACTGGGAAACATAGAATAATATTACTTAAATGGCTGCATCGATAAGATGTCAGCTGTTTTTTTGATGTAATTTTGATGGCGTAAAGTCAAGCAACAGATAGTAGAATAGAAAAAATTGTTCACTCAGAAGACGAATGAATAATAAAACTGGTTTGTTCAGAAAACTAAAAAGCGACTAAAAAATTAGCCGCTTTTATTTTTTGCTTTTATCTTCTACTCTTTCAAGGGAAACAATTTCATTTAAATCGTCAATGTCTAATGTTTCAGCGATTCTTACTAAGTAATCAATATATAAATACTCACGTTGTCCGCTAGCCAGACGACTTAATTTTGATTTATCAATATCAGCTTCAAGCGCAAGTTTTGATAAGGACCAGCCTTCTTTTTCTAGTAGTTCATGAATATGTACGACCAATTTTCTTTCTGTATACAAATAACCAGATCCTTTCAAAAGCTTGTTGCTTATATAAGTATCATAGGTTATAATAAGTTTGAAAACGTTGTCCTTAAGGGCAACGAATGAGAATAACCAACTATTTTTTAAAGGAGGAAAGGTTGCAGTGAAAATTTTGCAAGTATTTAGCCATAATGCTCTAGTTGCTAAAAGTGATAATGATGAATCAATGGTTCTTGTTGGAAAGGGGATTGGATTTAACAAAAAGAAAGGTGATCGTATAAATGAAAGCGCTGCCTCCGAGGTTTATGTCGAAAGCAAGAAGCAGCAGTTAGGGGAAACTCAGTAAAATTGATTTATTTATCTTCAATGGTAAAAATTTCACGAATGTCAGTAATATTTAATGCTTCAGCAATTTTTATAACAAAGTCAATATTGACCCGCTTGCGTTTGCCACTAGCTAACTCACTTAAACGAGCGATATCAATACCAGATTGGCGAGAAAGTTCTCGTAAAGACATATTATATTTTTGTGTCAGGTCATGGATGTGAATCACTAATCTTTTTTCGCTTTGCAAAAAACTCATCCTTTCATACTGTTATATACAAATATCATAAGCTAAGAATAAAAAATTAGCGTTGCTTGTTTAGGTAACAGAATAAAAAAATAGAGCTGCTAAAGAAAATGAATCTTTGGCAGCTCTATTTTTAATAGGGAAGTAGTGTTAAGCACATAAGTTGAATCAAACAATTAATAAAATGCAACATTTTAAAAAGGTAAGTCTAGATCGTCATAATCAGTCCAATCATCAGGATCAACTTTAAATTCTTCTATCATTTTTACTTCTTCGGGCAGATACTCTAAAATTAGTAATATCCAAAAATGAGAAAGGGAATCGCCTAAATATTCATCAATTTTAGATTCTATTTCTATATCGCTAAAAAGGACCTTAAGAGCATCAAGTAATGGAAACACGTTAGCTCGGGCAATAAATAATTGAGGAAATGTCTGAATCACTTTAACGAGCAATTGCTTTAGCTCCAGTACATATGGGAAGTTTTCGAACATAGGATCTTGATCTAATAAACGATCCGCAAAATCAGTGTCACTTTCGTTAGCAAAACGTTCGGCTGAATAAAATTCGGGTAGCAAATCTTCGCCAAATGGATCTAAGGTTGCTGAGTTAAGAATATACGATAAATTATCTCGATACCAGAGAAAAAGTTCGCTTTCCCACTTTGTTTTAGGTAGATCGTTATCGAGGATATCCTTTAAATTATCAAAATGTTGGCATTCCACTAAAGGACTGATGGTATATCCATTCTCAGTGGGGAAAAGTAAGGATAAAAAAGTTGGCTGCTTTTCTTGGATAATATCCATTAATTCACTTCCATCTTCTACATATACGTCGTAATTATTCTGATCTTTTAAATCTTGAAAATATAAAGTACCTTCTGAGATGATCGGATGAAATAAACTAATAATATAATTATCTGGCCAACTTAACAAAGTTTGTCTTTGTTTATTTTCTGTGGGAAGCCACTCTACGATTTTTTCAAACTCTTCTTTTCCACTTGTGGTAGTTAATAGATAGTAGTATTGCACGATTTGAAGATAGCTGTTGAAAGCTTCTCTTAATTCTATGTGGTCCATGATTTTATCTAAATCGGGAAAATCTAAATAATAGTTATCCATAAATTGCGTCACGTCAGGTTTCATTTTTTCAACATGAGTGTATTCGAATCTTTCCATGATGTAGAGGGCAAATACCATATAAGGATTTAGATTGAAACTTAGCATCGTGCTAATTTCTTGTTTTAAACTTGCAAGATGATCAGAAGCGTGCTGTTTAGCTAGTAGTTTTTTCTTTTCTTTTTTACTTTTTTTCATTTTTGAACCTTCTTTCAAATTAGTTTATCTAGTTCAGCAGTAAAATTTCGTTTGCGACTATGTTTTTTACGATAACTTTGAATAATTTGTGCACGAGCACCCATGACGCCATTATTTTCTTCTGCTTCACCTAATGTGACAATAAGTGCTGCCATACGATGATAATGATGTCTAAATTTAGTTACAATAAGTTCTTTGCCTCTTTTTTCGATTTCTTTTTTGCACCAGTTAAGGTATTGAGCCTTGTTTTTTTCTGGTAAAAAAACCGAACTTTTCCAATAAATAAACTCGTCTTCAAACACATCCAATTGATGGGACGATATCCTAAAATTTATATCTGCCATGAGTGCTTTAGCGGCTTTTGAGTACTGCATGGGCCGCAATAACAAGAGTAACAAAGGAATTATTACCCCTTTGTTACTCTTGCTCCATCCTAAGGCATGGTGATCGCTACTAATATTTTTATAGACTGCTTCGAATTGACCTAGGAAGAAAAGCAGAACAACTTGGTTAGTCACTGAATGGTCATTTTGTACAAAACGCAGTAATTTTTCTTGTTCTTGTTGCGATAAGTCTAATTTTAAAACAGGAAATAAATTGTCAAGACAAGGGTCAGAATAAAAAGTATCTTGTGTAGCTGCATGGAAGACGGAATCGTCGTTAAACTGTTTGGCAAGATAGACTACTTTTTCGGCTATTTGACTACGAACCTTATTGTGTAATGGAATTTTTTCAAGACCATCTTTTCCCACCTCAAGAGCTTTTTCCGGAGCGTTTTGTGAACTAAATAAATGAATGCATTCTAGGTATAAATAAGGGTGAGTGGCAGCAGTTTCTTGGGCTAAAGTAAATAAATGATCCGCTTGTTTAAAATAAGAGCTTGTTCTTACAGCATCTAATAAAAGTCGATCAGCTAAGGGAGAAGGATTTAATTTTAAAAAATTGATCCAGTCAAACAAAAATTCTTCTGATTGTTCTAAAGATTCGGGTCCCACAGTGAATATATCCGCAATTTTTACCTCTTGGTTTATAGGAGTAGCTAAGTAATGATAAAAGGTCTTGACAAGTTCTGTAGTGTCTTTGGTTGTTTGATAAATGGCATACAGTAGATGTGTGATTACGCTGCTGTTATCATCATCAACGACCCCTTCTTGAATCAATTCACCTAAATAATATTCATATTGATCTCCAATTTCTTTATCATAGGTTAGAAATTGGAGTCCCAAACAACGAATGTATAGCGCACAAGCAGCATGGTAGTGTTTTTGATAAACTAACTGCTTAGCAAAGTCCAAGATTTCTGTTAATGTTTTGCCAACGTTTTCAGAGTCTATTAAAATAACTTGGTAGTCGGGTTCCCAGTCAAATTCATCGTAGATTTCTTCGTCTTCAGCAGTGAAATGAAATTCTTTATCTTCTAACTTTGCTAGATAATCTTGATATTCTTGAAATTGTTGTTCAAAAGAGGAAGTATCATCCGTCATTAATTGTAAAATTTTTTCACGTTTTACCTCGGGGGTTAATCGTAATAAATTCAGCAAAAAATCTGTTTTGTCAGCACTTGACATTTGATTTACTTTTTCTGTAACTTGTTCCATGAATGTACGATAGTCCATGTCTCCAACTCCAAACGTTTTTTAACTATAGTCTAGCATGATTGACCATAAATAAAAATGTTTGTCTATCTTTTTAAAATATTACGTTTAATATCAGAATAAATTTCATGACTTTTTTGGAGATAAATGGCCATAGTAACCACCAAAATAAAAATTATTGGTGGAAAGTCAGCGAAATATCCACTAAAATAAAAGAATATTGGCAGCAAGTTACACAAAATTGGTATAGAGTTTGTTTAATACTTTAGGAAGTGAATAAGATGGACAAAGAAAAACAAATTGAAATCTTAGCAAATTTGATTGCTATAGATTCGGTGGACGATAATGAGGCGAAGGTTGCTAACTATATCGCTTCTTTATTTGAGCCTTATAATGATCGTGAAGATGTAGATATCCAGCGAGTAACTTATGCACCGAATAGAGACAATTTAGTTGTTACGATTGGTACTGGTGAAAAGATCTTAGGATTTTCTGGTCATGAAGATGTTGTATCTCAAGGTGATTTGTCAGCTTGGAACAGTGACCCCTTTAAAGCTGAAATAAAAGATAATAAATTATTTGGACGCGGTGTCACTGACATGAAGGGTGGCTTAGCAGCCTTAGTAATTACCATGCTTGATTTTCTTGCAGAGGATGCGATTCCTGGAAAGATTAGACTGCTTGCGACAGTTGGTGAAGAAACTGGAGAATATGGTGCAGCGCAGTTAACTAAAGCAGGCTATGCTGATGAATTGGATGGTTTAATTATCGCAGAGCCTACCAATGAAATGAAAGAGATAGGGATATCCTCTAAAGGTGTTATTGATTACGTCGTAACATCCATAGGTAAGGGAGCTCATAGTTCCAAACCAGAGGATGGCATAAATGCTATTGATCATTTAATTAATTTTGCTAATGAAGTAAAACCACTAATGGAAAATTTTGATAAAACTGATCCTATTTTAGGGAAGTTAACCCATGTTCAAAGTGTCTTTCATGGTGGTGAACAAATTAATAGCGTCCCTGTAAAAGCGATCATGAAAGGAAATATACGAACGATCCCTGCTTACCCTAATCAATTGGTTTTCTCTGCATTGAACCATTTAATTGATAATTTAAATCAGAAACCAGACTATAACTTAAGTATTGAATATATTTTTCCAGAAGAAGCAATGTCTGGTGATAGCAATGCAAGTCTAGTGAGGTTGATTAAAAATGTACATAAAAATATGTATCCTGATCCAATAAAAGTAGTCGGCCAAACAAGTGCTAGTGATGCTTCAGAATTTTCACATGCCAAAGGTAATTTTAGTATAGTGCAAATTGGACCAGGGAATAATAGCGAGCATCAAAGTAATGAGAACATAGACATTGACGTTTTTAGTAAATCTATTGCATTTTATAAGAGATTTGTAGAGGCTTTTTTTGAATAAGCCAGCTACAATGGTATTCGGTCTCTAGACTATTCGTTTACTATTCAATAAATAATTTATTATAGAATTAAACATGACTGATACTTGTTTAAAAATAAATCAAACTGTTTAAACAGAAGAATTAAAGCTTGTAACTCTGAAATAATAGGGTTATAAGCTTTTTATTTTTTGGCATACTTATTGCTAATATAAGGATGAGGTGATGTTAATGAAAAAAAGATATTTAGTGGCGACACATGGAAAGCTAGCTGATGGATTTCAAAGCTCTTTGAATATTTTAGCAGATAAAGGAAAGAGTATTGAAGTCATTAATGCTTATGTAACTGATGAGGATTACACTCCTAAAATTACTGAATTTGTGCAAGGAATTCAACAAGATGAACAAGCAATTATTTTTACAGATTTATTCGGTGGAAGTGTAAACCAAAAGGTAGTAGCGGAGGTACTTACACAAAAAAAAGAAAATATTTTTATTATATCAAATACTAACTTAGCTGTTTTATTGACACTGATTGTAGGAAGTGAGGAAGAAAAATTAAACGCTGAACTTATACAAGAAGCTATAGAAGAAAGTCAAGTAAAGTTAGTTCCTACAAGCCAAACAGTAGAAAAAGATACATTTTTTTAGGAGGAAAAGCTAATGATAACACAAGTAAGAGTAGATGACCGATTGATTCACGGACAAGTAGCAATGGTTTGGACAAAAGAGTTAAACGCGCCATTACTAGTGGTTGCTAATGATGAAGCTGCGAAAAATGAGGTTACACAAATGACGTTAAAAATGGCGGTGCCTAATGGTATAAAGTTATTGATTCGTTCAGTGGATGAAGCAATAGATGTTTTCAACGACCCTCGAGGTAAAGATCGTCGGATTTTTGTCATCGTCAATAGCGTCAGTGATGCTACTAAAATCGCTCAAAATGTTGAATCTATTGAATCGGTAAATGTAGCCAATACTGGGCGTTTTGATAAGACAGATCCAAAATCAAAAACAATGTTATTTCCAAGTGTGCAATTGAATCCAGACGAGCTTGAAGCAGCAAGAGAATTATCTAAAATTGAACAAGTAGATAGTTATAATCAAGTTTTACCTACAAATTCCAGATACAATTTAAATGATGCTTTAAGTAAGCTATAGAAGGAGGAATTATAAACTATGTTGATAGAGGCAATATTAGCCGCGCTTGTCGTATTTGTCTGTTTTGCCGGAAATTATCTAACAGGCCAAAGTATGTTGGAACGTCCATTAGTTGTTGGTCTTGTAACGGGTCTTGTAATGGGAGACATGAGAACTGGCGTTTTAATGGGTGCTTCTTTAGAAGCAATTTTCTTAGGAAATGTAAATATAGGTGGAGTCATTGCGGCTGAACCAGTAACTGCCACAACACTTGCTACTACATTTGCAATTATTTCAAATATAGAACAAAATGCGGCAATGACCTTAGCTGTTCCTATTGGGATGTTAGCAGCTTTTGTAGTCATGTTTTTGAAAAATGTTTTTATGAACTTATTTGCGCCTATTTTAGACAAAGCTGCTCGGGAAGCAAACGAAAGAATGATTATTACGCTTCATTGGGGTACTTGGGTTATTTATTATTTAATTATCGCTTCAATAGCTTTCATTGGAATTTTAGCAGGAAGTGGACCAGTCAACACATTTGTAGAAAATATTCCAGAAAAATTGATGAACGGATTAAGTGCTGCAGGAGGTTTATTACCAGCTGTCGGGTTTGCGATGTTAATGAAACTTCTATGGGATAATAAATTAGCCGTTTTTTATATTTTAGGTTTTGTACTTACTGCCTATTTAGACTTACCGGCTGTTGCCGTTGCGGTTATCGGTGTTGTTATTTGTGTAGTTAGCGCACAACGAGATTTACAGATGCGAGATATTTCTACCAATGGAAATAATAACAACAACGCCACAGGAACTATGACCAAAGAAGAAGAGGAGGATGACTTTTTCGCATGAAATTACAAGAGAATTTAAGTAAAGAAGAAAGAAAAATGATGCGCTCTGTATTTTGGCGTTCTTGGACAATGAATGCTAGCCGAACAGGAGCAACGCAATATCACGCCGTTGGTGTTATTTATACATTACTTCCGGTAATTAATCGTTTTTACAAAACAGAAGAAGAACGAAAAGATGCATTGGTACGCCATACCACTTGGTTTAATGCAACGATGCATCTAAATAACTTTATTATGGGCTTAGTTTCTTCAATGGAAAAACAAAATAGTGAAGATAAAAATTTCGATGCGAATTCAATTACAGCGGTAAAAGCTTCGTTGATGGGCCCTATTTCCGGTATTGGAGATTCTTTCTTCTGGGGAATTTTAAGAGTTGTCGCCGCAGGTATAGGCATTTCTTTAGCAAGTACTGGGACGCCATTGGGTGCTATTGTCTTTTTACTTTTGTACAATATTCCAGCTTTTCTGATTCATTATTTTGCTTTATATGGTGGCTATTCGGTTGGAACTAGTTTTATTCAAAAGTTATATGAATCTGGTGGTATGCAAATTTTAACCAAAGCTTCTAGTATGCTTGGTTTAATGATGATGGGCAGTATGACAGCTTCAAATGTTAACTTTGAAACGATTCTAGAGGTAAATGTCGCAGGCAGTGAAGAAACAATGCAAATTCAAGAATACTTAGATCAACTTTTTGTAGGTATTGTACCTTTAGCTGTTACACTGGGGGCTTTTTGGTTATTGCGTAAAAAAGTAAATGTAAACTGGGTGATGTTAGGCATTATGTGCTTAGGGATACTACTAGGCTTGTTAGGAATTGCTTAATATGACAGTAGCTGTATTTTTTGATGTAGATGATACATTACTGGATAACTATGCCGCATTTAAGGAAACATTGTTTGCTCTTTCTTCTTTAGCGTCTTTATCAGAAGAACAAATGCAAAAACTTTATAAAAATTTTCGATTTTATAGTGAGGTTATTTATAAGCAATATTATGAAACTCGCTTTATCAATAATATAAATGCTCGTTGGCAATGGGTCACAAAGGACTTAAATATGGCAAGTGATCCTTTGTTTTTAGAAGAACTAGATGATTTGTATCATAAGAACCAACAGAAACAAAAGCTTTCGAAAGGTTATATTGATCTATTTTCTTTTTTAGAAAAAAATAAGGTTTATTTCGGCGTACTAACAAATGGTTTAGAAAAAACGCAGGCTAATAAAATTAAACAGTTAAATTTATTGAATTATATGACTCCAGAACGAATTTTTATTTCAGAAAGTTTAAATGATGCAAAGCCTAATTTTAGCTGTTTTGAGAAAGTAGAACAAGCGTTACCTAAAATCATTGATTCATGGATCTATGTAGGTGATAGTTTTACAAACGACATCGAACCATTATTAAACAGTCGTTGGCTTCCAGTTTGGTTAAATCGATTTAACGAGAAAGTAATGCAAGATGGGTATATTGAGGTAAAAGAAAACGAAGAAGCTGTAATGACTCTGCGAAAATTAATTCATAGTGAAAATTTTTAAAATCTATTATTGACGTGAACAGACTTCTTTTAATGAATGTTCACGTCGATTTTTAATTTAGAGTGATTTTTAAATTTATTTTAGGTATCTTAATAAGATGGAGGTATAAACTATGAAATCAGAAACACGACAAAAGCTTGTGTCTACTTTAAAAGAAGCAAAAAATGGTTTAACCACAACTGAGATTGCTAAAATTGTGGAATTAAGTCGTTCAGTTACTAGCCTTTATTTAAATGAACTTTTAACAAATGGTGAAGTTATAAAAAAAGGGAGAAAACCAATTTACTGGAAATTAGCTAATTTTAACCAGGATAAAAATGAAGAAAATGTTTTTCAAAATTTTATTGGTAGTGATGGAAGCGTGAAAGAAGCGATCAATAAATGTAAGTCTGCTGTACTCTATCCACCTCTAGGGTTACCCCTCTTAATTCATGGTGACAGTGGTGTGGGCAAAAGTTATTTAGCGGAGTTGATTTTTGACTATTTAAAAGCTAAAGAAGCTAAAGGAACAGAAAAATTTTTGGTTTTTAATTGTGCTGATTATGCTAATAATCCAGAACTTATTTCTTCAATTCTTTTCGGTCATACAAAAGGTGCTTTTACCGGTGCGGATACTGATAAAAAGGGATTGTTGGTGCAAGCAGATCAAGGCGTTTTGTTTCTTGATGAAGTGCATCGGCTATCAAATGAGAATCAAGAAAAATTGTTTCAATTTATGGATACAGGACGTTTTCGTCCGATGGGAGAAGAGGCAAAAACAGTCACTTCAAATGTTCGTTTATTATTTGCCACCACAGAAAACCCAGAAAAAGTACTGTTACCAACCTTTTACAGACGTATCTCGGTTACGATTCATTTACCTACTTTTCATCAGCGACCGCTCCTTGAAAGAATAGGGTTAGTTAAATATTTATTTTTCAATGAAGCTAGGCGAATTCAAAAGGATTTAAAAATAGGTCGAACGCTCTTTTTTAAAATGACAGAAGAAAGATTATCAGGAAATGTAGGTAGTTTAAGAAATGAAGTACGCATGTTATGTGCTGATCGGTTAAGAAAAAATAGCGAAGAAGAAGTGATACAAATTGGAGATTCACAAGAAAATGATTGGATTTATCTTTCACGTTCAGATACACTAACAGACGAAAATAAGGTAGTAGAAGAAAGACTAAAGCGTACATTTTTTAATCTATTTGATAAAAACGATCGTTTAGTTGAATTAAAAGAAAACATTTATCAATTTTATCAAAACTATTTAACCACGCTTTTTTCAAATGATAACGATTTTCTTTTTTATCATATAAAAAATAGTATTCAAAGTAAAAATAAGAAAATATTAGATAATGAACGGTTAACAGAAGAGGCTATTGATTGTTTATATAATATTATAAAGCTTAATGAAAGTAATGAACTTAAAGCAAAGCTTATTAAAACCAAGCAGAGATTACAAAGGGAATATCCAAGAACGGTCTTATTAACAAGTAATTTGACCAAAGATATCAACCAAGAGATTAAAGAGTCTGTTGAAATAATACTGGGGATTTTGTTAATTGGTACGGTTTCAGAAGATATTCGTTATCATGCGCTATTGGTTGCCCACGGAAATACAACGGCCTCTAGTATTCAAGCAGTAGCCAATAGAATATGTAATGATTACATTTTTGATGCGATTAATATGCCTTTGACCTCTTCTATTCATGATATTGTTTCGCAGGTAAAAATTTGGCTTTCTGAAAGAGATACTTCGCAAGGCGTCATTATGTTGGTGGATATGGGATCATTAACGCAATTGTATAAGAGTTTGAAGCCACAAATTTTGGGTGAATTGTTGGTGATTAATAATTTGACGACTTCTTATGCCTTAGATATCGGACAACAATTACTCAATGGAAAACTATTTTATCTCAAGTTTCGCACACCAAATTCGGTAGATAACCCTTGATATAGTTGGGTAGCGTATCGATCCAGTGTTGTAGTTGACTTTCAATAAAGTCTTGTAGTGTACTTTCTGCTTTTTCGCTGACAGCCTGAATGATCTTGACCAACTCAAGCAATGCCACAGACCAATCAAGTTCTTTCATCTGATCTGCGAGTTCATAAAATAAGCCGCCCAGTGTCCGCTCGTCATTGGCACAGCGTTGTTGCCAGCTCAAGAGAATATAACGGGTAAATACAATGGTCGTGTGACAGAGCAGGGCTTGATAATTCCGTGTCTGTGTTTCTTGCGCTAAATGAAGCAGTGATTTTGATGCTTTAAAGAATGTTTCGATATCCCACCGTAAAGAATAGGTTTTGACGATCTCTTGAGAAGACAGCTTCAGATCATCCGTCATAATGGCTAACCAGGCACTTTGTTTACTGTGGTTTTTCACAAAAACGATCTTCACAGGATGCTGACCAGCACAGGGCTGGACGATAATGGACGAAAGAATAGCTTCAGCAGTTACTTCTTCCGTCGATTTTTGGTAGAGTTCGCTTAATTTATAAAAACGCCCTTGGTAGAGATATTTTGTTTTTCCGTTTTTCATCATCCCTATCGTATGAATGCCTAAATCGTGTAACCGATCGATCATTTTCGGACAAGTAAACCACTTGTCCATGAGCACATGCGTGGCATAAATGCCCTGATCAAGGGCACGTGCCACCATTTCAACCGCCACTTCAGGCATGGGACGCTGCGCTTCTTTGAATCGACGAGCGCCCACGGTTCGCTGGTCTTGTACAGAGATGGTGGGCTGGACTTTTTTATTGCCAGAAAGCAAACTAAAATCAATAGGCAGAAACGAATACCCATCGGAAAAGCCCAACGTGAGCATACGATATCCTTTGTAGCCTTTTTGCAAGGCATGATCCCATAGACGGGCTAAACCAGGGACTTTTTGACTCCGATTTCGATAAAAGGTAGAATCGTCTAAAATCAAGGTGCGTAGATGAGTTTGAGGATCCGTCAGACGATGGATCTTTTCGATCACCGAAGTACTGAAACGAAGAAGAAAGGTCCGCCAGTTATTGTGAGGATCGTTCATCAAACGATAGACCGTATCTTTTTTCATCCATTGGTCCGCCTCACGTCCAGAAAGGACTTGATGAAGCGATTTGCCTTTAAAGACTAAAGAAAAAAGAAAAGTAAAGATGACTGCGACGGAATAGCCTTTTTGCTTGTGGATGTGAGCTTGACGCAAAAAGGAAGGCACCTTTAATTCGGAAAAAGTCGCTTTTACTTCATTTGGTAATTGATTTTTGATGGCTTTTAAGTGTATCATAAGGGCAAGAACTCCTTTGTCTTTGATTTGTGGTAAATCAATTATAAAACAAAGCGAGTTCTTTTTGTATCTTTTGTTAAAAAAGTCAAGAAGGCGATTGAATTCAATGCAGGCCCAGATCTGGCAATGGATTATCCTATTTTTTTATGTGCGAAACTTGAGTTTTATGATATTGCAGAATCTGCTGAAAAGAATTTTAAAACAGAGGTGCAATATTTTGAAGGGTTTGAAGTCGATAAAAATATTATTATATCGAGCATTTCGGGCAAAGATGTTGCTAAAAAAATACAGTCTATTTGTAAAAAATATATAGATCCTGATATTAAGATTATCGTATTGGAATTTAACGAGTTGTTGAATACTTTAGATCTTGCGAATGATCAACAGGATTACTTAAAATCGACGATCTTAATTTTAAGTACTTCTTATCTTAGCAATAGAACGCATATACCTACAATGAATATGTTAGATGTTGTAGATGAGGATGCTGAAAAACAATTAGAGAATTCATTTAATACTTTAGCTCATCCTAATGATATTTCGAACATTTTAAATGAGTTCATTCAATTTTTCTCCAAAGAAGGGTTATCCGAAAAATTAGGATTTTTAAACCCGGATGTTATTATCCGGCAAGTAGAAGATGTTGTGGAAAAACTTGAACGACGTTTTGATCTAAAGCTATCCGCGAAAATGCGTTTTAATTTATTAATGCATTCTGCAATTTTAATTGAAAGAACAATATTAGGCGTGGAAGATTACTCTGTTCCAGAAAAAATTGTGGAACTTAAGATTAATGGCAAATTATTTTATCAAAACGTAAAAAATGTTTTTTACTCCTTAGAACAGTTTTATAAAATTCAGATTTCTGATTTGGATTTACGTTATTTACGAGTTGCTCAATTCATAGTAATTTTAAAGGGTAAACTACACTAAGATTAGGGGATGAAATAGCAAGTGTATTTTCGTCTTCTAATTTTAGCACCTTTAAATTAGTAAAATGATTCAAAGCAAAAATTGATTTGACTTTAAAAAAATAGAATAACATATTGACAAAAATAGTGGGAGAGTATATAGTATATCTGAAATCGATACCACAAAGGAGTTCTTTTTATGGCGACTATAAAGGATGTAGCTAGTAAGGCTAACTTGTCTGTTTCCACAGTTTCTAGATATTTAAACCATCATCCTTATATTTCAGATGATAAGAAACAAAGGATTAAAGCTGCCATGAAAGAGCTCGATTATACGCCTAGTTCGATTGCAACGCAATTGCGCTCTAAAAAAGGAAATACGATAGGTATTCTTGTTTCAAGGATAACGAACCCGTTTTTTTCCTATTTAGTTGATGCCATTGAAAAAGAAGCGAAAAAAAGTCACTATAACGTGCTGATTATGCAAACATATGATGATAAAAAATCAGAAATGAACATGTTAGAATTACTGAAACAACAGGTGGTTTCTGGGTTAATTATGTGTTCTGTAGAAGGAGATCCTGCGACAATTCAAAGCTACCAAGAATTTGGGCCAATTGTTTTGTGTAATGAAACGATGCGCGGAAGTTTGGTACCGACGGTTGTTACAGATCAAAAAAGCGCCGTTTATGATGCTATGATTTATTTAGCTGATAAAGGATATCAACAAATTGCTTACTGTACTGGCGGGACATTGACCAATGAAGGGCATGGTCGTTCACGTACAGAAGGTTTCGAGCAAGCTTTACTGGAAAAACAATTACCTTTTAAAAAAGATTGGATTTTTCGACAAGTTCATACAAGCCAAGATGGCAATGATGTTGCTGACAAAATTTTTAGTTTGCCCAAAGAAAAACGGCCGGAAGCTATTTTTACCAATAGTGATGAAGTCGCTATTGGTGTGATGGAAAATATGTTGCAAAGAGGCTATAAAGTCCCGCAAGATTTGGCTATTATCGGTTTTGATAATCAACCGGCTACTTCGATGTTAACTGTTCCTTTAACCACGATTGCTCAACCGGTGGCAGCCTTAGGGACTGAGGCAACAAATTTACTATTAGCTAAAATTGAAGATAGCAGCTATGAAGTTGATCAAAGTAAGCTAAAATTGTCATTAATTAAAAGAAAATCTGCTTAGAAAATGAGTAAGATTTTCTTGTTTTATTAGTCGATGTGGTATCGATACCATAATGAGAAGGAGTATTTTTAATGCAAGAATTAAAAAAAGACTGGTGGAAAAAAGAGGTTATTTATCAAATCTATCCAAAAAGTTTTAATGACTCAAATGAAGATGGGATTGGTGATTTAGAAGGTATACGTCAGAAATTGCCTTATCTAAGTGATTTAGGGGTGACGATGATATGGATCTGTCCTATCTTTAAGTCTCCTATGCACGATAATGGATATGATATTGCAGATTATGAAGATATCGATCCACAATTTGGTACAATGGATGATTTTGATTTGTTACTAAATGAAGCTACAAAATTAGATATCAAGATTATTTTAGACTTAGTTGTTAACCATACTTCTGATGAACATGAGTGGTTTCAAAAAGCACTAGCCGATAAAAACAGTAAATATCGCGATTATTATATTTTTAAAAAAGGTAAAGAAGTTCCGAATAATTGGCGTTCACAATTTGGAGGATCTGCTTGGGAAAAAGTAGATAACGAAGATGCTTACTATTTACATCTTTTTGGCAAAGAACAACCCGATCTAAATTGGGAGAATCCCGAGCTAAGGCAAGAAATTTATCAAATGATTAATCGCTGGCTTGCCAAAGGGATTGCTGGTTTTCGCATTGATTCAATCACTTTTATCAAAAAAGACCAAGACTTTGCGTCTTTGCCTGCTGATGGTGCTGACGGTTTAGTTTCTTGTAAGCATAAGACAAGGAATCGTCCAGGAATTGGAAGATTTTTAAATGAATTAAAAAAAGAAACATTTGAAAAATATAATTGTGTAACAATAGGAGAGGCATCAGGAGTTAATTATGAGGATTATGAGGAGTTTATTGGCGAAGACGGCTATTTTTCGATGATTTTTGATTTTCACTATGCAGATATTGATGTTGAGTCAGGAACAGATTGGTTTAAACGTTCCCATTGGCAAGTAAGGGATTTTAAAGAATTATTAGCGCAATCGCAAGAAACGATCCAACAAGCAGGCTGGGCAGCCAACTTTATTGAAAATCATGACCAACCTAGAGCATTGTCAAAACTTGTTCATCCAGACTTTCAAAACGCACGATCGGCTTGTGGCATTGGAGCACTCTACTTCTTCTTAAGAGGGACCCCATTTGTTTACCAAGGTCAAGAATTAGGTATGATAAACGCCGAAAGAAGAAACATTGAAGAGTTTGATGATATTTCTAGTATCGATAATTATTATCGAGGAATGGAAGAAGGCTATTCCAAAGAGGAAGCCTTGCATTTTGTTAATTTACGTAGCCGTGACAATACTCGTAGCCCTATGCCATGGAATAATGAAAAGTATGGTGGATTTTCCCAAGTACAACCATGGTTAGAAATGACAGAGGAATATCCTACAACTAACACACAAGGTAGTGAAGTTATAGCGTTTTACCAGAAAATGATTGCTTTAAGGCAAACTTCTGAAATTAGTCAGATTTTAATTCATGGTACAATCGAGTTTTTATCAAATGTAGCGGAAAATGTGATTGCTTATGTTCGTGAATATAACGGTGAACGTGTTTATTCTTTCACCAATCTTGGTACAGATGAAGAAGAAGTGATTTGGCCAAAAGATATTGAACAGATTTTTGTCAATACACATAACAATAAAAACCAAGACATAGGTAATATACTTTCACCCTATCAAAGTATATTGTTTAAATAACAAAAAAGCTAGACAACGCAGAAGGGATAAACTTAAAAATGGAAAAAAATTGGTGGAAAAATGCGGTGATTTATCAGATTTATCCGCGCAGTTTTCAAGATTCAAATGGGGACGGTATAGGTGATTTAAACGGAATTATACAAAAATTAGATTATTTACAATATTTAGGAATAGATGCGATTTGGCTAAGCCCTGTGTATCAATCGCCTAATGTTGATAATGGTTATGATATAAGTGACTATCAAACTATAGATCCTGAATATGGCACGATGGAAGATATGGATCGTCTGATTGATGAAGCGAATAAGCGTTCGATCAAAATTATTATGGATTTGGTGATTAATCATACTTCAAGCCAACATTTTTGGTTTCAAGAAGCATTAAAAGGTAAAGACAATCCTTATCATGAGTACTATATTTGGCGTACAAGTAATAACTCAGAACCTCCTAATTCATTAAAAGCTGATTCAGGAAGTGCATGGGAATATGTCCCAGAATTAGATGAATATTATCTTCATTTACATTCAAAAGAACAACCAGATCTTAACTGGAAAAATCCAGAAATGAAAAAGGCGATCTGGGAAATGGTCAATTATTGGTTAGAAAAAGGAATTGGTGGTTTCCGTCTAGATGTTATTGATTTAATAGGGAAAGAACCAGATGAGTTGATAACGAAGAATGGACCTGAACTGCATCCGTTAATTCATGAACTCAATCAACAAACCTTTGGAAATTATAATGTTGTTACCGTTGGAGAAACTTGGGGAGCAACACCTGAAATAGCTAAATTATATAGTAAGCCAGAAAGAAACGAGTTATCTATGGTTTTTCAATTTGAACATATCAATTTAGATAAACAAGCTGGAAAAAGAAAATGGGATTTAAAAGAACTTGATCCTCAAGAGTTACATCAAGTATTTTCGAAATGGCAAACCGAATTGCAAGGTGATGGTTGGAATTCATTATTTTGGAATAATCATGATTTACCAAGAATTATTTCTCGCTGGGGAGATGATTCGAAACAATACCGAGAACTTAGCGGAAAAATGTTAGCTATATATCTTTATTTTATGTCTGGAACGCCCTACATCTATCAAGGAGAAGAAATTGGGATGACAAATTATGAAATAAGTGATATTTCAGAAGTCAACGATATCGAAAGTAGGCAAATGTATTATGATCGTTTAGATAAAGGTTATCCAAAAGAAGAGGTTCTACAGTCAATCAATACCAAAGGTCGTGATAACGCTAGGCATCCGATGCAATGGGATCTTTCTAAAAACGCAGGTTTTACAACAGCTACTCCATGGCTTGCTGTACATCCTAACTACAAAAGTATAAATGTAGAAACTTCCTTAGCTAATCAAGACTCACTATTTTTCACTTATAAAGAATTAATTGAATTAAGAAAAAATAACTATGACATTATTAATGGAGAATATCAAACTTTAAATACTGGAAATCCAGATGTTCTTGCATATATTAGATATAACGATAATGAACAAATTATTGTTGTAGTAAACTTTTCAAAACAATCACAACAGTATAGTTTACAGACAAATTTAAACCATTCAAAGTGTTTAATTCATAATTATAATACTGGAATAGGCGGTTCTAAGGAACTACAAGCTTATGAAGCATTTGCTGTAAAAGTATCGGGAAATAATTGGTAAAAAGCTAGCATAGAATAATATAAAAACAAAGAGTATCAGATAAGCTATCAACATTTGAAAAGTTTTATAACAGCTTAATTTCTGATGTTCTTTGTGATATCGATACCATGTGAGGTTTTATTTTTTAAAGCAGCTATGAAACTGCTTTCTATATTTACTAAAAATTTTTAATAGCCACAGGGCTTATTAAGTAGGGGGACCATTGTATGGCGGGTCAAGATTATAAAAAAATCGGTCAAGAAATTATTGACAAAATTGGAAAAGATAACATTCAATCCATTACACATTGTGCAACACGCTTACGAGTAGAAGTATACGATAGACAACGTATTGATGACGATGAAATAGAAAAAATAGACGAAGTTAAAGGTGTCTTTTTTAACGCAGGACAATATCAGGTGATTTTAGGCACAGGAATTGTTGACAAAGTTTATAAAGCGATAGTAGAAGAAGATCATACGATGGAAGAAAAAGAAGCAGAAGTAGATAAGGTAAAAGAAGAACATAATCCGATTAAAAAAGGCGTTCGTACATTAGCGGATGTGTTTGTGACAATTATTCCAGGGATTGCCGCTACAGGTTTATTTTTAGGTCTACAAGGTGTTTTATGAAATGAAAATGTTTTAAGCTTTTTTGGTACGACTCAAGATGCTATTCCTGATGCCGTCATGCTTTTGTTGGATGTTTTAACAGATACAGTGTTTTCTTTCTTACCAGCGCTAATTTGTTGGTCGGCGTTTAAAAAATTTGGCGGAACACCTATCGTCGGTTTTGTGATCGGTTTAATGCTGGTTTCGCCTTTACTACCTAATGCTTATGAGGTGGCAGATGCAAGTAGTAATGTTGAAGCTGTGATGGCTTTTGGCTTTATCCCGATCACTGGTTATCAAGGAAGTGTATTGACTGCTCTAGTTATCGGTTACTTGGGCTCGAAACTAGAGATTGCTACAAGAAAGGTGATGCCACAAGCTCTAGATATGATGTTTTCCCCATTTGTCGTGATTGCTGTAATGCTAATTACTGCTTTATTAATCCTAGGCCCTATACTACATCTTGTAGAAAACGGTCTCGTTTATGTAGTTGAAGCATTTATCCATGTACCTTTTGGTATTGGTGGTTTAGTCATCGGTTTTATTTATCCATTAGCTGTTATGACCGGTATGCATCACTTATTTATTACAATTGAAACGGCACTTTTGGGCTCAACTGGATTTAATCCATTGATTACGATATGTGCAATGTATGGATTTGCCAATGCGGCAGTTTGTTTTGCGATTAGTACAAGAGCTAAAAAAAGTCATGTAAAAGTTATTGGTACAAGTGCTGGTGTTACGCAATTACTCGGGGTTAGTGAACCCGGTTTATTCGGGATTACACTACGCTATGGTACAAGACCTTTAGCTGCTATGTTAGCAGGTTCTGCAATTGGTGGCGCTGTGCTATCTATGTTAGGGATTCAAGCGAATTCTTATGGTCTAGCAGTTATTTTATCTCCATTAATGTATATTTATGATCCATATCAATTAATTACTTATATTGCAGTAGGCGTTTTGACCTTTATTTTGACTTTTATCATCACTTATCTTTTTGCCGTTCCTAAAGAATTATTGGTTCCAGATACAGAATAAACAAAAAAATAAGCTTTACCGTTTTATTTAGTCGGTAAAGCTTATTTTTTACGTGCTAACTACTTTTATTTCCTAAAAGATAAGTGAGCCCGAACCCAACAATAGCAAGCAGTACAGACATTACTACTGTAAAAATACTAAAGGAGGAAGCCTCCAAAGTTAAACTAGAAAAAATAGCAATAGGAGAGGCCAGTACAAGACCGAAAATACCAGCGTAAGTGTAACTTGGAAAATGTCTAAACATCTGATCGATAAGTTTGCTAATAATGGCTATTCCAAATAACATTCCTATCCCAAAAAAAGAACAATAAATACCAAAAGTTAGAATCTCATTGATGTCAACAGCTCGTAGGGCATCGATAAAACCGTTGATCATGGCAAGGAAAGCTTGATACCATCCCAAAATCAACATGACTAAGGAACCACTAATTCCAGGAATCACCATTGAAGCAGAAGCGATAATTCCGATAAAAAACAGACCGAATAATGTAGGGAATTCAAGTGATAATTCGTGTGTTGAAGTCCCCGATACTTCAGCAACACCCATCCAAGCAACTAAAACAAACATTGCTAGAAAAATAATCCAATGAGAATAATTGATTTTATTTTTTTGTAGATATAGTGAGGAACGAAATTCCTTCCACAAGATCGGAAAGCCACCTAAAATTAAACCGGTAAAAGTTGCAGCAGTGACTAAAGGATAGAAATCAAAAAGATAAGTGATCATCCTTGAAAAAAGCGCAACACCGAGTAATAATCCTATAAGAAGAGGAATAAAAAAGCGGAGACTTTTTTTCATTTCAGATTTTATAGTAGCGATGGAACGAATGATATCGTCATAGATTCCTAAAGAAACAGCAATTGTCCCTCCAGAAAGACCGGGGACGATGTTTGCTACTCCCATAAAGATTCCTTTTATGATTAGCCATATATTTTTCATCCAAATAATCTCCTAATTATATAATTTTTATTTATTTTAGCATAATTTTATATTTATCGGGATGCTTGTTATTCTATTTTTTGAAGTAAGCGTAATCACTTAAAGAATTTCTATAAAATGCTAGTTTTTTATCCTAATATTCATTAAAATAAAAGAAAAGGCATACATGAATTTTTTAGCTAAATTTATGTAAAAGAGGTTGTTTATGAGTGTATATTTAGAAATTCCACAACTAGACCAGCATTTCCCTTACCGGATGTTAGTAAATGATGGAATGACCATCGTTTATCCGCATTGGCATAAAGAAATAGAAATAATTTATGCCAAATCAGGTAGAGTGAATATCGGTCTTGATGGAAAAGTGATCACCTTAGAAGAGGGAGAAATGATTTATTTTGCCAGTGGTCAACCCCACTATTTTTTAGCTTCTCCGGAAAGTGTGCGCTATGTTTATCAATTTGATTTGAAATTATTCGACGAGTCTGTTTTACGAAAGAATGAAAAGAATTCTTTGTTTTCTTTATTTGAAGAAGGACAACGTCATAGTCGCTATTGGTCTGAAGAATTTGCGGAAACAATGCGAGGACTATTATTAGAATTATTTGAACTAGAAAATAATGAGTCTCCGGGGAAAAACTACTTCATTTTGGCGTTATTACATCGTTTAATTGGAGAGTGCTACCGCTTTTTGCCAAAACAAAAAATAGTAAAAAACAAAAAGGTCCCTAATGCTATCCAGCAAAAAGAAACACTACAACGTTTGAATAAAGTATTTGATTATATCGAGAATTACTATCAAGAAGTTATTACTATTGATGATGTGGCCCGTTATGTTGGGTTTAGCCCTTATTATTTCACACGTTTTTTTAAAGCCAATACAGGGCAAACTTTTATGCAATTTTTGACAGAATATCGAGTAAATCAAGCACAGTTTATTTTGGGAAATGAAAAATTACCTATGGCAGAAGTAGCGGAAAAAGCTGGTTTTGCTAGTGTTAAGACTTTTCATCATGTCTTTAAAGGGGCTGTGGGCCATTCACCTTTACAATATCAAAAAATGATGAGTTATTTGTCATCTTGAAAATTTTTTTAGTCTGGGCCGACTGCTCCAGGCTTTTTTAATACCCAAAAGAATAAAAAAGCAATATTCAGGAATTTTTCCTTATAAAAGCAGGAAGAATCACGAATAGCTCTTCGTTATAATAAATATATGAAATATAAAAACGATTTCAGGAGGGAAGCTATGTCTGTAAAAGTTGGTATTATTGGTTGTGGTGGAATTGCTGAAGGGAAACATTTACCGGCGTTATCGCAAATTGAAGAGGTAGAACTTGTCGCTTTTTGTGATATTAAAGTAAAAAAAGCAGAAAAAGCCAATAAAGAATATGGTAGCGTAAATGCAAAAGTATTCGAGGATTATAATAAAATGCTTAACTCGGTTGAATTGGATGTTGTACATGTACTAACACCTAATAACGCGCACGCAGAGATCTCGATTGCCGCAATGCAAGCAGGAAACCAAGTAATGTGTGAAAAACCCATGGCAAAAACAGCAGAAGAAGCACAAAAAATGATCGAAGCTTCCAAAAAAACTGGTAAGAAGTTAACGATCGGCTATCAAAATCGTTTCAGAAAAGACGCGCAATATTTACATGAAGTTTGCCAAGAAGGTGAATTAGGCGAAATTTATACAGCAAAAGCCCATGCGATTAGACGGCGGGCAGTTCCTACTTGGGGCGTTTTTTTGGACGAACAAGCACAAGGTGGAGGACCTTTGATCGATATTGGTACCCATGCGCTAGATCTAACCTTGTGGATGATGGATAACTATAAACCTAAGTATGTAGTAGGTAATGCTTATCATAAATTATCTGAGACAAAAAATGCCGCCAATGCTTGGGGTCCTTGGGATCCAGATGAATTTAATGTAGAGGATTCAGCTTTTGGGTTTGTTGCTATGGAAAATGGCGCGACCATTTTTCTAGAAGCCAGCTGGGCCTTAAATAGTTTAGATGTTAAAGAAGCAAAAACGACCTTAATGGGCACCAAAGCTGGTGCGGATATGAATGATGGTTTGACCATCAATGGCGAAGACCACGGCTTACTTTATGATAAAAAAATTCAATTAGAAACTGGTGGTGTTGACTTTTACGACGAAGAAGGAGAGGATCCTGCTTTATTGGAAGCTCAAGCCTGGATTGATGCAGTCATAAATGATACGGAGGTAGTTGTTAAACCAGAAGAAGCTTTAACTGTAACAGAGATATTAGAAGCAATTTATCAATCATCTAAGACTGGGGAACCTGTTTATTTGTAAAAGAGGTGAAAGTGTTGATTAGAGTAACGATTTGGAATGAATTTCGTCACGAAAAAACCGATGAAGCCGTTCAGAAAATGTATCCAGAAGGCATCCATAAACAGTTAGCGACAATTTTTGGACAAAATTATTTTGTAAAAACAGCTACGCTAGATGAGCCAGAACATGGTTTGACGGAAAAGATATTAGCAGAAACAGACGTTTTATTATGGTGGGGGCATATTGCTCATGACAAGGTTGATGACGCGATTGTAAATAGAGTATACGAGCGTGTTTTAGAAGGTATGGGCTTAATTATTCTTCATTCAGGACATTTCTCAAAAATATTTAAAAAATTGATGGGCACAACATGTGATTTAAAATGGCGAGAAGATGGTCAGTCAGCACGACTTTGGAATGTGAATCCTAGCCATCCGATTGTTGCGGGTGTGGGTGAATTTATCGATCTTAAACAAGAAGAGATGTATGGAGAACACTTCGATATTCCAGCACCTGATGAACTTATTTTTATTAGTGCTTATCCAGGAAGTGAAGTTTTTCGGAGTGGTTGTGTTTTTCGTCGCGGTAACGGTAAGATTTTTTATTTTCAGCCTGGGCATGAGACTTACGACAGTTATTACAATGAAAAAGTACAAAGAGTGATAAACAATGCTGTAGAGTTTTGTGCACCTACTGAAAACAGTCGTCCCTATTACGGTCATTACAAAGGAGAAGATAGAAAATGAAATTAGGCGTATTTACACCATTATTTAATAATTTAACATTTGATGAGATGATAGAAGAAGCTGCAGATAAAGGTTTGGAAGCAGTGGAGATCGGTACTGGAGGTTCTCCAGGCAATGCTCATTTAGATATTGATAAATTACTAGCAAGTAGCGATGCACGTAAAGAATATTTGCATAAGTTACAAGATAAAGACTTAGAAATTTCGGCTTTAAGTGCGCATCATAACCCAATTTCAGCTAAAAAAGAAGTTGCGCAAGCAGGCGATGAATTATTACGTAAAACAATTAAATTAGCTAATTTAATGAATGTTCCTGTCGTTAATGGTTTTTCTGGCGTATCCGGAGGTAATCCGACCGATACAGCTAATAATTGGCCGGTTATTCCTTGGCCGAGTACTTATTCAGATATTTATAAGTATCAATGGGAAGAAAAACTGATTCCTTACTGGAAAAAAATCAATGAAGAAGCTGAAGCGGCGGGAATAAAAATCGGCATTGAACTGCACGGTGGTTTCTTATTACACACACCTTATACTATGTTACGTTTACGTGAAGAAACCGGTAAAGCCATCGGATGTAATCTAGATCCAAGTCATATGTGGTGGCAAGGGATCGATCCTGTTGCAGCAGTGAAAATTCTAGGCAAAGAACAAGCGATTCATCATTTCCATGCTAAAGATACTTTCTTGGATCAAGACAATATCAATATGCATGGACTAACGGATATGCAACCATACAACAAGGTTGAATCACGCGCCTGGACTTTCCGAACAGTTGGTTATGGTCATGACATGAAAGTCTGGTCAGATATGATTTCTGCATTACGTATTTATGGTTATGATCATGTTTTAAGTATTGAACATGAAGATCCCATTATGTCGATTGATGAAGGATTGACCAAAGCGATTAAGAATTTAAAAGGTGTAATGATTAAAGAAGAACCATCTGAAATGTGGTGGGCATAAGGAGACGTGTAAATGGCAGCAGTAAATTTTGTAATTATAGGTTACGGTGGCATGGGTAGTTATCATGAAAAGAACTTAATGTTTTCCGAAAAAGAAAAGATCAACTTAGTAGGCGTTTACGACATCTTAGAAGAAAGACAAGAAGTGGCTCGTGCAAAAGGTTTATCCACCTATGAAAGTTTTGAAGAAGTTCTAGCTGATGAAAGAATAGAAGCGGTGTTGATTGCTGTGCCTAACGATCTGCATAAAAGTATGAGTATCGCTGCATTAAAAGCAGGAAAACATGTGGTTTGCGAAAAACCAGCAACTTTAAATACGGAGGAATTTGATGAAATTCTTGCCGTTGCAGCAGACACTGGCAATCGTTTTATTGTTCATCAAAACCGTCGATGGGACCCAGACTTCTTAATTGTACGGGACTTGTACCAAAGTCAGCCGATTGGTTCAGTATTTCAAATCGAATCACGTGTAAATGGCGCTAACGGTATTCCAGGCGATTGGCGTCATCTAAAAAAACACGGCGGTGGCATGCTTTTGGATTGGGGGATTCACTTATTAGATCAGATGCTTTGGCTGGTTGATTCACCGATTAAAGATGTCCAAGTAGATTTTAGTTATGTTTTAGGAGATGAAGTCGACGATGGCTTTATTAGTTTTATTACTTTCGAAAACGGTATAAAAGCAATTGTTGAAGTCGGAACCACAAATTATGTGAAGTTGCCGCGATGGTATGTTAAAGCAACAGAAGGTACCGCTCGAATCGATGATTGGGATCTTTCCGGAGAGATGATTCGTGCTGTACAAACTTCAAATGAAACAATGCCACAACCAATTCAAGCGGGCGTCGGTTTAACAAAAACTATGGCGCCACCTTCAGAAGATGCAACAGAAACATTAAGTTTACCCAAAGCATCCGCTGAGTATGATAGCTTTTACAGCAATGTTTATCATGTCATCCGTGATGATGCTACACCTATTGTAAAAAATACAGAAGTGCGCAATGTATTACAGTTGATTGAGCAGATGTTTGAACAAGCAGGATAAAATAAATAACGGAAAGCCAGCATACTTGTTCTGACTTTCCGTTATTTTATTATGAGCTGGTCTGTCTGGATTTTAAATTAGCAACAAATTTTTTGAATAAATACTAAAAATAATACTTGCAATAGAAAGCGGTTCATGATAATTTAAGTAATAGACATTTAAAGGACTGTTACTGGGATGGACCAGGCATAACCTAAATAAATTAACATAAGACAAAATTGTTTACGCTATTTTTGTGTTGTGTGTTTATTTAGGTTTTTTATTTTGTTAAAAGAAAATGAGGGAGAAGGTTCAATTATGAGTAAAGATAATTACGATGAGCTAGCTCGTGATATTATTGATCACGTGGGTGGTGAAGAAAACGTAGCAGGACTACGTCATTGTATTACGCGTTTACGTTTTAATTTAAAAGACGAAAATAAAGCGGATACAGATTATTTGAAAAATAGAGATGGTGTTGTAACGGTCATGAAAAGTGCTGGACAATACCAAGTTGTTATCGGAGAACAGGTAGCAGAAGTTTATGAAGCAATAGTAAACCAAACAAGCATAGGCGGTGACACTTCTGCTAGTGAAACTAGTGAGGGTGGCAATGAAAATGATAATCGTAATGTACTAGATAAGTTTATTGATTTTATTTCAGGTGTCTTCCAACCATTTTTGATGGCTTTAGCTGCAACTGGGATGATCAAAGGTCTTGTAGCGTTATTAGGTACAGTAGGTGTTGATCCAGAAAGTGGCGTATATCAAGTCTTAAACTTTGCTGGAGACGGTTTTTTCCAATTCTTACCAGTGATGGTTGCGATAACTGCTGCTCGTAAATTAAAGATGAATGAATTTACAGCTTTAGCAATTGCGGTGGCTTTTTTACACCCAGAAATCAATAATTTGATGACAGGAGATGTCATGTATACCTTGTTTTCCGGTACGGCATTTGAGTCGCCAATTTACTCCACTTTTTTAGGAATTCCTATTATTATGCCACCTAACGGTTATTATTCCGCAATTATTCCTATATTAGTTTCTGTATGGTTGGGTTCTGTGGTAGAAAAGTGGATAAAAAATATTATTCCAAGTGTTGTTCGTTCTTTCTTAACGCCATTTTTCACAGTGATGATCGTTTTTGTGATTTCCTTGATCGTGATTGGACCCATTGCTAATTGGGCCTCAGCATTAGTCGGACAATTCTTCCTTGTTGTTCAAGGATTCAGTCCATTGCTATTTGGTGCTTTACTAGCTGTTGCTTGGCAATTATTGGTTATCTTTGGCCTGCATTGGGGTATTGTACCGATTATGTTTATCTTACTAGCTGAACAAGGTTATGAATCGATTGGCCCTGCCATGGTTTCATCAACATTTGGTGTATTAGGTGTTGTAATTGCTCTGCTTATCAAATCTAAAGCTAAAAAAGTTCGAGATATTGCTTTACCAGGTGCGATTTCACTGGCATTTGGTGTATCAGAACCTACAATTTATGGCTTAATGTTACCAATGAAACGTTCTTTCTTGTACGCATTAATTGGTAATGCAGTTGGTGGTGCTTATATCGGGGCTATGAGTGTAGTAGGTTATCGGACAGGCGGTTTAGGTGTATTTTCAATCTTTAATACAATTAACCCTAGTGGTAGCTTAGATATGAATTTTTGGAATGTCATTATCGGTTTTACTTTGTGTACTGTCGTTGGTTTTGTACTTCAAATGATGTTCCCAGTACCATCTATAGACGGCAATGGCAATGAAGGACAAAGTGAAAATATCAAAAGCGATGAACAAGGTCTAGCAAGCAAAGAAGAGTTACAAGAAAGCGCCAAAGAAGATATCATTGCGAGTCCCATGCAAGGACAACTTGTTCCAATGAGCGAAGTGAGTGATGAAGTCTTTTCAAGTGAAGCTCTAGGAAAAGGCGTTGCAATTAAACCTGAAATTGGTGAGGTAAGAGCACCAGCTAATGGTATTATCTCAACGCTATTTCCGACTGGCCATGCGGTTGGTATGACAACTGATGAAGGGACAGAAATTCTCATTCATATTGGCTTAGACACTGTTGAATTAGAAGGAAAATACTATGAAATTAGTGCAGAACAAGGTCAACAAGTAAAAGCAGGGGATTTATTAATCAAATTTGATAAAGAGGGTGTAGAAAGTGAAAACTATGACACTATTACACCCGTCGTAATTACAAATTCTGCTGAGTTTCAAACGATCGACGTAACCGAAGAAACACAAGTTACACCAGGAGATTATTTGTTGACGGCGGTGAAATAAATAGTAGTTAGTTTTCCCGCATCTCGAGCAATGAAGTCTGCAAAAAAACTATGGATTAATTCGTTTTTTTAGCGATTGTCCGTAGTTTTTTATATAGTAGTGAATCTTAACGCAAGTAAAAGAAGCAATTAGTTTTATCAGAAATCATAGCGCTGCTAAGCAGAGGATACGAATACTAAAAAGAAAAGAGATGGATATTTCAAGTTTAGAAAATTCCTACGATAACGCAAAGTTGCATCAATTTTTATCTGATATCAAAGCTTTACAGAAGCAGTGGGTAGAAACAGACAGCTGAGCAATGGGAAGACATTCAATCTTATTTGAAAACCTCCAAGATCTAGTATGAAATAAATGATACGCGCAAGAACGAGCTGTTTTTTAGTGGGCTATTTTTAAAACAGAAGAAGCGGCGATAAGAAAACAATTAAATGAACTGGGCGTTTTATTTGAACAAAATCCTTATGAAAGTCTCCTAAAAAGATGCTAACAGATGCAAAAGATAAGCAGTACCGTTTGTGGAAAAAAACAAAAAGAGATGACCAAACAAATTGGTAAATTGCGACAGCAAGTTTTTTGTTTGCAACTAAATGAAAAAATTTTACTGATTAAAATTCAGCGGGCAAAAGCCAAAGAAAATCTTGTCAACTTCTGTCTGACGAAATCGAAAAAACACGAAGACGTGTGAACGCTTTGGAATATATGACAATTCCTGAGTTGGAAGAAACAATTTATTACATTCGAATGAAGTTAGAAGAAGACGAACGTGCGGGTGTTACAAGAATGATTAAGGTAAAAAATATGCGAAATGATTAAACAATATAAAAAATTGCGGAGCGACGAAAAATGTCTATCCGCAATTTTTTATTTTAAATTTTTAAGAAGAACGTAATTATTCTCTATGAACATCTTTCAATGTAACAGGCGCAGCAAAAGTATGGTAATTCATTCCAGAAATATCACTATTTTGTAGAATGGATTGCTGATTTTGACTAATCGAAATCATACCGGCTGTATCCTCCATTACTTCTTTTTCTGCCGCAATTAATGTCTCCCAGCGTTTTACTGGATCGTTGGCGTATTTTCCAGATGCATCATCTAAAAGTTGATCATAAGTTTCGTTGGAATAATTTCGATCATTACCTGAATACAAGGTATTTAAAGTTGAAATTGGATCTTTATAATCAGGTGTCCAGTAGATTAAAAACATGTCGTAATCACTATCGCGGGCTAAATTCAATGCAGATTCAGTGGGCATTGATTTCATATTGACTGTTAGCCCGTCAAAAAGGTCCTGCCATTGATATTGAATGCTTTCTCCCATTTTTTTATAGTTTCCTTCATCGGTTACAAGTAATTCTAATGTTATTTCGTCTCCTAGTTCTTCTTGGGCTTTTTCCCAATAAGAGAGCGCTTGATCTTTATCATATTTCATTAAATCCCCTGTGTCTTCTCGGAAGTCCTCCCCCGTTTCTGGATGCGAGATAAAATCTTTTGTTATTGCGCCATGTAAGGGTTCAGATCCATCGGCAATCACATTATTTACTAAGTTTTCCTTATCAACTCCCAGGGCTAATGCCTTACGTAGATCTTCGTTTTTTAGTGGTGTATCTTTACCCGCTCGCTCTTGGTTTAAACGAATATAATTCATTGTAGCAGTAGGATAATCTTCAAAATCCTCGTGGTTCAAATTCTGCCTAGCCATTTCTCCAGTCAGTGTTGCGACATCTAATTGACCGTCGTTATATAAATTTAAAGCCGTTGAAGACTCTTTGACTACGTCGTAATGAATTTTATCAGCTTTCACATTTTCTTGATCCCAATATTTATCATTTTTCGCTAGTTCCCAATCTGTTTGAGATTGGTCCCAGTTTTCTACTACAAACGGTCCATTGTAAACCACAGTTTCGCTACTGCTACCATAATCTTCTCCAAACTCTTCAATAGCATTTTGATTTTGGGGAAAGAAAGTAGGAAATGTTAATAGAGAAGTAAAATAAGGAGTTGCTTCATTTAAATGAATTTCTAGTGTGTGATCGTCAAGTGCTTCAATGCCAAGTTCATCCACTTCTTTTTCTCCTGCTGCAATGGCTTCGGCATTTTCCATTGTATCTATTAACAAGAAGCTATATTCCAATGCATTTTCTGGATCTATCATTTTTTTCCAGGCAGCTTCAAAGTCATCTGCAGTGACGGGGTCATCATTTGACCAGCTAGCATCTTCCCTTAATTGGATGGTATACGTTTTCCCATCTTCAGAGATGTCTGGCATTTCTTTTGCAACTGCGGGAATGACTTCGTCTTCTTCATCGAGGGCATATAGTCCTTCAAAAGCCGCAGTTTGGACAATAGCATCTGGAAAATCAAGCATATTCGAAGTATCAAGCGTTGTTAATTCGGATTCAGACATAAGACGAATCGGTTGATTTTCTTGCTCTGCTTCATTCGTTTTCCCAGTTGAACAGCCAGAAAGAATAAGTAATGTTACAAATAGGCAACTTTTAGTTAACATGGCTTTTTTCATTTACTTTTCCTCCTTTCTTTCAACTAAAAACCAAACAACAACAGCGGGCTCCTTGCTGTCATTATAATTTATATGACCTTCATTTTTTTCAATCAATTGGGCATCCCCAGCTTTTCCTAAAATATCTTCTCCATTTTCTAAAATTGTATGGGCTAGTCCCGAAATAATGTAAGAGAATTCATCTTGCTTATGGTAAGAGTAGCCTTGTTTTGGATGTTTTTCTCCTGGTTGTAGTGTAATCAAACCCATTGTAACGTTTGAGTTGGGCTGATTTGTTGGATCGAAAAAATGATTGATATTGCTTTTAAGTGTTGGTTTTAAATGCATGAAAGCCTCCTAAAAAGTATATTTAAGCCTATCATACCGGAAAATAGGCGATTGTCAACACAATAATCTGAATAGGTTTAATTTTCTGAAAAATAATGATGTACTTATCTTAGTTTGATAGAAATAGTTAAACTAACAAAACATCTAAAAGGAGAATTGTGGAAAACTTCTTTGTTAATTTTTCTTTTTTATCTGCGATAATAAGTTTTTACTGGAAAGATAAGTAAATACGATTATTTTATAAGGCTCAAAATGTTTCACATACTGAAAAACATTTTGAGCCTTATGAAATAAATTGAAATGTTTATTTATTTTTTAGTATATAATAATTCCCTAATAATTCTACAAAAGCTAGCAATTTATATTTACCTGTCCGTTCTAAGTCATGATCACCAAGGGTCACAACTGTATCGAACAAAGAAGATAGTTTCATATGTGAATTTTGAGTAATCAAAATATTTGAGGCCTTTGAATTAATGATCGATAATGTTAAATCCTTTTGCATGACTAGTGATCCCTCCAAGGAGACAACAATTGCTAGGTCATTTTTTTCTAATTGCGGAATGATTTCATGTTGTTTTCTATTGTCTACCGGGTATATGGCTTCTTTACCACAGTTTAAAAGAATGGTTTGTAAAACCATAGTGATATTTCCGGGTATCAAGGTGGAGAATAGATAAACTCGCCGGCATTCATGTATTTTATTACTTACTTTTTCGACTTGTTTTGCATCAAAGTTATCAATAAAAGCGTGAAATTCTTGTCCTACTGTTTGTAACTCATTTAATAATAACTGACTCGTGCTTTGTTTTTCATTTCTAGCTAAAAGGTCAAGTTCTAGTTCGTTTTCTTCAAGTTGAATTAAAAAATAATCTTTTTTAAACTCACTAAATCCTGTATAACCTAATTTCTTAGCAAAACGTGTAACACTTGCTTCAGAAAGGTGACAGGATTTAGCAATATCAGTAATAGTAATGGTCTTCTGATAAAGGTTTTTTAAAAGATATTGGGCAATAAGATATTCTGTATCTTTAGTTTGATAATGATTTAAAATATCTTGTAAAGAAAGAATTAATCCTCCACTCATAATATGCAACACTCCCTTGTCTGAATTGTATCTTTAATTTTCACAAATTGAAAGTCAGAACTAATATATGAAAGTGCAATAACAAATTCGAAAATGGAAGCGCTATTTATCGTGCTATGATTAAATTAACAACTGATGAAAGGGAGAATTTAAATGAAACTACGTGAAGATTTTTATTGGGGAAATTCTGTATCCAGTATGCAGACAGAAGGTGCTTGGAATGAAGGAGGAAAGGGAAAATCTGTCTACGATACTAGAGAAGCTAGCGAGAATGCTTCTGATTGGAAAGTAGCAACTGATTCTTATCATCGTTATCTAGAGGATTTTGATTATATGCAAGATTTAGGCATGAATATGTATCGCTTTCAAATTTCTTGGAGCCGGGTAAACCCAGCGGGCAATGGAGAATGGAATGAAGAAGGGATCGCTTTTTACGATCAATTTATTGATGAGTTAATCAGTCGTGGTATCGAACCGATGATTTGTCTGTATCATTTTGACATGCCTTTACATCTGGCTGAGGCTTATAATGGTTTTATTTGCAAGGAAGTCGTTGATGCTTTTGTTCGTTATGGCAAAGAAATGGTCGATCGATTTGGTCATAAAGTGAAGCACTGGTTAACGTTTAATGAACAAAATATTTTTAGCATGCCGGAGGAAAGCTTTATTGTTTCGGGCTATTTGACAGGCGAAAAAACCTTGGAGAAATTATATCAAATTCAACATAATACTATGGTTTGTCATGCTAGTATTGCTAACTATATTCACGAAACAACAGATGCTCAGATCAGCGGGATGCTTGCTTATCAAGAAGTTTATCCTGCGACGAGTCATCCTGAAGATGTCCGTTTAGCACGTGAATTTGATGAATTTATGAATCATCATTATTTGGAAATGTACACTTATGGCAAACGTTCAGACTCTTATTTGCAGTTTATTAAAAATCGCCAATTTGATTTAGCTATTACTGAAAATGAATTGGCTGAAATTAGTAAGCTAAGAAGTGACTATTTAACCTTTAGCTATTATTCTAGTACAACAATTGATCATAAGCTGGTTCCCCAAGGTGTGGCACCTAATGAGTACATACAATTTGGTAAAAAGGAAAATCCTTATATTGATACCACAGAATGGGATTGGCAGATTGATCCTAATGGTTTTCGTGATATTTTAAATAAAATATACCAGCGCTACAATTTACCTGTTTTTCCAATTGAAAATGGTATTGGTGTGATAGAAGAGTGGAATGGCAAGGATCCAATCGAAGATGACTACCGTATTGATTATCACAAAGAACATCTACTCGCTTTATTAAGAGCAGTTAATGAAGATGGGGTCGAGGTACTAGGCTATCTTGGCTGGGGTTTAATCGATATTTTAAGCTCGCAGGGTGATATGCGCAAACGCTATGGTGTGGTCTATGTTAATCGAGAAAATCATGATTTAAAAGATTTAAAACGTGTGCCAAAGAAAAGTTACGATTGGTTTAAAAAGGTCATTCGAACGAATGGTGACTATCTTTTGAAATGAGGGATAAAAAATGAATAGTAAATTTATGGATAAATTTGTAGAGATGGCTTCGAAAATTGGGAATCAAGTTCATTTGCGCTCCTTACGTGATGCCTTTGCAACGATCATTCCTATGTTTATTTTGGCAGGTTTGGCTGTGTTAATTAATAATGTTTTGTTTCCCTTTATTTTTTCTGGAGAAACTTTAGCGATTGCTCAGGATTTCGGTAATAGTATTAATAATGGGACACTCAATATTGCTGGATTATTGTTGTGTCCAACCATTGCTTATTTTTTGTCATCAAATAAAGGATTTGCTAACCCGATTTCAGCTGCTGTGGTTTCACTGGCAACTTATATTACTATTATGCCTTTAGCAGTAGAGGTGCCATTTAATGAAGATACGATCGAAACGACTGGGGCTTTAACTTATGCCAATTTGGGTACAGAAGCAATGTTTGTAGGCATTATCATAGGGCTTTTAGCAACAGAACTATTACTAGCTTTAAATAAAAGTAAAGCTTTACAAATTAACTTAGGTGAACAAGTTCCACCAGCTGTCTCAAAATCTTTTAGTACGATGTTGCCTGCTATTATTACTGTTTCCCTATTTGCAGCTCTTTCTTTACTTTTACAGATTACAGTTAATATGGATCTAATTACTTTAATTGTGATGCTGATTCAACAGCCATTACGGAGTGTGGGAACAAGTTTGATTGGCTGGCTATTCTTATATAGCTTTGGAAATCTATTGTTTACTTTTGGGATTCATCAATCAGTGATTAATGGCCCTTTTACTGAGCCTTTTCTAACGCAAAATATTAATGAAAATATGATTGCTTATTCTCAAGGAACAGAACCTCCCAATATTTTAACGATTAGCTTCCAAACATCTTTTGCACAGATGGGAGGAACCGGTGCGACCTTTTGTTTGTTAATTGCAATTCTTATATTTTCACGGATGAAACCTTATCGGGAGGTTGCTAAGCTAAGTCTAGCACCAGGCCTATTTGAAATTAATGAGCCGATGATTTTTGGCTTACCTATTGTATTTAATATTCCGATGATTATTCCTTTTGTTATTGTTCCCATTGTACAAGCTTTAATTGCCTACGTTGTGACAGCAATAGGTTTGGTTAGTAAGACTGTGGTCTTTATTCCTTGGGTCACACCGCCTGTTATCAGTGGTTATCTAGCAACTGCCGGTGATTGGCGTGCACCTATTTTGCAAATTTTATTAATTGCGATAGGTGTAATGATTTATTTACCATTTTTAAAAGTTAGTGAACGTGTATTGAAACGTCAAGCTGAGATGAATAGTTAAATAAATAAAACAGTAAGAATGGGTCGATAAAATTTATCATTCTTACTGTTTTATTTTTGTTTATATGTAGAATGAATAAAAAAGCATAAAATATTGTTTATTCAAGCTAGGAATAAATAATTTAAGACAAAATTATTCAGGTCAAAATATGTCAGCCGAAGAAATTAAAGCAGTAGAAAATTCTGCGAAATTAATGAGGATGAAGCTTTCAAACGAAGAAATTTTGACAATGGGAATGTCTGCCGGAACTGATGGCTCGAAATTTTTAATCGATCAACCGAATGGTTTTGACTATGCTATGTTTGGTCCGGGTAATGATACAATGCATAAAGATAATGAAAGTTTATCCAAAGCAATGTATTTTGATTTTATTGAAATCTTCAAGCAATTGTTTACCGAGTATTTAAGCTGATTGAAGTGATGAAGTAGTTATTTATTGTTGTTGTTAGGATTTTGTTAGCTTTTTATTTTATAAATATAAGTGCTAAACTATTAATGTAAGTAAATTTTGTGAGGAGTGTTGACTAATGGACAAAAAGAAGAAAGTCGCTTTACTTTCCGAACTGATTCGAGTGAAGTCAGTTAACGGAGACGAAAAAGATGTAGCTAAAATTTTAAAAAGAGAGTTAGATGACGCGGGAATAGCTAATGAAATTTTACCTTTTGGTGATAACCGAGCAAACTTAGTTGCAACGCTTGGTCAAGGTCATCCTGTATTAACTGTTTCTGGTCATATGGACGTCGTTGAAGTGGATAAAGAAAACTGGGCTACCGATCCATTTAAATTGGTCGAAAAGGACGATATGTTTTACGGCCGTGGTGTGACGGACATGAAAGCTGGTTTAGCGGCTTTAGTTATTGCTATGATAGAATTAAAAGAAGCAGGTACTCAACTGAATGGAACAATTAAGTTACTAGCAACTGGTGGCGAAGAAGTGGGGCAACCAGGTGCAGAAAAACTGACAGAGCAAGGCTACATGAAAGATGTTGATGCTTTATTAATTGCCGAACCAAGTGGCTATCGTTGTGTTTACGCAAATAAAGGTGAATTAAATATCACCATCGATTCTAAAGGACAAGCAGCACACAGCTCCATGCCAAAAGCTGGCGTAAATGCGGTTGAACATCTACTACATGTATTAAATACAATTGAAAATAAAGTTAAACAAGCAACCGATGGTATTGAAAATGAAGTACTAGGAGATACGGTATTTAATATTGATGTCATTCATGGCGGAAATCAAATTAATGCAATCCCAGCTTCAGCTCAGGCTCAAATTAATATGCGAACGATCCCTGAATTTACTAATGATCAACTAGAATCAATCTTTAAAGAAACAATTGCTGATTATAATCAAGATACCGATGCGCAAATTGATTACACAGTAACGATGAATACGATAGCTATTACTGGAAATAAAGACTCTTCTTTGATTCGTTTAATTCAAAAAATTGGAACACCGTATCTGCAAAATCAAGGAATGTCAGAAGAAGAAATCAAACAAGCTAAAAAATCAGCGGAGTTAACGGGAATGAAATTTTCCGCCGATGAAATTTTAACGATGGGTGTTTCTGGCGGAACAGACGGTTCGAAATTCTTGATCAATCAACCCAACGGATTTGATTATACGATGTTTGGTCCAGGTAATGATACGATGCATAAAGATAATGAAAGTCTATCTAAACCAATGTATTTTGATTATATTGAAATGTATAAACAACTATTTAGCCAATATTTAAAATAAGTAGCTTAAGTATTGCTGAAAAAAGCAAGTGAATGTAGCCTAGCAATAGGTCATTTACTTGCTTTTTTTTATTGTTATTAACTAAAACTTGAAAGTTCAAAAATACAGTTCATCCCTTGATAAATAAACGTTTTTTGATACAAAAATAGCATGAACCACTCAAATCCTGGTATAATAGAATCAACGAAAAACCACTAACCAAGGAGTGTTCATGCCATGTCAATTATAACACAAACAACGCCAAACTCAGAAAAAATTTCTACCTCTGTGTCTGATTTTTTTCATCAGTTCCATGTAGCTTCTGCGTTGAAAAAATCAAACGCAGTCCATAAAAGGGGTTTTTCGGTTCCTGTTATTTTTTCTTTTTTATTGGCCTCGATCTTTACCAACGGTTCTACCTATCGGTTTTACCAAAAGCAGAAGGAACAATTGTCTTTTTCGGATAAGACCTTTCGCAATGTCTTGAATGATCCGCACATTCATTGGCAAAAATTACTGATCTTAGTGGCTAAATCCGTCATTACTTTCCTACGTCCATTGACGGGTGATGCCCGAAAAACCACATTTATCGTGGATGACTCCATGTATACCCGCTCGAATGCGAAAAAAGTGGAATGTGCCGCTTTACAATACGACCATGCCAAGAAAAAATATTTCAAAGGATTTCGTTATTTACAATTAGGCTGGAGTGATGGCAACAGCTTTGTCCCCGTCGCTTTTTCCTTGCTCTCCGGGAAAAGAAAGCTCCAATCTGATCTTGATATCGGGGACCAACGCACGAATAGGGGGAAACGTAAAGCTCAAGCGCTTCGTAAAGGCACAGAAGTGACACTGGAACTGCTTC
The DNA here is from genome assembly GCF_001712815.1 of Tetragenococcus halophilus. Taxonomy (NCBI): domain Bacteria; kingdom Bacillati; phylum Bacillota; class Bacilli; order Lactobacillales; family Enterococcaceae; genus Tetragenococcus; species Tetragenococcus halophilus. Next base: position 936,168 of record NZ_CP012047.1, read on the forward strand.
GATCGGCTTTGAACCAAGGGATCCATGCGGATTATGTCTTATTCGATACTTGGTTTTCCAGTCCCAAAATGTTCCAACAGATCCGTGACCTGAAATGCCACTGCGTAGCGATGGTCAAACGTAGTCAAAAGATCTACTACCGTTATCAAGGCCAAAAGATGGATGTCAAAGAAATCTTCAAACGAAATAGGGTAGAGGGGAAATAAGATTTCCGCCCCTCCCGTCGCACCGTACGTACGGTTCTCGTATACGGCGCTCCATTTGTATTGTTTTCACGCTTGATTAAGATAGTAATTTAAAGGATTGACCAATCCAGGTCGATCCTTTTTCTTTATGGCTAAAACTTTCGGACTTAGGATAAAATTGACGACGTCCATACCACATTTCCTATACCAACCTAACCTCGAATTTGCCACCTTATAAATATTCTCTTTGGTAAAATGGCATTTGAATAATCGGTTTAATTGTTGTAGATTCGTATAGATTCGTTGTGGCAGTTTCCATTGCTTTATGATGATCACTCGGACTTTATGTCGTAGCCATTGTCCAAACTTTGCTAGATAGGTTTTCATACGCCCGATACGGTAGTAATTGATCCAGCCTCTTATCGTTTGGTTGAGTTTCGTGAATGTCACCGCTAAGGGTCGTGACACAGCCTGTTTTCTTTTAAGGATGGCTTTCGTTTTATCATAGAGCTTTGTTTTACTGACTTTGCTCGGTTTACACTGCCAACCCTTCTGGTTCTTCCAGAAGGTAAACCCTAAAAATTGACTCTGTGTCGGTCGTACCACCTTGGTTTTTGTGACGTTCACTCGTAAGAAAAGCTTTCTTTCAATCCAACTCGTAATAGATTTCATTACACGATTGGCTGCCCGCTCACTTTTGACAAAGATATCCGTATCATCCGCATAACGGACAAAATAGAGTCCTCTTGCTTCTAGTTCTTTATCCAATTTGTCCAGATAAATATTCGCTAAAATGGGACTTAAAGGTCCGCCTTGCGGAACGCCCGTTTCATTCGGACGAACAAAGCCATTTTCCATAATCCCTGCTTTTAAGAAAACACGTATTAAGTGAAGCGTTTCTCTATCTTTGACCCGTTCTCTAAGGGTCGAGATTAATTTATCATGATGAACCGTATCAAAATATTTCTCAATGTCCATATCAATGAGCCATTCATAACCTTCATTCAAGTAATCAAGAACTTTTTCAATCGCTTGATGTGCACTTCGATTGGGACGAAAACCATAACTGCTTTCACTGAAGTGAACATCGAAAATGCGACTCAGCTGTTGCGCGGTTGCTTGTTGTACCACACGGTCCACGACACTTGGAATCCCTAAAGGTCTTTGTTTTCCATCGGGCTTAGGGATATAAACTCGTTTGACTGTTTTCGGACGGTAAGTCATCGATCGAATCTCTTGAACAAGGGAATGTCCGTGTTGATAGAAATAATGGTCAAGTTCGTCGACTGTCATTTTATCAACACCCGGAGCGCCTTTATTCTTTTTGACCTGCTCGATGGCTTGTCTCATGTTTTGCTGGCTCGTGATCTTTTCAATGAATCTCATGCGCTGTTCCTCCTCTAGGTGTAGATGGATCCAAGATCGTCCTCACTACTTTTCCCATCGATAGTTACGTTCTACCGTTCTAGGGTATCCTCGTTTCCGGACTGCTTGGATATTTTCTTCTAGCGATTCACACTATACAAACATTCAGCCCTTCACTACATGTAATATCATAGCTACTATGGCCTCGGCTGACTTCTTACGACAAACCTTTTTCGACCGTTCGCAAACGTCCGTAAGATCTCCCAGGGTAAGACATCTATCTTTCTCTCCACAACCTCTTGATTTACTGTCTTGGTTTTACGTTTACCTTTTGGACTTCAGCTTGTTATGCAGCCTTATCCACCATTTAGCCTCATCAAGTTCCTGTGCGTAGGTTCAAGAGATTTGCGCCACCACTTCCTTCACCCCATCATCGCTGATTTCGGCTTGTGGCTCGCTACACTTGGCGGTAACTACCCGTGACTAGACTTTCACTAGCTAGATAAATGCCATGCCTGGCACACATAAAAAGCGCCGCGGTCGTTCTCGCTATCTTTTGAGTGTCCGAGTAGAAGCTGTCGTAGAAGGGAAAATCCTTCCCATTAAGTTGGTATATATTCGCAATTGCAATAAACGAAACGACTATTTGGTCTTAGCTTCGACCGATATCGATCTGACCGAAGACGAGATCATTCAGCTCTATGCTAGACGCTGGTCGGTGGAAGTCTACTTCAAGATGTGCAAACAATACTTAAAATTAGCCAAGTACCAAGGGATTTCTTATGACGGGATCTTTGCGCATACGACACTGGTAGCTATCGGTTATATGATCCTAGCGGTGCAAGAACGTGAAAGTAAAGACGACCGAACGCTTGGCGAGTTATTTTATCTTCTCATTGATGAGCTTTCCGAGCTTTCTGTATCGGAAGCCATTCTGCAATTACTCGTTTTATTCCAAGAAGCTTTTGCGGATGAATATGTTTTGGATGAAGCCGTATTAAATAACATTATCGAACAGTTCCTTGAAAAACTACCTTCCTCTATACAAAAACAGCTCAAGCAAGCAGGTTGAAGTTAATTTTGTGCATGAGATCCTTGGTATACCAAGGGATACGTATCGAAAAGTAGGTTTCAAGTTTTAGTTATTAATTATACATAGTCACACTGTTTTAGATTTCAGTGTATTTGAAGCTGGGAATTTTCCCGCGATATAGGAAAAATATGGAAATTAGAAGTACAGTCCCATTTACTTTGAAACCCCTATCATTTTGATTTGAATTTGCTAGACTTAAATCAGTAAAACGATTGCAAATTAAATTTATGAGGAAGTGAATGGAGTATGATGCAAAAGATTCAACGCTTTGGCGGAGCAATGATTGTTCCTGTATTATTGCTTGCATTTAATGGGATTATCTTAGCTTTATCCACTGTTTTTCAAAATCCAGATATTGTTGGTTCCATTGCTACAGAAGGAACCTTTTGGAGTAACATTTGGGGCGTCATTGAAGAAGGCGGTTGGACTGTTTTTAATAATATGGAGTTACTCTTTGTTATTGGCCTTCCGATCAGCTTGGCTAAAAAAGCTAGCGGACGTGCAGTATTGGAATCATTTGTTATTTATATGACATGGAATACTTTTATGAACGCTATTTTAGAGACTTGGAATTTTGGTGTTGATTTAAGTGATCCAGAAGCGATAGGAATTAAATCCATTGGTGGTGTGACAACTCTTGATACTAGTATTATCGGAGCGATTTTAATAGCAGGGGTAGCGATTTATTTACATAATCGATTTTATGATACAGCGCTACCTGAATGGCTAGGTGTTTTTTCTGGTTCTTCGTTTGTTGTGATCTTAGGTTTTATCGCAGCTTTGCCATTAGCTTTCTTAGCTGCTTGGGTTTGGCCACCTATTCAAGATGGGATTGCTCAACTGCAAGGTTTTATGGCTTCAAGTGGAACAATCGGTGTAGGTATCTATGTGTTCTTAGAACGAATTTTGATACCAACTGGGTTACACCATTTTATTTACCAACCATTCGATTTAGGTCCAGCAGTCGTTCAAGGTGGAACAATAAGCTATTGGTTCGAACACTTATCTGAATTTGCCAACTCCACGGAATCTTTAAGAGAACTTTTTCCGGGGGGAGGATTCGGTCTTCAAAATGTTTCCAAAGTATTCGCGCCGATTGGTATTGGCGGCGCCTTTATAGCGACTTCTAAACCAGAAAATCGGCAAAAGACAATGGCTTTAGTCATTCCAACAGCACTTACTGCAATTTTATCAGGAATTACAGAACCATTTGAATTTACTTTCTTGTTTTTAGCGCCACAGCTATTTGCTGTTCATGCATTGTTGGCTGCATCAATGAGTATGATTATGTATGCATTAGGTGTATCCGCTTCTATTGGTGGCGGCTTTATTGCAAACTTTTCGCAATTTATTTTACCAATGTGGGCCAACCATAAAGATGCCATATTTATATTTTTAGGTGTTGGATTAGCCTTTTCGGTGATTTATTACTTCCTTTTCCGTTGGGCAATTGTTCGGTTCAATATCAAAACACCTGGACGTGAAGATAGCGGCGAAGTCAAAATGTACAGCAAAAAAGATTTTAAAGAAAAGCAAGCAGCAGGCAGCGTGGCTATGTCTAGTGTGAGAGAAAGTGATAATCCCAATGCACAGAAGGCTGCTCAGTTCATAGAAGGTCTGGGAGGTGCGCAAAACATCACCGATGTGACAAATTGTGCGACCAGATTGCGGGTTTCTGTCGCAGATGAAGGACAAGTACTAGAAGATGATTTCTTTAAAGGAGGCGGTGCGCACGGAGTTGTAAGAAACGGAAAAGCTTTCCAAGTCATTGTTGGTTTGGATGTGCCGAAAGTAAGAGAATTTTTTGAGGAAATTGTAGAAGACGAAAATAAAAATTATGAAGGAGACGAATAGTTTTATGACTTTGAAAAAACAATCAATTGTAGTAGCAGGCGGCGGCAGTACATTTACACCAGGAATCGTGATGATGTTATTAGAAAACTTGGATAAATTTCCGATTCGTTCATTGAAATTTTATGATAATGATAAAGAAAGACAGAAACAAATTGCGGATGCCACAGAAGTGATTATAAAAGAACGGGCACCAGAAATTGAATTTAAAGCAACAACAAATCCAGAAGAAGCTTTTACAGATGTTGACTTTGTCATGGCACATATCCGAGTTGGAAAATACGCCATGCGGGAAAAAGATGAAAAGATCCCAATGAAATATGGTGTTATCGGACAAGAAACTTGTGGTCCTGGTGGGATTGCTTATGGCATGCGTTCTATTCCTGGCGTCTTAGAAATTTTAGATTATATGGAAAAATATTCTCCGAACGCATGGATGCTAAATTATTCCAATCCTGCAGCGATTGTGGCTGAAGCAACAAGAAGATTACGTCCTAATAGCAAGATTATCAATATTTGTGATATGCCAGTAGGAATTGAAATTCGTATGGCTGAAGTATTGGGTCTAGCCTCCCGTAAAGATATGGAAGTACGTTATTATGGCTTGAACCACTTTGGTTGGTGGACCGATATTCGCGATAAAGATGGTAACGATTTGATGCCACAACTTACTGATTGGGTAAAAGAACACGGCTATATTACACCGAAAGAATTAGAAGCGGGTACAGACGAAGAACCAAGTTGGGAATACACTTTTGGTAAAGCTAAAGAAGTACAATGGCTGGATCCCAATACCTTACCTAATACCTATTTGAAGTATTATTTCTATCCGCAAGATGAAGCAGAGCACAGTGATATCAACTATACTCGTGCCAATGAAGTTATGGATAATCGGGAAAAACACGTATTTAGTGAGTGTAACCGCATTTCGAATATCAAAACAGCAGAAGATGCAAAATTAGTTGCAGATGATCATGCTAGTTATATTGTTGATTTAGCTCGGGCGATTGCGTATAACACAAAAGAACGTATGCTTTTAATTGTGCCTAATCATGGCGCAGTAGAGAACTTTGACTCAGAAGGAATGGTAGAGGTCCCTTGTATAGTAGGATCACAAGGTGCTGAACCAATGACTCAAGGTTCAATTCCCCGCTTCCAAAAAGGTTTGATGGAACAACAAGTAGCCGTAGAAAAATTAGTGGTGGATGCTTGGGCTACTAAATCTTATCAAAAATTATGGCAAGCTCTTACATTATCACGTATTGTGCCAAATGCGCGTGTAGCAAAACAAATTTTGGATGATTTGATTGAAGCTAACAAAGAATATTGGCCAGAACTAAAGTAATGGAAAAAAGGTTCTCAGATGCTTAAATAGTGTCTGGGAACCTTTTTTAATAAAATAAAATAAACAAAATAGCAATAACTTTTAGCAGCATATCCACCTTGTGTTACAATTAAAACACAAGAAGATGGAGGATGAATTATTTTGAGTATAGAAGCTTTAATTAATGAACATTATGACTATTTAAATGAAAATGACCAACATATTTCTCAATATATTATAAAACATGAAGAAGAATGTAAACGTTTATCGATCACTCAACTAGCGGAAGCTACATTGACTTCAAAATCTTCAATTTTACGTTTTACGCAAAAATTAGGTCTTTCAGGCTATAGTGAATTCAAGTATGCATTAAAGCAACAACATACATATCGTAAAGAAGAAAGTTCCTTTGTCGCTATGCAACAAGAGGACCTTTTACAAACAGCTAAACTTTTTAATCAGCAGAATATTATACCTGCTTTGCAAACTTTTGATCAAGCAAAATCAATTTATTGTTATGGCACTGGTTGGGGACAAAGAGATGTTTTACAAAGCTTTATACGTAGCGTCATTCCATTACAACGTTTTCCTATACATTTACAATCACAAAAAGAGTTGAGTCTGGTTTTAAACGGTTCTATTACTGAAAAGGATTTGATGATTATTTTATCATTAAGCGGAGAAAATAAACCACAAGAAAATGTTTTAAATCGAATGAAATTAAAAAATATTCCTATCTTATCGATCACTAATATGAGTAGGAATCGTTTAGCCTCCAAAGCAACTTATAATTTATACTATCAATCGACGGAAATAGGTCAATCCAGCGATGAAATTTTCAGTATGATGCCCTTATTTCAAATTATGGATTTGTTTTATCGCGCTTATGTAGATTATAAGCAGATTGATTTAGAGCAGTTATGAGGTGTTAATAAAAAGAAGGAAAAGATGTTGATACAAGTCATCTTTTCCTTCTTTTTTGTTATATCATCTTATTTGCTTTACATGCGGATAGTGGGAGTCGAACCCACACGAGCGTTATGCTCACATGAACCTGAATCATGCTTGTCTACCAATTCCAACACATCCGCTTTACAACAAAGTTTATTATATCAATGTTTATAGCTTTGTCAATAAGCTTCAAAAATGCTGTTTTGTCATTTTATTATCATTATTACTTTGTTAACAGAAAACTGTATTTCTTGATGATAATCAATTTTTTTCTCTGGTTTTTTCACTACACTGTAATTGTGAAAAGGAGGAGACAAATGAAAATACAACAGTATATTATGCAACATAAAAATCAGTTAACGTTTATTACTGGAATATTCATCATTTTTGCTGGGATCGCGCAGTTTGTCTTTATGGAGAGGCTTTTTTATCAAAGTTTTCTAATTATTGCTTCGATCATTGGGGTGTTACCAATTTTTTTACAAGCATATCAAGCGTTAAAAGTACGAGTACTCAGTATTGATTTGTTAGTAACTATCGCAGTTTTTGGTGCTTTTTTGATAGGAGAATATAATGAGTCAGCGATTGTTACCTTTTTGTTTTTATTTGGTAGTTTTTTAGAACGAAAAACCTTAGAAAAAACACGTACAGCTATTCAGTCTTTGACCAAAATGGCTCCTAAAAGTGCTCTAAAAATATTAGATGATGGAACAAGCGAAACGGTTGAAATTGAGGCTATTGCTAAAGATGATCGTTTATTAGTAAAAACGGGTGGTCAAGTACCGGTAGATGGAGTGATTGATGAAGGAGAAGGTTACTTAGATGAAGCCAGTGTAACTGGTGAATCGAAACAAAGAAAAAAGGGAAAAGGTGACGACGTCTTTGCGGGAACTTTTTTAGATAATGGCACGCTAAAAATAAAAACTAAAAAAGTTGGGGAAGATACTACTTTTGGTAAAATTATTGAGTTAGTGGAAGAAGCACAAGATAGTAAGTCTAGTGCTGAGCGTTTTATCGATAAGTTTGCCAAGTATTATACACCACTCGTCCTTATTTTATCTTTAATTGTCGGTATTTTGACACAAGATGTTCGCTTAGCCATTACTATTTTAGTTCTAGGGTGTCCTGGAGCTTTGGTTATTGGTGTCCCAGTTTCAAATGTTGCCGGTATTGGAAGTGGTGCTAAAGATGGCATATTGATTAAAGGTGGCGAGGTTATTGACAGTTTTAGTAAAGTTGACACTTTTGTATTTGACAAAACGGGCACTTTGACATTAGGTAAGCCAAGTGTTGCTGCTATCAAAAGTTACACAGAGGATTTAAGCGACAGTTTAAAAGTAGTCGCTAGTGTTGAAAGAGAATCTGATCATCCATTGGGACAAGCGATTTTAGACTATGCAAAGATGTCCAGTTATCTGCCAGTTACTCAAACAAACGTAGTTAAAGGTCAAGGAATTAAAGCAATATTGGATGATAAAAAGGTACTTGTTGGTAATAAATCCTTGATGAACGCAAATAATATTAAACTTACGAAAAAAATAAAAGATGATACTCATCAATTACAAATTAGCGGACATTCTTTAGTGATGGTGGCAATTGATGGGCAATTGTCTTTATTGATTGGTATTAAAGATCAGATTCGTCCAGGAGTAAAAGAGACATTATCCCATCTAAAAGAAATGGGTATAAAAGAGCTAATCATGCTAACCGGTGACAATCAAGAAACAGCAGAAAGTACTGCAGAAGAACTTGGAATAACTAAGGTTTATGGAAATTTAATGCCAGAAAATAAAGCCGATTATATCCGCAAATTACAAAATGAAGGTCATCAAACAGCTTTTGTCGGTGATGGTGTTAACGATAGCCCATCTCTTACTTTAAGTGATATTGGAATTGCTATGGGAGGCGGTACAGAAGTCGCTATTGAAACGTCAGATGTTGTTTTAATGAAATCAAATTTTGAAAAATTAGCAGAAGCTTATCGTTTAACGAAAAAAACATTGCGGAATATGCAGGAAAATATCTTAATTGCACTAACAACCATATTGCTGTTGTTATTAGGTTTGGTTTTTGGCTATATCTATATGGCTAGTGGTATGTTTATCCATGAATTAAGTATCTTAATTGTCATCTTTAATGGCATGCGTTTATTACTAAGTTATAAGAAAAAACGCAAAACTTGATAAGTATCAATTTTTTTCTTTTATAAAATAATTTAAGATAGCTATGAAAATAAAAGAGGAGGAATTTTATTATGGAAAAAGTAATCATTCAATTAGGGACGCTTACTTGCCCTTCATGTATGCAAAAAATCGAACAAGCAATCAAAAAGGAAGATGGCGTAGCTAAAGTGAAAGTATTATTTAATGCAAGTAAAGTAAAAGTTGAACTTGATTCGAGTGTGACAGATGCTTTAATAATCCAACAAACGATTAAAAAGTTAGGCTATACCGTAGAAAATACCAAGACAAAGGAGTTATCTTAATGACTCCAGAAGAAAAATACCAACAAGAATTAATTCAAAGTGAAAAAGACCATCATACGCCGACAGCTGGAGCAATGATTGGACATGTTCTGGCCAATTTGTATATCCACCAGAATAAATTAAGACAAGTTGTTTATTATATAAAGGGAGTAGAGCGAAGTTTTGTTCAAGAAGTGTTTCCTGAATTGATTGTTAAAGAAAGCCATTTATTTGACGAGTTAAATTATTTGATGCTAGATGAAGACGAGGTTATACCTACAATTACAGAAGAATTTACCCAATATAGTATGTTAGAAGAAAATGGACGTTTAAAGTACGAAACAGGAAAGGATCTGTTGATGGAGGTTGTTAAAGATTTTAGTACTCAATTAATGTTTATTACTCGAGGAGTAAGGTTGTCAGAAGATGAAAGTAAGTTTGGTCTTGCGAAATTTTTAAAACAGTTATACTCTTGGATAAAACATCAAATTTATAGTATACAAAGTTATTTAGGACACGAAGTTTCTGAAGGTTTAGAAGAAGACTAAGAAGAATAAAAAGAGGATGATTATGGAGCATAAAGAGCATTTATGTGTCACGTTAGTTCCCTTATTTAACCATTTGGACTTGCAAGATCAAAAAAGAATTCATCAATTAGTTAGACATACCGTTTATAAAAAAGGAGAAACAGTATTTTCTCCTTTTGATGACCCTCAATTGGTCATTCTGGCAAAAGGTCTTTTAAAAGTTTATCAACTTTCGCCAAATGGAAAAGAACAATTACTACGCGTGGTGGAACCTGGCGGCTATGAAGGTGAAGATGTGTTGTTTGGTGTAAAAAATAACAACTTGTTTGGCGAAGCTTTACAAAATATCGAGATCTGTGTACTAAAACAAAGTGATTTTCAAAAACTTTTAAAAGACTATCCGCAATTAAGTATAAAACTTTTAACAATTAATGCTGAAAAAAACGCTAAAGTTGAGGAACAGACGCAATTTCTAACTATGGAGAGAATTGAAGAACGATTGGCAACTTATTTGTTAGATTTAGCAAAAGCTACGGAAAGTTCCCAAATAAAAATTCCTATGAAAATGAAAGAACTAGCTGGTTTTCTAGGCACGACACCAGAAACATTGTCGCGTAAATTGAAATCTTTGGAAAAGGATCAACTGATTAAAAGAGATAAACAAACAATTCGAATTCTCGATTCAGAAAGTTTAGAAGAAATATAAAAAGAAGCATACTAAACTTTTTTCGCAAAACTAGAAAAAATAAGCAGAATTACCCTGGATTTAAAAAAACTAAGGTTACTTTGTCAGGTTAGCTCTAGATTTAAAAATTTTACAAGCTTCTTTGCTAGTCCAACTCTAAATTTAAAAAAATCTAGGGCTAGTTTGCTAGACTAGCTCTAGATTTAGTAAATTCTAAGGTTACTTTATCAGTCTAACTCTAGTTTTGTAGTTCTTTTCGAGCTTTTTCAATTTGGGCTTTTACTTGATCAAAACCAGTGCCGCCTGTTGAATTGCGACTTTTCACGGCGGTTGCGGCACTTAATTTATCGTAAACGTCTGCTTCAATAACAGGAGAGACTTCCTGGTATTTTTTTAGGGGGATATCTTGCAGATAGCTTCCTTGTTGAATACATTCTAAAACTAATTTACCTACAATTTCGTGTGCTTGTCGAAAGGGTATGCCTTTATTGGCTAAATAGTCAGCTAATTCTGTTGCATTAGAAAAATCCTTTTCCGTTGCCTGCTGCATATTTGTTGGATTTACTTTCATTGTCTTGATCATGTCACTCATAATTTCTAAACTAGTGATAGCCGTTTCTGAAGTGTCAAACATGCCTTCTTTATCCTCTTGAAAGTCTTTATTATAAGCTAGAGGTAAACCTTTCATAACGGTTAATAACTGAGTTAAATTCCCGTAGACACGTCCTGTTTTACCACGGATTAGTTCCGCCATGTCCGGGTTTTTCTTCTGAGGCATGATTGAACTTCCGGTAGAAAAAGTATCTGTTAGTTCAACAAACTGAAACTCGTAAGTACACCATAGAATAAGCTCTTCGCAAAAACGAGAAAGATGCATCATCAACAAGGAAGCATTACTTAAAAACTCTAAAATAAAATCTCGATCACTAACGGCATCCAAGCTGTTATCATAAATATCAGAAAATCCTAATTCATCCGCTGTCATTTGACGATCAATAGGAAAAGTAGTGCCAGCTAAAGCTGCTGCGCCTAAGGGGGAGATATCGATACGTGATAAACTTTCTTGCATACGTTCTTGATCGCGTGTCAGCATTTGATAATAAGCTAATAAATGATGACCGAAAGAGATAGGTTGAGCGTGCTGCATATGCGTGTAACCAGGCATAATGGTTTCGACATTTTCTTCGGCTTTACCTAGCAACACACTACGTAATTGGTGCAATTTTTTGATGACAAGGATCACAGTTTCTTTGAGGTATAGATGCATATCCGTTGCTACTTGATCATTACGACTACGTGCTGTATGAAGTTTACCAGCAACTGGGCCAATTTCCTCAGTCAAAAGGGATTCAATATTTAGATGTATATCTTCGTTTTGAATTGTGAAAGTTAATTCGTCATTAGCTAATTTTTCTTGCAAGTTTTCTAACCCTGTTTGAATTTGTTGCATCTCGTCTTTTGTAATAATAGCGCAAGCGCCTAGCATTTTAACATGAGCTAAGCTGCCCAAGATATCTTCTTTAGCCAGTTGATAGTCAAAAGAAATAGAGGCCCCAAATGTATCTACCCAGTCTTTGTTTTCACCAGTAAAACGACCGCCCCAGAGCTTTTTCATTTGCTTTCCTCCTCAGCTGCTTGTTGTGCTTGTACTTCAGCGTGAACTTTTGAAGGTAACCCCCATAGTTTAATAAATCCAACCGCGGCTTCTTGGTCAAAAGTGTCAGCGGAAGTATAAGTTGCTAGATTTTCGTTGTATAAACTATTCTTAGATTTTTTACCTTCGCAAATGATGTTTCCCTTAAACAATTTCAAACGAACCACGCCATTAACGTTTTCTTGTGAACTTTTAATAAAAGCGACAAGCGCTTTTGTAAGTGGATTGAACCAAAGTCCGTCGTAAATGGTTTGAGCTAATTGATTTTCGATCATCGGTTTGGTATGAGCCAGTTCACGGGCAAAAACTAAATCTTCTAATTCTTTGTGAGCATGCATCATAGTTAAAGCACCTGGGCATTCATAAACTTCTCGAGATTTAATACCTACTAAACGATTTTCTACATGATCGATTCGTCCGATACCATGTTTACCTGCTAGAGTATTAAGTGTAGAAGTAATAGAGGTCAGACTCATTTTTTTATCATTGATAGCAATAGGGACTCCTTTTTCAAAAGCTAATTCCAAGCTATCTGGTTTATCAGGTGTATTAGACAATTCATTTGTTATTCCATAGGCGCCTTCTGGTGGAGTAGACCAGGGATCTTCAAGGGCGCCGCACTCACAAGCTCGGCCCCACAAGTTTTGATCAATCGAATAAGGATTATCCAAATCAGCAGGAATAGGGACATTATTAGCCTGTGCATAAGCGATTTCTTCCTCACGTGACCACTGCCACTGGCGCACTGGTGCAATCACTTTTAAACTAGGATCTAGTGATGCAATAGCAACTTCAAAGCGAACTTGATCGTTTCCTTTGCCGGTACAACCATGAGCGATTGTTGTTGCGTTAGTTTTATGTGCTAATTCAACTAATTTTTTTGCAATAAGTGGACGTGACAGTGCGGAAACCAGCGGATAGGAATTTTCATAAAAAGTATTTCCTTGTAAAGCGATTAGAGCAAAGTCTTGTAAAAATTCTTCTTTTGCATCAATGGCATAAGACTGGCTTGCTCCGACCATTAATGCTTTATCTCGAATTGCTTGGATATCTTTTCCTTCACCAATATCTAGGCAACATGCAATAACATCATATCCTTGATCGGTCAACCATCGAACTGAAACAGAAGTATCTAAACCTCCTGAATAAGCTAAAACAACTTTTTCTTTCATAATTATGCATCCCCTAAATTGAATTTAAACTATATGTTAGCAAATTACTTTTATTTAATCAATAGATCAGCGAATAAATATTCATTATTTTTTTATATGAGTTGTATTTATGCAATCATAGTGTATAAATCTTTAGCTGTTGACTTAAAAATAAATTTGTGATGATTTGTACAATACTTATTGACGGTTTTCTGATACTTGTGCTATGTTTATTTCGTAAGATAATAAAAAAATTTTGAACGAAAGTTGGCTTTTTAAATTTTAAAGCAAGCGGTTTCGCTTATTTTTAAACAAAGGAGCAAATTATGATGGAAATTTTATTAGATACTGCAAATATTGAAACAATCAAAAAGTATGAGGCTATTCTTCCATTAGCAGGCGTAACAACTAATCCTTCGATCATAAAAAAAGAAGGGAAAATTGATTTTTTTGCGCATATGAAAGCAATTAGGGAAGTGATTGGAGAAAAACGTTCGCTGCATATACAAGTGGTGGCAAAGGATAAAGTAGGGATGTTAAAAGATGTAGAAGCTATATCGGAGCAATTGGGAAGAGAGATTTATTTCAAAGTTCCTGTAAGTAGTGAAGGTTTAAAAGTAATTAAGGCCTTAAAAAAAGAAGGATTAAATGTAACGGCTACAGCTATTTATACTAAATTCCAGGCTTATTTAGCAATTGCAGCGGGTGCAGATTATATTGCGCCTTATTTTAACCGTATGGAAAATTTAAATATCGATGCTAGAAAAGCTTTGAAAGCTATGGCAAATGAAATACAAGCGAGTAATAGTCAAACTAAAATCGTAGCTGCTAGTTTTAAAAATGTAGGTCAAGTGACTACTGCCTTAGAACAAGGGGCCCAAGCGGTAACGGTTGCACCAGATATTATTGGTCAAGCTTTAGCAATGCCGTCAATTGCTCAAGCGGTGGATGATTTCACTGGAGATTGGGAGAGTATTTTTGGTGAAAACAGTACAATTGCTGACTTAAATGAGTCTTAATTTTGGTGATAAAAGGTGTTTAATAGGAGTTAAGGCTATAAAAAAATAAAAACAGGACAAGAGTCATTTCTAGGGTCTATAATATTTAGTGTTGTTACTAAAAAAATTAGTAATAACACTAATTTTTTATATAACAAAAAAGCATTTGTTTCCTTTATAATTAAGTTGGACACCAAAATAAAAGGAGAAAACAAATGCTTCAATACAAAGATATCAAAATTAAAGATCAAAATCTAGATGTAGGCCTTAAAAACTTACTCAATATTAAGGACCCTCACATCTTTTTTTCCGCTCAAGCAGTTCAAAAAGAACCCATTCATCATCGAATGACGAATGTCTTTTACGGTGTCCTTACCTACACCCCGAAAGCTTGCGAATGTTGTGGCCTCATAAATGAAGAGAATCTTCTTATTAAACATTCGCCAAAGGCTTCGGATATTCAATTAATTCCTTATCAGGAAGTGCCCAGCGTTTTACGCTTATTTAAGCAACGATTTTATTGTAAATCCTGTCATCATACTTTTAGTGCCAGGACCTATTATATCGCCAAAGACTGTTATATTTCGCAAGCCTTGAAGTTTGCCATTGCGATAGACTTGAAGAAAAAACTATCGATGAAAGATATTGCTTTACGCTATGGGGTCTCATTTAAAACCGTGGAACGCGTATTGGATACCTTCTATCAAGGACTTAAATTCAATCCCAACCATTTACCGAAACATTTGCTAATCGATGAATTCAAAGGCACGAAGGACTGTGAAGGAGCCATGTGTTTTATCTTCAGTGACGCTCAGACAGGAAAAATTATCGATATCTTGGACGATCGCCGCAATTTCAAACTGATTGCTTACTTTCAACGATTTACTCAACAAGCGCGGAAAAGAGTCCAACATGTGGTTATGGATATGAATTCGGCTTATGGAAAAATGATCCCTCAAGTATTTCCGAAGGCCAAGATTCTTGTGGATCATTTCCACATTATCCAACAGATTTCTCGAGCTTTTAACCAGCAGCGGATTCGGTCGATGAACCAGCTGGACAAAAAGAGCGCCCAACAAATGAAGGATTATCGCAAATTAAAAAAATACTGGAAACAGCTCCAAAAAAAGCATAAAAACTTGGGGTACGACCATTTGAAACAGTTCCCTCTTTTTCGCCAAAAATATGTGACGGAATCGGAAGTTGTGGATTACTTATTAACCATTGATCCCGTGCTTAAGGCTTCTTATGATGTTTATCAAGATCTGCTTGACGCTTTTGAAAACGGCAAAGCGCAACCATTTTTCGCTATCATTGATCAACTGTCGCCTTTATTAGAAGAACCCTTTAAAAAATCCTTACGTCACCTCCAAAAGTACCGTAAAGAAATTACCTTATCTTTTACTCAACCGTATTCCAACGGCAAACTTGAAGGGAAAAACAACTTGATTAAAGTAATTCAACGGATTGCCTTTGGCTTTCGTTCTTTTAATCATCTACGTAAGCGAGTGCTTATTCAACAAGGGCTTCTTGAGATCTTATAAAATAACAAAAAAAGAAGAACCGAAGTCCTTCTTTTTATAAAGGTTTTGCTTAAACAACACTATTTGACAAAGAGCCCATTTCTACTGGCTCTTGTCCTGTTTTTTATTGAATATCGTCTTTTGTGAGGTCATTGTGAAAGACTTTTTTGCTACGCTCATACCGAATATCTTCTTTTCCTGCTTGGCTATTAACGACGCGGGCTAAGGCAAAGAAGTAATCTGATAACCGATTGACAAATTTCAACGCAAAGGGATTTACCTGTCCTTGCTTTTGAAAGCTAACCATTTCTCGTTCCGCTCGTCGTGCAACGGTACGAGCCATATGCAGTTGCGCACTTTCCGGCGTGCCACCTGGTAGGATGAAATAATCAATCTCGGCTGGGATATCTGCATAAAAATCTATCCGTGCTTCCAACCACGCTATATCTTCTTTTTTGACTACGTAAGGGTAGAGTGGGTCGCTTGCATTTCTCGTTCTGGGTGAAATTTTTCCTATTTCTTTAAATGTGGGTGTAGCAAGATCGTTGCCACAATCAAATAAATAATGTTGGATGTAAACGAGTTCTTCTTTGAAGTTAACTGCCAATTCGTGCAAGCTAGCAATATATCCAACTAAACTATTTAATTCATCGATCGTTCCATAAGCTTCGATACGAGGATCATCTTTTGTTACTTCAAGGCCACCGATAAGTTTGGTTGTTCCTTGATCACCAGTACGAGTATAAATTTGCATTATTTTCCTCCTTAGCTTACAAACCGCAACGTAATTGTGCTTGACAATTTGTGCAAGTGTTACAACCACCTATATCCTTAACAATGCCTTGTCGACAAATTGGACAAGTATTACCAACATCAGAACCGTAGATCACATCATCTGTATGTCCTTCTTGTTGAATATGATCATTTTCTGCTTGTTCCACTAATTGTTCTAATTCGTCAGAATCATCTACAATACGAATATCTTCTGTTTCAAACAAGGAGGTTTGTTTTTCTGTTTCTTTTTCTGATTGTAGTGTTAATACTTGAGAATCACGTGAGCCGTCTACATAAACCGTACCCCCTTTAGCATTGCCATCATATAGACGTTCGTAGATAGTTGCTACTTGTTCGACGGTATAACCTTTAGGTGCATTTACAGTTTTAGAGATCGAACTATCAACCCAACGTTGAATGGTGGTTTGCACATCAACATGTTCTTCGGGCGCTAATTCCATAGAAGAAACGAAAAATTCAGGCAAGTGACTAGCATCAGATTCTGGATGTTCATTTAAGTATTCTTGTACAATTTCAGCATTTACTTCCATAAATTTACCTAAGCGTCCACTACGATAATATTTAAAGGCAAAATAAGGCTCTAACCCAGTGGCAACGCCCACCATAGTACCAGTACTGCCGGTAGGAGCTACAGTTAATAGGTGAGAATTACGGATGCCGTGCGCTAAAATATTTTCACGAATATCTTGCGGCATATCTTTCATGTAGCCAGTTTGAATGAAACGTTGTCTTAGTTTTTGTGTTTCTTCTTCGGTTTCTCCAATTAAAAATGGGAAGCTGCCCTTTAATTTTGCTAAACGAATGGACTCCCGATAAGCTGTAGTTGCAATTGTTTCAAAAATCTTGTCAACAACTTGGTTTCCTTCTTTAGAACCATATCGATGATGGGTGTAAATAAGTAAATCGGCAAGCCCCATGACGCCAAGCCCGACACGACGTTCACCTAATGCTTGTTTTTTGTTTTCTTCTAAGAAATAAGGTGTTGAGTCAATGACATCATCTTGCATTTGTACAGCAATCTTGACTGTTTCCATTAATTTGTCATAGTCCACTTCAGCAGTGTCTTTATTTGCCATATTCGCTAAATTGATGGCGCCTAAATTACAAACTGAGTTAGGCGCTAAAGGTTGTTCGCCGCATGGGTTGGTTGCAACAACTTTTTGACCATAAGCGATAGCGTTTGTCTTATTATTGGCATTATCGATAAAAAAGATGCCTGGTTCTGCGGAATAAGTTGCGCAGATATTAATCAATTTCCATAATTCACGCGCCTTAATTGTTCGATAAGTTGCCACTTGATAGCCTAAGTCTTCCCACTGACGCACATCGCCAATTTCCGGCCATTTGTTGTCATAATCATCCATTTCTTCTTGACTATAATTGAACAAGTCGGGGAAACGAAGTGGCCATTCTTCATTGTTTTTAACAGCTTGCATGAAATCATCCGTTAGTGTTAAAGATATGTTAGCGCCTGATAAAAACTCAGAATTATTTACACTGTAAGTACCACCGTCATTTAATTTTGTTTGTGCTTCTTTAATTGTTGCAGATGAAACTGTTTCTGTTTTGTTTTCTTGATTAACGATAAATTGATACATTTCACGTTCACTTTGTAAAAGAGGAGTGAAATTCAATTTTTCATGAACGGCTTGCTTGATTTGGCTGTCATTTGTATTTTCTAGTAAGTAGCGTAAAATACGTGCATTTTGCATTTTTGACACAATAAATTCAATAATATCTGGATGCCAATCAGCCAGCATAATCATCTGCGCACCACGGCGACTGCCGCCTTGTTCCACTAAGTGAGTTAATTTCGCAATATCATCTAGCCATGAAACAGAGCCGGAAGATTTACCATTAACGCCTCGCACGATTGCATTTCTGGGACGTAAAGCAGAACCATTACTACCAACACCGCCTCCACGACTCATAATTTCCATTACTTTTTTGCGATGTTCGGCAATTCCACTTCTTGAATCTGGGACAAAAGGCATAACATAACAATTGAAATAGGTGACATTAGCCCCAGATCCGGCACCGTAAAGAACTCGGCCAGCAGGGACAAAGTTCATTTCTTTTAATTGTTGATAAAATCCTTCTTCAATCATCGTCTTGCTACCAATAGTTTGGTCTACTCTTGCTAGAGCGTGAGCAACACGTTTTGTAATTTGTTCATAAAAAACTTCTAGAGGTTTGTCAATTTCGTTTAAATGACGAGTAACGATACCTGAAGCTTGTTCATCGGGATCTTCAATAGAAAAACGGTAAGCTTCTTCTACTAGAATATCTGCTTCTTGCTGCTGATCGTCAATTTTTTGAACGATTCCTACGCCACGTGCTGGGTAATTGGGATCACTTTTAACTGTTAAAACAATTAAATCTCCTACTGCAAGTGTACGCTGTTGCACATCTTTATAAGCGTAACGATCAAGCATGACTAAGCGCGAAACGCCTTGTCTTGTTGTATACATATCATCTGTAATAGGGGAAACTTGTGGGAATTGTTTAATATCTTGATTTAACTTTTCAATATCAAGTTCGGGTTCTTTTATTTGTACGCTCATTTTAAAAACTCCTTTAAGACAACCATTTGGAAATACTATATATTGTGTTTTCGTTGTGTTTCCATCCGATATATTGTATAACTTAGTATAATGGTCATAACTATTTTTAGCAATAGCTAAACAAAAAATTACATGCGACACTTTTAAATTTCTATAGTAAAATAAAAGAAGAGGTGAGTGTGATGATACATGATGCTTTGTATTGGGCAGAGCAATTAAAAAAACAAAAAATTTCTTTTGAAGAATTATTGACGTTAATTGAAAATAGGGTAGAAAAAGATAATCAAAAAATAAATGCACTGGTAACTTTTGCCAAAGAAGATGCTAAAAAACAGTATGAAGCTAGTAAAAATATAGAAAAATCGCCTTTTGCTGGTTTGCCCTTGCCTTTAAAAATGTTAGGTCAGGATAAAAAGGGGTGGCTATCTACTGCTGGCAGTCACTTATTAAAAACAAATCGTGCACCAGTCAGTAATCATTTTGTGCAGGCTTTGGAAACAGCAGGATTGATTCCTTTAGGGCAAACAAATGCTCCAGAATTCGGTTTTAAAAATGTTACAGACCCGACACTTTATGGTAATACACGTAATCCTTGGAATCTTGATTATTCTCCGGGGGGTTCAAGCGGAGGTGCAGCAGCTAGTGTGGCTTCTGGTATGTTTCCACTTGCTGCGGCCAGTGATGGTGGTGGCTCAATTCGTATTCCGGCATCTTTTAGTGGTTTAATTGGATTAAAACCTACTCGCGGAACGATGCTCGTTGGTCCTGCAGGATTTCGTGCTTGGCAGGGAGCTTCAATTTCTTTTGCTTTAAACGTTTCAATGCGAGATACAAAGACGCTTTTTTATGCGATAAGAGGTACAGAAAAAGCAGCGCCTTATCAAGCGCCAAAAGTTGAATGGGAGCATACGAGAAGCGCGAATAAAAAAGGACTCAAAATTGCTTTTGTTACAACTTCGCCAGTGGATAGTGAAGTATCAGAAGAGGCGATGACGGCAGTAAAAAATGCAGTTTCTTTTCTAACAAAAGAAGGGCATAGGATAGAAGAAATTTCTTTACCGATCAAAGGTAAAAAGCTAATGCAATCTTATTATCATATGAATGGCGCAGAAACAGCCGCTATGATAGAAGAACTTTCCTATAATTTAGCGCGTCCGATCGAAAAAGAAGATATGGAATTGATGTCTTGGGGTCTGTACCAATATGGTATGAAACAGTCAGCAGCTAGTTATATTCATAATCTTAATACTTGGGATCAAGCAGCAGCGCAGATGGAAGAGCTATTTGAAAACTATGATTTGTTATTAACGCCTACCACAGCCTATTCAGCTCCTAAAATCACTGATGATTTACAAAGTAATACTATTCGCACACAATTAGCACAAATACAAAATTATTCCTTAAAACAAGCAGGAGATTTGGTTTATGAAATGTTTGATAAAAGCTTACGATTTTCGCCATTCACTCAATTAGCAAATTTAACTGGACAACCTGCAATCAGTTTACCTACTCATTTAACCAATGAAGGCCTTCCTTTGGGGATTCAGTTTATGGCAGCTAAAGGTCGTGAGGATTTACTTTTTGAAGTTGGAGAGCTATTTGAAAACAATCAACAATTTCACTTACCTGCTTATTATCAATAGCTTTTGAGCGCTTCATGAGCACTTTTTGGAAGTTTCTTATATGAAAGAAAAACGCTGGGTAGGTGTTTTATTACCCAGCGATTATAAGACAGAGATTACATAGTATCCAATGGCATACATGCACGATAGCCAGAATATTTTTTCAGTCTGGAGAATACCATTTTGAAAAATATCAGGTAGATCATTTTCGGTGAGTTTTTAGCTTTTGCTTTAAATGTATACTAAGCTGTTTATTGTTCATTTCAAAACTTTCCTAACAGACAAAAACTTGTTGGGAAGGTTTTTTCATCAGAAAATACACGACCTTCTGCTACAGGAAGATCTAGCATTTGGAGTTTTTTCATACTCGATTTCTTTTTGATTGGCTCAAAGTCTGTAAGGGTATAGCCCACTACATTGAAATCTGTTCGCAATTGCGCGTCTAACTCCAACCAATGTTCGTTATGGGATTCAATTCTATCGATTTTACCATATTTATGGGCGAAAAAAGCAACTGCACGATACATTTGATCGTAATCATTCATGTCATCTACACGGTAATATTCAGTTAGAGCGTTTTTTAAAGTATCGCTTAGTTGATCATAAGCGATATCAGCAATTCCTAAGGTATTAAAGCCTCTTTCTCGTAAACAAACAGCAAATGTGGAAAAATTCTCGGGAAAATGCGGCGAAATAATAATGAAATTTTTGGGCTGTTTCATATGATCGACTTCCTTTTTGAGTATATTAACATATCTTTGCAGGTAAAGCGAGCAATTGTCCGAAAAATCTGATTATTCTAACGATTATTTCGCTTTCAATAATTAAATAAAAAATCAACTAAGTTGTATTGCAAGATAGTTACATTTTTACTAAACTATATGGTAATACAAGTTAGTCTTAGCCAAATAAATAAAAATCATTCATGACTTTTAAATATAAAGTAGGTGGGATAATTGTC
The DNA here is from genome assembly GCF_001712815.1 of Tetragenococcus halophilus. NCBI lineage: Bacteria > Bacillati > Bacillota > Bacilli > Lactobacillales > Enterococcaceae > Tetragenococcus > Tetragenococcus halophilus. The sequence continues at coordinate 957,881 of NZ_CP012047.1, forward strand.
GATACGAAGTCAATTATTAAAGGGAATATTGGAAGGATGCATTCTTGCACTACTCGATCGTCAAGTTGTATACGGATATGAATTATCAGTGAAACTTCAAAGTTACGGCCTTTTTGTCAGTGAAGGTTCGATATATCCAATTTTATTGCGATTACAAAAAGAACAATTAATTACAGGCGAGATGAAAAAGTCACCGGCAGGGCCGAATAGAAAATACTATTATCTGACAAAAGAGGGCACAAAAGCACTCGTTGATTTTAAAGCAAATTGGGAAACGATCAAGTTACCGGTTGATCGGTTATTGGATAAGGAGGAATAAGATGGATGCAGAAGCGTTAGTGCAATTGAATAATGAAAAGCGCAAACAGCTATCTCAAGAAAATAAAAAGTACTATGAGGATATGATGATTTACATACGAGCCTCTTATAATACATCTGATCAAGAAATGGAAGAAATTTTAGTTGAGCTGCTCGATCACTTAATAGAGGCACAAGCAGAAGGAAAGACAGCAAAAGATGTTTTTGGGAAGCAACCAAAGAAATATGCCAATGAAATCCTTGGAGAGCTTCCCAAAGGAGTAACTAAAAAGCATATACAATATTTCATTATGTTTGTATGTTACTTTTTGGCGGCAGTGAGCATGACTTCTGGTATTTTTAACGGGCTGGGCCCTTATATTTTTAGTGTAGATTCATGGAGTAAGACTTATTACTTGGGAGCTTTTGCGCTTAAAGTTTTGCTAGATATTCCGATTGCGTTTTTTATCATGTATTTATCCCTTCAGTATATTCGCTGGACTTGTTTCAAAGAGATCAACAATAAAAGATTTCTTTTTTTATCTGGCCTTTTTGGTATTTTTGCAGTAGGACTATTTGTTTTGGTCGTTTTGATCATACCTGATCTAGGACCAAAAGTTGAATTACCATTTTATATCATTATATTATTTGGTCTTGTTTTGTATTTGATAGGAAGAAAAGCACGTAAGGCTATCTAAAGCAAAATGGTTATTTTAATAAATATTGCTAAAAACTGGAAAGTTTTTGGTGGGCGAATGGATAAAAACAATAAAAAGGTCAAAACTTTTCCTTTATGAAAATTTATTGTATAATCAACATTTGTGAAGAGTTAAAAAGAAATTTATTTTTAAAAGTTAGATAAGAACGCTCGTGATGGTTATCATGAGCTTGTTCATTTGAGGAGAAAAATGATTGATGTTTTCAAGTTATAAACCAAGTTGGATGATCGAGTCAATTTATAAAATTACACCTGAGCAATTAAAAAACGTTGGTATAAGGGTTGTTTTGACTGATCTTGATAATACTTTAATCGCCTGGGATCATCCCGATGGTACTGATGAGCTAAGAAAATGGTTGGAAGAAATGAAAGACACTGGTATTGCTGTTGTGGTTGTATCAAATAACAGCGCGCAACGCGTTAGTAGGGTGACAGATAAACTAGGACTGTCTTATGTTGCACGAGCACTTAAACCTCTTCCTGTTGGGATCAATAGGGCATGTAGACAGCTAAATGTGAATAAAGAAGAAGTAGTTATGCTAGGAGACCAGCTTATGACTGATATTAAAGCAGCAAATAGTGCTGGTGTATGGAGCGTTTTGGTTAAACCAGTAGTAAATACTGATGGTTGGAAAACGCGTTTTAATCGTTTTTTTGAACGTAAGATCATGAAGTATTTGCAAAAAAAATATTCTGATATGAAATGGCAAGGTGAAATAAAATGACAGAAGCCCTTCAATGTATTGGTTGTGGAGCTGTTATTCAAACAGAAGATAAAAATAAAATAGGTTATACGCCAAAATCAGTTTTGGAAAAAGGATTGGAATCTGGCGAAGTTTATTGTCAACGTTGTTTTCGTCTGCGCCATTATAATGAGATTCAAGATGTCTCATTGACCGACGATGATTTTTTAAGGTTATTAAATGAAATCGGGCAAAAGGATGCACTTATTGTCAATGTGGTAGATATTTTTGATTTTAATGGTTCAATAATACCTGGTTTGCATCGCTTTGTGGGAGACAATCCCGTATTATTGGTAGGTAATAAAGTAGATGTGTTACCTAAGTCTTTAAAAAAGACCAAATTAAAACAATGGATGAAAGAACAAGCCCACGATAAAGGCTTACGTCCAGTCGATGTATTATTGACTAGTGCCAAAAGAAACGATGATTTAGATACTTTACTAGACATGATAGAAAAGTATCGTGAAGGTCGTGATGTTTATATTGTAGGTGTAACAAATGTAGGTAAATCTACATTGATTAATCAGATTGTTCAAAAAACAGCGGATGTTAAGGAGTTAATCACTACTTCAAAATTTCCTGGAACAACATTAGATAAAATTGAAATTCCTTTAGAGGATGGTCAATTTTTAATAGATACACCTGGGATTATCCATCATCATCAAATGGCGCATTTTCTAGGGGAAAAAGATCTTAAAATTATCGCGCCCCAAAAAGAAATTAAGCCTAAGATCTATCAATTAAACGCTGGACAAACATTGTTTTTAGGTGGTTTAGCGCGTTTTGATTTTATTAAAGGAGAAAAAAGCTCTTTTACCGTTTTTGTTTCAAATGATCTAATGATTCATCGAACCAAATTAGAAAACGCGGATAAATTTTATGAAAAACACTTAGGTGAACTATTACAACCCCCACGTAATGAAGAAAAAGAAAACTTCCCTGAATTGGAACGTTTTGAATTTTCTATTAAAGAAAAAACGGATATTGTTTTTGCCGGCTTGGGCTGGGTTACAGTGAAAGGCTCAGTTGTGGTCAGTGGTTGGGCACCCAAGGGCGTCGATGTTATTACACGTAAAGCGCTGGTTTAGGAGGACGTTATGGAATTAAGAGGAAAGCAAAAAAGTTTTTTGAAGAGTCAAGCTCACCATTTACAACCGATTTTTCAGATTGGTAAAGGTGGATTAAATGATCAACTGATCGTACAAATCGGCGAAGCTTTAGAAAAACGAGAATTGATTAAAGTAAGTTTACTACAAAATACCGATGAAGAAGCTAGTGAGGTAGCGTCGATTTTAGAAGAAAAATTGGACTGCCAAGTAGTTCAAATCATCGGGCGTGTGCTAGTGATTTTTAAAATTTCAAATCAAGAAAAAAATCAAAAGATTTCTGCTGCTGTAAAGAAAGTGTAGTTATTGGAGGCGCATGAGAAGTTGAAACAGCAAGTGATGAGTAATGTACAGACATTTGTAGAAGTTAAAGAACAAAGGAATTCAAAGAAAAAACAAGTAGGAATTTTAGGAGGAAACTTTAATCCTGTTCATATAGCGCATTTGATCATGGCAGATCAAGTCGGCAGATCAATAGGTTTAGAAAAGGTTTATTTGATGCCGTCTAATGAACCGCCCCATGTGGACCCTAAAGAAACAATTGATGTTTCAGATCGATTAAAGATGTTAGAGTTAGCCATTGCTGATAATCCTTTACTTGATATTGAAAAAAGTGAAATCAATCGTCAAGGTAAAAGCTATACTTATGAAACCATGAAAATCTTAACAGAGAAATATCCCGATACTGATTTTTATTTTATTCTCGGTGGAGATATGGTGGAGTATTTACCCAAGTGGTATAAAGTTGATGAACTAATGCAATTGGTTCAATTTGTAGGAGTCAAACGACCTAATTATCCAACTGAAACTTCTTATCCAATTATTTGGATCGATGTACCTGATATGAATATCAGTTCTACAGATTTACGGAAAAAAATTGCACAAGGTTGTTCGGTGAACTATCTCTTGCCAGAAAATGTGTTACACTATATTCAAGAAAAGGGGTTGTATCTTGATGAAATATGATGAAAATACTCGAGCAACCTTATTGGAAAAAATTAAAGCAGCGATGAGCGAAAAACGTTTTAACCATGTATTAGGAGTAGAAGCAGCTGCCCTATCTTTGGCTGAAAGATATGGAGAGTCTAAGGAAAAAGTAAGTATTGCTGCATTGACTCATGATTATGCCAAGGAACGTTCGGACAGTGAATTTAAACAAGTCATTCGTGACTATGACTACGACTTAGATTTATTGAATTGGAATAATGCGATTTGGCATGGTCTTGTAGGTGCACAATTCGTCGAAAAAGAACTTGGAATTACTGATGAGTCCATTTTGCAAGCGATCCGTTTACATACAACTGGGGCTTCTCAAATGAGCTTGCTAGATAAAATCATTTATGTAGCAGATTATATTGAAGCTGGAAGAGATATCCCTGGTGTAGAAAAAGCACGTGCTATTGCTAAAAAAGATTTGGATGAAGCAGTAGCTTATGAAACTAAACATACACTGGCTCATTTAATAGATATTAATGCGCCGATTTACCCTAAAACGATTGAAACTTATAACCGCTGGGTGGCAAAAAAGAACTAAGATAAATAAGAGGTGAACGAAAATAGATAGTCAACAAATTTTACAAACAGCTGTACAAACAGCAAACGCAAAAAGTGCGCAAGATATTGTCGTTCTAGATGTTCGTGAGGTGTCTTTACTGGCTGATTACTTTATGATCTGCTCTGGAAGAAACAATCGCCAAATTCAAGCTATTGTGAACGATATTATTGAAAGTGAGCAAAAAGCACAAGTTGAAGTAAAAAGTGTCGAAGGAAGAGATAGCGCGAAATGGATCTTAATTGATTTAGGCGACGTGATTGTCCATGTGTTTAATGAAGATGAACGTGAATTTTATCAATTGGAAAAACTATGGGCGGATGCCCCTTTTGTTGATACTTCGGCTTGGGTCACAGAATAATGAGTGCATTTGAAACTTTTGCTTTTATTTATGATCAAGTTATGGATGAACAGTTATATGAGGATTGGTTAGCTTTTACCTTGCGTCATTTACAGAAAGAAAAGCAACTTTTAGAATTGGCTTGTGGCACGGGTGAATTAGCCATTCAGTTTGCTCAAAAAGGATATGCTGTTACAGCTTTAGACTTGTCAGAAGAGATGTTAACAGTAGCCAATCAACGAGCAGAATATGAACAAGCAGATGTACAGTTTGTACAAGCAGACATGCTTGATTTAAAAGATATGGGAACTTATGAAGTAGTCACTTGCTATTCTGATTCTATTTGTTATTTAGCTGATGAACTAGAAGTACAAACGGCTTTTAATCAGGTTTACCAAGTGCTTAAAAAAGATGGTGTTTTTTTGTTTGATGTCCACTCGCTTTATCAGATAGATGAAGTTTTTCCTGATTATACTTATCATTATCAAACAGAAGATTTCGCCTTTTTATGGGAAAGTTATCCCGGAGAATTTCCTCATAGTATCGAACACTTTCTGACGTTTTTTATTAAAAATCAGGATGAAACTTTTAACCGTGAAGATGAATTGCATTTGGAACGTACTTATCCCATAGAAACTTATAAAGATTTGTTGAAACAAGCGGGTTTTGAGCAGATTAAAGTATGTGCTGATTTTAAGGATAGTGAACCAACAAACAATAGCGAACGTTGGTTTTTTGTTTGTTATAAATAAATGTAATCCCATGAAATCTTTTGATTTCGTGGGATTTTAGTAGGAATTGAGTTTTTACATATAAGGAGATAAGGATGAATACTTGCGGAATCATTGCTGAATATAATCCATTTCATAATGGTCATAGATATCAATTGCAAGAGGCGAGAGAACGGACTCAAGCAGATGTGATGGTGGTTGTAATGAGCGGCAATTTCTTACAACGTGGAGAGCCGGCTATCATTGATAAATGGCAAAGAGCCGAAGAAGCACTATCACAAGGTGCAGATTTGATCGTTGAATTACCTATTCAATGGTCCTTACAGTCGGCGGATTACTTTGCTAAAGGTGGCGTGCAACTTTTACATGCACTGCACTGCAAAAGCCTTTCATTTGGTACAGATCATAGTGCAGATTTTGATTATTCTTCTTTTGGACATTTTACTACAACTCACCAAAAAGAAATCGATGAAGCTTACCAGAAATATGATGACCCTACTTTAACTTACGCGCAAAAAATGGCGGCTGTGTTAGCTGACGATGATCCTGCTTTTGCACGATTAAAAGAACAACCAAATCATGTATTAGGATTGACTTATGCTAAAGAAAATGCTCGTTTTGAACAAGCTATGGGCATTTATCCCATTGAACGAAAAAAAGTAAACCATCATTCCGCCGAATTAACAGGAAAAATCGCAAGCGCTACGGCAATCCGTCAAGCAGTTTTTGAAAAAAATAGTGTGAAAAATGTAGTTCCGGTAAAAACAGCAAAAGATCTCACTGATTATCAAGTGAGTTGGGAGGATTATTGGCCATTTTTACGATATAAAATATTAGCGAGTTCCTTAGCTGAATTACGTGAAATCTATCAAATGGTTGAAGGTTTAGAGTATCGTTTAAAAAGTAAAATTAGACAAGCAAGTAATTTTGAGGAATATGTACAGCTTGTTAAATCAAAAAGATATACACGTGCAAGGATTCAACGACTGTTTTGCTATTGTTTATTGAATTTAAAAGATAAAGATGTAAAAAAAGCTTGGCATAATAACTATTTACACATTTTAGGATTTACCCAGAAGGGGCAACAATACTTACAGCAGGAGAAAAAAACTATCTCATGGCCGATTATTTCTAAGGTTGGTCAAACTGAGGAAGAAAAGATGACACTGGGCATCCAAAGTGATAACATTTATCAGATGGTAAACGCTAAGATAAAAGAACAAAACTTTGGCCAGTTTCCAATTCGTGTTTAATGTAGAGTATTTTTAAAATAATTGAAAGAGAAGTGAAAAAATGGGACGCAAATGGGCAAATATCGTCGCTAAAAAGACCGCAAAGGATAAAAATAATAGCAAAGTTTATGCAAAATTTGGGATAGAAATTTATGCTGCCGCAAAATCTGGAGAGCCTGATCCGCATACAAATCAAAAGTTAAAGTTTGTCATTGACCGGGCAAAGACTTATGATGTACCCAAGCATGTCATTGATCGTGCGCTGGAAAAAGCAAAAGGCGCTAGTGACGAAATTTACTCCGAACTGCGTTATGAAGGATTCGGTCCTGCGGGTTCGATGCTTATTGTAGATGCTTTGACAAATAATGTAAATCGAACAGCTGGTGAAGTACGTGCTGCTTTTAGTAAAAATGGTGGAAATATGGGTGTAAATGGTGCGGTGTCTTATATGTTTGATAATACGGCTTTGTTTAGTTTTGCCGGAGATAACGTTGATGAAATTTTTGAATTTTTGCTAGATAAGGAAATTGATATACGAGATGTTGAAAATGATGAGGGTCAAATCGTCGTTTACGGTGAGCCAGAACATTTCCATCTTATTCAAGAAGCACTAAATAGTTATGGCGTTGAAAAGTACGACATTGCAGAAATGCAGATGCTTCCGCAAAGTGAAGTAACATTAAAGGATGAAGACAAGGCTATTTTTGTGAAAATTATTGATGTATTAGATGATTTGGAAGATGTGCAAAACATTTATCATAACGTAGTGTTAGAATAGAATGATTTTTATATTTCATTGCGTAGAAAAAAGGCACTTAGCTGGCTAGATAACAGCTAAATGCCTTTTTTTAGACATGTAACTATTTACTAACTTCCAAATAGTAATGATACAGGAGTAAATGTGACATCTTTAGGGAAAATAAAAAATGGGAAGATTTTATTTGGGATGTTCATAAAATCTACATTTTTAATAACTGTATCATCAGTAACAATTGTTTTTACATCTTTTGTTTCTTCGAACTCTTCGTAATGTAAGACAAAATATTCAATTTTTTCAAAAGTTGCGGGCATATCTTTTTGTAAATCTTGCTGTATCTGTGCCTTATTATAATCAGCAATAGCACTCTTCATGGTTCTTTTGACAAAGGTTTCTTTGAATGTATAGGCCTCTTCTGGGCTTGTAAAAGGAGCAAAGAAGGCGTCACTAGGATAGAAAAGCCCAGTCATTAAATTTTCCTTAGCTTCAAATACTACACTTTGTTGCAGGTGAAACTGTCTATCAAAAGCTAAATCTTCCAAAAGATATAAAAACAGAGCAGCTTGTTTTTTGTTCATAATTTGTACCTCCTTGTAAAAATAATAGCGTTTTCGTAACTACTAACTAAATTTTAACATATAATTTCTAAAAAAGCTTTTCCGGACTTATTTTTATAATACTTGATTCCATTTTTTTTACTATAGTTTGATGATTCAAAAGCTGAACTGCAGATACGTTATTTCAATAGTTTATAATATTTTCAAAATATCATGAAAGCTGTTAGAATTACTTTCGGAAAAAACTTGGAATAGGTTGAATCGAGAAAATTTATGAAGGCTGTTGTAGGAACGATAAACATAAGAATGTATCCTATGACTTATTTCAAATCTATTAAAAAAATTGAGCAGGGAGGCAAGTGTATGAATTTTTCTCTCGTAATTGTAACTTTTGCAGCGTTTTTAACACCTATGCTGTTAGCTAGGTTTCATATATCATTTATTCCTACGACTGTTGCAGAAATTTTTGTGGGAATTTTATTAGGTAAGAGTGGATTTAATATTGTTGAAAACAATGCTGTATTATCTACTATTTCGACTTTAGGTGTGGTTTTATTACTTTTTTTAAGTGGGATGGAAATTGATTTTTCATTATTTAAAAAGCCTGATACTTCTACTCCTTTAGCAGCTAGACAAGCTGAAAATACTAGCAAAGAAACACCGCTCAAAGTGGCTAGCTTGGCTTATGGGTTAACAGTGGTTGGCTCTGTACTACTTGCCGTTTTGTTCTGTGTTTCTGGCTTTTTCTCAGATGTACAGTTAGCTAGTATTTTATTTAGTACGGTCGCCTTAGGAATTGTGATCCCGGTGTTAAAAGAAAATGAGCTATTAGGACGGACTTATGGACAAACGCTTTTGCTCTTTGCAGTATTAGGGGAAGTCGTTCCACTTCTGGGTTTAACGATTTATTCCTCTTTAAAAAGCGGGAATAGTAGTACGCTTTGGTTTACTTCCTTAATCTTTCTGGTAGCTGTATTATTACTTTTGCGTTTTCGTAATTTCTTCACTGTTTTTAAGAAATATACAAAATCAACAACCCAACTAGACGTTCGTCTTGCTTTTGTGGTGATTATTACGCTAGTGGTTTTAGCAGAAACTGTTGGAGCAGAAAACGTTCTAGGTGCGTTTCTTGCAGGAATTGTCATTAAATTATTGGAACCAGAAAAAGAGACTGAGGAAAAATTAGATGCTATTGGCTACGGGTATTTTATTCCGTTTTTCTTTATTCTGACAGGGGTAAAACTAGATTTAGTGGCAATGTTTAGTTCGGCGGAAACACTAGTATTGATTCCTTTATTTTTAATCGCTTTTCTGCTTGCTAAACTACCAGCTTATTTTTCGTCGACTATTTACGACTTCTAATGCTTTAAGTGGGGTATTTTTGTCGCAAACGACTCTCACGCTTATTTTACCAGCACTTAATGTGGCGGAAAATTTGAATGTCATTGATCAACAACAATCAGGAGCTTTCCTTTTATCGGGGATTTTGACTTGTTTAATAGGACCTCTTTTATTTAAATACTTTTATAAGTCTCACGAAGAAGTTCAGAAGAAAATAGAGGTGCATTTTATAGGGGTTGGATTAATGGCAATCTCTGCAATGCAGGAATTGTCTTCTACTCATTATAGTAAAGCTATCTATACTAATGATCAATATCAATATGATACTTATCATAATAAAGCACAGTTGTCTTTACTTGAATCTTTAGATAGTCAACACTTGATTTTCAATCGAGTATTTGATACTGATGTGCTCGTTTTGGCCCATCAAGAGGCAAACATTAACTTTGATCTTGCATTAAAAGCTAAAGAATATGGTGTTCCTCGTGTCATTGTACGTTTAGATGTGCGTGATCCAAAAGAACGGCTACAAATGGAGGAAAATTTGGCGCAAGCTGAGGTGGAATTTTTCAGTATGTTTGATGTTAATGTCGGTATGTTACGTAGTGCGATTGAAGCACCTGCTTTCTTTAACGTACTAACTTCTACACAATTTCGCTTAAATGAAGTTACTGTGACAAATGCTAAGTATGAAGAAAAGATGATCTCACAATTGCCGGAGGTTAACGAGGTAATCATTAGTCGTATTTTTCGGAATCATGAACCAATCATCCCTCATGGAACGACTCGTTTAGAATTAGGTGATCATTTAATTATGTCAGGTAGTAATGAGGCAGTTGAACACTTAAGAAACTTATTAGAAGCAAATAATGAATAAAAACAAACTCTTTATCTACGCTAAGCATCTGTTTAAATAGATACTTAGCGTATTTTTTTGTAGACAATAAGCAAATGATAAATAAGTTTTATAAGCAGTTTTAAAATATTTTAGTTAGAAACTAAATAATATTTCATCTGTTATAAGCTAATCTTTGAAATTTATGTTATTATTATTTTTAAGAAGAAGTTTTGAATAGGGGGTTGAACGGTGGAAGAAGAAATAACTTTAAAGCCCTTTCGTCGTGTTTTAAGTGGGTATGAAGTATTATCCAAAACAGCGTTAACGATCCAAGATTGCTCTGAGCTTGCTGATAAGTATAAGCAATTTGGCGTTGATGGTTATCGTATTGGTGATTATAGTGGCCCTAGTTATTTAAACCGTTACTTGGAATGTTCTATTAAAAGTGCACCGATGCTTGTTTATAAGAGAAATATTTTCATTCCGATGGTTTTTCGTGGTGCGAAAGAATCACAACGATTGTTTAGGGAGCCTAGTCGTATGCCGGGGTTTTTCGTTTTATTAGATTGGTTGATAGAAAATCGTCCAGAAAAGGCAATTATTAATTATAGGGCACCTGACGAATTTCATTCAGAAAAAATGTATGTAGATAGCGCTTATGTCGCTTTTCGTTTGTCTGAGATCCTTGATGTAGGAGGTTTTCCCATCAGCAGATTTGAAAACTTGGAAGAATTTATCGTATGGAACCGTATTTACCATTTGATTGAAAATGGTCAAATTGGTCGCCATAGTCGAATTTTTGATGAAGATAATCCTATCAATGTTTCTGAGTTAAAAATGATTTTGCAGGTGGTACAATTAAAATATCCAGAAACAACTTTTTTTATTTGAGCGTTTAAAAAGCAGCAATCAACCCGTTAGTATTATTGACCGGGAAGTTGCTGCTTTTTTGTTTTTTATTCGTCTGAAAGTAAGTCTTTTTGTTGGTAACTATCTGTTTCAACATTTGCTAGTAAAGGACTGTTTTGTCCAAAGCTAATAATATTTAATTCATGCATAGCACGGGTAGCTATGGTGTAAAAAATGAGTTGATCACTAGCTGAGAAGTTCTCGGCAACATGCCAAGCATATACACGATCAAATTCTAAACCTTTAGCCAAGTAGGCAGGAATAATCACAATTGAACGCTTCATAAATTCATCTTCGGAAGTAATGAGCTGAATACTTTTTTGCGCCGTTTCAGAAAGCTGACTGTATAATTCTTTACATTCTTGGGTGGTTTTAGCAATGATCGCAGTACGCCATTGTTTTTTCTGCGCCGTTTCATTCCCCAAGTCATTTTCAAGCCAGTTAATTCCTTGCGCTTGATTTGCGGCATTTACAATTAATGGTTTTGCGCCGTTTCTTGCTGTCGTTTGTACGCGATCTTCTTGTGATAGAAACTGATTAGCAAAGGCTGTGATTTCCTCAGTTGAGCGATAACTTGTGGTTAGTTGATAACGTGTGACTTCATCATTTTCAAATAATTTATCTACTGAATGAACAATTGTTTCATTTCCAAAAACTTTTTGATTTAAATCACCACATAAGGTCATTGATGCTTTTGGAAATAAGTCTTTTAATAGTGCTACTTGTGCAGGAGGAAAATCCTGCATTTCGTCAATAAAGATAAAGCGAACCTTTTGTTCATTAGTCATTGGGTAGATATTCCGCAAAAGTGAAAAGTAGAGCAACGCATCTTCTTGTAATATCTCTTTATTTTTCATTTGTTGGCGCACCGTTTGAATACTATCTTCCCAAGCTCTAGCAGAGATCCCATGTTCTTTTAAAATATTTTCAGGAAATTGTTTTAAAAAGTGGATATATTGTTTGGCAAAGTTGATAAAGCGAAAGCTATTGACTTTTTGCATCATCGGACGGAATTCCTTTTTTACAATTTCTTGTTTTATTTGTCTTCTTAGTTGCTTTTCTTTTTCCTCAGAGTCATCAAGGTTAGGGTTGTTTTCATAAATTTCTTCGAGTTTTTCAGCTGCCTGTTCTTTTACCCAATTTTTTTTCGCTTCATCTTTTTGTAGGCCGCTCACTTTCTTTAATAATTTCGTTTGTAAAAGTTGTATTCTTTGATAGAGCGGAAGCTTTGTGTTGGTTTGGTTATACCAATGGCGTATTTGATCTTTTTTGATGTAGGTTTCACCATTGATTTTTAAGTCACGAAAAATCGGGCCAAAATTGGTAATAATTGTCACATAAGGTTGAATTTCATCAAGTACGCTTAAGCCATTTTTCATTGTTTGAACTGGATTATTTTCACCACTTAAAAATTGTTCTTCTTCTTGCGCTACATTTTGAATCGTATAATTAGGAATAAGCTTTTGTAAAAAATTGGTAAAAGTTTGGGTAGGTACCTCACTTTCACCTAAAGAAGGCAATACCATTGAAATATAATCGGAAAATAAATGGTTTGGAGAAAATAATAATACTTGATCAACCTTTAACCAGTTTCTATGGTGATATAACAAAAAGGCAATACGTTGTAATAAAGCAGAGGTTTTTCCACTACCTGCGATTCCTTCAATGAGCATGTATTTGCTGCTTGTATCCCGAATAATTTGATTTTGCGCTTTTTGAATCGTTGAAACAATGTTTTTCATTTGTGGAGAAGACGTGTCATCAAGAATATCCAACAAAAACTCGTCATTGATCATTTCAGAAGTATCAACCATCGAAAGAAGTTCTCCATTTTGGATTTTGAATTGACGTTTTAACAACAAATCAACATAAAAAGTTTCTTTATTTGCTGTATAGGAAGCCTTCCCAAGTTCTCCTTCATAATATAGATTGGCAATGGGGGCGCGCCAGTCAATGACGATCGTGTCATCTTTTTTATCTCTTAATGAAGCAATCCCTAGATATAATGTTTCTTTTAGTTCTGCTTCTTCTTTAAAATCGATTCTTGCAAAATAGGGAGACTGTGCCATCGTTTCTAGTGTATTCATTCGTTTTTCTTTTGCTTCAGCACTTTGATAACGTAATGCTAGTTCATGTTCGTGCTGACGGTATTCAACTACAGATTCATAAAAGGATTCTTCAGTAGCAGTATTAATCGTATTTTTACTTACTTCTTTTAATTGATTGCTCATAGATTTTTCTAGTTCTTCTTGCTGATTTTTCAACAACTCTTCTTCGTTTTCAATCAACGAAATCGTTTGTTCTAGATGTTTTTCTTCATATTGACGTTCACTCATGAACTTACCTCCAATTGATAAGTTTTTTATCTAATATAGAAATTTCCATCATAAAATTATAGCATAATTTAAGCTTATACGCGAAAGAATAGCGCTAGAACTGAAGTTTGATTGAAAAGAAGCTGGTTTAGCAAAATCAATTTCCGGACCTAAGTATGACAAAGAAAGGGCCAAAGCTTTGTCTTTTGGCCTAAAGTCTAGCAAAGTAAGGACCACAAATTCGATTTTTGGCCCTAAGTTAGGCAGAGAATGGGCCGTAAATAGAGTGATTGGTCTAACGTTTCGCATAGTAAGGGCCAATGATACTAGACTTGGCCCTAAGTCAGGTTGAGTATGGGACGGAAAAATTCTAAAAAAGTTCTCGACTGTCTTAACTATCTTAAGATTTATCAGTTAATGGATGCAATTGTTCTTTTACTTATGGTATACTTTCAATTAAATATTATGTATGAAAATTTTGAGAAAGAAAGTGGTTTTAGCTGTGAATACAAAAGTAAATGAACAATTTTTACCTCTTCTATTAGGTAGTGATATAAATGTTTATGGAATGGCGCGTTCATTTCATGAAGCATATGGGACAATTTCAGAAGCGCATGGTGCTGGACAACTTTCTCCGACAAAATACAGCAAAATCGTCAATGTTCATTCTCATCCTGGTTTTTCTGAACCAGAAGGCTTTATGAAAGTCATGCGTGAATTGATGGCACAATACAAGGATGATCCTCGTAAGATTATTTTAGTTCCTTGCGGCGATGGATATACCGAATTGATTACACATAACAAAGAAGAATTGAGTCAACGTTTTATTTGTCCAACTGTAGATGCAAAAACGCAAGAAACATTAGAAGATAAAGCGGCATTTTATAAAACTTGTGAAAAATACGGTCTACCTTATCCAGATACTCTTATTATCACAAAAGATATGGTGGAAAAAAATTCCTCTGTTGAACTACCTTTTGGTTTCCCAGTAGCTTTGAAACCCTCAGATAGCGTTGAGTACTTGGATGTTGATTTCGAAGGACGAAAAAAAGCCTTTATTTTGTATTCACAAGAAGAAGTGGATGATATTTTGGCTAAAGTTTACCAAGCAGGTTATACTTCTGAAATGATTTGTCAAAATTTTATACCTGGTGATGATTCACGAATGCGTGTATTAAATGCTTATGTGGATCACAATCATAATGTAAGAATGATGTATTTAGGTCATCCGCTATTAGAAGACCCAACGCCTGAAGCAGTGGGAAATTATGTGGCGATTATGCCTGATTATAATGAAAAAGTTTTTGACCAAATGAAAAACTTTTTAGAAAAAATCGAATATGTAGGATTTGCCAATTTTGACATGAAATATGATGAAAGAGACGGCGAATATAAATTATTTGAAATTAATTTGCGGCAAGGTAGAAGCAGCTTCTGTGTAACATTAGGTGGCTATAATTTAGCGAAATATTTAGTAGAAGATTATGTATTAGAAACACCGTTTACAGAAACAACTTATGCGCAAGGTGATAAACTTTGGTTAGGTGTGCCAAAAAAAATCTTAAAACAATACATTGCAGAAGGTCCGGATAAAGAGCGTGCGACGCAATATTTGACAGAAAATAAGTACGGCAATACTTTATACTATAAAAAAGACATGAATTTAAAACGCTATTTGCTTGTCAAACGGATTTTTTATTTATATCATGATAGATATAAAAAATACTTTAGAAAGAAATAGATAATAATGGAAAACTTTTTTACAATTTTAGGTGGAATGGGAACGTTGGCCACTGAAAGCTTTGTACATGTACTCAATAAGCGAACGCCTATCCATTCTGATCAAGATTATTTAAATTACCTTTTAGTCAATCACGCAACAGTGCCTGATCGAACAGATTTTATTTTGGGAAAATCGACAGAAGATCCTTCCCGTGTGCTAAAAGAAGATTTAAGACAGTATACTAAACTTCAACCTGCTTTTTTTGTATTAACATGTAATACCGCGCATCATTTTTTTGATGAATTACAAGAAGTGACCAATATTCCAATTTTGCATATGCCGCGTCTTGCTGCAGAAGTAACGAGTCAAAAATTTGGCAAAAAAACAGGGAAAACGCGTGTAGGTTTGTTAGCGACAGAAGGAACGATTAAGACCAAAGTTTATGAAAACGAGTTGAATAAATTCGATCATTTAGACGTTGTTTTGCCTGATGCTGATCTGCAACAAGACGTTACAAATCTGATTTATCGAGATGTGAAGGAAAATCATTTTTGTAATGAAGCATTGTTTTATCAAATATTGCAAAAAATGACGGAAGAGTACAATTGTGATGTCATGGTTTTAGGATGTACGGAGTTGTCATTGGTACAAGAAGCTGTACAAAATGAAAAATATCCGGTAGTAGATGCACAGTCAGAACTAGCCAATGAAACGCTTCGGCTTGCCTTAAAAAATCGAGAATAAACAGCTTAAAAACAGCAAGGAATGCGATAAACCTTGCTGTTTTTAAATACTGATATACTTAGGTGAGTGGTTGATTTTTGTAAGAAAAGTAAGAAAATCATTAAAGTCAAAAATCAATGTTTTATCATTTCTATTTGGGTGAAAGCTAATTTTTCCTCTTACAGGGAGCTGTTCGTCTATGATCAATTGTACCTTTTGCTCTTTATCAAACAACAAACCTAAAGGGGAGACAGCGCCCTGAGTTGTATGCAAAACTTGACTTAATTTTTGCTCAGAAGCAAAGGACAAGTGTCTTTCACCGACTTCTTGTGCGATGGTTTTTAAAATAGCTCGTTTATCTTCTGCTAGGATCAATAAATAAAGGTCGTCTTTTCCTTGTAAAAATAGATTTTTCACTCTGGTGCCAGGTATATCAAAGTCAATTTCGTTTATCGTATAAACTGCTTTGTGTTCTAGCAATTGATA
The DNA here is from genome assembly GCF_001712815.1 of Tetragenococcus halophilus. Lineage (NCBI taxonomy): Bacteria > Bacillati > Bacillota > Bacilli > Lactobacillales > Enterococcaceae > Tetragenococcus > Tetragenococcus halophilus. The sequence goes on from NZ_CP012047.1 coordinate 974,249, forward strand.
GGAAAGATTGGTTTCATTCAAAAAATTATAAATTTGATGTTGGGCTTGTTGACTGATATAGTCTTTTTTTAATATGGCGTAATATACAGCATCAACAACTCCGCGGTTATTGACCAGTCGTTGTCGAAGCGTTCCTTCATAACTCATGCCAGCTTTTTCCATAACTTTTCCTGAAGGAGCATTATCAGCGTCGTGAGTAGCTTCGATTCGTTTAAAATCATTTTTTTCAAATAAATAAGCAATCACTTCTGCTAATGCTTCACTAGTATAACCCTTACCCCACCAATTTTGGCCAATACAATAACCGATTTCCGCAACTTTGGCGGTTTTATCAGCAACACTTGCTGAAATTGTACCAATGAGCTGTTGACTTACTTTTTCTTCAATTCCCCAGAAAAAATAATCAACATCGATATAATTTTTTTGATATTCACTTAAATTATTCCTGACATCTTTGACTGTTTGATAGGGTTTCCAGTTAAGATATTTAGTCACTTTAGTATCATTAGCCCAGTGATCAAACATTTGTTGTGCATCTTCAGGTGTTAGAAGACGTAAATTTAATCGCTTAGTTTCTAATCGGATAGTGCCGATATTTTCCATTTTCTTTCTCCCTTTTTTACTATTCGAAATAGCTAGTATTATTTTCTTGCATTAATTGTAGGAGTTGTTCTTGGGTCGTCCTTTTTTGGGAAAGTAGCGGTAATTTATCAAGAGCAAAGTAATGCATTTGGTTAGTTTCTAGATTTTCCATAAAAGAACCAGAGAGGATTTCACAGTCAAATACTAATTTGTAATATTGAAAAGCTTGGGGGATATCTTTACGTAAATTGGTATCAAAAATGGCTTTTAATTGTTTAACTTCTACTTTAAGACCGGTTTCTTCATAGACTTCTTTACGCGTGTTTTCCTTAGGAGAAAAGCCAACATCTGCATAGCCGCCAGGTAAAGACCATTTGAGTGACTTACTATCTTGTACAAGCAATACTTTACTATCTTGAGTGATGAATGCTCGAATATCTACTTTAGGCGTTTGATAACCAGATTCATGAGAAAATAAATCATGGATCACTTCTTGGGGTTCATCACCAAGGCTTTGAATTAACTGTAGGGCTAAATCGTTTAGTTCTTGATAACGAACAAGATCAAATTGATCGTTACCATAATGTAGCCCTGCTTGTGCGATAGAAAGTAATTCTTTGTAGCTTGCTAGGTAATCCATTGCTGTCATCCTTTTTCTAAATATTTGTTTTTTATTGTAGCATCAAGTTATAATAAAGGAAACAAGAAAAGGAGCCGATTTTTTATGGGAAATTTACAAATAAAGCGTGCGTATGAAGATATAGAACCTTCTGATGGCAAACGAATTTTAGTTGATCGTATGTGGCCACGAGGGATCAAAAAGGAAAAACTAGCGTTAGCTTTATGGGAAAAAGGCATTGCTCCCACAAATGATTTACGAAAAGAATTTGGTCATGACCCAGAAAAATTTCCTTGGTTTGAAAAAGAGTACAAAAAAGAATTGGATAATAATGATAAAACACAAGAATTTGTTGAACAAATCGCAGACTGGCTGCAAGAAGATAATGTGACACTTATTTATGGTGCAAAGGACAAAAAATATAATCAAGCGGTCGTTTTAAAAGATTATCTACAAGAAAAGGTAGCTAGTTAATGAAAGAATACGAATTAAAAGAAACTAAAGATATCACTTTGGAACAATTATTACATTTGTATCAAAGTGTGGGTTAAGGTGTAGGCGTAGCTTTTTATCGATTTGATTAAAGAAAAATTAACGCTTAGCACTTGCAAAATATTTTCAGAAGTGGTTAAATAAAGCCATAAATGATTGATGAAAAAGCCAACCAAACTTGTGCGACTTTTATAAGAGAGGAAAAGCCAGGCTGAAACTTTTCCAAAAGCAACCCAAGCAAGGACCACTTTTGAAACCTTTGTTGAAACAAAGGCGGCCGCGCCGTTATAGCTAATGAGGGATACAAGTTTTGTATCCAAAAATAGGTGGAACCGCGAAATTAGTCGCCCTAGTATTAGGATAATACTAGGGCTTTTTTTATTGCAAAATAAACAGGAATTTGCAGTAAAACGCGCTTTTTCATCAATTAAAATAAATATCAGGAGGAAATAAATATGTTGAAAATCACTTTTCCAGATAATTCTGTAAAAGAATTGGAAGATGGAATCACGCCTAAAGCGATTGCTGAAGATATTAGTAAAAGCTTAGCTAAAAAAGCTTTAGCTGCTAAGTTTAATGGACAATTAATCGATTTAGACCGTCCTATTTATGAAGATGGGGCAATTGAAATTGTTACGCCCGACCATGAAGATGCTTTGGGCATTTTACGTCATTCGACAGCTCATTTAATGGCAAATGCAATGCGTCGTTTATATCCCAATATTCATTTTGGTGTAGGACCTGCGATTGAATCAGGTTTTTATTATGATACTGATAATGGTGAGAATCCTGTAACCTCAGAAGATTTACCAGCAATTGAAGCAGAGATGATGAAAATTGTAAAAGAAAATAATCCAATCAATCGTAAGGTGTTATCTAAAGAAGAAGCGCTTGATCTTTTTGCAGATGATCCTTATAAAGTAGAACTGATTCATGACATGCCAGAAGATGAACAAATTACAGCTTATGAACAAGGAGATTTTATCGATTTATGTCGTGGACCTCATGTTCCTTCAACAGGCCGTATTCAAGTGTTTAAATTACTTTCAGTAGCGGGAGCTTATTGGCGTGGTAATTCAGATAATCAAATGATGCAAAGGGTTTACGGTACTGCTTTCTTTGATAAAAAGGATTTGAAAGCTTATATGAAACAAAGAGAAGAAGCGAAAGAACGGGACCATCGTAAATTGGGTAAAGAACTTGGTTTGTTTATGTTATCTTCAGAAGTAGGCTCTGGTTTGCCTTTTTGGTTGCCAAAGGGAGCGACCATTCGTCGCATTATCGAACGTTATATTGTTGATAAAGAAGTAAGTTTAGGCTATCAACATGTTTATACACCGATCATGGCTAATGTCGATTTTTATAAACAATCGGGGCACTGGGACCACTACCATGAAGATATGTTTCCACCGATGGACATGGGCGATGGCGAAATGCTGGTTTTACGTCCGATGAATTGTCCCCATCATATGATGGTTTATAAAAACGATGTTCATTCTTACCGTGAATTGCCTATACGTATCGCAGAATTGGGACAAATGCATCGTTATGAAAAATCTGGCGCATTATCTGGTTTACAGCGAGTGCGTGAAATGACCTTAAACGATGGGCATACTTTCGTACGTCCGGATCAAATCAAGGATGAATTCAAAAGGACATTAGAATTGATGACAGCTGTATATAAGGATTTTAACATCAATGACTATCGTTTCCGCTTAAGTTATCGTGATCCTGATGATAAAGACAAATATTTTGACGATGACCAGATGTGGGAACATGCGCAAATTGTTTTAAAAGAAGCTTTAGATGAATTAGGTGTGCAATACTATGAAGCTGAAGGCGAAGCAGCGTTTTACGGTCCTAAATTAGACGTGCAAGTAAAAACTGCTCTAGGGATGGAAGAAACGTTGTCTACTATCCAGTTAGACTTTTTGATGCCAGAGCGTTTTGACTTAACCTATGTAGGAGAAGATGGAGAAAATACGCACCGTCCGGTTGTTATTCATCGAGGGATTGTTTCAACTATGGAACGTTTTGTTGCTCACTTGACGGAAGTATATAAAGGCGCATTTCCTACTTGGTTAGCACCAATTCAAGCAACGATCATTCCAGTTTCTGTCGATTTGCATGCTGACTATGCTTATGAAATTAAAAGCCGTTTGCAAGAAAAGGGGATTCGTGTAGAAGTTGACGACCGTAATGAGAAGATGGGTTATAAGATCCGCGCGTCACAAACACAAAAGATTCCTTATCAAATTGTTGTAGGTGATAATGAAATGGCAGAGGCCACAGTTAATGTGCGTCGTTACGGTAGTAAAGAAACAGAAGTTCAATCAACCAATATGTTTATCGATTCTATAGTAGCTGATGTGAATAACTATAGTAGAGTATAAAAAAGAAGTTGAGGTTTCAGATCAATTTGCTGAAATCTCAATTTTTTTAAGAAAGGTCTTATTGAATGATAAGAATCAATAGCTTTCACTACTTATTAAATTCCGTTCCTTTACATACAAAAAATGCATGAAGCTTGAGTTTATGCAAATTTTGTGCTATATTATAAAAGTATTGATACTAGAGGTGAGTGAGGGCTGAAAATTCCCTCACTCTTTTTATGGAAAGAATTTTTCAATTACTAAAGGAGGGGATAACTGTTGAGTGCAGTCGTTGACACTGTAAAAGATTTGGTGATGCCCGTACTCGAAGAAAATAACTTCGAATTGGTTGATCTAGAATTTGTAAAAGAAGGAAAAAATTGGTATCTCCGTGTTTTTATTGATAAAGAAGGCGGCATTGATATTGAAGAATGTGCTTATGTGAGTGAATACCTAAGTGAGAAATTGGACAAGGCAGATCCGGACCCAATTCCACAAGCATATTTCTTAGAAGTTTCTTCTCCTGGGGCTGAACGTCCTTTAAAAAAAGAAGAAGATTATCAAAAAGCACTTGGAGAGTATATCCATGTTTCCTTGTATGAACCTATTGATAACCAAAAACAATACGACGGTTTCTTGCAATCCTTTGACAAAGAACAACTTGTTTTAAAAATTCGCATTAAAACCCGCGAAAAGGAGATAACGATTGATCGCAAGAAAATTGCGAAAGCCCGTTTAGCTGTTCAAATATAAATACGGAGGAATCAAAGATAATGAGTAAAGAAATGTTGAACGCGTTAGACACATTAGAAGCAGAAAAAGGAGTTTCTAAAACGATCGTAATTGAAGCGCTAGAAGCTGCTTTGATTTCGGCTTATAAACGTCACTATGGACAATCACAAAATGTAGAAGTGGATTTTGATGAAAATGAAGGTGACATTAATGTCTATGCAGTAAAAGAAGTAACAGACGAAGTAATGGATTCACAACTAGAAATCTCATTAAAAGATGCGACTGCGATCAACCCAGCTTATGAAGTTGGAGACAGGATTCGGTTTGAAGTAACGCCTAAAGACTTCGGTCGGATTGCAGCGCAAACGGCTAAACAAGTCATTTTACAACGTGTGCGTGAAGCAGAACGTTCTATAATTTATGATGAGTTTTCTGCTTATGAAAATGATATTATGCAAGGTGTTGTTGAACGTCAAGATCGGCGTTATATTTACGTTAATTTAGGCAAAATCGAAGCTGTTTTATCTAAACAAGATCAAATGCCTAATGAACATTACCAAGCACATGATAAGATTAAAGTGTATGTTACTCGCGTGGAAAATACTTCTAAAGGCCCACAAGTTTTTGTTAGTCGTACACATCCGGATTTGTTACGCCGCTTATTTGAACAAGAAGTGCCAGAGATTTATGATGGTACTGTTGAAATTTTAAGTATTGCGCGTGAAGCAGGGGATCGTGCTAAAATTGCCGTACGTTCCATTGATCCAGATATCGACCCAGTCGGTACTTGTGTAGGACCCCAAGGTCAACGAGTACAAGCTTTAGTGAACGAATTGAAGGGTGAAAATATGGACATTGTTGAATGGAATGAAGACCCTGCAATTTATATCGCCAATTCTTTGAATCCTTCAGAAGTTAGCGATGTTATTTTCGATATGGAAAATCCTAAAGTGTGTACTGTCGTGGTTCCTGATAATCAACTGTCTCTTGCCATTGGTAAAAGAGGACAAAATGCTCGTTTAGCTGCCAAATTGACAGCTTATAAAATTGATATTAAATCTGAATCGGACATGGAAGATTTTTATGCGCAGCTGGATGAAGAAGAGGATGCTTCAGAAGCTACAGACACAGAAGAAGTTGAAGATACTGTGTTAGAAGATAATAATGAAGCTTTTGATGAAGAACATGTTTCTAATGTATCAGATGAATCTGAACCAGAATCTTAAGGGGGCTTTTGTATGAAAAAAAGAAAAATTCCTTTACGAAAATCTGTTGTATCTGGCGAAATGATACCTAAAAAACAATTGTTACGCATCACACGTTCCAAGGAAGGTGATGTTTCGATCGATCCTACTGGAAAGAAACCGGGTCGGGGTGCTTATATCGCAATAGAGCCTGAGGAGGCACAAATGGCGTGGGATAAACATATTTTAGATCGTGTATTAGAAACGAAATTAAGCGATGAATTCTATCAAGAGTTGTACGATTATGTTTCGCATCAAAAAGCTCGTCGTGAGCTGTTTGGCGATGAATAAACAAAAAGCTTTGAATCTGCTGGGCTTAGCAATGCGTGCTGGCAAACTTGTAACAGGTGAGGAAATGACCGTTCAAAAAATACGCACACAAGAAGTGAAATTAGCTTTAGTAGCAGGAAATGCTGGTAAGAATACCCGAAAAAAGGTAAAAGATAAAAGTGCTTTTTACCAAGTTCCTTTTGCAAACTGTTTTCATTCATCTGAACTAAGCCAAGCGATTGGCCGACAACGTTTGGTAGTTGGTGTGTTGGACAGCGGATTTGCAAAGAAAATAAGGGAACTAATCTCAAGTTAGGAAGGTGACTGCATGAGCAAAAAAAGAATATATGAACTTGCAAAAGAAATAAACAAATCGAGTAAAGAAATTGTTGAAACAGCACAATCACTAGGTTTTGATGTGAATAACCATATGAGCTCACTTTCTGAGTCAGAACAACAAAAGCTTCGTCAAAATTTAAGTGCTCAGTCAGATCATAGTCAATCAACAAATAAAAAACCAGCGGACAATAAACAAGCACCAAAAGAAAAGAAATTTCAATCACAACGTAATAATCCGAAATTTCAAAATCGGCAAAAACAAACCACGCGTTCAGGAAAACCAGCGCAACAAAATCAAGCGGCGACTAACCAAGGCCCGCAAGATAGGAACCCGCGGCAAGCAAAATCCCAGGCACAAGCAACAAATCAGCCAAATAAGCCAAAGACACAAACAAATGATAAAGATAAAAGACAACGACAACATGCGTCGCAAAATCGCCCTGTAAATCAACAACAGCGTAAAGCAAGTGAAAATAATTCACAAAACCGTACGCAAAAAGGCGAAGCTGCGAATAAATCTGCTGAAAAGAAACAACCGCAAAAAGCAGAAAGACAACAGACACAAAAAAATACAAACAGGCAAGGGCAAAAAGTGCAAGAAGATAAAAGAAGACAAGGAAACACAAACGAACAGCGTAAAAAGCAAAATCGCAACGATAACTATAATAAGAATAATAATTTTAATAATAAAAACCGTAATAAATTCAATAAAAAGGGTAAAAAAGGTAAACAACAACAGCAACAAAGTAAAAAACCAGTTACCCAACGTAAATATCATGAATTGCCTGAAGTATTAGAATATACAGAAGGAATGAATGTGGCTGATATTGCCAAAAAGATTCGTCGTGAACCAGCTGAAATTATCAAAAAGTTATTTATGGTCGGCATTATGGTTAACCAAAACCAACCTTTAGATAAAGATAGTATTGAACTGTTAGCTGCTGATTATGGTATAAAAGCAGAAGAAAAAGTGGAAGTTGATATTGCTGATATTGATAAATTCTTTGATAACGAAGAAGTGAATGAAGAGAACCTAGAATCACGTCCGCCTGTAGTTACGATTATGGGACACGTTGACCATGGTAAAACGACTTTATTGGATAATTTGCGTCATTCTCGCGTGACAAGTGGCGAAGCAGGCGGTATCACTCAACACATCGGTGCTTATCAACTTGATATCGATGGAAAACCAATTACCTTTTTAGATACTCCGGGACACGCGGCTTTTACTAGTATGCGTGCAAGAGGAGCAAGTATTACCGATATTACGATTTTAGTTGTAGCTGCTGATGACGGCGTAATGCCGCAAACAGTTGAGGCAATCAACCATGCTAAAGCAGCGGAAATTCCAATTATCGTAGCTGTGAATAAGGTTGATAAGCCCGGTGCTAACACACAACGTGTGATGCAAGAATTAAGTGAATATGAATTGATTCCAGAAGCTTGGGGTGGCGACACAATTTTTGTTGAAATCTCAGCGAAGTTCAATCAAAATATTGAAGAACTTTTGGAAATGATCTTATTAGTGGCTGAAGTTGAAGACTTACAAGCTGATCCTACAAGACGGGCGATCGGCTCAGTTGTTGAAGCACGTTTAGATAAAGGAAAAGGTCCAGTAGCTACCTTATTGGTACAACAAGGAACACTAAAGGTGGGCGATCCAATTGTAGTGGGCAATACTTATGGACGCGTACGTGTAATGACTAATGATTTAGGTCGTCGTGACAAATCAGCTAAACCAGCGACGCCGGTTGAAATTACCGGATTAAACGATGTGCCACAAGCTGGCGACCGTTTTGCTGTCTTTGAAGATGAAAAAACAGCTCGTCAAGCTGGAGAAGAAAGAGCAAAAAGAGCCTTGATGGAACATCGCGCTACTGGGTCAAATGTCACTTTGGATAATTTATTTGAAAGTCTAAAAGAAGGCGAACTCAAAGAAGTAAATGTTATCATTAAAGCCGATGTTCAAGGTTCAGCTGAAGCACTTTCTGCCTCTTTACAAAAAATTGAAGTAGAAGGCGTGAAAATCAATATTGTCCATGCAGCGGTTGGAGCAATCAATGAAAGTGATATTACTTTAGCTTCTGCTAGTGACGCGATCATTATAGGCTTTAATGTACGACCTACTGCGCCAGCTAGACGGCAAGCTGAAACAGAAGAAGTCGATATTCGTTTGCACCGCGTGATTTATCAAGCGATTGATGAAATTGAAACAGCGATGAAAGGAATGCTTGATCCAGAATACGAAGAAAAAATCACAGGTCAAATGGTGGTACGTGAAACTTATAAAGTTTCTAAAGTCGGTACAATCGCTGGCTGTTATGTTATGGAAGGGTCAATTCACAGAGATAGCGGTGTGCGTGTTATTCGAGATGGTATCGTGGTTTTTGAAGGAAAACTTGCTAGCTTGAAACGTTTCAAAGATGATGTCAAAGAAGTAAAATATGGCTATGAATGTGGTGCTACTATCGAAAAATATAATGATATTAAAGTAGACGACATTATTGAAGGCTTTGTCATGCAAGAAGTTAAAGTAAACTAAATTTTTGGCAAGTAATTTGTTGGTATAGGAGGACATATCATGGCTAATTATCGTGATCGTAGAGTAGCTCAGGAAATACTAAAAGAAGTAACTCACTTATTGCAAACAAAAATTCGTGATCCACGCGTACAAAATGTAACTATTACAGATGTAAGTGTCACGGGTGACCTGCAACAAGCGACCATTTTTTATAGTATTTTGTCTGAGGACGCTTCGGCAAAACAAGAAGCACAAATGGGCTTAGAAAATGCTAAAGGACTTATCCGGCGTGAAGTAGGTCATGTACTAAGTATATATAAAACGCCTGAGATCTTCTTTGAATTGGATGAATCAGTTGAATACGGTGAAAGAATCGATGAAGTCATTCGTGAGCTGCATGAAAGTGAAGATTAAAAAATAAACAGGTATCTGATGAATCGACCTCTAGAAGTGAAGTTTTTCTTCTGTCTTTTAGGGGTCGCTGCAGGTGGATACCTGTTTTTTATTTTGAAAAACTAAATCTAAAATTTATTGAGACTTTATAATAGCAGTAGTCGTTTCCTTAATTAGGAAAATTATTCCCTTCCATTCAGACATTCTACCATTATTTACAATTATTGGAGGCACATCGAAGGAGTTACTACCAATAATTCATGGATTGGAGGTAGATCAGAAAAGTTGCCACCAATAACACTGATAGTTGGACTGATTTATTATTTTTAAACACAGAGAGCTAGTTCTCACTTTTGTGCGTGGTGATTAAAACTGTTTTATGCTTTTTTTAACAGGCTATGTTATACTATTTTATACTATTGAAGCTAAAAACTAGAACAGGAGAAATTTATGGACGGTATTTTACCTTTATGGAAAGACCGTGGCATGACAAGTCATGATTGCGTGTCTAAATTAAGAAAAATCTTACATACTAAAAAAATCGGGCATAGCGGGACACTGGATCCAGATGTCGATGGCGTACTCCCTATTTGTATTGGAAAAGGAACTAAAGTAGTCGAATTTTTAGTCGATTCTGGAAAAGAGTATGAAGGCGAAATCACGCTTGGTTATGCAACGACTACTGAAGATGCTAGTGGAGAAGTTGTTCAACAGGATCCGATTAATGAGCCCTTTTCAGTTGAGGAAATTGATGATGCTATGAAAAAATTTGTCGGAGAAATAATTCAAGTTCCTCCTTTATATTCAGCTGTGAAAGTAAATGGCAAGCGCCTTTATGAATATGCAAGAAGTGGACAGCCAGTAGAAAGACCACAGCGTAAAGTACAAATCGAATCCTTTACGCGTACAAGTAGGCCTGTTCACCAAGAAAAACGACAGACACAATCTTGGCGTTTCAAAGTAGTTTGTGGTAAAGGTGTTTATGTTCGAACTTTAGCTGTTGATCTTGGGAAAGAACTCGGTGTGAGTGCGCATATGTCAGATTTAACGCGCGTGAAAAGCGCTGGTTTCACAAAAGAACAAGCGGCAACTTTAGAAGAAGTACAAACAGCAGCAGAAAAAGGTCAAGCCAGTGAAATATTACTACCGATCGAATATGGTGTTCAAGCTTTTCAAAGAGTAGATATTTCTGAGCAACTGTGGCAGAAAGTCAGAAATGGGGCACGCTTACCTTATTCGGCTTTTGGCTTAGTTGATATGCCAAAAGAAGCTGTTGCGATTTTTTATCAAAATCAGGTTGTTAGTTTGTATGAAGCCAATAAAAACGAAAAGAACGGTTTAAAGCCCTTAAAAGTATTAAAGAACTGAGTTAGTTAGGAGATTAGCTTTTTATGAAAGTCATTGAGTTTAGACATCCCTATTCAAAAAATATTATTCCTGATGAGGATGTTGTTTTAGTGCTGGGATTTTTTGATGGTGTACATAAGGGACATCAAAAGGTGATCGAAACGGGGAGAAAAATTGCAGATAAAAAAGGACTGAAGTTGGCAGTGATGACCTTTAACCAACACCCTTCCATTGTTTTTCAAAAAGTTAAACCAGAGGAAATGAAATATTTAACCAATCCAGAACAAAAGAAGCTGTTGATGGCTGGTCTAGGGGTGGATTATTTATATATCGTAGAATTTACATCTTTATTTGCAAGCTTGAGTCCACAGGATTTTGTTGACCAATATATTGTTGACTTACATGCAAAGTATGCGGTTGCGGGTTTTGATTATACTTACGGACCTGAAAATATAGCGGATATGGATCATTTGCCGCAATATGCCCAAGGTCGTTTTGAGGTTGTATCCGTTCCTAAAAAAACACAAGATCACAGTAAAGTTAGTTCAACGCGAATTAGAGAAAGCTTAGATCAAGGAAATATGGAGCTAGCGGCAAGTCTATTGGGATATATTTATGAAATTGACGGAACCGTGGTCCACGGCGACGCTAGAGGACGTACTTTAGGCTTTCCAACAGCTAATATCAAGACTGAAATCACCAGCCGTCTACCTAAAGAAGGCGTTTATGCTTCTGAAATAAAGATAGGTAAGAAGTGGTATCCAGCTATGGGATCGATCGGTCATAATGATACTTTTGAAAAAGGTAGGCAGCTAACGATCGAAGTATATATTTTAGATTTTACCCAGGATATTTATGGGGAGCAAGTCAGCGTGCGCTGGAATCATCTTTTACGAGATCAGGTAGCTTTTAATGGCGCAGAGGAATTAATTCAACAGCTAAAATGTGATGAAGAAGATACACGACGTTATTTTGCCGCAATGAAAAAAATTAATGAATAATATAAAAATTAAATCGCTAGAAAATGAATAAAAGTTTCATTTTCTAGCGGTTTTGTGCGCTCGGCATGGGCGATAACTTGGTGGTGAAAGTCCACTACAGGCTTGGCAGTAGGAACTGTTAGCTAAAAGCAAGGGTGTCCGTCGTGAGGCGGAATCTGAAGGAAGCTGGAGGCAAACACTCGCACTGACGAACAGGAATCTCATAAGAAGGCTGAATTGGGACGGACGAGCTTGCAAAACAAAGCAAAGTCCAATACTGCCCGAATCCCATACAGTAAATGAGGCGGTGACGTGAGTGGAAAGTTATCGCACCTTACCCGAGGAGGTCTGCCTAGCGATAGAAATCGTAGTAACAACGAATAGGCAGAAGTCAGCCAAGGTCATAGTAGTATCCTATGGATATGAAGGACTGAACAATAATAACTTTGAAGTAAACAAGGAGGTGGACGTGCTCACCAGGACCGCAGCCAATACCGTGGTAAAGACCGATAGGTAGCTCACTCGTGGAAGGATAAGCTGGAAGCAAAAGAAGAAATGAGGAGCGCGTAAGGGAGCACGACAATAAGATGATGAACCAAAGTGGCTTTCCATTAATGAACGAACTCGTCAGCTCAATGAATATAGATCGAGCGATCGAGAAAGTCAAAAAGAACAAAGGAGCACCGGGAATCGATGATATGACGGTATCTGAAATCAAATCTCATTTGAACAAGTATCGTCGTCCCTTTGTACAAAAGCTGAGAGAAGGGACCTATCGCCCACAACCAACAAAACGTGTGGAAATTCCTAAAGGAAACGGCAAGAAACGAAAATTGAGCATCCCCGTCGTACGGGACCGCGTAGTACAACAAATGATTTTACAAGTCATCACGCCCTTGATCGACCCGACCTTTTCGGAAAACAGCTATGGGTTTAGACCTGGAAAAAGCTGTCAACAAGCAATAGCGAAGGCAGGCCAATATTATGAAGAAGGCTATGACGTGGTTGTCGACTGTGATTTAAAGAGCTATTTCGACACGATTAACCATCAGAAACTTATGCATCGTATGCAATGGTACATCGAAGAAAAGGCCGTTCTCCAACTTATTTGGAATTTCTTAAACGCAGGAGTAATGGAGGGCGAAATTCTTCGTCCAACTTCAAAAGGAGCCTCCCAAGGGAGCCCGCTTTCTCCTCTTTTAGCCAATGTTTATCTGGACCAATTGGACAAGGAACTCGAAAGAAGAAACCATCGGTTTATTCGATACGCGGACGATTTTATTATCTTTGTCCAAAGCGAGCGGGCCGCTCAGAGAGTCCAAGAAAGTATTACCCAATTCCTGGAAAAGAAATTACGATTGACGGTGAATCAAGAAAAGAGCCAAATCATTAAGGCGCATCAATTAGAATACCTGAGCTATCGTATGAGAAAAGATAAGGGAAAGTAAAGAGCCGACCCACAGCGTCGGCCAAACAAAAGTTCAAAAGAACGCTGAAAAGATTGACGAACCGAAAAAGGGTGGGCACGCTAGATGAGATGATCAAAACCATCAATCAGTACACCCAAGGTTGGATTCAATACTATAAAGACGGAGAACTAAAAACTTTCCTAGCTAAACAGATGGAATACTTACGACATAGGTTGCGAGCCTTGATTTGGAAAAGATGGAAGAAAGTCGATACGAAATACCGCCAACTGAAGGCAAGAGGGGCCTCTCATAAAGAGGCCATGACGTATGCGAATAGCCGGAAACAGTATTGGCGAATTTCAAAATCAAAACTTCTAAATAGAATCTTCAGCAAAGAAAAGTTCAAACAATGGAAACTCAAGGATTTCATTGAAATCCTTGAGAAATAAAAGCTTAAATTATTGAACCGCCGTATACGGAACCGTACGTACGGTGGTGTGAGAGGTCGACTAATCAATTAATGGTTAGTCTCCTACTCGATTCTTTACTAGAGAATATACAGTTTTAACTACTTTGTTTTGTCATCTTCGATAATTTGCTTTACTTGAAATTCGCTGGATTGATCATTTTCAGCGTCAGCATCAGAAAAATCAAAGAGTAAGTATTCGCCTCTATTATCTTGAACGACGACTAATTTATTATTGAGCCCACGTTTATCTTTTTCGATTTGTACTTTTTTCATCAATTCTTCTTGATCGACATCAGATGTTAAAGCATTTCCACGATTAAAAAATATCGTTTCTTCCATGATGATCATCCCTTTTTATTATTTTGATGTTAACTTAAGCTTAAGACATACAGACTGACTTGTCAAAGGATGTAGCTATTATATTTTTGTAGTATATGTTATTTTATGGTAAAATAAAATGTGAAACACTCACAAGGAAGGTGATTTAAAATTGGATAAAAGAAACCGGAACCTTTTATTATTAATTATTGCGGCAGTGATTTTTGTTATTGCTGCTCCTATCGTTTTTACTTATAATCGCTTAGCTTCTGCTGAAAATGATGTGGATGCAAGTTGGTCACAAGTTGAAAATGTGATGCAAAGAAGAGCTGATCTTGTGCCTAACTTAGTAGAATCGGTTCAAGGAAGTATGCAACAAGAACAAGAAATATTTGGTAATATTGCCGAAGCCAGACAAGCTTATAATGAAGCCAATACACCTGAAGAAACAGTTGAAGCCAATGACGAATTGTCTGGACAACTTTCAACGATGGTTAATGTTATCAGAGAAGATTACCCAGAACTAAGTTCAAATGATAATGTTAGAACCTTAATGTCCCAACTAGAAGGAACGGAAAATCGAATTTCAACAGAACGTAGACGTTATATACAATCGGTTCAGCAATATAATCAATTGCTGGTACGTTTTCCTAATAATTTAGTCGCTAGCATATTCAACTTTGATAGAAAGGATAATTTTGAAGCTGAAGAAGGCGCGCAAGAAGTTCCCGAGGTCGATTTTGATATTGATACGAGTGAATAAAGGGGGCTTTTGTCTATGAAAGAAGTGAACGAGTCACATTTAAGTAAAAACACAATAAAAAATATTCATCATTATTATCGACGTTTTAAACGTCTGAATACTATTTATGTTTGGATATGTGGATTATTTATTTTACTGGGGTTATTATTTTTTATTATCGGTGTGCCTTTATTAAATCATCAAAAAAATGTAATGGAACAGTATTACAATACGCAAATTAACCAATTGCAAGGGCAAAAAGAGCAAAAAGAAGAAGAAATTGACGCGCAAAATACTTCTTCTTTTGAAACAACTTTACAAGGGCAAAAAGCACAGTATGCTAATGAATATACCCCTCAAGCTAATTATTACGAAGCGGACATAGGAAATAGCACGATTGCAATTGATCGTAATAATATTTTTGTTTCAGATAATGCAGGAATTTTATCTAATGATGTAAAGGAAAAAATTTACCAGTTCAACCGACAGTTAGATGAGAACGCTAATGGTGCGCAATTTATGGTTGTCACGCTTGATCAATTACCTAATGGAAAAGATATTGAGTCTTATGCAACAGATATCTTTAATAACTTAGGTATCGGAAATGATGAGGAAGACAATGGTGTACTGTATTTGATGTCGGTTGCTGAACAGGAAACTAGATTAGAAGTAGGATATGGACTGGAAGGTGTGCTGACAGATGCTGAGAGTCAGGGGATTCTCGATGACGAGGAAGTAGTAGAAAACTATCAAGAGGAAGATTATTCAGAAGGCGTGAGTGCCACGACTGATTTAGTTGCAAATTATATTAATTCAAAAACACCTTATGAAGATAGCCAAATAAGCATTTATGAAGGTCGTCGAGATAGTCTAGGCTTTGTTTTACTTATTCCAATTGTTTTTATGACCCTCTTATTTATTGTGGTTCTTTTATATTTTATCGGAATAATGAGAACTAGAAAGTGGGTAAAAAAAGACTACAAAGAATTTTCTAGTATTGTTGGAAATGACAATAGCGTAACGGAACAGTCTGCTAAACAAATTAAAAAATTAAATCTATATGCACTCATTTTTTATGGTATGGTTTACTGGCAAACTTATCATCATGTATTAAAAAATAGAGACATCGGACGCCTGTTGAACAAATATCCATCTGGTCGTAAAATAGGACGTCGCGTATTAGTGGGCGATACTTTATATGATTACCGTGGATTAATTTTAACTGCTCATTACGCTTCTTCTGCTTATAATCCAAGATCATCCAAAGGCCGAGGCCGTGGTGGTGGGTTCGGTGGATTTGGTGGGGGCTCATTTGGCGGTGGATCCTCTGGAGGCGGAGGCGCTTCAGGGGGGTGGTAATGGGAAGGAGTCGTTAAGAATTATTAATGATTTATCAGGTCTTTAAGTGAGTATTCTCGCTTAAAGACCTTATTTGGTGCGCTCGGCATGGGCGATAACTTGGTGGTGAAAGTCCACTACAGGCTTGGCAGTAGGAACTGTTAGCCAAAAGCAAGGGTGTCCACTGCGAAGTGGAATCTGAAGGAAGCTGGAGGCAAACACTCGCGCTGACGAACAGAAACCTCATAGGAAGGCTGGATTGGGACGGATGAGCTTGCCAAACAAAGCAAAGTCCAATACTGCCCGAATCCCATACAGTAAATGAGGCAGCGGCATGAGTGGAAGGTTATCACTCCTTACCCGAGGATATCTATCTAGCGACAGCTGTCGTAGTAATAACGAATAGATAGAAGTCAGCTGAGGTCATAGTAGGGAAAATGTACCGAAGGACCGAACAATATTCATACAAAGTATAGATTGGAGGTTAGAGGAAGCAAAGAAGACAGAAAACAACCATAAGGTTGGCAATCTACAGAGGGATAAGGTGGAACCTGAAAGCGTATGTAGATGTGTCGAGTTATCCTCTAGGAGAAATGAAAGAAATGTATCGTAAGTCTTCATCTTTGATGAAGTCCGTTGTAAGAAAAGAAAATCTTAAGACAGCCGCAACAAGGGTCCGACGTAATAAAGGAGCCGCTGGTGTCGATGGTATGGCTGTGGATGAAGTAGAAGACCACATTGAGAAGTTGTATGCGCCACTAAGGCAGAAATTGCTTCAAGGGACCTACCAGCCACAACCGGTCAAACAAGTCGAAATACCGAAACCCAATGGTGAAAAACGCCAATTGGGAATTCCATGTGTGCGTGATCGCGTAGTTCAACAAGCGATTCGACAAGTCATTGAGCCCATCATTGACCCATATTTTCTTCCACAAAGCCACGGATTTCGCCCGAATAAGGGAACACACACTGCTTTGAAGCAATGTGTCGCCTATTATGAGGAAGGCTATAAAGTGGTGGTCGATTGTGACTTGAAACAATGCTTTGACACACTAAATCATGACAAGCTCATGTATCACTTAGAGCAGTTTATTCAAGATAAGGCAATTCTCAAGGTTATTCGTAAGTTCTTGACGAGTGGTGTGATTAACCTGTCTAGCGAATACGTAGAAAGAAAGTCGGGTGCACCTCAAGGGGCGGTCTTATCGCCTCTTCTCTGTAATATTTACTTACATGAACTGGATAAAGAACTTGAGAAAAGAGGACACCAATTTGTTCGTTATGCCGATGACTTCGTCATCTATGTCAAGTCAAAACGTGCGGGCGAACGAGTGTTAAAAAGTGTGACCCGTTTCATTGAAAAAGATCTTAAACTCATTGTTAATCAAGACAAGAGTCAAGTGGGGGCACCAACGCGTTTAAAATTCTTGAGCTGTCTGATAATGAAAGTCAATGGCACCTGTCGTTTTATCCCTACCAAAGAAGCCAAGAAGAAATTCAAAGCCGAATTGAAACGTCGAACAAGCCGTAAGCGTGCGGGTGATTTTCGAACGATCATAGAGGAAATCAATCAAGTCACGCGTGGCTGGATAGGCTATTTCGGATTGGGATTTATTCGAGGTTTTATTCAAAAGGAAATTGAACCATGGTTACATCACCGCATCAGGCAGCTGATCCTCAAACGTTGGAAAGTTCCCAAAACGAAAATAACGAAGTTATTGTCTTATGGTTTAGATTTAAACGGCGCCAAGAAAATCGGATCCTCTAGAAAGAAATATTGGCGACTGTCCAAAACGTCTGAAGTTCATCGGACACTTACAAACGAAAGACTCCACCGATGGGGCTTAGTTTCACTAAGCGCCTTGGTAGAGTCTGCTTACGCAAGATATTGAACCGCCGTATACGGAACCGTACGTACGGTGGTGTGAGAGGTCGACTAATCAATTAATGGTTAGTCTCCTACTCGATTGTGCCAGGCATGGCATTTATCTAGCTAGTGAAAGTCTAGTCACGGGTAGTTACCGCCAAGTGTAGCGAGCCACAAGCCGAAATCAGCGATGATGGGGTGAAGGAAGTGGTGGCGCAAATCTCTTGAACCTACGCACAGGAACTTGATGAGGCTAAATGGTGGATAAGGCTGCATATCAAGCCGAAGTCCAAAAGGTAAACGTAAAACCAAGACAGTAAATCAAGAGGTTGTGGAGAGAAAGATAAGTGTCTTACCCTGGGAGATCTTACGGACGTTTGCGAACGGTCGAAAAAGGTTTGTCGTAAGAAGTCAGCCGAGGCCATAGTAGCTATGATATTACATGTAGTGAAGGGCTGAATGTTTGTATAGTGTGAATCGCTAGAAGAAAATATCCAAGCAGTCCGGAAACGAGGATACCCTAGAACGGTAGAACGTAACTATCGATGGGAAAAGTAGTGAGGACGATCTTGGATCCATCTACACCTAGAGGAGGAACAGCGCATGAGATTCATTGAAAAGATCACGAGCCAGCAAAACATGAGACAAGCCATCGAGCAGGTCAAAAAGAATAAAGGCGCTCCGGGTGTTGATAAAATGACAGTCGACGAACTTGACCATTATTTCTATCAACACGGACATTCCCTTGTTCAAGAGATTCGATCGATGACTTACCGTCCGAAAACAGTCAAACGAGTTTATATCCCTAAGCCCGATGGAAAACAAAGACCTTTAGGGATTCCAAGTGTCGTGGACCGTGTGGTACAACAAGCAACCGCGCAACAGCTGAGTCGCATTTTCGATGTTCACTTCAGTGAAAGCAGTTATGGTTTTCGTCCCAATCGAAGTGCACATCAAGCGATTGAAAAAGTTCTTGATTACTTGAATGAAGGTTATGAATGGCTCATTGATATGGACATTGAGAAATATTTTGATACGGTTCATCATGATAAATTAATCTCGACCCTTAGAGAACGGGTCAAAGATAGAGAAACGCTTCACTTAATACGTGTTTTCTTAAAAGCAGGGATTATGGAAAATGGCTTTGTTCGTCCGAATGAAACGGGCGTTCCGCAAGGCGGACCTTTAAGTCCCATTTTAGCGAATATTTATCTGGACAAATTGGATAAAGAACTAGAAGCAAGAGGACTCTATTTTGTCCGTTATGCGGATGATACGGATATCTTTGTCAAAAGTGAGCGGGCAGCCAATCGTGTAATGAAATCTATTACGAGTTGGATTGAAAGAAAGCTTTTCTTACGAGTGAACGTCACAAAAACCAAGGTGGTACGACCGACACAGAGTCAATTTTTAGGGTTTACCTTCTGGAAGAACCAGAAGGGTTGGCAGTGTAAACCGAGCAAAGTTAGTAAAACAAAGCTCTATGACAAAACCAAAGCCATCCTTAAAAGAAAACAGGCGGTGTCGCGACCCTTAGCGGTGACATTCACGAAACTCAACCAAACGATAAGAGGCTGGATCAATTACTACCGTATCGGGAATATGAAAACCTATCTAGCAAAGTTTGGGCAATGGTTACGACATAAAGTCCGAGTGATCATCATAAAGCAATGGAAACTGCCACAACGAATCTATACGAATCTACAACAATTAAACCGATTATTCAAATGCCATTTTACCAAAGAAAATATTTATAAGGTGGCAAATTCGAGATTAGGTTGGTATAGGAAATGTGGCATGGACGTCGTCAATTTTACCCTAAGTCCGAAAGTTTTAGCCATAAAGAAAAAGGATCGACCTGGATTGGTCAATCCTTTAAATTACTATCTTAATCAAGCGTGAAAACAATACAAATGGAGCGCCGTATACGAGAACCGTACGTACGGTGCGACGGGAGGGGCGGAAATCTTATTTCCCCTCTACCCTTTTATATCGATATAACAAAGAAAATAAAAATCAATATTGCATTTGCTTTAATAGAAAAAATAGCTTATCTAAAAATTTTTATGAGAGCAAGAATTTTTCAAATACTTCGTTTCCTAGAAATAAACCTTTACGAGTCAACTTGAGATGATCGTTTTTAAAAGTTAATAATTGCGCATCGAATAGTTCAGGAAGAACTTCCTGGTATAAATCGGTAAGTTCTAAGTTGAATTTTTCTTTAAAACGATGCAAGGATACGCCTTCTTTTTTCCTTAATCCTAAAAATAATTCCTCTTCAATTTGGTTCTTAAAAGAAAGGTTTTCTGTTTCAATGATAGGTAACTGATTATTACGTAACAGGTTTAAGTAATGTTGAATAGGACCGAAATTTTTATAACGTTGTTGGTTTAGGTAGCTGCTAGCACCAGCGCCAAAACCATAATAATGCTCATTATTCCAATAAACTAGATTATGCTTTGATTCCCATCCTTTTTTAGCGAAATTACTAACTTCATAGTGAGAAAATCCGGCTTTTTCCATCTCATTTATCGCTAGCTCGAACATTTTTGCCTCTTCTTCTTGTTCGGGCAATTCAATTTTTCCTCTTCTTACCCAATTCATAAACATTGTTTTATTTTCTAAAATTAAGGAATAAATCGCATAGTGAGGTAAATCAAGAGCGATCGCTTTTTCTAAAGTAATAAGAAAATCTGCAATGCTTTGTGCAGGCAGAGCATAAATTAAATCGATTGAAAGGTTGTCTATCTGATTTTTTTCTATTAATTTTAATGTTTGGTATACATCTTCAGCAGTATGTTTACGGCCAATTCTTCTTAGAAGACGATTATCGAATGTTTGCACCCCCATTGAAAGGCGATTAATTCCATAATTTTTAATGACATTTAGTTTTTCTTGCGTCAAATCACCAGGATTTGCTTCAATTGTAAATTCTTTGGTAGTTTCAACGGGCAGCAATTGAGTGATGCCACTGAGTAAATCATCTAATTGCTTAGCAGATAGACAAGTGGGCGTACCTCCTCCGATATAAATCGTTTGACTGGCATCTGTAGGATGAAGATCAAGTGTTAATTGTATTTCTTTTAATAACCCTTGGATATACTCATCGACAGGCTGCCCTTTTAAAAATACTTTATTAAAATTACAGTAAAAGCAAATATGTTCACAAAAAGGAATATGAATATATGAAGAGGTATTTTGTAGAACTTTTTCCATTAATTAATTGCTCCTTTAGCAAAGCATGTTTTGTCATTAGTTTACCATAGTTATTTATAAACTTAGACGAATTTCTAGCTATTTCTCCAGAATTAGCACTCTAACATAAAGAGTGCTAATTTTTTGAGCATTTCCTCTTGACATTCTTGTGATTTGTGGTATATTAATAATCGTGTTAGCACTTAGATATAAGGAGTGCTAATTAAAGGGTGATAAATTTGTTGACGCAAAGACAAGATAATATTTTGCATCAAATTATTCATAATTATACAAATTTAGGAAAGCCAATTGGATCTAAAACGCTGATGGAAGAAGGGATCGCAGCTAGTTCAGCCACGATTAGAAATGAGATGAAAACTCTCGAGGAATATGGGCTTTTGGTAAAACCACATTCTTCTTCAGGTCGTATCCCTTCGCTAAAGGGTTATCGCTACTATGTCGATTATCTGCTAGAACCAGAAAAGTTAAAAAAGAGCGAAGTAGACGTCATACAGCAGTCCTTAGGAAAAGATTTTCATGAGATCAATGATATCATTGAACAATCAGCTAAAATTCTTTCTAAATTGACTAGCTATACGGCGCTATCGATTGGACCTGATGTAAGTAATAGAAAACTTACAGGTTTTAAAATGGTGCCACTTAATAATCGGCAAGTGATCGCAATCATTGTAACTGACAAGGGAAATGTTGAAAATCAAGTATTTTCAATTCCTAAAAGCGTAGATAGTGAAGATCTTGAAAAAATGGTGCGAATCATCAATGATAAACTAATCGGTGAACCTTTATTAATAGTTTATCAACGCTTGCGAACTGAAATCCCGATGATTCTTCATAAGTATTTTCAAACAACTGAAGGAATTCTTGATTTATTCAATAATATGTTGAGTGAAGCTTTTGAAGAAAAGATTTTTGTTGGCGGTCAGATGAATTTACTGAATTCCGATCAAATCCAAAACATTGATCAGTTTAAATCCATGTATTTGTTTATGGAGAACTCGAAGCAATTGAATGAATTGTTGAGCACTAAAGATCAACCGATTCAAATTCGGATTGGGTCAGAATTGGGTAATGACTTACTAAGCGACATGAGTTTGATCCAAGCTAATTATGAGATTAAAGATCATGGCAATGGTACGATCGCATTATTAGGTTCGGCTAGTATGCCGTATTCGAAAATGCTTAGTTTACTTGATGTGTTTCGTCAAGAACTAGCAGAAACACTGGATGATTATTATCGTTCGATCGATTCATTCGGCTGATCTGCGTGAATTGTCAATTATTTATATAGAAAGGATGTTAGATGATTGTCTGATAAAAAAAAGAATGCAGAAGAGTTTGAAGAAACATTTTCTGACAAAACCAGTGAAGATGAATCAACTGTAGAAAATGAAACAGTTGAAGAAAATGAGAATGAAGATGTTCAAGCTATTTCAGAAGTTGATGACTTAAAAGCACAACTTGATGAAATGGAAGACAAATATCTTCGTGCTTCAGCTGAGCTTTCGAATATGAATAATCGTTTTCGTAACGAAAGACAAACATTGCAAAGGTATCGTTCACAAGATTTAGGAAAGAAATTACTTCCTGCAATTGATAATTTAGAACGTGCTGTAGCAATTGAAGTTGAAGGAGAACAAAACGAAAGCTTGAAAAAAGGGGTAGAGATGACTTTAGAAAGCTTACGTTCTGCCATGCAGGAAGAAGGAATTGAAGAAATTTCTGCCCAAGGTGAAACGTTTGACCCTACATTACATCAAGCTGTTCAAACAGTTCCTGCGACAGAGGACCATCCGGCAGAAACAGTCGTTGAAGTATTGCAAAAAGGTTATAAAATTTATGACCGTGTACTTCGCGCCAGCATGGTAGTTGTCGCACAATAAATTAGTTTATTTCAATATTAAATGAATGATAAAATGACAAAGGAGATCATAGTATGAGTAAGATAATTGGTATTGACTTAGGTACAACAAATTCAGCCGTTTCAGTTTTAGAAGGCGGCGAATCGCAAATTATTACAAATCCAGAAGGAAATCGTACAACACCTTCTGCTGTAGCATTTAAAAATGGCGAAATTCAAGTAGGTGAAGTAGCAAAAAGACAAGCAGTTACAAACTCAGATACTGTTACTTCTATTAAGCGTCATATTGGTGAAGATGGTTATAAGGTAGAAGCGAACAATAAATCTTATACACCACAAGAAATTTCAGCAATGATTTTGCAACACATTAAAAGCTTTTCAGAAGATTATCTAGGCGAAGAAGTTGAAAAAGCTGTTATTACAGTTCCTGCTTATTTCAATGACTCACAACGTCAAGCAACTAAAGATGCTGGTAAGATCGCTGGATTAGAAGTTGAACGTATTGTAAATGAACCAACTGCAGCTGCTTTAGCTTACGGTTTAGATAAAACTGAACAAGATGAAAAAATCTTAGTATTTGACCTTGGTGGCGGTACTTTTGACGTTTCCATCTTAGAATTAGGTGACGGTGTATTTGATGTGTTATCTACTGCCGGTGACAACAAGCTAGGTGGAGATGACTTTGACGAAAAAATCATTGATTACATGGTGAGTGAATTCAAAAAAGAAAATGGCATTGATTTAAGTAAAGACAAAATGGCTTTACAACGTCTAAAGGACGCTGCTGAAAAAGCGAAGAAAGACTTATCAGGCGTTTCAAGTACACAAATCAGTTTACCATTTATTACAGCTGGTGAAGATGGCCCTCTTCATCTAGAAATGAATATGACTCGTGCAAAATTCGATGAATTAACAAGTAGTTTAGTTGATCGTACAAAAGAACCTGTACGCCAAGCTTTGAAAGATGCTGATTTATCTCAATCTGATATTGATCAAGTCATCTTGGTTGGTGGTTCGACTCGTATTCCATCTGTTGTTGAATCAGTACGTAAAGAAACAGGTAAAGAACCAAATAAATCAGTGAACCCGGACGAAGTAGTTGCTATGGGTGCTGCTATCCAAGCGGGTGTTATTAGTGGTGATGTTAAAGATGTTGTATTACTTGACGTAACTCCGTTATCTCTAGGAATTGAAACTATGGGCGGTGTATTTACGAAGTTGATTGATCGTAACACTACGATTCCAACAAGTAAATCGCAAGTATTCTCTACAGCGGCAGATAATCAACCAGCCGTAGATATTCACGTATTGCAAGGTGAACGTCCAATGGCAGCTGACAATAAGACGTTAGGTCGTTTCCAATTAACAGATATTCCAGCAGCTCCACGTGGTGTACCACAAATTGAAGTTAGCTTTGATATCGACAAAAACGGTATTGTAAATGTTTCAGCTAAAGACTTGGGCACACAAAAAGAACAAAAAATTACCATTCAATCTTCTTCCGGTTTATCAGATGAAGAAATTGATAAAATGGTTAAAGATGCTGAAGCAAACGCTGAAGCCGATGAAAAACGTAAAGAAGAAGTTGACCTACGTAACGAAGTAGATACACTGTTGTTTACAGTAGATAAGACATTGAGTGACCTTGATGGTAAAGTCGACGAAGAAGAAGTCAAAAAAGCTGAAAATGCACGTGATGAACTAAAAGCTGCAGTGGAAGCTGACGACATCGAAGACATGAAAACTAAACGCGATGCATTGAATGAAATCGTACAAAACTTGAGTGTTAAGATGTACGAACAAGCATCACAAGAACAACAAGGCGATCAAGGAGCTCAAGGCTCAGACGATGCTTCTAACGCTTCTGGTGACGACGATGTAGTGGATGCAGATTTTGAAGAAGTAGATGACGACGATAACGATAATCAATAATTTCGTTATTTGGGAAAAAGCCAAAGACATCCACTTTGGCTTTTTCTTTTGAAATATTGTCTACTATAGTGATAAACCGGTCTTTTCTTTTTAATTTAAGTATTTTTATAAAATAATGTTTCTTCTGCATAATTTATGATAAAATACGAAAGACTGTTAAAGTATTAGATGGAGGGAAAGCCAATGGCAACAAAACGAGATTATTATGAAGTCCTAGGTGTAGACAAAGGGGCTTCAGATGATGAAATCAAAAAGGCATATCGTAAGCTTTCCAAAAAATATCATCCAGACGTCAACCAAGAAGCTGATGCAGAAGAGAAGTTTAAAGAAATTTCAGAAGCCTATGAAACGCTAAGCGATCCACAAAAACGTGCAGCTTATGATCAATATGGTCATGCAGGTGCCGATGGCAATTTCGGCGGCGGTGGCGCTGGTGGATTTGGTGGCTTCGGAGGAGGCTTCTCAGACGCTGGTGGTTTCGGTGGCTTTGAAGATATTTTTGAATCTTTCTTCGGTGGTGGCCGTTCTGCAGATCCAAATGCGCCACGACAAGGTGATGATTTACAATATTCAATCAATCTGACTTTTGAAGAAGCGATATTTGGTAAAGATACAGAAGTTTCGTATAAACGTAATGAAGTTTGTCATACTTGCGGTGGAAATGGTGCTAAACCAGGCACACAACCAGAAACTTGTCATAAATGTAAGGGTTCTGGAACGATCAATGCTGAACGTCAAACCCCACTTGGTCGAGTAATGACAAGACAAACTTGCGATGTTTGTCACGGAACTGGTAAAGAAATCAAAGAAGTTTGCGAAACATGTCATGGTACAGGACATGAAAAGAAAACACATAGTGTTAATGTTTCTGTTCCAGCTGGTGTAGAAGATGGACAACAAATGAGGCTAGCTAACCAAGGGGAAGCTGGCATTAACGGTGGACCTTATGGTGATCTATATGTTGTCTTTTATGTAGCAGAAAGTGATATTTTTGATCGTGATGGATCTGAAATTTATTACGAATTGCCAATCAACTTTGTACAAGCAGCTTTAGGTGATGAAGTCGATGTACCAACTGTTCATGGAAATGTAAAATTGAAGATTCCAGCTGGTACACAGACTAGCACGAAATTCCGTTTGCGCGGTAAAGGCGCACCTCGTTTAAGAGGAAATAGTACGGGAGATCAACAAGTAACGGTAAAGATCATCACGCCGAAGAACTTGAATGAAGAACAAAGAGAAGCATTGCGAAATTTTGCTGAATTAACGGGACAAAGAACAGAAGAACAGCAATCAGAAGGTTTTTTTGACAAGATGAAAGATGCTTTTAAAAAATAAAATGGAAAGTGGAGATCACATAATAGTTGATCTCCACTTTTTTGCCGTGAATCACAGCGATTCAGCGACCAAAGGAAGCTGAAAGCTGATGATGAACAGTACTAGGGCGAGCGAAAGCGAGGCGTAGTGTCCTTTATCCTATTTGTTGTAATTTTTAATTACTAGCCTCAATAAAAGGTGGTTAAATCGAAGATATTGTTTATTCAGCTGTTAAATAAATAAAAATACCGATTAAAATTAGAAAAATACGGAATTGATTTACCAAAACCCGTCGAAAAAGAAGCCGAGATTGTAGATGAAGAGTAAATTTTCTCAAATAAAACTGAATACTGTTAAATAGCACAAAGAAACAAGCGAGTTATGTTGTATGAAAGAAAATAGCACAAAGGAATAAGAAAGTTATGTTGTATGAAATAAAATAACACAAAAAAAGTTCTCGCTAAAACGAGAACTACTTTTTACTATTTAGATATTCAATACTTTGTCTAGGAAATCTTTTGTTCGCTCGTTTTTAGGATGATTGAAAACTTCATCGGGTTTACCGTCTTCTAAAAAATAACCGTCATCAATGAACATTATACGATTTGCAACTTCTTTGGCAAATCCCATTTCATGGGTAACGATGACCATTGTCATTCCTTGATCTGCTAATTTTTTCATGACTTTCAAAACATCTCCGACCATTTCGGGATCTAATGCAGAAGTAGGTTCATCAAATAACATGATATCTGGATTCATAGCTAAAGCACGGGCGATGGCTACACGTTGTTTTTGTCCGCCGGAAAGACTTTCAGGATAGACATTCTTTTTATCGGATAGTCCTACTGTTTGTAATAATTCATCTGCGCGTTCTTCTGTCTCTTTTTTGTTTTTACCTTTTACATCTAGAGGCGCTAAAGTAATATTTTCTAAAATAGATAAGTGAGGGAATAAGTTAAAATGTTGAAAAACCATGCCAATATGTTGACGTATTTGGTTAATGTCAGTTTTTTTATCGGTCAAATGCTCACCATCAATGATAATTTGTCCGCTAGTAGCTTCTTCTAAGCGATTCAGACATCTTAAAAAGGTGGATTTACCGGAACCGGAAGGACCGATAACACAAATAACTTCGCCTTCTTTAATGCTTGTTGTAATATCGTTTAATACAGTATTATCTCCGAATTTTTTCACTAGATTTTCAATTGCAATTTTTTCCTTCATATTATTTCACCTTCTTTTCAAGTACTTTTGCTAGTTTTGTTAAAGCAGTAATTACAATCAAGTACATAATTGCAATAATCAAATAGACATAGGTACTTTGCATTGTTCGTGCAACAATGATTTTTCCTGTTTGTAGTAATTCGACAACTCCGATAACTGAAATGATTGTGGTATCTTTTAAAGAGATAACGAATTGATTAACAAAAGATGGAATCATAATTTTGATTGCTTGTGGTAAAATGATTTTTTGCATCGTTTTGTTATAGGTTAATCCTAAACTTCGTGAGGCCTCCATTTGACCTGTTGGCACAGCATTTATTCCACCTCTGACAATTTCTGCAATATAAGCGCTCGCGTTTAATGTCAATGTAATAACACCTGCTGTAAAGTCAGGAATGGTTATGCCAATTGCATCAGATAAACCAAAGAAAATAAAGAAGGCCAAAACCATCATCGGTATACCACGAATCACATCAACATAAATTGAAGCGATCGTCCGTAATGTTTTAATAGGCGCTACACTAAAGAGACCTATGATAACACCAACGATCAAAGCTAAAGCAAAAGAAATCAAAGCTAAAGCCATCGTTTTCCATAAACCGTTCAATAATACTTTATAGTTATTTTTAATTAAGCCGATAAGAGAAGATTCATCGGCAGAAGATTCGCTGGCCGTAGCATCTCCGCTATCATCGATATAATTTGCAATAATTTGGTCGTATTCACCAGTTCGTTGCATCTCTTTTAAACCTTCATTGAACATTTCTAATAGTTCAGGATTTTCTCCCTTTTTAACTGCAAAGCCGTATTCACCACCAGATTCGCGTTCAATAGGTGTCTCAAGTGCCTGTCCTTGAGCAACGGAATAACCTATAACCGGGTAATCATCCATTAAAGCATCGATTGCATCAACGCTTACAGCCTCATATAGCTGATCAGCATCGTCATATAATTTTACATTATAACCGTATTCGTCCTCATGCTCATCTAAAAAGTCAGCACTTTCGGTTCCAACCTTAGCTCCCACAGTTTTTCCGTCTAAATCTTCATAAGAGCTGATATCATCATCGTTACCTTCTTGTACGGCTAATTGAATACCACTTTCAAAATAAGAATCCGAAAAATCAAAACTTTCTTCTCGTTCATCTGTGATAGACATTCCAGCAATCATACCATCTGCTTGATTGCCTTCAACAGCTTGCACTGCACCGGAAAAGCCTATATGGTTGAAAGTAATGTTGAAATCTTGTAATTCGGCAGCACGCTTCATTAAATCAACATCGATACCAATATATTCATTTTCATCGTTTTGAAATTCAAAAGGCGCAAAAGCAGTGTCACTAGCAATTACATATTCGTCTTTTTTGGCTTCTACATTTTTCATCTCGCCAGATTCTTCGCTGTTACCCTCTGTTTCTACATATTTATCGACGATTTCATCATATTCTCCAGAGTCTTTCAATTTCTTTAATCCAGCATTGAATTTTTCTAGCAGTTCTTCATTCTGCCCTTTTTTAACTGCAAAACCATAGGGATTTCCCGCCTCTGGTTCACCAACTAAGGATAATTCTTCTCCTTGTTTAATTGCATAACCAAGGACTGGAAAATCATCAAAAATAGCTTCGACGGTGTTATTGTCAACAGCTCCATAAAGTCCAGACGCATCATCGTAGTTTTTAACATCAAAGTTATATTTATCTTTATTATCTTCTAAAAAATCTGCACTTTCGGTACCCACTTTAGCGCCTACCGTTTTACCCTCTAAGTCCTTGTAAGATTTTATCTCATCATTCCCCTGGGCAACTGCCATTTGTATACCGCTGTCGTAGTAGGGGTCGGAAAAGTCAAAACTTTGCTCCCTTTCTTCAGTGATCGACATTCCTGCGATCATGCCATCAAGTTGATTAGATTGTACGCCTTGCACCGAACTATCGAATCCTAAAGGACGTAAATTTATTTTAAATCCTTGATCTTCGGCGATCGCATTTAATATATCAATATCGATACCTTCGTATTCGTTATCATCATTTTGAAATTCGAAAGGAGCAAATGTCACGTCTGTTCCAATATCATAGGTTTTTTCCGCAGCTGAAACAGTTTTACTCCCACAAAAAAATAAAGTAATAAACACAGAAAGTAACGAAATAAGTATCGTTCTTTTTTTCATTTAAAAATTCCTCCTTTAAAGACAATTGAAAATCAGGGTCTAGATTAAAATAAATTATTTCCGTTAAATTGTCTTAATAAAGAAGATTATATCCTAAAGTTTTTAAACAAAGCAAGAAAATTAGAATAAAAAATACAAAAATGTCTAAAAAAATCACGAATTACGTAAGAAAACCTAACATTTTAGAGAAATTATAGAAAAAAGTAAAAAAATAGCGAAAGTACGTTCGGTGTGTTAGAATAGTATAGGAAAAGCAATGATTTGCATATAGGATAGTTTTATCCAGAAAGAAGGCAGACGTTTATGATTGAAAAAGAATTATCACATCAATTTGAACTTGTTTCAAATTATCAGCCGTCAGGGGATCAACCTGAAGCAATTGCAGAATTAACTGATGGGGTGTTAGATCATAAAAAGGCTCAAATTCTTTTAGGTGCTACCGGAACGGGGAAGACTTATACTATTTCAAATGTGATCCAAAATGTAAATAAGCCAACACTGATTATTGCTCACAATAAAACACTAGCGGGTCAGCTATATGGAGAATTTAAGGAATTTTTCCCTAATAATGCGGTGGAGTACTTCGTAAGTTATTATGATTATTATCAACCAGAAGCTTACGTCCCATCAAGCGATACTTATATTGAAAAAGATTCCAGTATTAATGATGAAATTGATAAATTACGCCATTCAGCCACTAGCTCGTTATTAGAACGTAATGACGTTGTTGTTGTTGCTTCAGTATCGTGTATTTTTGGTTTAGGTTCACCAATGGAATATCAAAAACAAGTTGTTTCTTTGCGTCAAGGAATGGAAATCTCTCGAGATGACTTATTACACTCATTGATCGATATCCAATTTGAACGTAATGATATAGATTTTCAACGGGGGCGTTTTCGTGTAAGAGGCGATGTCGTTGAAATCTTTCCGGCTTCACGTGCTGAGCGAGCTTTAAGAGTTGAATTTTTTGGTGATGAAATCGATCGAATACGCGAAGTCGATGCATTAACGGGTGAAATATTAAATGAAACCGAGCATGTTTCTATTTTCCCAGCTACTCACTTTGTGACAGATGAAGATCATATGGAAACTGCTATTGCCTCGATCAAACAAGAATTAGATACTCGTTTAGCCATTTTAAAAGAAAATAATAAATTATTAGAAGCACAACGATTAGAACAAAGAACGAATTATGATATTGAAATGTTGCGAGAAATGGGCTATACTTCAGGCATTGAAAACTACTCTAGACATATGGACGGAAGAGAAGAAGGAGAGCCCCCGTATACACTATTAGACTTTTTCCCTGAGGACTTTTTAATAGTGATCGATGAATCTCACGTAACTATGCCGCAAATTCGCGGGATGTATAATGGAGACCGGGCCAGAAAACAGATGCTGGTTGACTATGGTTTTCGTTTACCTTCAGCCTTAGACAACCGACCATTAAGGTTAGAAGAATTCGAAAAACATGTGAATCAGATTATTTATGTTTCTGCGACACCAGGTCCTTACGAATACGACCAGACAGATACGGTGGTTGAACAAATCATTCGTCCAACTGGTTTATTGGATCCAGTGATTGATGTCCGTCCTATTATGGGACAGATCGATGATCTTGTAGGGGAAATCAATGAACGTGTGGAAAGAGACGAGCGTGTTTTTGTTACAACTTTAACTAAAAAAATGGCGGAAGATTTAACCGACTATTTCCGAGAATTAGGAATAAAAGTCAAGTACCTTCACAGTGATATTAAAACATTAGAACGAACAGAAATTATCCGCAACTTGCGATTAGGTGAGTTTGATGTTTTAGTAGGAATTAACTTACTAAGAGAAGGTTTAGATGTGCCTGAAGTTTCTCTTGTCGCGATATTAGACGCTGATAAAGAAGGCTTTTTGCGTAGCGAACGTTCCCTTGTACAAACGATGGGAAGAGCGGCTAGAAACGCTGATGGTGAGGTTGTGATGTATGCTGATAAAGTGACTGATTCTATGCAAAATGCTATAGATGAAACCACTCGTCGTCGTAAAATTCAAGAAGCATACAATGAAGAACACGGGATTGTTCCACAAACAGTTAAAAAAGATGTTCGAGATTTAATTTCAATTTCTTCTGTTACCGAAGAAGGCGAAGAAAAACAAGTCTCTTACGAAGATCTTACAAAAGATGAAAAAGAAGATTTAATTGAAAAATTAAATACAGAAATGAAAGAAGCTGCTAAATCGCAGAATTTTGAAAAAGCAGCTAATTTACGTGATTCGATTTTAGAATTAAAAGCTTAATAGTTCGGGGGAAGAATATGCCAAACGATAATATAGTGATACATGGTGCTCGTGCCCATAATTTAAAAAATGTAGATGTGACCATTCCCAGAGATGAACTGGTAGTGGTCACAGGTTTGTCTGGATCAGGAAAAAGTTCTTTGGCTTTTGATACGCTGTATGCAGAAGGACAGCGGCGTTATGTAGAAAGTCTTTCCTCTTATGCCAGACAATTTTTAGGTCAAATGGATAAGCCGGATGTTGATAGTATTGATGGTTTAAGTCCAGCTATTTCGATTGACCAAAAAACGACTAGTAAAAATCCTCGTTCAACCGTCGGTACAGTGACTGAAATCAATGATTATTTGCGGTTACTGTACGCTCGTGTTGGACATCCGATTTGTCCTAATGACCATGTGGAAATTACCAGTCAGTCACCGGAACAAATGGTTGACCAAGTACTTGAATTACCAGAAAGAAGTAGGATTCAACTGCTTGCGCCAGTCATTTCTCAAAAAAAGGGTCAACATAAGAAGACTTTGGAACAGGTACAAAAAGAAGGATATGTACGTGTAAGAGTTGATAATGAGATTTATGACATAACAGAGGTGCCTGAACTTGAGAAAAATAAAAAACATGATATTGCGATCGTTGTAGATCGTATCGTCATTAAAGAGGGCATTCGTTCTCGTTTATTTGATTCCCTTGAATCAGCGCTTCGGTTATCTGATGGTTACGCCATCGTCGATGTGACTGATGGAGAAGATATGCTTTTTAGTGAACATTATTCTTGTCCTTACTGTGGTTTTACCGTAGGTGAATTAGAACCACGTTTATTCTCTTTTAATGCGCCTTTTGGTGCTTGCCCAGAGTGTGACGGTTTAGGGATAAAATTAGAAGTAGACATTGATTTAGTTATCCCTGATCAAACAAAAACTTTACACCAGGGGGCAATTGTTCCTTGGAATCCTATCAGTTCTCAATATTATCCGCAGATGTTAGAACAAGCTTGTCAGGATTTTGGGATTGATATGGATACACCTTTTGAAGAGCTTACAAAAGAACAGAAAGATATTGTATTAAATGGGTCCAATGGTCGTCATTTTCACTTTCATTATAAAAATGATTTTGGTAATGTTCGTGATGTAGATATGCCTTTTGAAGGAGTGATGGTCAATATCAAACGTCGCTATCATGAAACAAACAGTGACTTTACTAGAGAACAAATGCGCTTGTATATGACAGAGTTGACCTGTCAACTTTGTCACGGTTACCGTTTAAATGATAAGGCGCTTTCCGTGAAAATAAATGGAGAGCATATCGGAGAAGTTAGTGATTTAGCGATTAATTATGCCTATGATTTTGTTGAAGATCTCAAATTATCACAACAGGAACAAATGATTGCGCAACCTATCGTTAAAGAAATCGGAGATCGTTTGAGCTTTTTACAAAATGTGGGTTTAGATTATTTGACTTTGAGCCGTTCGGCAGGTACTCTTTCTGGTGGTGAAGCACAACGGATTCGTTTAGCAACGCAGATCGGTTCTAATTTATCTGGGGTATTATATATTCTAGATGAACCTTCTATTGGATTACATCAACGAGATAATGATCGTTTGCTAGGCTCTTTAAAGAAAATGCGCGATTTAGGCAATACTTTGATTGTGGTGGAACATGACGAAGATACGATGCGCTCTGCTGACTATTTAATCGATGTGGGTCCAGGAGCAGGAGATTATGGTGGCGAGATCGTAGCTTCTGGTACGCCAGAACAAGTGGCCGAGAATCCTCATTCCTTAACAGGGGAGTATCTTAGCGGAAGAAGGGAAATTCCTTTACCTAAAAAACGTCGTAAGGGAAATAAAAAAAATATTACTTTAACGGGTGCCCAAGAAAATAATTTGAAAAATATTAATGTTAAGTTTCCTCTTGGGAAATTTATTACAGTAACGGGTGTATCAGGTTCAGGTAAATCAACTTTGATTAATGAAATCTTAAGAAAAGCTCTTGCTCAGCGTTTGAATAAGAATTCAAAAAAACCAGGAAAATTTAAAAAGATCACAGGTTTTGAAAACATTGAAAAAATTATTAATATTGATCAAAGTCCGATTGGCCGAACACCTCGTAGTAACCCTGCTACTTATACGAGTGTGTTTGATGATATTCGCGAACTATTTGCGCAAACGAATGAAGCGAAAATACGCGGTTATAAGAAGGGGCGTTTTAGCTTTAATATCAAAGGTGGACGTTGCGAAGCTTGTAAAGGTGACGGCATCATAAAAATAGAAATGCATTTTCTACCAGATATTTATGTTCCTTGTGAAGTTTGCCATGGTAAACGATATAATTCCGAAACTTTAGAAGTACATTATAAGGGTAAAAATATCTCAGAAGTATTAGATATGACCGTTGATGACGCTTTTGAATTTTTCCAAAATATCCCTAAAATCAGTCGTAAGCTTCAAACGATTGTGGATGTAGGCTTAGGTTATGTCAAATTGGGTCAGCCGGCGACTACTTTATCTGGCGGGGAAGCGCAACGAATGAAGCTGGCTAGTGAACTACAAAAAAATTCTAACGGTAAAAACTTTTATATTCTAGATGAACCGACTACCGGCTTACATTCAGACGATATTCTTAGGTTATTACAGGTGCTAGATCGTTTAGTCGATGCTGGCAATACAGTTTTAGTGATTGAACATAATTTAGATGTCATAAAATCTGCTGACCACGTGATTGATTTAGGGCCAGAAGGTGGAGAAAATGGTGGTACAGTTATAGCAACAGGTACGCCAGAACAAATTGCAGCTAGTCCAGATAGCTATACTGGGCAGTACTTAAAAAAATTAGTTGAAAAATCATGACTTTTTTGAGCAATTACTTTAGGTGATTGCTCTTTTTGTACTCGTAAAAAAATTTTTAATTATTTCAAAAATCATTCGAAAAGATACGCCCGGAGTGTTATAATAAGAAGAATAGAATGTTCGAGCAAGGAGAGAAGAAGATGTCTGATCATTTAGATTTAGTAATCATCACTGGGATGAGTGGCGCAGGAAAGACTGTAGCCATCCAAAGTTTTGAAGATTTAGGTTATTTTTGTATAGATAACATGCCGCCTAATTTAATTCCTAAGTTTTGGGAATTGATCAAAGAGTCTGGTAAGATAACAAAGATTGCCTTAGTTGTGGATTTGCGCTCCAGGTCTTTTTTTGAAGAAATTCAAGCAATGTTAGTAGAAATTGAAAATACGGCTTTTATCAATACACGTGTACTGTTTTTAGATGCTTCAGACAGTGAATTAGTTTCGCGTTATAAAGAAACACGCCGTACACATCCATTAGCTATGGATGGTTTGATTACAGAAGGTATCAGAAAAGAACGAGCTGTTTTAGAAGAATTAAAAGCAGATGCGTCGATTGTTATAGATACGACAGAATTATCACCAAGACAGCTGCGAGAAAAAATCAATGAAGAGTTTCGTAGTTCAACTGATACCGGCTTTCGTATTGAAATGGTATCTTTTGGATATAAATATGGGCTGCCGATTGATGCTGATATCGTGATGGACGTGCGCTTTTTACCTAACCCTCATTATATTGCTGAATTACGTCCATTAACTGGACTAGAAGAACCAGTTTATGATTATGTGATGGGTTTTTCTTCAACTGAAAATTTTTATCAGCAATTTCTATCTTTATTGCAATCGATCTTACCTGGCTATGTAGAGGAAGGAAAAAGCAATCTATTAGTTGCTATTGGTTGTACAGGTGGCCAACACCGTTCAGTCGCATTGACTCAAAGAATCGGAGAAGCCTTGGCACAAGACTATAAGGTGAATATCACCCATAGAGACAAGGCTAAAAGGAAAGAGACGGTGAATCGCTCGTGAGAATGAAAACCTACCGTATTAGACGTCCTAAGGTTGTTGTGATGGGTGGAGGTACTGGACTACCCGTAATACTCAAAAGTTTGCGTAACCAAGGGGTGGATATTACTGCTGTGGTTACAGTCGCTGATGACGGAGGAAGCAGCGGACAGTTGCGTGACTCGGTGACTTCAGTAACACCTCCTGGAGATCTACGTAATGTACTAGTGGCTTTATCTGATATGCCAAAACTTTATTCAGATATTTTTCAATATCGTTTTAAAAAAGAAGATAAGTTTTTGGCTAATCATGCATTAGGAAATTTAATTATCGCTGGCATGTCTGAGATGCGCGGCAGTACATATGCAGCAATTCAATTGTTATCCAAAATGATGCACGTTGAAGGCAATATTTATCCTTCTTCTGATGAACCACTTGTACTACAAGCAAACTTTAAAGATGGGACGAGTGTGATAGGCGAATCTAAGATTGCTTTGGATCGTAAAACAATCGACAATGTCTCTGTTAGAAATCAAGCAAATGATGGTAAACCTAAAGCAGCTAAAAAGGTTGTTTCCTCTATTTTAGAAGCGGATATGATCGTTTTAGGTCCAGGAAGCTTATTTACCAGTATTTTACCTAATTTGATGATTTCAGAAATCGGACAAGCAATGCTACAGACAGAGGCAGAAACAGTTTATATTTGTAACATCATGACGCAAAAAGGTGAAACTGAACATTTTACAGACGCAGATCATGTACGTGTATTAAATGAACATTTAGGCGAGGCTTTTATTGATACTGTCTTAGTAAATACTGAAAAAGTTCCGGATGGTTATATGAATGTTGAAGTTTATGATGAGTATTTATTACAAGTGCAGCACGATTTTAAAGGACTAAGGAGTCTAGGTTGTCGTGTGGTATCCACCGACTTTCTTGAGTTAAGAGACGGTGGTGTTTTCCACGATGGCAATAAAGTTGTCGAAGAATTGTTACGAATTGTTTATGAAGCCAAAAATTAAAAAGAATTGGAAAGGGGTGCAATGATGTCTTTTGCTGCGGATGTAAAAAAAGAGTTAACAAGTCTAGAAGTACATCGTGAACATGCTAAAGCCGAACTTGCTGCCTTAATTCGCATGAATGGCTCATTAAGTCTTTTTAATCAACGTCTTATCTTAAATGTACAGACAGAAAATGCTGCGATCGCAAGACGAATTTATTCTTTATTAAAAGAACATTTTAATGTACGTAGCGAACTTTTAGTTCGACGAAAGATGAAATTAAAGAAAAACAATGTTTATATTGTTCGTCTAAAACAAGATACAAGACGTGTTTTAGATGAACTAAGTATTATGGAAAACGGAGTGCCTACTGCTCAGGTAAGTAATGATATTATAGGAGATACGCAGAAAATGCGTTCGTACTTACGGGGGGCTTTTATGGCTACGGGATCGATCAATAACCCGGAAACGAGCCGTTATCATTTGGAAATTTATTCTACATATGAAGCGCATAATCAAGATATTTGTAAGATGTTAAATGATTATGATTTAAATGCACGAACATTAGAAAGAAGAAATGGTCATATTTCTTATTTGAAGGGCGCGGAGCATATCGCTGATTTTCTTACTTTGATCGGCGCAACAAATTCTATGCTTAAATTTGAAGATGTACGGATTGTACGCGATATGAGAAATTCTGTTAATCGATTGGTGAATTGTGAGACAGCAAATATGAATAAAACAATCGATGCTGCTTCTAAACAGATTCAAAATATCCAATTTATTGAAGATCGTGTTGGTTTGTCTGCCTTGCCAGATAAACTACAAGAAATCGCGGAATTGCGTTTGGTTCATCCAGAAATTAGTCTGAAAGAACTAGGAGAGATGTTGCCCTCAGGTGCGATATCTAAATCGGGGATTAACCATCGCATTCGAAAAATCAATGAATTTGCGGACAAGCTAAAAAAAGATGTAGTATAAAAAAACACCCCATAATTGTTAGACATAATATCTAATCATTATGGGTGTTTTAAATAGCGCTCGGTGTTTTTTATTCACTAATATAATCGTTTAATGTTTTTTGATCGATATTTTCATCAAAGATATGTTCACCAAGAATTAAGGTTGGTACTGATGAGATATTGGCTTTTTTACTTTCTTGTACAATTTCTTCAGCGATATCTAAATGATGATGTTCGCTTAACCCTAGTTCGTTTCTAGCGTAATTGGCTACCTCTTGTAAGGGCAGATTTCCCCACTCATCTTGAGAAGCAAAAATACGAGTCATATCTTCAAGCGCTTGATCGCTATCATCGTCTGTCACAAAGCGATGCATTACATTTCCGCGCTGTAATGATTCCTTAGTACGGTCTAATAACTTAACCACACGATTTAATTTTCCATCTGTGACAGCTTTATTCAAAGTATCTTTAGACTCTGTAAACCATTGTTTGCAAAAGGGACAGTTTAAATTAATAAATTCCACTGTTGTTTTGGGTGCTTTTTTTCCGATGAGAATACCGTAATCAGTGTTTACCTCTTCTTTGTTAATTGCTGAGATATCCATACAAGAATTCCTCCTTCTTTTTCCTCCAGTGTAACGTTTTTTTAAGCGATTGTGAATCAATTCGTTTTTGATATATGAAAATAGCGGCTTAATCAATGGCAAATACAGAGTGAAAAAAAGCTATTGGGTTGATATTTTAACTTAAAAAACTTGAAAACGAAAAAGCTGTATTAAATTAACCCTTGGATTTGAGAATTTTAATCAAGGTTATCAATATTTTCCCGGCTTATATTTTTTCAAAGTGAATAAAATGTTATTTTTTTTTGAAAAAATAAAAAGGAAGTAACTTTTTTATCAACAACAGAAAAAAGCTATGCTATACTGTAACAGAGAGTGTAGTCTTAGAGTAAAGGAAGGCTTTATATGTCGTTTAACATTGCAGAACTTTTTGATTTAGATTATTGGAGACAGTTATTATCTGTGGATTTTTTTTCTGTTCCTTTTTTTATCAATATTTTAGATATCTTGGTTGTTTGGTATCTTGTATATAAATTGATACAGATGGTACAAGGGACAAAGGCGATCCAACTATTCAAGGGCGTTGTGATGTTTATTGCTATTCGCTTCTTAGCTGAAGTGATTGGACTTCACACTTTGTCTTGGTTGATGGATCAAGTCATTACTTATGGTGTTATTGCTGCAATTGTCATTTTTCAGCCTGAGATTCGTCGCGGCTTGGAACACTTGGGGCGAACAACCTTTTTTACCCCGACAAAAACAGAGAAGGATCAGGGAGAAACAATGATTCAAGCCTTTGATAAGGCGATCCAATATATGGCCAAACGTAAGATTGGCGCCTTGATTACCATTGAACGTAATACAGGACTAGAAGAATACGTGGAAACTGGGATTAGTTTAGATGCGGATATTACTGGAGAACTTTTAATCAATATCTTCATTCCCAATACGCCACTACATGATGGTGCTGTAATTGTTAGAAATGGAAAAGTTGCGGTATCGAGCGCTTATCTACCGTTATCTGATAGTAATATGATTTCTAAAGAGTATGGTACTAGGCACCGAGCAGCTGTTGGTGTTTCAGAAGTTAGCGACGCTTTAACAATTGTGGTTTCTGAAGAAACTGGCGGCGTAACTTTGACTTTGAATAACCAGATGTACAATGAATTAAGTCAAGAAGAGTATTTAAAATTGCTTAGAGATACACTGGTTGTAGAAAATACTGAGAAGAGTAAAAAGAATTTTTTCAGAAGCCTTTTAGATGAATTGAATAAGTTGAGTAAAGGAGGCAAATGATGCTTAAGAAAAAGAAAAAAAGCAATGTTGTCTACGGACTCTTAGCTTTATTTATCAGTCTGCTTCTGTTTTTCAATGCTAATGGTTCAAATTTTCAAAATAGTATTGCTTCTTCAGAAACTTTTGATGAAACAGCACATGATGTTCCTATTACCATTGACTATGATTCTGATGAGTATTACATTCAAGGTTATGAAAAAACGGCTGATGTGACATTAAGTGGTGCTAACCGAGTTCAGTTAAATGCAGAAGCTAACGAAGAAACACGAAATTTTGAAGTAGTTGCTGATTTAACTGATTTAGAAGAAGGTACTCACGATGTTCCTCTTGAAATAGAGAACTTAAGTAATAGTGTAGACGCTAGCGCAGAGCCAGATACTTTAACAGTTACGATTGAAAAAAAAGAGACGAAAAATTTTCAAATTGATACACAAGATCTAGAAGATAAACTGCAAGATGGTTTTGAGTTAGATAATCTGGCTGTTTCCCCGCAAGAAGTAGAAGTTACTTCAGGAGAAGAGACAATGAAAGATATTTCTAGAGTGGTTGTTTCCTCTGATTTAGAAACAATTAATGAAAATATTTCTGATAGTTTTCCTTTACAAGCTGTCGATGAAAACGGGGAAAGCTTGTCTGCAAGTTTGAGTCCACAAAATGTGGACCTTAGTATGGAGGTTTCTGCGCCAGATAAGGAAGTTAGTTTAGAACCCTCTCAGACAGGTGAAGTTGCAGAAGGAGTAACTGATTACGATTTTCAATTGAGCGAAAATAGTGCTACAATAACTGGAGCACAAAATTTATTAGATGATGTAGATTCTCTTGAAGTGCCGATTGACGTAACTGATATTACAGAACCGACAACCAGAAATATTGATGTTCAAGCTCCTTCTCAGTTGACTTCTAATATTGATTCGGTAACTGTTAATATTACGCCGGTATTTGAAGATTCAACTACAGAAGAAAGTAACGGTGATGAGTCAGCGCCAGATAATCAAGCTCCAGCAAGTGAGGAAAATAATGAAGAAAATGAAAATGCAGAAGTAGAAGATACAACAACAGAAACTACAGATAGCAGTCAGATAAAGGAGAACTCGCCGGAAGAAGAAACAACTACTCAAGAAAGTCAAGAGCAAACACAAACAGAAGATTCACAGGAACAGCAAGATTCAACAGATGAACAAATAGATTCACAAGAAAATGAAGAAGAAACAGAAAGGTAAGTTGATTATGGGAAAATATTTTGGGACAGATGGTGTTAGAGGTATTGCAAATAAAGAGCTAACACCTGAATTGGCATTTAAATTAGGACGTTGTGGGGGTTATGTACTAAGTCGTCATGAAGACGAAAAAGAACAACCAAAAGTTTTAGTAGGACGAGATACACGGATGTCAGGTCAGCTATTAGAAAGTGCGCTGATTGCCGGTTTGCTTTCGGTGGGAATTGAAGTCTTTCAGTTGGGCGTGATTTCAACACCCGGAGTTGCTTACTTAACTCGTGTCCAAAAAGCCAGCTCTGGTGTAATGATTTCTGCCTCACATAATCCAGCAGCAGATAATGGGATTAAATTTTTCGGAAATGATGGATTTAAATTGGCAGACGAAAAAGAGCTAGAAATTGAAGCTTTACTTGATTCTGAGGAAGATGATCTTCCACGCCCTTCGGCTGATGGTCTAGGATCTTTAGAAGAATTTCCTGAAGGGATGCTGAAATATTCGCAGTATTTGCAACAAACAATTAAAGACGACTTATCTGGACTTACGGTATGTATAGATGCTGCCAATGGAGCAACTGCGCCTACTGTGAATCGTTTATTTGCTGATTTGGAAACAGATTTTTATACAATAGGTACTTCTCCTAACGGTGTTAATATTAATGATGGTGTAGGTTCTACTCACCCAGAACAACTAGCTGATTTTGTAGTAGAAAAACAAGCCGATGTAGGTATTGCATTTGATGGCGATGGTGATAGAGTCATTGCGGTTGATGAAAATGGGCAGATCGTTGATGGCGATAAAATTATGTACATTTGTGCAAATTATTTAGCGGAAAATGATTTGTTAAAACAAAATACGATTGTAACCACTGTAATGAGTAACTTAGGTTTTCACAAGGCAGTAGAAGCTGCTGGTTTGAATGATGTTGTGACCAAAGTTGGTGATCGTTACGTAGTTGAAGAAATGCGTAAAAATGACTACAATTTTGGTGGCGAACAATCAGGACATATGGTGTTTTTTGATTTGAATACTACGGGTGACGGCATGCTTTCGGGCATTCAATTACTTAACATCATGAAACAAACGGGCAAAAAGCTTTCTGAATTGGCAGCTAATGTGACGATTTATCCGCAAAAATTAGTTAACATTCGTGTTTCTGACAAGTACGGCGCTATGGAAGTTCCAGCAATCAAAAAAATTATTGATGACGTCGAAGCTAAACTCGGAGACCAAGGACGTATCTTAGTTCGGGCCTCTGGTACAGAACCTTTATTACGCATTATGGCAGAAGCCCCAACGGATGAAGAAGTTGATTATTACGTCAATCAAATAGCTGAAGTAGTAAGAAATGAAATAGGTTTAGATGAATAAAAACGACGATCGATCTCTTTTTTAAGATCGATCGTTTTTCTTTGCTGAATAAGACAAACGTGTGTCATAATACTCCTTAGTGAGAAAAGAGGAGGTGAAAAAATGAATGAACGAAAATCTGTTAATTGGGGCGGTCTAATTTTAGGGATACTGTTTCTTTTAATCGCGCTATTAGCATTTAACAATCCAGCTGGAAGTTTGTCTGCTATTGTCATCTTCTTTGCTATTCTTGCGATTATCAATGGCATTTTTAGTATTGTAGTTCGTAATCAGATCAAGAATATGACTGGATTTCGCGCAACCGCCTTTTTAATACTAGGTATTATCGAATTGATCCTGGGAATTATTTTATTATTTAACCTTAGCGCAGGTGTTATTGCACTATCCTATGTCTTTGCTGTTTGGTTTATCGCGGATTCAGTTAGAAACTTATTCTTCTTAGATCACGCTCGGACATTTGGTAATGGACACTACTGGCTAACGCTATTTATAAACATTATTGGAATTATAGTGGGTCTGATGTTATTTTTCGACCCAATCGTTTCGGCACTTACTATCTCATTTTTAGTTGGTTTATACTTTATATTGATCGGAATATTTTATATTGTCAATTCTTTGGACCACTAAATTTGCAAAAAAACTAAACCCTCTGGACTATCTGTTAGGAAAAGTTCAGAGGTTTTAGTTTGCTTTCAGAAATTTGAATTGGTAGTTTCTCTTTGTAGATTATTCTATCTTCTGATAAAATAGAAGGAGTTAGAAGGGTGGTGTTTACTTTGACAGTATTTACCTTATTGTTTGTTGCGTTTACAATTGTTTTATATCTATTTTTATTTTTAGTAAAAAAAGAATTGATTTTTACTGCAAAACATCAATCGCTTTTTTCAATTTTTCTTCCAATATTACTTGGCATTTTTGCAGGTAGTTTATTTATAACCACAGGAACTTTGGATGAAATAGTAAGAGGAGTTGCAGTTAGTTTAGCAATTATTAGTTATGCTGTTAATGGCAGAGGAATTGCTAGCGATCGATTTGTTATCCATCCTTTAGATAATCGTGGAATCAAATTTGATGAAGTGGATCGAGTTGTTTTATTCCGGGATGAAAAGAAAAATGAGGTCAAGATGAATTTCTTTAAATTTGGTTTACGTGGTCCTTTAATGAAATTTAGTACACCTATGGATGAACTAGTTAAATTTTTGTCAAAACATTTAAAAGAAGGAACACCTATTGATGTTGTAATGGAACCAAATAATAAATAGTACAGCTTGTTCTCTGATGTGACGCAAGCTGTACTATTTATTATTTTCTATTGTTTGAATACTTTAAAGCGTTCATCATCTGCTATAAAGTCTTTATCACCAGCCTGTTTTTCGGGTGAGCCAAAAACAAGTTGCGAGCGTAAACGCCAGTTTGTTGGGATATCCCATTGGCTGCTTACCGCTTCATCAATGACTGGATTATAATGTTGTAAATTGGCCCCCATACCAACTTCTGTTAAAGCTGTCCAAGTATTCGCTGTAGCAATACCGTTTGATTGTTCGGCCCACGTAGGAAAATTATCCGCATATAAGGCAAATTGTTCTTGTAATTGTTTGGTGATGTCAGTGTCATTAAAAAACATAGCTGTACCAAGTCCTGCTTTAAAACCCGCTAGTTTTTGCTTTGTATTTTCAAAAGCTTCTGCTGGGGTTAATGGTTTTAAAGCCTGTTCAGTTAGTTCCCATAGTTTTTCATGAGCGTCACCAAACAAAGTAATAACACGGGGTTCTTGGGCATTAAACGCGCTAGGGCTTTGTTTTACAGCCTCTTTGATTAATTCTGTAATTTCAATTTCAGATAAAGAAATATTGCGTCCTAAGGAATAAATAGAACGACGGCTTTTAATCGCATTTAAAAAATTTGACATAAAAAAATTCCACCTTTCGATTTTTTGTTACAAAATATAGTATAACCTCTTACTAAAAGTTAGTAAACAAAAAATGCTTATTTTTGTTATTAAATTTATCTTTACTAATGTGTTACACTGGTCATTGCATATGATAATATGAGTCAATTCCATTGATAATATTAGATAGAAAAGGAGACGGGGTTTTTTGAGTTTACAATTTATAACCGGAGATGGTAGTTGCGACCATGAAAAAGCGGTATTAGATATCGCTTGTGACTGGTTAGCAAAAGACCATAATGAAGTCTTTTTTTTAGTCCCTAATTACAATAAATTTGAACGTGAACAAGAAATTTTGTCGCAATTAAAACATAGGCAAGAAAAAAAAGATTTTAGTACGATTCGTGGACAAGTTTATAGTTTTAACCGTTTAGCATGGTATTTTTTACAAGATAGTGAAAATATAAGCGGACAAACAATTTCGGATACAGGTTCAGCTATGATCATGCGTAAAGTTCTTCTAACTTTAAGCGATAAACTGATTATTTTCCGTGGTGAGATCAATAAGGAAGGTTTTATTGCAAAATTACTTGAACTTTATAAAGAATTTCAACTAGGCAACATTACAATTGATACGCTTGGCTTTCTTCCTAGCAGTCAGGAAACAACTAAGGCTAAAGATTTTGAACTTAAGATGTATGAAATTAGACTGATATTTACCGCTTATGAAAAAGAACTGGCTAAAAGAAACTTACAAATAGAACAACCGATTTCGATGTTAACTAATTTTTTAGCAGCTAGTGATTTACAGGATACAGC
This sequence comes from Tetragenococcus halophilus, assembly GCF_001712815.1. Classification (NCBI taxonomy): domain Bacteria; kingdom Bacillati; phylum Bacillota; class Bacilli; order Lactobacillales; family Enterococcaceae; genus Tetragenococcus; species Tetragenococcus halophilus. The sequence goes on from NZ_CP012047.1 coordinate 1,019,242, forward strand.
TCAGTTAAATCAAAAGCTTTTTATAGTCACTGGTTTTTCGAATTTTAGTATGCAAGAACAAGAACTTTTAAAAGTCTTATTTGGTAAAAGTCATGTGTGTATTGATCTGTATGTTGACTCTGTGCATACAGATAGTGACGCCTTAGATTTATTTTTTGATCCAAAACAAACTTACCATCTTTTAAAAAACTTTGCGCAAAATCAACAAAGCCATGTCTTATTTGATAAAAAGGCCCCTCTTTTAAATAATGTATCTACTAGTTACTTAGAGTTAGAACGCTGTTTCAGACAGACGAATCATGGAAGATATGAACAAGCAGGGGCTCTGAGTGATCACGTGGAAATTTGGAAAGCCGAGAACCCAGAAGAAGAGTTAAGACAAGTAGCAACAGAAATTCGACGATTAGTTTCTCTTTCATTTACTAAAGGGAATAAGCCACTTTATTATCGAGATATTCAGCTATTAACTTTGAATCCGGAACTATATTATTCTTTCATTCCGTCGATTTTTGAAGAATTAGATATTCCTTTTTATTTAGATGAAGATCGGCAGATGAAACAACACCCCTTAGTAGAATTTATCCAAGCTTTATTTGCTTTAGATAATTATTATTACCGGACATCTGATGTTTTCCGTTTCTTGCGCACCGAACTATACATACCAAAGCAACTACAAGAAGATACACAAGATTGGCAAAAAGCACGTGATAAATATCGTTGGATAGTTGATATAACGGAAAATCAAGCTTTGGCACATAATTTTCATGGTGCTGACTGGACACGTGAGCAAGACTGGCGTTTATTTAATTTTGATTTTGAAAAAGAAGAACTTATTGATACTGAAAATACAGAAGTACTTACAAATCAGCTTCGTAATAATTTTCGTAATGATATTGTCAGCTTTTTTATCAGTTTAAAAGCTGCAGATACAACGAAAGAAGCAATTATAATATTTTATCAATTTTTACAAAAAATTGGTGTTGAACAGCAGTTGATCTATTGGCGAGAACAAGAAATTGTATGGGGAAATTTGGAGCAAGCACGTGATCACGAGCAAACATGGGCTTCTTTGATGGACTTATTAGATGAACTTGTAGAAATCTATGGGGAAGACCCTTTTGACCTTGACCTTTTTAAGGAAATACTATCTAGCGGGCTGGAAAATCTTACATTTGGTAAAGTTCCCACGGCTATTGACCAAGTACAAATTAACCCACTAGATTTAACTCGTCCTTTACAAGCAAAAGTGACTTTTGCAATTGGTTTAGACGAAACAAGTTTTCCTCGTACTGTGGAAAATAAAAGTTTAATTTCCACAGAAGAAAGACAACAATTAAACGAAAATTTACAGCCAGGACAATATTTAAAGGATCAAGCAGAAGAAACGATTCGTAAAGAGCCTTTTGTCGCTTATAATATGTTATTGTCAGCTTCTGAAAAATTATATTTAAGCTATCCCAAAAATGCAGATTCCAAGCAAAATATCAAGATGTCTTCTTATCTTGCTCGTATATTAAAGTGGACTGATCTAACGCTGCAAGATCGATGTAGCTTGGATTTAACTTGTGATCCGCATCATTACGTTGGAAGCTATAAGAGCCTAATCCGCCAATTGAACAGCTTATATCGTCAAGCACAAGAGGAAAAAAGCGCTCTTTCCGGGAAATGGCAATCCTTAAAAGACTTACTCTTGATGTCTGATTATCGGTCATTAGCAACTAAAGTATTTGAAAGTCAAGTGCATCGTAATGTTCCAGTGAACCTCTCACCTGAGTTGGCTGAGCAGTTATATGGGAAAAATATTTATAGCTCGATTTCACAAATAGAAACTTTTTATGATTATCAGTATGATTATTTCCTTAAATTCGGTTTGGGGCTAAAAGAAAGAGAAATTTACGGTCTCAATTCTGCGATGACTGGAGAAATCTTCCATGAGGCTTTAGATAACTTTTTAAAGGCTGTTTTTCAAGATGACCTTTCACTGACGCAAATGTCAGAAGAACAGCGACAACTTTTAATCGATCGTGTGTTAAAAAATATATTTGGACAAGAACGTTATGCTTTTATGGAAAAAAATGCTCGTATGAGTTTTATTCGTTATCGTTTAGGCAAAACAGTCCAACATGTTTCCTGGGGGTTAAAAAAACAGGCTGAAAAAACACAATTAACGCCTGTTCAGACTGAAGTCTTATTTGGAGAAATTGCAGGAAACCAAGGGATTCCCGGTTTAGAAATCCCTTTATCTAACGGGGGCAAACTTTATCTAAGAGGAAAAATTGATCGTGTCGACACAACGACTATTGATGGAAAACCTTGGCTTGCGGTGATGGACTATAAATCAAGCGCTCATCAGTTTGATATTACCGATAGTTACTATGGTCTTGCCATGCAACTGCTCACTTATTTAGATATTGCTTTAAAAGATGCTGTTGAACTCATAGGCAAAAAAGATGTAAGTGGTGCTGGTGCTTATTACTTCCATGTTTACGATCCTATTCTGGCCCCTAAAAAAGCTAGTGAAAAGGAACGCTTGAAGCAATACAAGCTTGATGGGCTTTTTGCAGATGACCCGGAAGTGTTTGAAGCTTTTGATGAAACGCTTAATAAGTCCGAACATTCACTAGTATTTCCTATTCAAAAAGATAAAAATGAGCAAATAAAAGGCTCTGTTAGAAGTAAAGAAAAGTTTTATACTATAGAAGAGATGAACACGCTGATGGCACACAATCGCAAGAAGTTAAAAGAAGCGGCTGAAAGAATACTTTCTGGTGAAATTAAAATGAATCCTTCTTATAAGATGAAAGATAAAAGGCGAGCAACACAATATTCTCCGTTTCGTAGTATCTCTTTATTTGATCCGATGTTAGAAGAAAATGACTATCATCGCATTCATTCCTTATCAAAAGAAGAAATTATGGAACGCTTAAAGGAGGAAAAAGATGACTGATATTCCTTTAAAACCAAAAAATGAAACATTTACTGACAAACAATGGCAAGCAGTATTTGACACTGGTGATAATTTACTAATATCTGCTTCAGCAGGTTCAGGAAAAACGACTGTTTTGGTACGTCGCGTGATTGAAAAATTAAAGAGTGGAAGTAATATTGACGAATTATTGATTGTCACCTTTACCGAAGCAGCAGCTAGAGAAATGAAGGAGCGTATTCAAAGTTCTTTACAAGATGCAATTAATAAAGAAAGTCAGCAATCGCGGCGTAATCACTTTGTTAAACAGCTATCTTTACTACCTCGAGCTCATATTTCTACTTTGCATGCTTTTTGTCTAACTGTTATTCGCCGTTTTTACTTTTTGATTGACTTGGATCCAGTATTTCGTATGCTTACTGATGATACGGAGCGGATATTATTAAAAGAAGAGGTTTGGGAAGAGTTACGGGATGAATACTTTGAAGCTTCTGATCAGGAATTTTATCAATTAGCAGAGAATTTTTCTAGTGATCGCTCAGATGATGGATTTACTGATCTGATCATGTCTTTATATAATTTTGCTAGAGCCAATCCTGATTCGACCACTTGGTTAAACCAGCTGGTACAAAGTTATGATACGACACATGGTTTAGCAGGAAATCAGATGTATCAAACCCAAGTTAAGCCGCTTGTTTTAGCTAATTTACAAACGGCTATTGGTCAATTACAAGCAGCTTTGCAAGTAGCTCAAAGTTTGGAATCGATGGAAAAAGCAGTCGTTGTAGTCGCCAATGATTTAGAACAAGCGAATCGTTTATATGCTTACATCAAGGAGGATAATGTAGAACAAGTTTACGCGCAGTTAACAAGCTTTGACTTTAAACGCTATCCAACTTATAAAAAAGAAGAAGAAAAGGAGCTATCAAAACAATTCATTAAACCTCGACGTGATCATGCTAAGGAACTCATTAAAGATTCTGAAACATTTTTTGCGCAGCCTCCTGAAAAAATGCTCGAATTAATGGAGCAAGCCAAACCTTTAGTTAAAAAGATGAGCGAAGTAACTTTAAGCTTTATTGATAGATATCAAAAGCGTAAGCAGGCTAAGGGTGTATTAGATTTTAATGATCTTGAACATTATGCCTTAGATATTTTACAAGCTAATGGCGAAGGTAGTGAAGCTTCTTCTTACTATAGAGATCGTTTTGAAGAAGTTCTAGTTGATGAGTACCAAGATACCAATCGCCTGCAAGAAGCTATTTTGTTTTGGATCCGTAAACCAGATCCCGCACAAGGAAACTTATTCATGGTAGGAGATGTGAAGCAATCTATTTATGCCTTTCGCTTGGCTGATCCGACATTATTTGTAGATAAATACTTAGCTTTTGCACAGCAAAATGGTGGCCGAAGAATTATTTTAGCGGAAAACTTTCGTTCTAGAAAGGAAGTACTACACTTTACCAATCTGGTATTTGAGCAATTGATGGATGAAAAGGTAGGTCAGATCCCTTATGATGAAGCAGCTCAATTAGTCCCTGGTTTTTCAGATTTTCCCGAAAGTGATGCATTTAATACTGAGTTACTCTTATATGAAAAAGAAGTTGAGGAAGATCCAACAGTCGTTGACGATAAAACTGAAGGAGAATTATATCTGGTTGCGCTAAAGATCAAAGAACTAGTTGAAAATAAGTTTATGATCTATGATAAACATGCTAAAGAAAAACGGGCTGTTACTTACAATGATATTGTGTTATTGACGCCAACACGCAAAAATAATCTAGTGATTATGGACATATTTAAACAGTTTCAAATTCCTTTGGAAGTCAATGATGCACAAAACTACTTTCAAGCATCAGAAATCCAAATTATGATTTCACTATTAGAAATTATCGATAATCCTTATCAGGATATTCCTTTTGTAGCAGTTCTGCGCTCTCCGATAGTTGGTTTAAATGAAGAAGAGCTAACTAAAATTCGTTTAGCTAAAAAAAATGATGATTATTATAAGGCATTTTTGGCGTATTTGTCAGAAGACGACGAACTTGCTAGTCGTCTGCGAACTTTTAATGAACAATTAGAATTGTGGCGAACACTAGCTAGAAGACGTTCACTTAGTGAATTGATCTGGTCGATTTATCAAGAAACGGCCTATTTAGATTACGTCATTGGCCTTCCTTCAGGTCGACAACGTCATGCCAACTTAGTTGCTTTAGCTCATCGGGCAGAAACTTATGAAAAGAGTAGTTTTAGAGGTTTGTATCAGTTTATCCGTTTTATCGAAAAAATGCAGGAAAAAGATAAGGACTTAGCCGAACCTCTTGCCTTAACTCAAGAAAATGCGGTAAAGGTTATGACGATCCATGCTAGTAAAGGACTCGAATTTCCGGTGGTTTTTCTTTTGGATATGACTAAGCAGTTTAATTATAGTGATTTTTCGACACGCTATATTTTTGAAGAACGTTTAGGAGCAGGTATTCAATATATAGATCAAGCACAAGTTCGCTATGATACTTTGCCGTATCAAGCAATCAAACAGCAAAGAATTCAAAAAATGCTATCAGAGGAAATGCGTAAGTTGTATGTTGCCTTGACCCGAGCAGAACAGAAGCTTTATCTAGTTGGCTCCTACAAAACCAAAGAAGAAGCCTTAAAGAATTGGCAACAAGCGCTAGATCAAGAAAATTTGGTGCTAGATACAGCTTTACGTCTAAAAGGCAAAGGGAACTTAATGGATTGGGTAGGAATGACTTTGATGCGTCATCCAGATATGCAAAAAGTTTTTGCTGAAGCCAAAGATAGTAAAAAAGTACTTGATCATCCAGCTCATTTTGAAATACATTGGGTAAATCAAGCACAACTACAAAAAGAGTTGAATAAGCCTAAAACATCAGTTGCTGAGGATTTTTCATTAAGTACTTCAGAAAAAACTGAAATAGATGACTTACAGCAACGTTTAGACTTTGTTTACCCATTGGAAAAATCAACCAAAACCACAAGTTATCAGTCCGTTTCTGAGATGAAACGTTTGTATAACGATCCTGATGACCAGCAGCTTAATAGAATCTCTTGGCAAAGCAATATCGAGCAGCAGCAAGCGCAACATTATCGATATGTAACACAAGATTTGGCTAAACCTAAATTTATGCAAGCAGACCGTATTGATCCAACGACTGTAGGCAGTGCGACTCATAGTTTATTACAGTTGATCCCATTAACGACTTTGCCAACATTTGACAGTATACAAGAAAAATTAAGACAGTTAGTCAATAACCATCAAATCGAAAAACAAGTTGCTGAAAAAATTGATTTAACTGCTATTCTGTGGTTTTTCCAAACGGAACTAGGCAAAGAAATTTTAAAAAAACCACAACTTGTCCATCGTGAACAACCATTTTCTATGCTAAAAGATGCTCGAGATGTATTTTTAGACTTTCATGAAGCGGATGCTGAATTATTAATACACGGTATTGTCGACGGCTTTATCGAATATGAGGATCACGTTATTTTATATGACTTCAAAACAGATGCTGTGTATAATGAAATAAGTAGACAACAGTTCATTGCTAAGTATCAAGGGCAATTACGCTTATATCGACAAGCTTTGGAACAGGCACTAAATAAACCTGTGCAGCATACTTTTTTAGTTCTTTTAAATAGTAAAGAAAATATTGAGTTATTTACTGAGTGAAGCAATTTTTGGGAAGAAATCGAATAATTATGTTATAATCTCAAAAAGAGGTGAGGGCTCATGATGGAAACAAGAGAAACAACTTATACACTTTGCCCTAAATTTGAAAAAGCTTTTTCTATTTTGGGGAAAAAGTGGAATGGTCTGATTATAGATGTATTACTTCAAGAAAAATCACAACGTTTTGTTGATATGGCACATAAAATTCCTATGTTAAGTGATCGTGTGTTAACAGAACGTTTGAAAGAATTAGAAAATGAAGGAATCGTTAGTAAGTCAGATGGACTGTACCAATTAACTGATAAGGGCGTAGGTCTTGAAGACGTGCTAGATTCGGTGAGAAATTGGAGCCAAGATTGGGTAAGCGAGAAAGAATGTAATTTCAAAAATCCAACAAACAGTTATTGATTTCTTCTTTATTATTTAGTAGACTAACAAATAATTAGATAATAAAAAGCGTTAATAGAAAAGAGTAGTTTGGTTGAAACAGTAACAGGGAAAATTGCCATAGACTGAAAGCAATTGCTGGTTTCGAAAAATGAAGTTCACTTCTGTAGCTTGCTTTTATATAAAGCCGGTAATGACTACCGTTAATTGATTAAGTGCGCGATGATTGTCGCGAATTAGGATGGTAACACGAAACCTCGTTCCTTTATGGAATGAGGTCTTTTTTTGTTTAAAAATAAGGAGGGAAATAAATGACTTTAGAAGAACAGTTAGAAAATTTAGAGGAAGAAACAATGGAAAAGATCAGTAATACCTCAGATTTGGATTCTCTTAATAACATTCGAGTAAAAACACTGGGTAAAAAGGGCCCTATTACTGAAGTATTGCGCGGTATGAAAGATTTAGCACCTGAGGACCGACCTAAGGTGGGAAGTTTTGCGAATCAGGTAAGGGATCATTTAACACAACAAATTGAAAAAAAAAGAGCTAAGTTGGAAGAAGAAGCGTTAAATCAAGCCTTGGCAGAGGAAAGTATTGATGTTACTTTACCTGGTAAACAGATCCCACAAGGTACCAGACATATTTTGACTAAAATTGTAGAAGAAATTGAAGATATTTTTGTAGGTATGGGTTATCAAATTATTGAAGGGCCAGAGGTTGAGCAAGATCATTATAATTTTGAGCGGATGAATATTCCTAAAAATCATCCAGCTCGAGATATGCAAGACACCTTCTATATTTCAGATGAATTATTGATACGCACGCATACTTCTCCTGTACAAGCTAGAACGATGGAAAAACATGATTTTTCTAAAGGGCCACTACGGATGATCTCTCCGGGCAAGGTGTTTCGTCGAGATACAGATGATGCTACACATAGTCATCAATTTCATCAAATCGAAGGACTTGTTGTTGACAAGCATATAACAATGGGAGATTTAAAAGGGACACTAGAAGAACTGATGAAAAAAATGTTTGGTGAAGATCGCGAAGTTCGCTTACGCCCTAGTTACTTTCCTTTTACGGAACCTTCTGTTGAAGCAGATGTTTCTTGTTTCAAATGTGGAGGTAAAGGATGTAGTGTCTGTAAACATTCAGGTTGGATCGAGATTTTAGGATCCGGTATGGTTCACCCTGATGTCTTAGAGATGTCTGGGATTGATCCCAAAGAATATAGCGGTTTTGCTTTTGGTTTGGGTCCTGACCGGATCGCTATGTTGCGTTACGGCGTAGAAGATATTCGCAGCTTTTATTTAAACGATACTCGTTTTATTGATCAGTTCAAGGGGGAATAAGTAAATGTTAGTTTCATATAAGTGGTTAAATGAATTGGTAGATGTGTCTCATGTCACGCCCCAAACTTTAGCCGATAAAATGTCGTTAACCGGTATTGAAGTAGAAGGGCTTTCTTATCCATATGAAGGATTAAAAAAGCTCGTTGTAGGTTATGTTGAATCTTGTAAACCTCATCCGGATTCTGATCATCTTTCCATTTGCCAAGTGGATGTAGGAGAAGATGAAGTGCTACAAATTATTTGTGGCGCACCTAATATCAAAGCAGGTATTAAAGTAATCGTTGCATTACCGGGCGCACGAATTGCTGGAAATGAAAAAATAAAAAAAGGTAAAATCAGAGGAGAAATCTCTTATGGGATGATCTGTTCTTTACAAGAGATCGGTTATAGCGAAAGTGTTATACCTAAAGAGTATGCAGATGGAATTTATTATTTACCAGAAGAGGCTGTCGTTGGTGATGAAGTATTTTCTTATTTAGCAATGGATGATGCGATTATTGAATTAGAGCTCACACCTAATCGTGCAGATGCCTTGAGTATGAGAGGTGTTGCTTTTGAAATAGCTGCAATTTATTCTGAAAAACCAGTGTTTAAAAAACAAGAGCTAACTGAAACGACTGCTAAAGCAGAAGATCAGATCAAGGTAAAAGTGAGAGATGAAAAAGATGCGCCTAGTTATCAGATACGTTTGATCGAAAATGTAAAAATTAAGCCGAGTCCACGTTGGTTGCAAAATCGTTTAATGAATATTGGGATTCGTCCTATTAATAATGTAGTGGACGTGACAAATTATATTTTGATGTATTACGGTCAACCATTACACGCATTTGACTATGATCGCTTAGATAGTCAAGAAATTGTCGTACGTCGTGCACAAGAAGATGAAAAACTTATCACTTTAGACGGGGAAACGCGCTCACTTTCTGAGCAAAATATCGTTATCACAAATGGCAAACAGCCAGTGGCTCTAGCAGGTGTGATGGGTGGACTTGATTCAGAGATTACGGAAACAACAACCACTGTCGCTCTTGAATCAGCGATGTTTGACGCAGCAGCTGTTCGTCGTACATCGCAAGAGTTTAATTTACACAGTGAGTCTTCGGCTCGTTTTGAAAAAGGTATTAATGTAGCTACCATTGACGAAGCTTGTGAACAAGCTTGTGCTTTGATCGCTGAATTATCTGACGGAAAGGTACTTCAGGGTAGTGTAAAGGCTAGTCAAGTACAACCGCAAGATAAAGAGGTTATGACAAGCTTGCAACGTTTGAATGACTATCTGGGAACAGAACTAACAGTAGCTGATGTTAATGATATTTTTGCGGATTTAGGTTTTGGTTATCAGGAAGATGGGGGAAGCTATACAGTAGTCGTTCCACCGCGCCGTTGGGATATTGCTATTGAAGCAGATATTGTAGAAGAAGTTGCCCGCATTTATGGATATAATAACTTACCATCAACTTTACCTAGCGGCGAAACCGTTGCAGGTAGCTTGACAAACGATCAGTTGAAAACACGCAGGATACGTACACTTCTTGAATCAGCGGGTCTAAGTGAAGCGATTAGTTATGCCTTAACATCTGAAAAAAAATCACTGCAATTTACCAATACAAGTTCAAAGCTTACCCATTTAGATTGGCCGATGACATCTGATCGTACGGTCCTTCGTTTGAACTTGATCACTGGACTCTTAGATGATATTTCTTATAATGTTGCTCGTAGAAATGAACAAGTGGCATTATATGAAATTGGGCGTGTTTTTTATCAAGCAGATGATCCTAAAGCAAATTTGCCTCAAGAAAAAAATCATGTTGCTTTTGCTTTATCTGGCAAGTGGACAAGACGTGATTGGCAAAGTAAGGAAGAATGGGTTGATTTTTATCAAGCCAAAGGTATTTTAGAAGAGCTGTTCACAGAATTGAATTTAGCGGATAAAATTAGTTATGAAAAAACTACGGCTTTAAAGGAAATGCATCCAGGCAGAACTGCAGAAGTCTTTTTAAATGAACAAAGTATCGGTTTTATAGGGCAAGTACATCCAACGATTACAAAAGCGTATGAAATACCAGAAACTTATGTCGCTGAATTAGATTTAGACGTCATTTTAAAAACAAAGCCAGAATTTACTTATGTAGCAGTCACAAAATATCCGAAAGTTACACGAGATATTGCGCTAGCTATTGACGAAAATGTAGCAAATCAAACAATTGTACAAACCATAGAAAAAGCTGCAGATAAATTCCTGCAAAAAGTTACCTTATTTGATGTTTATCAGGGAGAAAATATCGAAACAGGATATAAATCAATGGCTTATCGCTTAACTTTTGTAAATCAAGAAGCGACATTAACTGATGAACAAGTTAATAAAGCGATGGAAAAAGTGGAAAAAGCCTTAACGCAACAATTAGCAGCAACAATCCGATAGCCATGAAAAAATATACAAAAAACTCCGAGTAAAATTTTACCCGGAGTTTTTCATTAGCGAAAATAATTGATGCCCATTGCTGTTTTTACTTCATCTAATGTTTGTGCAGCAACTTTTTCAGCAGATAAACTGCCTTCTTTTAAAAGCTCCATGACATACTGTGGATCTTGCGCAAAAGCTTCACGACGCTTACGCATTGGTGTTAACTCTTCATCTAAGACATCAATCAAATAACGTTTGATTTTTACATCGCCTAATCCACCATTTTGGTATTGTTTTTTTAATTCTTCTACATAGGCTTTATCTTTTGCAAAAACATCAAGATAAGTAAAGACCATATTTCCTTCAACTTTTCCTGGATCGTGCACATGGATGTGATTAGGATCGGTATACATACTCATCACTTTTTTATCCACAGTATCTTTAGAATCGGCGAGGTAGATACCATTATTCAAAGATTTACTCATTTTTCCGTTTCCATCGATCCCTGGAAGGCGCCCCATACCCTTTTCTGGAAATACGCCCTTAGGATTAATTAAAACCTCTTGATAAGTGGTATTAAAGGAATGAACGATTTCTTGTGTTTGTTCTAACATCGGTTTTTGGTCTTCACCAACGGGAACTAAATTTCCTTTAAAAGCAGTAATGTCGGCTGCTTGAGAAACAGGATAGATAAAAAATCCAGTAGGCACGCCTTCACCAAAACTTTTTTGTTCAATTTCTGTTTTTACTGTCGGATTACGTCGCACACGGCCAACGCTGACTAGATTTAAATAATACATAGTCAGTTCAGAAAGTTCAGGGATTTGCGATTGGATAAATAAAGTTGATTTTTTGGGATCCAGTCCAACTGCTAAATAATCCAGGGCAACTTCTAACACATTAGAAGAAACCTTTTCCGGTGTTTTAGCATTATCAGTTAAAGCTTGGACATCAGCGATCATTACAAATAACTCATTATTTGGATCGTCTTGCATCATTTTACGAGTCTTTAACGAGCCAACATAGTGCCCTAAATGCAGTTGGCCTGTTGGACGGTCTCCTGTAAGAATTGTATTCACACTTATTCACCTTTTCTAATTGTAGTCTGTAATAATCTTACCTTTTTTTCATAGAAGAAACAATCATTAACTTATAACAAAATAAATTTCATACGATAAATAAGCTAACATGAGTTTGTTAGGAATAAAAAAATTTCGTCTTTCTGATTAAAAAAAACTTTACAAAAAGGAATTTGTAAGATTATAATGTTGATTAGCTGTTTATTAGAAAAATCTTATTAATTTTAAATAAAAAATGGGAGTGTGAAAATATGTCAATGATTGAATTTAAAAACGTTGAAAAATACTTTGGTAATTTCCATGCTTTGAAAAATATTAATCTTACATTTAAAAAAGGCGAAGTAGTAGTGGTGATTGGACCTTCAGGTTCTGGCAAAAGTACGCTTTTGCGTACAATAAATGGGTTAGAGATGATTACTTCGGGGAATCTTCTGATTAATGATCAAGATATTCGTAGTAAACAAACCAAATTAACAGAAATCAGAAAGAATATTGGCATGGTTTTTCAACACTTTAATTTATACCCTAATAAAACTGTACTGGAAAATATTACTTTAGCGCCTACTAAAGTTTTAAATAAAAGTGAAAAAGATGCAGGTGATACAGCAGAAAGTTTACTTGACCGAGTGGGGATGTTGGATAAAAAAGATTCTTACCCTTCAACGCTTTCTGGTGGACAACAACAACGTGTTGCTATTGCAAGAGGGCTAGCGATGCAGCCAGAAATGCTTTTATTTGATGAACCGACTTCAGCGCTTGATCCGGAAATGATCGGTGATGTATTAGATGTTATGAAAAAAATCGCTCATGAAGGAATGTCAATGATCGTTGTTACTCATGAAATGAACTTTGCTAGAGAAGTAGCCGATCGTGTCATCTTTATGACCGACGGAGAAGTATTAGAGGATAGTCATGATGTGGAAAGCTTCTTTAAAAAACCAAAAGAAGTGCGAGCACAACAATTTATTAGTAAAGTTGTTAATCATTAACCTGTTATTTCTAAACTATAGATTTTTACATAAGTTTTTGAAAAAACGGGTCTAAAAAAGGAGGAAAAGCAATGAACAGGAAAAAAATATTTTCCTTTTTAACCCTTTTAATGACTGTATTTGCATTATCTGCTTGTAAATCAGAAAGTATTGCAGATAGAGATGTCTTGGAAGTTAGCGAAGACTCAAACGAAATTATTTGGGGGGTAAAAAATGATACTCGCTTATTTGGCTTGATGGATATTTCCTCACGAGAAGTAAAAGGGTTTGATATTGACATGGCCAAAGCGATCACCGAAAAAATTCTAGGTCGAGATGGGCAAGCAACTTTTGTGGAAGTTACCTCAAAAACACGGATTCCTTTATTAAAAAATGGTAATATAAATGCTATTATCGCAACGATGACCATTTCTGAAGATCGGAAAAAAGAAGTTGATTTTTCTGATGTTTATTTTGATGCAGGCCAATCTCTTTTAGTTAAAAAGGGAAGTCCTATTACCGATGTTGAATCTATTGAACCAGGAATGACAGTTTTGGCCGTGAAAGGCTCAACTTCTACTGAAAATATTCGTGAGCACTCTCCTGAAGCTAATGTGATCGAATTAGAAAATTACGCAGAAGCTTTTACAGCTCTACAAGCTGGCCAAGGTGATGCTATGACAACTGATAACGCAATTTTATTAGGGATGGCAAGTGAAAACCCTAATTACGAATTAGTAGGGGGAACCTTCACTAACGAGCCCTACGGAATTGCCGTAGATAAAAACCAAGAAGACTTTTTAAATGCGATAAATGAAGCGTTAAAAGAAATGCATGAAGATGGAAGCTATGATGAGTTATATGAAAAATGGTTTCCAAATGATGACGAGGGTAGAGTCAGTGAATAAGGAGGAGAAGAGATGTTAACTTTATTTCAGAACTACTCGACAATGTTTTTTGATGGATTTAAAATCACCATACTCTCTAGTTTAATTGCTTTATTTTTTAGTCTAGTAATTGGTACTTTAATGGCGATTCTACAGCTTTCTTCAAACAAAGTTGTTAAGGGTTTAGCAAGAGCTTATGTTGAATTTTTCCGCAATATTCCTTTGTTGATTATAGCGATGTTTTTTTACGTCGTTTTACCAATGTACAGTCTACCCTTTACTGGCTTTCAAGCAGGAACGATTGGGTTGACGATTTATACTTCTGCTTTTATTGCTGAAACAGTACGTTCGGGTATCCAAACTGTACCTAAAGGTCAAACTGAAGCTGCTTTATCTTCAGGATTTACTTATGTACAAGTGATGCGCTATATTATTTTACCGCAAGCTTTCAAAATTGTTATCCCACCATTGGGCGGACAATTTATAAATCTAATTAAAAATTCCTCAATACTTGCGATTGTTGCAGGTTTGGATCTGATGTATCAAGGAGATTTGATCGCAAGTTCAACCTTTATTACCTTTGATACTTATATTATCGTAGGAATTTTTTATTTAATTTTGACATTACCGTTATCTTATTTGATGAGTTATCTAGAAAAACGTTTAAATGTCTAGTTTAGGAAGGAGAGAAGCAGCTCATGGATTTTATAGGAGCATTTTCATTCGATAATCTGCGCTTTTTATTAGATGGCTTGCAGGTCACTGTTTCGGTATCAGCTATATCGATTGTACTTAGTTTTTTGATCGGCGTATTGGCTGGCACATTGCGTTTTTCAGATATCCCTGTTTTTTCTAAAATACTAGGCTTAATTATAGATATTATTCGAAATTTGCCTTTATTATTGATCATTTTCTTTACTTATTTTGCACTACCGCAAATAGGTATTCGTTTTGATATTTTTTGGTCGGCAGTAGTGGCTTTAACAATTTTTGAATCTGCTATGCTTTCTGAGATTTTCCGGGCCGGTTTGAATGCAGTACCTAACGGGCAATTTGAAGCAGGTCTTTCCACAGGGCTAAGTTATATACAAACGATGGTAATTATTATTATTCCACAAGCATTTCGTTCAATGATACCAGCGATTATCAGTCAGTTGATTTCTTTAGTAAAGGACTCTTCTCTGGCAATTATTATTTCGCTACCGGAATTAACTCACCATGCTAGAATCATTTATGGACAAGATACAAATTATGTTTTACCGATGTTTGTGGCTATGACAGCTAGTTATTTTGTGATTTGTTACTTGCTATCATTACTGTCTAGATACTTGGAGCATAAACGTTATAAATACTAAAGAAAAAGCTCATCTTTTATAGATGGGTTTTTTTGCTTAAAGCTTGAAAAGTTTTAAAAAAAAGTACACAATATAGAAATGAGTGTGTTTAAAGAAAAATAAGGGATGACAAATATGAATGATCGACCAATTGGATTTATTGACTCCGGTGTGGGTGGTTTAACTGTTGTAAAAGAAGCGATGAAACAATTACCCAACGAAAATTTTATTTATTTAGGGGATACAGCACGTTGCCCGTATGGACCAAGGCCTAAAGAGCAAGTAATTGAATTTACTTGGGAGATGACGCATTTTTTATTGGAAAAAAATATTAAAATGTTGGTTATTGCTTGTAATACAGCGACTGCGGTGGCTTTAGACACGATTAAAGATCAATTGGCTATACCAGTCGTAGGCGTGATCATGCCGGGAACTAGGGCCGCAGTTAAAGCAACTAAAAATAAGAGGATCGGTGTGATTGCTACTCAAGGAACTGTTAAAAGTGCTTCTTATGAACGAGCAATCAAAGAAAAATTTTCTCAAATTCAGGTTGAAAGTCTTGCCTGTCCTAAATTTGTCCCCATCGTAGAAAGCAACCAATTTCACTCTTCAGTGGCTAAAAAAGTCGTTTTTGAAACATTACGTTCATTTAAAAATAAACATTTAGATACTTTGATTTTAGGATGTACACACTATCCTTTATTACGTCCGGTAATTCAAGATGTTATGGGAAAAGATGTTACTTTAATTGATTCTGGCGCAGAAACGATCAGTGAAGTTAGTATGCTTTTAGATTATTTTAGTATTGCTAATGCTGAAAATAAGAAAAAAGGGGATACTACTTTTTATACGACAGGTTCAACTCAATTATTTGACCAAATTGCTCAAGACTGGCTGGGTAAAACGATGGCTAGTTCAAAACAAATTGCTCTAGGAGGCACAGATCATGCGTCATGATGGTAGGTATTTTGATCAATTACGGAATATAAAAATAAAGACAAATGTTTACAAACAACCTGAAGGGTCGGTTGTTATCAATTTTGGTAATACACAGGTTATTTGTTCAGCCACCATTGAAAACACAGTTCCACCATTTCTTAAAGATAGCAATACAGGTTGGGTAACAGCAGAATATAGTATGTTACCGCGCGCAACACAAACTAGAAATAAAAGAGAAAGTGTCAAAGGAAAATTAAAGGGACGTACAATGGAAATCCAACGTTTAATTGGACGTTGTTTACGTGCTGTGATCGATTTGGATAAATTGGGTGAACGTTCGATCATCATCGATTGTGATGTAGTACAAGCCGATGGTGGCACAAGAACTGCTAGTATCACAGGTGCTTTTACCGCTTTACGTTTAGCAATCGATAAGTTATTACAAACGAATGAGTTAAGCGAAGATCCTGTAAAGGAATTCTGTGCGGCTATCAGTGTCGGTATCTTAGCCGATGGTAGTTGTGTACTTGATCTGGATTATGAAGAAGACAGCCTTTGTGCCGTAGATATGAATATTGCTATGACTGAATCCGGCCGTTTTATAGAAATTCAAGGTAATGGGGAACAAGCGACCTTTGATCGTTCTCAACTAAATGAATTATTATTGTTGGCAAAACAAGGAATTGATACATTAGTAACCAGACAAAAAGAAGCATTATATGCCAACCCAGAGCAAAATCAAGGCGTGGATGCACAAACTATAGTGATCGCTACGGGAAATCCGGGCAAAGCCAGAGAGTTTTCTACAATGTTTTATGCGGCTGGTTATAAGGTCAAAACGATGAAAGACTTTCCGGAGTTGTCCGAAGTTGCAGAAACGGGGACTACTTTTGAAGAAAATGCCCGACTGAAAGCGGAAACGATCGCAAATATTTTACAATGTCCTGTTTTAGCAGATGATTCTGGGATAAAAGTTGACATTTTAGATGGGATGCCAGGCATTTATTCAGCACGTTTTGCAGGGGAAGAGAAAAATGATGCAGCCAATAACGCAAAACTACTGCATGAATTAACAAATATTGCCGATGAACAAAGAAAGGCTCAATTCCATTGTACACTGGTATTTGCGGCACCTAAAAAAGAAAGCTTGGTTGTTGAGGCTGACTGGCCAGGTCGAGTCGCTCGTATTCCGCAAGGTGATAACGGTTTTGGTTATGATCCGCTTTTTATACCAGAGGGCTTAAATGAGTCAGCTGCAGAGATGAGTGAAAGTGAAAAAAATAAGGTAAGTCACCGTGCACAAGCATTAAACAAGTTACAGAACCAATGGCAAGATTGGCTAGAAGGAGGAAATTAGTTTGAAATATTTAGTTGTTAGTGATAATCACGGAGATCGTCAAATTCTAGTGGATCTATTTGAACATTATAAAGATCAGGTTGATTATCTCTTTCATTGTGGGGATTCTGAGCTAGCAGAAGATGATTCAGTATGGAAAGGTGTTTATGTCGTTACTGGCAATACTGATTTTGATTCTCAGTATAAAAAGTTTCAAGTAGTAGATACAGGAAAAGACATTGTTTATCTAACGCATGGGCATCTATCAAGTGTGAAAATGGGAATGACCCAGTTGGATATGCAGGCACAAGAGTATCAAGCAAATATTGCTTTATTTGGTCATACACACCAGCTTGGCTGTGAAGTTAATAAAGGACGTTTATTCTTAAACCCAGGGAGCATTTTACAGCCTCGTGGAGCATTTCCAATAAAAACTTACGCCGTTATTGAAAGCACAGAAACTTCTTTTCAAGTACAATATTATGACCGAAATTTTGAAGCACTGGAAGATCTTTCATTTGAGTTTAATAAGTAGAAAAAAGTGCTCAAAAGTTGCTTTTATCGGCTTTTGAGCACTTTTTGATAAGTTTTTAATTTAAATGTAGGAGATTTTTTATAATTGAGAATAAAAAGTGAATAGTTATTATAAATTTTTAAAGAAAGCGCTTTTTCTTCTTTTCTACATTATTTTAAGGTATAATAAAAGATGTAGTTTTGTTAGAAATGGAGGCAGTAGATTGATTGGGAAATATACAAAATCCTTACTTTTAGAAAACAAAGATTCATTTTTGATCCCTTCAGACAATGTGGCGACCGTGCTATATAGCCATCCTTTAGAGCACGCGTTATTAGTTTTATCAAAAGTAGGATATAGCAAAATTCCTGTGTTAGATTCATCGGATCATTTGGTAGGTCTTATCAGTTTAGCAAATATCGTAGATAAAATGATGGATATTGATGGTTTTAACTCAAATGTTCTAGATGGGCTTTTAGTATCTGACGTGATGGAAGTTAATGTTGCTTCATTACAGCAAGAAGATGATTTAGAAGATGTGCTTCATTTATTGGTAGAGGCTTCTTTTTTACCTATTGTTGATGCCAACAATACTTTTGAAGGAATTATTACGCGAAAAGAAATATTAAAATCGGTAAATCATCTCGCACATGAATTAGAAAAAAGATATGAATTTATACCAAGGGTAAATGAAATAAAAGAAGAATTGAATATTTAAAAACAAGTATAAAAAACTGAACTATATATGATACCATCTGCTAACTATTGCTTCGTTGCAACAATGAACCTAGCAAATCGTAGGAGCAGTATCTATATAGTCAGTTTTTTTAAGGTCTGTTATTCCTTACTTAGATATTAATAGGTGAGGATGGAATAGAATATCCATCGTTTGTCAATTCTTGTACTGAGGTACTTAGTAATTCTTCCTCCAGCTTGTATTGTTGACCATTTTCGACATACATTATTGTTCGAACAGCAAAATTACTATTTCCTAAGTCAACAACACCAAAAATATACGGCGGGGTTTGGATATAATCAGAATACTCATCAACGATTTTTTGATTGGCTCGTTCTATTGATTGTTGAATTCCTTCAATTCCTTCTTCTGGACGAACCCTTACATTGACTAATACACGCATGTCAAAACGTGAAGTGTTACTAATCGTAGTTATATTACGGTTAGGAACGAAGTGTACGGTTCCATCGGCTGACTGTAACTGAAGCGTTCGTAATCCAACGGAAATAACTGTTCCTTCAAGCCCCAGATCCGATAGCCCGATATAATCACCAACGTTAAATTGTTGCTCGATAATAATGAAAAAACCCGTGAAAATATCACTCATCAGCCCCTGCGCACCGAGACCAATGGCTAAGCCAGCAATTCCAGCCCCAGCTAAAAGAGACCCTACAGGAATACCCACTGAAGAGAGCAATGAATACACATAAAAAAAGCCTAATGTGTAATGTGCGACGTTTTTTGCCAACGTGTTCATCGTCTTTACTCGTACTTCACTTTGCTTTTTCTTTTTATTAAGGCGAAAGCCTCGATTAATAAAGTAGTCGGCTAAGCGCAACAAAACAAAAAATAAAATGGTTAAAGCAATAATAGTAATTACTTTTGAAATGAGTGTACCTGTTACATCTTCCCAGTTGATATTATTCCACCAACGCTGAAAAGCGTTTAGTTTTTCTGTTGTCGGTTCTATGACCGTTGAATCCGAAGTATCGACAGTAGAATTAGTATTAGCTGTCGTCGCAAGGATTTTTTGCGCTCCTATAAGTAAAGACATATGATGATCCCTCCAAAATTAATGCTTAATTATTGTAACAAGCTTTTTGAAAAAAGAAAATCAAAAAAGTATAGGAGTAAACAAAAATTAAGATAAATGTACACCCTTATCGACAAAGACGGTTTCTCCGATAACACCACTGGCTAAAGAACTCACTAAAAAGGCACAAACATTACCAATTTCATTCGTAGTAACACTTATTTCATCAGCTGTGCGGTCTTGAGATAGTTGAATTAATTTTTGATAATCCTTAACGCCTGTTACAGCTAATGTCTTCACTGCGCCTGCAGAAATAGCATTAACATGTACCTGATCTTGCGCAAATTCGGTTGCTAAATAGCGGACAGTTGCTTCTAATGAAGCTTTGGCAATGCCCATCATATTATAATTGGGAACTGAACGTTGCGAACCGAAATAAGTCAATGTGACAATACCACTATTTTCAGCCAATAAAGGTTTTGCATAATGTGCTACAGCAATTAGGGAGTAACTACTGATATCTTGTGCAAGAGCGTAACCTTTACGAGAAATGTCAGAAACATTTCCTTGCAAATCATTTTTATCAGCAAAAGCAATTGCGTGAACAACACCATTGATTTCACCGGCATAGTCTTTAATTTGTTCAAAAGCACTTTTAATACTGTCATCATCAGCAACGTCACATTCAACTAGATATTCATCACCGTTGAGAATTTTTTCTAAAGATTTTTTCATCCGATCATTTTGATAGGTATAAATCACTTCGCCACCTTGTTCAGTGATAGCTTGTGCACAACCCCAAGCAATACTTCTTTTATTAGCAACGCCCATGACAACAATTTTTTTTCCAGTTAGAAAGCCCATAAATACACTCCTTAAATAAAATAGTATAATAATTTCAAGTACAATTCATGAAAAGGTTCATGATTTCTTATTATTAGATAAAATTGTTTGATTGTCAAACTAAATTTACTTAATTTATTCTTTTATTGCGAAATAAAAGAAAGTGTGTTAGTTTGATAATCAAAGTATTCAAGCAATTTGAGAGGGATAAATGAAATGGAAAAATTTTTAACTGAAGAAGAAGTAAAAAAGGTAATACCTAATCGCTATCCGATTCTTTACATAGACTATGTCGATCATATTGAATCAGGTAAGAAAATTATAGCGACAAAAAATGTGACGATTAACGAAGATTTCTTCCAGGGGCATTTTCCTGATAATCCGGTAATGCCAGGCGTGTTAATCTTAGAAACCTTAGCTCAAGCAGGCTCGATTTTGATTTTGAAATCTGACGAATTTCAAGGAAAGACAGCCTACATTGGTGGAATAAATAAAGCAAAATTTCGGCAAAAAGTACTAGCAGGGGATACTTTAAAACTTTCCTTTGAGATTACTAAAACGAAGGGATCTGTAGGTACGGCCGTAGCTAAAGCAACGGTTGAAGATAAAATAGCTGCTGAATGTGAATTTACTTTTATAGTTGGCGATGAGTAAAAAAAGACCGAAAGCGACTAGATTATTGCGTCGTTTCCGGGTTTTTTTATTAGTAAATCAATAAGTTTGGCAAAAATAATTCTAAAATCTATAAAATTAAGATATAGACCACTTGTTAGCGCTTTGTTATAATACAATGAAGTAACATCTTATTTATAGGAGGGAATTTATGGGAAAATTAGGTATCTCACTTTATCCTGAACGTTCGAATTTTGCAAAAGACAAGGCGTATTTAGACTTAGCATATAAGTATGGTTTTAAGCGGGTGTTCACTAGTTTATTACAGATCAAAGAAGAAAGGGATAAAGTATTGGCTGATTTTAAACAAGTGGTAGACTATGCTAATACTTTAGATATGGAAGTTATGGTGGATATTAATCCTAGCTTGTTTGAACAACTGGGGATTTCATACGATGATCTTTCTTTTTTTCATGAATTAGGTGCAGATGGGGTTCGTCTGGATTTGGGATTTACGGGAGCTGAAGAAGCTCGAATGACACGCAATCCTTATCATTTAAAAATAGAAATTAACATGAGTACGGGAACAAATTACGTAGATAATATTATGTCATTTTCGCCTAAGAAGGAAAATCTGCTGGGTTCTCATAATTTCTATCCGCACCGTTATACAGGGTTAGGTTATAAGCATTTTGCTTATTGTTCTGAAAAGTTTCGCCGTTATAATTTAAATACGATGGCTTTTGTTAATTCACAAGCAGCAACTTTTGGCCCTTGGCCCACACAAGATGGACTCTGTACTTTAGAAGAACATAGAGCATTAGCTATTGAAACCCAAGTAAAGCACTTACTTCTAACAGGCTTAGTTGATGATATCACCATTGCGAATGCCTATGCTTCAGAAGCTGAATTACAAACGATGTCTGAAAGTTTTCACGCGCTTTATCCAACTTTGCGAGTGGATGTTGTTGACGATATTACAGAAGATGAGCGGATTTGTTTGTTTGATAATCTGCATAGTTATCGCGGGGATGCTTCTGAGTATTTGTTACGATCAACAATGACTCGTGTTTATTATAAGGAAAAACCTTTTCCTGCACATCATACAAAAAATATGAAGCGCGGTGATGTGCTGATCGATAATGTAGAGTATGAGCAGTATAAAGGAGAAACACAGATTGCTTTACAAGCTATGCAAAATGATGGTCGCGTCAATGTCGTAGGCGCTATTTCTGAAGAAGATTTATTTTTACTCCAGTTTTTAAAACCTTGGTCTAGTTTTCGTCTAATTGAAAATAAATAAAATGATTGACTAGAACGTAAAAATTAACGTTCTAGTTTTTGTTTACTGTATAAAAGTTATGTAAACCAAAACGCAAAGTATTTTTATTTCCTGGACTTTTTTCGTATACTAGACTAGAAATTTTTAATAGTGATGAGGAAAAAAATAGTGAAAATTTTGAAATGGTTTATTTTTACTTTGGCAATCTTAACAATAGGGGGGCTACTTTACGCCGGGAATTACTTTTACGAGTATGCGGTTATTCCCTCAGAAAAAGATTTTTTAAGTTCGGATACAGAAACCAAAACGACTGAGACACAAAAAATTGAAGACTGGTATACAAATGATAAAAATCGTGAACAATGGACCTTGTATTCAAAAGATGGTTTGAAATTGTCCGCATTCTTTTTGCCGACGGAAAAATCGGAAGGAAAAACAGCGATTTTAGCTCACGGCTATATGGATACAGCTGAAACGATGGCAGAATATGCTAAAATGTATCATGATATGGGCTATAATGTATTAGTTCCTGACGCGCGTGGACACGGCAATAGCGAAGGTGATTATATTGGTTTTGGCTGGCATGAGCGAAAAGACTATTTGCAGTGGATCGATCAAATTTTGCAAAAACAAGGGGATCAGGAAAAAATTACGCTATATGGGGTCAGTATGGGTGCGGCTACAGTGATGATGGTTTCTGGTGAAAAACTTCCTGAAAATGTGGTTTCGATTGTAGAAGACTGTGGCTATACCTCTGTAGAAGAAGAATTAACTTATCAGTTAAAAGATCAATTTGATTTGCCTGCCTTTCCTATGATTCCAATTACAAGTTTAGTGACCAAAATTCGTGCAGGTTATTTCTTTAATGAAGCCGATGCGAGCAAACAATTAGCTAAAAATACACGCCCCATCTTTTTTATTCACGGAAAAAAAGATAAATTTGTTCCTTTTTCTATGTTGGATGAGCTTTATCAAGCCACAAACGCACCAAAAGAAAAGTGGGCAGTGAATAATGCAGCTCATGCGGATAGTTATAATCAAGATCCAGCTCTTTATCAAGATAAAGTACAAACTTTTTTAGAAAAGTATGATAAGTGAGTAGTAAGGAAATGATGGACAAACACACAAATGCTAGGTACAATAGGAAAGGTTCAAGGATAGTCAGTATGTATATAGAATGGAGGACACAAGTATGTCCATGTTTTTAGATCAAACAACAATTGACGTAAAAGCAGGAAACGGCGGTAATGGAATGGTTGCTTTTCGTCGGGAAAAGTTCGTTCCTAACGGCGGTCCTGCTGGCGGCGATGGCGGACGTGGCGGCGATGTCATATTGATTGTAGATGAGGGCTTACGTACGTTAATGGATTTCCGTTATAATCGACGGTTTAAAGCTTCTGCAGGCGAAAATGGTATGCATAAAAATATGCATGGGCGCTCTTCACAAGATCTTTATGTTAAAGTTCCACAAGGCACTATCGTACGTGACAAGGATACAGGAGAACTTCTTGGAGATTTAGTAGAAGAAGGACAAATGTTAACTGTTGCAAAAGGTGGACGTGGCGGACGTGGTAATGTTCACTTTGCTACGCCAAAAAATCCAGCGCCTGAGTTGGCGGAAAATGGTGAGCCGGGTATAGAAAGAAAAATAGAACTAGAACTAAGAGTATTAGCTGATGTGGGTCTGGTTGGTTTTCCTTCAGTTGGAAAATCTACATTATTATCTGTCATTTCAGCAGCTAAGCCTAAAATCGGTGCTTATCATTTTACGACGATCGTTCCTAATCTAGGCATGGTGTCTACTTCAAATGGGACTAATTTTGTTATTGCAGATTTGCCGGGATTAATTGAAGGCGCCTCTCAAGGTGTAGGACTAGGTGTTCAATTTTTGCGTCATATAGAAAGAACACGCGTGATCTTACATGTGGTTGATATGAGCGGTATGGAAGGTCGCGACCCTTACGAAGACTATTTGGCGATTAATCAAGAATTGTCTTCTTATGATCTTCGTTTATTAGAACGGCCGCAAATTATTGTCGCTAATAAAATTGAGATGCCAGGTGCAGAAGATCAGTTAAAAGAGTTTAAGGAAAAGTTAGCGCAACAATATGCAAATGAAAACAGCCAAATGCCTTTAATTTTTCCAACTTCTGGTGTAACAAATCAAGGGATAGATCCTTTGGTAAATGCTACAGCTGATTTACTAGAAAAAGCGCCCGTATTCCCACTTGATGAAAAAGTGGCGGAATCTGAAGATGTCGTACAATATGGCTATACTCCTGAAGAGTCAAGCTTTGAAATTCAACGTGATCCAGATGCAACTTGGGTGTTAACGGGAAGAAAACTAGAAAAACAATTCGAAATGACAGATTTTGAACACGAGGAAGGCATTAGACGCTTTACCCGACAATTACGTAAAATGGGGGTTGATGAAGCCCTACGTCAACGAGGTGCGCAAAATGGTGATTTAGTAAGAATTCGTGATTTTGTTTTTGAATTTGTTGAATAAATAGTATGCAATAAAGTCCTTAGAGGAGGAAACAAATGACAAAACGTGTGATTATTATAAACTTTGAGGAAAATGCACAAGCTTACCAAGCTTTTTCAATGATTAAAAAAGCGCAAGGAAACAAGGAACTCAGCGGTGATCAAATGGCGGTTGTGACTCATTCGGCTAATGGCCAACACCAATTCGATGTGGAAGATTTCATAGATTTCACCGGTACAAATCAAAGTTCAAAAGGTGGCCTTATCGGAATGATGGTAGGTTTATTGGGTGGTCCTTTAGGAGTTCTTTTGGGTTGGTTCGGCGGCAGTGTGCTCGGAGCTTCTAGGGATAGTAAGGAAATTCGTGAGGCGCGTACGATTTTTGATTTTGTGGGTAAGAAAATAGATGCTGGTCAAACAGGTTTGATTCTGATTGCAGATGAAACAGATAATCGTGTGCTTAACCAACTTATTATGATGGAGATAGGCGGAGAGATTGCGCGTTTTGATTTAGCAGAAGTACAAGAAGAAATCAAAAAAGCACAAGAAGTAGAAGAAACGACCAAGGAAAATACAAAACAAAAATGGGATGAAAAGCATCAAAAATAAAGCGATAATTCAGAGTTTAGAAAAGAAAGATAGGTAAATTATGGAACTGGAATTTTTGGGAACAGGGGCCGGTTTACCGGCAAAACATCGTAATGTTACTAGTATTGCGTTACGGCTTTTGGCTGAGCGTAATGCTATCTGGTTATTTGATTGTGGTGAAGGAACTCAGATGCAAATTTTACATACAACAATCAAGCCACGTAAAATTGAGAAGATATTTATTAGTCACTTACATGGTGATCATATATTTGGCTTACCCGGTTTGATTACTAGCCGATCAAACCAAGCAGGAGATAAACCGCTAGAGATATACGGCCCTAAAGGCATAGAAGACTTTATTCGTACCTCCCTTAAAATTTCGAAAACACATTTAAACTATCCCTTAAAATTTATCGAAATATCAAGTGATGAAGAAATCTTATTTGAAGATGATCAATTTGTTGTGACTTGTAAAAGACTGGACCATGGTGTTGCCAGTTTTGGCTTTCGGGTGACAGAAAAAGATCATAAAGGTGAATTGCAAGTAGAAAAACTAAAAGCTTTGGGTGTTAAACCAGGACCTATTTATGGTAAATTAAAGCAAGGTGAAAGTGTTACTTTAACAGATGGTCAGACAATTAACGGAAAGGATTTTGTTGGTCAAGCTAAAAAAGGGCGAGTGGTAACAATTTTGGGTGACACTCGTTATACGGCAAACGCCATTGCTCTAGCTGAAGATGCTGATGTTTTGGTTCATGAAAGTACTTTTAACAAGCATGAAGCCAAACTTGCGAAGGCATATTATCATTCGACAACCCAACAGGCGGCAACAGTGGCTAAAAAAGCGCGAGTGAATCAATTAATTTTAACCCATATTAGCGCTCGTTACCTTAATAAAGATACGATAGAATTGGAAAAAGAAGCGCGAGAAGTTTTTCCTCATACGGTCATAGCAAGAGATTTTTATTGTATGATGATTCCATTTCAAGAAAGGGAGGAAAATCAATGAATTTAAAAAATAAAGTTATTCTAGTTACGGGAGCTTCTTCAGGTTTAGGTGAACAGATTTGTTACGAAGCCGCCAAAAGAGGGGCAATTATCATTGTATGTGCAAGACGTATCCAATTGATCGGTCAAGTAAAAGAAAAATGTAAGCAACTTAGCCAAAATGAAGCTTATGCTTTTCAACTTGACGTTTCAGATCCTGACAGTATTGAGCGTATGTATGAAAGAGTAAAACAAGAAGTAGGGGCTGTCGATTGTTTGGTTAATGATGCAGGCTTTGGCCATTTTGATAATTTTGTCTCTTTTGAACAGGAAAAAATCAGAGAGATGTTTGAAGTGAATGTTTTAGGCTTAATGCTTCTAACGCAACGTGTTGCTTCAGATATGTTAGAAAGTAAACGCGGACATATTATAAATATTGCTTCAATGGCAGGTAAAATGGCTACGCCTAAGTCTAGTATTTATTCTGCGACTAAATTTGCTGTTCTTGGTTTTTCAAATGCTTTACGTTTAGAATTAAAACCATTTGGTATTGCAGTGACAACTGTGAATCCAGGTCCGATTCGAACTGAATTTTTCGACAAAGCCGATCCTAGTGGCAATTATCTGGAAAATGTGGATGCTTTTGTTATAAAACCTAATAAGCTGGCACATAAAATCGTCAAACAGATAAGTCGTCCTAAACGAGAAATTAACCAACCGGCGATTATGGAATTTGCTGCTAGAGCCTATCAACTATTTCCTAAAGTCGGTGATTTTTTAGCAGCGGGTATCTTCAATCAAAAATAGTTTCATTAGTATAAAGTGAGGGAGTGTTTTTATGAAAAGTCAATGGCGAATTATTCTTGGATTTGTTTTAACCTTATTGATTGTATTATTTGCGGTGATGAATAACATGGATGTTCCTATAAATTTTGGATTTTCCCAACTATCAGCACCACTTGTTATTATTATTATTGGGTCAGCATTTTTAGGCGCCATAGTCATTGCATTGGTTGCTACTAGTACGATTTGGCATCAAAGAAAAGAAATCAAATCTTTAAAAAAACAATTAGGTGAACTTGAACAATCACTTGACCAAAAAGTAGCGGATAAACGACAAGAATTAGAACGTGAATACAATAATAAAATAGCTGCTTTAAAAGCAGACAGTGACCAAAGTGCTGCAGTTGAAGAAGAAACAGCACAAGCAAAGGAAGAAGAACACTCTTCAGATAGTTAATAAAAACTAGCAAAGAAAGGATGTTTTAACTAAAAAATTATCCTTTCTTTGCTTATTTGTTTAGGTTTGCTATAATGTAATGTTGTGGTTAGGAGTGATTGTTTGAAACCAGCAAATTATAATTGGCAACTTCCATCAGATGTAGAATTGCCAGAAGAATTTATAGATCAATTAAAAAAAGAAAAGATACCTCGCTTTTTGGGAAAACTTCTTTGGCAACGTGGGATTCAAAGTCCGCAGGAAATAGCAACTTTTTTTCATCCGTCGCTGGATCAATTATATGATCCATTTCAACTATTTGATATGGAAGAGGCCGTTTCACGGGTGCAACAAGCACTGGAAAATGAAGAAAAAATTTTGGTTTATGGTGACTACGATGCTGATGGTATTACAAGTACATCATTGATAAAAGAAACCTTAGAGCTTTTAGGTGCTGATGTTGATTATTATTTACCAAATCGCTTTAAAGACGGATACGGTCCGAATATAGAGGTGTATAAAGAAAAAATAGCTGAAGGTGTTCAACTGATACTTACAGTTGATAACGGCGTTTCTGGCCATGAAGCAATTGATTTTGCTAACAGTCAGAATGTAGATGTAATCGTTACGGATCACCACGAATTACCCCAGTCATTGCCTGATGCTTATGCTATTATTCATCCGCGTCATCCAGAAGGACAATACCCTTTTGGTGAACTAGCCGGCGTTGGTGTTGCTTTTAAGTTTGCTTGTGCGTTACTTGATGAAGTATCCACAGACTTTTTAGATTTAGTAGCCATCGGTACCGTCGCTGATATGGTTTCACTTACTGATGAAAATCGCGCGCTCGTTGTTTTTGGACTAGAGGCTTTAAAACAAACACAGCGAATCGGTTTACTTGAATTGTTACGGGTGAGTCAAATCCGTTTAGAAGAAGTGGACGAGTCAACCATTGGTTTTGCGATCGCGCCCAGATTAAACGCTTTAGGACGTTTACAAGATCCTAATGAAGCGGTAGAGTTATTAACTACTTTTGATCAAGAGAAAGCTGCCTACTTATCTGAACAATTGAATCAAGTGAATACACAAAGAAAAGCAATTACCCAAGAAATAACTGAAGAAGCCATGCAACAATTATCTCCGGATAAAAAAGTTCAAATAATCGCAGGAGAAAGTTGGAATGAAGGCGTACTAGGGATTGTAGCAGGAAATATTGCACAAAAAGTAGGAAAACCTACGATTGTTTTGACTCAGACGCAAGAAGGACTCTTAAAGGGTTCAGGACGCAGTGTTGATACAGTTAATTTATTCAAGCTTTTAGACCAAACTCGCGAATTAATGACCAGTTTTGGCGGACACCATGCCGCTGTTGGACTTAGTATACAAAAAGAGAATTTGTCTTTACTAATAAAAAAAGTGAATGAAATACTTGATTCAAATAATATTCAGCCGGCTAATCAACTTTCAGTTGATGCAGTACTTAGCTTGTCAGATGTTAAATTACAACATATTGAAGCGCTGCAAAATTTAGCGCCTTTTGGTATGGATAATCCTTTGCCGTATATTTTGTTTAAAGATTGTTCCGCGATAAATACCCGGACTGTTGGAGCGGATGGCAAACATCTGAAACTGTCCTTAAAAGATTCTTCTGAAGAAAATGTGGAAGGCATCGGCTTTGGTTTTGGTCCTGATATGTTAGAATTTCAAAGTGAATTTATTGATATTGTAGCGCAACTGTCGATTAATGAGTGGAATCATAAACGTATTCCTCAAATTATTTTAAAGGATTATCGTATCAATCACATGCAAGTATTTGACTATCGTTCAAAAAAGCATCAACAAAATCTAACATTTGTAGAGCCAACATTGTTTGTTAGTTTTTCTGAAAAAGAAAGCAAAAAGATTGAGGAAAGAATTGAACATCCGGTAGTCACTTATAAAGATTCACAGGATTTTCTTGCTGCAATAGAAAAGACTACTTTTAATCAGTTGGTACTTTTTAACTGTCCAATACAATTAGAAGAGGCTAAAGCAGCTATTAAAGCAGCTCAAGTCTCACGTGTATTTTTCTTGTGTTCAGCTAAAGATGATGCTTATCTAGATGGCGTAGGCACGCGAGAACAGTATGCTAAGTTATTTCACTTTATCTCCAAACAACAGCAAGTGGATGTGAGATACAAGTTACCCGTTATTGCACAATATTTAGCTATTCCAGAAAAATTATTGTTTTTTATGATTCAAGTGTTTTTTGACTTAGGATTTGTTACAATAACAGACGGGATTATGAATCAAGTACAAGATCCAAAACCTCAAGCATTGACCGAAAGCCAAGCTTATCAAAAACGGTTGAACAAAATCAAAACAGAAGAGTTTTTATTGCTAAGTGATTTACCCTCTTTGAAAAGTTGGTTAGCAACATAAAAAATAAGTATTCGATATTAAAAATATTATACGCACGTTTATTAGGAGGAAAAATAAGTGAATTTAGAAGATTATATTGCAAGTATTCCTGATTATCCCGAAGAAGGCGTTACCTTTAGAGATATCTCACCTCTTATGGCAGATGGTAAAGCTTACCGTGAAGCGGTTAATAAAATTGTTGATTATGCCGATAAAAAACAAATTGATATGGTGGTAGGTCCTGAAGCACGTGGGTTTATCGTAGGCTGTCCCGTGGCTTATGAGGTTGGTGTAGGTTTTGCTCCTGTGCGTAAACCAGGCAAATTACCTCGTAAAACGATTGAAGTAACCTACGATAAAGAATATGGTCAGGATACCTTGACGCTACACGAGGATGCTATTAAACCTGGACAAAGAGTACTTGTTTGTGATGACTTGCTAGCTACTGGCGGCACTGTAAAGGCTACGATAGATCTAGTTGAAAAATTAGGGGGAGTCGTTATCGGTTGTGCTTTCTTGATTGAATTATTAGATTTACATGGAAGAGATAAGATTGAAGACTACGAGATACTTACTTTATTAGACTATTAATCCCTTGTTTTTAAAAGAGTAAAGCGTTATAAAAAGAAGCCTAAAACCATATAAGTTGGTTTTAAGCTTCTTTTTTATGACTTTGTTTGATAACGATGTATTTGACGTTTATATTCTATTTGACTACTCTTTTTATCATCCCAGAGTAATAGCCATAGGGTTATTAAAGGACAGACAAATAAAATTGAAATAAAAAGACCAAAGTGACCGATTGTGATACCGATTAATAATATAACGATCATCAACCCAAAACGACGTATTCCTTTCATAGTAAATTACTCCTTCCTTATATGCGAACAAATGTTTGTAATTCTATTATACGAATATTTGTTCCCTTTGTAAAGCAAAAAAGAAAAGATCTTCATTTTTTTTGAAGATCTTACTGGTATTTTGTTAGAAATGGCGATAGAGACCAACAACTTGTCCTAAGATTTTAACTATTGGCAAAATGATCGGTTCCATAAAATCATTTTCAGGTTGTAAACGAATATGATCCTTTTCTTTATAGAATCTTTTACAGGTTGCTTCTTCATCTTCAGTCATTGCGATGACAATGTCTCCATTTTCGGCAAAATTTTGTTTGCGAACAATGACCTGATCTCCATCTAGAATCCCTGCATTGGTCATACTTTCGCCACGAATAGTAAGCATAAATAATTGCCCATCAAGACTTGTTAAATTAGGCGGAATGGGAAAATAATCTGAAGCTTCTTCAACAGCTAAAATAGGTTCACCAGCTGTGACAGTACCAAGCATTGGAATATTTTCTTGCTGCACACCGATTGCTTCTAATCCTAAAGAAGTTAGCTCAATAGCGCGCGGTTTTGTAGGATCACGTTGAATCATTCCTTTTTTTTCTAAACGTGATAAATGCCCATGAACAGTTGAAGTAGAAGATAAACTAACGCCTTCACCAATTTCCCTAACAGTAGGTGGGTATCCTTTTTGGCTGACACATGTATGGATAAATTTAAGGACTTCAATCTGTCGATTCTCTGTTCGTTTTGCCAAAGTTAACACCTTCTCTCTTTCTTATTAATTAAAGTTTAGCATATGTTGTTATAGAATTCAAACAAACGTTCGCATTAATTTAGATGTTGTTGTTTGTTTTTTTTATTATCCTTGTGTATGATAAAGGTTAGGAAAGGGGCTATAGAAATGATATCAGATGAAAAAATAAATCGTATTAATGAATTAGCAAATAAAAAAAAGACAGAAGGTTTAACAGATAAAGAACAAAATGAACAAGATACACTAAGAAAGGAATATCTGCAAGATTTTCGCGGAGGTATGAGAAAACATATTGAAGGTATGAAAGTTGTGGATCCTGACGGAAAAGATGTTACACCAGAAAAATTAAAGAAAATACAAAAGAAAAAGGGATTACATGATCGTTGATAAGCGGTGTATCCCTTTTCAATTTTAGTTGAAAAAAAGCGATTGATCTTTTATAATGAAATAGTATTAAAAGTAAATTTAACCTAAATAGGAGGGTTCGTATTGTTTGATGAGACTGATGAAATAGGCGTAAATACGCTGCGAACATTGAGTATTGACGCTGTCCAAAAAGCTAATTCAGGTCACCCCGGCTTACCTTTAGGAGCTGCGCCAATGGCTTATGCTTTATGGACAAAATATTTAAAAGTGAATCCGAAAACTTCACGGAACTGGATCGATCGGGATCGTTTTGTTTTATCGGCAGGACATGGTTCAGCTTTATTATATAGTTTATTGCACTGTTCTGGTTATAATATTTCAATAGATGATCTAAAAAACTTTCGCCAGTACGGTAGTCAAACACCAGGCCACCCAGAAGTTGGTGACATCGATGGAGTAGAAGCAACAACAGGTCCTTTAGGTCAAGGTCTTGCTATGGCCGTAGGTATGGCAATGACAGAAGCTCACTTGGCTGCACAATATAATAAAGAAGATTTCTCCATTATTGATCATTATACTTATGCATTAGCAGGTGACGGTGATTTAATGGAAGGTGTATCCCAAGAAGCGTCTTCTTTAGCAGGTCACTTACAATTGGGAAAATTGATTGTTTTGTATGATTCCAATGAGATTTCTTTAGATGGCCCAACTTCTAAAGCGTTTACTGAAAATGTAGGCAAACGTTATGAAGCATATGGTTGGCAATATTTATTAGTGGAAGATGGCACAGACATGGAAGCCATTGCTAAAGCAATAGAACAAGCAAAAGAAAATACAGATCAACCCACTTTAATCGAAGTAAAAACAGTCATTGGTTTAGGTTCACCAAAAGAAGGAACAGCAGCTGTTCATGGTGCTGCTCTTGGTGAGGAAGGTGTTACCGCAGCTAAGCATTTCTTTGGCTGGGATTATCCTGAATTTACAGTGCCAGAAGAAGCAGCCGCTCGTTTTAAGGAAACGATGATAGATCGTGGTGAAAAGGCGGAGGCTGAATGGAACGACTTATTTGCGGCTTACGAGAAGAAATATCCAGATGAAGCAGAACAATTGAAAAAAGCTTTTGCTGGTGAACTACCAACAGATTGGGATAAAGAGTTACCTTATTATGATACAGATAGTGGACAAGCTAGTCGTAAATCCAGCCAGGATGTCATTCAAGCGATTTCTAAAGCATTGCCTTCTTTCTGGGGAGGATCGGCAGATTTGTCTTCTTCAAACAATACAATGGCAACTGACGATCAAGATTTTGCGCCTGGCCAATATGAAGGACGTAATATCTGGTTTGGTGTACGGGAATTTGCAATGGTTGCGATTATGAATGGTATCCAATTACATGGTGGGACCAAGATATATGGTGGAACATTCTTTGTCTTTAGTGACTATTGTCGTCCTGCATTACGTTTAGCAGCTATTCAACATTTACCTACAACTTATGTGTTTACTCACGATTCTGTTGCTGTAGGTGAAGATGGACCTACTCACGAACCGGTTGAACATTTAGCTAGTTTACGTGCTATGCCAAACATGAGTGTTATCCGTCCTGCTGATGGAAACGAAACTCGAGCAGCTTGGAAGATGGCTATGCAGGCTAAAACTCATCCAACAATGCTTGTTTTAAGTCGTCAAAATCTACCCACACTAGCAGGTACAACAGAAGATGCTGAAGAAAATCTAGCTAAGGGTGGATATGTCATTTCTCCACAAAAAGGCAACAAACCGGATGGTATTTTAATTGCGAGTGGTTCCGAAGTTCATCTGGCAGTAGAAGCCCAAGAAAAATTAGCAAGTGACGATATTGATGTTTCAGTGGTTTCTCTTCCAAGTTTTGATTTATTCGAACAACAAAGTGAAGCCTATAAAGAATCTGTTCTACCAAGCGGTATTAAAAAACGTTTAGGTATCGAAGCAGGAGCTTCATTTGGTTGGCATAAATACGTTAAAGACGATGGCGAGTTACTGACAATCGATCGCTTTGGAGCATCAGCCCCAGGTGGTAGAGTATTAGAAGAATACGGATTTACTGCAGAAAACATTGTATCGATTTTTAAATCAATGGACTAGCGCTAAGAAGCACGGAATCTTAGTAAAGTTTCCGTGCTTTTTTGTTATTTTTTCAAAAACTTTTAAAAAATTTTTAAAAGTTTTTGCCTTTATATCAGTATATAGAAAGATCAATATAAAGAGTTTTTGAATAAAACGGAGTAAAAATGTTGTTTTATTTTCTTTTTTACTTTACAATTATTTTTATAGAATTCTTAATTTTCTTAATAAAGTTTTTTTAAAGTTTTCCGAAGGAGGATGTTATGGTTTACAGAACGCGTAGTGAGCGTCATCAAAAAAAGAGAACGCTTGATAAAAAGTTTAATAAGAAAACAGTATTATCATTAGTAGGTACAGGCTTGGTTATTGCTCCGACTACGGCAGCTTTACTTCCACAGGAAAGCTATGCAGAAGAGTATCAACCATCAGAAAATGAGGCTTCTTATTTAATTAATCAAATTAGTACTTCAGCACAACAAATTGCAGACAGTAATGACTTATATGCTTCTGTTATGATTGCACAAGCTTTGTTAGAAAGCGGGAATGGTAACTCTTCTCTTTCTTCTTCTCCTACATATAACCTATTTGGTGTGAAGGCTTATGGTCAAGAGCCTTCGACTTGGATGTCCACCAAAGAATATGTTGATGGAGAGTGGGAAACTATGGACGAACCATTTAGAGTTTACAATAGTTATGAAGAGTCTTTACAAGATCATGCAGCTGTTTTGAAAGCTTCTAGTTACTCATCTGGTGCTCCTAATTATGAAGGAACTTGGAAAAGCCAAACATCTAGTTATACAGATGCAACGGCTTATCTTACGGGAAGATATGCTACTGATCCGGATTATGGTCAAAAACTTAATGCCTTAATTGAAGCTTATAATTTAACGCAGTTTGATACACCAGCACAAGCTGGGAATACTACAGAGTCGATTCAAGAGACAGAAGTTAGTGCAGAAAGTGAGTCGACTTCTGAAAAAACGCAGACATCTTCTAATACAGGCTCCACCTACACAGTACAGCAAGGCGATACTTTATGGGATATTGCACAAAACCAAGGAATTTCTCTAGATGAGTTAATGGCTAATAATGGACTAACAGACCAAATGGTTACAGTAGGGCAACAATTAAATGTTTAATATTTTTTTCAAGTGCTGAGATATAGAGCCTTAGCAATGATTCATTAATTAACAAATTCAGTTTTTACGGGAAACTCAACTGAATTGAAGAATTTTTCTTCTAGTTATTCAAAGAATGAACATTGCTAGGGATTTTTATCTCAGCCATTTTTGCACGAACTTAACAAAAATGCTAGAAAAAAAGCGAAAGTCATAGTATTATAAAATTAGTAGAAAATGGAGGGGGTCGCATTGAGAAGTTTTGATGAAGCATTACGACGGTTAAAAGAAGAACATATCCGGATCACGCCGCAACGCAAAGCTATTCTAGAGTTTTTAGCTCACTCAAATGAACATCCCACTGCTGAGACGATCTATAAATCAATTGAAGATAAGTTTCCTGGAATGAGTGTAGCAACAGTTTATAATAACTTAAAGTTATTTACTAAAATTGGCTTAATAAGAGAAATGAATTATGGAGACGCTTCTAGTCGGTTTGACTTTTTTACAGAACTTCATTATCATGCAATTTGTAGAAATTGTGGACAAATGACTGATTTTTACTATCCAGGTTTAGAAGATGTGGAAATGGCAGCTGGAAAATTAACAGGCTATAATATCGATAGCCATCGTTTGGAAGTATATGGACTTTGTCCAAGATGCCAAACAAGAATTGAAAAATAATATAATAAAAAAGCTGTTTCTATTAAAAAGAAAGAAACAGCTTTTTCGTAACTTATAAAGGAGCATTTTTATGATTTCATTACAAGATTATTTAAAGGGTGGACAAACTGTACTTTCCAACCTTTTAATTGAACACTACAGGCAATTGGGATTAAGCAATGATGAATTTATTTTATGGATTCAGCTATATAAATATCATGAATTGGGTAATGATTTTCCTGATTTAGCTCCTATTGCGGAAAATATGGGCTGTGACCAAAAAGAAATTTATAATTTATTGAATCAACTGGTAGAAAAACAAGTGATCACTATTGAATCGGAAAAAAATAGGCAAGGAATTAGAAATGATTTTTATGATTTTTCAGCTATTTTTGAAAAACTGGAATTACTGCAAAGCCAAAAACGCAAAAAAGAAGGAGAAAAAGACTACGAGCAAAAGATCCGATCTTTGTATCAATTGTTTGAAAAAGAATTTGGTCGAGCGTTATCGCCAATTGAGTTTCAACGCATCGGTCAATGGATCGAGGAGGATCAATATTCTCCAGATTTAATACGTTTAGCTTTAAAAGAAGCTGTTTTAAATCAAGCTTATAGTTTAAATTATATTGATCGCGTTTTGCTCTCTTGGGAACGGAAAAACATTACGACTGAGCAACAAGTAGAAGAAGAACAAAAAAAACGTAAAAGGAATATGATGAAAAAAGAAAGTAGTAGGAATGAAAAAGACTTACCAAATGTTTCTTTACATAATTGGTTAGAAGACGAATGACTTTCATCAAGTGAAAATAAAAAAACGGCAAGAGAGTTTTATTGCTCTCTTGCCGTTTTTGTTATTCCGAAGACTCCTCTTGATTCCCATCATCACCTGTATCAGGTGGACTTTCTTCTTCGTTTCCGCCTCCGTTTTCTTCACTACTTCCTCCATCATCGTTGTTTCCTTCATCAGGTTCACTAGTATCTGGTTCCTCTTCAGGTGGCTCCTCTTCTTCTGATGATGAAGGTTCTTCTTCTGGTTCGCTACTTGGTTCTGAACTTTCTTCTTCCTCTTGAGAGGGTTCTTCTTCTGTTTCCGTTGTTTCTTCCTCTTCTTCAGTTGTTGAAGAACTTTCTTCTGGTTCGCTAGTTGGTTCTGTTTCTGTATTACTTTCTTCTTCTGTCTCCGTCGAAGGCTCTTCTGATGTCTGTGATGATCTTTGTGAAGAAGGAGTAGAAGAAGATGATGGTGCACTTCGCCTTGTCCTTCTTGAAGTTGAAGCTGTATCATCTTGTCCTTTTAAGTAAAGTTCTTTTCCAATACGAACTAAACCATCAGGCATTGTCCAATCGTTATTTTCGACCGAAGAAGATACATATTCCATTAATTCACGATAAACATCAGAGGCTACATGAGAAGATTCGCTAGTTACAGGCGTCATTTTATCATTATAACCTGTCCATACAGCTAACGAATAATTTCTAGTATAACCAACAAAGTTAGAATCTGGTGAAGGAGAGGATGGATTACCCTCAAGCTTTTCCAATTCTTCATCTGTGTAATTAGAAGTTCCGGTTTTACCGGCTTGGTATAAACCGGAAATTGCGGCATTCGTTCCTGTACCATCAGCGTCTGTAATAACGTCTTTTAAGATGTCGGTGACCATGTAAGCTGTTGTATCTTCCATAGCTTTTTGACCTTCAACTTCAAAAGCGTCTGTTTCTTCAGAGCCGTCTTGATAAACGATTTTATTAACATATTGCGGTTCATAATATGTTCCACCGTTAGCAAGAGCGCCATAAGCAGCCGCCATTTTCAGACTAGATATACCATAATTAGCACCATCTTGTTCATCAGCGTTGCTTGATATAGCATTTGATTGGTTTAAATTTTTATATTGGATTCCCAGATTTTCCAAAAATCCTTGAATCGAATCGGTGCCTACGTCTGCAAAAAGTTTAGCTGCAGGGATATTTCTTGAAAGTACAAGGGCTTTACGTAGCGTCATAGAGCCCATAAAAGAGTTATCCCAATTATTAATTTGGGTATCACTACCTTCATAAGAATAAGGTTCATCAACAATCGTTTTAGCTGTTGAATATTTTTTAAATTCAAAAGCTGGCCCATAGTCAACTATTGGTTTTACCGTGGAACCGAAATCTCTTGAGGTATTAACAGCTAAGTTGTTGCCTAAAACCGTTCCTTCTTTAACATTTCTGCCACCGATTTGTGCTTTAACCTGGCCAGTATCTGGCTCAATCAGTGTAGAAGCTACTTGCATTTTCTCATCAGGGTAATCAACATATTCATCAGAGTTTACAATATCGTATAGATGTTTTTGCGCATCCTCATCCAAATTTGTATAAATATTAAGTCCATCTCGATATACATCTTTTCCGGTTTTATCTTCAACTTCTTTGATGACTTCTTTTGTATAATTGTCATAATACTTCCCGTCATCATCGTCTTCTTCTAGTTCTTGCAGATCATCATCAATTGGTGTATTACTGGCATCATCATATTCTTGTTGCGTGATTTTGTCATTATCTAACATTGTATATAAAACAGTATCACGTCGCTCTTTTGCTTCTTCTTGATGTTCATAAGGGTCATAATAATTGGGCGCATTTGGCATGCCAGCAATCATCGCAGTTTGCGCAAGCGATAGTTCCTCCAAAGGCTTGCCATAAAAGGACTCTGCTGCTGTTTGCATACCATAAAGGCCGTTTGACATGTACACTTTATTGATATAATAAGTTAAAATTTCTTGCTTAGATTTTTGCCGTTCTAATTTAACTGCTAACCAAGCTTCTTGAGCTTTACGTTTTAGCGTTTGATCTTTTTCGCTGGTAGAAAAATAGGAAAGTTTGATCAGCTGTTGGGTTAAAGTACTTCCTCCTTGTTTTCCTCCTGTAGTGACATTAGAAAAAGCGGAACCTGCAATCCTTATTGGATCGACCCCGATATGTTTATAAAAACGACGATCTTCAATTGATACAATCGCATCTTCTAATTGTTGGGGAACATCGGTCGGGGAAATTTCTTCACGTTTTTCTGAACCGATATCCTGGAAAATCTCTCCATTTGCAGCATACAGTTTGGAAGAGACGGTTGCATCTAGCTCGTCTTCGCTCAGCTCAGGTGCGTCTTTTGCATAAAACATAAACAGACCGGCTCCAGCAACTAAAACGATACAAGCAAAGATAAACAAAGAAATAATAATTTTAAGTAAAATAGAGCCGACACCGCGCTTTTTGGGTTTATCTTGCTTATGTCGACTGACTCGTGAATCTGATTGATTTGCCATGTTAGTTTTTCTCCTTTGCTTGCAAATACTGATCAACTGCTTCTAAATAAGGAATGCGTGGTGCTATTTTAGGTTGGATTTCGATAGCATTCTTTTCAATAGCAGTTATTGGCATTGATTTTTTTTGATTTTCTTTATTACGCCAATAATAAACAAGCTGTTTACTATCTAAGAAAAAGCAACGTTTTAACGACGAAAACCATAATAAAACAAAACATAAACCGTCTTGTTCCATACATTTTTCCATATGAGCAATCTGATGCTCATGGAAGTTTTTAAGCGGAAATGATGTCTTATTTTTGGTTTCTTTTGCTTCAAAATCAAGATAGTAACCTTTATATACGCCATTATAATCGGTGGTAGAGGCCTCTTTAAAGTAAGCTTCTCTAATAACAGCAGCGCTTCTTTTGGGGTAATCTACTTTTACTATTTGTAGTGGTATTGGTTTTTTATGTATCACAGCAAGATTGTGATTACGATAATAATCATTACTTTGATTAATCGCGTCTTCAAAACGCATCCCACGATTGGCAAAATTAATTGATTTATCTTTTCCTTGCATTTTTTGTTTTGACGCTTCATTATAGTGGCTAGGATGGCCATTGGGATAATGAAAGACCATGATTCTCACACTCCTAGACCATATTATACCAAAAAGATAAAAAGAAAGAAAAGGTAATATTATGCAAGCTGTTCACACATTGTTCGTTACCGGTTATAGAAGCTTTGAGTTAGGCGTTTTTCAAGAAACAGATCCTAAAATAAAAGTTATTAAGAAAGTTATAAAAACAACGCTCGAACAGTATTTAGAAGAAGGATTACAATGGGTTATCATAGGTGGTAATTTAGGTGTCGAAATTTGGACAGCTCAACTGATTGATGAATTAAAAGAAGAGTACCCAGAATTGAAATTTTCAATCATTTATCCTTACTTGGAATTTGGCGATAATTGGAATGAAGCAAACCAAGCGATGTTACAAAAAATTGTAGAAAAAGCTGATTATGTAGATGCTGTGAGCCATTTATCTTATAAAGATCCAAGTCAATTAAAAAATCATACACACTTTTTACTTACTCATGTAGATGGTGCTATTGTTGTATATGATGATGAATTTTCTGGTAAAAGTACTTATTTTGTACACGACGCAAGAGAATACGCTGAAAAGCACAATTTTTTACTCCATTTAATTACAATGGATGATTTACAAAATGCAGTTTTCGATGATTCTGTTTGATTTATTCTTTTTTTTTGGATAGAATAGAATTGAGATAAGAAGTAGTACAAACAAACAATGAGGTGGAAAAATGGCAAATATAACATATACTCCTAAAGATATTTTACAGCAAGAGTTTAAAACAAAAATGCGCGGCTACGATCCTGTGGAGGTTGATGAATTTTTAGATGGCGTCATTAAAGATTACGAAGCTTATAATAAAGAAATTTTAACGCTACAAGAAGAAAATGATCGTTTGAATGCAAAAATTGCGCAATTAAGTAAGAATCAAGCGACAAATTCACGGAACCAATCAGAAAGTACTTCAAAAAGTCAGACAGTAACGAATTTTGATATCCTAAAACGTTTGTCTAATTTGGAAAAAGAAGTTTTTGGTAAAAAATTAGATCAAGAAGAAAATGAGGAAATACGTACTTCTCAATCGACTGACGACTATAGTCGCTCTAATGATACTCGCTTACGAGATAATCGGACAACTGAAAGTCGATCAAATACTAACCGTTCATCAGATGACGATGATCTAGAAAAAACGCGTCAGTTTTAAAATATAAAATTGTGGTTTTCGGATAATCGCGGTTTGAGTAAATCTAACTGAGGAAAGTCCATGCTCACACAGACTGAGATGTCTGTAGTGTTCGTGCTCAGCGAAAAAATAAGCTGAGGTATTTCATTTATTTAAGATAACGGCAGGAAAAAAAGCTAAGGTGTATTTGATACACTATGCTTGAGTATCCTTGAAAGTGCCACAGTGACGAAGCAATAAGAGAAATCTTATTGGTGGAACGCGGTAAACCCCTCGAGTGAGCAACCCAAACAAAGGTCGGGGCGCTTTTTGCGGCGGAATTCAACGCTAGCAAAAAGACAATGTTTCATTGTAGACAGATGATTATCCAAGTTATCTTGCCCCTGTAAGATGACTGGACAAAACATGGCTTATAGAAAATCACAATAAACAGGGAAAAGTCCTTCCAGTACGGGAGGTTTTTTTATTAAAAAATGAAAATTATTTCGGAGGAAATTATGGAAGATAACCAACGCTTTAATCTGATAGCAACTGCAGCAAGCGGATTGGAAGCTTTAACAGGAAAGGAATTGCGAAACTTAGGAATTGATTGTCAAGTTGAAAATGGGCGTGCGCGCTTTCAAGGAACCGTAAAAACCATAGCGGAAACGAATTTATGGTTACGAACAGCTGACAGGGTAAAAATTGTTGTAGGAGAATTTGACGCTTATACTTTTGATGAACTATTTGAAAAAGTTAAAGCTTTGCCATGGGAAGAATACTTACCTTTAGACGCTGCTTTTCCGGTAGCTGGTAAGTCAATTAAATCTAAGTTGTATAGCACGCCTGATTGTCAGGCGATCACTAAAAAGGCAATCGTAGAGCGTATGAGAACTTATTATCATCGTCCACAAAACGTTCCTTTAATCGAAACAGGTGCGTTGTATAGCTTAGAAGTTATTTTACGTAAGGATCATGTGATGATTTTATTGGATACAACAGGCCCAAGTTTATTTAAACGTGGTTATCGTTTAGAAAAAGGTGGAGCGCCCTTAAAAGAGAACATGGCTGCAGCTTTAGTTAAGTTGACAAATTGGCATAAAGATAAACCTTTTATTGATCCTGTATGTGGTTCTGGTACTTTATGTATTGAAGCAGCATTGATCGGACATCAACTTGCGCCAGGTTTTAATCGAGATTTTGCTTGTGAAAAGTGGGAGTGGGTGCCAGATGCAATATTTGAACAAGTGCGTAATGAAGCAGAGCAAGCAGCTGATTATGATGTTGAATTAGATATTACAGGTTTTGACATTAATGGTGAAATGATTGATATTGCCCGCGCCAATGCTGATGAATTAGGACTAGGGGATTCAATCACATTTAAGCAACAAGCATTAAAAGATTTTAGTACCGAAAAAGAAAACGGGGTTATTGTTGCCAATCCACCTTATGGTGAGCGTTTAGGAGAAGAAGACAGCGCGCGTAAGCTTTACAAAGAAATGGGAGAGGTATTCAAACCGCTAATAACTTGGAGTAAATATATTTTAACTAGTGATTTAGCTTTTGAAGATTTTTACGGTCAAAAAGCGACAAAAAAGAGAAAATTATACAATGGGTCGTTGCGAACAGACCTGTTTCAGTACTGGGGACAACGTAAATAATAGTGTCGAGAAAGATTGATATGACAGTCTTTCTCTCTTTTTTTATTTTCTGAATTTTAACTCTTACACGATTTATTTAATTTTCCAAAATTCATTACAAGTATCAGCTCAGCTGTTTCAACACTTTTAGCTTCTGTAAGTAGTTTATTGAAATCCTTAAAGAATTAATTGATAATGGTACAGGTTTGGCGAGTGTGGTGATGCGATTATTTACGAAATTGATGATATCAAAGTTTATGGTGGATTTTATGACGATGTAAGCGCCGTTGACACAATGTTTATTAAATGAAGATGTGGCTTGGAAAGATATTATTAATCTGCATTCAGTTGTTGTACCTGAAACGGAATCAGGATCCTATATCAGTGATGAACCAACCGAAATGAGTGAAGAAATAATACGTTGATTGTTGTATAGAATGTGAATTTTGGTATGATAATATTGAGGTGATAGCCGTGATTCAGTCGCAATTAATCGAACTGTTCGAGGAATATCATGGGATTTTGACAACGCAAATGACAAAAGAATATGGTGTTGCTGATTCGACGCTTAGAAAAGCAGTCGCCCGAAATGATATTCAAAAGTATTGTCGCGGCATTTATTTCTTAGATAATTTTTATTTTGATGATATTTATATGCTCTAATTAAAGTACTCTAAAAGTGTTTTTTCTCATGAAACAGCGATTATGCTGCATTGGTTAAGCACAAATTATTCATTGGTTTACCATATATCATTTCCAAAAGGGTATCATTTAACCAATGCTAGTAAACAAAATATTAAGTCTCATTATATTTCAAAAAAAGAATTGACTGATGAATATATTGATGTGGTGGAAAGTTTGGATTCAAATCCACTAATGGTTACCAATTTGAAGAAAACGGTTGTCGATATGTTGAGATATACAAAAACTTCTCCAAACGTTGTAGAAGAAATAGTGGATAATTACTTGAGTAGAGAAGATAAAAATATTGAACGGTTAAAAGAATACGGAAGACATTCAATATTAGAGGAGTAATTAACAACAAGGTTTTGACCATTGCTAAATAAACAGAAAATGAAAAAAATCATTCGACAAAAATCAAAAGAAACGGGATTGGCCCCACAATAGCTAGACGGTATTACTAAGGAAATAAATCAAAGAATCAGAAATACAAGGGAAGATACAAAATATCAGAACTTTTCAACTTAATGATCATATTTAGTTAGAATGCTAAAAGTTTATCATTTATAAGTTTTTCTCAAAACTTCCTTTCTTTTCAGCAAGGGTTTCTTTAAAATGGGGGGTGGGTTAAAATAAAAAAGAAAATTCTATAGCTATGTTTTTATTATAGGTAAAATATGGAGGTAAACGTATTGGACGCACAACAGATCATATTTCAATTCATAGGAGGAATCGGGATCTTCTTATTCGGATTGAAATATATGGGAGATGGGCTGC
This sequence comes from Tetragenococcus halophilus, assembly GCF_001712815.1. Taxonomy (NCBI): domain Bacteria; kingdom Bacillati; phylum Bacillota; class Bacilli; order Lactobacillales; family Enterococcaceae; genus Tetragenococcus; species Tetragenococcus halophilus. Next base: position 1,063,235 of record NZ_CP012047.1, read on the forward strand.
AAAAAGCCGCTGGTGATAACCTCAGAAGTATTTTAAATACATTTACTTCCACTCCTTTGAGAGCTGTCTTAGCTGGTGCTATTGTTACTGCCCTTATCCAAAGTAGTACAGGGACTACGGTACTTACTGTTGGTTTAGTTAGTGCAGGGTTTATGTCTTTAACTCAAGCGATTGGTGTTATAATGGGTGCCAATGTTGGTACCACGATTACAGCTTTTATTATCGGTTTGAATATTAGTGACTATGCGCTTCCAATCATAGGAGCAGGCGCTTTATTTCTGTTTTTCTTTAAAAACCAGTTGATTACCAGTATTGGACAAATTATTTTTGGTTTTGGTGCGCTGTTTTATGGTTTAGATTTAATGGGTAGTGGACTTGAGCCATTGCAAAATCTTCAAGCATTTAGTGATTTAATGCTTTGGTTGTCTAATAATTCATTTTTAGGTATCCTAACAGGGTCAGTTATGACACTTATTTTACAAAGCTCTTCTGCTACTACAGGGATTTTGCAGCAATTGTTTTCTCAAGATGCGATGACGATAGAAGCTGCTTTACCTATCCTTTTTGGTACCAATATAGGGACAACATTTACATCCATTCTTGCTGCAGTGGGGGCTAGTCTTGCCGCCAAAAGGACAGCACTGGCTCATGTTATTTTTAACGTTTTTGGAACAATTTTTGCTATGGTGCTTTTTACCCCTTTTACCATGGTTTTAAATACCTTGACGAATACACTTCGCTTAAACCCTGAGTTACAGATTGCTTTTGCCCATGGGCTTTTTAATTTGTTATCGGTAGGTATAATGATTTGGTTTACACCACAATTGGCAAGAGTCGTAAGTAAAATTATTCCTGGTGAAGAGGATACGATTGAAATGTATGAACCAAATTTAGACTACTCATTGGTTCAAAGATCGCCAGTTATCGCATTGGATCAAACTAAACATGAAATCATTCAATTGGGACAATTCGTGTTAGAAGAGTATGATACAATGTTTGATTACTACCTTAAACAAAATAAGAAAAGTTACGATCATGTACTTAAAATAGAAGATGTCGTAGATCGTATAGATATTCAAATAACAGAGTATCTGATGTATATTTCAGGAGAAAGTTTACCCGCTAGAAATTCTAATGAACATGCGCAAATGGGTGAAATAGGGAAATACTTAGAACGTATAGGTGATCATACTGAAAACATTCTGAAAAATATTGAAGAAGTTAATGCTGCTGAGAAGTTACAGAAAAAGAATGGAAACAGCGATCGTAAGAATATGTTATACAATGAAAATTTGCTTGAATTATTCAACTTAGTTAAACAAAATGTCCAAGAAGCGATGCAAGCTTATGAAACAGAAAGTCATTCTATTGCGGGTAAAGTTATCAAAAGAGAAAAAGATGTGAACAATCTGGAAGAAAGTATCCGAAGCACATATATTTCTAATTTGAACAAAGGGATTGGTAAACCTTCCGATGGGATTTTATTTGTGGATATTGTTTCTAACTTAGAACGTATATCAGACCATTCTGTTAAAATTGCTAAACACAGTTTAGGAATAAGGCAACCCTTTTCAAAAAGAATTATAAATAAAAAAGGGGAAGAATTTGTAAAAGTATAGAATGAATATAAAAATTGCTAAATATATTCTCTCTTTAAAACAGACTTTTGAAAGTTGATTTAAAGGGAGTTTTTTTATAGATAAAAGGAGATATTTATGATGGAAAGCAATCAGGCGTTAATAGATAATATTAAATTTCAATTCGATATTTCTAAAAAGCTTCTTGAATATCATCTTGATTCACTCAGCCAAGATGAATATTTATGGCGTTCACCTAACTGTGGGCTATATATTCAAAAAATAAATGGCAACTGGTATGCTAACTTCCCTGAACATGAAAATTATGAGCTCGGAACACCCAGTGTTGCTTGGACGTTGTGGCATATAACGTTTTGGTGGAAGATGGTCTTTAATCACTCTTTTGGTAATGGAACATTAACAAAAGAAGACATAGATGTTTATGAAAATGTGGAATCAGTTAAGATAAGCATTAACTCTCTAATAGAAAGATGGCAAGAAAAGTTAGATAGTGTAACAGAAGAAGAGCTATATAGTAAAAGTTACAGTGAATTCCCATTTAACAATACAGTGGAATTTCATAAATTGGCTGCTTGGTTAAATCTTGAATTGATGAAAAATGCTTCTGAAATTGGTTACGTTAGGTTCGAGTATGCTTCATATCGAAATTAGAAAAGTCGATGATAATATATGGATACAAAACGTATATATTTTAAAGCTGTAGAACATTTAAATTATATTTTGCTAGTAAATTCCATTTTATTTTATTATTGGCGTTGACACTGTTCTTTAATTGGCGTAATCTTTAAAACATATTGAATTTTCTAATTATTTAAAAATTAGTTAATGAGTAAAAGGTAAGGAGTGAGTATATGAGTCAAATTAGTACAGAAGAAATCAAACGTATTTCAGACAAAAATATGGCGCGTTTTTATGATTACTTAAGGTTAGAATCAGTGTCAGCTCAAGGAAGACAAATTAACCAAACAGCCGAAGCTGTACAATCATTTATTGAAAATACTGGAGGAGAGGCAAAGGTTTTAGCATTAGAAGGTGCTCATCCAGTTGTTTATGGTTTTTTTGCGGCTGGACCATCTGGTGATGCTGAGAAGACATTATTATTTTATGACCATTATGATGTACAACCAGAAGACCCATTAGATGAGTGGAACACTGTTCCTTTTGAACCGACTGAAAAAGATGGCCTTTTGTATGCTCGCGGTGTATCCGATAATAAAGCTAATTTTGTGGCCCGCATCAATGCGATAGAAGCCTATAAAAATACAGAAGGGGGATTACCTGTTAATGTCAAGTTCTTCGTCGAAGGAGAAGAAGAAATCGGGAGTCCTCATGTAAATGATTATCTTGAAGCCTATGCTGATTTATTTGCTGCCGATGTTTGTATATGGGAGTCAAGTTCGAAAGATTCTGAAGAACGTTTGAAGATTTCAGCAGGCGTCAAAGGTATTGCTTATTATGAAGCTCGTGTAAAGAGTGCTGATATTGATATGCATTCATCTTTAGCGGCTATTGCTGACAATTCAGCATGGCGTTTAGTTCAAGCTTTAGCAAGTATGAGAAATGTTAACAACGAAATTACAGTAGATGGTTTTTATGACATGATGACAGCTCCAACAGATCTTGAAAAAAGGGTAGCTAATCGTATACCTTTTGATCCTGAAGCTAGTAAGCAAACTTACGGTTTGAAGCACCCATTGATTACAGATCAATTGCCGTATACACCCGAAGAAGCTTTGGTTTTTTATCCGACGTTAACGATCAGTGGTTTATTATCTGGTTATACGGGCCCTGGTGCTAAAACCATCTTGCCTAGACAAGCCATGGCAAAAATTGATGTTCGTTTAGTTCCTGGATATGAGCCTGATAAGGTAACAGAACTATTGAGGAAACACTTAGATAGTAATGGTTTTGAAGATGTTGCCTTAGAGCTGATCACATCAGTTATGCCGTTTAGAACAAATTTAGAAGATCCTTTTGTAGAAATTGTTATTGACTCTGCAAAAAAAGTCTATGGGGAGGATAAAGTTGTTTTAGAACCTAATTCTGCTGGAACGGGTCCTATGTACGGTTTTGGCAAGTATTTAAATGTTCCTATTCTTGGAAGTGGCACTGAATGGGAAAAATCCGGAGCACACGCCCGAATGAAAATATTCGTTTGGCTGATTTCTATCAAGGGGTAGAGCATATGGTTGTTCTACTGGATCGTTTTAAAAATTCGGAAAAATAGTCAGAGATTACAGAGAATGATACCAAGGAAGACAATGAAGGTCTTTTTCCTTGGTCTTTTTCTAGTTTCATAGGTCAACTTACTTGATTTTTATTTTTTGATAGCGCTTTTTCTGTTAAAATAAAAGAAATAGTAGTTGTTTATCTTTATAAACTAAAAAATTAAGAAGGGGTAATAGTGGAAAAAAATCGGACAACAACTTATAGTCCGCTTAGAGACAATGTATTAGATGTCGCATTTTACCTACAAAGAATCGGTGGAGGGAAACTTGAAAATTACGCGCAAGTTTGTTTTTTGAAGTGGGCTATTGAAAAGAGAATTCTTATCTTGGAGAACGATTCATTGATCAAAAGAGCGCCTACTACAATGTTTTTATTAACAGAAGATAAAAAGGAAGAGGAAACGATTGCGTCTTTACTTTGGAATATTTTATTGGAAGCTGCGGATGAGGAAAACAAAATAACTGATCAAGAACTTAAAAACATCGTTAAAAAGGATGCTTTACTTTTTGTTTCTTTAGAAAATAAATTGATGAATGATTCAAAGAATTTCTTGATTGAAAATGGATTTTTAGTGGAAAAAGAGCGGCGATTGCTTTATTTTAACCTCAAAAAAAGGCAGCATAGTACGATAAAAGGTGAGAAGTTATATAATCATTTAAAGGAATACTTTCATTATCTGGAAGATCTTATTGAGCAAAATTTTGATTCGCAAAATGAGATTGAATCTTGGGAAGAAGTCTTTACTTGGATAAGTCTTTTTGGTCTGGCGGATAAAGTATATAGTAAAACGAAAAAAATACCTTCTCAGCAGCTTGCTATACAAGCAGGAATACCTAAACAACTTATAGAAACGTATAAAAAACTGGCTTCTTTTTTGGATAGTTTTTCTATAGGGTTTACTTATGCAAGTAATTCTATGAATTCTAGTAGAAGTTGCTGTGTGTAGAATTTTAGTTAGTTTTTATTGAGCTAACAATAGATTTGATAAAAAAGAGAGGGTCGTTAGATCAAATGAAGTAAACCTAACGACCCTCTCTTTTTTTTAATTGAAAAATTCTACTGCGAGCTTTGACTTTCTGTATTGTAGTCATCTTCATTTGTTTCTTCGTTTGTATCTTCTTCTTCAGCAAGTTTTTCAGCAACATTTTCGACTAAAGCCTTGTCTTCAACATTAGATTGTACGACTTCAGTGATAATATGATCATTTCTGACTTTGCGGAGTTTTTCTCTAACCGCTCGTTCGATCAAAAACTCTTGTCTTAATCCTAGGTATAAGGAATAAACCATAGCAAGTAAAACAAAGGTAAACGGTAGCCCGGTAATAATCGAAGCTGTCTGTAAGGCAGTCAAACCTCCACCAATAAGTAGTACTGCAGCTACAGCACCTTCTATGATAGCCCAAAAAATTCTTTGTGCGAGAGGAGTATCCAATTTTCCTCCTGAAGTTAAGTGATCAATCACCAATGAACCTGAATCAGAAGAAGTAATAAAGAACACTGTAACCAATATGATTCCCACAAGTGATAAAATACTCGATAGTGGCAAGCTATCTGATAATGAGAACAAGGCTAAGGATTCATCCACATTAACGACACTTGCTAAATCGTTTATACCATTGATTTGTTGATATAAGGCAGTTCCTCCAAGTATACTCATAAATACTGCTGAGATGATCGTTGGGACAAGAACGACACCGATGATAAATTCCTTAACGGATCTACCTTTAGAAATCCTGGCAATGAACATTCCTACAAATGGAGACCAAGAAATCCACCAAGCCCAATAAAACAATGTCCAACTACCTTGCCAATTTGTACTAGTGAAGGTTTCTGTCCAAAAGCTCATTTCTATAAAGTTCGCAGCATAATACCCAAGATTTTGCGTAAAGCCGCTCAGTATAAATACCGTAGGGCCTACTAAGAGGATGAAAAGAGCAAAAATTGCTGCTAAGACCATATTGATTTCGCTTAATTTTTGTACACCTTTATCAAGCCCTAAAACGACTGAAGTTGTTGCAAAAGCGGTAATTACAATGATTAATACAATCTGAATGCCTGGACTTATTGATATCCCGAAAAGATGATTTAAACCAGCATTAACTTGTGAAACGCCAAGTCCAAGAGAGGTGGCCAATCCCGTCATTGTTGCTAAAACAGATAATATATCAATGATGTTACCCCACCAGCCGTATATCTTATTTCCTATCAAAGGGTAAAAAAGGGAGCGTATTGTTAAAGGAAGCCCCTTATTATAAGAAAAGAAAGCAAGTCCTAAACCTACGATCGCATAAATTGCCCAGGGATGTATCCCCCAGTGGAAGAAAGATGAGGTCAATGCTGTTTTAACCGCTCCAGCAGAATTTGGATCAACATTAAACATGGGAGAAGGTTCACCTAAGTGTGAGATGGGTTCTGCGACACTCCAGAAAACAAGTCCGATGCCCATTCCTGCACTTAATAACATCGCAAACCAGCCCCACCTGGAAAATTCTGGCTTAGCATCGTTACCGCCGATGACGATTTTTCCATAACGGCTGAAAGCAAAAAAGAGACCTGCGCCAATAAATATGGCGGTTGCTAAAATCATAAACCAACCTGTGTAATTTGTAACAGCGTCTAAAATGTAATCAAAAACGACATTTGCTTCTTGCGAAAATATTGATAATAAAATGATGAATAATAACAAGATGATAGTCGCAGGAATGGTAACTTGGGGGTGAATATCAACGCCCCATCCTTTCCAATTACGTTCCCCAATTTCTTCTTTTCCTTCTTCATCGAATAAAGACGTCGTAGGATTTATTTGCAAACCTCTAAATGGTGGCCGATTTTCTATGGCTTCTTTACGCGCTCGGGCTTCTTCTTTGCGCATTTTTCTAGCTAATTCGCGTTCTGATTCAAGTTCTGGGTTACGTTTTGATCTTGTATTTTCTTTTCCACGTCTACGATTTCCTTTTCTCGCTTGCTTCTGAGTGTGATTCTCTTTGTTTTCAGGCAATATTTGATTTCCTTTCTATTTTTTTATTAATGTAGCGCTCGTGATGATTGTCTTTAGGAGAACATTAAAAAAGAGAGGCAAATCCTCTCTTTTCTCATGTTCTCATTCATAAACAACCAAAATATAATATAATCAGAAGTATTATATCATTTTCATTTCTGTAATCAAATATCTAAATTAATTTTTTAGTTATAATGAGTGAAATAAAGGGATCTTTCACTAAATTTCATTGACTAGTTTCTAAAGATAAAAAGCGTTTTCTCAAGCATTATGGTATACTGTTGTTACGTTTATTAGAAAAAACTTTGTACTAAACTCAGAGCTTTGTTAAGCTATAAGCAATAGAAAGGATGTAATTAATGGAGCCTTCCCAAATGAAAGATAAAATAAATCCTATGAGCAGCAAATGAATAGTTCTTTGGCTAAAGAGGCTGATTTAGAAACTATTGCGAATTTTTATACGGAAGAATTTATCGCTGCTAATCCAACTGGGGTAAAAACGGGAGAAAATAATGATCAGCTTAAAGAGGCAATGGATAAAGGGTATGAATATTACCGTTTAATTGGTACAAAAGAAATGAAATGCCAGTCTATTGATACTATACCTCTTGACGAGCAGCATGCAGTTGCTACTACTCATTGGAAAGCCGTTTATCTTAAAGAAGAAAAAGAAATAGTTATTCCTTTTACATCGAATTATCTTATTCAATTTAGAGAAAGGCAGCCTAAAATCTTTGGTTGGGTCACTGGAGATGAGACGCAAGTATTAAAAGAACATGGCATTATTTAATAGCTTTTAAAGCGATTTAAAAAATAAATAACGTTTTGATAGGAGGAATGAATTAATGGATTTACAAATCAAAGGGAAAACGGCTTTAGTACTAGCTTCAAGCGATGGCTTGGGTAAGGCCATTGCTCAGGAATTAGCCAATGAAGGAGCTAATGTTATGTTGACTAGCCGCACAGAAGAGAATTTAAAGCTAGCTAAAGAAGAAATTGAAAAAACAGCTACTGGTTCTGTTGCTTATTGCTTGTTAGATCAGACAAAAAATGAAAGCATTGCAGCAGCAGTAAAAACGACAAGGGAAACATTCGGTTCTATTTCAATTTTAGTGAATAACTCTGGCGGGCCTCCTGCTGGAAATTTCGAAGATTTTGGAGATGAAGACTGGCAAAAAGCATTTGAGCTTACTTTATTAAGTTATATTCGAGTTATTCGTATGGTTTTACCGGATTTAAAAGAAAATAAGGGTCGTATTTTAAATAATACTTCTTCTTCGACAAAAGAACCCATTGATGGGCTGACTTTATCTAATGTATTTAGAGTAGGGATTTTGGGCCTTGCAAAAACATTATCGCAAGAATTAGCTCAAGATGACATATTAGTAAATACGATTGGACCAGGACGTATTCAAACAAAACGAGTGGACGAACTTGACCAAGTGAATGCGAAGAAAAAGGGAGAGACAAAAGAAGCTGTACAAGAAGCGAATCTTTCAACTATTCCTATGGGACGTTATGGAAAACCAGAGGAATTTGCAAAAGTAGCTACTTTCTTAGTTTCGGGGGCTAACTCTTATCTGACAGGTCAAAATCTTCTGGTTGACGGTGGAAAAGTTAAGTCGATTTAGGTGAGAACACAATATAAGGGACGTTAATTAGAGACATTTTCACAATTAATTCCCTTTTTGATAAATCTTTAACAATGATTCGTTTTAAAGTGAATTAAATTGATTGATTCGCTACTAAAGGAATCGTATAATGGGTTTAGGAGGTGTTTAGCATGTCTACGGCTACAACTTATTATCCCTATATAGCGGTTATTGGCGATATTAAAGATTCAAGAAATTTAGGTCATCGAAAAGCAAACCAGCAGAAATTTACTAAAACTTTAGCACGATTAAATCATGTGTATCAGAAAGATATAGCAGCTCAGTTCACAGTGAGTATGGGCGATGCTTTTCAAGGTTTATTGAAAGATGCCAGCCATCTAATGGTAATGCTTTTTGAACTTGAGCTGAGTTTAGCGCCTATTGAATTACGTATAGGTATTGGTTTAGGTGATATTGAAACAGAGCTTAATACAGAAAATTCTTTATTAAACGATGGTTCTTCTTACCACCGAGCTCGAGCAATGATTGAACAGATTGAAAGAAGCGAAAAGCAATACGAGCAATGTTATTCCAATATTTTATTGTCCACTGGGGAGCAAGCTGTTCATTATGAAAAGCTCATTAATACGATTTTTTCTCTAGAGTCTGTTATAAAGACGAAATGGACGGAAAGACAAAAAGAAATTATTCGAACTTATTTAGCAAATGAAAAAAACCAATATATGACTGCTGAAGCTTTAAATATTGGACAGTCGAGTGTCAATAAAGCATTGAATAGCGCGGAGTTTTATACCTTTAACAATTCATTAATCACGCTGCAAAACGTGATTAATGAATTGTAGCTGGAGATGGGAGTATATGGTAAATAGTTTATTTTTACATTTTTTTATTGGGCATATCTTAGCCGATTATTATTTTCAGACTTCGACAATAGCCAAAGAAAAAGAAAGCACATTCCGTTATTTACTATTGCATTGTTTTATTTATCTAGTGACCATGGTTATAGTTATTTTTCCATTGTTTAACTGGCCATTATTTTGGGGAGCACTTTTTATTGGGATGATTCACTTTTTCATTGATGCTTGTAAAGCCTTACTCAATAAATATTTTACATTTAACGATTTACAAAATGTCCTTCTTTATTTTACGGACCAGCTGTTACACATTTTAACCATTTTATTGCTAGTGACATTTATTGCATTGGCTCAAATAGATATCAATTACCTTCTTTTCTTAAAAGAACTATTTGTGTATTTGAATGTTGACTTTAAAGAGATATTATCTTGGGTAACGGTGTTGCTTTTGGTTTTACAACCAAGCAGTATTACAATCAGAAAAGTTCTCGACCACTTTGATCCCAAGTCTTCAGATGAGGGGGTTGCTAACGCAGGAGCACTTATCGGCGTTTTTGAACGTCTACTTATTTTGTTTATGCTTTATGCTAATCAATACGCAGCTATTGGTTTTGTACTAACTGCTAAATCAATTGCTCGTTATAACAAAATAGCTGAAGATCCTAAATTTGCGGAATATTATTTATTAGGCACTTTACTAAGTTCGTTGTTAGTGATTGCAAGTTTTACAATTATTTTTTAAGGGGTACTGAAATGAAAGAACAAGAGTTTTTAACAGAATTAAAAGAAATGGATATGCTGCAACAAGCACTGGCAATCTTAGAATGGGACGCACAAACTGGGATGCCAGCTGAAGCTAGCAATGCTCGTGCAGAAGTATCCAGTTATTTATATGGAAAATATTTTTCTAAAAAAATCGGTCCTAAAATGTCTGAAGCGATTGCATATTTTTCGCAACACCCAGAAAAGCTTTCTGAAGTTGGAAAAGCTGCGCTGACATTAGTAAAAGAAGAATATGAAAGAGAACAAGCCGTGCCTAATGAGTTGATGGTTGAATATAGTAAAGCTACGGCTAATGCCCATCATGCTTGGCAAAAAGCAAGACAGGCAAAGGATTTCTCTTTGTTTTATGATGCGTTAAAAAATAATATTCGTTTAACAAAAGAATTGATTTCTTATTGGAAAAAAGATGAGCAGACTGATTACGATGTATTACTAAATATTTATGAACCAAATATGACAACTGAAACTTTAGATGATGTATTTTCTACAGTTCGTGATGGAATTATGGCGATTTATCAAAAAATTGAAAATTACGGAATAAAACCAAGAACAGATTTTTTACATCGTAAAGTAGCAAAAGAGCAGCAACAAAAATTTGTCACAAAAGTTGTAGAAGATCTCGGTTTTGATCTTAGCCGTGGGCGTATTGACGACACAATTCACCCTTTTGCTACAGGGATTAATCATCAGGATGTACGTTTAACCAACCGCTGGAATGAAACAGACTTTTCTATGGGAATTTTTGGTTTGATTCATGAAGCCGGACATGGTGTTTATGAGCAAAATATTGCTGAAAAATTTGAATATACACCGGTACATGAAGGTGCTTCTATGGGAATCCATGAATCCCAGTCATTATTTAATGAACTTGTCATTGCTAGTCGTAAATCTTTTTGGCAAAAACAATATCCTTTTTTGCAAGCGTGCGTTGATGGTACTTTTGCTGATATTTCATTTACAGATTTCTATGCCTCACTCCAACAGACACAAGCCAGTTTGATTCGAATTGAAGCAGATAGTCTTACATATATTTTACATATTATCATTCGTTACGAGATTGAGAAAATGATTTTTAATGAAGAGGTTAAGGTAGAGGATTTGCCACAACTTTGGAATGATAAATATGAAAAATATCTAGGCGTCCGTCCAGCAAATGATTTAGAAGGGATATTGCAAGACGTTCATTGGTCAGCAGCTGAATTTGGTTATTTTCCATCCTATGCCTTAGGTTATATGTATGCTTGTCAACTTTACTATGCCATGAAAAAAGAACTGGATGTCGATCAAATTTTGAAATCGGATGATTACTCAGCTATTCAAAAATGGCTAAGTCAAAATATTCATCAATATGGGGCTTCTAAAAAACCCAATCAATTGATTTATGACGCTAGTGGTGAAGCATTGAATCCACAGTATTTACTTGATTATTTACAAGAAATTTATTTTGCTGTCTATCAAATAAGCGAGTAGGAAAAATATGGAGAAATTAAAAGACGTTATTTCATACGCGCAAGAAAATTTAGCGCAAGAAAGTACAGGGCATGATTTTGAGCATGCAAAAAGAACAGCCGGTTTAGCAGAAAAGATCATAAAAAAAGACCAATTAGCAGTAAATAATTTTATTGTTATGGCAAGTGCTTATTTACATGATATGATTGATGACAAAGTGACAGACGAGCCTGAAAAAGCACAGCGAACCTTAGTTCATTTTTTGCAAGAAATAAATTGTTCTTTTGCAGAAATCGAAGCGATTTTAGAAATTATTCAAAATTTATCTTTTTCCGCCGAAATGTTTGCAAAAGCAAAGTCACTTTCATTAGAAGGAAAAATTGTACAGGATGCAGATCGTTTGGAAGCGCTAGGGGCCGTTGGAATCCTACGAGCTGCTTATTTTAGCGGTGCCCACGGTCAAGCGATCTATGATGAAAATAAAGCTGTGCAACACTTTCATAGCAAAGAAGATTATCGTCGACCATCAACCATGATCAATCATATGTATGAAAAACTGTTTTTACTGCCAGAAATGATGAATACCTATTACGGAAAAAAAGAAGGAAACCGTCGAAAAGCATTTATGGAAGACTTTTTAGAGGAATTTTATAAAGAGTGCTAAATTTGTCCATTATTTCTTTTTTTCAGAGTAAATTATTTTCATTTTTTATTTCTTTCTTTATAATGAAAGAGAAAGGGGCGTGAAGATTGTTTTTTCAACATATGTTAAAGCCGAAGGAATTGGCATTTGTCGTTCCCAATGTCAACGAATGCTTGTTTGCTATTCATACTAAACTTACCACTCGTGACTATAATGTCGCTGTTTATAAGTATGGTCAAGAATATTTTGTTTTAGATGATGGCTGTATTTTTCAACAAATTCAGGGGATCGATCAAGAAAGCCAAGGAGACGAGGAAGAGCTACTTCCTTATGTAGAAGAAGCTTTTGAGAAAAATTGTTATACTATAGTTGAGGAAAAATTTATTCAGTTGGAGTTAGGTATTTTATCGACGATGTCTATTGATAGCCCGGTACAAGTTAAATATTATGAATTTGTTGACTTTATTTAAGAGATACAGGTTAGAAGGTCTTTATTCGCTAAAAATCTTTTAACCTGTATCTTATTTCTGTCTTTAAGGTATGAAAAATCAATATTAATCTGATATAGTCAAACCATTAACAAACATTCTATTTCTATGCTCATTTCCATGATAAAGATAATTATATAATAAAAAGAAAGAAGGTGGATGAATGACCTTTGAATCATTCGCATTTCAACCATTTATTTATCAAGCATTAAATGAAAGTGGCTTTGAAACACCCACAGAAGTTCAAGAAAAATTAATTCCTTTGATCCAAAAAAGACGTAATATTGTAGGGCGATCACAAACAGGCACGGGCAAGACGCACACCTTTTTACTTCCTTTGATCGATCAAGTGGAAGTAGATAAAGATGAAGTTCAGGTTGTCATTACAACACCAAGTAGGGAATTGGCAGAACAAATTTATCAGGCGGCTAAACAGATTACCGCATTTGCGCCTAAGGATATTCGCGTCTCAAAGTTTGTGGGCGGTACCGATAAACAAAGACAACTGGAACAGTTGCAGCATCAGCAACCCCAAATAGTCATTGGTACTCCTGGGCGGATTTTAGATATGGTCAATGAAAATGCACTGCTTATTTATAAAAGCCGAGCATTCGTTGTTGACGAAGCTGATATGACACTGGATCTAGGGTTCTTGCCTGAAGTAGACCAGATTGCTACAAAATTTTCAGAAGATATACAGATGATGGTGTTTTCTGCGACTATCCCGGAAAAGTTGCGTCCATTTTTAAAAAAATATGTAACACATCCGGTAGTTGAAGACATAAAGCCGCAATCCTTGATTGCTGATACCATTGAAAATTGGTTGATTTCCACAAAAGGAAGAGATAAAAACCAGTTGATTTTTCAATTACTAACCATCGGTCAACCTTATTTAGCTGTCGTCTTTGCTAACACTAAAGAACATGTGGATGAAATTAGCGATTTTTTGCAAAATCAAGGATTAAAAGTAGCGACAATCCATGGAGACATTCCTGCTAGACAGCGGAAACGGATCATGCGACAAATTCACCATCTGGATTATCAATATATCGTTGCTACAGATTTAGCAGCTCGTGGGATTGATATCGAGGGAATCAGTCATGTAATTAACGCAGAGCTGCCTCGTGACTTAGATTTCTTTATTCACCGAGTCGGACGAACTGGTCGCAATCAGTTAAAGGGAACGGCCATTACGCTGTATGATCCCAGTGATGAGTATGCCATCAATTCACTAGAAAAAATGGGGATTGATTTTGAGCCTAAAGAAATCAAACAGGGAGAAATTGTTACAACTTATGACCGTAATCGACGTCAAAAAAGAGAAAAAACTTCTGAAGAGTTGGATCCTGAAACGATTGGTTATGTTAAAAAGCAAAAGAAAAAAGTAAAACCAGGTTATAAAAAGAAAATCAAACAGGAAATTAATAAAAGTAATCAAGAAAAGCGTAAATTAGAACGGCGAAAACAACAACGAGCCGCAAAAAGAGAAAAGAAAAATTCAAATCGTTAAAGTCTTTTGCATTTTCACACAAGGAAGTCCATCTTCTAGAAATTCCTGAGATATTATTAGATAGCCGTTTTTTTGATAAAATGCAACAGCTTGTTTTTCTGCTGTTAACTGACTGAATTGATAGCCTTGGCTGATAGCTTTTGTCTCAAAAATTTTTAATAATTTGCTAGCAATCCCTTGTTTTCTAGCTTTTTTAGCTACACAAAAACGATCAGGAGAGATCGTCTTACTATCAAAAGCTTCATAACGTATAGTAGCAAGAGCTTCTTTTTGTTTGAAAGTGACAAAGTAGTTGTTGAATGCATTTGTTTGTTCATCAAATTCTAAGTAAGGTTTAATTTGTTGTTCCAATACAAAGACTTGATAGCGAAGGTAAAAGGCAGCTGCTTTGATCCAGTGATCGTTGCCAAAAAAAGTTGTATAGCTATTATCCAATGCTTGCTTCCACTCTTTTTGTCGCTTATCAGCACGACTGTTATTGGCACCACTTGTTGATAGACAGTAATAGATATTTTGTTCAACAAAGAGTTGTTGGTTTATAATTTCTTGATAAGCTGTTTTACCATTAGCAATGACTGTTTTAATAGGTGCAGTTTCAAGCAATTGGCTAAAATCATTTAATTTATAATTGCTAAAACGATGATCCATACTTCCTTTGCGTTCAAAACTTTGGTAAACATCCCAAAGGCCAATATGATGGTCCAATAGGACTTGTAGTCGTTTATGATAAGTTTTGGGATCAGGAACTTGTAAAGCTGTAAAAATAATTTGCCAAAAACGATTTGCTTGGTTACCATAATATTGTTGTTTTTCTAAGGACTGAACACTAGGCGCACTACCTAGGATCAAAATTTCGGTATTTTTATTAAAAACGGGCGCTAGACCTGTCTGCATCGTTATCTAACTCCTAACTGTAATTTTTAAGTAGCAAAATGTTATACTTTATTTTACCAAAGTTACTGATACAAAACATAGAAAATGAGGAGAGTAGTGAGTGTGAATATCTTTGAGGCTTTAGAATCAACCCAGTGGAAAAACTTATCGCTTGAATTAAAAACGCAGGTGATGAATCAAGTGCTGAAGTATTTTGTCAGCCTAAAAAAAATTTCTGATGTCACTTATCAGCAATTCGAGCTAGATGGTGTGAAATGTGGCAGTTTCGAATGTTCAATTGACGGAGAACGTTTTGTTTTAGTGCCAGGAAACCAAGCGGCAATACTAGGCTGGGGATCGGGCACACAGGGCATAGCACGCAATTTGTGGGATCAAACGCCTACTCAAGAGAACGAGGCCTATCGTAAAATCAAAAGTAGTTATGGTCTAAAGACTGCTGAAGATTGGGAAATATTTGTGAATGAGTCAACTTCTCCTTTGCGAAAACGCAATGTTGCACCTATGCTTGTGCAAAAAAGGGCACAACCTGTTGGGACCACTTATATTGGTGACCTAGATATTATCACAGGTGAGTTTAGCGGACGTTTGGAAGATTTTTCACCTATCAAACAATCACTGCTCAGTTATTTTAAGCAAGTGCAAACTTTTGAGGAAAGTTTACAGTTTGTGCCTCCACAAGAGATTTTTGAAAAAAATAAGTTTTACGCCTTGCTTTCAGAAAAAAATGAAAAATATGCTGTTTACAGACATGAAACTTGTCATTTAAATCAGTTGCAGAAGAAAATGGATGATCAATTGTTTGACTTACTGACAGAAGATCAGTTGGAGTATGCCATTTCTGGTGCTACACGTAAGTTATTCCGTTGGGGAGGCGAATTAGAAGAAGACGATAGTTATTATGGGAAACAGACAAGTCAAAAAATACGGCAAGCGAATATGTTTGGATTATATTTCGCAAGCGATCTTTCTTATTGGGAATTAACGGATTCTATGTATTTAAAAGCGGAGAAAAGTGAAAAAATAGGCCATCCCTTATTCGACCATTTGCCGCTAGCCTCTTATTATCGTTCACGTAAAAATTTAGCTAAAGAAGAGTTAATGGATCCGTGCGATTTTCGTTTTCGTAAAGCGATTGTTATTCAAAATGGCTGATATTTTATAGGAAGACGTTGAAATGAATTGACATTTTCTGAAAATTTGCCTATACTTTGGAAGGAATAAAGGACATGGTCAAAGATACAATCCTTCTACAGAAAGTTTTTTAGTGCTGAGAGAAAAACAAGGTGCTTTTTGACTGCTCCCTTTTAGTATGTTTGGTAGGAATATCAACGCAACTTCGGCGTTATCGAAGCTTAAGAGGTAATGATCGACATCATTGCAAGCAAGGTGGTACCGCGTGTAGACGTCCTTGCTTTGCAAAGGTGTCTTTTTAATTTTATTGAGAGAAAACAGAAAATTATAATATTATTATAAGGAGAATAATTATGAAAAATTTATCAAGTGCTGAAATTCGGCAAATGTTTTTAGATTTTTTCAAATCAAAGGGACATTCGATTGAACCTAGTGCTTCTTTAGTACCAATAGATGACCCGACCTTATTATGGATTAATTCAGGAGTGGCTACCGTAAAAAAATATTTTGATGGTTCAGTCGTTCCTGATAACCCACGAATCGCCAATGCGCAAAAGTCAATCCGCACCAATGATATTGAAAATGTGGGACTGACTGCACGTCATCAAACAATGTTTGAAATGTTGGGAAACTTTTCTATAGGTGATTATTTTAAAGAAGAAGCCATCCATTTTGCTTGGGAATTTTTAACTTCGTCAGATTGGATTGGTTTTGATCCTAAGCGTCTATATGTGACAGTCTATCCTAAAGATGAAGAAGCCAAACGGATATGGCAAGAAGAAATCGGCCTTTCTAGCGATCATATCGTAGAAATTGAGGATAACTTTTGGGATATTGGTGCAGGACCAAGTGGCCCGGATACGGAAATTTTTTATGATCGAGGACAAAAATTTAATAATTTAGCCGAAGATGATCCTGAAAACTACGCTGGGGGAGAAAATGAACGCTATTTAGAAATTTGGAACCTAGTTTTTTCCGAATTTAATCATAAGCCAGAAAATACTTACGAACCGCTTCCCAGCAAAAATATTGATACGGGTATGGGATTGGAACGAATTGTTTCAGTTATACAAGATACACCAACAAATTATGAAACAGATTTATTTATGCCGATTATTGAAGAAATTGAAAAAATCAGTGGTCAAGTGAAGTATGGTCAAAAACAAGAAACAGATGTCTCTTTTAGAGTCATTGCTGATCATATTCGTGCTTTAGCATTTGCCATCGCGGATGGCGCTCTTCCTTCTAATGAGGGCAGAGGCTATGTATTACGTCGCTTGTTGCGACGGGCTGATATGCATGGTCAAAAATTACACATTAATCAAGCGTTTCTATATCAACTTGTTGCCACTGTGGGAAAAATCATGAATAGTTATTACCCTGAAGTGTTGCAACAACAAGCCTTTGTCGAAAAAGTGATTAAAAGTGAAGAAGAACGCTTTTACGAAACAATCAATGAAGGTATGGCAATCTTAGATCAGCTTCTTGCAAAAGAAAAAAATGAACAAACAAAAATGATCAGTGGTTCAGATATTTTCAAACTATATGATACTTATGGATTTCCGGTGGAGTTAACGGAAGAAATTGCTGAAGAATCAGGTTTTGGAGTAGATCATACTGGGTTTGAACGCGAAATGGAGGCACAAAGACAACGTGCGCGTAATGCTCGGAGCAAAGAACAATCAATGAAATTGCAATCTAGTTTGTTAACACAAATCGATGTTGACAGTGAATACGTTGGCTATTCCACTTTAGAAACAAAAAGTACACTTGCGCTTTTGCTGCAAAATGATAAATTTGTTGATGATGTAAACGATGGACAGGCAGAAGTAATTTTTTCTCAAACACCATTTTATGCTGAAATGGGTGGACAGGTTGCTGATACAGGCGTTATTTTTAATCAAACTGGAGAAATTTGCGCTACAGTAAGAGACGTCCAAAAGGCACCTAAAGGACAATATTTACATCAGATTGAAGTAAAAAAAGATCTGCAAAAAGGCCAAGAATATACCCTGCAAGTTGATAAAGATCGACATAATAGGATTATTAAGAACCATACAGCTACTCATTTACTGCACAAGGCTTTAAAAGAGGTTTTAGGAAGCCAATCGAATCAAGCAGGTTCATTAGTCGCTCCAGATCATTTACGATTTGATTTTACGCATTTTGGTCAAATTACGGCAGAAGAACTGCAAGAAATGGAAAAGATCGTCAATGAAAAAATTTGGCAAGCTTTGCCGGTAACAACGATCGAAACTGATATTGATACGGCGAAAAATATGGGCGCTATGGCGCTGTTTGGTGAAAAATACGGTCATGAAGTTCGAGTTGTCAATATAGCAGACTGGTCGATTGAGCTTTGTGGTGGAAATCATGTAAAAAACACTGAAGACATTGGCATTTTTAAAATTGTTTCTGAGGCTGGTATTGGCGCTGGCACCCGAAGAATCGATGCTGTAACCAGCAAAGAAGCTTATCAGCAGTTTAAAGAACAAGAAAATGAATTAGCAAAAGCGGCTGAAATATTAAAATTGCCACGGATTAGCGAAGTGGTTGCTAAAACAGAGCAGTTGCAAGAACAACTTCAACAAATGCAAAAGGAAAATGAGAAATTATCTAGCAAGATGGCCAATCAACAAGCTGACAATGTTTTTAAAGATATCAAATACGCAGGTAATCTTTCTTATATAGCCGCTCAGGTAAATGTAAAAGATATGAATCAATTGCGTCAATTGGCAGATCAATGGAAACAACAAAATATCTCTGATGTACTTGTTTTGGCGACAGAAAGTAATGGGAAAGCGAATCTTTTAACTGCTGTTTCTAAAGAGACAATCGCTAAAGGAATTAAAGCAGGTGATTTGATTAAAGCAATCGCACCTAAAGTTTCTGGTGGCGGTGGTGGTCGCCCGGACATGGCTCAGGCGGGCGGAAAAAACCCCGACGGTATTTCACAAGCATTAGAAGAAGCAGGTCGTTGGTTGGAAAAAGATTTATTTTAATTTTTCCAACCTTTTTCCTCCTTTTTAGTTGTTATTTTTAAGTATTTCAGGATACAATGTGGTTCTATCGTATGCTGCTTCATTTATTGATTTTTGCTATAATAAGGAGTTTGTGACAATGCTAGAGCATTTTGTAGAAAAAATGATAAAAAACAAGAATAAAGAAGAACAGCGCACAAAAGTTGGACAAATTGCTGGCGTGGTAGGATTAGTTTCCAACATTGTTTTATTTTTGGGGAAATTTTCTATTGGATTTATTGCCAACTCTGTTTCAATTATGGCAGATGCAATCAACAGTTTATCCGATATGATCTCTTCAATTTTAACTTTGGTTGGTTTTAAAGTCGCAGCCAAACCAGCAGACAAAGAACACCCTTATGGCCACGAACGTTTCGAATATATTAGTGGGTTAGCTGTTTCTTTTATCATCATGCTTGTGGGCGTGCAATTTTTACAAAGTTCTTTTAATAAAATTCTTGATCCAGAAAGTATCACATTTTCTGTTTTGATCTTTATTGTTTTACTCGCCTCAATTATCATCAAAATTTGGCAAGGAAAGATGTATGGAAAGCTTGCAAAAAAAATAGATTCACAGACACTACAAGCTTCAGGCAAAGATAGCTTAAACGATGTCTTTATAACCATTACAGTATTATTATCCGCCTTAGTTGAATACATCAGTGGTTGGCATATTGATGGCTTTGTTGGGTTTGTTTTAGCGCTTTATATTATTTATACTGGTATTAAAATGATTAAAGATTTTATTGATGAGTTATTAGGGAGTCGTCCTTTGGATTATGAAATACAGATCATGGAAGCACGCCTTGCAAATTATCCTTCAATTTTAGGTTATCATGATTTGTTAGTTCACAATTATGGCCCTCAAAGCAAATTTGCTTCGGTACATATTGAAGTTGACGCTTCTTGGGATTTAACTGATGCGCACCAAGTTATTGATATGATTGAAAAAGACTTTAAAGAAAATCTTGAGGTAGAACTTGTTTGTCACCTTGATCCAGTGGCTATTCATGATGATCAATATTTAAAGATCAATCAAGAATTGAACAATATTTTAGCTGACTTAAATCAAGGATTAAAAATGCATGACTTGCGCATAAAAAACCATAATGTATTACAGTTTGATTTGGTTATACCAGAAGGCATTACTGAAAATGAGAATCAGCTAGTAGAGGACATACGTCAATTAGTGATGAAAAGAATCGGAAATTATCACTTAGATGTAAGACTAGACCATAATTATTTACTATAGGGGGAAATAATGGATTTAAGAACAGACTTGGCTATTTTATATCAAATTATTTGGGGATTAATCCTTATTAATACAGTTGTCGCCTTTATTACTGTTTTTCGTCGACCGCGTTCAATTACCAGTATACTTGCGTGGATGATGACCTTGGTTTTTCTTCCGGGTTTGGGTTTTATTTTATACGCTTTTTGCGGTAGAGGGATTGACAGAGAAACTGTTTACTTATTTAGTGAGCAACATCAAAAAAGAATCAGAGAGATCAACAAAATGATTGAAAAGAACAATCAGTACTATCCTCCTAAAACTTATCCATATGAAGCGGATTTGTTAAAACAATACTTTGCCGGAATGGACGAGTCTCCTTTAACAAGGGGAAATCATGTTGAATTTTTTACTGATGGTGAGCAAAAATTTTCTCATTTATTTGAAGATATAAGAAGAGCAAAAGATAATGTTCATGTAGAATACTATGCTTTTTTTAACGATGAAATCGGCAATGCTTTTTTAGACTTGTTGGTAAAAAAAGCCAGAGAAGGTGTAGAGGTTCGCTTGGTATTTGACCCTTGGGGTGGTCGAACGAACGTCCGATTTTTTAAACCTTTGCAAGAGGCTGGAGGCAAAGTCATTCCCTTTATCACTTCAAGAAACTTGATTCGCAAAACACGTTTAAACTATCACTTGCATCGCAAAATTGTTGTCATTGATGGTGAAATCGGCTGGACCGGTGGCTTTAATGTTGGAGATCAATATGTGGGGACAACGGAAAAATTCGGCTATTGGCGCGATACGCATGCCAGAATTGTGGGTACAGCTTCTTTTTCCTTACAAGAGATATTTATCCGCGATTGGAATGCTTCGATAAAAAATAAAAAAGATTTATTAGAATACGAAGAATCTTATTTCGTGCTTCCAACACAAGATGATAATGTGGATGTTCCTATGCATGTGGTGGCTGATGGCCCTGAGTCAATAGAACAAGTTATTGAAGGCGGCTTTATTAAAACGATTGTAGCGGCTAAAGAAAGGGTCTGGATTCAAACGCCATATTTGATTCCGGATGACTCAATGACCAGTGCACTACAGGTTGCACTTCGTTCTGGCGTAGATGTGCGAATCATGATCCCTTGCATGCCAGACCATCCATTTATTTATCGCGCGACGCAATATTATGCCAATTTGTTTCAAAAACTTGGTGCTAAAATTTATATTTATGAAGGCGGCTTTATTCATGCCAAAACTTTGCTTGCTGATGATACGATTGCTTCTTTTGGTACAACAAATCAGGATATCAGAAGCTATGAACTCAACTTTGAAGTGAGTGCTTTTGCTTATGATGAAAAGGTGAATAAAGAACTTGCGACAATCTTTGAAGAGGATATGAAACATTCTACTTTATTAACACAAGAAATGATCAAACAACAATCGTATTGGCTGAAGTTTAAACAAAATTTCTCTCGTTTACTTTCACCGATCCTCTAATTGTATGGCTTTTTGTAACCCTTGTCTGGCTAAATGATCAGCCCCCTTATTTTTACTTTCGGGAATCCATTGAATAAGTAGTAGAGGAAAATTTGTTAATTTTTCTTGAATTTCAACCAAGTATTTTTTGAAATCTCGGTTTTTTGTATAGTCTTTCTGCACAGTTTGCGCTAAAATTTTACTATCTGTATAGACAAGAATTGTTTG
Source organism: Tetragenococcus halophilus (assembly GCF_001712815.1). Taxonomy (NCBI): domain Bacteria; kingdom Bacillati; phylum Bacillota; class Bacilli; order Lactobacillales; family Enterococcaceae; genus Tetragenococcus; species Tetragenococcus halophilus. Next base: position 1,085,379 of record NZ_CP012047.1, read on the forward strand.
TGTATGCAAGCCTCGTTTATATAAATCATCCAGCAAGTGGCTAAACACGGCAAACTCCGCTTGATGATTGCTTAGCTGAGTGAGAGCAAAAGATTCTTGTTCGTAGATATCTTCTCCTAAAAGGACAATGCCACCGCCGCTTGGCCCCGGATTCCCTTTGGTTGAAGCGTCAATATAAGATTTTATCATTTATAAACCTCCTACAAATACTGTTCAAGTAATTTGATTATAATATACAGAATTCTTAAATGATAGATGAAAGGAGAGCCACTTGAAAAATTATAAAATTCGCTGGCAACCAGAACGTTCTCTTGCTATTATTTATTGGTCAGTGACCCTTATATTTTTATTTTTAAGTCTGACATTTATTTTAGAACGTGCTGAAGTACATTGGAAAAGTATGCTTTTTATGGTGATATTTCTACTTCTTTTTTATTTAGGCTATCGACGAGCGATTATCGTTCATAAAAATGGCTTACAAATAAATTATGCTCGTTTTTGGAAAACTGATTATTTACCGTTTAATCAGATTGAATCTGTCCAAATTTCTGTTAATTTTGTAATCATTAACCTAAAAAAACAAAAACTGGAATTAAGTTTAAGTAAAAAGCAAGTGAAATTATTTTGGAAACTATTACCAGAAGAAGTAACTGTGTATTCGGAATAAGTAAAATCAAACGCATATAAAGTGCTTTTAATTGAGCTATGAAAGAAGGTAAAATTCATGTTATCAGATATTGAAATTGCACAACAAAGTAAGCTTTCTTCAATTACAAAAATCGCTGAAAAATTAGGAATCTCTTCGGAGTCTATAGAACTATATGGTAAACATAAAGCCAAAGTTTCTTTAAAAGAAGATGATGAAGCTTCTTTAGGAAAACTTATTTTAGTAACTTCTATTAATCCAACCCCAGCCGGTGAGGGGAAAACGACTGTTTCTATCGGATTAGCAGATAGTTTGAACCAATTACATAAAAATGCCGTTTTAGCTTTAAGAGAGCCATCATTAGGTCCTGTTATGGGTTTAAAAGGTGGCGCTACTGGTGGCGGTTATTCACAAGTTTTGCCTATGGAAGATATCAATTTACATTTTACTGGAGATATTCATGCTATTACTACAGCTAACAACGCGCTTTCGGCTTTTATCGATAATCATATCCATCAAGGAAATGAGTTAGGGATTGACCCCCAACAAATTATCTGGAAAAGATCTTTAGATCTAAACGATCGGGCTTTACGAAATACCCTCGTAGGGTTAGGAAATAAAGCACAAGGCGTCCCTCGGCAAGAAGGCTTTGACATTACAGTAGCAAGTGAAATCATGGCTGTTTTGTGTTTAGCTAGCGATCTCTCGGATTTAAAAGCTCGTCTAGCTCGCATTGTGATTGGCTATACTTATCAAAAAGAACCTGTGACGGTGCAGGATTTGCAAGTCGAAGGGGCTTTAGCTCTTTTATTAAAAGAGGCCATGAAGCCTAATTTAGTACAAACCATCGAACAAACGCCTGCTTTTATTCATGGCGGACCGTTTGCTAATATTGCCCATGGATGTAATAGTGTCGTTGCCACTAAAACTGCTTTACGTTTAGGTGATTATGTGGTAACAGAGGCCGGATTTGGCGCTGATTTAGGTGCGGAGAAATTTTTGGATATTAAAGTTCCTAATTTAGAAAAATCACCTGATGTGGTAGTAATGGTTGCTACTGTTCGCGCTTTAAAAATGCACGGGGGAGTAGCCGTTGATCAGTTAAATAAAGAGAACTTGCCTGCCTTGGAAAAAGGATTCGCTAATTTGAAAAAACATATCCAAAATATGCAAAGTTTTGGCTTACCTGTAGTCGTAGCGATCAATGAATTTGCTTTTGATCAAGAGAGCGAACTTTCTTTATTACAAACACTGTGTCAAGCAGTTGGAGTTAAAGCCTTACGAAGTTCTACTTGGGCTAATGGTGGACTTGGTGCTAAAGAATTAGCAAGTACAGTGGTGGATACGATCGCAGATAAAAAAGCAAAATATAGGCCACTTTATCAAAATCAACTTCCTGTAGAAGATAAAATCAAAAAAATCGCGCGCAATATTTACGGAGCAAAAAATGTGTTTTTCGAGAAAAATGCCAGAAAACAACTGGAAGATATCAAGACATTAGGTTGGGATCAATTACCGGTCTGTATTGCTAAAACCCAGTATTCACTTTCTGACGATGCCAGCTTGTTGGGTGTACCTAAAGACTTTGATTTAACGGTACGAGAAATCAGTCCTAAGATAGGCGCTGGCTTTTTGGTAGTATTAACAGGAAATGTGTTGACCATGCCGGGTCTTCCAAAAAGACCCGCAGCTTTAGATATGGATGTTGATGAAAAGGGAAATGCTAGTGGTTTGTTTTAACATACTTTAAATGATAAATACTGTCAAAATATAAAGGAGGGTTCACAAATGGGAGCGCGCGCGGACGCTTTTTTAAGCAGCTTTAATCGGATTGAAAAATGGTTAAATGACCAGTTAGATAATCCACAAAATATGGGTTTTAATCAAATGGTACGTAGACTAAGCAACCGCGAAGAATTGCCGGTAAAAACTTACGAAAATGATTTACTGCAAATTTCGCAATTACGTAATGCGATCGTCCATGAACAAATCGACGATGATTTCGTGATCGCTGAGCCGAACCAATGGATTTTAGATCGTATTAAAAAAATTGAAGCGGCATTAATACAACCAGAAACTGTTATCCCTCGTTTTGCCAAAAACGTGACAGGTTTTGAACAAGATATACCGATTATTGAATTACTAAAGATTGTGGCAGATAAACGTTATTCGCAATTTCCCTTGTATGAAAAAGGGGATTTTCAAGGATTGATTACCTTAAAAGCATTAGGTTATTGGTTTGCTAAGGAAAGAGTCAAGGGTAAAATTGACTTAAAAAATCGTACGGCAAAAGACCTGATTATTACTGACGGAAAACAAACGAATTTTGCTTTCGTGGCTAAAGACACCACGATCAATGAAGTCGAACAAAAATTTCGCAATAATGGATTGTTAGATGCTGTTTTTATTACTAAAGATGGCAATCCTAATGGTAATTTACTAGGGATCGTTCGTCCCCGTGATATCTTTTAAATTTTAAGAAATGAGGAAAAGTGATTGCTAACCATCTTTTTTGTGTTAAGTATAATAGTTATCAGTCTTGATCAATGGCTAAAATTGTGGACGGTTGCTAATCTAGGTATTGGCGAAAGTCAAAATGTAATTGAACACTTCTTTTCGTTAAACTACGTTCAAAATACTGGGGCTGCGTGGAGTATCTTAGAAGGAGAAACAACTTTTTTTACAATCATTACAATTGTTGCCGTTACTGTTGTTATTTACTTAATGATTCGTTATCGTAATGACAGTAAATTTTTAAACTTAGGGCTTGCCTTGGTACTTGCAGGAGCGGTGGGAAATTTTATCGACCGTATCCGTTTAGGCTATGTTGTAGATATGATACAAGTAGATTTTATCCAATTTCCTATTTTTAATATCGCGGATTGTTCTTTAGTCATAGGAGTTATTTGTATCTTTATTTATACAATATTTGAAGATCGTTTGAAAGGAAAAAATCATGTCGGATAAATTAGAAATTACAATTACAAAAGAGCAAGGACGGATTGACAAGGTATTATCAGAAAAGCTACCTTCTTATAGTCGGTCACAGATCCAACAGTGGTTAAAAGATGGTTTGGTTCTTTTAAACAATCAACAAGTAAAAGCAAATTATAAAGTAAGAGCTGAAGATCATTTTATTATAAATATTCCCGAAGAAAAAACATTAGATATTAAAGCTAGCGATATCCCACTTGATATTGTTTATCAAGATCAGGATGTGGCAGTGGTTAATAAGCCGCAAGGTATGGTAGTCCATCCTTCCAAGGGACATCCTGATCATACCTTGGTAAATGCTTTATTATTCCATTTAGATCACTTATCAAGTATTAATGGTGTGATACGGCCAGGGATTGTCCACCGTATTGATAAGGATACTTCAGGACTTTTAATGGTAGCTAAAAATGATCATAGTCATGCTTCATTAGCCCAACAGCTACAAGATAAAACAACTTTGCGGGAATATACAGCATTAGTACATGGTAATATTAAACATCAGAAAGGAACGATCACAGCACCTATCGGTCGTTCTAAAACGAATCGCCAGATGCAAGATGTGGTTGAAGATGGGAAACCTGCAGTGACTCATTTTACGGTGTTAGAACACTTTACAGATTTTACTTTGATTAAGTTACAGTTGGAAACCGGAAGAACACATCAGATCCGTGTGCATATGAAATATATTGGCTATCCTATTGCAGGAGATCCAGTCTATGGTCCCAAAAAAACTTTAGCGGGTAACGGACAATTTTTGCATGCGGGTGTTATTGGTTTTAATCATCCGGTAACTGATCAATGGATGACTTTTGAAGCCGCTTTGCCGGAAATCTTTCAAAAAACTTTAGCGAATTTAGAAAAACCAATTGATTTTTGAAATAAATAACTGTATAGTTGAACTAATAAAATTTCATAACTTATCCTTTAAGTTAGTCCCGTGAGGCTAAAAAGGACGTGATAAAATAGACAAAGAAGAGCAAATTTTTCATTGTTGAATTTTAATATACTTTTTTAACCATCAGTGTATACTCACTCCTGCCTCTAACGGGTAGGAGTTTTTTTATGTTTAAAAAATGGGAGGGTGTCATATGGCAAAAAAAGAAGTGATTAATGAAGTGACGATGAAACGCGCGCTCACTAGGATTACTTATGAAATTATCGAAAGAAATTATGATATCGATCGCTTGGTACTTATTGGTATAAAGACAAGGGGCATTTATATTGCTCAACGTATTGCTCAACGTTTGCAACAATTAGAAAATGTTGAGGTACCTGTGGGAGCTTTGGATATTACTTTGTATCGAGACGATAAAAGAAATCAATCAGGGCAACCAGAATTACACGATTCTGATATTCCAGAAGATTTGGAAGGAAAAGAAGTAATTGTTGTCGATGATGTATTATTTACGGGGCGTACGATTCGTGCTGCGCTAGATGCTATTATGGATTTTGGTCGTCCACAAAAAATCGCCTTAGCCGTTTTGGTCGATCGGGGGCATCGAGAATTACCGATCCGAGCTGATTTTGTTGGGAAAAATATCCCTACTTCTTCAGCAGAAGAAATTATTGTTGAAATGATGGAGACAGATGGTACAGACCGCATTTTAATCAATAAAAAAGGAGAACAGTAATGGCAGAAAAAAATGAATTTCGTAATCCAGACGCAATTTTAGATATTAAAGATCGGCCCAAATTTTTGCCTTGGATTGGTCTTAGCTTACAACATTTATTTACGATGTTTGGTGCAACAGTATTAGTTCCAATATTAGTCGGCCTTGATCCAAGTATCGCTTTATTTAGTTCGGGCGTAGGCACACTTTTATATATTCTAATCACCAAAGGAACCGTACCTGCTTATTTAGGTAGTAGTTTTGCTTTTATTACAGCTATTCAGTCATTAATGGGAAGCAGTGGTTATCCAGCTGTTGCGCAAGGAATTATCTATTCTGGGATCGTTTATCTGATTGTAGCTTTTATTATCGCAAAAGCCGGTTCTGATTGGATCGATGAAGTTTTACCACCGATCGTTGTAGGACCTGTGATTATGGTTATCGGTTTAGGGCTAGCGCAAAATGCTGCTGAAAATGCAATGTTTAATGAAGGAAATTATGATGCCAAGTACTTTTTAGTTGCCTTGGTTACCTTAGCTATTACGATCTTTTTCAATATGTTTTTAAAAGGATTTTTGAGTCTAATTCCGATTTTATTAGGGATTATTGGCGGCTATTTGTTTGCCTTAGTCGTAGGGATTGTTGACCTGGAAGCAGTAAAAGCTGCGCCATGGTTTCAAGTACCTGACTTTCAGTTCATGTTTGTTGATTATAACTTTCATTTTTCTCTAGCTGCTTTAATTAGTATGGCACCGATCGCTTTTGTAACAATGACTGAACATATGGGACACTTGATGGTATTAAGTAAAACGACAAAACGCGATTTTTTCAAATCACCGGGCTTGAAAAAAACTTTATTTGCTGATGGACTTTCGACCATTATTGCCGGTTTTATTGGGGGCCCTCCAACCACAAGTTATGGAGAAAATATCGGCGTTTTAGCAATCACTAAAGTCCATAGTGTGTTTGTTCTTGGCGGAGCCGCCTTACTAGCTGTATTGTTTAGCTTTGTGGGAAAAATAAGTAGTTTAATTTATAGTATTCCCACACCAGTCATCGGCGGTATCAGCTTCTTATTATTTGGTGTAATTGCTTCTAGTGGATTACGTATCTTAATTGACAATCAAATCGATTTTGATAAAAAACGTAATTTGATGATCACTGCAGCAGTTTTAGTGATTGGTATCGGCGGGGCATACTTGAAAATAGGCAGTTTCGAATTAACTAGTATGGCCTTAGCGACTGTTATTGGGATTATTTTAAACTTGGTGTTACCTGTAAAAGCTAGAAGTGAAGAATAAGGAGGTCAGCGTATGATCGCTCGCTCTGAAAGCGTCAGTTTTAACGATTGAAGCATTGTCTGATCAGGAAGTTATGGGATTGATCCATCGGGGACAAGCCTTTAAGAATGGGGAAGTATGGCGTCCAGAAAAAAAGCAATATTTCGCCGCTAATCTCTTTTTTGAGAGTAGCACGCGAACGCATAAAAGCTTTGAAGTTGCCGAAAAAAAACTAGGGATCGATGTGATAGACTTTGCCACTGCTACAAGTTCAGTACAAAAAGGAGAAACACTTTATGATACAGTTTTAACCATGTCAGCTATTGGGGTTGATTGTGTGGTTATACGACACAGTGATGAAAATTACTATGATGCCTTGATTCAAAGTCCTACGATCCAATGTAGTGTTATTAACGGCGGTGATGGCAGTGGTCAACATCCTACACAGTGCTTATTAGACTTGATGACAATTTATGAAGAATTTGGATCTTTTAAGGGGTTGAATGTAGCGATTGTTGGAGATATCACCCATTCTAGAGTCGCGAAATCAAACATGCAAATGCTCAAGCGTTTAGGGGCGCATGTTTATTTCTCTGGACCTAGACAATGGTATGATGAGACTTTTGATGTTTATGGTACTTATTTACCTTTGGATGAATTAATAGGTAAAATGGATGTATTGATGATGCTACGTGTTCAACATGAGCGTCATGATCCCAACGAAAGTTTCTCAAAAGAAGTGTATCATAAGAAATTTGGTTTAACAGATGATCGTGCCAAGAAAATGAAAGAGCAGGCCATTATAATGCATCCAGCTCCGGTAAATCGAGATGTTGAAATTGCGGATTCATTAGTAGAAGGGCTACAATCAAGGATCGTTAGGCAGATGACAAATGGCGTATATGTCCGAATGGCTATATTAGAAGCTATCTTACATGGAAAAGCATAATTAGCTTATTATAAAGGAGGGCAAGATGATGGATTTATTAATCAAAAATGCTTGTATGATTATCCATGATAATCAATTGAATGCAGTAGCAATATGGATCAAAGACGAAAGGATTCATGCAATTGGCAAAAATTTCGATGAAGGTTCGTTCGAACAAATCATTGATGCGAAAAACCAGCTAGTGACACAAGGTTTAGTAGATGTTCATGTCCATCTTAGAGAGCCCGGATTTACTTATAAAGAAACGATCAAAACGGGAAGTTTGGCAGCTAGTCGTGGAGGTTTTACTACGATTTGTGCCATGCCTAATTTAGAACCTGTACCTGATACTATTGAGAAATATAATCAAGTACAAGAGTTGATTTCTCAAAGTGCAGTCAATCATGTGCTCCAATATGCTCCGATCACTAAAAACTTACGAAGTGAGGATTTAGTAGATCAAGCAGCTTTAAAAAATGCTGGGGCATTTGCTTTTACTAATGATGGTGTGGGCGTTCAAAAGGCTGGTACCATGTATTTGGCAATGAAAGAAGCAGCAAAAAATCAGCGCGCAATCGTGGCCCACACTGAAGACGAATCACTACTTTTTAATGGTGTTATGCATAAGGGAGAGAAGGCGGATGAATTAGGCTTAGCTGGTATTATGAGCGCTGCAGAGTCTTCACAAATTGCTCGTGATTTACTTTTAGCGGAGGAAACCGGCGTCCATTATCATGTTTGTCATGTTTCTTCAAAAGAAAGCGTGCGGGTGATCCGAGAAGCTAAAAAAGCAGGGATCCAGGTTAGCTGTGAAGTTTGTCCTCATCATTTATTATTTGCTGATGAAGACATCCCTAAAAACCACGGCTACTGGAAAATGAACCCGCCATTAAGAGCTAGAGAAGATCAAAATGCACTTATCGAAGGTTTACTAGATGGTACAATCGATTGCATCGCGACTGATCATGCGCCTCATAGTTTTGCGGAAAAAAACCAAGATTTTAATCATTCTCCTTTTGGTATTGTAGGCTCAGAATATGCTTTTCAATTAATTTATACTGCCTTTGTTAAAAAAGGGATCTTTACCCTGGCTCAAGTGATCGATTGGATGGCAATTAAACCGGCGGCGTTGTTTGGTTTAACGGTTAATCGTTTGAATGTTGGTGATCCCGCGGATTTAGCAATATTTGATATTGAGCATAGTTACACCGTCGATGAGAAAAAGTTTTTATCAAAAGCAGAGAATACGCCATTTATTGGCAGAGAACTTTTTGGAGATACCCTTTATACACTGGTAAATGGAAAAATTGTTTGGCAAGGTGGGAATCAAAATGGATCGTTGGCTAATTTTAGATGATGGCACTTGTTTTGAAGGTAAAGGATTTGGTGCCCAATTAAACGTTTTTGGCGAAATTGTTTTTAGTACGAGTATGACTGGCTATCAGGAGACGATCACCGATCAAAATTTTAACGGACAAATTATTACTTTTACCTATCCAGTAATCGGCAATGTCGGGATTAATCGGGATGACTATGAGTCCCTTTCGCCGGCTTGTAAAGGAATCGTAGTAAAAGAGTATCCTCGTCTGGCAAGTAATTGGCGTTATCAGATGTCACTTTCTGAATTTTTGGCTAGAAGAAATATTGCTGGTATCGCCGGGATTGATACACGTGCATTAATGCATAAAATCCAGCGCTCTGGTACTATGAAAGCTAGTATCGTAGATTCTGGAGATACTTTTACACATGCTTATGATCAATTAAAAGCCAATGTATTACCCACAAATCAAGTAGAACAAGTTTCTACACAAAAGCCTTACCCAAGTCCAGGGACAGGACACAATGTAGTGATTATTGATTTAGGATTAAAACATAGTATTATGCGAGAGTTAGCTAAGCGTAATTGTAACTTGACCGTTATGCCACATGATAGTTTAGCTGAAGAAATCTTAGAATTAGCACCTGATGGCCTTGTTTTAACGAACGGTCCAGGAGATCCTAAAAGTATTCCTGATGTAATAGAAAAAATCCGCCAAATTCAAGGAAAAATTCCTATTTTTGGGGTGGGTTTAGGGCAGCAGTTATTCGCTTTAGCTAATGATTGTGATACTTATCAGATGAGTTTTGGACATCACGGACAAAATTACCCAGTGAAAGAAAAAGCGACTGGGCGTATTGATATGAGCTCACAAAGTCATAGCTTTGCTGTTAAAAAAGATTCCTTAGATAGAAAAAGACTTTTAGTGACTCATTACAACATAAACGATGGTAGTATTGAGGGGTTAAAACATCGTCGTTATCCAGCCTTTACCGTGCAATTTAATCCAGACGCTGCACCAGGACCTCACGATACTTTACATGTATTTGATGAATTTATCGAAATGATGGACGCACAAAAAGGAGCGGTTTAGCTTTGCCAAAAAGAACAGACATTAAAAAAATATTGATCATCGGTTCAGGCCCGACTGTTATTGGTCAAGCTGCCGAATTTGATTATACCGCCACACAAGCTTGTATCGCTTTAAAAGAAGAGGGTTATGAAACGGTCGTGGTTAATTCAGATCCTGCGACTATTATGACAGATAAAGAAAATGCCGATCATATTTATATTGAGCCTGTAACCACAGAATTTCTCTCGCGCGTGCTAAGAAAAGAATTACCAGATGCCATCTTGCCGACTTTTGGCGGGCAAACTGCTTTAAATCTTGCAGGTGAGTTGGTCGCTTCAGGTATTTTAACTGAGTTAAATATAGAAATTCTTGGAACAAAAAATTCAGTGATTGAACAAACAGAAGATCCAGATCTACTTAAAAAATTATTAACTTCATTAAATCAACCTGTACAATCTTTACAAGTGGTTACTACAGAAAAAGAAGCGCTTGCTTGTGCAAATGAAATAGGTTATCCAGTTTTTGTACGACCTTTATTAACCTTAGCAGGGGCAGCTAGTGGTATTTGTTATAACGAACACAGACTTAAGCAATGTATAGCAGAAGGTCTTAATTTATCACCTGCTGGACAATGTATAGTTGAACAAAGTTTAAGTGGCTTTAAGGAAATTGAATTTGAAGTTTTACGCGATTCTGCAGACAATGCTTTAGCGGTTGGAAATATAGAAAATTTTGACCCGGTAGGCATTCATAGTGGAGATTCCCTAGCTTTTGTTCCTAGTCAAACTTTAACTGATCATGAATACCAATTATTGCGTGATGTTTCACTACAAATTATTCATGCGTTAAAAATCAATGGAAGCTGTCATGTGCGTCTTGCGCTTGATCCTCAAAGTTTTGACTATTATGTATTAGATATTAATACACGTTTAACTCGTTCAAGTGTACTCATCGGTAAGGCAACAGCTTATCCAATTGCCAGAATTGCGGCAAAAGTTGCTATAGGCATGTCCTTAGCTGAGATAAAAAATCCAATGACAGAAATGACTTCTGCTAATTTTGAACCTAGTTTGGATTATGTCGTGACCAAGATTCCGCATTGGCCATTTGATTTAAGAAAAAGCGCACAATGTCAATTGAATACGCAGATGAAGTCTGTAGGTGAAGGAATGGCTTTAGGACGAAATCTAGAAGAGTCGTTATTAAAAGCAATCCAATCATTGGCTGATACTTCTCATATCGAGCTTGTCTCTTTAAAACAACTCACTGATGATGATTTAACACAAAAAATCGTGCATGCACAAGAAGATCGCTTATTTGCTTTAGCTGAGAGCCTACGTCGAGGTTATAATACGATTGAGGAACTGGCAGAAATCACAAAGATTGATTTGTTATTTTTGGACAAGATCGCTCATATTGTAGAAATCGAAAGTCTATTAAGCGAAAGAAAAGATGATTTTGATGTGTTAAAAGTTGCTAAGCAAAACGGTTTTTCTGATCAAAAGATTGCACAATTATGGCATACTGAAAAAGAAAAAATTCTGCATTTTAGAAAGCAGCAAGGTCTCTCTGCCGTATTTAAAATGGTGGATAGCTGTGCAGGTGAATTTATCGCTAAAAGACCTTATTTTTATAGAAGCTATGAAACAGAAAACGAAAGTAGCAGTAAACAAAAACCTGCAATTTTACTTTTAGGAGCCGGTCCTATTGGCATTGGACAAGGTCTTGAATTTGATTATGCTAATGTCCAGGCTATAAGTGCTGTACAACAAGCTGGTTATGAGGCAATCGTTATTAACGATAATCCTAGCAGTCTATCTACCGATTTTATGATCGCAGATAAATTATATTTTGAACCACTCACTTCTGAAGCAGTATACGATATCGTCGAACAAGAAAAACCGGTGGGTGTTATAGGACAATTCGGAGGTACATCAACTTATCGCTTAAGTGAAGAACTTGCTGAATTAGGGATCAATTTATTAGCTATGGACTTAAACAAATTACAAGAGATAAAAGATCCGCTAAAATTTGATAGGATGTTAAAAACACTAGAAATAAATCCGCGGCAAAGACAGGTCGTTTCTACAGAAAAAGAAGCACTTGCTAGCGTTGAATCGATGGGCTTTCCTATTGCTATACGTTCCTATGATTTATTCAATGAGGATAATGTGCGTCGTGTTGATGAAAAAGAAACACTTGCTGTTGGTTTAAACTATTTGAAACACAAGGGGGATAGCCCACTACTAGTGGTTGAAAACTATACTTCTGTTAGAGAATGTGAGGCTGACATTATTTATGACGGTAGCACCATCTTTATAGCTGGTATTACCGAATATATCGAGCGATCAGATGTACATTCTGGAGATTCAATCACAGTTTATCCAGCGCAAAATTTTTCTAAAGAAGTTTTACAAAAAGTTGAAGTCTATAGTAAACAGATAATAAAGCATCTTGATTTAATCGGTGTTATGAACATTCAATTTGTCATTTCTGAAAACCAAGTATATGTGAACAGGGTGTTGCCATATGCGAGTCGCTCGCTTCCATTTTTGAGTAAGATTAAAAAAGTCCCGCTAGTACAAATTGCAACAAGGGTGATTTTAGGTGATAAGCTGGAGGATATGGAGTATAATATGTCTTTAGCTAGCAAGGAGTTTTATGTGAAAGCACCCGTTTTTTCCTTAACAAATTTAGTAGCTACTGATAGTTACTTAAAACAGGAAATGAAATCTACTGGCACAGTGATGGGATCAGATATAAGCTTAGAGAAAGCTCTATATAAAGCTTTTGCGGCGGCTGGTTTAGCTATTCCGGAATTTGGGTCCGTGTTATTTACTGTAGCAGATAAAGATAAGGAAATGGCTTTGCAGTTAGCACAAAGCTTTTCTGAAGTAGGCTTTAATATCACCGCAACACAAAAAACTGCAGAATACTTTGATGACCATGGTTTAAAAGTACGTAAATTAGCGAAATCGTCTACTAAAAATGAACAGACAATATTCGAACGTTTAGAAAATGGCCACATTCAAATGATTATCAATACGGTAAGACCCAATCGTCAAAACGTTTCTTATAATAGTCTTGCAATTTTTCGCAAGGCCGTAGAGCAAGGTGTTGCTGTATTTACTTCATTAGATACTGTAGTCGCTATTTTAAAAGTGATCCAATCCAGGTCATTTTCAACGAAAGAAATTTAACAATGGTAAAATAATAGGGTAGAGAGGATAGAGAAAATGATTGAACGTCCGATAATTGCTTTAGATTTTTCTTCTAAAGCTGAAATCAAGACTTTTTTAAATAAATTCCCACAAGATGAACCTCTTTTTGTTAAAGTGGGCATGGAAATTTTTTACCAAGAAGGTCCTGCTATTGTTGAGTGGCTCAAAAAAGCTGGACATGATATTTTCTTAGATTTAAAATTACATGATATTCCCAATACAGTGCAGCGGTCAATGATAGGCTTAGCTAAAATGGGTGTAGCTATTACCACTGTACAGGCAGCCGGCGGCCATCAAATGATGCAAGCAGCCAAGCAAGGATTAGATAAGGGAACACCTGCAGGACAAACCCCGCCTCAAGTAATTGCTATAACTCAGTTGACCTCAACAAGCCAAGCGCAGATGCAAAAAGAACAATTAGTACAAGCAAGTTTGGAAGAGAGTGTACTCCATTACGCTAAAGGCGCGCAAGAAGCTGGTTTAGACGGTGTGGTTTGTTCAGCTTGGGAAGCACAAAAAATTCATGATGTAACTTCTGAAAATTTCATATGCCTAACACCTGGCATTCGTCCGTACGGAAAAGCTGCAGATGATCAAAAAAGAGTAGTATCGCCTGGTAAGGCTTACTTAATGGGCGCTAATGCGATTGTAGTGGGAAGACCTATCACCTTAGCTGATGACCCTTATAAGGCTTATCAAAACATTAAAACAGATTGGAATGATATAGCAGATGAATAATAGCGAAAAAACAATTGCGCAAAATTTGTTAGATATTGAGGCGGTTTTTTTAAGTCCCAACCAACCGTTTACTTGGGCTAGTGGTATAAAAAGTCCAATTTATTGTGATAACCGTATCACAATGAGTTATCCTAAAGTAAGAAAATTAATCGCTACTGAACTCGCTAAAAAAATTAAAGAACAATTTCCTGACACGCAAGTCATTGCGGGCACCGCAACAGCGGGTATCCCGCATGCAGCTTGGGTGGCTGATATTTTGGATTTACCGATGATTTATATTCGTAGCAAGAAAAAAGATCACGGGAAAACCAATCAAATTGAAGGAAAAATAGCAAAAGGGCAAAAGGTTGTTGTCATCGAAGATTTGATTTCAACAGGTGCTAGCGTTTTGGAAACTTGTCGCGCAGCCGAAAATGAAGGGGTTGATGTATTAGGTGTGGCAGCGATTTTTACCTATGAGTTGCAAAGCGGAAAAGATAACTTTAAGAAAAATAATATGCCGCTTATCACATTGACCAATTATTCTACTTTAATCAATACAGCTTTAGCTGAAAATTATATCGAAGAAAACGAGTTACAGTCATTACAAGCTTGGAAAAAAGACCCTGATCATTGGGCGAAAATGGAACAAAAGTAAAATAAAGAAAGGAATTCTTTTATGTCACAAATCTGGAGTTATACAGGCGATACTGGACCAGAATTTTGGCCTGAACTTTGTGAAGAATTTTATACAGCAGCTCAATTTCCTTTACAATCACCTATTGCATTATCTTATGAAGAAACACAAGCTTTAGAAGAAGCACTTAAATTTACTTACGTTGAACAAAATAAAAATATTTATGTGCAAAAAGTAAACGAGACGATGCACTTTGTTCCCGTAGATGCAGCAAGTTTTGTTGAATTTGCCCAAAATCGTTACTATTTAACAGATATTCATTTTCATATGCCTAGTGAGCATGTAATCAATAAACAACAAGCGCCTTTAGAGTTTCATCTAGTACATAAAGACGAAGGTGGGAATCCTTTAGTTTGTGCTGTACTTTTTGATTTAGTTGAAAATGAAGACAAAAAATGTAATAAGGACAAGTTGATATTAGAGGCTGATAAAGATAAAGAACAATTACTAAATCCTGAGATTTTTTTGCCGGAAAATATCACTTATTTTCATTATGAAGGTTCACTTACAACCCCACCTACCCAAGGACCCGTTCAGTGGTTTGTTTTTGATCAAATAGGCGTAATGAGCCGCTCTTTGATCGAAGATTTTAAAACCAGTCTTTTACCTAATAATCGCCCTTTGCAAAATAAAAATCAACGTCCCATTTTTTATAAAAAATAAGAAAACCACTAAAGTCTGATCATTCACATCAAGCTTTAGTGATTTTCTTATTTTATTCTTTTTTTAATTGATCGATATCCGCTTTACTAGGGGTAACAAAATAAGTATTTTGGTTTTCATAAATAACAAAGCCGGGTTTAGCGCCATTAGGTTTTCTGATGTGTTTTACTTGAACCATATCCACTGGTACTGAAGAAGAAAAACGATATTTAGAAAAGTAAGCCGCCAGTTTAGCCGCTTCTATGACCGTTTCTTCGGCAGGGTCAGCACTTCGAATAATCACATGCGAACCTGGAATATCTTTAGCGTGTAACCAGTGGTCGGTTTTTTTGGCGGATTTCATGGTTAAACGATCGTTTTGTAAATTATTTTTTCCGACCAAAATTGGCGTTCCATCGCTTGCAAGAAAGTGTTCAGGTTGAGACTTTTTCTCTTGTTTTTTCTTCTTCTTACTAGGGGACTTAATATAGCCTTGTGTAGTCAATTCTTCCCTAATTAATTTTAAATCGCTAGGAGAAGCTAGTTCAATTTGTGCCATCACTGATTCTAAATAAGCCAATTCATCCTTGGCATCTTTGATTTGTTGACCGACAACTTTGACAGCATTGCGTAACTTTTGATAGCGTTGAAAGTATTTTTGCGCATTTTGACTAGGCGAAAGGGCAGGGTCTAAAGAAATCTTAAGTGGTTGATTTTCATTATAATAATTAGCTAGTTCAACTTGATCTTTCCCTCGAGGCACTTGATTCATAAATGTGGTTAAAAGTTCGCCTTTTTGTCGAAATTCTTCTGCATTTTTGGAATCTGCCAAGGTTTTTTCCCGTTTTTTTAGTTTTGTTTGATTGCGTTTAATCTCATTTTCAACTCTTTTAATCAAAAAGTTCCCTTGCTGTTTCACCCGATCTCTTTCTGCTTTTTCTATATAAAAGGAATCTAACAATTGACTTAAGCTAGGATAAGTGTCATGTTCAATTTGTTGTTGTTCTAAATGATGATAAACAATGGGGGTAAAAAATTCCCTTTTTTCGGTTTTTGTATAAGTCGGTTGTGTGTGTTGGGTTAATGCAGTAAAAAAGTCAGACCAAACAGCGATTTTTTCATTGGGCTTTTCGTTTAAGCGAAAAGCTAGTTCATCAGCTGTATCTCGACCTAAACCTTGAAATTGCGTTTGCAGCGCTTTTCCTGTTACTTCCTCAAGTGTTGACAGTCGATCAAAGATCTGCGTATCATCTGCAGTAAACGGATTGAGCACTTCTTGTTTGGGAGGCGCGATATAAGTAGCTCCTGGTAAAAGGGTGCGATAGGTATTTTGCGATAATCCGATATGTTTAACGGCATCTAAAATTTTGCCCGTTTCTTGGTTTAATAATAGGATCGTACTGTGTCGACCCATTAACTCGACTACTAACACGATATTTTCCAAATCTCCCAGTTCGTCACGATGGGAAAAGGTAAGATGTATAATGCGATCATTAGCTACTTGTTCAATAGACTGTAAAATAGCACCTTCTAAGTACTTTCTTAACATCATAACAAAATTAGGAGGTGTTGTTGGGTTATCATATCGCATGTTTGTTAGTTGAATTCGAGCATAATTAGAATTGGCGGAAAGTAATAATTTATGATTTTGACGCTGCACGCGTACAATTAGTACAATTTCATGGTCATAAGGTTGCTGAATTTTATGAACACGTCCATTTTGTAACTGGTTAGCCAACTCTTCTACCATTAAATGGGTAAATATACCATCAAATGACATGATATTCCCTCATTTCTTCAATTTGTCTTTATCTATTATAACGAATTATAGAAAAGAAAACAAAATGTAACACAAAAATAATCAAATGTTTTTGTGATAGTGCTTGACGTCAGTATTTATTTACTGCTAGTATAAATTAAAATGACAAGTGTTAAAGCAGGTGGAAATGGGTTTATGATAAGTCGGTTGGTAAAAAAAATAAAAAATAGCCTGCAAGCTTTATGGCATGGTTTTGCAGATACAATAAATGCGAATAAGAAAAAGAGTATTTTAGGTGTATTTCTTGCCCTTTTGCTGGTAATAGCTCTTACTTTTCTTACCTTAACGGTTAATAGTAAAATACGTGCTGCACAAATGGATAATCTAATTTATGAAGATCTTCCAACAAAAAAGATTGTTCCTTTTTCCTATGGAGAAGGGGATAAAATGATTAATGAAAAAAAAGCAGTTT
Source organism: Tetragenococcus halophilus (assembly GCF_001712815.1). NCBI lineage: Bacteria > Bacillati > Bacillota > Bacilli > Lactobacillales > Enterococcaceae > Tetragenococcus > Tetragenococcus halophilus. The sequence continues at coordinate 1,102,735 of NZ_CP012047.1, forward strand.
CAGTGATGTTTGCTAAACCTAATCAAACAGAAACAAGAAAAGCGCTACAAATCATTAAGCAAAAAGAAGACGAGCTTAATCGAAAATTTTATTACTATCCTCTGGTTTATCAAACACCAGAAATTAAAAATACTTATAATATAGCATCTGATGAAGTCACTTTTGTTTTTTTCCAAAACGGTGAAGAAAAAAATCGTTTTACATTAAACTCAGTGAAAGATCCGAAAGAAAATTTCATCCCGGAGTTAAATCGGCTGCCTATGTGGAATATTGAAGTAGAAGAAAATAAAAAATAGTTGACGTAAAATAATGAATCAGTTATGATTAATTCAATTAATAAGGAAGGGAGCAAAAGCCATCATGAAAAACGTTTATATTAAGCAAGTAAGACAAACATGGCAAAGCTGGTACAAAACGTTGTATTGATAGGTTTTTTATTCTTCCTATAGATACAACTTTTTAGAAGAGCACTCTAAAGTTTTGTATCTATGCCGGTCTACATATAAGAAAACGCCGCATAGATCATTCATCTATGCGGTTTTTGTTGTTAAGACAGTTGCCGCAAAGACAATTGTCTTTTTTTATTGTATGAAAAACTTGTCGTGTTCTTTTTAACGTTAAAATGTTTAAAGAAAGAGGAAAGCCAATGAAAAATAGAGGACTTATTTTAACTATTATTGTCTTATTTGCAACACTTATTATTACCTTCGTTTTTGAGATGGGTAAATCAAGCAATGTAGATCAGGCAAATACGGACAACGAAAATAAAACTGTAGGAATATTGCAATATGTCAGTCATCCTGCTTTAAATGAAATCAGACGAGGTGTAGTAGATGGGCTTGAAGAAAACGGCTACACTGAGGGTGAGAATTTAACGATTGAATATCAAAATGGTCAAGCCGACCAAAGTAAGTTAGAAACAATGAGCCAACAATTGGTACAAGATTCGCCTGATGCTTTAGTGGGGATTGCTACTCCAGCTGCACAAAGTCTGGCCAATACTACAGAAGATATCCCTACTGTTTTAGGTGCCGTTACTGATCCGGTGGGGGCAAACTTGGTCGATGACATGGACGAGCCTGGCGGCAACCTCACTGGAGTGTCAGATAAAGCGCCCGTGGATCAACAAATGGAGCTAACCCAAGAACTACTGCCCGAAGCGGAAAAAGTGGGGATTTTATATTCCTCTACTGAAGACAATTCAAAATACCAAGTAGCCGAAGCGACAAAAGAAGCGGAAAAAGCAGGTTACCAAGTAGAAGACTATCCTGTGCCTTCAGCTAATGAAATCACCCAAACAGTACAGACAATGGGAGATGAAGTGGATATGATTTACATTCCTTTAGATAATACTATTGCTAATGCTATGCCTACAGTGGTAAATGAGGCAAATCAAAAGGATGTTCCTATTATTCCTTCGGTCGATAGCATGGTTGAACAAGGCGGTCTGGCTACTATTGGCGTAAATCAGTATGATCTAGGTGTTAAATCCGGTGAAATGCTAGCCGATATACTTGATGGTGATGCAAATCCTGCAAGCACACCTATTTATACTTTTGATACAGGAGACGTTATCGTTAATAAAGAACAAGCAGAAGAGTTAAATATCGACTTACCTGAATCAGTGACAGATGAAGCGACTTATGTAGAGGGGGAAGACGAATGATCATATCATCAATTGGACAAGGTTTATTATGGAGTGTACTTGGTTTGGGGATTTTTATGACCTATCGAATTCTGAACTTTCCGGATATGACAACTGAAGGTTCATTTCCACTAGGTGGCGCTGTCTGTGTTACAGCGATCATTAACGGTTTTTCACCCGTTGTTGCTACACTCTTAGGTGTTTTAGCAGGGATGTGTGCTGGACTTGTCACGGGCTTTTTGTACACCAAAGGGAAAATCCCGGTTATTTTATCAGGAATTCTTGTCATGTCAGCTTTGAATTCGGTAATGTTATTTGTTATGCAGTCACCTAATTTATCTTTATTGAATCAATCCAATGTCTTGAACTTCTTTACTGATATGAACTTGCCGCCCAACTTTGACACGGTATTTCTCGGTTTATCGGTTGTTATTGTCATTATTGCTATTTTGTTCTTTTTCTTTAGTACAGAATTTGGCCAAAGTTATATCGCTACAGGGGATAATGAAAATATGGCTAAATCATTAGGGATTAAGACAGATCGAATGAAAATTACCGGTTTAGTACTTTCCAATGGTGTAATTGCTTTATCAGGTGCCTTAATCGCACAAAATGATGGCTATGCCGATGTAAACAAAGGGATAGGTGTTATTGTGATTGGTCTATCTTCGATTATTATTGGAGAAGTTTTATACGGAGAATTAACATTTTTTGAACGTCTACTGGCAATTGTAATCGGAAGTATCATCTATCAATTATTGATCTTATTGATTATTCGTCTAGGCTTTGATACAACTTATCTGAAACTATTTTCTTCTATCGTCTTAGCTATATGTCTATTAATTCCACAATTTAAAGAAAAACTACGATTAAAAACGGGCTTTGAAAGTGAGGGAGAAAAATGAGTGTTTTAGAAATGCAAAATGCAGCGAAATTAATTAATAATGGTCCTAAGGAAAAGAAGGTTTTATTGGATCATATTAATCTTTCTATTCAAGAAAACGAATTTATCACTGTTTTAGGTGGTAATGGCGCCGGAAAAAGTACTTTATTTAATACAATTTCTGGTACTATGCCCTTATCTTCCGGTAAAATCCTTATTGAAGATCAAGATGTTACACAAGAAAGTGAAGAAAATCGCGCTTCACTTATCTCCCGCGTCTTTCAAGATCCTAAGATGGGAACAGCGCCCAGAATGACGGTCGCAGAAAATTTATTATTAGCGAAAAGTCGTGGAAAAAAGAGGCGTTTTCGCTTACGTCAATTAAAACAAAACCTAGATAATTTTTATGATCTAACCAAAGAAGTTGGTAATGGGCTAGAAAATCATCTAAATACGCCTACAGGTGATTTGTCAGGGGGGCAAAGGCAAGCTTTGAGTTTATTGATGGCAACTATTCAAACCCCAGAATTGTTACTTTTAGATGAACATACAGCAGCTCTTGACCCTAAAACTTCTAAATTATTGATGAATATTACTGCTCAGCGAATCAAAGAACAACAGTTAACTTGTTTAATGATTACCCATCGAATGGAGGATGCATTACAATATGGTAATCGTATGATTGTCATGCAAAAGGGAAAAATTATTCAAGATTTAAATGAAAAAGAAAAGGCTAAGCTGACAATGACTGATTTGTTGCAATTTTTCGAAGAAATCAATTGAAAATTAAAAAAATTGTTGACATTCTTCTAGCTTAGCTCTATACTAAGTTCAATCTCAATTCAGTTTGGAGCGATTTTTTATGATAAAATTAATGCAAATACAACTGAATAATTATTTCTTTAGCTATTTTAGATAGGTTTGTATTCATAAAATCGTGGATACAAACACAACAGCGTTTGTATCTATGATGGCTAGAGGATTTTGAGTTGACAAAAGGCCGCATAGATCGATAAAAATCTATAGCGAGCCTACTGATAAATTTCAATGATGTAGACACTTATAAAGGTGTTCGCTATAGTTTTTTAACTTAGCGGACACCTTTTTTATTTTAAGGTATTTTAAAAGGAGGAAAAAAATGGAAGTACAAATTAATGGAAAAACTAGATTAGTTGGGTTTTTTGCTTGTCCAGCCCAACATAGTCTATCACCTAAAATACAAAGTTTAGCTTTTCAACTGACAAATTCAGATGCCATTTATCTTGCTTTTGAAATACAAGAAGGTCAGATAGAAGAAGCCTTAAGATCTATATTTACTTTTAATATGTTAGGCGCTAATGTATCAATGCCTCATAAAAATACCGTATTACAGTATTTAGATCACTACTCCAAGAGCTGTCATTTGATTGGTGCAGCCAATACTATTGTTTTACGCGATAAAAAGCTATTTGGGTATAACACTGATGGCATTGGTTTTATGCAAAGCCTACAAAGTGCAGGGATCAATTATAAAGGTAAAACAATGACTATTTTAGGAGCAGGAGGCGCTGCCACCGCTATGGTTTGCCAGGCAGCTTTAGAAGGAGTGACAAAGATTCATATATTTAGTCGTGCAGGCCCACGCTTTGAACAAATGAAAGAAAAAGTCAAGGGTATGCAAAGACAAACATCTTGTAGCGTCACGCTAAACAATTTCTATGATGATGAACGCTTTAAAAAAGCGGTGGCTAATTCAGATATTTTAGTCAATGCTACGAGTATAGGTATGAAAGAAAATGAAAGTCCAATCAATGATTTTTCGGTTATAAGAGAAGATTTAGTGGTTTATGATGCGATTTATCAGCCTAGAGAAAGCTATTTATTAAAACAAGCAAAAAAACAAGGGGCCAGGACTTTAAATGGATTAGGAATGTTGTTATATCAAGGAGCTGCTTCTTTTGAATTATGGACCCATAAAAAAATGCCAGTAAAAAAGATTCAAACGATTTTAGAAGAAATATAAAAAGGTAGGGAATAAATATGATTATTATTATGAAACCAAGCGCAACAAAAAAACAAGTAACTAGCGTGATTGATCGAATCAAAGATATCGGTTTAGATGTACAAATAAATCAAGATAAAGAACAGGTGGTTTTAGGCCTGCTTGGAGACACGCGAAGTGTACAGGATATAGCTTTTCGTAGTTACGAAGGGGTAGATACGACGATTCGTATCAGCAATACCTATAAATTAACTTCCCGTGAATTTCATCCGCAAGATACAGTCGTGGATGTAGATGGCGTTAAAATTGGAGACGGAAGTTTTATTACGATGGCAGGTCCTTGTTCAGTAGAGGGCTTGGATCAAATCCGACAAACTGCACAAATCGCTAAAGCTGGTGGCGCAAAAATTTTAAGAGGAGGGGCTTTTAAACCTCGGACTTCTCCTTATGCTTTTCAAGGCTTGGAAGAAGAGGGACTAAAGTACTTAAGACAGGCAGCAGATGAACTAGATATGAAAGTTATCACTGAAGTCATGGATGAATCTCATATTGATTTGGTTGCACAATACAGTGACATTTTACAAATTGGTGCACGTAATATGCAAAACTTTAAACTTCTAGCAGCTGTAGGGAAAACGGGTAAACCCATTGGCTTAAAACGAGGAATTTCTGGTACGATCAATGAATGGCTTAACGCAGCAGAATACGTGGCAGTTGCTGGAAAAAGTCCCGTAATATTTATTGAAAGAGGGATTCGTACATTTGAAGATGCTACGCGTAATACCTTTGATTTAAGCGCTGTTCCCTTGATTAAAAAAATGAGTCATTTTCCGATCATTGTGGATCCAAGTCACGGGACAGGTGTAAGGGATTTAGTGCCACCAATGGCCCGTGCCGGAGTTGCAGCAGGCGCTGATGGAATGATCGTTGAAATTCATCCAGCCCCAGAAAATGCTTGGTCCGATGGTCAACAATCATTAAATGAAGATACTTACCGTAAAATGATGCAAGAAATTGAAGTGTTAAATGCTGCTATGAATGAGATTCATTCATTAGAGATGCTTACTGCTGGGAGGTAGAAAAATGCTGCTAACAGTTAATTTAAAAGAACACAACTATCAAATAAAGATTCAGAAAAGCAGTTTAACCAACATTGGCGAGTGGCTAAAAGATATTTGGTCAAAGCGCAAAATCGCTATTATCACAGATAGCACAGTAAACCAACTTTACACACAAAAAGTTGAAAGATCACTTACAGATAGTGGATTTGCAGTAACTATTATGGAAGTAGCAAGTGGTGAAAGCAGTAAGTCTTTAGCTATGGCAGAAAAGCTTTATGCAGAATTGGCACAAAATTATTTTACTAAAAGTGATGGTATCATCGCCTTAGGCGGCGGTGTTATCGGTGATCTAGCCGGTTTTGTGGCTGCAACTTATATGCGAGGACTAGCTTTTGTACAAGTGCCTACGTCTTTACTAGCACAAGTAGATTCTAGCATTGGAGGGAAAACTGCTGTAAATACAACTGCAGCTAAAAATTTAGTAGGCACATTTTATCAGCCTGAAGGTGTTCTTATCGATCCTGATGTTTTGTCCACTCTGCCCCAAAAGCATTTAGAAGAAGGAATTGCTGAAATTGTCAAAGCAGCAGCGATTGCTGACGATCAATTATGGCAATTCCTCGATCGTTTGCAGGATACAGTGGATTTAAAACAACATGCTGAAGAAGTCATCATTGCTGCTTTAAAAGTAAAACAAGAAGTTGTTGAAAAAGATGAATTCGATCAAAACCAACGTTTAATACTGAACTTTGGTCACACAATTGGCCATGCCATTGAAAAAACAATTGGTTACGGTAAAATCAGTCATGGCGAAAGTGTAGCGATTGGCATGCTAAAGATTACAGCACATGCCGAAGAAATCGGTCTAACAGCTAAAAACACAACAAAAGAATTACAGCAAATGTTAGATAAATTTCATTTACCTACTGAGCTTTCAGATTGGGATCCATTGCAAATCAATAAAGCGATTATTCATGATAAAAAAGTAAGAGACAATCAGTTAAACATTGTTTTACTAGAAAAAATCGGTCAAGCTAAGATTGTCCCTATTCATTTAGAAAAAATGAAAGAATATTTATAAAGGAGAACTAAATTATGCGCTATATCACAGCAGGAGAATCTCACGGACCACAATTAACCGCAATTATTGAGGGTTTACCAGCAGGTTTAGCTTTATCACCAGAAGATATCAATGACGAACTAGCTCGTCGGCAAGTTGGTTATGGTCGGGGCGGTAGAATGATCATCGAAACAGATCAAGTGCAAATTACTTCAGGTTTGCGCCATGGAAAAACATTAGGATCGCCGTTAACCTTAGTTATTGAGAATAAGGACTGGAAAAATTGGCAAAAAGTTATGGGAATAGAAGCTGTGCCAGAAAAGCAAAAAAAGATGCGACGAGTAGCTAGACCTCGTCCAGGTCACGCAGATTTAGCTGGTGGTATGAAATATCATCATCAAGACTTGCGTAATGTGTTGGAACGGTCATCGGCTAGAGAAACTGCATTACGCACAGCTGTTGGTGCAGTAAGCAAAAAAATATTGAAAGAACTTGGTATTGAAGTTGCAGGACATGTTCGTATGCTAGGTGGCATTGCCTCTACAATTCCTGAGGCGATTAACCTTAGAGAAATTAAAGAAAAGTCCGAAGCTTCTGATGTAAGGGTTATTGATCCCAGCGTTGAACAGCCTATCCGTGATTTAATCGATCAAACAAAGAAAAACGGTGATACCATCGGAGGTGTGGTAGAAGTTTTAGTAGGAGGCGTTCCTGCAGGTCTGGGAAGTTATGTACAATGGGATAAAAAATTAGATGCTAAAATCGCCCAAGCAGTAGTGAGTATTAACGCTTTTAAAGGAGCAGAATTTGGCGTAGGATTTGAGGCTGGACAACTCACTGGTTCAAAGGTGATGGATGAAATTATTTGGAGTAAAGATGAAGGCTACACTCGTCGCTCAAACAATCTAGGAGGCTTTGAAGGAGGAATGACAAATGGGCAGCCGATTGTTGTTCGTGGTGTTATGAAGCCTATTCCGACTTTGTATAAACCTTTAAAAAGCGTTGATATCGATACAAAAGAGCCTTATAAGGCTAGTGTGGAGCGTTCTGATAGTACAGCAGTCCCAGCAGCCAGCGTTGTTTGTGAAAATGTGGTGGCAACAGTTGTTGCACAAGAAATCTTAGAAAAATTTTCTAGTGATTCATTTACAGAGTTACAAGAAGCCGTCACAAATTACCGAGAGTATCTAAAAAATTATTAGGAGAATTTCCCATGTCAAAACAAAATATGATGATTATCGGGCTAGGTTTAATCGGTTCATCTTTGGCTGTATGTATAAAAAAAGAGCATCCAGATGTTTTTTTGTATGGCTGGGATCATGAAAAAACAAGTAAAATAGCCAAAGAAAATAAAATCGTTGACCAAATTCCGCAAGACTTTGCTGAAGCTGCAATAAATAGCGATGTTATCCTATTAGCCGTTCCTATAATGACCGCACAACATTATTTAAAAAAATTAGCGGAACTTCCATTAAAAAAGGAAGTAATTATTACGGATACTGGGAGTACAAAACAAAAAATGGTGGAAATAGCAAATTTTCACCATTTAAATTTCATTGGTGGACATCCAATGGCAGGTTCACATAAATCAGGGATTCTAGCATGCGATGAATTTCTTTTTGAAAATGCTTATTATATTTTTACTCCTCTATACAAAGAACAAAAGTATCAAGTCGAACAATTAAAAAAGTTGTTTTTGGGTACAAGAGCAAAATATGTATTACTAAAACCAGAAGAGCATGATGAAATTACCGGCATGTTAAGTCATTTACCTCATATTATTGCTTCGGCACTGGTTGAGCAAGCAGATTTTTTAAACCCAAAATATCCACGAGCACAACAATTAGCGGCAGGCGGTTTTCGAGATATCACGCGCATCGCTTCATCTGATCCGCAGATGTGGACAGACATTTTGTTAAGCAATCGTCAGATATTGCTAGAGCTGATAGAAAAATGGCAAATAAAGGTTTCTGAAATTTCTACTTTATTAAAAGCTGGAGACAGCAAGCAAATACAACAATTTTTTTCAAATGCTAAAAGCTTGCGCGATCGTCTTCCGATCGACGATAAGGGAGCTATACCTGCTTTTTATGATTTATTTGTGGATGTATTGGATCAACCAGGCAGCATTGCCGAAATTACTGGTTTGCTGGGAAAATTTCAAATTTCTTTAACCAATATTAAAATTTTGGAAACCCGCGAAGAAATCAGCGGCGTATTACAGTTAACTTTTAAAACAGAGAGAGAGTTACAGGCTGCAAAGGCACATATTGAAGAAAATACGGACTATGATTGTCGTTTCGCCTAAGGAGGAGAAGTATGAAATTAATAAATGCGGATTACTTGCAAGGTACAGTTGAAATCCCCCCAGATAAATCTATTGCTCATCGTAGTATTATGTTCGGTGCAATTGCTGAAGGGCAAACGACCATTCATAACTTTTTACGAGCTGAAGACTGCTTAAATACACTACAAGCTTTTCAAGCATTAGGCGTTCCTATCTATGATGATAAAAAAACTATAAGGATAACTGGCGTAGGTTTTGCTGGTTTAAAACCAGCAAATAGTATCATTAATGTAGGAAACTCGGGAACAACGATGCGTTTACTTTTGGGAATTTTAGCGGGTACAACTTTTGAAACAACATTATCCGGGGATGCTTCATTAAATCAACGTCCTATGGCGCGGGTGATGGATCCTTTGAAACAAATGGGGGCAGAAGTAACTGGCAATAATCATAGTGAGTTTCCGCCCGTTACGGTAAAAACTAATGCTAAATTACAAGCGATTGAGTATCATATGCCAATCGCAAGTGCGCAAGTAAAGTCTGCTATTCTTTTTGCAGCGTTGCAAGCCGAGGGCGTGACAAAGATTATTGAAAAAGAAGTCTCTCGCAATCACACAGAAGAGATGATTACGCAATTTGGTGGAAAAATTCAAGTTAAACAAAAAACAATTATGCTTCCTGGTTCTCAAAGACTAAAAGGACAAGAATTACGTGTTCCTGGAGATATCTCTTCAGCTGCTTTCTTTTTAGTCGCAGGCGCTATTGTTCCAAATAGTAAAATAACTTTAAAAAATGTTGGTCTCAATCCTACTCGTACTGGCATAATTGATGTCATGCAAGAGATGGGGGCAGATATCCAATTTACACAAACAGATCAAAAAAATGGTGCTGCGACCTTAATAGTAAAAAGTTCCGAACTAAAAGCAACGACTATCGAGGGTTCCTTGATCCCACGCGTCATTGATGAACTACCTATTATAGCATTATTGGCTACTCAAGCAGAAGGAACGACTGTGATCAAAGACGCGCAAGAATTGAAAGTGAAAGAAACAAATCGGATTGATACAACAGCGCAAGAATTGAAAAAAATGGGCGCAAATATTGCTGCAACAGATGATGGGCTGGTTATTAAAGGAAAAACAACTTTACATACCGCTAAAGTCTCTAGTCATAATGATCATCGGATCGGTATGATGTTACAAATTGCAGCACTTTTGAGCAGGAGAGACGTAGAGCTAGAAAATCCAGAAGCTATTGCTGTATCTTATCCTCATTTTTTTCAAGATATCAAGTATTTAGCAAAAAGGAAGTGTTAACATGAATATTATATTAATCGGCTTTATGGGAGCAGGAAAAACAACAATTGGACGACTTTTAGCAGAAAAACTTCATACAGAGCAACATGATTTTGATAAAATTATAGTAGAACAAATAGGGATGAGTATTGCTGATTATTTTGCCAGTTATGGCAGTGAGTCATTCCGTGAAATTGAAACAAAGGTTTTAGAACAAAGTTTGACTTTAGATGGCATTATTTCAACAGGTGGCGGTATCGTAATGAAAAAAGAAAATCAACACTTTTTACAAGGACACCCCAATGTGATTTATTTAAAAGCTGACTTAGATGAGTTAGTCCATCGCGTAGTATTAGACAAGCGTAATGTGCGCCCCCTAGCAAGTTCAAAATCAATAGATGAAATTCGGGAAGTTTACCTTCCACGAATTAGCTTATATGAAAAAAGTGCAAATTTAGTTATCGATACAACAACAAAAAAACCGGAAGACATCGTACAAGAAATTTTAGATAAAGTAGAGGTATTTCAATGAAAGTTGGCTATTTAGGTCCTAAGAGTTCATTTACTTTCCAAGCAGCTAATGAAATTTTCCCAGAAAATACATTAATTCCATTTGCTTCTATTCCATTGACAATTGAGCAACTTGAGAACAAGACGCTTGATTTTGCAGTTGTTCCTATTGAAAATTCTTTGGAGGGATCGGTACACGCTACGGTCGATTATTTATTTGACCAGACAGCTATTACTATAAAAAAAGAAGTAATCTTACCCATACGCCAACAACTGTTGGGTACACATTTTGTCGAACAAGTTAAAAAAGTTCTTTCGCATCCCCAAGCATTGGCACAAACAGAACAATACTTAAAAAAACATTTTCCAGAAGTACTATTAGAAGCAGTCAGCTCAACAACAGCCGCAGCTCAATATGTGGCAGAACATCCTCATGATAAAGTTTTAGCGATTGCTTCAAAAAAAGCTGCTGAAGAATATGGTTTACAAATTTTAGCAAAAGATATCCAAGATAACTCAATGAATAAAACACGTTTTTGGCTATTAAGCATGGATAAAGATAAGCAAAATCTTGCTAGATACCAAAATAAAAAAGTGACTTTATTTGTTAGCTTACCAGCCAATTTACCCGGCGCTCTTCACCAAGTATTATCGGCTTTTGCTTGGCGTAAGATTGATTTAGCCAAAATCGAATCCAGACCCTTAAAGACTTATTTAGGTGAGTACTTTTTCATTATTGATATTCTACTCAATGAAAATGAAGTATTAATTGAAAATGCAATAAAAGAAATTGAATTACTACATGCTAAAGTTCAATGGGTAGGGAATTATCCAGTTGATGAAATTACTTAAAAACAATGCAGATGGCGTTGTTTTTTTGTTAAAATATCTTTAAAATGATTAATTCTTTGATTTTCATTTTGCTTTATTACATAAGTATTGTATGCTATAAATTGAACAACGGTTTGGAGGAAAGTAAATGAGCCGGATGGATAGATATAGACATGAAAAAGGGCAAACGTCCAAGCAAAATTCACATAATAATATTTTCGCTCGAAGACAGCGTAGACAATCATCAGATGAGGATAGCGATCGTTTAGAGGAATACGAACAAGATTATCAAAATAACTGGCAGTCCTTTGAAGAAGATTACTATGAAGCCGATAGAGAACATGCAGAAGATGAACCTCCTGGGAATCGCCCAAAAAAGAAAATTAAGAAAAAGCGCAAAAAGAAACATCCTTTTTTACGTTTTATTCTTACAGTACTCATTTTGTTGATTGCTTATTCTGGAATTTCATTTTATATAGGTGAAAAAGTAGGAGAAAGTGAAGATAATGAAGCCCCGCAGGCAGAAAACTTTAATGGTTTTTCAGACGCCAATGGTGGCAATAATATTTTGCTTATCGGTAGTGATAGCCGCGGCGAAGAAAATGCGCGGGCCGATACGATCATGGTTTTACAACTAGACGGTCCAGCTAAAAAACCTAAATTAGTTTCCTTTATGCGGGATACCTATGTGAACATACCTGGTGCAGGAGACAATAAAATTAATGCTTCCTATGCCTACGGGGGCGCAGATTTGGTACGCCAGACATTATCTGAAAATTTTGGTATAGATTGTAAATATTATATGACATTGGATTTTGAAACTTTTGAGAAAGTTATCGATACATTATTTTCTAGTGGTGTAGATATTGATGCCGAAAAAGATATGAGTAAAAATCTAGAAACACCTATTAAAAAAGGTCCACAAAAAATGGACGGTCTAACGCTATTACAGTATGCACGTTTTCGTATGGATGAAGAAGGGGATTTTGGTCGTGTAAGGCGCCAGCAACAAGTCATTTCTGCTATTTTTAGTGAACTAAAAAATCCTATTGCGTTATTAAAACTACCTTATGCCGCAGGAAAAGCAATGGGCTATTCTGCTAATGATGTTCCGATGAGCTTTTTAGCAAAAAATAGTTTTTCAATTGCTAAAGGAGCTTCTGGAGTGGATCGTTTAAGCATACCTGCTGAAGATACCTGGAGTTATGGTCAAAGTTATGATGGCGGTAGCGTTTTGATCATGGATCAACAAGAAAATCAGCAAGCCATTCAAGACTTTCTAGCAAAATAATAACAAATGCTTCCAAATAAGTACTTGTTTATGCTATGATAATTATCGGAGTATGAAAAATGCTTGAATTGAAACGAGGATAAAGGATGAAATTAGCAATAGTCACTGATAGTACAGCTTTCCTACCTGAAAGGGTGAGGAGGCATCCAGATTTGTTTGTTATACCCATTCCAGTCATTTTGGACGGTAAAGTTTATAATGAGGATGTCGATATTCAAGCTGATGGATACTATAAGTTAATGAATGAAAGTAAAGAGTTTCCCAAAACTTCACAGCCAACTTTTGGTGAAACATTAGATTTATACAAGAAATTAAAAGAAAAAGGATATGACACGATTATCAGTATACACTTATCTTCCGGTATTTCAGGATATGTGAACAATCTTGATAGTATCAAAGATAGTGTAGAAGGGATGACCATTATTCCTTATGACACTTTAATTACAAGCATGCCTATGGGACATATGGTGGAAGCGGCCTTGAATATGCGGGATGCTGATAATTCTTTAAATGAAATTTTAGAACATTTAAATATCATTCGTGCGAATACCTACGCGTATTTAATTGTGGATGATTTAAATCATCTAGTACGTGGTGGGCGTTTAACTAACGGTGCTGCTTTGATTGGTGGTTTATTAAAAATTAAGCCAGTGTTAAAGTTTGAAGACGGAAAAATCGTGTTATTTGAAAAGATAAGGTCTACTAAAAAAGCACTGCGTCGTTGTGAAGAAGTGATTGGAGAACGTAAAAATGAAATCAATCACCCAGTAAAATTGTATGTTATTCATGGAAATCACTTAGAATTAGCGAAAAAAGAAAAAGCACGCCTGGAAAAAAGTTACCCTGATATTACAGTGGAGATTGGCCATTTCGGCCCAGTAATCGGTACTCATTTAGGAGAAAAAGCATTAGGCTTTGCTATATGCGCTGAATAAAAGCAACATCATGAACTTATTAAATTAACCATAATATAATTATGTAAACTAAATGCCATTATAATGAAACAAAACGCACAGAGCTAAAAAGTAGCATTCTGTGCGTTTTGTTTGTAGTTTATTCATTTTTAAACAATAAAACTTTATCTTCTGGGAAAGTAGGGAATTTATTCATTGGAACTGTCCAGTCTTGTTCAGGAACCGAAAACTCATAATGGTTAACTAAATTATCGCTAAATACCCGTAATGTGTGCAACGTAATCCATTCTCCAGCACAACGGTGCATTGCTCGAAAGTCGCCGCCACCTTGAGCGATCATTTCATATTCTTCATCATAAGAGATCTCTTTTGTTCGTCCTACATAACGGTCTATTACAAAAGAATCCGGATTATCTATCGAACGTCCATCGTGATTGGTTCCATAAAGATCTAAAACAACCCAGCTGCCTTCAGGAACCAGATAGCCGTCAATATCAACATCCCTTGTACTAATAGCAGGAACCATTGGGAAAAATGGATAATAACGTCTTAACTCTTGGATAAAGGAATCTTGTAAGTGATCAAAATTTTGTTTTAGTTCTTTATAGACATTATTAGGACCAAATAAAGCATGTCCCATCAGGTTTACCCAAACTGTAATAGCAACAGTTGGACGAATGATATTTAGAAAATCTACTGCAGCAATATTTAGAGGTAATAACTCTCCGTCGACACCGCGAGCATCAGCAAAAGCGTATAAAGCCACATTTTCTTTTCCAGGAACTGGGTTTTCACGAGCATCAGCCAGCAATTCTTGCGCCCATTTCTCAGCTTTTTTACGTCCTTCTAAGCCTTGTAAGTGATCACTTACTGAATTCACTGTACCTTCAAACATGTTCACTTGTGTATCTGCTAATTCATCAATTTCTTCTGTGGTATAATTTCCTAAATTAACACCAGCCCATTTACAAATCGCTTTAAAAAGTACGTTTTTTGTCAAATGATATAACTCAAATTTTCCTGTTTGAGCATCTAATGTTTCCTTTAATGTTTCTTCTAAAATCTTTCGATAATCTTCCATACGATCAGGGGTCATTAAGTCCATAAAAATACTTTTACGTTTATAATGTTGCTGGCCATCTAATGTTTGCACACCGCCTTCACCTTGAAGTGTTTTTAAAATAGGCGTAGGCATAGCACTATCACGCTTAAAGTTATCAGCGTCATAGAATTTTTTAGCCGCATTTTGTCCGTAAACAGCGATAATTTCTTGGTTTAAAAGAGAAGCTTTAACAACTGGAGCTTTAACTTCATTACGTAGCTCGCTTAAGACCTCGTAACCAGCATTATATAAATCTTTTACTTCCTTTAACTTTACTTTTGTTTCAGGAATTTCTTTGAATGCCATTTTCAATATTCCTCCTCAGTAATAATATCCTTACACTTTCAGTTTAACGTATTTTAGAAAGTGAAACAAACAATTGTCATTTTATCAGGCGCTTTTCTTTTTTTCCTTTTACGTTATAATTTAAAAGAAAGGGGAGGTAGGTAAAGTGATATTTGTCTTAATAAACATCATTCTGTTATTTTCTTTAGCGTTTATTCTATTTTATACCGAAAAAATCCGCTTTTTAAAAAAGGATTCCTCTGATATTTTGCTAGATATTTTAAAACGGTACCCGGATTTATATAAAGCTTTTAAAAACACAAAATTAGATTCTATGACTTTTTCAATTCCAGGTTTATTTAAAACACAGACATTGGAAAATGATAGTAAAAAATTGGATAATTGTTTTGATATAACGCCACAAGGACTAGCTGTAACTGAAAACCACATATTTATTTCTGCTTATTGTTACAGTCATGAACATCATTCTGTTATTTTTATGCTTGATAAAAAAGAAAACGATCCTACAAAAACAATGATTTTAAAAGATCGGACACATGCAGGAGGGCTTGTTTATGATGAGAACCGGCAATGCTTATGGGTTTGTTCTGCTGCAAAAAATCACGGACAAGTTTCTGCTATTCTCAAAGACGATATATTGAATTATCATTTTATGCCAAGTTCTGAAATAATCTCTTATTATCATAGCATTAATTTTCCCACGATTCCTCAAGCTTCGTTTATCACAATAAAAGAAAATTCTTTATTTACAGGAACCTTTGATAAAACAAAAGATGGTGTGGTTATAAAAAAGACATTTGAAAAAGAGGAGGACTTTACTAACGATGACAACCTGGACGAAACAATTGATATTCCCAAAAGAGCTCAATCCATGGTTTTTTATAAAGAATATTGTTTAATATCTCAATCTTTTGGACCCGTTAGCTCTAAAATTTATATTTTTTCAAATGAACAGCTTTCTAATGGTAAACTAAACAGCAAAACAGCTTTAAAGATCATCAAAACACCGCCTTATCTGGAACAAATCGCAGTCTTTGATGCCCATTTATACGCGATTTTTGAAAGTGGCGCCAGAAACTATCGAAAAAAAACAGCAAAATTTCTTATGGAGGTTGTAGCGTTTCATTTGCCGACTTTGCTTGATATAGTAGAATGATATTTCAATTTGGAGGTGGACTATCATATATATTCGAAATTATACTTTTTCTGATGAAAAAGAAACAATTAAAATGATCAAACAAACAATTCAAGAAGTTAATAAAAACGATTACAGTAAAGCACAACTAACTGCTTGGTCATCTATAGATGAATATTCATGGAGAACTACTGTAAAAGACCATTCAGCAATCGTTATGGTCAATGATTGGAATAATAAAATAATCGGTTTTGCCGATATGGATAACAAGGGCTATTTAGATCAATTTTCGTGCACAAGGATTTTCAAAATCAGACCATAGCTAGTAAGCTGATTAGTTATCTGGAAAAAAGCATCCAGAGCAGAAAATTCTCAACTTTTGCTTCAGTTACAGCAAAACCATTTTTTATAGCATGTAGCTATGAGGTTATTAGAACTAATATTGTAAATTTAAGAGGACAACAACTCAAAAACTATTATATGGAAAAAATAAACGAGAATAATAAATATGCCATATAATTGCACAAATCAAAGTTAAAGACAAAAAAAGTAAATAAAAGGGACGTAAAAACAAAAAGTAAGTTGTAAAAAGTTAAATGATTTATTTCAAATATAAAGTTAATCTTCAGTTATAACTTTGTATAATATATATTATGTAAACTAGAACATAAATTTTAAAATAGTCGCCGCGAACAATAAATACTACCTTTTGCTTTAAACTAATTCTTTTGAAATTAATAAATTACTTTTTTATAAATTAATCTTCTAGAATATCTTTAAACAATTCATCAACATCTGTATACCTCTTTGCATTAGTTAAATCCTCATTTAATGCTTTAATGGTTTCTTCATTTGGAATCTCTGGACGATTCAGTTCAAAAGGCAAACCATTATTCCAAACAACTTGTCGATAAAAAATCCTAAGCGCAGTCGAACGATCAATTCCTATATCTTTGAAAATTTCTTCTGCTTTATCAACTAATTCTTTATCTAATCGAGCTTGTATCACTTTACGTTCTTTTGATTTTTTATTCAAATTCATCACCTCAAATCGATTATATTACTAGCGATTACAAATTGAAACATAGATAAACTTTTTTCAATTTTATCTATGTTCTGATGCTCTCTATTTTTTTAATTTCCAACAACTAACTCTGCTTGATAATTACAACGATCATAATCATCAATATCCACTGGAACTTCTTTAAAACCAAAAGAATGATAGATATGTAATGCAGGTTTTAAAGAATGATTTGAGTAAATAACCACCTTTTTTGCTTCTTTTTTAATGGCGTAGTCTAAAGCGGCTTTAAAAACGGCCTTTCCAGCGCCTTTACCTTGAGCATTTTTATTAGTTGCAAATTTACAAATTTCCCAAGTATCATTTTTTATAGGAGCGGTCATACATGTTGATAATACTTTTTCGTTTTCAATTGCAAAGTATATCATAGCGCCATCAGACATTAATTTATCAATATCGTTTAACTGCTCTAAGTCATGCGCTTCAAGGGTGAAATATTCTTGAGTCCAATCTTTGTTCATTTCAATAAAATCTTGCTTAAAGCGTTCTTCGTATCGAATAATTTCGGCTCTATAATTTCTAGTGTTGGTAAACAAGAATCAATTTCTTGTAGTCAATACTAGTTTTTTTATGTTTTCTGAGCAAAATATAAAACAGACACCTTGAAAACTCGTAGAATAAAGTTACCAAACAAATCTCAACGATGTGAGTGAATACAAAACCTTACTTAAAATGAAGAAACAACGCTTTCGTTGTAAAACTTGCGGGAAAACGTCTATCGCCGAAACCAGTGTCGCAGATCGTCATTGTTCGATCGCTCGTCGTGTCAAACTCGCCATTGCAGAAAAATTATCGCACCCCTTATCGATGTCGATGGTCGCTCGGTTGAAGCATGTTTCGCCGACAACGGTTTTACGTGTGCTTCACAGTTTTAAACCCAAACAGCTATCACCCAATACTTCCTTACCAGAAGTGCTTTGTTTTGATGAATTTCAATCGGTCAAACGGGTTTCCGGTGCCATGAGTTTTATCATGATGAATGGCCAAACGCGGCAGCTCTTAGAGATTGTCGCCAATCGACAACTGCCTCATTTAGAAGCATATTTTGCACGTTATCCTCGAGAGGAAAGAGCCAAGGTGCACTATGTCGTTTCGGATTTTTACAGTCCGTATGCGTCTTTAGTCAAAACCCTTTTTCCTAATGCCCAGTTAGTCATTGATCGTTTCCACATGAGCCAACATATTGGACGAGCTTTCCAACAACAGCGGAAACAAGTGATGAACACCTTTAACCGTCGGCAAAAGGAATATAAGCACCTTAAGAAATACTGGAAACTTCTACAGAAAAAAGCTTGGACGCTTGATTATAAAAATCGATATTGGCGGCCTAGTTTTCGGGATCATTTAACCGAGCAAGAGATTGTCGATCGCTTATTACGTTATCATTCTGCCCTTAGACAAGGCTATAAACTCTATCAATCCTTTCTTTCCGCATTTCATAAGCAAGACACAGCACGTTTTGATCAATTACTGAAAACCGATGGGTCCCAGCTTCCTGACCCTTTTCAACCTGTAATCAAAACCTTCCGAAAATATCGAAAAGAGATTCATCTTGCTTTGACAGTGCCTTATTCTAACGGTCCTTTAGAAGGGTTAAATAATCATATTAAAGTGCTAAAACGAGTCGCTTATGGGTTCCATAGCTTTGAGAACTTTCGGCAACGGATCTTTTTATACCGAGGAAAATATTTCCAACCTGGTTCCTTACCTATACAAGCGAAAAAAAGCAGCTAGACAATAGCGCCTAACTGCTTCCTTTATTCGTCGTGTTTTCTTTACCAACACTATTTGACAAAGAGCCATAATTTCCATTCTATCCCCTTTTACTGCTCTTTTGCTACGTCAATCCATTCTTTAGCCGATGAATAATTTTCTAGTTCCTCAGGTGTTAGCTTCACTGCACTTTGACTATCTCCTGCCGCGGGATAAATCCAGTCAAAATTTTCTAGTGATCTATCTAAATACACATCTATGTCATCATTTATCGCAAAAGGACAGACGCCTCCAGGTGAATGTCCAATAGCTTCTTCGACAAATTCTTTGGGAATCATTTTTGCTCTTTTGCCAAAAAAGGACTTATATTTTTTATTATCGACTCTCGCATCTCCTGCCATCACGATAAGAATATTTTGACTTTCGTTTAATGAAAACGACATTGTTTTAGCGATTTTTTCAGGCTTGCAACCTAATGTTTGAGCTGCTTGTTCTACCGTAGCACTAGACCCGTTCAAAACTTTCACTCGTTTTTCTAAACCTAGTGTTGAAAAATAATTTTTTACCCGTTCTAAAGACATAAGACATTCCTACCTTTCCTCGCCTTATTCTATTTTATCAAAGTAAATTAGGAGCAAAAGCACTAATTAACACCGTAATTAAAATGGTCAATACAGTGGTTAACAAAATAAAAAAAGTACTAACACCAGCAAAATATGTTTCATTTTCAAAAGAAATGGCTTTAAAACTATGGCTGTTACTAAAATAATAAACAGTTGGAATGATAACTAATAAGATAAATAATGCTTCTATTAAGTTTATCCAATGAAATGGTTGAAAAAGAAAATAAATCATTATTAGAAATGTACTTGTCCAAAAAACTTGCTTAAAAGAGACCTCTTTTCTTTTTTGAAACACAAAATTCACTCCTCTACTTACTATCACCAAAACTTAATTTAATGACTACATTACAATAAAAATGTTGATAATTCAATTAAAAATTCAATAAAAATCACCAAGAAAGTACTTCAACTTTCTTGGTGATTTAAAGTTATTTCTTAACTAGTCACTGTATTTTGCTTTCGACCTGCTAGAAATTCTGTTAAATTACTAGCGACAATATCTAATAATCGTTTTCTTGTTTCTTGTGGTGCCCAGGCTATGTGTGGTGTAATGTAACAATTCTTAGCTGCTAGTAAAGGGCTATCTTCATTGATGGGCTCCTGTTGAGCTACGTCCATGGCTGCTACGGCAAGTTGTTCGTTGTTTAAGGCTTCAGCAAGGTCTGCTTCATTAATCAAACCACCACGCGCAGTATTAATCAAAATCCCAGTATTTTTCATTTTTTGCAGTGAGGAGCTGTTGATCAACTCTTTTGTATCAGGAGTCTGCGGTACATGCAAGCTAACGACATCAGACTGGCTTAATAGTTCATTTAGGCTCACTTGTTGTAACCATTCAGCTTTAACATTTTTAGGACGATGGTTATAAAAGATGACTTTCATGCCAAATGCATGACCAATTTCAGCCACTTTTTGAGCAATTCGTCCGAAGCCAACAAGCCCTAGCGTTTTTCCTTGTAGTTCTGTCAGCGGTGTGGCAAAAAAACTAAAATCAGGATTGCTCGACCATTGTCCTTCATGTACCAGACGATTGTGTAAACCGACTTGACTTGTGATTTCCAACAACAAAGCAAATGTGAATTGAGCGACCGCCTCTGTCCCGTATGCTGGAACATTCGTTACTGTAATTCCAGCTTTAGTTGCTGCATCAATATCGATAATATTGTAACCAGTAGCTAAGATACCTATATACTCTAAATTAGGTGCAGCATGAAGGACCTCTTCATCCAAAGGTGTCTTATTCGTCAAAACAATCCGCGCATCACCGATTCGTTGCAAAATTTCTTTTTTATCAGTAAATGACGTTCTATCATATATTTCACATTCGCCTATTTCTTTTAATGGTTCCCAATCAATGTCGCCAGGATTTAAAGAGTACCCATCTAAAATGACAATTTTCATTCGTTATACCTCCACTAAGTTTGTTCTTCTTTAAATCATAACATGATAATTATTTCTTTTCTAATAACCAATAGCTTCATTATTTAAAGTTATTCATTCAATTTATTTTGATAAAAAAACAGCTTATCCAATAAAAAATGGATAAACTGTTTGTCTCCTTTGTTCTTAAGCTTTTTCTTTAATAGATCCAAGCAATTGATCATTATCAGCAGGAGGATTTGCTAATAGATTTCGTACATCATCTAAATCTACATTAACATTCCAAACTAAAACACCTACAAGTTGGTCATCTTTCAAGAAGTAAACAATCGTTCCATTTTCTCTTTTATCAAAGATTTGTGGCAATGTTGGATCCATTGTACCGATTGCTTGCCATGAAATATTAAATATATTGGAGTAGAAATAAGGGGTATGCGTATAAGCCTCATGCGCACCTGCCATATTTCTGCCTACTTGCTCACCGGAATTTCTCGCATGGTCTACGTGTTCAATTCTTTGATAGCCTAAGATTTTATCAGGGTAATAAGCAATATCTCCAGCTGACCAGATAGCAGAATCACTAGTTTGTAGATATTCATCTACTTCAACGCCATCTCCATCTAATTTTAATCTACTTGCTTTTGCAAGTTCAATTCTTGGTGAGACGCCTAAACCTACGACGATGGTATCTCCCTTGATTTGTGAACCATCATCTAAGGTAACCACCAATTGCTCGCCATCACGTTGATAGGATTCAGCTTTTTTACCACTAATTAGTTCAACGCCGTTCTTTTTAAAAGTACCTTCATATTCAGCAGTAATTTCTTCTGGAAATTGATTTTCACCTAAAGTATTTTCCAGATAGACCATTGTCACTTGTGTATCATTTTGTGCCAGTGCGGCTGCAATTTCACTTCCAATATAGCCGCCACCAATAAGAATAACGTGTCTATTATTTCCGCTAAATTGACGCAATTTACGATAATCGGACCAGTCTCTAAAGACAATTACATGATTATCGTCTGCTCCATCAATAGTTATCGGTTCGCCTCCAGTTGCTAGTAATAATTTATTATAATAAACGACGCTATCGTCACCTAACTGTATACTCTTATTTTCTCGATCGATTTTGTTTACTGTTGTATTAAATTTAAAACTAACATTAGGATAATCTTCTGCGCCTACTCGAATATCTTCTTCTGTAAATTCATCATCTAACCATAATTTCTTACTTAAAGCAGGACGTTCATAAGGAACATCCGCGTCTTTTGAGACAAGTAGGATAGAACCATCTGTATCTTCTTGACGTATACCTTTAACTGCGTAACCTGCAACCATACCGCCACCAACAATCACATATTCATAGCTATTGTTATTTTGTAATTGACTCATTTTAACCCTCCTGATTTTCTCTTTAATGTTTCTATTTCTATTGTAATAAAAAAGTACATAAAGATAAAAAATTATGCATTATAATAGTTAGTAAAACTAAAAGAGTATAGGCGCTATTTTATTAGCAGCCTATACTCTTGCAAAAATTATTTCACATTATAATAAAAATGGATCGTTCATAGGATCAGTCAAATAGAAAGGATCTTCTACGTTAGTATCGCGTCCTTCAGGTCCTAAATCTTTTGCAGTTTCCGGCATAGCAGGCTCTGTGGGTACATTCAAATCTTTGTGACCTCTAGCATTTGCTTTGTCGTTAGCTTCTTCTGAATCACGAGGTGTCGGTGTTAAATCAACATCTTTGAGATCGATTCCCAATGCTTTAGCCACACCTGCGCCATAATCTGGATCTGCTTGATAACAATTATTGATATGACGGTGCTTGATTTGTAAAGTACTATCACCCATATTACGAGCCGTGTTTTCAAATAATACAAGTTGTTGTTCCTCTGTCATACGGCGGAAAAGCATGCCAGGCTGGGTATAATAATCATGATCATCTTCTCTAAAGTCATAATTTTTTACATCTCCACCTTGCATTGTTGGTTCTTCCATAAATTTATGATCTGTATAATTTCCGTAACTATTAGGGGTATAATGAACTTCACTACCAAGATTTCCGTCCATCCGTCCTTGTCCATCGCGACTATAAGGATGAGGATTTTTTACACCTCGCGGAGCATTAACCGGAATTTGATGATGATTTACACCAATCCGATAGCGTGCGGCATCTTGATAAGCAAAGACGCGAGTTTGTAGCATACGATCTGGCGAAATGCCAATCCCCGGTACTTGTGCTGCCGGGTTGAATGATGCTTCTTCCACATCCTGGAAGTAATTATCTGGATTTTTATTTAATTCAAATTCTCCAACTTCCATTAGAGGGAAATCTTCTTTGTACCAAACTTTTGTTAAATCAAAAGGATTATAGTCTAATTGATTCGCTTCTTCTTGGGTCATCACTTGGATGTACATTTTCCACTTAGGATATTTTCCTTCTTCAATGGCATTGTATAGATCTGCTTGATGGGATTCACGAGTATTTGCGTTAACAATATCTGCTTCTTGATCGGTTAAGTTCTGTATTCCTTGTTGAGAACGGAAATAAAATTTTACCCAAACTCGTTCATTATCTGCATTAATCAAGCTATAAGCATGAGAACTAAACCCGTGCATAAAGCGGTAAGAAGAGGGTATTCCTCGATCACTCATGGTAATGGTTACTTGGTGTAATGACTCAGGTAATGACGTCCAAAAATCCCAGTTATTGTTAGGACTTCTCATATTTGTTCTAGGGTCTCTTTTAATCGCACGATTCAAGTCAATAAAGTGCTTTGGATCTCGGTGGAAAAACACAGGAGTATTATTGCCAACTAAATCCCAATTTCCTTCTTCTGTATAGAATTTTAATGCGAAACCACGGATGTCTCGTTCAGCATCTGCAGCACCACGTTCTCCGGCAACTGTAGAAAAACGAGCAAACATTTCCGTTTGTTTACCAATTTCAGAAAATATTTCAGCTTTGGTATACTTAGTAATATCATGTGTCACTGTAAAAGTTCCAAAGGCACCCGATCCTTTGGCATGCATACGACGTTCAGGAATCACTTCACGGTTAAAATCAGCAAGTTTTTCGAGTAACCAAACGTCTTGTAGCATACTAGGACCACGTTCTCCAGCTGTCATCGTATTGTCATTGTTGAAAACTGGAGCTCCAGCATTTGTTTGTAATTCTGGATTGTTACCAACATTTTGGTTACGACTACTTTGATAAGAATCTAATCCATTTTTAGCCATAGGGTCTTTTTCCATATAAAAATCTCCTCCACTCTTTTTTTTAACAATTATATTATCAAAGTTTTTATTTCTACTGTCAACAACTTTTAAAAACGAATTTTATTTATAAAGTGTCTCATACACCTTTGGAAAAAAGCTGTTTATAACGATCCTAATATTAATATCACCTTTTAAAAACGTATTCGTTATTTATTTATAAATAAAAAGCATGCAGTGATTTTAGTCACCGCATGCTTTTTAGCAAACTTTTTTACCAAATCTTTACGCCAAATAGTTCTTTGATTCCTGACAAAATAAGTGTAGGTATTGCAGGAATAAATAAAACCATTAGATAAACGTATCCATCAAGTGGTGCTGTTCCCATAACTGTATTAAAGAATGGGATAATTGTTACTAAGAAAGAAGTAATTCCAGCAAACAATACAGCAGCTACCAAGTATTTATTTTCAAATGGACTACGTTCAAATAAAGTTCTCGTACTACGAGCATCAAAAACGTGCCACAGTTGACCATAAACTAAGGTTAAGAAAGCGACTGTTTGTGCTTGGCTACTTCCCATTCCTTGATGCGCAGCCCAAAGGAATGCTATAAATACCAATAATCCCATAAAGAAACCACGAATTAATACACGAGACCAAGTATAGTTAGCTAATACAGATTCGTTCGGATCACGTGGAGATTCTTCCATGATATTTGCTTCGGGAACGTCATAACCTAGAGAAAAGGACGGAACGGCGTCACTGATCATGTTCACCCATAAAACCATCAAAGCTGATAGCGTAGGTGTAGCTCCAGGTACATTGCCAATGGTTTGAGTGAAAAATAGTAAACCAATCAATATAGATAACACTTCAGCTACGTTGGTTGTCAATTCGTGACGAATGAAGTTTTTAATATTACCATAAATGGTACGACCACTTTTAACGGCATTTTCAATGGTAGTAAATTTATCGTCTAATAGAACCAAGTCTGCCGAATCTTTCGTTACTTCTGTTCCGGCAACACCCATTGCAATACCAATATCTGCGACACGCAATGCAGGAGCGTCATTTACACCATCACCCGTCATAGCGGTAATTTGACCATAATTTTGTAATTGTTTAACAATACGTTGTTTGTGTTCTGGCGATACACGAGCATAAACATTTGTTTCTTTTACGGTTTCATACAATTCGTCGTCGGACATTTTTTCAATTTCCACGCCCTTAACAACAGGAGCAGATTTACTATCAACAATACCTAAATCATAGGCAATAGCTCGAGCTGTTTTCTCGTGGTCTCCTGTAATCATAACTACTTCAACGTTAGCATTATGCAAGGTTTGCACAGATACTTTCACTTCTTCACGTGATGGGTCAATAATTCCTGCAACCCCAGTTAATACGAAAGAGTGTTCTAATGTGTCTGTTGTACCATTCATTGCTTCATCTTCGGTAATCTCTTTTTGCCCAACAGCCAATGTACGTAAAGCATCATCAGCGTAATCATCAACGATAGACATAAAGTTATTTTTTTCTTCTTCTGTTTGATCAACTTCGCCGTCTTTTAGAATGCCACTGCTTCGATTGATCATAACATCTGGGGCACCTTTGATATATAAGGTATACTTACCACTTTTTTCTTTTACAACGACACTCATCATTTTTCGACTACTTGAAAATGGTAGTGTGCGGACAATTTCTTTGTCTTGTTGTAAATTTTCACGACTAATATTTACTTTCTTCCCTAATACAGTCAAAGCAACTTCCGTTGGCGTTCCAAGAGGCGTATACTCTCCGTTGTCATTTTCTTGAACGGAAGAATCATTACATAATACGGCGCCATATAAGAAGGCTTTTGATGTAGCGACTGGATCGTCATTATCTTGATTTTTAATTTCACCATTAGGATTATACCCTAGTCCACTAACTTCATATTTATGGCCATTAGCATAATATTGCACAACGGTCATTTCATTTTTCGTTAAGGTCCCTGTTTTATCAGAGCAAATATATGAAGTCGCCCCTAAAGTTTCCACACTGTTTAATGACTTGATTAAACCTTTATTTTTAGCCATGGAACTAGCACCGATAGTTAGTACGATTGACAAAACAGCTGGTAACGCATCTGGAATAGATGCAACAGCCAGCGCGATCGAAGTAGAAAGAACGGAACCAATCGATTCAAAGCTTAATTCACCTGCTTGAATAATTCCTGTAATAATGGTAAAGATGACAATAATTCCAGAAACTACCATAAGAGTTTTTGTTAGTCTATTAACGGTATTTTGAAGTGGAGATGGTTTTGTTTCAACAGATTCGATCATTTGCGCGATATTACCTAATTCGGTATTTGCGCCTGCCGCAACAACAACACCAACCCCTTGGCCGTTAGAAACTGTAGAACCAGAAAAGCCCATATTAGTCCGATCGCCAAGTTCGACGTCTTCACTGATAGCCTCCGTGTCTTTTTCGATCGCGTCAGCCTCCCCAGTTAAATGGGATTCAATCACTTGAAGTTCATTGACGTCCAACCAACGAATATCTGCTTCTACAAAATCGCCGACTTGGTTACTTACAACATCGCCTACAACCATTTCGTTAACCGGAATAGTTTGCCATTTCCCGTTACGTAACACCGTAGTATGTCGGCTATTCATTTCTTTTAGAGCATTTAAACTTTTACGAGCACTAATTTCCTGCCAAAACCCTAGAAAGGCATTAATAATAATTAATATAAAAATAGCGGCTGCTTCGTATAGGGACTCATATCCAGTTTCCATATTTCCTTGGATCTGAATATCATGAAAAGCATTTAATAGCGACAAAACAATTGCCCCCATTAATACAATTACGATAGGTTCTTTAAAGTTTTTAAGAAAAACTTTCCAATAAGGATCTTCTTTTTTCTCAGGCAGTTTATTCTCACCGTATTTTTCACGTTGTTGCGTTACCTGTTCATCAGTTAACCCATTTTCTAAATCAACCTGAAAATCCTCCATAACTTGCTCTTTTGGTTGTTGATAGAGCTTCACTTTTTTCATCCTTTCTAGTTCATTTATAAAAACATAAAAAAGCGTAAGCAAACAAAGACTTCCTCACCCTTGGAAGACATGTCTTGAAAGCTTGCGCTCAACCTGTTTTTTTATTTGCGTTCTTTTATACTATAGCAAAAAAATTTTTGTTTGTCTAGAGACTTTCTTTTTTTGCTGCGACTTTCTGAGATCTAATCTTTGATCGAACCAACTAAATCCTCTTTATTAGCAGGTGGATATGCTAATAAATCACGGACATCGTCTAAATCTACTGCTACATTCCATACTAAAACGCCAACCTATTGCTCTTCTTTTAAGAAGTATACAATTGTGCCATCGTTTCTTTTAACAAACATTTGCGGTAATCTGACCAATCTCTAAACATAATCAAATGCGGATCATCTGGTCCGTCAATTGTCATTGGTTTCACCACCTGTGGCAAGTAACAATTGATCGTAATGGACAACGACATCATCACCTAGTTGAATCTCTTTATTATTGCGATCGATTTTATTCGCTGTCATATTAAATCGGAAAGTTACATTGGGTTGATCTTCTGCTCTGATTCTTATATTTTCTTCCGTAATTTCACCGTCTAACCATAATTTTTTACTTAAGGCACATCTGCATCTTTTGAAACGACAAAAATAGAACCATTCATATCTTTTTTTCGTATACCGTTTACAGTATAACCTGCAACCATACCGCCACCGACAATGACATATTCATTATTATTGTCTAACGTACTTATACATTTCCCTCCATAAAATAATTTCTTTATTTTATTTACTACATTTTTGTAATATAAAAAAAGAAAAATACGCTAAATAACATATTATTGTCATTTAGCGTATTTTCGGCTAATGAAATTATTTAAATAAAGCTTTGACTTCTAAATAATCTTCTAAACCATAAAGCCCGTTTTCACGGCCGATACCTGATTGTTTGTATCCGCCAAATGGTGCTTTTGGTGTACGGGAACCACCGTTGATTGCTATATTTCCTGTTCTTAGTTGACGAGCAACTTCCATGGCTTCTTTTTCTGGTCCTACGACACCACCAGATAGTCCATAAGAAGAATCATTAGCAATTTTAACAGCTTCTTCTTGTGTATCATAAGTGATAACAACTAAAACGGGGCCGAAAATTTCTTCTTGGGCAATCGTCATATCGTTCGTAACATCTGTAAAAACAGTTGGTTCGACAAAGTATCCTTTGCGGTTGATCCGATTGCCTCCAAGGAATACATTTGCTCCTTCATCTATACCTGTTTGAATGTAATCCAAAACAGTATTCATTTGATCTTCAGACACCATAGGTCCTACTCGTGTATCGTCTTCAGATGGATCGCCTACCTTAATATCTTTATAGTAATCTTGGATAACTTCTTTCGTTCTTTCAAGTTCATCCTTTGGAACTAATAAGCGAGTCAGTGCCGAACAAGTTTGACCTTGATTATCTAAAACAGTACTTGCAGCTGATCTTACAGCTAATTGTAAATCGCCGCCTTTGAGATAAACCATAGGAGATTTACCGCCTAATTCAAGAACTAATTTTTTCACTGAAGTTGCAGCATTTTCATATAGACCCTTACCGACAGCTGTTGAACCAGTAAAGGAGACCACAGCTACATCTGGATGCTTGGTCAAGTAATCCCCTGTATCACTACCGCTACCCGTTACTAAATTGAAGACGCCTTTTGGTAATCCTGCTTCTTCAATAATTTCTGCATAGATAATTGCGGTAAGTGGTGTATTCGTTGCCGGATTTACCACAACGGTATTTCCTGCAAGTAAAGCGGGTGTAATTTTACGTTGAATTTGGTTCATTGGGTAATTCCAAGGTGTCACACAAGCAACTACACCATAACCTTCTTTAATAATTGTCGCATTATCGACTTCTTCTTCAAAATTAAAGTCTTTAAATTCGTCTAGCGTCCCTTGAATTTCATTTAATGATTGTGGCACTTGGCCATTTTGAGCAAATGTTTTAGAAGCGCCTAACTCTTTTACCATGGTATCAGCAATTTCGTCTTGACGATCTTCTATACCCTTTTTGATTTTTTCAATATATTTCGCACGTGTTTCAGGAGAAGTATTATTCCATTGTTCAAAAGCCGCTTTTGCAGCTGCGACTGCTTGATCTACATCTTTATGAGAGGCTTTGACCACCTTAGCAATCACTTCTTCATTTGCCGTATTAATAACATCTGAATAATCATTGGATTGTGCATCTTGCCATTTGCCGTCATAAAATAATTTATCATATGTTTCCATGGTTATTTCCTCCTTGCTCCAATTAAGCTGTTTTAAGCTCTACTTATACTCTAACAAATCAGAAAAAACGCTACAAATAATTCATTTCATTCACTCACTAGGTTATTATTCTTCATCCGCTGGTCCTAACTCGTCTTCTGTCACCCATTTATGGTTGGTAAATTTTTCACTTCCGTCTGCTGGTTCAAAATCGATCATATAAGCTGGTCCTTCATGAACCCCAGTGATTTCAGCGCTTTGTCCTTGCATACCTGCCATATGATCAGCAGTAAGAGTTACCTCGTCTCCTTCTTCATAATCTTCATTATCATCATCAGAAGCCATCTCTTCTGCTACCACCCATTTATGATCTTCCATCGGTTCATCGCTATCTTCAGGTGTAAATGTTACTTGATACAAGGTGGTATCATAAGCACCAGTAATGGTCGCTGTAACACCTTCCATAATATCCATATGCGCATCAGTAACCTCTACTTTATCCCCCACTGAATATTGCGGATTGCTTGCATCTTGCATATCTTCTGGTTCATCTTCATTGCGGTTGTGCTCCATTTCCATACTGCCGTGATCCATGTGTCCACTTGAATCTTCCATATGATGGCCAGAATCATCCATGTGGCTCATTTCGGTACTTTCTGCTGTACTGCCTGCTTGTTGTTCTTGTTGATCATTTTCATTATTACTACAAGCACCTAACAATAGCACAGAAGTGAATAAAGTAACAAATGGCAATGCTTTCCTCTTTCTCATTTCTTTCATCTCCCTTTTTATTATACACCTACAATATAACATCGACGTTTACATAAGTAAATTTAAAAGCCTGAAACATTTTTCTATACTTATTGCAAATAACGGCTCATTAATTCCATATGATGCATGACAGAAGCTTTACGCATAACTCCCATACCAGGAAACTTTTCTTTATCAGCATAATCAAACAAGATCGTTAACCCTAAAGTGAGTTGTTCACTGCTTAAGAGATGACACCAAGACTTTACTTCTTCCATTAATACTAAAAATTTCTCTTTTTGTGTTACTCCTTCTTCTGATGATAGAAAATGGTGGATGCGAAGTGTATCTTGAAAAAAATAAACGAGATGTAAACTTAATATCGGAGAGGGATAGCCCTTCTCATAATAGATACGACTATCGATTGAAAAATCACTAAATCCTACAAAACCTCTTTTTTGGTAGTTTAAATAATCTGTTGAAAACAATTCATCAGGACATTCTTGATAAAAATTAAGACTTGGTAAGCGAGTAAAATGATCTAAGGAAAGAATTTTGTCCCCTTTTATTTTATTTAGCAAACGAAACTCAGGTGGGACTAATACTTTTTTTTGATTATTTTCCCAATCACTGGCTAAAGCAATGGAAGGCTGATCAATAATTAACATTTCAGACCTTTGCGTCATTGTTTCTAGTGCCTGGCTAACAACACTGGCTTTTCTTGCTGGAAAAGTTTCTAATTTAATATTTCCTGTTTCTGTATTAAACTCGCCTAACTGTGGATTTTGAATCAAATAAATAGGATGTTGGTAGTTTTGAGCGCTTAATAAAAATTTTTGAAAAGTAGCGGTATTTTTTACTGGTTCAATGATAGGCTGAATTTTTTCAGATAATAACCCTTTTTCTATCAGTTCTCGCAAGGCTAATAGATCAAATTGCTTTCCTCTGAAATAAGGGTAATACATTATTCATTCTCCTCTAAAAAGCGTTGCTCCAATTGAAAATATGCAGACCGGGTTGCTTCTAGTTCCTCTTTTAGCACTTCTACAGCTTGACTTTGTGTTTCTTCAATAAAACGATCATAGTAATTTACGCCGCCGCCAAACAAATCGTACTCTGGCTGACGTTTTTTCAACTCTTGATAAAGTTGCTTTGTCCCAAATACGCGCAAACCACGTGCTGTTTGTTTAGCTTTATTTACTTCTCGTGCTTGTGAGGTGATTAAACGATAGAGTAATTCCTGCTCATCGACTTGCAAAACTTGTTTTTTGGGCTTTTTCTCAGTCGTAAAAAAACCAGGAGCACCTACATCATCTGACAAGTAAGGGTGATAAACTAAAGCGCCGATATGAGAAGGAATTTCTTCACTTACCATTGTGTATAGGTTTTCTGGCAAAACAAAATAATTATAATGGCCAATAAACGAAAGTTTTGCATTGGAGCGAAAATCCGATTTGCTCACTTTTAGTTCATAACAGCGCCATTCGAATTGTTGCTGATTATTTAAATGACAGCTAAGCGTATCGACGATTCCTTGTTCTTCAGGCATCGTGACTTCTTCGACAACTACAGCACCATTTTCTCTAATATAATAATAAAGCGTTTCTTCCATTTGTGTTGTTAATGGGGTTTTCATTTTAAATCTCCTTATATTTTAGTATAAAGTTTATTTCTTTATAGCAAAAGCATTTCTTTGAAAGTTGTAAAAAATTAATAGAAACATCTCGTTTACTATTTTGAGTAATTCAGATGCTTCTATTAATCATTGTCGCTTCTCTAGTTTTTCCTAAGCTTTATCCAATAATTACACTCTCTTCTGGATATTTATAATTCGTTTTCCTTTTATGCGCTTGATTAATCGTCGAAAAGATCATTGTTAAAATCCCTACTCTGCCGATAAACATCAAGAAAATAAGCACTAATTTTCCGATCCAAGTCAGATGCGCAGATAAGCCTAAACTTAACCCGACCGTTCCCATAGCAGAGATGACTTCAAAGACAATATACTCTAGCCCTAACTGATCAACATTAGGGATTGTTTCAGTAACAGACAAAATCATTGTGCTACTTATTATCATGATTAAAAAGATAAAAAATAGCATAAACGCTTGCGAGATTGTGTTTTCTTTAATCGTGCGTCCTTTATATTGCGCCTTTGAACGTCCCCTTATCACACTATACAATTTAATCAAAATGATGCCTAATGTTGTGGTCTTAAAGCCTCCCGCAGTAGAACCCGAACTTCCACCAATAAACATTAATATCATCGTTAATACAAGACCCGCATGACTCATCGTTGCATAATCAATAGAAAAAAATCCTGCTGTTCGTGGCGTGACCGCTAAGAAAAAAGCATTGGATAACCTCGATAAAGGATTTGAACCAACGGTATTCGTAAAGAAAAAGAAAATACTACTTAACACTAATAATAACCCTGTTACTTTTAATGTGATCTGACTGTGCAATCTTAATTTTCTTAATGACTTATTCTTTAATAAATCTTGCCATACGATAAAACCAAGTCCTCCTGCGATAATTAGAAAACTGATGACCATTAAAACCCAAGGATCGTTTTGAAAACCGATTACACTATTATCAAAAAGATCAAAACCAGCGTTGCAGAAGCTAGAAACCGCATGAAAAAAACTGTACCAAAGTCCTTTTCCCCAACCAAAACGCGGAATAAAGTCTACGCTTAGTAACAAAAAGCCTAAAAATTGAATAATAAAAGCTATCCGCAAAATTGCAAGCATTAAGCTAACTGTCCCAGACATATCAAAGGTGTTCAAGGAATCTTTTAAAATCATACGCATACTTAAATTTATTTTTCTTTTGGTGAGCGTAAAATAAAGAACCGGTAAAGACATAAAACCTAAACCACCGATTTCAATCATAAGTAAAATAACCGCTTGACCAAACATATTCCAATGTCCGATAGTCGAAACTGTGGTTAAGCCCGTAACGCATACCGCAGAAGTAGCAGTAAAGAGCGCGTCCAAAAAATTTGTACTATGACCGCTTCGTGTAACAAAAGGCAACATTAAGATAAAAGTCCCTGCTAAAATAATACCCGCAAATCCTAGTAGAATTTGTTGAGGTGCTTTAAAGAAAACGTCTCGATCCAGGTAGCTCATTTATTCACCACTTCTTCTGATTTTAATAAGTGCTAAATTTATAATATTTAACTAACCTATAAATATAGCAAAAATGTCCTTTTGTCAACTTAAAAAGGAATAATTTTACGAAAACAATTGATGTCTATTTGAATGAAACACTTAGCTTGATTTTTTTAGTAAATAATAACAAGTAATGATACTTGTAAAAGGCAATATGAATGCAACACTAATACTTGAAAGAATAACCACGGCAAATTCAAAAACAAAAGCTTGTGAGTTCATCATTTCATACCAAGGGATATCTAGGTCTTGATACCAAAAAATAAGGGCTAATCCTGTACTAATAAAGGCGAATAATAATGTATTGACTGTTGAATTTAGGATACTTCTGACCACTGACATACTGGATTTAAACAACATTTTTACATCTAGCTTTTGATAACGTTGATGAAAAATTTCCGCGGTGGAACTAGCAATCGACATACTTCCATCAATCAATGCTCCTGAAACACCAATGAGAATAACCGAAACACTCAATTGAGTGAAGGAGACAGGGACATTCAAATTAAACGCTGCAAGCTCTTCTAATTCTTGAGAAGAAAAGCCTGAAATTGATATTTTTTGAATAAAAGGAATAAATACTAAAGATACGATAAAAGAAAACAATATCAAACTGTAAAAAGCCGCTTTCGTTTTCTCATTCCACCCGTTCACATATCCTAAGGTAATCAAACTATTTAAAAGAATATAAGCAAGGGCTGCTAGATAAACTGAAAGACCCAAATGTAGACAAAAAATCAAAAGAAAAAACAACAAAATATTCATAAACAAGCCGCTCAATACAAAGAAAGACGATCTTCCTAAAATTAAAACAACTAATAAGATAAATACAAGTAATAAACTAGAGATTACATTCATTGTCGTACCCCCCTTCTACTTAATTGAAAGAAAAGAAGTGAAAATGGGATAGAAAGCAAAATGCCAAAACCACCGCACAGTACTCGTACAACTTCTAAAGATAGTAGCATACTAACGGTTTCCCCAAAAAGCCAGCCATTATGCAAATAGACTAACATCATAGGGATCGCACTACTGAAATAAGAACAGATGAGGACGTTAACCATGGTCGAGCTGACATCTTGACCGACTCTTTTGCCTGAGCGAACTAACTGATTAAGCGTCACTGCAGGATTTTTACGTTCGATTTCTTCTAGCGTCGAAACCACTGAAACGACAGTGTCTAAGGAAGCACCTATTGCCCCCACTAATAAACCAGATAAAAATATCGGACGATACGGTCGAGTCAAAACACCCATATCTTCAAAGCGTAATCCCTCATCCTGAAAAAATTCCATTGCGATAAAACAAATAAAAAAAGCGCTAAAAACGGTTAAAAGTGTTGCAAAAAACTTTTGTAAACTATCTTTTTTAATCCCATCAATAAGAAATAAAGTAATAGCTATAGAAAGCACCGTATAAATCGCGGTAAAAATAACCAGAGAGAGATTTGTATAACTGCGGTACACGTTAACGATTAAAAATAAGGCGGCACTATTTAAAACAACACTGATAAAAGTAGTGACGCCCGACTTTCCCCCCACAAAAATTAAGGTAAACAGTAAGGAAGCTATCATAAAAAAGACATAACCATCACGTTTTTTTTCGTCCACTTTATTATGCGAATAAAAGACTTGCTCGCCTTTAGAATAATCAATTGTATCTAATTCGTTTTTACGATAGTCAGCTGTTAAATGAACAATATCTCCCTTATCCTTTCCATTCATTTTTGTTGCGCTAATTTCTTGTTGATGATTACTTATTTCTACTTGATCGATTTTTGCGACAGCTTGATTGTATAAAGTACTGCTTTTTAGCTGTATAGCAAAACTTACGATGACACAAAAAATAAAAAAAACGACCCCGCTGATTACTTTTTTATTCATCGACTTTCTCCTATCTTTTGTTTGTTCAATCCTTAATAGTAAACTAAGAAAATTTGCGAAACAAGTTTTAATCGATGAATTTAAGAAAAAATAATCAGCATCATTGTCATTTTTCTAATCAAAATAATAAAGTTATTGCCTGATAAGTGCTTCCATTGCCAAATCATTTAAAAAATGTAAAGGAAGAGAGAACTTAGGATTAAAATAAAAGTCCATGGTACTCAGTTGATTTAAGTTAGCTTGCATAGTGATCAAGCTTGATAAAGTATTGACCACTTCTACTTGATCCCGTTGATTTGTCATCAGTTGTCCACCCAGAATCTGTTGACTCTTAGCATCAAAAACCAATTTTAAAGTGAGTTCGAAAGTACCGTTTTCTGCCAATAAGTGTTGTTGAGTATAGGTTTTAGTTAACGAAGCAACCTTAAGACCATAAAAAGGCGCTTCTTCTTCATTGACACCCGCACTAGCAAAGTAAGAGCCAAAAAGTTCTGTTACTATCGTACGTTGTACTTTGGGAAAAGCAATTTTTTCCGCTAATAAAATATTGGAAGCAGCAATCATAGCGCTACGGTAAGCATTAGTGACCAGCGGAACATAAATGGAAGAAGCCGTTTCGTTAAAGTTGATAGAAACCAAATCGCCTACAGCATAGATAAAAGGATCTGAAGTTTGTAAGTGTTCATTAGTTGTTATCGTCCCATCCATGTTAATCGCTAACTCACCTTCAACTAAAGATACATTAGGTCTAGGATTGATGGCAAAAACAACTGCATCGCAAAAAATCCTTTGTCCGTTTGTTAAAGTAATTCCTGACACACGTTCACTTGCGTCTAATTGAATTTCTTTTACATTACTATTTAAAATAATATGGACATTATCCGGTAATTTTGTCAGTAGTTTCTGAGTAATCTCCTCATCAAAATAACGAAATAACACATTGTCCATACGATCGATCAAATAGATCTCTTTTCTTAACTTGGTTAAGGACTCTACCAATTCAAATCCGATTAAACCTGCACCAATAATCGCAATTTTATTTACTTTGTTTAAAGTGTCGATTGCTTGTTGCGCTTGTTCTAAAGTTTTATAATTTGTAATTTCACGATCGCTTTGTAAAGAAAGTCCCGTTTGATACTGACTAGATCCCATCGCTAATATCAAATAATCATAAGAAAAATGGTCTTTTGTTGGTTCTTGCTCTATTTTAGTTAAAGCCACGACTTCTTTTTTTTCAGTATCTATATCGATCGCTTCTGTATCAATAAATACATTGATATTTTCAGACATTAGTTGCGAGACAGTGGCGGTTTTAGCTTCATCTAAATCAGCAATCGTCCCTTCTAAATAAAGATTTAAGCTACTTCCAATATAGCCTAAAACATTGGAGCGTTCGAGCATCAACACTTCAACATTAGGATTGACTTTTTTTAAATGTCTGGCAGCTGCAATTCCCGCATGAGATCCGCCAATAATAACAACACGCATAGCGTTACCGCCCTTCTACTTTTTTTGAATAATCGTTGTTACAGCTTGTTCTAAACGTTCTTTTTCAAATGAGGATAAAGCGCCTGTTAAAAGATAAAGCTTTTGATAATTAAATGCTTGTATATCTAAATCATCAGAAGCAATCAGCAAATCGTAAGTTCTTTTTTTAGCCTTTTTTACTGTAACATGAGACATGCCTGCTAAAGTCTGTTTAGTAAAACGAAAAATTTCCTCGGCATATAGTGAACCGTCATCCACTACCCCCACCAAAACTTCTTTTTGTTGTCGCCTTTGATGGATATCCCAAATCAAACCATAGGAATGATCAAGCATTTCCCATTGAGCATTTGAAACTTCACGGGATAAATTTTTTTCAATAAGCGACATACATTGATTCATCGCTTGAAAATCAATATCGGACAAAAGTAATTGATTGTTATGGTTAAAGTTAATTTCTCCCTCATAAAAAGTCACTTTCACATGATTTTGTAAAAGAAAACTAGCAAAAGTAGGATCATACATTTTTGCTTTGGTAATTGTTTGATAAATTTGTTTATCGATTGTTAAAAAATGCTGAATAAAAGATGATTTTTTCCACCATTGACTTGTTTGTGGTAAAAGCCCTTCAGTAATAAAAAAAAGATACAAATAAACCGCTTCATACCCACTTGCCGCTAAAGCAAAACGACTTAAAAATCGTTTGAAAATATTATCTAGCTCTTGATAAAAATGATCTTGTTCTATTTGTCTTAGCATATCCTCTGAGATTTCACGTTTAGGCATTTTTCTATAGTCTAGCCTTTGCTGCAAAATATGTAGATGTAAGCTGAGCATATGCTTTTGTTTTTTGCTAAATTGTAACTGAAAATGACTTTCAATAACGTGTATCAAATTTTTAATTGCCTGATTCGTCATCAAGGTGGTTAAGCGCTTTTCGGGGATGGCACCATTAAAAAGTTGAAAATAAAAAAATTGAATTTGTAGCTCACTGCCATATAGTTTTTTATTTTTAAACTGTAAGTTAAATTCCCCTAACAACTGATTGATCACTTTTAAACGTCTAAAAATTGAAGCCTCGCTCAAATTATTATCCAAGGCTAGCTTAGTTACAGTTAACTCTTTTTCTTGATAAACGCTAACGAGCAAACGGTAATTTATCGCTTGTTTTAAATAGCTATACAAAAAATTTTTAACAGAAAAATCATCGGGTAAATTTAATTGTAAAAAATCACTATCTTTTCTACTTAACGCTGCACTTATCTCAAAATGATGCAATCTATCCGCAAGAGCTGTGATTTCCTTTTGTAATGTTGGGTAGGAAACATCCATATAATCATTAAGATCTTTCATTTTAATGGTTTTTGCATGTTGCAAAAAATACGCCAAAATTCTGACCTGAACTTTCTGATCTTTATCTAGTAGATCGACAAAACGCATTGTTTCACCTCACTCAGCTTTTTGCTTTTCTAGGCGACAGTAAAGCAATTCAAAAGTGTAATAGGTGGTATTTTCAACTTCTTTTTCATCCTGAAACAAGCTCGCAATTGCTTTTTCTAGTTCATCATTAGGCAATTCGTCTTTAAAATACGAATAAAAGAAGTGTTTACTGATCGTTTCACTTATTACATAATGAAAAGTTTTGCTTTGGTAGGCATTTTTAAACCAACTTTTATAAGTAGACATCCAAGCTAAATGCTCTGCTTTACCGTATAGTCTTTCTTCAATTGGTGAAAATAATTGGTCTTCTTCTTTTACTAGCCGTAGAATACAGACATATTTTCTAGCAACCCTTATCATTTCTTTTAATTGCGTTTGTAAAGTCAATGCCGGATTCATAGCACTAAAAACAATATCAAAAGTATGATCTTTTGTTTGCTGTAAAAAAGATTGTTGACTACTTTCAATCAAGTTTAAATTGTTATAAGGATACTTATTTGAAGCAAGTTTTAACATTTCAGAAGATAAATCTACTAGCACATAATTTTGTAGCTGGGAAATAAAGAAGGGAATATACTTCCCGCTTCCTCCCGCCAAATCTAGTAAATTATTTTGCGGTAAAATTCCTTGCTTTTTAAAAAAATCGAGCACATCTTTTTGAATAGTTAGTTGTGATTCTTCTTGGATGTCTGTATACTCCCTAGCAAAATCATCCCAAAATTGTTTTATCTCTTTTAATTTTTCTTGCATAACTTTCATCCTTATTAATGAAAAAAGTCCGGAAATTAACTCCAGACTTTCTTACTTATTCTCGCACAATCAATGGTACAAAGAATGGATAATGAGTGAAAAAATCCAAAATTGAGCGACGACGATTATTGGAATCGATAAATAGGTGTGTCCTATTTTTCTTCGATTGAATATACACATTTTGCTCTTGATTTAATTTTACTTGATAATACCTTTGACCAATTTTATCAAAGTCATACTCGGTAGAATCCATCGCAGTGATAAAAATATCGTCTAAAATGTTGGTTTCTAAAGGAAAGTCACTTTCCAGATCTACTGAAAGTGCTCTAGTATTATCTAAAAGACTTGCGGAAACAGTAAAGCCTAATTGTTTAAAATTCGCTAACAAACGATTCAAGTCGTAATTAATCAAAGTTAACTGATTACGAGAAAATACTTTCTCAGAATACCATAAACGAATGAGTTCTAACACCTGACGTTCGTCTACTGTAACTGACATCTCTTGTAAATCCAATAAAAATAAAGGCATAAACTTCGCTTCAAAGCGAGTATCAATGACGTTCATTTTAAAACTTAACGCTAAATCTCTTTTGTCAGTCAGCTGATATTTAATCGAGAAATATTTTGCTTCCCATACATTATAGCTGTCAGTTTGTTTTAATGTAGCGTCATTTAAAGGTTTCAATAATTCATAAGTAAGATAAGCCAGTAAACTGGTTTTAGCAACGGTTGAGATCGCTGCATCTGTTACAATTAAACGTCTGTATTCGTTTAGTAACTCAGTAAAATCATCTTCTAGTAAAGTTTTTCGTAAGCGTAAATCAGCTAGTTCTTTTTCAGCTGAAGCGATCCAGGAAACCATTTCGGCATGATTTTGTTCCTTTTCTTTATAATAAGGATCCGTTTCTTCTTTATTTTGCGATGCTTTTTTTAATTCTGTAGATTTATTTTCTTTTGCACTCATGCGTGATTCCCTCCTTTAGCTGAACCTAGATAAGCTGTTAGAAAATCTTGAATCTGTTGATTCATTGCTTTTAATGAGCCAAAATATTGCTGGATCAAACGAAATTCTTTCGTCACAACTGCTTGTTTTAGACGCATATCGTGATGATTTTTCATCAGTTCCTCTCTTTTTTTATTGGTTTTACTTTTATCTTCTATATAAGGTAACCAACCTTCTCTTTTTTCTGCCAATGCTTGTAATTTGTTATCTAAGTCTTCAATTTCTTCCTCAGTTTTGTTTCGATTAAACAGACCTTTGGTATTTTCCACCGATGTTTTTTCATTTTCAATCTCTTTTATCTGTTCATCGATGTTTGAGATCTCTGATTCAGCAGTGATAATGTTGGCATCGAGTTCGTCCATTTCTTTTTCAATTTTGTTTAAAGCATCACGCTTACCGGGCGCAAATTCACGCCATTCTTTATCAATATTGGGTAAAACAAATATCTCGGGCGTACTCGCATCAATACCGATCGTTGCACGCTCACGATAATAATCACCTAGACGGTAGTAATTCATAGTGGGAGATATTTTTTGTTCGTGATGAATAAAAGGAAAAGCCTGAGTAAAACTATCATGAATTTTTTGTGCTAATAATTCATCGATCTCATGATTTTTATTTGAGGTTTTCTTTAATTCTTCATGTAATTTCCCTTTATAAATACGATAGATTTCAGCAATATCTTCATTTTGAATCGCTTGTTCAAAAGCTTGTAAATCTTTAAGCATCGAGCCTACATTTTGAAAAGCGACCTCTTTAATTTCATTAAAACTTGGCCCTTGTAATTTATCTGTAGAATCTTCGTTATTTTGGCGCCCTGTTTGTTTAGGCATAGTGTAACCTCCTCTGTTGCTTTGTTACCATTTTATCATGTTTATTAGAAAAAAGAAGCTTTGTTCTTAGTAACTTTATAAATTATTTCGAAACAAAAATGATGTAATTTTGACAACTCTTTCATAGAAATCATATCAAAAATAGGGCGAATATGCTATTTTATTTTCGTTTCTTTAAAATTCTCTTACAAACAAATTTGTTTGTAAGAAAAAACTCCCTTTCCTATTCTAGTAAATATTGATATGCCCAGCGCCCGCCGTAAGGTATAGGAAATTGAACTTTGCCGCGATAAACAAAGCCAGCATTTATTATCGCCTTTTGCATGCCGATGTTTAAGTGATAAGTATCGATACGAACATCGCAATAGCCCAATTGCTGACTGACATCAATTAAATGACGTAATAGTTTTTGTGCCAGTCCCTTCCCAGTTTCTTGACTGTCAACGACAACTCGATGAATAGATACATAAGGTCCTTTTTTTAACCAGGCACCTTCTTTTATCACTGTATAAACTGGGTCAGTTCCTTTAATTAAGGCGGCGTAAGCAATAACTTCCTCATCTTCAAGCACGTAGCCTGCGCCCTCTTTAATATCTTGTTCAATTTGTTGCCAACTCGGGCCATAACCATCTTGCCACTGAGGAGAGCCTTGTTTTTTTAATACTGCAATTCCTTGTGCAGTCAACGTCATAATTCTGGGAATATCTTGGATGTCAGCTGTTCTAAAAATCATCCTATGACCTCTTACTCTTCTATTATTTTTAACTTTCCTTGAAATTGTTGAATACTGCTATACCCCTTAGCATTCATGATCGCAGCCAGTTCGTCGAGAATTCTAGCAAAAACTGAGGGGCCTTCTTTATATAATTGCGTACCAATTTGTAACATTGAAGCACCGCATAAAAGATGTTCAAAAGCGTCCTGACCAGAAACAATCCCGCCGGTTCCAATAATTTGAATACTTGGATTTAAACGCGTATAAAAAGCACGTACGTTTGCCAAAGCAGTGGGTTTGATATATTCGCCACCAATTCCACCGAACCCTTCCTTAGGTTTGATCACCACTTGTTCTTTATCTGGGTCAATCACCAGTCCGTTACCAACTGAGTTGATAGAATTGACAAAAGCCAGAGGAAATTTATTTAAAATGCTAGCTATTTGGTCGAAATGTGCGATATCAAAATATGGGGGAAGTTTGACACCCAGTGGTTTTGTATAAAAGGAAAAGATTTCAGTTAAAATTTGCTCGGTCAATGCAAAGTCATAAGCAACTTGTGGTTTACCCGCTACATTAGGACAAGATAAATTTAATTCAGTAAAACCATGAAACTTGCTATCTTCAAGCGTTTTTAAAGTTTCAATATTTTCTTGCATACTCATACTAGCCACTGAAAAAAACATCGGAGTAGAAAATTTTTTCTGATATTCATTGACATAATCAAGATAATAATCAAATCCTAAATTAGGCAAACCCATTGAATTAATACTACCTAGTTTTGTTTCATAATATCGAGGTTCCAGATTCCCTTGTCTTTTCTGCTGTGTTACGCTTTTGGTTATAAATGTCCCCGCCCTTGAGTCTACTAAGCCGTTTAATTCTTCACTGGTCATACAATGAACACCTGAAGCATTCATTAGCGGAGATTGAAATGTATAATCCTGGAAAGTTACTTCAAACATGGTTTGTCCTCCTAGATGATCTCTTTAATATTTGTTAGTAGTTTATACAAATTTAAAACAAAAAGCAATGAAAGAATCAGTTATAAAAACAGATAAAATTAAATCTAATAAAAAAAGACTAGTATGTAGGTTTTTGTCCTAAACTCAAATAAAAAAGAGGCCAAAACTTTGGCTATTGTCCCTAAGTATGGCGAAGTAGAGACCGATCATTTATTATTTGTCCCTGAGTCAGCCAAAGAAGGGGCCATGAACAGAGTAATTGTCTCAAAGTTTAACAAGGAAGAGACCACTAGCCTGTCTTTTGTACTAAAGTAATCCCCCATGGAAGTATTTATCTAAAATCACTTAAAAAAGCTTCTTTATTAATTTTTTTAATAAAGAAGCTTTCCTTAGTTTTAATAAATTGAATAAACAATTTAATATTTTTATTTACCTTATTCCTAATGCAATTCGCGCGTAGCGACTCATTTTTTCCGGTGTCCATGGTGGATACCAGACGAGTTTTACATC
Organism: Tetragenococcus halophilus; assembly: GCF_001712815.1. Taxonomy (NCBI): domain Bacteria; kingdom Bacillati; phylum Bacillota; class Bacilli; order Lactobacillales; family Enterococcaceae; genus Tetragenococcus; species Tetragenococcus halophilus. Next base: position 1,145,857 of record NZ_CP012047.1, read on the forward strand.
TACCTGATTTACTTCAGGCACTTCATTTAGTGAATCCAAAATTGCCTCAGTCAAAATATCAGCTAAAGGACATCCCATCGTTGTCAGTGTCATTTTGATTTCAGTGTCTCCTGTTGCATCATCGAACTCTACGCCATAGATTAAACCCAAATTGACAATATCGATTCCTAACTCTGGATCGATAACAGTTTCTAGTGCCATTAAAATATTATCTTTTATTTCTTCAATTTCTTCTTCTGTTCGTGCGACACTCATGTTTTCTAATCCCCCCTCTACTTTTCTCTCCAAGCAAATCATACCTTGTTTTATATCATTTGTAAACGCTATTTGTAGATAAGTTAACAATCTTTTATCTTTTAACTAAATTCTATTTTGTCAATATTTTAAATGGGGAGATTTATTCAACTTCTTGCCAAAAACTTTCCATTCCTTGTTTTAATTGTGCAAGATTGTGACAAATTTTCATATTCTGCCAATGGGCAGGAAAGAGTTGGCGATAGGCTTTAGTCGTAAATCTTTGGTCTAAAAGTAAAACAATGCCTTTATCAGTACTATCTCGAATGACACGACCAGCGGCTTGTAATACTTTATTCATTCCCGGCAGCTGATAAGCATACGCAAAGCCTTTTCCCTCTTTTTCATCAAAATATTCTTTAATTAATTCTTGTTCATGATTCATTTGAGGCAGCCCAACACCTACGATAATACTGCCTACTAAGCGTGAAGCTTTTAAGTCAATACCTTCAGAAAATACACCGCCTAATACACAAAAGCCGACCAAAGATTGTGTTGGCCTTTCAACAAATTTTGCCAAAAAATCTTCGCGTTCTTTTTCATTCATTTGTGTATCTTGTACAATCGTATCGATTTCTGGAAATTGTTCGCGAAAAATTTGATAACAATCATCTAGATATTTATAAGATGGAAAAAACACTAAGTAATTCCCTTTTTGAGCAAAAACTGCTTCTGCAATAGCTTGAGCTATTGCTTGATAACTATGATTTCTTTTCTTATAAGTTGTTTGGATATAATCGGCAATGAAGACTTGTTGGTTTTTTTCTGGAAATGGGCTAGCTAGACGATAACGTAATGCCTCCCGATGCCCTCCTAATACTTCTTGGTAATAAGGCAAGGGTGTCAAACTCGCAGAAAAAAGTAGACTAGCTTTCCCTTTATGAAGCGTATCCGCTAAAAATGGTGCTGGTGACATACAAAATTGTCGGATTTTCAAATCATGATACATAATTTCAATAGTTGTTTCGTATGTTTCATCATAAAAATCACTCATTTTTAAAAATCGTAGAACATCAAAATAAAGGTCTAAGATTTTCTCCTCCTGTGGATTTCCTTCATTTGCAGCTAACCATTCTTTGACTAATTCGCTAAAACGAAATAAAAGTTTAAGCAAAGTATCCGCCTGTCCTTTTTGATGATGGAAAGTCCAGCCAGATTCCTGCGCAGTTTCTTCAATTGCGGCAAATTCTTGATCGATTTTTTTGAGATTTTTGAGAATCTTTTTATCGTTTTTGGAAAAACTTTTAAAAACACTGTTAAAAGATTGTCTATGAATAGAAGCAGAATACATTTCACGCGAACGATTCACAAGATTATGAGCTTCATCGATCAAAAAGTAATACGCTTCGCTATTATCTTCAAAGAAACGACGTAAATATACTGTAGGATCAAATAAATAGTTATAATCACCAATAATCACATCGCAAAATAGACTAATATCAAGAGAGAATTCAAAAGGAGAAACGACATGTTTTTTTGCATAACTTTCAATTACAGAACGAGTCATTTGGTTTTCATGATGCAAAATGTCCCATAGTGCTTCATTGATTCGATCATAATATCCTATAGAATAAGGGCTATCGTCTGGATTGCCCTCTTGTTCTTCTGGAAAACGTATTTTATCTTTTGCTGTGATGGTGACACTTTTTATTTGCGCACCTTTATCCGCTAAAACGGTTAATGTATCTTCGGCCACTTGTCTAGTGATTGTTTTAGCTGTTAAATAAAAAATTCGATCCGCGCGGTCTTCTCCCAAAGCTTTGAACGCTGGAAAAAGTGTAGAAATCGTCTTGCCTATTCCGGTAGGGGCTTCAATAAATAGCTCTTGCTGGCTACGTAAAGTCTTATAAGCTGCGGCGGCTAATTCGCGTTGTCCACTACGAAACTCTTGATAGGGAAAAGACATTTGCTGCAGTGTTTTATTACGTTGATCTCGCCAATTTTTTTGAAAGACCAACCACTTATGATATTCTTTTATCAGCTTATCAAAAAAGTCTTTTAAAAAACTCCATTCATATGAACGTCTTCTTTGGACGGTTTCTTCTTCAATCGTTTGATAATAAGTTAGCTGTACTTGGATATTTGTTAAATGATTTTGTAAAGAGTAGATATACGCATAGACCATTGCTTGATAGAAGTAAATTTCAATTTGATCATCTTCTAATTCTTCAAATTGTACTTCCGAAGTTTTTATCTCATCAATTATCCACTCTTCGTTTTCTTGAAAAATACCATCTGCGCGACCTTCAACAATGATCTTATCATTTTCAACAGTTATTTCTTCTTTTAAAAATACTTCTTTTTGATAATTTTCTCCTGCAGCTTTTTGTAGTTTGCGATGAATTTTTGCGCCTTCTTGTGCAGTATGATTACTATTTTTTTGACTGCTAAGATTTCCTCTACGTAGAATAAACTCAACGAGATGTCTGACCGAAATTTTCTCAGAAAACATGTTGCCACCTTCTTCCAAACTATTATTATAGAATACTTTTAGCTATTTTTACAGCAAGATAAAAAAATCCACTCATCTTCTTTGTTTGTCGGAATAATTTAAGTTATACTTGAGTTAGTATTTTATAGAGGGGGGGTTAACTTTTATGCGTATCAATCGATTGGTAACGGGCGATATTGGTGAAAATTGTTACTTAATATGGCAGGACCAGTCACTTTTAATTATTGACCCAGGCGCTGATGCCTTTAATATTAAACAACAAATTAAACAAACAGATGCCTTACCCGTCGCGATTTTATTAACTCATGCTCATTTTGATCATATTGGCGCTGTAGATGAGTTGCGCGATGAATATCAAATTCCCGTTTATCTCAACCCTTTAGAACTTGACTGGCTACAAAATCCAGTTTTAAATTTATCCGTGCAATTACCTGAAGAAAGACAAGTAATCGTTCGCCCCGCAGAGTATAAATTAGAACTGCGTGATTATAATTTAGCTGGTATTTCCTTTAAAGTTGTTCCTACTCCGGGACATTCGATAGGCAGTGTAAGTTTTATTTTTGATGATTTTGTTGTTTCAGGGGATGTTTTGTTTAATGGCAGCATTGGTAGAACTGATTTTTATACGGGAAACTACGATCAGCTACTTGATAGCATTAATTCGCAGTTATTCCAATTAGCCGATGAATATACAGTATATCCAGGACATGGTCCGATAACTTCGATCGGTCATGAAAAAATAACGAATCCCTTTTTCGTTGATTAATTAACCAAGGAGTGAAGAAAATGACAAAAACAGAATTATACATCGTAAGACATGGTAAAACTATGTTTAATACAGTACAACGAGTGCAAGGTTGGTGTGATACTCCCCTTACAAAGACAGGGGAAGAAGGTATCCGATATCTAGGGGCAGGACTTAAAGATATTAATTTTGAAGAAGCTTATGCTAGTGATTCCGGTCGTGCTATCGAAACTGCAAGAATTATTTTAAGCCAACTTCCAAATGGCGCTAAGGTTCCTTTTCGTGTAGATAAAAGAATTCGGGAATGGTGTTTTGGTTCACTAGAAGGAGGTTACGACGCTGAAATGTGGGGCGTTGTTCCTAGAGTTTTGAATTTTCATAATTACGATGAAATGATCGATAAACAAACCAGTTTTAAACAGATCTGCGAAGCCATCTATGATGCGGATACAGCAAACTGGGCCGAAACCTACGATGAACTAAGTTATCGTGTGCGTACTGGTTTTGAAGATATCGCTCATCGTATTGAAAAAAATGGTGGTGGCAAAGCACTAGTCGTCTCTCATGGTTTAACGATTGCCTTCTTATTGAATTTAATTAATGAGGAAAGTAACGTTCGCATGGACTTAGAAAATGGCTCTGTGACTCGTTTAACTTATGAAAATGGCGATTTCTCTTGCCAAGAAGTTGGTTCAACAGCTTATATTGAAAAAGGCAAAGAACTAGAAGAAGCTTAATTAAAACAAATAAAAGCTAAGTTACAAAGCAAGTTGATACGCTCTGCCTATATAGGACACTGAAATATAAGAGTCCAATATAGGCAGAGCATTAGGTGCATCCGTCCAACCATTTACAAAGATAACATCCATAACTAGGGTAACTGTAATTACTAATGCAACGCTCAAAATTACACCACCATTCATAGTTCGAGCTTATCATAGCACAAAAGCTAGTCAATATGGAGTTGATTTGTGCTTTAATTCGGTTTTTTATTTGAAAAACAAAAAATTAAAATCTTTCCCTCAAATGTATCTGCTCTTGTAATGTTTTAACAATAAAATTCTTTATAAGTTGTTATTGCAAACAACTGAAGCATTATGTATAATGACTATTGTTGCATTATACGTTATTTTCGTATAATATTTTCTGATCCGGAGGTGAAATAAATGCCACAAATTAAAGGTGCAATCAAACGAGTTCGCCAAAATTATAAAGTTACTCCTAAAAACTCAGCTCAAATGAGTGCTATGCGTACTGCTATCAAACAAGCAGAACAAGCAGCCCGTGAAAATGCTGATAATAAAGATGCGTTGTTCAAAGATGCTGTAAGCGCAATTGACACAGCTGAATCAAAAGGATTAGTTCATAAAAATAAAGCAGCGCGTGATAAATCACGTTTAAGCAAAATCGCCGCTAAATAAAAAAAAGATTTGAAGTTTGTTAAAAGCTTCAAATCTTTTTTTTAGGCTAAAATTAAGCCGCTTGTAAAAGAAACAATTGAAATAAGTATTCTTTATCCATCTGTCCTGTTTTGATTTTATAATCATTTTCAATAAGCTCATCATAGAGTCGAGTTAGGATTTTGCTATCAATCTTACGTACTTGTTGAATCGCAAGCTTCACGCGGTAGGGATGAACATTTAAAGTGCGCGTAATATTACCTTGTTGATAGCCCATCTTTAATAGGATCACTGTCTGTAAATAAATACGTATTTGGCTAATTAAAATAGCATTAATCTTGATCGTCTCTTCTCCTTGTACATGCAGATCTTCATATAACTGTAAAGCTTCAGCTGTTTTGCCTTGTAACACATAATTGGTCAAATCAAATACATTATCTTCGAGCGTTTTAGGAACCAAGTTTTCAACATCATTTTTTCTTATACGTTTTGTTTTAGAAGCAAATAATTGTAACTTTTGTAACTCTCTCATAGCTTTTGTAAGATTAGCATCCGTTAGCCGAATAAATAACTCAAAAGCTTCTCTGTCCATATCAATGCCATCATTATCTAATGTCTGTTGCAAAAAACGGCGTAGCTGTGCTTCACTCATAGGCTCTACATCGATCGTTTCTGCTTGTTTTTTTAATTGTTTCGTAACTTTCTTACGTTCATCGAGTTTTTCATAATCAGCGAAAAAAACTAAAATTGTGGTGTCGACCGGATTTTTCAAGTAAGATACCAGACGTTCAACATCATGTTCTGGTGCATTTGTTTTTTTCTCAGCTGTTAAAATAAACGGACTTTCAACAAAAATCAAACGATAATCGCCAAAAAAAGGCATAGATTCTGCTTCATCAAGTACTTCATCCACCGTGTTTTCCTCTAGATCAAAGGCAGCAAAGTTTAAATCATCAACCCCTAGATGTAAACTTTCAAGAAAAGCTTGGTGTATTTGTTTTTGTAGATATTCTTCTGTCCCAACTACTAAATAAATAGCTTGAAACTTTTGATCATAAATAATCTGTAAAGCATTTTGAACGTTCATAAAATAGCCCCTCTTTTTACTTCTCAAAAGAAATCCTATCATGAAACAGACGGAATGACTAGTCTTGTTTTTGTGTTGTAATTTGCATTTTAGGAGTTAAAGTACTCCAAGAATAGCGCAGCATTCCCTGTTTATCTGTTCGTAGCGCTTTTACTCCGTAATCTTGTAAAGTATCCATCACTTCTGGATGTGGATGGCCGAAACGATTATTTTCACCACAAGAGATGATGCCTTGTTTAGGCTGTAATTGTTCAATAAATTCAGGCGCTGACGAGGTATGGCTGCCATGATGACCCAATTTTAAAACGTCAGCCTGCAAATGAGGATAGTCTTTTATCACCTTTTTTTCACCTTCTTGTCCTAAATCACCAGTCATTACAAAATTTGTACCATAAATTGTAGTGGCAATAACTAAGGAGTCTTCGTTTTCACCCTTTCCCACATGTTCAGGTCCTAAAATATGAAGTTTTAATTTTTTACCAACATGATCTTTACTACCAATTTCTTCAATAACTGTATTTTTTGTTGTGTTTTTTAAAAGTTTTTTTATATTTTCACTTTGAAAGCTACCCTTTCCTAGATAAAGCGACTTGACATTGAAGGCTTCCATGACTTCTTGTGCATCCCCCATATGGTCAATATCACCATGGGTTATAAATAAACCATCAATTTTCTTGACACCTTCTCCTTTTAAGTATGGAATTAACGTATACTCCGCATTTGAGCGGTAATTGCGCCTTTGCCAATCTTCTTGAAAAAAGTTCATTTTTCCTCCAGTATCAATAACATATACTTCCTGTTTAAAGGGAGTTTGTATAACAATACTATCTCCTTGTCCTACATCAACAAAAGCAATAGAAGTTTCTAAAGAAAATAATTGGAAGACAATTAATAAAAAACTAGGAAGAAGCAAACAAATTTTACGATGATTTTGATAAATATAAATCCCAGCAATTAAAGCAAGTATAGTCAAAAATAAAGGGGGTTGTCCTGTTGTTAAAACAAAGGACTTAGTAAAGCTAAGCGTTTTTTCAAAAAAAATGATTAACTTTTCTAATACTATTTCTAAGATATTATGGGAAAAACCCAATAAATTTACAAAACAGCTAGCAACTAACAAGGGTAATATGATTCGGCTAAACAAAGGAACAAATAACGCTGTTAACAAGCCAGCTAACAGAGGTACTTCAAAAAACATATACATAATGAGTGGTGCAGCTAATAAAGAGATTTCTTGAGAGTGTAATAAACGCTGCCCATATTTTTTGGGGGAACTTTGATGAAGTAAAATTACCCAGGACATCCATAGAGATAAAATCCCCGAAAATTGTAGCAATGTTTTTGGGTCGTATAATAATAGTAGAAACAATACAATACTAAACCGATCTAGACTTGCAAGTTTAATATTTATTTCTTTGAAAAACAAACGTAATATATACATCAAAGAAGCGCGCCAAACACTGATTGTTTGCCCAAATAAAATAGTGCTTACAAAAATAAGTAGAAAGAAAAACAAACCAAACTCACCAAAAGTTAGATTGGTGCGACGAAGAAAGAAAAAAAGCCAACCATAAAATAGATAGACATGCATACCGGAGATAGTAAATAAATGTAAAATACCTGCACTACTATAGACTTCTTTAATTTCTTGAAAACTTGTATCGCGATAACCAAAAAGCAAAGATAGAATATAAGTAGCTGTTTTGGAAGAAAAATTTGCTTCTACCCAATCAATACAGAAAGCTCGCCATTGCCTTAAAAACGAAATACCGCTTAGCGGACGTTTATTTTGAATCTCTTCAATTCTATAAGTTCCCAGCTTATGCTTGGAAAAAGCAAACCATTTTGCATCAAAGCCATGTAAGTTTCGTTTACCTTCTAGGGGTAAAAAAGTACCTGATACTTGGATTTCTTTACTCCAGTTTGCACGTCTTTTCCAAGATTTTTGTTCTTGCTTGTTTTCAACTTGATATTGTCCGTCTATTTTGTAATCGTCAATTTTTCCTTCAAAAGAAACTAGGTCTCCATTTACTTTAATCGTATCATTATAAATCTTAATTTTTGTAGATACTTCCTTTTCTGCTTCTGGAGCTTGAGGTAAAGCCATAGTATGGGCCCTTAGCAATAAAAAAAAGCTGCAAAAAATACACAATAGCCCTAAGACAACTTGCTTTTTGCAGCAGAGAACAAATGAAAAGTAAATACTAACCAACAATAAAAGGGGTTGTTGCAGTAAATAAGCATTTAATAAGCTAGCAGCTATAATTATGGGGAAGACTAATTGATTTTTCCAGGAAAAATCAATCCTGTGGTTCATGCAATTGACCAAAAGATAATTTTTCAAAATAATGAGGTTCAAGCGTGACTTGGTGGACGGCGCCACCAACTTGGTTGATCAATTCTAAAGCGTAAGAATCATTATGGTAATTATTAAGATAATGAATTGTCTTAACACCTGCTTGTAACAATGCTTTAGTACATTGCAAACAAGGAAAATGAGTCACATAAATTTCTGCGCCTGCAGTAGAAATCCCAAATTTAGCACATTGTAAAATAGCGTTCATTTCTGCATGAATCGTACGAATACAGTGACCATCCACAAGATAACAGCCATGGTCAATACAATGCTTATCACCGGAAACAGAACCATTGTATCCTCCGGCGATGATCCGTCGGTCTTTAACTAAAGTCGCGCCAACTTCCAGACGGCTACAAGTACTTCTTAATGATAAAAGTAGTGCTTGGGCCATAAAATACTGATCCCATGGAATGCGTTTGTCTGCCATCATTTTCCTCCTTTCTTGATCTTACTTATACTATATTTTAATCGAATCACGCAATTTTTCAACTGTCTTTTCCCCAAATCCTGAAATTTCATTTAATTCATCGACACTCTCAAAAGCACCATTTTCTTCCCGATAATCAACGATAGCTTGTGCTTTGGCAGGTCCTACGCCGCTTATTTTTTGTAATTCATTGATATCTGCTGCATTAATATCGATCATATCTTCATTGTTATCTCCTGTTTCTTTATCTCCATCAATCGCCATTTCTTCGGCTTCTTCTTTATTAGGTATATAAATCATTTGTTGGTCTTGTAACTTTTCAGCTAAATTCAATTGCTTTTCTTCTGCTTGTTTGGTTAAACCTCCTGCTTCTAAAATGACCTCTTTTACTCGCGCATCGCCTTCTAGTTCATAAACGCCAGGCTTATTGATTTCTCCTTTAATATCTACGATGATTTTTCCTGTTTCTTCTGTTGTTTTTTCACTATCTTCAGTTGCTTGTTGAAATGCACTCTCATTTTCCTCCCAAGCATCGGCTTGTTCATTATTTGATTGACTAAAATAAATTGCAAGCACAAAAACTGTAGCTAAAGTAGCTAAAATTAAAGGTAAAAATTTTTTAAGCCGTTCTTTTACCATCGGTGTTCTCTCCTCCTTTCACCTATAAGTACGCAAAAAAACACCAAAACTTTTTAACAAAAGAAAGTTTTTTCTAAGTTAAAAAGTTTTGGTGTTTAAACAAATTTCTCTATTTCTTTCATAGATGTGACTCGATAGTCTGCTTGAATATCAGTAAGCAAATGCTCATTATCAAAAAATATGGTAGCAACGCCAGCGTTTTTTCCAGCATCTATATCTAAGGCACGGTCGCCGATCATTACCGTTTTTTTAGGATCAAGTCCATACTGCTTTAACAAATAATTCAGTGAAGTTGGATCCGGTTTTCTGGGAAAATTATTTTCTGGACCTACAACTTCTGTAACTAAATCAGCTAATTGTTCTTTTTTTAATAAGGCTTGTGTTGATGCTTGTCTACGATGAGATAAAATCATATTTCCTTTATGTCTTGCAACAATAAAGGACAAAACATCTTTTGTTCCTGTAAAACTTTGAGGCTCGTAAGCAGATTTTTCTTCATAAACTTTTGCCTTTTTAGATAACTCGGCAAAATCTAATTGATATTTTTCAGCAATCTTAGCCGAAGAATATTCTTTTAAAATCTGATAAACTTCTTCTTTTGTACTATCGATATGATATTCTTTTAAAGCTTGCAAATAACCCTGTACAATCATCGGATAAGTATCAAACAATGTACCATCAAAATCCCAAATAAAGGTATTAAACAATGAAATGACTCCTTTAATTTTATTTTTCCTAATTATTTTACCATGATTTTTACGAAAAGTATCATCCATTGTAAAAAAGAGACCAACAACTAAATTTAATTGACTGTTGGTTTGAAGGTTTAAAATTTCATTTGTTCAATCCGGTCAAAAGCTTCTTTTAACATAGCGATTTCTTGTGTGACAGCTAGACGGACATGTTGATCACCAGTGATAACGCCAAATGCTTTACCCGGTACCACCAGGACTTGCGTTTCATCCAGTAATTTTTTAGTAAAAGCAGCAGAATCTAAGTGTGTATCAGCAATATTTATAAATGCGTACATTGTTCCTTGCACTTTTCCTAAATGGAGAAAATCAATCTCATCGACCCGTTTCTTTACATAGGCAAGACGCGCTTTAAAAACATTGACGACCTCTGGGATAAGTTCGTCGGCGTGTTGTAATGCATAAATACCCGCTTGTTGCGAGATAGATGGCGCGGAATAAGTGATGCTTTCGTTGATTAGTTTGGCTATTTCACTAACATAAGCGGGGGCAATCATATAACCAATACGCCAACCTGTCATCGCAAAAGACTTTGAAAAGCCACTGAATGTTATGGTATTTTCTGGCGCGAACTTTGCCATAGGCGTAAATGAATGATCAAAAGCCAGTTCTTCGTAGATTTCATCAGAAAGAATAAATAAATCATGTTGAATTGCAATATCCGCAATTTTTTGGAAAGTTTCCTCTGAAAAAACCGCTCCAGTCGGGTTATTAGGCGAATTAATTACTACTGCTTTTGTTTTTTTGCTAATTGCTTGTTCTAATATATCTGCTTCTAGTTGAAAGCCATCTTTTTCATAAGTAGGGATAACAACTGGAATGCCCCCAGCTAATTCAATTTGATCTTTATAAGGAGAAAAATAAGGCTCATGAATGATAATTTCATCACCAGGATCGGTAATCGCCAAAAGTGTTAAATACATGCCATGCATCGCTCCTACAGTCGCGCGTACTTGTTTAGCGGCAAAGTCTAGATCATAACGACTTTTATAATGGTCGATGACCGTTTGAATGAAAGCTGCACTACCATCAGAAGCGGTATAACGCGTATGTCCAGCTTTGGCATCTTGGGCTGCTTGTTCAATGATACGTTCATCGGTAATTAAATCGGGATCACCAATCGATAAATCGATCAATTCTTCCTGACTTTTCGCTAATGCCCCAATGTCCATCATAATATTTTCTTCTGGTTCTTGATACTTTTTTGCTAAATTATAGCGATTCATGAGTAATTTCCTCCCACTTACTTTATAATACTTTTTTCAAAAAGCTTTGTGTTCGTTCGTTTTTTGGATGGTCAAAAATCTCTTCGGGTAAACCTTCTTCTTGAACGATACCATCATCCATAAAAATCACTCGATCAGCGACTTCTTTTGCAAAACCCATTTCGTGACTGACAACGATCATCGTCATTCCTCCTTCAGCTAAGGTCTTCATAACAGATAACACTTCGCCTACCATCTCTGGGTCCAAAGCAGAAGTAGGTTCATCAAACAACATAACGTCAGGATCCATCGCCAGAGCCCTTGCAATGGCTACTCTTTGTTGCTGTCCGCCTGAAAGACTCGCTGGATAACTGTCATCTTTATCAGTTAAACCTACTAAGTCCAACAATTCATGTGCTTTTTTATTTGCTTCTTCTGCACTTTGTCCCTTTACTTTAATAGGACTAATCGTAATATTTTCTAAAACCGTTTTATGGGGAAATAAATTAAAATTTTGAAAGACCATTCCCATTTTTTGTCTTAATTTATCAATGTCATTTTCTTTTGCTAAAAGATCGTTACCTTCAAATAAAAGCGTTCCTTCGGTGGGTTGTTCTAATAAATTTAAACAACGTAAGAAAGTACTTTTGCCACTACCGGACGGGCCGATAACCACGACAACTTCACCCGCGTCAACTGATAAGTCAATTCCTTTTAACACTTCATTTTTATCGAATGATTTATGCAGATTTTCAATATTAATCACTTGTCTTCATTCTCCTTTCAGCAAATCCTAACAAACGAGAAAGCGTAAACGTCAATACAAAGTAAATCAGTGAAACAATTAGATAAGGCAAGAAGGGTTTAAAACTTGCGCCCTGTACATTCCCAGCTTGAAAGATCAGCTCGGAAACACCAATTACAGAAATCACTGAGGATTCTTTGATGACGGTAACTAATTCATTCCCTAAAGCTGGAAGGATATTTTTAATTGCTTGCGGGAAAATAATATAACGCATAGACTCTGTACGATCCATACCAAGTGAACGCGCAGCTTCCATTTGCCCTTTATCTACACCGTTGATCCCTGCGCGAATAATTTCTGCGACATAAGCGGCGCTATTAAGCGATAATGCAATACAGCCAGCCACAAAACGTGAAAAATCAAGACCTAAGATTCCTGTTCCGAAATAAACAATAAAGATTTGTACTAATAAAGGCGTTCCTCGAACATACTCAATATAGATGGAAGCTAATACTCGTAAAATTTTTATAGAAGACAATTTCATCAAAGCAAAAATGACACCGAGAATGATACCAAAAATTACGCCAATGATCGCTAAAAGAATAGTATAGCCAGTTCCTGAAAGATAGTAAGGATAATATTTAGCAAAAAAACCTTGGTCTTCCTCACTAAACATCAATTCATTAGCTTCTTCTTGATAGCCTTCCATTAAGTTTTCATCATTGATTGTTTGAATAGAACCATTAATATTTTCAGCTAACACTGGCGAGTCTTTAGGAAAGGCGACCGCTGTTTCTTTGTCTCCTTCTTCAAATTCTAGATCAGATAAAGCCAGATCGTCGTTTTCTTCTACATAAGCTTCAGCCACCGGACCTTCTAATATAGCAGCATCTACTTTCTCGTTTTTTAGGTTCATTACAACATCTGGAATTTTTTGCAAGGAAGTGACTTGTGCGTCTTTTAATTCATCATTTGCTAGTTCTTCTTGAGTAGTTTGCTTTTGAACACTAACCGGAACATCTTCAAATTGCTCACCACTAGTGTATTTATCTTGGTCTTCTTCTCTTACCACTAAACGTTGCTGTGAATTCATGTATGGTTCAGAAAAATCCACTTCCTGTAAACGTTCAGGTGTTGGCGACATACCAGAAATAATCAAATCAATTTTTTCTGTATCTAAAGCGCCCAGTAAAGCATCAAAGCCCATTTCTTCGACACGTAAATCTACGCCCATATCATCCGCAATCTTTTGTGCGATAGAAATATCAAAACCTACGATTTCATCTTCTCCATTTACTGTAGCATGAAATTCATAAGGTGCATAGTCAGCTGACAAGCCAACAACTAGCTCCCCACGATCTTGAATAGCCTCATAATGTTCATCTTGTTCTTCCTCAGCTGCTACCTGTGTTATCGGAAACAGCTGTGCAAACAATAGAAACAACGGTAATAAAACTAAAAATACCCTTTTAAACTTTCCCATTTGCTATCTACCCTTCTTATTTAAAATAATTGCATAAAAATTCATTTATTAATTGCAATTTATCTTATCATAATTTGAACAAAAGAGAAAGTATTTTTTATTTTATTTTTATACATTTTTCTGAATATCCCATATTAAAGTATATATATGTTGGATAAAGTAGCTAACTACATGTTCATTAAATTTATATACATCCTATTAAAAATGCATATATTCATTTATTATACAAAAAAGATCCGTGAATAAAAATGCAATGTTTATTTATTTTCGTATTTAAATGAACATGTCTCTATATGATCATCGACCATTCCGATTGCCTGCATGAAAGAATAAATAATGGTAGGCCCCACAAATTTAAATCCTACTTTTTTTAATTCTTTACTTATGTGTTTTGACAAGTTACTACTTGCTGGTATTTCTTCCATGCTTTGCCAGTGGTTAATGATAGGATTTTCAACAAAAGACCAAATATAAGTTGAAAAACTCCCATATTTTTCCTGCATATTTAAAATCATTTGGGCATTATTCACTGCAGCGTTTATTTTTAAATGATTACGAATGATTTTGGGATTAGTTAACAATTCCGCAATCTTATTGTCATTATAATTTGCAACTTTTGTGTAATCAAATTGGTCAAAAGCTGAGCGAAAATTCTCTCTTTTATCTAAAATAGTTGACCAACTCAAGCCTGCTTGCATACTTTCCAATAGAAGCAATTCATAAAGTTTCCTATCATCTTGCGTAGTTTTTCCCCACTCATAATCGTGATAATCTTGCATTAAAGGACTTGTTTTAGCCCAATCACAACGAACTGTCATTCATTAGCTCCTTTCATTCAATACCTACTTTTTTACTTCTGCGCTCCATTAATACAGAATCACGCCATATACCGTATTGATCTTTTCCTAATTTTTCCCGATAACCAACTTTACGAAAGCCACATTTTTCATGTAGACGCTGGCTGCCATAGTTGTTAGCAAAAATATCAGCTTCTAAAGTCCACAAACCGATTCTTTCTGAATAATCAACTAGATGATTTAATAATCTTGATCCTACACCCTTTCCTTGGTAATTTTGATCGATATAGATACTAACTTCCGCTACTCCATGGTATTGAGGAATCGTATAAGCTTGTTTCAAAGTTGTCCAACCTGCAACTTTTTGTTCATCTAATAGTACAAAACGGCCTTCTTTTAGACGCTCGTGATCGAATTCTTCATAACTTAAATTTTCAACAGTGAAAGTTGCTAAATTTGTTTCCATTCCTTGGCGATAGATATCATAGACAGACGACCAATCTTTTTCTTCCATTGCGCGAATTTTGTATTGCATAAATACCTCCTTAGCAGTTAGTTATTCCACTATTATTCTATAGAATGACAAAAAAAGCAATTAGGCTCTTTTAAAAAGAACACAATTGCTTTTCATATTAATTTAGTACTTATTTATTGTTCTAACTCTTTTAATGCTTCTTTGATCGGAGTGTCACCATTTATGACGTCGAATTCTTTTTTACGAGTGTCATCATTATCTATACTATCAACAATAATTTGTGCAACGTCACTGCGAGTAATCTTCCCGCTTTCAACGAGTGTTTTGGCTAATTTAACTTTTCCTGCAGCTTCATCATCGGAAAGAAGGCCTGGACGTACGATTGTATAATCTAAGCCGCTATTTTTAAGCCATTGGTCGGCGTAAAATTTCGCAGGATAATAAGGACCTAATTGATCTAACCAGTCTGGATGAGGATCTTCTAACCATTGTTGACTACCCAGTGCACTAACAATAACAAAACGATCAATACCAGCATCCTTAGCTGCTTCTACGGCTTTTACCGTACCATCTAGATCGACAAACATGGTCTTATCTGCACCAGTGCTACCACCAGAACCTGCGGTAAATGCAATAGCATCAGCATCTTTAGCTGCTTGACTGATATCACTAATAGATCCTTCCAAGTCTGCCAAAACAGCTTCTACACCTTGCTCTTTGAAGGCTTCTAACTGATCTTTTTTACGTACCATGGCAATTGGAAAGTGGTTTTGGGATTCTTGTAGTTTTTTTACCAAGATTTTACCAACACTACCATGGGCACCAATAACTAATACTTTCATTAAAACATCTCCTCTTCACTTCTATACTTAATCATAACATCAAGTGAATTATTTTTACCAAGATCTGATTTGAAGTTTGTATTTAAATAGTGGAACTTAGTTGTTTTTATCATTTATCGAGTCATTGAAGGACTAATAAAAAGTGAAAACATTATCCACTCACGAACTGAGCTAAGTAAGCTTGATATTAAAACATGAAGGTCGTTGCTTTAAATACTTTTCCTTACAATTCATTTGTTGTAAATATCATATGGTTAGCCTTTTAAAAAGAGAAAATGCCTACATTCGTATATTTGAATAGACGAATTTTTAAACTAAATATTACTGCTGAAACTAAAGATTAAGTTAAGCAATTGTTTGTTAAATATCAGTATTATGTTATAAAGAAGAAATGTTTACTTAAAAACTAAAGTAAACATTTCTTCTTACTTTAATTATTTCTGTTTTAACATCATCACTGTTTCCACATGATGCGTTTGCGGAAATAAGTCAACGGGTTGGATACTATCTGTAAAGTACTCTTGTTCTGCAAATACTTTTAGATCTCTTGCCATCGTTGCCGGATTACATGAAATATAGATAAATTTTTCTGGTTTCATCTGACAGGCAGTTTCAATAAAAGATTGATCTAATCCTTTACGCGGCGGATCGACAAAAATCACTTCCGGCTGAATGCCTTCTTTTTGCCATTTTGGCATGACGTCTTCAGCTTTACCAGTAACATAATCGGCGTTGTCGATATTATTTAATTTCGCATTTTCTTGGGCGTCTATTACTGCCTGTGTAATTGTTTCCATGCCATAAACATGTTTGACTTGATTGGCTAGTGACAATCCAATGGTTCCGATTCCTGAATAAGCGTCAATGACAACATCTGATTTTTTTAAATCAGCTAATTCAAAGGCTTTTTGATATAAAACTTCAGCTTGAGGGGTATTTACTTGATAAAATGATTTAGCTGAAATGCGAAAAGTTTTTCCTAATAAACGATCATAGATATCATTGCGTCCTAGTAAAACTTTTTCTTGGGTGCCCATAATTACATTGGTTTGTTTTGGATTCACATTTTGCATAATAGAAACAACTTCTGGCAGTTTTTCTTGAATAGCCTGCGCAATTTTTTCTCCTTGGACAAAATGTTCTTTACGAGTGACTAAAACAACCATCATTTCATGTGTTTGATAGCCACGACGAATAACAATATGTCGTAAAAATCCGCTATTATTTTTTTCGTTATAGGCTTTTACTTCAAATTGTTGTAAAATTTCTCGAATAACTATAATCGCTGCATCAATTGCTGGATCTTGAATAAAAAAATGATCGATAGGTACTAATTCATGACTATTCTTACGATAAAAGCCTGTTTGTAAAATACCATCAATTTTACGAATGGGAATTTGTGCTTTATTTCTATAACCAAAGGGTTGCCGCATGCCTATCGTTTTTTCAACTTGGATCTCAGGCATTCTAGCTGTCTTTTTTAAAACATTTTTAACTTGTGCTTGTTTAAATGCCAACTGTTGTTCATACTTTAAATGACTAAGCGGTGCAATACCTGTTCGTAATAGATCTTCATTTTCTACTTCTTGACGGTAAGGGCTTTTCTGGATAATAGAAAGCATCTTTCCAAAACCAAACTTTTTACCTACTTTAACAATTCTAACTAGTATTTTTTCTTGTGGTAAAGCATTTTCGACAAAAATTGGATAGGCATCGACCTTTGCAACGCCCATGCCTAAATGAGATAAATCAACGACCGTTACTTCTAACTCCTGATTTTTTTTAACAGGCATTTCTTCCATAAATGTTTTCTCCTTCTCAAACCATTTAGAACGCTCAGAAATAAATTATAGCACCTATTTATCCATAAATGAAGAAAAAGGAAACACTTCATGTGCTCCCTTTTTTCAATACAAATATTCGTTAATAGCTTAAAGTTAGCTATTTTCATCATTTTCTTTGTTTTCATCATCGATTTCTTCATCATTTAAACGTTCGACTTCTTTGATGAATCCTTCACTGATTTCTTCCAGCTCTTCTTCAGTCGATACGGCACTATCTGGTATCTCATCTACATCGGCAAACATTTCAATGTGCTGGTGCAGATTTTCAAAAGTCATAGGTGCATCGCCACCGTATTCTCCATCTAAATTGATCATTAATCGTTTTTGTGATTGCGGTACGGAAACTTCTAATTTAGTCGTCTTCGTATAAATCACTCGGGGATCTTCCACGTGTTTTCCATTTCTAAGCATAATCGCTACTAAATGTAAAACTTCAAAGATATTCGCGGTCTTTACAATGATTAAAGAAAATTTACCATCATCAAGTTTTGCGTCAGGAACAATTTGTTCAAATCCACCGACAGAATTTGTTAACCCTAAGAAAAACATAGAAGCTTTGCCATCATATTCTCCTTCATCAAATTTCAAGTGCATTTTGATGGGCCTAATTTGCGGCAGTAACTCCGCGCCTTTTGCTAAATAAGCTAGATAACCAAACACTCTTTTTAACTCTGAAGGAACTTCATAGGTTAATTCTGTTAAATGGCCACCCGCTGCAATATTAATAAAATAGTTGTTAGGTGTCTTACCGACATCCATTTTTACTGTCTGATTTTTTAAAATAACTTCAGCAGCCGCTTTTATATTATCTCTTGGAATTTTCAAGGCTCTAGCATAGTCATTTGTTGTACCTCCAGGAATAATCGCCATTTTTGGACGTTTTTCTAAAGGAGCTATTCCATTGACTACTTCGTTGATTGTGCCATCACCACCCGCTGCAACAATGAGATCAAAGCCAGCTTGCCCTGCTCTTCTGGCTTCATTTGTTGCAGAATATGGAATCGAAGTCGTAGCAAATGCACTTGCCTCATAGCCTGCTTTTTCCAAAACAGCTAAAATATCAGCCAAGTTTCTTTTCATAGACTCTTTTCCTGAAGTTGGATTATAAATTACCCGCGCTCTTTCCATGATTACCTCTTATCGTTTCTCTAGTTCTTCTTTTAACAGTTTATTGACTACACCTGGATTGGCTTTACCTTTAGTGGACTTCATAATTTGACCTACCAAAAAGCCGATCGCTTTGTCTTTTCCATTTTTAAAGTCATCAATCGATTGTTGATTATTATCTAAAACTTCATTGATCATAGGCAGTAACTGTGCTGGATCTGATAATTGTATCCATCCATTGGCTTCTACGATATCTTTAGGTTCGCCGCCTTTTTCAATTAGCTCTTGGAAAACTTTCTTAGCGATTTTAGAACTTATCGTACCATCACTGATCAACTGGATCATGCTAGCTAAATTATTGGGGGTCAATTGTGTATCGGCTAAATCTAGCTTTTCGCTATTAAGATAAGCTGAAACATCTCCCATCAGCCAGTTTGAAGCTTGCTTAGCATCCGCGCCTTGTTGAATGGTTTCTTCAAAGAAATCCGACATTTCTTTTGATAACGTAAGCACTTTGGCGTCATATTCTGGTATACCCAATTCATTGATATAGCGTTGGCGACGATCTTTAGGCATTTCTGGTAGTGAATCTCTGATCTTATCTACCCAAGCATTATCAATTTCAAAATTCGGAATGTCTGGTTCAGGGAAGTAACGATAATCAGACGAACCTTCTTTTACCCGCATTAACACTGTTTCACCTGTTGCTTCATCAAAACGGCGTGTTTCTTGCTGTAAGGAACCGCCAGATAGTAAAAGTTTGGTTTGACGTTTTTCTTCAAAAGCTAAACCTTTTCTCACGAAGTTTAGGGAATTTAAATTTTTCAATTCAGTCTTAATCCCAAACTCTTCTTGACCCAAAGGACGTAATGAAATATTAGCATCACAACGTAGCGATCCTTCTTCCATTTTTACATCAGAAACACCGGTAAATTGGATAATTGAGCGTAAAGCGTCCAGATAAGCATAAGCCTCTTCAGGAGAACGCATATCCGCTTCAGAAACGATTTCGATAAGTGGTGTACCTTGGCGGTTTAAATCAACATAGGAATATCCACCGATACCATGCATATTTTTTCCCGCATCTTCTTCTAAATGGACACGTTCAATACGAATCTTTTTCTTTTGTCCTTCAACATCAATTTCAATCCAACCATCATGACCAATAGGATCATCAAGTTGAGAAATTTGATAGGCTTTTGGATTATCTGGATAGAAATAATTTTTCCGATCAAAATGGGTCTCTTGTGAGATATCACAGTTCAAAGCTAAAGCAGCTTTCATGCCATATTCTAAAGCAGATTTATTCATTACTGGCAAAACACCTGGATACCCCCAGTCGATAACATTAGTATTGCTATTGGGTTCTGCTCCAAAATGAGCAGGAGCAGGAGAAAAAATCTTCGTATTGGTTTTTAATTCAACGTGGACTTCAAGTCCGATCACAGTTTCGAAGTTCATTTACTTACTCCTTTCAAATATTTCAGGTTTTTTATTATGGAAATCCGTTGTTTGTTCAAAAGAATACGCTGCTTTGTAGATTGTTTTTTCATCGAAATGATTTCCAATTAATTGTAGTCCAATTGGCAAGTCATTAGAAAAGCCGCAAGGAAGTGACATACCTGGCAAACCAGCAAGGTTCACAGGAATGGTCAAAACATCGTTGCTATACATCGTCACTGGATCATCGATCTTTTCGCCTAAGCCAAAAGCAACTGTTGGTGTAGTTGGGCCCAGAATCAAATCATAGTCAGCAAATACTTTTTTAAAATCTTCTCTAATCAGCGTACGAACTTGTGCCGCCTTTTTAAAGAAAGCGTCATAATAACCAGCACTCAAAGAAAAGGTCCCTAACATGATACGACGCTTCACTTCATCGCCAAAACCTTCACTACGAGAGTTGACATATACGTCCTCTAAAGTTGCTGCATTTTCACTGCGATAACCATAACGGATACCATCATAACGCTGTAAATTAGAACTAGCTTCAGAAGAAGCGATAATATAATAGGCAGCTACACCATATTTAGAATGAGGTAGACTGACTTCTTCTACTGTCGCACCCAGTTTACGGAAAGTGTCCGCTGCTTTTAAAACAGCTTCCTTAATATCAGAATCTACACCTTCATCTAAGTATTCTTTAGGCAAAGCGATTTTCATCCCTTTGACCCCGCTATCTAGTCCGGCTGTAAAATCAGGTACGCTTTTCCCAGAAGAAGTCCCATCTTTTTCATCAAAACCGCTGATTGCGTTTAAAGCCAAAGCGTTATCTCTAACCGTACGTGTCAAAGGTCCAATTTGGTCCAAAGAAGAACCAAAAGCAATCAGACCAAAACGAGAAACGCGTCCATAAGTTGGCTTCATACCGACAATACCGTTAAATGCTGCTGGTTGGCGAATTGAACCTCCCGTATCAGTCCCTAAAGAAAGCGGGATTTGACCGCTAGCTACTGCTGCAGCAGAACCACCTGAAGAACCGCCTGGAACTTTTGTTTGATCCCATGCATTTTTTGTTTTTTTAAAGTAAGAATTTTCCGTACTACCCCCCATAGCAAATTCGTCCATATTTAATTTTCCTACAGGAATCATATCGGATTGATAAACTTTATCCATGACAGTCGCGTCATATATTGGTTCAAAATTGTATAAGATCTTAGAAGCGGCAGTTGTCAAAAGATCTTTCGTTACGATATTATCTTTGATTCCAATCGGAAGCCCTGCTAAAATATTTTCTTCACTAACGCCTTTTTCATCAATTGCTTTTGCCATTTCTAAAGCTTTTTTTTCATTTAAAGTGATAAAAGAATCAATATCTGTTTCTACTTCTTTAATACGATCAAAAGTTTCTTCAATCAATTCCACTACTGTTATTTCCCTTGAAACGAGTAAAGCATGTAATTCTTCTAATGTTTTACCGTGAATTTTCGACATTATGCTTCACTCTCCCTTTCATCAAGAATCGCAGGTACTTTTATAAAACCATTTTCGGATTCTGGTGCATTCTTCATTAAAGTGTTACGATCAGTTCCATTCAATGGTTGGTCTTCTCTTATTACATTAATTTCATCATTGACATTAGAAGTAAGTGCGACATCAGTTGTATCTACTTCTTCTAACGTTTCAACTAGATCAATAATTTCTCCTAATTGCTCAGTAAACTGATGTAATTCATCTTCTGAAAAAGATAGTTTTGCTAATGTGGCTACATGTTTTGCTTGTTCTTCACGAATCGCCATAATATCCCCCTCAATTGTATCTTCATTATATTTTTACAAATTATTTTCACTGTATTATATCACTTTATTGAAAATCATTGAATAATTATCAATAAAGTTTACATTATTATTTTTTTAGGTCGAACTATTTTCTAATGCTTCAACCATCTGATCTTCCTGCCAAACGGTAACATTTAAATCTTGCGCTTTGGTTAATTTACTCCCTGCATCCTCGCCAGCTACAACAATATCTGTATTTTTAGAAACACTCTCAGTGACTTTGCCTCCCAGATTTTCAATCTGTTTTTTAGCTTCTGAGCGAGTATACTGATTTAATTTCCCAGTTAATACAACTGTTTTATCTTTAAAAACAGACGTTACTTCTGCCAATTCGCTTGAAGTCTTACCTAAGTATTCAAAATTGACCCCCGCTTTTTCTAATTTAGTTAGTAGTTCATCCATTTCTTTTTTAGAAAAATAGGTCACCACGCTATCAGCGATTGTTTCTCCCAAGGTATAAAGAGAATTGATTTCTTCTTTTGAGGCTTTTTGCAAGGCGCGAACAGTTTTAAAATGTTCAAGTAATATTTTAGCTGCCTTAGCACCAACATGCCATACACCTAAGCCAAAAATCAAACGGTCAGCTGAACGACCTTTACTTTCTGCAATGGCGTTTAAAATATTGTTCGCTGATTTATCTTTAATTTTTTCAAGTCCTAGTAAATCTTCTTTTTCCAGATAATATAGGTCAGCAACATCTTTAATCAAGCCATTTTCATACATCTGATCTAATATCCGTGGACCTAAGCCTTCGATATTCATCGCATTTCTTGAAACAAAGTGATTGAGCCCTTCTTTGATTTGTGCTGGACATTTTGGATTAATACAGCGTAATGCAACTTCTTCATCCAAATGGACCACTTTACTGCCACAAACTGGACAAGTTTCCGGGGCTTGATAAGCCTCACTGTCTTTGTCCCGTTCTTCAAAAATTACGTGAGCGACTTCAGGAATAATATCGCCAGCTTTATAAATGACGACTTTATCATTTATTCGAATATCTTTTTCTTGAATATAATCATCATTATGCAGACTTGCCCGACTTACAGTCGTTCCTGCTACTTTCACTGGATCCATGATCGCCGTTGGGGTTAAAACGCCTGTACGACCCACTGGCCACTGAATGTCTCTGATAACTGTCTGAGCCTCTTCAGGCGGGAATTTATAAGCAATTGCCCAGCGTGGAGCTTTGACGGTATACCCCAGTTTCTCTTGTTGCTCAAAGTCGTTCACTTTAATCACCACGCCGTCGATTTCATAGGGTAAATCGCCGCGTTTTTCTTGGAAATCTTCAATATAATCCCAAACTTCATCAATGGAGCGACAAAGCTTGCGTTCTTGATTAGTTTGAAAACCTAAATCTTCTAATTCTTGTAAGGCATCGTATTGGGAAGAAGAGGAAAGAGAATCGGTATCTGCTACAGAATATAAGAATGTACTTAGACTTCGTTTAGCGGTTACTTTAGTATCTAATTGCCGTAAACTTCCAGCCGCAGCGTTTCTTGGATTCGCAAATACATCTTGTCCCTCTTCTTCGCAATTTTCATTCAAACGCATAAAAGACTTTTTGGGCATGTAACATTCACCCCGGGCTTCCAAAGTAACTGAATTTTTTAATTTTAATGGAATAGAGCGCACTGTCTTAAGGTTTTCTGTAATGTCTTCACCGACTGTCCCATCGCCGCGGGTTGCTCCTTGCACTAATTTTCCATCTTCATAGCGTAAAGAAACAGACAAACCATCGATTTTTAACTCACAGGTATAAGATACTTGGTGGCCTAAAGTTTTTTGTACACGTTGATCAAAAGCGGTGATATCTTCTTTGTTGAAAACATCATTTAAACTATACAAAGGAACATCATGAACGACTTTTTCAAAACCTTCTAACACCCTGCCGCCTACACGTTGCGTAGGCGAGTCTTCAGTTATTAATTCAGGATGCTTATTTTCAATGTCAACAAGCTCTTGATATAAAGAATCATAGACAAAGTCTTCAACACTGGGCCTGTCTTTTACATAATATTCATATGAGTACTGATTCAATTGTTCTCTTAACTCTCTTGCTCTTTTTATAACTGAGTCTTCAACCACTTTAGCTGACCTCCTCTACTCTACCTTTTCAATCGGCGCAAAAGTTGCCAATAATCGCTTAATTCCCATATCAGGAAAAGCAATATCAAGTTCTACGTCTTTTTGATTCCCGCTAACTTTTACAACCGTACCTGTGCCCCATTTTTTGTGTTTAGCTTTATCCCCAATTTGCCAATCTGTGTTTTCTGCAGCTGCTGGATTTTGAATGGGAGCCGCTTTACTTCCAGCATTCCTTTTAACAGCAAAGCTTTGGTGCCCTTGAGGCTCTCTTGCAGAAATAAGTTGATTTTTGTAAATCACTGGTTGATCAGAAGACAATAATTCTGGATCAATTTCTTCTATAAAGCGTGAAGGACGATTGTATTGCGGTTTTCCATATAACATTCTAGAAAGAGCATTCGTTAAGTATAGTTTTTCCTCTGCACGTGTAATGCCAACATAAGCTAAGCGACGTTCTTCTTCTAATTCACTTTCTTCCATCGCTGCGCGCGCCAGTGGGAAGATATTTTCCTCCATGCCGATGAGAAAAACCACCGGAAATTCTAATCCTTTTGCCGCATGCAGCGTCATTAAAGTGACTTCTGAGCTTTCTTCTTCATATTGATCCACATCGGATAATAAGGATAAGTCATTAAGAAAAACAGTCAACTTATTTTCTGGGGATTCTCTGTCTTCTTCTGCTTGATTTTCATACTGCTTATCAAATTCTTGTGTAACAGTAAGAAATTCATCTAAGTTTTCCAGACGTGCTTGAGCTTCAAGTGTATTTTGCGATTTCAATTCATCGTAATAACCGCTTTTTTGCAATACCACTTCAGTTAATTCTGTCATGGACAAATAGGGAATCATTTGGTGAAAATTAACCATCATATCGCCGAACGCTTTTAATTTTTTCATTACCTTACCACTTATATTCGACAATTCAATATTTTCTGTCGCTTCTAAAAGCGGCATGCCGTTAAAGTCGGCAAAATCATTTAATTTCTCCAACGTTCCCGGACCAATACCACGTTTGGGTACATTAATAATACGCGCTAAACTCAATGAGTCCTCAGGATTAGCAATCGCGTTTAAATAAGCTAGGACATCTTTGATTTCTTTCCGATCGTAAAATTTATGTCCTCCCACCATGGTGTAAGGAATATTAGCCTTTAATAACATTTCTTCAATGACACGAGATTGTGCATTTGTACGATATAATACAGCAAAGTCTCCATATTCTTTTCCTTCAGTGTCAATGGTTTGCTGGATATTTTTAACTACAAATTGCGCTTCATCTCGCTCAGAATCTCCCCGATAGTAAGAGATTGTTTGTCCAGCTGTATTATCTGTCCATAATTTTTTATCTTTACGGTTTTGATTGTTTGTGATGACTTGATTAGCAGCTTGTAAAATATTTTTAGTCGAACGATAATTCTGTTCTAAGTAAATCGTTTGTGCTTCAGGATAATCTTTTTCAAAGTCCAAAATATTTTGCATATCTGCGCCACGCCAACCATAAATACTTTGATCAGCATCTCCTACCACACATAAATTTTTTAATCGTTTAGCTAAAAGGTTAACTAAAATGTATTGCGCATGGTTGGTATCTTGATATTCATCTACATGGATATATTGAAATTTATTTTGATAATACTGTAAAACTTCTTCATTATTTTTAAGTAATGTAATAGTATTCATGATTAAATCGTCAAAGTCCATGCTTTGATTTTTGCGTAGTTCTTTTTGATATACTTCATAACAACGTCCTACAATCTCTTCAAAATAGCTCCCTTGCGTTTGTTGATACTCTTCAGGTGTAAGTAAAGCATTTTTGGCGTTGGAGATGTTTCCTAAAATCCCTCGCGGATCATATTTTTTAGGATCGATGTCGAGTGTTTTTAACACATTTTTCATTAATGTGCGTTGTTCGGCAGGATCCACTATTGTAAAGTTTTGTGAATAGCCGATAAGATCTACATCTCTTCTTAAAATACGGACACACATTGAATGAAAGGTCGAGACCCAAACACCTTCTGCTTGAACATCTAGTAAAGCTTTCACCCGTTCTTTCATTTCCTTGGCAGCTTTATTTGTAAAAGTAATCGCCAAAACATTCCAAGGATTTACACTTTTTTCTTCAATTAAATAAGCGATACGATGTGTTAGTACACGTGTTTTCCCACTACCCGCACCTGCCATTAAAAGTAATGGACCTTCAGTTGTTGTGATTGCTTCTTCTTGTTTTTGATTCATGTTTTTTAATAATTCTTTTTGGGATGGCACCGATAAACATCCTTTCTTTTTCAATCCATTCAATTATAGCATGTTCTTTTCTTTCAATAAACCGAACAGTGCTCACTCCCTGCTTTTTGACAACGTTTAAAAACAAATGATACCATTTGTTTTTTAGTTATTATACTAAAACTTGAAACCTATTTTTCGATACGTATCCCTTGGTATACCAAGCATCTTATGCACAAAATTAACTTCAACCTGCTTGCTTGAGCTGTTTTTGCATGGAGAAAGGTAGTTTTTCAAGGAACTGTTCGATAATGTTATTTAATACGGCTTCATCCAAAACATATTCATCCGCAAAAGCTTCTTGGAATAAAACGAGTAATTGCAAAATGGCTTCCGATACAGAAAGCTCGGAAAGCTCATCAATGAGAAGATAAAATAACTCGCCAAGCGTTCGGTCGTCTTTACTTTCACGTTCTTGCACCGCTAGGATCATATAACCGATAGCTACCAGTGTCGTATGCGCAAAGATCCCGTCATAAGAAATCCCTTGGTACTTGGCTAATTTTAAGTATTGTTTGCACATCTTGAAGTAGACTTCCACCGACCAGCGTCTAGCATAGAGCTGGATGATTTCGTCTTCGGTTAGATCGATATCGGTCGAAGCTAAGACCAAATAGTCGTTTCGTTTATTGCGATTGCGAATATATACCAACTTAATAGGAAAAACTTCCCCTTCTACGACAGCTTCTACTTGGACACTCAAAAGATAGCGAGAACGACCGCGGCGCTTTTTATTTCGTTTGAAGATTTCTTTGACATCCATCTTTTGGCCTTGATAACGATAGTAGATCTTTTGACTACGTTTAACCATCGCTACGCAGTGGCATTTCAGGTCACGGACCTGTTGGAACATTTTGGGACTGGAAAACCAGGTGTCAAATAAAACATAATCTGCAGAGATCCCTTGGTTCAAAGCCGATCGAAGCAGTTCCAGTGTCACTTCCGTGCCTTTACGAAGCGCTTGAGCTTTACGTTTCCCCCTATTCGTGCGTTGATCCCCGATATCAAGATCAGATTGGAGCTTTCTTTTCCCGGAGAGCAACGAAAAAGCAACAGGGACAAAGCTATTGCCATCACTCCAGCCTAATTGTAAATAACGAAATCCTTTTAAATATTTTTTCTTGGCATGGTCGTATTGTAAAGCGGCACACGCCACTTTTTTCGCATTCGAGCGGGTATACATGGAGTCATCCACGATAAACGTGGTCTTTCGGGCATCATCCGTCAATGGACGTAGGAAAGTAATGACGGATTTAGCCACTAAGATCAGTAATTTTTGCCAATGAATGTGCGGATCATTCAAGACATTGCGAAAGGTCTTATCCGAAAAAGGCAACTGTTCCTTCTGCTTTTGGTAAAACCGATAGGTAGAACCGTTGGTAAAGATCGAGGCCAATAAAAACGAAAAAATAACAGGAACCGAAAAACCCCTTTTATGGACTGCGTTTGCCTTTTTCAACGCAGAAGCCACATGGAATCGATGAAAAAAATCACTCACAGAGTTGGAAATTTTTTCTGAATTTGACGTTTTTTGTGTTATAATTGACATGGCATGAACACTCCTTGGTTAGTGGTTTTTTGGTAATTCTATTATACCAAGTTTTGAGTCGTTCATGCTATTTTTGTATCAAAAAACGTTTATTTATCAAGGGATGAACTGTATTTTTGAACTTTCAAGTTTTAGTTATTATAAAAAAATATTTGTCCTTAAAGAAAAAGCGCGGTAAACTTATAACGAAGGTGAAAAAATGTTAAATAAATTTAATAAAATTGAACAAACAAGATCGATATTTATTTTAAAGGGTGTGATCGTCGGACTTATTTCTGGAGTTTTAGGAAGTATCTTTCGTCTAGCGGTTGAAAAAATGACCGAATATGTCCAAAATTTCTATGTGTTTTCGCAGAATGAGCCTCTATGGCTTATTCTTTGGGGCGTAATATCTGTTGTTATCGCATTATTTGTAGGTTATCTGATTAAGGGACAACCTCATATTACCGGCA
Source organism: Tetragenococcus halophilus (assembly GCF_001712815.1). Classification (NCBI taxonomy): domain Bacteria; kingdom Bacillati; phylum Bacillota; class Bacilli; order Lactobacillales; family Enterococcaceae; genus Tetragenococcus; species Tetragenococcus halophilus. Next base: position 1,174,160 of record NZ_CP012047.1, read on the forward strand.
GTGGAATTCCACAAGTTGAAGGCATGTTAGAAGAAGAAGTTCATTATCGTTGGTTTCCAGTTCTTTGGCGTAAATTTGTCGGTGGTATCCTTTCAGTAGGGACTGGTTTATTTCTGGGACGTGAAGGTCCTTCGATCCAATTAGGCGCTTCTGTGGGACAAGGATTAAGTAATATGTACCACTCTCCTAAATACGAGCAAAAGATTTTAATTTCTAGCGGCGCTAGCGCCGGTTTAGCGGCCGCTTTTAATGCGCCTATCGCAGCGGTATTATTTATTGTCGAAGAGATTCATCATACCTTTTCCCCACTGATCTGGTTAACTTCTCTTGTCTCAGCAATTATTGCTAATTTTATTTCTCTTTATATATTCGGGCTACAGCCTGTTTTGTATTTGGGACATATGCAGGATTTACCTTTAAAATATTATGGTTTACTCATGATACTAGGAATAATTTTAGGTGTTTTAGGCAGACTCTATCAAAAAAATTTACTCGATCTGCCAAAGTGGTTTAACAAATTACCTATTCCCGCTGCTTTTTACGGGATTGTCCCTTTAGTACTAGTGATTCCAATTGGCTTTTATCTTCCACAACTTTTAGGTGGGGGTAATCAAATTATTTTAAGTTTGGAAGAAAATCATTTTCCACTTCTTCTACTTTTGTTCTTATTTTTATTACGTTACATCTTTTCCATGATCTCTTATGGTTCCAATCTTCCAGGAGGGATATTTTTACCTATTTTGTCATTAGGTGCTATTTTAGGAGCACTCTTTGGGGAATTTTCAATTAGCTATTTAGGTGTTGAAGAATATTATTTAAAAAACTTTATTATTATTTCAATGGCTGGTTATTTTACAGCTATTGGAAAAGCACCACTTACAGCAATTATTCTTGTAACAGAAATGGTCGGCTCGATCAATCACTTAATGCCACTAGGTTTTGTTTCTTTGATCGCTTATATTGTAGTAGATTTGCTGGGAGGACATCCAATCTATGAATCTCTGCTTGATCGCTTAGTTTCCCATAAAAAAATTGCCAATACAGGCGAGAAGACAACAATCGAGTACCCAGTCACTGCTGAAAGTGTGTTAGATGGTTATGCAGTCCGTGACTTTTCTTGGCCAAAAGACACATTGCTAGTGGCTATAAGACGTGAACAAGAAGATATTATACCGCACGGCGATACAATTTTACAGATGGGAGATATGCTTATTATCTTAACAGACAGCCAGCATGCCGCCTTGGTAAAAAAAGAATTGAGACAAAAGACTTTGATTAAATAAAATGATCTAGCAAAAGTGTCAGTAAGTAGGACTTAAAATCATTGCTTACTGACACTTTTTTTGACTATATCGCTATTTAGCAAAATAATTGACTGATTATGCTTGTTTTTGATTGATATTGAAAATAAATCGTGATAAAATGTGTTCGGAAGGATTGATTGGAAATGCTTACAGAAAAGAGACATCAAATTATTTTAGATCTTTTGACTGAAAATAATGTAATCACAGTAAGCGAACTTATGAAACCGCTCAAAGCATCAGAATCAACTGTTCGTCGTGATTTACAAAATCTTGAAGAACAAGGAATGCTTGCTCGTGTTCATGGGGGCGCAAAAAAACCATCACATCTCACTTTTGAAGCCTCGATGGATGAAAAAGAAGAGAAGTTTCATCAACAAAAAGTTCAGATCGCAAAATTTTGCGCTGATTTACTAAATAAAGAAGATGTTATCTATCTTGATGCAGGAACAACTACAATTGAGATGATTCAGTTTATTTCACAGGATCTATCGATTAAAGTCGTTACAAATTCAGTAAAACATGCTTCTCTTTTAATCGATCGGCAAATTGAAACGATTATCTTAGGGGGTACGATTAAGCTATCAACAAATGCCACTTTAGGTTCTACCGCCCTTCAACAATTAGGTAAGTTTCGTTTCAGTAAAGCTTTTTTAGGAATGAACGGTGCTGAAGTAGAAGCTGGTTTTACTACACCAGATCCAGAAGAAGCAGCTGTCAAAAAATGGGCGTTAAAACAGAGTCAACAAAACTATGTATTAATTGACCATTCGAAACTTCAGCAAATCGCTTTTGCTCAAGTTGCTCCGTTAAAAGCGGCTAAAATTATTACTGATAGTTGTCCATCAAAACTTCTAAAGGATTTCCAAGAACAAACAATGCTAAAGGAGGTCAAGCAATGATATACACCTTAACACTAAATCCTTCAATCGATTACATTGTTCACATCAAGCAGTTAAACACTGGAAATGTAAATCGTATGACAGAAGACTTTAAGCTTCCTGGAGGAAAGGGAATCAATGTTTCTCGTATTTTACAACGTATTGGTTCATCTTCTTGTGCCCTTGGCTTTTTAGGTGGTTTTACTGGCGATTTTATTGAAAAATGGTTGGTTGAAGAAGGCATTCGCAGTCAATTTACTAAAGTTGAACAGGATACGCGAATCAATGTTAAATTAAAAGCTGAAGAAGAAACAGAAATCAATGGATTAGGCCCTGATTTAAATGACGATGAAATTAATCGTTTGAAGTTCACCCTCTCTGAACTTATTACTACTGGCGATATTGTTGTTTTATCAGGAAGTACGCCTGGTAGTCTACGAGAAGGTTTTTACCAAGAATTAGTGAAGATCATAAAAGAAAATGGTGCCGAATTTGTGATTGATACAACGGGTGATGATTTACTCGCTGCTCTGCCAGAAAAACCATTGTTAGTAAAACCAAACAACCATGAATTAGCTGAACTCTACCATACAAACTTGCAATCATTAGATGATATTATTACTTATGGGAAGAAATTGTTAACTGATGGCGCCAAAAATGTGATTATTTCTATGGCTGGCGATGGCGCTTTATTGATTACAGAAGATGGCACTTACCTTTCTAATGTTTTAAAACATGAAGTTAAAAATTCAGTCGGTGCTGGTGATTCCATGATTGCTGGTTTTATCGGAGAATTTTCTAAAAGCAGCGATGCGCTAGAAGCTTTTAAATGGGGCGTTGCTTGTGGCAGTGCGACGACTTTTTCAGATGATCTAGCTAGTGCTAAATTTATTAACGACTTGTTACCAGAAATAACAGTTAAAAATATATAGGAGGCTTATATAATGAATATCAATGATTTATTGATTAAAGAAGCCATGATTATGGATCTGCAAGCAACAGAGAAAAAAGCTGCGATCGATGAGATGGTACAAAAGCTTTACGATGTTGGCAGAATTACTGATATTGACCAATTTAAAGATGGAATTTTAGCGCGCGAAGAACAAACTTCTACTGGCTTGGGCGATGGCATCGCTATGCCTCACGCAAAAAATGACGCTGTAAAAGAAGCGACTGTTCTATTTGCTAAAAGTAAACAAGGCGTGGACTATGAAGCGCTTGATGGACAGCCGACTTATCTGTTTTTTATGATCGCTGCTCCTGAAGGCGCTGATGACACCCACTTGCAAGCTTTAGCTGCCCTATCACGTCAATTAGTCAACCAAGATTTTGTAGAAGAATTAAACAATGCTCAAACACCTGATGACGTTCAAGCGGCTTTTGCAAAAGTGGAACAAGAAGATGATGAGGATGAAGAAGAACAAACAGATCAATCATCTGCAGAAAAAACGGAATCAACTGATTCAGCTGATCGTCCATTTATTGTGGCTGTAACAGCTTGTCCAACAGGAATTGCCCATACTTATATGGCAGAAGACTCTCTGAAAAATCAAGCTAAAGACATGGGGATTGACATTAAAGTCGAAACTAATGGTTCTGAAGGTGTCAAGCACCGTTTAACTTCAGATGATATTGCTCGTGCAAGTGGCGTGGTAATTGCTGCTGACACGAACGTAGAAATGAATCGTTTCGGTGGTAAGCCTGTCGTTTCTCGCCCAGTTAGTGATGGTATTCGTCGACCTGAAGAGCTCATCAACAATGCTTTAAGTGGGAATGCTTCAATTTATCAAAGTAGTGAGGAACAATCAAGCCAAAGCCAAAGCAGTTCTGAAGGCGAAAAACAATCCGTCGGACAAAAGATTTATAAAGATTTGATGAATGGTGTATCTCACATGCTACCATTTGTTGTTGCCGGTGGAATTATGATGGCTCTTTCCTTTATGATCGACCAATGGATGGGCGTTCCACAAGATGCTTTAGATCAATTAGGAAATTATAACCAAGTCGCTGATTGGTTCAACCAAATTGGTAATGCTGCCTTTGGCTTTATGCTTCCGGTATTAGCTGGTTTTATTGCAATGAGTATTAGTGACCGACCAGGTTTAGTTACTGGTTTTGCTGCTGGTGCGATTGCTGAACAAGGCGGCGCTGGATTTATCGGTGCTTTAATAGGCGGTTTCGTTGGTGGTTATGTTGTTGAATTTCTACGTAAAATATTAAAAGGTCTACCGCAATCACTAGATGGAATTAAAACCATTCTGTTCTTCCCTTTCTTTGGTCTTTTAATTACTGGCTTCCTTATGCTTTTAATTAACGTTCCGATGAAAGTAATCAATGATGGATTGAACAGTTTCTTACTGAACTTAAGTGGCGCTAATGCGGCCTTATTAGGTGCACTATTAGCTGGAATGATGGCTATTGACTTAGGTGGTCCTTTCAATAAAGCAGCTTACGTTTTTGGTACAGGTACGATTGCAGCAACAATTGCTCAAGGCGGAAGTCTTGTAATGGCAGCTGTTATGTCTGGTGGTATGGTTCCACCTTTGGCAATCTTTGTAGCCACTCGCTTATTTAAAAATAAATTTACTGAGCAAGAAAATCAAGCTGGTTTAACTAACGTTATTATGGGAGCTTCCTTTGTAACTGAAGGTGCCATTCCATTTACCGCTGCTGACCCACTTCGCGCAATTCCAAGTTTTGTCGTTGGTTCTGCAATCACTGGTGGTTTAGTTGGTGCTATGGGCATTCGTTTGATGGCTCCTCACGGCGGTATCTTTGTCATTGCTCTTGTTAGCCAACCGCTATGGTATATATTATTTGTTATCATTGGCGCAATTATTGCAGGCGTTATGTTAGGTCTTTTGAAAAAGCCAATTAAATAATTATATGATCTTTTCATTAAAAAGCTTCGAGTAAAGAGAAAATTCTTCTTACTCGAAGTTTTTTTCATATCTAGTATGTACAACACTATTGTTCAAAAAGATAACTAGTTCGTTAATTTCTGAAAGTACTGTTTTTAATTCTGACTAATCTCATTGTTTTGTCACTTTAATGTACTTATAAAAAATTTTTTTAAAGTGTTGTTAAAATTATTCCGTTTTATATGCAATAACAAAAATTTCGTGATAGACTACTTTTAGTGGAGGTGGTATTATGGGATTAAAATTTAAACAAGATAATATCTTAGATCAAAAGTTTGATGAATTCGCCTTTCTACCCGATGAAGACAAAAATAAAAAGGATGAAAAGCAAGACTTAGAACGCTTCTTACATCCAGAGTCTAAAAAAGATAAAGAAGAAAATACAGTCGAAAAAAATAAAAAATAAAAAAGTTCCGAGAAGTACGATTATTTCGCCTACTCTCGGAACTTTTTTATATAAATTCTTCTATCGCTTTCCAGGCTTCTTCTTTACCTTCTTTAGTTACAGTCGAGAACACCACGAAACGATCATTTTCATCAAAATCCAAGATTTCCTTAATTCTACTTATTTGTTGCTCTCTCTTATTCTTAGCCGCTTTATCAGCCTTAGTTGCGACGACAATCACTGGAAAATTATAATACTTCAAAAAATCATACATTTGTATGTCCCCTTCTGAAGGGTCATGACGCATATCGATTAAAGATACAACCGCTTGTAGTTGCTTACGATTGGCAAAATATTCATCAATCATCTCACCCCACTTGGCGCGTTCTTGTTTTGACACTTTAGCATAACCATAACCTGGTAGATCTACAAAGTGAAATTTATTTTCGATCAGATAAAAATTAATGGTTTGCGTTCTACCTGGTTTAGAAGAGGTACGTGCTAATTTTTTTCGATCAATTAAAGTATTGATAAACGAAGATTTCCCCACATTTGAACGTCCTGCTAAAGCAACTTCAGCTAAAGCAGATTTAGGATATTGTTTCTTGGAAACAGCACTGATGACAATTTCTGCTGCATGAACTTTCATAACTTCCTCCTAGTTGACTTTTTAGAAACAAAACCGGATAGAAATCACTCTATCCGGTTCAATGTAACTAGCCTGCTTTTTTCTCTTCTTCATAGGTAATTTCTGGCGCGCTGGTGCCATTAACCGCACCTTCAGTAATATCGACTTTCTTAATTGATTCTTTAGAAGGAACGTCAAACATCGTATCCATCATGATTTCTTCAATGATCGAACGTAGTCCCCGAGCACCTGTACCACGCTCAATCGCTTTATTAGCAATAGCTGACAAACCATCTTCATCAAATTCAAGTTCAGTATCATCTAAAGCCAACAATTTCTTATATTGTTTAACTAAAGCATTTTTAGGTTCAGTTAAAATACGAATCAAATCATCTTCTGTCAATTTTTCTAAAGCTGCTGTTACAGGCAAACGACCGATAAATTCTGGGATCAAGCCAAAGTTTAGCAAGTCTTCTGGAATAATATTTTGCATTACGCTATCATCTTCTGAAATACTTTGATTATTAGCGCCAAATCCAATCGTTTTATCACCTAAGCGATTCTTAACAATAGCGTCGATGCCGTCAAAAGCCCCGCCAACAATAAATAAGATATTGCTTGTATCAATTTGAATCATTTCTTGTTGTGGATGTTTACGTCCGCCTTGTGGAGGTACACTTGCAGTAGTACCTTCTAAGATTTTCAGCAGTGCTTGTTGTACGCCTTCACCTGAAACATCTCGTGTAATCGAAACATTTTCGCTTTTACGTGCAATCTTATCGATCTCGTCAATGTAAATGATCCCTTTTTCAGCTTTTTCAACATTATTATCTGCTGATTGTAAAAGTTTTAAGAGAATATTTTCTACATCATCACCAACATAGCCAGCTTCGGTAAGACTGGTTGCATCTGCAATCGCAAAAGGTACATTCAAAGTTCTTGCTAATGTTTGCGCTAAGAAAGTTTTCCCTGAACCGGTAGGACCAATCAAGCAAATGTTACTTTTTTGTAATTCTACATCTTCCTCGTCTTCATCTTCTGAAGAAGCTTGTGCATTCACTCTTTTATAATGGTTATAAACAGCTACTGATAATGCTTTTTTAGCCTCATCTTGTCCTATAACGTAGTCGTTTAACGCATCTAAAATTTCTTGAGGTTTTGGTACTTCAGTAAGTTCTTGGTCAACATCTTCATAAAATTCTTCATCGATAATATCTTTACATAAATTAATACATTCATCACAAATGTAAACACCCGGACCGGCAACGATTTTTCTTACTTCTTCTTGTGTTTTACCACAGAAAGAACAGCGAACCGGTTGATTTGTATTTGTGTTGTCATACATAGTGTTCACTCCTTGTTTAGCGATTTATAAATACTTAACGCTTCTGTATAAAAATCGCTTAATACAGTTATTTGTTCTTAAACAACCTTTCATCATTTTAGCACACCTAAAATAAAAGAAAAAGCTTTTTAACCTTGTTAATTAAGGTTTTTTAAAAAAGACGACCTGCAATGAAATGCAGATCGTCTTTAATAAATCACTATTATCTAACTGGCTTTTATTCTTCGATAGCAGTAGAAGTTACAAGATCTACTGCCTTTTTCATATTGATATCATGTTCAAGCATATCTTCTGATAAAACAGAACGAACCTGTGCTTCTGGCATATTATAATTTTCAGCTAAGTCTTTAATTTCAGAATTAACTTCATCTTCAGTTGCTTCAAAGCCTTCTTTGGCTACAATAGCTTCAATAACCAAGTTTGTTTTCACGCGTGTACCAGCTTCACCTTCGAATTGTTGATCCAAATCCTCTTCGCTAGTCCCTGTGATTTGGTAATACATTTCAGCGCTGATACCTTGTTGTTGTAAATTATTCAAGAATTCGTCTTTTGCTCTTTTTACTTCATCTTGAATCATTACATCTGGCAGTTCAACCACTTCAGCATTATCAACTGCTTGTTTAATTGCAGATTCTTCAACAGCATCTTGTGCTGCTTTTTCTTTGCTTTCTTGCATTTCTTTATGATATTTTTCTCTTAGTTCATCTAAAGTTTCGACTTCGTCATCTAAGTCTTTTGCTAGTTCGTCGTCTAAGGCTGGTAGTTCTTTTTCTTTTACTTCATGAACTGTAACCTTAAATACCGCTTCTTTTCCTGCTAGATCTTCTGCTTGATAATCTTCAGGGAAAGTAACTGTCACATCAAGGTTATCACCTGCTTTAGCCCCAACTAATTGTTCTTCAAAACCAGGGATAAATGAGTTAGATCCTAATTCAAGTGAATGGTTTTCTGCCTTTCCGCCTTCAAAAGATTCTCCGTCAACGAATCCTTCAAAATCGATCACGACAGTATCGCCTTCAGCTGCTGGTTCATCTTCTTTGATCACCATTTCTGCATGTTGATCTTGTTCACGTTGCAGACGATCTTCTACATCTTGATCCGTGATTTCACGTTCTTGTTTTTCAACTTTCAAATCTTTGTATTGACCTAATTTCACTTCTGGTTTTACCGTTACTTCAGCTTTGATCACCCAGTCTTGACCCTTTTCCATGCTTTCAATATCTACTTTAGGTTGAGAAACAGGTTCGATCCCAGCTTCTTGTACTGCAGCTTCGTAATTGCTAGGTAAAAGATCGTTCACTGTATCTTCATATAAGGCTTCTTCGCCATACATACGATCAAAAACACTACGTGAAACCTTTCCTTTACGGAAACCTGGAATATTAAGGTCTTTTTTTACCTTATTAAATGTTTTAGTTAAGCCTTCTTGAATCTCTGATTGTGGAATAGAGAATGTTAACACACCATCATTGGTGCCTGTTTTTTCCCATTTTGCAGTCATGTAATTCCCTCCGAATTGATTAATAAATTTACATATGAAATAGTTTCATGCATACCTATAAATAGTACACTAACGCTTTTAAATTGTAAACATTTTAAAAGCAAACTTCCTTAATTTCTAGCATTTTTATCCTAATTTTTGATAAATTTGTCGAATTTTTTTCTTTTTTTCTTGAATTTTTGCGTAATTATCTAATTGTCTAGTTGAAATGTCTTCACCAAACATTGCTTTGTATTCTAAAATATAACTTTGTGCCCAATCCGCAGCATATTTTTTGTCAGGCAAAAAAGGATATAATAAAGCAAAATGCGCTCTAACTTCTGGAATAATAAGGGCCTCTAATTGTGGGTTATCTTGTACTTCTTCTTCAATAAGTGCGATTGTTTTATCTAATACCTCTGCGTTTTCGGGTAAAGGAAGTTCGGATAAATCAACTTTTTTATCGTTAATAATAACTTCTTCTCTAGCACCATCTTTTACCAATTCTTCAACTAATTTAGGGGGTATAAAGGGATTCTGCGCGTTTTTTAAATATTTTTGGCAAATCATCAAAAAATCCGGCAAAGAGATTCCCTTTATCAGTTCTTGCCAATCTTTAGGCGCAATGGGCTCTTGCATTTTATCTAGAGAATCAAGGTGTCTGCTTTTTGCCATTTTAAGATCATCAGCTAGTAAAGATTGTGCATTTTCTAACTGTGTAAGTTCTTCTTTTAATGCAAAAAACTGATCTTGATTTTTCTCATAGAATAATAACTTGTGCGCAGCTAAAAATTGCGTATCTAAAAGTAATAAATGAAAATACCTTACAAAACCGTCTGCGTCATTTATAAAGGCGTTGAAATGTTCATTAGCCAATGCTAGGGCTTGTGTATAATCATCTAAATGCTGCAATACTGTCACCAACTTTTTAGCATAGGTATATGTTGGATTTTGCTGGTAAAGTTGCTCAAAGTCCTTTTTTGCCGCCAAATAATCTTGATTTTGCATTTTTTTATTAGCACTCTCTAACAATCGTTTACTTTCATCAGGAAAATTAATAATATCTGCCATGCAATCCTCTTTCTTTTATTTATGCGTTAACCTTTTGATTAAACGCCTGGATCAAATTGATCGTTACAACGCTAGTATCAGCAAAATAGTCACCCACATGTTGTTTTTTCCGTGTAAAAAGCGTAGGTGCATATCCCAAATATAAGAACGGATGAAGTTGTAAAACAAATCTCGCTGCGGTTTCTCTAATAAAAACTGTTTTCCAACTTAAGTTTTTTTCAGTGAGACAAATGACACGGATACCAAAAATCATTTTGCCGATTGTCTGCCCCTTATTTAGTTTAGTTAAAAAAGTGAAATAAACAAGATAAATCAGCAAAGCAAGTAAACTATATGCGCTTAAAAATTCAGTAGAACGTTCGATGTCAAACCAGGTGAAAGTAGCATCCAAAAGAATCGTAGTGATCGCGTTAATACAAAGCAAATCTATCAAAAAAGCCCATAAACGGATCCAAAAACCGGCAAAGAAATAATTAGGAAAATCGTTTGAATAACGACTTTGTTCTGGTTTTTCCTCATATTTCTGCCATTCAATTTTCTTTTGCGCAGCTTCATCTTCTGTGTATTCTCTAGACTTAAAAGAAGTTAAAACCTTTTGATAAAAATCCTTTTGTTTTGTTTCATTTTCTTGTTCGGACATCTTATTCACCTCCATAATAATACATTGGTTTAGGTGCTTCTGGTGTACCGATACGTTCGATAACATTGAGCATACGATCTGTTTCTGTTTGCTTCATACCTTTTGCTTGAGCGATTTTAGACCCTAACCAAGTTTGGTCAAAACCAGTACTAGCAATATCGTATTCAAATACTTGCGCTTTTTCTAAGCCTTCATCTTCTCTTAAAGCAGTTAAAGCATCGTCTGGAAAACCGATCTCATCTACTAAATCATTATCTTTAGCTTGTTGTCCATCATAAATCCTACCATCAGCAATATCACGCACTTGGTCTTCTGACATAGATCGTCCTTTAGAGACAATTTGCACAAAGCGATCATAAGAGTTATCGACATAACCTTGCATCACTTCTTCATCTTCTTCTGTCGGTTCTCTCATAGCCGATCCCACGTCTTTTAAAGGACCACTTTTATATGTTTGATCCTCGATGCCTAAATTATCCATTAACTCAGAAAAATTTACACTAGACATAATGACACCGATCGATCCGGTTAAAGTTTCAGAAGTAGCAAAAATCTTATCAGCTGAAGCAGATACATAGTAGCCTCCGCTTGCACCCATATTTTTCATACTAACATAGACGGGTATATCAGCTGCTTGAATCGCTCGGATTTCCTTGGCGATTTCCGCACTTTCATAGACACCACCACCTGGTGTATTCATTTCTAGTAAAACAGCTGCTACTGTTGGATCTTCTTGTAGCTCTTTTAATTGATCCATGAAAAATTGATGGTTATAACCTTCGCCTGAGAAAAAGCTATTTTCTCCAGTATCAGCAATCGTTCCATCAATAGTTAATTGAGCGATCCGCTGATCCTCTCCTCCTTCTTCCACAATTCCTTCTGTTATTTCATTTGAACCGAATAATAGCGCGTCTGCCCCGCTTAAATTTTTTTCGTCTGTATCTTCTGTCATAAAAGATGAAACAGCTGCGAAGATAAATAAAGCTGCAGCAATAATCACCGCGACCCAACGTCTTTTATTCATTTATACCCTCCCCTTTTCATTTTATACAAATAAAACATTGCTCACTTTATTTTACCGAAAGTTTGCTATTTAGTATAGGAAAAAAGAAAAACTAATTTCGCTTCAATCTAGACCAATTTATTTATTTTTGATTTTTTCTTGACTTAAAATCAAATTATGTATATCATTACCAATGTATTTCTAAATAACAAATAACAAGGAGGATAGCTATACCATTATTTAACAGCGCCAGATCTGTTTTACAGATGACGAGGAAAAGAGCTTATCGAAATATTCGGCGGGTGGCTCTAGGGTCTGCACTCTAAAGACAAGAACAAAAACAAGCTGCAAAGTTTGTAACAAAAATTTTGTCGCGCAGTTAGAAATACGTAATGACAAAAGAAAGTAGGAATCTCATTATGTGTGGAATTGTAGGAATTGTAGGAAAGACTCATGCAGAACAAATTATCATTAATGGTTTACAACGTTTAGAATATCGCGGTTATGATTCGGCTGGTTTATTTGTATCAGATGAAAAACAGGAGCATTTGGTCAAATCTCAAGGTCGAATCAAAAATTTACAAGAAAAACTAACAAATGAAGTGAATGGGACAATAGGAATCGGCCATACACGTTGGGCAACTCACGGAAAACCTTCAGAAGAAAATGCACACCCGCATACTTCACAAAACGGTCAATTAGTCTTAGTTCATAATGGCGTTATCGAAAATTTTGCGGAACTTGCAAATGATTATCTAGCTGAAGAAAATTTTTATGGTCAAACAGACACTGAAATTGTCGTGAATTTGATTGCTTCATTTATGGAAAAAGAAAGCTTATCTACTAAAACAGCATTCCAAAAAGCGCTTAGCGTTATACATGGTTCATATGCTTTTGCTTTAGTGAATAAAGAAGAGCCTGAAACAATCTATGTTGCTAAAAATAAAAGCCCATTGTTGATTGGTTTAGGTGAAGGTTTTAATGTGATTGCAAGTGATGCTTTAGCTGTTTTGGACCAAACGCATGAATTCGTGGAAATCGCAGATAATGAATTGGTTACAGTTACTGCTGATGGTATTGTGATTGAAGATCAGAAGGGCGAAATCATTCAACGCGATGCTTATCAAGCCCAATTAGATGCTTCTGACATCGAAAAAGGAACTTACCCTTTTTATATGCTAAAAGAAATTGACGAACAACCTACGGTAATGCGTAAGTTAACGCAAGAATACCGAGATGATCAAGGAAAAGTGAACATCGATAAGGACTTGGTTGAAGAAGTTTCGGCAAGTGATCGTATTTATATTGTAGCTTGCGGAACAAGTTATAATGCTGGCTGGGCTGCTAAAAGCTTACTTGAAACAGTGACGCAAATTCCGGTTGAAGTACAACTTTCCAGTGAGTTCGGTTATAACATGCCTTTACTTTCAGAAAGACCCTTTTTTATTTTTCTAACTCAAAGCGGGGAAACAGCAGACAGTCGACAAGTTTTAGTCCAAACCAATCGTTTAGGCTTTCCGTCATTAACAATTACCAATGTTGCGGGTTCAACCTTATCCAGAGAAGCTAAATATACGCTGCTGCTTCATGCCGGTCCTGAAATTGCTGTGGCTTCCACCAAAGCTTATACAGCACAAATTGCGATGTTGGCAATTTTAGCGCAAGCAGTAGGAAAAAATAAAAATAGTAAAGCAAGTACTTCATTTGATGCTTTTCATGAACTATCCATCGTAGCAACTGCTATGGAAAGTATGGTAGATGAAAAAGACTATATCTCAAGTTTAGTCGAACAATATTTAAGTACTACTCGCAATGCTTTTTATATCGGTCGTGGAAATGACTATTATGTGGCCTCAGAAGCTGCATTGAAACTAAAAGAAATTTCCTATGTACAAGCAGAAGGATTTGCTGCTGGTGAATTAAAACATGGAACAATTGCTTTAATTGAAGAAGGTACTCCAGTACTGGGCATTATTACCGGTCAAAATACGGGTGCCCATACACGCGGAAACTTAAAAGAAGTTGAGAGTCGTGGTGCTAATACCATTGTGATTGCCTCAGAAGAAATGGCAAGACAAGAAGACCAAATCATTTTACCCACAGTGCATCCGTTATTAACAAGCTTGGTCGCTGTTATTCCAACACAGTTGATCGCTTACTATGCTTGCCTGCAACGTGGTTATGATGTCGATAAGCCACGAAACTTAGCTAAATCAGTGACAGTAGAATAAAGGGTACTACGCCTCACTTTCGCTCGCCCTAGTACTGTTCATCAGCTACTCTCAGCTCCCTTTGGTCGTTGAATCGTAGTGATTCGAAGTAAAGGACACTACGCCTCACTTTCGCTCGCCCTAGTACTGTTCATCAGCTACTCTCAGCTCCCTTTGGTCGCTGAATTGTAGTGATTCGAAGTAAAGGACACTACGCCTCACTTTCGCTCGCCCTAGTACTGTTCATCAGCTACTCTCAGCTCCCTTTGGTCGCTGAATTGTAGTGATTCGAAGTAAAGGACACTATGCCTCACTTTCGCTCGCCCTAGTACTGTTCATCAGCTACTCTCAGCTCCCTTTGGTCGCTGAATTGTAGTGATTCACAGCAAAAAAGCTTGTAACGCCTTTATTTGGTAGTTACAAGCTTTTTTATGATTCAATGATTTAAGTAAAAGAGTCTTGTCTGTATTTCATTCAGAATAAGGAATAACCTCATAAGAAGCATATGGATAATCTCCGATAATTTTTGATACCGGACAACGTTTCGCTGCTGTATCTACATAACTTGTGGCTTCATCGAGATCAATTCCGTCGATAGCTGCATAGGCTTTTAATTCAAAAAAATGTTCTTTGGTATTTTGATCTTCACAATAGTCTATATGAACCTCCACTCGACTCTTTTTTTCAATTCCTTTACTCTTTAAAAGAATTTCAATGGTTGAATTAAAGCAAGTTGCCCATGAAAGTCCGATAAGTTGTTCTGGATTTGTTCCTGCTTCAGTGCTTGTTGGACTAGATGTAACAACAGCTAATTCGTGCTCACCTCTAGTGTAGGCTGTACCTTTTAAACCTTGATCGTTAACAACTTCTGTATGATAGATTTTTTTCATATAAAACGCCTCCTGTTATTGCTTTCATAAATTCATTATACGCTAGCAAGTACCTTTTTTAAATTATAAGTGAGAAAACGTATGTGTCAAGTTTATTGAGGTTGAATAAAAAAACCGTCTTTTGGGCAGACACAAAGTTATTTTTCAACCTCACTTTCGTTCGGTTTGCCCTCATCCTCTCTAACAAAAACAAGTTTTTATTAGAGAACATTCGGGGTCATTATTAATTGATTCAGTCCTTTGGCGAATTGGCCTAAAGGCGCACTTTTCGCTTTTCCTTCGCCAATCTGTCCTTTAAATGCACCTTCATGGGCTTGGAAACGAGGCTTTTTCTGTACCCAACGTTTCATAGCTTGCCAACGCTTTTCCTGGGCAACCACATCATTCGGAAGGGCTTCATATTGATTCAACCAACCTTCAAATTCTTGGTTTCTTAAACTATCAATGACACGAATCATGGCTTGCGCCCCCGTTTTTGTCCACAAACGACCTTGGCGCTTCATGCGATAGGTGATTTTTCGATGGGTACTTTCGATCGTACCAATACAAGCTTTAGGATCCTTGATTCCTCGTGCTTTCAATGATTTTAAATAAGGCCAACTTCTTTGAAGATAGTGATGCAGTAAACGTAAATGCTCAAAATCTTCGGCTTCCTTTTCTTCAATCAAGCTTTCCGAAGTATCTAAAACCAGCTGGACCTCTTGCCAATTATAATGTTCAATCGCTCGTATCATCCGATGTTGGAGCTGGGGAACAAAAGCCATTCGTTCCTTGATTTTCCGATGGACATGGTACCGATCACGGAAGTGTTCATGACGCAAACAACCTAAAGCCAGTTCATCAAACACTGCTTTTTCATAACCCGAACCGCCGTCACTATTGGAAATGACCACGGTATGACTTAAATCATAATAGGCTTGAAGATAGGCCATCATTTCTTTATATGCTTTTTGCCGATTCAGATGACTCACAAAGTGCGGGGCGATCATTTCCGAACGGTTGCCTACTTTCTGGCTGCCTTCACACACTTGAAAACGGTGAACTTCAAGAGATTGTTTCTTCTGTCCGTTGATCTTTACGCCGTCTCCTTCCAGATATAAATAGGGCACTTTTTTCTTGGGGATCACGCCCTCATAACGACTTTCATGCGTGCTTCTGGCTTGGATGAATTCGCCCGTTTTAACCACCAATTGTTGCACATTTTGATGACTCATCTGCCAAGAAGTTAAACAGTCGATCGCTTGAGAAACATGACGATAGACCATGTTACTGCCTAATTGAGCCACGTTTCGCAGAACCAGCGAACTATAACGAAGGCCTTTTCGAATCCCTAGAAATTCATCTAAAGGGTAACGAATGTCGTTGGCTTGATTTTTCATTCGCCGACGAACATAGGTCACGGGACCAAACAAGAAGGTGATGGTTCTTTCGCTTTTACGATCGACGCGAAAGCCTTCTTTCTTACATTGCGCACAAATTTCTTCATCAAGCGTTTGAAAAGCTAGTTGGGTAATGGTCGCTATAAGTTGTGTAAAAAAGATCATCATGGCTCTTTCTCTTGCTAAAAAATTCGTTTCCTTCTTCATTACTTCCACTAAATCTGTTACAATAGAATCCATAAGAAACCGCCTTTGTTCATTAGTGCCTGTCACAGCCCAATGAATAGAGTAACGGTTTCTTTTTTATTCGTCTAGAGGATACCTCAATAAATTTTACACTTAGTGAGAAAACAAGTGTATACTAAACGATTAAAAATTATGGTAAGATGGGAATAAAAGAGGAATGTAGAAAGGAATTTTATGGAAACTATTACAAATTTTAGAGATTTAGGTGGTATAAAAAATCGTGAAGGTCAAGTACTAGCTGGAAAAAAGTTACTACGTTCTGGAGAATTAAGTAAAGTCTCACCGCAAGATCAAAATGAACTAGTGGAAAACTATCGCTTGGGAAAGATCACCGATTTACGTTCAAGCCAAGAAATTAAAGAACGTCCAGATGAACATTTTAAAAATACAGATTATGTACATATTGATATTTTTAAAAATGTTAAGGGACAAGGAACAGGACTTGATGACTTTAAACAAATTTTTTCGCCTGATACAGCTAGAAATTATATGAAAGAAACCTACCGTACGATGGCAGTCAACCCTAGTGCGCAAGAAGGTTTTAAAAAAGTGATTGAATCAGCTTTAAGTGTTGATTCTAATAAGAGTTTTCTTTTTCATTGTTTTGCTGGAAAAGACCGCACCGGGGTTTCAGCCACTTTGCTATTAGAAATTTTAAATGTGCCTAAAGAAACGATCTACAAAGACTACCTAGCAACTAATGCTATGCGCGTACAAGAAAACGACGAAATCATTGCTAAAGCGATCAAAGAAGGCACGGATAGTAAAACAATCGAAGCATTAAAAATCGCTTTAACCGTTGATTCTTCTTATTTAGATACTTTCTATCAAATGGTTAACGAAGAATTCGGTGGTATAAAGAATTATTTAACAAATGAGTTAAAAATTACTTCTAACATGCAAAATGAAGTACGTTCCTTATATTTAGCAAATAGTAAATAGCGTGATATTGAAGGAATGTTAAGTTGACAATCAAACGCTTTGTCCAATTATTTATTTGTTATTTTGTTTCCATTACTATAGCGATGTTAGCTACTAAATTATTTTCAATCACTAATATCTGGCTCGCTATAATTCTAGTTGCAGTTATTGGTTATGTTGTTTTAATTATCCCCTTAACCATACTAACACTTTCAAAACAAAAGAAATAAAAACGACTGTTTTTTGTGAACAGTCGTTTTTTTGCTTTTATTTAAATTATAAAGAAAATACAGCATTGCCTTTATAATAGCTTGTACAGACAGTTGACTTTCGTGCAACAAATTCAGCACTGCATGAACTATCAGCTAGTATAAATGTAGCCTCATCGCCTTCTTTGAGCCACAAATTCTCTCCTACTGTCTTTTTACCTGTGACCAGTTCCATGCAATCTGTCAAACCATCTTGGGTTGTTATACCGAAAATTTCAGCGTATCGGTTTAATTTTTCAAGGATGTTGCCACTACCAAAAGGTGACCATGAATCATAAACATTATCACAACCCAAAGAAACATCCACCCCATAGCGACGCAATTCTTCCAAGGGTGGAATCACGCCATCAAGAGGCACACTTGAAATAATAGAAATTTGTTGATCTGCTAATTCTTGGAAAAATTCTTTACGTTCATCTCCCCTAAAATCATTTAAACCAAAAGCATGACTCACGGTTACTTTATTTTGCCAATTACTTTCTTTTGTCAATTTTAATAATTCATAAAATGTTTTCTTGCCTTCTTCTGCCCGTTCGTGTACGTGAATATCGATAGGTACATTAAACTTTGTCGCTAAATCAAAGGTATAGTATAAAGATTTTTCTGTATTTTTATCCAGTACAGTCGGATCCACTCCCCCGATAAGATCTGCACCGTTTGCTAAGGCTGTTTGGACATCTTTGTAGGCGTTAGATAAAAGCATACCGTGTTGAGGAAAAGCAACTAATTGATAAGCAAATTTTTCTTGATACGCTTTTAAAGCCTCTATAGTTTGCTGTAAGAACTTCTGCCCCACTTTTGGATGAACATCTATATGTGAACGAAAAAAACTAACACCATGCTGCATTTCTCTATCAATTAATGCTTCATACGTTCAGAAAGCGGGAGCTCTAAGGTGTTTAGTTCTGGAATTTCTTTTGTGAATCGCTCAATAATTGAGTTAGCAGGTGTAATTGGCTGCCAGTTCGTACCCAACTTGGTTTTATCAAAATGACAATGCATTTCTCGGATACCAGGTAAAAGCAAATACTTGCGACCATCAATCTTTTCATAGCCATCTTCTACTTGCTTGTGATTTTGAATTTTACTTACCTTACCATTTTCGATGAATAAATCGACTAACTGTGTGTTAGTTCCTGAAACAAATTCCCCTTCTTTTGCATAAGATGTTTCAATTTTGACATTTTGTAACCACTTTCCCATGACAAACTCCTTCTTATTTTAAATTCAATACTTTTTCTACATAATGTGTCATTTCTTCAGCAGAAATTTTATCATTATGTTTAATTTCTGCATTTTCTAATTCCTCTATAGCCGCAGGAACAGGAATTTCAGCAAATGTTTCCAGCTTATTGAGCGCCGCTATTCCTTCTGCTTTTTCACCCTCATTATTGATCGCTTGAAGTACAGCTTGAGGAAACTTGTAAGGGCTAGCCGTTGAAAGAATAATAGTTGGTAACATTTTTTCTTCATACTTATTCGCCACACAAGTTGCCACAGCTGTGTGCGGATCGATGACATAGTTTTCTTTTTCATAAACTTCACGGATTGTTTGCTCAGTTTCTTTTTCAGAAGCAAAATCAGCAAAAAAGTCGGATAAAGCACTTTTCATCTCTGCTGTAATCTTATAATTCCCCCTCTTATTTAAGTCATCCATCAGTTGTTTTGTTTTTACAGTGTCTTCTTTTGTTAGATAAAACAATAAACGTTCTAGGTTACTAGAAACTAAAATATCCATTGATGGAGAAGATGTAACATAAAAAGGACGATTACGATCATAATTACCAGTTTGGAAAAATTCTGTTAACACATTATTTTGATTAGATGCACAAATTAACCGACGAATCGGAAGGCCTATTTTTTTTGCATAAAAACCAGCCAAAATATCTCCAAAATTTCCTGTCGGAACTGAAAAGTTGACCTCTTCTCCACTTTCTATTTGGCCCGATTTTACTAATCGCGTATACGCATAAACATAATAAACAATCTGCGGAACCAAACGACCAATGTTAATAGAATTTGCTGAAGAGAATACTTTATTATTTTCTGCCATTTTACTACGTAACTTCGCATCATTAAAAAGTTCTTTTACTTTCCTTTGTGCATCGTCGAAATTCCCTTTGATTGCAGCAACAAAGGTGTTCTCACCTTTTTGCGTAATCATTTGCTTTTTTTGTATGGGACTGACACCACTTTCCGGATAAAAAACGATAATGCTAGTATTTTTGACATCAGCAAAGCCTTCCATAGCCGATTTTCCAGTATCACCCGAAGTCGCGGTAAGAATAACGATTTCTTTATCCATATGATTTTTCTGTGCTGCTTTTTTCATTAAGTGCGGCAAGATGGACAGAGCGATGTCTTTAAAGGCTAAGGTTGGCCCATGAAACAATTCTAAATAATACTGATCGCCTACTTTTACTAAAGGGGCAATTTCTTGATTATCAAATTTTTGATCGTAAGCCATATTAATACATTCGTATAATTCTTCTTGAGTGAAATCAGGTAAAAATAGTTGCATAAACAAAGCCGCAATTTCTTGATAGCTTTGATTAGCTAAATGCTTAAAATCTAAATCAATTTCAGGGATTTCTGTAGGAACATATAAACCGCCGTCTACAGCCAATCCTTGTAAAATCGCTTGCGAAGCTGAAACGACGTTCTCAGAATCTCTGGTACTTTTATAAAATAAAGTCATTGACTATCTCCTCTATTTTTTTATTTCCTTTTAATATACCACAAAGCAGGCGTATTAAACATATGTATTCTTATTTTTTAACTTATGGTATAGTAGAAAAAAAGTGCTTAGGAAGTGAAAAGCATGCCAAGTCTGAAAGAAAAAATTATTGCAGAAAGTAAAAATTTAGGAATTGATAAGATCGGTTTTACAACTGCTGAACCATTTGATGAATTAAAAGAGTCTTTAATTGCACAAAAAGCAGCTGGACATACTTCTGGCTTTGAACATAAAAATATTGATGAACGTCTTTATCCTGAACTAACTTTTGAAAACCCGCAAAGTATCATCGCAATTGCTCTAGCTTATCCAACAAAAATTCATGAAAAAGTGCCTAGAGATGAGAAACGGGGACAACTGGCTCGTGCTTCCTGGGGAATCGATTATCATGATATTTTAAAGGATCGTCTAACAAAGCTTATTGCATTTATTCAAAAAGAAGCTGCGAATACGCAAGATGCCGAAAATTGGCGTTTTTCACCACAAGTTGATACTGGAGAACTCGTGGATGTAGCTGTCGCTCAAAGAGCAGGCTTAGGCTTTATCGGCCGAAACGGTTTATTGATCACAGAAGAATACGGCTCTTTTGTTTATTTAGGGGAAATTATAACAAATATTCAATTTGAACCTGATGAACCCAAAGTTTTTGGCTGTGGTGAATGTAGGCGTTGTATCACCCATTGTCCTACTGGTGCTTTATTAGGCGATGGAAAAATGAATGCGCAAAAATGTCTTTCTTATCAAACGCAGACAAAAACGATGATGCCTAAAAGATATCGCAAAAAAATTCATAACGTTATCTATGGCTGTGATATTTGTCAGCTAGTTTGCCCTTATAATCAAGGAAAAGATTTTCATTTTCATAAGGAAATGGAACCTTCAGTCGATGAAGTAAGGCCTAAATTAGCCCCTTTGCTATCAATTTCAAACCGAGAATTTAAGGAACAATTTGGACACCTGGCGGGGACTTGGCGAGGAAAAAAACCTCTACAAAGAAACGCCCTGATTGCTCTGGCTAACTTAGGGGATCGACAAAGTCTAGTCAAAATATGTCAATGTCTTGAAGACGTTCGACCCGTCATTCGCGGTACGGCTGTTTGGGCAATCGGAGAGTTAACGAAAAGACAACCCGAACAAGCAATTGACTTGCTTTACGAACTAGAAGAAAAAGAAACAGATGGAGAAGTTTTAAATGAATTAGAAGAAACCTTAACAATGTTAGAAGAACGCAAAAAGAAGGCTTAGCAATCAAGCCTTCTTTTTTACTGTCTTTTTATATAACCTTTGAAAAACCGGCGTCAATAATAAATAAAAACCACCATTTCCTATTGCATGTAATAAATCAAAGGAAAGCCCTGAAATATAGTAAGGCCAAAATTGCGGCATACCGTAAACCTCTACGTCGATACAAGCAATAATAAAGCCGTATAAAAATCCGGCAAAAATACTAAAAAGCGTCTGTAATGCTCTACTTTCTCGAAATATCGATACACTGCAGAAAAGTCCCATCAAACAAATAATGATCGTAAAAGAAAAAATCTGGGAAATTGTCCAGATACCCATGCCTAAATAGATATTTGTTATAAGCACAGATAAAGTACTGATTAAAAGTCCACGGAAAATACCTAATTGTAAGGTAATAATTAAAAATATAGCGGTCATCGGTTGTATATTGGGTATAAATTGAAATAAAAGTCGTCCCACTGTACAAGTCGCTACTGTCATGGCTAAGTAAGCTAATTCATAGGTAGAAAAAAACGAACGATCCTGCGTCATATTACGACTCCTTTAACTATTTAAAAATTGAACCCTAAACTTTTCAAAATAGGCGCTATTATATCGACTCTTATACCAAGCGAAAAAACTAAGAAGAAACGAACCAATAACATTGATCAATAAATCTCCCATGGTATCTTGCAATACTCGTCGCCCTACAAAAACCGTGTTACCACTTTTATAACGTTGTAGATTCATATCTAAAAGCATATCCCAGCTCCATTCCCAAAATTCCCAAAAAAACGCCACATATTCCTGCAAACGAAAAACCGAAAATCAGAAATAGCCAAGGCGATATTGCTGTTATATTTTGTCCTTTTAAAAATTCACTTAAAATGCCATAACCAATAGCAGTTAAAATCATCGGACTTACCAAGTGTAACAACTTATCCCACAAAGGAATAAACGTCATAAAATGTAAGCAAGTCCCTAGGAAAATAGCTAAGAAAATAAAAATCCAGAAAAAATAGACAACAAAGTTGGCAAATTTTAAACGAAAAAAATGATTTAAAATCTCTGGCGCATAGATTAAGAGGATCCCGGCAGAACATTCAACAATTTTAGTAAAGGTCGTATCAATAGTAACAAGCCCTACAAAATATTCCCAGATAATAACCAGTAAAGTCAAAAAACCAAATAAAACTAACGTACGTTGCCTCTTTACATAGCTACTCATTTAGAAACGCCCTGCTGTAAAAATTGATAGATTTCAGTTAGAAGCTCTTCTTCTGTAGAAAAAATTTGACCGTTTAATTTAATTAAACCAGCCGTATATAAATTCAAATAATGAAACTGATTTTCGGCTACTGTTGAAATTGCCGCTAATTTTTCTTGGTTATCAGCGCCTTCTTGCCTAGAATCTGTATATAAGCCAAGGATCGGAACACCGTTAGCGTAAGCCACACCAATCTCAGAAGCTACCCCATTATCAATGGTATTTCCATCCAATAAAGCGATCATCAGCTGACTTTCTTCTACTTGTTTAGTGTCAGCTAGTGCAATCATTTTACTATCCGCAAAAGCTGTTTTATCATTGATCGCAGCATTTTCTTGCGGAAGATAAATTGTAAGCTCCGTATACCTTTTTCGAATTTTATCTACTAAATAAGAATTATAAAATAAATCACTTTTAGCAAACATCGGTGCAGCAAAATAAACTTTCATGTAAGTCCCTCCAATAAAGTTGTCCTGACCAAATCGATCACAACTACTTTATCAAATCTACTCGTTAAATACTAGCAAAAAATCATGACTTCCCTTAAGCAAATCTTACAAAAAGCTTTTATTCTCCTATTTAGATTGGTATAATTAATAAGCTGAAGGAAAAGAAATGAGGAATGATTCCATGGATAACTTAGAAGAAATGAAACAAAGACAAAAGATGATTCGTAACTTTTCAATCATCGCTCATATAGATCACGGAAAATCCACTTTAGCTGATCGTATTTTAGAACAGACACATACCGTAAGCTCAAGAGAAATGCAAAACCAATTACTAGATTCGATGGACTTAGAAAGAGAACGCGGAATTACGATCAAATTAAACACCGTTGAACTAAATTATACTGCTAAAGATGGTCAAACCTATATATTTCATTTAATCGACACTCCTGGACATGTAGACTTTTCTTATGAAGTTTCACGTAGTTTAGCGGCTTGTGAAGGCTCAATTTTAATTGTCGATGCTGCTCAAGGCATTGAAGCACAAACCTTAGCTAATGTATATCTAGCAGTGGATAATGACTTGGAGATTTTGCCAGTTATTAATAAAATTGACCTGCCAGCAGCAGATCCTGAACGTGTTCGCCAAGAAGTTGAAGATGTTATTGGCATTGATGCCAGTCAAGCAGTACTTGCTAGCGCCAAGTCAGGACTAGGGATTGAAGAAATTTTAGAACAAATCGTAGAAATTGTCCCTGCGCCTACAGGGGATATTCAAGCCCCTTTGAAAGCTTTGATCTTTGACTCAGTTTACGATGTCTATCGTGGCGTTGTTTTAAGTATACGTATCATTGACGGTATCGTCCGTCCAGGTGATACAATCCAATTGATGAACAATGGAAAGACTTTTGAAGTTACTGAATTAGGTATTTTCTCACCTAAAGCTATTGCTCGAGATTATTTAATGGTTGGCGATGTTGGTTACTTAACAGCTTCTATCAAAACAGTGCAAGATACCCGGGTCGGAGATACAATCACTTTAGCTGACCGGCCAGCGGAAAAGGCGTTACCTGGCTATAAGCAAAAAAATCCGATGGTCTTCTGCGGTATGTATCCGGTAGATACTTCGCGCTACAACGATCTACGTGAAGCTTTGGAAAAACTACAATTAAATGATGCGGCCCTACAATTTGAAACAGAAACTTCACAAGCTTTAGGCTTTGGTTTTCGTTGTGGCTTTTTAGGCATGCTTCATATGGATGTTGTCCAAGAACGTTTAGAACGTGAAGCGAATTTAGAATTGATAACAACTGCGCCTTCTGTGGTTTATCATGTGACTAAAACAGATGACACAGAAATTGACATCGACAATCCTGCTGACTTTCCTGAAAGCTCTGCTATCGAAAAAGTTGAAGAACCTTTTGTCAAAGCAGAAATTATGGTTCCTAATGATTTTGTAGGACCGGTCATGGAGTTATGTCAACGAAAACGTGGCGATTTTGTCACGATGAATTATTTGGATGATTATCGGGTAAATGTTATTTATAATATTCCCCTTTCTGAAATTGTTTTTGACTTTTTTGATAAGCTAAAGTCTAATACCAAAGGTTACGCTTCTTTGGATTACGAAGAATCAGGTTATCGTACAAGCAATCTGGTAAAAATGGATATTCTACTAAACGGTGATAAAGTGGATGCTTTAAGTTTTATCGTCCATCGTGAATTTGCTTATGAACGTGGCAAAGCCATCGTTGAAAAATTGAAAAGCTTGATTCCAAGGCAACAATATGAAGTTCCGGTACAAGCAACTGTTGGACAAAAAGTTGTTGCTCGCTCTGATATTAAAGCCCTACGCAAAAACGTATTAGCTAAATGTTATGGTGGTGATGTTTCTCGTAAGCGAAAATTACTAGAAAAACAAAAAGAAGGAAAAAAACGAATGAAACAAATCGGTTCCATCGACGTACCACAAGAAGCCTTTCTTGCTGTACTTGAAATGGACGATGATGATTAAAAAAACGTGGGAAAGTTAATTTCAGCTTTTCCACGTTTTTTATCATTTATTCTGCCAGTGCTCTATTTTTTTATTAAAAAGTAAATTTTAATAAATTGTTCGCTTTATAAAAGGAACGTTTGTTCGTATAATGAAGTTGATAATATCTTTAAGAAGGTGAAAAAATTGAGCACATTACATGATTATGTTGATCGTAAAAGATTAAAATGGATGGGATTTTATTTATCAGAACATACGGCGCAAATCGATCAAAGCGCTTTTGAAGAATATACTACAATAGAAGAAAAAAGTGATATGGCCGAGCAGGAGATCGCAGAAATAATGGAAGAAGCTTTGTTGAAAGATAAAATAGTCGCCGTACAAAGCAATGAACTCTGGGATCATAACTATTTGCCTGATACTGTTGGAAAGATAAAAGGTTATAATGAAGATGGTATCTTCATTGAAGAGAATTTTATTGCTTATGATACGATAAAACATATAGAATTGAAGTCATATCATAAATGGTCTAACATTGATTAAGTGTCTAATAAGCTCTAAATAAAACATAAACTAACTTTTGGTGTTAGGTTAGTTTTATGGACACATATTTGTAGAGTACTATAATATTCTATGAAAGGATGTCCGTTTATGACACAACGATACAACCAAGAAACAAGAGAATTGGTCCTTCAATTAAATGAACAAGGACAAAGTGTTCCTTCTTTGGCACGTGAATATGGGATTTCAGAAGCAACGATATATAACTGGAAAAAAGCGTATACCCCGGATGAAGAAACCGGCAAAAGTCAGGCAGATATTCATCAAATGGAGAAGGAAATGCATCGTATGAAACAGGAGATTGATATCCTAAAAAAAGCTATCACCATATTCACGAAAGAGTAAGTGATGACACGTTGATTTATGAAATTATTGATGAAGAGCGTCAAGAATACCCCGTACGTACATTAACGAACGTACTCGAGGTATCGAAGTCGACTTACTATGCCTCCAAGAACCGTTGTCCGAGCCGAAGGAACCAAAAGAATGAACAATTAAAAGAAGAAATTCTACAGATTTACGAGAAAAGCAAGCACCGTTATGGCGCGCCCAAAATCACGCATAAGTTAGTCCAATACGGTTGGAAAGTGAGCTTAAAACGCGTCCAACGATTGATGCGAGAACTTGGTATTCGTTCCATTATTCGAAAAAAATATCGTCCAGCAAGCAATCATGAAAAAGTGGAATCTCGTGAGAATCTCTTGAAACAAGATTTCTCTACGACTTCGATCAACCAAAAATGGAGTGCAGATATTACCTATATTCATACGCAAAAAGAAGGCTGGACTTACTTGGCTTCTGTCATGGACTTATATTCTCGTAAAATTATTGGCTATTCTTATGGTAAACAGATGACCACTCCGATTGTAGTGGAAGCTTTTCAGCAAGCCATGCAAAATCAACAATTAAAAGATGGTAAGGGACTCATCTTACAAACAGATTTAGGCACGCAATATACGAGCTATGAATTTGAAAATCTTCTCCTACAATGTCACATCAATCATTCTTACAGTCGCAAAGGAACGCCCTATGATAATTCAGGGATTGAATCTTTTCATGCGACCTTGAAAAAGGAAGAAGTTTATTTGAAGCACTATAGAAGTTTTGACGAAGCCCGTCTCGCTTTATTCCAATATATTAATGGTTGGTACAATCGCGAACGGATTCATGGAAATATCAACTACCTGACGCCCCAGCAAGCGGAAGATCAAGCAAAGATGTTGGCATAGGTCTAGAGCTTCCTACACATTTTTTTGAGGAACTTATCCACGAGGCCTCCTTGTCATCGTTTCCGCTTAATGTCAAATACGTTTTTCCATTTGATATTAAGCGGAAATGATGACATTCTCTAGAGTGGATTCGTTTCGAAAAAAGACTCTCAAAAAATGTGTCCAGAATATTGACGTAAATCCATTTTTATTTTTATTTTGACTAGCTTGTTTCCTTTTTTTGTACTATCGTTTATTATATTAAGAGACATCAGAAATAAAAAGAAATTATTGAGCGAGGTGCATGTAGTGCAAAAAATGAGAGTTGACTGGAATTATTGGCTTATACGGTTTTTATTTTTGATGGCATTAGTCGTTGGTTATAAATTGATTACAAATTACCAATTTATAATGAATAGCCTATCTAATTTATTAGGTATTCTATCGCCTTTTATCATTGGTTTTATTTTTGCTTATCTTTTAAATGGTGCTGTAAGGCGTTTAGAACTACTTTTTGAAAAAACCAAATTACCCTTTATAGAAAAACATAGCCGCGGTATAAGTGTTGTGACTTTATATTTATTTATTTTTTATGTGTTCTTTCTAGCATTAAATTATGTCATTCCTTTGATGATTAATAATGTGATCGACTTACTTGGATTATTACCGCAGTTTTATGATTATCTGATGGATCTTATCGCAAGATTAGAATCTGAAGGTGTCTTTGAATCTTTGAATTTAGAAGAGTTTTTTCAAAGTTTTACCTCAGACTTTTCACCAGAAAACTTATTACAACAATGGACACAAGCCCTGACTTCTTTAGGAGCCATCACAAGGAGTCTTTCTTCCTTTGTTTTTAATGGATTTTTAGCTTTGATTATTTCCATTTATGCACTATTGTTTAAAGACTCTATCTTGTCATTTTTCGATAAGTTAGGAAGAAAAATACTATCTGAAAAAATTCATTTAAGTAGTAAACAATGGCTAGCAGCAACCCATACGATTTTTTATAAGTTTATCAGTTCGCAATTTTTGGATGCTTGTATTATTGGGACTTTTGCAACGATTATACTTTACTTTTTAGACGTGCCTTTCGCATTAACCTTAGGAATTCTTCTTGGCGTATGTAATATGATCCCTTATTTTGGTTCTATCTTTGCTTCGATTGTAACGACAGTCATCACTTTTTTCAGTGCAGACCTTCAACTAGCTATCACAGCATTGATTTCATTACTTATTTTACAGCAACTGGATGGAAATGTTATCGGTCCGCGTATTATGAGTGGTGCCTTAAATCTTAACCCGATCATCATCATCATATCAATTACAGTAGGTGGTGCCTACTTCGGGGTTTTAGGAATGTTTCTAGCCGTTCCAATCGCGGCTATCTTAAAAATTATCACAATAAATTGGCTAGATGATACTGAAGAAACAAAATAATATATTCCATAAAAAAAGTATTCGGAAGTTGGATATTCAACTTCCGAATACTTTTTTATTCCTCTTCCATTGGTTCATTTTGAAATACTAAGTGGTTATCAAGCAATTCGATAGTCACTTTTGTTTTTGGCATGACACGTCCTGAAACAATTTCTTTAGCCAATGGTGTTTCTACTTCACGTGTAATATAACGTCGCAAAGGTCTAGCGCCATATGCTGGCTCATAGGCATTTTGAGCGATCCAAGCTTTTGCTTCATCTGATATTTCAAGGAAAATCTCCTGTTGCATTAATCTTTGTGATAATTCCTCAATGATTTTTTCAACGATGCCTTTCATGTCCTCTATATTTAACGGAGTGAAAACGATGGTATCGTCAATTCGGTTGAGAAATTCTGGTTTAAACGCTGCTTGTAACATATTCATCACTTGAGATCTTGTTTCTGCTGAAATCTCTCCTTGGTCCGAAACACCTTCCAATAATATTTGCGAACCGATATTACTTGTCATAATTAAAACAGTATTTTTAAAATTAACAACTCGACCTTTTGAATCTGTCAGACGACCATCATCTAATACTTGTAGTAAAATATTAAAGACATCTGGATGAGCTTTTTCAATTTCATCAAGCAAAATAATTGTGTAAGGATTGCGACGTACGGCTTCAGTCAATTGTCCGCCCTCTTCATAACCTACATAACCAGGAGGTGCACCGACTAAACGAGAAACCGTATGTTTTTCCATATATTCACTCATATCAATCCGTACCATATGATCTTCAGAATCAAAAAGATTTTCTGCTAAAGCTTTAGCAAGTTCAGTTTTCCCTACACCTGTGGGTCCCAGGAATAAGAAAGAACCTAATGGTCGATCCGGATTTTGTAATCCAGCACGAGAACGAATCACTGCATCGCTTACTGCATTAACAGCTTCATCTTGACCAATCACTCGCTTGTGCAAGGTTTCGTTCAAGTTAAGTAATTTTTCTCGTTCGCCTTCAACTAATTTCGTTACAGGTATGCCTGTCAAACGTCCTACAACCACTGCGATTTCATTAGCAGTCACCGACTCTTGTACCATTTTTAGAACAGTTTGATCATCTTTATCTTCTAATTCTTTAAGTTCCTTTTCTAACTGTGGTACAGTGCCATGTCTTAAAACAGCAGCTCTTTCCAAATCGTAGTTATTTTCGGCGTCTTCTAATTCATGTTTCGCTTTATCAATTTCTGCCCGTTTATTTGAAACAGCATTTACTTCTTCTTTTTCTGTTTCCCATTGTAGCTTCATTGAGTTGACTTCTTCACGTAATTCAGCCAGTTCTTCTTGTAAAGATGCTAAACGTTTCATTGAAGCATCGTCTATTTCTTTTTTCAAAGCCGCTTCTTCAATCTCTAATTGCATTAAACGTCTTGTTACTTGGTCCAATTCAGTTGGCATTGAATTCATTTCCACCCGAATATTGGCACAAGCTTCATCGACTAAATCAATGGCTTTGTCTGGTAAATAACGATCTGTAATATAGCGATCAGATAAGGTAGCCGCAGCAACTAAAGCATTGTCATGGATATTTACGCCGTGATGGATTTCAAAACGTTCTTTTAAGCCACGTAAAATAGAAATCGTATCTTCTACCGATGGCTCTTGAACACTGACTCTTTGAAAGCGTCGTTCTAGCGCTTTATCCGTTTCAATATTTTCCCGATATTCATCTAAGGTCGTTGCACCGATTGTATGCAATTCACCTCGAGCTAGCATGGGTTTTAATAAATTACCGGCATCCATACTACCTTCAGTCTTCCCAGCGCCTACGATATTATGAATTTCATCGATAAATAGAATAATACGACCGTCCGCTTTTTTAACTTCCTTCAAAACGGCTTTTAATCTTTCTTCAAATTCACCCCGATACTTAGCGCCCGCAATCAAAGCACCCATATCTAAAGAAAATACAGTCTTATCTTTCAAGTTTTCAGGTACATCTTTTTTAACAATACGCTGTGCAAGACCTTCAACAATTGCCGTCTTACCTACCCCAGCTTCACCAATCAAAACAGGGTTGTTTTTAGTCTTGCGTGATAAGATTCGAATAACATCCCGAATCTCTTCATCACGGCCGATGATCGGATCCATCTCGCCATTTTTCACTTCTTGAACAAGATCTGTTCCATACTTTTCTAAGGCTTCATATTGTTCTTCTTGGTTTTGGGAAGTGACCCGATCCCCTTGTCGAATATTTTCAATGCTTTGTTTTATTTGTTTTTCATTAACACCTTGATTTTTTAAAAATTTTGTCAAACGATAATTTTTTAACTTCATCAATGCAAGTAAAACAATTTCGGTAGATAAAAACTCATCTTTAAAATCTTTCGCCAATTGATCTGCTTCATTTAATAAATGGTATAAATTTTGACTAATATTTTGACCATATTGTACATTACCGCCTTCAACACTTGGTAAACTATCGATCGTTTGATCAATTTCATGTTCAAAAGCGTTAAGATCAACACCTAAGTCTTTATAAAAATTTCTAGCAAATTGTTTTGGTTGTAAAAATATTTTCCATAAATGAGCAATATCTATTTCTTGTTGTTTTCTTGTTACAGCAACCTGTTGTGCTTCAGCAATTGCACTTTGTAATGTGGTTGTCATTTTTTCAATATTCATTTGTTTTCCCCCAATCAGTTAAGGTTGAGAATTTATCTCCATTAACTAGTATAGCTCATTGGTCAAAATTGGTCAAAGATTAACAACTAAATTTGAGAAGAATTTTCAATTTCAGTAGTAATAGCTGTTCTTCGTTCTTTCAGAAAGACTAAAAATCCTAACAAAAACGGTAAGACATAACTAGCAAAACGATATAAAAGTAAGGAAGATACAGCATCTACTGTGCCACTTAGCGGACGAAACATCAATAAATAAACAAAATCAAATGATCCAATACCCGCTGGCGAGGGAATAACACCTGATACAACCAAAGTAAAACTAATAAGTGCAAATGTTAAAAAGAAATCAATATCGTTAAATTCTTCTTGTAAACAAACAAATGGAATAACATACCAGGCGCCTACTTTTAATAAATTAAACAAATAAATTTTTAAAAGAGAAGTCCTATCATTTAATACAGATTGCATCGCGTGGTGTAGTGCATTGATTTGTAAATTGAACTGATCGATATAGACACGTAATTTTTGATTACGAATAAATCGATTGCAAAATAGCAATACCAGCACTTGTAAGTTCAAGCTCAAAGATAATACAATCAATGTCACAATAAGCAAAACAGTTAAAACAATACCTGTTATGATCACCGCGATCATCTTTGGACGTTGGTTTAAAATCGCATTGAAATAAAAGGACAAATTTAGTACAGCATAAGTCACAATAGCGGCCTTATAACTGATCATATGTAGAGCTGAAGCCCCTACGCCTTGACTAATTTTAATGCCTTTTTTCTTATAAAAACCGATTTCAGCCAGTAAAGTGCCTACGCCAAAAGTAACAACTCGATAAAATGCAGTGTAAAAAGATGTCATCATACCATCAAATACTGAAAAATTAGGGGCAAAACTACCTACAGTCTCTTTGATACCATAGCCTTCAAAAAACTGATGTAACAATCCTAAGAAAATAACACCCAACAAAATCACAAGATTCGTTTCTTTTAATTCCACAAAAATTTCGCGCATTGAATTTTGGATAAAATAAAACATAATACCCAAAATAAGCAGAAGTAAAATTAAATTTAACACGATTTTCCACTTTGGATTTTTTTTCATCAACTTCTCCTTTAACCAGAAAACCAATGAGATGGATAGAAAAAGAAGAGGAAGATATTATTTTACTTCCTCTTTTATAATTATCCAGCATTTAATTCAGCGATTTTTACAATTAACGCTGTTGCTTTTTCCATGGTTTGTAAAGATACATATTCAAAACGACCATGCATGTTTTCAGCACCCGCAAAAATATTAGGTGTTGGAAGACCCATATAGGAGATTTTAGAACCATCTGTTCCTCCACGTACTGGTTCAATAATCGGATCGATAGCCAAATCAAGCATGGCATTTTTAGCTAGCTCAACAATACTCATATCTTTTTCGATGATTTCTCTCATATTGTAATACTGATCATACATATCAACAAATACACGTTTTTGGTCGAATGCTTCATTTAAATTCGTTTGAATAGCGCTAATTTTTTGTTTACGCGCTTCAAATTTTTGATGATCATGATCACGAATAATATAAGACATCTTTGCCTCTTCTGGACTGCCACTTAAATTCATCAAGTGGAAAAATCCTTCTCTTCCTGAAGTTTTTTCCGGTACTTCATCTTGAGGAAGTTGGTTTTGAAAATCAATGGCTAATTGTAAGGCATTAATCATCATATTTTTTGCTGTTCCCGGATGAACGTTTTTTCCTTTAATAGTAATTTCTGCTTGTGCTGCATTAAAGGTTTCATATTCAAGTTCGCCAAGAGGCCCCCCGTCCATCGTATAAGCAAAATCGACATCAAAATCTTCTATATCAAATTTGTCTGCGCCTGTCCCGATTTCTTCATCAGGACCAAAAGCTACTTTAATTTCACCATGTGAAATATCAGGGTTAGCCTTTAAAATTTCCATAGCCGTCATAATTTCGGCAATCCCTGCTTTATCGTCTGCACCTAAGAGTGTGGAGCCATCAGTAGTGATCAAGGTTTCTCCTTGGTATTTATTTAAACTAGGAAAATCATTGGGATTTAAGCTGTATTCACCTTTTTCATCCAATTGAATTTCTGAAATGCCATCATAATTTTCAATCACTTGAGGAGCTACATTTTCTGCATTAAAATCAGCAGTGTCCATATGGGAAATAAAGCCGATGCTAGGCACCTTTTTTTCAATATTACTTGCAAGTGTGCCACTAACATAGCCATTATTATTATCATAATGAACATTTTCTAATCCTAACTCAATCAGTTCTTGTTTTAAGCTATCTGCAAAATCAACCTGTGATTGAGTGGATGGAATAGTTTCACTTTCTGGATTCGAGCGAGTTTCAGTTTTAACATAACGTAAAAAACGTGCTAGTAAATTTTCGTACATATGCTATCTCCTTTATCTAAATTGGAAGGGGTTTGTATTTGTAGAAGAAGGGATAAAATCAATATCCCAATTTTCTTCTTGCTTCCATTCTTCCATTTTTTCTATAAATTTATTCACACAAACTACCTCAATATTATGCCCCGGATCAATGACCGTCAAGTTGTTAGATTGCATGTCATGGGCTGTATGATAATTGACATCTCCAGTAATATAAACATCCGCTGACTTTTTAATTGCTTCAGGATAAAATTTCCCAGCAGATCCGCCACAAATCGCTATATTCTGTACTTTCTGTTTTGCCATTTTTGGTTGAATGAGACGTAGTCCATCAAGCTGAAATGTTGTTTTTACCTTTTGCACAAAATCTTCTATATCAACCGCAGTATCCAAATGCCCTATTCGTCCAAGCCCAAATGATTCCCCTGGATTATCCAAAGGTAAAATATCATAGGCAGGTTCTTCATAAGGATGAGCAGCAAACATCGCTTGGAGGAGCTTTTCTTGAATCGTTTCTGGAAAAATCACTTCAATTCGTGCTTCTTGCACTTTCTCTTCTTGATCACTCCTACCAATGGCTGGATTGGCTTGTGCATTAGGTGTAAAACGGCCCGTGCCTACTAGGGAGTAACTTGTATTACGATAATTCCCCTGCATACCAGCCCCAATATCAGCTAAGACTTGCCGCATTTTCTTGCTGTCTTCTATAGGAACATATACTGCTAATTTTTTAAAACTTACTTCATGAGTTTTTACCAAATAATTGTCGACATTAACACCTAACATTTCACAAAACCAGTCGTTTAATCCATCCCAGATAATATCCATATTCGTATGTGCAGCATAAACTGCGATATCATGCTTTAGTAAATCAATATACATCTTAGTTTGCGGATCATCAGCAGTCAAACGGCTTACAGGGCGAAAAATCGGCGGATGTTTAGCAATGATCAAATCGATATTTTTATCGATTGCTTCCTTAACAACTTCTGGACGCACGTCTAATGTCATCATGACACGTTCAATTTCTTTATCTAATGTTCCTAGATGAAGTCCGCAAGGATCACCTTCTTCAGCCAACCAAAGAGGACAAAATGTTTCAAATTTATTAATAAACTCTTTTGCATCAAGACTCAAGATAATACCTCCTCGATCCACGCCATCTGTCTTTTTTCCGCTTCAATTTTGTCTTTAGGTACGCGATAGGCATTTTTTAGATTCCTTAAAACTTTCTGTTTTATTTCTAACTTTTTCTGCCACTTCTTTTGAAAACTAGCTGTCTTTTTTTGCATTAAAACAGGGCCAAAATATAATTCTTTGCTTGTATAATGACTATTTTCTTGATAGCAAGCAACAATAATTTCATAAAATTTTCCATAATCTTCAATGATCTGTTCGTCGTAAATTTTATAATGATTAGCTGCTAACCAATGCCGTACATCAGATTCATGGTTGTTGGGTTGTAAAATCAACCGTTGCCCTTTTAAAGAACCATCTTTCTGGCCATTGGTTAATATGCTCTCGATCAATATCCCGCCCATACCCGCAATCACGATCGTGTCAATCTGGTCTTTCGGATAGATAGCTGTTAGACCATCAGCTAATCTAGCAGTGATCTTTTCTTCAAGATCATATCTTTTTACTTGTGCGCTAGCAGCTTTTAAAGGGCCTTGGGCAACTTCTCCAGCAATAGCGTAGTCTACTTTGCCCGCCCTTACTAAAAATATAGGCAAATACGCATGATCAGAACCAATATCGGCTAAACGAGCCTTTCTGGGAACAAATTCAGCAACCGCAGCCAAACGCTGAGATAATATATGGCTATTCAAAAAGCTTTCTTCCTTTCTCTTAATTTAGAAAAAGAGCTGTAACATCATAAAAATAACCGAACTATGCTTGCTGAGATTTGTTGGTTGTTGTAAATTTGCGAGGAGCAATTACAAACACAACCTCTCTATAGTTCGGCTATTTTATCAGCAAAGAAAAGGATGCCACAGACTATCATTTATACTAAGTGTTTCTTCGATTTCTTCCAGTCAGCTCAATTTCTTGTGCTAGATAACGTATACGTTCCATCAAACGCTTAGCTTTTAACGGCTCTTCTTCTCCGCGCTGTGTCACTGATAGATGTTGCTCTAATTCTTTCATGGTAAAATTAGAACTAAAAAAAGTAGGAAGCTGTTCCTGCATACGGTATTGCAAGATAACGCCAAAGATATCATCGCGGATCCAGCTGCTCATCGCGTCTGCCCCAATATCATCTAACATCAAGATTGAAGCACTTTTAACCGCATCAAGTTTTTCGCCAACTTCATCTTTTTTGATCGATTGTTTCATATCTACTGCAAATGAAGGAAAATGCAGCAGTGTCGATGTATAACCCGCTTCAGCTAAATCTCGGGCAATCGCACCTAACAAATACGTTTTTCCTACACCAAAACTACCCACTAGATAAAGACCTTTATGAAAAACTTGCGGATTATCTTTATAAGCGTTGATAAAATCAATCGCACTCATAAAGGCTTTGCCGCGTCCTGTTGTTCCTTCGTAATTTGCCATACGGGCTTCTTGAATATCTTTAGGCATATTCAGTGCTTGAATACGACTGCGGATCTCTTCTTGCTCTTGTTTGGCTACTAATTCTTCCGTCGGAATATAAGTGACATCCACCGAATGATAGTTCAATGTTAATTGGGGTTCATAACCGGGTGCAATCATTGTTGGATCGTTTAAATCAAATTTTCTTTTTTCCTGCACAAATTCATATAACTTCGCGTAACTACGTTCAATGTCATCTTCTGACAACTCATTTTTATGCTCATCCAAAAAATTTTGCACATCTTGATCTTTTAATACCTCAGTCATCATTTCAGAAAAACGCGTTCGATAATTTTTTTGATTCATTAACTTATTTAGATTTTTTCCCACATCTTCCATTAGCTTTCACCTTCTTTGCGTTTCAGATAATCCTGAAGTTTTTTATTAATTTCTTCTTGTACTGCCGGGTCTTCCACTTCTTCATTAGGTTTGTCCACCCAGTCTGGCAAACTTTCCTTACGAATAGGCTGTTGCTTATTATTTGCATAATTTTTCTTTTTACTTGGCTTATTCTTAACTTCTTTTACTAAATCACGTACGTGTTTAATCGCTTGTTCTGGACTGTTAATTTCTAATTCTGACCAATCTGTAGCAATTTGATTGACAAAATTGGACTGTAAAAAGCTATTTTTCTTAACAACCAGAATATAATGAATTAAAACATTAATCACACTATTAGGTAATGGACTACGTTCGACTAGCGTCTTTAATAACCAAGTTTCAGGATCTGTAACAAAATTATGCTTTTCATTTTTTATCGCTTGTAAAAAATCCATGGGCGCTGAACTTTGTGCAATTTTAACTAACTGTATATCATTTTCAGAAAAGCCCGTTTGTCGTAAAGTATTGAAGCGACGCTTCTGTTCATCAGATTGTTCGTCATAGTTATCTGCTTGTTTTTCTTTTTTTACTGTCGCTTGCTTTCTAATAACCTTATCCAATGCTTTTCGACCGACTTTGCCATCAGATAAAGAAACCGCCTCAGTCATTAAATCAACTAATTTCATTTCATCAAAGCCAAATAAGTTGGCATATAAAGTTAGCTGTTGTTTAAAAGAATCATCAAAATTCTCTTTAACAATAAACTTTCGTTGTGCTAACTGATACAAAAAATCCCAGTCAATTTGACCTTCATCTAACTGTAATTGTTTATTTGAAGGTACTTGATAGTCCTGGGAAACTTTTTCCAGGCTTTGGGCATTACGAATAAATAAACGTTCATCCAAGGCTCCATAGACCTCACGAAAGCCACTTGTGACTTCTTGATAAGCCGTTAAATCAGGATTTTCAGGTTGAAAACGGCGGACCATCTGCCGGAACTTTCTTTCCCCGATAGTATTTAATAATAAAAAACTATAGGTTTCATCGCGAAAAAAATCCTGCGGGTGAATAGGTTCTTCTAAACGATAAAGAAACATTTTGCCAAATTCCGGATCCTCTTTGGTAAACACAGACAATAAACCCATACCTTCTAATTGTTTACGTGCTTGTAAAAAATCTGGCAGGCCAATATTTAAGGCATCTAGCATATCAATATGTGCAAACTCATTTTCATACTGATCTTCTTTATCTCCTATAAAACCATAATATAAAGCCAGTGCATTTTGGCCAATAATCGGTTGGTAAAGATAAACCAAACCGTTATTTCCTTCTTCTGTTAGAGGAAAGCTTTTGGTCACTTGATAAATATTATTAGGTTGTACTTCATCCCAAGCGCTATGCAAAAGAGTCCCTCCTTATTGTTAATTTGAATCGTTTGCCTTACCGACAATATCTTCTAGCTCTTTTAAAAATACTGACATATCTTTAAATTGTCGATAGACACTAGCAAAGCGAATATAAGCAATCTCATCTACATCTTTTAAATCTTCCATCACATATTCGCCGATTAAATTAGAAGAAATTTCGTTTTCTCCCAATTCACGAATTCTACTTTCCACATGATCAACAATTTGTTCCATTTGTTCCATAGCTACCGGTCGTTTTTCAGCCGAACGGATCAAGCCACGCAATATTTTTTCTCGATTGAATTCTTCACGTGCACCGTTTTTCTTAATCACCAAAAGCGGCGTTTCTTCGAGCCTTTCAAAAGTTGTAAAGCGGTAGCCGCAATTTTCACATTCTCTTCTTCTTCTAATAGCACGACCATCATCTGTCTGCCGACTATCAATAACACGCGAATTGTTGTGATGACATTTTGGACAATGCATGTTGTTCACCTCATTTATGATTATTTCGTTAAAATTTCAATTGTTTTTATAAAAATTCTTATTAATATTATAACATGA
The DNA here is from genome assembly GCF_001712815.1 of Tetragenococcus halophilus. Lineage (NCBI taxonomy): Bacteria > Bacillati > Bacillota > Bacilli > Lactobacillales > Enterococcaceae > Tetragenococcus > Tetragenococcus halophilus. The sequence goes on from NZ_CP012047.1 coordinate 1,212,573, forward strand.
AACCTTCCTATACTAACAGTTTAAGGACAAAAAAACTCTAGAAATGACTAGAGTTTTAAAGCTTTATAAAAATTGTCTTTTTTTAAGCCAAGAAAAAATTTGTTGGCGGATAGATGATAGGCTTTCTTGATTGTCAAAAATAATATCCGCACGTTTCTTTTTTTCTTCAATGGAAAGTTGACTAGCAACTTTTTTTTGCGCTTCTTTTTTTGTTATACGATCTCTTTTCATTAAACGCTGTACTTGTAAGTCTTCAGGGATATAAACTACCGCCACTTGATCCATATACTTATCATAACCAGCTTCATAAAGTAAAGGAATATCAGCAATAACTAAAGAAGAAACAGCACTTGCTCGCTTAATTTGTTCGATAATTGCTTCTTGTAAAAAAGGCGCAAGTAGCGCATTAAGTGCCTGTCTTTTTTTTGTATCACTAAAAATTATTTGACCTAACTGTTTGCGATTTAATGAGCCGTCTGAACAAAGCACACTGCTTCCAAAAGTTTCAACAACCTTTTTTAACCCCGCTGTATTCGGCTCAACGACCTCTCTTGCAATAATATCAGCATCAACTACAGAAAAGCCGTACTGTTTAAAAATATTAACAACTGTGCTCTTTCCTGTAGCTATGCTTCCTGTGATACCGAGGATAAAACTCATGACAGCTTCCTCCTCTTTAATTTCTGACAATGCGGACAAAAATGTGTGCCTCTTTGCGCCACTTTAATTTTTTTAATAGGCGTTTCACATCTAGGACAGGGTTCACCTGTTTTACCATAAACATTTAAACTCACTTGAAAAAATCCTGCCTCACCTAAAGCATTTTTATAAGAACGAATGGTTGTCCCACCCGCTCTAACTGCTTTAGCTAAAATAGCAATAATTGCCTGGTGTAAACTTTCTGCTTCTTTTTTTGTTAAAGTGCGAGCTGGCTGTTGAGGATGAATTTTAGCTAGCCATAATACTTCATCCGCATAAATATTTCCTAGACCTGCTACAACTTTTTGATTAAGTAACAGAGGTTTTATTAAAGAAGAAGAATGTTGTAGTTTTTTCTCAAATGCTTGCAATGAAAATTCTTCTTCTACTGGTTCTGGTCCCAATTGCTTAATCCCTTTATAAAACGGATATTGTCCTTTTTCTACTAAAGCCATGCGTCCAAATTTTCTTACATCATGATAGGACAGTTGACTCCCATCTGTAAATTTAAATATCACATGAGTATGTTTATCAACCGGAGCTTCAGTATTCTTTGGTGTATATTCGTACTTACCTTCCATACGTAAATGAGAAATCAAATCAAAATCAGTAAATTCAAAAATTAAAAATTTCCCTCTACGCGCAATATCATTGATAACTTGTCCGATTAGTTTTTGGCAAAATGTATCAACTGCCGGTGATTCAATGATTTTAGGCCATCTAACAATAACTTCTGCAACAGTTTTGTCTTGGACAAGGGTAACTAGCCCTTTTCTAACTGTTTCTACTTCTGGCAATTCCGGCAACTGTACACACCTCTTTATTTTGCATCATACCAAGTTTTCCCCCAACTACTTTCGGTAATCAACGGAACATCTAAATGAACAGCATTTTCCATAACTTCTTTTACCAATTGATCTAGTGTTTTAAGTTCACTTTCTGGAACTTCAAAAACTAACTCATCATGTACTTGTAAAAGCATGTTCGTTTCTAGTTGTTTTTCTTTTAATTGTTTATCTAATTCGATCATAGCAATTTTTAAGATATCAGCAGCGCTACCTTGAATCGGTGAATTAATCGCTGTTCTTTCGGCAAAAGATCTTAAGTTAAAGTTTCTAGAATTAATATCCTCAAGATAACGACGACGATGATAAAGCGTCTCAGCGAAACCTTTTTCCTTTGCTTGTTCTACAGAATCGTTCATATATTTTTTCACGCCAGGGTAGCGTTCAAAATAAGTATCAATATAATTTTTGGCTTCTTTACGAGAAATACCTAGGTTTTGTGATAAACCATAATCTGATATACCATAAACAATCCCAAAGTTTACTGCTTTGGCTTGACGTCTGATATTAGCTGTTACATCTTCAGGTTTTTCAATATCAAACACACGCATAGCAGTACTGGCGTGGATATCTTGGTTTTCATTAAATGCCTCTTGTAAATGCTCATCTTTTGAAACATGAGCAAGCACGCGCAATTCAATTTGTGAATAGTCAGAAGAATAAATGACCCAGTCGTGCTTTTGCGGAACAAAAGCTTGTCGAATTTTTCGTCCTTCTTCTAGACGAATAGGTATATTTTGTAAGTTTGGATCGACCGAACTTAGACGCCCTGTTTGCGTTAAAGTTTGCAGATAACGCGTGTGAACTTTACCATCTTGTAAAATGACTTTTAAAAGTCCTTCAACATAAGTTGACTGGATCTTAGCAATCTGCCGGTATTTTAAGATATTTTCAACAATCGGTGATTTATCTTTTAACTGCTCTAAAACGTCAACAGCCGTCGAGTAACCTGTTTTGGTCTTTTTAATGACAGGCAAGTTCATCTTTTCAAACAAAATATGCCCTAGTTGTTTAGGCGAATTGATATTGAATTTTTCTCCAGCTTGCTCAAAGATTTTTTCCTCAATTTTTTGTAAGCTTTGAGCAAATTCATCCTTCATTTGATTCAATCGTTGGGCATCTACTGTAATACCTGTTATTTCCATTTCAGCTAAAATGGAAGAAATAGGAGCTTCCAAATTTTTATATAGATCGAGTTGATTTTTATCTTTAAGCTCACCTTCTAATTTAGGCGTAAGCCATTGAATAGCCTTGATTTTTCTTGCTAAATGGGCAAAAAACGTCTCATCATCTTCGGGTAGACCTTTTTTTGCACCCTTACCATAAACAGCCACATCTGATTGGATATCTTGATAATCATAATGTGCACAAATCCCTGCAATATCATCCGTATTATCTGTATTGTCCAATAAATAAGCAGCAACCAAAACATCAAAAGAAAAACCTTCAGGCAAAGCAATGTAACGATTCAACGCTACTTGGGTGCTTTTTGCGTTATAGACTCTTTTTCCTCTACTTTTATCGGTTAACCAGTTTTTAAAAGCCTTATTTTCAAAAATCTTATCGCTTTTTGTGACATAAATTTTCTTATCGTTACCCCATACAACGCCTACAATATCTTCTACATGATAATTTTCACCCAACATTTCGACATATAAAGCCATTTCATCGGTAAACATTTCTTCTGTCGGTTCATCAACCACTTCAAATAAAATGTCCTCCATCTTATTTTCTTCTTCTCCGACATCCAAATTATCCAAAAATGTTCGGAAATTCATTTCTTTATAAAAAGGAACAAGTTTATCCAAATCGCTACCTTCATATTTTAAAGAATCAATAGAAACATCAATAGGAGCAGATATATTTATTGTGGCTAATTTTTTCGAAAGTAAGGCAGTTTCTTTATCATTAATTAGGTTTTCTTTCATCTTGCTTTGTTTCATCTCATCAATATGTTCGTAAACACCTTCAACAGAATCATATTGATTTAATAATTTGATTGCAGTTTTATCCCCAATTTTTGTTACGCCTGGAATATTATCAGACGAATCTCCCGCTAGTCCTTTCATATCGATAATTTGTTTAGGTTTTAAACCATCATATTTTTCAGCAATATGCTCTGGCGTATAATCTTCTGTATCACTGACACCTTTTTTGGTAATAGCGACTTTTACATCATCAGTTGCTAACTGGGTTAAATCCCGATCTCCTGTGAGAATAGTAACATCAAATTTATCTTTATCTACTTGCTCGGCTAAAGTACCGATAATATCGTCTGCTTCATAGTTTTTTAACTCATAATAAGAGATTCCAAGGCCATTAATCAACTCTCTTATATAAGGAAGCTGTTCATTTAATTCTCCCGGTGTTTTAGCCCGTCCACCTTTATAATCTTCATACATTTCATTACGAAAAGTAGTTTTGCCTGCATCAAAAGCTACTAGTACATGACTAGGCTTTTCTTTTTCCATTACATTTTCAAACATTAAATTAAAAGCATAAATTGCATTGGTGTGAAGACCGCTTGGATTTTTAAAGCGTTCTAATGAACTGTGTAAGGCATAGAATGCGCGAAATGCAACACTATTACCATCTACCAGTAGTAATTTATTTTTTGCCATTTTTTTATCCCCTCACTCAAATTCTCTTTACCTATTTTAACAAACAATGAGGACGAAAGCGATCATTTATGGTTTGTTATCCTTAAGTAAACTAACGATTATTAAAAAAACGCTCCGAATGAAAAGAGAGGTTTTCTCAGAACATCGAAACGTTAAACTTCTTTTAATTTCTAGAAAAAATACGTAAGAAGGATAAGAATAGATTAATAAAATCTAGGTAAAGTTGTAATGCCATAAAGGCAGCAAAACCGGTATTATCTTGACCAGCTGTAGCAAAATATAAATTTCTTATTTGTTGATTATCATAAGCAGTTAAACCTAAAAAGATCGCGACTGTTAAATAGGATAAAAGATAATCAACAGCTGGACTTTGTAAAAAGAAATTGATGAGTGTTGCCACAATCACACCAATTAAAAGTCCAATCGCTGCACGACCAATTCCGCTTAAATCACGTTTTGTCATCGCCCCATATAAAGCCATAGCTAAAAAGGTAGCTGTCGCTGTAGCAAAAGCTTTTCCGACCAAGGCTTGCGTATACATCGATAAAGTAACCGATAAAACAAGCCCGTTTAACAGCGAATAAACAACAAAACCTGCGATGGTTAACGAAGGATTTTTTTGTGCTTTAGCGCTAAGCAAAACCACTAAAATGATTTCAGCCAACCATATGCCGGTTAATCCTAAAGGAAAGCTGTCGATAAAAGAAATGGTTTGTTCAAAAAACATCGTCATTGCTAAATACGCTGAAATAGCACTGATGCCAAGCCCTAAAGCAAAGATGCCATATACCTTAGCATAAAAGTGATTCACACCTTTTGCTTCAATTGCTGGATTATTATTCATTATTTTCCTCGCTTTCTTCTTCATAAATCATAGGAGGTTGAACCATAACGACCGCATCTAAAACCCGCTTTTCTTCAGTGTTAACAGCTTCTACAGAAATAGTCACGACGTCTTTATGTTTATCCACTTTAATAACTTCTAGTAAAAAAGTCAACATTTCGTAATGATAAACAGCTTCTACAAAATTAACCGATAAATTCACCACATGTGAACCGGGTCCTGGAAAGTGTTTTGAGATCGTACTGGTTACAATACCAATCAATAATACTGAAGGCACGAGCGGTTGCTTATAAATCGTTTTACGGGCATAATCATGCTGGATATACAAAGGATTCGCATCATTGGTCAAACCTAAATATAATAATAGCTGGTCATCTTCAATCGCTTCAGTCACAGACATGGTCTGCCCTTCTTCGATTTCATCAATTGCCTTTCCTAAATTATTTAACTTCCCTATATCCAATCAACTAGCCTCCTATGTCTATGATTTTTATTTTATTATTTTATCAACTATAAAAAAAGTGTCAAGCTAGCTAACGCTCTTATAATACACTTCGTGTTGTATTACTTAAAAGATCTTCATAGCTGCGTTCAAATTTTTGCACATCTCCGGCGCCCATAAAAATAATCACGCCATCTTTATGATCTAGAAGTGGAGAAACGTTGTCTTCTTGAATAACTTCGCCACCTTGATCAATCTTATTTGCTAAGTCTTCTATTTTTACATCACCAGCTTGTTCACGCGCAGAACTAAATATGTCACATAAATAAACACTATCTGCTAAATTAAGTGCTTCGACAAAATCATCCATTAAAGCAATGGTACGCGAAAAAGTATGGGGTTGAAAAACTGCCACGATTTCTTTATCAGGGTATTTTTGACGAGCACCGTCAATTGTAGCCTTAATTTCTGCTGGATGATGTGCATAGTCATCGACAATTACCATATCAGAGACTTTCTTTTCACTAAAACGACGTTTTACTCCAGAAAATGAAGCCATTTCTTCGGCAACTTCTTTCATATCAAAACCTTCTAAATGAGCCGTAGCGATAACACCTAAGGCATTATTGATATTATGTTGACCAAAAGCCGGCAAATCAAAGTGTCCGATGAAATCATCGTGGAAATAAACATCAAAAGCTGAACCAGTCGTGGTACGTGCGATATTTTCAGCCCGAATATCATCATCTGAATTCGCACCGTAATAATAAATAGGAACATCTGCTTCTAATTTTCGTAAATAAGGATCATCACCAAAAGCTAAGATCCCTTTTTTAACTTGCTTAGCCATGGTTTGAAAAGCAGAAAATACATCATCGATACTCTTGAAGTAGTCTGGATGGTCAAAATCGATATTCGTCATAATTACATAATCTGGACTGTAAGCTAAGAAGTGACGTTGGTACTCACAAGCTTCAAAAGCAAAAAATTCAGCATCGGTTCTTCCATGACCTGTACCATCACCGATTAAAAAGCTAGTCGATTCAATGCCACTTAGTATATGGGCTAATAAACCGGTTGTACTCGTTTTCCCGTGCGAGCCAGTAACAGCAATACTTGTAAAATGTTGAATAAAGTGTCCAATAAAGTCATGGTAACGAATGACTTCTAAACCTAACTCACGGGCTCGAACTAATTCTTCATGAGTATCAGGAAAAGCATTACCGGCTATCACAGTCAAACCTTCCGTAATATTATTTGCATCAAATGGGTAAATAAGAATATCAGCTTTTTCTAAGCCAACCTGAGTGAAAAAATACTTTTCTACATCAGATCCTTGCACTTGTTCTCCTTGTTCATGCAAAATTAATGCCAAAGAACTCATTCCTGAGCCTTTAATCCCTACAAAATGGTAGATTTTTTTATCTTGATTTGTCATTATTAGAATCCTCTTTTCTCGGAAAAATTGATAACAACCAAAGCGTCATTACCAAACTGGAATATATTATCTAATAAAAGATAAAAAATAGCAAAAGATTTTTATTTTCCGATTTTTTTTGTATAGGTATATTGATATAGCAGTTTACCACTGCATTTACCACAAACAAAGCGTTGTGTATTAATTCTTTTTTGTCTAGTAATCGTCAACTGACAGTTTTGACACTTATACACATGAAAGCTTTGCTTCGTTCGAATATCTGGAGCATAGCGTAAACCACCCGTTTTTGTCAACAATTCCTTGAAATCTGCGTCTTTATGTTGAAAACCTTTATTTTCAATATGCAGATGGTAGTGGCATAGCTCATGTTTAATAATTCCAATAAAGATCTTGTGATCAAGTTTAGCCATCTTAGGGTTAAAATCTAAGTGGTGGTCACTTGCATGATATCTGCCACCTGTTGTTTGTAAACGTTGATTAAAAAATGCCTGATGTAAAAAAGGTTTATTAAAAAACTGTATGGAAATTTTTTCCACTAATAATTGTAATTCATCCTCAGTCATTTTGATTCTCCTGGATCGATCATCGTTAAACTTATGCGTCCTTTTTTCAAATCAACCTGTTCAATCCAAACAGTAACGATATCACCGACTGAAACAACATCAGTGGGCTGTTTAACAAATTTCGGACTCAATTTTGAAATATGCACAAGTCCATCTTGTTTAACACCTATATCCACAAAAGCGCCAAAATCAATCACATTGCGGACCGTTCCTGTTAATTGCATGCCTGCTTTCAAATCTTCCATCGATAAAACGTCTTTGCGTAAAAGCGGCGCGGGCATACTATCACGCATATCACGTCCGGGTTGAATAAGCGCGTAGATAATATCTTTAAGTGTTTCCACACCAATATCTAATTTAGCAGCCGAACTTTCCGGAGACAAACTTTCCAGCACTTCTTTAGCATAGGAAGTACCAACATCTGATAAATCCAATTGTAGGTTTTCTAGTAAGCTTTTGGCTGCAGTATAACTTTCCGGGTGAATGGCAGTATTATCTAAAATGTTTTTAGCTCCGAGAATCCGTAAAAAGCCAATGGCTTGTTCATAAGCTTTAGGACCTAAACGTGAGACTTTTTTCAACTGTGTTCTCTTCGTAAAAGCGCCATTTTCCTCCCGATAACTAACAATATTTCCTGCCGTTGTTTTATTTAAACCTGAAATATGTTGTAGAAGTTGCGGACTAGCGGTATTTACATCTACACCAATTTGATTGACAGCTGTTTCTACTACAAAATCCAACTGCTCATTCAATCTTTTTTGTGAAACATCGTGTTGATATTGCCCCACACCTACAGCTTTAGGATCAATTTTCACTAATTCTGCTAAAGGATCTTGCAAGCGACGACCAATACTAATCGCACTACGCTCTTCTACTTGTAAGTTGGGGAATTCTTCACGCGCAATCGTACTAGCTGAATAAACTGAAGCTCCAGCTTCATTGACAATTACATAGTAAACATCACGCGTAATCGATTGTAAATTTCTAGCAACAAATTGTTCTGATTCACGACTTGCCGTACCATTACCAATAGCAACCATATCTACTTGATAGTTTTCCACAAGTTGATTGAACTGTTCATCCGCTGTTTTTCTTTTTTCAGCAGAAGCAGGTTTATGTGGATATATCACTTCAATAGCAAGCACTTTCCCAGTTTCATCACAAACAGCCAGTTTACATCCTGTTCTATAAGCAGGATCAAAGCCTAGAACTGTTTTGCCCTTTAAAGGAGGTTGCAATAACAAGTTGCGTAAGTTTTCGCCAAAAATCGCGATCGCTTGTTCGTCTGCCTTCTCTTTTAATTCATTACGAATTTCACGTTCAATGGCAGGAGCAATAAAACGTTTATAAGCATCTTGATAAGCTGCAACCACTAATGAAGCAGCTGGAGATGATGCATCTTTTATTAATTGCCGATTTAGATAATTCAATATTTTTGTTTCATCGCTTTTAAGCGAAACCGTTAATATGCCTTCTTTTTCACCGCGATTACAAGCTAAAATCCGATGTGAAACTATTTTTTTAATAGGCTCTGAAAAATCGTAATACATTTCATAAACGCCTTTTTCATCTTTTTCTTTATCTTTTGCCTGACTTTCAAAGCGGCCATTTTGAAAAGTTTCATTACGAATCCAGCTTCTGAATTTGGCTATATCACCGAACTGTTCAGCCATAATTTCATGCGCTCCAGTTAGTGCGTCTTCGGTCGTGGCTATTTTTTCGTTGACAAACTCTTCTGCTTTAGCATAAACATCTGCTTGCGGAAAAGTTAATAACCATTGACTAAGAGGCTCTAATCCATTTTCTTTGGCGATAGTTGCCTTTGTCCTTCGTTTTTGCTTGTACGGACGATAAAGATCTTCCACTTGCTGCATTTTAGGAGATTTTAAAATCTTACTTTTTAAATCCGAAGTTAGCTTTCCTTGTTCCTCGATCAGTCGCAAAACTTCTTCTTTACGATTTTCCAAATTTTCCAAGTAATGATAACGTTCTTCAATTTCTCGAATTTGAACTTCATCTAAATCAGCGGTCATCTCTTTTCGATAACGGGCAATAAAAGGCACCGTGTTCCCATCATTTAATAAAGTTAATACAGTATGTATTTGTTTTGTGCGATATTGTGTTAATTCTTCCTGTAATAAAGGAAGAAGTTTTTCGTTAATTTCTTGCGCCATTTTGACACACCTTTCATTTCACATAACTTTTATTATAACATAAAAAAGAGAGAACTTTGTTTAAAAAGTCCTCCTTTCTTTAAAAATTAGGCTGCCAGCCTGCTGTCAGTTTGTGATATTCAATATCTTGTACGATGCCATCTTTATTAAAAATGACGCCATGAACTGAGCCGCCAAATACTGCGCCACCATCAATACCAATTTTGTGATCGGAAATCCACAAAGCAGTTGTCTGCATATCACCATATAATAAGGGCGTGATTGTATGTCCAAAGACAATTGTTTTCCCCGTATTATTTTTTCCTTGATGAAAAGGTTCCCTGACCCAAATAAAGTCCGGTGGGTTGGTCTTCTTCCAATCTTTTTTATTCAGATCAACCCCCGCATGGACAAAAATATATTTTTCCCACTCAAAATACAAAGGTCTTTCAACTAAAAACTGAAGCAGTTGTTTATAATAAGAACGAATAGTCATCGCGATTTCTGTTGGCGAGTACTCTTCACAACATCCTTTAAATAACAAACTCTCCATCGTTTCTTTACCACCATTTTGTACATAAGCTTGATACCAATCCTCAGGAGAATTTAAAAATTGTAAAAAGTATTCCTCATGATTTCCACGCAAATATATCGCATGATATTTTTCAACTAACTTTTTGCCTAGTAAAAAACAATCTTTACTCTTTTTGCCGCGATCGTTTAAATCACCGATTAAAACGAGTTGATGAATTACTGGATCAAAATCTTTTAAAAGTTTTTCAAACAGTGCCAATTCTCCATGAATATCACTAATCACATAAACATAAGGTTTCAAGATAAAAAACCTCCTTTGTCCTAAAGTCTTTAGGCTTCAGACACCGCAAAATAATTACCATCTGGATCAACGAAATTAAACACTAATGTTTCTTCCATTTGAATTAATTCTCCAATTTCAATCGGTAAATTTTCCATTTTTTTGTATAAATCAGTAATATTTTCCGCAAAAAACATCACTTGTGGTGGATTTGTAGCTACATCTGGAGACTGCTTTTCTATAAAGTTTCTATCATATAAGACAAAACTCATTTCCGCTTTTTCACTTGGCGCAATCTCCACTACTAAAGTGCCGTCTGTTTCTTGACTATCTATCACTGCAAAATCCAAAGACTGCCAAAAGTCAACTGCTTTTTTTACATCATCTACAAAAAGACTAATCTGTACTTTATTTGAAAACATCTTCTCCTCTTTTCTACTCTTTGCGTTCAAAATCTAAATTAACGCCTGGTTTATCAGTAATAATTTCAGTTACTTCATAAGTTAATCGTTGTAAAATATCAAATAAAGGGTCCATCAATTCATCAATTTCTTCTCTAGTCAAATCATCTTGACTTTGAATATTTTGATTGACAATATGATTGATTTGCCCCATAGCGCCCCGAATAATAAACTGCGAAAAGACGATCTCAAAACGCAAACGTGTACCAATGATACTGTTTTCCTTAGGATAGCTTTCATCAGGAGCTTTAAGTGGCGTTAGACCAATATTTATCCCCGTCTGAAGATCTGCTTCTTCTTTTTTTCGCTGGTCAAAATGATAAGCCTCCACTAACGGCTGTTGTCGTTTGATTTCCAAATACTTCACCTCTCAAATTTAAGTATAGCATAAATATATACGAAACAAAAAAATGGAAAATAACTGTTATAGCTTATTTTCCAGCTTTTACTCTTTATTTATTTAATCCATCTGTTTTAAATAATCAATAGCATCTTGTAAGGTTTTTACCGGAACGATTTTCATGTCCGTATCTAAACTATCAGCTGTCTCTTTAGCTTCCTGATAGTTAGATTTTAAGCCGGGGTTTTTCTTTAATACTTTTTTACTTATTGTATCATTGGGCGCAAAAAAGATTTGCGCACCTGCTTCATCTGCGCTGGCCACTTTTTTGTCAATACCACTGATTCGCCCGACTTTGCCTTTTTCATCAATGGTACCTGTTCCTGCGATATCTTTTCCTTTTCTCAAATCTTCTTCAGTCAGTTGTTCATAAATTTCTAGTGTAAACATTAAACCAGCAGAAGGTCCGCCAATATCCTCTACATCAAAATCAATATCGTCTTTTGAAGTAATATCTGTGTGATCTACTAAAGTAATGCCGATTCCTGCTTTTTGATTACTTGGTAGTTCTACCAGCTTGCCACTAGCTTTCTTTGTTTTATCATTATGTTCATAAGTTACTTTTACAGTGTCACCAATTGACTTTTGCTGAACATAATCCATAAAATCCTGGTTATTATCAAAGCTTTTTCCATCGACTTTCGTTACTGTGTCACCAACATCTATTTTTCCATTAAAGCTCGAATTTTCCATCACATTCATCACATAAACACCCTTATACTCAAAGTTATAAGGGCGCTTTGCCAACTTTAGCGCTTGTTGAATCGCTGCGTTTTGCGAGGATTCCATATAATAATTTTGCATCTGATCATATTCTTCACCACTCGCCCCACCGAAAAGATCTTCTTCTGAAACCAATTCTTCAAAAGGAGAAATCTTTGCTTTTATTGCTGTAACAACTGAAGCCTGCTGAACACCTACCGAAGTTAGGGAAAAAGAACCATCTTCCTGGTCTTTTTTATCATTAACAGTGATTAAATCTTTAAGTTCAATTGTAGAACCGGGCTTTTCAATATAATAGGGTAAAGGTAAAAAGACACTCGCGAAAATAGCGAGTGCAATGATCAAAAGTATTAACGTTTTTTTTAAAGAATCACGCTTCATCTTGTTCACGCTTCTTTTTTATGGCCTTGTAAACATTTTTTGGCAAATACTTTTTCACATCACCATAAAATAGCATCGTTTCTTTTAATAAACTAGAACTAATATGACTATACTCTGTTTCAGCCATCAAAAAGACCGTTTCGATATCAGGAGCTAAGTGACGGTTCATCGTCATGATTTCTTTTTCATACTCGTAATCATTAAAATTTCGAATCCCTCGTAATAAAAATTTTGCGCCCAGTCGTCTTGCCGTTTGTACAGTTAGCTCAGTTTCTTGTGAAATGACTTTAACATTGGACAGGTGCGCTAAAGCTTCCTTAGCTAATTGGACCTTTTCATCCGTTGAAAACAGAGATTTTTTATTCGTGTTGATAAAAATACCAACAATTACTTCATCAAATATCTGTGCGCCTCTTTCAATAGTAGATAAGTGTCCCATCGTTAAAGGGTCAAAACTTCCAGGAAATAATGCAATCTTTTTCATACTTACGCCTCATTTCTATAAATCGTTATTTTTGTTAAACCATAATTTTGTTTACGTACTTGCTGTAGAGGCTTTATCTCTTCAGGTAAATCAACATTTTTATCCGTTTCACAAATCACTAAACAATCTTGTCCTAATAAATTTAACTGTAAAAGTTGATCGATATCCTGTACGATCGTTTGTTTGGCGTAAGGCGGATCTAAAAAAACGATATCAAACAACGCTTCATCCTGAGCAAGTTGTAAAAGAGCTCTTTCTGCAGTTTGCTTTAAAGTCACAAATTTTTGCTCTTCTTTGGTTAAACGGATGTTTTCCTGAATTACTTTTAACGCTGGAAAATATTTTTCTACACAAACAGCACTCCTTGCTCCTCTGGAAATAGCTTCGATAGCTAAAGCCCCGCTACCAGAATAAAGATCTAACACATTTTCCCCATCAAAGTATGGACCGATCATATTGAACAAGGACTCTTTAATTTTATCTGTTGTTGGCCGAGTGGTGTCTTTTGACAAACTTTTTAATGCCATTTTTCGATAATTTCCAGATATTACACGCAAAATCGCACTTCCTTCCATTGGTTATACAAAATATCATTCACTAAGGTTTTCTTCATTGTTTTCTGAGACTTGAAAAGCAGCTTCAGTACCAACTGTTTCACCAAAACTCATATCAATATCTGGACGATATGAAATATCAACATCTCTTACAAAATGAAGACGATGTAAATTGTCGATGGTTTTTTGCATGTCTTCTTCATTAATATATAAAATAACGTATTTCATTTTGTTTGAAACATAATGAACAAAACCATAGCGACGCAAATTTTTCAATTGTTTTAGACTATATACCCAAACAACGAGCCCACGCCGTTTTTGCATCTCGAATGCTTTTGAACTATCCGCCATCGCAGTTCCCTCCTTTACCTAAATTGTTTTCAAAAAAAGGAGTGCCTGCATCCACCTTAACACCCTCAGAAACTGTACTCGCAACCTTACTTCCAATAGTATCTAATACTGACTGCAGGTCAGTTTCAGCTAAGCGAAATTCAGCAACTTTAGGATGAAGATCTAAAGTTCGTTTGGCTTTACGCAAGGCGAGTTGTTTTTTTCTGTAGTCAGGGGCGTATTTTCCATAAGCCGCGACCGTTTCAAAGTCCTCTTTTTTGGCTATAAAATCATCACGTAACACCCGTACGTTTTTATCTTCATACATTAGCCCCTTTTGCCTTAAATAATTTTGGAAAGTCGCACTTTTTACCAACACTTCGCATAAATCATCCATTTGATCCTCAATAGCAAATAATTGCTCATCATAAATCAATTACTTTCACTTTCCTCTGTTTGATAATCTAATTCTTTCCATAAGATTAACACATTTTCTTTTGAAAAGGCAACGGCTAAAGAGGCTTCATTTGAGGCTAACAACCGCTCGTTAAGCCTTGGTGTACTATACCAAGATAAAACTGAAAAACTGGGATCATAAACTGGCATCTCAAAGTGTCCAGAGATTGAAGGATCATCTAATAAATCGGTCATTTCGCTATCATTTAACATAAAAGTACCCGGTTCTTCCTCTTCAAATCGTTGCAGTTCTTGTAACCTTTCTGTGGTTAAAATATCTTCTTTATCATTGATAAAAGTAGCTAATGTTTTTTCACTAGTCATTTGAAGATTACTATCGAGTGAAAAAGTAGGTTGTTCCTTTCTTTTGCGTAATAACTGAAGGAAGTCACTTGTTTGCTGTCTTTTAAACTGATGAATTTCTTCCCAATCACTACCCTTTTCTTGCGCATAGCGAGGACCTTGATCATCAGCAACAGTATAAGGCGCAAGTTTTAATAAAGTTTCACTATCTAAATAATCAACAGCATATAACTGACTTTCTCCTTGCATCTGCTCAAAAAATAAAATAGCAAATGTTCCATTATCAAAAGCAATTAAAGGGCGATAGTTCATATCGTCTTCTTCAAGTTCTAAATCAATCGTTTCATCTTGATAGTCAATCGTAAAGTTTGGATAAACCATGGCAATTTTTGATAACTCATCCATAGTCATGCCGAATTTAAAAGGTTTGATTGTATCATCTTCTTCTCCTAAATACTTAATACTTTTAATGACTTTGTCTTCACTGTTGACTTCCAATAATTCATCATCTATTAAATAACGATTGATGGTAAAGGAGAAACCAGAAGCCATACTTTCTTCTGGTTGACCATAGTCCTGTTCAAATGCATCTAAGTCTTTTTCGATCCAATGTGCAAATCCTTCTGTTTCAATCGTTTCATAGTTCAAATTAGTAGCAGGGGGCGTTCTAGGAAGCTGCTTAGTTGTCTCATCTTCTGCTGGCTCTTGCGGAAACCAAATAGGTTGCATATATAATGCAAGAAGAAAAATAAGAAACAAACCTGTAAATAGGAGACTTCTTTTTTTCATGAGAATACAACCTTTCCACTATTTTTCTTCGATTTCAATCAATAAATCGCCTGAAGCAATAGGTTCATCCGCTGCTACATAAACATGTTTTACTTCACCATCAAAGCCAGCTTCAATAGAAGTTTCCATTTTCATTGCTTCAGTTACCATAAGTGTGTCCCCACGTTTTACGCGGTCCCCACGTTGAACCAAAACATCTAAAACGGTACCTGACATTGTAGCACCAATATGTTCTTTATTCGTTGGTTCAGCTTTCTTTTTAACAGCTACACTCGTTTTTATAGAGGTGTCTTTTACAACAATTTCACGTCGTTGACCGTTTAAATTGAAAAAGAGTGTACGATTTCCTTCAATATCTGGTTCTCCAATATCATCTAGTCGAATAATTAAAACTTTCCCTTTTTCAATTGTTACGGTAATTTTTTCACCTTGACGCATTCCCTTGAAAAAAGTGGGTGTATCTAAAACTTTAATATCTGCATATTGTTCGTAAGCTTTGCGATAAGCGATGAAAACATCAGGATACATTAAATAACTTAACACTTCATCTTGATTAGGCGTATAACCGATCAATTCTGCTAGTTCGGCACTTACTTCATTGAAATCTACCGGTTTTGCAAAAGCACCTGGACGATCCGTATAAGGTTTTCTACTCTTTAAAATAATTTCTTGTAACTTTTTAGGAAAACCACCGACAGGTTGTCCTAAATCCCCTTGAAAAAGGGAGATGACCGATTCAGGGAAACTGATGGATTCTCCTTTTTCATAAATGTCTTCTTCTGTTAAATCATTTTGTACCATAAACAAGGCCATATCTCCTACAACTTTAGAAGAAGGCGTTACTTTCACAATATCTCCAAACATCATATTTACCTTATGATAGACTTCTTTAATCTCATCCCAGCGGTCGTATAAACCGACCGCTTTTGCTTGTTGTTGTAAGTTGGAATATTGACCGCCTGGCATTTCATGCATATAAACTTCGGTTTGCGGTGCATTCATCCCGCTTTCAAAGGCTTGATAATATTGACGCACGTCTTCCCAATAATGATTTAATTTTTGCACATTTTCGATCTGAATATGTGGTACACGCTCACTATCATCTAAAGCATAGTATAAACTACTCATACTTGGCTGACTGGTACCTCCACTCATTGCACTAACAGCGACATCGACAATATCCACTCCTGCTCTGACAGCTTCAGAGTAAGTCATGATACCATTACCGCTTGTATCATGCGTGTGCAGATGAATCGGTAGATCGACTGTATCTTTTAATTCACTGATCAAACGATAAGCCGCTTGTGGTTTCAACAACCCCGCCATATCCTTAATAGCAATAATATGTGCGCCTAGTTGCTCTAAGTTTTGTGCCATATCTTTATAGTACTGTACAGAATATTTTTGTCGGCTTGGATCATTGATATCTCCCGTATAGCAAATCGCAGCTTCAGCAATTTTGCCGGTATCTCTTACCGCTTGAATACTTTTTTCCATTTGCGGCAACCAATTCAAACTATCAAAAATACGGAAAATGTCCATTCCTTGTTTTGCGGCTTCATTGATAAATTCAATGATCACATTATCAGGATAATTAGAATAGCCTACTGCATTTGAGCCGCGGAATAACATCTGCAGCAAGGTATTCGGCATTTTTTTACGTAAAAGACGTAACCTTTCCCATGGATCTTCAGTTAAGAAACGATAACTCACGTCAAAAGTGGCACCGCCCCACATCTCACTAGAAAACAGCTGCGGAATTCCTTTTTCTGTTTGTCCAGCGATCCTTGACAAATCGTGTGTACGTACGCGCGTAGCTAGTAAACTTTGGTGAGCGTCACGGAAAGTTGTATCTGTCAACAAAACATTATTTTGTCGACGCACCCATTGACTCAGTTGGTCTGCTCCTTGTTGATCTAAAATATTTTTAGCGGTTTGTTCATTCTTTGCATCTATAAGATTTTTCGGCAAACGTGGGGCTTCATAGAAAGGCTTTTCTTGTTTTTCAATACCAGGAAAGCCATTAATCGTAATTTCTCCAATATATTTCATTGTTTTATTTCCGCGATCTCGAGTAAAGGAAAATTCGAATAATTCAGGTGTCTGATCGATAAAGGTAGTCGTCATTTCTCCTGAACGAAATTCTGGATGGGAAATAACGTTTTTTAAAAACGCCATGTTTGTTTTTACACCACGAATACGAAATTCTTGAATACAACGAGCCATTTTGGCAATTGCTTGTTCAAAACTTGCAGCGTGTGTACATACTTTGACCAGCAAAGAATCAAAATAAGGCGTGACAACCGCTCCAGCATAAGCGTTTCCTACGTCTAGTCTTACCCCAAAACCACCCGGAGAACGATAGGTATCTATTTTTCCAGTATCAGGCATAAAATCGTTCAATGGGTCTTCTGTTGTGATACGACACTGAATAGCGGCTCCTTTAAATGTCAGATTTTCTTGCTTAGCTAAGCCAATATCTTGATGAAGATCTTTACCTTGAGCAATTAAAATTTGTGTGGTCACAATATCTACATCAGTGATCATTTCAGTAATTGTATGTTCTACTTGCACACGTGGATTGACTTCAATAAAGTAAAATTTCCCATCTTCAACTAAAAACTCAACAGTTCCTGCATTTATATAGCTTACATGTTGCATTAGATCAACTGCTGCTGTACAGATTCTCTCACGTAATTTTTTATCAAGCGAAACACAAGGTGCTACTTCAACAACTTTTTGATGTCTTCTTTGAACGGAGCAATCCCTTTCAAATAGATGAATCACATGCCCATGTTTATCACCTAAGATTTGTACCTCAATATGCTTAGGATCAGCGATATATTTTTCCACATAGATCTCATCACTTCCAAAAGCGGCTTTCGCTTCGCTTTTTGCACGCGCAAAACCTTCACGGGCTTCTTTTTCATCATGAGCTACACGCATACCACGACCGCCGCCGCCTAAAGCAGCTTTAATCATAATAGGATAGCCATTTTCTTTAGCAAAAGTAACAACTTCTTCTTCACCAGAAACAGGTCCATCTGAACCCGGTATCGCTTGAATTCCTGCAGCAACCGCTGCTTGTTTGGCCTTAATTTTATCACCAAAAATATCTAAATGATGAGAGGACGGACCGATAAAAGTGATACCCTCTTCTTCACAACGAGTAACAAATTCTAAGTTCTCAGATAAAAATCCATAGCCAGGGTGGATCGCCTGAGCCCCTGATTCTTTAGCAATACGAATAATGTCTTCAATGTCCAGATAAGCATCTATAGGCTTTTTACCTTCGCCTACTAAGTAAGCTTCATCCGCTTTAAAACGATGAACCGAATATTCGTCTTCTTTTGCATAAATCGCTACTGTTTGTATATTTAATTCGACACACGCACGAAAAACACGTGTTGCAATTTCTCCTCTATTAGCTACAAGAATTTTATCCATCCAACCACTCCTTAAAATTTTTTATGGAAAAGCTGAAAAATAAGACAATACTTATTTTTCAGCCTCTTTTTGCTCTATTTCATTCAACATTGCTTTTTTCTTCTCATCAGCACTAATATTTAAGGCAAAGCCAACACAAACCGAAAACATAATTAAACTCGATCCGCCTTGACTAATAAAAGGAAACGTAATTCCACTTAAAGGAATGACACCTGTAATGCCTCCCAAATTAATAAAAATGGAAATTAAAAATAACGCGCCGATGCCGATACACATAATAGAATTAAAAGGATCTTTTGAACGAATGCCGATTAATAAAATACGTGCGATCATATAAAATAAAATACCTAAAATGAGAATTGCTATAATTAAGCCTAGTTCTTCTACCACTATAGCAAAAGCATAGTCAGTATGAGCAAATTGTAAAAAACCTTTTTTTTGAATACTGTTTCCTAAGCCTCTGCCAAACAATCCACCATTAAACAAAGCATAGTAACCATGAATCATTTGATAACCATCGCCATACTCGTCGATAAAAGGATTGCGGAATACAGCAAATCTGGAAAGTACATAATCAGGTAAAAAATACTTACCAATCGTATTGACGCCAAATATCGCCAAAATACTTCCGAAAATACCGATCAAGCCTGTATAAAGTGTGTAAACGTAATTAACACCGCTTGCCAGTAGCATGACAATAATAAGTAAAACAATAATAGCTGCGTTTCCGAAGTCTGGATAAAACATCAAAATCAAAGTTGGAATGAACGCAGCAATTAATGAACCCCTGATACTATATAGAAAATGATGCTGAACTTGGCTTTGTTGTTGCGCTAAAATCGTAGCTAAAAACCATATGATAACGATCTTTAAAAATTCCGCCGGTTGAATCGTCCCCATTCCAGGAATCTGTATCCAGCCGTATGCCCCATTTACTGGACTAAATACAAAAGCAACTAATAACAAAACAATAACAGAGAGTAAGGCGACTGCAACCGTCTTTTTATTTTTTAAAACATTTGTTTTCAGTTTATAAATAAAAGCAATCAGAAATAAACTGATAAGCCAAAATGTTAACTGAAAAAGTGCTTGACGGCCAGGATTTTGACCATTTTCTAATAATACATAAGAAGTCGTACTATAGACCATCATCAAGCCAATAACATTCAAAATTAAATAAGGGATCAGGATTCCCCAATCTAAAAAACGTCTTTTTTTTATTTTTTCAGGCAAGTGCTATACCTCCTTGCCATTTTCAATAGCTTTGTTTTTTTCATATATTTCATTGTATAATTGATTTAAATCATGCTCGAGATCACTAAGCAACTGCTGCCCTTCTTCTTCTGAAATAACTCCTAGGCGCACTGAAAAAGATACTTGCCTATACAAACCATACATTTGTGTATCAACAACTTCTTCAAATGCTTTGCACTGAGAAATACAAAATTGGTTTTGCTGATTTTTAATTAACATTTTGATACGATCAGCCTCTTGATAAAGCAAATCTAATGCTAATTCCGGAGAAATAGATTCCATTATATTCCCTCCTATTCTTACGTTTTACTATTATAGCACAAACTTTATCTAAATTGGGCAGTTGGTTCTAGCAATTCATAATAAATTAAATAATTTATTTAAAAGTTTATCAGAAGAAGCATTACAAGGAAATAGAGAATTAGTAAGATTTTACCTACTTATTTCACACTACTCTTTGAGTAGTTCTGAATAAGAACACTGTTTATACAATAAAATGTTCTTATTAAAATTTAGATACATCTTTTTTATGAATTCTTCATAAAAAAACCAGAGCCTCAATAAAAGGCTCTGGAATTTTTTTACTTTTAAGCTTTCTTTTGTTTTTTAGAAGCTTTTGCTCGTTCATTCGTATTTAAGATTTGTTTACGTAACCGAATATTTTCTGGCGTTATTTCACAATATTCATCTTCATTAATGAACTCAATAGATTCTTCTAAAGTCAAGATGCGTGGTTTCTTGATGGTAGAAGTTTGGTCTTTGTTAGCCGAACGAACGTTAGTCATTTGCTTACCCTTGGTAATATTTACAGACAAATCATTTTCCCGTGAATTTTCACCAACAATCATTCCTTCATAGACTTCAGTGTTAGGCTCTACAAAAATCTCGCCACGTTCTTCAAGATTCATAATAGAATAAGCAGTAGCCTTACCCGCATCGATAGAAACTAATGTTCCATGATTTCTACCAGCAAGTTGCGCATTAAGCATTGGCAAATATTGATCAAAAGTATGGTGCATAATGCCATAACCACGTGTCATGGATAAGAATTCATTGTTATAACCAATTAAACCACGTGATGGCACTTGAAAGATCAACCGTACTTGCCCATTTCCGCCGTTGATCATATCTTGCATTTCACCTTTACGCAAGCCCAATGATTCAATAACAGATCCCATGTATTCTTCTGGGGTATCAATTTGCACACTTTCAAATGGTTCGCATTTCACACCATCAATTTCTTGTTCAATAACTTCCGGACGAGAAACTTGAAGTTCATAGCCTTCTCTACGTAAGTTTTCAATCAAGATAGATAAATGAAGTTCACCACGTCCAGAAACCGTCCAAGATTCTGGTGTTAAAGGCTCCACTCGTAATGAAACGTCAGTCTGTAATTCTAGCATTAAACGTTCTTCAAGTTTACGTGCTGTAATATACTTACCTTCTTTACCTGCAAACGGTGAATTATTAACTAAAAATGTCATTTGCAGCGTAGGCTCGTCAATACGTAAAATGGGTAATGCATCTTGGTGATCAGAAGGTGTTACAGTTTCACCAACGAAAATATCTCCCATACCAGCAACTGCTATTAAGTCTCCTGCTTTAGCTTCTTGAATTTCTTGTCTTTGCAAGCCAAAATAGCCGAACAGCTGACTTACACGGAATTTTTTAACAGTGCCATCCAGTTTGATCAAAGCTACCTGATCGCCAACTTTGATTTTCCCGCGAAAGACACGACCAATACCAATACGACCTACATAGTCATTGTAATCTAATAAGGAAACTTGGAATTGTAAAGGTTCATCGCTGTTATCAACAGGTTCTGGAATATGATCAATAATCGTATCAAATATCGGCGCCATTGTTGCTTTTTGCTCACTAGGATCTTCTGAAAGACTTGAAGTACCATTGATAGCCGAAGAATAGATTACCGGAAAATCTAATTGGTCATCATCAGCACCTAATTCGATAAACAATTCTAACACTTGATCTACAACAAACTGTGGTCGAGCTGCCGGTTTATCAATTTTATTAACAACCACAATGGGCGTTACATTTTGATCTAATGCTTTTTTCAAAACGAAACGAGTTTGTGGCATCGTCCCTTCATAAGCATCAACTAGCAAAACCACACCATCAACCATTTTCATAATACGTTCGACCTCACCCCCGAAGTCTGCGTGGCCAGGCGTATCTAAAATATTTATACGTGTATTGCGATATTGTACGGCAGTATTTTTAGATAAGATAGTAATACCACGTTCTTTTTCAAGGTCGTTGCTATCCATAGCTCTTTCTTGTAGGTCTGTTCTTCCTTCTAATGTTTCAGATTGTTTTAATAGTTCATCAACTAATGTTGTTTTTCCGTGGTCAACGTGGGCAATAATTGCTACGTTACGGATTGTATCTCTATATTTCAATATTCATTTGCTCCTTTAAAAACTAACCAGATTATCCATCAAATTAAATGATAATAAAACTTATGTCTACTTTTAGCGCGTATATTTCTCCCGACAAATCATTATATCAAAAAATCTTTCTGAAAACTAGTGAAAACATTTCAAATATGAAATTTTCTTAATAACTAGCTATTTTCAGTTTCACTCTGTTCAACTAGAGCTCTCATTTCTTTATAAGCCGAAGGCGTTCCCGCCATAAAAAGTTCCCTTCCAGCAAATTTTAAAGGATTCCCATTAATATCGGAAACTTCCATGCCTAGTGCTTCTAACATGATACTTCCTGCTGCATAATCCCAAGGCGCTAAACTTGAAACATAAGCATTTCGTTCTCCTTCAATTAAACCGATTAATTCTAAGCCGGCACATCCGGACATCCGGACACCCATGGACCGTTCAGCCATAATTTGCGCATTATAAGCGTTTTTACGATACATACTCGAATTCATGCCTACTAAACCATCTTTTAAAGACAAATCTTTTGGTACTGTTAGATTTTCTTCATTGATGAAAACCCCAATTTCTCTGCCGCCCCATAAAAGATGATCTTGCATGACATTATAAATAAAGCCTAATTTTCCTTTCCCTTCTTCATAGACACCAATCATAATACAAAAATTTTCTTTTTCTAATACAAAATTTAACGTACCATCAATCGGATCAATAACAAAAACACGCCCAGAAAAGTCAGTAAGACGATCACGACCGTCTTCTTCTGCCAAAATCTTGGCTTCTGGGTCAAAATTATTGATTTGTTCGACTAAAAAATCTTGCACTTTTTTATCAACACTAGTAACTAAGTCTTTACGACCTTCTTTTGTATCGATTGTCATGTCATTTTTAGCGATTTCTTCTTTGACCAAATCTGCTGCTTCTTTTATCCAATTTTTTATTTCATTAATCATAATCTGCATCTAATTCATCCTTTCATTTTTAATTTCTTGTCAGGATGCGCTTTGGCTTCTTGGACTGTTTTATATAATGAGTATCCCGATAGTTTTTCAAACGCTCGACCTAATCTTCTTTCTTCCCCTAGACTCTTAACAACTGTTTTAAAACCATTATAAGCTTCGAGGAATTTCTCAGCAGAAATCCCCTTTTCGTAACTATCTTCTAGGGCTTGCCATAAATTCATAACTAAGACCATTTCTTCTGTTGACCATTCCGTATCTAATGGATATTGATAATCTTGCATATTTTCACCTATTTTCTTTTATCTCATAATTCTAGTGTACCAATAACTAAAAAAATGAACAACTCTCATGCAAACAGTTTGTAAGCAATTTTCATAAAATAAATGACCACTTATTAGTACTATAAAATTTATACACTTTACTTTTCGAACGTTTGTTCGTATAATGGTTATAAGATGACAATTTGAACAAACTTGGTTTATCAAGGAGTGAGTAGAGTTGATAACAATAAAAGGTAAAGTAACAAAGATTAAAGTCATTAAACTTAGCACTCGTCCTCTTATACATTTTAAGGTCAATAATATTAGTTGTCTTATCGCTAGTCATTCGTTGAATTTTTTATACGAAGTTAGAGAAGATAATAATATAGTTATTGCTGGCAATTACAACAATAAAAATCAATTTGTGGTGAAAAAATATTGTGTAGTGGATAAAGTGATGAAGATTTAAAATGAAAAAAATAAGCCTTGTTAGACGTTCCCATCTAACAAGGTTTATTAATTTTTACGTATGAATTGGTAGACCAAGTGCTAACTCGGAAGCATCCATTGTAATTTCGCCTAAAGAAGGGTGTGGGTGAATCGTCAATGCAATATCTTCTGCATTCATTCCTGATTCAATAGCTAAGGCTAATTCCGAAACCATGTCAGATGCGCCAACACCACCTATTTGTGCTCCTACAATAACGTCATCTTCAACAGTAGTCACAAGACGAATGAAACCTTCTGTTTTATTCAAAGAAAGCGCTCGACCATTGCCGGCAAATGGGAACTTGTAAGCTTTAGCATCTAGTCCAGCTTCTTTAGCTTCATTAATAGTCATGCCAACAGTTACAATTTCAGGATCCGTAAAAGCAACGGACGGCATGGCTTTATAATCTACAGCAACTTTTTCGCCTGAAATAGCTTCAGCAGCAATTTTTGCTTCATAACTTGCTTTGTGAGCTAAAGCAGCACCTGGGACAACATCGCCAATAGCAAAGATACTTTTAACGTTTGTACGACCCTGGTTATCTACAGGTAATAAACCATGATCTCCAATTTCTACACCGGCTTGTTCTAGACCCATTTCATCTGTATTCGGACGACGACCAACAGTAACCATGACATAATCTGCTGTTACAGATTCTTGCTTCCCATCAGCTTCGTAGTTAACAGTTACACTATCGCCATTATCAATAGCTTCTTTAGCCATTGCACTTGTAATGATATTAACATCCCGCTTTTTGAAGTCATTTTCAACAAGTTTAACCAAATCTTTTTCATAAGTTGGCAAAATTTGTGGTGTTCCTTCAAGAATAGTTACTTCAGAGCCGAGGTTAGCATAAGCACTACCTAATTCAGCGCCAATCACACCGCCACCGATAATAACTAATTTTTCTGGCACTTGTTCTAAAGCCAGACCGCCAGTAGAATCTATGACACGGCCTCCAAATTTAAAACCTGGAATTTCAATAGGACGAGAGCCTGTAGCCACAATAGCATGATTAAATGTATATGTTTGGGCTGAATCAGGGTGAATGACACGTAAACTATTTTCATCAACAAAAAAAGCTTCCCCTTCGATAACATCTACTTTATTTTTCTTAAGAAGCCCTTTTACACCAGAAGTTAATTTATTAACAACTTGATTTTCTTTCCACTCTTGTGTTTTGCTAAAATCTAAAGTAGCATTCTCTGTTTTTATACCAAAAGCTTCAGAATCTTTAGCATCTTGATAGTGATGTCCTGCAGCAATTAGTGCTTTAGAAGGAATACATCCTACATTTAAACAAACACCACCGATGTTTTCTCTTTCAATAATAGCAACTTTTTGGCCTTTTTGGCTGGCACGGATGGCAGCTACATAGCCACCAGGTCCGGAACCAACCACTACTGTATCTAACTCTATGGCAAAATCTCCAACGACCATTTATTTATCATCCTTCCATTAATAGTAACTCTGGATCATTGAGCAAGCGTTTGATATTATTCATTGCTGTTTGTGCAGTAGCTCCATCTACAATACGATGGTCAAAACTCAATGATAACTTCATCATACGACCCACTACAATTTCACCTTCATCATTTACGATAGGTTCTTGTTTGATCGTACCTACACCTAAAATAGCCACTTCAGGATAGTTAATGACTGGAGTAAACCAAGTACCGCCTACAGATCCGATGTTACTAATAGTAACTGAGCCATCGCGCATATCTTGACCTGACAACTTACCTTCGTGGGCAAGACCAGCTTTTTCGTTGATTTCGTCAGCAATAGCAAACATACCTTTGCGATCAGCTTCTTTGATATTTGGCACATACAAACCATGGTCTGTATCTGTTGCAATTCCGATGTTGTAATAATGTTTATATACAATTTCTTGAGACACATCATCGATAGAAGCATTCAAAACAGGGAATTTCTTCACTGTAGCTGTCAATGCTTTAACTACATATGGTAAGAACGTTAATTTTGTGCCATTTTCTTGGGCAACGGATTTAAATCTCTTACGTTGATCCCAAAGTTTTGTTACTTCAACTTCATCATGTAAAGTAACGTGTGGTGCTGTGTCTTTACTATTTCTCATTGATTTTGCAATAGCTTTACGCGTTGCCGTCATTTTTTCTCGTGTTTCTAAGTCAGACAAGCTAGAAGCAAATGGTTTAGCTGGTGCCGCTTTTTCTTCTGGCTGAGCTGCTGCAGCTTTTTCACCAGTTTCTTGAGTTTGAGCTGCTGTTTCTTTAGAACCACCAGAAATGAAGCTTTCAATATCTTCTTTAGTTACACGACCACCTTTCCCAGTTGCGGTAACCTGTGTAATATCAACATCGTTTTCACGTGCAAACTGACGAACAGATGGCATTGCTAATACCCGTTTATTAGGATCAGAAGCTTCAACTACGCCCGTGGAGCCTGTGGTGTCTGTACTTGCTTCTTCTGTTTTTCCACTAGCAGCTGGAGCGCTTGCTTTAGAAGTGTTATGGCCAGGCGCATCAAT
Organism: Tetragenococcus halophilus; assembly: GCF_001712815.1. Taxonomy (NCBI): domain Bacteria; kingdom Bacillati; phylum Bacillota; class Bacilli; order Lactobacillales; family Enterococcaceae; genus Tetragenococcus; species Tetragenococcus halophilus. The sequence goes on from NZ_CP012047.1 coordinate 1,239,203, forward strand.
TTCTACTAATGTATCCCCTACATTCGCCACAGTGCCTTCGTCTACTAAGATATTTTTGATCGTACCTGTAACTGGAGAAGGAATTTCTTCTACTGATTTATCATTTTGAATTTCAAGCAATGTATCGTCTTCATTGATCGTATCGCCTGCTTTAACCATCCACTTAGCGATTTCACCTTCTGCCATTCCTTCACCAATATCTGGTAATTTGAACTCATAAAAGCCTTCTTCACCAGACTCAGCATCTGATGCTGGCGCTGCAGGTGTCTGTTCTTCTTTAGGAGCAGCTGTGTTGTTACTATCTTCATCTTCATAACCTTCTGCGTCAATTTCTACTAATGTATCACCAACGGCTGCAGTTGTTCCTTCATCAGCTAAAATATTTTTAATTGTTCCTGTAACTGGAGAAGGGATTTCTTCTACCGACTTATCATTTTGTACCTCAAGCAATGTATCGTCTTCATTGATCGTATCACCAGGCTTAACCATCCATTTAACAATTTCACCTTCGGCAATCCCTTCACCGATATCTGGTAATTTAAATTGAAATGCCATTTTGATATCTCCTTTATTTAGCGTTCATTTTACAAACAGACATTTTGAAGAGATAAGAGAAAAATAACTTCTTACTCTTATCTCTAAAAAACATCTTCAATTTTTTATTAGAAGTTTACAGTTTCTCTAACTTTTTCTTCAATGTCTTTTGCATTTGGTAACCAATCACCTTCAGCTTGTCCGAATGGATAAATTGTATCCGGTGCTGAAACACGTCCAATTGGAGCTTCTAATGAAAGGATTGCTTTTTCAGCAATTTCAGAAGAAATATTTGCAGCTACACCTGCTTGTTTTTGTGCTTCTTGCACAACCACAACGCGATTCGTTTTTTCAACAGACGCAATGATTGTTTCATAATCAATTGGAGAAACTGTACGTAGATCAATAACTTCTACGCTGATATTTTCTTTTTCCAGATTTTCGGCCGCCTTCAAAGCTTCACGTACCATAGCAGCATAAGTTACGATCGTTACATCGTTTCCTTCTTTGGCAATCCCAGCTTTATCTAGTGGCACTTCATATTCACCATCTGGAACTTCTTCACGGAATGAACGATAAAGTTTCATATGTTCTAAGAAAACAACTGGATCATTACTTCTAATAGAAGAAATAAGTAAACCTTTTGCATCGTAAGGGTTGGAAGGAATAACCAAACGTATACCAGGTGCTTGAGCGATCAATCCTTCTAAGTTATCAGAGTGTAATTCTGGCGTGTGCACACCACCGCCAAATGGTGCGCGCAGTGTAATTGGTAAGTTACGACTAGCTCCCATGCGATAACGCGTACGTGCAATTTGTCCAACAATTTCGTCCATTGCTTCAAATACAAAGCCGAAAAATTGAATTTCAGGCACAGCTCGAAAGTCTTCTAAAGCTAACCCAAAAGATAAACCCATAATACCTGATTCAGCTAATGGTGTATCAAAAACTCGATCTTCGCCGAATTTATCTTGTAAATCAGCAGTAGCACGGAATACGCCACCGTTTTTACCAACGTCTTCACCAAAAACCAAGACATCTTCATCTTTTTCCAATTCAACAGCTAAGGCATCCGTGATTGCTTGAATCATTGTTTTTTGTGCCATGATTATTTCGACTCCTTCGCTTCGTATTGTTTAATTTGTTCTTGAATATTTTGCGGTTGTTCTTCAAACATATTCTTCAAGAAATCAGTTACTTTTTGTTTTGGAATTTTGTCCGCTTCAGCAATCGCATCTTTGATTTCTTGTTTTGCATTTTCCATAACTTCTTCTTCTTTTTCTTCTGACCAAAGGCCTTTATTTTCTAAATAGTTACGGAAACGGATCAATGGATCTTTCTTTTCCCACTCTTCGTCCAAGTCTTTTGAACGGTAACGGGTTGGGTCGTCTCCTGACAATGTATGTGCACCATAACGGTAAGTTACAGCTTCGATCAACACTGGTCCGTTACCATTCGCTGCCCATTCGCGAGCTAATTTTGAAACAGTATATACGGCAAATGGATCCATACCATCTACTTGGATTCCAGGAATTCCTGCTGCAACCGCTTTTTGCGCAAGGGTGCTAGCAGCTGTTTGGTGTTCACGTGGTACAGAAATCGCAAAGCCGTTATTTTGTACAAAAAATACACCATTTGCTTTGTAAGATCCAGCAAAGTTCAATGCTTCATAGAAGTCCCCTTGAGAAGAACCGCCATCACCTGTATAAGTAAATACTACATTCTTTTTTCCACGTTTTTTCAAACCTAGGGCTACACCAGCGGATTGTACATATTGTGCACCAATAATGATTTGTGGTGGTAAAGCATGTAAATCATCACTATATTCATTTCCCACAACGTGTCCACGTGACCATAAGAACGCTTGGTATAGCGGAAGACCATGTTGTATTAATTGGGGTACATCACGATATCCAGGAAGTAAAACATCCTCTTTTTCAAAAGCAAAATGACTTGCCAATTGACTTGCTTCTTGTCCAGCAGTCGGAGCGAAAAATCCTAAACGTCCTTGACGATTCAAAGCAGTTGAGCGTTGGTCTAATACACGTGACCACACCATTCGACTCATCAATTCAACTAAATCTTCATCACTTAAATCAGGTACCAATGATTCATCTACTATGTTTCCATCTTTATCCATAGCTTGGTAAGTTGGAAATAGCGTATCAACTTCATCTAGCAATGCTTGAAAGTCAATCGTCTTCTTCTTTGCCATCTTGTCACACTGTCCTCTCTTTTTATCAATTGTTTCTATGTTATGGCTCATTATAACAGCAAAAAATTCTGTATTACTGTTTTAACCGCCTACAATTATAAAATTATCATTTTTATTACAAAAATACAAGTAAATTATTTATGAAAATTGTATTATTCCTGTTTTATAGCCCTAAAAAAATAAAGTTTTTTAAAAAAAGTAAACGATTTAGGAAACGTTCGCTTTTATAAAATGAGTTCGTGTTTTTTATCACAAAATTAGTACAGTTTAAAAAAATGAAAGAAACAGATGAATAACCCTTATAAGTTTACTTCCTTTATATTGCGTTATCCAAATCACAAATAATAGCTTTCTTAACAAAAGAAACTGTACAAACACAATGATATGCCTGTACAGTTTCTTTTATGATTAGATATGATATCTAACTTAAATTTTTATATCTTGCTATCATTAAAATAGCTATAAATACTATCTAAAATGTATTCACTTGCAAAGCCATCGCCGTATGGGTTTTTTGCCTGTGCCATAGCTGTGTGGATTCGCTGATCATTCAATAAAATCTTCGTTGATCGATAAACTTCTTCTTCCTGAGTTCCTATCAGTTTTAAGGTGCCCGCGTCAATTCCTTCCGGACGTTCAGTGGTATCTCGTAAAACAAGTACCGGCACACCTAAGGAAGGTGCTTCTTCTTGTACTCCCCCAGAATCGCTTAAAACTAAATAACTGTTAGCGATAAAATTGTGAAAATCAATGACTCCGAGAGGTTCAATCAACTGAACGTTTTTTAAATCAGCTAACTTTTCACTAGCAAGTTTACGTACTTGCGGATTTTTATGCATAGGAAAAACAATAGATACATCGGGAAATTCTTGAGCAATTCGCCGTAAAGCAGAAAATACCTGAATCATAGGTGAGCCCAAATTTTCACGACGATGCATAGTAAGCACCAATTGACGTTGCCCTGCTGATGCTAGAGAAGGCGCATTGTAATCTTTTCTTACGGTAAATTTCATCGCATCAATCGCAGTATTTCCAGTAATAACAATCGCTTTTTCAGGATGATTTTCTGCTAGTAAATTTTGTTTACTTTGTTCAGTTGGCGCGAAAAATAAATCAGCTAATACATCGGTCATCTGCCGGTTCGCTTCTTCTGGAAAAGGGGAGTACTTATTCCAAGTTCGCAAGCCTGCTTCGACATGACCGATTCTGACTTGTTGGTAAAAAGCTGCAGTCGCTGCCGCAAAAGTAGTCGTCGTATCTCCATGAACAAGCACTATATCAGGCTGTTCTTTTTGTAAAATCGGCTGTAAATCTAATAAAACTTTTGTTGTGATATCTGTCAACGTTTGACCTTGAGACATAATATCTAAATCATAATCAGCCTTGATATCAAAAATTTGTAATACCTGATCTAGCATATCTCGATGCTGCGCAGTAATTACTGTTTTTGCGGAAAAACGCTCATCTTTTTTTAATGCGTTGACAACCGGCGCCATTTTGATTGCTTCTGGCCGTGTGCCAAATATCGTCATTACTTTAATTGGCATCTCTTTCACCTCAGCATTATTCTACCAAACAAAATAAAAACAAACCATACTAAATTGTATCCCCATTAAATATTGAATTTTTTACAATAGCATAATCTACAGTACGGATAGAATCTAGGTCTTTGCCCCCTGCATAAGAAATAGCCGATTGCAAATCTTGTTGCATTTCGTTTAAAGTATCTTGAAATGATCCTTTGTGCACGACCCAAATCTTTTTACCTTCAACATTTTTCTTCTCACCTTTTTGAAACTCAGAAGCAGAACCAAAATATTCCTTGTAAACTGTCCCATTTTCAACTTTTGTTTCACCAGGCGATTCCTCGTGTCCTGCAAATAAAGAACCGATCATAACCATAGCGGCACCAAAGCGCACGGATTTAGCGATATCCCCATGAGTACGAATACCTCCGTCAGCAATAATCGGTTTTCTAGCTGCTTTTGAACACCAACGTAGCGCAGCTAATTGCCACCCCCCTGTACCAAAACCGGTTTTTAATTTAGTGATACATACTTTTCCTGGACCGATACCAATTTTAGTCGCATCAGCTCCCGCATTTTCTAATTCACGAACAGCTTCTGGCGTTCCTACATTTCCGGCAATAACAAAGGTTTGTGGTAGATTTTTCTTGATATACTGAATCATAGCAATCACTGAATTTGAATGCCCGTGGGCAATATCAATAGTTATATAATCCGGAATAAGATTTTCTTTTGCTAACTCGTCAATAAAAGTATATTCGCCCTCTTTAACGCCGACGCTAATAGAAGTAATGAGATCTTTTTTCTTCATTCTTTTGATAAAGGGAATTCTTGCTTTTTCATCAAAACGATGCATAATATAAAAATAACCATTTTCCGCCAAATGCTGCGAAATAGATTCATCTACAATCGTTTGCATATTTGCTGGAACCACTGGCATTTTAAATGTATGTTTCCCTAAAGTAACACTGGTGTCACATTCTGAGCGGCTGTCGACGATACATTTATTAGGTATTAATTGAATATCCTCATAATCAAACACTTGCATATCAAACATCGATAACATCCTCTCGCTTTATTCGTTATTTTTTATCGAACCTCTAATAACTTAGCGTAAATGAAACTTTTTTGCAATTAAACTTTTACTTTTCTATAAACAAAACAGCCGATTGTTCGTGTTTAACGAACAATCGGCCGCTTTTTTTATGGTAAACCATTGCCAGCTGAGAGATAAAGTTGATACCAATCTTTTCGAGAGAGTTGAATTTCAGATGCTTGTGCGATCTCTTCAATTCTTTTGCTGTTCATTGTTCCTGCAATTATTTGCATATTCGCTGGATGACGTAAAACCCAGGCAGAAGCAAGTCCATTAGGCGTAGTATGATATTTTTCAGCCAACTCAGCTAATTTTTGGTTTAATTCAGGAAAGCGATCATTATTGATAAAAACTTCTTTTACTGAACTAGCTTGATAAGGAGACCATGCCTGAATAGTCATATTTTTTAAACGAGAAAATTCTAAAATTTCCCCGTCACGTTCACTTGCCTGCGTCTCTTTGCGGTTAACATATAGTCCTTCATCGATCATGCCTGTATGCATTAAACCAAATTGTAATTGATTCGCCTCAAGAGGTTGCTTGACTGTCTTTTGCAACAACTTAATCTGCATAGGATTATGATTACTTACACCAAAATGCCGGACTTTGCCTTGTGTTGCTAACTCGTCAAAAGCGGCGGCAACTTCTTCAGGTTCCATTAATGTATCAGGACGGTGCAAAAGTAGAGCGTCTAGGTAGTCAGTTTGCAGACGTTTTAAACTTCCATTGACTGCTTGTATAATGTGTTCTTTAGAAAAATCATACATTTCTCCTGGCACAATACCGCACTTTGATTGAATAAATAAATCTTCTCGCTTAATCGATGTCTTAGCCAAACTATTAGCAAACACTTGCTCACATTCGCCGCTACCGTAAATATCCGCATGGTCAAAAAACGTTATGCCATGCTCTACCGCTGTTTGCAGCACTTTTTCTGGTTCTGTTGCAGAATTCATCCGCATACAGCCTAATATTACACTAGGGACTTCAATGCCAGTTGATCCAAATTTCAGCTGTTTCATGGTCGTTTCCTCCTTTAGTTATCTAAACCTACCCGTTTAAAAATCTCATCCACATTTTTTAAATGATAACGATAATCAAAAGCCTCATCTAAGTCTTCTTGAGATAACACATTCCTAATATCGGCATCTTTTTCTAATAAAGAACGAAAATCGGTTTGCTCGTCCCATGCTTGTGCTGTTTTTGGTTGGATTAAGTCATAAGCTTCTTCACGAGTCATGCCATGATCAATTAATTTTAACAATACATGTTGACTGTAAATCAGCCCATAGGTTGCCCCCATGTTTTTTTTCATATTTTCTGGTAATACAGTAAGGTTTTCCAAAATGTTCGTAAACCGTGTCAACATATAGTCAAGTAAGATCGTTGTATCAGGTAAGATCACTCTTTCCGCTGAAGAATGAGAGATATCACGTTCATGCCATAAAGTAACATCTTCATAAGCAGTGATCACATGACCACGAATAACGCGAGCTAAACCAGCCATATTCTCAGAACCGATGGGGTTTCTTTTATGCGGCATAGCTGAAGAGCCCTTTTGCCCTTTGGAGAAAAATTCTTCAACTTCACGTGTTTCCGATTTTTGCAGACCTCGAATTTCTGTGCCGAATTTTTCAATACTGGTCGCAACTAGCGCCATACTTGCAATATATTCAGCATGCAAATCTCGTGGCAAAACTTGAGTAGAAATATCTTGTGCACGCAAGCCTAACTTCTCGCACACATATTGTTCAACAAATGGTGGTGTATTCGCAAATGTCCCTACAGCACCGCTTATTTTACCAGCTTCTACCCCACTAGCAGCATGTTCAAAACGTTCAATGTGACGTTTTACTTCTGCATACCATAAGGCAAGTTTCAAGCCAAAAGTCGTAGGTTCGGCATGAACACCATGCGTCCGCCCCATCATAACTGTATATTTATATTCTTTAGCCTTTGCAGCAATTACCTCAGCGAATTTTTTTAAATCTTGACGCAAGATTTCATTGGCTTGTTTCATTAAATAACCATAAGCTGTATCAACAACATCAGTAGAAGTAAGTCCATAGTGTATCCATTTACTTTCTTGACCTAAAGATTCAGAAACCGCTCTTGTAAAACTTACCACGTCATGTTTCGTTTGTGCTTCAATTTCTTGAATTCGAGTTATATCAAAAGAAGCCTTGTCCTTGATATTTTTCATATCTTCTTGCGGAATTTCTCCTAATTCCGTCCAAGCCTCGTCTGCTAGAATTTCAACAGCAAGCCATGCATTATAGCGATTCTCATCTGACCAAATCTTTCCCATCTCTTTACGAGTATAACGATCTAACATATTTTTCTCCTTTTACTTACAAATTCGTCGCAGCAATTTCGTTTAAAATCGCCTCAGGTGTTGCAGTTGGGATAGTAATATGTCCCATTTTGCGATTATTTACCGTTCTTTTTTTACCGTAATAATAAAAATTCCAATTCGTTTTTTCTAAAATTAATTTTAGACTGGTATTTAAAGCCTCACCTAAAATATTTACTGTCACAGCCTTACTAAATAACTGAATATCGCCTAAAGGCCAACCGCAAATGCCACGAATATGTGCGTCAAATTGGCTTATGTTACAAACATCAACGGAATAATTTCCAATGCTATGAGGGCGCGGCGTTAACTTGGTAGTATAGATACTTCCAGAGGCTGTTAAAACCATTTCAATAGCTAAAACGCCACGCAGATTTAAAGCCTCTCCTATTTGTACGCCAATACGTTTTACCTCTTCTGCGACTTCTTTTTCTACATCAGCAGAAGCAATTGTTTCAAATAAAACGCTGTCTCGATAAATAGTTTCGACTACTGGAAAGGACGAACATTCAAAGCCGTTTCCAGCAATTAGAACAGATAATTCTTTTTTTACAGGAATTAAAGCTTCTAATACACACGTTCCTTCTCTAAGCAAATTCATAGAAGGAGCTAAATCAGACATATCCTTTAAGATATACTGTTGGTCTGTATCACGTGTCGTTTTTAGTACACAAGGAAAGCCAATACTATCAATGGCTTCTTGAATATCAGTGGGGCTAATAATTGTTTCATAGGGCGGGATAACAATATTATTTGTTTCTAAAAATGATTTTTCCATCAAACGATCTTGCGTGATCGCCAGTAAATCAGTTCCCTGTGGGACGTTGACAGAATCAATGATAGCATTTAGGCCATCCACGCTGATTTTACTTGTTTCATAAGTGATAAGATCACTTCGTTTAGCTAGTTCTTCCAAGGCAAGGACATCATCGCAATCAGCAACAATATGCCAATTTGCTAGCTGAGCAGCTGGACAATCACCTACAGGATCCAATACCCCTACATGAAAACCCATATTTTTCGCGCTAATAGCCATCATTTTTCCAAGTTGTCCTCCGCCGACAATACCAATTGTTCCACCTGGCATCAAAGGTCTGACCAAGTTGATCCCTACTTTCCATTATTGTTTCATATCTACTTTTAAATGATACCTTGAAAATCACCGAGTCGCAAGTAGTCACTAAATAGTTAAATGAAAAATTTTATTAAAAATAAAAATGTTTAGACATTTTAAATTGAAATCGTTTAACTTTTCATTTAAAAAGAAATAACCAACTAAACAGGCTTTTTGTTTAGTTGGTTAGATAACTTCGCAACTTCTATGCATCTGCTTCTTTGAATGAAACTTTCCCGTCATCTAGTGAATCAATACGAGCTAGGGAAACAACAGGTACACCCATATCTTCTAGTAATTGCCTACCCATTTGGAAGCTTTTTTCAATCACGATACCTATGCCTTCTACTTCTGCCCCTGCTTGTTGGCACAACTCGATCAATCCTTTAGCCGCTTGACCATTAGCTAAAAAATCATCTACGATCAAGACATGATCTTGTTCGTTTAAAAATTTTCGTGAAATAGAAATCGTACTAGCTAGCTGTTTAGTAAAAGAATAAACTGAACTAGTGAGCAATTCTTCATCCATTGTTAAGCTTTTAGCTTTCCGAGCAAAAATCATTGGCACGTTTAAACTTTGTGCCGCATATATTGCAGGAGCAATACCTGATGCTTCAATGGTTACCACCTTAGTAATTTTCTTATCAGCAAAAACTTCTGCTAATCTAGCACCAATTTTTTCCATTAATTCAGGATCTACTTGATGGGTGATAAATCGATCGACTTTTAATACACCCTCAGACAAAACATTACCATCATTTTGTATACGGCGAACCAATTCTTCCATTTCTACTCTCCTTTTTCAATTAAAAAAAGCACCTTTTTTGAACAAAGTCAAAAAAGTGTGCAGTTAGACACATTTTTGACTTATAGTCCGATATTTACGGTATCGGGTAGAGACAGCCGTCCAATTACGGCTATATATAAGTATATAGTACTTATAAATATTATGCCTTGATACAAGATAAATTACAAGCTATTGCAAAAATATTTTCTGAAAAAACTAAAAAAGTAACAAAACTACTATTTCTAGTATAAAATAAACGACAAGTATTTGTGTTTTAATCAAATACTTATCGTTTATTTTGTAATATTTAACTCATAAGACGTTTTTTTATGATTTACCTACGTCAGAGGCTTCTTTACTTTTTGTAAAACTTTTAATTGGCCATTGATCGTTTATAAATTGGCTGTTTGGTGAAAGTGCCGATTTTTGTTTCAAACCTGTACGCCAGAATAACCAAAGAATTCCTAGCGTCAAAACAACACCTAAAGTATAAGATAATGGCGTGAGTCCCATCTGTAAGCCAATCGGTTCGCTAAGGATATAGACGATACAAGCATACAGCATTAAAGCCCCAGGAATAAAGGTAACGAAATAATTTCTTTCTTTCAAAAAGAGATAACGAGTAGAAACCAATAATGAGATCACCGCAGTTACCTGGTTAGCCCAGTTAAAATAGCGCCAAAGGATATTAAAATCAATTTGTGTAAGCACAAATGAAATGGCGAATAAAGGAACAGCAACCATTAAAATCTTTTTGATCTTATCTTGTTTCATGCCAATATAATCCGCCAAAATTGTTCGGCAACTTCTAAATGCTGATAAACCAGAAGAGATCGGAAGAACAATGACACCAATAATCGCAATTGTTCCTACAACATTCCCAAGCAAGTTAATAGAAACTTCATTTACAACAGCAGAAGGTGTACCTGCATTGATCATACCGTTTAATGTTTGCCCATCAAACAACGTCATCGAAGCTGCTGCCCAAATCATCGCGATGACACCTTCGCCTATCATCATACCGTAGAAAGTAAAGCGTCCTTCTTTTTCCCCTTCAGTCGTACGTGAAACCATAGGTGCTTGTGTAGCATGGAAGCCAGACAGAGCCCCACAAGAAATCGTGAAGAAAAGTGCTGGAAAAATAGCTGTTCCTTCAGGATGAAAATTATTCATTGTTTGCATGCTTAGATTGGGAATACTGTAACCACTAAATAATAAACTTACACCTATAGCAGCAGTACTGATAATTAAGATTGCCCCAAAAATAGGGAAAACTTTCCCAAGTGCTTTATCAATTGGTAATACTGTAGAAATTAAATAATAAACAAAAATAAGGGCCGTGATAATGCCAACCGTCATCCAGCTTGGTGTGATATCCGCCATCAAATTCGCAGGTGAAGATACAAAAACTGTAGCTACAAGTAGTAAAAGTAACATTGAAAAGATATTGACCACATGTTTTACAGGACTTCCTAAATATTTACTTGCCAATTCCGGTAAATGAGCCCCGTTGTTTCTTAGTGAAATCATACCAAGCATGTAGTCATGAACACCACCAGCAAATATACAACCTAAAACAATCCATAAATAAGCAACCGGACCATAAAGTGCGCCCATAATCGGACCAAAGATAGGACCTGTACCTGCAATATTTAATAATTCAATGATGGCGTTTTTAGATTTTGACATAGGAACAAAATCATAACCATCGCGTAACGCTTTAGCTGGTGTCACGCGATCAGGTTTGATTTGAAAGTTTTTTTCTATATAAGCACCATAGAAAACATAGCCAAGAATTAATAACCCTATTCCACCTAATAATGTTATCATTTGTTCGCCCCCCTCTATTTCTTGAGTTAAGTATAAAAGATGAAAAGATATATAAATCGTTTTCATAACGAAATGACAAAAAAGCAGGCCAACTTACACACCTGCTTTACTCAGATACATATATAAGTATTTTTGCGAAATTTTTCACAACCCTAATCTTTCTCTGAAACTTTTGATATAGGACCGACTCACAGGAATTTTCAATTGGTCTGTGATGGTTAGCTGATAAGTATGATTAAACCAAGGTTGAATCTCATGAATAGCAGCAATTTTAACGATAAAAGAACGATGGACTCGCATAAAAGTTTCTTCATCTAACCTCTGTTGCCAATAAGTTAAAGATGATTGGGTATGATAAGTTTTGACCTTGGTATAAATCTTTGTTATACCTTTTGATGCTTCCAGAGTCAAAATATCAGCCACCTTTACCATAATAATCCGATCTCCATCCTGAATAGGTATATTCTGTTTTGCTTGACTTTGTTCTTTTGTTTCAAAGGACAAATGCTGCGATTGATTACTTTGGCGGACACGATCTACTGCTTCTTGTACTCTTTCTAATTCAAAGGGTTTTAAGATATAATCTCTTGCGTTTTTTTCAAAAGCTTCAATAGCATATTCATCATAAGCTGTAGCAAAAACAATAAATGGTGGATGAGGCATTTGTTTTATTTTATCTGCTAAATCTAAACCAGATTCGTTCGTTAATTGAATATCGAGAAAAGCCAAATCAATAGTTGTAGTCAACAAAATTTCTAAGGCTTCTTGTACTGTGCTTGCTTCCATAATAGAAGCAACGCCTTCACACTGCTTTAACAAATATTTTAACTCATTACGAGCTAAAGCTTCATCATCTACTAATAAAACGTACATTCAATCACTCTCTTTTTTCATAGGTATTAGACAAGATACAAGTGTCCCTTCTTGATTGGAGTCAAATGTAAGGCAGGATTTTTCTCCAAATAAACTTACAAGTCGCCGGTTTAAATTTTCTAAAGCAGAGCCTGTCCCTTTTTGAGAAGGAACCACTTCTTTACCTAGTTGTTGAACAATACCATCTGATAAACCCGCGCCATTATCTTGTACTTGAATATTTGCATCATCTTCTTTTTTAGATACATTAATCCAAACATGATTATCCGTTTTTCTTGAACGAAACGCATGCTTAAAAGCGTTTTCTACTAAGATTTGCACGATAAATGGTGGCACAGCAATTTTCTCCAAACCTTCCTCGATTTCAAGATGGACGGTATAACGATCTGGAAAACGTGCTTGTTCTAAAAGTTGATAAGATTTTACCTGCTCGAGCTCTTTTTCCAAAGGAATAAGATTCTTACGTGCTCCTTGCAAATTTGAGCGGAAAAACTGACTCAGCTGTATCAATAGTTTTCTTGCTTTTTCACTATCCACGCGAATCAGTGCTGATATGGTATTGATTGCATTAAAAAAGAAATGCGGGTTTACTTGTGCCTGCAAAGATTTTATTTCCGCATCTTGTAAAAGTCTTGCTTGAACCTCTGCTTCTCCTAATTCGATTTGACTAGAAAAAATATTGCCCAAACCTTCAGCTAATTGACGCTCAACAAATGTTAGTTCTTCAGCGTCTGTGAAATACAGCTTCAACGTCCCCACAATTCCTTTTGCAGTTTTCAAAGGGATGACAATTGCCGCTTCAAGTAAACAACCAGGGACATCACAACCAATTTCTTCATGAGAATGTGCTTCTTTAATTTCTCCTGTGTGCAAAGCATCATGAGACAAGTCTGTACTTATTTCATGAGAAGGAAGATGATGATCACTTCCTACACCTACATGAGCAAGAATTTGTTCTTTATCGGTAATACTGACCGCAGAAACTTTCATAAATTTCTTTATAATTTCTGCCGCTTTTTTACAAGATCGTTCATCTAAACCAGAACGAAAATAAGGAAGCGTAGCATTAGCTAGCTCCAACACATCGTGAGTTTGAATTGCTCTTGCTTGTAACTCTTGTCTTTGTGCCGTATGAATAATAGACAGAAAAACCGCCACACCGAAACTGTTGATTAATGTCATTGGCAAAATAATAAAGCGAACGAGTTGCCAAGCATCAGTAAATGAACTGCTAAATAAAAGAATACAAGCCATCTGAATCATTTCTACGCCTGCTCCCATTAGTGCACCTTTTGCGGGTAGCGGAAAGCTTTCTTTTTTAATAAATTTTTGTCCATACAAACCAGCTGCTAGGCCGATAAACAAAGAAGAAAAAACATAGACTTGCGGATCGATCCCTCCCTGATAGAAACGTACAATACCTGAAATAGCACCTACTGCAATACCTACGATTGGACCACCAGTTATTCCGGAGATGCCAATTGTGAGTGTTCTAGTATTAACTGAAGAAGCTTGCTCGGATAATTTTGCTAATAAAATGTTTGAAGAAACTTCTCCATTCTGTATTTCAATACCACTAAAATTAGAAATAATCGCGAATAAGCCAAAAATCAAAATAAGTAGCGCTTGCGTGGACCCCTTCTTGCGATTGGTTAATTTTTGTTTGAAAGACGGCATATTTAATAATAAATATGCGATCAGTATAATAAGACCGACACGTTCAAAAAGCAAAATAAATAAGGAAAACATTTTTACCTCCTATTCACTTTCTTTATTACATTAATTATAGTGCTTCAACCTACTTGCGTCTATATGCCCTCAACTTTTTCTTACTAACTATTAAAAGGGCTTTAGTTTTAAAAGCTAAGCTCATGAAAACAATGATCTGTTGAGACTATTTACATTTAAAAATCAACTTTTAACAAGCTTAATTAGCTTTCATTTAAAATGCAGGTCGCAACCGTAATCTGATTTTATATTAAACTTAAAGTTACACAAATAGATACCTTTTTGACTAAACAAAAAGGTATCTATTTTCATCATGTTTTGGCTCAATATAACCTTTTATATTTTTCCAGTTCTTGTTGTCGATATAGATCCATCTTTTTACTGAATAATTCCCCATTAGAAGGTGGTGTATAAGTAATCGCATTAGCTCCGGCTTGAATAGTAGCTCGAATGCTTTCATCTGTTGGACCGCCAGTAGCCATAATCGGCAATTCTGGATAGAGTTTACGAAAATAAGCGACAACTTCTGGCGTGTCCCTTCCAGCACTGATATTAATAATTTTTACACCACTTTCCAGCTTTTCTTCTATCAAAGAATAAGCGCTAGTCACAGTACAGACAACTGGAATATCGACAATTTTACAAACCTCTTCTACCGTATCGACTGGCGTGGGACCATTCAGCACCACACCTATAGAACCTTGTGCTTCTGCAAAAAGACTCATATAATTGGCTCTGATACCTTGTGTTAATCCGCCACCAACACCTGAAAAAACAGGGATATCAGCTGCCTCAATAATACTTTTGGTAATCGCTGGGTGGGGTGTAAAAGGATAAACCGCAATTACAGCATTAGCATTTGTATTACGAATAATCGCAATATCTGTTGTATAAATAATTGACCGAATTTTCTTACCAAAAACAATGATCCCGCTTGCCTCTTGAATCGCTTCAGGTACTTTAACGATATCTTTTCTCAATTCAGTAGTGATATTAGGGATAAATTGATCGCTCATTTTAAACCAACTCCTCTAGTCATATTGGTCTAACTGATAATTTTCAATCACTTCTATTACTTTATCAGCATAACCAGGATCTGTCGCATAACCATCTTCTTGCAATGCTTCAGCGGCTTCTTGATGACTTTGTGCTGTTAATACATCTTCATATTTTTGCGGATTCCAATCAACACCGTTTACAAATAGCATCGTATGATCATCCATAGAATCTTCCCAAGAATGATATACACGAAAATCTCCTTCGATAGTGATCCATTGCTCATTTACATACTCTTTTGTTTCAAGATTCACCTTGTCTTGATTTCCATAGGCCTTGATACCAAACAAATTATTATACTCATGAGCTAGTTGACTGCGTCCCCAGTTAGATTCCAATGCTGCTTGGCTGATAATAATACTAGGGAGAATACCATATCCTTCTTGTAATTCTTCTGCATGTGGGCGTAGACGGTCAATAAACTCCTGTTTTGTCATATCCTCATCTTCCTGATGAACAAGCGGGCTATGATTGTTCACAGGGTCTGATAAACTCATCAAGGAAAAGACAAAACCTACTAAAATCAAGAGAAAACCCACAATTATCGCGGGCATTTTAAGTTGATTTTTCTTCTTTCTTGCCATACACAACCTACTTTTCATTTAATTGATCAAGATATTCTTCCAACGTCAGCTCGTGTTCTTCTATATATTTGGCGTTCTTTTTACCGACATAACGAAAATGCCAGGGTTCATAACTAATCTTAGTGATTTCTTCTTTGCCTTTAGGGTAACGTAAAATAAATCCATAGTCACTTGCATGATCAGCTAACCATTTAGCGCTATCTTCTTTACCAAAGTCAGCAGACAAAACCTCATCCGAATAAGATTGTTGCCAATTTTCATCTACAATGTCCAAAGCAAGACCCGTGTGATGCTCACTATGTTTAGGTTCAGTAGAAGTTTCTTTTGTTTTATCTTCTGCTTCTTTTTCATCCATTCCTTGGCTTTCAAACTGAGCAACACGTCTATCAAAAACTTGTTTTTGATAATCTATCGAACGATAAGCTGAAATAATAACCAAAGGATAACCTGCTTTTTGTGCGGCTTCGCTAAACTCTTGATAAGGTTCTATCACTCGTTTATCTAATTGCATGTTTGTATTTGGAATATCTGCAATTTTATCAGCGGAGATGTCTTTTTCTAAAGCATCATCTGGACCCACTAAAGTAAGTGACCAATCGTCAACTGAGGAATCAGGCAAGTCATCATTTTCACTATTTTGTGTTTGACCTTCATCAGTTTTACTAGTTGAATCTTTTGCAACAGCTTCTTGTCCACCAGGTTCTTCAAATGGTTTTGTTACAAAGCGATTAATACCATAGATTAAAAAAACACCAACAATACTCAATATAATTATTTTTAAATAACGCTTCAAAAAAATTAGACACCTCCTTACTATTAAGAATTATAAGTCTCTTCTAATTTATCATTTACCCAATCCAATAACGCAACTTGCTCATTATCGATCTGTTGTTGAATATAAGCGGGTAAACGGAAATTGATGATATCATCAAAACCCCACTCACCATAATGAATAGTTACTCTCATGTCAAGATACTGTCCGTAATTATTTTCTTCTTTTGTATCGAGGATTTCTACCGTCGCAAGACCGATATTTAGCCATTGTCTTGCAATTTTAGTTTTCATGCGACGAAATTCAGAAACAGCAATCATTCTTTTTTCCGGATAAATAATGGTTTGGCGCAAGACTTTTTGCAGTAACATCCACTCATAGTCACTAAAAAGATTTTTGATTTTTTGCATTTCTTCAGGAGATAAATTACCTCGACTTTTTTTCCAATTTTGCCATCTATAGGGTGAAACACCTAAGCGGTCTTCATAAAACGCTTCTTCAGAGCCATAATTTTCAATAATTGTACTAATGATCAAATCAATATATATATCATTCATTGTAAATTCCTCCTATTCATATTTTACTGAAAATATCACATAAATAAAAACTTTTTATTCTAACATTTAGTCAATTTTATCATCTATCTGTTATACTAGGTAATAACATGAAAAAATGTCAATAAGGAGAGATAATATGCAAAATTATCAATGGGGAATCATAGGAACAGGAGATATCGCCCATCAATTTGCTAAAAACTTTAAAAGTACAGAAAGTAGTATCACAGGTGTTGCTGCTAGAGACTTTGAAAAAACAAAAGCTTTTGCAAAAGAGTATTCAATCTCTAGTGTTTACGAAACAGTTGAAGAAATGTTAGATAATCCAGACATTAATATGGTATATGTCGCAGTGCCAAATAACATCCATCACTACTATATCACAAAAGCTTTACAAAAAGGAAAGCATGTTTTATGTGAAAAAGCAATTACAATGACTAGTGCTGAATTACAAGAAGAAACAGAATTGGCAAACGAAAATAAGCTCGTCCTACAAGAAGCAATGACAATTTTTAATATGCCATTATACCAAAAATTAAAAGAAATCGCCGACTCAGGTGAACTAGGAAAATTAAAAATGATCCAAGCACCTTTTGGCAGTTACAAAGAGCCAGATCCTAACAATCGTTTCTTTAATCCGGATCTAGCTGGTGGTGCTTTATTAGATATAGGTACCTATGCCGTTTCTTTTGCACGTTTTTTCCTAAGCTCAGCTCCGAGTGTATCGTATAGCGAAATGATTCCTTTTGAAACGGGCGTTGATGAAGAATCCATGACAATTTTGAAAAATGACCATAACGAAATGGCTTCTGTAAATCTGTCTTTCCAAGCAAAAATGCCTAAAAAGGGAATTATTGCTTATGAAAAAGGATATATTACGATTGACGAGTATCCTAGAGCTGAACAAGCTGAAATTACCTATCGCACGGGGGAAACGCAAACCGTTGAAGCTGGAAACGCAAAAGATGCCTTAAATTATGAAGTACAAAATATGATAGACACTATTAAGGGAAATGAGAATACAACACTTCCACTGACAACTGACGTTATTCAAGTCTTAGATGAAATGCGTAGTTTTTGGGAAGCTCAATAAACCAAAGCTCCAGGAATTTCCCTGGGGTTTCTCGTATTTTCTTTTTGCTATTTATCCATTGTCTAGCACTGGAAAAAACACCTAAAATTGAGTAAAATATGTTTATAGGGAGGAGCACCAATACTATGCATATCGGTATCGGTCGGTTTAGGCTTGGAATGAGGACATTCAAAACTGCTTTATCTGTGGTAGTGTGTGTTTTGCTTTTTCATGTTCTTGGTCGGGATAATCCGTTGATCGCAACAATCGCAGCTGTTGTTTCTTTGCGGCAAGATATGACATCGACTGTTAGTATAGGAAAAGAACGTATTTTAGGTAATACAGTGGGCAGTGTTGCTGCTATGATTTATCTTGTGGTACAACACTTTTTCCCACACACATTGTTTTTACAGCTAGTCTTGTTACCTATATTAGTCGCTATAGTGGTTATTTTTCAAGATGGAATTGACAACAATTCTGGCATCATTACCGGTATTGCTACTTTTATCTTGATTACCTTAAGTACACCTCAAGCAGAATCAGTTATTGTAGCGCTCGATCGGATTGTTGATACCTTTATTGGCGTTGGCGTTGCTATCTTTTTAAATATTGTTATAAAGCCACCAGAAACAGAAGAACAAAGAGAAATAGAAAACGACTTAACAAAGTTAAAAGAACAAGAACAAGCGTTGCAAAATGAATTATCGCAAATACATGACAGAATAAAGGATGAGGAAAAAAAAGACAAGTGAAGCAAAAACTCACTTGTCTTTTTTATTGAATTTAAGCATGATATCTTTCTTGTCCATCCAAATAAGTAGCACTCAAGGTCATATCTGGATTTAAAACAATAAAGTCCGCAGCTCTACCTTTTTTAATTCTTCCACAGCTATCATCAATATTTGAGCTAATTGCTGGAACCAAGCTTCCCATTGTAATTGCCTGCTCTGGTGTGGCAATGTTCCAATCTACAACGTTTTTCACACCCTCTTTTAGCTTCAAAATACTTCCAGCTAAGTTTCCTTCTTTCATTCTAGCTGTACCATCTTTAACAACTACTGGAAATTCTCCTAGAATATAATCGCCGTCTGGCATTCCTCCAGCCATCATACAATCTGTAATTAAAGAAACACGATTATAGCCCATTTTTTGAATAAGCAATTCTGCTGCTTTAGGATGAACATGATAGCCATCGCAAATCAGTTCAGCATACACATCGTTTAATGTTAACAAGGCACCTACCATCCCAGGTTCACGATGATTCAAACCACTCATGCCATTATAAGCATGGACAAAAACATCAGCGCCTGCTTCAACCGCAGAAGATGCTTGTTGAAAAGTAGCACTACTGTGGCCCAAAGATACAACCACATCTTCATCACTGACTTGTTTAACGAAATCTTCTACACCATCTCTTTCGGGCGCAAGCGCGATCTTTTTAATAATACCTCCAGAAGCTTCTTGCCATTCATGAAAAGTATCAGTATCCGGATCACTAAAGTAAGCAGGATTTTGTGCGCCTTTGTGTTCTTCCGTAAAAAAAGGACCTTCAAAATAAATCCCTTGAATTTTAGCTCCTTTTTCGCTACCTTTTACCTCTCCTAACATTTTAGCTACATCTTTTAAATGTTTTCTACTTGAAGTTAAGGTTGTTGGTAAAAAGGAAGTCACGCCACAAGAAAGTAGCCCTTCTGAAATTTCATTCATTCCTTGTGCATCATTATCCATCACATCATGATTTTTGAAGCCGTGAATATGTGTATCAACTAAACCAGGTGCGATCCATTTACCACTTTGGTCAATAATATTTACTTTTTCGTCGGGAAGTGTTTTATAGTATTGTCCAAATTTTCCATCTACAATTTCTAAATAACCCTTATCTTCAACATGGGACGCGAAAAAAAACCTATCTGCTGCTAGAAATTCTCTCATTTTAATCTCTCCTCGTTTGCTTCTTTTCCTACAATTAACCTACGCTAATTTTATAGTAAAGTCAAGAATGGTCTACACCGTTTTTTCCCCATGAAATAATCCTTGCATCATAGAAAAAATAATAGTATAGTCTAGCAAGAGGATTTGGCAATGCTTAATTTGTCTGCCCTTAAAACAAGCCTAAAAGTATCATCCAGGTATTTTTACTTGACTCAACTAATTAGATAGGAGCCGATGATATGGTAGAAAATACAACAGTAACATTTGAGTGGGAAAACACCACCTTATCTGGTCAGGTTTCAAAAGAATATGAAAATTCATATTTAGTTGAAATTGACAACCCAACTAAAGAAATCGCTGATAGTTATAATGGCCGAATGGTTGTTAGTAAAAAAGCATGTAAAATCAAAGAAGACAATTAAAGGCAAAAATACTACGCTCACATACATCACTTTGGGTATATGAGCGTAGTATTTTTTATTTTTGCTTATAAGTAGCCAAGAACTCTTTCATTTTCTCTGTCGTTAATTTTAAATCATCTAAATTAGGCAGATAAACAATTCGGAAATGATCAGGCTGTTGCCAATTAAAACCACCGCCATGAACTAATAAAACATGATATTCGTGTAAAAAGTCCAATACAAACTGTTCATCATCCAAGATATTAAAACGCTTGGTATCAATTTTAGGAAAAATATAAAAAGCTGCTTTAGGCTTAACGGCTGAAAGGCCTTCTATACTATTAATCGCATTATAAATATACTCTCGTTGCTCATAAATTCGCCCACCAGGAAGTAGTAGTTCATCAACACTTTGATATCCGCCTAATGCTGTTTGGATAATTTGTTGTGATAAAACATTTGAACATAAACGCATAGACGAAAGCATATTTAAGCCTTCAATATAGTCTTTGATATGAGATTTGTCCCCACTGATTACCATCCAACCTACACGAAAACCAGCTACACGATGAGATTTCGACAAACCACTAAAGGTCACAATCGGACGATCCGGTGCTAAAGTTGCAATGGGAATATGTTTATATTCATCCATGACTAAACGATCATAAATTTCATCAGAAAAGATAATCAGATCAAATTCCCTAGCGATTTGAACAACGCCTTCTAAAACTTCCTTAGGATAAACTGCTCCTGTTGGATTGTTAGGATTGATCAAAACAATCGCTTTTGTTTTACTAGTTACTTTAGAACGAATATCATCTATATCCGGATTCCATTCACTGGCCTCATCACAGATATAATGAACGGGCTTTCCACCTGCTAAAGATACTGAAGCTGTCCACAAAGGATAATCTGGCATAGGTACAAGTACTTCGTCTCCATTATTACAAAGCCCTTGCATTGACATTGTAATCAGTTCACTAACACCGTTACCAGTATAGATGTCATTAATTGAAACTTCAGGAAAATCACGTAATTGACAGTACTGTTCAATCGCTTTTCTTGCTGAAAAAACACCCTTTGAATCAGAATACCCTTCTGATTCTCGTACATTCATAATTAAGTCGCGAACCACTTCATTCGGAGCTTCAAATCCAAAAGTCGCAGGATTACCAGTATTTAATTTTAAAATACTAACCCCTTCTTCTTGCATACGATCCGCTTCTTCTACCACCGGTCCTCTTACATCGTAACTGACACCTTCAAGTTTACCGGATTTTTCAAAATCTCTCATAAGCCTTCCTCTTTCCAGAAATCCTTTGTTTATAACAAAAGATAGAATAAGATTTCAAGACTATATTATAGCAAAAAACTTTTAAAAAACGTAGAAAGAAATCTTAATTTTGAAAAATTTATAATCCACAAATATAAGAAGCCATTATAAAACGAAGTATACTCAAAGCTCATTTCTATTTGTCAGGCGCCGCGCCGTCAATCATTTGTTTTTTTATTAGCTAAACTCTTATCTACCAAGACTCCTCCCTCGAGTTAGCATTTATAAAATAAAATTACTTTCACTTATACTAAAATAATTTAGCCTTGTCACTGTAACTAACTCGGCGATAAGAAGTCTGTTATCGCCTTGTTTTTTATGGTATGATGAAGAAAAAATACGAATAAGGGAATGAATTTCATGAAAGATATTAATCAAATTAAGCGAAAACATTCTCGTTTTCCTGCTTTCTCCGATGAGACAGGTGTTAAACTTCAATCTGAAAAAAATCATCCATCATTTTCAAATGATGAACCTTGGATCCTAACCGAGGATAATGATGCACCGCTAACGAAAACATTGTTGAAACAAAATAAGAAAAAAAGAGGGATCCGCCGTTCCAAAAAAGTTAGCCAAGAAAAAACCGGTCTGACTAAATATGAAGAAAATGAACTAAAAGAACATAAAAAGCATCTACCCGATTATTCTGCTAAGCATAATTCTTCTTTTGGAAGCACGTATACACACGCAACTGCAAAAAATGAAAGTCCGACTGATTCTTTGCAAAGAAAAAATAATCGAAGGTCCTATTTTGCTTCTAAATACGTGCCAGCGACAGAGGCCAACAATAAAAATGAACATAAGAAGTCAGAAAAAGAGCTTTTAAATTCGTTGAAAAAATCTCAAGAGGATTATTTGATGTTTGAGACTGATGATACTAATCTTAAGTCAAAAGATAACAGTGATGTGCGTATTCATAAGTATGATCAAAATGAGTTATCTAATAGAGAACAAACGAAGGCAAAAAATAAAAAGGCGGGTATACTTAATCGTTCACTCAAGGGTATGATTGAGGAAGATACAAATGATCTGAAAGAAAATGGATACTTTCGAGAAGGGTAAATGAATGAAAAAACGCTCATTTTTTATTTATTATTGACAAAAATATACATATTGATATAATAATTTTTGTCGATTGCGGATGTGTTGGAATTGGTAGACAAGCAAGATTAAGGATCTTGTGGGCATATCGCTCGTGTGGGTTCGAGTCCCACCATCCGCATTGTTTGGATAGAAGTAGCTAGACCTATGATGTCTAGCTACTTTTTTATCTATATTTAGTTTTATAGCCCTTTCTCCTATAAATTCTTTATACCAAAGTAGCTAGATTTCTGAATTTTAGAGTTAGTCTGCTAAAGTAGCTTTAGTTTTTTCGAAATCTTGAGCTAGTCTGGCAAAATAGCTTTAGTTTTCTTAAAATTTAGAGCTAGTCTGGCAAAGTAGTTCTAGTTTTCTTAAAATTTAGAGCTAGTCCGACAAAGTAGCTTTAGTTTTTCCGAAATCTTGAGTTAGTCTGGCAAAGTAGCTCTAGTTTTTCCGAAATCTTGAGTTAGTCTGGCAAAGTAGTTCTAGTTTTTCCGAAATCTTGAGTTAGTCTGACAAAGTAGCTCTAGTTTTTCCGAAATCTTGAGTTAGTTTGGCAAAGTAGTTCTAGTTTTTTAAATTCTAGAATCATTTTTTTAAGAAAAGTGGTGATCGACAATAATTCTTGTGGAAACAATATAAAAAAAGCTTTACAAAGGAAAATTCTCTCCCTTTGTAAAGCTTTTGTTTTAGGCAAATATTTTATCAATCTTTTGTACTTCTTCATCTGTCAATTGAACATTTAAGGTTTGTAAATTGCTATCTACTTGTTCTTCGCGTTTAGCACCAGGGATAATAGCATCGATAACATCTACCTGTAAGTAAAACGCCAATACAATATTGGCAACTGAGGTATTTTTTACTTCCGCTATTTCTTTCAGCTGATTTACTTTTTGGACGTTATCTTGGAACTTATCACCTTGAAAGTCTTCTTGGCCACCACGTAAATCTCCTTCAGGAAATGTTTCATTGCCGTTGTACTTACCAGTTAAAAGTCCTGATTGGAATGGGAAGTAAGGAACAAATGAAATGTTATTTTCCCGTAAGTAAGGGAATAGATCATTTTCCGGTTCACGATGCAATAGGTTATAATAACCTTCAAATACATCGACATCTCCGTTCTTATTAGCTTCTTTTAATTGATCCAGCGAAAAGTTAGAAACACCAATTGAACGAATCAAACCTTCATCTTTTAATTCTTTTAAAGCTTGAACTGCTTCATCCTTAGGCGTGTTTTCATCAGGAAAATGAATATAAAATAGATCGATATAATCTGTTTGCAGCCGTTTTAAAGATTTTCTTACACACTCTTTTAAGAATTCAGGTGAGTTATCAATATTTTCTCCGTTTTGTGCTCCTTTAGAAGCAATAACTAATTGGTCTCGATTACCTAACTCTTTAACAACTTCACCTATCAACTCTTCAGAGCGTCCTAGGCCATAAACGTAAGCTGTATCCAAAAAGTCAATGCCAGAATTAATGACATATTTTAGTAATTTTTTATTTTCCTCTTCATCTAAATTAGGATATAAATTGTGACCTCCAATTGCGTTAGCGCCAAAACCAATTGGATTAACATTTAAGCCGGAATTTCCTAGTGCTACTTTTGTTGCCATCTTTACATTCCTCCTCTTATTTATCATATAACCATCTTAAATCACAAACTTTCTTTTATCAAAAATTTAGATTAAATATTTATAGACGAAGGAATGATGAACAAGTTTTACTTTTTTGTTATAGCCCGATATTTTTCAATACTTTTCTTTTTTTGTTCACTCGTAATCAATAAATAACTATTTTCTTTTAAAGTTCGATCAGAAAAACGTTGATGAACTTCTTTAATCATAGCTGTGTCATCGGCAATAAAGGTTAAATTCCCATTTACTGTGGTAGGATAATTGCCGGGATTTATTAAAAGTGCTACATAGTTATCTTCAGAATAGCGTAAAATTCCAAACAATTGTGGACCGTAGAAAAAGCAGACATCTCCTTTTGTTAATAAAGCATTTTTTTTACGAAAACTAATCCATTTTTGACAATCATCGTAAATATCTTGATTAATAGTATTCCAAGGAAAAAATTTCCGATTTTCTGGATCTTTACCACCAGTAAGCCCCGCTTCGTCCCCATAATAAATGCAAGGTACGCCAGGGAAAATAAACATCATAGCAAAAGCTAAATCAAGTTTTTGTAAATGATTTCCTAATTCAGATAAAATTCGTTCTGTATCATGTGTACCTATATTATTTAGGTTATTAAAAAATATATCTGCTGGATAATTTTCATATAGGACCATCAATGACTTGGCAACATCTTCTGGCGTTTTATTTTCATTCAACAAATCAATAACACTATTGCGCAGTGGATAATTCATGACACCTTGTAAATGGTCTCCTAGAATGTACTCTCGTCTATGATGGTATGAAATTTTGTTGGAAGCATCTTCCCAAACTTCTCCTAATAAAACTTTTTCTGGAAAATTTTCTAGATTTTTTCGAATCCCTTTAATAAATTCATCAGAAAGTTCATCTGCCACATCCAAGCGCCAACCATCAACACCTAACTGATTCCACTTCGACAAAACACTGTTAGTATTTCCGTAAATAAATGCTTGAAATCCAGGATCTTCTTTATTTACTTCTGGTAAATCCTTGATCCCCCACCAAGATGCATAATCATCTGGATAATCATAAAAAGTAAACCAAGAGTAATACGGACTATAACGATCGTTGTACGCGCCTTTGTCTTTTCCATAATTTCCGTTAACGTTAAAATAGCGACTATTCTGACCTACATGACTAAAAACACCATCTAAAATTAAACGCATATCGTTTTCATGTAAAGTATTTACCAATGTTTCAAAGTCTTCTTGTGTACCTAAAACTGGATCGATAGCAAAATAATCAGCTGTATCATAACGATGATTACTGCTTGCTTCAAATATAGGATTCAAATAAATGCCATTAACGCCTAATTCTTTCAGGTAAGGGATTTTTTGTAGAATACCTTTAAAATTTCCTCCAAAAAAATCCCAGCGTAAAATTTCGCCATCTGCATCTTTGACATATAACGGATCATCTTCTTCGGTAGCATAAATATAAGAATTTTTTTTGGGGGAGTTAATGATCTGATCAGGATTGCCATTGGCAAATCGATCAGGAAAAATTTGATAAAAGATTCCTTCACGATACCATTCTGGTGCTTTTTCCTCTTCTTTGTAGCAAGTGACCTGATAGTCCCAAACAGCTTCAGAGGAAGAGAACTTTTGCCCTTCCCCTCCCTTTTTTGTAGGTCCATAATATTCTGTCAAAGTTTTACCGTTCTCTTGGGTCTGTACCACAAAATGATAGTAATATAATCCAATCTGTTGGTTAAAGAAATATTCACAGGAAAATTGTGTTTCTTCCTTTTTTTTCATAGTAATTACCTTTTCTTCTTGGAAATCTTTATGAATAACCAAATAAACGGCCATGATTTTTTCAGCTATCACTTCAATGGTAAATGTCGCAACTTCGTTTTCTTTTACTGCACCAAAAGGTTTCTTATGGGTAATTTTCCAAGGATTAAAACGGATGACTGCCATTAGTTGTCCCCTCTTTTTCTGTATGAGCAAAAATTGGTTCAATCTGCCAGATATCTTCTGCATAAGCTTTAACTGTTTCATCTGCCGAAAAACCACCAGCATTTGCAATATTTGCTAAACTCTTTTTCTGCCATAAAACCGAATCTTTATAATCACGATTGATTTTTTCTTGCGCTTGAGCGTAATCTCGAAAATCTCGTAACAAAAAGTACTCGTCATTAAACTTCAATAAAGAATCAAAAATTTCTCGTCCCTCAATTTCAACATTTGGAATAGTGCCATCAACAAATGCGTTTAAAATTCTTTGCAGTTCTTCATCTTCGTCATAAATCTTTTGCGAAGAATAATCTTGCTTTTCATAGTAATCATATACCTCTTTTTCGGTTAAGCCAAAAATGTAGATATTTTTATCGCCAACAGCGTCCTTGATTTCTATATTTGCGCCATCCAGTGTAGCAAGAGTTATAGCGCCATTAAGCATCAATTTCATATTACTAGTTCCCGATGCTTCTTTGGAGGCCAATGAAATTTGTTCACTAACATCAGCTGCTGGAATAATTTTTTCAGCTAAAGAAACATTGTAATTTGATAGAAAGACTACTTTGATTTTATCTTGTATCTCAGGGTCGTTGTTAATCATATTCGCTGTTTCATTGATCGCTTTGATAATTGATTTAGCGTAAGTATAGCTGGGTGCTGCTTTAGCGCCAAAGATAAACACACGAGGTGTAATATCTATCTCTGGATTGTCTTTTATTTCGAAATATATCTTTAAAATATGAAGCAAGTTCATTAACTGACGTTTATAAGCATGAAGTCGTTTAATTTGTACATCAAATATTGCATCAGCTGATACCTCGATGCCCGTTGTCTTCAATATATATGCAGCAAGTTCTTCTTTTTTCTTTCTTTTTGCGTCACGCAGTTTTTCTAAAGCTTTCTTATCGTTTTGATAATTCATTAATCGTTTTAAATCTTGTGGGTTTTTCCGCCAAGAATCACCGATCAATTCATCCATAACAGCTGACAAAGGCTCATTAGCTAGCTGCATCCAGCGACGCTCTGTAATACCATTTGTCTTATTATTAAAACGCTCAGGATAAATATTATAAAAATCACGTAAAACAATTGTCTTCAATAAATCAGAATGCATTTTCGCCACGCCATTGGTACTATGGCTACCGATAATTGCCAAGTGTGCCATATAGACTTGGTCATTTTGTAACAAACGGGTCCTTTGAATCAGATCTTGTGGATGAATGCCTTGCATAGACATAACATAACGACGGTCAATCTCTTCAATAATTTGATAAATTCTTGGCACAACCCGTTTCATCAGATAAATTGGCCATTTTTCTAAAGCTTCTGCCATAATTGTATGGTTGGTGTAGCTTAGCACTTTGACCGTGATATCCCAAGCAAACTCCCAGTTAATTCCATTTTCATCCATCAATATGCGCATTAACTCGGGGACACACATGGCAAGATGTGTGTCATTAATGTGAATAGCAATTTTTTCACTTAATGAATGCCAAGGAAGATTGAGCTTTTTATAATAACGAATGATACTTTGAAGCCCTGCTGATACAAAAAAGTATTCTTGTGCTAAGCGTACTAAACGACCGCTTTCCTGTGAATCATCAGGGTATAAAACAGCAGTCAAATCTTCAATTGTACGCCTTTCATCAAGGCTTTGATATTTAGCTTCTTCTGAAACAGGGATTTCTACACTCCACAAACGCATTGTATTTACAATTCCGTTTTGATAACCGATCATCCCTGTATCATAAGGCACTGCACGTACAGTAGTTTGATTTTCTTCGATAGCTTGTAGTTTGCCATTGGAAAGACGTTTCATATAAACATTACCGAATAAATGTACATCGCAAGCTTTACTTTCACGACGAATCTCCCAAACATTCCCTCTTTTTAACCATTCATCAGGAAGTTCGACTTGATAACCATCGACAAACTGCTGTTTAAACAATCCATAGTCGTAACGAATGCCATTCCCATTTCCAGGCAAACCACAAGAAGCGATCGAATCCATAAAGCATGAAGCAAGCCTTCCTAAACCACCGTTACCTAAAGCCATATCTCTTTCAACATCAGCTAATTCGTCCAGGTCAATATTGATATCAGCTAAGGTGGTTCTTACTTCTTCTAAAATCCCTAAATTTAATAAATTACTTTTTAGTAATTTTCCAGGCAAAAACTCAATCGAAAAATAATAAACTTGTTTTTGCTCTTCTACCAGATAGTTTTTCCACTAGTGGTGCATGAAACATTTTAAATTAGCTCTTTATGTTTCACACTATTTTCATTCATAAAAAAATCCTTTATACTGAGCTTGGATGACTTATCCAAGACCAATACAAAGGAACTTAATATGGATAAGTATAAAACAATTTCAGCTTTTAATAAATGGTTTTCGAACATAAATTTCAAAAAATTACCTTTTTCTATTCGTGAGAAAATTTCTCAAGCCGACAAGTATCATAAAAAATTTGCTTTTGAACACTTTTTGAAGGTGTTTCTCTATGGCATCGATCATGAGTGTGAAAGTTTACGTGAAATGGATACGGCATTTGTTTCCCCTGATCTACAACAGACCATGGCGTTAGATGCCATCAGCCATTCGCAGCTTTCCCGTGAGCTCGCCCAGATGGATGACGAAATTTTGTGGGCGATTTTCGCACAGTTACTGGAAAAAGCACGGTCAAAAACACCGGTGACTAAACGAAATGCGCTCTATCTCGTGGATTCTTCTACCTTTCCGTTAAATACCACTCGATATCCTTGGGCGGACTTTCGCTCAACCAAAGCGGGGATCAAACTGCACTTAAAACTCTGTTTTATGGATAAAGAACACTTGTATCCGGATCAGTTTGAAGTCACGAATGCGGTAGAACATGATGACAATCACTTAGAAGTTTTTGTCAATCAACCGGAAGCGACCTATATCTTTGATCGTGGCTATATTGATTACGAGCGACTGGACGAGATGGAAGCTGACGGCTACTTTTTCGTCACAAGAGTGAAGAAAAACGCCAAAGTTCATGTCCTAGAAACTTATGAACCTTCTCAGAGTAAAAACATTTTGCGTGACCAAATGGTAGTGTTAGGCACTCAGGTTTATTTAACTTCCCCGTTTCGCTTGGTCACGATTCAGGATGAAAAAGGAAAACAATTACGCTTTGTCACCAACCGTTTTGATGTGACCGCCCAAGAAGTGGCCGACATGTACAAAGCGAGATGGCAAATTGAACTATTTTTTAAGCATATCAAGCAACATATGACGATTAAAAAGCTATTTTCATACAGTGAAAAAGGGGTAAGCAATCAAATCATTCTCGCCATGATTGCCAGTCTATTGACGTATTTACTCAAAGTAGAGACAGGAAGTAAGAAATCCCCGTTCCAAATCAAGCGCCTATTAAAACATCTGCTTTTTCAACCTTTTGAAGAATTGTGGGTATTACTCGTTCCTACGTGACGAAATAGCATTTGTCGTCGTTGCAACAGTATTCAGATAAATAATGAAAAATTTTTTTCTGGAAAAGTCATCCCTTGCGTAAGCATTTGATTTTTTTGTCATTTTTTAGAAAAAGTTAAAATCTGAATATTCTGATTATATTAATGCACCACTAGTGAGTTTTAATAATAAAAATATCGGCGCACAGATTTACCTCACTCTGAGTTGTCGCATCTTTAGCAAAAGTCTTCTCACTAATCGTATGCTCATCATCTAATGTAAGTAAAATGTCATCACTATTTGTTTTTTCTAGATCTATTTTTTTATAAACGACTGTCATATCGCAATTTCGTGCTTGATGAATATGCAGAAGTGTTTTTAAATCAATATTACATAAAATTTTACTTCCCATATAAACAGCGTATTCTGATTTTGATTTGCGTAGATAGTCAATTAAAACATCATAATAACTGCTATTATTATCATCTTGACGAACGAAGTTTTGATAAGTATGGATAAAAAAGCGGTTTTGGATACCATCTAAATTCCACTCTTTTCCACCACCTACATGGTCAAAAACCGATTGCGTTTCCCCTTCATTAAATACCATAAAAAGTGATTTTATGTTTGCGTTGGCAATATTTGATAAGTTAAAGTCAATTAAACGATATTTACCATCAAAAGGCAAGGTGGCTAACGGACGATTTTTTATTAAAGGCATTAATTCTTTATATCTATGCAAATTACCTACCAAAGCACACATCTTATTAGTCTTCATCCATGGTCACCCCAATCACTTCATTATAGCCCAGTACTTCTATCTCATCAGTACCATCGATCACAGCATTATCACCGATAATTGCATTTTCGCCGATAATCGCTCGTTTAACGATCACGTTTTTACCGATAGTCGCCCCTGACATAATGACACTGTCAGATACACTAGCGCCATCTTTTATTTGCACATCGTCAGATAAGACACTATGTTTTACATCTCCAGCAACATAACATCCATCTGAAATCAACGAATCTTTAGCTGACCCCATTTCCGTGATAAAGTGAGGCGGGGAAATATGGTTTTTAGAATAAACACGCCATCCTTTATCTCGGATATCTAGTTCCATCTCCGGATCTAAAAATTCCATATTCGCTTCCCATAAAGACTCAATTGTTCCCACATCTTTCCAATAGCCATCAAAACGATAAGCGATCACGTTTTCTCCGCTATCAAGATAAGCAGGGATCACATGTTTACCAAAATCACTCATCGTACTATCTTTGGCAAAACCAGTACGTAAAATACTCCGTAGTCTTCCCCAGTTAAAAATATAGATCCCCATTGAAGCTAAATTACTCTTAGGATTTTCCGGTTTTTCTTCAAATTCGATAATCCGTCCATTTTCATCTGTATTCATAATGCCAAATCTAGAAGCATCTTTAAATGGCACTTCAATAACAGCTACTGAAAGGGACGCCCTTTTTTCTTTATGGTTTTCCAGCATCGCTTCATAGTCCATCTTATAAATATGATCACCTGATAAAATTAAAACATATTGAGGATCTAGTTGATCAATATATTCCATATTTTGATAAATCGCATGCGCTGTTCCTTCAAACCACTTACTTCCTTCTGAACTTGAATAAGGTTGTAAAATTGTCGCTCCTGAATCAATTCCATCCAAGCCCCAACTGGCACCATTTCCAATATGGGCATTTAATTCTAAGGGTTGGTATTGCGTAACAACACCTACATTGTTAATTCCCGAATTAGCGCAATTACTCAATGTAAAATCAATAATCCGATAACGTCCACCAAAGGGAACTGCAGGCTTAGCCATATTTTTGGTTAATTTTCCTAATCGTGTTCTGTCCACCTGCTAATATCATAGCTACTGTCTCTGTTTTCATGATTACGGTGAAAACACCTTTCCTCCTCTCAATAATCCTACTTCTTTTCTTATTTCATTTGAATTTCCTCAGGTTTAATAATAAGTGCACCTAAAGCGGGTAAAACCGTCTGTATCTGCTGATTAAACTGTTTAAATGGCTGATCAATACTTTGACAGCGACTATTATTTTTAGTCCAAGTACCACCAAATTCAATTTTTTCTGTATTCAATACTTCTTGATAACTTCCTGGATAAGGAACACCGATCGCAAAATCTTGTCTTTCTACAGGCGTTAGATTTAGCGCTATAATAAGAAAATCCCTTTTGGTTTTTGATTTACGTATAAAAGTCAATACACTCTCTGCGGTATTATCAGCATCAATTAATTCTACAGTTTCCGCTGTATCCTCTAATTCCCATAGGCTACGCTCATCTTTATACAAGGAATTTAGTTTAGCAGTAAAATGTTGCATTTTATTATTCAGTTCATCTTCCAGATCCACCCATTCCAAACCTTCATTATATTTCCACTCGAGAAACTGACCCCATTCACTTCCCATAAAGAGGATTTTTTTGCCCGGATGTGTCATCATAAAAGTATACATATTTCGTAATTGAGCAAATTGTTTATAACGATCGCCCCACATTTTATGCATTAAACTTTTTTTACCATGAACAACTTCATCATGAGAAAAAGGAAGAATGTAATGTTCATTCATCATATACATGAAAGAAAAGGTCAATAAATGGAAATTATCTTTACGGAAAACAGGATCCATTTCATAAAAACGTAGTACATCATTCATCCAACCCATATTCCATTTATAATCAAAGCCCAATGCGCCACTTTCAATCATACCGGTAATTTGGGTTTCCGAGCTGCTTTCTTCAGCCATCATAACAGTTTGTGGAAAGGCAAGTTTAATGACAGCATTAAGTTTTTGTAGAAAATAGAAGCCTTCAAAATTTCGATTGCCTCCTTCATGATTAGGCTGCCATGGACCTTCGTCATAATCTAAATACAACATGCTAGTAACGGCATCCACACGCATACCATCAAGATGGTAAACATCTAGCCAAAATAATGCACTTGAAATCAAGAAACTCTGTACCTGTGGTTTACCAAGATCAAAACAAATGGTTCCCCAACGAATGTTATGCGCTCGGTTTGGATCTTCATACTCAAAAGTTGGTGTTCCATCATAATAAGGTAATGTATCCTCATTAACACAAAAATGAGCAGGCACCCAATCCACAAATACACCAATATTATTCTTATGACAAGAATCTACAAAATCACGAAACTCAACTGGTGTACCATAATAAGAAGATAATGCAAAAAAACCTGTTAATTGGTAACCCCAAGAGGCGCCAAGAGGGTGTTCCATCAACGGGAGAAATTCAATATGTGTATAGTCCATTTCCTTAACATAAGGAATGAGCTCTTCTTCTAACTCTTTAAAAGTATAAGGCTGCCCACTTTCATCATGCTTCCAAGAGCTAGCATGAACTTCGTAAATATTCATAGGGCGTTTCAATGTTTGTGTCTTTTTTTGACGACCACGCCATAAATTATCATGCCATTTTTTTCAGGAATAGTATAAATGACTGCTGCTGTTCCAGGTCTTTCTTCAAAACGAACCGCAAAAGGGTCAATTTTCATAATTTTACGACCATTTGCTTGTTGAACTAAAAATTTATACAATTGTCCTTCTTCCGCCAAGGAAGTTGCAAGCTCCCATACGCCTGATTTTTCTCTTTTTTCCATGGGCAAAGACTCATCCCAGTCATTAAAATCTCCTACCAAATATACTTGCTGGGCATGAGGCGCCCATACTCGAAAAACGTATCCGTTTTCATTTTTGTGAACACCTAAAAAATGTTGAACATAAAAGTTTTCTCCCGTTAAAAAACGTTGTTCAGCTTCTAAGACTTCTTTACTTGATTCAAGCATATCAACCCTCCTTTAAAAAATAACGAAAAAATACCTACTAAAAACAAGTGCGTTTATTTAGCATAATTTGAACTTTTGTTTCTATGTCTATTAGATCATAATCACAATTTTTTCAAATGAATTTTTTTATTATTCTAAAAAATAACAAAATTAAAAAAGTTTTTTAAATTACGTCGATAAAAATGACATTTACGAAAGCATTTTCAAAATATATGAAATAAAACTTTAGCTTTATCCCCGATTCTTTTTCAATATTTTTATAAATAAATACGATAAAATCAGTAATTTTCATTATATGCAGAAAAATTTTATTTTTAACAAATTTAGCTTCTTTCATTTTTTTCATAAAGTATAAAAGAACCATTCTGAATTTTCTTTAAAACAAATATTTTCTAAAGGGAAAAATAACTGGGAAAATACAATAAAAAAGTTTTTCAGTCAGATTAAATAGCGTGGTATAAAATAATTAAAAAACGTCTTAAAATAAAAGCATTCACTTTATATTTTAAGACGTTTTAATTTAAATTTTATTGAAAGCTTTCTGTTAAAGGAGGTACAACTTGTTTTTTACGAGATACAACACCTTTTAGAAATGCTCTATGGTTATTTAGAGTAACATTAAATGCTTTTTCAATCTTTTCTA
Organism: Tetragenococcus halophilus; assembly: GCF_001712815.1. NCBI lineage: Bacteria > Bacillati > Bacillota > Bacilli > Lactobacillales > Enterococcaceae > Tetragenococcus > Tetragenococcus halophilus. The sequence continues at coordinate 1,273,590 of NZ_CP012047.1, forward strand.
TAGGATCCCCCACAACAAGTAGTTCTGAATCGCTATCTAAAATATTAGTAACAAGCAAAACGAATAAATCATAGTTGTTTTCTTTATTTGCTTTTTCCATAGCTTGTTCAAGTTCAGTTTGACGCTTGAAAACTTCTTCTAAGTCTACAGTATTTACCTGTGCAATACGTACATTTTTATCGCTCATTGGAAAGCTTTTAGCGTCCATATCCATTAACTCTTCGGCTGATTTGTTTGTAAGATTAGTTCCTGCTTTAAGCATTTCCAAACCATAAGTATCAGTATCCACTTCGGCAATATTTGCTAATTCTTTAGCAGCATCGATATCCTCTTGTGTGCATGTTGGTGATTTAAACAATAAGGTATCAGAGATAATGGCTGACAGCATAATACCAGCAACTGCTTTTGTTGGTGCTAAACCAGCTTCTTTATATAACTTCAAAATAATAGTACTAGTACATCCTACAGGTTCAGCGCGATAGTATAGTGGATCAGCTGTTTGGAAATTGGATATACGATGGTGATCGATCACTGATAAGATTTTAATATCTTCAATATCAGCTACACTTTGTTGAAATTCATTATGATCAACAAGCATTACATCATTTGTTTGATCGCCAGCTTTAGCAATCACTCTAGGTGCTTGAAGATTAAAATAATCCAAAGCAAACTGCGTTTCTTCTCCAACTTTTCCTAAAGCAACAGCTTCAGTATCTTGTCCTTTTTGTTTTTGTAATTCAGAAAAAGCAATAGCCGCCCCAATCGCATCTGTGTCAGGATTTTGGTGACCAAAAACTAAAATCTTTGCCATAACTTTCACTCCAATCTTTCAATTCAATAATAATGATAGCAAAAACTTCTAAAAATTTCCATGATTTTCACAAACAGAAGTAAAACAAGGAAATGTTAATCCATTATTTGTTTGAGTTAGTAAAATATTTTCCACTGATCTTTAAGCTATTCCTTCTTAGTGACTCTTCTAAAATGAGAAAAACACTGAAAAAATGTTTTCAGTGTTTCTTCTTTATCTTGTTTGATATCCAGTGTATTGGTCCACTTGAAGAATTTTTTTCGCATTTTCCACCCGGTCTTGTCCTGGAGGTTCGATTCCTTCTAGTGGATATTTTAGATTTAATTCATCCCATTTATAGCGACCCATCGTATGATAAGGTAAAATTTCAACTTTATCCACATTATTTAAAGACTGAATGAATTCATTTAAACGATCCAAAAACTCATCATAGTCACTACGAAATGGCACTAACACATGACGAACCCAAACAGGTTTACCAATTTCTGATAGATATTGAGCCATCTCCAAAATATTTTCGTTCCCATGTTTAGTTAATTTTTTATGTTGAACGGTATCAATATGTTTGATATCAAACAATAATAGATCCGTGTAGTTCATTAATTCCTCAAACTTACTAAAAAAAGGCTCTTTTCTGGTAAAAGGATTCCCACAAGTATCCAGTGTAGTATTTATCCCTTTATCCTTAGCTTTTTTAAATAAGTCAATTAAGAAATCTATTTGTAATAAAGGTTCACCACCACTTACAGTAATTCCCCCTTTTTCACCCCAGTAAGCACGATAATTTAACGCTTCATCAAGCACATCGTCGGCAGTACGCATTTGTGCTTTTTTGGAATTAATATTCCAAGTATCAGGGTTATGGCAAAATTGGCAGCGCATACGACAACCTTGCGCAAAGATAACAAAACGAACGCCCGGTCCGTCTACTGTACCAAAATTTTCTGTAGAATGGATTCGACCCATAATTGGATCTGTCATAAAAATCCCTCTTTCATTAGAAAAGCAAAACAACAACTAGTTAAGTGTTTATTTGCTGTAATTTATAAAATCGGTGGTTATTTAAGCATGGCTAGCTTTTTAACCATTATTTAAAAAGAGGGCAACAAGAGCCTTGTCACCCTCAAAAAGCTTCTTTACATTCTATCGTGAGCTGTTCTTGAAATCACGTCATTTTGTTGTTCGCGTGTTAGATCACGGAATTTAACAGCGTAACCCGAAACACGAATCGTTAGGTTAGGATATTTTTCTGGATGTTCTTGCGCATCAAGCAATAGATCGTTGGAGAATACATTAACATTGATATGATAAGCACCTTTATCAAAGTAACCATCCAAAACATTTGTCAAATTGTTAATGCGAGTATCTTCATCTTTACCCAAACCTGTTGGATTAATTGTTTGCGTATTTGAAATACCATCCATAGCATTTTCATAGTTCAAACGAGCTGTTGAGTTTAATGAAGCTAATAAGCCGTTCTTTTCACCCAAGTATTGGCCATCTTGATAAGATGGGTTTGCACCTGGAGCTAATGGTTTTCCAGCACGACGTCCATCTGGTGTATTACCGGTTGCTTTACCATAAACAACATTGGAAGTAATCGTTAATAACGATGTTGTTGGTGTCGAATCACGATAAGTGTGTTGACGTTTAATTTGAGTAATGAAGTACTCTACAATCCAGTTAGCCATATCGTCAGCTTCTTTATTATCGTTACCATAAGTTGGAAATTCATTTTGCGGTGCGTAGTCTACAGCTAATCCTGTTTCATCACGGATCACTTTTACATTACCGTATTTAATTGCCATAATACTATCAGCTGCATGTGAAATCCCTGCAATACCTGTAGCAAAAGTACGTTTCAAATTGGTATCCATCAAAGCAAGTTGCGCTGCTTCATAAGAATATTTATCGTGCATATAATGGATAACATTCAATGTGTTTACATAAAGCTCAGCTAGCCAATCTAACATGTCTTTATATTTATCCATAAAGTCGTCATAATCAATGGTATCTCCTGTGATTGGACGATATTTAGGACCCACTTGTTTTTTCGTTTTTTCATCGACACCACCATTGATCGCATAAAGTGCTGCTTTACATAAGTTAGCACGCGCACCAAAGAATTGCATATCTTTACCAGTTACCGTTGCCGATACACAACAAGCGATCGAAACGTCATCTGACCCCCAGTTTGCACGTAAAAGATCATCATTTTCAAATTGAATCGAAGAGCTTTCTCTGGCCATTTTTGCCGCAAAAGTTCTAAATCCTTTAGGCAAGTGTGAGGAATATAAAACCGTCATATTTGGTTCTGGGGCTGGCCCCATATTGGATAAGGTATGCAACAGACGGAAATCATTTTTTGTTACAAGCGAGCGACCATCAATACCCATTCCAGCCAATGATAATGTGGCCCAAATTGGAAAACCGGAAAACAATTCATTATATTCAGGTGTGCGAGCAAATTTTACCATACGAAGTTTCAATACTAATTGATCGATTAATTCTTGTGCTTGAGCTTCTGTAATTACACCTTCATCCAAATCACGTTGGATATAGATGTCTAAGAATGCCGAAACCCGGCCAAAGGACATAGCAGCACCATTTTGTGATTTAATAGCACCTAGATAGCCAAAGTATAACCATTGAATAGCTTCTTGCGCATTAGCTGCCGGGCGTGAAATATCAAAACCATAAGAAGCAGCCATTGTTTTCAAATCATTTAAAGCACGTAATTGTTCAGTAACTTCTTCTCTTAAACGAATAACGTCATCTGTCATGGTACGATAGCCAGTATTTGCTAAGTCATCTTGTTTACGTTCGATTAAATAATCGATCCCATATAAAGCGATACGACGATAATCACCGATGATACGACCACGACCATAAGCATCAGGTAAACCTGTAATGATTTTGTTTGAACGAGCTCGACGCATTTCCGGCGTATAAGCATCAAACACACCTTGGTTATGCGTCTTGCTCCAGTCGGTGAAGATCTTGTTCATGTCTTCGTCTACTTCATAACCATTACTTTTTAAAGCATTATTTGCCATTTTAATGCCACCAAATGGTTGGAAAGCTTGCTTTAATGGTTTATCAGTTTGTAGTCCAACGATTTTTTCTTCATCTTTAATTAAATAACCTGGTCCATGAGAAGTAACTGTCGATGGAATATCATTATCCATATCATAAACACCATTGTGATCATGTTCTACATCAAACAATTCTTGCAACTTCGACCATAATTTGTCAGTACTTTCAGCGATAGGTTCTAAAAATTCATCATTTCCACGATATTCAGTATAATTTTCTTGGATAAAATCACGAGTGTTTACTTCGTGGCGCCAAGTTTCTCCTTTGAAACCCTGCCAAGCAGCCGCATTTACTTTTTCAATATCTTTTGTTACAGATGCCATATATTGCTCCTCCTTAATTTCTGTTCCAAAATGTAACAGCTTTACTGTGAACAGTATAACACATAGTGAGTTTTTTGCAAGCCGTTACAAGCAATTATATTAACAAAAAATCACATAAAATGAATTATATGCATAAAATAAACTATAATATCAACAATTTTACTTGTGACAAATAAATCAAATTAAATTTTTAATAATTGTAAAATAGTGAACAAACTCAGCAATTTTTTCTCTCTGTACTGCTACAGATACAGAAAATTATAATAGGTAATGTAACAGTTTTGACAAAAAAGGGATAAATCTAAAAATTTAGATTTATCCCTTTCATTACTGCTTTATTCAGATTGATATTCAAACGTTTCTTTTACTTCTAATACCTTGCCGCCTTGTTTCTCATCTATTGCAAAAGAACCATTTGAAGTACGATCACTGATTGGATATTGATTACTTTCAATTTCTACTTGTTGTCCTTTTTCATTTGTAAGAAGTAAAGTTTTTTCTTGACCATCGCCCATATAAATAATGCGATGAGGATTTTTCTTAAGCTCTCTTAAAATCATCACGCCACGCTTGGCACGACTTAACTGCGTTAACTCTTGTGCTAGCATACGTTTTATGGCACCTCGTTGGGAGACAATAATCACTGGATTATCTCCGTTACTGTAAACTAGCATACCGCTTGTCACTTCATCATCTGTCTTAAGATTAATCGCTTTGACGCCACTTGCCTTAGAGCCAACAACAGGAACTTCAGTTAATGAATAACGAAGCCCCATTCCCTTATAGCTTGCTAAAAAGACATCCAATTCTTCCTTACTGTCAATCAAGTACACACTAACCAATTCATCGCTATCATCTTTAAATTTCATAGCTGTCGTTGCCCGACTTTTATAGGTACGCCACGGGCTAAATTCATCCATGTGCGTTTGTTTGATCATACCCTTTTGCGTCATGAATACAAAATTTTTACTTGGATCTAATTCGTTAAAACTGTACACAGCCAAAATCACTTCATCCGAGCTAAAATTCAACAAATTTTGTGAAAGATGTTCGCCTGTTTCTTTCCATTTCAAATCTGGCAACTCAAAGACAGGACGATAGATCATATTTCCCTTATTTGTTACTAACAACAAATGGTCTAAAGTGTTTAATTGCTGGCAAAATACCACTTCATCGCTATCTTTCATACCAAGCTCTTCTGGTCTAGACGCATTATAAGAACGTAGACTACTTCTTTTTACATAACCCTCTTGGGTAATAGCTGTCATCACTTCTTCTGAAGGAACGAGAACCTCTGTTTCAATTTTGATCTCTTCAATCTCTTCTTCAATTTGTGTCAAACGAGCATTGCTGAATTGTTTTTTCACTTCACGTAGCTCTTTTTTGATGACCTTCATTAATTCCGTACTATCGCTTAATATTTTTTGTAATTCAGCAATATAAGCTGCTAATTCTTCAGCTTCATTTTCTAGCTCAGTAATATCAGTATTTGTTAAACGGTACAATTGTAAATTAACGATAGCTTCTGCTTGTGCTTGAGTAAATTGATGCTGAATAACTAAATTATTTTTCGCGTCCTTTTTATCCTTACTAGCACGTATGGTCGCAATTACTTGATCAAGTATTGATAAAGCCTTCATCAAGCCATCCACAATATGTTGTCTTTTTTGCGCTTTATTTAACTCAAATTGACTCCGTTTTAAAACAACGTCACGTCGATGATTAACATAACTTTCTAAAATATGTTTTAAGTTAACTTGTTGTGGCCGCATGCTGTCAATGGCTACCATATTGAAACTATAATTCACTTGAAGCTCAGTATTTTTAAATAAGTAATTTAATACACCTTGAGCGTTGACATCTTTTTTTAATTCAATCACCATACGCAAACCTGTCCGATCGGTTTCATCACGTACTTCAGCAATACCCTCGATTTTTTTAGCTAAACGTATCTCATCGATTTTTTTAACCAAAGTGGCTTTATTGACTTCATATGGAATTTCTGTAACCACAATCTGCTGTTTGCCGCCACGCAAATTTTCGATCTCGGTTTTAGAACGTAAAATAACTTTTCCTTTGCCCGTTTCATAAGCTTTTTTGATTTCTTCTTTTCCTTGAAGAATTCCCCCCGTAGGAAAATCGGGACCAGGGATAAATTCCATTAATTTATCCAAAGAAGCATTGGGATGATCGATTAAATATATTGTTCCCTCTATAACTTCTGCTAGATTATGAGTAGGGATTTCAGTAGCGTAACCGGCAGATATTCCAGTAGAACCATTGATTAGCAAGTTTGGAAACTTAGCTGGTAGCACAGTAGGTTCTTCTTCTGTATCATCAAAATTTAACACCATATCTACGGTGTCTTTTTCAATATCACTTAACATTTGTCCACTCAATTTTGATAAACGAGCTTCTGTATAACGCATTGCAGCAGGTGGATCACCATCCATACTCCCATTGTTGCCATGCATTTCAACTAAAACTTCACGTAACTTCCAATCTTGGCTCATCCGAACCATAGCTTCATAAATACTACTATCACCATGAGGATGATAATTTCCCATAACATTTCCAACAGATTTAGCAGATTTCCGGAAGCTCTTATCATAAGTATTCCCATCATTATTCATTGAAAATAAAATACGACGTTGTACAGGTTTTAACCCGTCACGAATGTCAGGTAAAGCCCGTTCTTGAATGATATATTTCGAATAGCGTCCGAAACGATCGCCCATTACTTCTTCTAATGTCAATTCTTGAATCTGACTATTTTGTTCCAAAAATTCACCTTCTATTTATCAAATAATTTCTTTGTCTAAAGAGAGTCTTCTTGTAAGGACGTATTTTTTTCTTCTGTAGATTCTGCAGTTTCCAAAATACTACCATCTTCTTCTAAGCTAAATTGCACATTTGATTCGATCCATTTTCTTCTAGGGGCAACCTTATCTCCCATCAAAGTCGTCACACGACGTTCTGCTTGAGCAGCATCATCAATTCTAACACGGACTAATGTTCTATGTTCTGGATCCATTGTAGTTTCCCACAATTGTTCAGCATTCATTTCTCCTAGACCTTTATAACGTTGCAATGTATAACCTTTGCCCATACCTTTAGTGATAACTTCAAGCTCTTCATCTGTCCAAGCATACTTATCCTCTTGTTTTTTTCCACTACCCTTAGTTACCTTATAAAAAGGAGGTAAAGCAATATAAACTCTGCCTTGTTCTACTAAAGGTTTCATATAGCGATAGAAAAAGGTAAGAAGTAGCACTTGAATATGCGCACCATCGGTATCTGCGTCTGTCATAATGATTATTTTATCGTAATTACAATCTTCTAAGCTAAATTCAGGACCAACACCGGCACCGATTGTATAAATCATGGTATTAATCTCTTCGTTTTTTAGGATATCTTGCATATTTGCTTTTTCGGTATTGATTACTTTTCCTCGTAAAGGTAGAATTGCTTGAAATTTACGATCACGTCCTTGCTTTGCCGAACCACCTGCGGAATCTCCTTCAACCAAATATAATTCATTTTTTTCTGGATTTTTAGATTGCGCTGGTGTTAGTTTTCCGGAAAGCAATGACTCTCCTTTCTTGCGTTTTTTGCCATTTCTGCTTTCTTCGCGTGCTTTTCTAGCAGCTTCACGCGCCAAACGTGCTTTACTCGCTTTACGAACAAGCATCTGACTCATATCGCTATTTTCCTGTAGATAAAAAATCAGCTGTTCACCGATCACATTATCAACTGCTGTTCTAGCCGCTGGTGTACCCAATTTTTCCTTGGTTTGTCCTTCAAATTGTAATAAGCTTTCTGGAATTCTCACTGACAAAATAGCAGCCAGTCCTTCGCGAAAATCGCTACCTTCTAAATTTTTATCCTTATCTTTTAATAAACCGACTTTACGAGCATACTCATTAAATGATTTCGTCAAGGAAGCCTTCATTCCCGCTTCATGAGTACCGCCATCTTTCGTCCGTACATTATTGACAAAAGAAAGGATATTTTCTGAATAGCCATCATTATATTGAAAAGCAAATTCTACTTCAATACCATCTTTTTCTCCTGAAAAATAGGCAACAGGTGTCAAAGTATCTTTTTCTTCATTTAAATAATCAACGAATTCTTTGATCCCTTCTTCATAAAGAAAAGATTCCTCTACTTTTTCTTCCCCACGTAAATCCGTTAAGTTAATTTCAACTCCCATTAGTAAGAAAGCAGACTCACGTAAACGTTCAGCCAACATATCATAAGAAATTTTGGCCCCTGAAAAAATTGTAGGATCTGGTAGAAAATGTACCGTTGTACGATTTGCTTCTTTCGTTTTTCCTATTTTTTCCAACGTACCTTCAGGTTTTCCACCATTTTTAAATACTTCTTTATATTGAATGCCATCACGAACAATAGTAACTTCTAACCAGCTAGAAAGAGCATTTACCACACTGGCACCTACACCATGTAATCCGCCAGAAGTTTTATACCCTCCTGCTTGTCCAAACTTTCCTCCAGCATGCAATACAGTAAAAATAACCTCGACAGTAGGTATCCCCGATGAGTGCATTCCTACTGGCATACCGCGCCCATAATCAGTTACTTGAACACTGTTATCTTCACAAATAGTAACATCAATCGTGTTGCCATAACCTGAAAGCGCCTCGTCTACTGCATTATCCACAATTTCATACACCAAATGATGTAAGCCGCGCTGATCCGTGGAGCCGATATACATCCCAGGACGTTTTCTTACTGCTTCCAACCCTTCTAATACTTGAATAGAAGCATCGTTATATTCATTGGTTTTTTTTGCCAAAGTCAACGCTCCTTGCTAACATTATTTTCTTTGTTTAATTTTTATTAATTAAATCATATACATGAACATACTATATCATACGCTAAAAAGCACATAAAAAAAAGAAGAAAAACCCCTAGATGAAGTTTTTCTTAAAAAGATCGTTTTAAGTTATAGTAAAATATTACCTATACAATGATGATAAAAATCATTGAACAATAGCTAAACGTTCATCAATTTTGATCCATTTTTCCTAACTCAATTTTAATGCAACGATCCATAACAATATCATTACGACCCGCATCTTGTAGTTTCTGCGCTGCTTCTTCACTTTCGATACCTAACTGTGCCCAAAAAACTTTTGCATCCGTTTCTAAAAAATCATCAGCAACATCAGTTAAAAATTCACTACGACGGAAAATATCTACAATGTCAATGGGTTCTTTTATATCTTGCAAACGAGCATAAACAGTTTCACCTAATATCTTTCCTCCAGCTAGCTTTGGATTAACAGGAAAAATATGATAACCATGTTCTTGTACAACTTTTGACACCTGATAGCTTGTCCGTTCTTTATTATCACTCAAACCGATAATAGCAATATTTTTCGCTTCTTTTAAATATTGTTGTATTGTTTGTTCATCTGGATTTTTAAAAGCCATTATCATCATACTCCTTTGAAAATTTATTATTTCATTTGCTTTAAAACAAGTGATTTAAGTTGTTGCTTTTGCGTTTTCATGCTAAAATATTGCTAATCTAACAAAAGGTTGGTTCATATGAAAACAATAATATTAATAATTATTGCCTATTTACTAGGCTCTATACCTTCCAGTTTATGGATCGGAAAAACTTTTTATAAAAAAGATATCCGTCAATTTGGCAGTGGAAACTCCGGCACAACCAATACCTTTCGTATATTAGGGGTTAAAGCCGGCTTTGCAGTGTTTTTGGCCGATTTGTTAAAGGGTACTTTAGCAACTTCTTTAGCCTATTTGCCCAGCGTAGATACCAATCCGCTGTGGTTTGGTTTAGCTGCTATTGTAGGTCACGTTTTCCCTGTTTTTGCCAAATTTAAAGGCGGAAAAGCTGTGGCAACTAGTGCCGGCATGCTTTTAGGTTATAATCCGCTTTTCTTTTTTTGCTCACTAGCACTTTTTTTAATTTTATTATTTATTACCAGCATGGTCAGTTTATCTAGTATGATTGCTGCCGTTATTATCACGTTATCTACTTTCATACTACCGTCGATCTTGCCTGTTTTACTGCCTGAACAAGATTGGTTATTATCTTGTATTGCTGTTATTGTTACTGCATTCATTTTTTATTTACATAGACAAAATATTCAGCGAATTCGACAAGGAACTGAAAGCCGTATTTCTTTTGGCTTAAACAAACAAGAAAAGAAAAAGTAAAAGTAAACTTTGCGCAAAAAAGTGCGCAAAGTTTTTTTATTTTACTACGATAGCATATTTTGTATGGAATGTATCATGTGCTGCTAATTTTTGGATGCCCACTTTTTCTGTCAAATCGCCGCTTGTCTCTGTTGTATCAGCAATACCAACCCAAGGTTCAAGACATACAAAAGGCGATTGTGTAGGATAAGTAGACCAAATCCCAACATAGGAAAAATCTTTAAAAGTTAATGTAACAGAATGTGGTGATTTCTCACTACGAATCGTAAAAGCGTTCAAACCTTTTGTTTCATAAATCAACGCATCATTTTTAAATAATTCATGATTTAAAGCAATCGAAGTATTGGTTTGGCCTAAAGTCCGCTGTTGTAAGTCAATCAAACCATCTTTTAATGGTAGATTGATCCTTGACTTCATCGGAGAAGGGTCCACAAAATAATCTGTAAAGGACAAATGACCTTCTAAAGGTACATTAAAAGCAGGGTGACCACCGATGGAAAAATACATTTCTTCATCGGTGGTATTTTTTACTTGATAGTTTACTGTTAAACCATCACCACCCAAACTATAGCCAATAATTAATTCAAAATCAAAAGGATATACTTTTTTCGTTTCTTCCGTGTTTTTTAAACGAAAACTAGCTGAATCTTCTCTTTGCTCGATTACTTCAAAAACCATATCTCTGGCAAATCCGTGTTGAGATAAACGATAACTTTTATCCTTATATACATAAGTATTGTCTTTTAATGAACCGACGATGGGAAACAAAACTGGCGCATGTCTTTTCCAATAATTTGGATCAGCTTGCCAAATATATTCAATATCAGCGTCTTTACGTTTTAAACTCGCTAACTCAGCGCCTTTTTCATTGAGAACTGCTTTTAAATGATCCGTTTCAATCGTAACCGCCATCGCATATTCCTCTTTTCTTCAAAATTAGGCTTTATCTAATTCATCTTTAAAGCGATGATTTAAAACTTTCAGATAAGTTCCTTTCATACCTAATGAACGTGATTCAATAATACCCGCAGATTCAAGTTTTCGCAAAGCATTGACAATAACAGAACGGGTAATACCGATCTTATCGGCAATATTTGAAGCCGTTAAACGTCCTTCATCACCATCTAAGGCTTCAAAAATTGCTTGAACAGCTTTTAATTCACTATAAGAAAGTGTACCAACCGCCATTTGTACAGCCGTTGTACTACGCACATCCTCTTCAATACTCCGTGATTTTTGGTATAAGATTTGCATACCAACAACTGTTGCGCTGTATTCTGCTAGAACCAGATCATCATTATCAAAGGGCTGTTCAATACGCGATAAGATAATTGTTCCTAAACGTTCACCAGCGCCGAAGATCGGAACCACGGTGGTTAAACCATTAGGATATTTCTCCCGCAATTCCACCGGAAAAGCTGTCATATCACTTTCAATAGTAATATTGGCCTCTGTTGATTTCAATTGATCGACCATATTCGCATAACTTGTAGGAAATTGTTTTTGTAAAAACATATTTTTGACACGTTCGTTATTGACATCCAATATTTCCGTAAAGCCTAAGACACTACCATCAGCACTAATAATGTAGGTATTACTATTTAAAATATCTCCTAATACATCCGCCATTTCACCATAAGGTAAGTCCGAATCTGTGTTAAAAGTGTTATTTTGCTGCAATAACTCATTAATTTTTCTTGTTTGTTCTAAAAGTGTACTCATCATCTTCTCCTTTACTTACTTTCCAACTATTCGACAAATTTTTACAGAATGTAACGACTTAAATCCTTATTTTTAGCAATATCAGACAATTTATCTTCAACATATGCTTCTGTGATTTGGATTTCTCCCATTTGCATGTCAGAAGCTTCAAATAACAAGTCTTCTAATAATCTTTCTAAAATGGTATGCAAACGTCTAGCTCCGATATTATCGGTGTCACGATTAACTTCAAAGGCAATATTAGCAATTTTTTCAATCGCTTCTTTAGTAAATGTCACACTTACATTTTCAGTTTCTAATAAAGCAACGTATTGCTTAACTAAAGCGTTATTAGGTTCTTTTAGAATCTTAACAAAGTCTTCTGCATTTAAATCATCTAATTCAACGCGGATTGGAAAACGTCCTTGTAATTCAGGAATGAGATCACTTGGTTTAGATACATGGAAAGCACCAGACGCAATGAACAAAATATGATCTGTTTGTAAAGCACCATATTTTGTGTTTACTTGTGAGCCCTCAACGATCGGTAAAATATCTCTTTGTACACCTTCTCTGGAAACATCGCCAGATTGCTCTGATTTTGCCGTAACTTTATCAATTTCATCAATAAAGATGATACCGCTAGATTCAGCTAATTTAATCGCTTCACTGTGAATATCAGCATCATTAACTAATTTTGCTGATTCTTCTTGGATTAAAAGCTCTCTAGCATCTTTTACCGGCAAAGTACGATCAACTTTTTTATTGGGTTTTAATTGAGAGAATGCTTCACTTAAGTCAATTCCCATTTGTTCTAAGCCATTATTCATCATGGGGTTTTGACTTTTTTCTTCTTCTACTTGAATCGTCACTTCACGACTATCCAAAACCCCTTTTTGTAATTGCTCAAAAATAGCTTGGCGATTACTTCTAATTTCTTCAGTTAATTCTTCTTCAGGTTCTTCATTTTCTTGTTGTTGTTGATTGGGGTTAAACATATTCATCATTTGTTCATAGGGATTTTGATTGTTCCGTTTTTCTTTTTTGATCCCTGGTGCTAAAGCTTTAGCTAAACGACGGTTCGCTTTTTTCTCTGCTTGGCTATAAACACCGCTGTATTTTTCTTTTTTAACAATTTGAATTGCATTTTCAACCAAATCACGCACCATAGATTCTACATCACGACCGACATAACCGACTTCGGTAAATTTCGTCGCTTCCACTTTTACAAAAGGTGCTGAAATGGTCTTTGCTAGACGCCGCGCAATTTCTGTTTTCCCAACGCCGGTCGGCCCAATCATCAAAATATTTTTAGGGGTAACATCTTGTTGCATTTGTTCGTCTAACTGTAAACGTCGATAGCGATTGCGTAAAGCCACCGCTACTGATTTTTTCGCCTGATCTTGGCCAATAATATAACTATCTAATTCATTTACTATCTCTTTAGGTGTTCTTTCTCGATTTGGCATAAAATTAACATTCCTCCACATTAATATCATGGTTGGTAAAAATACAAATATCTGCTGCAATATTCAAGGCATTTTCTGCAATTTCTTTAGCAGACAATTTATCACTGGCATATTTACGCATAGCTCTAGCAGAAGCTAATGCAAAATTCCCTCCAGAACCAATGGCCAAAATACCATCGTCCGGCGTGATCACTTCGCCTGTACCTGAAACAAGTAACATTTCATCCTTATTCATAACAATTAGCATTGCTTCAAGCTTTTGCATTGAACGTTGTGTACGCCATTCTTGCGCTAGTTCAACAGCAGCTCTTTGTAAATTTCCGTGATATTCATTTAGTTTTTCTTCAAATTTTTCTTCTAGAGTAAATGCGTCAGCTACACTACCAGCAAAGCCAACAACAACTTCTCCGTTATAGATACGACGTACTTTTTGCGCTGTACCCTTCATAACAACTTGTTCTCCCATAGTTACTTGGCCATCTCCAGCCATAGCAAATTTGCCGTCTTTTTCAACCGCACATATCGTTGTTGAATGAAATTGTGATTCCATTGTATTTGTTCCTCCTAATTTTCATTTAGTTTCATGCTCTTGGATGAAACTGACGATAATTTCTTTGTAAGTTTTCTTTAGTTACATGCGTATAAATTTGTGTTGTTGATAAATTAGCATGCCCTAATAGCTCTTGAACCGTCCGCAAATCCGCCCCATTATTTAATAAATGAGTAGCAAAAGTATGTCGTAACATATGCGGGTGAATTTGTGAGTCCAAGCTACTTTTTTTGATTACCTGATTTAAGGCATACTCAATACCCGTTGAAGTGATACCATCACCTAAACGGTTAACAAAAACATATGCATGATCTTTATGGTATTTTTCCATCAAAAAAGAACGTCCTTCAGATAGATATACATCTAAGGCTTCTTGTGCGTAAGCGCCAAAGGGCACATAACGATCCTTGTTTCCTTTTCCATGGATAAACAATACACTGTTTTCCCAATCAATTTGCTCAAGCGTCAATGAAGCACACTCACTCACTCGCAAACCAGAACCATATAAGACCTCTAATAAAGCGCGATCTCTTTGTTGCAAAGGTTTGTTTCCTTGAACACTATCAAATAACACTGCAATCTCTTTTTCATAAAAAAAGCGAGGTAATTTGACATTCTTTTTTTTCAAATGAACATAAGAAAAGGGATTTTCTTCTATCACTTCATGTTTTAATAAAAAATGATAAAAAGAACGCAAGCTGGCAATTTTGCGGCTAACGGTGTTACGACTATAACTTTGTTCATTTAATTCACTTAAATAAACGCGTACATCGCGATGATCAATCTGCAAATAATTAGCATCTCCAGAGTCTTTTAAAAAGACAAAAAAATTATCAATATCTTCTTTATAAGCCTCTTTTGTTTTTTCAGAATAACCGCGCTCAACCGTGAGATAACGGTAATATTCCTTTGGCCAATCTTTTGTCATCTTGCACTTCCTCTTTTTCCTATTTCTTTTAAAATGTAGCATAGAACGGATAAAAATACAAATAAACTGTCAGAATTTAACCAATATTTCAAATTCTGCTCACAATTGAAAAAATTATGAATTTTATATCTACCCATCTTTTATAACTTTTTCAAAGGGGAAAAAATCCATAATGTCTTAAGACATCATGGAAATTTTTTCTTTATTTTTGTTCGTCTTCTTTATAATCACAGTTGGAACAAACGACTTGTTTACTAGCTTTTTTCTTTTTCTCAACTAGATAATGATCGCATTTCGGACAATTGCGTCCAATGGGTTTGTTCCAGGAAATAAAGTCACAATCAGGATAACGGTCACAGCCATAAAAGATACGATTTTTCTTTGATTTTCTTTCAATGACCTGTCCTTTTTGACATTTAGGGCAGGTTACGCCGATTTCTTTGACAATTGGTTTGGTATTACGACATTCAGGGAAATTACTGCAAGCATAAAATTTACCATATCTACCTAATTTTATAACCATTGGATGCCCACAAACATCACAATCAAAGCCAGCTGGTTCATCTTTGATCTCTATCTTTTCCATTTTTTCTTCAGCCGTTTCTAACTCTTTTTCAAACGGTTGATAGAAACGATCGATGACTTTAACCCACTCTTCTTTTCCTTCCTCAATATGGTCTAAGTCCTCTTCCATTCCAGCTGTAAAGGACGCATCGACGATTTCCGGAAAGAAATCTTCAATAAGGTTGTCGACAATTTCACCTAATTCAGTAGGCTCAAAACGTTTTTGTGTGAGCTTAACGTAATAACGTTTCTGGATTGTTTGTAAAGTCGGCGCATAAGTAGATGGCCGTCCAACACCATTTTCTTCCAAAGTTCGAATAAGTGTTGCTTCACTAAAACGAGCAGGTGGTTGGGTAAAGTGCTGATTTGGCGTAATGTCTTCTGATTGTACAATATCGCCAGATGCTAGTTCTGGCAAAACATTTTCCTTGTCCTTCTTACCATCATCTCGGCCTTCAACATATACTTCCATAAAACCTTTGAATTTCACTTTAGAACCATTTGCCACAAAAATAACACCATTTTGATCTAAGGTAGCTTTTACTGTATCAAGAATGGCTGGTTTCATTTGACTGGCGATAAGACGTGACCAAATCAAACGATATAACTTCAACTGATCTTTATCTAAATATTTTCCAATTTCTTCTGGACTACGCATCGCACTTGTTGGACGAATTGCTTCGTGAGCATCTTGGGCGCCCTGCGCATTTTTTAATTTTTTATTACTATGAGCGGCATAGTTTTTACCATAAGTCTGTTCAATAAAATCTGTCGCTTCTTGTTTAGCAGTATCAGAAATTCTTTTAGAATCAGTACGCATATAAGTGATTAAACCAGTCGTACCGCCTTTTCCCAAAGAGATTCCTTCATATAACTGTTGCGCGACCATCATTGTTTTGCCTGTTCGAAAATTCAATTTACGAGCAGCTTCTTGTTGCATACTACTTGTGGTAAAAGGTGCGGCTGGATTTCTTTTACGTTCTTTTTTTTCAACCTTAGTTACATTATAATCTTTGCCAGATATACGTTGAGTAACTTCCTTAACCGCATCTTCATTAGGTAATTTTTTCTTTTTACCATCAAGTCCCCAAAAATTGGCCTTGAATTTTTTTCGACCTTTTTTAAAATTACCGTCAATACTCCAGTACTCTTCTGGCGTAAAATTACGGATTTCTTTTTCTCGGTCAATGATCATTTTAAGAGCAACTGATTGCACACGCCCCGCACTCAAACCTTTTTTTACCTTACGCCAAAGAATCGGGCTAATAGAGTAACCAACCAAACGATCCAACACACGACGTGCTTGTTGCGCATCAATTAAATCTAAATCAATCGTTCTTGGTTCTTTAAAGGCTTCTTTAACAGCGTCTTTTGTAATTTCATTAAAGACCACGCGATTTTTATCATGAGGATCTAAGCCTAAAATATAAGACAAGTGCCAAGCAATAGCTTCCCCTTCTCTATCCGGGTCACTAGCAAGATAAACTCTTTCTGCTTTTTTTGCATGTTTTTTTAAATCTTTAATAACATCACCTTTACCACGGATCGTGATATAATAAGGCTCATAGTTGTTTTCAACGTCGATGCCCATTTTGCTTTTTGGTAAGTCACGAACATGTCCAACACTGGCTACAACTTTATAATTACGGCCAAGATATTTTTCAATCGTTTTAGCTTTTGCTGGTGATTCCACAATCACCAAATATTTATAAGCCATTAAAAGGCCCCTTTCGTAAATGGTTTATTCTATATATCGTGCCATTTAATTTTCAAATAACAAATCGTAGCCTATCATAGCCATTTGAAATGAGTTTGTCAAGAAAGGAAACACATAGGTCTTAAATACTGCTTTAAAAATTAGGCAATTCTTCTAAAATATCTTGTACTGAAACCACGCATTTGGCACCGTCTTGAATAAGACGATGACAACCATCAGATTGGCCAGTTAAAATTTCACCTGGTATAGCAAAAACTTCTTTTCCATAATCTAGCGCTAATTGTGCAGTAATCAAAGATCCACTACGCTCCTTTGCTTCGATGACGCAAGTTGCTTTACTTAAACCCGCGATGATTCGATTCCGCATAGGAAAATGATTTTTTTGAATTGGTGTACCTTGTGGGTATTCACTTAAAACCAAATGATTTTTCTTCATTTCACCAAAAAGTGCACTAACTTCCCTGGGATAACAAATATCCAAACCACAGCCAACAACACCGATGGTTAAACCGCCTGAACGAATTGTCATTTCATGGCTCATTCGATCAACACCTTTTGCTAAACCACTTACAATCACAAACTGTCGCTTTACAATAGTAGGAAGTAGTTTACTGATAACTTGTGTTGAGTATTTACTTGCTTGTCGCGCGCCTACAAAAGCTAAACGTGGATAATCTAACAAGTCAAGATTGCCTCTATAAAAGATCACTAATGGAGGATAAGGCAGCTCTAGTAATTCTGCTGGGTAATCTGATGATAACCAAGTGACATATTGCTGATCTTGTAACTTTTCTTTTAGCCAATCATCACTAATTTCTCGAAAGCTTTGCCGAAACATTCCCTTATATCGATTGATTTGTGCAATCTGTATCACATCTTCCACAAAAAAGTTTTCAGCCTGGAATTTTTCATAAAATTTCACAATTTTCCATTTTCCAATTAAACCGATCCCTTTACAATAAGTTAATTTCAATACTGTTTTCTCAATCATCGATAATTTTTCGTAATTCAAAAAAATCCCCCTCTTTTTAAGTATTTATTAATAAATACGCAAAAAAGAGGGATTTCTTTTTTATAAATATTTTTTTATTGGTGCATACGACTTACGATGAATGGCTGTAATACCATATTCTTTTAATCCAGTTAAATGAGCCTTAGTGCCATAACCAGCATTTTTATCAAAAGCATAATGAGGATGTATCTTATGATATTCTTTCATCAGCTGGTCACGGTAAACTTTAGCAATAATACTAGCGGCAGCGATCGATACACTTCTAGCATCACCTTTTATGATTTTTTCTTGTGGAATATTAATATCTATAGACATCGCGTCAATCAATAGATGATCTGCTTTTACTGCTAAATTTTCCACCGCTTTTGTCATCGCCATTTTGCTTGCTTGATAAATATTTACTTGATCAATTTGTTCAGCAGAAATTTCGCCAATTCCGATGGCCGTTGCTTGTTCTTTAATTTTATTATCCAAATCTAGGCGCTTCTTTTCACTAAGTTGTTTTGAATCATTGAGTCCTAAAATTTCACTACCTTCAGGTAAAATAACCGCTGCCGCGACAACCGGTCCAGCCAGAGGTCCCCGTCCCACTTCATCAATGCCAGCAATCAAATGGTGACCTTGTTTGTAACATGAACGTTCGAAAGCTTGCATGGTATAAAACTGCTCTTTTAATGTTTCTTTTTGTGCTAAACGTCTTTCTAATTGCAAGAGAAGTTTTTGCACACCTTTACGTTCATCCATTTGCAATTGCTTAACATAAGGATCAGTCATCGTTTCAGTAGCTAATAAATGCGTTTTTATCTCAGAAATTGCTTCTTTTGCCATCTACTCACTCATTTCTTCATAACGATCTAAAGTATACTTACCCAACTTGCCTTCTCTTACATCATGGATGATACGTTGGCTTCCTTTATCGTAATCATCTTGAAAACCTTGCTTTTTAGTAATCAACATTAATAGTTCAGCTGTAGAAAACGCTAAGTCTTCTTGTGTTAATTGATAACGATCTGCAAGTTGTTCTGGATAAAATTGCTTGAAAAATTCCAAAGCATAAATAGCAATATCATCCTGATGAAACAATTGGTCCTTAATGGCACCTGTTAGTGCTAACTTTTTACCAATTTCTTGATCTTCAAATTTAGGCCATAAAATACCCGGTGTATCTAATAATTCTAAATCTTTTTTATAACGTATCCATTGTTGACCTTTTGTGACGCCCGGTTTATTTCCCGTCTGAGCCATTTTTTTCCCTGCCAAACGATTGAGTAATGTTGATTTTCCGACATTAGGAATACCGATTACCATAGCTCGTATAGCCCTTGGCTTTAACCCTTTTTCCTGTTCACGTTGCAGTTTTTCAGCGAGTGCTTCTTTTGTTTTGGGCAGAATAGATTTACTGCCCTTATTATCTTGTGAATTAATAGCAAGAGCGGCATAACCTTGCTCGTTAAAATATGTTTCCCATTTTTTTGTTTGCGCAGGATCTGCTAGATCCGCCTTATTGATTAATACAAGACGAGGCTTTTGTTGTAAAATTTCGTCTAGCATTGGATTTCTAGAAGAAATCGGAAGACGTCCATCAACCAACTCAAAAACAATATCAACATGTTTTATTTTTTCGGATACTTGGCGCTTCGCCTTTGCCATATGGCCAGGAAACCATTGAATCGTCATATTATTAAGTCCACTCCTTTCATATCAAGGTTTTAAAGGCCTTGACTCATAGAATTTAAGTTAAAATACTTCGCATGGGACAAACATGGGACAATTTAAAGATTGCCCTTCAACACCAGATTGTTTCCATACGTTATCTTGTAACCTAGTATCTTTCGCATTTTACCATAAATTGTTTCAATATCAAATGCTTGCCATTCTTCACTCAAATCACTAATCATCTTCTGAAGAATGTTATTCTTTAAGTGTCTAGTTTGGTATTCGGGAGGAATTCCTAAAGCTCTTTTAAAATCTTCGAGAGTAAACTTGATTACATCTTTATCTATATTTTCTCTCAAAATCTTATTGAGCCTAGTTGAATACTCACTACAGAAAACCTCCGGATAAAAATCAAGTGGATTGTCTTTATCTAGCCAATGATCAAGAGCATTTACAATTCGTGTTGTACCTTTATTTGAAGTTTGAGCATAAACGTTCATTGTAGTTCTCAAATCTGTATGTCCCACATGAGATTGGATTGATTTTGGATCAACCCCCTCACTATCCTTTAAGTAAGTAATATTAATAAACCTAAAAGAGTGAGGAGTTATATTTTCAACCCATTTAAACCCATACTTACTTTCGCAGTTTTCTCTTAAATCATCTTGAATCCTATGAATAAACGTTCGGTAGGATTTGGAAGTAACTGGCGCACCGTTTAACGTTCTGAATATTGAGTCTGTTTGGACATATGATTTCCAAGGTTTTATTTGATATCTCCTATCTAACTGTTTGCTTTTTTCCATAGCAACAATTAAACTTTTCAAAGCTACCTGGGACAATCCGACTACCCGTTCAGATTCTTCTGTTTTAGGTGGCCCATACTCAAATTTCCCTTTGCCAATTTGAATTAGATTTTTTGTGACTGTTATTCTCCGATTTTCAAAATCGACATCATCTACTGTTAAAGCTCCTGCCTCTCCAATTCGAAGTCCAGTATTTACTAAGAACAAAGTAAGATGGTAATAAACTGGATTCACCGATTTCTTAACCTCTGTTAGGAAAGCATTTAGCTCATGTGGTTCGAGATATTTTAACTTTCTTCTTATTTTGGGTTCCATTTTCTTTTCTCGAGGTAAATTCAACTCGACAACAGACATGGGAGAATAAACTAAAATACGATGTTTTACTGCATATCGAAAAATTTTATTTAAGGTACTCTTAATATGAATCATCGTAGAATATGAACTATCGTATTTTTTTGATAATCAGTTAACAATTTTTCGAGTAATAATGGTGTGATACTTTCAACTAAAACGTCACCATCAATTAATTCATTCACTCTTCGAATCACTAAAATTTCTCGTTCTACTGTTCTTTCATTAACTCCGACTCGCCAATGCTCAAGCCATTTTTCTACAAGTTGAGAGAAACGTAATATTCTATCTGGTTGGGCATATTCATATTCTTCTAAAATTCGATCAATCTTGTCTTCTAATTCACGTTCAGCATTTCTTTGAGCTTTCCGAGTGCTGCCAGAATAAGTCAGAGTAATTTTCGTTCTCTTTCCAGTTAAAGGATTAGTATATCGGCTAATACATTGAAAATTTCCACTTGGTAATTTTACATGTGATGCCATCTCAAATCACTCCTATAAGTTGGTGTGATATTGATTGTAAAAACGTGTAATAGATCTCCTCCAGTCACTATTTTATCACACCAACTTTGTTTTAACAGCGACTTAACGGAAATTGGTTCTTTGCTTATATTTCAAAAATTCATGAAATCCATTAATATTTATCCAAACTAATTTTGGAGTCGGGTTAATAACGTATTTCCTAAAATCTCTACTTCTTCTCATCTCCATCAACCAATGACTCAGCGTATTGACATTCAGATGTTCATATCTTTTCATTAAGCCTTTTTTGTTAGTCCACTCGGTCTCTAATTCTTCATCTTTAGTAAGTTTCATCAAAAGTTCAATTCCTTCCTATTAAATAGTACATACTATACACAAATAAATTATCTCACTATTTCTTTTTGAGAAATCAGAATCAATTCGAAAGTATTCTAATCTATCAGCTGCTCTGCCAAAAGCACATAGGAATTTCACCTCCCCCCAGTAATGGCGGGCCAATTTGGTTACGGAAGTATCATTATCGTAGTCATAATTTTCATATTAAACTTGTCGCTCAAAGGATAACCTTTTCATGGCGTAACTAGAAAATCGCAATCTACATGTACTGATAGATTTACTATTCACTTGTCAAAGAGCGTTAGGCTATTTTCAGCCTATGGAAATCCTTTATTGTAAACTGATAAAAAACTTCCATAGAATGAAAAGGAAAGGGAAAAAATACTTTAACGAGTTGTGTCAAATTCAAGTATCTTCTCAATCAATTTCGTTTCCAGTTGTCTACGCATATATTCATCTACGTACATAACCATTCCTTTTTCTTCTTCATAGACAGGTTTCATGGCTAATCGTGATATATAATTTTGATATTTTGACAGAACGATGGACATGGCGATTGAATCACCAGAGACTGCGGCTTCAATAGTAGCTACTGGTATAAACGGTATATATCGTTTATTTTGCTTCATAATTGCCACCCAAATACTTTCCTAACTCTTCCAAGGCCACTTGTCGTTGGTACCAAACACCGCCGAGACTTTTCCCAATAATATCGCCAATTTCACGATCGTTGAGACCGATGAAGAAGGACATCAAAATGATTTCTTGTCTTAGACTAGATAATGCTGCAATCGCATTTGACAACTCCTCATTTGAAATAAAAATCTTTATACCTAGGACAATAAAGCTACCACTACTATTCATATTTGGTTCTGAATAATAAAACTCTGTATCCAGTCCTTTTTGTTTCAATATCTCCATTGAGATTTGACGTTGGCGAAATCTAGCGTATTTCTTTTGAATGTTTAATGCCTCGTTGCGGACTACTTTCTTACAAAAACTGTCAAACGCGTGTCGAATGTGGGTTTCCCCTGAGTCGCCCATAAATTTTCCTCCTCAAAAAATTCATTCAACTCGTTTTACTTCTATCCCTTTCCATTATTACTACAATTTGGGAGTGAGCATTTTTCGAAAAAACTAAATTTTTTTCAAAATAAAAAAGGCATACAGACAGGAATTGTCTATACGCCTCACAAACAGTTAAAGCTAATATCTTATCTTGCTTTTCATAAATTTGTTATATATATAAGACGCAAATTTCAAGTAGAACTTAGCAACTTATTGAAATTCACTAGTTATTCTATTTTAAACACTATCTAGCATGCGCTTGAAAATGAGCTCGGGCATGGCACTGCGCATAGTAGATTGGTCAGAAGTACTGAGATTAACTCCAAAGAACTGTCCAAAGACCATCATGCCAAGGAGTCTCATCATCAAGCTCATGCGGCAGTGAGCGCAAGTTTCGACATCTCTTCAAGTAAACACTCACGGGGAGAGTGGCGTAGCCTAATATTTTTCTTGGTAACCTGTTCATCCAGTCTTGGACACGCCGTATCAATGATAGGGATACATGTTCCATACGTGTTCCCTTCGAGATAAAGCGCCGAAGCATTCCCGTTTATCCACCATATCCGGTCGTTTCTCGATCAGATCGCCAAAAATTTTTTTGTTTCATCTGTTTCGCGATTTGTTGGTTTTCCGCCGAATCTTGAGATGCTGGTCAATATTTTTTGTTTCCATTAAGCCAAGATCAATATAGTTGTACAGCGTTGTCGTGCAAGGAATCTCTTCATGGGGAAATAAGTTCAGTTTTTTTGCACGTCCCACATGGACATCGGGTGAATACTTTTTTTTCTTCATCTGATAATCAGCATACGCCATGAAGTCTGGAGCTGCAACCCATTTCGGTTGTTTGCGACAGTTTACTTGAGCTCTTTCATAAGAAGCCTGACCAGTATCGGCGGAATAAACGAAGGGCTCATAGCCATAGGTTTTTCCTTTTTGAACTTGACGTTTAATTTGACGGACCGTACCGTTTTTTACTTCAGTATGAATTGTTTGAGGAGCCGTTCGAGTAATTTTGCGATTGCACGATTGGATAGCTGTCGGTCACGTTATTTCCAAGCTTCAATTTTTTTCATTCCTGATACTTAAGGTGTTTGCCTTTGCGTAAATATGTGAAATCCTCAGGACAATTCATCCTTTATTGATTGTGTGGGAACTTCAATAATACATGAAATTGGGTAATGATGTTTTTTATTTTATGAAGTGGCTAAGTTTATTATAAAATATACCTTTTTAATAATTCTTCTCGATATTCTTCAATTAAAAAATTATCTCTGAATCCTTAATCGAGAGTATAAAATATTTTGTGTAAATAGAAAAAAGGAAGTCTCTTCTGTAGAATAGAGTTACCATAACACATTCACAGAATTCCGCGCGACCGCAACGGCGAGTTCAAGCAACAGACTGTTCCTGCTTATAGACGGACGAATGATACCTTAGAGGAGACCGTCATTCACCTCTTCCGAAAAGGTATTACCATGTCGGAAATCGCAGACTTGATTGAGAAAATGTATGGGCATCACTACACGCCCCAAACCATGTCCAACATGACTAAAGTGCTGACTGAAGAAGTAAATGCATTTAAAGTTAGAACTCTAAATGATAAGTATGTCGCTATTTTCATGGATGCTACTTATATTCCTTTAAAACGGCAAACCGTCTCCAAAGAAGCAATCTATATTGCCATTGGTATACGAGAAGACGGCACTAAAGAAGTACTAAGTTATGCGATTGCTCCGACTGAATCGACCTACGTTTGGAATGAGTTGTTACAGGACATTTACTCCAGAGGGGTTCATGATGTCTTAGTGTTTATTACCGATGGCTTAAAAGGCATGAAAGATACGATTCACCAGATTTATCCTAAAGCTAAATACCAACATTGCTGTGTTCACGTTTCCCGTAATATTGCTCATAAAGTACGTGTCAAAGATCGAAAAGAAATCTGTGATGATTTTAAGGCTGTTTATCAAGCTAGCTCAAAGGAAGAGGCAAATACCTTTTTAGGGAGTATGATTGAGAAGTGGCAGAAAACTTATCCTAAAGTGACGCAGTCACTGATAAAAAATCAAGATTTATTGACTTTTTATGAGTTTCCGCCTGGCATCCGCCGAAGCATTTACTCAACTAATTTAATCGAATCTTTCAATAAATAAATCAAGAAATACAGCCGCAGAAAAGAGCAGTTTCAAAATGAAGAATCACTAGAGCGTTTCCTAGTATCCATCTTTGATACATACAATCAAAAATTCTTAAATAGAAGCCATAAAGGCTTCCAACAAGTGACGGATACATTAGCTTCAATGTTTACTGAGTAACCCATTATTTTGCAGAAGGACGAGTTATTTACACAAAATTATTGACGCTCCCGGTTGGTACAACAAGAATTGCAGTAGCATAGTCACCATTGATGAAACTACTTAATGATTAAATTGAGCAATTTCTCAAATAGCACAAACTGCTCTTCATAAAACGAAAAGCAGTTCATAATGTATTTAGATATTTCATTGTGCTATTGACCAGAAACACACTATTTAAGGTACCTTTCTCTTTTCGCTGAGATTCACCAACTTCAATTGCACAAAAAAGCGTGAGCACAAGGCTCACACTTTTTCTAGTTGACTATCCTAAAAATTCGAAAACATCTTTACGATCATACAATTTCAAGATTTTTTCAAATAAGATTTGACCTACGAAAGCAGCTACGATTGGTACAACAAACCAGCTGATTAATAGTAGAATAATACTCAAACCGGCGTCCAATGAAGCCAACGGACCTACCAACCCTACCAAACCGAAACCAGCAGAAGCAGGAGTCCCTGAGACTGAGAATAACGCTGCTGGAATTGCTGAGATGATAGCGGTGAATAGACATGGCACCAAGATAATTGGTTTCCTAAACAAGTTTGGCATCATCATTTTCATAGCACCCAATGCGATGGCCAAAGTAACCCCTGGTTTGTTGACTTTCCAAGAGTTAACTACCAAGACAACTGTTGTTGCGGCAACACCCATAGCGGCTGCACCAGCAGAAACACCGTTCAATTGAATTGCCATACCAATGGCAACTGTAGAGATCGGCGAGATAATCAAGAAAGCAAAGGAACATGCAATCAAGATTGACATCAAAATTGGTTGCAAAGTAGTAAAGGTATTAATTAAGTCACCGATAGCGGCAGTAATCTTGGTTACGTAAGGATATAAATAATAGCCGATTAGACCAGCGCCGATACCAACAACGATTGGTGTTGCAACAATTGCCACGGACCCAAATTTTTCGCCGATCAACAAGATCATGCCGACAGCGATTGATGCAGTAATCATGGTATTGATGATGTCTCCGGTACCAGCACCGATATAAGTAGCTGTGTCAGGATTGAATTTCACAACACCGGAGCCAACGAAAGCTGCACCGGCAACTACTAACATTTGCATTGGTTTGAAGCCAAACTGCACCGCAATCAAAGCGCCAATCAATAGTGGAGTAGCTAGTTGGAAAATAACTGCCATTTGTGTGATCGTTACTGCTAAGGTATTTTCACCAAATAATTTCAAAATTGCTGCCAATACCGCGTTAGGAATCAACCCTACGATGATCCCCGTTGCGGTACCCGCTAATACTTTATTTAAAAATATTTTTGGAGTTAATTTTTCTTCCATTTTCTCGTCCTCTTTCTAATGATTACTATTTCGCTCCTAGAATTTCTTCTTTACTATGAACCAGTTGCGTTAAGAAATCACAGTAAGGAGTTACTACGCCATATTTTTTACCTTTACGAGAAATGGCTCCGTTGATGTAGTCAATCTCGGTCAAACGGTTATTTTTTATCAAGTCTTGGTGCATCGATGGGAAATGCATACCAATCGTAGTCGGGTCAAAACAAGTTTCTACATGTTCGATTACTTCGGGAATGTCTAAGTTGACGTTTTCTTTGGCAGCAACAGCTGCAAATTCGTTAACAATAGTCACTACCATGTCATGAGCAGGTTTGGTTGCACCAAGCCCCGCCATATTGACGTCTAAAATCGTGCATAAGCCATTCATCGTACCATTGACACAAGCTTTACGATAAATTGAATAATGAATGTTGTCGGAATATTTGGCATTTAAACCAGACGCGGACAAAGTTTCCGCCAATTTTTTCGCTGATTCTTCTTGGCCAATACCTAGATTTTGCAATTTAACAGACCCGCTGCCAAATAATTTAGCCTTGCCGGGACCTTCTAGACCAGCAGTCCACATGGTGTTGCCGATAAAGATTTTTTCCATCGGTACGAATTTTTCGATTACGTCTTCATGACCGATACCGTTTAAAAGACACAAAACTTCTGTGTGATCAGCAATTAATGGTTTAACATCCTGCAGCATTTTTTCCAACTGCATTGCCTTCGTGAATAAGATAATCAAATCAAATTGCTCACCAGTGGGCACCTCATTCTGATTAACAATTGGGACTTTAACAGTAATTTCTTCGCCATTATAATTAGCCTTCAATCCGTTTTCTTTGATGGCATTGATATGCTCCTGCCAGCCGTCGATTAGCAAAACATCGTTACCACCTTGTTTCAACATCAGTCCGAACCGGGAACCCATCGCGCCGGCCCCTGCAATTGCAATTTTCATAAATAAAAGCCTCCAAACTTAATTTATAATAAGTCACTAGTGGTGCATTAATATAATCAGAATATTCAGATTTTAACTTTTTCTAAAAAATGACAAAAAAATCAAATGCTTACGCAAGGGATGACTTTTCCAGAAAAAATTTTTTCATTATTTATCTGAATACTGTTGCAACGACGACAAATGCTATTTCGTCACGTAGGAACGAGTAATACCCACAATTCTTCAAAAGGTTGAAAAAGCAGATGTTTTAATAGGCGCTTGATTTGGAACGGGGATTTCTTACTTCCTGTCTCTACTTTGAGTAAATACGTCAATAGACTGGCAATCATGGCGAGAATGATTTGATTGCTTACCCCTTTTTCACTGTGTGAAAATAGCTTTTTAATCGTCATATGTTGCTTGATATGCTTAAAAAATAGTTCAATTTGCCATCTCGCTTTGTACATGTCGGCCACTTCTTGGGCGGTCACATCAAAACGGTTGGTGACAAAGCGTAATTGTTTTCCTTTTTCATCCTGAATCGTGACCAAGCGAAACGGGGAAGTTAAATAAACCTGAGTGCCTAACACTACCATTTGGTCACGCAAAATGTTTTTACTCTGAGAAGGTTCATAAGTTTCTAGGACATGAACTTTGGCGTTTTTCTTCACTCTTGTGACGAAAAAGTAGCCGTCAGCTTCCATCTCGTCCAGTCGCTCGTAATCAATATAGCCACGATCAAAGATATAGGTCGCTTCCGGTTGATTGACAAAAACTTCTAAGTGATTGTCATCATGTTCTACCGCATTCGTGACTTCAAACTGATCCGGATACAAGTGTTCTTTATCCATAAAACAGAGTTTTAAGTGCAGTTTGATCCCCGCTTTGGTTGAGCGAAAGTCCGCCCAAGGGTACCGAGTGGTATTTAACGAAAAAGTGGAAGAATCCACGAGATAGAGTGCGTTTCGTTTGGTCACCGGTATTTTTGACCGTACTTTCTCCAGTAATTGGGCGAAGATCGCCCACAAAATTTCGTCATCCATCTGGGCGAGTGCACGGGAAAGCTGCGAATGACTAATCGAATCTAACGCCATGGTCTGTTGTAGATCAGGCGAAACAAACGCTGTATCTATTTCACGTAAACTTTCGCACTCATTGTCGATGCCATAGAGAAACACTTTCAAAAAGTGTTCAAAATCAAACTTTTTATGATACTTGTCGGCTTGCGAAATTTTCTCACGAATAGAAAAAGGTAAATTTTTGAAATTTATGTTCGAAAGCCATTTATTAAAAGCTGAAATTGTTTTATACTTATCCATGTTGTTGTCCTTTGTATTGGTCTTGGATAAGTCATCCAAGACCAGTATAAAGGATTTTTTTATGGATGGAAATAGTGTGAAACATAATGAGTGAATTTAAAATGTTTCATGCACCACTAGTGATAATAAGTAAACATTTTCACATTTCTCATTATAGAGTTTTCATTCGGAAACTTCAAGTAGGAGAGTGTAAAAGTATTAAATGGCAATTAATTTAAAATGCTAAAGTTAAACTTAATGAACAAAGTAATGCCACTGGACCTAAGTTCAGTATGACAAGGGCCAAAGGCTAAATATTTGGCCCTAAACCAAGCAGAACAAGGTCCAAGAGCTAAACATTTGGACTTAAAAACAATTAAGAAAGGGCCAAACATAAAGCACTTGGCCCAAAGTCTAAGAAGGAAAGGGCCAAAAATATAAAATTGGTCTTAAATATAAGTAAAAAAGGGCCACTTTTTAGTTACTTAAAAACATTTGCAAATACTGTTTCCTAATCCTAGTTAGCAAAATAAAAATAATTATTCTTTTCATTAAAATCATTTACAAAAAAATCTTGTAAAGTCGGCTATTTGAACTTTACAAGATTTCTCTTTAAATAAATTTCATATGTGGCAAAGGATAGTAAACAAAATGAGCGGTTCCCAAGATCTCATCTTCTGAAATTGCGCCAAAAGAACGACTATCTTTTGAAAGACGACGATTATCACCGATGACAAAATAACTATCTTTTCCTAATTTCTTTACACCCATTAATTCTTCAAAATCAAAATCATGGGTATAAGGAGCTGATTCGTCATCACTATGGAGATTATCTTCTAGGAAAGGTTCAGCTACTTTTTTATCATTGATATAAAGCTGATCATCTTTATAACTAACCGATTCGCCTGGTAAGCCGATAACTCTTTTAACATAAGTGCTACCATCTGGGAGGTTAAAAACAACAACATCAAAACGTTTAACACTTGATAAACGCTCAACTAATACCATATCTCCTTGTGACACAGTATCTTCCATTGAACTTCCTTGCACTGGCATAGGAATTAACAAAAACCCTCGAATCAAAAGTGCTAGCAGACCAGCAGCAAATGAATATTTTATTATCAGCCAAAACCATTCGAAAAATCGTTCTTTATTCATCTAGCTATCGACCTCGTCTAGTTCCTCATTTTGTTAGTTCTTCAATTGCTTTTTTATACACTGAATCAGAATTTTGGATCTTTTTAACAACCTCTTGTTCAATAGCTGTGCTAGTCTTTTTATCTACACTACCACTTGGTTCAATGTCTTGTTCTTCTTGAAAGTCTTTTACAGCTTGTACAGTTTTATCGTTAAACTCATCGCCTTTTGTGTCATACCCTAATGCTTGCAAAAACTTATGCAAGTTCTTAACCGTATCTGATTGATCGCCCTTCTCAAAAGTTTCATCTTTTGGTAGCGGAGGTAAGTAAGCATAATCCGGTAAATCAGCTTCTATTGTTGGTTCAACACCTTTTTCATTGATCCATTCGCCCTTTGGCGTTAACCATTTTTGTACGGTCATTTTGACTTCACTATCGTCAGAAAAGTCACTCACGCTTTGAACAGTTCCTTTTCCAAAAGTATTCGTTCCAACAATCGGCGCATTAGCTGACTCTTTTAAAGCCGCCGCAAAAATTTCTGAAGCTGAAGCACTTTGTTTATCCACTAGTACCGTGGTAGGCTCGTTCACTTTAAAACCGCCGTCCAATTTTTCAGAAGCTTTACTTTTACCTGTAATCTCTTCATCAGTTCCAAATTGAACAATAGTTTTACCATCAGCTAAAAACATACTAGCCATTTCCTCTACTTGATCTAAATAACCCCCAGGATTTTGACGGAGATCAATCACAAAAGATTTGGCTCCTTGTTTGCGTAAATCCTTAATTGCATCTCTTAACTCTTTAGCTGTATTTTCATTAAAACTGGCAATTTCAATACTGCCCACCTCTTGATGGTCTTCATCAAGTTCATAATCCAAAGACTCAAGCGGGATTGTATCGCGCTTGATTTCGACATCAAAATTTTCATCGTCACGCTCCACAGCTAGTTTTACAGTAGAACCCTTCTTGCCTCGAATGGTCTGCACAACTGAATCAAGGTCTTTACCCTCGGTCTTTTTTCCATCAACTTCAAGAATCTTGTCTTTTGCCTGTAAGCCAGCTTTTTCAGCGGGACTATCTTTTACAGGTGCTTCAGAAACTTCTGGCAAGTCATCGACAATCGTCAAAGTTGCTCCGATCCCTTCAAAATCACCAGATAATGACTCGGTAAATTCTCCGGCTTCTTGTTTTCCTAGATAAGAAGTATAAGGATCATCTAAAGAATCCGTCATTCCTTCCAGTGCACCTTCAATTAAGTCTTCATCGTCAACATCTTCATAAT
Source organism: Tetragenococcus halophilus (assembly GCF_001712815.1). NCBI lineage: Bacteria > Bacillati > Bacillota > Bacilli > Lactobacillales > Enterococcaceae > Tetragenococcus > Tetragenococcus halophilus. Next base: position 1,304,989 of record NZ_CP012047.1, read on the forward strand.
AGTTTTCTTGAATATCATTATACAAAGCATGAACTTTGTACAAATCATTCTGGGAAAGAGAAGAAGATTGGAAAAATTCACTTGAAGTGACCCAATAAACTAGGCCTCCCGATATAAGAGCTACAAGAACTAAAGAAATAATGAAGCTTTTCAAAGATATCTTTTTATTTTTCATGTAACACCTCAATTCTAATAAAGAACTTCACCGATTGTTTTCTAAATATTTTTGCCAAACACTATCAAAAATATCCATATTACTTAAATAATCAACATTCATCTCTAAGTAATCAGAAATTTCCTCATAACTATCACTTTGCTTAGGAAATTGGATATCTTTAGCCGCATTGTTAGCAAAGACTTGAATTTCATCAGCTGCATTTGGGCCTCTTAAGGTCATTAAATAATGGTAAAAACTACGCTTCATTCGCCCCAATTCTCCTTTATAAAGGCAGCGCGTTTTGCATGATTTCTAGCAAAATTTTCGGGATTTTTCTTATAAAAATCTTGGTGATACATTTCCGCAGGATAAAATGTTTGCGCAGGTTCAATTTGGGTAACGATCGGTTTGTTAAAGCGACCGCTGTTTTCTAGTGCTTGACGACTTTTTTCCGCAATTTCTTTTTGTTCTTCATTTAAATAATAAATGACTGGACGATAATTATCTCCGCGATCTTGGAATTGTCCAAAAGCATCTGTTGGATCTGTTTGTTGCCAGTAAAGTTCGACTAAATCTTTGTAAGAAATAATTTCTGGGTCAAAAATGATTTCAACTGCTTCTGTGTGTCCGGTTGTCTTGGTAACAACTTGTTCATAAGTTGGATTTTCTACATGACCACCGGTGTAACCTGATACTACTGAATAAATTCCAGGCTGTTCATCAAAAGGATGTACCATACACCAAAAACAGCCGCCAGCAAAAATTGCTCTTTGTTTCATACAATCACTCCTATTTTTCTTTGTCCTGAGGTAAGTATAGACTTACTTGGATGTCATCATCAACTAAATTGATTTTCTCTGCTTTTATAAATAACCCATTTTCCATACGAAATTGATCAAGTCGAAGAAGTACTGTTTCTTCATCGGGATCAAACTCAATCCATTTTGGAAATTTAAAGCTTTTTTCGATCATTTTCATCACTTGACCCACTGGAAGATCCAAAGTACCGATTGAAAGACTATCTGCTTTAAGTTGTACATTTCCATTATCAGTAACATATGGGTCAAAATACAAATAAAAAGTAATAGGTGCGCCTAAGACCTCAAAATCACCTGTTAACATGGCTTGATTCTCTAATTGAAAATGGTACTCTACATCAGAGTCTGCTTGATAATTTTGCAAATAAAAATCCATCAATAAATTGATCTGTTCTTTATTACTATTGATTGATAGAACGGGCTCTCCTTCACGCTGCACAATAGGTTGTGTATCGTATTGAATCACTTCTCTTTGCTGTGTCGCGCGAAAGAAAAAGAAAGCAGCTAATCCTAAGATGATTCCTAATAATATAATAAATGAAACTTTCCATTTATTAACTGCTTTTCTTTCATTTTCCTCTGTTGATTTTCTATGCTTACGTTTTTCCTCTTTCACGATGCGTTCTCCTCTTTTAACCAAATATCTTTGGTTGTATCAATATTTTTCATCACTTCACGTGTGATTAATTGGTACCCTGTCGTATTAGGATGGAAATTGTCTTCCTCATAAAGTGCCTTATTTTTCACCGTATTTAGGTCATCATCTTCCTCAGAAGAGGAACTTTTTTTATTCGTATTAAGCGCTGCTTCATCACCAGTTCCTTGCGAAATCACTTCATTGATAGGGACAAAATAAGCATTTTCATCTTTTTCAACAATTTCTTTTGTTCCTTCGTCCCAATTTTGGATGATTGTTTGCATATCCTCAATTTCGGGAAAATTAACATAAAAAGGATTATATACACCTAGCACATAAATGCCCGCATCTGCGTTTAGAGAACGAGTTTCTTCTAATATTTCAGAAAGATTATCCTGATATTTTTCTAACGGACCTTCAAATGAATCAACACTTAGACCAAAAATATTCCTTTTTATGACTTTCATAATGTCATTGCCACCTACTGTCACTGTAATAAGATCAGAGCTAGCAATATCATTTTGTGTCTTATCATCTTCTTTGATACGTTCTAAAATTTGATCACTTCGTTCACCTGCAACGCCATAATTATCCACTTCAACGCTGCTTAAAGCATAATCGTCTTGCAAATCATCCGCCACAAGAGAAACAAAGCCACCATTTTGTGTCGCATCTCCTACACCTTCAGTGAGAGAGTCACCCACAGCTGTATAGTGAATATGATCTTTGACCTTACTATCATTGGCGCTTGCACTATCGACTAATTTAGGCTGAGCTTTAGGAAAACTTAGCTGAAGGACCAAAAAAATGATTAAAGCGATAGCCGCCACGCTAAAGATTGGAATAAAAAATTTTTTATTCTTCATGGCTCTTTCCTCTTTCTAAGATTTAATCTTATTCTTGCAAATTTACACACAATCAGTTTATCAAAAATAATGAAAAAATCGTACTGATTTTCAATTTGTTCACCAAAATTTAAAAAATCAAAATAAGCTGGGACAAATGTCTCCAGCAATAATCACTTTCTAAGCAAAAAACTTTTTTTATGATCATTACTGAAAAGTGACTTTTTTCCCAGCCTCTTTCATTATTTTATTAAACTTGATCCGCATAATACATAATCGCAAATGCATCTTTTCCCGTATGCGTCGCAATAATAGGTGTTGTATGCAGTAGATAAATTTCCAGTTGAGGGAATAATTCCTGTAATTCATTTTTGTACTTTTCACACTGTTCTTTGCCACCAGCATAAGAAATACCAATTTTTTTTACCGTCGAATTTTCTTTCAATTCATTTTTCAAACGTTCAAACCATTTATTGAAGGTTTTAGATCCTCGTCCCTTTACGATAGGAAATAAATCTCCGTTTTTAAATTCCATAATGACACGTATACTCAATATACTTGACAAAAGGCCTTTTGCTCGGCTGATACGCCCACCCTTCACAAGATTTTCGAGCGTTGAAACGCCAATATATAATTTTGTATTTTTTAACATTTGTTGAATTTCAGGCAATACTTCTTCTGAAGTCTTTCCATCTTGTGCCAGCTGCGCAGCACGCATCACCGCAAAAGCTAAGGATTGATCTGTTGTTTCTGTATCAATAACTGTTACTTTACTTTGGCTTATATTACTTGCCTGTCTTGCAGCTCCAACAGTTCCACTAAGCTTTTCAGACATATGAATAGATAGAATTTCACTACCATCTTTTCCTAATTCGTCATATAAGTTAACAAATTCGCCAATAGGTGGTTGGCTGGTTTTGGGTAATTTTTTGGCTTTTGCCATCATTTCCATAAAATTTTCGCCAGTAAGATTTTCATCATCAGTATAAACCGTTCCGTCGATCATAACAGAAAGAGGGATAATATGAATATCGTATTCGTCCCTTAAACTTGGCTTCATCGTAGCTGACGAATCTGTTACTATTTTCAGTTTTGCCATAATTTTCTGTTCACTCTTTCTTTTAGCTGCACCCTTTTTTAAGTGGTCAAAGCCAAATCATTTCTTTAAATAGTATAACAGAATGAACTTGAATTTTCATCAAAAATAAATGCTTAAACTTATAAAGCTTCCACCGCTTGAATTGCGGCAAAAACTTGCTCTTCGGTCACTTCTGGATCTATCATAGGAAAAGTATCATCTTTTGCTGCCGCTTGTTGAATCACTGGTGCTAGACTTTCTTTTGTCGCATTCTCAATATTCATTTGTGCTAATTTATTAGGTAGGCCAATTTGTTCATAAAATGGAAGGATCTTGCTTATTTCATCAAAGTCATTGGTATAGGCTAACTGCACTAAGATACCATAAGCAACTTTTTTACCATGCAGTGCCTTATGCGTTTCTTCCAAGTAAGAAAGCCCATCGTGGACTGCATGAGCACCCGCTGAACGTCCATAACTTACCGCAAAGCCACCTGTTTCTCCTGCCAGTGCAACAATTGTGTCCGCCACTCGAGCAAAAGCTGGTGTAATGGTCTGCTGATTCAAAGAGTTGATTGCTTTTTGTGAATCTTCAAATAAAATTGCTGCAATTTCTTTGGCACAAGCAATCCCCAAACGTGTATAAGCGGATTTATCCTCTTCATTTAAACGTCGGGTAATCCCTTCAATTTCGTACCACTTCGCCAAAGTATCGCCAATGCCTGCTTCGAAGTATTCTCTAGGTGTCGCCAATAGAAATTGCCAATCGACCAAAGTTAGATAAGGCGCACGAGTTTGAAAGCCCATGCATCTAAAAGTACGATTAGGATAATAAACAGCTGTAATTGGGGTAAACGGCGCGCAATTTGAGATCAAAGTTGGAACTAAAATAACATCGCAGTTTAATACTTCAGCTGTTAACTTTGCAGTATCACAGACACGTCCACCTCCAATACCAACAATGACATCTGCTTTACCAATTTGGTTTGCGATTTCTTGCGCGTTTTCATAACTCGCACTGCCATCATAACGGTAAACAGGAAAAGGCAATTCTTCTTGGTAATAATCATTAAAAACTCGGTAAGAAACATTTCCTGTAACAATGGCTATATCTTTAAAAGCTGCTAAATATTCGGGTAGATCTTTTATAACATTCGTTCCGCTAACATAACGATTTCCTCCAGGACGAACTTCATCATTAATATTCATGGCCACACTCCTTGTTTATTGAAATTGGAGTAAGTTTACAACTTATTTTTTCTGAAGTCAACGTTGAAAGCGTATTATAATTATAATTTTCTAAATATTCGTTTAATTTTTTGCACACATAAGAATTTATTAAAACAATCGTTACTTTTAGCAAATATTCTTGAATAAAAAAACGTTTACGTGTATAGTCGAATTAAAGATCGAACATATTTTACTGGAAAGAGGGAAGCTAGTGGAGGCGAAAAAATTTACAAATAAATACTTAATAACAAACGAAGTTTTTAATGCGATAACTCATGGCATTGGTTTTGGTTTAAGCGTTGCCGGGCTCATCATTTTACTAGTAAGCGGAACGCGCTTGGGCTCGTCTATCCATATTGTATCTTATGCAATTTATGGTTCAATGTTGATTTTACTTTTCTTAACATCTACGCTATTTCATAGTCTGATATTTACCAAAGCAAAAAAAGTCTTTCAAGTTTTCGATCATGCTTCTATTTATTTACTGATCGCAGGCAGCTATACACCTTTTTGTTTATTAAGCATTGGCGGCACCTTTGGCTGGGTATTGTGCAGTGTAATTTGGCTGTTAGCGATTGCGGGTATTGTCTACAAATCATGTACGTTGCACAAAAAAGAAACTGTCTCGAAACTTTCTACTTTAATTTATGTTTTGATGGGTTGGGCATGTATTATTGCCTTTCGGCCATTGATCGACTCTCTAGGAATTTCGGGGGCTCTACTTTTAGCTAGCGGCGGTCTGGCTTATACGATCGGCTCCATTTTTTATAGTCTAAAAAATGTACGGTTTATGCATGTTGTCTGGCACTTATTTGTTATGTTAGGTGCAGGATTTATGTACTTCTCCGTTTTGTTTTTTACTTAAATTAGAAAAATAAAACCTCAAGTATTCGCCCTTTAACCAATACTTGAGGAAATTTTTTTATCAAAGAAAGGAATTTTTTATTTGAACAATCAAACTGAAATTGAAAATTACTGGAAACAGTTTGTTAAGGAAAAAGGCATCAGTACCACAAACTATTCAGCTTGGTCTTTTGGCGACAGTAAACAAATGGCTGATGAACTAGCCGAATTGGTCGTTAAAGGCGATAAAACAGCTACAACCTCAGCTTATGACTTATACGAAATTGGCGAAAAAATACCGGAAGTCGGCGAATACAATATGATTCTTGACGGGAATCATCACCCAGTTTGCATTACCCAAACCAAAGTTGCAGAAATAGTCCCTTTTAATTTTGTATCCGCAGAACATGCCTATCACGAAGGCGAAGGTGATCGTACACTTTCGTATTGGCGTAAAGTACATGAAGACTTTTTTAAACGAGAATACGCTGATGCAAACAAAACATTTTCAGAAGATATTCCCTGTCTTTGTGAAGTATTCAAAGTGGTATATAAGTGAACGAATCGTTTATTGTTGAGTAAAAGATTTAAGTTCCATTCCTTATTATCCAAAAATTGAGGAAACTTTCCTTATTTCTTTATTCAATTCCGTCTTACTTAAGATAAAAATTGTATTTATAGCTCGATTTATCACTTTTATGAGGAATGAATTTCGATTTCATTCCTCAACTTTTCATTATTGAAGAAACGAATTTTATTTCTTTACTCAAAAAATCAAAATTGAGTAAAACTTCGCTTATTTACACAAAATTCAATTCAACATTCATGTTAGCGAACTATACTCTTTCGTAAATCTCAAAGCGATGTTTATAATGATTTCTTTCATCAATCACACCCTCTTTTTCTTCTTTTAGCTTCCATTGAGACCAATCTACTTCTGGCATATAAGTATCTCCTGTAAAAACCTCATCAATAAAAGTACGATATAAATAATCAAAATGTGGAAGAAGTGCCCGAAAAATCTCTGTTCCTCCGCCAACAAAAACAGGCGTAGATTGTCGATTGGCTAATCCAATAACTTCATCTATCGAATGTAAAATTTTTACATTTTCTGCTTTGTAGTTAGGATCTTTTGTTAGAATAATCGTTTCACGATCAGGTAAAGGACGCCCACCCATGCCTTCAAATGTTTTTCTTCCCATAACTAAGGTATTATTTATTGTATTATTTTTAAAAAACTTTAAATCATTAGGTAAATACCAAGGAAGTTTATTATCTTTTCCAATTAATCCATTCTTATCTTGTGCCCAAATAGCGATTAACAATTCATATTACCTCCCATTACACTGCGATCGGTGCTTTGATCCCGGGATGTGGCGCATAACCTTCTACTTGGATATCATCCATATCAAAATCAAATACCGAATGTTTTTCCTGATTTAATATCAAACTTGGCGTTGGTTTGATATCACGTGATAACTGTTCTTTCATTTGTTCAAAATGATTATTATACAAGTGAGCATCGCCTAATGTATGAACAAACTCACCTACATCTAATCCCGTTTCATGTGCAATTAGATGGGTTAACAACGCATAGCTTGCAATATTAAAAGGTACACCTAAAAAAACGTCTCCACTACGCTGATACAACTGACAGCTTAGTTTGTTATTATTCACATAAAACTGAAACATGGTATGACAAGGGGGTAAAGCCATACTTGGAACATCTTCAGGATTCCAAGCCGTGACAATCATGCGACGTGAATCAGGATTTGTTTTAATCAATTCGATTACATTTTTCATTTGATCTATAAAACTCCCATCCGTCGTTTCCCAGTGACGCCACTGATAGCCGTAAACTTTGCCTAAGTCGCCGTATTTCTCTGCAAATTCTTGGTCGTTTAAGATCATCTCACAAAACTTGTCATGTTCTTTTTTATAGGCTTGATTAAACGCTTCATCCACCAAAGAACGCCGGCCAAAATCAGTCATATCTGGTCCTTTATAGTCCTCACTTTGTACATAATTGGCAAAAGCCCATTCATCCCAAATATGATTATTATGCTCAAGCAAGAACCGAATATTCGTATCTCCTTTTAAGAACCACAATAATTCGCTTTTTATTAAACCAAAAGGGATTCGTTTAGTCGTCAATAGCGGAAAGCCTTTGCTCAAATCAAAACGCATTTGGTAGCCAAAAATACTTTTAGTACCCACACCTGTACGATCTTCTTTTTGATTTCCCTCTTCTAAAATTTTACGGCCTAAATCCAGGTAAACTTGCTCCATTCAGTCTTCCTCCCCTTATTCATACATACTCACTTAAGTATTCCCAACGCGCCATTTTATTCGTCAATTCTTCTTCTTTTTGATCGACATCTTCTTGTAATTCTTGCAGTTTAGTATAATTATCGCTCTGTTGATTCATTTCTTCTTTTAATTGAGCAATTGTTCTTTCTAAAGTATCGATCTCATCTTCAATCGTTTCCCACTCTTTTTGTTCTGCATATGTTAATTTTTTCTTTTTCGGTGTTTTGGGATCTATTTTTTTAGCAACTGACTTTGCTTTAGAAGGTTTGACGCTAGTTGATTTTTCTTGTCGATAATCGGCAATAGAACCCATATACGAATCGATGACACCATTTCCGTTAAAAATGAGTAATTTTTCTGCTACTTTATCTAAGAAATAACGATCGTGTGAAACCGCAATAACTGCTCCCGGAAATGTTTGCAGATAGTCTTCCAAAATCGTCAAGGTATCAATATCTAAATCATTAGTCGGCTCATCTAAAAGTAAAACATTGGGTTGTCCGATCAATAATTTTAATAGATATAAACGACGTCTTTCTCCCCCGGATAATTTACCTATCTTAGTGCCGTGCATAAATCGCGGGAATAAAAATTGTTCCAGCATTTCGGCGACATCTGTTGTAGTACCATCACTTTGAGTAACTTCTTCAGCTGCTTCTTGCAAATAACTGATCATACGCTTATCTTCATCCATTGCTTCATTTTGTTGAGTATAATAAGCGATTCTTACAGTTTCACCAACAATAAGTTCCCCGGAGTCAAGTGGTAAACGCTCTGCCAGGATATTTAATAAAGTCGATTTACCTGCACCATTTTCACCTGTAATCCCTAAACGTTCTCTTGACTGCACCAATAAATTAAAATGTTCTAAAATCGTTTGTTGCCCCATTTGATAAGAACCATCTTTAATTTCCAATACTTTTTTGCCTAAACGTTTAGTCGCAAAATCCAAAGCAACCTGTTCATCATTTTGTACTTGATGAAGATTATCTTTTAGATCCTCAAAACGATTAATGCGTGCTTGTTGTTTCGTTCCTCGTGCTTTAGGTCCTGTACGCATCCAAGCCAATTCTTGCTTATATAATTGCTTACGCTTCTCTTCTTGTTCAGCCGCTACTCTTTGTCGTTCCGCTTTTTCCATTACATAAGTTTCGTAATTGCCTTGATATTCATAAAGTTTACCAAAGGATAGTTCAAAAATGCGACTAGTAACATGATCTAAAAAATAACGATCATGGGTGACCATTAAAAGTGCGCCTCTATAATGGGCTAGATAGTCTTCCAGCCATTCAATTGCTTCATAATCCAAATGATTGGTTGGCTCATCAAGCAAAAGCAAATCAGGTTCGTCGATCAAAACTTGCGCCAGGCCCACTCGCTTTTGCTGTCCTCCTGATAATGTGCCTACCTTTTTATCTAAAGTTGAAATCCCTAATTTTTGTAAAATGATCTTAGCGTTGGTATCAGTATTCCAGGCATCTTTTTCATTCATTGCTTCTTGAGCTGCAGCGTATCTATTTTGTGCTTTAGTCGATTGACTATTATTTTCTAGTTCAAGTAAAGCTGATTCATATTGCTTTACTACAGCAACTTGTTCATTCTCCCCTTGAAATACAGCTTCTAACACCGTTTGATCAGCTGCTAATGTCGTTTCTTGCGGTAAATAACTCATGCGATAATCGTTGGGGTAAAAAACATGTCGCTGATCTCCATCGTCATCTTGTAAACCAGCTAGGATCGACAACAAACTCGTTTTTCCGGTGCCGTTAACACCAATCAATCCTACACGATCATGTTCATGAATAATAAATGAAATTTGATCAAAAAGTACTTTATCCCCGTATGTTTTTGAAAGATCGCTAACCTTTAATTCTTTCACGATATCTTCCTCCGATCCATCTTATTGTATCACAAAATAATTGCTTACTGTAAAGGTTCCAAGTTAAAAAAATGTTCTAAATTTAAAAAGCATTCGTTTTTATCATATAACAAAAAAAGCAGGAAGCACAGTGTATAACGCCCCGCAAAAGCCAGAAGAAGATGCTAACTTTTGCGGGGCGTTTCAGGGCTTTCCCACTTTTTTATTTAATTAATTGTCTTTATACAAATCATAGTAAGCGTCCATAACTTCTTTGGTAATTTTTTCGTTTGGCTTACCTCTATCGTCACTGCGTCGAACTTGCGGAATCATTACAGCAAAAGCAATTTCAGGGTCATCATAAGGACCATAACTTACCATGCTTAAACCATCCACCTGAATTTCATCGCCATCTTCAACAACGACCATTTCAGCAGTCCCAGTTTTAGCTGCTAAATCCATTTCAGCATCATCCAAACCTTTAGCAGTTGTCCAAGCATCATCTCCGTGTGCTACATCATGAAACCCTTTTTGAATAGTATTGAGATTTCCTTCTGAAATATCCACATCATTGAGTACTTCTGTATCAATTTTGTCTTTCTCGTCGCCAAGTCCGCCTTTGTCATCATTGCCATAAATTCCAGTAACTAAATGGGGGCGAACTCGTTGACCATCGTTAGCTACAGTTGAAACATATTGTGCTAACTGCATCGGTGTATAGGTATCAAACTGTCCAAAAGCTAAGTCTAAAACATTTCCTGCTTGTCCTTTGGCGTCACTTAAATCATCCACCGGAGTGCGAATCCCGGTTGTCTCCCCTGGCAAATCAATCCCGGTTTCAGCACCCAGACCATATTGTGCCATGGCATCACGTAATTGTTTGTAAACACCTTTTTGATTTTGCACGCCAGGAATAGCAATTGTTTCACCATCATAATTGATCCCCATCATTTTTAAAGCTACTTGGATCATATAGGAGTTTGAAGAGTATTCTAAAGCTTTTTGGGCAGAAACATTTTGGTTATTATTCCCATTTCTATTGAAAATAGAAGCCTTATTATTTGAGCCAGCTAAACGAATAGGTTGATCATAGAGTACTTGGTTGCCTTGAATAGCACCTGCTTTCCAGCCAGCAGTTAATGTCCCTGCCTTAACAACAGAACCTGGTGTAAATGATTTTGTATACGTCCCAATGGCATCTTCACTTATATCAGAAGAACCCGTTTCATGATAATACCCATTCATTGAAAGGATTTCGCCAGTTTTTGGATTCATAGCCACAGCATAAATCCCAGGAGAATAGTTAGCCATACCATCGTCAATCAAGCCTTGATAATTATCTCTAACAATCTTATCCACTCTTTGTTGAAATTCTGAATCAATAGAAAGTTTTAGGTTATCACCTTTCTCACCTTCAGAGAGTGTTTTTTGATCGACAATTTGTCCGTTACGATCAACAGAAACTTCAATTTTTGCCTTAGTACCTTGCAAAACACTTTCGTATTGTTTTTCTAAATAACTCGTTCCTACGCGGTCATTACGAGAATAGCCTTTATCAATATACTCTTCTTCCTCTTCGGCAGGCAGACCTTGTTCTTGTGTGGAAACTTGGCCGATAGCACTTTGCAATGGGCTATCATCAGTAACTGTTTTACGGGTCCAGTCCATTCCAGTAGATACGCCCGGTAATTCAGTACTGCGTTCTGAAACGCGAGCAATTTCTTCATCAGAAACATCTTGATTTTTAACAAAATCAGTACTTAGCTCTTGCGTACCATTTAACCGTTGAAAGATCGTAGCCAATCTTAATTGATCTTCATTAAAATCAATCTCATCATCTTCTACTTTATCCACCAAAGCAGAATATTCTTCAGAATCTGATAAATTGGATTCTTTACTTGTTAAACGATCACGAGCAGTCTCAAGGTGGTCTTCATCTGCTAACCAGAAGTCCTTTAAATCCCGTTCCGTCAACTTATCTTCGTCTACGTCAATATCGATCAAATCATCTAATTTTATTGCAATATCCAATAAATCTTGCGCTTGCATATCTAAACCTCTAGTAAATGTGATCGAAGCTTCTGAATTATTGTCAACTAAAGGCTCCCCTTGAGAGTCATAAATCGTTCCTCTTGGCGTACCTTGCTCAATTGTGCGTTCTGTAGACGCTTTGATTCTAGTTTCCATATTATCGCTATTAACAATTTGTAAATTTCCTAATTGTATCACTAAAGCCACAAATAAGATAAAAATCACCACAAATAACACATTTAAGCGAAAAGGAACATGCGATCTTTTATATGTATAATTTTTTTCTTCATTCTCATTGTTTTGAGAATTACGCAAATGATTGTTTTTCTTAGACATGATGACATTCCTTCCATAGTCGGTCTACTTTTTCCATTTTACCAAAAATTTCAAATTAAAAAAGCAAAAACACAGATTTCAAAAAATATTTATATAAAATACAAAAAATAAGAATAAAAGCTCTTTTTGTTTCACAACACATTAAACAATTTTTATAAAACAAAGGAACTATTTGTTTTACAAGAGATTAATTTGCAACATTTCGTGAAACATTTGCAGATTGTTTTTAAGTGTGGATAACTTCTTAAGAAAAATATAATCCTTTATAAAAAAGAACCCATGGCATCCATGAGTTCCATCTTATCACTGATAAACATTAAACAAACCATTATTACCGGTATCTGCCTCTTGCTCGTAAACTGGATCATAACTTGGTATTGCCGGTTGTTCGTAATTTTCTTGCGGTACTTCTTCCTGTGGCGCTTGTGGTTCTTGTTCCTGTGTTTCGTCTGGTTCTTGAGGCTCAGTTGGTAATTCAGGTTCTTGCTCTTGTGCTTCAGGATTTTCTTCATTTGGATTTTGGGCGTCATCAGGATTTTCTGATTCTTGCTCGTCGCCCTCTTGGCTATCTGTCTCGTCACTATCATCATAGAACTGATTACCAATAAGACCATTTTGTGAGTATTCATTTTGTGGATCGATTTCAAGTTCTTCACTGGTTGGTAATTCTAACTCTCTTTTCAGCTGATTTTGCAGATCCAACAACTCATTCATCCCTAGTATTTGATAAGAGACGCCATTAATCATCTGGTTCTGACCTTGAAGCTGTTCTTGTTCTACATTATCAAAAGCTGGATAATAATTACTTGCAATATCAAGCATGTCATTCCATGAAAGATCTGTTTTGGAATTTTCTTCCACCGCATTTAAGAGACTCCGATAATTGCTCACGCTATCAATACTAACCAATTTATCAACAATTTTTGTAACAACTTCACGTTGTCTTCTTTGTCGACCTATATCGCCTTCTGGATCGTCTTTTCTCATTCGGGCATAAGCAAGTCCTTTTTCGCCGTCCAATTTATGTTTGCCATCAGGAACATGGACACCTTCTAAAGTAAAGTCAATTTTATTATCGACTTCAATGCCGCCCATAGCGTCAATTAAATCAGTCATTCCTTGTAAATTAATTGTCGCATAATGATCAATAGGAATGTCTAGCAATTGTTCCACAACATCCATAGTAAGACTCACGCCATCATAAGCATAAGCATGATTTAATTTATCAAAGGTTTGACCATCATCAAGCATATCTGCCATAATATCACGTTCTAAACTCACAATAGTGGATTCTTCTTTTTCGGGATTAACTGTCACCACCATCATACTATCTGTACGAGCTGGATGTTCATCGTCTTCTTTACGACCTAAGCCACCTGAATCAACCCCTAGTAGCAAAATAGAAAAAGGTTCACGATCAGCAATACTGACTTCCTTATCTCTTTTACCTGATCTTCGGTTAATCTCTTCATTAATATTATTTATCGCACTGTTTGCATCATCTAAAGCCTGCATTCCATAAGCAGTTATGCCAGCAACGACTAAAGCGAGTGCTGTTAATATACCCACGATAATTTTCTGATATAAACGCATCCCACACCTCTTTTTCTCCTAAAAAGATATTACATATAATCTTGGCATAATTCCCTTAACTTTACAATATACCGTTTTTTTTATTACCAAATTTTAAAAAACGAAAAATATATTTAAATATAATCCACAAATTTAGCACGGAATTTCATATGCAAATGACTACCTAATATCAATAAAATAAATACAATTCCCCAAAAAACTAAGGTATAGGTAGCTTTTTCAAAAAACCATCCTCGACTCAAAAAAGTATCGCGAAAACCGTCAATGATATAGTAAATAGGGTTTAACCTTAAAATCTTTACAATAAAATCTGGCAACCCACTATCTTCAATATTTACAATAGCTCCAGATACATAAAATAAAAGCCTTATAACAGACTGCAAGAAAATGTGGTAATCACGGACCAATATTGTAATGGTGGCATTTAATAAGCCAAAGGCAAATAAAAATGAAATCATGCAAATGAAATAATAAATATATTGAATCCAATATACACTCGGACTAATACCAAAAGATAAAACTGTTCCAATAACAATAGCCACCATAGGAAAATACGAACTCAAATTACCCACAATATTAGTGGTTGGTAAGACACTGACTGGAAATTTCATTTTAGACACTAGACTGATTTGTTTATAAATGCTATTTGACGCCCCTAAAATGGAAGAATTAATATAGAACCAGGCGGTAATTCCAATTAACATCCACACAATAAAGGGAAGATCTCCAACCTCTTGACCTTGTCTGAGGCCAACACCAAAAACTAAGTAATAAATCCCAACTTGGATCGCTGGATTTAAGATTTGCCACGCAAGTCCTAAATAATGACTTTGATAATCCGCTTTATCTTCATATCGAGACATTCGAAATATCATGCCGATATGCTGAAATTGTTCTTTTATGACCGTAATAATCTCTTTCACAAAACTCTTCCTTTTCTACAACAATAATTACTTGAAAACACGCATAATAACATCTGACGGATTGCCAATAGCATAGGTCAACGATTTCCCACTAAATGACACTATCATACAAAAAATTGTTGCAAGTAGCGTCACAAACAAAATTAAACGAGTCGGAATTGACATTTTGTCCCCTAATGGCGTACGTTCCAAATTTTTAGCGAGTTGTCTATCGCTTAAATGCTGTTCTTGTAATTTTTCATCCTCAGAAACATGCGCTTCTAGTTCTTCAAGCGTAAAGGACTTTTGCTTATCTTTTTGTCGTTTTTGATACTTACTTTGTTTCTTCTTAGGTAATTTTTTAAACCAACGGATAAACTTTCTATAATGTTCCATGATTTGCTCTGTAGGACCGAATTCTCGTATATCCCCATAGTGCATCCAAATGGTTTTATCACATAACTTTTCTACTTGTTTCAAAGAATGACTTACAAAAAAAATCGTCTTACCCTGCATTTTAAATTCCAAAATTTTATCAACACATTTTTGGTAAAACGTATCATCACCAACTGATAAAGCCTCATCAATAACTAAAATATCCGGATCATTATGTACCGCGATAGAAAAGCCCAAACGTGAGCGCATCCCGCTGGAATAATTTTTCACTGGTTGGTGTATAAAATCCCCTAAATCAGCAAAAGCAATAATATCATCAATGCGTTCATCAATTTGTTTATTGGTCATACCAGACATTAATGCTTTCAAACGAATATTTTCAAGCCCAGTTAATTGTTTTTTTAAACCAGCACCAATGGAGATAATCGTAGGTTCTCCATTGATTTCCATTGTTCCTGAAGTAGGTGGGATAATACCACTAATAATATTGGATAAGGTGGATTTTCCAGATCCATTAATTCCAATGAGACCAATGGACTCCCCATCCTTTACTTCAAAGCTCGCACCTTTTAAAGCCCAGAAACTAGGAATGTTACTACGAGAAAATTTAAAAAGCGATTTTATTTTATCTGATTTTTTCTTATAAAGATCGTATTCCTTAGTAACTAAAGTAGCTCGTACTTTTACATCATCGTTTTTCAATTTATTCATCCATTCTTAACTACTCTTTATATAACAAAACATTTATAGCATAGCATATTTTTCCTGTGAAAAGAATACAAACAAAAAAACTAATAAGCAATTTAGTATTTTTTTAATGAAGATCTATGAATAATTAGAAGACTACGTCCGCTTACGCTCTCCTAGAGTACTGTTCATCTCTTCGCTTACGCTTCGATCTCATCAAGGGCTAAGTGACAAGTCACTAAGTCCTTGAAGGATCAGCTTTCAGCTCCCTTCGCTCGCTGAGTCGCTGTGATTTGAAAATTAAAGACACTACACCTCACTTTCGCTCGCTCTAGTACTGTTCATCATCAGCTTTCAGCTCCCTTTGGTCGCTGAGTCGCTGTGATTCACAGCAAAAAAGCCGAGTCGCCTCGACTTTTTACTTACTATAATTTCAAATCATTTTTTATTTGCGTGGTTGAAACTTCTGGCGTGCGTGGCAAGTAAACGACTGTTGCATCCGTTTGTTCTTCAACAAAGTCAAATTCACCTACCCAGTCATCTCCCATAACAAAAGTATCAATATGATATTCTACAACGTCTTTTACCTTTTGACCCCATCCTTCTTCTGGGATAACCAAGTCAACATAACGAATCGCTTCAAGTAACTGCTTACGTTTTTCGTAATCAAAATAACATTTCTTTTGTTTTTCTTTCCAGTTAAATTCATCAGTTGATAAAGCAACGATCAAATAATCGCCTTGCTCTTTAGCACGTCTTAATAAGTTAATGTGTCCATAATGCAGTAAGTCAAACGTGCCGTATGTAATCACTCTTTTCATGTTCTAACCTCACTTATTTTTAATATATTGAAGATATCAAAAAAATAAAAAAATAGCAACTTTGTTGAAAAAAAGCTAAAAAATATTTCATAATTATTATGCTTTTTCAAAAACATAATCTACCATTTGGTAACCTTCACCAATATTTGTAATTTTTCCTTCTAACAATTGAAAACCCAAATGTTGGTAAACACGGATCGCTTGCGTGTTTCCTTGATTCACCCATAAACGCTGTTTTAATCCATATTTTTGTCCTAATTCCTCAAAGAAGTCAAAAATTTCTCGCATAAAGCCTTGATTCCGATATTCATTTGCAATGTAAATCTTGCTTAAATATAAATAGTCCTCTCTCACTTCATAAGCGATATAACCAACATACACACCGTTTATTAATAAAGCATAATAATTTATACCAGCAGTAATCTCTTGCATGATCAAGTCTTTGCTTTGATAATTTTCCAACATGTATTCTGCCTGATTACTACCTATAACCGGTGTGAAAACTTCTTTCCAAATTTTGACTAAAACAGGATAAAAATCATCTAACTGTTCTTTTGTGGTAATTTTTATTTTTTCCAAAGCGACAAACCCCTCTGTACAAACCTTCTATTAGATAAAACCTCCCGCATTTCTGGCGAGAGGTTTTATTCTACTTATGCCAAAACAACAAAATTATTTTGCTGCTTCATAATTTTTATTCGCTTGATCCCAATTTACGATATGCCAAAAAGCAGCAATGTAATCAGGTCTTACGTTTTTGTATTTCAAATAATAAGCATGTTCCCATACGTCTAAACCAAGTACAGGTGTTTGACCATCTGTTAATGGAGAATCTTGGTTCGGTGTGGAAGTGATTTTTAATTTTCCATTATCTAACACTAACCAAGCCCAACCAGAACCAAAACGTCCTGTAGCCGCTGTCTTAAATTCATCTTTAAACGAATCAAAACTACCAAATTCTTTGTCGATCGCGTTCTTTAATGCGCCGGTTGGTTCGCCCCCACCATCAGGAGATAAAATCTTCCAAAAGAAAGCATGGTTTACATGACCGCCACCATTATTACGAACCGCAGTATAAATATCTTCAGGTACATTGTTTAAATCAGCAACTAGATCTTCTACTGATTTTTCACCCAGCTCCGGATGTTTTTCAATAGCTGCATTCAAATTGTTAACGTAAGTGTTATGATGCTTATCATGGTGCAAATGCATTGTTTCTTCATCAAAGTAAGGTTCCAAAGCATCATATGCATAAGGTAAATCTGGTAAAGTGTAAGCCATTTCTAAAATCCTCCTAAAATAATACTTATTAATTACAAGTTAAGACTATCAAAGAAAGCGATTTTATTCAAAGCAAATGCTCTCTTTTTTTAAGAAACGTGACGAAAAACCAAAAATTTACTAAATAAGTAATTCGCAACCCCCACCAAGATTTGCGTCAACACTTTAGCTAAGCCGTTACCAAGCTGTATCCATTCTCTTAATAAATACATACAGCTGATATCAATTGCCAAAGCAAACAAGCGAAACAACATAAATCGTAAAAATTCTCTCCAGTAAGCAAAACGGCTAGTCGATTTCGAATGAAAAACCCACAATTTATTTGTTATAAAAGCAAACACATTCGCTAAAAACCAAGAAATAATCGTGGCTGTCATATAATGAACGTGAAAAAATCCCATGCACAAAAAATGAATAATGATATTAGCAATCGTCGCTAATTGCCCAAAAAAAGATAAGCAACAAATTCCCATAGTCCCTTACGTTCTAGCCAATTTTTGTATTGACGAAGATGTTGCATGAAAAATTACTCCTTAAAAATCAGGTATTTTTTTGCGTAAAAATAAAAAATTTACTAAAAACATAATTAGCAACTACAATAATAATCTGGGTTATGAGTTTTGCCCAAAACTCTTTCATATTTAAACTATCAACAAAGAGCAACATGCACCCCATATCGATACCAAAGGAAACAATGCGGTAAAAGAAAAATTTACTTAATTCAGAAAAAAACTGCCTCATGCTAGTTGTTTGTGACTTAAAAACCCATCTTTTATTAGTAGCAAAAGCAAATAACACAGAAAAAATCCATGAAAGTGTATTTGATATAACTAAATTCCAGCCAAACAATCTTCTAGCTAAAAAGAATGTAATAAAATTTACGACAGTGGTCATACCACCAAAAAATAAATAAGCAATAATTTCTTGTAGTTTCTGGTCCTCTTTTAATCTTTTGATTAGTTGCTTCAATTTGTCACCTCATCCACCACTTCAGTACGAATTTATAACTCTAAATAAAAATATCCTATTTTCATTTAAAATACAACAAATTATTTCATTTCTAGAAAATTTTTATAAAATATCTTCCTTTAAGCTAGGACACTAGTTGATTTCAAACCGTCTCTTTTAAGATTAAAGTTAGAATTATTCTTGTTTTCTCACTTTTAGTTAGATAAAATATTAGGTATGAATAAAAATAAAATTAAGAGGGTTACAATATGAGTTTTCTTCAGTTAGTAAAAAATTCAATACTGCATTTTAATGAGTTAAAAAACGCCAAAAATATCGGTTTTGGAAAGATGATCCTCTATCTATTGTTACTAAGTCTAATTGCAGCCATACCTATCACACTGCAAGTACGTCAGGTTTTTTCGGATATCCAATCGGACGGACAAGAAATCGCTGAACAGATTCCTGATTTCACAGTCGAAGATGGAAAAATGCAGACAAATGAACAAGATGGATTTATCTATCAGACGGATTCGATTATTTTCACCTTTGACCCTGAAGGACAACGAACTTCTGATGATATTTCAAAAGATATGATCGGTAATTTTTTGAGCATAGGTTTGTTACAAGAAG
Source organism: Tetragenococcus halophilus (assembly GCF_001712815.1). Taxonomy (NCBI): domain Bacteria; kingdom Bacillati; phylum Bacillota; class Bacilli; order Lactobacillales; family Enterococcaceae; genus Tetragenococcus; species Tetragenococcus halophilus. The sequence goes on from NZ_CP012047.1 coordinate 1,324,392, forward strand.
AAGCAGTGTTAAGCCTTCAGTCCAATGAAGCAACAGAAACGATATTTGGCAACAATCAGTTTGAGTTATCTTATGATGATAGTCGGATGCAAAATTTAACTGGGGAAATGATTCGAAATGAATTAAGTCAAAGTAAACTACCTTGGTGGACACTCTTAGTGGCATTACTGGTTGCTACTTATCCTTCTTTTATCAACCTGATCGTCATTTTATTGATTACGACGATCATTGGAAACTTATACAGCCGTATTCAGCGTACTAGCAATCGATTTTTGGATAATTTAAAAATCATGATCGCAAGCGCAACTTTACCTGTCATTATAGGCGCGGTGATCAATAGTTTTTCTCCAGGTTTCGATAGTACAATGTTGATCGCTATTTTAGCATTCTTTATCTTTATGCAAGCTATTAAAAGTACGAAAAAAATTGAATAAACTTAAGACATTTTCAGCCAGCTGGAAATGTCTTTTTCTTTAAAATATTGTATACTAGTTGATAAAGGAGCGGATAATATGACAAAGTATATTTTATCAGTTCGTCCATTTCGTGAAGAATTTCAGCAAAAAATGAAGGGAATTGATCCTGATTACCAATTTGTAACTGCTGATGGACTAAACGAAGCTGATGTTTGGAACAATGTCGAAATTACGATAGGTTGGCGTAAGGATTGGAATGAAAAATTACTATTTGAAGGTACGCCCTTAAAATGGGTCCATTCCATTTCAGCTGGCGTAGATTATTTACCTCTTACTAAGTTTAAAAACTACGGTATACAGTTGACCAATTCGAGCGGCCTCCATGCGCAATCGATCGCAGATCATTTATTCGCCATTATATTTATGCAAAGTAGAGGGATATTTACTGCCATACAAAATCAACTGACAGCCACTTGGGATAAAAACGCTGATTATTCTTATCTGTATGATTTGCGAGTATTGATCGTAGGCACGGGAAAAATCGGTCAAAAGTTAGCATCATATCTTGATGTATTTGGTTGTAAACCTGTCGGCATCAATACAAATGGACGCTCGATAGAACACTTCACAGAAACATATCCATTAAGTGAACTAAACCAGCAAGCTTCTTTTTCTGATATAGTAATTAATATCTTGCCTTTAACAGAAGATACTTACCATCTATATAACACTGAATTTTTCAATAGTATGAAGGCTACTGGGACCTTTATAAATGTTGGACGTGGTTCAAGTGTTGATACAGAGGATTTATATGCTGCCTTAAAAAATAAAGACATCAATTTTGCAGCTATTGACGTATTTGAAGAAGAACCTTTACCTTCTGATAATGACTTATGGTCTCTAAAAAATATCCTGATCACACCACATATCTCAGGTTATACCCCACATTTTCAAAAGAAATTTATGGAAATATTTTTGGATGATTTATCTAGTTTTGTTAACGAAGGAAAACTTGTAGAAAACGAAGTTTCTTTGAATTCTGGTTATTAAAAAAGAAAGATGGTCCATTAAAAATTTGGATCATCTTTCTTTTTTTATATCTTTTTCAGTTTCTTTAATGATATAAATAGGTCGTTTTTTGGTTTCCAAGAATATCTTACCGATGTATTTGCCAATAACTCCTAAAAACAGTAACTGTAATCCCCCCATAAACAACACGATCGAAGCCAAAGAAGGCCAACCAGTCGTCGGATCCCCAAACAACAACGCACGAAGTACAATAAAGATCAAAGCAATAACAGCCGCTATACAAGAAAAGGCCCCAATAAATGAAGCTAATGTTAGAGGAGCATCTGAAAAGTTAACAATACCATCAATTGAGTATTTAAATAAGCTCCAAAACGACCAAGAAGTCGTTCCTGCGACTCGTTCACGATTCTCATAAGAAATATATTCAGTGTTAAAACCAACCCAGCTAAATATCCCTTTTGAAAAACGATTGTACTCTGTCATAGACAAAATCGCATCCACCATCTGCCTTGTCATCAAGCGGAAATCACGAGCACCATCGATCATTTCTGTATCGCCAAATTTATTGACTAATTTATAAAATAAGCGAGCAAAAAAACTACGAACGACGGGTTCACCTTCTCGATCTTGACGTCTGGTACCTACACAATCGATATCAGAAGTCTCGATTCGTTCGATCATCTGGGGCAATAAATCTGGTGGATCTTGCAAATCAGCATCCATGACCGTAATTAAATCACCCTTAGCAGCTTGTAAACCAGCATATAAAGCTGATTCCTTGCCGAAATTTTTTGAAAATGAAATATAACGAACACGGTTGGGCATATCTCGATATAATTTCCTCAAACTTTGTAAAGTATCGTCTTTTGAACCATCATTTACAAAAATATATTCAATTGAATGCTTAATTGACGGGGAGTTTTTTTCCACTTCTTTTATAAAATAAGGTAAAGATTCTTGTTCGTTGAAACATGGAACAATGATTGACAGCATTTTAAAGCCTCCTACTTCAGTTACAATTTCAAATTTATTATAACATTCATTTTCTTATTCGTCAGCATTTCTTCGTTCGATATCATAATCTGATCCTTGCATCAAATACTTATCATAGTAATCCGAACGTTTGGTCATCTCTTCGTCAAACGCTTCGTACCCCATCTGCTCCATTAATGTTTGCTCACCAGAAAACAAATCAACCCCTAATCCAAGTCTATCACCTGGAATCTGAACATCTAAAGCTGATAAAGTAGAAGGATACATATCCAATGCGCTAAATAGTCGATTATTATTGTTTACTTCATTTTTACCCGTATTCAAAAAAACGTTGTATACTGTTCGTTGATAATTTGGATCAATATCTTCAAAAAAGTCGCTGTCCATTGTTAAATGATCCCCCACTAGTACAACGGTCGTATCCTCATAAAATGGTTGAGTTTTCATCCAATCGATAAACTCCTTAATTTTTTCATCAGAGTCATGTATGACATTGCTATATTGATCCCCAAACAAATCAGGTGTTTCATCTGTCGCATAACCATCTTCATAGTGAGTATCAGCCGTCAACATTGTAAAGTTAAAAGGCTCATCTTCATCTGCTATTTCTGTCAATGAATCTTTAGCAAAGTCAAAAAGTTTTTCATCTTCATATCCCCACCATTCATAGTAATCTTCTGGAATGAGCTCTTGTTCCTGCGCCCAATGATAATCACGAATGTCATAATTTCCATGTTGTTGGAAGTAGGCCTTTCTACCAGCAAACTCAGCTTGTGACCCCATAAATAACATTTGATTGTAATTTTCTTCTTCTAATACCTCGCCCAAACTATATGCGCCAGGAAAAAAAGATCCAGGTTCCTCCATACCATAATTATTGACGTCCAGGACACCATTACTTGCTCTTAAAGGCGCACCTGACGTCTGTGAAACCATCGAACTTGCTGTTTGATTCGCGCCTGGAATCTGCATCATTCCCCCTATTTCTCCTGGACCGGCATTAGAAAATTGAGTTCCTTCATTCAAAGCAAAATCCGTCAAATTAGGAATCAAGTTTTCATCTTCATTTCCTCCAATAGATTTGTCTGCATAACTACTTTCCATTGATTCGAGGAAAATATAAACCAGGTTTCTTTTCTCTTTTGGAAATTGCAGGTCAACATCAGCTGGATCCACATAGTTATTGTCATATATCTCTGTGTCTTCAAAATAATAAGCCTTAACATCCGCATAGCCAATTTCTCTAATACCCAGACTTAAACCAGAAGAAAACATTAGAACGCCCAACAAAAGAAAAACAGGAGACAAGATTTTCTTCTTTTTAATCGGTTTGTTCTTTTTCAAGCTAAACTGACGGGTCGCCAAAGAATATACAATGACTATACTAATACTAGTGAAACAAATGGCCGAAAATAAGGGGTCTACAATAAACTTTCGTATTTGTGCAGGATCTGTTCCACGTAGCGGTTGGCTCATAATATAAACGATTTGATCAAAGCGAACATTCCCCATATCATGCATTGTCCAATAACTACCGGTGTAGATTAAACTCCCTGCAAAAATAAAGAGCATAAGAAAAAAGAAGGCGACCCATTGTCGTTTATTAAAATGACTAGTTCGTACAATGTAGCCCCTATTTGAAATAAATAAATAGAGTAACACAATACCATATAAGACCAATGCAGCAATGACACACAATACCATATTTTGCGGATTCCTAACAGGTGAATAAAACAACGCCGGTAAATTCCACAACGCTCGATCATATCGATGCCATAAAAAGAACGACAAAAGAATATAGCCCACACTTAGGAAAAGAATATTCAGAATAAATTTTTTGTGATTCTTTTTTAGCGCTATATAAATTAATAAAATGAAAAGAATTAAAATAAGTAACATAAACAACACTTTCTTCATAATTTTTTTAAATTATACCATAAAATTTGATAACTTGTATTTTTTCCCAAAAAAACCAAGCACCTTTTAAGCACTTGGCATTTATACAATTAGTTCTCTGTAAAAATATATTTTGGCTCATCTAATTTTTTATCATAATCTACCGTTAAATCATAGCCTTTAAAAAACCAATCGTCCTCTTTTTCGGCAAAAAATAATATACCTTCAATTTCTTTTTTTACCAAGGGATTTTCTGGACGATCAACAGACATACCAATCGAAAAGCCGTCGTGTACTTGCGTGCTTCCATAAACTTTTCCAAAAAAACGAATGCCCATTCCTGATTCTAACTCGATTTCTCTTTTAAACCACGCCAGCGCTTCTGGTGTGACTGTAATATTCATCTACTCCACTCCTACTCATTTAATTTTGCATCTAATTGATCAACTTCCTCAACATTTCCTATTACTAGCAAATGGTCGTTCTCACGAACAACTTCTTCTGCAGCAGGAGAAGCAATCACGTCTCCATTACGACGACGAACAGCCACTATAGTCAATCCAAAACGTCGCCTGAAATCCATTTCTAACAAAGTTTTATTAAAGAATTTTTTATTCTTCACACGAATTTCAGCCAAGGAATATTCATCAGATAACTCAATAGAATCTAAGATGTTACTAGAAACCATCTTATGTGCGATCCGTATTCCCATATCTCGTTCTGGATGCACGACTTTATCTGCACCGATTTTTTCTAAAACACGCGCATGATACCCATTATTGGCTTTAGCTAAAATATTTGGCACGCCCATTTCTTTGACCATCAGAGTAACCAAAATACTTGCTTGGATATCCTCACCAATAGCTATGATTACCTGGTCAAAATTACGAATTCCTAATGAGCGCAACGTCATCTCGTCTTGTGCATTGCCTACCACTACGTGCGTCGCAATATCCATATATGCATTCGCACGATCTTCGCTTTTATCAATAGCTAACACTTCTCGGCCTGATTCTACCAAAGTTTGACAAATACTCCCACCAAAACGCCCTAAACCTATAATAGCATAATTTTGTTTCATAATGATCTCCTTTAATTAATTAAATTATGCTTAAAAGCATAAATCGCAGCTTGTGTACGATCTTCCACTTCTAATTTTGATAATATATTCGATACATGAGTCTTTACTGTTTTTAAAGTAATAAACAATTCGCTTGCAATTTCTTGATTACTTTTTCCTTGTGCAATCAACATTAAAACTTCTTTTTCACGAATTGTCAACTCTTCGTGTAATTGGGCTGCTTCATAAGATTGACGATGATTTAATTTATCTGATACTTCTGATTCTATTACGCGCTCTCCTCGCTTGGTTGCACGTATCGCATCAGCAATTTCAGCTGCGCTGGAAGTCTTTAATAAGTAACCAGCAGCACCTGCCTGCATGGCTGGATAAACCTTTTCATCATCAATAAAACTTGTCACAATTAGAATTTTAGCTGCCGGCCATTCTTGTAAAATCAGCTGAGTCGCTTCGATTCCGTCCATTTCGTCCATAACTAAATCCATCAAAATAACATCTGGACGCAGTTGGACCGCTTTTTCATAACCTTCTTGACCGTCTTCTGCTTCTCCAATGACTTCAATATCTTCTTGTACCAACAAATAAGAAGACACACCTAAACGCACCATTTCGTGGTCATCCACTAATAAAACACTGATCATTTATTAACACCCTCCTTGATTAAAGGAATTTTTATTTCAATGCTTGTTCCTTGATTTTTAAAACTGATCACTTTAACTGTCCCACCAACAGCTGCTATGCGTTCACGAACGTTACGTAACCCATAACTTCCAGCCCTTTCTTTTTGGTCTGGATTAAAACCAACACCATCATCTACGACACGTAATAACACATTTTCTTCAATCAAATGTAAATAAACTTCCAGTTCATTGGCCTTAGAATGACGTAAAGTGTTTGATAATAATTCTTGTATTACGCGAAATAACTGATCTTCAATATGACGTGGAATATCCACATCTTCAATATCCCATTTCAAAGAAAGTTTAATTTTGCTTTGTAATTCTCGTAATAATTGTTCAATTCCTTTTTTCAAGCTCTTTTCTTCTAAAGTTACTGGACGTAAGTGTAATAGTAACGCACGCATTTCTGATTGCGAGTTGTTAATAATAGAAGAAATCATTTGCAGTTGTTTTTGTTGCGCCTCAGAAATAGTTGATTCGTTGGCTTTTTCCGTAACAGCTGACATCATCATCATAGCTGCAAATAACTCTTGTGAGACAGAATCATGTAACTCTCTTGCTAAACGATGTCTTTCACTTGCTAGGATTTCTTCTTTTGTTTGACCGTCAATATATTGTGGTCTCGTGTTAAGTTCTTGTAGCTCACTGGACATACCCTTTAACTTTTCTGTGATTTGAAAAATATCTTGATGTATCGTAGTAAGTCCTTTACTTTCATCTGAGTAAATATCTGAACGATTTAAACTGGCGTCTTTAAAGTTACCACTGACTAGTAAGCGGAGTTTTTCTGCAATAGGCGCTATTTCCTTCTTCTGAAAATACGTAAACACAACAAAGGTAACTAAGCCACACCCGAGTGCGATGCCAATGATATAAAATATAAGTGGAACATAAGCGATGCGTACTTGGAATAATTGTAGCCAAGGTTGTGTTTGATCTGTTCCTAACATGTAAAAAAATAAAACAATAAGCATCATTAACAAAGCAAAAAGGCTACTAAATGCAGACAACATTTTTCGTGTCTTTTTATCTGTCATACACGAAACACCTCGATATCTCCCACCAAGGCATTGGTTATAATTTTCAGATGGCGTGCACTTTCATTATATTCTTTGCTATAAAGTTTAAGCGTTTCGTTCCTTAACTTTGTTTCATAGTCTTCAAAATAAACTGTGCCCATTAAAGCAGTATGTTCTAATTGAACGCCAATTCCTGTAGGGACTAATAAACGTGTTCGTCCGATACCTTTTCTAACAAGAACAACATTATCTTTTTTAGGCAAAATCGTATTTCCTAAATCAATGATCGTATCACCAGATAATACATTGATATTAATATCGTCCCATTCATAAACATGGTTACCAATACGCTCGTTACCAAGCCATTGTTGTTTTTTCTTTTTTCCATCATGGTTTCTAGCTTCTTGAGTTTGAACCATAATCATTTGTTTTTTGTTCCAAAAAGCATAATTAGAAAAATCAACACCTGAAATTTCAATCCCTTTTAAGCCAATAAAAAGGATTGTAAAAACCAACATAAGCCATACTGCTGGATTACTAAGCAAGCCAAATAAAATCAAGATGATCCCTAAAAATAGTTTAAAGTTACTTGTCTTTGCTTTCTTTTTCCGACGCAAGGCCAAGTAAATGAAAAAAGCGCCTGAAGCAATCAATATGAGTAAAAGTGGGTTATGGATCGTCTGCCAAATAACAAGCAATAATAATAAACTCTCAATGACAAAGAAAAATCGTCCGGGTTTTCTCACATACTCCACTCCTCGTTAAAACATTATTTCTTATAGTTTACTACAAAACCATTTAAGGCTCATCCGCCTTCCGGCTGAAAAAATAGGAATAAACCCTGTGGGCTCATTCCTATTTCATCTTAGCTTTCTTTTACGCTAACAATTTCTACGTCCATATTACCATTAGGTATTTCAATGGTTACCTTATCGCCTTTTCTTTTACCAATCAATGCTTGAGCAATAGGTGAATCATTGGAAATTTTGCCAGAAAATGGATCGGATTCAGCGCTTCCGACAATTTTATATTCCTCTTCTTCTTCATCTGGCAATTCTTTAAATACAACGGTTTTTCCAATAGATACTTCATCTTTATCAACTTCATCGCTATCGACAACTTGAGCAAAACGTAACATATTTTCTAATGTTGTAATGCGCCCTTCGACAAAGGCTTGTTCATCTTTAGCTGATTCATACTCTGAATTTTCGGAAAGGTCACCAAAACCGCGTGCAATCTTAATTCGTTCGATAATTTCACCACGTTTAACAGTTTTCAGTTCTTCTAATTCGTCTTCCAATTGTTTTTTACCCTCTGGTGTCATTGGGTAAACTTTTTCTTCTGCCATTTCTAAAATCTCCTTCATAAATTACTTCTTTTACATTTTTTATTAAAAAAGAAATAATGGTAATCTTTTCAAGTCCACAAAAGATTACCACTATTTTTTTAAATTGTAAACCTAATTTCGATTTATTTTGTAACCGTTTTTTAGTTGTCCATATGCTCGTCAATCAACTCATTATGTTCTTCATAGGTTTCTGCATAATAAACTTCACCTGTAGATACATCCGCGACAAAGTAGTAATAATCATTATCTGTCGGATTCAAGACCGCATCGATAGAATCTTCACTCGGATTATCAAATGGTCCAGGACCATAACCAACATTTTGATATAAATTATATGGCGAGTCAACCTCAAGGTCCTCATAAGTAACAGTTTCTTTATGCTCACCTAAGGCATACAAGATCGAAATATCCGATTGTAGCGGCATATCAGCTTCAGTACGATTAAAGAACACCTGAGCAATATCCTTGCGATCTTCTTCTGTCACACCTTCTTTTTCTACTAAAGAAGCAACCGTCATCGTTTCTTGCACATTCAAATCAGAATTTTTAATTTCATCATAATGACCTTCTAGCGTTGAATCCGTGGTTGCGACCATTTGTTCTACAAGCTCTTCCAAGCTCATATCCGGTTGATAATCATAAGTAGCCGGGAACAAGTAACCTTCCAAACGATAACGAACGTCTTCAGCTTCGGCTGCATCATCTAAAAGCTCAGGATAGCTGTCATGTAATTCATCGAAAAAGTCCTCATCTTTCATTAAATCAAGAAATTCGTCTTCACTAAATTCTGTCTGTTGATCAATTTCTTCAGCAATTTCTTCGACATCATAACCTTCAGGTACAGCAATTCTAGCTTGGTCAAATGCACTTTCTCCTTCTTTCAAACTATTTACGATCTCATCTAAACTCATACTTGGAGAAAAGACATATTCACCTGCCTGAAAGCCATCTTGATTATTAAATTTCGTATAATAATTAAAAACCATACCGCTGTTGATCACATTTTCATTTTCTAAAATCTCACCAATCTGTTTATTCGAAGACCCATTAGGAATGGTTACAGCGACCGATTCTTCACTATTTGGTTCCAATGGTTTAATACTAGATTTTACATAATTATAAGTAGAAAAACCAAATATCAACCCCACAACAACTAAAGCTAAAATAATGACTAAAACAATCTTATGAACAACTCGATCTTCCTTGTTCCTTCGATTCTTTCGTTTTTTTACATCTTTTGGCTTATTATTTGTTTTATTATTTGTTTTTTGTTTTTTATCTGAAGTTTGGTTGTCTTCTGATTGGTTCTTGTCACTCAAAACAACGCCTCCTAATCTTCATTCAAGTTTCTAACTCTCCTATTATACCTGAAAGTGTATCCAAATAAAATGTTTTTTACTATTTTCTTTCTCTTTCTTAAATGTTATGAGATCAAAAAAGAAATTATTTTTTAAATAGTCACTCTAAAGAAAAAATCATGATAGCTAATAATCTTGAATTTCATAATTATTAGTATACCATGATATAGTTTTTATCAGCCTATTACACATTATTCATTGGAAGGTACTAAATCGTGACCAATAAATTGATAAAACAAACATTTAAATTCTATATTTTCAATGTTTACCTACTCACTTTTGTTTGAAATAAATAAAATTATTTATAATTTTAGCAAAAGCAAAAATAAATAACGACACAATCGTAACAAACTTAATACTCATTAGTAGTTTTATATTCACTAAAGGTTTATATCCAATAGTAAATTTGTTTACGCCTTTTTTAGATTGAACAATCGGCGCGCCTAGAGTTGTCTTTTGTAGCTGATTTGACGTCAAGTTTTTTCCATTAAAATTGATCTGGCTTCCTGTATAAACAATAGTTGGTAAGATATTTTCTTGGTTTTCCCTTCCTTTCCATGTTAGTACTAATCTATTTTTCTCATCAATTGTTTTTGAGACATCAAGACTATTATTGACGATCTGCTCATCATACATTTGATAGCCACCTTGTTCGTCCAGCTCTTCTTGGGTCATATCATTTAATAATGGTAAATAATCAGGGGTTGGCTTTTTGATAACTTTAAACGCATCTTCATAACTCCCGCTTGTAAAACCTGCACGAAGCTCGTCCGGGTCATTGGTGGTAACCCAAGGAGCGTTGTTTCCTGAAGAAGTTGGCGTATCGCTTTCCCAGGCTTCGGCACTTCGTAATATATTTAAATTAACATTTGCAATCATCAAAAATGAAAGCATACATAAAAAGGAGTACATAACTTTTTTCTTATCTGCATTCAAGTTTTTAGTTAATTTCTCTAGTGTATAAGCAAAAGCAATAAGCAGAAAAATATAAGCTATCAAAACAAACCTTCTTGGAAACTGAATGATTTGAACAAAACTCGTATAAAGAGAAATATCTTCCCAAGGTATAAAATTCGTAGAAAGAATTAAGAAGAAAGCCCCCACAAGTGTTAACAGCCTTTCAACGATAGAAGTATCTTTCCAGCTAACAAAGAAATAAAAAATTTGAAACAACATTAAGCAAGAAAAGACCATGCCTAGACTAGAATAATTGTTATCTCCAATATCAAAATAAGTTGTATAAGATAAGACATCATCAAAGAATTTAGGATACACAAGTTGATTAGTTAAGGAAACTTCTAAAAACCCTATTAAAGTATTAATATTAAGTAAAATCGTTAGAAAAACGGCGATAAAAAAATCTTTTATCATTTTTCCTTTATGTTTTGTACGTAAAAAACCAACTATATAAAAGGGAACACTTGAGAGAATTCCAAGAAATAACGTTAAATTGTGTAAAAATCCAACACTTGTCACAGCAAGTGCTAATTCAATAGGCTTTATCGGTCTTTCTTGATCCTGGATCACTCTAACAGCTGGAATATAAATAAAAGGAATAAAAGCCGCGCCCCAGCTTGTCATATTTTGCGATAACGCATAATGAGAAACCATTGAACTACTCATATAAAGTAATGAAATAAAGATAGAAAATTTATAATGAACCCGCGCTTTACTGGCCAAAGAAAACATTGCTAAGCCTGCAATAAAAAAACAAAGGAATGAAGTCAATAATTGATAACGAAACCAATTTCTAGTAAAAAACATTAACAAACCTTGTAAATAAGAAAAGTCAGGTCCATATAATGCGTTAACGATTCTTCCTGATTGGTCAAAAGAAAAAATTGACTGAAAATAATTAAAATCACCTGTTTTTATTTGCATATACGCTTCATAAAAACGATTGAAATGAAACATCATATCATTTCCAAGAATGATTCCGTGTTTATAAAGCTGAGCAGATACCATTAAAAAAGCTGCTAAAATAATAATGGATAAAGCAATAATGATTTGTTTTTTTGTTAAGCGGACCTTTCTTCTGTTATCCCTATTGTTCAATTTTATTTTTCCCGAAGTTTCCACTGCCATTCTCCTCTATTTCAAAATAATTTTTAAAAAGAAAAATTATTTAAAAATTTTAAACCGCTCATTTAATCAACTTTTAAAAAACTTTTTATAAACTTCCTCGGAACGGTTAGGGCCATCCAAAGGCGTAAAACGATTTTGAAAGGCTTGATACTGTTCTTTATAATTATCCCAGTATTGATCTTTTTTAGCTATTGCTCGACAAAGATTTGAAGAATTTTTAACAATCGGTCCAGGGGCTTCCTTTTCTAAATCAAAGTAAAAGCCACGCATATCATTATATTCATGTAAATCATAACAATAAAAATACACAGGGTTACCCGTATTTACATAATCAAACATAACAGACGAATAATCCGTTACTAACATATCTGAAGCTATCATCAACTCTTGGATATCAGGATATTTTGAAACATTAATAATGTTATGACGAAATTCTTCTGGTATTTTTAACTTATTAGATACAACTACGTGTTCTCTAATCAACAAAATATAGTCTTCTCCTAATCGACGTTCAAAGATACGAAAATTGATTTTATTTTTTCTTACAAATTTCTTTCCTTTTTTCTCATTATCACGAAAAGTAGGCGCATAAAGAATTACTTTTTTATCTTCGGGTATAGCTAGTTTTTGTCTAATTTTGCCTTTTCTTTTTTCTAAATCCTCTGTATAAAAAATATCGTTTCTTGGATACCCTAGTTCTAATACTGGTCCATTGTATTGAAAAGCAGAACGAAAAGCATTCGTTGCATAAGAGGAAGGAGACACTAAAGCACTCCACTGATTTTTTGCATGTGTCACACGGTCTAAATAGCCCTCATCTCTTCCTTCAATTTGTTCTTGGTCATGTTGCATTTTCTTTAAAGGCGTACCATGCCAAGTTTGTAGATATTGTGTCTTCTTTGGTTTCGTTAAATAAGTCGGGAAGTTTTGGTTGTTGACCCAATATTTACTAGTAGCTAAGTACTTATAAAAACTAGGCGATAGGCGCTTAATAATTTTGGTATTTGGGTTTACGTTTAATGGTTCATTATTGTTCATAACCCAAATAAAGTCAAAGTTTTCTTCATTTTCAACCATTTTTTCATAAATCACACGTGGGCTATCTTCATATCTTTTACCCACTCCGCTTTCAAATATAATGCGGTTATCCACAGTTTTAGCAAAACGACTTAAAAATTTATAAAATAATTTCATGGTTGGAAAGTAATTTCGTAAAATTCATCATTATCATAAAAATATTTGTCTTGGATCAATCTTTTCTTCAATAACATTTTATTACTACCCGTACTTATAATATATTCAATATCTCCCCATAAGTTAGGGTTAGTTTTATATCGACTTAACATAAGATTTTTATTAACTTTGCTTATGTATATCTTATCATTTATCTCAAATTTTTCTTCTAAACCTTGAGGAGAAGATAACCATAATTTTTGTTTTTTATAATAAAAACCAATAATATTTTCATCTTTTGTTATATATTGCTTATCTATTTGCGCTTCTACAATATTTTTAGAAATTTTTTTAAATTTATACGGAATAGAATGATTATTTATTTTTATATAAAAATCTTTACTATTAAAAGCAATAAAATTATATAAACTAAATTGCATAATGAGCATTTCCTTACTTGATTTAAGATCATACAATTTAAATTTTCTTCTTAAAGTACGCTTAAAATTATTTAGCACAGCTCTGTCACCTTCAAATATATTTTAATTATTACATTGTTCTCTCAGTAACAATTTTTTTTAAATTATCTATTGTTAGTCTTATTCTACAACCTTTTAAGTTCCAACATTAACTGAGTAACTTGTTGTGAAGCTCCCCCGTTTTCCCAACTACAAAATAACTGTTCAAATCGTTCTTTTTTACTGTCATATTCTGAAAATTGCCCCTGCGAAACAAAATTACGAATAAATTCATACAAATTTTCTTCATCTTCTGCAATAGGCCCTGGAACTTCGTTATAATCTAAATAAAACCCACGCAATTTTTCTTTATAATGCGCCATATCATATGGGTAAAATAACATTGGTCGTTGCAATATCGCAAAATCAAACATTACAGAAGAATAATCTGTAATTAATAGGTCGCTAATTAGATAAAGCTCATTGATGTTTTCATCTATACATATTTTCACTCGATCTTCGTAACCTTTAATATCAATTGAATCACCAACTAAATAGTGCGGACGGATAATTAAAGTGTCATCTTGATCTAAGCAGTTCACTATTTTTTCTAAGCTAAACGGCATATAAAACTTATAGTTTCCTTTTTTAATAAAATAGTCATCTCGCCAAGTGGGAGCATAAAGAATTACCCTACCGTTTTTTTTACCAATGATTTTTTCTTTCAATCCATCTTGTAATTTCTGATTGTTTTTATTATTCACTAACTCATCATTTCGTGGATATCCAATTTCTAAAAATGTATTTTTAAATTGAAATGCCCGTTTAAATATATCTTCAGAATATTGATTGGGCGCAATAAGATAATCCCAACGGCTTGCTTCAAAGATAAAATTATTTTTATATTTTTCTGTGTCGTTTCCTGGCATCGCTACCTCTTGAATATCAGCGCCTAATTTTTTCAAAGGAGTTCCATGCCAAGTCTGGATATAGATCGTATCCTTATTTTTCTTTAACCAATTTGGCATACGTGAATTAAATACCCAAAAGTTCGCCCGAGTAGTAAGCCACAACCACTTAACTGAAAAACGAGGGACAAGATTTAGATCAGGAAATTGTTGCTTTGCTTCTTTTATATGAACTTTTTTTATTCCCCAATATAAATTTGCCTTATCTGTTTGTTTAACTAATTCCTGATAAATCGCATACGGATTATCTGAAGGAAGTTTTCCATTAAACGATTCAAATAAGACAACATCTTTACGGACAGAAAAAACTGTAGCCGTAATATTAAAAATAATTTTATATACTTTACTAATAATCCTTTTAATCATCTTTTGTACGAACCTTCCAAAATAAACTTTTAATGACAAACACTGGTAGCTGTAAAATCCGCTTGAATCTTTTACGATCCGTTAATGAACGATACAACCACTCTAAGTGAGTATCAATAAAAAATTGCGGTGCACGTTTAACATGACCACTTAATACATCAAAACTTCCACCAACATCTTGAAAGACTGAAACATCTAAACGTTCAATATTTCTTGCCAACCATTCCTCCTGCTTAGGAAAACCTAAAGCAACGAATAGAAAGTCTGGTTTAGCTCGGTTAATTCTTTCAACAACTTCTTCTTCAGACAAATTTGTGTACCCATCGATTTTATCACTCAAAATTAAATTAGGATAGTCTTTTTTTATTTGCTTTGCAGCATCAGTAACAACTTGTGGTTTTGCTCCATATAAAAAAATGCTTTTCTTATAAGCATTTGCATAGTCTAAAAACCGAAACATCAACTCAATCCCGGCAACACGTTCTTTGATTTGTCCACCAGTTAACTTTGAGACTAATACAATACCAATACCATCAGGAATTCGATGTGTACTTTCTTTGACAAATTCTTGTATTTCAGGATAATTTTGCCCTTCAATAATAATTTGTGGGTTCACACTAATAGCACTCATTTTCTTGTCAGTTTGAAGATAATTGGCTAGGTCATCGATTACATCATCATAATTGATAATATCTACAGGAAAGTCCATGATTTTTTCAGTTGTCATATGCTTTTTCCACCCACCTTACCAATTGCTTATACGCGTCCCCTTGCGTATATTCATTCCACATCTGATTAAATGAAGTAAAATCTTGCGAAAAAGGATATTGAATCGCTGAAATTAACTCCTCTTGGGTTGTTACAATTTGACCTGGTGCCCAATCTTCAAATCCTTCTTCAATACCAACTTCTTTATTATATTGTTCATAATCAAAACAAAAAAAGACCATCTTCCCTTCAGGATTAGCTAAGGAGTATTCAAAAGGGATAGAAGAATAATCTGTAATCAAACAATCAACAGAAGGTAATATCTGTGCCAGATCTAGTCCATTAAAATTAGAAACGATGTTACTTTCGTCTTTTACTTGTTGATAAAGGTTGCTATCATGAGGATGTGCTTTCACTAGAACTTGCCATTCATCGCCTAACTGATTCGCTAAACGAGAAAAGTTCAGTGGTATTGTTACTTTATTTTCTCGATATGTTGGTACATATAGTGCAATTTTTTTCTTCGTTGAAATATTATCTCTAAACATTTTTTTTGCATTGTGCATCCAGTCTTTATCAAAATAAAAATCCGTAGGTAAGTAAGCAAAAGACAACTCATTAATTTTTTGCCGATAATTTTTGGCAAAAATATTCGCCATTTTTTGTGAGCTCACCACGTAATGCGTAAATTTTTTATATACTTCTAAATACCTTTGCTGGTCCTTTCTAGAGACTTTTTTTGTATAGGCTGCTTCAAGACCAAAAGTCTTAATTGCACCATTTGCGTGCCACAATTGCACTACTTTTGTTCTAGCTTGAAAATTAATGCCAGCTAAAAAAGCGTAGTAATTATCACAAAAAACCAGCTGGCTATTGGTTACCATTGGGACAATGTCTTTTAATAATACTGGAAAATCGTCAATATTGTAAGTAAGACAGCCATTTTTTTGATAATAAGAGGCTAGTTCTTTACTGCTTTTTGTATAGCAAATCACCAATTCTTCCGAAAAGTTATCAAATAGCGTTTGTAAAGCTAACTGACTAGCAGAAGGAAAACTCAGCAGAAACACGATTTTATTATTCTTTATTTTACTTTTTTTACTTACCGAATGAACAAGCCGAAGATAGATTTCTTTGCTTGCTAAAACAAGCGGATTGTTCACAAAACTGCCTCCTAATCAATTCAATCTATTTAAACTAATTTCACTGTAAATCAAGTACTTTTTCCCATTGTTGCATTATCATCTCAGGCCGATATTGTTTTATAATATCTTCTCTAGCTTGTTTACCCATTTTTTTAGCTGTTTCTTCATTTTCTAACAAATATATAATATCATTGGCCATTTTTTCTGTATCTTTATTTTCAATTAAAATACCGTTTTGCTCGTGTTTAATAAAATCTGAAGGACCATATCTTACATTAAATACTACAACGGGCTTTTGTTGAAGCATTGCTTCAATGATGCTCAAACCTTGTCCTTCTATTTGTGAAGTAGAAACCACACAATCAAACTCACTTATGGCTTTATTGGGGTCATTAGTATATCCCATCAATTTAAAGTTATTTTCCAGACCATTCTCTTGGATTAATTCTTCAACCCTTGAGCGATATTCACCTTCACCATAAATATTGAAAGACACATTGCTATAAATACTAGTAACAATTTTTGCTACTTCAATGAGGTAAACAAAACCCTTGTTTTCAACTAACCTAGAAACCATACCTACTATTTTTTTACTATCGTTGTTAGGTTTGTTCACTACATCAGGTATTTCAATAAAATTACTAATAGCAGAAACATTGTTTAAATTATAGTCTCTAATTATATCATTTTTCTGGGACTCAGTTAATACAATAACACCATCTAATTGATCTCCATTTTTTAAAATATATGTCTCTTTGTTTTTTTCCTTATTTCTCACATTAATATGATTTGTATAAATAAATGCATATTTTTTTACATAAGTAAATCCCGCTGCCAAAATTTTAGGAAAACTTCCTGGACCGTCACATATGATGATATTTTCAGAACGATCTTCTATTAATTCGCTTAAAAAGTAAGAACACAATTCAGAACTGTTCTCAAATTGCTTGTTATCGGTCAAAAGATATATTTTCCCAACTTTGCCTGTCTCTCGGTTGATATTTCTTCTTAAAAATGGAAAGCCCAATTCATCAAAAAACCTCTCAGAAATTAAACGGTTTTTATAATCGTATTCTTTGATTCTTTTTAGCACATTCTTTCTATAATAGACTCTTTCTTTTCTTTGATTATTTTCAAATCGATCTAGAACATAATTTCCCGTCTCAAAATTTCCTTTTTTATAAAGCAAATATTCACCTGTTGTTTTAGAAAAATACCGAGAAATTTTTTCATCCTGTACTATACATAAGCTTTCGTTCAACAAATGATCATAATAGTCATACAAGAACTGATTTTTTTCACTATGAGTTACTAAAGATCTCGATTCAAAAAAATCAAACATGTTAAATAATTTGGTTTCTGAATACATTTTTCCACTTTTTTTCAATTCTTTAACAACCTTGGAAGAATTATACTTATAGTCAAAAGTAACAATATCTGCCGGATAACCATTTTTATAAAAATATCGACTTCTATTTAAGACAGCAGAGGTGATTCCGCCTTTATTCAACCCCAAATCAAAGAATACCATATAGATATTATTCATAGTCTATTAGCCTCCAAGCTTTTTAAGTAAACTGCTAAAAGTTCTGACTTTATTATGCCTTGTTCTTTATTATTTTAACTGAAAGTAAATAAAAAAGAAAACTTTCAATTTAAAATTATAAGAAAACTACAAATCATTAATCGAGTAGGAGACTAACCATTAATTGATTAGTCGACCTCTCACACCACCGTACGTACGGTTCCGTATACGGCGGTTCAATAATTTAAGCTTTTATTTCTCAAGGATTTCAATGAAATCCTTGAGTTTCCATTGTTTGAACTTTTCTTTGCTGAAGATTCTATTTAGAAGTTTTGATTTTGAAATTCGCCAATACTGTTTCCGGCTATTCGCATACGTCATGGCCTCTTTATGAGAGGCCCCTCTTGCCTTCAGTTGGCGGTATTTCGTATCGACTTTCTTCCATCTTTTCCAAATCAAGGCTCGCAACCTATGTCGTAAGTATTCCATCTGTTTAGCTAGGAAAGTTTTTAGTTCTCCGTCTTTATAGTATTGAATCCAACCTTGGGTGTACTGATTGATGGTTTTGATCATCTCATCTAGCGTGCCCACCCTTTTTCGGTTCGTCAATCTTTTCAGCGTTCTTTTGAACTTTTGTTTGGCCGACGCTGTGGGTCGGCTCTTTACTTTCCCTTATCTTTTCTCATACGATAGCTCAGGTATTCTAATTGATGCGCCTTAATGATTTGGCTCTTTTCTTGATTCACCGTCAATCGTAATTTCTTTTCCAGGAATTGGGTAATACTTTCTTGGACTCTCTGAGCGGCCCGCTCGCTTTGGACAAAGATAATAAAATCGTCCGCGTATCGAATAAACCGATGGTTTCTTCTTTCGAGTTCCTTGTCCAATTGGTCCAGATAAACATTGGCTAAAAGAGGAGAAAGCGGGCTCCCTTGGGAGGCTCCTTTTGAAGTTGGACGAAGAATTTCGCCCTCCATTACTCCTGCGTTTAAGAAATTCCAAATAAGTTGGAGAGCGGCCTTTTCTTCGATGTACCATTGCATACGATGCATAAGTTTCTGATGGTTAATCGTGTCGAAATAGCTCTTTAAATCACAGTCGACAACCACGTCATAGCCTTCTTCATAATATTGGCCTGCCTTCGCTATTGCTTGTTGACAGCTTTTTCCAGGTCTAAACCCATAGCTGTTTTCCGAAAAGGTCGGGTCGATCAAGGGCGTGATGACTTGTAAAATCATTTGTTGTACTACGCGGTCCCGTACGACGGGGATGCTCAATTTTCGTTTCTTGCCGTTTCCTTTAGGAATTTCCACACGTTTTGTTGGTTGTGGGCGATAGGTCCCTTCTCTCAGCTTTTGTACAAAGGGACGACGATACTTGTTCAAATGAGATTTGATTTCAGATACCGTCATATCATCGATTCCCGGTGCTCCTTTGTTCTTTTTGACTTTCTCGATCGCTCGATCTATATTCATTGAGCTGACGAGTTCGTTCATTAATGGAAAGCCACTTTGGTTCATCATCTTATTGTCGTGCTCCCTTACGCGCTCCTCATTTCTTCTTTTGCTTCCAGCTTATCCTTCCACGAGTGAGCTACCTATCGGTCTTTACCACGGTATTGGCTGCGGTCCTGGTGAGCACGTCCACCTCCTTGTTTACTTCAAAGTTATTATTGTTCAGTCCTTCATATCCATAGGATACTACTATGACCTTGGCTGACTTCTGCCTATTCGTTGTTACTACGATTTCTATCGCTAGGCAGACCTCCTCGGGTAAGGTGTGATAACTTTCCACTCACGTCACCGCCTCATTTACTGTATGGGATTCGGGCAGTATTGGACTTTGCTTTGTTTTGCAAGCTCGTCCGTCCCAATTCAGCCTTCTTATGAGATTCCTGTTCGTCAGTGCGAGTGTTTGCCTCCAGCTTCCTTCAGATTCCACTTCGCAGTGGACACCCTTGCTTTTGGCTAACAGTTCCTACTGCCAAGCCTGTAGTGGACTTTCACCACCAAGTTATCGCCCATGCCGAGCGCACAAAAGGCCTAGAAGCTTTCTTATGAAGTTTCTAGGCATCAAAATAATTTTTATTTCTCTAAGACTGTCTCTATTACTCTTTCTGAAGCTTTGCCGTCATCAAGTGCACAAAATTCTTCATAGAAACTCTTATATTTCTCTTCATATTCATACATAACCGCTTTAATATTTTTTATTCGGTCAATTACCTCATCTGAAGTATACAGCAGTGGACCTGGTAAATCGTTATACACATCAATATAAAATCCGCGTAATTCATCTTTATATTTTGACAAATCATAGGTATAAAACAAAATAGGACGTTTTAAATTAGCAAAATCAAAAAAGACTGAAGAATAATCTGTAATCAAAAGATCACTTACAATAAATAAATCATTAATATCATTATATTTTGAAAAGTCAAATGCAAAGCCTCCGTAGTTACTTAAATCTAACACATCAGAAATAAAATAATGCATACGCAGAATAATGACGTATTCATTTCCTAACTCTTCACGTAGTCGTTCAAGATCTAACCGCAAAGTAAATTTATATTTTCCCACAGAATGAAATTCATCATCACGCCATGTAGGAGCGTATAAAATAACCTTCTTGTCTAATGGTATACCCAATCTTTGTTTAATTTCTTGTTCATCTGCTGCCGTATGGTTAATCAAAATATCGTTTCTCGGATAGCCATAGGTTAAAATATTCTCACGCGGAAACATAAACGCATTTATAAAAATATCTTCACTATATTTATTATCAGCAATTAAATAGTCCCATTTTCTAGACTGCTCATAGAATATTTTTTTATAGTTTTTATTAGCTGAAGTAACATTATCCATATCAAACACTAGATGCTTTAAAGGCGTACCGTGCCAAGTTGATAAAATCACTTGATCTTGCTTTTTCTCAAGATAATTAGGTTGGCGCATATTCAAAATAAAATACTTCGCAATTGTCACATAATAAAAATATTGCCAACTAAATCGAGTAATTACTTTAACATTTGAGCGCTGGAATTCTGGCGACTTTTCAACTAACTCCTTATCATTTAAAATCCAAACATGTTTCCATTTATCAGGTTCTTCTTGTAATAGATAATTAAAAAGAGCTTTCGGACTATCAGAATAGTTCCTACCCAAAAAGCTTTCATATAAAATTGTTTGATTTTTAATCGGTAGTTTGGAGAAAATATTTTTTTGAATACTTTTTTGTCGATAACGTTTCTTTTTAGGACTCATAAAGCGTAAGGCATTATAAACAATCACGCGACTTCTACTCAAACGATAGGCAGTTTTAAAATTACCGCTTTGAATACTATTGATTTCAGGTTTATGCCTTTTTTTGATACTTATTGGTTCTGATTCAATTTGTAATAATTGATATAATTCTTGATAAATTGGAACGATATCTTCAAAAGATACTTTAAATGAATCATTTGTTACGACCTTATATAGGTAATAATTTTTAGCAGCATTTTTCACTTTTTTTGTAATGATGTCATTATCACTTATTTGTACGGCTTCGTTAAAAGCTTGAACTCTTTTTAATTGGCGATCCTCTCGTTCGATTTGTGACGCAGAAGGTTCATTGATTGGATCATTATGAATTGACTTATAATATAATTTTGTTGATGTTTGTTGTATCGCATCTACCATATTATACAGACGAACTAAAAACGGTATATCTGCATATAAATCATTTCGTGTATCAAAAAACAGCTCATTTTCAAGTAAAAAATCTCTTCTTATAATAAAACTATGTGCTTTCAAATGGTAGCTCAATTTAGAAAAATATTTTTCTACAGTCAATGTTTTATAAGGATGAGGAACTACATCATAATTAAATAACTCGCTTACAAATTGATCTTCATTTGCAGAACCATAACCTTCATTTTTTAACATTTTATTTAAGCTATTTAAGGTAGAAATTCGATAAAATGGCTTTTGTTCTAATTTTAAAGCTGAATTTTTATCTAAATCTGTTTTGGCTATCCTCAATTTAAGCACATTTACCGAATTATTACTTTCATTAATCATTTGCTTAGCATAAATTAATGCATTAGGGTGTAAGAAGTCGTCAGCGTCCATAAATAAAATGTAATCACCTGCTGCTTCTCTTATCCCGATATTTCGGAAATTAGCAATGGTCTCACCATCATCTTCAAAAATTCGATAATTTAAAGTGCTGTTTTTTAAATATCTCTCTAAAATAGTCGACTGGTTGTGAATAAAAAGCACTTCAAAATTTCGATAAACTTGCTTTTCTAAACTTTCAATACAATATTCTAAAAACTTTGAACTATTTTCTTTATAAGGGATAACGATCGAAAAAGTCATGCTGTCACTCTTTTCAAATATAAACTTCTACTTATCTTAATCATTATAATAACACCTGAATGATTTATAAATTTTTCCCAGGATCATTCAATCCTTGGCATGTGCTTTTTTCTAAAGGTTGAGTTGCTTCACCTTCTGGGTGTACAAAAAGAACGCACTTCGTGTTATTGTAAAGTCAACGAAACATAACAATAAGGAGTGCGTTCTTATGTCTTTCACTTTACAACAAAATTCTCTTACATTCAATAAGCAAAAAGCTATCTTGATCGCCAATGACGGTGGCACCTTAACCAATGACGCGGGGCTCGTCTTACTTTCGGAGTTTCTAAATCAAATTCGTTTTGATTCCCTGTTAGCGCAATACGTTCATATTCCAGAGTATCGTGCCTTCGCCCAACATGAATGGCTGGATGTCGTAAAACAATGGCTATATCAATTGATCGCTGGTTATTCTCGAGACCGAGACGCCAATACCTTACAATATGATCGCCTTTTTAAGGAAGCATTGAAACAAGAACGCCTTAGTTCGCAATTTATGATGTCTACTTTGCTTCATACCTTGACAGAAGAAAATGTTAATCAACTATTACAAGTGGCGAAAAAACTTGGCGATTTAGGCATGGACCAGCAAAACAGCCAACAACTCGTGCTTGATCTGGATTCCACCTGTTGTCCCACTTACGGAAAGCAAGAAGCAGGGGAATATATTTACCACTATGGCCTCAATGGGTATCATCCATTTGTGGCATTTGAAGGTTTAACCGGATTGGCATTAGATGTTCGCCATCGTCATGGCAAATCTTATACCTCCACCCACGCCGAAGATTATCTCGTAGAAATGTTGGCGCATTACCAACAACGTTCGAGTGATCCCACAATGCTTGTACGCGGGGATAGTGGCTTTGCCAAACCGGAAATTTATAAACAATGTGAGTGTCGAGGCGCCCATTATGTGATTAAATTGAAAAATAACGTACGGTTGATTCATTATGCGCAACATCTTGTCCAATATACCAACGGTACGGACTACACAAAGTCCGAACATCAATATTTTAAGATGGCTTATCAAGCAGATTCTTGGGACCGATCTCGAACAGTAGCCATCAAGGCTACTCGAAAAGCCGAAACTTTACTTTTTTCCGAATTTCAATTTGTGGTGACCGATTTCGCTCATCTTTCGCCCCAAACCATTTTTCAGCTCTATCAAAAACGAGGGAATATGGAAAACTTCATTAAAGAAATGAAGACCGGATTTTTCGCTGATAAAACGGACAGTCCTTCCTTTTTAGCGAATAAGGTTCGCTTAGCCCTAAGTTTTATCGCCTATAATATCATCCACTTGATGAAACAGCTGACTTTTCCGCAAGAGAAAAAGACGACGGTGATTGACACGATCCGTTTTCAACTATTTCATATTGCTGGAAAAGTCACAGAACACGCGCGTCAAGTGCAAATTCACTTATCAAGTACGAATGTTTACAACACGCTTTTTTGGGAAGTCCTTACACGAATTCAGCGATTGAATCTCTAGTTTACTTTTCCCCTTTTCCTCTTGATAAAAAAGGCTTGGCTTTCATTCTCTAGGAAGAATTTTATCTTTTTTTAGCGTCGTTCGATCATCCCTTTCTATTCTTTATTCAAAAGCGGCGATAAAAAGGGAAAATAACATAAAAGTCACCTCGTTGAACAGTCGAATGCGTTATCCACAAATTTTTATAAATCATTCAGGTAACAAAATAACTTAAAAGCAACTTATTAAATAATTACTTCAATACTCTTATAATTTGCCATAAAGCAAATAAAAACCATGATAATATTGAAATAAAAAGCATATAATAGAATACAAAGGAAGCTTTATAACTAATTTTTACAGTATTTTCTCCCTTTTGCGGTTGGACAATTAGCCCCCCGATCTTATTAGTTTTTATTTGTGCGTTATCTAGCTGTTCCCCATTAACAACAACATTAGTACGGTTATAAATAATTAAAGGTAATAAAGTTTCTTCTCCATTAGACCGCCATGAAATTACTAGTTGGTGATTTTTTACTTTTTTAGTTAATTTTTCATTAATCGGGTTTTCAATAATCGTTCGCTTTTGTTTCCCATAGGGATGAAAATCTTTATCATAAGCAAGGTCTTTATCATCTACTGGCAAATAATCCGAGTTCCTTTTGCTAATTAAACGTAGAGGCGCCCCTAAATCTTTTGACTTAAAAGCTTTCTCTAAGGTATTAGAATCTTTTGTTGCAAAAATAACGTTGTTTGTTGAATTAAATAATTCCGTTTGCCAAATTTCTTCTCGCTCTTTTGAAAAATCAATATGATTTCTAACTGCGCCTATAAGCATTAAAAGTAGAAATGGATAAATTAAAATACGGCTATCTATCTTTCTTTTTTCACTGGAAGATATTGTTTCTATTGAAAGACTCAATGCCAAGATAATTAAAACTACTGCCGGCGGCAAAAGTCGGCTCGGAAATTGTATAATTGAAATACTGGGAAACCTATTTGCAAAATCATTCCAAGGAAAAACTTTAGTTGATAAAGCAAACCACATAAAAGCTGTAATAGTAGCCAAAAGATTTGTTTTACTCATTTTCCTATAAATAATTATAAAAAATTGGACAACAAATAATAAACAAACAACCAAGGAAAGATCTTTGTGAGGTCTAATTAAATCTAATCTAAGTGCATGATTTTCCATATTCCAAACAACGGCGGGTCTCATAAGTTGATTTTCCATATTCACTTCTAATAAAGGATACCAGACATTCGCAGTCATAAATATTGTGGCTAAAGCAGCAATAAAGGTATACATAAAAAGCGTTTTTTTATTTTTTGAATGTAAAAAGCCAAATACAAAGAAAGGGATTAGAATAATCACAGAAAAAAGAACTGTCAAAACATGTATTTGAATAGCTAGTGTCATAACAAAAGCTAAAAATGCCAAATCTTTTTTTGAATAACTCTCTCGTAAAAACCTAGTTGCTGCTAAAACAACTAAAGGCAATACAATAGCGCCCCAACTTCTAAGGGTTTGATTAAACGACCAAGATTGGATGATATAAAAAGAAGAGTACATAATTGAAAATATCAAACAAATAAGTGCCCTTACCTTATTTTTTATCAGCAAAGTAAACATACTAATAGCAGACAAAAAAGTAATCAAAAAATTAGTAAGTAATTGATAATTAAACCAGGAACGACAAATCAATAAAAGAAGGCCATTAAAATAAGCAAACATCGGCCCATATAATGCATTAATAATCCGGCCAGATTGCGAAAAACCATACATTGAAATAAAGTAATGGAAGTTCCCTTCTTTAATTTGTTGTGCTGTATCATAAAAACGATTATAGTGAAAGATCCAATCATCCCCTAAATACAAATTTTGATTACTAATTTGGACCCATTGCAATAAAATCGAAGCAATAAAGATAATCATCAAAGAAATGAATAGCCGTTTTTTACTAGCAGATAAAGACTTTTTCATGTGAACCTTCCTCTATATTTTGATGTTATTTTTTTCATTATTATACCCACTAGTGGTGCATGAAACATTTTAAATTCACTCATTATGTTTCACACTATTTCCATCCATAAAAAAATCCTTTATACTGAGCTTGGATGACTTATCCAAGACCAATACAAAGGACAACAACATGGATAAGTATAAAACAATTTCAGCTTTTAATAAATGGCTTTCGAACATAAATTTCAAAAATTTACCTTTTTCTATTCGTGAGAAAATTTCGCAAGCCGACAAGTATCATAAAAAGTTTGATTTTGAACACTTTTTGAAAGTGTTTCTCTATGGCATCGACAATGAGTGCGAAAGTTTACGTGAAATAGATACAGCGTTTGTTTCGCCTGATCTACAACAGACCATGGCGTTAGATTCGATTAGTCATTCGCAGCTTTCCCGTGAGCTCGCCCAGATGGATGACGAAATTTTGTGGGCGATCTTCGCCCAATTACTGGAGAAAGTACGGTCAAAAATACCGGTGACCAAACGAAACGCACTCTATCTCGTGGATTCTTCCACCTTTCCGTTAAATACCACTCGGTACCCTTGGGCGGACTTTCGCTCAACCAAAGCGGGGATCAAACTGCACTTAAAACTCTGTTTTATGGATAAAGAACACTTGTATCCGGATCAGTTTGAAGTCACGAATGCGGTTGAACATGATGACAATCACTTAGAAGTTTTTGTCAATCAACCGGAAGCGACCTATATCTTTGATCGTGGCTATATTGATTACGAGCGACTGGACGAGATGGAAGCTGACGGCTACTTTTTCGTCACAAGAGTGAAGAAAAACGCCAAAGTTCATGTCCTAGAAACTTATGAACCTTCTCAGAGTAAAAACATTTTGCGTGACCAAATGGTAGTGTTAGGCACTCAGGTTTATTTAACTTCCCCGTTTCGCTTGGTCACGATTCAGGATGAAAAAGGAAAACAATTACGCTTTGTCACCAACCGTTTTGATGTGACCGCCCAAGAAGTGGCCGACATGTACAAAGCGAGATGGCAAATTGAACTATTTTTTAAGCATATCAAGCAACATATGACGATTAAAAAGCTATTTTCACACAGTGAAAAAGGGGTAAGCAATCAAATCATTCTCGCCATGATTGCCAGTCTATTGACGTATTTACTCAAAGTAGAGACAGGAAGTAAGAAATCCCCGTTCCAAATCAAGCGCCTATTAAAACATCTGCTTTTTCAACCTTTTGAAGAATTGTGGGTATTACTCGTTCCTACGTGACGAAATAGCATTTGTCGTCGTTGCAACAGTATTCAGATAAATAATGAAAAAATTTTTTCTGGAAAAGTCATCCCTTGCGTAAGCATTTGATTTTTTTGTCATTTTTTAGAAAAAGTTAAAATCTGAATATTCTGATTATATTAATGCACCACTAGTGTATTATACCATATATTGGATTTACATCAATATTCTGGACACATTTTTCGAGAGTCTTTTTTCGAAACGAATCCACTCTCGAGAATGTGTCATCGTTTCCGCCTAATGTCAAATACGGTTCTCCATTTGATATTAGGCGGAAACGATGACGAGAAGGCCTCGTGGATAAGTTCCTCAAAAAAATGTGTAGGAAGCTCTAGACCTATGCCAACATCTTTGCTTGATCTTCCGCTTGCTGGGGCGTCAGGTAGTTGATATTCCCGTGAATCCGTTCGCGATTGTACCAACCATTAATATATTGGAATAAAGCGAGACGGGCTTCGTCAAAACTTCTATAGTGCTTCAAATAAACTTCTTCCTTTTTCAAGGTCGCATGAAAAGATTCAATCCCTGAATTATCATAGGGCGTTCCTTTGCGACTGTAAGAATGATTGATGTGACATTGTAGGAGAAGATTTTCAAATTCATAGCTCGTATATTGCGTGCCTAAATCTGTTTGTAAGATGAGTCCCTTACCATCTTTTAATTGTTGATTTTGCATGGCTTGCTGAAAAGCTTCCACTACAATCGGAGTGGTCATCTGTTTACCATAAGAATAGCCAATAATTTTACGAGAATATAAGTCCATGACAGAAGCCAAGTAAGTCCAGCCTTCTTTTTGCGTATGAATATAGGTAATATCTGCACTCCATTTTTGGTTGATCGAAGTCGTAGAGAAATCTTGTTTCAAGAGATTCTCACGAGATTCCACTTTTTCATGATTGCTTGCTGGACGATATTTTTTTCGAATAATGGAACGAATACCAAGTTCTCGCATCAATCGTTGGACGCGTTTTAAGCTCACTTTCCAACCGTATTGGACTAACTTATGCGTGATTTTGGGCGCGCCATAACGGTGCTTGCTTTTCTCGTAAATCTGTAGAATTTCTTCTTTTAATTGCTCGTTTTCTTGGCTTCTTTGACTCGGGCGACGGTCCTTGGAAGCATAATAGGTGGACTTTGATACCTCGAGTACGTTCGTTAATGTTCGTACGGGATATTCCTGACTTTCTTCATCAATCAGGTCATAAATGAAGGAGTCATCAACTATTCTTTCGTGAATATGGTGATAGCTTTTTTTAGGATATCATTCTCCTGTCTCAAACGATGCATTTCTTTTTCCATTTGACGAAGGTCTGCCTGACTTTTGCCGGTTTCTTCATCCGGGGTATACGCTTTTTTCCAGTTATATATCGTTGCTTCTGAAATCCCATATTCACGTGCCAAAGAAGGAACACTTTGTCCTTGTTCATTTAATTGAAGAATCAATTCTCTTGTTTCTTGGTTGTATCGTTGTGTCATAAACGGACATCCTTTCATAGAATATTATAGTACTCTACAAGTATGTGTCCATAAAACTAACCTAACACCATGCCTCCTGTTCCATACTTTATTATTTTACCTGAAAAATAATAAAAAAGAAAACTGATCTTTTATGTCTAACTAATAAAAAATAATCACAATAAAAAACAGAAATAAAGTAATAAACTTTAAAACACTACAAACAATATCTTTTTAGTGAATATGATTTTACTTTTATTTCTGTATTTTAATTCTATTTTTTTACAAACCTAATATGTTTTCCCACTGTTCCATTATTAAATTAGGGCTATACTTATCTATAATATCTTCTCTTGCTTGCACGCCCATTTGCTTAGCAGCCGTTTTATTTTCTATTAAATGTATAATGCTTTCAGCCATCTTATCTACGTCCTTATTTTCCACTAAAATGCTATTTTTGTTATTTCTAATAAAATCTGAAGGCCCATATTTTACGTCAAATACAACCGCGGGTTTCTGATGAAGCATAGCTTCAATTATACTCAACCCTTGCCCTTCTATTTGAGAAGTGGACGCTACACAATAAAATGTCTCTATTGCTTTATTTGGGTTAGATGTATATCCCATCAGTTTAAAATTTCCCTCTAGATTATTCTCACGGATTAACTCTTCAATTCGTGGACGGTATTCTCCTTCACCGTAAACTCGAAAAGAAACTTCAGGATGAATATTAGTAACAATTTTAGCTACTTTAATAAGATAATCGAAACCTTTATTTTCTACTAAGCGTGAAACCATACCAACTATTTTTTCGTTTTTTTCCATATTATTATTAGTTATTTCAGGTATATCGATAAAGTTCCCATTTACAAATAAATTATCTAACTTATAATCTCTACTTATATCTTGTTTCTGTGATTCCGTTAATAAAACAATACCATCTAATTTATCTCCATTTTTTAAAATATTTGTTTCTTTAGATTCTTCTTTATTTCTCTTATTAATATGATTTGTATGTATCACCGCGTATTTTTTTACATATTTAAAACCAGCATCAATAATTTTAGGAAAACTTCCTGGACCATCACATATTATAATATTTTTCGAATCATCTTTTATTAATTCACCTAAAAAGTAAGAGCATAATTGAGAACTATTTTCAAATTGCTTATTATCCGCAAAGAGGAAAATCTTCCCTACTTTTCCTGTCTCTCGATTAATATTTCTTTTCAAAAATGGATTTCCAGCTTCATCAAAAAATCTTTCAGAAATTAGCCGATTCTTAAAATCATATTCTTTAATCCTTTTTAATATACCTTTTTTATAATACACCTTTTCTCTTCTTTGATTATTTTCAAATATATCCAAAGTATAGTTCCCTGTTTGGAAATTTCCCTTTTTATAAACTAAGTATTCTCCAGTTGTTTTAGAAAAATAGCGGGATATTTTTTCATCTTGTTCTATACACAAAGTTTCATTTATTAGGCTATCATAATAATCGTACAAGGCCCCATTTTTTTTGTTATTGTTAGATAAAGATCTTTCTTCAAAAAATAAAAACATATTAAACAGTTTCGTTTCTACATGCATTTTACCGCTATCTTTTAGTTCTTTAATAACTTTAGAATAATC
The DNA here is from genome assembly GCF_001712815.1 of Tetragenococcus halophilus. Classification (NCBI taxonomy): domain Bacteria; kingdom Bacillati; phylum Bacillota; class Bacilli; order Lactobacillales; family Enterococcaceae; genus Tetragenococcus; species Tetragenococcus halophilus. The sequence goes on from NZ_CP012047.1 coordinate 1,354,876, forward strand.
AAATTTATAATCGAATGTAATAATATCAGCGAGATAACCATTTTTATAAAAATGACGACTCCTGTTTAAAACAGCAGATGTGATCCCCCCCTTGTTTACTCCCAAATCAAAAAACACCATATAAATATTATTCATAAATTATTGACCCCTCCAAAAAATTTTCCGCACTTCTTATCAATACAAAAGAACTCAATATAGTTTTACTTTGGATTTACGTCAATATTCTGGACACATTTTTCGAGAGTCTTTTTTCGAAACGAATCCACTCTCGAGAATGTCATCATTTCCGCTTAATATCAAATGGAAAAACGTATTTGACATTAAGCGGAAACGATGACAAGGAGGCCTTCGTGGATAAGTTCCTCAAAAAAATGTGTAGGGAAACTCTAGACCTACGCCAACATTTTTGCTTGATCTTCCGCTTGCTGGGGTGTTAGGTAGTTGATATTCCCATGAATCCGTTCGCGATTGTACCAACCATTAATATATTGGAATAAAGCGAGACGGGCATCGTCAAAATTTTTATAGTACTTCAAATAAACTTCTTCCTTTTTCAAAGTCGCGTGAAAAGACTCAATCCCTGAATTATCATAGGGCGTTCCTTTGCGACTGTAAGAATGATTGATGTGATACTGAAGGAGAAGATTTTCAAATTCATAGCTCGTATATTGCGTGCCTAAATCTGTTTGTAAGATGAGTCCCTTACCATCTTTTAATTGTTGATTTTGCATGGCTTGCTGAAAAGCATTCACCACAATTGCAGTCGTCATTTGTTTGCCATAAGAATAGCCAATAATTTTACGAGAATACAAGTCCATGACAGAAGCTAAATAGGTCCAGCCTTCTTTTTGGGTATGAATATAGGTAATATCTGCACTCCATTTTTGGTTAATCGAAGTCGTAGAGAAATCTTGTTTTAAGAGGTTCTCACGGGATTCCACTTTTTCATGATTGCTTGCTGGACGATATTTTTTTCGAATAATCGAGTGAATGCCAAGTTCTCGCATCAATCGTTGCACGCGCTTTAGACTGACTTTCCAGCCGGACTGTATTAATTGATGAGTGATCTTAGGTGCGCCATAACGGCGCTTGCTTTTCTCGTAATTTTGTAGAATTTCTTTTTTTAATTGTTCGTTCTTTTGGCTCCTTTGGCTCGGACAACGGTTCTTGGAGGCATAGTAAGTTGACTTTGATACCTCGAGTACGTTCGTTAATGTTCGTACGGGGTATTCTTGACGCTCTTTATCAATAATTTCATAAATCAACGTGTCATTACTTACTCTTTCGTGAATATGGTGATAGCTTTTTTTAGAATATCATTTTCCTGTTCCAGACGATGCATTTTCTTCTCCATTTGATGAATATCTGCCTGACTTTTCCCTGTTTCTTTATCCGGAGTATATTCTTTCTTCCAGTTAAATATCGTTGCTTCTGAAATCCCATATTCACGTGCCAAAGAAGGAACACTTTGTCCTTGTTCATTTAATTGAAGGACCAATTCTCTTGTTTCTTGGTTGTATTGTTTTGCCATCATTGAACATCCTTTCATAGAATATTATAGTACTCTACAAAAATGTGTCCATAAAACTAACCTAACACCACTTTAAAACGCAAAATAAACACAGAACCATTTTAATCTTATGCAGATAACTCTTCCGCAGTAAAAATACTTTTTCATACATTTAAATTCTATTCTTTTTTATTATTCTAACCGAAAATAATAAAAAAGAAAACTTTTTAAACAACTAAAATAACCTAGCCATTTTACGTATAAAGTGGCTAGGGTATTTTTTAACTATCTATTACTTTCTCAACAACACGCTTAGAAGCATTGCCATCATCTAATGCACAGTATTGATCATAGAAAAGCTTATACTTTTCTTCATATTCATACATAACAGATTTAATATTTTTAATTCGATCAATTACTTCTTCAGAAGTATACAGCAACGGCCCAGGGAGGTCTTTTTGCACATCAATATAAAAACCACGTAATTCATCTTTATATTTAGCTAGATCATAGGTATAAAACAAAATCGGTCTTTTTAAATTGGCATAATCAAAAAATACTGAGGAGTAATCTGTAATCAATAAATCACTAATAATATATAAATGGTTAATATCATTATATTTTGAATAATCAAACGCAAAACCTTCATAATCGCTTAAATCTAATACATCAGAGATGAAGTAATGCATACGTAAAATAATTACGTATTCATTGCCTAGTTCTTCACGCAACCGTTCTAAATTTAAACGTAATGTAAACTTGTAGTTTCCAACAGAATGAAACTCATCATCACGCCAAGTAGGCGCATATAAAATCACTTTTTTATCTAACGGTATACCTAACCTTTGTTTAATTTCTTGCTGATCCTCAATAGTATGATTAATTAAAATATCATTCCTCGGATAACCATATGTCAAAATATTTTCTCGAGGATACATAAACGCACTTACAAAAATATCTTCACTATATTTATTATCAGCAATTAAATAATCCCATTTTCTTGATTGTTCATAAAAAATCTTTTTATATTGTTTATTAGCTGAAGTCACGTTGTTCATATCAAAAACTAAATGCTTTAACGGAGTACCGTGCCAAGTTGACAAAATCACTTGGTCTTGCTTTTTCTCTAAGTAATTTGGCTGCCGCATATTTAAAATGAAGTATTTAGCTATAGTTACATAATAAAAATACTGCCAACTAAAACGCGTAATTACCTTCACATTTGAATGTTGAAATTCTGGGTTATCCTTTATCAGTTCTTTATCATTTAATACCCAAACATGGCGCCACTTATTAGGTTCTTGCTGCAATAAGTGGTTGAATATAGCTTTGGGACTATCAGAATAATTTCTTCCAAGAAAGCTCTCATACAAAATAGTTCGTTTTTTAATAGGAAATTTAGAGAAAATATGTTTTTGGATACTCTTTTGTCTATAACGCGTCTTTTTAGGCTTAACAAAACGAGAAGTATCGTATGCAATCAAACGGCTTCTGCTAAAAAAATACGCAGTTTTAAAATTACCTTTTTTGATATTACTAACTTCAGGCCTATGTCTTTTTCTAACATTTATTGGTTCCGATCCAGTTTGTAATACTTGGGACAATTCCTTATAAATTGGAAGAATTTCTTTAAAAGAATCTTTGAAAGTTGATTGCGTTACAATTTTATATAAATAATAATTTATTGCGGCCCTTTTTACTTTTTTTATAATTATATCGTTTGTGCTTTCCTGGATAGATTCATTGAAAGCTTGCACTCTTTTTAATTGTCGGTCCTCACGTTCAATTTGAGAAGTAGACGGTTCGTTAATTGGATCATTATGAATGGACTTATAATATAACTTAGTCGTTGTTTGTTGAATTATCTCAACTAAATTATAAAGACGAACTAAAAATGGAATATCTGCGTACAGGTCGTTACGAGAATTAAAGTATAATTCGTTTTCTATCAAAAAAGTTTTCTTTATAATAAAACTATGTGCTTTCAAATGGTAGCTCAATTTAGAAAAATATTTTTCTACAGTCAATGTTTTATAAGGATGAGGAACTACATCATAATTAAATAACTCGCTTACAAATTGATCTTCATTTGCAGAACCATAACCTTCATTTTTTAACATTTTATTTAAGCTATTTAAGGTAGAAATTCGATAAAATGGCTTTTGTTCTAATTTTAAAGCTGAATTTTTATCTAAATCTGTTTTGGCTATCCTCAATTTAAGCACATTTACCGAATTATTACTTTCATTAATCATTTGCTTAGCATAAATTAATGCATTAGGGTGTAAGAAGTCGTCAGCGTCCATAAATAAAATGTAATCACCTGCTGCTTCTCTTATCCCGATATTTCGGAAATTAGCAATGGTCTCACCATCATCTTCAAAAATTCGATAATTTAAAGTGCTGTTTTTTAAATATCTCTCTAAAATAGTCGACTGGTTGTGAATAAAAAGCACTTCAAAATTTCGATAAACTTGCTTTTCTAAACTTTCAATACAATATTCTAAAAACTTTGAACTATTTTCTTTATAAGGGATAACGATCGAAAAAGTCATGCTGTCACTCTTTTCAAATATAAACTTCTACTTATCTTAATCATTATAATAACAAAATAACTTAAAAGCAACTTATTAAATAATTACTTCAATACTCTTATAATTTGCCATAAAGCAAATAAAAACCATGATAATATTGAAATAAAAAGCATATAATAGAATACAAAGGAAGCTTTATAACTAATTTTTACAGTATTTTCTCCCTTTTGCGGTTGGACAATTAGCCCCCCGATCTCATTAGTTTTTATTTGTGCGTTATCTAGCTGTTCCCCATTAACAACAACATTAGTACGGTTATAAATAATTAAAGGTAATAAAGTTTCTTCTCCATTAGACCGCCATGAAATTACTAGTTGGTGATTTTTTACTTTTTTAGTTAATTTTTCATTAATCGGGTTTTCAATAATCGTTCGCTTTTGCTTACCATATGGATGAAATTCTTTATCATAAGCAAGGCTCTTATCAGCCACTGGTAAATAATCTGAGTTCCTTTTTTTAATCAAACGGAAAGGCGCCCCCAAATCTTTTGCTTTGAAGCTATTTCTCAAACTTTCTAGATCTTTTGTTTTAAAAATAACATTTTTTGTTGAAGAAAATAACTCCGTACCTTTCCAATTTTGTAACTCTTTATTTGAGTAATCCATATGACCTTTGACTGAGCCTAAAAGCATTAAAAATAAAATTGGATATATTATTATACGTTTGTCTATCCTCGTTCCTTTGTTATCAAGAATAGTTTCCATGGAAAGACTTAATGCTAAAATGATTAACACTATAGCTGGCAATAGCAAACGTCCAGGGAATTGTATGATTGATATACTAGGGAACTTATCTGTTATATCATTCCAAGGAAATACTTTTGACGATAAAGCGAATAGCCCAAACGAAGTAATCGTGGTTAAACGATTTAGTATATTCATTTTACTATAGATAGCTGCTAGAAATTGTCCAATGAATAATAAACAAACAACTAAAGAAAAATCTTTATAAGGTTTAAATAAGTCTAACCTAACTGCATGATTTTCCATATTCCAAACAACGGCGGGTCTCATAAGTTGATTTTCCATATTCACTTCTAATAAAGGATACCAGACATTCGCAGTCATAAATATTGTGGCTAAAGCAGCAATAAAGGTATACATAAAAAGCGTTTTTTTATTTTTTGAATGTAAAAAGCCAAATACAAAGAAAGGGATTAGAATAATCACAGAAAAAAGAACTGTCAAAACATGTATTTGAATAGCTAGTGTCATAACAAAAGCTAAAAATGCCAAATCTTTTTTTGAATAACTCTCTCGTAAAAACCTAGTTGCTGCTAAAACCACTAAAGGTAAAATAAAAGCCCCCCAGTTCCCAAATGACTGGTTAAACGTCCAAGATTGGATCATATAAAAAGATGAATACATAATAGAAAATATCAAAGAAATAGGAATTCTTATTTTATTTTTTATAAGAAGCCAAAACATACTGCTGGCAGATAAAAATGTAATCAGAAAATTTGAAAATAGCTGATAACTGAACCAAGAACGAGAAATTAGTAAAAACAGTCCATTAAGGTAAGCAAACATGGGTCCATACAATGCATTGATAATTCGTCCGGATTGCGAGAAACCATACATTGAAATAAAATATTGTAAATTCCCATCTTTAATCTGTTGTGCTGCATCATAAAACCTATTATAATGAAAAATCCAATCGTACCCTAAGTACAAATTTTTATTACTTATTTGGACCCATTGTAATAAAATTGAAGCAATAAAAATAAGCATCAAAGAGATAAATAGCTGGTTTTTGTAATTAGCTAAAAATTTTTTCATGCGACCTTTTTTCCTTTACATTCTGTTGAATTTCTTCTTTATTATTACAGCATAGAAAATTTACCTTTTTCCTTCAAGTAATCTCAAGTATTACTCAATGAAAAAACATAAAAATTTTCTATAAAAAGACCTTTCTACTATAACATAAGAATGGATTTACGTCAATATTCTGGACACATTTTTCGAGAGTCTTTTTTCGAAACGAATCCACTCTCGAGAATGTCATCATTTCCGCTTAATATCAAATGGAAAAACGTATTTGACATTAAGCGGAAACGATGACAAGGAGGCCTTTGTGGATAAGTTCCTCAAAAAAATGTGTAGGGAAACTCTAGACCTACGCCAACATTTTTGCTTGATCTTCCGCTTGCTGGGGTGTTAGGTAGTTGATATTCCCATGAATCCGTTCGCGATTGTACCAACCATTAATATATTGGAATAAAGCGAGACGGGCATCGTCAAAATTTTTATAGTACTTCAAATAAACTTCTTCCTTTTTCAAAGTCGCGTGAAAAGACTCAATCCCTGAATTATCATAGGGCGTTCCTTTGCGACTGTAAGAATGATTGATGTGATACTGAAGGAGAAGATTTTCAAATTCATAGCTCGTATATTGCGTGCCTAAATCTGTTTGTAAGATGAGTCCCTTACCATCTTTTAATTGTTGATTTTGCATGGCTTGCTGAAAAGCATTCACCACAATTGCAGTCGTCATTTGTTTGCCATAAGAATAGCCAATAATTTTACGAGAATACAAGTCCATGACAGAAGCTAAATAGGTCCAGCCTTCTTTTTGGGTATGAATATAGGTAATATCTGCACTCCATTTTTGGTTAATCGAAGTCGTAGAGAAATCTTGTTTTAAGAGGTTCTCACGGGATTCCACTTTTTCATGATTGCTTGCTGGACGATATTTTTTTCGAATAATCGAGTGAATGCCAAGTTCTCGCATCAATCGTTGCACGCGCTTTAGACTGACTTTCCAGCCGGACTGTATTAATTGATGCGTGATCTTAGGTGCGCCATAACGGCGCTTGCTTTTCTCGTAATTTTGTAGAATTTCTTTTTTTAATTGTTCGTTCTTTTGGCTCCTTTGGCTCGGACAACGGTTCTTGGAGGCATAGTAAGTTGACTTTGATACCTCGAGTACGTTCGTTAATGTTCGTACGGGGTATTCTTGACGCTCTTTATCAATAATTTCATAAATCAACGTGTCATTACTTACTCTTTCGTGAATATGGTGATAGCTTTTTTTAGAATATCATTTTCCTGTTCCAGACGATGCATTTTCTTCTCCATTTGATGAATATCTGCCTGACTTTTCCCTGTTTCTTTATCCGGAGTATATTCTTTCTTCCAGTTAAATATCGTTGCTTCTGAAATCCCATATTCACGTGCCAAAGAAGGAACACTTTGTCCTTGTTCATTTAATTGAAGGACCAATTCTCTTGTTTCTTGGTTGTATTGTTTTGCCATCATTGAACATCCTTTCATAGAATATTATAGTACTCTACAAAAATGTGTCCATAAAACTAACCTAACACCATATATTCAAAATTTTGATTATTGAGACGCCTAGTATTTCTTTTCATCAAAACATAAAAGACCCTTCTTCTTTATAACAAGAAGAAGGGTCTTTTATGATATATTTTGTTATTTTAACTAAAAAAATAATTATTTTTCATTGAGTATTTAACGTCTGAAATATCTACAGTAACCAATCGACTCTCATCTACTTTTTCTTGATCTACGAGATCGTAATTTTCCACTTCAAAAACAATCGTCGAACCCTCTACGCTTTTTACATTTCCGATAAAGGTGCGATGAAAATGTCTCGGCTGAACTTTATAGCGTTCCCCTACTTGAATATTTTCTATTACATTCATCAGTTTTACCCCCTAAAATGAACTTATAAAATCATTACTATAATATATACATAACATGTATATATTAAACATACAAGGTTTTTGATAAAAAAAGTTTTTAAAAAGCTAAATTTCTTTAATAGATATAGACCGATTTCATTTTATTCATAACTTCATGCCTATAATTTAGTAATTATTTCAATACTTAATCATTATTTTTATATATACCAATTTGATGAAAAACATGGATTTAATATCCTTTATTAAGTATATAAAGTCTTTTATATAACATTTAAACCCTATATAAAAAGCCCCCTACTTTGAGGGAGCTTCAAGTTTTAAAATATATTGTTTAACTTTTTACGGATAAATCCGATTCAATAAACGTGGGAATGGAATGGCTTCACGCACGTGTTCGATCCCAGCTAACCAAGTTACTGTTCTTTCTAGTCCTAGCCCGAAACCTGTATGTGGAACTGAACCATATCTACGTAAATCTAGATACCAGGAATACTCATTTTCATCCAAACCATAATTTCTGATTTGTTCTAATAAGTAATTATAATCAGTTGCCCGCTCGGAGCCACCAATAATTTCGCCATACCCTTCTGGAGCGATCAAATCAGCACAAATCACAACATCATCTCTGGTAGGATGAGGCTTCATGTAAAAAGGTTTTGTATCTTTTGGATAATTTAAAATAAATACCGGCTGATCAAATGAATTTGCAATAAATGTTTCATGCGGCGCCCCGAAATCTTCGCCCCATTCAATATCCTCAAAACCATTTTCTTTTAACATACTTACTGCATCATCATAAGAAATCCTTGGATAAGGTAATTTAGTATATTTCTCTAATACTGAACGATCACGCTCTAAAACATGTAAAGCATAATCGCAATTATCTAACAGGCTTTGCACTAGAAATGCTACATATTCTTCTTGAATATCTAGACTTTCTTCTTGATGCATAAAAGCCATTTCTGGCTCCATCATCCAAAATTCAATCAAATGGCGACGTGTTTTGGATTTTTCCGCCCGAAAAGTTGGACCAAAGGAAAATACTTTGCCAAAAGCCATCGCAGCAGCTTCCATATACAATTGTCCAGATTGTGATAAATAAGCTTTTTGATCAAAATAATTTGTTTCAAATAAATCGGTCGTACCTTCTGGCGCAGATCCAGTTAAAATCGGTGGATCTACTTTAGTAAAGTGACGATCATTGAAAAATTCGTAAGTCGCGCGAATAATTTCATTGCGCACTTGCATAATGGCATGTTGTTTAGAAGAACGTAACCACAAATGACGATGATCCATTAAAAATTCTGTTCCATGCTCTTTGGGAGCAATAGGATAATCATGACTTTCGCCAACCACTTCAATATCTTGTACACCTAATTCATAACCAAACTTTGAACGACTATCTTCTCTAATTTCACCAGTAACCCAAATTGAAGTTTCTTGTGGTAATTCTTTTGCTAAGTGAAATATCTCTTCAGAAACATCATTTTTTACGACAACGCCTTGAAAGTAAGCTGTACCATCGCGTAATTGCAAAAATGCGATTTTCCCGCTAGAGCGTTTATTAGCTACCCAAGCGCCGATCTTTACAACTTCACCTACATGCTTGTTGGCATCGATAATTTGAATTTTTTCCAATTGTGTCTCTCCATTCTATATACTACATTTAACATTTTTAATTTTGTCGTTTTTTCTCTACGAATTCTTTTATTCGTTTCACCATTTCTTCCAACGTTTTCATATCTGTTGCATAGCTGATACGGATATTTTCATTGGAGCCAAAACCTTGGCCTGTAACAGTAGCTACATGAGCTTCATTTAATAAAGCCTCTGTAAATTCAGTTACGTCATTATAACCACAAATTTCCATTGTTTTTTTTACATTAGGAAAGAAATAAAAGGCGCCTTGCGGTCTTTGCAATTTAAATCCAGGGATCTCTAATAATAATGGATAAATGCGTTTCATACGCTCTTCAAAAGCTTTGCGCATTTCTTCTACAGAATCTTGTGGACCATTTAATGCTTCTGCTGCAGCATATTGACTAGCAGCTGCCGGATTACTTGTCGACTGCGAAGCAATATCTGACATTGCTTTAATCAAGTCTTTGTCACCAGCAACAAATCCAATGCGCCAACCAGTCATCGAATATGACTTAGAAACACCATTAACGATCAATGTTTGCCGACGAATTTTCTCAGAAATAGTAGCAATAGGTGTAAATACATTATCATCATAAACGAGCCGTCCATAAATATCGTCAGAAACAATCAATATATCATGCTCAACTGCCCACGCTCCAATTTTTTCGAGTTCTTCTTTGCTATAAATCATACCTGTTGGATTTGAAGGGGAGTTTAAAATGACTGCCTTGGTATTTTTAGTCCTTGCTTCTTCTAATTGCTCAGCGGTCACCTTAAATTGATTTTCTTCCTTACCTTTAACAAAAATAGGCGTCCCTGCAGCTAATTTTACTTGTTCCCCATAACTCACCCAATAAGGAACAGGGATGATCACTTCGTCCCCTTGATTTAAAATTGCTTGGAATAAGGTATAAAGTGCAAATTTCGCGCCATCAGTTACCATTGTTTCTGATGTATCATAGCTTAAGCCATAATATTTTTTCAAATAAGCAACGATGGCTTGTTTTAACTGCGGAATCCCCGCTGTAGGTGTATAAAAACTCGTTTTTCCAGAACGAATTGCTTCCACAGCAGCTTCTTGGATATGAACTGGGGTAGTAAAATCTGGTTCTCCGACAGTTAAACTTAAAACATCAGCGCCTTGCGCCTTTAATTGTTTTGCTTTTTCTGAAGCCCCTAAAGTTACAGAAGGCTCTAAATTCTCGGATCGTTGTGAAAATCTCATGTACATACATCCCTTTCTAATTACAAGCTAGATATCCTGAAGATCTTTGACTTCTTCTCCATCTTCAAATTGCAGTAAGTAATAATTACTATCCTCTCCATCTTCGTCATCAGTAGTGACAACTTCCCAAACTGGCGTGTCATCTACCATGCCTAAGCTTGCTTTTTCAATACTTTCATCTTCATGTTCCTGTAACACTGCCTGCTTTGCCTCTAGTTCGGTCAATCCGTCATCTTGCTGTTCAATTGTTACTTTATTTCCCGATTCCGGAATAATCACAGCCAATGCTTGGTCATTTTTATCTTTTCCCATTACCGTAAAATAGTTTTCATCACGCCTAAACCAATAAAAATCATCTACGGTATCAATATTCGCATATTCTTCGGCAATTTCTACTGCTTCTTTTTTTGCTTGTCGCATTGGACGTGAAGCACGAATATAAAAGATAATAGAAAAGAAAATAACAAACAGTAAAACCATGCTGATGACAAATAAAACAGTGACTTTCTGTTTTTCTCTTTTTTCATTATCTGGCACTTTTAAACGCACCCTTTCTTTTTAGCTAATCTCTATTATACAAAAAGTTAGATGGAAACTGTACCATTTTTATACAAAATTTATTGCTTTTCTAAAAATTCGTCTATTACTTGCTTCATTTCACTAACTGTGGCTTCTTGAATAGGTAATTCTTTCGGCAGTGCTTTTTCCAATCGTTTGCCATAACTTTTAGTAATTAAACGCCGGTCAAACAAAATCATCAATCCTTTATCATTTTCTGAACGAATTAAACGACCTAATCCTTGCCGTAATTTCAACGCGGCTTTAGGTAAGCTTTCTTGTGAGAAAGGATCAAGTGATTGATCTTTTAGATAATAATTCCTAGCTCTAATAAGCGGTCGTTGCGGATTTTCAAAAGGCAAACGCGTTACAATCAATAACTGTAATGCATCTCCTGGCAAATCAACACCTTCCCAGAAGCTGTCTGCACCAAATAAAATGGATTGTTTAGATTGAATAAATCGTTTAAGCAACTTTTCTTTACTCCCGCCCATTCCTTGCGCCAGAATTTCTCTACCTTTACTTAAAAAATGTTGATGAATTTTTTTGTATACTTTTTGCAAAATTTCATGAGAGGTAAACAAAACTAAAGCTGGTTGATTAATATCTTCTAAAAGTACTGTTAAGTTTTCTGCCAGATAACTTGCATAAGCATCACTACTTAGTTCATTTACATTGATATCATTTTTAGCAATTAAGAATTTGGCTTGATTCGCATAATCATAGGTTTGCGGAATTACTTTTAATGGCGCCTCAGGGATACCTAATTTTTTAGCGAAATAGTTTCTATTTTTAGGAACTTTCAACGTGCCCCCCATATAAATAATTTTTTCATAACGATCATACCAAGAAGTATTCGGTAAAATTGCCGCATGGAAATCAATAAGCTGAATACGTGCTGTTTTCTTATTTCCGTATAAATACAACCAATGCACATAATGAGAGGACCAATTAGTCAGCCAGTCCTTCATAAAAGAAGCTTGAGCCTTCATTTCTTCATAAAAAGAAAGAAATTCGCCAAAATAAATTCTTTGCCGGTCCAACCAGGCATCGCTTATTTTATTCATCTGCTCGTTCAATTGTGACTGAATCTCTAGTAACTCTTGATAATACAGTAATAATCGCTGAATGGTTTTCTCACAACTTACTGACAAATTTTGGCGTTGTTCTGCCTGCAAGATAATTTCTTCTTGTACTGGCCATTCTTCAAACCACTCGGCAAAAAGGTCTTCTTGACATTCGATTATCGCTTGTAGTTCTTCTTGATATAAATGAAACAATCGCAAACTTTCAGTTTGATCTTCTAGCATTATTTCTATTTGGTCAAACAACTGATCATCGTCATAAAATTGATTGACTCTGCGTTGAAACGCTGGTGTATCAAGATAATGTTTGGACACTTTTTCCATGGTTTCTGGCAGATGATGGGCTTCATCAATAAGTAAGTAACGACTTTTCGGTAATAAAGCCTGGGCCCGCTGCGTTTCTTGTGCTAAGAAAGCATGATTTATGATCAAAACATTGCTTTGTGCCATCCGTTTTTGCAAATGACGTAAAAAGTCTTCTTGGTAAAGCGGCTGTTGATCTGACAAATATGCAACACCACGATGACTAATTTCTTGAAATAATAAGTGATCTAAGCGAATTAAGTTTAATTCATCTAAGTCTCCTGTCATCGTTTGCGTCAACCATACTAAAATCCCCATTTGATATAAAGCATATTGTTTCTGCTGGACAGGTGTATCCAAAGTAGCCTTAAAGCGCTGCAAGTCGATATAATGACTTTTGCTTTTCACAACCGTTGCATAAAGCGGTTGTTCAATTAAGGTATTTAACAAAGGAATATCCTGATCAATTAACTGGTGCTGCAGTAAAATCGAAACAGTACTGATCACCATAGGATTTTCTGGTGTTGCTAGAAAAGCGGCTGGTAATAAATAACCAATCGTTTTTCCCATACCTGTTGATGCTTCAATCAATAAATTCTTTTCTGTACTTTCAGTAAAGTGACGAAAAATAGTATTCATTAACTGCCCTTGTTCTTTACGATAAGATAGTTTATCTTGATAAAGTTTTACTTTTTCTTTTTTAGTTTTAGGATAAGGCTTTTCATAATAGTTTTCATCAAACAGTGGGACTTCTTTTTTACGCAAAGCAATTCCCTCAATGACTTCTAATGACGGTGCTAAAGGCGGCAGTTTTGTTTGCATTTCTTTTGTGATTTGTTCGATAAAAATACTGGTTTCTTTACTGGTTACCTCACTTAGTTGCGTGATTTTTTCTAATGTTACCAGCGGCAATTCCTGCATCTTTGCTTTAATATGTAATAATAAAGCAGCTGTCACTTCAGCGTCACTATCTGCTTGATGCGGTGAATCATGTTGTAAACCTAAGCTTTCAGCCAAATCATTTAAACGAAAACTAACCTGTGTAGGTAAAAAAATTTGTGCCAACTCCACAGTATCAATACCTGGAATTTGTAACTCAGGCATCCCACAACGTGTTAATTCATGATTTAAAAAATTATAATCAAAGTGAATATTATGAGCAACAAAAGTTGTATCTGCTAGAAAGTTATAAATGGTTGCTGCGACATCTTCAAAATATGGCGCCTTTTTCACACGTTTATTCGAAATATGCGTTAAGTGTTGAATTTGTTTTGATATTGTTTTAATCGGATTGATATCTACTGCAAAACGATCGATGATTTTATCATCTTTGACTAGTACACAGCCAAACTGAATAATACGATCCGTCTTAGGATCTGTTCCGGTTGTTTCGATATCTACAATTGCATAAGTGGTATTCATTACTTCTCACCTTTTCTTTGCTTCCTGCATTATAATACAGAACCGCTTAAAAACCAATGAAGGAAAATAAAGCGACTTGAAGTAAGGTCTTTTTTTAGAGAAAACTAGCTACTTTGGTAAACCTACTCTAGCTTTGAAAAAATCTAGACCTACTTTAGCAGACTTACTCTAGTTTGGAAGAAATCTAGACCTACTTTGGCAGACTTACTTTAGTTTTGAAAAAATCTTGAGCTACTTTGACAGTCTTAATTTAGTTTTGAAAAAATCTTGAGCTACTTTAGCGGTCCTACTTTAGTTTTAAAGGAAACTAGAGTCGCTATGAATAACTATCCTCTTTTTTAAAAAACACACACGTTATCTAAACGACTAAAAAAAAAACGGAGCAGCAACTGCCCCGTTTTTTGCTTGATTTTTTAAATTAAGCTTTTACTACATTAGTAGCTTGTGGTCCACGTTGTCCTTCTTCGATATCGAAGTTAACAGATTGGCCTTCTTCTAAAGTTTTGAAACCTTCTTCTTGGATAGCTGAAAAGTGAACGAATACGTCGTTTCCATCTTCACCTGTGATAAAGCCATAGCCTTTTTCTGCGTTGAACCATTTAACTGTTCCTGTTTCCATGTAAAAAAATCCTCCTTGTGTATAAACACATATTTTGCAAATCCTTGTTAAGTGAATATTTGGAAGATGTTCTTAGATGAAACAAGCTACCATAAATTACGTAACAAAAACTACATTTCATAGTATAACACATAAACTAGAAAATAACTAACTTTTTGCAAAAGATTTTTATTATTTACTTTTTTACGCCTAATAAACAAACTAATATCTTAATGTGGCATATAAACTCTTTTCACCAGGAGCATCTTCTTGTTCTAGTACAAATACATCTCCGCTATTACGTAATACATCACGAGCAATTGTATTTAGTACTTGACGCCAATCATATTCAGCCTCAGGATCTTCACCAAAGTTTTCTTGCAAATTAGATGTCGCGATAAAGAATTGATCTACTCGACCTAATTCCGCAGCTTGTTTAATATCAGCAACTTGTTCGAAACTTTTGCGATTCATCAGTTTTTGATAACTTTCAATTTCTCTTTTTGATAATTCTTCGGTAATTGGACCTGTTGCTTCTTCTATTTCTTGGGTAGAAAGTTGCGCTGGCGAACGAGAAATAGCAATACTTGGGTCATAATAATTGTATTTTGCATTTTTCTTAAATGCGGTTTGATTTTCGGTAAGAGCAAAAAGGTAAAGTGGTACTTTTTCTTCATTTTCGACCTCATTACGCAAGAAACTATCGATTGCTTGATAATAATTGTTCCAATCGATTTCTACTTCCTCATCTTTAGGATTTCCGCTATGATAACCTAAGCCAGAACGGAAATCGGCGTCACCACCGGTAAGTTCTGTTCCTAGTGCTGTTTCTAAATCAGTCGGTGCATCTTCTGGAAGTTCAACTTCTGAGAGTTTTTTATTACTCATAAAATATAAACTCATCGAACTACGATTTAACGCCATTAAATAGTAACGGTAGTTAAATTGCGCATTTTTGATAATAGCCAGTAGATAAGGTGTATCTCCGACATAATATTGATCATCAACTCGAATACTTAAACGATGAATATAAGTTTCTTCAGCAGTCAAAATTATGGCAACACTTGTAGTTGCATCACGGAAAAATGTTCTATCGTTTAATAAATCGTCAAATTTTTCTTGGAATGGTTCCCAATCTTGGTCTGGATAACGTTTATCAAAGCGTTTTTTCGCTTCTTTCATAAAATTTTTGATCTTTAATTGATCTTTTTCAACGCCTTGAGGAGTCACATTTGTATTTATCATAATTGTAACAAATGGACCTTGTACCCCTTCATTTGACAAACGATCTAATAACTCTCTTCCAATTTTTGCCATATATTATTCCCCTCCTACATAATTTATATGCTACATTTTAAGTGTACCATGACTAAGCATTATAACAAAATAAAACGTTACCATCATTTTTTCTTTAAATTAAGTTCCCCTTTACAAATAGGAACGTTTGTTCGTATAATGATAGAAGAAAGCAGGTGATGGATTTGGTTTCTTTTAATTATAAAAAAGAACCCTTGCGTGATATTTTATTTATTGATGTAAAAAGTTTTTATGCTACAGTAGAATGTATTTATCATGGTTGGGATCCTTTAGAAACATTACTTGTAGTGGCTAGCCACGCGGATAATACTGGTAATGGTTTGATTTTAGCTGCTTCGCCTAAAGCCAAAGAAATATTGGGAATATCTAATGTCTCGCGAATTGATAATTTGCCCGATCATCCTTTATTAAAGCAGGTTCCTCCACGGATGAGGTTATATATTAAAGAAAATGTTCTACTTAATAATTTATTTAAAACATATGTAGCTCCAAAAGATTTATTGATCTATTCCATTGACGAATCTATTCTGGATATCACTTATTCATTAAATTTATTTTTTCCAGATCTCAACTTATCGCGACAAGAAAAGCGCTGGTTAATGGCTAGAAAAATCCAGACAGAAGTCTATGAAAAAACAGGTTTGATTCTCTCTGTAGGAATTGGTGATAATCCCTTATTAGCAAAGTTAGCTTTAGATACAGAAGCTAAGTATCGCAAAGAAAATAGCTATATGGCCGAATGGACTTATCAGGATGTAAAAAACAAAGTTTGGCAAATTGATCCTATGACTGAATTTTGGGGGATTGGTTCGCGTACGAAAAAACAACTGGCTAAAATAGGGATTAACACCATCGAACAATTAGCGAATTCAAATATTGATTTACTTTATTATCGATTTGGCGTTATTGGTGAACAGCTCTATCATCATGCCAATGGTATCGATCGAACCATCTTAGCGGAAACCCCACCTACCGTTAAAGAAAAATCTTACGGTAATAGTCAGGTACTTCCCAAAAATTATACCAAACAGCGTGAAATTGAGATTGTTATCAGCGAATTAGCAGAACAAGTGGCCGCACGAATTCGGCGACATGGTTATTTCACCTCATGTGTACATCTTTATATCGGTGCAGCTTATGGTGAAACAGATGGTGACTTTTCCCATCAGATGAAAATTCCCGCGACCAATACTAATAAAGAATTAAAAGCACATTGCCTGCGTTTATTTCGACAATATTATCAAGGACAAGCGATTCGTCATATTGGTATCTCCTATTCTAAATTAACTTATATTAAGGCCCGAGAAATGGATTTATTTGAAGATGTAGATAATTATATAAACGAAGAACGCTTAGATAAGATCATCGATAAAATTCGAGCAAAATATGGTTTTCACTCAATTTTTTATGCGACGAGTAAATTAGAAGGTGCTCGCAGCCTTGCTCGTAGCCATCTAGTTGGTGGACATAACGGCGGTGCTGGTGGTATGGACGGTTTGTCCTGATTGATTACTATAGGAGTAATCATTTTCGTTTACAATCGTAAACAACGATGCTACACTATAAATGTATGATAAAAAAGGAGGAGTCGTAATGAGTGAAAATCATGAACATATGGATCACGCAGCAATGGAACACAACCATGAACATGGCGGACATTCTGGAATGGATCATTCCATGCATATGGGAAATTTAAAACCAAAATTTTTTATTTCATTAATTTTAACTATCCCAATTATTTTAATGTCGCCGATGATGGGTTTGGATTTACCTTTTCAATTTCAATTTCCAGGTTCTGAATGGCTCGTATTGATCTTAGCTACAATCTTGTTCTTTTATGGCGGAATGCCATTCTTACAAGGTGCAAAAATGGAACTATCCTCAAAACAACCAGCAATGATGACATTAATTTCTTTAGGGATTACAGTAGCGTATATTTACAGTTTATATGCTTTCATTGCCAATAACTTTATCCCTCAAATTGACCATGTGACAGATTTCTTTTGGGAATTAGCTACATTGATCGTTATTATGTTACTAGGTCATTGGGTTGAAATGAATGCAGTAAGTAATGCTGGAAACGCCCTAGAAGAAATGGCGCAATTATTACCAAATACTGCGCATGTTGTCGATAAAAATGGAGATACAAAAGATGTTTCTTTGCAAGATGTACAAGAAGGTCAACATGTATTAATCAAAGCAGGTGAAAAAATTCCAACTGATGGTACAGTATTAAAGGGAACAACCAGTGTTAACGAAGCGATGGTTACTGGTGAAGCTAAAGATGTAGAAAAAGAACAAAAAGATACTGTTATCGGTGGTTCTGTTAACGGATCGGGTACTATTACAGTTGAAGTCACCGGAACTGGTGAATCAGGTTATCTTTCTCAAGTTATGACTCTTGTTGAAAATGCACAAAATGAAAAATCAAAAGTTGAAACCCTATCAGACCAAGTGGCTAAATGGTTATTCTATGTTGCTCTAGCAGCTGGTATTCTCGCTTTTATCGGTTGGTTAATCACAGCAGATTTGAGCACAGCTTTTGAACGTATGGTAACAGTGCTTATTATTGCTTGTCCGCACGCATTAGGGCTTGCAATTCCGCTAGTGATTGCCCGTTCAACTTCGCTAGGTGCTAAAAATGGTTTGCTATTACAAAATCGCGAAGCATTAGAAACAGCTAAAAAAGTTGATGTCATTTTAATGGATAAAACAGGTACCTTGACAGAAGGGAACTTTGCGGTAAATGACTATCGTTCATTTAGTGAGGATTATACAGCAGATCAAGTACTCACTTATATTTCAGCTCTAGAACAAAATTCTAATCACCCACTAGCCGTCGGAATTTTAAATAAAGCCGAAGAATTATCTTTAGATATTCCAAAAGCTTCTGATGTTGATAATTTACCGGGCGTTGGTTTAGAAGGAACTGTTAACGGAAAAGATATTAAAGTCGCTAGTGTTTCTTATTTGAATAAACAATCGATTGACTACGATCAAGATAATTTTGATGAATTATCAAGACAAGGAAATTCGGTTAGTTTCCTATTAATTGATGAGAAAAATATTGGATTAGTCGCTCAAGGGGATCAAATCAAATCTACTGCTAAATCCATGATACAATCACTAAAAGATCAAAATATTGAACCTGTGATGTTAACAGGAGATAATCAACAAGTAGCACAAGCTGTCGCTAAAGAATTAGGTATTGATGATGTGCACGCTGAATTAATGCCGGAAGACAAAGAAACAATGGTCAAAGATTATCGTGATAATGGCCAAACTGTAATGATGGTCGGTGACGGCGTCAATGATGCGCCTAGCTTGGCCAGAGCAGATGTCGGTATAGCCATTGGTGCTGGTACAGATGTTGCTATCGACTCAGCTGATGTCATATTGGTCAAAAGCGATCCATCCGATATCATGCATTTCTTAACATTAGCTAAACGTACGCAACGTAAGATGGTACAAAACATCTGGTGGGGCGCTGGCTACAACATTGTAGCTATTCCATTGGCAGCTGGTGTTCTTGCACCTATCGGTATTATCTTAAGCCCTGCAGTTGGCGCGATCGTGATGTCATTAAGTACAGTTATTGTTGCTATTAACGCAATGTTGCTGAAAATTGATTAAACTTTATTTAAAAAGAAGTTACCTGATGGTAGCTTCTTTTTTTATGTCTAAGCTTCTTTTAAAAAAATTTCACTTTATCAGTGACATTTTGTCACTTTTGTTGTATAGTAAGCGAGTGACATATCGTCACTTTTATTAAATCATGATTTATTCAGGAGGTTACAAATATGTTTTTAGCATTAAAAGAAATGCATTATTCTAAATTACGTTTTGGCTTAATTATTGGAATGATGGTTTTAATTGCTTATGTCGTCTTTATGCTCTCCGGATTAGCAAGAGGACTAGCAGAAGAATTTAAAAAGGGTGTGGAGGACTGGCAAGCTGAAGAAATTGTTTTGTCTGATGAAGCAAATCAAACACTTACTGCTTCTCAGCTAACAAGAAGCAATATTGATGATATTCAAAGTTCTACTAAAGCTCCCATTGGTTTATACAGCGGAGCGATTAAGGGGACTCAACAAGATATCACAGTTTTTGGTAGTACTAAGCAAGCTTTTTTATTGCCTGAACTAATTCAAGGTGAAAATTTCAAAAATAAAGATGATATTATTATTTCGCAAAACCTAGCAGATACAGGCTATCAAGTTGGCGATAAAATTAATATTGGTCAATACGAAGAAGATTTAACCATCACTGGTATTTTCCCCGAATCTTACTATACCGTAAGTCCTGTGGTTTATACAGATCTAGAAACTTGGACATCATTGAAGTTCGGCGATCAACCATTTGCTTCTGATGAGGAAAAACCAATCAACGCCATTGCTACAAAAGAAAAGATTAACCAAATAGAAAATGATGAAGATTTAGATCTCTTGACGACTCCCGAATTAATTGAAAATATTCCTGGTTACTCAGCCCAAAATCTCACATTAGATGCTATGATCTATTTCTTGTTCGTAACAGCTACAGCCGTCATAGGCATTTTTATGTATGTTATCACATTACAGAAAAACGCCATTTTTGGTGTGATGAAAGCTCAAGGTATACGGAATTGGTTTATAGCAAAATCAATCATTGCCCAATCGTTCGTAATAGGAATACTTGGCACTGGAATCGCGATGATACTTGCTTACCTTACAAGTTTGGTTTTACCTACTGCGATGCCATTTGCCATTATTTGGTCCCAATGGCTACTTTATAGTTTCGTTTTAGTTTCAGTCGCTATTATTGGCGGACTATTCTCGATACGATCAGTCGCTAAAGTTGATCCCATCACTGCTATAGGAGGATAAATATGGAAGATATATTAATTATGGACAATATTTTTAAAAAATTTGGTTCCGGCCATACAGAAATTACCGCGTTAAAAGAAGTTAATTTTACAGCCAAAAAAGGAGAATTCATAAGCATTATTGGACCCTCAGGTTCAGGAAAAAGTACTTTTTTAACTATTTCTGGTGGCCTACAGAGTTCAACTGCTGGAGATATTTCAATTAATGGAAGTTCTTTTTCTAATTTATCAGAAAAAAAGCGCTCCGATTTACGTTTTAAAGAAATTGGCTTTATTTTACAAAGTTCTAATTTAATTCCTTTTTTAAAGGTTAAAGAGCAATTTATTCTAGTCGACAAAGTAGATAAACGTAAGACTTCTAACGAGCAAATAAACCAACTATTAGAATCCTTGGATATTGCTTCTTTGAAAAACAGCTACCCTCGGGATCTGTCTGGTGGTGAACGACAACGTGTGGCTATCGCACGCGCATTATTTAATAACCCAAGTTTGATCCTAGCAGATGAGCCCACGGCAAGTTTAGATACAGAACATGCTTATGAAGTAGTGAAGTTATTAGTAAAAGAAGCGCATGAAAAGCAAAAAGCTACGGTTATGGTAACCCATGACGAGCGTATGATTCAATGGAGTGATCGAACCTACCAAATGAAAGATGGTCAATTACTTAAAATGGATAAAAATTGAGCTGCTTCTTTTCCGTAGTGACAAAAAAAGTAAGCACGAGTATACTGTGAATAAAGATCACTAAAGGAGAAAAGTAATGCCTAAAGAAACCTTTCTTAATTTGTCACAGAAAAAAAAGCAGCATATTGAACAAATCTTACTGGAAAAATTTTATAATCGACATATTAGTCAAGTGAAAGTTTCAGAAATCGTTGAAGCAATGCAAATGTCTCGCGGTGCTTTTTATAAATACTTCCAAGATTTAGAAGATGCCTACTCCTATCTTATTCATAAATATGCTATGAAAATTCATGAAGATATTTTGACGTCTATCAGTCAGCATAAACAGGACTTTTTCTTAGGTATCGAAAGTTTTCTGATATACTGCAGCGAATTAGACCGAAACGATCACTATTGGCAAATGCTTCAATTACTTACTCAAAGTAGTCATTCACAAATGACCCAACGAAAAAAACTGTCACCAGATTCACCTATGTTTTCTCAATGGTTAGATCTGCTTAAACACAATCATTTTGTTATGGATTCTTATGATGAGGCTCTTAGTTTCTTATATTTCATAATGAATTTAGTGATGGATGCTCTTACTGATTGCATTGTCAATAATTGGAATACAGAAGAGTTAGTTCAAGATTTCCGCTTTCAAAAAAAATGGTTATTACAGGGAATTAAACAATAATTTACTTAAACAAAAAACACTTCTATGTAACAAACTTGAAATAAAGATCGTTACATAGAAGTGTTCATTTTTTAATTTCTTAAAATGGAATAAGGCTAAATACACCAGCTGCTACAAGTCCTCCAACGATAGGGCCAACGATGGGTACCCATGAATAAGACCAATCAGAAGTTCCTTTATTGGCAATTGGTAAGATTTGGTGAGCAATTCTTGGTCCTAAGTCACGCGCTGGATTGATCGCATAACCTGTAGGACCACCAAGTGATAGTCCAATGGAAAGAACTAAGATACCTATAAGAAGAGGATTAAATCCATCAGAAAGATCATTTTCGCCTAAACTGAGTAAACCTAGTACCAAAACAAAGGTACCAATAATTTCGGTAACCATATTAGCGGTGAAATGACGTACAGCAGGCGCAGTAGCAAACGAAGCTAAAATGCCATCTGCATCGTCTGTTTCGCTCCATAACGGCATGTAAGCTAACCAAACAATTGTTGCTCCAACAATCCCACCTAATATTTGTGCAATAATAAATGGCACAACAAGTCCGACAGAAAAGTCACCCATAGCTGCAAAAGCAAGTGTTACAGCTGGATTGATATGAGCTGGTCCCATAAAACCGGCAATGTATACGGCCATCGCTAGACCCATGCCCCAACCTACCGTTATAGCAATCCAACCAGCACCTTCTGCTTTACTCTTTTTTAAATTTACACCGGCAACAACACCGTCACCTAGTAAAACGAGTACAGCTGTCCCTAAAAATTCACTAAATATTTGTAAACTATCACTCACGGTATTCGTCCTCCTTCAACTCTTTCAAATCTGATTCTGCCACAACTTCTGCTAATTCTTTTTGATAGTTGGCTTTTTCTTCATCACTCCATTGATAAAATTCAGCCATTTTATCAAGTACTGGTTGTTCTAAAGCATCTAACTCATCGCGAATAAATAAGATAAAGTTTGTACGACGTAAGAAGTAATCAACAGGAGTTAGCACGAGTTCTTCATTTAACGCATAATTTAATGAAAAACTATCACGTTGGCTTAACCCTTTGATTGGTTCATCATAAGTCAATACTGTTGGTAAATTTGATCCATAAAGATTTGCCAAATAAAGAGCGTCTTTTTCATTTAATCCTTTATCTTGTGCCTGTTTAGCTAATTTTTTAATTTCTTCATCAACATTATCAGGATCAATATCTCCGCCAGAAACTGGATATTCTTTAGAGTCAATTAAGTCAAATTGACTATCTAATTTCTCGTTAATTTTCTTCAAAGCGCCTTCTGCCATCAAACGATAGTCTGTAATTTTACCACCTGAAAGGGTAACTAAACCGTCGCTAGCTTCTTCCAAGCTGCTTCCACGAGAAATTTGTGATGGATCGACTTCTCCACTATCCTGTGCACTATCTGCTTCTTGGATCGCTTTTTCGACATCGTCTCTTTTAGCATCGTCTTCTAAATATTCTTTTGTGGTGTTTACTACTTTATTGAAACTTTCATCAGAAAGTTTTTCGCTGCCGCCGCCACCACCATTATAATCAGAACCGCCATTTGCAGTGATCAATGGACGTAGCCCTGCCCAACTAGCTTCGATATCGTCTAAGCCAATTTTAGCATCAGGATAACGACGGTTAACAATTCTTAACAAGTAGTCGACATCTTCTTGTGTAACTTTTGGATGTTTTAAATCACCATGATAATCGGTATCTGTTGTTCCAAAGTAGGTTTTGTCCTCTCTGGGAACAACAAAAATCATACGACCATCGTTTTCACCTGTATCAAAATAAGTTGGTTGTGGAACATTTAATTTTTCTTTATCCACAACTAAATGAACACCTTTTGTAGGACGCATTTGGTCAGATAAGTCATCTTTTTTGTCCAAATCACGTACTTCATCTGTCCATGGTCCAGAAGTATTGATCACAACTTTAGCATTAATATGGAAATTCCTACCGCTAATGACATCTTGAACATCAGCGCCATTGACCATACCTTGTTGATCATGTGTAATTTTAACAACTTTGACTTTATTTAATACTCGAGCACCATCTTCATGTGCTTTTTTGATGTTTTCAATCACTAAGCGTGAATCATTATTGCGAAAATCAAGATAAACACCGCCACCTTGCAAACCTTCTTTTTCTAATTGAGGTTGTCTTTCTAACACTTCTGACTTATTTAAGGTATAATTAGCAAATTTGCCGGTAACGCCTGCCAAACGATCATATAAATCCATCGCTACTTTTGCTGAAAACATATTAAATGTTGCGCCAGCTTCATCATAAATAGGCAAAAGCATGGGGTCTGGTTTTGGAATATGCGGTGCGATATGTTGTACATTTGCACGTTCTTTCACCGTATCGTTAACAACTTCTACATCAAATGTTTTTAAATAACGAATACCACCATGGACTAATTTTGTTGAACGAGAAGAAGTTCCTTCAGCAAAATCTTGCATTTCAACTAATGCGGTTTTCATACCGGAAGCGGCGGCTTGTACAGCAACGCCAGCTCCGGTAATCCCTCCTCCAATTACAAGTAAGTCTAGTTCTTCATCTTGAACTTTTTGTATTTCTTCATTTCTTGTCTTATATGAAAAGACCATCAATTATCCTTCTTTCCTTGCACGATGTTTAAATACTCGGGTTGCTTCAACGGCTTCTTGCCATCCTGCATAAAGGTCTTCGCGTTTTTCATCATCCATTTCTGGTTTAAATGTCTTCCCTTCTTCTTTCAAGCCTTTCAACTCTTCCATATCTTTCCAGAAACCAACAGCTAAACCAGCTAGATAAGCAGCACCAAGCGCAGTTGTTTCAAGATTAGCAGCACGTTCTACTTCGATATTTAAAATATCTGATTGAAATTGCATCAACATATCGTTGTTAGCAGCACCGCCGTCTACTCGCAAAAGTTGAATATCAGTATCTGTATCTTTATTCATGGTATCAATAACGTCTTTAGATTGATAAGCAATCGATTGTAGTGTTGCTTTAACAAAGTCTGCTCGACTCGTCGCACGTGTCAGACCAAATACTGCACCACGAGCGCCAGAATCCCAATAAGGCGCGCCCAAACCGGTAAAGGCTGGAACTACGTAAACATAATCGTCATCGCTAGCTCTTTTTGAAATTTCCTCTGATTCAGGTGCCGTTTCTACCATATTCATTTCATCACGTAGCCATTGAATCGCAGAACCTGAAACAAAGATACTCCCTTCTAAAGCATAATAAATTTTGCCATTAATACCATACCCAATGGTTGTTAATAAATCATTTTCAGATAATTGAGGTTCTTCTCCAATGTTCATAACGATAAATGACCCAGTACCATAGGTGTTTTTAACCATACCAGGTTCAAAAGCCATTTGACCAAACAACGCTGATTGTTGGTCCCCTGCCATTCCAGCAATCGGAACTTCACTACCAAAGAAATGATAAGTTTCAGTATAGCCATAAACTTCTGAGTTACTTTTTACTTCTGGCAGCATCGCCTTAGGAATATTTAATAGATCTAAAATTTCTTGGTCCCATTCTAAGTTGTGAATGTTATATAACATCGTACGACTAGCGTTTGAATAATCTGTTACATGGACATTTCCGCTGGTTAATTTCCAAACCAACCAAGTATCGATTGTACCAAACAATAAATCGCCGTTTTCAGCTTTTTCTTGCGCACCTTCTACATGATCTAAGATCCAACGAATTTTAGTAGCAGAAAAGTAAGGGTCAATAATTAATCCTGTTTTTTCATGGATAAAGTCTTTATAGCCATCGTTGATTAATTGTTCAGCAATATCTGATGATTGTCGTGATTGCCATACAACAGCATGATAAATTGGAAGGCCTGTATTTTTATCCCAAATAACTGCTGTTTCACGTTGGTTAGTAATCCCCACACTGGCAACTTCACTAGGATGAATCCCTGATTCGATTAATGCGCCAGCTACAACCGCTTGCACAGCATTCCAAATTTCATTGGCATTGTGTTCAACCCAACCAGAATCCGGGAAATACTGCGTGAATTCTTTCTGCGAACTGCCAATTTCATTGGCATTTTTATCAAATAAAATCGCTCTAGCACTTGTTGTTCCTTCATCTATCGCCATAACATATTTTTTCTCTGCCATAATAAAAAACGCTCCTTTTATTTTTTATGTATACCTTTTTGTATACGTTTTCCTTACATTTCTAATACTAACGCCTATGAAACGCTTTATTTTCCCATTTTTTTTCAAATTTTTGGAATTTCTGACAAAATCTTATTTTGACAGCGTTTTCGCTAAGCTTGACGGATTAACTTTTTGATTTCTTTTAGATCATAAGCTGAACCTAGTTCAGTAATTCGATAAATTTTAGTATCTAAATCAAGTTCAGTATTTGTAATAACTAAATCATAATGTTTAGCTTCGTCAAAAGATTCCACTATCACTCCATTCAGACTATTTAACTGTAGTGTCAACATATTTTTAGTTGCTTCTTTAAATAATTCATCAAGTTGCAAATAAATACCCACACGCACTTCGCGGTTGACACGGATATCAATAATCGACAGCACACTTAAGTACTTAATAGCTGTCATCGCCCACAAACTATTCTGCTCATTTGATTGAGGTTGTAATTCTTTTGCCGAAAGTTCCAATAACTGATTCACATGTGACTGGATATTACTGGTTGAAAGTGTTTCTTCTAGCTGCCAAATATTATTACGATCATATGCTTCGACATCTCCAACGAAAAAATAAAGTCGCAAATGGATTTGTGATAAATAATAATAGCAAGTTTCTTCTAACTCTTTACGAATATTTTTTGGACCGTATATCCGTAAGATTGTTTCTAAAATAATCGAGTCACACCAGGCTGTTGGCGTCATCTTTGAACGTTGTAAAGAATAGGCATGAAAGTCTTTTTGAGAAAGCACCGACATACCGGTTAAAAATACGAAGTGAAGCATGATTTCTTCTTCTTTGAGTTCCACAGCATAAAAGCTAAAAGAACGACGAATGATAGGTAGTAGTTTCAAGTAGAGCGGATCTCTTTTATAAGGTTCAAATTTTTCTTTAAATTGCTTAAATTGCGGATCAGGGATGGTTATTCTTTTTTTAGTTACCCGTAACCATAGAAGAACACGCTGTTTAGCAACTGACATAAATTCTAAGTTAAGGCCACGTTCGATATTTTCTATAATATGTGATTCTCTTGCAGAAATTTGGGCATAACCTTGTTTTAAATACCACAACAATTGAAAATAAAAGTAGCGAATCTGACTTTCTTCTCCAATCAGTTTTCCTTGCCAAATACGCAAGTCAAATTCTTTCAATATTTTATTCAAATCTCTGATTTTACGAGATAAAGAAGATTCACTAATTTTCAATTCTTGGGACAAGCGAACAGGACTTATTTCTTTTTCTTCTAATAAAGCCAATAAAATTTGATACTTAGGCGAATTTAAATACAAAGCTTTTTCAAATTCTTCAATAGAAAAATCAGGGGTTTTTGAAAAGGTAATCGTTGCGCCATCATAAGTTAGCTGGCAACATTTACCATAAGGTTTGAAATCCTCTATCAATTCTTCGATATAATTATCGATTGATTTTTTCGTTAGTTCTAAGACTTTACGTATCTCATGAACATTCATTTGTCCGCCAGCGATGATCAATTGCTTGATTAGATAAACTTGCTTTGCTTCTTTTTTTTCTAGCAATTCTTCAAAACGCATGACGATCCTCACTTCCTAGATTGATTCTATTTAAAGGTTCCATTACGTTAGTAAATTCCGCTTGGAAAAAATGATCATTTTGCATTAATTCATCCAGAGTCATATTGTTCTCAATAGCTAGTGCTGCAGTATTGATCTTTTCCAAACAACCTGCCTTTGATAGTAACTGCATACCTAGTAATCTTTCCGAAGACTTTTCATAAACCACTTTACAATAAATTGTGGTTTTATCGGTCAATGAAAACTGCTGAGTAAAACTTTTAGCTGCGATTTCATTTTTATAAACAAAGGCCTCTTCTTCAATCAATCCGGTACTCGCCAAATACCAACCAAAGGCTTTTGTTCCTATAGTACGTAGGCCTCCTGTAAATTTCACTTCTTGTTTTAACAGGTTTTCAGCTGCGATAACACCAGAACGAGTCGCGTGATTAATTTGTGGTAAATAAACACTTTCATCCCTAATTTGAAAAGGACTATGTATCAAGTCCCCTACAGCAAAGACATCTTTTGCAGAGGTCTCTAAATAATCATTTACCTGAATTGTATTATCACTATGCAGTTGAAATTTTTTAGTAAATGCCGCCAATTGAGGATGTACATTTACTGTTGTTATCACATAATCACTGACAACTGTTTGACCATCGAGTAAAATTTCATACTGTTTATCTTTAGCCACTTCAGTCACCGTTGTATTAAGATAAAAATGTAAGTTTGACTGTTGTTTTAATGTAGACAAAAAAGGAACTAAAAAGTCTGGATCGAAGTATTTAAATAGCGGATAGTCCATCGCTTCGATTAAATGAACTGTCTTTTTTAAATCAACAAAAGTACTTGCTGCTTCGATACCGGCTTGTCCAGCTCCGATAATTGCTATGGTTTCAGCATTTTGGATTTGATCTAAAATCTTATTAGACAAATCATAATTTTTAAAGCTAGGATCCCATTCGTCATCATCTTCCAAACCAATGTTCAGTGATTTTTGCTCGGAACCACTAGCTAAAATTAATTTATCATAATGATAACTTCCTTTATTTGTAGTTATTTCATGTTTTTCTGGATGACAATCAAGTAAAATTTCCGAAAGTTTTACTTGAATAGACTGTGCTTCTAGCTGTTCTTCTGTAGCAAATACTGCATCACTTAGTTTTTCAAATTTATTTTGTAAGTATAATAGTAAGCCACCAGGTAAAAAACCTACCATTGTATTTTTTTCAATAATAGTAATTTTTGCATTTGGATATAATTTACGGGCATGTAAAGCACAGCTTATTCCTGCAAAGGATGCACCTATAATATAAATCTCCACTTTTGGACACCTCTTCTGTTTGTTTTTCTTTTCTTATCATAACACAGAGTATTTTAGCAAAGATTTTCAAATACTTTGACTACTTAAGGTTACACGACTGTGCTTGAGAAACGATTTTTTATTAAATGAAAAGATTGTTGATATTTTTGCTGCATAAATTTTCGACTCTTTATTTCATTTTAGCAATAATCACCACTTTGCTCAATTAATTATCACTCATTTTTGAAAACGATTACAAAAATCAGAATTAGCTAAATCAGAATTCCTCATAATACGCTTTGAACTTTAATTGTCTGAACAACATTAATTTCAATTATTTCATCATTCCTGCTATACTTTATATAACACGTACGCTATGAGAGATGCGATTCATTCGATACTAAATCCAAACCATTTGTTTTTCAATTTTACCAAGTTGGTTGACCCATAGTTTTATAAGTATTATCTCTTCTGTATTTATAGCTTTTAACTTTTTATAAATTTCTATGTTTCACTGTCAGTTTAGAAGGAGAGAAAATAATGTATAACAGCCCAATATCTATTGAACTTCCATTGCGTGGCCAATGGTTTGTCGAAGTGAGTCCAGCAGATCGTGTTCCTAGTCACGGAACAGACAAATTTGGTTTAAGGTACGCTTTTGATTTTGTACAGGTTGATTGGCAAAAAGCAGAACACCCTACTCACGACAAAAGAAAACTAGATTATTTTACAAAAGGGATTCCTTTAGAGAATTATTACTGTTTTGGAAAAGCTGTTTACGCTCCTTTCACAGCTGAAGTTGTGACAGTTGAAGATAGTATAGCAGATGGAAAAACAGCTTCTTGGTTGAACGATCAAACTTCAGCTATTCGTAATTCCCTCTTCTTCAGTCCTAAAAAAGATGGATTGAAGTCAATCGCTGGTAATTATGTCATTTTAAAAAGAAAAGATAATGTCTATGCCGTGTTTGCCCATCTACAAAAAGACTCAATTACTGTTAATACCGGTGATAAAATTCCAAAAGGAAAATTTATAGGAAAAGTTGGCCATAGCGGAAATTCTACCGAGCCGCACTTACATTTTCATTTAATGAATTCCTTTAATCCCGAAATTGCGCAAGGACTTCCTTTTGTTTTTAAACAATATGAAAAATATAATGGTAGTTCTTGGCAGAAAATGAAAAATGAAATTCCGACTGCAACTGAACTTATTCGCTTTAACATAGAATAAGGATCGTTGTTAAAATATGATAAAAATCAACAGAACATTCCAAAAAATGAATAACAAAACAATAAAAAGGTTTTCCAAAATTAATGGGAAAACCTTTTTATTAGTTAAATATTATTTTAGCTTCAAGCATTTTTATTAGCACGTTTATTTTTAATAGCCCATCTTACTAAGCCAAAAATAACAACCCAGCCCACTAAGTTACCTAAAACCTTTAAAGGATACATTGTACCTTTCTTTTTACCAGCCACATAGAACACCTTTTTTCATAAATTTTGAAACAAAATGTTACACTAATTCCAGAATATTTTTTAATTTTCTCCTACAAAATTTTGACTTAAATTTTCGTTTTTAAGTCCATTCTTTATAACCTTTTCAACTGGTTGTTTAGTCATATTATTATCGCTAACAAAGTAAAAATAACTACTTGGAACAAGCCATATAAGCACAGCAGCAACTAATGCTATGCCAAGTGAAATATTACGATACTGCTTATTAGGTCTTTTCTTTACAAAATACCATGTACCAATAATTCCTAACAAAAATAACGTCCCTAACAACGCATTCATTTTATCACTCCTAAAAATCGAAAAAACCGTTAGCAAAAACTAACAACTTCTCACTTTGATAGTAACAAACACAAAAATTTGTTTCAAATTATTTAGTCACAATTTCTGTTTCAAAATCTGGCGTATTTACGATGGTATCGTGAACTGGACATGTTTGAATGACAAATTCAATAAAATCTTTGATCTCTTCTACTGTATTGTCTGCTTCAACATGAAAAGTTGTCTTGATTTTCGAAAATCCCTTTTTAGCATTTGGATTTTTTCCCAAATAACCATCTGAATCTAACTCCCCTTCCAGATCAACCTTAAACGATTTTAGGTTGATTTTTTTAACTCTTGCAAAAGACTTTGCCACAATGGTTAAACACGCGCCTAAAGAATTTAATAATGCTTCTACTGGATTCATTCCAGTGTTGGTACCACCATCAGCTTCAGGTTCATCTAGCGTAATTTCAAAACCTCTAGATTTACAAGATACTTTCAATCCACTTTCTAATGTTACTTCTGCTTTTGTTAGCTCAACTGCCATCTTACTTCCTCCTTTTTAAATTAACAATAAAACCTTACTTATGAAAGTGACTTATTTCCATATACTCTCCTAATTTTAATGCATTAGAATTGGCGCCATGTCCAATCTCTTCTGTTTTTGCAATCGGTAAATCATCATCTTGCAAAATCTTTTGAAGTACTTCTTCAATAGGTTGCTCATAACTTTTTTGATAAGAAATAAAAGTACCTAATAAAATTCCAGCAATCTTATCAAAACCTTCTAATCCTTTTAACTGATAAAACATGGAATATAAGCTTTCTTTTCCTCCACCATGACTTTCTAAAAACAATACCTTGTTGGCTAGATCAGGCATATATTTTGTTCCGGCTAATTTTAAAAAGCAACGGATATTTCCACCAATAACTTCGCCTTCTATCTCATTACCTTGATAAAACTCCCAACTAGTTTGATACAAATCCTTTGCGCCATCAAAAAAAGAAGATTTAAATTTATCAATTTGTTTTCCACTAGCATCCCACAGTAAAGTTGCTACTTGAAATAATTCTACCTCTTGATTGCTCTGACTTATTAAACTATTTAACACTGTTGTAAGATCACTATAACCATAAAATTTCTTTTTCTGCTTCCGAATAAGTGAATAGTCTAGCTTATCTAAAATACCATTAGCGATATCACCTCCAGAGATATCAAAAATAGCTTCTATCGAATCATCTGCATAATATTGATTCATAATTTCAGCCTTTTCACCAGTATTAAAAAGCGTATTTTCTTGCAAAGTTGGACTAAGTATAACGTCTAAACCCAATTTTTCTAATATCTCTTTTATATCGTAAACTTCTTGGAGGTTCGTTCTAGGATCAGAGTTTCCCACTAATGCAACTTTTCTCTTATCTTTTGGTTTTATACGCACAACAGCGCCTCCTCAAAAAAGGCTAGGTTTTAATTCTATAGTTAAATCCTAGCCTTTTATATATATTCCGTCAATCGCTAAAGAACACGTCTTTTTATTGTAGACAAATTTTTCCAGAATAATTTAATGTAATTCATTCAGAGTAGTAATATCTTTAATATGTTTTTTTGATAAAACTGAAAAAGCTGCTGTCAAACCATGTAAAGCTTCAATATCTTTCATTGTAATACTCGTACCTGGAAAACGTTCGAAAGTTAAAAAATCTAAATTTTGAACTAAACCGTCTAATTCAAAACCGCTCTTAAAAACTTCAGTAAATAATTGATTCTCTTCTTCTGTCATTGTTCTTTCCTCCATTTTATTAATTTATCGTTTATTGAAAAACGCATAAGTATTTTAGATGATAAACTCCTTTCTTTTTTTGTTTCTTTTTCAGCAACTCCCTATTTTCACAAAATTTGCTATATTCCCAATTCTATTTCCCGAAAAATATTACAAGTTTCTTTTAGCGCAACTACTACCTTTAGATTACATTGCTTTTTTAGCAACGTCAACTATAATTTATCAAATATCGAAACTTGCTTATTTCACTTTTAGAAACCATGTTATTATATTTGCGTAATTAGCAACGAAAGGAGCGCTTAATATGTCTGATACTTCTTTGATTAGAAGAATTATAAATCTAAGAGAATCAAATAACTGGACACAAGTAGAATTAGGAAGAAAA
Organism: Tetragenococcus halophilus; assembly: GCF_001712815.1. NCBI lineage: Bacteria > Bacillati > Bacillota > Bacilli > Lactobacillales > Enterococcaceae > Tetragenococcus > Tetragenococcus halophilus. Next base: position 1,387,968 of record NZ_CP012047.1, read on the forward strand.
CTTAATTTGGACAAATCAGCGATGAATAAAATTGAAAATGGCACAAGAAAAGTCTCTACTAACGAGCTAGAAAAAATCGCTGACGTCTTTACTGTTTCTACTGATTATCTATTAGGAAGAGAAAATAAAGAATATGATTTACCTGAAAGTAAAAGCCAGACCGTAGCCAAGCATATGGGAGATAGTGTTTCAGAAGATGAAATGGAAGATATCTTGGATTATATTGAGTTTATTAAACAAAAACGGAAGAAACAGTAATGGTATTAGGTTAGTTTTATTGATACATTTCGTTTATATAAAAAAAGATTTTATTTTATTTTTTCGAACTTATCATAAAAAAATATTTTTGTTTTCTTGCCAGAGAATGGGGAGCTATTTATACTTTTAAGCAAAATAAAAATTCCTCTCATAGTAATCAAAAATTTACGCTAAGATTACTATGGCAGGAATACACTACTTTTGTTATGAAATGATCAGTTCTTCTATTCTTGTTCTCTTTGAAAATATCTCATACCAAAATGTATCTCTAAGGAGTTAATAAAACCTTGCCAATATTCTTTCCAGCTTCTAAAAATTCATGAGCATCTTTGCCGTTTCTTAATCTAAAAATAGTTGGTTCACTAATGGTAATTTGACCATCTACAAAATATTGAAATAATCGTTTGCTTCTTTCTTCTCTTTCTTCGTAGCTTGTCAAATAATCCCATAAGTCTCCAGTTAAGATACTTTTTGATTTTGTAAGTAGTTCAATTAAATTAACTTGAGGCGGTGTACCCCCTGCCATACCGAAAAGAACAACTTTACCTCTATTTTTAGTCAAATCAATACTCTGCTGAACAGTAATGCCTACACCATCATAAACAGTATCAAAGGAATTTTGAACATCGTTAAACCATTCCTCTTCTTTTAAAAATACTTCCCTTGCCCCTTGCTTCAATGCAGTTTCTTGTTTTTCTATTGAAGAAGTAAGCCCGTAGACATCAACACCGTCTGCTCCCAATATTTGAGATAGAATTTGACCAACTCCACCGCTAATCCCGTAGATAAAGGCTTTATCTCCTCTCACATTTTGCCCCAAATCATTGGCTAAAAATTCGGCAGTTAAACCTTGCAGACCTATACTAGCTGCCAGCTTTATATTCATATTTTTGGGTATTTTTATAATATTTTCCTTTGGTACTGATACCAGTTCTGCATTAGCGAAAGGAACATCCACAAACAAAATATCTTCCCCTATAGAGCAACTTTTAATATTTTTTCCTATTTTAACAACTTCTCCAACGCCTTCATAACCATTGATATATGGAGGAGAATGATCCTCTATGTGATAATCGCCTCTTCTTCTATAAATATCCGCAAAACTTACTCCAATATATTTTGTTTTAATAACTAAAACTTGAAAGTTCAAAAATACAGTTCATCCCTTGATAAATAAACGTTTTTTGATACAAAAATAGCATGAACCACTCAAATCCTGGTATAATAGAATCAACGAAAAACCACTAACCAAGGAGTGTTCATGCCATGTCAATTATAACACAAACAACGCCAAACTCAGAAAAAATTTCTACCTCTGTGTCTGATTTTTTTCATCAGTTCCATGTAGCTTCTGCTCTTAAAAAATCGAATGCCGTGCACAGGAAGGGTTTCTCCGTTTCTGTTATTTTTTCGTTCCTATTAGCTTCGATCTTTACCAACGGTTCTACCTATCGGTTTTACCAAAAGCAGAAGGAACAATTGTCTTTTTCGGATAAGACCTTTCGCAATGTCTTGAATGATCCGCACACTCATTGGCAAAAATTACTGATCTTAGTGGCTAAATCCGTCATTACTTTCCTACGTCCATTGACGGATGATGCCCGAAAGACCACATTTATCGTGGATGACTCCATGTATTCTCGCTTGAATGCGAAAAAAGTGGAGTGTGCCGCTTTACAATACGACCATGCCAAGAAAAAATATTTCAAAGGATTTCGTTATTTACAATTAGGCTGGAGTGATGGCAACAGCTTTGTCCCCGTCGCTTTTTCCTTGCTCTCCGGGAAAAGAAAGCTCCAATCTGATCTTGATATCGGGGATCAACGCACGAATAGGGGGAAACGTAAAGCTCAAGCGCTTCGTAAAGGTACGGAAGTGACACTGGAACTGCTTCGATCGGCTTTGAACCAAGGGATCCATGCGGATTATGTCTTATTCGATACTTGGTTTTCCAGTCCCAAAATGTTCCAACAGATCCGTGACCTGAAATGCCACTGCGTAGCGATGGTTAAACGTAGTCAAAAGATCTACTACCGTTATCAAGGCCAAAAGATGGATGTCAAAGAAATCTTCAAACGAAACAAGAAACGCCGCGGTCGTTCTCGCTATCTTTTGAGTGTCCAAGTAGAAGCTGTCGTAGAAGGGAAAATCCTTCCCATTAAGTTGGTATATATTCGCAATCGCAATAAACGAAACGACTATTTGGTCTTAGCTTCGACCGATATCGATCTGACCGAAGACGAGATCATTCAGCTCTATGCTAGACGCTGGTCGGTGGAAGTCTACTTCAAGATGTGCAAACAATACTTAAAATTAGCCAAGTACCAAGGGATTTCTTATGACGGGATCTTTGCGCATACGACACTGGTAGCTATCGGTTATATGATCCTAGCGGTGCAAGAACGTGAAAGTAAAGACGACCGAACGCTTGGCGAGTTATTTTATCTTCTCATTGATGAGCTTTCTGAGCTTTCTGTATCGGAAGCCATTCTGCAATTACTCGTTTTATTCCAAGAAGCTTTTGCGGATGAATATGTTTTGGATGAAGCCGTATTAAATAACATTATCGAACAGTTCCTTGAAAAACTACCTTCCTCTATACAAAAACAGCTCAAGCAAGCAGGTTGAAGTTAATTTTGTGCATGAGATCCTTGGTATACCAAGGGATACGTATCGAAAAGTAGGTTTCAAGTTTTAGTTAATAAGTACTTCATTTTCATTAATTTGTGGTTCAGCAACTTCTCCATACTGTAATACTGAAGAATCACCAAATTCATTAAAATATAGTGCTTTCATAATTTGTTTTTCTCCTTTTTCTTATAATTCACTCTTTATTTAAATACAAGTTTGTCTTGATTAATTAAACCCCTTTTTTAAACAACATAAATGAATAACCAAATGGGAAAAGATCTACTACAACAATTGGGTTATTAGAAACCATCTTTGTTGTAAGAATGCGTTTAAAATAAATATTAGTCCACTAATAATCAACTAGCCATGCGGTTTGTTTGATTCCAATTCTCTTTACTATTTAGCTTCCAAAGAATTCTGATTCCATTTCACTACTACTAGCAGGTTTTTCCCTCCAAATAATGCACGTTAATTTCTACTTTGATATCTCATATTTATTGTATTCATATTCGTAATATTAGAATTAAAAAAACAGGAAACGTTATAATTTCCCGCTTCTAAAGATTGTAACAACTTACCTGTTTAATGAAAGAATTTAACCTAGCATGCTTTTTTATATTAAGTTTATTTTAATAAGCAAATTGCTAATTTGCTGCCATTTTGTTTTCTGTTAACCTCATATGATCTCTTATAATTTCTCCATCATCTGTAGGTTTGTAATCGACAATATAAACTGTCCCACTGATTACCTTATCAATAGTCACTGTTGCATCCTTCATTCCTTCCATGTGATCAGCTGGAATAACAGTATTTTCTAATTTCTGCTGCACTCCCCATTTATGATATGCAACTTTTTTTATATCACAACCTTATCTAAAAAAGTTGATTTAAGATTTCTTAAAAGAACAATTTTAGGCAGCTGCTTTTTTCACTGTTTCTGGTTGAGAATTACTTGCTTTAGTTTTCGTCCTCACTGGTTTAAAGCCTTTCAAATTGTAGTACATTGAATAGTACGGAAACTGAGCTTAAACTCATGGCCGCTCCGGAAAACATTGGATTTAGTAGCAGGCCGCCAAATAAGTGTAGAATACCCAACGCAATTGGTACATCCATCAAATCACTACGCATTAATACAATATCCGCTGATTCGATTGCTACGTCCGTGCCTGATCCAATCGCAACACCTACGTCTTATTGTGTTAGAACAGGCGCGTCATTGATACCATCACCGACCATAGCTATATGAAGTCCTTCATTTTGTAATTTTTGCACTTCGTTAGCTTTGTCTTCGGGTAGAACTTCACTGAATACGCGATCAATCCCCACTTGCTTAGCAATGACTTCAGCCGTTTTTGTATTATCTTCTGTGATCATCGCAACTTGCAAGCCCATATTATGCAATTTATCAGTCGCTGCGATACTATTTCCTTTTACTGTATCGGCAACTGCAATAATGCCAATCAAACAATTATCCTCTGTAATAAATATTGGGGTTTTTCCCTCATTAGCTAACTGGTCAGTAACTTCTTTATCAATCTTAACCTGAACAGTTTTTTTATCTTTTATACTCATGATAAAACGCCCTTATCAATAACATTATCATTAAAAAAGGAGTCAGACAGCAAAAATTCCCATCTGACCGTTTCTTTTTCATAGCTTTGTCGTATCATAGGAAAGATTTTCGTGAACTGCGTTTTTTTCAACATTAAGGTAGAAGGCGTGTCTCTTACTATCCAAAACAACTAATACAAAATTTATTAAAAGTGGTAGTGTAATAAACCAAATACTATGAACACCGAAAAAGTACCATAACAAATAACTAATTAGCACACCTAAATAAAAATTCACACACGTACCTCCATATAATTTTGCCTTTTCAATTTTTTCTCTTCTTTCGGGATTACCTTGGGACAGCAAAAAATAATCAATGATGGATATTGTGGCCTGTTTTAAGTTATTCGTACAAAAAACGGTAGCACTAGGATACCCTTTTGCGCCTTTGAATATACACCATTGAAATGCTGTTGCAAAAAACACTGGGTAAAGAGCTATAACTGGGTTCATACTAAGAGGGAAAAAACCAATCAAAATGGCAGCAATTAAATCAAAAGAAATAGAAAAATAGCGTAAATCTATCTTAGTTTTTCTTTCCATTATCGTAGCTGATATGATCCCGCCCATAAAAAGTAGCGCAGCTACGATGCGCAACGCGCCTTCTGACATATTTCTGCCTAATATATTTCTTACGACTTCAATTAAATTTGCTGTCTGCGCTTGCCCGAAATTTCCCATACGACTTGTAATTGCATACATGCCAAAAAAGCCGCCGCAAAGAGCAATGATGTAATGAATATATATATCAAGATGCTTCATATTACTAAAAATACTTTTCACCTACAAAATCTCCTTATATCTATCATCTGGTTTTTATATATAATCAAACGCAATTGTATTGTATTAGGTGCTCAATAAAACATTACAATTTTATCACAAATAGCAAAGAAATATAATCTGTTAAGGCCATTAACAGCTACTAGCAATTAAAATAGCTGTTTAGCGGAAAGATTTAGCTATCTTTTAATGATCACTTTTTAAACGTTTCTATATTTTTTATAGAAACTTTTTTTCAAATTCAATCAATTGAATTTTAACTTGATCTAAAGAATCAATGGTAGGATTTTCAAATATTCGAGACCAAGCAGTAATAACATTTCCAAAAAATGCGCCTTTTAGTACATCATAAGGGTCATCCTCACTAGATGGAAAATCAGGAAGTATTTTCAAGGCTTTAAAAAAAATTTGAGATTGAAAATCAGGTTCAGATTTAAGTTTTTTCATTAAATTCATATAATTTACTTTATCTGTATATGAAGCACTATCTAACACTTCAATTACTTTTTGAATCATTTCTTTTAATGTGTAATCTTTTCCTAAAAATTCATCAAGTGTGTCTTTCAATAAGTCATTATTACTTAAAAATAAAATTTCACTTTTCGTTTTAAACATTCTAAATAATGTACTTCGTGAAATATCCGATTCTTGTGCGATTTTTTCCATACTTGTTTTGCTATAACCATTTTCTTCAAATAAACGATCGGCAATTTCAAGAACATGCTTTCTTATATCTTTATCCATTTATTCCCCTCCAAAATATTATAATTGTATTGTATCATAATATTTTTACATTGACACTGAGTTTCACTAAAGGTAAGATATAGTAAAGAAACTCAGTGTCAAATAAATGAAAAAGGATGAGGGATATGGAAAACAAAAAAGTTTTAGTATCTGGAGCTAGTATGGCCGGCCTTACATCAGCGTATTGGTTAAACGAAAATGGTTTTGACGTAACAATTGTTGAAAGGGCAAGCAAAATACGAGGCGGCGGTTATCCTATAGATGTAAGAGGAAGCGCTATAAATATAGTCCAAATGATGGGAATCCATGAAGAATTGAACGCCCAAAATTTAAATAATATGAAGTTTAATATTCTAGATAGTCAAAATAATATCATTTCGAAATTTACAGATGAGTCAATGAAAGACAATAAGGATATTGAAATTCCAAGAGGTGATCTAACTCATGCCCTGTATAAAGCAGTACAGGAGAAAAATATAAAAATTATTTTTAATGACTCTATTAAAACAATAGTCTCTGTGAATAATGGGGTCGAAACTGAATTGGAAAGCGGCATAAAAAAACAATATGATTTAGTGGTTGGAGCAGATGGTATTCATTCCAATACAAGAAAACTAACGTTTGGTAAAGAAGAAAAATTCACCAAATATTTAGGTCATTGTTTTACAGGTTTCACTATGGAAAATTATTTAAATATGCATAAAGAGGCTGTTATCTATTCAGAAGCAGGACGAACAGCTATTATGTATGCTACTGAAAACAAAGAATCAGTGCATGCGTTTCTAGTTTTTAGTGATGAAAAGGAACCTTTTGTTAATCATAGAAATATAGAGAAACATAAAGAATTGGTCAAAAATAAATTTAAAAATATAAGCGGCATTGTTCCAAAATTATTAGAAGCATTAGATAAATCAGAAGAAATATTTTTTGATACTACAACCCAGGTTATCATGGATGATTGGTCAAAAGATAACATTGTTTTAACAGGAGACGCTGCCCACGCCCCTTCTTTTCTAACGGGACAAGGATCAAGTCTGGCAATAATAGGTTCTTATATTTTAGCGAATGAATTAAAAAATAAGAATAATATTGATGATGCACTTTCAAATTACGAAAAAGTTATGAAACCACTCGCAGAAATAAATCAAAAAGCAATTGAAAATGAAGGTTCTTTCATTTTATATCCAAAAAATGAAGAAGAAATGGAAAAAAGAAGTATTATTCTAAAACAACTGGAAAATATGAGCACAGAAGATATGGAAGCTCATGATATGATTGATATAACGAGGGTTATAGAGTACCCAAACTTATCCAATCAATAACTAAGTAGAACTTAGCTTTTTAGACCACATTTTTATTTATAAAATAAAAAAATGCTGAAGTCTTTGTTAAATAAAGACTTCAGCATTCATAAATTACCGTCCCTGAGAGGATTCGAACCTCCGACCTACTGCTTAGGAGGCAGTCGCTCTATCCTGCTGAGCTACAGGGACATATAAAAAAGCCACATCCTATTTTATCGCTTTGCTTGCAAAAGAGCAAGATAATTTCAGCGATAAAATAGGATGTTTTTTAGAAATAATCTTCTAGAATGGGTGCTTGTTGCGGAGTTAATTGACGAATAGTTTCGATAATTTCTTTGTCTATTTCTACTAAATCATAAAATATTAATGTATCAATGGAACAATAACCAAATAATAACTGCGTCAATCGCTGGACACTAGTTTTTAATTGTGGTAACTGGGTTTGGTTAACTTCCTTTTTGACAATATTTGCTTGCTTGTCATTTACAATTTCAAAAGTTCCTTCATTCCAAGAGGCGTAACTGTCCTTTTCAATCGTAACAGCAAAAGACTTTTTAATATCTTTTAAAAGACTTTTATTTAAGAAACTTTCTACATCAACGATTCTAGCCATCATTTCAGGACGGATTTCTGCTTTTCCAACTGGATTATCATTTAAGAAAAACTCTTCATTTTTTGCATAGCCCTTCTCATAAATAATACGTTGCGTCGAGTCTTTGTGTGAACTGATATATCGATTGATTCCTCGATAAGCAGATTCTGTTAAATTTACCCAACGCACACAATTAAAATTACCGTCTTTAATCTCATATACTAGATAACCTTCTGGCCGATCTTCTTCATTATAATAAAGCGCAAAATAATAGCTATGCGAGATATTAAATTTATATTCATACCACCAGTCTTCTCTTAAAAGGCCTCCGTGTTTATGTTTAGAAGAAGCTTGATCAATTTGCTTGATTGCTTCTTTTGCTTGTACCCAAGTCTTTCTTCGTACATATCCTTTAGGCTTTGAACTATCTGGCCAAACTGAACTTTCTAAATCATAACAAATACGTTCAAATGTTAGTTCATATCCATATTTGCGATAAAACGGATAAGAAAAAGGATCAAGGTAGGAAAGCAAAACACCATTTTCATAGCAATCTACCAGCATTTTTTGCATTAATTGATCAATGTTTCCCTGTCCCCGAAATGAAGGATCAGAAGAGACAAAACCTATCCCTGCCATATCAAATAATTGATTATATAGTTGTACCTTTAAAGGTGTAGCAATCATTTGGCTGGCAAGTTCTTGTTCGTTAAACGCAGCATAAACGTTTGAATGGTTAAACAATGTAGTAAAACCTTCTTGATGTTGCTGATCATCTGCAAAACGAAAGGCGTAATGCGCTAATTGATAACTCTCAGTAAAGTTTTCTTCTTGTAATTTTTTAATTGTCACTTACTCACCTCATTTTTATATACTGCTCTAAACATACACGAAATTTAAAAGAAAGCCAAGGTAGTCCATTCTTACACAGCTACCTTAGCCTTTTTTATTCTTCTTCTGCGATTTTTTTCAATGCTTGGTCTACGCCCATTTTTACAAAAGGAATATACATAACTACTGACAAAATTAAGTTAACAGCAGCCAGCACTGCACCAGAAAAACTTTGCGTTGCTAAAAATCCACCAATAACTGGTGGTGTCACCCAAGGTGGCATCACTGTTGAAACAGGGACTAAACCAATGCTTGTCGCAAAGTAAGCAACAGATACTAAGACCATTGGAACGATAATAAACGGAATAAACATAATAGGATTTAATACAATAGGTAAACCAAATAACATGGGTTCATTAATATTGAATAGTCCTGGTGCAACACTCAAGTTGTTTACGACTTTATAAGCTTTATTTCTTCTACCTACAAGATAAATCGCGATAATTAAGCCAAGTGTAGCTCCTGTTCCTCCAAGGTTTACAAAACTATCAATAAAAGGTTTGTTTACAATGTAAGGCGCAACGTCCCCATTTGAAATGGCATTAATATTCGCTTCAATTGCAGGTGCATTGATAGTTTGCATAAATGGATCAATCATATTGGCTCCGTGTAAACCAAAGAACCATAAAAATGGTGTAATAAATGCTAGCAATAAAGCTGACCAATACGTATTCGCCATTCCCATAAATGGTTGTTGTACAGCTTCATAGAATGAATTAATAATATCGTCAAAACCAAAAGCTGCAAAAATTGCTGTAATTAAGCCAAATATACTGATAACAATCATCGCAGGAAGCAAAGCTGCAAATGACTTTGCGACTGCTGGTGGGACACCTTCGGGCATCTTAATAACTAATTTTTCATTTCCGATCAAACGAACAAATAATTCTGTTGAAATAATAGCTACGATAATAGCAACAAACAAACCTGTGCTTGACATGCCTGTCGCACCGCCTAGTGCAAAGAAAGAAGCTACCGAAACAACTCCTGTAGCCACAGGGTCTTTCCCGTAACCCTTGGATAAGTTATGAGCAACTAAATAAGCGATCATAACTGATAGTACTGCAAAAGTACCTTCCCAAACAGAATCGCCAAAGCCTTTCCACGATTCGTTAGCAAAAATTGAATTCATAAATTCTTGAAAACCTGGAATAGGCAAGTTATTGATCATAGTCGCTAAACCACCCAGAATCATTAGTGGCATGGTTACCATAAATGAATCACGAATAGCAACTAACTAACGTTGGGCGCCAATCTTTGAAGCTACGGGTACAAATTTTTCTTCCATAAAACGTACAAATGTATCCATTTTTCTCCTCCTGAAGCTAGCTTTTATTTTTCGTCTAAGCGACGATATAAATCAATGATTTCAGTCGCTAAATCTTTAAAAGCAATAGCTGTCATCAAATGATCTTGTGAGTGTACCGCGAGCAAAGTGACATCCATATGCTCGCCTTGTGCTTCTTTGGTTAACATGCCGGTTTGTGATTCATGGGCTTGGCTCAAGGAAGTATCAGCATCTTTTAGTTTTTGATCCGCTAATTCAAAATCCCCTTTTTTAGCTGCTGCAATAGCTTCCATCGCGTCACTCTTAGCGTTGCCGCCATACATAATTAAACCCATGACCGCTTCCATATTTTCTTGTTCATCCATATAAAATTCCTCCTAATATTTTTCAGGGAGCAAAAGTAGTTTTTTCTCCCTGTCTTGTTAATCATAGGGAATGAGTCTTCAATTTAACCCCCATCTTTTCATCCTCAGGGAGTAAATTTAAAATTCTATCCCTATCTTTAACATTTTTCTTTCTATTTTTTAAAAAAAACCTCGTTTTCCGGCAATTTCAGGGAGTCTTTTAGCAATTCATTCCCTGTCTTTGCATTCTCAGGGAACAAATGTAATTTTTACTCCCTATCTTTCTAATCATAGGGAGTAGATTTCTATTTTTCTCCCTGATCTTTTGTAACGATAGCTATCATTCCATCAAATTAAGTGCTTGTTGTAATACATTTTCACCATTCATCATTCCATAGTCAGACATATTAATGACATCCAATGGAATTCCTTTTGGTGTTAAGCGTTTTTCAAAATCACCCTTCATAAATCGTACTTGTGGGCCTAATAATAGAACATCAACTGAATTAGATTCCAATTTTTGATCCGCTTCTGAAGATGAGCAAGCAAAAATCTCAGCGTCCAATCCTTTATCATCAGCTGCTTTTTGCATTTTTGTTACTAATAAACTAGTGCTCATACCAGCTGAGCAAACTAACATAATTGTTTTTTCTGCCATTTTTTCCACTCCTTAATTTTTATCTTTCAACTTTATATAAGCAATAAACATGCCAATACTAACGAACGCTATTTCCTCACAAGTCAACTTTTTGACTATATAGGTAAGCGTTACACACTAAAGCAAAACTTTACACACTAAATTTGTGTGTAAAGTTTAAAAGGCGTATCGATTTGGTTTTTAATAAAAGCTTCAGTTAAATACGCAATCTCATCATCTGGAATTTGAATATCATAATTTTTCTCTATTGAAATAAAAGAAGTTTTTAAAATATCAGTTTCTAGACGATATTTCTTTTGAAAAACAGCTAAATCAGGAAATTGTCTTTGTATCCCAGCAGTCCGTAATGCTTCTATTAAAAATGCTAAATGAATGACTAAACCTGCTTCTACACTAGGTTCTAAAATAATGTGCAATTGTGTTTGTACTTGCTGAACAAGTGACTTTAGCGTTTCTACCAAAACTGCTAAAGACCCTACGTGTGTAATTGTCCCGTCAAGTGAGTTAACAATAGTATCCGCTGCAATTTCATCTTTAACGATACTTTTTAATACTTTTAGTTTTTGATCGTCAAAAACATCATAAGCGGAAAAGAAAGGAATATTTTGGTATTCAACTTCAACAGTCCCCGCAATGGCTTTTATTTCATACTCCTCTAGCAGTCCATCAATATGTTTTTTAAAAGTTTCTTTTTCAATAAACTGCATTTGTATAATTTCCACTTTTGCTTGATCAACAATTGCCGCGATACGTTCATATAATTTGGCAGCTACACCTTCACCTGTAAAACAAGTGACCACAATCGCTTTTTTATTATCTTTATCCCCGTGTTCATCTTGGAATTGCTCACGTACAATCGTTTCAAAAGAGCTTTGAATGTTTTGATAGATATCTTCTAAGCTTCGTCCTGCTTCTGACATTCGTAATGCTTCAATCACAATCATTGTACTGGTCATAGAAACAGCCTTTGTGCGAATTCCAGTTTCTTCATATAACAATGTTGCAAAGGAATTTAACGACCCCATATCAGTCAACAATAGCAAGCCATTAGAAAACTGCGATTTATTATCTATCACATCATTTAATAATTTTTGATACATTTGATTAACCACTGTATCTAAGGGCATATCCATCGCTACACCACTTGTTGTGCCTAATAACTCTTGAGCGGCAGATAGAATACTCGAAGCAGTAGAATTTCCATGCATCAGCACAATAACCCCCACGTTATTTTGGGGTAGCTGTTCATATTGTCCCAATTGGATAGAAAGAAACATACTGATAAAACCGATTTCATCAAAAGGAATTTCAACTTGTAGTTCTTCTTCAATAGTTGTAGATAGATCTAACGCTAGTTGAAACTCAGACTTCAAATTTTTTCTTACTCGATTTAAATCTGGATGAACGATCGCTTCTCCTTTGTGAATACGATCCAAGGTAAGTTGTAGATGCAGCGCAAAAGCAAAGCGCGCTTTTTCATTGTAACTACGCTCTAGTTTCTTTTCTGCAATATCATATAACTGATTGGTCAAATTCCAAATATTAGAAGCTATCATCCCTCTTTGTGTCGAAGTTTGGGTTAATTCTTTTACATAATTGGCAAAATAAGCCTCTACATCTTTTGCAACCACTTTTTCCAAATCTGTATTATCTACACCTAGCTGATTTAAAGAAGCAAGTTTGTCTTCAATTTCTTGATACACTTCCATATTGCTATCATTATCTTGTGCACTGTTAACTTCTTTACCTTGAGCTTCAAAGGTCAAATAATCGCCTTTTCCCTCAAGAAAATGATCAAGACGTTCTGCTCTTTCTTTTATTTTAAGCATCCCTTTTTGGACTTGTAGCGGACAGTCTTTTTTACGAATAATCAGTTCATCTTGCTCACGTGTACGATAGTGCAAAAATGATTTGGCACACACCAGTTTTACGTCTCGCTTAATCTGTCCGATATTGGCAGGTGCGTCGTATAACATAAAAGCTACAATCGCATCTTTTTCCACTTTAATCGCTCGATTTAAACGGCTGGCCTCTTGCTTAATAAAAAGAGTGATAATTTCATAACGTTCATCTAAAGAACGTTGGGCTAAATCAGGTAAGGTAATCGACATTGGAATTCTACGATTGAAAGTACCTAAAAAAGCGTCTGAAGACTCAGTTGTTGCGCCTATAATCTGCACGGAAGCTTCATATGCTCGGCTGCTTTCACCTAAAGGACGGTATTGCCCCTTATCGATGAAACTAAATAACATTTCTTGGCCTTCTGGCGGCAAACGATGAATTTCATCTAAAAATAAAATACCACCGTCAGCCTCGGCTAAAAGCCCTTTTGTATTCGCATCAGCACCCGTATAGGCTCCTTTTTTCACGCCAAAAATGTGACCAAACAATAGCTGCGGATTTTGCGCGTAATCCGCACAGTTAAAAGATATAAAGGGGGCATCTTGCGCTAAAGCTTTCGCTTGTACAGCAAATTGATACATACATTCCGCAAACATGGTCTTTCCGGTGCCTGTCTGGCCAAAAATAATCGTATGAAGCCCTCTAGGTGGATACAACATTGCTGCCTTGGCTTGCTGGATACTCACTTTTAAAGAAGCATCTGCACCCACCAACCGTTCAAAATCCATTTTTATAGATTCAACTTCTGTTAAGTTGGTTGTAAGAGGATAATACACTACAGGTCGTCCGGTTGATTTTTGAATACTTTTATTTTTTGCTAGCTCGTTTAAATAACGACTTACATTGCTGCGATCGATTTGCAAGCTATCAGCGATCTGCTTAGCTGTCAGTCCGTCAGCATGCTTTTTGACAAATTGTAAAATTTCTTGTTTTCTAGGGTTCATACAACTCCTCCTGTATTTCTAACCTTTATTAGAAGAAGTCTTTTGACTTTTTTTATTGGTTTTTTTCTTACTTTTCTTGGACTTGTTTGCTTGACTCTTAGCTGTTTTCTTTTTCTTTATAGGTTGAGCTTTAGGTTTTTCTGTTGTTAACTGACCTTCATATAAATAGATCTCTTGTAAGGACAGTTCTAAACTTTTAGTGATTTTTTTCAACTGTGGCAAACTATCTTCTTGTACAATAGTAATGACAGCCCCTGTTTTACCCATCCGTCCAATACGACCTGCACGATGCAAATAACTTTCTTTAGAACTCGGAACTTCAGCATTCACGACATAATATAAATCAGCGATATCCAGACCTCTAGAAGCAACATCTGTACTCAATAATTCCGTTAATTGCTGTTTTCGGAATTTTTCTAGTGCTTCTTTACGCGATAGCTTGGATTTATCAGAAGCTAGACTTGCCACCGGCAGTTTATGATATCGTAACTTTTCTTCAGCGCTTCCTAAATCCTGCACCTCATTAAAAAAGATCAACCCTTGAAAATCAGTTAGATGTCCCAACCTTCTCAAAGCGTCCACTTTTCTTCTTGTAGGAAAAACTAAATAATAGTGAGCAACTTGTTGATGACTTTTATCTTCTTTACTTACATCAATAACTGGAAATTCTTGCTGAAATAACTGCTTAATCGCAGGTAAAGCTTTAGTAGCAGTCGCAGAAAAGAAGGCATATTGGCTAGTATTGGGTATGCTTTTAATCACTGTTTGCATAAAGCCCACTGCTTCTTTTTGCAATAATTGATCTGCTTCATCCAAAATAACCGTTTGAATGTTTGCTGCTTTTAATTTTTTTTCTTTTATTAATTCAACTAAACGACCGGGTGTTCCAATTAATACTTCCGGCTTTTTTTTCAATTTTTCTATTTGTCTTTTTTTATTGGCACCGCCAATAAGGCTTTGTACTTGTAAGTTCAAATCCAAAGCCCAAGGTCTTGCAACATCTGCGACCTGAACGCCTAATTCTTGTGAGGGAGTCACAATAAGCAGTTGATTGCCATGTTTAGGCTGCAATTTTAATAGTGTCGGCCAGAGATAAGCCAAGGTCTTGCCAGTACCGGTAGGAGCGACACCCACAAGACTTTTTCCTTGATACAAAGCAGAAAAGACTTTTTCTTGTATCAAACTTGTTTGTTCAAAGCCTTCTTTTTTTATTCTTTCTTGCCAAATTTCTGGTAGAAACTGCTCTTCCATATTTTTCCTCTATTCTTGATCGGCATCGAAAACGACACCTGCTTGTTTTCTTAATTCGTATAATATTTGATTTACATTGCGCGCCAATTCTACCCACTCTTCGTATCTTTCTCCATAAGCCTCATTATCAGGATTTTGTATAATTTCAGCAAAATCTCTTGCCTCTTCTATCATCGGATTTTCTTTAGCAGAAACTTCGATCTCAAGTGGCGCACCATCATCTGTATGCTTATATAGACGTGCTTGATTGATCGAATTTACTGCATCTAACCAAAGCGTACCATCGTCAAAATAAATCTCGGAAGCTAAATGGGCTTCTCCGATTTTACCATGTTGCAAGCACACATCAAAGTTCTCATAACGTAAAATGATCATCCCCAGACCATCGACTCCTGTTTGAATTTTTCGGGCAAAATGATGAACTTCCTTAGGCATGCCAAACCAGCCTAATGCCGCATAAACTAGATAAACGCCTAAATCCGCTAACGAACCAGCCGAAAAATGTGGTGAGAAAATATTAGGTTCTTTTCCTTCTAATACTAAGTCGTAACGAGAAGAATATTTCATATAGCTAAAATTAGCCCCGATAATGTGATTAGGCGTAGGCAAGAATTCTTTCATCTTTTTGAAACTTTCTTCGTGTATATTCCGAGCTGCTTCAAAAAAGAACACCTGATTTTCATTGGCTTGTTTAATAATTGTCGCCATTTCTTTGGGGTTTGAAAAAGCGGGTTTTTCTACAATAATATTTTTACCTGCTGCAATTGCTTGTTGCGCTTGTACAAAGTGCAAACTATTAGGAGAAGCGATATAGATGGTGTCCATTTCTTCTAAGGCAAAAAAGTCTGTCAAGTCATCTTTGTATTCTCTAGTACCCGCATACTCTTTTCCGAATTCCTGAGCTTTTTCTAAAGTTCTAGAATAAACAGCAGTCAACTCATATTCTCCAGTTGCAAGAGCCGCTTGTACAAATTGGTGAGTAATCCAGTTGGTGCCTATAATTCCTAAATGAATCATCGTCATTCCTTCTTTCTTTATTTTATTCAAGTGGGTCACAAAAACTAGCTTCTAAATCAAATGGCACTTCTTTAGTGATTTCAAGCTGTGTAGCATTTACATGACAAGCGTAGCAAAGAAATTGTACGCCTTTTTTTATAGCTGTATCTGCAGTATCTTTTAACTCTGGTTGCATCTTTTCATGAATGGTTGCCACATCAATATTAGCAAACTGTGCAATAAAAACAACATAACAATGCTCACCTTTTTCTTGCGCATGTATTAATTCACGGACATGCTTTAAGCCACGTGCAGTGGGTGCATCAGGAAATGCGCCGACACGTTTATTTTCTAGTGTCATCCCTTTTACTTCAATCAGTCCTTTTTCTTTTTTATCTGTTTCAAAATAAAAATCAATACGGGACTGCCCATATTTTACTTCTCTTTTAACTAAGTTAATATTTCCATTTAAACCTGGTAAAACAATGGTCTGATTGAGCAAAGCACTAAATACTACTTCGTTGGGTGCACTACTATCTATATTATACCAGTGATTTTGCTTTTTTACTGCTATTAAATCATAAGCCGTCTTTCTTTTTGTACTTGGCAAAAAATTTAAAGCAACCACTGCTTCAGGCAACAATACTTCCTTGCCACGTCCTGTATTTTTTACATGCACATCAACGATTTCATTTGATTCTTTTAAACGACAACTCGCAACAAAACGATTTTTCCGTTCCAAAAAATAAGCGAGTTGAATATGTTCATATTTCATTTCATCACCTGCTAGTAAAAGTTTACCATATCTTCCAACTTTCTACGTAAAAATTTCTAAGCGAAATCATCTAATATTTAATAAAAATTTGTTATAATGGACTTAGAAAGAAAAAGAAAGAAGGAGATCGATATGTTAGCAACTATTTTATCTTTACTATCTGTTGCCGGACTCAGTGGAATTTTAACTGCTTTTGCCTTTCTTAGCTATCAGTTACTACAAGAAGAAGCTTTAGAAAAAGCACCCGTTAGACATAATGAACATGATTTGTGAGCTTAAAGTAAATACTTTAAGCTCTTTTTTAATTGAATCTTCCCTTAACTTTTGGTAGAATTCATTTTGATTAAACTAAAGGAGATTCATTCATGAATAAGAAACTTTTTATTCCCTTTGTTATGGGAATTATTTTTTTACTTTTTTCATCAATTTTTACTGCCAATGTTGCGGCCGAAGATTTAGATATTCGAGCCAAAGCAGCAATTTCAGTCGATGCTGACACGGGTAAGATTTTTTATGAACAAAATAGTGACAAAGCTATGGGAATCGCTTCTACCACAAAATTGATTAGCTTATATCTGGTAGAAGATGCAATTCAAAATGGCGAGCTTTCTTGGGACGATGAAGTAGCAATTTCAGACGATGTAGCTGAATTAAGTGAAAACCTCGAACTTTCTAATGTTCCTTTGAGCCAGGATGAGCATTATACAGTACAGGACTTATTTGAAGCTGCTGTTATTGAGTCAGCCAATGCCGCTACGATTGCTTTAGCAGAAAAAGTAGCTGGCTCAGAAGAAAAATTTGTTGAACAAATGCGTCAACAAGTCGAAGATTGGGGTATTATTGATGCTAAAATCGTTAATAGTACAGGGCTTTCCAATGAGTTTTTAGGTGACAATATTTACCCGGGAACTAGCAAGAAAGATGAAAATGAGTTATCAGCACGAGATTTAGCCACTGTTGCTCGAAATTTATTACAAGATTTTCCGGATATTTTAGAGGTTAGTAAAATCCCTGAAAAAGAATTTGGTCAGGGAACTTCTACTCCTTTTGATATGGAAAATTTCAATAAAATGCTGCCAGGCTTACTGGCGGAAAAAGACGGCGTAGATGGATTAAAGACGGGGACAACCGATCTAGCTGGTGCTTGTTTTGTAGGAACAATCGAAAAGGATGGACAACGAATCATTACTGTGGTTTTAAATGCAATAGATCATGATGATATCGAAAATGAATCTGCTCGTTTTGATGAAACCAGCAAGCTAATGGACTATACATTTGACCATTGGAAACAAGAAACATTATTGACTGATAATGATCGAATTCCTGATTTAGCTTCAGTTGATGTTCCTCAAGGAAAGAAACAAACACTGCCAGTAGCCGTACAAGATGAGATCAAACTATGGTTGCCTAGCGATAAAACAACTGAGGATGTTTCCTATCAAAGTTCTCTAAACAACAACGAAGTACAGGCGCCGGTAAAAGCAGGAACTGATATTGGTAATGTGCAAGCTCAGGTTGAAGATGACGATTTAGGTTATTTGAATAATGAAGAAGCTAAAAAAAGCTCCAACAGTGCTATTATCACAACTGAAGGAACAGAAAAAGCCAATATTTTTACCACAACTTGGCGAAATATCAAAAACTTTTTTAATAATTAATCATTGAATTGAGCGGCCTATTACTAGAGGTCGTTCATTTTTTTATGAATAAAAAAGGACAGAAGCTTTTATCAAGCGCTGCCCTTTTCATGTTTATAAAAATTTAACGGGAAAATACAGTTCAACTTCTCCTGCTGCAAATTCTGGTAGATAATGTTCTTGAATAGCACCTACTAGTTGGTAATCTTCGCCAGGTAAAATTTCCTCAAACATTTTTTGCGTCATAAGTTCAAGATTAGGCGCGTCAGTTTTGACAACTAGATATTCCATTGCTGGCAATTCCCAGTATTGCCAACCTTCAGGTACTTGAATATCTGCAGGCAATTCAATACCAGCTAGATATTTACCTTGTTCTTGCCAAGGTTCGAGCCAATTTTTGCTATCTGACATTAAGCCCCATAAATCGGCTTCTTCAGCTTCCTTATCGATAAATGTATCTAATTCATCTAAATCTTGGTATACTGCTTTCCAAAGTTCAGATACCCAATTTGTTCCGTCTTCTGCTGGTCCTTGTCCTTCCTTGCCGACCACAACAAAAGCTGGTTTTGCTGTTTGGATAACTTCTCCAAGTTCCAAATAATCATCTCCTTCTTTTTTCTTCTCTTTATTGTAACGAATTTTTGAGAATTGAGCGAATATTAAAGGTATATCGTTAAAAAATTTGCTATACTATGGCTATAAGGAGTGAAATTTATGAATTTTTGGTATGTCCCCTGGTTTATATTGCCTTATTTACTGCTCGCATTTATCCTTGTAAAACAACATAAAAAAAGCAATAGTTCCAATCTTTTTTTTAAATTTATCTACTGGTCCTTTTTTTATTTATTTATTTACTTAGGAATTACAGAAATACAGGATAAAAGTTATTTTTTTACCATTCCTGCCTTATTTTTTGTTCTTTTTTCTTGGATGTACCATCGCGAAAAAGCACGAGTACTCAACGGTTTCCTGTTGAATTTATTTATAGCTAGCTTTGGCATTTATTTACTTTATAATTTTTTAATTACACAAGATGTGATCGTTTTTGCCCTTATATTTTTAGTAGGAGTATTCGTTGTGCTTGTTGGTTTATTTGGTTTTGTCGGACTGATGATTTTATTTTACTGGAATGCTTTGGTAGTCATCAAACGTGAATCACACTCATTGGCAAATCTATTAACCTTGATTTTAGCGGTCGTAATGACAATATGGCTGATCTATGATTCATTCATCGCTAAAATGTTACCAGACTGGGCATCTATCTTATTGTCTATTTTACCTATGATGTTCTTTTACTTTGTTTTTGCCTTTTTGAATTTTCTTAGTGCTTCACTTTTATATCAGTTTAATCAACCAAGTTATGATCAGGATTTTATTATCGTTTTAGGGGCAGGGCTAATTCAAGGAACAAAGGTTTCTCCTTTACTGGCAAATCGTATTCATAAAGCCATTGATTTTTATTACCAACAGCGCAAATACACACGCCACTTGGTTAAATTCATTATGTCTGGCGGACAAGGTCCCGATGAAAAAACCGCTGAAGCTATAGCAATGAAAGATTATGCCTTACAACAAGGTATTCCAGAAGATGATATTTTAATTGAAACAAATTCGACAACAACACTGGAAAATATGCAATATTCTAAAGAAATTATCGATCGCGCAGATATACAAGCGCCTAAAGTCATCTTTTCCTCCAATAATTACCATATTTTTCGTGCAGGGATCTTTGCAAGGATGGCTCATCTAAAAGCAGAAGGTATCGGCGCAAAAACAGCATTCTATTATCTTCCGAATGCTTTTTTACGTGAATTTATTGCGATCATTGCCATGAAACGAAAATTACATTTTACCATCATTAGCTTACTTGCTTCAGTTTTATTATTGCTATCTATTATAGCGCATTTTGTTTCGTAATTTATACTCTATTATTGGAGGTTACTTTGGTGGAGTTGCCTCCAATCTGCAAATCTGCGAGTTATTGGGGGCAACTTCCTCGATGTCCCTCCAATCCACGAGTTATTGGTGGCAACTTTTTCGATGTCCCTCCAATCTGCGAGTTATTGGTGGTAACTTTCTCAATGTCCCTCCAATCCGCGAATTATTGGGAGCAAGTTTGCAGAATTGCCTCCAATCTTTTCTATATTGGTGGCAAGTTGGGTAGAGTTGCCTCTAATAAAACGAAAAAAACTTGGGTTGATTTTTCAAACCCAAGTTTTTTCTATACTGATTGTTTTTTCTTAAATGTAGTGTTCCAACGGTGTTTAATACGTTCACTCATTGGAAGACTTGCTTCTTGTACAGCGCAATATTTATCAACCATTGTCACGATATAACTTTCTTTATAACGTGGAGGTGCGATAGTTGCGCCAAACATATGCTTAATAATGATATCTTTTTCCATATCATTTAATTCAGTTAATTTTTCAGCGTTTTTACAAGCGATGCGTGGATGTACATAAGCATGCGTTCCTTCATCAAACTTGGTTGTACGCCAGTCATAATAAAACAAGTCATGTAGCAATCCAGCACGAGCACAAGCTTTAGCGTCACCATTAAATCTTTTTGCTAATTTATAACTATTGTAAGAAACGCTAATGGAATGTTCTAAACGAGTTGAATGTCTGTGTTGCACAAACTCTCCTAATTTTTGAACTTCTTGTGTTTCAAGCAAATCTTCTACATATGATACATATTCCGGATCTTCTTGCCAAGCTATTTTCATATAAATTGATTGCCACCTTTTCTGGACTTTTATATATCTACACTTACTAATGTAACACATCTTTATTCACAAACTAAGTAACTTGCCAAAAAAAACGCTTAATTTTAAAAATTCCTTAACCTATTAAACAAATGAATACATCAAAATTCCCGCTGCAACACCTACATTAAGGGATTCAGCCTTACCATATATAGGAATATATAAATTCTGGTCAGTCATTTGTAGAATTTCTTCAGCAACACCCTGGCCTTCACTGCCCAAAATAAGTGCAAAAGATGATTCTTGTTTTACTTGTGTATAGGATAAAACCAAGGGATCCAGAGCTGTCCCATAAACTTTACTAGCATGCTTTTTGAATACAGGAATGACCTCTTCTAAAGCCCCACTAAAAATAGGTAAATGAAATTGACTACCTTGCATACTACGTAAAACTTTTCCGCTATACCTATCAGCTGTCCCTTTTCCTAGAAAAATACCATCAAAACCGGCAGCATCTGCCGTACGCACAATTGTACCAACATTTCCTGGATCTTGGACATTGTCTAAAAGGAGCCACTTTCCAGAAAAATCAGCCGGAGTATTTTCTTCTTTTTTAACTAAGGCAATCATTCCTTGCGGTGTAGGAAGTTCAGATAAAGCATTCATCGCTTCATTGGAAAGTAGATAATAATCAAGCTCGTGTTGCTTAACCCAATCTTGCCATAATTTTAAGCCGCGCTCATCAAGGTAGACTTCTTTAATTTCAACACCAGCCTTTACCGCTTCTTCAACTAGATGATAACCTTCTAATAAATAAGTTTCCGATTGATTTCGATATTTTCTTTGCTGAAGTTTTTTTAATTCTTTTATTTTGTTATTTTTTGCCGCTTGAATCTCTTTCACGATTTCACCTCAAAAATATTATAACACAAAAATTTGCTTTACTTGTCCATTCCTAAAAAAAACGCTATGATAGAATCAAAAGAGGAGGAATGTATCATGAGAAAAGTTCGAATTCAAGTTGAAGGCCGTGTACAAGGTGTGGGTTTTCGATTTTCTACTAAAATGGTCGCTGATGAACTAGGCGTTACGGGCGTTGTAAGAAACGAAATGGATGGCTCAGTATCCATGGAAGCTTGTGGCGAAGATAGCGCAATCGAACAGTTTATCCAAAGAGTAAAAGAATCCCCTTCTCCAGCAGGCAGTGTATCGAATGTCCAAGTAGAAGATGATCCTTCAATCAAAGAACGTAAAAAGTTTATAGCAAATTAAATTTTCCTTTTCTTTCCTCTTTAATTTGTTATTGCACATTGAAAAAAAGAATATTTTTTAGTATAGTTAAGTTTGTGCAAAATTAAGGAAAGTAAAGGAAAAATCACATGAGTAAATTTAAAAAATGGCTGCTTGCCCCTGGCCTTATCGGGATAATGATCACACTAAGCGGTTGTGTCAAACGCTTGGATGATGGTTCGCCTGACCCGAATGGTCTTATTTACCGTTTTTTAGTTAATCCCTTAGGTAGCTTTTTGACCTATATGGCTGACAATTGGGGCTTAGGTTTCGGTTGGGCGATCATTGTTTTAACCGTTATTATACGTTGTATCCTAATGCCTTTGATGATCCACCAGTCACGTAAGTCAATGTTTCAGTCAGAAAAAATGCAGTATTTAAAACCGCAAATCGATGTGGCACAGGCAAATATGAAAAAGGCTACGACACAAGAAGAACAGATGCAAGCCCAAAAGGAAATGCAAGAGGTCTATAAAGAAAATAATGTTAGTATGTTTGGCGGTATTGGTTGTCTTCCTTTATTGATTCAAATGCCAATCTTCTCAGCTTTATTTTTTACTACTCGTTATACTCCGGGCATTGAATCCTCTAGCTTTTTTGGCTTGAACCTAGGAGAACGTAGTTTACTGTTAGTTGCGATCGCTGGGTTAGCTTATGTAGCCCAATCATTTATTTCAATGATCGGTATCCCTGCTGAACAGAAAAAACAAATGCGCAGTATGATGATCGTTTCACCTATGATGATTGTATTTGTATCACTTTCTTCCCCAGCTGGCGTTACACTATATTGGGTCATCGGTGGTTTTATTGGTTGTATTCAAACCTTTATTACAAATGTATTGATGAAACCACGCATTAAAAAGCAAATTGCTAAAGAGATGGAAGAAAATCCACCTAAAACAGTTGTTACAGAGAAAAAAGATGTAACACCTGCAAGCCAAGAAAAACCGAAAACGACGAATAAGTCAACCAACGCGAATAAAAATAGAAATAGGAATGCTGGTAAACAGCAGCAACATCATAAATAATAGATGTAATTAAGGCGAAATGGGAAGACGTTCTTCCTCTTTCGCTTTTTTTAGGAGGTTAATCATTGTTAGAAGCTTATTTGAATATATTAGTTATTTTTTTATTGATGTTTATTGGCTATGTTTTATCTTATAAACAATGGTTTGCAAACGACACAGCCGATATATTTTCCAAGTTAGTATTAAACTTAGCGCTACCTTTTAATATGTTTTTGACGATAACGTCTAGTTTTTCTAAGGAAGAGTTTTTATCACTTTTTAAAGGGATGATCATCCCCGTTCTTTCCATGCTTCTTACACTAGTAGTTAGTTTGATTTATCGCCGACTCGCTCATGTTAGTAAAAGTCGTGAAGGTACTTTTGCTACCATTTTTACATGTTCAAATACCATTTTTATTGGTTTACCGATAAACTTAGCAATTTTCGGCGAAAAAGCTGTTCCTTATGTTTTATTATATTATATTGTAAATACGACGATTTTTTGGACATTAGGCGTTTATCTTATTGCTCACGACGCGCCAAATATCAAAGAAGCAACTGTGACTTTCCATCCACTGGTTGCACTAAAGAAAGTTTTTTCTCCTGCTTTATTAGGTTTTTTGATCGGATTAGTTTGGATGTTGTTAAATTTCAAGGTTCCAGAATTTGTTGCCGATTTTGGTACTTATTTAGCCAATTTAACCACGCCGCTTTCCATGTTTGCTATAGGGATTATCGTTTACTTTCATGGCATCAAAAACCTCAAGCTAAATAAAGATATCATCGGCGTACTTTTAGGACGTTATATCTTTTCGCCTTTGATCGTCTGGTTATTAGGACAATGGATCACCGTTCCTACTTTGATGTTGCAAGTATTTATGATCCAAGCTGCTATGCCTGTACAAAATTCGATACCTATATTAGCCCGCAGTTACCATGCGGATGAAGAGTTTGCAGCTTCAAGCCTTGGTTATTCAGTCTTATTATACTTACTTTATATTCCATTTTTATTGAAATTAATTTATATGGTTTAACAAAAAGAGGATCGCGCCAAACAGTTTTACCTAGTCGGCGCGATCCTCTTTTTTAATTTATTTTGTTACTAAATCATTCAAACTAGCTACAGCAATCGCCATTTGCGTGATTTTCCTTAATTGTGCTAAACGGTTATTACGTACTTTTTCATTGTCTGTCATTACCATCGTTTGATCAAAATAATCTTCAATCAATGGACGTAATTGTGTTAAAGCATGATAATTTTCTTCAACAGTTTGATACACAAACTGTTCTTCAACAGTTTTAACTGCTTGGTATAAGTTCTGCTCAGCTTCATTTTCAAACAAAGTAGGATCGATTTCGTTTTCACTTTGATCTTTTTGTCCTAAATTCATCACACGAGTCAAAGCTTCAATAGAAGACTTGAAATCTTCGTCATTTAAGTGTTTTTTCAAAGTATTCGCTGCTTCAATCAATTGATGGATATCTTCTTGTTTTGCATCAATTACGGCATCAATGACATCATAACGAAAATTTTGTGCAGATAGGAATTGACGCAATCTTCCTCGTAAGAAATTTCCCACTTCAGATGCTGAGTCTTCTAAATGTATGCCATAAAGTTCTTCATTTTGATTAACCATTTCTTCAATCTTTTGCTGTAAAACTGTAAAAGGAAAGGACCAATGTTTTGCAGCTAAAATTCGTACAATACCATAAGTTTGTCGTCTTAAAGCATAAGGATCGCTGGAGCTCTTTGGTTTTAACCCAGCAGCAAAGAAAGAAAATAGACTATCCAATTTATCAGCAATCGCTAATACCGCTCCAATATTAGAAGATGGCAATTCTCCTTCGCTTGCAATTGGCATGTAATGCTCGCGAATCGCTTGTGCTACAGCAGGTTTTTCCCCTTTTAATAAAGCATATTTTTCTCCCATAATTCCTTGTAATTCAGGAAATTCGTCCACCATATTGGTAACCAGGTCAAATTTATAAATTTGGGCTGCTCGCTGTAAGTCAGCCAATTCTGTATCTGATAAGTTGATATGTTTACCGATAACTTTAGCAGCTAATTGAACCCGCTGCATTTTTTCATACATTGAACCGATTTTTTCATGGAAAGTGACATTTTTCAGCTTTTCTACGCATTCTTTAATAGATAATTTTTGATCTTCATTATAAAAGAATTCCGCATCTTCCAAACGCGCAACTAAAACTTTTTCATTGCCTTTTACCACATTGTCAATTTTATTTTGGTTCCCATTTCTAACTGAAATGAAGTGAGGCAATAATTTTCCATCCTGCGATTTTACATCAAAATAACGTTGATGTTCTTTCATAGAAGTAATCAATACTTCATCGGGTAGTCGTAAATATTTTTCCGCGAAGTCTCCTACAAATGCTGTTGGATATTCAACCAGGTTGTTTACTTCTTCTAATAGGTCTTCATCAACATCAATTTGCCATTGATGTTGATTTGCGATTTCTTGAATTTGCTGACTGATCATTGCTTGTCGTTTAAAACGATTGGCGATGACAAATTGTTCTTGTAATTTTTCCTCATACATATCAGCATTTTCTAATGAGCTAGCGCCTCCTAAAAAACGATGACCATAAGTAGTACGCCCTGCTGAAACATCTAATATATCAAAAGGTACGACCTGTTCACCTAGTAGCGCGACCAACCAACGAATCGGACGAATATATTCAAATTCGAATTTATTCCAATGCATGGTAACCGGAAAAGTTAAACTAGTAATAACCCCTTTTAAAGCAGGCAATATCTCTAGTGCGTTTTTTCCTACCGTATGCTTGGTAACATAGACATATTCTGTATCTTTGACTTCTTTAAAATAAATATCGTCTGTTGACATTCCTTGACCTCGAACAAAGCCTTGCGCAGCTTTACTCCAGTTTCCATTTTCATCCAGTGCAATTTTTTTGGCAGGACCTTTGACTTCTTCTTTCGTATCGGCTTGCTTTTCTGCCAAATCAATCACTTGTACAGCTAATCGTCTAGGTGTTGAAAAAGAGTTTACTGCAGCAAAGTCCAAGTGATTTTCTTGTAAGAATTGTTTCGTTTTTTCTTCAAATTGTAAGATGCTAGGATCCACTACATGTGCTGGCATCTCTTCTAAACCAATCTCAACTAGTAAATTTTCCGTCATTTAGTCTTCCTCCTTCAGTAACTTCTCAGCTTCTTTACGATCCAATAATGGATAACCAAGTTTTTTACGTTCTTCAACAAATAATTTAGCTACTTGTCTTGCCATATTACGAATACGAGCTAAATAACCTGCTCGTTCAGTGACAGAAACTGCACCCCTGGCATCAAGTAAATTAAAATTATGGCTACACTTTAAAATATAATCATAAGCTGGATGCACTAAACTGTCTGCAATACAACGTTTTGCCTCTTTTTCAAATTTATCGAAATTATCTAATAACATCTCTTGATCGCTTAAGTCAAAAGAGTAACGTGAATGTTCATATTCAGGTTGTTTAAAGATTTCTCCATATTTAATACCATTTGTCCATTCTAGATCAAAAACATTATCAACTTCTTGAATATAAGAAGCCAAACGCTCCAAACCGTAAGTTAACTCAGAGGTCACTGGATAACAAGCTAGGCCACCTACTTGTTGGAAATAGGTAAATTGTGTAATTTCCATGCCATCTAGCCACACTTCCCAACCAAGGCCAGCACAACCCATCGACGGGTTTTCCCAGTTATCCTCAACAAAACGAATATCATGTTCTAAAGGATCGATCCCTAATAATTCCAGACTTTGCAAATAGAGTTCTTGAATATTTTCTGGAGAAGGTTTCATAACAACTTGCAATTGATGATGTTGATACAAACGATTAGGATTTTCACCATAACGTCCATCTGCCGGACGTCTAGAAGGTTCCACATAACAAGCGTTCCATGGTTCTGGGCCAATGGCGCGTAAAAAAGTATATGGACTCATCGTTCCTGCCCCTTTTTCTGTATCATAAGCTTGCATGATCATACAATCATTATCTGACCAAAACTTTTGCAAGCGTAAAATCATTTCTTGTAATGTTATTTTTTTTATCATTTTGTGACTCCTTTCAATTTTGCCAATAAAAAAATCCCTATATCTATACAGCATTTGCATAGATATAGGGACGATTATTTCGCGGTTCCACCCTACTTCCGATTCAATCATCGGCAGCTTTTTTACTGTGCTCCCACTTGCCTACGGTAAAAGAATTTCTGCCTGGCTCCCACTTTCCCAAGCTCGCTAAAAGAAATGGTTCTTTTCCTTTAAATGTTCATCGCACTATTTTATTAATACTATAATAGTCGCAAAAGGCGTCATTTGTCAAATAAAAAATGTAGCTAAACTATATATATGTGTTTCCACCCTATTTGGGTTTTAAAACATCGCCCCAATTTTGCATTTGATCTATAAACTTTTTGCTTTTTAAATTCAAACCCACATACTCTTC
This sequence comes from Tetragenococcus halophilus, assembly GCF_001712815.1. Classification (NCBI taxonomy): domain Bacteria; kingdom Bacillati; phylum Bacillota; class Bacilli; order Lactobacillales; family Enterococcaceae; genus Tetragenococcus; species Tetragenococcus halophilus. The sequence continues at coordinate 1,416,045 of NZ_CP012047.1, forward strand.
ATACAATTGATCAATCGTTTGTCGAATGAGCGTCTTTGTTTCTTTTTTCAATTCAATTGAATGAATTTTATCATAAGAAATTTGCGAAAAAAGACGAATAAAATGAATCGCTCTGGGATCAGCATGATAACGTCTTAAATCACGATCCCAATGCTTTTGGCATAAAATACCATTATACTTAGAAGAAAAATCGAATTTTCCTTGAGTTTGTCCACAGATCGCGCACGCTTGCCAATTGATCGCTACCCCAAATCGTTGTAAAATTTGAATTTCAAAGATATTGGTTAAAATTTCACCATCAATCCCTTGATCTAGCATCGCTAAAGCTTGCGATAAAAAGCTATAAAGATGAGGGTCATAGACCTTATCTTCAATTGCCGCATCCGCTAAATTCATCATATAAGTCGCGTAACCAGCAGCAAAAATGTCTTCTTGTATATGTGTAAATGGATGAATAAACTTCGCACTATTTAAAAAAGATAACCCCTCACTATTGAATTTTCCAATATAGGTGGCCTGAGTATAAGGCAAGATAGCTGGCGTTAACGGATTATTTTTACGATGAGCACCTTTAACATAAAACATCAACTTGCCGCTTGATTCAGTAAAAATTTTAACCAACATATCCTTTTCTTTATGATCTTTGCGAAACAAAATAATTCCTTTGGTTTCTGCTTGATTCATTTATCATTCATCTCCTTTAAGCAAAAGGCTAGAATGTCTCTTTTTTATAACCAAAATCATCCAAGGATCTTTGTTTATCACGCCAATCCTTTTGCACTTTTACCCAGAGCTCTAGATAAACTTTATCTCCTAGCATTTTTTCCATATCTTGACGCGCCTTAATGCCGATTTGTTTAAGCATTTTTCCACCTTTTCCGATAATAATTCCTTTTTGACTATCACGCTCAACGTTAATTGTTGCTTGAATACGAATCTTATCATTTTCGTCTCGTTTCATCGAATCAACAACAACCGCTACGGAGTGAGGAATCTCCTCTTGTGTGAAAAGGAGGACTTTTTCTCTTACCAATTCAGAGACGATAAAATATTCTGGATGATCAGTAATTTGATCTTTAGGAAAATACTGCGGCCCTTCAGGGATTTGTTCTTCCAGTAACTGCATTAAGGTTTCACAGTTATTTCCTTGTGTTGCCGAAAGCGGAACAACTTCAGCAAAATCCATCTGCGTAGAGTAATCTTGAATCACTGCTAGTAAATCGTCCGGATGGATTTTATCAATTTTATTAACGATCAAAAATACAGGAACATCAAGTTTTTGTAGTCGTTCAATAATTAAATTATCACCTTTTCCACGTTTTTCGTCCGCATTGACCATAAACAGTACGGCTTCAACTTCTTGTAAAGCACCATAAGCCTCATTTACCATATAATCGCCAAGCCGATGTTTGGGTTTATGGATCCCTGGGGTATCAATAAAAACAATCTGCATGTTATCAGTTGTATAAACCCCTTGAATTTTATTACGTGTTGTTTGAGCTTTATCGCTCATAATCGCGATTTTTTGGCCTACAATTCGATTTAATAAAGTCGATTTTCCTACATTGGGGCGGCCGATAATAGCCACAAAACCAGACTTATGTTCTGTCATTTCTTGTCTTCCTCTTTTCTAATGTATCATTATTTGATAAATCTTAGGTAAAAAAATGAGCGCGCCCACAAATACAGAAAAGATCGCTGTAATCAAAACAGCCGCTGCTGCGACATCTTTTACCTTTTTTCCTAAAGGATGAAAGTGGTGATTTGTCACCATATTCACAACATTTTCAAAAATTGTATTTATGATTTCCATTATCAACATCAGAAAAATACACAACCCGATCCAAAGCCATTCAAAGCGGTCAAGATCTAACACTAAGCCTAAAATAATGACTAAAACAGCACAAAACATATGAATGCGCATATTACGCTCATCTTTGTAGGCAGTTTTTATCCCGCTGATAGCAAACTCGATTGAGTTCAACAGATTTTTACTTTTTCCAACACTAGGTTTTTTATCGTTTGAGTCCATAGGCATTCAAGATTTCCTTTTGTAATCCAAACATCTTTTTTTCATCTTCGGGTGTCATGTGGTCGTATCCATTAATATGCAAAAAACCATGAAGGGCTAGAAATCCCACTTCGCGTTCATAGCTATGTCCGTATTCTGCAGCTTGTTCTTGCGCTCTTTGAGTGGAAATCATAATATCGCCTAGTTCATTGGGTAAATCAGTCATCTTTTCATCATCAAAAAATATCGGCATTTCATTTTGGCCTGCTTCTTCGATGGCAAAACTAATGACATCTGTCGGGGCATCTTTACCACGATAATCACGATTGATCACTTGAATACGTTCATTATCCATAAAAGTGATCGACATTTCGCTATTTTCCGGAAGTTTTAGATAGTCTGCTGCATACTGCAACAGACTATCAATATCTTCTCGTTCATCTTTACTTACTTTTTTGGTTTCATCAATAAAAGTGATTTCCAATATTAGTCACTTCTTTCTTGTTCTTCTTTCATTTTTTCAGCTTCTGACTTCATTTTAGGATACTTGATCCGAGAATGGAAAGTACTACACAAACCGTTAATGAGCGATTTTTGAATGATTTTAAGTTCTTTTAATGTTAACTGAGCATCGTCTAATTGTCCATCTAACATTCGATCTGTAACCAGATTTGAAACAAAATCTTTAATTTTTTCATTGGTCGGCTCATCCATAGCGCGAACAGCTGCTTCACAACTATCTGCAATGCTGACTACACCAGCTTCTTTGGTCTGTGGGATCGGTCCTGGGTAACGAAAATCATTTTCAGTAACTTCAGGATTACGCTCTTGGGCTTTAACATAAAAATATTTCATCAAGGTGGTTCCATGATGTTGCTGACAGATATCGATGACCATCTGCGGCATTTTTTCTTTTTCCAATATAGCGACTCCATCAGTCACATGACCAAAAATGATTTGTTTACTGTCTTCTGGCAGTAAGAAATTGTGCGGATTTTCAGCCCCTTGCGGCAAGTTTTCAACAAAGAAGTTGGCATGCTTTAATTTCCCAATATCATGATAGTAACAAGCCACACGGGTGAGTAACGACCGTCCGCCAATTTCAGCAACCGCGTTGGCACTTAAATTAGCGACCATCATGCTATGATGATAAGTTCCGGGTGCTTCTTCTAAAAGCTTTTTCAATAGTGGATGGTTAGGATTACTCAACTCATTTAAAACAGTATCACTGTCATCAGTAACCATTAATTCAATCAATTGATATAAACCCACACCCATCAATAAAGATAAAATACTACCGGCCAAGCTACAAGCTAAGGCGATCCAGGTTTGACTATCGGCAAAATCTACTCCTTGTAAAACCAGTAAAGTAAGACTGATCAAAAATGGAAATACGACAATCCACAATACTGACTGTCGCCCCTGATGGGATATACGTCTTCTTGGCAATATCGTTCCCATAAGTCCAGAGAACATATAGACAATTAAAATAACCGGTAAAACATTGGTACCTACGGATTCATAAAAAATAAAGGCTGCAAAAACAACTTGAAACGCAGCTGCTAAGATTCCAGACCGTCGATTCACAAAGAAACTCAAAACTAAAGGAATAAATGCAGCTGGGAAAAACAGAGGTATGTAAGGGACTGCTTCTGTTTGAAAAAGTTGGAAAAACTTCATAAACACTAGACTCAGTGTCATTGCAACCACATAAAAGACCCACTGATTTTCGCGCTTATCCTTATCTTTTACTGGAATGCTAAGATAAAGCAGCACAATAATGTGTAATAATGCAGCTAAGACAATGGCGACAAATGGAAAAAAGGATTGATTTTTCTCGGTCATGCCTAATACATTAAGTTTTTGAATAGCTGTTGAATCAATTTGCGAACCTTCACGCACAATAATTTCGCCTTGATAAATCATTACGGGCTGTACCGAATCTTTGGCTTCTTGTTTTAACTCTTCAGTTTTTTGCTCATTTAAAAAGGTATTAACCGTAATTCCTTCATCTACTAAATAAGAAGTAGCTTCTTTTTGTTCATCAGATAAATCAAGTACTTTTACTTGTTCTTCAGCATTTTGTCGCGCCGTATTTAGATCATTTTGTCGAATTTGTTCAGACATTCTCTGGTCGACGATTTCCAGACTTTCTTCTTTTACCTGATCTAGTTCTTCTTGATTCAGACTAAAAGCCGTCCGATAAAAACTGGCAGGAAGTTGCTGATAAAAATTTAAATTATCGCTATCGATTTTCTCTAATTCTTTTTTCATTGCAGCCAATTTCTCATCCTCTGTCACCTTATCCACAGAATCGTTATTTTCGGCCTCTTCTTCACGTTTTTCATTTTCTTCTTCACTGTCTTGTCTTACATCATCAATCATATCAAATAGATGTTCAATCAATTCATGTTGTTCACTAGTAATATCTTCTTGGTAAGTATATTCAGGAACGACAGCTTCAGCTGCTAATTTTTCTTTTTGTTCAGTTGCAGGCGTATTTTCGACAGTTTTATTTGCCCGAATACTTTCTTCTGCCACTTGCCCTTCTTTATAATTGGTATCTTGTTGACGCACACTTGAATATAAAATTCCGCTAGTAATTAAAAAAAAGAGTAAAAATAAAACAGGTAAGAAGGTTTTCCCCATTCTATTTTTTAAGCGTCTTAAAGGTGCGATGATCATGCTTTACTTTTCCTCCCTCCTCTGTTGTCTATCTTTTGATAAAACCAACCGAGGTCTTAAGCTAACTTTTAATCAAGCTCGTTCTTATTTTTTTGCTCATAGGCTTCGATAATCTGCGCTACAACTGGATGTCTTACCACATCGTTAGCGTCAAAATTAACAAAAGCAATATTTTTAATATTGTGTAAAGTCCTTTGCGCATCGACTAAACCACTAACCGCTCCTTTAGGTAAGTCAATCTGACTGATATCGCCGTTGACAATCATCTTTGATTGAAAACCTAAACGTGTCAAAAACATCTTCATTTGCGCTATCGTCGTGTTTTGTGCTTCGTCTAAAATAACAAAAGCGTCATCTAAAGTACGTCCCCGCATGTAAGCTAAAGGAGCAATTTCTACTACACCTCGTTCCATCAAACGATTGGTATGTTCTACGCCAAAAATTTGGTAAAGCGCGTCATATACCGGACGTAGATAAGGATCTACTTTTTCCTTTAAATCTCCTGGCAAAAACCCTAAACTTTCGCCGGCTTCTACGGCTGGTCTAGTTAAAATAATACGTTTAACCGTTCCTTTTTTTAAAGCAGCGATTGCTAAAACCACAGCTAAAAACGTTTTTCCTGTTCCAGCTGGCCCAATACCAAAAGTGACATCGTGCTTATTTACAGCTTCAATATATCCTTTTTGTCCTAAATTTTTCGCTCGGATAGGATTACCTTTATCATCTTTAATAATTTCTTTTTCATACATTTCGATAAAGGAAGACAATGCGCCTTGATTTGCTAGATTCAAGGCCGAAACCACATCAGGCGTGTTGATTTCGATGCCACGTTTAATTAATTCTTGTAAAGACTGAAATACCGCTACTACCAAATCCACACTCGTTTTCTCACCTTGAATTTGAATCACTTCGCCGCGCGCGCGTATCGTCGTTTTTGTCGCATCTTCTATTAATTTGACGTGTTTGTCATGGGTTCCTAAAAGTAAATCCATATCCTGCGGTTGTGTTACTTTTAATTCAAAAGACGTAAAATCTTCCGTCAAAAAACTCGCTCCTTTTACCACAGCTATTCCAAGATCTAGCCTTCTAAGATTCTTTTTTCACTGTTTTTCGTCCATTCATTATTTATTTTCACAAGCGACAAGTGTTTAGCCGCAATGTTTCTACCATATCATACCATAGATATTCTAAAAGAAAAATTGCTTTTATCTAACGTAAATAAATAAAGCTGTTGCCAAGACTAAGAAGACTTGCAACAGCTTTTATCTTTATTTTTGATTTAATAACTCTTTGACGATCGCGTTTACTTGATTGCCATCGGCCTTACCTTTTACCTTAGGCATAACAACACCCATTACTTTCCCAAATTCTTTGGGAGAGCTAGCGCCTGTCTGCTCAATTGCTTGGCTGACAATTTGAAAAATCTCGTCTTCTGTCAGTTGAGCAGGTAGATACCTTTCAACAATCGCAATTTCGCTTTTCGTTTTTTCAGCTAAATCATCTCGACCAACTTTTTCGAATTCAGCTAAAGAATCACGACGTTGTTTCATTTCGCGTGAGATAATCGCTAATTCTTCTTCATCGGTCAAGTCACGACCAAGGTTGATCTTTTCATTTTGCAACGATGCTTTGAGCATGCGAATGACTTGTAAAGACTTTTTATCCTTGCCCTTCATAGCAGCTTTCATATCATCGTTTAATTTCGTAAGCAGTGTCACACTACCAGCTCCACTTCTATACAGATGAAATTAAAATTTCTTTTTACGTTTTCTAGCTGCTTCAGATTTTTTCTTACGTTTCACGCTTGGTTTTTCGTAAAATTCACGTTTCCGTGACTCTTGCAAAGTACCTGCTTTTGAAACGGAACGTTTGAAGCGACGAAGAGCATCATCAAGAGATTCGTTTTTATGAACGACTGTTTTTGACATATAATTCCCTCCCTCCGAGCTCAAATAGTAACCGTTTTTGTTATGAAATAAATGATTATTCCAATAACATCACTGTCCAATAAAAATTATAGCTAACTCTCGAAAATGTGTCAAGCTGTTTTCGCAAAAGCAGAATTGTTTTTTATAACAATTGCAATTTACAGAGTACTGTTAAAGCAAACTGTATGTATTGGTTGTAATTTTTCTTACTTTCAAGCATACTTAAAAAAGTCTTATAAAATTATTCTGATAAAGGAGCTAATATGATGAAAAAAATAAAAAGTATTTTCTTCTTGTTATCTTGTTTCATATTTTTATCCGCGTGCTCTTCTTTACCAGGGTTACCTTCTAATAAGGACGATCATGTCATTTCAATTTCAGGAGGAATCACCACAGAGACGCAAATTTTAGCGGGGCTTGTTGATGGCATGATTGAACACTACACTGATTATGAGACGAGTGTGATCAACAATTTAGGTACTGCCCAAATTGACCAACAAGCGCTAAATAAGGGAGATGTTGATATTTCCGCTGGTAGATACACTGGAACAGATATCACTACCATCTTAAAAATGGACGCGATCAAAGATCCGAAAAAAGCCTTTGATGTATCAAAAGAAGAACTCAAATCACGCTATAATCAAGTCCGTTTCCCCTCTTACGGTTTTGACAATACTTTTGCTTTTATGGTACGAGAAGATACAGCTGAGAAATACGATTTAGAGAAAGTTAGCGATCTAGAAGAAATCTCCGATCAATTAACGGTTGGAACAGATCGTCCTTGGCTCACACGTGTAGGTGACGGCTATCAAGGTTTTATACAGGAATATGGTTTTGATTTTGCTACCATGTTACCTATGCAGATCGGACTTGTTTATGACGCAGTAGCTTCAGGTAGTGTTGATTTGGTATTAGGTTATTCAACAGACGGCCGAGTAGCTAGTAATAACTTAGTCATACTAGAAGATGATCATCAATTTTTCCCACCTTATGATGCGACCATGATTGTAAAACAAGAACTTTTAGACCAATATCCTGAGTGTAAAGAAATATTAGATAAACTTGTGGATACCATAGACACAAAAACGATGCAAGAATTAAACTATCAAGCAGACAATGATTTAGTTGAGCCTTCAATTGTTGCCAGACAATTTTTACAGGAAAATAACTATTTTGAAGATAATTAAAAAAACTTTCAAGCAATGGTCATTCAACCCCTTGCTTGAAAGTTTTTGTTTAGTTTTAACTGATTAGTAACTTTTATCTACAGTTTACTGTTCGTCTTCTTTAGCAGGGAGCTTTTCGACTAAAACTTTATTGACCCGTCGTTTTTGCACATCAAGTACTTTGACATATAGATGATCGAAAGTAAAAGAGTCGTTGACCTTGGGAACTTTTTCTAATTGCTCAATAACAAAACCACTCACTGTATTGGATAACCATTCTTCCTTATTTTGAATATTCAATAGATTAAACAATTTATCTAATGAATAAGTGCCTCTAATTTTATAAGTTTTTCCTTCTTCAATGGTTTCTATTTCTTGTTGTACAACGTCAGTTTCATCCCAAATTTCTCCGACCAGTTCTTCTAACGCATCTTCCATTGTTGCCAAACCTAGAGTCCCTCCGTACTCGTCTACAACAATTGCCAAATGATTTTTATCACGCTGCATCATTTTTAATAAGTCAGCCAGCTTTATGGTTGGTGGCACATACAATACTTCAGAAAGTAAACCAGCGATCGTAGAAACTTTTGATTCCTTCCTTTCTTTTGCCCGCAAATATCTATGAAAATCTTTTTCATGAAGAACACCAATTACATTATCTATGGTTTCTTCATATACAACTAAGCGAGAATAAACATTATGCTCAAAAGTTTGTTCAATTTTTTCATCAGAATCTTCAATATCCACACCCACCACGTCTACTCTAGGCGTTAAAATCGAAGAAATATCGACATCATCAAATTCGATCGCTGCTTTAACCAAGCTATGTTCCTCATTTTCAATGCTTCCTTCGACTCTAGCTTCGTCTACTAAGGAAAGTAATTCCGCCTCGCTAATAGATTGCTCGCCATCTACAGAAATTAATCTTTTAAACCCCTCTTGCCACTTACTCAATAACCAAACAAGAGGACTAAAAATAAACATCACAAAACGTAATATAGGCGCTGAAAATTTTGCCACTTGTTCTGGTGCTAATTTAGCTAACAATTTAGGTGTGATTTCACTAAATAGCAGCATTAAAACTGTCGTAGTAATAGTTGCAACTGTTGCCCCGTAAACAGGAAAAATATTGACAAAAAAGACTGTTGCAATAGCGGAACTAGCAATATTCACCAAATTGTTCCCTATCAAAACTGTCGATAATAAAGGCTCAAATCTTTCTTGTAATTTGATTGCTTGCCTAGCTTTCTTATCTCCCTTTTCAGCTTCATTTTTTAAACGAACAGCGCTTAAAGAAGTAAAGGCTGTTTCCGAAGATGAAAAATATGCTGAAATAAGTAAACAAGCAAAAAATAAAATAATACTTGTTAAATGACTCGAATCCATATAATGGATAATTCCCCCTTTTGTTAAGTAAAACATCCTTTCAAGCAAACAGAAATTTGCTTCTGTTGCTTGCAAGGAAGTTAATGAAATAGCTGCAATTATTATTTTTAATGATAAAAATGAACTTACTGACCTAAAATAAAACTGAATCATCTTTCAGCCAATATTCTGACATTGTTCACAACGTCCATAGATTTCAAAACGATGACTTTCGATTGTGCACCCGGCTAACTGTTCTTGGAAAAAATCCATCGGGCAGGTTGTCACTTCTCTTGTTTTTCCGCAAATTAAACAAATAAAATGATGGTGATGATGCTCTGCTCCTTGAAGTGAACAATTAAATCGAAATTTCATTTCTCCTTCTAATTCAGTATCTTCTAAAATACCGATCGAAGCAAAATCACGTAAATTACGATAAATAGTATCGTAACTAATTCCTGAATATTTTTGCATTAAAAATTCATGTAATTCCTTTGCCGCAACATAGCGATTGGCTTTTGCTAAATAAGAAATAATTGTTTCTCTTTTTTTAGTATATTTGAATCCATAATCTTTCATTTGTTGCACGGCTTCTTTGACCGCTGATTGATTTTCCATTTCGATTCCCTCCAAAGCAAAATCATTTCGATTCAACCTTCTAATATATGTTATAATATTCATAATTAAATTGCAAGCGAGGGATAAGTATATGCCAGAAGATAATAACAAACAAAATTTGACGATATTTGTCATTTCTGATTCTGCTGGAGAAACTGCTTCAAAGTTAGCTCAGGCTACGATGGCACAATATCCAACAGTCGAATTCGTCTTATTTAGACGTACATTCATTACAACAGATGAATCTCTACTTAAAGCACTAAAAGATGCAGAAAAACACAATGCTATTATTTTGCACACTTTAATCAATAAACATTTAGTAGAAATTACGCATCAGTTTTGTGATAAACATCAGCTATATCAATTTGACGTTTTAACACCGCCTGTCTTAGAAGTCGAAAAAAGAAGCGGCATAGCACCATCAAATGAACCAGGAGCGATGCATCACCTAGACAAAAACTACTTTAGACGTATTAAATCGATGGAATTTGCTGTTAAATACGATGATGGAAAAGATCCGCGCGGCTTTTTAGAAGCAGATGTTGTTTTATTAGGCGTATCTCGTACTTCCAAAACGCCTTTAAGCTTATTTTTAGCAAATAAAAATCTCAAAGTAGCAAATTTACCTATTGTTCCACAAGCACATATTCCAAAACAAATTTGGGAAGTAGATCCTAATAAAATTGTAGGACTGACCAATGATCCAGAAGTGCTTAATACCATCCGAAAAGAGCGTATGATCGCTTACGGCCTCAATCCTGATTCTGCCTACTCGGATATCGACAAGATCAAAGAAGAATTAAACTTTGCCAAAGATCTTTACGAAAAATTAGGTTGTATTACTATCAATGTCGCTTCTTTATCTATCGAAGAAACCGCCTCTGTTATTTTAAATGAGTTAGACTTAGAAGACCATAGCTATTATGGTTCAGAAGAGGAAATCGATGAAGTTTAAAAAAGCTTTCTAACATTATTTTTACAGATAAAATATCCAAACTATAAAGGAAGATAACTGTTCTTATCCAATATAGTTCGGATATTTTTATTTATATCACAGCTTTTAAAATACTTGTACGCCCTCACGATCCAAAGATAGCTGTTCGATCTGCGCTGAACCTGCCATTTGTTCTAATTCAAATGTTATCAGATCTGCTTTTTCTTCACTTGCTAAAATTAAAACCGTAGGTCCTGCCCCACTAAGAAATGCCGCATAACCTTCATTTTGCTTTACAATTTGACGAATTGTTGTTAAATGCGGAACAAATTTCTCACGATAGGCTTCATGCCATTGATCTTGTTCCATCATTTTTCCTGTAAGTATTAGATCACCATTTAAAATAGCTGCAATCATAACGTTTGCGATCGAACTAGCTTTTACTGCATCAGCAAATGGAATATTTTCAGGTAATACACTACGACTTTCTTTAGTCAATACTTGCGAATTTGGAATATAGGCGATAATACGGCATTCAGGAAAATAATGTTTTACATAGTGAATGATGGGCTGATCCTCTCTAAAAAAGTGGCTAGCCACAACAAAGTCACCACAAATCGCTGGTGCACAGTTATCAGGGTGACCTTCAATAGAAGTAGCGATTTCTATTTTTTGCCGTTCAGTCAAATTTAGATTTTCTAAACGATTGGCTAGTTCAATCCCTGCTACGATCACCGAAGAACTACTCCCTAAACCTCGAGCAATTGGAATGGTACTTGTCATTTTTAAATGATGCGGTTTTATTGTTGGTGCAACTTTTTCAGCTATTTGTATCAAGAGGTTTTGTTCATCTTTTGGAATTTCCGGACCCAGCTCATGGTCCACCCTCCACTTACTGTCTTCTTCAATAACCTCAATAGTTAAATAGCTTGATAAAGCAATACCGCAAGAATCAAAACCTGGACCTAGATTAGCACTTGTAGCTGGTACACGGATTTTCATTTCTTAATCCTCCCAAACACTTAATATTTGTTTTACATGGCTGATTTCTTGCAGTTTATTTATCAAGTCATGTTTTTGTTGCACTGTTAATTTATTGCTGATAAAAGCTGCCTCGCTATTTTCTTGTTGCTTTAAAGAAATGGGTCTTATGTGCTGTTTTTCTAAAAAGGTTGTTAAATCTATAGCGCAATCAGTAATTAAAAAGTAATAGTTCATTAATCCTTCTTTATGAAGCTTACACCTTGGCAAATTCGAGGGACTCATTTGAAGTGCCTGCTGTTTGTTGTTCAGATTTTTCGCAATAGTCAAAATATCTGTAAGGACACTTTCGGCAGTTGGTGATGCGCCAGCGCCTGGACCATAAAGCAAGGAATTACCAATCATTTTACTTTCAATAAATACGCCGTTCATTTCGTTTTTTACAAAAGCAAACGGGTGTGTTTGCGGAACAAGAACAGGCTCTACCGCAGCATAAGTCCCCTCGTCTACTTCTCGAGCATAAGCAAGCAATTTGATTTGATAACCAAAATCGTGAGCGTAAAAATTATCAACTTGAGTAATTTCACCGATCCCTTTAACACTTAGATCATCTAATACTAAATCTTGATTAAGCGCTAAGCGTACTAAAATGATTAGTTTATACGCAGCATCCCAACCATCTACATCGTTTGTTGGGTCTGATTCAGCAAAACCAGAAACTTGAGCAGATTCTAAAGCTTCTTCATATGTAAGACCTGCTTCATTCATTTGCGTCAGTATAAAATTACTCGTCCCATTTAAAATCCCTTGTATAGCAGTAATTTCATCTGCCATAAAACTTGTATTTAAATTATGCAAAATAGGGATACCACCGGCAACACTTGCTTCATAAAGCAAGGAAACATTATTGGCTTTAGCAGTTGCCGTAAGTTCATTACCAAAACGCGCAATTAAATCTTTGTTAGCTGTCACTACATGTTTTTTTCTTTGTAATGCCAGAGTAATCCATTCTTTAGCCGGGTGGATTCCGCCAATCAACTCCACCACAATGTCAATTGTCGGATCAACAAGGATATCTTCAACTTCAGTGGTCAGTGTTAACTGATATTTTTGTGCTAGACCTTGCTTTTTTTCTTTTGATCGTACCAATACTTTAGCAATCGAAAGGCTTAAATCCGTCTGCTGCTTTATTTTTTCTTCTGCTGCAATTAAATTTTTAACAAGACCGTTGGCCACAACGCCTAGGCCTAAGACAGCGATATTTGCTTTTTTTTTCATAGCTGCTCCTTTTAAAATATCGTTTATCTTTAATCATTCATAGAATAAAAAGTTTAAAAAAGAATAACTTTGAGATTAAAAGTATTTTCATAGATTTCTAATTTACTTGTCTAAGCATAACAAAATTTCAGCATAAAAAAAAGAACTTTCTGTCTGAAAGTCCTTTCTAGCGGTGATGAACGTGTTTGAAAGTTTGTTCCAAAATATCTAAAACATGGGCATCATCGACACTATATAAAACAGCTTTACCCTGTCTTCTGGTTTTTACGACACGATTATCACGCAACAATTTTAATTGATGAGAAACAGCTGACTGTTCCATACTTACTTCATTGGCAATAGTCGTAACATTTTTTTCGCCTTCTTTTACTGCCAGTACGATTTTCAAACGAGTCATATCACTTAATACTTTAAAGATTTGGCTAACATGTTCGATATCTTCGATGCTTGGTTTTTCCATAGCGTCCTCCTCTTATCGTTTTCATATGGAAAAACTAGGGCAAAAACCACTATAAATTTTGCCCTAGATGTTTTTCATTTGTTAACTTGAGCAAGAAACGCTTCTATTATACAACTAATTTCCAGTAATTTCATTGATAGCAGGTTGTAACAGTTCAATTTTTTGTTGTGCGCGTTCGTCAGAATCAGCTTTCACACCTATATAGAATTTAATTTTAGGTTCAGTACCTGAAGGACGAATCGCAAGCCAGCTATCATCTTCTAAGGTATATTTCAAAACATCAGAAGGCGGTGTGCTTAACTTTTCTGTAGTCCCTGCCGCGTTTTTACGGATCAATTGTTTGAAATCTTCTGTCTGCACTACTTTGGTGCCCGCAAATTCTGTTGGTGTTTGTTCTCTAAAAGATTTCATCAAGGAAGTGATCTTAGCAGAACCTTCTTGACCAGACATCGTCAACGAGATCGTTTTTTCTGCATAATAACCATATTCGACAAAAATTTCTTGTAAGGCATCATACAATGTTTTTCCTTGTTTTTTATAAGCGGCAGCCACTTCCGCTAATAAAACAAGCGCTTGAATCGCATCTTTATCGCGTACAAATGGTTGAACTAAAAAGCCATAACTTTCTTCAAAACCAAAGATAAAACTGTGACTATGCTCTGCTTCAAATTCTTTAATTTTTTCCGCGATAAATTTAAATCCTGTTAAAACATTAACCATCGGTACGTCATAGCTTTGGGCAATAGCTGTAGCTAATTCGCTAGAAACAATTGATTTTAAGATGACGGCATTTTCCGGTAAAGCATTGGTCTTTTTCCGAGCTTCTAAAATATAATGAATAAGTAAAGCTCCGATTTGATTCCCGCTTAATACTTTGTAGTCACCGTTGGGCATACGCACAGCAGCTCCTAAACGGTCTGCGTCAGGATCTGTCGCAATTAATAAATCAGCATTTTCTTTTTGGCCTAAACGCATAGAATACTCAAAGGCTGAACTTTCTTCTGGATTAGGTGATTTCACTGTTGAAAAGTTCGGATCTGCCACTGCTTGTTCTGGTTCTACGATAAACTCTTTAAAGCCTGCTTGACGTAAAGCTTTCTCACCTAACATTTTGCCCGTTCCATGTAGCGGCGTAAAAATTAACTTTAGCTGATCGCCCATTTGGTCGATCACATCTTGATCAATCGTCACAGCTTGTAATTCAGACAAATAGGCTTGATCAATATCTTCACCTATCATGGTAATAAGACCTTGTTCTTTGGCTGCTTTTTCTTCCATCACAGGAATCGTTAGTGGATTATCAACTTCACGAATTAAAGTTGTTACCATATCCGCATCTGCTGGCGGCATTTGACCCCCATCTTCGCCGTACACCTTATAACCATTATATTCTGGCGGATTATGAGAAGCTGTGATCATGATACCAGTGAATGTTTTTAAGTAACGCACTGCAAAGGATAGTTCCGGCGTAGGTCTTAAACTTTCAAATACATAGGATGGAATATTATTATAAGCTAATGTTTTGGCAGCTTCCATGGCAAATTCTTGCGAAAGATGCCTTGAATCATAAGCAATAGCAACGCCTCTTCTAGCAACATCAAACCCTTGTTTGATCATAAAACGTGCCAAACCTTCTGTTGCCTGACGTACAGTATAAATATTCATACGATTAATGCCTGGTCCTAAAATCCCTCGCATACCCGCAGTACCAAATTCAAGGGGTGCGTAAAAGGCATCTTCTAACTCCTCTTGCTTTTCCTTTAACTCATCTAATTGTGTTTTTAAATGGTCATCCAAAGCGTCATCATTTGTCCACTGTTCATAAATTTCCTTCCAGGACATAACAAACCACCTCTTTATTTATTTTGTTAGTTTAATTATATCACAGTCCGTAGCTTTTCAGGGAAGAAGTAAGAAGAAATTGTATTTTTATATAACAACGGTCTGTTTACTAAAACTTGCTTATATTAAAAATAATACTTTGCTGTTTTATTATTTGTTCGAGCGCTGAATGAACAATTTTTTTCCTTCCATTAGCTTTTACTTGTTCTTAACAGATAAAGACTACATCAAATAAAAAAATTACCTCTACAAGATAACTTATAGAAGTAATTTTTTGCTTATTATTAAATTTCTAGTCGTTCGATAGATCTTCTCCGTTTGAAGCAATCACTTTTTTATACCAATCAAATGATTTTTTCTTGGAGCGAGCGAGTGTACCGTTTCCTTCATTATCTAAGTCAACATAGATAAATCCGTAACGTTTTTTCATTTCGCCACTACCAGCAGAAACCAAATCGATACAGCCCCAACTGGTATAGCCCATCAAATCAACACCATCGATTTCAACAGCGTCTTTCATCGCTTGAATATGTTTTGCCAAGTAATCAATACGATAGTCATCTTCTACATAGCCATTTTCATCTGGATGATCAATCGCACCTAAACCATTTTCTACGATAAACAACGGCTTTTGATAACGATCATAAATATCATTCATCGTAATCCGCAAGCCAAGTGGATCAATTTGCCAACCCCATTCACTTGATTCTAGGTAAGGGTTTTCCACAGAGGCAAAGATATTTCCTTGGGTTTGTTTTAATAACTCAGGATCACTTGTAGCTACACGTGAAGAGTAATAAGAAAATGAAATAAAGTCTACCGTATTTTCTTTTAACAACTCTTTATCGCCATCTTCCATTTCAATCTCAATACCACGACGTTCTAAATCCTTTAAGAAGTAAGCAGGGTATTCACCACGTGATTGAACATCAATAAAGAAATAGCTTTCTCTGTCTGTTTTACGAGATTCCCAAACATCTTCAGGACGGCAAGTATAAGGGTAATAAGATCCAGAAGCTAGCATACAACCCACTTGGTTATTGGGATCTACTTCATGTGCGATTTTTGTTGCAAGTGCACTTGATACTAGTTCATGATGAGCAGATTGATATTTTACTTGCTCTTCGTCTTCTCCTTCTTCAAAATAAAGGCCGGCTCCCATAAAAGGTGCATGCAAAATCATATTGATTTCGTTAAATGTCAACCAATACTTCACTAAGCCTTTATAACGATTGAAAATGGCACGACAAAGTCTTTCATAAAAAGTAACCATTTTACGGTTGCGCCAGCCGCCATATTCTTTAATTAAATGCATTGGACAATCAAAATGTGTAATCGTTACAAGGGGTTCAATGCCATATTTGTGACATTCATTAAATAAATCTTCATAAAATTGTAAACCTTCTTCATTAGGTTCGGTTTCATCTCCATTAGGAAAGATGCGTGTCCAAGCAATCGATAAACGATAAGTTTTAAAGCCCATTTCCCCAAATAAAGCAATGTCTTCTTTATAACGATGATACATATCAATTCCTACTTTTGCAGGGAAATGATGTTTGTCGTCAAAATCAAACATTTTCTTATGTCCGGCAATAATTTTCGCGCGATCAGGGCCATTGGGTACAACGTCAACGTTCGCTAATCCACGTCCCCCTTCATTATATCCGCCTTCACATTGATTTGCAGCAGTTGCGCCGCCCCATAAAAAGTCTTTTCTAAATCCCATTTTATTTCCTACTTTCTTTTTAATTAATAATTTGAAAATGTTCAAAAGCTTCATATAAACCGTCATCTTCGACAGATGCAGTAATATAATTAGCCATTTCTTTGATCTCTTTACCGCCATTTCCCATCGCCACACCGATTTGACAGTGTTCCAACATCTGGATATCTACCTTAGCGTCCCCAAAAGCAAGTGTATCTTCGACATTTTTTGCTAAGAAACTTAGTAACTCATCAATAGCAACAGCTTTATCGATATCTTTTAAAGTGATATCGCCAAATAAGGCCTTTTCACCACTACCGCCCCATGTGCCAACTTTTAAAGATGAAAACTTTTCTTGCGCTGCTAAATAGTCGTCATAACTCGCTAAAATAAAACTGATTTTATTCACACCCTTGCGGTAAAGGGGTTTGCCATATAGCATATCGAAAAAACAGTCGCAGATATCGCTTGTTTGGCACCAGGTTTTCCTTTATAGGCAATATATTCTTGTATTGTTTTTACACTACGACTAGCAAAATTTTCACTAGCAAATAAACCGTTATTACTTTCTAAATAAAACTCTAGCCCACGACTTTTTAGCCAGCCGACAATCTGTTGGGTATCTTCAGCGCGCAATGTTTTTTCTTTTACAACTTGGCCTTTAGATTCGATATAACTTCTATAGTTCCATTCTTTTATCCCTTTTTTACGAGTATAGGCTTGATCGGAACGAATAATTTCCATTGTATCGCAAGCTCTTTCTTGGGTTGAAGCATATGCCGCAGCAAAATTTATTTCTTTTTGTGCAAAATAGTCTTCTGCCTGTTTAGCTTGCTGTTTACCTAAATCAGTTAAAGGAGAATCACAAGCGCCTTGGACCCTTTTTAACTGGTTGAATAGTGTCTGACCATGATGCATAAGATAAAGTTTTTTGCCTCATTTTCCACCTTCTTTCTCAATTTATTTACAAGACTATTATCTATATTAGCATCTCCTTTAGCAAGAAAATATTGAATCTTCAATTATTGTTTACAGATAAAATAAAAGTATCGACAAAATTTGTAAATATCGTTTACAATATATATCAAAACTATGTAAATGGGGTGGTTCTGTGTTATTAACAGAAAAGATCGAAGAAGTTTCTTTTTCTCCAGCAGAAAGAGAAGTTGTTCGTTATATTCTTACAGACTATACAAGAATTGAAAATGCTACAGTAAAAGAGCTTGCCGAAAAAAATTACGTGCATCCCTCAACTTTGATTCGGATTGCTAAAAAAATGGGCTTTCACGGTTGGAACGATTTCAAAGACGCTTTTTTAAAAGAACAAGACTATTTACACAATCATTTTGTACAAACAGACGCTAACCTACCCTTTGCGGAAAATGATAGTATTTTAACAATCGCGCAAAAGATTGCTTCTTTAGAACAAGAAACGATTTCTGACACACTTTCTTTACTTGAACATCAGCAGCTGCAAAAAGCTACCGAACTATTATATCAGTCAAAACAAATTAAAATTTTTACTTCGAACGCGAATCTTCTGATTTCACAAGATTTTGCCTTAAAAATGCGTCGAATTAAAAAGCAAACAAGCGCGGCCGAAACAATTGGCGAGCATGTCTATGAAGCTTATAGTACAGACGAAAATACGTGCGTCCTAATGATTTCGTATACTGGCGAAAACGAGATGCTTAAACGAATTTTGCCTATTTTAAAACAACAAGGAGCAACAATTATTGTTTTAACAGGGATTGGTGATAATACTTTGGCAAAACTTTCTGATTGCCATTTGCGTTTAGCTACACGTGAAAAACTTTATTCAAAGATTGGTAGTTATACCACCAGCACTTCAATTTCTTATTTATTAGATATTTTATACAGTACGGTTTTTGCTAAAAATTATCAGAAAAATATGGCGCATTTAATCGCTATTGGAGAAGAGTACGATAATCGCACTAGCACTTCACCAGTCATGCATGAAAGTAACCCTCCGAAAATTCAAGTGACTGATGCAATTATTCCAAATTAACTTTTTAAAAAATCTAGAACTTCTAAGAAAGACTTGCTCTAGATTTTTTAAATTTTAGACCTATGTCATGTTTTCAACTCTAGTTTTTTTGTTTTCTTAACCTACTTATTGATTTCAGCTTTAGTTTTCCTGATTTCTTAACCTACTTTGCTTATCCAACTCTAGTTTTTTTAATTTCTTGACCTACTCTTGACTTGTAGCTCTAATTTTCCATGAAAAAAGGCGAATCCTTTACGATCCGCCTTTTCTTTATTTTTGATTTTTCATCTGTTGCATCATTTGACGGATTTTCTTTTCAGAAGGCTTTTGCCCCATTGACATCATCATTGTGCGCAACATATCTTCGTTGATTGGTGGATTTTTTTTCATATAATCTTCCATATATTTACGTGCTAAAAAGAAACCGCCGATAGCTCCAACAACTAAAGCGATCACTGCAATTAAAATGACATAACCAGTTGACATTTCACACTCTCCTTTCCTCTAGACTGTCCATGAAGTATTTTACTAGAAACATCCGGAAAAGAAAAGCTCGAAACAACTCTTTTTATCAATTGATTTATAACTTATCCAGTTGATCTATATCTTCTTTTTCCAAAACAAAGTCTAGCTGTGCATTTTCTAAGATATATTCTTCGTGCACTGACTTAGGCAATGGTAATATATCTTTTTCTAACAAATAACGAAGAGCAATTTGCGGAATAGATTTTTCATATTTTTCCGCTATCTTTTGGATTTGCTTGTCGTCTAATATGCCACCAGTTGCTAAAGGCGAATATCCTTCTACCAGGATCGAACGCTGCTGACAAAAATCAATTGTGCCCGTACTCAAATTACCGATATAACATTTGATCTGGTTGACCATTGGCGCTACTTTAGCATTTTCGATAATATTTTTTAAATCTTCAATATTAAAATTTGAGACACCGATAGCTCTTGCTTTTCCATCTCGAAAAGCGTCTTCTAATGCCTTCCACACTTGAACATTTTTCTTATCATCGTTTTCATGAGGCTCGCCGATTCGACGCCAAGGTCTAGGCGCATGAATAAGCAATAAATCTACATGATCTAAGGATAAGCGCCGTAAGGATTCATTAATATTTTCCATCGCTTTTTCATAAGTATCGGTTTCTGCTGGAACTTTCGTTGTGACAAAAATTTCATCTCGTGACACAGGAACATCTTTGATTGCCTGACCTACATCTGATTCATTGCCATAAACGTATGCCGTATCTACATGCTTATAACCATTATCTAGTGCATACTTAGTGGCGCGATAAGCATCTTCTGGAGAGCTTTGCCAAGTACCAAAACCAACCTTAGGTATTTCTACCCCATTTACTAGTTGAAACGTTTCATCTAAAATCATTTTCATCCCTGCCTTTCTAATTTTATTATACAAAAAAACAATAGCATATACAAAAAAAGCAGAATCATCAATAGACTCTGCTTTTTATAAAATTATTGTTGCTTTATTTTTTCCAGTAAATCTGGATCAAATTCACCATTATAAAGCATGGCAATTTCAAAACCATAAGGCGATTTTTTATTCTTCTTGTCTTCGCCTACCCAAGGAGTTTCCAAAATCTTAGGTAAATTTTTCAATTTATCATGATGTGCCACTTGTTTTAAAGCATCAAAGCCAATTTTTCCAAAGCCAATGTTTTCATGCCGATCTTTATGTGAACCTGGTTCATTTTTTGAATCATTAATATGAACCACTTGCAAACGGTCTAAACCAATCACTTTGTCAAACTCTTCTAATACGCCATCAAAATCATCCCGAATATTATATCCAGCATCACTGGCGTGACAAGTATCAAGAGTGACAGAAAGCTTATCATTTAAGGTCACACCATCAATAATACTTGCAAGTTCTTCAAAAGAACGACCAATTTCTGTCCCTTTGCCAGCCATGGTTTCTAATGCTATTTGTGCTTTTTGATTTTTGTCCAAGGCTTCATTTAAACCTTTGACAATTTGATCAATCCCCGCCTTTGCACCTGCGCCTACATGAGAGCCGGGGTGCAAAGTGATTTGGTTAGCCCCTAATGCTTCTGCCCGTTGAATTTCATCTTGCATAAATTCAATAGCAAACTCAAACATCTCTGGTTTATTCGTATTGCCCAAATTAACAATGTAAGGCGCATGAACGACAATATTAGACAGTCCATGCGCTTTCATATAATCTTTGCCTTCATCAATGCGCATGTCTTCAATCGCTTTTCTGCGCGTATTTTGAGGTGCGCCTGTATAAATCATAAAAGTGGTTGCATCATAGCTTGCTGCTTCTTCAGCCGAACCTAATAACATTTTTTTGCCTTTCATAGAAACATGAGAACCTATTAACATACTTTTCCTCCTTATTTTGTTTCTCTTTTTTAAACAGTTGGGCCTAATAACAATAATAACAGTGTCATTAAAGGCAAACTTATTAAGAAACTAATCGACGAAGCAACGCCTACGCTTTCTTCTTTGACACCAGCTATTACAGAGTTTACCACGCCAAACAAAGGCACAGGTGTTACACAAAGTAAACACAATATCATTTTAGCAAGAGGCTCAATGGGCAACAAGTAAAACAAACCAACAAATACCAATCCCATAACATAACGTAATGTTAATAACTGAAACACTATATGACGGTCTTGACGTGGCAAGCGTAGTTCTAAGTAAAGTCCAATCATAAACATGGACAAGAAAACATTAGCATCTGCCACAGGTTCTAGAACCGTTAAAAAAGCTGTTGGTAAATCAAAAGAAATTAACCGTAAAACTAACATCACTACATAACAAGTAAATGGTATGAAAGAAAATAATTGACGTAAGACACTTTTAAACGTTACCCCTGTATTTTGACCTGTTAAGCGATCACTAAGTACCTTTGTTCCTCCAGAAAGCATAATACTATTTCCTGTATCAAACATAGAAATTAAAGGCACCCCTGAAGGTAAAAAGCCCTGTACAAAAGGTAAGGTGAAATTTCCAATATTAAAACCAGTCGCACAGTAAATAAAAAACTGCTGATCAGTGTTAGATTTTCTTTTGGTTACAAAATAACTAATAAAAATTTGCAGAATCGACCAGAAGAAACCAATCAAGACGAACAACAATAAATTACTTTCAATTGCTAAATTGGCCAAGTTAATAATAACGACCGCAGGTAAAGTCACATTCATGATGATAATAGACAAACTGGAACCGTCTGCTTTATGTAAAAAACCAATTCGCTTTAAAAAATAAGCTAATACAATAATGAGAAATAAGCCCACAGCTCGTATAATAATTGTTCCCATAAAAAACTTCCTTTTGAAATAATGAGATCACAAGAAAACGAGTCTCTTATGATTTTCTCTTCTTTTAAAAACGTAATAGAAAATATCTTTTTTTACCGCGACGGATAACAGTGGTCTTTCCACCTAATTTGTCTGAAGCTTGAATTTCATAGCTTGTATCTTGAATGCGATCACCATTCAAATAAATCGCGCCATTATTGATATCTTCTCTTGCTTGTCGCTTGGAAGAATCAATACCCGCCGCAATTAATATCTCGACTAAATTCAAAGAATCGTCAGAATCTACTTCATAAGCGGGCACTCCGCCAAAAGCCTGATCTAGTTCTTCGGTATTTAGTTCTTTTATGGAACCACTAAATAATGCTTCCGAAATTCGTTTGGCTTGTTCATACCCTTTTTTACCATGAACTAAAGTCGTCACATCTTTAGCTAACGCTTTTTGTGCAACTCTTGTTTCCGGCGCTTGCTGAAATTCTTCTTCAATTTGTGCAATTTCATCTAAACTAAAGAAAGTAAAATATTTCAAAAATCGTACCGCATCACGGTCATCTGTATTCAACCAGAATTGATAAAATTCATACGGGCTGGTTTTATTTGCATCTAACCAAATCGCATTCCCTTCTGTTTTACCAAATTTTTTGCCATCGGCTTTAGTAATCAAAGGCATCGTAAGACCAAAACCTTGGACGCCTTCTTCGCGGTGCAATAATTCAATACCAGAAGTAATATTGCCCCATTGATCACTGCCCCCCAATTGCAAAAGACAGCTGTATTTTTGGTACAACTTTAAAAAGTCATAAGCTTGTAATAATTGATAAGCAAATTCAGTGTAAGAAATGCCCGAATCAATGCGACGCTTTACACTTTCTTTACTCATCATATAATTAATTGTAAAGTTTTTTCCAATATCTCTTAAAAAATCAATTAAGGTCATTTCACCTAACCAATCATAGTTATTGGCTACAATCGCTGGATTTTTTTCATTATTAAAATCAATAAATTGAGATAATTGTTGCTTAACGTTGTTCGACCAGTCTTGTACCGTTTCTAGGGGATTTAATTGTCTTTCTTGGTCTTTAAATGAAGGATCCCCGATCATCCCTGTTCCTCCACCCACAAGTGCGATAGGTGTATGGCCGTTTTGTTGAAAACGTCGAAGCATTAAGATAGGTAATAAATGTCCGATATGTAGACTATCTGCCGTTGGGTCAAAACCTACGTACAGTTTTACAGACTCTTTATTTAATTGTTCTTCTAGTGCTCTTTCATCTGTTGTTTGATGAACCAAGCCACGTTGTTTTAGTTCCTGAAAAAAGTTTGAATGCATGGCTTTTCCTCCTTGTAAAATAGTTTCATTTGTAATGATAACTGAAAAATCTTTTAAAAGAAAGCTTTAGTTTTGTTTTTAATTAAAATAGTCTAACTATTCAAGTGAACGATTTTTTGCTATAATCAGGCAGAAGTAAAAATATAACGAGGTGACGAATTTGTCGCAGCAGGGAAAAAATAGCAAAAAAGCAAAACAAACAAAGCAACAGAAAAATTCTGGATGGTTTTATTTTCATATTGTTATACGAGTGATCCAATCTCTACTATTAGTAGTGGTTAGTCTTTTTATCTTATTTGGCGCGCTTGGCGCAGGTATGGGGGCAGGTTATTTTGCTTATCTAGTTGAAGATACCAAAGCACCTACTAAAGAAGAATTAGAAGGCGATTTAGAAAATGTTGACGAAACTTCACATTTAGCTTATGCGGATGGGAGTAATATTTCAGCAATTGATACTGACATCAAGCGTAATAGTGTAAGTTCTGATGAAATGTCGGATTTACTAAAAGATGCTGTTGTAGCTACAGAGGATGAAGACTTCTATCAGCATCAAGGGTTTGTTCCAAAAGCTGTTCTTCGAGCACTTGTCTCTGAAGTAACTGGTATTGGATCAAGTGGTGGTTCAACTTTAACTCAACAAATTGTCAAACAACAAATTTTATCTGATGAAGTTACCTTTGAACGTAAGGCCAATGAAATCTTATTAGCCACTCAAGTCGAAAGAAATTTTTCTAAAGATGAAATTGTGGAAATGTATTTAAACGTCTCACCTTTTGGGCGGAATAATAAAGGAGAAAATATCGCAGGCGTGCAAGAAGCCGCTGAAGGAATTTTTGGAGAAAATGCCGATGAACTAAGTTTACCGCAGGCAGCATTTATTGCCGGTTTACCACAAAGTCCAATTGCGTACAGTCCGTATACAAATACGGGTGAGTTACAAGAAGACTTAGAACCTGGACTAGATCGAAAAGACTATGTCTTGTTTAGTATGTACCGCAATCACGATATTTCAAAACAAGAGTATGAAGAAGCCAGGGATTATGATTTAACAGCGGATTTTCAAGGGCAAGAAAGTTCGGATAACAATAACGAGCGCAACTTTCTATATAATACTGTGATGAATGAAGCATTGGAAATTGTCGCTCAACAGCTAGCTGATGAAGATAACATCAGTAGTGAAGAATTTGCTGAAGAAGAAACTTATCAAAACTATATTCAAGAAGCCCAACAAAAATTGGCAAACGGCGGTTATACTGTTAACACCACCATCGATCAGGACATTTATAACGCCATGCAAGATACAGCTGAAAATTATGGCTACTTATTAGATAATAATAATCAAGTTGAAGTAGGAAATGTCTATATGGATAATGAAACGGGTAAAATTCTTGGCTTTGTAGGTGGAAGAAATTACGAAGATAATCAATTTAACCACGCCTTTAATTCTACTCGACAAGCAGGTTCTGCTATTAAACCAGCATTGGTTTACGGACCAGCAATTGATCAAGGTTTGATTGGAACAGAATCTCGTGTTTCTGATTATCCAACCAAATGGAGACAAGGAGAAAATAAAGGCGATCCAATCGTTAATGCAACAAATAAAGGAACGAAAACATTCCAAACAGTTCGCGAATCTCTTGAACATTCAAGTAATATCGCTAGTTATCACATTTATCGAGACATTTTAGATGAAGAGGACGATACTTCTTTTGTTTATGATAATTATTTGAAAAAAATGAACTATCCTGATACAGATTCTTGGACCTATGAGTCTGCTTCATCAGGTGTAACTGAAGTAACTACCTTACAACAAACCAATGGATTTCAAGCTTTAGCAAACGATGGTGTTTACCAGGAAGGTTATCTGATTGACTCCATTACCGATTCCAGCGGAGATGCTTTATACAAACATAAAGAAAACCCTGAACGTGTTTATTCAAAACAAGCAGCTTCGATCATGAATGATTTAATGCGTGGTGTCATAGATTCTGGACATACGACCGAATTTAAATCAGACGTTAGTAACTTAAATTACAGTCTAGCCAACGCTGACTGGGTGGGTAAAACAGGAACGACCGATGACTATAAAGACTCATGGTTAGTTGTTTCCACACCAAAAGCTACTTTAAGCAGTTGGTCAGGACGTGAAGACAACCAGGGCACAGATCGTGACGCTAGCAAACGCACTGCCCAATATATGTCTTATCTAGCTAATTCGATCTATCAAGCAAACCCAGATAGCCTAGGAGCTGATGAAGACTTTGAATTAGACGATGATGTCAAAGAAGAAGAAGTTTCTGAATTTACTGGTACAAAGGTAGACGATAATGATACCGTCGAAGTAGACGGTTCAAGAATGAGCGTCCCTAGCGATACAACAGATTCCTACTGGGCAAAAGGAACACCACCAGGACCAAGCTTTAAATTTGGTATAGGTGGCAGTGACAACAACTATGAAGACTATTGGAAAAACGGACCTGAAGATAACAACAGTGATAATGATGATTAACAAAAAGCCAAGGAAGCGACTGCTCTCCTTGGCTTTTTTATATCCTACAAAGTATTTAACAACTCATTCATTTTCATTGTAGTTCTCCAATTACGCATAGTAATCGATTGATAAATCGGTTTTTTTATTATGCGAGATAAAGCACTTTTAGTATAATCAGGATGCTTAGGCCCCGACCTACGATAGTATACTGCATAACTACCTTGCCAAACTCTATCAATCTCTTCACGAATTGCCACTTCTTTCATTACTTCATCTGAAGTAACGCCTATCAAAAACATAACTTCATAGCGATAATCAATTTCAGCAGTGTTATCACCAAACGTTTTAGGCGCCTCTTCTATAATTTTTTGATACAAGGAATGCTCTAAAGCTAACACTCTAACCAATTTACTATCTAACTCAAAGTTTTGAACAAGTAAACTTTCTAACTGACTAGTAATTTCGGTGCAAGATAATGACGATTGCAGAACTATATTTCCACTTTGTATATAAGTCTTCACCTGATTAAAACCTGTAGCATCCAAAACCAAACGCAAATCAGCCATCTTGATTTTATTCTTTCCTCCGACATTGATGCCTCGAAGATAAATCACGTAATTGTTCATTGCTTTATACTATCCCCCTTCTTCTGGGATAAAAAAACAAGCAACATCAACATAATCTTATACTTACTTTACAGCTTTAGTTATTAAAAAGTTGACAGACAAAAAGCTTTCTTTTCCCAAATTATAACCTTTCCTTTGTTGAATAAGCAATTTATTAGACCCTAATCTTTAATGAAATAATTTTGTTAAAAAAACGCCTCAAAGCTGAGACGTTTTTCAATATGTTTTTATTTTACAATTTATTTGGTTGAACCTTTTTCCATAATGCTTGATGGTAGAACAATAGTTCTTTGTTCGATTTCTTCTTTGTTCATCAATTTTGTTAGCAATCTGGTTGCTACCGCACCGATGTCATATAGTGGTTGCGTAACACTTGAAAGACGAGGACGAGTGACATCAGTCAAAAGCGTATTATTGCTAGTAATAATTTCAAAGTCTTCTGGAACTTTTACGCCTGCGTCATATAAGCCATCCAAAACGCCAATAGCTAATTCATCGTCAGTAATATAAGCTGCTGTTGCGCCACTATTCAAAATACGATCTACTAAAGCTAAACCTTCTTTAAATTCATAAGGAGCTTCAAAAATCATACCTTCGTTATATTCTAAATTGTTTTCTTTTAATCCTTCTTTATAGCCAGTCAAACGGTTTTGTCCATTAATAGCATCAATAAGCGCACCACTTACAAAAGCAATTTTTTCATGTCCATTTTTAGCTAATAAAGAAACAGCTTCTTCTGTAGCTTTAGTATAATCAATATTAACGCTACCTACTTGTTCATCTGGATCAATTGAACCAGCTAAAACTACGGGTGTTTTTGAACGGGAAAATTCTCCGCGAACTTCTTCTGTAATTCGGTGACCCATAAAGATAATACCGTCAACTTGCTTAGCTAACAGATTGTTTAAAACTTGTACTTCTTTATTACTATCCCCATCAGAATTTGCTAAAATAATATTATATTTATACATCGTAGCTATATCATCAATCCCGCGTGCTAACGAAGAAAAGAACATATTGCTGACATCAGGAATAATAACACCGATCGTAGTTGTTTTTTTGCTAGCTAAACCACGAGCGACAGCATTTGGACGATAATCAAGACGGTCGATCACATCTAAAACTTTCTTACGTGTCGCAGGTTTCACATTCGGGTTGCCATTAACAACACGCGATACCGTTGCCATTGAAACATTGGCTTCACGCGCAACGTCATAAATCGTAATTGTCTGTTTTTCCATTTTCAAAACTCCTTGTTCATTTTATTTTCTGAAAACAGTATTTTCATTTCTTTTCTAGAATAGCAAATTTTAAAAAAAGGTGCAACCGTTTTACATTTTTTTCATGAAAATGCTTTTTTCTTAAGTAAATTTTAGAAATTATATCCAAAGAATGCTAAAATGAATGTTAGTTAAGTTAGTAGAAAGAAGGATACTTATGAATGATAAAAAAATAAACGAATTAACTGACTGGATGAAAAAGAATGGAACAGATCTTGTTTATATTACAAATCCTAATACTGTTTCCTACTTTACCGGTTTTACAAGTGACCCACACGAAAGGATTTTAGCGTTATTTTTCTCTGCCGATAAAGATCCTTTTTTATTTACCCCGGCTTTAGACGCACAAGCTGCAAAAGAAAGCTCCTGGCAATATGATGTTATTGGCTATCAAGATGCTCAAGATCCTTGGAAAATGATTGCTTCTGAGATTCATAATCGTTATGGTACGCCAGGAGACATTACCATTGAAAAGTCTTCTTTAAGTTTAGATCATTTTGAAGCTTTTGCTGCTTATTTTCCCAAAACAAACTTTTCTAAAAACTTAACGCCGGTCATTGAACAAATGCAATTACGCAAAACGCCTGCAGAAATTGATAAGTTAGTCGAAGCTGGTTCTTGGGCGGATGTTGCTTTTGAGATTGGTTTTTCCGCAATTAAAGAAGGAGCCACAGAAGCCGAAATTATCGCTGAAATTGAATATCAATTAAAACGCAAAGGTGTAGCGAAAATGTCATTTGACACAGAAGTTTTAGCCGGAGCTAAAGCGGCTAATCCTCATGGCACGCCTGGTGACGATCCAGTCCAAAAGAATCATTTTGTTTTATTTGATTTAGGTGTTCTTTGGAAAGATTATTGTAGTGATGCGACAAGAACTGTGGCATTTAAAGAACCTACTGCTTTTCAACGTAAAATTTATGATATCGTACTAGAAGCGCAACTTGCTGCACAAGAAGCAGTTAAACCTGGTATTAAAGCTAGTGAGTTAGATAGAATTGCGCGTGAGGTCATTGAAAATTATGGCTATGGTGAAGCATTTAATCATCGCTTAGGCCACGGTATTGGTACAACAATTCATGAATACCCTTCGCTAGTTGCCGGTAATGACCTTGTCTTAGAAGAAGGCATGTGTTTTTCTATTGAACCAGGCATCTATTTGCCAAACGAAGTTGGCGTACGTATAGAAGATTGTGTTTACGTCACTAAAGAAGGCTGTCAGCCATTTACTAAAACCAACAAAGAGTTACAAATTATTGAATAAATGATGGAAAATCACCTGCTTTGCTTAACATGGCAGGTGATTTTTGTTTGTATAACGTTTGACTTCTTTTTTATCACCATTATTTATAGATATTGGAGCCAACTAGAGCAAGTTACCTCCAAGAATTTATCCATTGATGGAACATTTAAAAAGATGCCACTAATCACTCACAGTTTTAAAAAACAATGTCCTACCCTTCTTCAAGGTAAAGTTGTGTTTGAAAAACTTATTTGCTGACTCTTCTTTCTAGACTTAGGTCTAAACATTTCGCTTTGGGTCCTTACTTTCGGACTCAGACTTTTGTCCAAAGAAAAAACCGAACAAAGTAATATAACACTACTTTGCTCGGTTTAATTGTTTCTCACTATTCTTCGCCTGGATTATTTTTTTCAACATGATCTTTTAAATCTTCTACTGAATCGTCAAAGTATTCTTTGATATCTTCGTGTTCATCAGCCATGTTTGCTTTTGTCTCTGCAGTAACATCATCTGCTTGATCTTTGGCATCTTGTGCGATCGAGCTTCCTTGGTCGGCAGCTTCAGAAACTGTATCTTGTACCGCGTCTGAAGTGTCTTTTACATCAATGATAATATCTTCAGCCGTATCTTGTACTTCATCAGAAACATCTGACGCTGTCGCTTTAGCATCTTCTGCGATGTCACTAGCTAAATCACTATAGTCTTCTGCAGCATCTGACATTGTATCTTTAACATCTTCAGCTGTATCTTTAGTTTTGCTTTTCATTGAGTCAGCAAGATCACTTGCTTGTTTGCTAAGATCATCAGCCTTCTCTTTAGCTAAATCTGTTAAATCACTGCCCTTGTCTTTTGCAATATCAGTATAATCTGAAGCAGCATCTAGTGCATGGTCCACTTGTTTCGCCAATTTATCGCGTAGTTCTTTCCCAGATTCTGGCGCCAGTAGCAAAGCTGTTACTGCAGCTGCTGTACCACCAATCATAGCGCCTAATATAAATCCATCTTTTTTTCCCATAAGGATCCCTCCAATTATTCTTCTTTATTACGTTGTTTAAAAAACTTCATTGCAGTTTGTCCTACTTTTCCAGCAACTGTCGCTTGTGCTGTTGTTTTTCCTAAATCACCAATTCTTGAGACAAGATTTTTTCCAGAAGCATTCAGCTCTGAAATACTGCTACTTAAATCAGCAATCGCAGTAAATAATGGATCGATCGTAGCAACTTTTTTATTTACATCTGAAAATAGTTCGTTGCTTTTTGTAAGTAGCCCTTCCACTTCTCGTGAAAGTAAATCTACATCTTTTGTTACTACTTCTATTGTATTGTTCGCTTCTGTTACTGTTTTTTCAACGGAAGCTACCGTCTTTTCCACTTTCAGCAATAATTTTACCAGAAAGATAACTAGCACTGCAAATGCAATAGCGGCAATTAAACCAGCAATACCTCCAGCAGTCATACCAAAACCCCTTTCGTATTCTTTAATATATATAAGCATATCATTTTCAAAATTTTAAAACAAATAATAATCGTTCTAAATGCTGATTTTTTATCATAATATAAGCTAAATTTAAGGCAACCTTTTTTTTAATGGATAAAGTTCATTGTTTTTTAATATACGCATAGTAAAAAAGATCAATCCTGCAGTCATTAGATATAATGAACCATATAAAACAACATAGTTACTTAAAAAGCCTACTTGCACCATGGCGCCGGGTAAATCAATGAGTGCGTGGATTGTAATACTTAATGGAAAAAGCCAAAGCTGTTTTGTCTTATTCACTGCAACCCACACCAGTACCGACAGACAGATTTGTACTAATAATACTGGAAAACGTTCGATTACAACATAAAATATCTCCCCAGCAGAAGTATTTTGTAAAGCTTGTATAATACTTGGTGATAATTCTTGGGCGAGTTGACCATTGGGGTTACGTAGTAAAATACTGATAACCAAATTTCCAAGTAAAGATCCGCCACCAATAATCAGCATTTCAATACCCCCATGTCCTAGCCCATAGGCCAGACTAGTGCCAAAATTTGCATAACCTTGTTTTAAAAGCTTAAAAGCGATAAACCTTGCTAGCTCTTCAAAAATTCCTGCAGCAAATATCCCATAAAGGATATAAAACAAAGGATGAGTATTCATTAAAGTAATTTGTCCTTGGGCATTTGGTTGTAAAACGATGCTATGCAAACCTTGTTCTAATACCAAAGAAAAAATAATAAAAAAAGCAATTCCTACAAGCAGCGGTATAACTTGTATACTGACTTTTCGTCTTAAAAGAAAAAAGGCGGCTAAAAATAAGGCAATTAAGATAAAAAGCGCCAATGCGTTTACAATAATTATACTATCGGGTACCATTTTTAACCTCCATTTTAGAAAAATAAGAATAGCAAAAGCTATCCTTATTTTTCTTTTGTATCTGTTTTTCTAGTTTTTGTTTCAGTCAATTGCCTTTTTTTACTTAATTCATTCCCCAGTTTGATAATATAATCCGTCAAATCATCTTTGATTTGAGGATGAGCAAGCCCATACTCAATACTTGTTTGCATAAAACCGAATTTATCACCTACATCAAATCGTTTACCTCTAAATTCACGAGCAAACACACGCTGCGTTTTATTTAAAATATCAATAGCATCCGTCAATTGAATCTCATCACCGGCACCTGGCGCTAAATTTTCCAAAATGGAAAAAATCTCTGGTGTAAGTAGATAGCGGCCAATAATCGCCAAATCACTCGGTGCCACTTCCGGTTCAGGTTTTTCCACAAAGCTGTTTACATTATATAAGCCATCTTCTACTTGAGCATCTGGATTGATAATCCCATATTTAGATGTATCCTCATGAGGAACTTTCATTACAGCAATTGTAGAAGCATGTGTTTTTTCATAGTCTTCCATCAATTGCTTACTTAGTGGTACTCTTCCTTGCATTAGGTCATCGCCTAGCATCACAACAAATGGTTCGTTGCCCACAAAAGCTTTTGCCTGTAAAACAGCATGACCCAACCCTCTTGGATGAGATTGACGAATAAAATGGAGGTTAACATCCGTCGTTTCTTCAACTAATTGTAATAAATCTGTTTTATTTTTTTCTTTTAAACTCATTTCCAACTCTAAATTAGCGTCAAAATGGTCTTCGATAGGTCGTTTAGCTTTACCCGTAACGATTAAAATATCTTCAATCCCTGAATTCAATGCTTCTTCCACAATAAATTGTATGGTTGGTTTATCAACGATAGGAAGCATCTCTTTAGCCATTGCCTTAGTCGCTGGCAAAAAGCGGGTACCTAAACCTGCTGCTGGGATCACTGCTTTTCTTACTTTCATGAAAGAAGTCTCCTTTTATCTTATTTCTTAAGAAAATTCATTTTCTACTTTACCATCACGCATCATAATTTCTTTGGCTGCTTGATCGATGTCTTTATCTTCATAAAGGACCCGATAAATCGTTTCAGTTATCGGCATTTCAACTTCTAATTTTTGCGCTAGTTCCATCGCTGCTTTTGTGGTAGAAACACCTTCTACAATCATGCCCATATTATCTAAAATATCTTGTAGCTTTTGTCCTTTTCCTAACATATTACCCGCGCGCCAGTTTCTTGAATGCACGCTTGTACAAGTAACAATCAGATCACCTACACCACTTAAACCGCTAAATGTTAGAGCTTCAGCCCCCATAGCCACACCTAAACGACTAATTTCGGCTAAGCCTCTTGTCATAATAGCCGCTTTTGCATTATCGCCAAAACCAAGACCTGCAATTGCACCTGAGCCAATAGCGATAATATTTTTTAAAGCAGCGCCCGTTTCAACACCGACAACATCATTATTGGTGTAAATACGTAAATAATGATTCATAAAAGTTTGTTGCACATATTTCGCCGCCTCATCGTCCGGACTTGCAGCAGTAATCGTGGTAATATCGTGAACAGCCACCTCTTCTGCATGACTGGGTCCGGATAATACAATCATTCCCTTTCTTTTTTCGGCAGGGATCTCTTCATTGATCACTTCAGAAATACGTTTATGACTTCCTTGTTCCAAACCTTTTGAAGCATGAATGATATAAGGATTATTTTCAACGAGTGTAGCTAATTGTTTAGCTACACTACGAATCGCTTTAGTAGGGACCACTAAAAGAATCGCATCCGCATCTTTTACTGCTATTTTTAAATCTTTTTGCCCTTTAACACTTTCTGGTATTTTTAAATCCGGTAAGTAGTGCCGGTTGGTATGATAAGTATTAATTTCGTCAATTTGAGCGGGATTATCTCCCCACAGATTCACCTCATGCCCATTTTCTGCTAGCACTTGTGCTAAAGCTGTTCCCCAAGATCCAGGGCCTAACACGGTAATTTTTTGTTTCAACGATGAAACCTCCTTTTATTTTCTTGCAGCTAACTGTTTTAGATTTTACCATAATTTATTTTTTAAAGCTTACTAAATAATATATTGATTTTTGCCTTCTGTTCGATCATAATCTTTTAATTGTTTCTTTTTCCTACGACGCCATACTAAAAGGAAGCAACTTCCTAAAAATAAGACGAGAGAAAGAAGTTGTGAGACACGAATAGAACCAAATAAATAGAGACTATCCGTACGCAATCCTTCGATGAAAAAGCGGCCAAAACTGTACCATATGACATAACTTAAAGCAACTTCCCCTTCTTTGAATAAGCCTTTTTTCTTACGTAATATGACTAATACTATAAAGCCCAAAACGCCCCACACAGACTCATATAAAAAGGTTGGCTGCCGATAAGCTCCTTCAATATACACATTATTAATAATAAAATCGGGAAGGTGTAGACCTTCTAAAAAGCTTCTTGTAGTGACTGGACCATAAGCTTCTTGATTCATAAAATTTCCCCAACGTCCGATAGCTTGCGCTAATAATACACTAGGTGCTGCAATGTCCAAAAAGGTCCAAGTGGGTATGAAGTTTCTTTGACAAAAGAAAAGCAGCCACAATCCTCCTGCAATTAATCCACCATATATCGCCAAACCCCCGGAACGAAGATTAAATATTTGAATAGGGTCATTCAAATAAGGACCGATATTAAATAAAACGTAATAAAGACGCGCACCGATAAAAGCAATCGGTATCCCCGCTAACATAAAATCGGTCACATCTTCTTCCCTTAGCCCGGCTCGCACAGCTTCTCTAGAACTTAACCACATAGCGATAACAAGGCCCGAAATAATAATGATCGCATACCAATAAATATCGACCCCGAAAATTTCAAATGCCGTTCGGCTGACTACTCCTGTCATTAACCTGCCTCTTTTCTATAAATCAGAATTTTCTTCAATCAAACGTGTCAATCGATCTTCAAAAGATTTTGTTGCATCATATCCCATCGTTTTTGCGCGGAAATTCATCGCGGCAACTTCAATAATAATCGAAAGGTTCCGTCCTGTTTTTACTGGTATTTTCACTTGCGGGATAGAGACATTGTTGAGCTCTACTGTTTCATCAGAAGAACCTAAACGATCGTATTTTTTGTCTTTTTCCCAACTTTCTAAATAAACGGCTAATTGAATTTGCATCTGTCCACGAACGGCACTTGCGCCAAATAAATGCATCACATCAATAATGCCGATCCCTCTAATTTCAATCAAATGTTCAAGAATTTGTGGCGGTTCTCCCATTAAAGTTAATTCATCTTGCTTATAAATATCTACTCGATCATCTGCAATTAAGCGATGTCCTCTTTTGATCAATTCAAGCGCTGTTTCACTTTTTCCTATACCACTGTCTCCTTGCAACAAGACACCCAAGCCATAAACGTCAACTAACACCCCGTGTACATTCTCTCTAACCGCTAAACGAGCATCTAAATAACTTGAAATTTGCCCTGACAAGCGTGAAGTAGTAATTTTAGAACGTAAAATAGGTAATTGATTTTCCGTACAAGTAGTAAGCATCTCTTCAGGTACTTCTAAACCTCTTGAAATAATAAAAGCTGGTGTGTCCTCTGCACATAAACGTCGCATAATGATCAAGCGTTCTTCAGGCATCATACGTCGTGAAAAAGTAATTTCTTTGCTACCAAAAAGTTGCAGGCGATCATGAGAATAATAATTAAAATACCCTGTTAGTTCAAGTCCAGGGCGAGAAACATCACCAGTAATAATTTCGCGCGACAAAGCTTGTTCATCGCCACTGACAACTTCTAAATCCAAAGCTTGAGCTAAATCGCCTACTTTGATGGTTTCTACCATTTAGTTCCCTCTTTTCTAACCTTATTTTCTTTTCTATTCTATCATTGAAAACAAAAAGATACTAGAAAAGAAAAAATTTCTAGTATCTTACTGTTGATTTATTAGACGAATGAAAGATTTTTACTTACTAACAAAACTTCCCCTACTTGATTAATCGTCACTAAGCATTTATTCTTCGCCTTCTTCTAGATAAGAAGTATCTCCAATACTTTCTACTTCCATATCTCCGTTTTGGTAATGAATTTTAGTCACACTGGCATTTTCTAAAGAATCACCCTCATATTTATCAGTCATATCCGCTAACATCACATTGATAGACATGCCGTGGCTTACGACTAAAACATTACCACCGCCTTCTTCATTTTGCTTTGCAGCAATTTTTTCAATAGCATCTGTCATTCGCTCTTGGACTTTATCGGCACCTTCAGCATAACCGGATTGATCTGCATAATAGTGAGCGTTAGCTAACCAAGACCACTCGTCTTCATCTGTCTTTCGTTTATCGTCTTCGTATTCATCATAAGAGTCATAACCTGCTTCTTTTGCTTGCTCTTCATCAATAGTGTCTAATGATTCCCCTTCAAATTGCCCAGAGCCAGCTTCACGTAGGCCCTTCATTTCATGGACTGCTTCATTGTCTTGCCCTAAACCGTCTAAAACAGCTTCAGCTGTATCTATTGAACGTTTCATATCACTGGAATGAACTACATCGTTACTAAAGCAACGAGTTTCTAGGAACACCTATGACTTGATTTGTTTATTTCAAAACAAAACAGCGGTCTAAGCTATTTGACTAAGGCTTGTTCCAAGCCAATATTTCTTATATTTTGCGCTGCGTTAATATCTCTATCATGATTTGTATGACAGGATGGACAAGTCCAATGTCGAATAGCCAAGGCCTTCTTGCCACTATCATAGCCACAGTTTGAACAATATTGCGACGTTTTATACGGATTCACACAGCGAAGTTGTTTACCGTATATCCTACATTTATATGTTAATATCGTTTTAAAGAGGTGCCATGACTGCGACGCAATACTTCGTGCCAACTTATGATTCTTTAACATGTTTGATGTTTTCAAATCTTCAATCACGATGTCATCATAGTTTTCAACTAAATCTGTTGTGATTTTATGGATATCATTCTTACGTGTGTTAGTGATTTTTTCATGGATTCGTGCCACATGTTGGCGTGATTTTTGATAGTTTTTGGCATCTTTTAAGTCAATGCCTGCAGCTTTGGCTTTCAATCGTCGTCTCGCCATGCGTTTTTCCCAATAATGAAGTTGACGTTGATATTTTAAGTGTAATTTTTGCGAAGGGTATTTGTGTCCGTCAGACGTAATCGCAAAATCTGAGACACCTAAGTCAATGCCTACGCTTTTCCCTGTTTTAGTTAGTGCTTGATTTTCGCTCGTAACCAAAACAGAAATAGTGTATTTCCCGCTAGGTCGTTGTTTCACCGTCACAGATTGGATCCGTTCATTTTCAATATGCTGCACACTGGGTTTACACTTCACCCAACCTAATTTAGGCAATTTGATATATCTCTGATTGTAATTCAATCGAATATTCTGCCCTCGAATCGTGCTTAAATAAGACTGTTGATGTTGCTTTCTTGATTTGAATTTAGGATAACGACAAAATCCTTTAAAGAAACGTTCGAAGGTTTCAGATAAGGTTTTGACTGAACATTGAATCGCTACACTATCAACGTCTTTAAGCCAAGTGTGTTCACGTTTTAACTGAGGAATCAGTGAGGATAATGTGCAATAAGAAAGCATTTTTAAGGCTTTATTATTTTGATAACGTTCGTTTAACATCCCTAACATTTGATTCCAAATAAATCTTGTATGGCCAAAAGTCATTTGTATGATATCAGCTTGTTGTTGATTGGGATAAATCTTACATTCAATTCCTTTATACATCTACGTTCACCTCCTTCATCTTATATTAATAATAACATATATTATTAAAGCGTTCACATATATTAGTAATATAAGCCGTTAAGAAGCTTACACATATTAGTAAAAACAAGAAAGAATGTCTATGATTTTCATTTTCACTTAGTATGAATAACGAAATATCGAGCATCGATATTTGATAATGAAACAAATATGCCAAGATGTAACGACGAATCAAGATATTACAATTCAAGAAGTAGAAATGAACTTACTTGAAAAAAGATACAAAGTCAACATTGCTGGGTATAAAAAAACTTCAAACTGTAGAGATTTTTCTCCACAATTTGAAGGTTTTTGTTATCAAATAGATACTTTGGAAGTTAAATTTTTATTGGCTGTAGCCAGCATTAAACGAATACGGTTTAATTGATTAACCATTGAAACGCCTGGATCATAATCGATGGCCGTAATATTGGCTTTTGGATATTGCTGACGTAACTCTTTAAAAACACTTTTACCGACCACATGGTTAGGTAAACAGCCAAATGGCTGCATACAGATAATATTGTTCACATCTGTTTTTAGTAATTCAATCATTTCGCCTGTCAAAAACCAACCTTCTCCGGTTTGATTACCAATTGATAAAATTTTGCTGGCACTTTCAGCAAGTTCTGCTATAGGCGTTAATCCTGTAAAACGATTGGAATGGCGTAAGGCTTTATCCATAGGCTTTTGGATTTTTTCAATTACTTTGATCGCAAATTCCGCCAGATATTTACTTTTCTTAGCCCCGCCTAAGTTTTCATATTTCCAAGTTTGATTATATAAGGAATAGTTCATAAATCCAACGATATCTGGAACAACCACTTCTGCCCCTTCTTTTTCCAATAGATGAACGATATCATTATTAGCCGTTTGCGAGTACTTCACTAAAATTTCACCCACAACACCTACCTTTGGTTTAATTTCATCTGTGATAGGAATCTTATCGAAGTCTGCAATAATAGCTTTCATATTGTGATTGAACTGTGCAAATGAACCGTTTCCTACATTTTTTTCGACTTTTTTCAGCCAAGTTTGATGCAGACGGTCAACAGCACCCTTTTCTAGTTCATAAGGTCTTGTACGATAAACGACTCGTTCAAATAAATCCCCATACATAAAAGCAACCGCTGCTCGTTTCATTAAAGGTAAACTTAATTTAAAACCAGGATTACTTTCTACACCTTGATTCCCCATGGAAACAGAAACAACAGGTACATAAGAAAAACCGGCATCTTTTAAAGCTTTTCTTAAAAGCGGAATATAATTTGTAGCTCGACACCCTCCACCTGTTTGTGACATCATTACACTGGTATGATTTAAGTCATATTTACCGCTTTTTAACGCCTCGATCAATTGACCAATGGAAATAATCGCTGGATAACAAGCATCGTTGTTTACATATTGTAAGCCTACGTCAATGGCTTTTCTGTCTTGTGCTGGCAGACAAATGACATGATAACCAGAAGCCTGCAGCGCGATATCTACCAAACCTTCTTGATGAATGGGACTTAACATCGGTAATAGCAAAGTATGACGTTTTTTCATCTCTTTTGTAAAAACAATTTTTTCGGGTTCTTCAAATCTTTTTTCTGCCACAAAATGATTTTTTTCGCGCTCATTAACAGCAGCTTTTAATGAACGTAAACGAATGCGGATCGCTCCTAAATTAGAACCTTCGTCAATTTTTAATACCGTATGAATTCTTCCATATTGCCTTAGAATTTCTTCTACTTGATCAGTGGTCACTGCATCCAATCCACATCCAAAGGAATTTAGTTGTACTAATTCTAAATTTTGTATTTTTGCGACTAAGCGAGCAGCTGCGTATAAACGTGAGTGATACACCCACTGATTAACCACTCGAAGATT
Source organism: Tetragenococcus halophilus (assembly GCF_001712815.1). NCBI lineage: Bacteria > Bacillati > Bacillota > Bacilli > Lactobacillales > Enterococcaceae > Tetragenococcus > Tetragenococcus halophilus. Next base: position 1,455,355 of record NZ_CP012047.1, read on the forward strand.
TCCCACATCACTTAAATGGGAAATGCTATCTTCTGTCAGTACGTGAAAACCTTCTTGTGTAACTACCTCTGAAATCCCATGATTAACTTCCGGATCTAAATGATAAGGTCGTCCGGCTAAAACTACCCCACGCTCATTTTTTCGCATCAACATCTCCAGTGTTTCTTCACCTTTTTGCTGAATATCTTGTTTGAAATGATCTAATTCTTCATAACCATGTCGCAACGCTTGCGCAATTTCTTCTCTTGGGATCTTCAGATCGTGAAATGTAGCAGTTAACGTTTCAACCATAGCTCTTTCGTTGGCTAAATTTAAATAAGGATGATGGTAAACCACTTTGCCTGCTCGAATGTCATCGACATTATTTTTGATAACATCAGGGTAACTCTGAACAATCGGACAGTTAAAATGATTATCCGCTTTTTGATCTTCCGCTCGTTCAAAAATGACTCCTGGATAAAAAATTCGTGGAATTCCTTTATCGATCAATTTTTGAATATGACCATGAGCCATTTTTGCGGGATAACAAACCGTATCACTTGGAATTGTCTCGATCCCTTTTTCAAACAACTCTTTATTGGAAGGAGGAGATAGTTTTACTCTAAACCTCAAATCAGTAAAAAATGTATGCCATAATGGATAATTTTCATACATATTCAAAACACGAGGAATGCCTATTTCTCCTCGGAAAGCTTCTTTTTTTCTTAGCGGACGATATTTGAACAGACGTTTATATTTATCATTGACCAAGTTTACTTTGCGATCTTCTTTTTTTATTTTTATTCTTGCACCACGTTCACAACGGTTGCCAGTAATAAATTGCCTGCCATCAGAAAATAAGGTAACAGTCAGCATACAGTTATTTTCACACAAACCACAAGGAGTAAATTCTTTTTCAGCATGAAAATTTTGCAATTCATCTAAAGAAAGCAGGCTACTTTTTGTGCCTTTTTGATAATCATCCGCCGCGATTAAAGCGGCACCATAGGCTCCCATTAAACCCGCAACTGAGGGGCAAACTACCTGGCGGCCTGTCACTAGTTCAAATGCGCGTAAAATCGCTTGATTATAAAACGTGCCCCCCTGGCAAACAATTTTTTCACCTAACGCTTCTGGCCGACGTGCTTTGATAACCTTGTATATAGCGTTTTTTATCACGGAATAGGATAAACCAGCGGAAATATCAGCAACGGTAGCGCCTTCTTTTTGTACTTGTTTTACTTTTGAATTCATAAATACTGTACATCTTGAGCCTAAATCAACCGGCGCCTTTGCGCTTAGGGCTTTTTTCGCAAAATCTTCAACGCCATATTTTAAGGACTTAGCAAATGTTTCAATAAAAGACCCACAGCCTGAAGAACAAGCTTCATTTAGCTGAATAGAAGAAAGCGCGCCGTCTTTTATCGTCATCGCCTTCATATCTTGCCCACCGATATCCAAAATAAAATCAACACCTGGGTAAAAGAAATCAGCAGCTTTGTAGTGAGCCATTGTTTCCACTTCACCAATATCAATTTTTAAAGCATTTTTAATAAGCTTTTCCCCATAGCCTGTCACACATGCTTTAGCGATAAAAACATCTGCTGGCATATTTTGATAAAGCTTGGTTAACACATCGATGGTCTTTTGTAGTGGTTCGCCTTCGTTATTGCCATAAAAGGAGTATAAAATACTTCCTTTACCATCGATTAAAACAATTTTAGTGGTGGTCGAACCTGCATCAATGCCTAAAAAAGCATTCCCGCTAAATTCTGTTAAACTGGACTCCTTCACTGTTGCCTTTTGATGACGCTGCTGAAATTCACTTAACTCTTTTTCTGTGGCAAATAAAGGATGTAAAGTTTCTGTGGGAATCAATTGTTGTCCATTTCCGTTTATTAAACAATCCAGCAATTGATCAATCGACGTCATTTTGTTTGTTTCTGAATAAAATGCAGCGCCCATTGCTACATAAAGTTGCGGGTTTTGCGGAAAAATAACATCTTCTTCTGCGATTTCTAAGGTTTCAATAAAACGTTGACGTAGTTCCGACATAAAATAAAGAGGACCGCCTAAAAAAGCGATTTTTCCTCTGATTTTACGCCCCGAAGCTAAACCTGCGATTGTTTGATTGACCACCGCCTGAAAAATACTTGCAGCAATATCTTCTTTATCGGCACCGTCATTGAGTAAGGGTTGAATATCTGTTTTGGCAAAAACACCACAGCGAGAAGCAATCGGATAAATCTGTTGATATCCTTTAGCCAGCTCATTAACGCCATTAGCATCTGTTTCTAACAAAGAAGCCATCTGATCGATAAAAGCACCTGTTCCACCTGCACAACTGCCGTTCATACGTTGTTCTAAAGATCCCTCAAAAAAAGTGATTTTGGCATCTTCGCCCCCTAATTCAATCGCAACATCTGTTTTAGGAATCACTTCTTCAACAGTTTTTGTACAAGCGATAACTTCTTGGATAAAAGGAATCTTCATCACTTCTGCTAGAGACATTCCTCCAGAACCGGTAATTGACATTGTTAGCGCTTTTTCGCCAATAACTTCTTTGGCCTGTCTTAAAATCTTTTCGGTTGCTTTTTTTACATCTGAGTAATGACGTTCATACTTAGAAAAGATTGCATTTTGTTTTTGATCTATTATAACAAGCTTTATCGTCGTAGACCCTACATCAATCCCTGCTCGTAAAACCACTTGATTACCTTCCCTCTTATCAAACACTTTGTTGAATAACTAACAAGAAGTCTGATATAATCTTTGAGTATAGTTTAAAATGCTTTCTTTTTGTTTGCAACAAACAATCTTTTAGCATTTGTGATATAAACAACAAAGCCGAGGGATTCGTTGAATAAGTGAGGGATTTTTTATGAAAAGTAAGACCGATCTTCGCGTGATTCGCACTCGAAAAATGATTTTAGAGGCTTTTATGAAACTGGTTAGTGAAAAAGGCTACAATAATGTAACGATTCAAAATATCGCAGAAGAAGCGATGATTAACAGAGCAACTTTTTACGCTCACTTCAAAGATAAAGAAGATCTATATGAGTCAATTTTTGACCAATCTTTGAATGCGTTAACACCTCTTCTAGATCCTGCTCAAGTGCTGCAAGATAATAAAATACAACTTAAAAAAATTAAGCAAATCTTAACACAGCTGCACGATGTCATTTATGATAATCGAGATTTTTTTGCAATCCTTTTAAGCGGTAATTCATTAGAAACTTTCCGTAAGAAACTTGCAAGTATTACTTATGAAAAATATATTGATATTTTTGCTTGCTTACGTATTACTGAAAATGATGTCGAGATCCCTATCAGTTTTATTATTGAATTTATGTCTTCCATTTATATTAGTACGCTTCGTTGGTGGATACAAAATGATAACGCGATGACTTCAGAAGAACTAGCTAGCTTAGTGATTAAACTAATCGGTAACGGTCATTTGACGGTAATGGGAATTGAAGTTGAGAAATAATTTTTGCATGCACATTTAAAACATTTTTCAATAGTGCTTTGTCCTTCTTCATGCTAAAATAAGGTAAGCCATACTGCGGCTTATCATTACTATATATGCAAAAGTAGGAGTATATTATGAAAAAAATTTTAGTTGTGGATGATGAACCTTCTATTGTTACTCTATTGACTTTTAACCTAGAAAAAGCAGGATATCAAGTCACCAGTGCTGAAGATGGCAAGAAAGCTTATGAATTAGCAACGAATCAAACGTTCGATTTTATTATTTTAGATATCATGCTTCCTTTTATCGACGGTATCGATTTGACGCAAAAATTAAGACAAGAAAAAATTGATACCCCTATTTTAATTTTAACGGCAAAAGATGAATCAATTGATCGAATTTTAGGTCTAGAAATTGGCGCAGATGATTATTTAACCAAGCCTTTTAGCCCTAGAGAAGTTATAGCACGCATCAAAGCAATCTCTCGTCGACTAGAAGTACGACAAACAACAAGTAATGACGAAGGACCTTCCGAGATTTTACGAGCCGGAAATATTGTTTGTAACATGGATGATTATCGAGTAACGGTAAGTGAGGAAACCATCGAATTAACGCCCAAAGAATTTGAACTGCTTGTATACTTTATGAAAAGAAAGGGACGTGTCATTTCTCGTGATATTCTACTTGATCGTATTTGGCATTTTGATTTTGATGGACAAAATCGAATTGTTGATGTTCATATTGGTCATTTAAGAGAAAAAATCGAAGAAGATCCTAAGCATCCTAAGTATATTCAGACTGTTCGAGGTTTTGGCTATAAATTTCAGGAGTAAAATGCTATGACAAAAAATAAAGGTAAATATATTACATGGCTAATTGCTTTATTATTTCTATTTTTTGCTAGCTGGCAACTTATCAGTAATTTTTATGATCAACAAGTTTTAAGCCAACACGAAGATTTTTTACAACAGAAAACTTCTTCTTTTATTCGTTTAACCAAGAATGAAAATGAAAATTTTACTGAAACGGCTTTAGATTATGTAAAAGATTCAGATGAAAGAATTACTCAACTAACAAAAACGGGAGAAATTATTTTTGACACCTTTGATACTGAACTTTCTGGCAGTCGTTCTAGACGGCCTGAAGTAAAAGCTGTATTAGAAGGAAATGTTTCAGGACAATCGGTACGCAGGAGTTCAACATTAGAACAAGAAGTCTTATATATAGCTATTCCCGTAAAAGAAAACGGAGAAATCACGCAAATTATCCGTATGGCAGAGCCTACTAAAAATTTTTTGCCTGCAGCAAACCAAATGAAACAAGCTATTTTCTGGGTTAACTTTGTTTTTTGGCTCATACTAACCCTGATTATTCTAAGTATTTTACGTAGACAAAATCGTCCTGTAGAAACCATATTGCCTGTGATTAAACAGATGATTAAAGAACCTGAACAGCAAAAAAAGATTTTACAAAATTCTCCTGGCTGGCAAGAGCTTTACCAGAGTATTAATACTTTGAGTAAGCAAATGAGCGATACTTATTATGCTTTTACTACTTCTGAAAGACAATTTTATACCTTATTGAATGACTTGATTGTAGGTGTATTTATTATTGATGAAACAGGAAATGTTATATTTATTAATGAAACACTAGCGCAACAACTAAATATTAATGCCCAAAAAATCAATCAGCCCTTTACTGCTGTGATTACAGATCCGCAATTTATCCAAATAATTTATCAGACCCATGATGCAAAGCTGATAAACAAGAAAATACGGACGACGGATACAAAGTATTTATTGGATGTAACGATCCGGTTATTCCAAGATACTGGTTACATTTTTGGTATCTCCTACGATATGACTCGTATTTCTGAGTTAGAAAAACTTCAGAATGACTTTATTGGCAATGTTTCTCATGAGCTTAAAACACCAGTCACTTCTCTGATTGGTTTTACTGAAACCTTGCTTGACGGTGCAAAGGATGATCCTGAAGTGCTTAAATCATTTTTAGAAATTATGCAAAAAGATGCTTATCGCCTGCAAGATTTAGTCCAAGAAATCATAGAATCATCAAAAAGCACTGATACAAACGATGTCATCACCCCAATAAATCTAACAAATCTCCTTGAAAAGATTGTTGATGATTATCGTATAATCATTCAAGAAAAAAATATACAAGTGACAATCGATGGACCTAAAGATCTCACGTTCAATAGCAAAATTGAGTTATTTACAGCTATCTGTAAAAATTTAATTGAAAATGCAGTTCATTATACTTCATCTAAAGGTAAAATTAACATTCGTTTTTATAAAGAAGCTAACGAACTCATTCTTTTGGTGGAAGATACTGGCATTGGTATTAGTCAACAAGAACAAGAGCGTATCTTTGAACGGTTTTACCGCATAGATAAAGCACGTGCTCGTAATTCTGGCGGCAATGGTTTAGGATTAGCTATTGTAAAAGACTATAGTAAAATTTTGGGCGGTCAGGTAAAAATAGATAGTTATCCAGACCTAGGGTCCACATTTACCGTTCGCCTGCCCTTTTTATAACTTGCAAAAAACAAGCAGTATATTTGGCTGCTTGTTTTTTTACTTCTATTTTATTTCTGTTACTTCTCCTTGCGCGTCACGCTCTACTTGCATCTCTGTAATTGGTAGATAACCTAATTGTTTGACAGGACCATTTTGAATACCATCTGAAACCATGTAGTCAAGAAACTTTTCTACCTCTGGATCTGGTTTTCCTTGCGTATACATATGCTCATAAGACCAAATTTCCCAATTGTTCGTTTTTATAGCATCCTCTGTAGGTTTTACACCGTCAATAGCTAATTCCTGTAAGGAATCATCAAGATACGATAAAGCCAAGTAACTAATTGACCCTGGTGTTTCACCAACAATCTTTTTTACAGTTCCTGAAGAATCCTGTTCTTGTGCTTGAACCGTTTCAGCACCATCTAATGCCCATTTCTCAAATGTATCTCGCGTGCCACTTCCTGAAGCGCGATTGACTACTGAAATCTCCTGATCATTTCCCCCTACTTCTTTCCAATTTGTAATTTCTCCTGTAAAAATATCAATCAGTTCTTCTTTGGATAGTTCTTTCACTCCTGCATCTTTATTGACAACAGGCGCCATACCAACCACAGCCACTTTATGGTCTACTAATTTATCCGCATCAACACCTTCTTTTTCTTCAGCAAATACATCGGAATTACCAATTGTGACTGCGCCACTTTCTACTTGACTTAGTCCAGTACCACTTCCACCGCCTTGAACAGAAATATTGTAGCCAGGATTTTCCTGTACAAATTCTTCTTGCCCTGCATCTACTAATGGTTGTAAAGCAGTGGAACCAACAGCAACAATTTTATTTTGTCCCTGTGAAGAATCACCCGTTTGATTAGCACCAGCGCCATTTTCCGCATTTCCTCCAGCACAACCTGCTAATAAAATCCCAGCTACTAAGAACATACTGGTTAATTTTTTCATGAAAATTTATTCCCCTTTCTTCTATAAAAAATTAAGCTTAAGTTGTCATTCTTTCCTTTGACAACTTAAGCTTAACAAGCCAATGTAAATTACAGATAAATTTTATGTAAAGTTTTGGACAATCTATGTAAAGTTTGCATTAACTTCTTATAACGTCTAGAAAGCTTCTTTAGCAATCTTTCTCTAGTTTTTACTTCCACCATCATTCAAAAATAACCGCTTATTTGAAAATATCCAAATAAACGGCTATTTTTATTTTACATATTTACGCATATTATGATCGGTCACAATTAAATTGACCACCGACATAATCACTGCAACTAATAAAGAAGCACCAAATGATGAAAAACCGAAATTATCGGGTCCAACTAAACTTGATGTCATTTGCAGCATCACAGCATTAATCAAAAAACTGAAAAGCCCCATCGTTAAAATCGTTAGCGGAAGAGATAAGAGTGTCAAAATGGGTTTGATCAACAGATTTAAAATTGACAAAACAAAACTTGCTAGAAGTGCTGTCAAAAAACTCTGAACATGAACCATTTGCGGCAGCAATACCGATAAGCTGATAAAAGTCAGCATATTTACGATAAGTCGCTCAAAATAGCTCACTAAAAATCACTCCAGTCATCTTCATCCACTTTCTCTGCTTCTTTACGCTGTCTTTGTTGACTCCCAGAATTTTTATGATAATAGCCGCCGCGTTTTGAATGATCTCCCGGAATAATCAGGGCCATCACAATGTATAAGAACACGGGGGCACCAATTCCTGTTAACGTAATAAAAACATAAATAATACGGACAATCGTTGGATCGATAGTAAAATATTCCGCAATTCCTGCTAGTGTACCTGTCAGTACTACATTATTTCTTGACTTTGTTAACTTCTTTTTCACACCAGTCACCACCTTCAAATAAATATCCTTAACGCTATTTTACACTTATTTCCCGGAATCTTTCAAATAAATATTTCCAGTCGTCGTAGTTAAATCAACTTGTGCTGTAGGATCTTTTCTACGACGGAAATGGAGCAATTGATTTGTTCGTTCATCTTTTTGTCGTATGATTTCGTAATCGGATAAACGACTATTGATGGATCCTAGATTGGTTTTAGCTTTCGCTTCTAAACCTAATTGTGCTGGAAAAGCTACTTTGATATTTCCGTTAATTGAATTTGCATCCAAACGATTTACTTTATCTTCATTCAAGGTTAAACGAATATCACCATTTACAATAGAAACACCAATATTTTGCGGACTAGCATTCATTGTTACATTTCCATTGACGGTTTCAATGACCGAATCGATAATTTCGCCGTCGGCTACATTAATCGCGCCATGCACACCTTCAATTTCCAACATAGATGCGTTGATAGAAGCAATATCGATTTGACCATTCGTTGTTTTTAGATAAATATCTTTTACATCTAATTCATTAATATTGATCGCACCATTTAACGACTTGATTGAAACATGGTCATAAGTTCGTTTTGGTAAATTAAAGACTAGATCACAACGAATGCGTTTATTCGGTACTTGAAATGATAGACGTTCTCCATCTTCTACAATCTGACTACGTTGTTCAAATGCTTCTTCCGGAGTAGCAGCATCCATTTTTCCATATAATTTGATCTTAGCATCAATTCTAATATCATCTTCATCCCACATATTAAATGTCATACTTCCATTAGCAACCTTAATATCTAAAATACTTGCCTCAGATTGCGGAAATTCAAAAGTTTTTTCAAACTTCGTCGTAGAAACACCTGGTACATGAAGATTGATATCTTTCCATTCAACATTTTCGTTGACTGTTTCGGATACATTATCAAATGTTTTCTTTAGAAAATCTCCTAGCTGGTTACCAGCTTCAGCCATTTTCCCGCCGAATTGATTCCATGTTTCACCGGCTTGTTCTTTCCAATCATCCGGTATATCCATTTTTTCATTCCATTTTTCTTTCTTTTGCTGCCATTGATCTTTTCGGATCGTTTTTAATTTTTCTTCTAAATGACTACGCTCTTCATTTAGTTCATCTAAAGAAGCTTGCAGATCCTCAATTTCTTCTTTTAATTCTTCTCGTCTAGTTTGCTCTTGTTCGTCTAACTCATCTAGCTCTTCTTTTGTATCGATTTGCATCGATTCTTCTCTTTTTTCTGTCATTTCTTCTTTTACACCTTTGATTTCGGCGTTTACTTCATCTAATTCGGCAGACGCTTTATTGGCTCTAGTTGCTAGTTCATCTAACATTTCTTCTAGGCGTTTTTTATCCGCCGTGCTTTTGTCTTTAGTTGCTTGTTCAAATGAGGCATCAGCATCTGTCTGTTGTTCTGCTTGCTTTTGTGCATTTAATCTATCATCGTCTTTTTGAATTTGTGCTTCGTCTTTTTCCTTAGCCATTTCTTCTAACAGATCCAAGGCTTCTTCTGTGGAAAGTACACCTTTTTTCACTAAGTCCATAATTCGTTCTCTTTCAGTCATGGAAAATTGCCTCCTTCAAAAGTTTTTCCTTACAATATCATTATGCCTTTTTTTATCTGAATTATCATAGGTCTTAAGTACCAAATTTTTTATTTTATAAAAGGACGCCGATCCTTTAACAGAATCGACGCCTTTTTATGGTTCATCAATTTGACGATTTGAATTTAACTCCGTAATTTTTCCAGTCGCTAAATAAACAATCCATTCACAGATATTTGTCACATAATCACCTATACGTTCCAAATATTGCGCAACATTTAGATAATCAGTTCCGCTGACAACTGTCTCCGGTTGCTCTTGCATGGTTCTAATAGTACTAGCATAAATTTCATGATAATATTGGTTGATTTGCTTATCCATTTTGGCGATCATTTTAGCATCTTTTTGGTCCGTTTTAACATAAGCAATCAAAACATTGTCTACCATTTTTTTGATATAATCCGACATATCAGAAATGATTTTTTCAATTTCGGAAATACGTGTTGTTCCTTTAACGCGAATCGTGGATTTAGCAATAGAAACCGCGTGATCCCCCATTCGTTCTAAATCAGAGCTGGCTTTCATCACCGTAATAATGGTACGCAAATCAGTCGTAACAGGTTGTTGTAGCGCGATCATTTCAAAGCTTTTTTTCTCCAATTTTACTTCATGTTCATTCACATGCTCATCATTATCGATAACTTCTTTTGCCAAGTTTTTATCATGTGTGATATAAGAAGTAACGGATTTAGAGACAGCATCGCTAACCAGCATCCCCATCTCATAAAATTGATTATGCAAATTCAATAAATCTTCTTCAAACTGGGAACGTAACATAATGTTTTCACCCTTTCATTTTCTATTATATGAAATTTTAACCAAATCTACCAGAAATATAATCATCTGTTTGTTTTTCTTGTGGATCTAAAAAGATATTTCTTGTTTTATTAAATTCAATCAAATCACCATTTAAGAAAAAGGCAGTTTTATCTGAAATCCTAGAGGCCTGCGACATATTATGCGTAACAATGACCATCGTGTACTTTTCTTTTAACTCCAATAATGTATTTTCAATTTTACCGGAAGATACTGGATCTAAAGCACTTGTTGGTTCATCTAATAAAATAATATCAGGATCTACTGCCAAAACACGAGCAATACAAACACGCTGTTGTTGCCCCCCAGATAGGGCAAGGGCATTTTCATGTAATTTATCTTTCACATCATCCCAGACAGAAGCGGCTTTTAAACTTTCTTCAACAATCTGATCTAATTCGTCTTTTTCCTTTATCCCTTTTAATTTTAAACCATAGGTGATATTTTCATAGACAGAAAAAGGAAAAGGGTTGGGTTGTTGAAAAACCATACCAATTTCTTTTCTCAACTCCACCGTATCTGTTTTAGGACCAAAAATATCTTGTCCTTTATAAAGCACACTGCCAGTTGTTGTCACATTGGGAATTAAATCATTCATACGATTTAAACAACGTAAAAAGGTAGATTTTCCACAACCAGATGGACCGATTAAGGCAGTAATTTCACCTTTATTCAAAACAAGATTGATGCCCTTTAATGCCTCATTTTGTCCATAGTATAAATGGAGATTTTCTGTGGTTATAATTGTTTCTGCCATTTGTCTATATCCTTTCTTCTTAGCTAACCAAAATGTCCGGAAACGTAGTCTTCAGTCGCTTTTATTTTCGGTCGGGTAAAGACTTTTCGTGTCACATCATACTCTAAGACATTTCCCAAATAAAAGAAAGCCGTATAATCACTAATACGAGCAGCTTGTTGCATGTTATGCGTTACAATGATAATAGAATAATTTTCTTTCAGTTGAATGAGCGTTTCTTCCACTGTCCCGGTTGATATAGGATCTAGAGCACTTGCCGGCTCATCTAAAAGAAGCACATCGGGCTTCATAGCGATCGCTCTAGCGATACATAGTCGTTGTTGCTGGCCCCCAGACAATGCCAATGCGCTCTTGTGTAAGGAATCTTTGACTTGATCCCACAAAGCCGCCTGTTTTAAGCTAGTTTCAACAATTTCATCTAACTTTTTTTTATCCTTTTCGCCATGACGTTCAAGTGCGAAAGTAATATTTTCGTAAATAGATTTACTAAAAGGATTAGGTTGCTGAAAAACCATGCCGATTCGTTTGCGCATTTCAAAAACATCAACTTCTTTTGAATTCAAATCGACGTCTTTGTACATAATATTCCCCGTTATTTTTGTATTAGGAATCTCGTCGTTCATACGATTGAGTGAACGAAGATAAGTCGATTTTCCGCAACCAGATGGACCAATTAAAGCAGTGATTTTATTCTTCTCAAATGCAAGATCAATGCCTTTAATCGCTTCATTATTTCCATACCAGACATGTAAGTCTTCTGTATTCAAAATGACATCTTGATCTTTCATTTGAATAATGTTTCTATCTTGTAAATTATACTCTTCCATAATGATTTAAACTCCCTTAGTTAAAGGCTAATAAATAGTGGACAATCAAGCAGACGTGATCTTTTTATATAATTTCTTTCCTACAGCGCGTGCACTAAAATTAAATAGTAATACTGCAAGGATTAAAACAGCTGAAGCTCCTGCAGAAACTGCATCTCCATCAGGCATAGTCCCTTCTGAATTTATTTTCCAAATGTGTACAGCTAATGTTTCTGCTTGCCGGAATAAACCAATCGGACTTGAAACACTCAGTGGATTCCAATTGGTGAAATCCAAAGCAGGTGCACTTTGTCCCGCTGTATAAATTAAAGCCGCTGCTTCACCAAAAATACGACCAGAACTTATGATGACACCACTCAAAATACCTGGTGTCGCTGCTGGCAAGATCACATGCAGCACGGTTTCCCAACGAGAAAGTCCTAAAGCTAAACCGGCTTCTCTTTGTGTATGATGGATAGCGTTCAAGGATTCTTCAATATTTCTCGTTAATAGTGGTAAATTGAAAAAGGTTAAGGCTAAAGCACCCGAAATAATGGAAAATCCATATTGAAACTGGACAACAAAAATCAAGAAGCCAAATAAACCGACAACAACAGAAGGTAGAGAACTTAAAATTTCTACTGAAGTCCGAATGACATCGGTTAACCAATTTTTCTTCGCATATTCAGATAAATAAATTCCTGAACCCAAAGAGATCGGAAAACTAATTAGCATCGTAATCAACAATAAATAAAAAGAGTTAAACAATTGAATACCAATTCCCCCGCCTACTTGATAGGCTTTTGCGGGTTGAGTTAAAAATTCCCATGAAATATGAGGCAGGCCACGAATAAGTATATATAATAATAAAAAGGCAAGAATCAAAACAAGAAAAGCAGCAATCGCGTAAAGTACACCTGTCGCAATTTTATCCCAACGTTTTGCTTTCATTATTTCATCGCTCCCTTCTTACCGATCATACGAATAGCTATATTAAATATCAATGACATTAATAGTAAAATTAAAGCAAGCGACCAAAGTACATTGTTTTCAACAGTTCCCATAATGGTATTTCCAATCCCCATTGTCAAAATTGAAGTTAATGTTGAAGCGGGTGTTACTAAACTAGTTGGCATTAATGCAGCATTTCCAATAACCATTTGAATAGCTAAAGCCTCTCCAAAAGCACGCGCCATACCAAAAACCACGGCCGTTAAAATACCGGGAATAGCTGCTCGTAGTACCACTTTATATATTGTTTGCCAACGTGTCGCGCCTAAGGCAAGTGAAGCTTCACGATAATGACGGGGTACAGCTTTTAAGGCATCTACTGTCATTGTCGTTACCGTTGGTAAAATCATAACAAATAAAACAAAGGTCCCAGCTAAAATACCAAATCCTGTACCGCCAAAAATATAACGAATAGCAGGTACAATAATAGACAAGCCGATAAAACCATAAACAACGGAAGGAATACCGACAAGTAATTCGATAACAGGTTGTAAAAACTTTTGCCCGTTTTTAGGCGAGATCTCAACCATAAAGACCGCTGCGCCAATGGCAAAGGGTGTAGCAACGATTGCCGATAAAAAAGTCACCATAAAGGAACCAATAATCATGGGTAGTGCTCCTACCATTGGTTGCCCGTCCGATCCTACTTGCCCAGGGTTCCATTCTGTTCCGAATAAAAAGTCCATAACATTTACATTGTCAACAAAAAATGTAGCCAGTCCTTTGCTAGCGACAAAATAAAAGATGGATAATACAACTAGTACGATAATAGAAATACACAAAAAACTAAGTAGTTTTCCACGTCGTTCTAGCTTGGATTTTTTCGATTTTTTGGTTAGCACTTCTTTTACGTTTTCCAAAAGGTTTCCTCCTTATTTCCTATTACCCTTTTAAGTCTAACGTTACAATATCAATTTTTAATGAAGAGCTTGTAAAGTTCACACGAAGTTTGTAAAGTTTATGTAAATGCTACTCTACAATATCTCCGTTAGCATCACGTTCAACTTCCATCTGTGATACCGGGATATAACCAAGTTCTCCTACTAGATTTTTTTGTATCTCTTCTGAAAGAGTATAATCCAAAAATTCTTTTGTTAAGCCTTTAGGTTCACCATTTGTATACATATGTTCATAAGACCAAATCGGCCAATCATTGGTGGTCACATTTTCATCTGTAGGTTCAACATTATCAATGGATAGGGTATCCACGTCATTGGTGACATAAGAAAAAGCAATATAACTAATTGCTCCTGGGGTATCACTGACGATTTGCCTAACCATTCCGCTTGAATCTTGTTCTTGAGCGGAAACTGCATTTTCATCATCAAGTATCCATTTTTCAAAAGTATCTCTAGTGCCACTACCAGAAGCGCGGTTCAAAATAACGATGTCCTGATTTTCCCCCCCAAGCTCTTTCCAATTAGTAATTTCTCCTAGAAATATTTGTTTCAATTCATCTTTAGATAAATTTTTTACACCTACTTCTTTATTGATAATAGGTGTAATACCAATAACCGCTACGCGATGATCGACTAACTGACTTGCATCTATACCATCTTTTTCTTCTGCAAACATATCAGAGTTTCCGATATCCACTGCACCAGACTGCACTTGACTCAAACCAGTACCGCTGCCGCCACCTTGAACATTCACAAATTGGCCGGGTCGATCTTGTTGAAATTCTTCAGCTACTGTCTCAACCAAAGGCTGCAAAGCAGAGGATCCAACGGCTGTTACCGATTCTCCTTGATCGATCCATTTACTACAACCAGAAAGGATCATCGTAAAAGCAATTGTCAACAATATCATTAACTTTTTTTTCATTAGTGTACTCCTTTATTTGAATCGTGTTATACGACAAAATTGCCGTTTTCATGACTAATGACAAATATGATCTTCTTTATTTTAGCATGTTTCATTTTAGTTAAAAACCTTATTTTACTGTTCTGCTGAATTAAAGCGTTTTATATTTTAAACTGCCATTGCAGAATTTTAATTGGTAATTTTTAAATTAAAAATTCCTTAAAATAGGCTAAAAAAAAGCTCCCTGATATCTTGAACATAGGGAGTGAAACTCTTATTACTTCTCCTTAATCAATCTATTTGTTCACATGTTACTCTAAATTTTCTAGTGGACAAGTAAATAGTAAATCACGGACAAAAGTTCGACAATCTATTATCTGAAAATGAAATCACGGACAATAGTTTAGAAAACCCTTATCTGAGAATCCAAACACGGAGAGAGAATTGGAAAAGTTTTAACTGAAAGACAAGGATACAACCTTTATTTTATTAAACCGAGCGCTTCTCAACGTTTTATTCTTTGTCCAATAGCCTTGAATTGCTTAGTGTTTTCCCTTGAAGACTTCCATGTTACTACTTTATTTGACTTTTATTTTCCCCCACGATACGGTTGTTGTATAGTAACTTTTAAATAAGGAGGAATAATTGATGGCAATACCAACATTTCAACTAAGTGATGGAACCTTACTACCTGCCGTCGGGTTTGGTACTTCGGGCTTAAAAGGTTCAGAAGGCATTCGCGTAATCTCTTCTGCTATCGATCATGGCTACCGCTTACTAGATACTGGCTATAATTATGAAAATGAAGGAACACTAGGTCAAGCAGTCAAGCAATCAAGTGTAGCACGAGAAGAATTATTACTTTCGTCTAAACTACCTGGACGTCATCACAAGTACCATGCAGCAATTTCTGCTATTCAAGAATCTTTATATCGTGCGGGTTTGGATTATTATGATCTTTATCTTATTCACTGGCCAAATCCTAAACGTGATGAATACGTCGAAGCTTGGCAGGCACTGATCGATGCACAACGTTTCGGCCTTGTTCGTTCAATCGGTGTATCGAATTTCTTGCCGGAACACTTGGACAAGTTAAAAAAAGAAACTGGGATTCTTCCAGCTGTAAATCAAGTTGAACTACATCCTTTGTTTAGCCAGCCCGAACAACGAGACTATCACAAAAAACATCAGATCTTAACAGAAGCCTGGAGTCCGCTAGGCGGTATTGATCATAAGTTAAGCAAACCTATTACTGAGCTACCACTATTGGTTGATTTAGCTGAAAAATACCATAAAAATGTGGGACAAATTATTTTACGCTGGGAATACCAACTAGGGGCGCTTCCTTTACCATTATCTCGTAATCCAAAAAGGCAAACGCAAAACCTTGATATCTTTGATTTTGAATTAACAACAGACGAATTGCAACAAATCATTGCTTTAGATCAAAAAGAGGCCCGGGTTTCAGCACAAGACCCACGTACTCATGAAGAATTATAATACCATAACGCAAAAAAAGCAGCTAGATGAACCAGCTGCTTTTTTTATATCTTTTTCTAAAATTTCAAGAAACGGCGCATTGAAAACGCAGAACCGACCGAACCAATGACAATACCAATAACGGCAAGTAAAAGGCTCATTTGCCAGTTAAATGATCCTGGTTGTAACAAGCTAAAGTTTGATCGTTCTAATATTGGGTTGACGAGCTCGTAAACTTTATTATATCCGGCATACATTAAAATAATCGGTATGATGGATCCTATCAAACCGATCCACCCACCTTCAAGAAAGAACGGCCAACGGATGTAACCATTTTTAGCACCCACTAAGCGCATAACCTGAATTTCTTGTTTCCGTGTGAGAATCGTCATTCGAATCGTATTAGAAATCAAAAAGATCGCTACGATAATTAAAACAATCGAACCAATCAATCCCCAAGTCCGTGTTCTTTGCGCAATGCTAAAAATTCTGTCGGAAAGATCTTCGCCATAAGAGGCATCATGAACATATTCGGTCATACCATTGGCTTCTTCAGTGATATCTTCTACATATTGTGGATCATCAGCTCTGAGAATAAAGACATCGAGCAAGGGATTATCTTGGTCAAACAAGTCCCAAGAATCACCATATGAAGCTTGAACTCTTGCTAACTCTTCATCTTTGCTAGAAAAATCAATGGATTCCACATGAGGAATTTCTTCCAAATTATTTCTTAATTCTTTTTTCTCATCTTCGTCTGTTTCATAGTTAACGTAAACAGACACTTCGACATTGTTTTCCATATCTTGGGCCAATTTTACAGTATTTAAAATAATAACAAGAAACGCGCCCAGTAAGGTTAATGTCACAGTCACTGCCGTAACAGAAGAAACAGTCATCCAACCATTACGTCGTAAACTTTTTAAGCTTTCTAAAACATGTTGGAAAAAATTCCTAAGCATCGTATCCATACTCCCCTTCCGCTTGGTCTCGAATGATTTTACCATTTTCAATAGCGATCACTCGGTGTCGAATCGTATTTACAATGGTTCTGTTATGCGTAGCCATCACAACGGTTGTTCCTTGAGCGTTAATACGATCTAATAATCTCATGATTTCCCAGGAAATTTCTGGATCCAAGTTTCCTGTCGGTTCGTCAGCAATCAAAACTTGAGGTGTATTTACAATCGCCCGTGCAATAGAAACACGTTGTTGTTCCCCACCAGATAATTGGTTTGGAAATACGCGAGCCTTATGTTTTAAACCGACCATCTCTAAAACATCATTCACTCGTTTTTTTACCTCTCTAGGTCTACGTCCAATCACTTGCATAGCATAAGCAACATTTTCATAAACCGTTTTTCTTTCCAACAATTTATAGTCTTGGAATACTACGCCAATTTCACGACGTAAATAAGGCACTTCACGATTTTTAATTTTCATCAAATCATAATCTGCAATCTGCAAATCGCCGCTGGTCGGTTTTTCTTCCCGATACATCAATTTAACAAATGTTGATTTCCCAGCGCCAGAAGGACCAACAACATAGACAAACTCCCCTTGGTCGATCGAAATCGAAAGCCCACGGATAGCTGCTGTGCCATTCGAATATTTTTTGGTTACATCCTTCATTTCAATCATGGCTATCTCTCCTAAACATTTTTAATCACACCGCTTCATTATAGCATGTAAATATTTCATTGTTTTTTCTTGAAGTTACATTTTCTTTTCAATTTAATAACTTTTCTCAATCTTTATTGTTTAATTCCATCTTCAAATAGGCATCGATAAACTCATCTATTTGACCATCCATAACTGCTTCGGTGTTTCCTGTTTCATGATCTGTACGATGGTCTTTGACCATTTGATATGGATGAAAAACATAGGAACGAATTTGCGATCCCCAACCAATTTCAAGCTGTTCTCCACGCAAGGCAGCTTGCTCTTGTTCTTGTTTTTCGCGTTCTTGTTGATACAACTTCGCTTTTAACATATTCATCGCTTGTTCTCGATTTTTTATTTGAGAACGTTGCGCTTGACTGGCCGCCACCGTACCGGTCGGCAAGTGGGTAATCCGTACAGCCGATTCTGTTTTATTGATATGTTGTCCACCAGCCCCACTCGCACGATAGGTGTCTATTTTCAGTTCATC
This sequence comes from Tetragenococcus halophilus, assembly GCF_001712815.1. Lineage (NCBI taxonomy): Bacteria > Bacillati > Bacillota > Bacilli > Lactobacillales > Enterococcaceae > Tetragenococcus > Tetragenococcus halophilus. The sequence goes on from NZ_CP012047.1 coordinate 1,473,646, forward strand.
CGGATTGATTTCAATAGCAATAGATTCATCCATTTCTGGCATTACTTCAATCGAGCAAAATGATGTATGACGTCTTTTAGCTGAATCAAAAGGAGAAATACGGACCAGACGATGTACACCTTTTTCTGATTTTAAAAGACCGTAAGCATTGTGACCCTTAATCAAAAGTGTCACACTTTTGATACCGGCTTCTTCAGCTGCTTGATAATCAATCGTTTCTATTTGAAAATGATGATTTTCAGCCCAGCGAGTATACATCCGTAACAGCATACTCCCCCAATCTTGCGACTCAGTGCCACCTGCGCCTGGATGAAGTTCGACAATTGCATTATTACGATCATATGGTTCATCTAAAAGTAATGCCAGTTCATAGTCCGCCATTTCTTTTTGTAGTTTAACTATTTTGTCGTCCAATTCAGCGGCTAAGTCGCTATCTGCTTCTTCTTGCAACATTTCAAGCAAGACTTCAGCATCTTCGACGCCTTTAGCCAAATGATTAAAATTATCATAGGTTTCTTTTTTTCGATTATTTTCATTAATAACTTTTTGCGCTTTTTCCTGGTCGTCCCAAAAGGAAGGATCCGCCATTTGATTTTCCGCTTGTGCAATATCTTCTTCTAACTGATCAAGGTCAAAGAGACCCCCTAAAGCTAGCGATTTGTTCTTTCATCTCATCAATTTGTTTACGGATTTCTGTAAGTTCCATGAATGTACCTTCTTTCTTCAAACGTGGCTATCATACCATTTTTTGCTACATTGCGCAAAATAAGACTGGGCAATATTGTCCAGCCTTATTTGTTTTTATTTTTTGCCATGGCAATTTTTGTATTTTTTCCCACTACCACAAGGACAAGGATCATTACGTCCTACTTTTTTTACATTTACAGGCCGTTTTTTAGCGCTATTCGTATTTTCTGTATTTGTTTGTTCTGCTTCGCCCTGAGCAACTTGTTCACGTTGTACATTTTGGCGAATTTCAGCTTTCATAAACAAACGAGTCACATCGTATTCTATAGCACCAATCATGTTTTCATACATGGTAAAACCTTCGCTTTGATACTCAACCAAAGGATTATTTTGCCCATAGGCACGTAAACCAATCGATTGACGCAATTGATCCATCGCATCAATATGATCCGTCCATTTTGTATCAACAACACGTAAAATCACAACTTTTTCAAATTCTAACAGTTGTTCCGGGCTGTTTAGTTGCTCCGCTTTTTCATCAAATTTCCCTTGAGCAAGTTGGTATAAGTAATCTGTTACTTCTTGGGCTGTTTTACCTTTTAAATCTTCTACGGTGATTGCATCTTCATTCACCAAGACACTTCCGGCAAAATCAGCAATACCTTCGTAGTTCAATTGATTTTCTTCAAATTGAGTATGACCAGCAACCGCCCGTTCAATCGTACGTTTTACCATATGCATCAAGGTTTTTGATAATGATTGGTCTTCTAGGATCACTTGTTGCCGTTGTCCATAGATGACTTCACGTTGTTCACGCATCACATCATCGTATTGTAAAACATTTTTACGCGCATCATAGTTATTTCCTTCAACTCGTTTTTGCGCTGATTCAACTTGTCTTGATAACATTCTGCTTTGAATAACAGCATCTTCGTCATCAACTTTCATCCGATCTAAAAAGACTTTAATTCGTTCTGAACCAAAACGCTTCATCAGATCGTCTTCTAGTGATAAGTAGAATTGAGAAATACCTGGATCCCCTTGACGCCCTGAACGGCCACGCAATTGGTTGTCGATTCGGCGTGATTCATGTCGCTCCGTACCAATAACAGCCAGGCCACCTACTTCTGCAACACCTGGCCCTAGTTTAATGTCTGTTCCACGACCAGCCATGTTCGTTGCAATAGTTACAGCACCTTTTTGTCCAGCATTTAAAATAATTTCTGCCTCTTTAAAGTGGTTTTTAGCGTTTAAAACTTCGTGGGGCACATTTTCCTTATCCAACATATTAGAAAGCAACTCTGAAGTTTCAACAGCTACAGTCCCGACTAGTACAGGTTGTCCTTTACGGTAACGCTCTTTGATATCTTGTGTTACAGCTTTGAATTTACTATTTAAAGTCGGATATAATAAATCTGATCGATCCTCGCGAATGACCGCTTCATTTGTTGGAATTTGGATAACTTCCATATTATAAATTTCGCGGAATTCTTCTTCTTCAGTTTTAGCTGTACCGGTCATCCCCGCGAGCTTATTATACATACGGAAAAAGTTTTGGAAAGTGATTGAAGCCATGGTTTTAGTTTCATCTTCAATATCTACGCCTTCTTTAGCTTCAATCGCTTGATGCAAGCCATCAGAATATCGACGCCCTTCCATTATACGTCCAGTAAACTGGTCTACAATCATTACCTTTCCATCTTGTACAACATAATCATTATCACGAATCATGATATAATTTGCACGTAGCGCTTGATCTAAGTAGTGGGTTAAAGCAGCATTTTCGATATTATAAAGATTTTCCAAGCCAAAATTTTCTTCTGCTTTTTCTATACCCTCTTCTGTAAGACTGATTGTTTTTGATTGTACATCAATTTTATAATCATCTTCTTCTTTCAAACGTTTAACAAAATTATCGGTACGTAAGTAAAGAGCGGTGGATTTTTCCGCCTGTCCAGAAATGATTAACGGCGTTCTTGCTTCATCGATTAAAATTGAATCAACCTCATCTACGATTGCATAGTTAAGTGGACGCTGAACCATTTGGTTAGGATAAACCACCATATTATCTCTTAAATAGTCAAAACCTATTTCACTGTTTGTACTATAGGTAATATCGCTATAATAAGCAGCTCGTTTTTCTTCTGTGGTTTTAGAGTTAACATTTAAACCTACTGTAAGCCCTAAAAAGTTATACAATTCGCCCATTTCAGTAGAGTCACGAGAGGCCAGATAGTCATTGACAGTTACCACATGAACACCTTTTTGCGATAAGGCATTCAAATAAACAGGCATCGTTGCTGTCAATGTTTTTCCTTCCCCAGTACGCATTTCAGAAATATTTCCTTCGTGCAAAACAATCGCACCCATCAACTGTACTCTGAAAGGGTATAAACCTAGTACTCGCTTAGCTGCTTCACGTACAACAGCAAAAGCTTCTGTCAACAAATCATCTAATGTTTCCCCATTATTGTAACGTTGCTTAAATTCATCTGTTTTTTGTCGTATTTCTTCATCAGACAAAGCACTCATCTCGTCCGCTAACGCTTCGATTTTGTTAGCCATACGGCCGAGGCGTTTGATTTCTTTTTTATCATTTTCAATCAATGTTTTAAAAAAGTTGGCCATTCTTATTAAAATCTCCTTTATTAAAAACAATTTAAAAACAGCGAAAACTGTTTTTAAATGACTCATTTATTTATCATTTACTAGAAAGTCTTCACTATATTTTAGCATTTGTTTTATTTGATTGCTACCGTTTTGTGAAAGCTTAACAACGATTTTCATATACTTTAATAATCTAACATGAAAAAGCTCATAGAACAATTCTATGAGCTTTATATTAGTAAAAATTTCAAAAAGAACGCAAAGACTCCAGTTAACTGAAGTCTTTGCTTGTTTAAATATTAGTCTGTTTCAATTAACCCGTATTTCCCATCTTTACGACGATAAACGATACTTGTTCCCGTCGTATCCGCATCTTCAAAAATGAAAAAGTTATGTCCTAACATATTCATTTGTAAAACAGCTTCTTCACTATCCATTGGTTTTAATGAAAGACGTTTTGTACGAACGATGTCAAGGTCGGAGCCATTATTTTCTTCTGGCTCTTCATCTTCAAAAAAGACTTCTTGATTAGCTTCAGGTTTGGATGCTTCACGTTTTTTCCGATTAATTTTTGTTTTAAATTTACGGACTTGGCGTTCCAATTTATCAACAACTAAGTCGATACTTCCGTATAGATCAGGCGAAGTTTCTTCAGCGCGCAAGACGAGATAAGGTAGTGGAATCGTTACTTCCGCTTTAGCCGTTTTCTCCGTGTAAACTTTTAAATTTACATGAGCTGTTGCTTCAGGCACGTCATTAAAATAACGTTCTAATTTACCAACTTTTTTCTCCACATAATCGCGAATCGCCTGAGTAACTTCTATATTTTCTCCTCGAACATTGTAACTGAACATAACAATTGCCCCTTTCATCTGCCAATTAAAGAAGATAAAAAAGTTCTTTTTCCTCTTCTTATATTCATTATATCGAACTTTGGTATAAATGCAAAAGAAATCGTTAACAATTTTACCTTCTTTTTAACGAGCAAGAGAAAAAGTATGAAGCACTTTTGGTTGATAAGTTTGTAATATTTCAGCAGCGTGAAAAAGTGTTCTACCAGTCGTATAAACATCATCTACCAATAATACTTTTTTATTTTTTATCTTAGTCGTATTTTCTGTTGCACTAAAGGCTTGAGGTGCCGCTAAGCGCTCTTGCCGGTTTTTTTCAGATTGTGGCGCATTATTTATTTTTTTAACTAATAATTTTTGCGTTTTAATACCAGCTGCTTGCAAAAAAGCTTCTACTTGATTAAATCCACGCTGAAAAAATCGTGCTTCAGACAAAGGAACACTACACACGATCCAATCTTTTTTATAAGAAAAGTAGTGTTGAATTTCAGTTATAAATGTTTTTCTTAAACGAAAATCTCCTAAAAATTTGTATTGGTAAATCCACTCTTTGAAAGCTTCATCATAAGAAAATAAAGCTCGGTGGCAAAAATCATAGTAAGGATAGCTTTGTTGCCATTGTTGGCACTCATCACACATACTTGTCCATCCTGGCTTAGCACAAGTAGGACAAGCCGGACTTGTGATTTGCGCAAATTTTTCTTGGCAAAGATAACAACGCTGACTACTTATAGAAAAGGGAAAAAGTAGTTCTTTAACAGTCAGATTCCGAATAATTTCACACTGGCAATAACTACATCTCATGAGGCGATCCACTCCTTAGCCAAGCGATTCATCTTCTTGATCTCCTGACAAGCATCTCGGATAGCCTGTGTTTGCTGATTATAAAAAAAGACTACCTGTCCATGTTGATAACTTCCCTTACGATCAACACGACCTGCAATTTGTACCAAAGCTGATTTACTATAAATTTTATGATTTGCGCCCATAACTATGACAGAAATATGTTCAAAAGTCACACCACGCTCAAGAATCGTAGTACAAAATAAAACACGGTAGATGCCATCGCGCATATTTTGAACTTTTTCTTCTCTTTGTTTATCCAAAGAAGAGACACAGTCCATTTTTATTGAACGAAAAAAATAACTTACCCTTTTGTATAAATTCTGCATATAACTAATGCTAGGACAAAAAACGAGTACATCATTATCTTCTAATAGTTTTTTTAAATAAGCTACAAATTTCTTTATCTTCCAATTTGAGTAATAACAGTGCTGCCAACTTTCATACCAAATTAATTGAGGAACAACTAAGGGTCGTTCGTGAAAGCGAATAGGTAATTTTTCAATACAAAAAGTCTTTTTTAAAGAACTTAATAGATGATTAGGTGGGGTCGCACTTAAATAAATATATTTTCCATCTTTTTTTAAGGCGTTTTTCTGAGCAAATGCCAATGTTTTATCTCCTTCATAAGGAAAAGCATCCACTTCATCAATGATCAATAAATCGAAAGCCTGATAAAAATGCAGTAACTGATGGGTGGTACAAATGGTCAAAGCATTATAACGGTACTTTTGCTCAGAATCACCATATAAAAGTAAAGTTTCTTCCTTTGGAAAAACTTCATTAATCCGTGGATACAGTTCTCGGCAAACATCAATTCTAGGAGAAGAAATTGCTAAGCGCCCGCCTTTTTGTAGACAATCACGCACAACTGAAAAAATCATTTCCGTCTTGCCTGAACCCGTAACGGCCCATATCAGTGTATTTTTATCCTTTTGATAATTCTTTAAAACATTGTCTGACACCTTTTGTTGTGCTGGCGTTAACTTTCCTTGCCAAGTAAAACGAACCTCGCGCGGCGCCTTCTTTGTCTCATTTTGCGTTACTAGATAAGTCTGAGTACTTAAACGACCAAATTGAATACAATAAGGACAATAGTATTCTTTACTGGATAGCTGATTTTCATTCTTGGAAAAATAACTCCCGCAGCGTTGGCAACTCACCTGATTTGTGACCAACAAAGCTTTACGACACTGAAAAGAGTCATCGAGTTGAGAAAGTTCGCCTTTTAACATTCCTTTTTGTCGTCCATATAATTCTTCCATATTTATCACCTCAATGATAAATACGCAAAAAAAGCAGAAATCTTTTTTTGACTCCTGCCCTTTTCAACATTTTTTATTCATTAATTAAATTAAGTGCTTGATTTAAAACATTTTTACCGTTCATCATTCCATAATCTGACATGTCGATTACATCTACCGGAATTTGTTTAGATGCTAGTTTCTTCTCAAAGTCAGCTTTCATAAAGCGAACTTGTGGACCCAATAATAAAACATTTACATCCTTATTTTCCAATTGTATATCTGCTTCTGATGATGATACTGCAAAGATATCTGAGTCAATTTCTTTTTCTTCAGCAGCCCTTTGCATTTTAGTCACCAACAAACTTGTACTCATCCCAGCAGAACATACGAGCATAATTGTTTTTTTGGCCATGATAAATCTCCCCCTCCACTTTTAAAACTAAAAGCAACAAAGTATATCTTTAATTATAAAGTTTTTCCAACCATTGTCAACGTTTCCTTAATCCATCGGTCTAATCCAACTTGATTTAAGCAATGGTCGAAAAAGAACAAACTCTTTTTCTAAGTTAACATGAACAACTTCGTAATTGGCATTTAACCAAGCATAAGCACCATTTTCAGGATGTAAATAATCATTTGTCCACCAGTCAACAGAGGTGCGAGCAGACCTCGGAAGTCCACGAGCAGGAAACAATAACTCATCAAATTGAGTAAAAGTTAATGTGACTTGTGTGCCACCATTATTTTTAAGATATTTAGTGATCACATCATATTTTTTTCTTCTTCCTGCCATGCCAACCCCTCCTTATTTCCATTATCACGCCTGAAAGAACAAAATGCAACTTTTAAGCGAAATACTGCCATCTAACTTTTAACTATATTATACTAATAAATGAAAGTAAAAAACAGAGGTGAAATAGATGCTTGAAAGTTATCGTACGATTCAAAAAGATGGACAATCGGAATTAGAAATTAAAAAATCGCGCTTTATTTGTTCATTAAAACGAGTATACACTGAGGATGAAGCTAAAGCTTTTATACAAGAATTAAAAAAGAAACATTGTAAAGCCAATCATAATTGTAGTGCCTTTCTCATAGGCGAAGAAAATGAGATACAGCGTTCCAGCGATGATGGCGAACCTTCTGGTACAGCGGGTAACCCCATGTTAGAAGTATTGAAAAAACAGGAACTGATTAATGTTTGCGCAGTCGTTACTCGCTATTTTGGTGGCACAAAATTAGGAGCAGGAGGCTTGATACGCGCTTATTCTCATTCTGTTAGCCATGCCCTAGAAGAAACAAAGATCGTCCAAGGTATTTTACAAGAAGAAATTTATGTCACAATTGATTACCCACTTCTAGGTAAATTACAAAACTTTTTGCAACAACAAGAGTATATGGTTGCTAACACAGAATTTTTAGAAAAAGTTACTTTATGTGTACTTGTCGAAAATTTGGATACTTTTATTGAAGCAGTCACAGAATTATTAAACGATCAAGCCAGCTTTGAAAAAGGTGAGAAACGTTATCATGAACATTTGATAAAAAATTAAGCACTGCCAAGCCCCATTTATATCGGGCCTAGCCGTGCTTAGCTTTATTTTTCTAAGAAAAATTCAAAACGATTGCCTACATACTGGCTGCGCACATATTCAAACGGTGTACCATCTTCAAAATAAGATACTTGTCGCATTAGTAAGATCGCATCGCCTTTTTTTACTTGCAAGTATTCAGCTTTCTTTTCTGATGCAACAACAGCGGAAATGGTTTGATTCGCTCCTCCAATTTTGTGTTGTCCTTTTTCTTCTAGGGTACGATATAAAGAAGCAGAAATCTCCTCTTTACTAAAATCACGGATAATTTTTTCCGGAATACTTGCAACTTCAAAACATATAGGAATACCATCTGCTAGACGAACTCTTTCCATTCGTAAGATGGCTTCATGCTCAGTTAAACTTAAACGCTCCATCTCACTTGAGCTTGGTTGCGTGAAAAAATAAGAAATAGCTTTACTCGAAGGCTTACGCCCTTGAGAAAGCATAATTTCTGTAAAACTTGTCGTACCACTCATTTTTTCCTGTACTTTTTGTCGCGCTACATAAGTACCTGAACCAATCTTTCTTTCTAATATACCTTCATCAGACAGGGTTTGGATGGCTTGTCTTAACGTCATCCGACTGACACCAAACGCTTCAGACAATTCTCTTTCAGAAGGAAGTCGATCACCGATTTTCCAATATTCCGCTTCAATTTTATCTTTGATTTTATCATGAATTTGGAGATACATAGGTAAAGTTTCTGGCAAAGATGCCACCTCCTTCTAAAACATTTTTTAATCGGAAAATGAAAGCCAAACACGCTAATTTAAGTTTAAAGATAGTCATATCCATAAACTAACGAATTTTGGCTTGCCATTTAATGCGTTGGCGAGTTGGACGTTTTTCCTTAACTGCCAGCCCTTTTTTCCCAATATTTACTTCCACATCTTTTTTAGACACATCATAAATAGTCTCCGCTGCTTCAGTAAGTTTTCCTTTTAGATTCTTTCCAAGCTTCATCTTCACACTTCCCTTATTAATTTATTTGGTCTTTTTATTTTTTTCACTGAATGTAAGCTTTCTCTTAGACTATCGCAAAAATTAAATGAAATCAACAAAAAAAGCACCAGAAAAAATCTGATGCCCGCAAAACTGGGATAGCTGGATTCGAACCAGCGCATGATGGAGTCAAAGTCCATTGCCTTACCGCTTGGCTATATCCCAATGGTGGAGGAGAAAGGATTCGAACCTTTGAACCCGAAGGAACGGATTTACAGTCCGCCGCGTTTAGCCACTTCGCTACTCCTCCAAAAAGTCCGGTAAAAAACCTGACTTAAATATAATACAAGATATTTTATATTTTTGCAATCATTTTTGGCAATAAATTTTAATTTTCATGTAAATTCCAACGACGAATAATTGTCTCAATCGCTAGATCCAAAGTTTTACTAGTTCCTAAATCTTCATCATCCGCAAAACTTTGAAATTCTTTTGATCCAAAACTAAGCACTTCACCAATCTGTTTTTTACCAATATATAACTCAGTTACTGGGTAAGTCTGCCCTTTGATATTTCTACTAGATTCTTCACTGTGGACTTCAATTTCTTTATTCTTCTTCAAACTTCTCACCTCGAAATTCATTTTAGCATATTTTCTAGAATAAAATACAAAAATCAAGCTAAAAACTAGCTTATATTTATATCTTGTGTAAAATACTAAAGACCGTATATTCATCTTCACTTACATATTAAATACAATGAACCTCAGGTGCAAGCACCTGAGGACTAAATAGTTTTACGTTTTTTTTAATGGGTTTTATAGCTGTATATTGGCTTTTCTTGATCCACAGTATTTTTCTTTAAAGAAAACTCTTTAGGTACATAGTCAATACCACCTTTGGCAAATGGGTTACAACGTAAAATACGTGCAATCCCCATCACCAAACCTTTAAATGTTCCATGAACTTTTAAAGCTTCTAGCATATAGCTAGAACAGCTAGGATAATAACGGCAACTCGGAGGGAATAAAGGAGAAATAAACCGTTGATATCCTCTGATTAAAATTAAAAAAAACTTTTGCATAAGGTCTGGACTCCTTTTTGAGAAATAAGCAAAATAGCCGAACTACACTGGATGAGATTCGCTCATTCTGCGTCTACGACAAAGACATCCAGACTTCATAGTTCGGTTATTTTATTATCAAAGAGATGCTTACTACATTCTCTTAAAATTGAACAAACTCAAAAATATGCTGCCATAGTGCTCGGCTGAAAACATGTAACGGCGAACCATCGCCAATTCCACCATAACCAATCATTAAACCAACAAAAAACAAGACCACGGCTAATGCAATAACAGATAAAATTTTAATTAATGAAATTAATACATCACGACTTAAGTACATCATGACCTCCTAATTTTATACCTGGACTTCTTCTTTTACTGGATTATCGTTCACTCGTTCGATATTAGCGCCTAACTTTTGTAACTTTTCATGGAATTGATAGTAACCACGGTCAAGATATTTTAAGTTACGTACGCGAGTAATACCTTCAGCTTTTAGCCCAGCTAGGACTAATGCAGCCGCAGCCCTTAGATCAGTTGCGTATACCAAAGCGCCTTGAAGTGAATCATTACCTTGCATAATGGCTACATTCCCGTCGATTTTCATATGAGCATTCATTTTACACATTTCTTCTAAATGTTGAAAACGATTTTCAAAAACTGTTTCTGTAGTAACGCTAGTTCCATTTGCCAATAATTGTAACACGCTAGTTTGTGCCTGCATGTCTGTTGGAAATCCTGGATGCGGCAGTGTCTTAATATCAGTAGGTTGTAATTGTGAAGGTCCTTGTACTCTGATTCCTTCTTCAGTTTCTGTCACTTCTGCACCCATCTCTTTTATTTTAGACAACAATGGGCGATTATGTTCTGCAATAGCATCTTTAATAAAAACGTCATTGTTCGGCATTGCGCCAGCTACCATAAATGTGCCTGCTTCAATACGATCTTGTACGATTGCATGACTTACCGCATGTAACTGTTCAACACCTTCAATACGCATTATTTCCGTACCAGCACCATGAATTTTCGCACCCATTTTATTAAGTACATTTGCTAGATCAACAATTTCAGGTTCTCTTGCTACGTTATCAATTGTAGTTGTCCCTCTAGCTTTAACAGCTGCCATCATGATATTTTGTGTTGCACCAACGCTAGGAAAATCAAGATAAATACTATTGCCTTCAAGTTGATCAGCAACTGCTTCAATATAGCCATTCTTTTGATGAATAGTGGCACCAAGAGCCTGAAATCCCTTTAAATGAAGGTCTATAGGACGTTTGCCAATAGCACACCCACCAGGCATTGCTACTTTTGCATGTCCGTTGCGTGCTAATAATGGTCCTAAAACAACGATTGAAGCGCGCATTTTACTAACATACTCATAAGGTGCTTCAATTTCCAAAGGATATGAAGCATCAACGGTTATTTCTTTTTTATCTAAATCAAAATCCACTTTTGCGTTCAAATGATGAATAACTTCTTTCATAGTAAATACATCTGAAAGAATCGGAACACTATTGAATTTAGTTGTTCCTTCTTCTGCTAATAAACTAGCAGCCAAAATTGGCAAAACTGCATTTTTTGCCCCTTCAATTTCTACGGTTCCTTTTAATGGATTATCACCATAAACGATAATCTCTTCCATGTTGTTCCCTCCAAATAAAACGTGTTACTTTTTTGACAAAATTCTTTTAAAGTATACCACATTCGTTTTTGATAATATAGTGAATTGCTTATTAAAGAAATGTTAAGAATATATTTTTACTTAATGCAATGATTTCTAAGAAAAAACTACTTGCTATATAACCGATCACAATGGAAAAAAGGACAATAAACATCCTTATTTGTGCGGTATGAAGAGATTTAAAAAAAGCTTCGATGCGTAAAGCGCCTAAAGACCAAAATGCTAAATAAATAAAAGCAAAATGACTAATTAAACGTATAATAGCATCAATTCCGAACGTTTGCATAAAATAACCTCACTTATTAAATCTCATAACAATTATTACAATTATGTTAACATAAAAAATATAAAATAAAAAATAATCACCCTGAAAACAATAAATAATTTACAATAATTGAACTTAAAGCTAGCGATTAAAAAAATTGGCTCTCCATGCTTGTAAAGATGAGGAATGTTTTTAAATTTCTAGCTATGAAACTTTTAAGGTAACGGACACTACGCCTCGCTTTCGCTCGCCCTAGTACTGCTCATCTCTTCGCTTTCGCTTCGATCTCATCAAGGTCTAAGCGTCAAGTCGCTAAGGCCTTGAAGGATCTACTTTCAACTCCCCTTGGGTCGCTGAATCGTAGTGATTCGGAAAGTAAGGACACTACGCCTCGCTTTCGCTCGCCCTAGTACTGCTCATCATCTACTTTCAACTCCCCTTGGTCGTTGAATCGTAGTGATTCGGAAAGTAAGGACACTACGCCTCGCTTTCGCTCGCCCTAGTACTGCTCATCATCTACTTTCAACTCCCCTTGGTCGTTGAATCGTAGTGATTCGCAGCAAAAAAAGAACAGTCAGAGTTATTCCGACTGCTCTTTAATCATCTTTGTTTTGAAACATTAATGCGGTTAATTGCACGATGGAGTGCAACTTCAGCACGTTGTTGTTCATCGATATCAGATGTTTGTTTTGCTTGTTCAATCGTCTCTTCTGCCCTTTGCTTGGCTCTTTCGGCACGCGAAATGTCAATATCACGTGCTCTTTCAGCACTATCTGCAATGATTGTTACTACATTATCACGAACTTCAATGATTCCCCCATTAACAGCTACCCAATTCACATGGTTTTCTGCATCCGTCCGTTTGACCCGAACTTCATCAATTTCTAAGGGGGCAACAATCGGTGCGTGATTTACCAAAATTCCTAGTTCACCATTTGTCGTGATCGCAACGACCATTGTTGCATGATGGTCAAAAACCGAGCCATTAGGCGTTACGACATTGACCGTTAAATATTGCTCCATAAGGCACCTCTTTCTAGCTACCTACTTTTTTCGCTTTTTCAACGGCTTCTTCAATTCTACCTACACTTCTAAACGCTTCTTCAGGTAAGTCATCATGTTCGCCATCCAAAATTTCTTTAAAACCTTTGACCGTTTCTTTTACTGGAACATAAGAACCAGGTTGTCCGGTAAATTGTTCAGCTACGTTGAAGTTTTGCGATAGAAAGTTTTGAATCTTACGCGCCCGTGATACTAAAGTTTTTTCATCATCAGACAACTCATCCATACCTAAAATAGCAATAATATCTTGCAATTCATGGTAACGTTGCATTGTACGTTGTACTTTTGTTGCAACGTCATAGTGTTCTTGCCCTACAATTTCAGGCGCTAGGGCACTTGAAGTAGAAGCTAGTGGATCCACTGCTGGATAGATTCCTTGCTCAGTCAATTTACGATCCAAGTTTGTTGTAGCATCTAAGTGGGCAAAAGCTGTTGCTGGTGCCGGGTCACTATAGTCATCCGCGGGTACATAAATCGCTTGGATAGAAGTAATAGAACCCTTATCCGTTGACGTAATTCGTTCTTGCAATTGTCCCATTTCAGTTGCTAGTGTTGGTTGATAACCAACTGCAGATGGCATTCTACCAAGTAAAGCGGAAACTTCGGTACCTGCTTGTGTAAAACGGAAAATATTATCAATAAATAATAATACGTCTTGACCTTCAACATCTCGAAAATATTCTGCCAGTGTTAGGCCAGTTAAAGCAACACGCATACGAGCACCTGGTGGTTCGTTCATTTGACCAAACACCATGGCTGTTTTTTCGATAACGCCTGAATCCTGCATTTCATAATACAAGTCATTACCTTCACGAGTACGTTCACCTACACCATTAAACACGGAAATACCCCCGTGTTCTTGGGCAACATTGTGAATCAATTCTTGAATCAATACTGTTTTTCCAACACCAGCACCACCAAATAGGCCGACTTTCCCGCCTCGCAAGTAAGGCGCTAGTAAGTCGATAACTTTAATTCCGGTTTCCAATATTTCAGAACTGGTACTCAATTCATTAAAAGACGGTGCTTTTTTATGAATGCCGTTTTTTTCTGCGTCTTCAGGAAAAGGCGTTTTCTTATCAATTGTTTCACCTAAGACATTAAAAACACGTCCTAGGGTTTCATTTCCCACTGGAACAGAAATAGGTGCTTGTGTGTCCACAACTTCCATTCCTCGTTGCAAGCCATCAGTAGACCCCATAGAAATAGCACGAATCACGCCATCTCCAAGTTCTAAGGTAGCTTCCAATACAACACGTGTTTTGTCCTCATCGTTTTTATATACTACCAATGCGTTATTAATATCTGGTAAAGTATCATCCAGTGAGAACTCTACGTCAACTACCGGGCCAATGACTTGCACAATCTTGCCTGAACTCATATTTCTTCCTCCATTCGTTCATAAAATCACTCTAAAGCAGCTGCGCCGCCAACGATTTCTGTAATTTCTTGGGTAATAGCTCCTTGACGAGCTCGATTGTACGAAGTCGATAAATCACTAATTATATTATCTGCATTATCTGAAGCCGTCTGCATTGCAGTCATCCCTGCTGCATGTTCTGCTGTTTTAGCATCAACAATCGCGCCATAGATTAGGCTTTCAGCATATTGCGGTAATAATTGATCTAAAATTTGCTCTTCTGAAGGTTCGAATATATATTCTTGTTCATATTCCGTAGCTTCTGAAGGGTCTAAATCTGAAATAGGCAACATTTTTTCCACTCGAAATTGACTTGTTAGCGAATTTACATGGTGATTATAACAAACATACAACTCATCAAAGACTTCATTTTGATACATGGAAGTTGTTAAATTAACAATCTTTCTCACTTCATCAAAACTTGGTTGATCCGACAAGTTGCGTAATTCATAAGCAATATCGATATTTCGTGCTTTGAAAAAATCAGCGCCTGTTCCACCTATAGTAATCATCACGTACTCATCTGAAGAATCATGGTCTTCTTGTATCATCGTCATCATTTGCTTCAAAATAGAACTATTATAGTTTCCTACTAATCCTCCATCAGCAGTGATCACGATATAAGCCGTCCGTTTAACGGGGCGATTCACCAGCATCGGATTTAATTGCTTTAATTCTTCAGCTGAATGTCCTTTTGTTAATTGGCCAGCTACAATGTGAGTCACCAATCCGCGGACTTTATTCGCATACGTTTGAAATTGTTTAGAGTGAGCTTGTGATTTCGTAAGTTTAGAAGCTGAAACCATCTGCATGGCTTTGGTAATCTGCCCTGTTTTCCTCGTAGAAGCGATTCTATCTCTTATTTCATTCAAAGATTCAGCCATAGACCTTCACCTCTTTTGCTTATTACAATGATTGTACGCTGTCTCTTAATGATCCATTTTGTATTTCATCTAAAAACGTCTGTCTGCATTCTTTGATAGGTTCATCTATCTTTTCTTCATCAGGAAGGTCTTCCGTTTGTCTAATTTCATTTAAAACTTCTGAATGATTAGCATCAAAATAATCAAATAGTTCGTGTTCAAAATTCAATAATTGATCCACTGGGATACTATCAAGAAAGCTATGAGTTAACGCATATAAAATTAATACTTGTTTTTCCATCGGAAGTGGCTCATGTAGGCCTTGTTTTAAGACTTCCACTGTACGACGCCCACGGTTCAATTTTGCTTGAGTCGCTTGATCTAAATCTGAACCAAATTGGGTAAATGCTTCTAGTTCACGATAACTTGCCAAGTCTACACGTAAAGTTCCAGAAACTTTTTTCATTGCTTTCGTTTGGGCAGAACCACCTACACGTGAAACCGAAAGACCGGCATCAATAGACGGACGCACTCCGGAATAGAATAGATCACTTTCTAAAAAGATTTGTCCATCCGTAATTGAAATCACGTTTGTTGGAATATAAGCTGAGATATCCCCTGCTTGAGTTTCCACAAAAGGTAAGGCAGTTAACGAACCACCGCCCATATCATCACTTAATTTAGCTGCACGTTCTAATAAACGTGAGTGCAGATAAAAGACGTCCCCAGGATAAGCTTCACGACCAGGTGGGCGACGTAATAGCAAGGAGAGTTCACGATAAGCTGCTGCTTGTTTTGATAAGTCATCAAAAACTACAAGCACATCTTTTCCATTGTACATAAATTCTTCGCCTATAGCAGTACCTGCATAAGGTGCAAGATATAATAATGGTGCTGGTTCAGAAGCCCCTGCTGCCAAGACAACGGTATAATCTAACGCCCCATATTGTCTTAATGTTTCTGTTTGGGACCGAACGGTAGAATCCTTTTGTCCAATGGCAACATAGATACAAATCACGTCTTGATCTTTTTGGTTAAGAATCGTATCAATCGCAATTGTGGTCTTTCCAGTTTTCCTGTCGCCAATGACTAATTCCCGTTGTCCACGACCAATTGGAACCAAAGCGTCCACTGCCTTTAATCCTGTTTGCAATGGTTGTGAGACAGATTGTCGATCCATTACACCAGGAGCTGGTCCTTCAACTGGACGTGTTTTATCCGTTTGTATTTCACCTTGACCATCGATAGCTTGGCCCAATGGATTTACGACACGTCCTATCATTTCTTCTCCTACAGGAACTTCCATGATACGCCCTGTTCTTTTTACTCTATCACCTTCGCGAATATCATCAAAGTCTCCTAAAATAATAATACCCACATCGTTGGATTCCAAGTTTTGTGCCATTCCGTAAGAACCATTGGCAAATTCAAGTAGTTCTCCACTCATTGCATTTTCTAAACCATGTGCCCGAGCAATCCCATCACCAATGTAAGTTACCGTCCCAACTTCTTCTACCGATAACTTCTCTTGATAATTGGCAATCTGCTCTTTAAGTAAAGCACTGATTTCTTCTGCTTTAATGGCCATTTGCTTCACCTCTGTTTTTTATTTGCTTAATTTTTTCCGCAAATTTTCAATCTGAGTCTTAAGACTACCGTCAATGACCCGACCGTTTGTTTCAACAAGTATTCCCCCTACAATTGAAGGGTCGACATTTTCTTGTAAATTTGCCGTTTCATAACCAAATTTTTGCGCAACTTTAGTTGCTAATTTGTCTTTTTGCTCTTTCTTTAAAGGGACGGCGGTAGTTACCGAACCTAAAAGAAGTCCTTTATCATCATCATATCTTTTTTCATACTCATCGATAATTAACAATAAGTCGTACATACGACCGTATTTAAAAATAACTTCCAAAGCATTATAGACAATACCTGTAAAGTTTTGAATAAGCTCATCCATAAGACTTCTTTTCTCTTGTAAGTTCAATCGCCTGTCACTTAATATGTTTCCCAAATCAGGAAGAGCTTCAAAAATCTCACGTAATGACAATAGCTCATTATAAACGTCTTCGGCTTGGCCTTTTTCTGTCGCCAACTCGTATATTGCCTTACCATAACGTTTAGCTACTGTATTTTTATCTAGTTTCATCTTCTGAACCTATACTTTCAATATATTGATTAATTAGTGTTTCATGCGCTTCTTTAGAAAGCTCTTGATTAATAATTTGTTCTGCAATTTGCACTGAAAGGTCACCCACTTCGCCTTTAACCGAAGATAAAGCTGCTTGACGCTCATTTGAAATATCTTCTTGAGCATTCTCTTTCATTTGAGAGACTTCTTTTTGCGCATCACTAATAATTTGTTGGCGACTTGACTCTCCGGAGCTTTTCGCATTTTTTATAATATCTGAAGCTTCGGATTTAGAAGATTGTAATTGTTCTTGTCGCGTTTGTTCTAATTCTTTAGCTTGAGTACGTGACTGTTCTGCTGAATCTAAATCATTGGCGATCTTTTTTTCACGTTTGTTCATCATGTCAGCAATTGCATTCCACGCAAATTTTTTCAAAAGCGCCAATAATAAAACAAATGAGCCGGTAACAACAACAATATTTGAAATTGTCGTATTTTGCACATCTGCAACTGACAAAACCAATTGATTTAGCATAGCTGATAACTCCTTTATAAAATATTTTATAAGTAAAAGCCTTTTATGATAAAAAAAGCAGAAGGACGTAAGAGACGATCACCTCCGCTTTTTTTCTTATTATAAAATCATAATTAAGGCAATAACGATCCCTAAGATTGGGACAGCTTCAACAAAAGCTACACCTAAAAGCATGGTAGAACGTAGTTGACCTGACATTTCAGGTTGACGAGCCATTGATTCTAATGCTTGGGCAACAACTTGTGAGTCCCCGTAGCCTGCTCCAATAGCTGCTCCCATAATTGCTAATCCTGCTCCAATAAATTCCATAATATTTTTCCTCCTAATATATTATTACTTACTCTTCTCCAATTTTATTATCTAAGAAAACCATAGCTAAAATAACAAAAACATAAGCTTGGATGGCTCCGATAAATAAGGAAAATCCAATCCAAATCATTTCAAGTGGCACCGCCAAAGGTAATGATAACCAACCAAGATTATTTACCATTGAAACAATCAACCCTAAAAGAACTTCGCCTGCAAAAATATTCCCATATAAACGTAATCCTAACGTAATCACATTGGTGAATTCTTCCAACAATTTGAACGGTAAGACAATGCCTACTGGGCGCAAATAACTATTAATCAAGTATTCTTTTGTCCCCATCTTTCTTACTCCAAAGAAATGGGTCAACAAAACAACCATAAAAGCAAGTCCTAAGGTTACTACAGGGTCAGCTGTAGGGCTTTTCCATAAGGTTAAATCATCATGGATGACGATTTTTGTCATAAGACCAATTTCGTTGGCCACAAATACAAATAAAAACAAAACAAAAGCATAGAAATCGTAATTTCCAACTTCTTTTTTAGGCAACTGCGAAGAAACCACTCCACGAACAAAGTCAATGACCCATTCAATGAAATTTTGTTTGCCTTTTGGTTTCATTTGTAAATTTCTTGTACAAATAAAAACAACTGCAAAAATAATAATACAAGTAAGCAGCGTCATTAAAATGATTGTACCATCAAACCAAATGGGACCAATATGAAACAAGAGCGAACGTTCATCCAAGTACTCTCACCTTCTTTCCCATAAAATCCCAAAATCACAGCCAAAATCAAATCACTGTGATTTATTCAACATTAGGTATCATACCACCATAAAAAGAAAATTTCAAAAGTTTTTCATCGATAATCCCTACAAATAGGTCATTGAAAAAACAAATTGAAAACTTAGAATGCCAAAGTTTTATCAATGATAAAAAATCAGCCGCTATTTCTTTTTTTCTAAGGGGATTCTTACAATCAAATATACCAAATCTTATCCTAAAATCAAAATAAAGACCATTGATAGCATAAAGTCAATAGTCTTTTAGCGCACGTTGTATTTCACGTTCTTGATCTTTACGTTTTAGCGTTTCACGTTTATCATGTTCTCTTTTCCCTTTTGCTAGACCAACCAGCACTTTAGCATAGCCATTTTTAATATATACTTTTAATGGAATAACAGTGATTCCTTTTTTCTGCGTTTCCTCCTGTAATTTAGCAATTTGCCTTTTATGCATTAGCAATTTACGACTTCTTAGAGGATCATGATTAAATAAGTTCCCTTGATCATAAGGACTAATATGCACATTGAATAAATAAGCTTCACCATTACGAAAACGGACAAAACCGTCTTTTAAATTGATTCTACTATTTCTGATCGATTTGATCTCTGTTCCTTGTAATGAGATGCCGGCTTCTATCGTATCAAGAATGGTATAATCATGTCTTGCTTTTCTATTTTGAGCAACTAGTTTTCCATCACCTTTTGGCATATAGCTGGCCTCCTTGTCTTAACTTATTTCTTTTTCTTTGCCCCTTTTGGAACATCTTTATAGAAAGTTTTTTTTTCCTTATTCTTAGCTTTTTTGCTTTTTTTCTTTTTGCTTGTATCTTCCTTATTTTTCTTAGCTTGTTTATGATTTTGTTGTTTATTCGTTTGAACGGGCGTAACTTCTTGCGCATCTACCAATTCAAAATCCACTTCTCTAGTATCAGGATCTGCCTTTGTCACCCGTACCTTTACTTGTTGACCGATTTTAAAGGTTTGGTTTGTGTGTTCTCCAACCAAAGCAAGCTGACTTTCAACAAATTGAAAATAATCGTTTTGTAATTCACTTACATGAATCAAGCCTTCTATGGTATTAGGTAATTCAACAAAAAAACCAAATTTAACAACGGAACTAATGACACCTTCAAATTCTTCATCAATATGATCTTGCATAAATTCTGCTTTTTTCATCGAATCAACATCGCGTTCACACTCTACTGCACGTCGCTCCATATCAGAACTATGCTGTGCGATCTCAGGAATTTTTTCAGCCCACTTTTCTTGATTCTTCTCTGATTTATCTTCATTATATGAACGAATCAAACGATGAACCAACAAATCAGGATAACGACGAATAGGAGAAGTAAAATGTGTATAATATTCTGCTGCTAAACCGTAGTGACCTACATTTTCTTCTGAATAACGTGCTTGTTGCATACTACGTAACAACATTGTATTAATGACTTTGCTTTCTGGTCTTTCAGCCGCGTCTTCCACTACCTTTTGTAAATCTTTAGGGCGGATCGAACCTTTTTTACTCTTAACTAAAATTCCTAAAGTCGCTGCAAAATCAAAAAACTGCTGCAGCTTTTCTTCTTTTGGCTCTTCATGAATACGATAAATAAAAGGTAAATTTGCTTGTTGATAATGTTTAGCGATCGTTTCATTGGCACAAAGCATAAAGGACTCAATAATACGTTCACCTATGCCTCTTTGCCTTAAAATAATATCTAGAGGATGGCCATTTTCATCAACAACGACTTGTGCTTCGTTATCTTCAAAGGTTAAAGCTCCTCGTTTATCACGCATCGTTTCTAAACATTCATGTAATTCTTTCATCGCTTGAAACATCGGTACAAGTTCTTTATAGCGCGCCATCGTTTCTGGATTTTCATCTTCCAAAATTTCATTAACCGCCGTGTAAGACATACGTTCACTGGTTTTAATGACACTTGGAAATATATCATAAGAAACGACACTTCCTTGTTCATCAATTTCCATCTCACAACTCATGGCAAGTCGTGGGACTTGAGGATTTAACGAACAAATTCCATTAGACAAGCGTTGCGGCAGCATAGGAACAACACGATCAGTTAGATAAACACTTGTACCACGTTTTAAGGCTTCTTTATCTAATGGACTATTTTCAGTAACATAGTAAGAAACATCTGCGATATGCACAGCTAAAAAGAAATGTCCATTTTCTAATTTTTTCACTGAAACTGCATCATCCAAATCTTTGGCTTCTTCACTATCAATCGTTACAATCATTTGATCCTGTCTATCTTTTCGGTCAGGATAATCTTTAGGATCAATCGAGTCAGGAACTTGTTCAGCTTGCTCAATGACTTCTTCAGGAAATTCTGTAGGCACATCATGAGCTGCTAAAACTGTTAGAATATCCATTCCTGGCTCATCTTTATGACCGATAATATTTTTTACGATTCCCTCTAAACTATCTTCATAACCTTTTTCAGGATAATGAGTGATCTCAGCAATCACAATATTTCCTTCTACCGGACGGATGCCTGTAGCGGAAATAAATACTTTAAAACCGGAAAGTTTTTTATCTTTAGGTGAAATTACCCCATACAAATCAGTATCTGCAATTTCATCTTCAGAAAACAAATGAAATTCTCCAACGATTTGTGTGAGATTTCTTCGGCGTACTTCCACAATACGACCTTCAGCTCCCAGTTCATCAGCAGGATCTGACGGTTTAGTAATATCAATCGCTACCAAATCCCCATCCATAGCATAAGCAGTGTTTTCTTTAGCAATATAAACGTCATCTTCTTCTGGATCAATCGTCACAAAACCAAAACCACGCTCATTTGCCCGAAATGTTCCTTCCACTAGTACTTGCTTGGGTGGTAATTTTATTTTTCCTTTTTTGTTGAAAACAACGAATTGTTCTCTTTCCATTGTTGCTACGGTTTGCACTAAAGCTTTGAAATCATTGCTTTTACCTAATCCTAGGTTTTCTGCAATTTCTTCTATGGAAAAACTTTTTTTAGAACTGTTTTCCATAAAATGCAAAACCTTAGTTTTTATCGTCTCTTTCATCTTCATTCCTCATTCCAGGGTAAGCTTTCCAGATAAGCAAGCACGTCCTTTTCAAATGCTTTTCTTTCAGGCCCTACAGTGACCACATGATCACTTTGTGGATACCATTGTAAAGTCATTTTGCTTTGTTCCAAAGCTTGCGCAGTTTTAAAAACTGTCGAAGCATCGATCATCCGATCTTGACCCGATTGAGCCAAAAAGACTGGAACTTTAACCGCACTCACTTTTTTACTGACGCTTTCTGAAAAGCTCTCTATTCCTTTTAATTGTTTTTTTGCACTATCTGCGATTTTTGGCAGCTTTTCATTAATTTTTTCTTGCGCTAGCCCCGCATAATTTAAAACATTTTTTGCGTATAGATAAAAGTTTTCTGGCACATTTGTCTCTGTTTTAAATATTGGAGAACAAAAACTTCCGCCACCAATAATCGCAGAATCATTTTTCGTTAATGCATCCATTGACATGATACCACCCATAGACAATCCAAATACAGCAAGCTGTTTATAGCCTTTATTTTTCAAATAATCAATAGCAGTTTGGGTATCTTGTGCCCAAGCATCAACTTCTTGGTCTAAAATATCTTGCGGGTCCAATGTTCCATGACCTTTAAACATTGGCGCATAAACTGTGTAGTTTACTTTTTCTAAAAAACGACAAAGCATACGAACATCATTAGGACTTCCAGAGTAGGCATGTAAAAAAATAACCGCTCTTTTCCCATGTTCTTCTAGTAATGGTTTAGGTAAATTCATCTGCATTGTTTAACACCTCTTTTTTATTTTACCATAAAAAAAGAGTTTGAGAATAATGCTCAAACCCTTTGCTAACTATTTTCTATTGAGAAGATAACAATACTAAAACAAATAACAAAACCATCCAAATTGTACCTAGTATTGCTGTTGAACGTTTCATAACCGCCTCAAAACCTCTAGCCTTTTGTTTGCCAAAAAGATTATCTGCACCGCCAGTAAAAGCACTGGCTGCACTATTTTGTTTACTTGGTTGCAGCATAATTGTGATAACTAAAATGACAGAAAGCACTAATACTGCACTTAATATTAAACTGTACAAGCTCTTATCCCTCACCTTCGTTTGTTATCGTCTAGTACACTTTAGCATAATTTTATGCGCTTGGCTAGTGTTAGATAATTGTTCAAAGATAGAAAGTGGAAATCTACTTGATCTCCCTTTAGTCAAAGAATATTTCTTTCAAGTGCTAGCTTTCTTAAATTTTTGACAGTCCAACATAGGGCGTCTATCCGAAATTCACTTTCCATGTTTGAAAAGGTGGGGTGTATTTCTTTGCTACGCTACCTAAAATCCTAAACATAAGGGTTTTTAGCTGCTTTATAAAATAATGAAATCCAGATCTTTCTTCTCATTAAAAAAAGCTGAGACATTTTAGTCCCAGCTTCTCTAATTCTTTAATTTATTTATTAGCTAAGTTGTAAAAGGATTTTAGTCCTTTGTATTGTGCAACTTCACCTAATTGGTCTTCAATGCGTAGTAATTGATTGTATTTAGCAATACGATCAGTACGTGACAATGAACCTGTCTTGATTTGGCCAGCATTTGTAGCCACTGCAATATCAGCAATTGTTGTATCCTCTGTTTCACCAGAACGATGAGAAACAACAGCAGTATAGCCAGCTTCCTTAGCCATTTCAATAGCATCAAAGGTTTCTGTCAATGTTCCAATTTGGTTAACTTTAATTAGGATTGAATTGGAAACACCCATATCAATTCCTTTTTGAAGGATTTCAGTATTTGTAACAAACAAATCGTCTCCAATCAATTGAACTTTATCACCTAGGCGATCTGTAAGTAATTTCCAACCATCCCAGTCATTTTCGTCCATTCCATCTTCAATGGAAAGAAGAGGGTATTTGTTTACTAATTCTTCAATATAATCTGCTTGTTCAGCTGCAGAACGTTTAGCACCATTAGGACCTTCAAATTTTGTATAGTCATAAACGCCGTCTTCATAAAATTCAGAAGCGGCCACGTCAAAACCTAAATAAACATCTTTACCAGGTGTTAAACCAGCTTTTTCGATAGCAGCAACAATTGTTTCAACTGCATCTTCAGTTCCTTCAAAACGAGGAGCAAATCCACCTTCATCACCAACAGCTGTTTCTAAGCCACGTTCACTTAACAAACTTTTCAAAGCATGGAAAGTTTCTGCACCCCAACGTAGCGCTTCGCGGAAAGTTTTAGCGCCTACTGGCAAAATTTTGAATTCTTGGAAAGCGATTGGTGCATCAGAATGAGACCCACCATTAACGATATTCATCATAGGTGTAGGCAATACTTTACTATTGAATCCGCCTAAATAGTGATATAAAGGAATTTCTAAATAGTCAGCAGCTGCACGTGCAACAGCAAGTGATACACCAAGAATGGCATTAGCACCTAATTTTCCTTTGTTTGGGGTACCATCAAGTGCGATCATTGCTTTATCAATCGCCGTTTGGTCACGAACATCAAAACCAATAACTGCGTCAGCAATAATGTTATTTACATTATCAACTGCTTTTGTTACACCTTTACCTCCGTAACGGTCTTTATCGCCATCACGTAGTTCTACAGCTTCATGTTCACCTGTTGAAGCACCAGAAGGAACAATACCTCTTCCGAAAGCACCGGATTCTGTAAATACTTCTACCTCAACAGTTGGGTTTCCACGAGAGTCTAGGACTTCGCGTGCATAAACATCACTAATAATTGACATATACTTGTCTCTCCTTTTGAGTATGATTAATCTAAGAGTTACCTCTTATGACTTTATTTAATAATACTATAATTTAAAAGATTTATAAACTCTGTATTATTTTGCTGCCTTAACTAAGTCTAAGAAAGAATCAGCTTTCAAGCTAGCACCGCCGACCAATGCACCATCAACATTTTCTTTTGCCATATATTCAGCAATGTTTTCTGGTTTCACTGAACCGCCGTATTGAATACGTACTTTTTCAGCAGTATCTTCATCAAACAAGTCCGCTACCTTTTTACGAACAACGCCACAGATTTCATCCGCGATTTTAGCGTCTGCAGATTTACCAGTACCGATTGCCCAAATTGGCTCATAAGCGATAACCATATTAGCTACTTGTTCTTTAGATAGTCCAGCTAAATCTTTGTTGATTTGGCCTTCGATCCATTCGCTTGTTTTACCTGCTTCATAAGTGTCTAAAGTTTCTCCACAGCAAAGGATAGGAAGCATGCCATTATCAAAGATTGCTTTTGCTTTTTTATTGATCTCTTCGTCAGTTTCATGGAAATATTCACGACGTTCAGAGTGACCAATAATAACATAGTCAACACCTAAATCTGCTAAAGCATAAGGAGAAGTTTCTCCTGTGAATGCTCCTGAATTTTCAAAATAGCAATTTTGTGCAGAAATTTGTAATTCAGTTCCTTGAGCTTCATTAACCAATGTTTCTAAAAATAGCGCGGGTGCACCTACAACAGAATCCACTTCTTTATTAGAAGGGATTTTGTTTTTTACAGCTTCAGCAAAATCTTTTGCTTCTTTTGCTGTTAAATTCATTTTCCAGTTTCCCGCAATAATCGGTTTGCGCATATATGAACACTCCTTTATTTAACCTAACTAAAAGTTAAAATTTATTTATCATTAATAGCTGCTAGTCCTGGCAGAGCCTTACCTTCTAATAATTCAAGGCTTGCGCCACCGCCAGTTGAGATATGTGTAAATTTATCAGCAAAACCTAAACTTTCTGCAGCTGCAGCAGAATCTCCGCCACCGATGATTGTTGTTGCGTCTTGTAAACTAGCAATTGCTTCACAAACGCCAATGGTTCCTTTAGCAAAGTTGGACATTTCGAATACGCCCATAGGTCCATTCCATACGACGGTTTTTGCGTCCTTTAAGATGTTGCTAAAGTTCTCGACTGTTTTGGGTCCGATATCTAAGCCCATTTGACCTTCAGGAATAGCCCCTTCATAAGTTTCAGTAGCTACATCATTAGAAAACTCTTTAGCTGTTACAGAATCTACTGGCAAAACTAACTTATCTCCAGCTTTTTCAATTAGAGACTTGGCTAAGTCAACTTTGTCTTCTTCAACCATTGAATTTCCAATATCTTCGCCTTTTGCTTTATAGAAAGTATAAGTCATGCCGCCACCGATTAAAATTTTATCAGCTTTTTCGATTAAGTTTTCGATAACGCCAATTTTATCTGAAACTTTTGCGCCACCTAAAATAGCAACCATTGGACGCTTAGGGTTGTCTACTGCTTCGCCGATAAATTCGATTTCTTTTTCCATTAAGAAACCAGCGACCGTTGGAATGCCTGTAGAAGCAATTCCTACGTTTGAAGCATGAGAACGGTGCGCTGTACCAAAAGCGTCATTTACAAAAACGTCTCCTAATGAAGCCCAGTATTTTCCAAGCTCAGGGTCATTTTTACTTTCTTTTTTACCTTCGATATCTTCAAAACGAGTATTTTCGAAAACGACGATTTCTCCGTTTTGCAAGTTATCGATTGCTTGTTCTAATTTTTCCCCACGCGTTTCTGGAACAAATGTCACATTACGGTCTAAAAGTTCACCTAAGCGATCAGCAACTGGAGCTAAAGATTTGCCTTCTTTATCTTCTTCTGTCTTCACACGGCCTAAGTGTGAAAACAAAATGGCTTTACCGCCGTGTTGAGATACATATTTAATCGTTGGAAGTGCTGCTTTGATTCGAGTATCATCTGTGATGGCACCATCTTTTACTGGCACGTTAAAATCTGCACGAACCAATACTTTTTTTCCTTTTAAATCAACATCTTCAACTGTTTTTTTAGCCATGGATCTGCCTCCTAAATAACAATTTCTTAAAAAAAGCGGAGAAGCGCGTCGCTTCCCCGCTTTTATTTCTTAAATTCAAATGAATCATATTAGCAAGTGAATTTATTCAACAACGGCTTATAAAGTTGTTGCAAAATATTCTAACGTACGAACCATGTTTGAAGTAAATCCATATTCATTATCGTACCAAGCAACAGCTTTAACTAATTGTTCCCCATTTTCGCCTTCCATAACAGCAGTTTGGGTAGCGTCAAAGATAGATCCAGCAGCATAGCCGATAATATCAGAAGAAACAATATCGTCTTCGTTATAAGCAAATGCATCAGATGAAACTTCTTTCATTGCTGCGTTTACTTCATCAACTGAAACTTTTTTGTTCAATACGCCGTATAGGTTAGTGATTGAACCAGTAATTGTTGGCACACGCAAAGCAGTACCATCAACACGACCATTGATTTCTGGAATAACTTTACCAACTGCTTTAGCTGCTCCTGTTGTTGCAGGTATAATGTTTGCAGCACCAGCACGGCTCTTACGTCCACCTGGAGCATCTTGCAAGTTTTGAGTAGAAGTATAAGAGTGAACAGTTGTCATTAACGCACGGTCAACGCCAAACTTATCATTTAACACCTTAACAACTGGTGCTAAGCAGTTTGTTGTACATGAAGCAGCTGAAACAATGTTATCTTCTGCAGTGATTGTTTCATGGTTTACACCATAAACAACTAATTTAGTATCTTTTGATTTTGCTGGTGCTGAAATCAACACTTTTTTAGCACCTGCATCAATATGAGCATGAGCGTCTGCTGCATCAGTGAATAATCCAGTACATTCTAATACTAAGTCAACGCCATTTTCTTTCCAAGGTAATTGACTAGGATCTTTTTCAGCATATGCTTTGATATCTTTACCATCTACAACTAGCGCGTCTTCTTTAACTTCTACGCTGTATGGGAAACGACCTTGTGCTGTGTCATATTTCAAAAGATAAGCCAAGTCTTCGTTGTCAGTTAAATCGTTAATTGCGACAACTTCTAATTCATCGCTTGCTTCTAAGATACGACGTAAAGCTAAACGACCAATACGTCCAAAACCATTAATTGCTACTTTTGTTGACATAATGTGATTTCCTCCTTATGAAAACCAAAAAATTTATTTTAAAGGGTTACCCCTCTTAAAATCTCATTTGCTGCGGCTTCATCAGTGATGAGCCACGTTTGTTGCGGCGCATTTTCCATATACGCCCGAATTGCTTTTGCCTTAGACTTTCCTCCGGCAACAGCAAATATATAAGGAATGTCCCTTATATCTTTTAATTGTAGACCAACTCTAGGGATTTTGTAAACTACTTTGCCATCTTCATCGAAAAAATACCCAAAAGATTCCGCGACTGCATTTTTTCTTTTCAACATAAGAATTTCTTCTTCCGTCATTTTACGGCGGGCCGCCATATGTAAAGCTCGCCCGATGCTGTGAATCACACATTTCGCCTGGTTGATCAAGTTAAGAACATCTACGATGGAAGGTTCTTTTAACAATGAATCATAGGTTATAGCACTCAATTGTTCTGGGACAAAAAGCGCCCGATAATCACCTTGTGAACGAGTTGCCATTTCAGCACTTACTGAATTAGCTTGCACATTCACCGCTTCACCGATTCCGCCTCTGGCAGGGACAAACAAATTTTTACGCTTAGCGCTTTTAAGATTGGTTAATTGCTTAGCGGCGCGCGCCATTGTTGTACCACCCATCACTGCAATAATATTTTCACCATTAGGTAAATAATTATGCAAAGCTTCATCTAACAAACGACCAAATTCATCCACAACCTTTTTTTGTTGGTCTGAATCGCCGCTTACGATGATACAACGTGCAATACCGAAAATTTCAGCTAATCGTCTTTCATTTTGTTGCATGCCAAAAAGCTGATCCATTGTATCGCCTAATTGTTCGTAGACTTCTTCGCCTTTTTCCGTCAAGCGCATTCCGCTTTTGGAAGTGGCAATTAAATCAAGCTTTTTCAACAAGTCGGTTTCTGTTCGCAATACACGTTCTGTCAAAGCCAAACTTTCCGAAAGACTTCTTCTACCGATAGGTTGCATCCAATAGATACTTTGTAGAATCCGATATCTTTCCTGCAGTACATATAATATGTCTGGCGCGATTGCTTCAATCAATTGTAGTTCACTAAGCATATAATCCCTCCGTGGGACATTAATCGACCAGTATAGACTTAAAACGACCCGTATATTGTAAAAAAAATCAAGCTTGTGTCAAAACTCAATTCCTTACGTTTTTATACTATCATTTTCTGCATTATTTGGCAACTAATTGTCGTTTATATTTCTAATAATTCGGTCACTACATGCGCTCCGCTCTCCTAGTACTGTTCATCAGCTACTCTCAGCTCCCCTTGGTCGCTGAATCGTAGTGATTCACAGCAAAAAGCCATGTTTTAATTACATAGCTTTTTGTGGGTTCAATCGTATCTTTTTCGTTTTGATGAGCCAGCAATATTTAATGCGTCCCGGTACTTAGCAACTGTCCGGCGAGAGATCGCGATGCCTTTATCTTTCATCAATTCTGTAAGTTTTTGGTCAGAGAGTGGCTTTGCCTTATCTTCTTGCTCTACCAATTGTTGCAATAAATGTTTAGCATCATTGGCAGAACTTTCATTAGAATTTTCGCCTATTTTTTTGCTGAAAAAAGATTTTAATTCAAATACACCAAACACAGTTTCCAAATATTTTCCATTTACAGCACGACTCACCGTGGACTCGTGGATTTCTAATTCCTCAGAAATATCTTTTAAGGTTAAAGGTTTTAGCGGACGATCCTTATCTAGAAAAAAGTCCTTTTGATGAGAAACGATCGCCTTTCCTACACGATAAATGGTATCACCACGTTGTTGGACCGTTTTTTTTAGCCATTCATAATCTTGTTGCTTATCTTTTAAATACTTGAGAACTTCTGGGTCTTGGCTTTTTTCCATTCGTTCAAAATAATTTTGTTGAAATTTGATTTCTGGAATACTTTTTCGATTTGATAATACTTTAAGCTCTTGATCGTCTATTTTCACAGTTAAATCAGGAATAATAAACAATCCTTCAGTAGCGCCGTAGATAGCTCCTGGTGTGGGCGTTAAATTTTGAATATAATCAAAAATCTCTTGTACATCGCTTAGAGAAATGTCGAAATTTTTTGCGATTTTTTCCCATTTACGATCTACTAATTCTTTAAACATTTCTTCTAATACAACGTAAGCTAAATGCGGAGCAGAATTATCCCGTTCTGTTTGTAACATTAAACACTCTTGCAAATTACGCGCCCCTACTCCGGCTGGATCTAGCTGCTGAATCAATGTCAATGCATCTAGTAATTGGATCGCAGAACCACCCGTTTTTTCAGCAGCCTCTTTTAATGAAATTTTTAAAAAACCGTTCAAATCAATATACTCAACTAAATACAAAACCAGTTGACGTAAATACGTATCTCGATAGTTTAAATGAACTTGATCAATTAAGTGTTCAAACAAAGAAATAGAGTTATCTGGGATCTGGCTAAGATAATTCATCTCTTCTCCTGAAGATTTACGAGGTTTAGAATAGTTTGAAGAATACGATGGTTCCATAACTTCTAATAAAGGATTTTCCAAAGCTTTGTTATCGATATAATCAATTAAATCTTCTGTATTATATTGCAAAATTTGAATTGACTGCTGCAATTTTTGCGTCATCGCTAATTTCTGTGTCTGGCTTTGTTTTTGGGAAAATTGCTGTTCAAATTTCATTTTTATTACCCCTTGTTTTTTTTCTTAAAATTCGCTAAACTATGTAAGGTAGCTTTGGCACCATTAGTGTAGTGGATATCACACAAGATTCCGGTTCTTGAGACGGGGGTTCGACTCCCTCATGGTGCGTAAGTTTTATTACTTTAAGTATACGCTATCTTGGAAAAGATTACAAAATGAAGTTTTATATACATGAAAGGATCAAGCAATGAGATTTTATAGGCTCTTTGTCAAATAGTGTTGTTTAAGCAAAACCTTTATAAAAAGAAGGACTTCGGTTCTTCTTTTTTTGTTATTTTATAAGATCTCAAGAAGCCCTTGTTGAATAAGCACTCGCTTACGTAGATGATTAAAAGAACGAAAGCCAAAGGCAATCCGTTGAATTACTTTAATCAAGTTGTTTTCCCTTCAAGTTTGCCGTTGGAATACGGTTGAGTAAAAGATAAGGTAATTTCTTTACGGTACTTTTGGAGGTGACGTAAGGATTTTTTAAAGGGTTCTTCTAATAAAGGCGACAGTTGATCAATGATAGCGAAAAATGGTTGCGCTTTGCCGTTCTCAAAAGCGTCAAGCAGATCTTGATAAACATCATAAGAAGCCTTAAGCACGGGATCAATGGTTAATAAGTAATCCACAACTTCCGATTCCGTCACATATTTTTGGCGAAAAAGAGGGAACTGTTTCAAATGGTCGTACCCCAAGTTTTTATGCTTTTTTTGGAGCTGTTTCCAGTATTTTTTTAATTTGCGATAATCCTTCATTTGTTGGGCGCTCTTTTTGTCCAGCTGGTTCA
This sequence comes from Tetragenococcus halophilus, assembly GCF_001712815.1. Taxonomy (NCBI): domain Bacteria; kingdom Bacillati; phylum Bacillota; class Bacilli; order Lactobacillales; family Enterococcaceae; genus Tetragenococcus; species Tetragenococcus halophilus. Next base: position 1,504,985 of record NZ_CP012047.1, read on the forward strand.
TCGACCGAATCCGCTGCTGGTTAAAAGCTCGAGAAATCTGTTGGATAATGTGGAAATGATCCACAAGAATCTTGGCCTTCGGAAATACTTGAGGGATCATTTTTCCATAAGCCGAATTCATATCCATAACCACATGTTGGACTCTTTTCCGCGCTTGTTGAGTAAATCGTTGAAAGTAAGCAATCAGTTTGAAATTGCGGCGATCGTCCAAGATATCGATAATTTTTCCTGTCTGAGCGTCACTGAAGATAAAACACATGGCTCCTTCACAGTCCTTCGTGCCTTTGAATTCATCGATTAGCAAATGTTTCGGTAAATGGTTGGGATTGAATTTAAGTCCTTGATAGAAGGTATCCAATACGCGTTCCACGGTTTTAAATGAGACCCCATAGCGTAAAGCAATATCTTTCATCGATAGTTTTTTCTTCAAGTCTATCGCAATGGCAAACTTCAAGGCTTGCGAAATATAACAGTCTTTGGCGATATAATAGGTCCTGGCACTAAAAGTATGATGACAGGATTTACAATAAAATCGTTGCTTAAATAAGCGTAAAACGCTGGGCACTTCCTGATAAAGAATTAATTGAATATCCGAAGCCTTTGGCGAATGTTTAATAAGAAGATTCTCTTCATTTATGAGGCCACAACATTCGCAAGCTTTCGGGGTGTAGGTAAGGACACCGTAAAAGACATTCGTCATTCGATGATGAATGGGTTCTTTTTGAACTGCTTGAGCGGAAAAAAAGATGTGAGGGTCCTTAATATTGAGTAAGTTTTTAAGGCCTACATCTAGATTTTGATCTTTAATTTTGATATCTTTGTATTGAAGCATTTGTTTTCTCCTTTTATTTTGGTGTCCAACTTAATTATAAAGGAAACAAATGCTTTTTTGTTATATAAAAAATTAGTGTTATTACTAATTTTTTTAGTAACAACACTAAATATTATAGACCCATTTTATATCCGCTTTGCTTGATCCTTTTTTCTATAGAAAAAACGCTAAGATATACTTCGCAAAGTTTATATCTTAGCGTTTAAAATTTAAAACGAGAAGCGATATTTTACTAGACTTGTTCTTCGTCCTCATCATCGTCGGTTTCTTCATCGTCGTCATCAACAACGGTTAAATCCTCTTCGATATTTCCTGGTAACTCTTCTTCATCATCATCATTTGAATTATCAGCACCGATTTCTTGTAAGTCCGAATTGTATTCGGCAATTTCTTCATCATCATCGTCATCATCAAAAAGATCATCGTCGTCAGCTGCTACTAAATCAGTATCTTCAGGATCGTCAGCGTTATAGTCAATAACATCTTGATCGCCACCAGCAAAGGCGTTAACCTTATTAGGCGCACGACGTCGCGTTTCATCTTCATCTTCTAGACCATGAGTAACTTCTTCGTTAATCGAATCAAGCGCATACCATGAACGCAGACCCCAACGGTTCTCACCTAATGAAATAAAACTTCCATCTGTGTTCAAATCCGTATAAAATTGAGCCAAAGAAGTCCGAATTTGACTATCTGGAATACCTAAATACTCTTGAGTAGCATTTACTATATCAGAAAAGTCCATGACTTCGCCTTCTTGTTCTAAAATAGCATGAGCAACTTCAACCATCGATAAATCACTTTTATTTACATTTTCAAATACATTAATTTTCAAACAGGACACGTCCTTTCAAATCTAAAGTCAATCATACAAAACTGTCTTAAAAAAAGCAATTTTTTATGAAAAAAATTTACGAAACTAAGCAGAAAATTCTAATAGCAAATCATAACTACCCACTTTTTGTTCTGCCATAAATAAATCATATGCAACTGTAACTTTCCCAGACATTGGATGATCATTTAAAGTAAAATGCAAATCTTTAGTATAAGTCGTTAAAAAAATTGTACCATAGGGAGTTTTATAAGTTGTTTCAAAACTTTTTCCGTAGATAAACTTTAATCGTGAATGCGTTTCTCCTGAGCGTGTCAGTTGAACAGCTCCATCAGGGAAAATTTTCATCGTAACAGGTACTGGCGACATGCCATCTTCTTGTTCTTCTTTGTAACGAATATAAAGAGTGTTTCCCATTCTAATCACTTGTCCACTAATATCAAACAAAAATTCTTCAGCTTCATTTTCTTGTCTTACTTCTGTTTTTAAATGAATTGAGACAGGAATACCTCGCTTTGATTCCATCTTCCATTCTCCTTTACGACAAATCAAGACTGAATTAAGTCACAAGCAATAACATAACTTTTGCTAGAAAAGGACAAAAATACCAGTCTCCTCTATTTTATTTTTCACATTTTTTTTAATTTGTCAATCAAACGACTTATTTTAACATAAATTAGCAATAAAAATAGTCTAAACCGTTTGCTGATCTTTCTTTGTGGTATATAATAAGGTTATTATTAGAAAAGGACATATCAATGGAAATAAAACTACTTGATCAAGAAACTTTTACTAAAAAAAATGCATTGCTTCCTTTTGCATTAACAGACGTTTTAACCGAAACTGCAGGTAAAACCAATAGCAATTTGCTCCATTTTTGGCAATTTGAACAGACATTTATTCTAGGAATGAAAGATACTCGTGTCGATAATCTAGAGGCTGGCGTGAAGGTCTTAAAAGAAAATCATTATGACCTAGTGATCCGTAATGCTGGCGGTTTAGGTGTCATATCCGATAAGGGGATATTGAATATTTCTTGGATTTTTCCTAAGAGTAATACTTCTATCGACCAAGGTTATGAAAAAATGTTGACCCTCATACAAAATGCTTTTCCTGAATTAACGATTCGGGCATATGAAATCAGCCATTCCTATTGCCCAGGAAAATTTGACTTAAGTGTAGATGGTAAAAAAATTGCAGGTATTGCCCAACGTCGAGTAAAAGAAGGCATTGCAGTCATGATGTATTTAAGTGTTTCCGGAGATCAAAATAAGCGTGGAGAAATCGTTCAAGCGTTCTATCAAAAAAGTTTAACAGAAAACTACGGGAAAAACGGTTATCCAGAAGTCTGGCCACTAACGATGACTACTCTTTCGGATGTCTTACATAAAACGATCTCTATTTCTGAAACTAAGAGGCGCTTTCTCCAAGCTTTAAATATTGACGAAGTCGCCCAAAATGCACTAGATTGGGTAAAGGAAAATAAACAAGAAACACAAATTGAGAACAAATTGGTAAATATGACCAAACGAAATAAACAATTAGAGGAGCTTAACGATGTCCCTAGCTTATAAATATCAAATGCTACCGGTTGAAAAAGTTTTTCGTGACCCGGTGCATAATTATATCCACGTCAATCATCAAGTGATTCTTGATTTAATTAATTCAAAAGAAGTGCAACGTTTACGTCGAATCAAGCAACTAGGTACTTCTTCTTTTACTTTTCATGGCGCCGAGCATAGTCGTTTTTCACACTCTTTAGGCGTTTATGAAATCACTCGGCAAATTTGTGACATTTTTAAACAAACCTATTCCATAGAAAAAATCGGAGAAGAAGGCTGGGATGATTCACAACGTTTAATTGCTTTATGTGCAGCTCTTTTACACGATATTGGCCACGGCCCTTATTCGCATACTTTTGAGCATATTTTTCATACAGATCACGAACAAATTACTGAAGCGATCATTACTTCACCGCAAACTGAAGTTTATCAAATATTGAATCGTGTGGAGGCTGGTTTTCCTGAAAAAGTAGCTAGTGTCATCACTAAAACTTACCCTAACCCACAAGTTGTACAAATGATTTCTAGTCAAATTGATGCAGATCGGATGGATTATTTACTGCGTGATGCTTATTATACAGGCACAAAATACGGCACCTTTGATTTAACAAGAATATTGCAGATGATTCGTCCTTGTAAGAGCGGTATTGTTTTTGCAATGGAGGGTATGCATGCTGTAGAAGATTATATCGTATCAAGATATCAAATGCATATTCAAGTCTATTTCCACCCGAGTTCAAGAGGTATGGAAGTTGGTCTTGAACATTTATTAAACCGTGCGCATGAACTTTTTTTTGCAGAAAAAGAAATGTTTCAAAATACAGCGCAATTGCTCATTCCCTTTTTTAGAGAAAATTTTACATTAGAGGATTATTTACGCTTAGACGATGGGGTATTAAATACTGCTTTTAATCTTTGGACAGAGGCTAATGATCCAGTTTTAAACGATCTTTCCCGCCGTTTCTTAAATCGTAAACCGTTAAAATCTTGTCGCTTTGAACCAGAAACACAGGAAAATTTAATAGAAACAATGGGGCATATTGTGGAAAAAGCTGGCTTTAATCCTAATTACTATACAGCGATTAACTCAAGCTATGATCTACCTTATGATTTTTATCAGCCTAAGTTAGAAAAACATCGTACACAAATTGAGTTGCAACAAAATGACGGGACTCTAACCGAATTATCCCAGATTAGTCAGTTGGTAGCTGCTTTAGCTGGACAAGAGCAAGGAGATCATCGCTTTTACTTTCCTAAAGAAATGATCGATCCAAAATTGCAAAATGATTCTGATCTGTTTGGCGAAACCTATCGCTTATTTGCTTCTCACATTCACAATGGTGAATTAATTTAATCAAAAAAAGAAGCCTGTCATCATATATAGTTTGACAGAGCTTCTTTTTTATCTAATAATTATTTTTCATCCATTTTTGTAGTGCCCAACGATGACTTCCTCTTTTTAGTAAAAGCATAGCATCATCTGGTGTAACCCAATGAAGCTGATTATTTTTTTCAGTCGGTTCAGCTACTTTTTCCCACTGATCGGCAAGATAAAAATATCCCGGATGCGCAAAATAAGTATCACGATGGCTAGAATAAAAATATTCCTTAGCTTCTCCTAAATAAGTGCCAATTTTTACCTTAAAACCAACTTCTTCTAGCATTTCACGTGCGATGGTCTGCGCATGCGTTTCGCCTTTTTCGATTTCCCCGCCAGGTAAAAAGAAAGCGCCGTTGGGTGCTTGTACTAAAATAACTTCTTGTTTTTCGTTACGATGAATAACAATATAGGCGCCATAACGTGCTTGATATTTCTTTCCTTCTTCTTTCTTGCCAAAAACAGCTTCTTTCATTTTTGCCTCCATGAGTAGTTTTCTTTGCATTTTACTTGATTTCACAAAAAGAAACAAGTTTTATTTACTTTTTATCTTTTTTATTTAAAATTAAAAATTCAATATGTTATAATGCCCTTACCTAAACAGAAAGGATGACGCAAACAATGAGAATGGCGCACACTTGTGTACGTGTAAAAGATTTAAATGCTTCAGTTGAATTTTATCAAAATGCTTTTGGTTTTGTTGAAAACAACCGTAAAGACTTTCCTGAAGCAGAATTCACACTAGTTTATTTATCTTTACCAAATGATGACTATGAATTGGAACTTACCTATAATTACGACCACGGCGCTTATGATCTAGGTGATGGTTACGGACATATCGCAATTGCCACTGAAGATCTTCAAGCTTTACATGACCAACATGCAGCTGCTGGATTCGATGTCACAGAGCTGAAAGGATTACCAGGCGTTCCTCCATCTTATTATTTCATTAAAGACCCAGATGGCTATAAAATTGAGGTAATCAAAGAAGATTAATTTTGGGATTTAAAAAGTTCTGCAGCAAAAAACTGCAGAACTTTTTTATTTAACAAAAAAATCTAAAATTGCTTGATAAACTAGATCTTGGTCAACTTCATTAATAACTTCATGTTTCATATGAGGAAAATCAAGCATCTCAACCTTACGATAACCAATCTTATTTAAAGTTTTTTTAGTATCAACGAGTCCTCTTTTTCCTCCAGTAATCGATACATCCTCTGCACCAGTAATACTTAAGATAGGTAACTCAGGATTTTGACAAGCAAAAAAACTGATATCGTTTAACCGCCGTATGCTCTCCCAAAGTGTTGTCACGCCAATATTGTTATAACCTGGAAGCATACGTGGGTCACGTAAAGCTTTTGCTATTTCTATCTCGTCATTTGTCAACCACGTTTTATCTGTTGAGCCAAAATTCGATAATTTTTTTAAAATCCAAGAATAACTTTTTTTGCCTGCCAGCACATCCGCACAAAGCGCAAGCATAACACCGTACTTGGCTTTTTTCTGATAGTGAAGTGTTCCTGTCAATAACAATTTTGTAATTTTGTCATCATTATTTTGCAAGTATAGACGAGCTAATACCGAACCATAAGAATGTCCATATAGATAAACCGCCGCATTTGGAAAACGATCATCAATAAATTGCGTAATCTTCAATTGATCTTTTACCATTCGTTTTACACTCGGCATTTGCCCCAAGGGGTTCTTTTTATCAACCGAATCGCCATGTCCACGATTATCACTCAAAACAACAGCAAAACCATTTTTGGCTAGAAAGAAAGCTAAATGTCGATAACGTAAGCGATGCTCTAATATGCCATGGACTACTTGAACCACAGCTTTCACTGCTTGATTTTTAGGTTGGATGATTGTTAAAGCCAGTGGTAATCCATCTTCTGTAATCAAGTAGGTATCTTCTTGTGTCGTATCATCGAAAACTGCCGAGCTCATTTTTTCTGATACCGGTTCTTTTAAGACAATCGTTTCCGGCTGATTTCTAAATAATAAATAACTAGCAAGTCCTAAACTCAGTAAGCTACTTTTAAACAAAGTCTTTTTCTTTTTCAAAATTTCTCCTCCCTTCACTAATACCACTTTCTTAAGTTTAATTATAACATAGGCAATCATCTCTTTAGATCATATTTTAATAAGAAAAGGTTCCTAAAAAATCAAGGGACATCGTAAAAACTTCCCCTGATTTTTAGAGAAATGAAGGGAAGTCTACTAAAGTTACCTTCTTTTTGTATAAAATCGAGGGAAGTATAGCTGACTTTCCTTCATTATGTATAAAATCAGGGGGAGTATGCTCATCTTCCCTTCTTTTTATGTAAATTTTAAAATAAAAAAATCCAGATGAAATCAATCACCTGGAATCTTTTTAGCAGAATCTTACATATGAGAAGAAATCATTTCTTCTAATTGGTCTTTTGTTTGCACGCCAATTGCTTTATCCACAACTTCTCCGTCTTTTTTCAAAATTAATGTTGGAATACTCATAATCCCAAAACTTGCGGGTACTTCTGGATTTTCGTCAACATCAATTTTTACTACGCGAAATTCATCTTCGTCGTATTCTTGTTCAACTTGTTCTAAGATAGGTGCTTGCATTCTACAAGGACCACACCAAGTCGCCCAAAAATCGATCATAACCAACCCTTGTTCTGTTTCTACATTAAAGTCTTTATCTGTTACTGTTTGTGCCATGTTTTTTTGTACCTCCAATTCAATAGACAAAGTATAGCACCTTCGTCACTGCTTGCAAACTAACTTGCTCATTTAATACCTTTATTTAAAATTAACCACTGTGGCTCCGTTACCGCCCTGATTAGCTGGTGCGAAATCGAAATTTTTTACACTAGGATTTTTTTTCAAATAATTGAATACGCCCTTGCGTAAAGCACCTGTTCCTTTACCATGAACAATAGTAACTTGCGGATATCCAGCTAAAATAGCAGCATCTAAGTACTGGTCTAACTCACTTAAAGCATCTTCATAGTGTTTACCTCGTAAATCCAACTGACTGGAAACATGAGGACCAGAAGAATTTAAAGTAGAGACATGACGTTTGGGACCTGCAGCTTCTTTAGTAGGCGCAATAGCTTGTAAATCTTCTTCATCTACATCCATTTTTAAAATACCCAACTGTACTTGCCATTGATTTTTTCCAATTTTATCTAATAGCTCCCCTCGCTGGTTATATGGAATAACCAGCACTTCATCGCCAGCTTTAAATTGTTTTTCTTTTTTCGCCTTTTGTAAGACCTTATTCTTTTTCAAGTGATCTTCTGGTTGTTGTAGTTGATTTAGTTCCCCTTTGGCTTGAATCAATTCATTTTCTTTCACATTCTTTTGACCACTTTGTTGTTGTATTTTACGTAGATTTGTAATAATTTCGTCAGACTGATCTTTTGCCTGCTCTACAATGTCATTGGCTTTACTGCGTGCTTTAGCAAACTCGTTTTCTTTTTGCTCATAAAAATATTGATAAGCTTCTTGTAGGTCTTCATGCAGCTGTTTGGCTTTACTAACATAATTTCTTAGTTCTAAATACTCAGTTTCAGCCATCTTACGTCGATTTTCTAAATCAGTGATCATCTCATTTAAGTCTTGGCTTTCACCATTCATCATTTGCTTAGCAGAATCAATAAGTGTTTGATCAAGCCCTAGCCGACGTGAGATTTCAAATGCATTACTTCGACCGGGAACACCAATTAACAATCTATAGGTAGGACTTAGTGTATCAACATCAAATTCCATCGAGGCATTTACGGTCTTTGGCCGATTATAACCATAGACTTTTAACTCTGGATAATGGGTTGTTGCCATCACATAGGCTTGTTTAGCAGCCAAATCATCTAAAATCGCAATCGCTAAAGCTGCCCCTTCTTGCGGGTCAGTTCCTGCACCTAATTCATCAAATAAGACTAAGCTGTTTTTATCCACTTGATTCAATACATCCACAATAGTCGTCATATGAGAAGAAAAGGTGGACAAATTTTGCTCAATAGATTGCTCATCGCCAATATCAGCAAACACTTCATTAAAAATCCCCATCTGACTATCCTCACCAGCTGGTATAGGCAAACCTGCTTGCCCCATTAGTTGCAATAAACCTAGTGTTTTTAATGTGATGGTCTTCCCCCCTGTATTAGGGCCTGTAATAACTACGGCTTGGTAATCTTCGCCAATCATAATATCATTAGCAATCACTTGTGTTTGATCCAAAAGAGGGTGCCTAGCTTGTTTAAAGTACACATGATTGTCTTGATTGACCAAAGGTACGACCGCTTTTAAATCTTTAGCAAAACGAGCTTTAGCATTCATAAAGTCAAATTTTCCGATAACATAAGCATTATGCATGATCTCTTTACGACTAGGCACCAACGCTGCCGATAATTCTGAAAGAATGCGAGCAATTTCATCTCTTTCGGCAATTTGATATTGCCGCAAACGATTATTCATTTCCACAACTTGTCCAGGTTCGATAAAAAGGGTTTGACCAGAAGAGCTTTGATCATGAACCACACCGCCGAATACATTGCGGTTTTCTTGCCTTACCGGGATGACATAACGCTCATTTCGCATCGTTACTAGCGCATCACTAAGATAACGAGCTTGTTTTCCATGGATAATACCATCCAGATTTTCTCGGATACTTTGTTCACTGCGCGTAATATTCCGACGAATCGTTTTAAGTGTTTCTGAAGCTTCATCTGTAACGCGTCCATCTTCATCGATCGCACTTTTCAAACGTTTCCTTAAAGCCGGCAAGGCGGTTAATTGTTCTTGCCAAGCGTATAAACGGTTGAATGGTGTTTCATCTTCCTTGAACTCCTCCAAAAAAGTGTTCACTTCTGCTGTAGTTGTTAACACTCTTGAAATCTGAGCTAATTCAACACCATTTAAATCAGCGCCAATCTCTATTCTTTTCATGTGCGCTTGAATATTTTCAATTTTGGGAATTGGTATTCCACCACGTAGACGAAGCACTTTCATCGCGTCGTCGGTTTCCTCTAGATAAGAGGTAATGGTCGACACATCGCTTACCGGCAGCAAGTAACGCAGCTCTTCTTTCCCTTGATCAGTCACTAAATATTGTGCGATTTGATTTTTAACTTGATTAAATTCTAAGGTATTTAAAATATCGTGATTTAATTCCTTCATTTTTTCACCTGCTTTCGCAACATTTTCTATCAGCGTGAAAATAGAGCAGTTTTGCATCGAGTCGCAAAAACTGCTCTACAATTTTTAGATAATGTTAGTTATCCATAGTTTATCCAACATATTAGATAAAAACGGTGTTTTATCTACAATAAAATCAGCAGTAAAACTTCTATTAAACATATTTTGGATGGCATCCACTGGTAACATCGTTAAAACTTTCAAAAATAATAAAATCGTTATATACATCAACACTGTATTTAAAATACCTGCAGCTAACCAGTCGTCTTCCAGAATCCGTGTAAAGCGAAGGTTTCTAAGAAAAATCATAACCAATTTTGTAACTAGCCAGCCAATAAGCAACCAGCCAATAAAAGCAACAGCCGCATAGTAAGCCTTGTCTAAGTCAAAAGATAGCTCTTGACTATAATAAACCATCTCTGTTTCTGGCGTTACTGATAAATAAGGTATATATAGCTCAATCTTTTGTCCCCATTGTTCATAAAGACCCATGGCAAGAAAAAAGGAAAGAATACCACCTATAGTATAGATTAGTTGTAAAGCTGTTGCCCGTCTTGCACCAGTATAAAATGAAAATAATAGTAATAAAAATATGATAAAACCGATCATTCAGTCTTCCTTTCTGCTAGCCTTGAGTTGCCTTTTTTTGAATACTCTGCTTGCGCTTTTCATTTAAGATTTGTTGTGCTTGCAAGTGATCATGAATTTGTGCCTCACTATTTCCTTGATCTTTCAGCACTTTTTTTGCTTCTTGTTCTATTTCTTCAATGCGTTGAATACGTTCCTTAAGTTCCGTTACTTCACTGGCTTTTTTATGTAACGTCTCATTTTCTTCTTTTAAATCTAGTAACTCTTTTTGTTTTTTTAACTGATCAGACACCGCATTAATAGCAAGCAAAATAGCCGCTTGCTCACTGTCTATCTCGGCAGACATTCCTTTAATTTCTTTTAGCTGATCGTTGACAAGGTCTGTCACCATCTTTAAATGTTTGGGGTCTTCTTTGCTGATAATGGTGTAGTTTTGATTTTCAATCGTCGCTTTAAAACGATTCTTTTGCTTGACCACTTGGCTCAGCCTCCTATATCTACAAGTATTTTTTTATTATAACACTTTCAATGTTTTTTATTAAAAATACCTTTCTATTATAAAGGAAAATATTAATTTTTTCTACGTATTCACTTATTTTACTACATTTCAATCAGAAACGCATTATGCTAAAATAAAGCAATAATATTAGAAGGGAAATTTTTCATGGGAACAACCGTTGTTAAACTAAATAAAGAAAAATTAAAAGAAGTAAAGCAGTATTATAAAGCTTACATAAGCTCACGTAAAATCCCCTATGCTGCTTTTTTTGCAAAAAAAGACGGCATCACAATCACAGCTTACAACTCGGGAAAAGTCATGTTTCAAGGGGATAATGAAAAACAAGAAGCCTTACTATGGGAAAGTATGCCAACAGAAAGTACTAAAAAAACAGCGACTTTACCAGCTGGTTTTGCCCGAAAAAGTATTATGGGTAGTGACGAAGTAGGTAACGGCAGTTATTTTGGTCCATTAGTTGTATGTGCTGCCTATGCTGATAAAAACCATTTAGATACATTAAAAAAACTAGGGGTAAAAGATTCAAAGATGCTTGATGACAAGCAAATTCTAAAGCTTGCTCCTCAATTGGAATCCTCTATTCCTTTTCAAAAACTAGTGGTGACGCCAAAAAAATATAATCAGATACAACCGCAATATAATGCTGTGGGCATGAAAGTAGCATTACATAATCAATGTATTCATTTATTATTAGAAAAAATTAGCCCGCAAAAGCCTGAAGCCATTCTAATCGACCAATTCGTTCAAGAAACAACTTATCGCAAGTATTTGAAAAGCGAAAAAAATCCGATAACACAAAACCTTTATTTCATCACTAAAGGAGAACAATACCATCTAGCTGTTGCGGCGGCCTCGATTATTTGCCGCGCTGAATTTCTAAATTCTCTTAAACAGCAATCACAAGAAGTGGGGATTGAACTTCCCTCAGGCGCCGGTTCACAGTCTGACAAACAAGCCGCCAAAATTATCAAAAAAGGCGGCATTGAATTATTAGCAAACTACGCAAAGCTTCATTTTAAAAATACAGAAAAAGCACAAAAAATCGCACAAAAACAAAATTAATGCGCTAAATTTAAGGACCTATCTCGATAAAACACGAAATAGGTCCTTTTCTTATAATAATTTTTATTATCCGGCAAATTGGAAAACAATGCCCACCAAAGCAGATAGAGCAATAAAAATAACTGGATGCAGGTTTTTAAATAGCCTATGGCGCATGATGAAAAATAAGAAAATAGCTAAAATTAGCGACTTCCAGTTAATAAATCCCAGCCAGTCTCCTGCATCAATCAAGCTTGAAACATCAAATAAATCCATCCATACCACAGAAAATCCAGCCGCTGCAATCAGTGCAGTCGACGCAGGTCTTAGTCCATAAAACACCGATTCGACATAAAAATTATTCCTAAATTTGGTTAAAAAGCGACCAATAATGATAATAAGAATAATAGCAGGTGTAACCAGTCCTACCGTAGCAACAATGCCCCCGAAAGCGCCAGCGGTTAAGTTCCCAGCGTAGGTTGCCATGTTAATCCCTATCGCTCCTGGGGTTGATTCAGAAATAGCAATCATGTCAGCTAGCTGATCATAACTAAACCAACCTGTTCGATCGGACATATCATATAAAAACGGCAAAGTCGCAAGTCCACCGCCTACAGAAAACAAGCCTGTCTTGAAGAATTCATAAAAAAGTTGTAAATAGATCATTTTTGTTGACGTCTCCTTTCTTGCAGCTTAGCAGCAACGCCGATAAAAGCTGCTAAAATGATAAGTAGTACAGGAGACCACCTTGTAGATACAGACAAGATAAAAACAAAAGCAAAAATAAAAATCCCTACTTTATCTACCACGGAATTTTTCCATAGCTTCAACACAGCATTTAAGATCAGAATATATACACTCACACGAATACCAGCAAAAGCATTCTGTATGATGGCTAATTCCGAAAAATTTTGCATAAACATGGAAATTAGCGTGACGATAATATAAGAAGGAAAAACAAAACCCAGGGTAGCTACAATGCCCCCAAGCGACCCTCGCTGTTTCTGACCAATAAAAGTAGACGTATTAACTGCTATAATGCCAGGGGTTGTCTGTCCTATAGCATAATAATCAACAAGCTCTTCATCTGTCGCCCAATTTTTATTTGTGACAACTTCTCTTTGAAGGATAGGTAACATCGCATAACCGCCACCAAAGGTTAATACACCAATGCGGCTAAAAGTTAAAAACAAATCAATGAATATATTCATATTCTCCTCCTCAAACGCTAATATTAATATATAAATACGACAAAGCGCTAAAGCTCTATTAAATGATATATTAACATTAAGATAACAACAAGACCAGAAAATATAAGAGAAGTAGATCATATATTCATTAAAATTATCATAAAAACTAGAATCAGCCATGATATAAAGTTAAAGGTCAAAAGACATTCGAAACAAAAAATAAAAAATCGCTAACTTTTATAGGTTAGCGAAATCCTGTTACAAAGGTTTACATAACTAAGCGGGTGACGAGAATCGAACTCGCGACGGAAGCTTGGGAAGCTTCTGTTTTACCACTAAACTACACCCGCATAACAAGAACTATTATAGCTCAATGCAATATATTACACAATAGACATTGGGATAAAATTTATTTGTTTTTTAGTGTATATATATGTACCTCTCTACTGATCAAAATTAAGGGCCTTATCAAAAGTTGAAAACTACCGATAACAAATAGAACTGTTCCATAAAAAGTCGTTGATTCTTTAAAAAATAAGAAACTACCTACAATAAAAAATAAAGCTAAAATAATATCATTCATTTGATACAAAAAATTATAGAAGACATCAATTTTTATATCATGATGAAATAGAGTAAATGTTAATTCGCTTCGGTTATTTCGTTCCATTTATAAACACCTCAGTTTTAAATTTTACTAGCAAAAATAATAAAAAGAAAATATATTGCACTATTTTAATCAAAAAAATACAGAAAAGAAAGGATTTCATTTTTTGTATTTTATACATTCACTCCCTGAAATCTAATGGCAGTGAATAAAAAAAGCAGAGATCAGTAATATCTGATCTCCACCTCTTTAATAGATACTATTCAGCATCTGCTGTCCATTCATCTACTTTGTCTTGGTTATCTTCAATCCAGTCTCTTGCTGCATCTTCTGGATCTTCACCGTCTTCAATGTCTAACATTACAGTGTTTATATCTTCTTCCGTCCATTCGAAGTTATCCAATATGCTGTATACTTCTGGCATATCATCTTCTAATCCTTCACGAACCATTGTATGAATACTTTCAGCATCTCCCATTGTTCCTTCTGGGTCATCTAGATATTTAAGGTCATATCTTTCAAACATCCAATGTGGAGACCAGCCAGTAATGACAATCGGATCTTCATTTTGAATCGCACTGCCTAATTGTGAAGTCATCGCACCACTAGAAGATGGTGTCACTTCCCAATCCGATAAATTATCATAGGTTTCGACTGTTTCTTCTGCCGCAGCAACCACACCAGCACCTGGTTCAATACCAATAATTTCTTGCTCCGGCACTTGATCATCTAGATCTTCAATAGAATCAACATCCATATATTCGGGAACAACAAGTCCTAATTTTGCTGCGTCTGGCAAGTTTGGACCTAAGTCTTCTACTTGATCACCAAACTCTTCATATTGTGCTTCGTGAGTTACTGGCAACCATCCTGCGACCATACCATCTGATTCGCCATTAGCTACTGCTTCCCACATCACAGCATTATCTAAAGGTGTAATGTTTACATTATAACCCATATCTTCTAATACTTGCGCTACAACGTTGGTGGAAGCGACTTCTGTATCCCATTCAACATAGGATAATTCAACAGTGTCTCCACCGCCATTGCCGCCACCTTCTGCGTCGTTATCGCCGCCGCCATTACTGCAGGCAGCTAATAAAAATGCTGAACTTAGTGCCAACATACCTACTAACTTCTTCTTCAAAATAAAACATCCTTTCTTAATTTTTTAAAAATTGAATAACAATTTTTATTCACTAATCATTAGGAGACCCCGAAAGATAAACAAAGTGATCACACGTTATCCATCTTTCAAATGTCTCAAATTTTCTTAATCATCTTTCACTATTAAACATAATATTTCTTTTAGTGAAATTAGATTAAAAAACTAAAATTTTAGACATAACTTGCTATTTTTTATATGCCTTTTTTAATCATTTGAACTATTTCCACTACTATTTAAGTTTTGTGTAAAGCGGTCCATAATAATCGCTAAAATAACGATAGCTATACCGTAAACAAAACCATTACCTACTTGTGAACGTTGTACTGCAGATAATACCCCTTGTCCTAAACCAGGAGCTCCGATCATAGAAGCAATAACAACCATAGATAAGGACAACATTAGCGTTTGGTTAATACCAGCAAAGATATTTCCTTTAGCTAAAGGCATTTCTAACTTAAATAATTTTTGCCAACCGGTGCCCCCAAAAGAATCGGAAGCTTCCACTAATTCCGTTGGCACTTGACGAATACCCAAGTTTGTCATACGGACAGTTGGCGGCAATGAAAAGATCACTGACGCAAAAACCCCAGGGACCATACCGATACCAAAGAAGGCCACGGCTGGAATCAAGTATACAAAACCTGGCATCGTCTGCATGAAGTCAAGAATTGGCGTAATAATACTTCTTGCCATATCACTTTTCGACATTAAAACGCCGGCTGGTACACCAATAATGACTGAAATCAAACTTGAAACAATAACTAATGTCAATGTATTTAGCAGATCAGACCACAAATCCTGGTTATAAATCAATAGCAAACCTAGCAATGTAAATGTAGGTAATTGCCATTTTTTTCCACCAAGGAAAAAAGCAGCGACTGTAACTATCAAAATAAATAGTAAGGGATGAATCATGGACAATCCATTAGTCATAGCATCCATGATATTTTGTCCTACAGTTTGTAAGAATGAGAAAAAGGCAGCCCAGTGCTCGGTTAGCCAATCAACGCCATTGTCGACCCAATCCGAAAAGGGAAGCTCATTTTGTAAAAAATCAAGCATTTGCATTCACCTCTTCCTTATCAGCTGACTCTGTTGTTTCATCTGTGTTTTCTTCTGCAGCTTCTTTTTCATCTGATTGTCCAGTATCGGTATCCGTCATCGCGCCAATTACACTACCACGAACTACGACACCGACAACACGATCTTCTTCGTCAACAACAGCCAAAGGCGCAGCGGAATTTTGAATTATATTGAAAATATCCGTTACTAAGGTATCTTTTTCCACTTTTTGTACGTTTTTATCTACTACATCTTTAAGTGGTTTTTCATTTTTAAGTGCATCCAAAGCATTTTCAGCGGTTAAACTTCCTTTTAAATAACGTTTACGATCAACCGCTAATAACATACTGGTTTCTTCTTTACGCATACGTTGTAAAGCCACATTAGGGCCATCAGCTTCTGCATTGATGGTCAAAGCGGGTTCCATAATATTTTCCGCCGTTAGAACTTTGGAACGGTCGATATCTTCGGTAAACTCGCGAACAAAGTCATTGGCTGGATGCGTTAAGATTTCTTCACCGGTACCAATTTGCATCACTTCACCATCACGCATTAAAGCAATTCGATCGCCGATACGCAAAGCTTCGTTCAAATCGTGGGTGATAAAAATAATGGTCTTTTGTACACGTTCTTGTAAGTCCATCAAATCATCTTGCATATCCCGACGAATCAAGGGGTCCAAAGCAGAAAATGCCTCATCCATAAGCAGCACTTCTGGATCGTTCGCTAAAGCACGTGCTAAACCAACCCGTTGCTGCATCCCACCGGATAATTGGTTAGGATATTGATCTTTAACCGAAAGTAAACCGGAATTATCTAAAGCAGCTTCCGCTTTTTTACGGCGTTCTTCCTTAGATACACCCCTTACTTCTAGACCATATTCGGTGTTTTGTAAAATGGTCCGTTGGGGGAAAAGCCCAAAGTTTTGAAAGACCATATTCGCTTTTGTACGACGAACTTCACGCAAGTCTTCTTTAGACATCTTCGCTACGTCTTCATCATCAATGTAAACAGAACCTGAAGTAGGTTCAATCAAACGATTGATCATTCGTACTAAAGTCGATTTCCCACTTCCGGACAAGCCCATAATGACAAAGACTTCTCCTTCGTTAACATCAAAACTTACGTCATGTACACCGACAGTAGCGCCAGTTTCTTTTAAGATTTCTTGTTTTGATTTCCCCGCTTTTACTTGTTCAAGCGCTTGTTGGGTTCTTCGACCAAATATTTTGGTTAAATGTTCTACGCGAACTTTTTTACTCAAAAGTTAACACTCCTTCTTTTCTCCTTTTTTTCAGAAAACTACCATGAAAGTGACCATATTATAGTATCATCATGTTGTCACTTTGTCAAAAAAGAATCATACTTTTTCTTATTTCCTACTAAAAACTTCCTATCATTAGAAAAGTTCGTATTCTTAACTAACTGACACTAAGGGGGGCCTTAAGCTGTATTTCGTACACAAGATAAGAAGAAAAATTCTTTACTTTTGTCAAGAACTGACAACAGACTACTTAAATTGAGTGGGCAGTTCAGATAAACTTTGTAAAATGATATCATAATAACTGTTAGACTTAAACCCTTAATTTTTAGAAAGTTTTAGAAAAAGGAAAAATAAAATCACATTTGGATATTTTTGCAGGTGGAGCTTTTTGAACGACAAGCTTATTGATACAACTTTTCAATTCTTGCAACCTCCTCCTTTCTCATATTATATCCCTTTTCTTAAGTAACAAACAATTTGCACATTACAAGCAACAACTACCTAACAGATATACTATTAAATATATAGTCAACAGGATTAAAAAGCAAATAATATTTACCCGATATCATTGAAGCTTTGCTATAATGAACAATTGAAAAAATCTATTAACTAAAGGATAATAAAATTTAAGGAGGCTTATTTTATGCAAAAAATAGCCATTATTGGTGGTGGCGTCATTGGAATTACTTTAGCCAATTATTTGGATACAACAAAATATGATGTAACTTTATTTGATGATGAAACTGGGCAAGCAACCAAAGCTAGCGCAGGTATTATTTCCCCCTGGTTATCTAAACGCAGGAACAAACGATGGTATCGTTTAGCTAGAGACGGAGCAGCTTTTTTCCAAAAACTAGTAGCTGACATGAGGATTTCTGAGAAGATATATGCCAAAAATGGTACGATTCTTTTACGAACAAACGGATTGGAAGACCTAGCAAACTTGGCCGAACAAAGAAAAGCGGACGCTCCTGAAATTGGCGAGATCAACCTACTTTCGGCTAAACAAACTGAAAACAAGCTGCCTTTATTGGCTCCTCAAGAATCTTTGTATATTTCAGGTGGCGCTAGATTAGATGGTTTATTATATTTAAATCATATGAAAAAACTAGCAAAACAAAAACAAGTTTATTTAGTTCAAGAAAAAGTCACGATAAATAAGGAAAATAACCAGTGGCAAATTAAAACAAAAGCACAACAATTTCTAGCAGATTATATTATATTAGCTGCCGGTCCTAACTGTAAAACACTACTAGAACCTCTTGGTTACCAAGTAGATCTTCGCCCGCAAAAAGGACAGCTTATTGTTTTTAAAACACAACAAAGTCAAAGTAAGCAATGGCCAGTTGCTATGTTGGATAATGAAGCCGACTTGATTCCGGCAAATGATGGACAAATGATCATCGGTGCAACCCATGAAGATAAGGCGCAGTGGGATCTGCACCCCACTTCTGCAGCCTTTGAAAAATTAACCAGTAACAGTAAAGATTTTTTACAAACTCCTGAAAAACTTTTAGAAAACTCTTTTACTTATCGTGTAGGAACACGCGCTTATACTTCAGATTTCGCGCCTTTTTTCGGTTCATTACCCAATGATCCAACGCTTTTTGTCGCCAGTGGACTAGGATCTTCTGGCTTAACAACCGGACCGTATATAGGTTATTTGTTAGCAGAATATTTCAACAAAGGAAACTGGTCTACTGAAGATTATCAAAAAACGTTAGATAACTATATCCAACCCCGCTCTTTTTAAAAAAAGTAATCGAAATAGCAGTTCAACGCTCTGTTTCGATTGCTTCTTTTATTTATCTGCTTTACGACAAAAAGTTGAATAATCCTTTAAAGTCTGCATGACTAACCCCTTTTTATTTTATTGTAACGGAATACTGGAAAAAGTATATAAAAATGCTCGTAAAGTTCGTTTGGATGAACTTTACGAGCACTTTTTTAAAATAGTGGTACAACTGCACCTTGATATTCTTCATTAATAAAGTCTTTTACATCATCACTATGCAATGATTCCATCAAAGCTTCAATGGCTGGATCATCTTCATTTCCCTCTTGAACGGCAACGACATTTGCATAAGTTTGCGCCGCTTCAGAATTTTCATCTTCAAGTTCTAAAGAATCATTTGCTATGTCAAAACCTGCATCTACCGCATAGTTTCCATTAATCACAGATAAATCTACATCTTGCACCGTACGAGGAATTTGCGAAGCTTCTAGTTCTGTTATTTCTAAATCTTTAGGATTTTCTTCAATGTCATTGGTCGTTGCTTCAATTCCCTTATCGGCATCCAATTTGATTAACCCAGTTTCCTCAAGTAATAATAAAGCACGAGCGCCATTTGTCGCATCATTAGGGATCGCAATTTCGGCCCCATCTTGTAAGTCGTCAACTGTCTCGGTTTTACCAGGGTATAATCCTAAAGGTTCAAAATGAACTTCGCCGGCAGAAACCAAATCCGTACCGTTTTCTTCATTAAAGTTATCCAAGTAGGGTTTATGTTGGTGGAAACTAGCGTCAAGATCTCCTTCGTCCAGTGCTTGGTTAGGTAATACATAGTCGTCAAAAACCTCAACGTCTAACTCATAGCCCTTTTCTGCCAAATCATCTTTTGTCTGTTCTAAAATCTCCGCATGAGGCGTAGAACTGGCCCCTACCGTTAATGTTTCATCACCATCACCAGAACCACTGCCTTCATCATTACCACTTGAACATGCCGCTAAACCAAAAATCGTTAGTCCTAGTACACCGGCATATAATGTTTTTTTCAAACTTGCTCTCATTTTAACCCCTCCAAATTTTTTTCATTCGAACAAAAAGTTCAATAATGCAAATAAAAAGCCCTTTTATCAATGTAAACTGATAAAAGGGCGAAATTTTCACGGTACCACCTTGTTTTAGAAGCTAAAGCTTCTCTTAACCCATCTCAAATCAAAGAAATGGCATTCAAGATAACGATTGAACCTTTCGAAATCATCTACCTATCGATGACTTATCCTCCGAGACCATCTTCATTTCTTATCTTATAACCTTTTTCACCTTACAAGGTCTCTCTAAAAAAAAGATCAGAAACTACTCTTCTCATCAACGGAATTCTCATGTGTTTTGTTGTATTGTAATTTACACTAGAAAACAAGAGTTGTCAAGTGCTTTATCATCTCATCTTACTCTCTAATTAAGGCTTGTGTTGTGCACCTAAAAGAACCACCAAACATTCTAGAAACATGGTAATCAAGTGTTTCCACTTTTATACCTTTGGCTTTAATTTTTGCGATCAGATCAGTAAAAGCCTGGTCGGTAACATATACCTGCTCGTTAATTGGCAAATCGTTAGCTATCAAATTGGCAGCTTCTGTTAACGAAACGTTGATTTTTTCCCAATCTTTCAATTCTTCAGGAATGCCATCTAAGAAAGCTTCTTCACAGGTGATCATTAATCCTTCTTTTAGCATACTAAGCACACAATCCAAATGCAAAATCGATGGATGTAAGCGAACCGGGACCACTTTATAATCAAATTGCTCCAGCAGTTGTTTTAACCAATAAATGCCATTTAAATTACTAGCCAAACCAGAATGACCGACAAAAACAGTTTTTCCTAAAACAACAACATCTCCACCTTCGATAAATGGTCCAACCTCACTATTTTCACCTTCTGCTAAGTCAGGCTGAGGAGCGGCAAAATAATAGCCTGCATTATTTTTCACCCATTCATTTAAAACGGGTCGAATAGGAAATATTTCTCTACGACGATGTATGAAACGTAGGTTTCCTTCAATGATAAAAGAACCAATCGTAAAAAAGGGATCCCGTGAAAAAAAGTTGCTATAACCAGCGCCCTGCTTTTTCCCATGATCTTTTTCATGCTGTGTAAGTAAACGAGGTCTGAATACATCAACTCCATAAGATTCAAGCATTGCTTGCATGTTTATTTTTTCTTTTTCCCACTCTTTTTGTAATTTTTCGTCAGCCTCTGCTACATCCTTTCCCCCAATATTTTTAGCAAATTCCGCGTTTTCTTTCGCTAAAAAAGAAGTATCCACATTATTTTGAGGATCTTGCGGAAAACAAAACTGCGACTGTGCTAAGACAACCGACTTTAAAGGGGCAAATTCACTTACAACATTCGTTGTTCTCATTAGTTTTCCTCCTCACTTTTCATCTTTAATGTTTTATTATAGTAACTATTATCAAAAACGTCGAAAATAAAAGAACAGCTGATTTTTGTTTAGCAAGCTAAAAAATCAGGCTAAGCTCTTATCTAGCAAGAGCTTAGCCTGATTTTAAATATTTATTCTTCTTCTTCAGCCATAAATGTATTAAATACTTCTTCAATCATATCCCATTCTTTATCCGTTTCGATTTGTTCTAAATCGCCTTCGGTACCTTCTTCATTTTCAACATAGGCATAAGCTTGCAATTCAACTTCTTCGTCCTCATCAGCACCTGCAGGATATAATAGTACATAGTTGCGACCAAATTCTTCTTGTCCATCGATAGTAAGTAGAATTTCGTATAGTGTTTCATTTCCTTCTTCATCGACTAGTGTAATATGTTCATGTTCTTGGTGATCATGGTCATGATCATGTGTATGTTCTGCCATTAATTCATTCTCCTCTTTAAAAATTACCGGTTTAATTCATTATTGTATCTAAATAATTCTGTAAAATCACTACTGCTGCTAACTTATCAATGACTTTTTTCCGTTTTTTTCTAGAAGTGTCCGCTTGTTCAACTAACATCCGCTCAGCTTGAACCGTTGTTAGACGTTCATCTTGATAAATCACCGGTAGTTGATAGTACTCTTCTAATTTTTTGCCATAATTCATGGATGCTTGGGCTCTAGGTCCAATTGAATTATTCATATTTTTAGGCAGACCAACAACGAACTGTTCAACTTCATATCGTTCAACCAATTCATTTATCCTGGCAAAACCAAATTCGCCTTCTTCTTCGTCAATTGAAACAATTTCAATTCCTTGTGCTGTCCACCCTAACGGATCACTTATTGCTACACCGACTGTCTTTGAGCCGACATCTAATCCCATAGTGCGCATTATAAGTTAACTCCATGGTTTTCTAAATAAAAACGTATCAAAACTTCTAATACTTCATCTCGTTCATGGCGACGAATTAAATTACGCGCATCGCGATAACGCGGAATGTACGCCGGATCGCCTGACAACAAATACCCTACGATTTGATTAATCGGATTGTATCCTTTTTCTTCAAGCGCACGGTATACGATCGCAAGTGTTTCGCTAACTTCTTTTTTGCGGCTGTCATCAAAATCAAAACGTACCGTTTCGTCTTTATACCCCATTCACTTGACACCTCTTTCTCCTAGTTGTTCACACATTCTCTTTTATATTGTACTAAACAAATTGCCAAACTACAAACATATATATTCAATTATGACAAGTTTACCTAAAATCTATGACTATTTTGTGAATTATAAGTAGTTTTTCATTTATTTTTAGTAGAAAAAAGTCCTGATTTTTTTCTATTCACTGCCAAAAGCAAGTAAAGAAAAAATCAAGACTATCGTTTATTCCTTTTCTTCAGTTGATACATTCAAACGATCATCACTGTGCAAAAAGTAAATCAATGTTTGTAACTCATTGGTCAAATCAACGTTTTGAATTAAAACATCGGATGGCGCTGAAATACGTACTGGCGTAAAGTTGAGAATTCCTTTAATCCCTGACTCAACTAAATTATTTACCACATCTTGTGCAGTAGAAGCTGGAACTGTCAAGATAGCAATTTCAATACGTTGAATCTCTATTTGTTCTTCCATATCAGACATGGGGTAAACGGGAATACCATCAACAATACGTCCCACAATATCTGAATTTACGTCAAAGGCAGCACTTACTCGAATGCTATTGCTTTGATGGAACTTATATTTTAACAAGGCACTTCCCAAGTTTCCTACACCTACCAGTGCAACGTTTGTCATTTCGTCATCACTTAAAGTCTTGGCAAAAAATTGCATTAAACTTTCCACGTCATAACCATAACCACGTTTACCTAATTCACCAAAATAAGAAAAATCACGGCGAATTGTAGCACTATCAACTTGGACCGCCTCACTTAATTCAGTTGAAGAAACTTTAGCCTTTCCGGCGTCATTTAAAATTCGTAGATAACGATAATACAAAGGCAACCGTTTGGCAGTTGCTTTAGGAATATTATTTTCTTTCACTTTCTAGCCCTCCATTGTGAACATTTCACTTATAACACGTAGTATCATAACAGATGAAAACAAAAAAAAGCAATTTGATTGCTCAGTTTACTGCAAAATTTTATAAAAAATAACTAAAAAGCCCAAGCTGCTCTTTCTTTCTAAGATCATTAAATTGTGATAAACTAACATTTACACAAAAAACAGAAAAAATTGATAAACGTCAATAAACATTTAAAGAGAGGATACTATGATTTTATTACAAGCCAACCAAATTGCACGCCAGTTTGGTGCAGATACCTTATTTGAAAATATTCACCTAGAAATCAGCAGTCGAGCACGTATTGGCCTTGTAGGACGTAATGGTGCCGGCAAGTCGACTTTGTTAAAGATTCTGGCTGGAATCGAGGCGCCTGATAAGGGAACCATCGCTAAAAATAAAAATATTACATTAGGCTATTTAGCACAAGATACTGGTTTAGACTCTGATAAAACAGTGTGGGAAGAAATGCTAGAAGCTTTCTCAGATGTAAGACAGACAGAAAAACGTATGCACGAATTAGAAGTAAAAATCAGTCAGATTTCTCCAGAAGATGAGAATTATGAAGCTGTTCTTAAGCAGTATGATCAATTACAAGAAGAATTTATCGAAAAAAATGGTTACGGCTATGAAAATGAAATGCGCGCAGTTTTAAATGGTTTTCAATTCGATGAGTCTTTTTATGACAAAGCGATCCAAACCCTTTCTGGCGGACAAAAAACCCGTCTGGCTTTAGCTAAAATGCTTTTACAAAGCCCCGATATTTTAATTTTAGACGAACCGACCAACCACTTGGATATTGAAACACTTAGTTGGCTTGAAGGTTACCTACAAAATTATCGCGGCGCCTTATTGATTGTTTCTCATGACCGTTATTTCTTAGACAAAGTCGTCACAGAAATCTATGAAATTAGTCGAAGTAAGATGCGTCACTACAAGGGAAACTATAGCCGTTATTTAGATTTAAAGAGTCAACAACTGGCCAGTGAATGGAAAGCTTACGAAAAGCAGCAAGCTGAAATTAATAAATTAGAAGATTTTGTTGCTAAAAATATTGTTCGTGCCTCGACCACCAAACGAGCGCAAAGCCGGAGAAAGCAATTAGACAAAATGGAACGTATCGAACGGCCACAAGGAAAAGAAAAATCAGCTCATTTTCTTTTCCAAATCACCAAAGCTTCAGGAAACATTGTCTTTCAACTAGAAGACGGTGCAATTGGCTATGATCAAAGCATCGTTTCTGAACCTGTCAATTTAGATATCAAACGGCAAGATGCGATTGCTTTAGTAGGTCCTAATGGTATCGGAAAATCTACTTTATTAAAATCGATGATCGGCGAAATTCCTTTTATCAAAGGAGAAAAACGCTATGGGACTAACGTTTCGATTGGATACTATGATCAAGGCCAAGCCGAGCTAAACCAGAATAAAACCATCTTACAAGAACTCTGGGATGAACATCCTGCAACACCTGAAGTTGATATTCGCAGAATGTTAGGTAGTTTTTTATTTTCTGGTGATGATGTCGATAAACCGATCTCTTTATTAAGTGGCGGTGAAAAAGCTCGTGTAGCCTTAGCGAAATTAGCGATGGATCAAAAAAACTTTTTAGTTTTAGACGAGCCGACCAACCACTTAGACATAGATAATAAAGAAGTATTAGAAAATGCTTTGATTGATTATGAAGGCACCCTATTTTTCGTATCACATGATCGTTACTTTATTAACCGGCTTGCTACCAAGGTTGTCGAGCTTTCAGAAAATGGTTCTCGCCTTTATTTAGGAGATTATGATTACTACTTAGAGAAAAAAGAGGAAGAAGAACAACTGGCTGAATACGAAAGACAACAAAATGAAACAAGCCAAGAAAAAAAGACCACCACAAATAAGAAAAATTTTGCGCAGTCAAAAGAACTACAAAAACAAATACGATCATTGCAAAGAAAAGTGTCTCAAATTGAAGAAGAACTAAACACAGCAGATGAAAAAATCAGCCAGCTTAAAGAAGAAATGACGCTACCAGAAAATCTAGATGACCACGTGAAATTAACCGAGCTAGACCAGTCTTTACAAAGTACGCAAAAACAACAAGATGATCTTATGGAACAATGGGAGAACTTAAGTCTACAATTAGAAGAATTAGAAACAAAAACTTCATAAAGCAAGGATAAGCTTTTTCGATCAAATCAGTCGAGAAAGCTTATTTTTTTTATTTTAAATAAAAAAATTTTTGTATAATCGTCGGCTTTTTTGTATAATTAAAGTATTCTAATAGATGGAGTGATTTTTATGAAAATCGGAATACCGAAAGAAATAAAAAATAATGAAAATCGAGTGGCTCTACCCCCTTCCGGCGTTTATGAACTGGTTCAAAGCGGGCACGAAGTTGCAGTGGAAACAAACGCAGGTTATGGTTCGGCTTTTAAAGATGAGGCCTATAAAAATGTAGGGGCGACAATCGTTGAAACTCCTGAAGAAGTTTGGGCACAAGATATGGTAATGAAAGTTAAAGAACCATTGGAAGAAGAATATCAATATTTCCGCCAAGGACTCATTTTATTTACTTATCTACACTTAGCAGCAAATAAACCAGTAGCTCAAGCACTACAAAAAGCTAATGTTACTTCAATTGCTTATGAAAATGTCCAATTAGACAATGGCACGCTACCTTTGCTTTCACCTATGAGTGAAATCGCTGGTCGGATGGCAGCCCAAATTGGTGCTGAATTTTTGGAAAGCCCTAAAGGTGGTAAAGGAATCGTCTTAGCGGGTGTACCGGGCGTGCGTAAAGGAAATGTTGTCATCATCGGTGGCGGCGTTGCTGGTACGAATGCCGCAAAAATCGCTTACGGACTGGGTGCCAATGTAACAATTTTAGATGTTAACATCGATCGCTTGAAAGAATTAGATACCGAATTTAACGGAAAAATTCAAACCTTAATGTCTAACAGTTTCAATATTAGTGAACAAATAAAAACTGCTGATTTAGTTGTCGGAGCTGTCCTTTTGCCTGGACGTAAGGCGCCCACTTTAGTAACAAGAGATATGGTAAAAGATATGCCAAACCATTCTGTTGTTGTAGATATTGCGATTGACCAAGGCGGCATTTTCGAAACGGAAACAAGAACAACTACCCACGATGACCCGACTTACACTGAAGAAGGTGTCACTCACTACGCAGTTGCTAATATGCCTGGAGCTGTAGCGCAAACAGCTACTATCGCCTTGAGCAACTCTACCCTACCTTTTGCTAAAAAGCTAGTTGCAGCGCCAATTGAAGAAGTACTACAAAATGAAGCTGCATTATATCGTGGTGTGAATACCTATAAGGGACAACTAGTACATCCGGCCGTCGCTGAAGATTTAGCAATTGAACATACACCACTAAAGAATTTATTATAAATACTTCGGACACTACGGTCGCCCTAGTACTGTTCATCACTTCGCTTACACTTCGATCTCATCAAGGTCTAAGCAACAAGTTACTAAGGTCTTGAAGGAGCTACTCTCAACTCCCCTTGGTCGCTGAATCGTAGTGATTCGAAGATAGAAGACACTACGCCTCGCTTTCGCTCGCCCTAGTACTGTTCATCTCTTCGCTTTCGCTTCGATCTCATCAAGGTCTAAGCGACAAGTCGCTAAGGCCTTGAAGGATCTTCTCTCAGCTCCCTTTGGTCGCTGAATCGTAGTGATTTACAGCAAAAAGAGGACAGCAAAAAGTTGTCCTCTTTTTTTTATTTCAATATAGTATAAAAAGTTATCACAAAATCAATCTGACGTTAGTTCGATCAAATTTCCTTCGGGATCTTGAATAACAGCTTCATAGTAACCATCTCCTGTGGTTCGTGGTCCATTTAAAAGTGGATAGCCATCTTTGACAAATCTTTCAGCAAAATCATCCACTGCGCTTTTATCACCTACTGCAAGTGCAATATGTGAATAGCCTAAACTATCTGCTACACGATTTGATAAGTGCTGCTTTGTTGTTAACTCAATTCGACTACCCTCTTCAAAAGTTAAAAAATAAGAACGAAAGTCCGTTTTTTGATTATGGTATAGTTCCGTACTGCCAACATTAAAATATTTCTGATAAAACGCTTTCATTTTTTCAATATCTTCTACCCAAATAGCGATATGCTCTACTTTCATGCAACTTCTCCCCTTTTTTCATCAAAATAAAAATATATTAACCTGCTTTTATCTTACCAGAGTTTAGCTCCTTTAGATAATATAAATACTATTTTTAATTTTTACCTTTTGTATCATTTCTTTTACTAGCGACTGAGCTCTAAATATTATCAGCAAAATTAGAAAATATGTTATGATAATACTATATAAAAATTAGTAAAAAATTACATAAAATATGATTGGCAAAGGAAGGATAAGCATGGAAGATTTTTTAGCTTTTGAAGTCACACAAACAGAAAATGTATTTTCACGTGGGATTGTCAAAAAACAAAATGAAAAATTAAAGAAAGATTATGTTCGCGTTCAAGTAGAGTTTTCTGATATTAATTACAAAGACGCTCTTGCAGCTAGCAAAAATGGTGGCGTTGTTACAGATTATCCCAAAATTGCCGGGATTGATCTAGCCGGAACTATTCTTGAAACAAATGCCGAAAACTGGGATATTGGTCAAAAAGTTTTGGTCACAGGTTACGGTCTAGGAACAGATTTAGACGGTGGCTTTAGCCAAATTCAAGATGTACCCGCTGAGTGGTTAGTCGAAATTCCCGAAAAATTAAATAGTAAAGAAGCGATGATGTTTGGCACAGCCGGCTTTACAGCAGCTTTAGCAGTCCAAGCTGTAGATCAAGAAATTAACGCAAAAGATGCCCCTATACTTGTAACCGGAGCAACAGGCGGCGTCTCCAGTACCGCAATTTCACTTTTACAGCAATTAGGTTATAGTAATATCACAGCTCTTTCATCGAAAAAAACACAGACCGATTGGTTAACAAATCTTGGAGCTAGGGCTATTAATACGCCAGAAGAAATCCTACCAGAAAAGAAACGTCCTTTAGCTAAGCAAAAATTTGCAGCTATCATTGATACAGTAGGTGGCGATATCTTAGCAAGCCTGCTTCCTCTTATCCAATACAATGGTTGTGCTGTTCTTTGCGGAAACGCTAGCGGTATAGCTTTGAAAACAACTGTTCTACCCTTTATCTTACGTAGTATCAAGATGATTGGCATCGATTCTGTTTATGTGGAAATGGAAAAAAGAAAGCAAGTTTGGCAATTTTTAGCTGAAAATAAAAACGTGTTAGAAAAACAGACTTATCACGAAGTTGCTTTAACCGACTTGGATGAAACAATCGAATCCTTACTAAATGGTAGCCATATAGGTCGTACCATTGTCGATATAGGAGGAAATAAATGAAAGTATTAATTACAGCTGGCGGCACTTCAGAAAAGATCGATGATGTGCGCTCCATTACAAATCATTCTACCGGGCGATTAGGTTGTTTTTTAGCAGAAGAATTTTTAAAAAATCAAATCACTGTCGATTACGTCACCACAACACAGGCCAAACATCCAACAGAAAATCAACAGCTAAATCTTTATGAAATTGCAGGAACGCAGGATTTAGCCGATCAATTACAAGAATTGTTGCAGAAATTTTCTTATGATGCCGTTATTCACAGTATGGCAGTTAGCGATTTTGCACCTAGCCAAAGCTACTCCCAAGAAGCCTTTTTAGAGGCAATCAATCAGCTATTTCAAGAAAAAAATGGACCTTTAGACAAAGATGATCTTGCATCTTTAAGTCTAGGAGAAAAAACGAATGAAAATAAAATTTCTTCTAATACTGATCAGCTCTATTTGGTTTTGCAAAAAACGCCTAAAGTTATCCAAAAAATTAAAAAGATCCAAGCTGGAACACTACTGATTGGGTTTAAATTACTCGTCGATGTTTCTAAACAAACATTACTGACAACAGCCAAACAAAGCCTTGCAGCTAGCCAAGCAGATTATATTTTAGCTAACGATCTAGCAAAAATTAAGAATAACCAACATCCGGGCTACCTTATTAATAAAGATGGAGAAATCGTTGGAGAAGAACAAAATAAAGAAGGAATTGCACAACTAATCGCACAAACAGTGATGAAACATCATCGTTAATTTTATAGGAGGCAAAAAAATGGGAAAACATATTCTATTAGCAGTTACTGGCAGTATCTCTGCTTATAAATCAGCTGATATTGCAAACGAATTAACAAAAAAAGGCTATACAGTAGATGTCCTGATGTCAAAAAGCAGTCTGGAATTTATTACGCCGCTGACCTTACAGTCTTTAACAAAACGCAGAGTACATACTGACGTTATGGATGAACCGAATCCTAGTAAGATTAACCATATCGAATTGACCAAGCCAGCTGATTTGTTTTTAGTTGCTCCCGCAACGGCTAATATTATAGGGAAATTAGCAAATGGTATTGCCGATGACTTAATCAGTACCCTAGCCCTTGCTTTGCCTAGTGATCGAGCAAAATTAATCGCTCCGGCAATGAACACTAATATGTACGATCATCCTATCGTCCAAAGAAATTTACAAACATTAAAAGAAATTGGTTATAAAGAAATTCAACCACGTGAATCATTGTTAGCTTGCGGTGACTTTGGTTCTGGTGCATTAGCTACCGCTGATACAATTATAGAAAAAGTGGTGAATACACTTGAGGGCGAGGAGGCTTAAGACCCTATGCAGCAAAAACAAAAGACTTTTCGGCTAGTTTTAACCGCATTCTTCCTAGCGATTTTGTTATTACTAGCCACCGTTCCTTTTCTTGGCTTCATTCCTATTGGACCTATCAACGCGACGACCTTACATATCCCTGTAATTATCGCTTCGATCGTTTTAGGCCCACGCTTAGGAGCTTTCTTAGGAGCTAGTTTCGGTTTAATTAGTATGATTCGTTCGACAATTATTGTAACCCCGATGTCTTTTATCTTCTCTCCTTTTATTGCTCCTTTTGGTGAAAGCGGATATGGCAGTTGGAAAGCATTATTGATCACATTTATTCCACGAATCTTAATCGGCATCGTCCCTTATTATTTCTACCGTTGGTTTGAAAAGCGAATGAAAAATCGTAAAGCAGGCTTAGGACTTTTCATCGCTGGCTTATTAGGCGGCATTGTAAATACCGTTGTTGTAATGAATATGGTTTACTTTCTGTTTCAAACAGAATACGCACAAATCATCGGCGAAGCAGGGAATGCTGTTTACGTCGCTATCCTTTCGATCATTTTTGCTCAAGGTGTTCCAGAAGCCATAGTCGCAGGGCTCGCCACAGCAGGTGTCGCCACTGTGTTGTTGCGGTTTTTGGACAAGCGGACGTAAGAGATGCCTTTTACGTAATTATATTAAGAGTAGCAGTTAGATATGGCCTAACTGCTACTCTTTCTTATACTGAGTATTTGTTTTATTGTTTCTTGCAGTTCGCCGCTAAACTCTTCAAGGTCCTCAAAACTGATCACTTCATCCATGATAAGTGAAACAATATTCATTATTAACTTTGAACGGCTCATTTCTAATTGGAAGCCAGTTCTTTTCTTATCCTCTGTTATTCTTTTAGATAAATTCCAAAATTTCTCGGATGGTTCTTTATCTTCGCTTAATAAATAGATATATGATCTATTGAGTTTATCCATGTATGCTTCTTGCCAACCACCAATTCTCTTTCTAAAAAGCTTCCAATCTTTTTCGGTAAAATTATTATTTCCCATACAAAGTGAGCTCCTCCCCTATGCTTTCTTATTTTTACAATAGGGCAAAGAACATACAAAAGCAAGAGTATTTAATTTCAAATGAATTAAATTGCAATAATGCTACCAAAAAAGGCTTTTTCCCTTTGTTTCATCAATAAATATTACTCAGAATTCCTATACATCTACTTACATTATTCCTTCTATGTTGTATACTAAATAAGTATTCATAAAATCAAGCATAGAGTGCTTGGACTGGTTCGCAAACTTCCCAGAATAAAAAACCAAGAACTTCACAAGGAGGTAGGAAAGTGAATACAAAGAAAAATATTATTATTGACTGTGATCCAGGAATAGATGATAGCTTAGCATTACTCCTGGCTTTACAGTCAAAAGAATTGAACGTACTTGGCATCACTATTGTCAGCGGTAATGTGCCAGCAAGTATTGGCGCACAAAATGCATTAAAAGTTTTGCAACTGGTCAATCGTTTGGATATTCCAGTATATATTGGCGCTGAAAAACCGCTAAAAGTTCCCTTTGAAAGTGCGCAAGACACCCATGGTGAAGATGGTTTAGGTAATAGTCAAATCCCATCTGTCTCATCGGCTTCCCCTCAAGAAAACGCAGTGTTTTTTATAAAAGAGACCCTCCACCAAAATCCCGAAACGATAGTGTTGGCTTTAGGTCCTCTTACAAATATTGCCCTTGCTTTAAACGAAGATCCTAGTTGTTTTGACCAAGTCTCACGTTTTGTTGTAATGGGGGGCAATTACCGCTCACATGGGAATTGTTCACCTGTGGCTGAATATAATTTTTGGTGTGATCCCGATGCGGCAAAATTTGTTTTTGAACAAGAATTCCCGGTTCCAATTGAAATGGTCGGACTGGATGTCACTAGAAAAATTGTCTTAACCCCCACAATTCTAGAATATATGAAACATACGAACAAACAAATTTATTCTTTTATTCAGCAAATTTCTCGGTTTTATTTTGATTATCACTGGGAACATGAAAAAGTTTTAGGTTGCGTAATCAACGATCCTCTAACTGTTGCTTATTTGCTCGATTCAACACTTGCTCAAGGTTTTAATAGTCATGTGGAAGTAGCAACATTGGGGCTCGGCCGCGGACAATCGATCGTAGATGATCACAACTTTTGGCAGTTACCCAATAATTGCTACCTTTTGACCGAGGTCGATCCAGCCATTTTTTGGCACATATTTTTAACACGAGTTTGTAAAGCAGAAGAAACCAAGCTTGCTCAAATTCTTCCTCAGTTATTGGAGGGAAAATTATGAGAAAAAACAAGACCCGATCCGTTGTTCTTATGGCAATCTGTATCGTTTTAAATATTGTTTGTAGTAATTTTATCTTAATGTTAAGAGTACCAATTTATTTAGATGCTGTAGGTACCATTCTCGCCGCTAGCTTTTTAGGCCCGCTCGCTGGAATGATTGTCGGAGGAGCAACTGGCGTACTTATGGGCGTAACTACAGATGTCTTCTCTTTATTTTTTATGCCCGTACAACTAGTTATCGGTCTAATTGCTGGCCTATTATATAAACGAAAACAAACAACGCAAATAAAAAATAGCTGGTGGTTAGCTCTAGCCATTTCTTTACCAGGAACCATTCTTTCAACCATTATCACTGTTATATTATTTAACGGTATCACTTCCTCAGGTTCAAGTATCGTGGTTCAATTATTAACCGGTATAGGAATGAATCAAGCTCTTTCTGTATTTCTAGTTCAAGTTGCTACAGATTATTTAGATAAATTATTGACAGTTATCTTTGTTTCGTTTGCGGGACGTATATTGGGAAAACGTTTATTCTCTGTCCGCTAGCAATTTTTTAGTAATTTAGTATAACGATTTTTATTCTAGAAGTTTGAATATGAAAATAAGAAAAGCTAAAAAAGCTCTCTCACTTGAGGGCTTTTTTGTTGATTTTTGTATACTTATATATTGCATTTTTAAATATTGTTATAACACTCTAAAACTATGTTAAACATATCGGAACCAATTTCAAGACCTGAAATATTTTCGATAGTGTTTTCAATTCCATTTTTTTGAATATAATTTTGCATCTTTACAGCTTCTTCATCGTCAGCATTATCGTATTTAAAAGCATGAGCAGCTCCATATAGTAGATAATTATTTGGTAAATTATATTCAGAAGCAATATACGCAGGACCCATTATTCTATCGTCAGATGATAACTTTCGAATGGGCTGACGGGCAACTCTTGCAATTGGATCTTCAATTCCAGTTTGGTTATAATCGTCATAGCGTTTTATAATCATTTCATTAATATAATCAGACATTTCTTCATGAGAGAAATTAAACTTCTTTTCCAACCCAGCTGCAGACTCATGTACTGCTTTTTTTACTATTGTCTGAATATCTTGATCACGAAGTGCATCGTTAACCATTTTATATCCATGTACATAGCCAATATAACTAGTTATAGCAAGCCAGCAGTTTACTAAATATATTTTTCTTTTAAGTACTGCTTCTAAGTTGTCTACGTATTTTGCGCCTTTAATAGGTTCGCTATCAAGGTCATCTAACTTTTGACGTTCAATTGCAAGCTCATGCGAATCACTTACTGCAGTACCTTCTTTCCCGTTATAGACACCACCAAATACGAATCTATCAACACCTGTATTAGGATAAGTACCGATTTTGTCAAGTTCATTCATTGTAACAATTCTTGTATCAATCATAAGATTTACTAGAGTATCAGTGGCTAAAATAGCGTTCTCGCAAGCCATGACGATCACTTTATTTCGTCCTTTTTCCAACCTTTTCTTTAAACCTTTAGCCAGAACAGGTGCAACTCCTGTTAAATTTGCTTTCAGTACAGAGGTCGTAATTATATCTACTTCTGTAACAAGTTCAATTATTTCTTCTTGATTTTTTATCAAAGAAAGAGCAGAAACATTGTCAATAATCTTTTCTTCATAATTATGGTTTGTCAAAAACAAATTATAACTATTATTTTTGTCAATTTCCTCAACTACTTTATCCGAAACATCAGCAAAAGTAATTTCATAACCATTGTCATGCAAAAGGTCTCCAATAAAGCCTTGGCCAATTTTACCTGCGCCAAAAATCAATGCTTTTTTCATATCTAGAAAAACCACCTTTCTAAAAAGTATTTGTTTATAAGATATTCAACATGTTTTCAAAAAAACATTGTGCCGTGTTATTTGTTTACTTAAAATTAGCCATGTATTCTTCATAAAATTTACCAAAAGTACTAGGGCTTTTAAGGATATTTGAAGCACTCCCCACAACAAAACCATTCGCGCCACTTTTAGCCATATTAATACTATTTTCCGGCGTTGTATTTCCGTCAACTACTAGGTCAATCTCAGTTTCATACGAGTCTAATAGTTTTCGGATTCTTCTAATCTTATTGAAAGTGTTTGGTACCAAAGTTTGCCCTGCAAATCCAGGGTTCACTGTCATTAGTGTTATATAATCTAATTGATCAATAGATTCTTCTACATAGGAAATTGGAGTGCCAGGACTAATCACTAAACCAGCTCTACACCCTAATTCTTTTATCGTTTGTAATAACCTGTAAGGGTGGTTAGTAGTTTCTGGATGAAAACTAATCCAGTCACCTTTTGTTACATTAAACATAGGAATATAGTTCTCTGGTTGAGTGACCATTAAATGAATATCTAAAGGGATATTGGTCATCACTTTTAAATCATCAAAAACCGAAGAACCTAACATAATATTGGGTACGAAGTGTCCATCCATTACGTCAAAATGGATAACAGAAAGATTATATCTGTCAAACAATTTTATATATTCAGCATATTCATAAATCTTAGGAACCATAATAGACGGAGAAATAAACTTATCCAGTGTCATCTTTAATCCCCTTTCTCCACTTTTTTATATTTTTTAATAATAAACTTATAGTGCCATTAACGTAGTTGACTATTTTTTATGACTGCTTTATTGACATTTAGTCAATCGTAAATGATTTAATCTATTCTAAATTCGCATGACGAAGAAACATAGACTTTTCTGTTTTGCCAGTTATTTCCATTAATTCTGAGACTAATGCATCATAAGTCAACCAACTTAATTGTTCAAAAAGAGTTCCCATGGGTTGCATAGATGTCACAGAATTTTTAGACCCTGAGTCATCATCTTTTGGCGTCTCTCCAGGAATAACAATAATTGAATCTGCTTGCTTTCCAATACTTGCTTCAGGATAAATAGTTAATGTAACTAGTTTAGCGCCCAGTTTTTTAGCTACACTAGCATCAATTGATAAACTATTTGTTTTACCTGATCCTGATCCAATAACTAATAAATCGCCTGTTGCGATAGAAGTGGTTGTCGTTTCCCCAACAAAATAAGCATTGAAGCCAAGCTGCATAAGTCGATTAGCAAAACCTCTAGCTGCAAAACCTGACCTTCCAGTTCCAGCAACAAATATACGATTAGCTTCACAACACATTTTAGCAACTTTTTCGATCGATTGACTGTCTATCTCCTTACTGTGCTCAGAAATTTCGGAAACAATTTCTTGTAATCTTTCTGATGGCATTTAACATTCTCCTAGTTTTATTATTTTTTGTGAATTTTATTAAATATAGTTTTTGCTGCTCCAACAGGAGAAGCTGCGTTAGTGATTCCGCTTCCAACAATTACAATTTCTGGTTCCTCAGCAATATATTTGTCAATTGTCTCAACATCAATTCCACCTGCTACTGAAATTGTGGAGCAATTGGCTATCCTTTTGACTTGTCGCAATTCATCTAGTGGTGTTCTACCAAGCGTTTGTTCATCAACGCCAACATGAACACTAATCCTATCTACATTCATATTTTCTAAAGTTGCAACACGTGTATCAAGGTTCGGTGTGTTTATTGTATCTACAAATACATGCTTTTCGTATTCCTTACAAGCTTCTAAACAAGCAGCAATTGTTAAATCGTCTGTTATAGCAATAACCGTACAATAATCAGCGCCTGCTTCAAATGCCAATTGTGATTCATACTTCCCAGCATCCACGATTTTTGTATCTGCTAAAATTTCTTTTTCTGGAAAATATTTTCTGAACTCTCGAATAGCATCCGTTCCTTCTTTAAGAATAAAGGGAGTTCCAATTTCAAAAATATCAACATAGTCTCTTACTTCTTGTCCTAAGTTTATAGCGTCGAACAAGTTTAGATCATCCAGCGCTAATTGTAATTTCATATATGTTTCACTCTTTTCAAATTTATTTATTAAAATATTAGCTAAAACTTGAAAGGCTCTTTTTTATTATTAGCCCTTGATATGCCGCTATTTTTAAGTTAAAAGAATCTTCTAGTCTGTCCACTTAAGTTGATTTTGAAACAAAAGATAAGAAAGTATTCCTAAAGTCCTCACGAAATAAGACCTTATATATCGGTAATTCAGTTACTATTGTTCCGAATTCAAATATATGACCATTGACAGCTATAATTTCGTCATGAAGATAGCCTTTACTTATAACAATCAGAAGTTTTCCTAAATGGCTGAAACATTTTTTTGATTAAATGGTCTATCTTTGCGTTTTATATATGCTTTATTTAAAAAGCTGCAAAAAATTTATCAGAAAATAAAGGTATATGGAGTCATTAATAAAATTTCACAAGTAAAAAGATTGAAATACCAGTTAATTTATAATGATTTTGGACTTTCAAGTTTTAGATAGGAACATATAATTTCATTCAATATAGTTTGTCTTTTTAAAAAACGCCTAAAATTGCTCCTACTGCTGAAATAACGATAAGAACTAGTAAAACGCTAGTAGATTTTATTTTTTTATTCAACAAATATAACGACAACATAGTAACCGCTAATGGCAACATTCCTTGTAACAATTGGTCTAAAATATCTTCCTGAATATCTAATTCTAAATCCCCGTAGCTAAATACAAAGTCAGTACTTAATTCAACATAATTCGCTGTTAGTGCACCAATAACCACAGCTCCCATAATTTTTGCACCAAGCATGACTTTTTTTAGCAAATCACCACCCATTAATTTTTGGATGCCTTCTTTCCCATAGTTATAGCCTTGTAACCATAAGTTATAGGCAATTCCCAGCATGATTACAAACATAGCAATTGTATAAAAAATAGGGCCAAATAAGTTACCTTCAGCTCCGATACTGATTGCAATTGATAAAAGGATTGGAACTAAAGTGCCTTGCCATAAGGTATCTCCAATTCCTGCTAGTGGTCCCATAAGTCCAGTTTTTATGGAATTTATAGCATCACCAGTAATAGGAGCACCATTTGCTTTTTGTTCTTCCATTGCAATAGTCAAACCACCAATGATCCCTCCAAAATGCGGCTCTGTGTTAAAAAATTCTAAATGACGGGTATAACTTGCTTTTAAATCTTCACTTTCATCTTCATAAAGGTCATTTAAAACAGGTAACATAGCATGTAAAAAGCCAGAAGCTTGCATCCTTTCATAATTATAATTAGAATGCGAAAAAAAGGTCCAACGCCAAAAACTCTTTTTTATTTGCTTTTTTGTAAGCTTTTTTTCCTTGTTATTTTCCATTAAACTAAATCCTCCTCTTCTCTTATTTAGACTTTTTCAAATAAATTCAAGAGTATCTATAAATTTTCACTATTTGATTTATTATTAAAAAACATTAACTAATTTTACGCTTCAGAACTATCTTTAAATAATAGTTGAGTGTAGATAAAGGCAATAATAAAGCCAATAATGGAAACTGCAATAATGGGTAGTTCCATATATACTGCCAATATAAAACCTAAAAAGTAAAATACTGCTGTTTCTTTGTTCATAACAGATTTTAGTATCATGGCAATACCTAGTGCAGGCAACACGCCTCCAATAACTTCTAGAGCATGTAAAGGAGTTCCTTCTAAAGCATCTAATATGTTCGTGACTAATCCTGAACCAAAATAAGTAACAACGAAAACTGGAACTACTGTTATAATAAATAAAAATATTTGAGGAGCATACATATGAAGGCGCTCAATTTGTTTATCATTGCCTTTTGTAGCATTTTTATCGATCATATGTTGAAAAGAAATATCTACGGTCATATGTGCAATCCAAATAACTGTTCCTAATAAACCAATAGGAACTGCTAATGAAACAGCTACTTCCGGAGAAGCACTTGCCGCCATAGCCAAAGCTGTTCCTAGTGTTCCTGCTAGCCCCGGGTCCATCGGAAGAGACCCCCCAGCAGATATATAAGCTAAATATGGTAGACTAATTGAAGAACCTATAATACATCCTTGCACTGGATCGCCTAATACTAATCCAACCAAGGTACCACAAATAATAGGTCGAGCTAAAACTGTACTACCTAGCACCGTGAGCCATGGAGTCCCATTTACACTCAAAAAATATATAATACCTATTAATATTGCTTGTAAAATATTAATGTCCATCTTTTCTCACCTCACAGATAATTTTTTATATTGGTTTTTTTCTGATCAGGGGTCACCTGAACAAAAACATCTACATTCTCATTAAGGATATTTTTAAAACTATTCACTTCTTCCTCGTTAACAGATATATTTCGGAATAATTTAAATCGATCTTTTCTAGCTCCCATCCCTCCGACATTAACTGAATCGATCTTTATGTTCTGACTAATCAAATATTCTATAACCTGAGGAGTTTTTGCCAAAATTATTATATTATTTTCGTTACTTTCACTTTTATTAAAAAAATTAACAGCTTCAACCTGGCTAAATATTTCTACAGTAATGCCTTTAGGAGCAGAAGAGTTAATTATCATTTTTAAGAAATCATCCTGCGCCACTTCGTCATCAACTATAATTATTTCACTACCTTTTGTTTCGTGTACCCAAGCCGTCATTACTTGGCCATGTATCAAACGATCATCAATTCTTGTCAACACAATTTCACTCATTAGTCTCACTCCTTTTTATTGTATCGAATAACTCTTTTATACCGTCTTTACCCATTTGTTGTACATGTTGGGCAAGTACATCTAATGCCATATTTTTCCTACAATAAACAGCTTCTATAATCATTGGTAAACTAACACCAGTCACAGCTCTGTAATGAACTA
Organism: Tetragenococcus halophilus; assembly: GCF_001712815.1. Lineage (NCBI taxonomy): Bacteria > Bacillati > Bacillota > Bacilli > Lactobacillales > Enterococcaceae > Tetragenococcus > Tetragenococcus halophilus. Next base: position 1,544,243 of record NZ_CP012047.1, read on the forward strand.
CATCCTTTAAATTTTTAAAATTTTGAGCTGTTACATTGTAAGGGCTAGCTCCAAAAATATCGCAAAAGACTAATATTCCTTCTCCTTGGTCCATATCTTTTATTTTTTCTGTCACAGCCTCCTTATACTCTTCGATATCAGTCTCATGGAAAAGCCCTATACCTTCAATTTGTCTTTCATTTCCTGAAATTAATTTTAAAGCAGATAAAAAGCCGTTAGCTAATTCACCATGCGTAAGTATTAAGATTCCTATCACTCTTTCTCACCTCCTCGCTTATAAAAATGAACACAACAAAAAGGCTGGCTTAACCAAATTGATGAAAATTTGGGTTAAGCCAGCCTTTGTTACTCCCCTCTTATTAAGTAATATGTTTTAAAAAAACTATGTTTCCAGTACTATCTAACTAATATGAACTTATAAAACGGAAAAACTTGTCAAAATCCTTCTCAGCCAAATTAAACGCTTTCAATAATTTAACTATTAAATTACTTCCTACATTACGTTCACTTTTCAAAATACGATAGATAGTTGATGGAGAAACATTCATACGACTTGCCAATGAATACACATTATCATTATACTGATTCATATAATTGATTAGTGTACTTTTATCCAATACAATTTTCATAAAGCACCTCTCATTGCAATATAACAATATTATATACTTTTTATTGTTTTATTGCAATAGTTTTTCTTATTTCATTTTGCTTTTGTTGACAACAGGCGATATTGTTAAAGAAAAAGGAAAGAAAACTATGCAATTAGGTGAACAGTTAAAATATTTAAGACAAATTAAAAATTTAGGTGTAAATCAATTAGCGTTAAAAGCTGGTCTTAAAGGTTCCCAAATTTCACGCTTAGAAAATGGTGAATCTCAAAACCCTAATTTTCACACCATAAAAGTTCTGGCAAATGCACTAGGTGTTTCACTAGCCTATTTTGATGATATCTCTGAAAATAAGGCTAAATCTGAAATTACTGCTCATCTTTGGGAAGATATTAGCGATGAACAATTAATTGAAATTACTCGTTTTATTGATTACGTGAAAGCTAGGGATGAATAACTTCGGTTTATATCCCTTCACATCACGAGATTTAAAAAATAAGCCTATAGACAAAGTTCAGATTTTGAAACAAAGTCTATAGGCTTATTATTATCAAGCTAACAAAGATAAAATATACTTTATACTTTTGAAAGAATTGTACTTAGTCTCCTTCGTTTTCCCTCGGTTGCAATGTTATCGTTTCAACATCTTCATCTGAGTCATCCGCTGGCGTAAAAGTAATATTATCATCTTCCTCAGAGACATCAAACGTATTACTTTCGTCTTCATTTTCTGTATCTTGAAGCGTAATTTGATCACCATCTAATGTATATTCAAATTTAAAATCCATCTCACTAGCTAATTCTTTAGCAAAATCTTCACCCATTTGTTCCCATTCATCAGTAGCCGTTGATTCCATGCTGTCAACATCGACTTTTAACGTCATCACATGATCAGAAAAAGATGCGATCATATTGGGTACATCTTCTTCATCAGGTTCAATAGACCAGTTATTTTCTTTTAATTCATCCTCAGAGACCTTTGAACTACAACCAACTAGAAATGTTAAACCTAACGTACCCAACAATAACCCTTTTATCCACTTTTTCATTTTAAAATTCTTCCTCCTTGTCTAACGATTAGCATTACTATTTAAAATTTCATTTTCCTCTCATCCATGCTTGCTTTATCACACTTAAGATATATTCTACATTTGTATCATATTGGATACTGACTTCATAATCTCCGTTACCATAGTGACCAATATTCGTTACATCTCGAAATATATTTTGTGAATCATCTAAATCCCCCATTTTGGCATTTAACCAAATTTTTACTTGTTTCTTCTGAATAGCTATATCACAAAAATTTGTTTTTCTTTTAAAAGAAACATAATGTTTATTAGCTGTAACTTGAATATTAGGGTCCCAATCTAATATCGCTTGCTTTATACTGTGATAGAGTGCTTGACTCTCCTCGTTTCCTTTAGAGATTAAATCTTCTTCTGTATAAACTTTTATTTCCTTATTCAATTTATTCACAGATTCCAAATTCTCTTTTTTATGATCCGCAATATAATTTGTTTTTGTTATTTCTTCCATTTCTATTAAATTCTTTTCAAAAGACTTAACCTGAATCAAATCAATAGGCAATTGCGGATTGGAAGCTGCACCCTTTTGATAACTACTAAATACTGGAGAAATAAAAACTACTCTTGATTGAGACCAATCAATGTCTTTAATCGCCTTTATCTCATATGGAAATACTTCATTAAATGCAAGAACAAAAGCTGCTTTTTGTTCCAACATAATATTTAAATAAGTATATCCTTGGTCCACCAATGATTCATTTTTTGTCTTTTTGTATTCAATGATCACAAAACTAGCTGTTTCGCTGTTATAAGCTAACGTGTCTAAACGAAACTTTCCAATAGCAAATTCTGTCTTAACAAAGTCCAGATTCATTAACTCAGTTAAATTATTTTCAACTAATTGTTGTACATCCTTTTCTTTTTTGAACGTTTTTTCATATATTGGCTTTACTCGCTTGTTTTCCAACTGAAATAGTGCCAAATCTTCTCCACCTTACTTATTAACTTTCATTCCTATCAATTATTGTCTTCTAAGAGGCAATATCTCCTCTTTCATTACCTTATCCAATTCTTTACGCATCGTTTTCCCATATTTCAATTTAGACACGGGTTCTTCTGCTTTTTCTTTATAAGTTGAATAATCAGCTGTCCGTTGTAATTCTTGTTCTCCATTTTGATGTTTCTTTTTTGGATTATAATTTTCCATAACGTAAGCTAATTCCTCTTCGTCTACTTGCCATTTATCCGAAAATTCTTGTTGTACTTCATAGCTTGTTCCTTGAATCATATCTTCCAACAAATTTGATACGTTTTGGTCACGATAGTTTTCTGGTTCTTGTTGAATATTACTCCATAGATAACGCATTAATCGAGCTAATTTTTCATTACTTTTTGCTAACTGATCTATATACTGATCCACTTCATTCATTGCTTTTTGATCTACTTTGGAGATTAATTCATATTCATCATCACCACTTGGAACAAACGCTTGAATTAAGTTTAAAATATATTCATAGTTTATTTCTTCTGTTTTGACTGACTCTAGTTCGTAAAAAATATCAATAGGCTCTACTTCGCCAGTCTCCGGACCATCTTCTTTTATTTCTTCTAACGCATTTTTATATCTTCCGTGAAACTCTTCTATTTCATCTTCATTGATAGGAAACACAGTGCCCATTTTGTCTTCAGTAAAATCTGTATATACCTGAACAGATGAATAAGCTCTATCTAATTTTTGATAAGCTTTAATAAACTTCTTTAATTCCGCTTCATTCAAATTTTCTACCTCTGCAGGTGAAGATACAATTTCACGCATTTCTTCAATTGCTACAATAAAATTATCTGTAGCTTCTTCCCAACTAGGTGCTAAAACTTCTGTTTCACCACCATTTGAATAAAGTATTAATGCGTTTTTTACTTCCTCTTCAAAGATTTTCGGTTTCTGAAAGGTAACTATTTGTCCATATTTTTTATTTTTATCAAACAGACGATTCGTCCTAGAAAATGCTTGAATTAGATCATGTGGTTGCATTGGTTGGCGATCAATAAATAATGTCGATAAACAAGGGGCATCAAATCCAGTTAATAACCGGTCAACAACAATCACTAAATCCAATTGTTCTGAACGGGCTAAATACTTTTCTTTTTTACGAGACAGCCGATCGTTAATATTACGGTTATAAGCACGCATTGTTTCTAATGTAAAGTTTGTTCCGAATTCTTCATTGTAATCTCGTAAAATTTCTTTCATTTTCTCTTGCTCTTTACTAGAACTTTCTTCATTTTCACTAATTGAATAAGTAATCGCAACTTTTGGAAAATCAGGTAAAACTCTCTTTGTTTTTTCTTCAACACGTATATCTGTTTCACCTGTTTTTACTTTTTTAATCAGGTCATAGTAATTAAGTGCCTTGTTAATAGAGCTAGTCGTTAAAATAGCATCGTAAGTTTGTCCAACTCCCTTAGAAAAGCCCAACTTCGTTCGTGAATTATTGACTATAGAGTCAATTACTTCTAACATATGGTCTTCCCGTTCATAAACATCTTTAGGAAGCAACTCTTCCCTTTCTTCAAGCAACATTTCATCCAAATTAAATCTTTTTTGTGGGTGACTCTCTTCTATAATTTTATCTAATGTATTTTCAGCAAAAGTTGCTTTATATTCCACTTGAAAACCAAGAACAGCTTGATCATGAATCGCTTCTTTAACTGTATATTGGTGTAGACATTCACCATATTGCTGTTCAGTTGTTTGTGGAAGATCTCCTAAAACACTCTTCTTATTTTCAACGAAAATAGGCGTGCCAGTGAAACCATACCATAAAGATTGACGGAAGAACGCCTCAATTTCACGTTTCTTTTGTGGACTGACAGCGCGATGACACTCATCAACAACGAAAGCTAATTTTAATTGGGTTATTTTCTCATAACGTTTCGTACCTTCTTTATCAGCAAAACGTTTCATCACATAATTTAATTTCTGGATAGTAGTCACAACAACTGTACGGTCATCAGAAAGTAACTTTTTTATCAAATCATTGACATTATCAGTCTCATCAATATTGACTACATCATTTTCTGAATAAGATAAGAATGAGGCTGTCGTTTGTTGGTCTAAGTCACGTCGATCCACAATAAATATCGTTTTTTGAATAGAAGGAATTTGTAAAAGATTTTTAGCTACCTTATAAGAAGTCAATGTTTTACCCGAACCAGTCGTATGCCAAACATAACCTGATTTTGATTGCATAGAAGCTTGTTTTACCGCTTCAATCGCATGGATTTGATAAGGTCGTAATAAAATTAAAGACTTTCGGCTATTATCAATAACAGTATATTGAGTAACCATCTTATGTGCCATAGGAATAGACAAAACCTCTTGCGCGAATTTTAAGTAATCAGTAATGGGTTTATTTTCATGATCAACCCATTTAGTCAAAAACTGCTCGTTAAGTTTTGTATCTATTGCCGAAGCAATATAGCGAGTCTCTGCCCCATTTGTTATCACAAACATTTGTAAAGTAGAATAAATCCCCGTGAACTTTCCTTCTTTTAGATATTTACGAATTTGACGAAAGGCATCCATATACGGATGGGCACGATTTTTTAACTCAATATGAATCATAGGCAAACCGTTAATCAAAAGTGTCACGTCAAAACGACGATCATTATCATCTAATGAACGTTTATTTGATTTAAATTGATTAATTACCTCATAAGAAGAAGAACCACCTGCTACGTCCTGACGATTAATAACACGTAAACGAATTGTTCCTAAAGTCGCGTCTTCTCGTTGAACTTGAACTTTTGCTATCCCATTTTCTCCACTTAACCAGCGTGCAGCTTCATAGAAATTAGGAAATTGTAATTGATTCTGTATTTGACGAAATTCTTGTTCTGTCAAAGGCACACCATTCAAAACATTTTTATTATTCGCTTCCAATTTCTTACGAAAATTTTCCCAAAGCTCATCCTCAGTATGTAAATCATCGCGATATGTCCATTGAGATATACCACTGATTAATTGTTTAATTAAATTATTTTCTAGTTCTTGTTCTGCTGTAAATTGTACCAACTACCTTCACCTCATTAATTGCTATAAATCATTCTATTCATTATGTAAAAATTCAAAACGTTGTTTTTCTATTAGTCTATCATAGAAAAACGCATGGGCAATAGGTGTTATATGAAAATAAATCGTCTTTTATAGTACTCGTTTATTTTACTAAACGAAAAAAAACCTAATTGATTACTATTTAGCTGTAAAGCGCTATTTTATGGATTGGAAACAGCGTAAGCTTGGAGAAATTTTTCAACAAACTTCAAAATATATAAATCCAAAAGAAACTGATACAGATTTATGGAGTTTGACAATAAAAGATGGATTAACTCCAAAGACTGATAGATACCAAAGAGGTTTCCTTATTAAGAAAAAGGATAAATTTAAAAAAGCTATGCCAAGAGACTTTGTATATAATCCAATGAATATGACTTTAGGTGCTATCGGATATAATAACACTGGTAAAGCTATTGCTGTTTCAGGCTATTATGTAACAATGTTTTCTAACGATTTAGTTAATGATTATTATATAAATACTTGGATGCAGACTACACAAGCATTAAATCTTTATAAAAGGTATGCAACTGGTTCATTGCTTGAAAAACAAAGGGTACAATTTCCGACATTGTCTCTAATCCCTTTTAAAATGCCAAAAATTAAAGAACAGAAAAATATTGGGGAATTTTTTAATCAGCTAAATAACCTTATCGCTCTTCATCAACGAAAATTAGAACAATTAAGAGAACTTAAAAAGGCGGCGTTACAATATCTATTCCCACAACAAGATAAAAAAGAACCAAAAGTAAGGTTTACTAGTTTTAACGAAATATGGGAACAGCGTAAACTCAACGAAGTATCTGAAAAAGTTAGAAGAAAAAACAAAAATAAGAAATTCACAGAAACGTTCACTAATTCAGCTGAATACGGAATAATCTCTCAAAATGAATTTTTTGATAAAAAAATTTCAAATGCTAAAAATATAGGTAATTACTATATAGTACATCAAGATGATTTTGTTTATAACCCCAGGATTTCTTTTTTTGCTCCTGTAGGGCCAATAAAACGTAATAATCTTAATAGAAGTGGCATTATGTCTCCGCTATATTATGTTTTTAGACCAAAAAATATCGATTTGACTTTTCTTGAAAAATTTTTTGATACAAATTATTGGTACAAATTTATGAAATTGAACGGTGATACAGGCGCGAGGGCAGATAGGTTCTCTATTAAAGATTCAGTTTTTGAAGAAATGCCTATTCCATATCCTGATGAACAAGAACAATTTAAAATTGGAAATTTATTAAAACGTCTTGATGAAATTAACGACCTTAATCAACAAAAGCTGGAAGAACTACAAAATTTTAAAAAAGCTTTCTTACAAAAAATGTTTATTTAAAACACTTTCATTATGTTTAAAACCTCGCAATAATAGTAATGATGAATAGTCATCAAATACTATTAGGAGGTTTTTTTATGGTAAGAAATAAGCAGAAAGAGCAATTGTTTCATAAGTATTTTGAGGAATGGATCGATTTGTATAAAGTAGGCGCAGTTAGATCAGTTACGTTAAGAAAATATCATTTGACCAACCAAAGAATTATTGAACTAGCACCCAAATTACGAATGAAAAACTTGAATCGACAAAGTTATCAGTTACTTTTAAATGAATATGCCAAAACTCATGAAAAACAGACAACAATGGATTTTCATCATCAAATTAAAGGAGCAATTTTAGATGCGGTAGATGAAGGAATACTGGATAAAAATCCTACCAGAAAAATAGTAATTAAGGGAAAAGAAGCTGCACAAAAAAACACCAAATTTTTGAATCAATTTGAATTACAACTATTACTAAAAAAATTAGATTTAAAAAGTGAGGTGAATTGGGATTGGTTTATTTTGCTATTGGCTAAGACTGGTTTACGTTTTTCTGAAGCACTTGCTCTCACGCCTAACGATTTTGATTTTTCTACACAAAAGTTAAATATAAATAAGACTTGGAATTATAAAACTTCCAAAGGTGAATTTCAGCCGACAAAAAACGAATCTTCAAACAGAAAAGTACAATTAGATTGGCAAATCGCTATGCAACTTTCACAGTTGATAAAAGATTCTGATGAAGATAAACCAATCTTTGCTAGTAAAAGGGTTTTTAATTCAACAGTAAATAATCGATTGAAAGTTTTATGTAATAAAGCAAATGTTCCAGTTATAACTGTGCATGGTCTACGACATACACACGCTTCATTGTTACTTTTTGCCGGGGTATCTATCGCTAGTGTAGCTACACGATTAGGTCATTCTAGTATGGCAACTACGCAAGAAACTTACTTGCATATTATACAGGAACTGGAAAACCAAGATAATGATAAGATTATGCGTCATTTATCTATGTTAATGTAAAAATAAGGTTCCAATAGATTACTTTTCGTAATCTATTGGAACCCTCTTATATGAACATTTTTTGTAAAAAGGCTTTTTTTGTATCCTGAAAATTTTCCAATTTTCCTTGATAAAGCTTTATTATATTATCTAAATTGTTCATGTATTGTTCAATTTTATCCTGCTCCTCAGTCTTGGGAACTTTAACTTTTATGGAACTTAAAACTGGAAATTTTAAATTCCAAGTATCCGATGTTAAACCTTGTGAGTTCCTTTTAAAAGCTTGTATCATTTCGTTTTTTTTAAACATAAACGAAAAGAATTTAGAATTAATCCCTTGTTTTGGTGTTATAACAGTATATGCTGGACTAACAATTCCATTGTAAGGTGAATAACCACTAGCGCCTTGCCACATACGCATAGAATTATATGCAATATCATGACGTTTAACACTTTTATAGTTCGTTTTATTCAAACTAGAATTATCTTTTCTATCTAACTCCGAAGCTTTGACTACACCTGAATTAATAGTTACTGAAATTAGTTCTCCCTCTCCACTTTTTTCTAAACGTTCTAAGAAAATATCCTTAATTTTATATGACGACCACCTGTCGTCCATGAAGTTAGCGAACCTTACTTTTGGTTCTGCTTCATCTTTTTTGGGAAATAAATATTGTAACGCCGCCTTTTTAAGTTCTCTTAATTGTTCTAATTTTCGTTGATGAAGAGCGATAGTACGATCAATTTGTTTTAATAAATTTCCAATTTTAGTTTGTTCATCGCTACTAGGGTACGGAACCGGCATTTCTTTAAAAACTGAATCTTTAATAGCAAATCTGTCCGCTCTTGCTCCAGTATCACCATTTAATTTCATAAATCTATGCCAGTAACTTGTATCAAAAAATTTTTCTAGAAAAGTCAAGTCTATATTCTTTGTTCTAAAAACATAATATAATGGCGACATAACACCAACTTTATTAAGTTTATTTCGTTTTATTGGTCCAACCGGTGCAAAATTAGAAATCCTCGGATTATAAATGAAATCATCGTTTTGGACTATATAATAGTTACTAATATTTTTCGAATTTGAAATTACCTTATCAAAAAAATCATTTTGTGGGACGATCCCATATTCTGCTGAATTAGTAAATGTCTCTGTAAATTTTTTATCCTTATTTTTTTCTGTAACTTTTTCAGAAATATCTCCCAACTTACGCTGTTTCCAATCGTCATAAAAGCCTTCAAAACGTACTTCTGGTACTCTTTTTTCTTCCTTACTCATGATTAAACACCGCCTTTGCTGCTTCGATAAATTCTTTTGATTCATCAGTGACAGCAAGTTCATCTATCATAGAAGAAATTTCAGCTTCTGATTTTTTGATCTCTTTATCAAGATCAACAATCTCTTTACTTAAAGCCGATAGATCCACCGGCTCTTCCTCTTCGAAGGTATCCACATAACGAGGTATATTTAGATTAAAATCATTTTCTTCTATCTCATCATAATTTGCTGCATGCGAAAATTTATCAACAACTTCGCGTTTTTTGTAGGTTTCAAGGATTTTATCAATATGTTTATCTTCCAATACATTCTGATTTTTTCCTTTAGTAAATTCATTTGAAGCATCAATGAACAACACATCTTCGTTATTCCGATCTTTTTTTAATACAATAATCGTAGTAGGAATACTTGTGTTGTAAAAAATATTTGCTGGTAGTCCAATAACAGCATCAATGGAGCCATTTTCAAGTAATTCTTTCCGAATTTTCCCTTCAGCTCCACCACGGAATAAAACGCCATGAGGTAATACAATGGCCATTACACCAGAATCTTTTAAATGGTAATAGCCATGTAAAAGAAAGGCAAAGTCTGCTTTAGATTTGGGAGCTAAAACTCCATACATAAAAAAACGCGAGTCATCTAAAAAGCCCTTATCTGCTGACCATTTCGCACTATAGGGCGGATTCATAAGTACAGCGTCAAAATTCGTTGGTTCTTCAGTTGGCCAGTCTGCATCTAAAGTATCAGCATTATGTAAGTGTTGATTTGCTGCAGATACATTGTGCAAAACCATATTCATACGTGCTAAGTTATAGGTAGAAGTATTAAGCTCTTGTCCAAAAAAGTTAACAGTCCCAGGCTCGTTCGTAAATTTTTTGACATTAAGTAATAATGATCCAGAACCCATTGTTGGGTCATAAACGCTAAACCCTTTTTTATCTTCCTTGCCTTGTAACACAATCTGTGTCATTAAACGAGAAACAGGCTGTGGTGTGTAAAATTCTCCTGCTTTTTTGCCAGAAGCTGAAGCAAACTGTCCAATCAGATATTCATAAGCATCACCTAATGCATCACCCTCATGCGCAATATCTAACGTATCCAGTTCCTTCATAATTTCACCAATTGTTTGATTTTGTTTTTGGATACCGGACCCTAATTTTCTTGAATATAAATCAACATCTTCAAATAAATTTTCGTATAATTCACTGCTTTGTTCAATATTACGAAATCCTTGTGCTAAATCTTCTAGTTGAAAATTACCTTTATGTACTTCTCCTACTAATGCTGTAAAAGTTAATTGTGGTTCAAGTGTGTAATAGAAATCAAACATTAGCGCATCGATTAAATCTTCTCGCGTTTCTGGATCGTTGTAAGCTTCGATATATATTTTTTGTGCTTCCTTCAAGTCTGCTGGTTCTTCTTCTAGCAACTCAGCAGCATGATACAACATCGTATCAGAAAGATATTTATAAAAAATTATACCTAGCAAGTAGTTCTTATATTCAGTAGCATCCATCTTTGAACGTAATATATCAGCGCTATTCCATAGTACCTGATAAATCGTTGAAGCTCTTTTCTCTGACATTTAAATTCTCCTCTTAAAATACATTAGTTAGTTAATTTTTACTATTAATTATATCAGACAAACTGACGCTGGAACACAGTGAAAATAGAAAACTATGAAAAAGTTGAGCTACAATAATTGTACAGCTCAACTTCTTCCGTGAATTTTTCATCTTTTAAATAATGATTTCAAAAAAACTGTAGTAAATGAAGTTACTATTGAAGCTTTCTCAAAACCTCTTAACTCTGAATAGGATTTACCTAAATCCCTAATTAAAGAAATTAACCATTTTAAAACCAAAAAAGTTGCTGGAAGAAACAAAATACTTGCTATATAAGCAAAATAAAGAGAGTCAAACAGCCAAATAACAAATATTAATAGGTATATTGTTAATCCAACAAAAGCCTTATTTTTCTCCACTTTTTTGCTGACACCCGGTTCAAAATAAAGCCATAGCAACGAAAAACCTATTAATAAAAATACAGCAACAAAAATACTTGTAATCCCTCTACTCATTACATCGCTAACCCATTTTGAAAAATCAAGGTGGTACTTATCAACAGCAATAAGATAAACAGACGTTAAGATAAAACTCACTCCAAAGTATGCTTCATTCTTTGAAATATAATTTTTGATTGTTCTCATTATAAACCCGCTCCTTTATTGAATTAAACGTTATAATAAAATTACTTTAAAAGAATAATTTATCCTGAATGATTTATAAATTTTTCCCAGGATCATTCAATCCTTGGCATGTGCTTTTTTCTAAAGGTTGAGTTGCTTCACCTTCTGGGTGTACAAAAAGAACGCACTTCGTGTTATTGTAAAGTCAACGAAACATAACAATAAAGGAGTGCGTTCTTATGTCTATTACTTTACAACAAAATTCTCTTACATTCAATAAGCAAAAAGCCATCTTGATCGCCAATGACGGTGGCACCTTAACCAATGACGCGGGGCTCGTCTTACTTTCGGAGTTTCTAAATCAAATTCGTTTTGATTCCCTGTTAGCGCAATACGTTCATATTCCAGAGTATCGTGCCTTCGCCCAACATGAATGGCTGGATGTCGTAAAACAATGGCTATATCAATTGATCGCTGGTTATTCTCGAGACCGAGACGCCAATACCTTACAATATGATCGCCTTTTTAAGGAAGCATTGAAACAAGAACGCCTTAGTTCGCAATTTATGATGTCTACTTTGCTTCATACCTTGACAGAAGAAAATGTTAATCAACTATTACAAGTGGCGAAAAAACTTGGCGATTTAGGCATGGACCAGCAAAACAGCCAACAACTCGTGCTTGATCTGGATTCCACCTGTTGTCCCACTTACGGAAAGCAAGAAGCAGGGGAATATATTTACCACTATGGCCTCAATGGGTATCATCCATTTGTGGCATTTGAAGGTTTAACCGGATTGGCATTAGATGTTCGCCATCGTCATGGCAAATCTTATACCTCCACCCACGCCGAAGATTATCTCGTAGAAATGTTGGCGCATTACCAACAACGTTCGAGTGATCCCACAATGCTTGTACGCGGGGATAGTGGCTTTGCCAAACCGGAAATTTATAAACAATGTGAGTGTCGAGGCGCCCATTATGTGATTAAATTGAAAAATAACGTACGGTTGATTCATTATGCGCAACATCTTGTCCAATATACCAACGGTACGGACTACACAAAGTCCGAACATCAATATTTTAAGATGGCTTATCAAGCAGATTCTTGGGACCGATCTCGAACAGTAGCCATCAAGGCTACTCGAAAAGCCGAAACTTTACTTTTTTCCGAATTTCAATTTGTGGTGACCGATTTCGCTCATCTTTCGCCCCAAACCATTTTTCAGCTCTATCAAAAACGAGGGAATATGGAAAACTTCATTAAAGAAATGAAGACCGGATTTTTCGCTGATAAAACGGACAGTCCTTCCTTTTTAGCGAATAAGGTTCGCTTAGCCCTAAGTTTTATCGCCTATAATATCATCCACTTGATGAAACAGCTGACTTTTCCGCAAGAGAAAAAGACGACGGTGATTGACACGATCCGTTTTCAACTATTTCATATTGCTGGAAAAGTCACAGAACACGCGCGTCAAGTGCAAATTCACTTATCAAGTACGAATGTTTACAACACGCTTTTTTGGGAAGTCCTTACACGAATTCAGCGATTGAATCTCTAGTTTACTTTTCCCCTTTTCCTCTTGATAAAAAAGGCTTGGCTTTCATTCTCTAGGAAGAATTTTATCTTTTTTTAGCGTCGTTCGATCATCCCTTTCTATTCTTTATTCAAAAGCGGCGATAAAAAGGGAAAATAACATAAAAGTCACCTCGTTGAACAGTCGAATGCGTTATCCACAAATTTTTATAAATCATTCAGGTTTATTTTTCAGAAAAAATTGAACAGTTTTTCCAAGTTTTGTTATTTTCAGTCCGTCTCGTACTCTTTATTTTATTCAGCTTCCTTAATTGGCATTCCATTTTCCACTAACAACACTACGCTTTTTTGTATCATATTTCGATCTTCTTCGAATTAATTCGAATTTAATTTAAGCTTTTTATTCAAGAAACAAAAAAGTCCCTTATCATACTATTCTTGTACAGAACTACTTTTCCCTAAAAGACGTTCCATATCGCTTAGCAAAATACTCCTCCAAACGTTGCTGAACCGCCTGAATCGCTAAGCATAGAATCCAATAAATAATAGCTACTAAGACATACATCGACATAAAGTCAAATGAACGTCCTCCTACAATTTTAGCATTCTGAAAGATATCAGGTATGGTAATCATCGCAGCAAGTGAAGTTCCTTTTAATATATCCATTGCCACATTGCTTAACGCTGGTACTGAAATTCGGAAAGCTTGTGGCATAATAATCAAACGCATCGTTTTCGTAAAATTAAAGCCTAACGCATAAGCAGCATCCCATTGGCCCGAGTCAATTCCTAAAATAGAGCCTCGATAAATTTCCCCCATAAATGCACTGCCCGTCAAAGTAAAACAAATGATCGAAGCAGTTAAGGGATGAAGTTGGTAAGGTAATCCAAAATAGAGGATAAACAATAGCACTAAAGCCGGCACTCCCCTAAAAAAAGAAAGCCACCAACGAACGATTCCTCGTAAAATCTTACTAGGGATTAAGCCAAGTAATGTTAGCAAAAGACCGAAAAAATTTCCCAATAGTAACGACATAAGAGCAATCCCCAAAGTATAAGATAAACCTTGTAAGATAAAAGGGAGCGATTCCCACATCAATGTAAAGTCAAGTCCTGGAATATACATTATTCAACATCTACCTGTTCAATATTTTCTACATCCGGCTTTTCTGAGACATCCGCATCAAAATATTCTTCTGAAATTTCTTTAAGTGTGCCGTCATCTTTCATTTCAGCCAATACTTCATTTACTTTTTCATGCAAAGCCTCATGTTCTTTTTCAAACAAAAAACCATTATGGTCTAAGTTAAAATAAACATCATCTAAAATTTTTACTGGAACGTCAGGTAAGGCTTCTGTCGTCATTTTTTGCAGATAATAATCATTAACGACCGTATCAGTCCGTCCGTTAGCAACATCAGTCAGATATTGCTCATTTGTAGCATTATCATAAGTAACTAATTCAGCCCCATATTGCTCAGCCGCTCTCATATAACTAGTATTAGGCTCACCCGCAGCTTTCTTTCCTTCTAAATCTTCTAAAGAAGCAATTCCTGAATCATCTTCTTCTCGCACAATTAAACTTGCAAATGAATACTTTATCGGTGAAGATAAAAGGAAATTTTCTTCCCTATCACTGTTCAAGCTAAAATCATTTGCCGCAAAATCAGTGTTTTCATTCTGAAGTGAAGAAATTTGTCCATCAACGTTGTATTCTTCAAATTCAATATCAACATCTAACCGATCAGCTACCTCTTTCGCAACATCTACATCGTATCCTACTAACTCGTTATCATCGTTATAAAATGAAGAAGGGTACAAGGTCCCAGATGTTGCTACTGTTAATTGACCTTCTTCTTCCACATTTTGCCAACTGTTATCCTCTTCTGCACTATTTTCTTCGTTGTTAGTACAAGCGGTTAATACTCCTCCTAAAAGCAGTAATAAAACAATAAAGTTCTTTTTCACTAATTGCCCTCCTTATATTTAAACAGTTTTTTTAACTGTTATAATTTTAACGCTTTCAATTGTAAAATAAAACGACTGAAAATACAATTGATTTTGAATAAACAACCGAAATTATACTTACTTTTTAGCAAAGAGGTTTAGATTATTCTGTAATAATTTTAACAAGATTGCTGTTCTATTAAATTTCTTACTCTTTTACTATTCTTCATCCAAAAGCCAATTAATAACATTGACTTGTTCAATGCCTTCATCATTTGCATAGCCTTGGTCAGCCGTTAATAAAATTTTTCGGTAATCATCTTTGATTTTCTTCAATGCAGAAACTTCCCGATTATACGTTTCATCGTCAACTACTGTATAAGAAACTTGATAGTATTCCTTAACACCTTGCTTAATTGCCACAAAATCAACTTCAGTATTTTCAATCGTTCCTACATAAATTTCATAATCTCGACGTAATAACTCTAAAAATACAACAGTCTCTAACCGACTACCAATGTTTACACGTTTTGTTCCTAAAAGTGCATAACGTAGAGCCATATCGACAGGATAATATTTGGAATTAATGGATAGGTACTTTTTCCCAGAAATATCATAGCGATCACACCGATAAAACAAATAGGCATCGAGAAATGCTGACAAGTAAGACAAAACTGTATCACTAGTTGTCTTTTCTCCCATTGAAGTTAACGTATTCGCAATCTTTCTAACAGTAACTAAGTTGCCAGCAGTATCTGTTAAAAAACGAGCGATTTGTTCGACCAAAGCGCTATCGCTGCGTTGCTTACGTTGTAGGACATCCTTAATTAATACAGTATTGACAATACCATCAACATAATCTTCAAATGTTTTTTCATCTTCTAATTGGACAGCAAAAGGAAAACCTCCAAAGTTAAGATAATTTTGAAAATCTGTAGTCACATCTCCGTTAAAGGCACTATGATATTCTTTAAAGGATAAAGGATGAACACGTACTTCAATATAGCGTCCAGAAAGTAATGTAGCTAACTCCCCAGACAACATAAATGCATTAGAACCAGTAACATAAAGGTCCACGTTAGGACGAATAAAGAAACTATCCAATACTTTTTCAAAATGAGTCACTGTTTGAATTTCATCCAAAAAAATATAGTATTTTTGCGTTTTATCCATTAAGCTATCTAAGTATTGGTATAACTCGTAATAGTCTAAATATTTTTCATATGCCAAGTCTTCAAAATTAATAAAAATGATCTGCGATTGTTCAATTCCTTCATCAAGCAATTGTTGTCGAAACATTTGTAAGATTGTCGATTTTCCACAACGACGTACACCCGTCAATACTTTAATAATTTGCTTATCTTTGACTCGATTTAATTTTTCTAAATAACTCGTTCTTTGTATCATATTTCCACCTACTTTCGAATTAATTCGAAACTCATATATATTTTACCATGTATTTCGAATTAATTCGAATATATTATAATTTTTCTATATATTTCTAATCATTTGGTTTTTATATTGTAATTTTAAAAATACAAGCAGTCTAATTAATACATTTATGGATAATAAGGGCTGGCGGAAGTTCTCTTTATCTATGAAAAAATAGAGGGAAGCTTCATAGCATTCCCCCTATCTTTACCTTTTTTATATACTTTATCTCAAATAATTCAATACAAATACTGAATGTCACTTGCTATTGTTGGATAAGCAAAAGGCGTTTGACTGACATCTTCTGCGGAATATCCTTGTTTAATTAACAACGTTAGATAATTAATCATTTCGTCAGCTTCCATGCTCAAACAAGCAGCACCTACTACTTGATCGTTCTTTTGATCGATAACTAATTGTACCAGAGGTTGTTTTTCATGTTGTCGTTTATAGGTAATCCAATCCTCCATAGGAACAGTTTTTACTTCATACCGCTCTGTGTCTTCTTGCGCTCGATTTACCGTTACGCCTACTTGAGCCAATTTCGGCAAGGAGAAGATGATGGTTGGAATATATGGATACTCAATTTCCGCGTGGTCTCCTAAAATTTGTCCGACTACATAGTTCGCCTCATATCCGGCAACTGGTGTTAATTTAAGCACGGGAGAAGCTGCCGAATCACCGACTGCGTAAATATGTGACACGTCTGACTGTAAATGTTCATTTACCTTAACGCCTTTACTTGAATAGTCAACGCCGATCTGATCTAGCCCTAGTTGATCCACATTGGCAATCCGACCCACTGCAGCAAATACCTTGTCTGTTTTCTTATCAAAATCATTGCCTATTACTCGATAACTTGCATTGTCCTCTTGAACTTCCGTGATTTCTTTATCAAAAACGATTTCCACGCCATTTTCGGACAACTGATCACAAAGTTTCTTCACTAATTTTTTTGGAAAAGCCTTCAAAGGACGATTATTATGATGAATCAATGTGACTTTTGCTCCTGCAGAAGAGGCAATTCCAGCAAGTTCAAAAGCAACATATCCGCCACCTAGGATTGTAATACTTTCTGGCATTTCATCTAAATCTAAAAAGTCTGTACTTGTTTGTAAAAATTCTTTGCCTTTGATGTCTAAAATACGTGGACGCAAACCAGTAGCGATAATGACGTTTTGAGCTTCAATTGTTTGTTGCCCAACTTTTAACGTGTGTGGATCGACAAAATGCGCATGACCATTAATCGTTTCAATCCCATTATTTGCAAGGCTATCGTGCGTGCCCGGACTTATTTGTTTTGTATACTCTCGTTTATTTTCCATTAAATCTGACCAATTGATTGAATTTTGCGTATTTAATCCTTGCCCCGCTAAAAGATCCGCTTTTTCTTTTGCTTCTACTGCAGCATATAAGATTTTTTTAGGATCACAGCCACGATTCGGACAAGTACCGCCCCACAGATCTTCTTCCACAATAGCTACTTTTTGTCCCTGAGCTTTCAAAGAAGAAGCAGCCGCCGTGCCAGCTGGGCCCGCACCAATCACAACAGTATCGTATTTCTCTACCATGAATTTCACTCCTTATGTCCTTGATATCCAAATATTGACTACAAAATTTCTAAATTTTTTAACCACAATTTATATAAACGGAAAATCATAACGTCGCATCTCAACATGCCACTGCGGTTTTTCCAATTTAATTCTTTCCTTAAGTGAATCCAACGTTTCTTTCCTAATATCTCCTCTTTTATACAGAAAAGTATAGAACTTTTTTAAACTTGTAGCATTTTCATTGATTTGTTTAACGCTTGACCACATCGCTTTTTTAATAAACCAGTAACCCAGAAACTCTCCAATAAACAAAGTTCCTTTTTTGGCTTCCACGAACTCATCGTAAAGCAGAAAAGTATTAATATAAAAATCAATATTATTCACATGTTTATAAATAGTTTTCGCACTAAGCTTTTTATCAATCAACTCTTGTTCAAATTCATCTAGTAGCTGTTTGTTCTGCTTTTTTATCTCCTCAACGTTTGCTTCTTCTTCCATCACTATCACTCACTCCTTTGCGTCCATTTTACCATATTCTCCGAAATCTTTTTTCCTCTGAATTTTAACAAAAATGTCCAAACCAAGGTAACTTCAGCAAACTTCCCTTTATTGTAAATAAAAGGAAGGGAAGTTCTATGTACTTACATTCATTTACCACAAAATGAAGGGACTTTTTATTGACTTCCCTTCGTTTTTAGACTCTTTTTCAAGATAAATTCATTAATAAATTTATTAGACTAAATAACAACTCAAAAAATAGACTATTAATAAGCTATAAGTCTTTAATAGTCCTCGGCTAGTGTTTATATGTCTTCATATCATATCAAATCTAATCTCCGTTTAACCTCACCTCTAGATACAGTTTCACCATGACTCTCTTTTAAATTTTGAACCGCTTCATAATAATCATTCTCATTTTGTACTCGATCTAAAATCGTTTGTTTCATGAATTCGGTTACATAAACACTCTCAAACTCAGCTAATTCTTTAATTTCTCGATATTGCTCATCTGTAAAATATAAAGAAGTTAATACCATGCCAACACCTCCCAAATCAGTTTTAACACACGCTGAACTTTAAATGAAGTTTATCTAAATTTTTTAACAAAACAACACTAAAAAAATAATATGCTTTTTAGAATGCACAACGCTTCTAATAAAGCATATTATTTAAACTTATGAATTAATTCTTCAGGCGTATAGACAATTAATCCACTGTTAAGATAGTCATCAACATTTCTAGTAACAATGCTTTCTACACCGTTACGAGTTGCCGTAGCTATAATCAAATTATCTTCATAATCTTCCCCGCTTAATTCCAACGCATTGATACAATCCAATTCTGTTACAGAAAGCACTTCATTTAATTGTAATAACTTTTTAACTTCGTTCTTTGCGTTTTCCGAACCATATTTTTCTAGAATATAATAGATATCTGTGATCATATTTGCGGTTATATATCCCTTAATCACGCCATAGACAGATAACATATAAACTTCTTTCGATTGTTTATAAAATTCTTCTCTTTTTGCTAGTACATCTAATATTACATTAATGTCAATGATGCAATTCATGTTTTACCAACCGTTTCTGTTTTCTTTCTGCTCTTTCTGTTTTCACATCTAAATCCTTAGGTAAACTAACAGTACCTACTAAATCTTCTAATAATTCTTTTTTATCTTCTGTCACATCTTCAATAACAATTCGCTTTTTCCCATCAGGCTGTGTTTCCACTGTTATATTGACATTTTCAATATTTTTTAAATCGGCATTAGACAAAATCGCTTTAGGTAAAACAATTCCTTTAGTATTTCCCCACTTCTTAATTTTACCGCGTTTTCTCATAATTTCCATGATTGCTCACCTCTTTTATTTATTATAGCATAAATTATACATAAAGTATAACCTAAATTATACATTATGTATAATTAATTCTAGAGTTTTATATTATAAACTAAAACTTGAAAGTTCAAAAATACAGTTCATCCCTTGATAAATAAACGTTTTTTGATACAAAAATAGCATGAACCACTCAAATCCTGGTATAATAGAATCAACGAAAAACCACTAACCAAGGAGTGTTCATGCCATGTCAATTATAACACAAACAACGCCAAACTCAGAAAAAATTTCTACCTCTGTGTCTGATTTTTTTCATCAGTTCCATGTAGCTTCTGCTCTTAAAAAATCGAATGCCGTGCACAGGAAGGGTTTCTCCGTTTCTGTTATTTTTTCGTTCCTATTAGCTTCGATCTTTACCAACGGTTCTACCTATCGGTTTTACCAAAAGCAAAAGGAACAGCTATCATTTTCAGATAAAACATTTCGCAACGTTTTGAATGATCCGCACACTCATTGGCAAAAATTACTGATCTTAGTGGCTAAATCCGTCATTACTTTCCTACGTCCATTGACGGGTGATGCCCGAAAGACCAAGTTTATCGTGGATGACTCCATGTATACCCGCTCGAATGCGAAAAAAGTGGAATGTGCCGCTTTACAATACGACCATGCCAAGAAAAAATATTTCAAAGGATTTCGTTATTTACAATTAGGCTGGAGTGATGGCAACAGCTTTGTCCCCGTCGCTTTTTCCTTGCTCTCCGGGAAAAGAAAGCTCCAATCTGATCTTGATATCGGGGATCAACGCACGAATAGGGGGAAACGTAAAGCTCAAGCGCTTCGTAAAGGTACGGAAGTGACACTGGAACTGCTTCGATCGGCTTTGAACCAAGGGATCCATGCGGATTATGTCTTATTCGATACTTGGTTTTCCAGTCCCAAAATGTTCCAACAGATCCGTGACCTGAAATGCCACTGCGTAGCGATGGTTAAACGTAGTCAAAAGATCTACTACCGTTATCAAGGCCAAAAGATGGATGTCAAAGAAATCTTCAAACGAAACAAGAAACGCCGCGGTCGTTCTCGCTATCTTTTGAGTGTCCAAGTAGAAGCTGTCGTAGAAGGGAAAATCCTTCCCATTAAGTTGGTATATATTCGCAATCGCAATAAACGAAACGACTATTTGGTCTTAGCTTCGACCGATATCGATCTGACCGAAGACGAGATCATTCAGCTCTATGCTAGACGCTGGTCGGTGGAAGTCTACTTCAAGATGTGCAAACAATACTTAAAATTAGCCAAGTACCAAGGGATTTCTTATGACGGGATCTTTGCGCATACGACACTGGTAGCTATCGGTTATATGATCCTAGCGGTGCAAGAACGTGAAAGTAAAGACGACCGAACGCTTGGCGAGTTATTTTATCTTCTCATTGATGAGCTTTCCGAGCTTTCTGTATCGGAAGCCATTCTGCAATTACTCGTTTTATTCCAAGAAGCTTTTGCGGATGAATATGTTTTGGATGAAGCCGTATTAAATAACATTATCGAACAGTTCCTTGAAAAACTACCTTCCTCTATACAAAAACAGCTCAAGCAAGCAGGTTGAAGTTAATTTTGTGCATGAGATCCTTGGTATACCAAGGGATACGTATCGAAAAGTAGGTTTCAAGTTTTAGTTCTTTAATTAATAATTTGCGAAAAGCTTCAATCGTAATATCTCGATGCTCTTTCGCTAAATAAGGTCTTAAAGCAGTGACACGGCTCTGAACAGATTTTACGCCTTTAGCAGCTAGCTTCTTTTTGTTAGGCGTTAATACTTGTTCCAAAGTTTTATAATCAGCGTCTAATAGTAAAGTTCCACCAACAATCACCTTGCTATCATTAACTAACATTGAAGTGCCAGAAAATTTCTTTCCATGAATTAATAAATCATTACGTCCCCCAAATTGCGCCTCTTTGACACCTAAGTGCTGCAGCGCTCGTACAATAGGCTGAGTAAAACGGGAAAAATCTTGGTAAGAAGCATGATCGTTTTTTCCTATAAAACCATAAATCAATGTCCCTTGATCATGATAAACAGAACCTCCACCTGAAGAACGACGAACCAAATCAATTTGTTGTTCTTCCAAATAGTTCAAATCAACTTCTGCAAAAGCGTTCTGATGTTTGCCTATAATAACGGCTGGCTGATTAATATAAAAACGCATAATCGGTTCATCTAGCTGTAATTCATTAGCTAAAAAACTGGCAATTGCATAATTATATTTGGGATCACGTACCTCTTGTCCGTTACGCTTTTGGTCAAATAAATACATCTGTCTACTCCTCATGAAATAAACAAGCGAGATTTTTTAACCTCGCTTGAATTGTTCTTATTCATCTTCGTCTAAATATTCATCAAAATCTTCGATAGATTTATCCATGCCTAGATATTCATCATAGATTTCAGCTAGGGTGCCATCTTCCGTATTTTCGATAATTACTTCATTTAAGTCTTCTCTTAACTCATCCGAACCTTTAGGTACAACCAGTGATGCAGGTACATCGGGTACGGTCTCATCTAACACACGCACAGATAATGGTTCCGGTTGTTTATCTAAATAATCTTGTTGCCCGACATCACTACCTAAATAAAAGTCAGCCCGATCTTCTGTAATTAATTTCATGGCTTCGTCCACATCATCAATAGGAACAAGCTCGCCCCCAAGTTTTTCTGCCTCTTGTCCAGAGGAAGTTGATACACTTTGTGCTGCTCGTTTGCCATCTAAATCGTCCAATGTTTGAATGTCACTATCTTCAGCGACGATAACGCCCCACACTTTGTCAAAATAAGGTACAGTGAAATCATACTGTTCTGCTCGTTCAGGTGTTTCACTTAAGCTATGCATCGCTACATCAATACGATCGCTATTTAAACTTTCCAAAATGGAACCAAAAGACATCTCCACAAACTCTGCTTTTACATCACCATCTAAGTCTTTGACGAGCTCTTTAGCCATATCGACTTCATAACCCACTAACTCCTCGGTATCTTCATCATGATAGTTACTTGGTGGGTAGCCACCCGTAATCCCAAATCGAAGGACTTCAGTCTCTTGATCTGAGGAAGAATCCGTAGCCGCTGAATCTTCTTCTGAAGCTTCCTGGTTTTGGCAAGCAGTTAAAAATACCAAGGACACAGCCGCTAATGCTGTCAATTTTCCTAATAAACGCCTTTTCTTCATTTCCGACCTCCTAAATTAATACAGAAAATAAATCTGTTCCACTCTTTTAAAGCTATTATACTATCTATCAGTAAGTTGTCAACGGTTAAATAATTGATATACCAAATAAAATAAAGAAATAGCTTTTACAGCAACTGTTGTAAAAGCTATTTCTTTCTGTACTAATTATATAAATATTTTTTTATTACCAAATGCCTAATACTTGTTGCATCAAAAGACTAACCAACATAATACTTACCCAGCAACTAAAGCCAAGCAAAATAGGTTTGCCGCCACTTTTAACTAACTGCACCAAATTAGTATTTAAACCTACTGCTGTAAGTGCCATTGTAATACAGAACTTACTCAATGTTGTTAAAAAATCAACAATATTTTCATTGAGTTGAAAAACCGTACTAAAAATCGCCGCTAGTAAGAAAAAGAGAATAAACCAAGGAAATGTTTCTGACATCCGAACGGAAACTGCGCTACTTTTTTTCGAACGATAAAATGCCAAGATTAAGGTAATAGGAATAATCGCCAGTGTTCTAGTTAGTTTAACAATCGTCGCATAATTTAAAGCCACATCACTGGCATGACTGACTGCCCAGGTTTGCCCAGCAGCCACTACCGAAGAAGTGTCATTGATTGCCGTTCCTGCCCACATCCCAAAACCAATATCATTCATCCCTAAGATATTTCCAAAGATAGGAAATAAGAAAGCCGCTAATACATTAAACAAAAAAATAACAGAAATAGATGTCGCGATATCTTCTCCTTTGGCTTTAATCACAGGAGCGGTTGCCGCAATCGCAGAACCGCCACAAATGGAAGAACCTACACCTACTAAAATAGAAACATCGGTCGGAACTTTTAACCATTTACTGATAAAATAAGAAACAATGAGTGCTGTAGCTATAGTAGTAATAATAATGAGTAAGGATTGGCTCCCTACCGCAAAAATTTGAAAAAGATTCATACTAAAGCCCAATAAAACGATCGCATATTGCAGAATTTTTTTAGAAGTAAAAGCAATGCCTGGTTCAAACATCTGCTTTCGTGGAAATAAAGCAATAATCAACCCTAAAAGGATACCAAAAACAGGACCTCCTATAATGGAAAAGCGTTGTCCTAAGAAAGTGGCGATTAATGCAATAAAAAAAGATAACAAAATTCCCTGATAATTTTTCTTTACAAAACTCATTTTTTAATCTCCTTGTTAATATCGTTAAAAATATATTATCATACTACTTATATAACAAAAAATTATTTATTATTATATGTACATAAAAATATGTTATGACAAAGGAGAAAAACATGCTTGATTTTAGAACACGTACTTTCTTAACCGTGTGTAAATATATGAATTACACTAAAGCAGCTGAAAAACTATGTATTACTCAACCTGCAGTTTCCCAGCATATTAAATTTTTAGAAACAGACTATAAAGCAAAGCTTTTTTACTATGAAGGAAAAAAATTAGCATTAACACCTGCAGGAGAATTATTTTATAAAAAACTTTCAACAATTGCTTATGATGACCAAACTTTAAGAAAAAGAATGTTACAAGATAACAAGTCTATCATGCATTTAAACTTTGGCGCTACTCGCACGATTGGTGAATTTTATTTAGCGGATAAGTTAACTCAATTTTTAAACGAAAACCCTAGTATGCAATTATCGTTGATTATAGAAAATACTGCTTATCTCTTAGATAAATTACAAAGGGGTGAAATTGACTTTGCTTTATTAGAAGGATATTTCCCAAAATCTGAATATAGTTTCCTACCATATGCACGAGAAGAATACATCTGCGTCGCAACACCAGATTACCCTTTCAAACAAACACCACATTTACTGGAAGATTTGTTAACTGAAAGATTGATCATTAGAGAAAAAGGTTCAGGCACGCGGGCAATTTTAGAAAAGAACTTAGAAAATCAAAACTTCGTATTAAGTGATTTTAAACAACTGATTGAAATAGGAAATATTCACGTTTTAAAAAAACTGGTTATAAACAATCTTGGGATTACAACGCTCTATAAAACCGCAGTCACTCAAGAGCTGGCTGATAATCAATTATGCAGAATCGAGATCGAAGACTTACAAAAAACCCATGATTTTTATTTTGTTTGGCGTAAAGACAGTGTCTTTTCGGATCTCTATAAGCAAATTGTCCATTTTTTTTAGAAAGTTTTCTTATACTAAAAAAGCAAAGAAGCGTCAGTACTTCTTTGCTTTTTAGTAAATTCTATCTATTAAATGAAAATTTCAGTTTATTTCGTAATACTTATTCTTCCTTCTTCCCGGCTAAACCTGAAGCCGCAATATCTTTATCTCCGTGTCCTTCTTCTAGCGCACGTTGGAAACGTTGTAAGCCCGCAGCTGTGATATCAATTTGCAAGTCTTCGTCTTCCATAGCATCTACAATTAATTGCGCGTCTTTTACCGCATTTTTAACTGCAAAGCTAGCGGTATAATCATCATTTAAAATCGCTTTGCCTTTTTGTTGGAAATAAGGTGTATCCATAGGGCCACCAGTAATCACGT
The DNA here is from genome assembly GCF_001712815.1 of Tetragenococcus halophilus. Lineage (NCBI taxonomy): Bacteria > Bacillati > Bacillota > Bacilli > Lactobacillales > Enterococcaceae > Tetragenococcus > Tetragenococcus halophilus. The sequence goes on from NZ_CP012047.1 coordinate 1,569,856, forward strand.
CCATGACAAGTTGCGGATCCACTCCTAGCTCTTTTGCGATTGTTAAACTTTCAGCTACACCGTGCGTTAAAGCAAATACCCAACTATTTAATGCTAGTTTCAAGCGACTACTTTTTCCTGCTTCTTCAGAAACCCAGATCGTCTTTTTACCAATAACATCAAAAATAGGTGTAAGAACTTCTTTATATTCGCTAGGTCCTGAAGGCATAACCGTCAATTCACCACTTTCAGCTGGCGCTTTAGTCCCTTGTACAGGTGCATCGAAAAAAGTTAACTCGTGTTTTTCGGCAAATTGAATTAACTCATCTATTTTTTTGCCCACTGTCGTCATTTGAATCCAGATAGCATCTTTAGATAAATTTTCTTGCGCTGAGTTCATGGCTTCTAAAACAGTTGGCGCATCTTTTAAAACCGTGAGTACAGCATCTGTATCCTTGACCGCTTCTTGCGGCGTATCATAAACGCTTAGGCCATCTGGTATTAGTTTTTCAGCTTTAGCTCGTGTTCGATTCCATACATGTACAGCAAAACCACTTTTGGCTAAATTGCTAGCCATAGGTCCTCCCATAATACCTGTACCTAATACTGCGATTGTTTTCATTTCTTTTTGTTGAACCATTTATATGCCTCCAATATAAAGTTAAATTTGTCTCTACCTTAACGTTATAATAGTCAGCAACTAAAGCGCAAACATCATGTTTGCTTTATTTATCTTCTGTAACGTGTAATTTCGTACCTACCAACTCAATACTTGGTTCATCTCTAAAACGTTGCAAAACTTGCCTGTTCAACATCGTTTTTGTAGCCGTTCCTTCAAAACGTACTTTTACGGATGGAAAATAGCGGCTACCTAAAAAAACATGCAATTTATTCCGGCATTTTCGAAATAAATTACATGTTTTAACTGTTTACACTTATTGATTCTTCATCAAAGTAAATGACTGTTTCAATGTCGCAAGTAGTCCTTTATCATTATAAACTAAAACATTTGATTTATACATCTTAGCTGAAGCCATTGTCAATAGAACTGTCGAAACGACTAAGATACCTAATGAAATCATCGCATCTTGTATACTAGCCGTTTCATTAGCCAATCGAATAGGCATTAGATAAGAAGATAGAAATGGGATATAAGAAGTAATACGGATGATAATATTGCTTGGATCAAAGGACGCTAAAGAGATCCCTAGTAAGTAACCGATTAAAGACAAATAAGTTACAGGTAAAATCACTTTAGATGTATCTTCTGTCTTTGTGACTAATGAGCCGCAAAGTGCAGCCAAAACTGCATAGATAAATACTCCCAAAACTAAGAAAACTAAAGTAAACAGCAAGAAAGTTCCAAAGATCCCTTGCAAGGAAATCGAGTCTATAAAGTTTTTAATCACATCAATATCTTTTACCCATTGGTAACTAATCGCAAAAGCTGCAGCGTAAACAACCATCTGTGTTACAGCCACAAGTAGTATTCCTAAAAGTTTGCCGTAAAAGTGGACTTGCGCACGAGTACTGGACAAAATAACCTCCATAATTCGGGTCCCTTTTTCTGAGGCAATTTCTTGCGAGATAATTCCTGCATAAGTGATAATAAAGACGAAGAGAATAATTGTCGAAGCAAAACTAATAGCATAGTTGAAGTCCTCATCGTCTCCACCCATCTCCATCTCTTCTGCGTCGTTGAAATTAACAGATTGTTGTTCAAAACTTGCTGGTTGATTTAAGCTATCAACTTCCTCTGTTGTCAGACCTAACTCTTGGGCTCGCATATTCGTTTGTATCGTATTAAGTGTTTGTTGTAAGGTTAGCTCAACTGACTGTCCCATATTCGATTCGCTATATAATGTACCATTTAGCTGATTATTATCTTCTATATCTACAACAAACAAAGCGTCAATTTTTTCATCCGATAAATCTTTTTCTCCCGCCGATTGAGAATCGATGACTTGAAATTCATAGTCCTCAGGTGCACCCTCACTCATGCTTTCAGCCAACTCTGTTGAAGAAGAAGTGATACCAATCGTATCAACCTCACCACTTTGACTTCCAAAATAGCCGGCCACATAAACAATGCCTCCTAAGATAAAAGGAACAAGCAACATAATTAAAAATGAAATGGAGCGAACATTTTTCTTATAAACATCAGCGGCAATAACCCAAAATTTATTCATGGTCTTCACCTGCTTTCATTTTAAATATTTCTTCTAATGTTGGTGGTTGCTGATTAAACATCGGGATATAACCTTGTGCTGTCGCTTGTTCAAAAATGGTTTTACCTGCTTCTGGATTTTCTAATGTGATTTCCAAATAACGATGATCTTGTACTGTAACACTTGAAACATCAGGTATTTGAGCCACTTCATCTTGGGACAAGTCCGATTCTAAGAAAACTTTGGTTCGTCCAAATTTTTCTCTAATTTCATGTACATCTCCTTGTAAAACAGTTTTTCCATTGTTTAACATAATCAAATGGTCACATATCTTTTCCACATTATCCATATTATGACTCGAAAATATGACACAAGAACCTTTTTCTTTGAGCTCCATAATGCCGTCTTTCAGTAACTCTACATTTACTGGATCTAAGCCGCTAAAAGGCTCATCCAAGATAATAAGCTCTGGTTCATGAATGAGCGTCGCAATCAATTGAATTTTTTGTTGATTTCCTTTAGATAAAGTTTTTACTTTATCTGTCTTTTTACCTTTCACCTGAAATTTATCCATCCATTCGTCAATCTTAGGAACAATTTCTTTTTTGCTTCTTCCTCTTAATCGCGCAAAATAGATCAATTGATCTTGTACTGTAATACGCGGGTACAAGCCACGCTCTTCGGGTAAATACCCGATAATATTGTACTCTTTTGCACTTAATGAATGTCCCTTCCATAAAATTTCGCCTTGATCTGCTTGTAAAAAATCAAGAATTAAACGAAATGTAGTTGTTTTTCCCGCACCATTTTGTCCAATCAATCCCATAATTTGTCCTTCATTGATAGAAAAGGTTAAGTCGTCTAAGGCTTTGTAATCGCCAAAGGATTTTGACAAATTTTTCACTTCTAACACTTTTCTCACTCCTTTTATCGTTTTTCTTTCCAGTCCCTTTTTACAACAATTGTGTCATTTAATGTTACCTTACCTTATAACAAATCGCAATTGGTTATAGATAATTTTGTTATTTTAATATAAAAAAAGGATCACTAACAGTTATAGATGTTAGAGATCCTTAAGTAGTTATTTCTTATTCGTTTATTTTATTTAATGCCGATCATTTCATCTAGCCATTCTACCGCTAAAGGAAACCAACGAGACATATGATGATCGACTCGTCCATCATTTACAACGCCTGTCCACTTATTTGCCAGAGCCATTCCATGATTACCTGTACTAAATTCGTGCACTTCAAATGGTACACTATTTTGTGCCAAAGCTTGCGTGTAGACATCAATATGTTCTAAAAACGGCGTTAGTTCATCATTCATCGCACCCCATACAAAAGTTGGCGGCGTATTAGGTGAAACTAGCTTTGAAACATCAGTGCTTTGAACACCCATCTTTTCATCCAAAGTAGGCTTGATCACTGGATAACCGAGCAAAGCAAATTTCGCTTGCGTATCTATTTGGTTAGAGTAATCAGCAGCAAGTTGCCCGCCGGCAGAAAAACCAATGATTCCTAACTTATTTAAATCTACTTTTAACTGATCAGCATGTTTTTTTATATAATCAAAAGCCTCTACAATGGCTTCTTTAGCTTCGACATAACTTTTTTGTTCTTCCGTCGGATAATTTACGACAAAAGATTGAAAGGCTTGTGTCGCAAATTGCAACGCAACTCGTTCAGTATCGCGTTCGCGTAATTGTTTATAACTTCCACCACCGACAACGACAATACCAGGCAAAGCAATATCAGTATTACTTTGATAAATGTCTAATGACGAATGATTTGTTGTATCAAGCTGAATATTTTGAAAGTTCATTTAGTATCACCTCAGATAATTGTTATTTATATATTAAGCTTACTAAATGAATTTACTGACCGCAAATATTCTAACTTCCAACTATTTTGAAGAAAACTATAAACGAGGCTAAGTATAAAAATGTCACAGCTTTTATTAATATTTTTTGTACACAAAAAAATCCAGCAAACAAAAATGTAAAAATTATTTACTGGACTGTGTAGTTAATATAGTTAAATCGCTACTATACTAATGATTCACTTTTTCTACAATAGCATCCTCTAATGTTTTTGAGAAATTAAGAGAGTGCTTCTTACCTAAATCATCTGCCCATTTAGGGATCGTTAAAGTTTTTTTAACAGGATTTTGTGAACCTAAATAGTTATTTATGTTTACATATATCATCGTAATAAAAGACTTTTCTGGATCATATTCCAATTGGAAATCATCATCATTTTTAAAAGGATCGTTTTCTTTTAAATCAAGTATATTGATATCTGAGGAACTTGGAACATGATTCTGTGTATCAATCAAATCAGCAACAATGATCCCCAGGTATTCTGAAGCCATCTCAAGTGCGTCTTGAATATTTTTCCCTTGAGTAGCGCTATTTTCAAAATCTGGAAAAGTAACAAAATATTTTGCTTGAGCTGAAGCGTCATAATAAAATAAAGCAGGATAAGCGACTAACATCATTGCACGCTCCTTTCGTCAGTAGCAAGTGGGCTAATAAAGCCCAGCTTGCTTTAAAATTCCTCTTTCGGTATATTTGTTCAATTCACCATGAAAAATAATGATTGGACGACTATTTGATTTGCACATTTTAACATGTAATCCTTTTCCTTGTTTAGGAACAATTGTCCAACCATTTTTGGCCAGATATTTGACCATTTGCTTTTGTGTCATCGGCATATACGCTATACTTCCTGACAACCATAAATTAACACGTTTAGCACGTACCATCAATAAAAACATTCATAATTGAAACTAACTTAGTCTCTCCACTTTCTTTATTATTACCCCCATGGCAATTCTGTTGAGAGTTTAGCAGCAAATTCTTTATATTCACTGCGCTCAGCAAGTCGTTGCGTTCTTCTTTTTTCATAATCATGACAAACTAATTTTTCTTCTTCTGTTTCTGGGAAAACTCCTGGTACTGTAAATTCTTTTTCTTCATTCATATGAGAAGGAACAGCAACAAATGTCGTAAAGCAAGTCGCTGCTAGATAGCGCTCACCTGTTACCAGATTTTCTCCGATAACTTTTACAAAAACTTCCATAGATTTGTGATGTGTGCCTGAAACATACGACTCTACACAAACCGAATGATTATTTTCCAATGGCTTTAAAAAATTCATTTGATCGATAGAAGCTGTGACTGCGCCTCGTCTGCAATGTCTGGTAATTGAAATTGATGAGGCATCATCAATAAAGGTCATTAATTTTCCACCGAATAAAGCGCCAAAAGGATTCAAATCTGAAGGAAAGATCCGATGAGTTTGGACCACTTTTGATTCTCGACAATACCGAAATTCTTCCATGTTTTTCTACCTCTGTTTCTAAATTAATTCTTCTATTTTAACAATTAGCAAACAAATAATTATGGTTACTAAACAAATTTGTTCGAAAAATAAAGCTTTTCACACATAACTTCCCTTTATTATACCAAAAAAGAAGGGACATCTTCTAAACTTCCCTCTATTCTTTATAAAATGAAGGGACTTTTACATAACTTTCCTTCTTTTGTAGTAAAATGAAGGGAACTTTGAATGACTTCCTTTCTTTATCTCAAATAACTAACTTTTAAAAAATGTAATATCATAATAAAAAATCACCGAGCTTCAAATAGCCGGTGATTTTTATTAAAATTTACGAAATCGTTCATAGCGTTCTTGAACTAGTTGAGTAGGATCTTTTTTCGCAAGATCTTTTAACTTCCAAGTTAAGTCAGCTTTGACACGGCGTAAAATCGCTTCATCTGATACAGATTCGCCTCTAAATGTTTCAGGAATTACCTGTTCGATAACATCCAATTCTTTTAATTCTTGCGCTGTAATTTTCATCAAATCAGCGGCTTCATCTGCTCGACTACTATCTTTCCACAAAATCGAAGCAAAGCCTTCTGGAGGCAAAACCGCATAAATAGAATTTTCCAGCATCCAAACTTCATCAGCGACTGCCAGTGCTAATGCACCGCCACTACCGCCTTCACCAATAATGGTAGCGATAATAGGAACGCTTAAATCAGCCATTTCATATAAATTTTTAGCGATAGCCTCTCCTTCGCCACGTTCTTCGGCACTAATGCCAGAATAAGCGCCAGATGTATTAATAAAAGTTACCACCGGACGTTGGAACTTTTCTGCTTGCTTCATCAAACGTAATGCTTTTCGGTAACCTTCTGGATTAGCCGAACCGAAATTACGTTTTAAATTTTCTGGTAAATTTTTTCCTTTTTGGATACCAATTACAGTCACCGGTTTGCCATCTAACAAAGCAACACCACCTACCACAGCTTGATCATCTGCAAAGTAGCGGTCTCCATGAAATTCTTGAAAATTATCAAAGATCTGTTCAATAAAATCTAGTGAAGTGAGGCGTTTTTGATCACGAGCTAGTTGAACGATCTCATGTGCAGATCTTTCCATCTTAACGCCACCCTTTCATTGTATGCATGCTTACCAGTTCGTAGATGCGCGTTTTTAAATCTTTACGTGCAACAATCTGGTCGATAAACCCATGTTCCAAAAGAAATTCTGCTCGTTGAAAATCTTCTGGTAGTTCTTGTTTAATCGCGTTTTCAATGACACGTCTACCTGCAAATCCAATCAAGGCTTGTGGTTCAGAGATAATAATATCTCCTTCCATCGCAAAACTTGCAGTGACGCCACCAGTAGTTGGATCTGTTAAAACGGTTAGGTAGAAAAGTCCAGCATTACTATGTTTTTTGACTGCTGCAGAGACCTTGGCCATCTGCATCAAAGAAAAAATTCCTTCTTGCATACGAGCGCCGCCTGAAGCGGTAAATAAAACCACTGGTAGTTGTTGTTCCGTCGCTTTTTCGAATAAACGGGTGATTTTTTCTCCTACGACTGTACCCATACTTGCCATAATGAAATGAGAATCCATTATACCAAGCGCTACTTTCTCTCCGGATATGTCTGCAAGACCAGTCAAAACAGCCTCATGCAAGTCATTTTTTTCTTGCATCTTTTTGACTTTTTCTTTATAGCCAGGAAAATTCAAGGGATCTTTGGTACTTATGTCTGTATCCCATTCTTCAAAAGTATCATCATCGGCGATCAGTGCTAAACGTTGGCTAGCACTGATTCGAAAGTTATATCCACAGTTAGGACAAACTTTTTCTTCACCAATTTCTTTAGTATATAAAATATGTTTGCAGCTTGGACATTTTGCCCACATGTCATCAGGGACAGTGGGTTCGTTCATAGGTGTCGCATTTCGATTAGGATTAATTTTGATATAGTCCTTTTTCTTTTTAAACAATGCCATTTGCTGCGCCTCCTAATCTTCAGGTGTCCAGTTTGGTAAAAATTCTTCTTGCAAAAAGGCAGTATTATAATCGCCAGAAAGTACTTTAGGATGACTGATCAAGTCTAACTGAAATTCAGCGTTAGTGACAATTCCTTCAGTCACAAGTTCACTTAATGCGCGCTGCATTTTCATCAACGCACCTAAGCGTGTGTCTGCATAGGCAATCACTTTAGCGATCATTGAATCATAGTAAGGCGGTATCGTATAACCTGAATACATCGCACTTTCTACACGAATACCCATGCCACCTGCTGGTAATAATAAATTTTCGATTTTTCCAGGTGAAGGAGCAAAGTTAAAGCTTGGATTTTCAGCGTTAATACGACATTCAATCGCGTGCCCATTAAATTGCACATCTTTTTGTTCAATCGTCAGTTCTTGGTCACTAGCGATTTCCAATTGTTTTTTAACAATATCCACTCCTGTAACCATTTCAGTGATAGGATGTTCAACCTGAATACGAGTATTCATCTCCATGAAGTAAAAATTGCCTTTTTCATCCATTAAAAATTCGATAGTACCTGCATTGCAATAATCAACAGCCTGTGCTGCTTTAACAGCTGTCATCCCAATCTCTTGTCTTTTTTGCTCATCGATCACTACAGAAGGAGATTCTTCCATAACTTTCTGATTATTACGTTGTAAAGAACAATCTCTTTCTCCTAAGTGTATCACATGTCCAAAATTATCGGCTAGAATTTGAATTTCTATATGACGAGCAGGATAAACAATCTTTTCAATATACATTGAATCATCACCAAAGGCTGCTTTGGCTTCTTGTTGAGCCGAAGAAAAATGATGCGGTAAATCTTCTTTATTATAAACTTTGCGGATTCCTTTTCCGCCACCACCTGCGGCAGCTTTTAGCATAATTGGAAAGCCCACTTCATCAGCAATCTGAACGGCTTCTTCTACATCATGAATGACGCCTGGGCTTCCCGGCACAACCGGTACACCAGCTTCTCGCATCAATTTTCTAGCATTGATTTTATTTCCCATATCATCGATCGTTTTGCTTTTAGGTCCGATAAAAACGACATTCATCTCTTCACACATTGCAGCAAAACGAGCATTTTCAGAAAGAAAACCAAATCCTGGATGGATGGCTTCAGCCTTAGTGACAATGGCTGCACTAAGGATTTGTTGAACGTTTAAATAAGAATCTGAAGAACGAGCGGGGCCAATACAAATCGCCTCGTCCGCTAATTCTGCATGTAGTGCATCTTTATCAGCTTCTGAATAAACAGCAACTGTATGAATACCTAATTCACGACAAGCACGTATAATTCGTACCGCGATTTCTCCACGGTTTGCAACTAAAATTTTTGAAAACATAATCCACCTATCCAATCATGAACGTTAATTCTGCTTCCGCCACTTTTTTTCCATCGACGCGAGCAACACCTTTACCTACACCAGCAGAAGATTTTACCTTCAAAAGTTCAACTTCTAGCATTAATGTATCGCCGGGGGTTACTTTTTTACGGAATTTCGCTTTGTCAATTCCGCCAAAATAAGCAGTTTTTCCTCGAAACTGTTCTAAACTTAGTAAAGAAACAGCGCCCGCTTGTGCCATAGCTTCAATAATAAGCACCCCTGGCATTACTGGTTCATGCGGAAAATGTCCTTGGAAAAAAGGTTCATTCACTGTAACATTTTTTTTAGCTACAATTCGTTCTCCTTCTTCGAGTTCTTCTATACGGTCAATTAAAAGCATAGGAAAACGATGAGGAATAATTTCTTTGATCTCTTGAATATTCATTACTGACATATTTAGCCTTCTTTCACGCGGAACAACGGTTGGTCAAACTCGACCACTTGTTCATTTTCTACTAATACTTCAACAATCTCACCAGACACATCACTAGTGATTTCATTCATTACTTTCATCGCTTCAACAATACAAACGACTTCACCCGCTTCGACGTGATCGCCAACTTTTTTAAAGTCTTCTTTTTCTGGAGCAGGTCGCAAGTAAACCACACCCACAATTGGCGAAACGATATCGGTTCCTGCAACTGTTTCTTTTGCAGTTTCTGTTGTTTGCGCTTGAACAGATTGGACTGTTTGTTGTGTTGTTGTTTGTGTGTTAGCTGTTGGTTCTACCGTAGGTTCAGCCGCCTGCGTCTGTCCTGTATTATTTACTTGCCCAGCTTGGCTCCTTGCCGCTGCTGTTTTATTAAAGTATAGCTCAAAAGTTCCATCTTTTAAATCAAATTCTGTCAAAGTCGATTGATCAAAGATCGCAAGCAATTCTTTTAATTCTTCTTGTTGCATCTTTATGCCTCCCAACGTTTCATCAATAATACCGCATTATGGCCACCAAAGCCCATTGAATTGCTCAATACATATTCTAAGTTAGCATCAATACTTTGATTTTGCACCACATTTAAATCAATTTCCGGATCTTTTTCTTCAATATTAATACTAGCAGGAACAAATTGGTGTTGTAGTGCTAATAATGAAGCAACTGATTCAATACCACCGGCCGCTCCTAATAAGTGTCCAGTCATTGATTTTGTACTGCTAACATAAATATCTTTACCACGTTCACCTAATCCATAATGGATAGCTGTTGCTTCTGAAACATCATTAGCTGGCGTTGCTGTACCATGAGCATTAATATAGTCAATTTGTTCAGGTGCTATTTGTGCTTCTTCCATAGCCAATTTCATCGCTTTTCCAGCACCAGAACCATCCGGATTAGGTGCTGTCATATGGTAAGCATCACAATTTGCGCCATAGCCAACAACTTCACCTAAAATATTTGCCCCACGAGCTTGCGCATGTTCTAATGATTCCAGCAAAAGAACGCCTGCACCTTCGCCCATAACAAATCCAGAACGATTCGTATCAAATGGGGTTGAAGCATGATCTGGATCTTCATTACGGCTCAAAGCAGTTAAAGAAGCAAAACCAGCGATTCCGATTTCACAAATGGTTGATTCAGATCCACCAGCAAGCATCACATCTTGATAGCCGTGTTTGATATTGCGGAAAGCTTCTCCAATAGAGTTGTTACCAGAAGCACACGCTGTAACGGTAGATGTACAAATACCTCTAGCGCCCACGCGCATCGCGATATTTCCAGCAACCATGTTTACAATCGACATAGGTACAAACATTGGTGAAACTCGATCTGCTCCTTTTTCGTTCATACGCGTTACTTGTTCTTGGATTGTCGGTAATCCACCGATACCTGAACCCACCATAACGCCGAAACGATCCATGTCCGTTTTTTCTGTATCTAATTTTGCCATTTCAAGAGCATCAAGTGCAGCGTAAACGCCATAAAGTGAAAAAAGATCCATTCGTTTCGTATCTTTTTTCTTAAAATATTTCTCTCTAGGAAAATCTTTCACTTCACCGGCTACTGAAACACCAGTATCTTCTGCATCAAACTTTGTAATTTTATCAATTCCGTTTGTTCCATTTTTTAAACTTGCTAAGAAGGTTTCTGGATCATTGCCAATTGGCGATACGACACCATAACCTGTAATAACTACTCGATTCATCTTGCTTCTCCTTCCATTTTGCAAAAAATCAATCGTATCTGATTATCCTTGCATGACTAACCCGCCATCCACACTAATCACTTGTCCTGTAATATATGGACTTTTGGCTAAGAAAACTGCGGTCTGAGCCACATCTTCTGGATCTCCTAAGTGTTGGAGTGGAATCGTTTCTTTGATTTGTGCTTTCACTTTATCTGACAAAACATCTGTCATATCAGTCGCAATAAAACCAGGCGCAATCGCATTACAAGTGATTCCGCGAGGGGCTGCTTCTTTGGCTACTGTTTTGGTAAAACCAACAACGCCCGCTTTACTTGCAGCATAATTTGCTTGACCAACATTACCAATCAAACCAGAAACACTGGAGATGTTAATAATGACGCCTGCTTTTTGTTTCATCATTTTCTTTAAAATTTGTTGTGTCATATTAAATGTTCCAGTTAAATTCACTTGTAAAACACTTGCGAAATCTTCTTCTTTCATACGAAGTAATAACTTATCATTATTCATACCCGCATTATTTACTAAAACTTGAATTTCGCCTAATTGATCCTGCGCACTTTTTATCATTTCTTTGGCACTTGAAAAATCAGAAATATCTCCAGATACTCCGATACATTTCACACCAAAGGCTTCAATTTCAGCAATTAATTCAGCAGGAATTTCTTTACGTCCATTAAGTACAATATTTGCACCATTTTGCGCAAAAGCTTTAGCGATCGCTAAACCAATCCCACGCGTACTCCCTGTAACAAATACATTTTTATTTTGAAGTTCCATAGATTCCTCCATTAACTAAATCGTTTCTTCCGTTGCTTGTAAAGTTTTCAAGTCCGAAATCCGGTCTGTTTTTATGGATTTATCAATTTTTTTCATAAATCCATTGATTGTTTTTCCTGGCCCAACTTCAATGATACGTTCAATTCCCAGCTCTTTTAGTGTTGCAACACTTTCATAAAAACGAACGGGTGATTTAACCTGTAGTTCCAATAAATGTTTGATTTCATCTTGTTTCATGACTTTGGCTGTCGTATTACTAACAACGGGGATCTGCATTTCATTAAAAGTTGTTTCTTTTAGTACTTCTTTTAATTGTTTTGAAGCTGGTTCTAAAAGTTTTGTGTGAAAGGGACCACTGACATTCAAAGGAATCATTCGGCGCGCGCCTGCTTGGCTTAATAAATCCAATGCGTAATCAACCGCTTTTTCTTCTCCGCCAATGACAATCTGTTTTGGTGTATTATAATTGGCTGGTGAGACAATCCCATATTCACTAGCTTGCTGACAAGCTTTTTCAATTGTATCAGCCGGCATATTCATTACAGCGACCATTTTCCCCACACCAGAAGGAGCAGCTTCTGCCATGTATTTCCCACGCCTTGCAACTAAATCTACAGCTGTCTCAAAACTCAGGGCCTGGCTCGCCACTAAAGCGGAATACTCGCCCAGGCTCAGTCCGGCTGCTGCATCCGGCTGAATTCCTTTTTCTTTTAATAAACGTAAAAAAGCAACACTTACCGTTAAGATCGCTGGTTGAGTATATTCGGTTAAATCCAGTTGTTCATTTTCAGTAAAACATAATTCTGCCATGTCGTAATTTAAGACATTGGATGCTTGTTCAAATGTTTTTTGGACAATCTCATACTGATCATAAAGATCTTTTCCCATACCAGGATATTGATCTCCTTGACCACTAAATAAAAAAGCTGTTTTCATCCGTTTCTCCTTTAAAACTTATGGATTTCAAATAACTACATAACAATTGAAAAAAGTATGTAACGCCATTATCTGCAAAAAATTCGAAAGTAAAAGACACTACGCCTCGCTTCCGCTCGCCCTAGTACTGTTCATCACTTCGCTTATGCTTCGATCTCATCAAGGTCTAAGCGACAAGTCGCTAAGGCCTTGAAGGATCTTCTCTTAGCTCCCCTTGGTCGCTAAATCGTAGTGATTCGAAAAGTAAAGGACACTACGCCTCGCTTTCGCCCGCCCTAGTACTGTTCATCATCTACTTTTAGCTCCCTTTGGTCGCTAAATCGTAGTGATTCGAAAGTAAAGGTCACTACGCCTCGCTTTCGCTCGCCCTAGTACTGTTCATCATCTACTTTTAGCTCCCTTTGGTCGCTAAATCGTAGTGATTCACAGCAAAAAGCAAAGGCTAGGCTTTTGGCCCAGCCTTGAAAATTAAGCTTGTTGTTTTTCTACATATTTTACTAAATCGTCAACAGTTTTAATATTTTCATCTGTTTCGATTTTTACATCAAATTCGTCTTCGATTTCGTTAATGATTTGGAATAGATCTAAACTATCTGCTTCCAAGTCTTCTTGGATATTTGTTGACAACTGAATGTCGTCTTTTTCCTTGTCTAGTTCTTCTGCTACGATTTCTTGAATTTTTTCGAATACCATAAATATATTCCTCCAATATTTTTTCTATTATTATTATCACTACAGATTTATAAAATGACCGATAGGGTTGCCCAAGTTAATCCGCCACCAAAACCTGAAAGTATCACATTTTGTTGGTTTCCAAGGACAATCTTTTTACTAGCGACCGCTTCATCCAATAAAATCGGAATAGAAGCCGCTGAAGTATTACCATATCTATCCATATTTTGTAAAAATTTGTCTCTAGAAACATTGACCTTTTTCGCGATCTTATCTAAAATTCGCGCATTTGCTTGATGAAGCAAGAAATAATCGATTTCTCTATTTTGTTGGTTCATCACTTTTTTGATTTGCTCTACGACATCTCTAACTGCAAAATCAAAAATTTCTCGCCCTTCCATAGACAAGTATGAACTTTGACTTGTTTCATTTTCGGAATAAGGGCTATTTACAGCAGTAAAACCAGATGTTAACGACATCGCTCGCTTCCCATCTGCTTGTAAGTTTTCAGCCGTAATATGCTCTGTTTCTGAAGCTTCTAATAAAACACCGCCTGCACCATCACCAAACAACACTGCCGTCGAACGGTCTGTCCAATCTAAGGTTTTGGAGATAACTTCGCCGCCGATGACCAATCCTTTTTTTGCACCCGTGCGTACTAACTTATCCGCCACTGATAATGCATAAACAAAACCCGAACAAGCAGCACTTAAATCAAAGCACATTGCATGATTTGCTCCAATTGTACCTTGTACTAAACAAGCTACTGAAGGACTATAGTAATCAGGAGACATCGTGGCAACAATGATAAAGTCTAACTCTTCAGCAGAATACTGGCTTTTTTCCAACAGCTTTTCTGCTACTTTAATACAAAGGTCTGACGTATTTTCCGTTGTTGTAATGCGACGTTCTTTAATCCCTGTGCGAGATTGAATCCATTCATCACTAGTGTCCATGATCTGTGCAAGCTGATCGTTGGTCACAGCTTTTTTCGGAACGAAGCTGGCAGTTTGTGTGATTTGTCCAAAATTATTCATTCCATTACACTCACTTATAATCTTGTAGGAAACTGTGAAGATTCTCTAAGGCCTTTTGTAAGGCTACAGATTCTTCATTATCCATGCCCTGTAAAATACTTTTTACCATTTCCATATGGAAGCGTTGGTGGACACGGAAGATTAATCTCCCCTTTTTGGTCAAACCTAATTTGACAACTCGTCGATCATCTTCGCTACGAAGACGTTCAACATAGTCTTTTTTAACCAATCGATTGATCGCGATCGTCAATGTCCCAACAGTGATCGAAAGTTCTTTGGCCACTTCAGAAGTGGTCTTTTTTTTATACATACCAATTGCTTCAATTGTATGCATCTCAGTAATCGACAAATCTTTAAACTGCGATTTTTTTAATTCTGATTCTTCGATCACTAAAATATCATTAAAAGCCTCAACTAATAATGTATTGATCCGTCCAAAATTGGGCTCCATTAACTAACACCATCCGAATAGTTTGATTATCAAACGATTTGATAATCAAACTATAAATGAAACTCTGAAAAAATGCAAGTTTATTTTTTCATTTTTTCACTCATTTACTTTTCAAATAACAAATCAAACAATCGAATTTACTTTGATTTTCAAATAATTTTAACATAATCAGCTGTGGTGTAAATAGCTTTAAGTCTCCCTTTTAATTTTTATTAATTTTCTTTACTATTGATCAATCATAGCAGGATAAAAAACAGAGAGTAAAGTTGGTTTACACTCCCTGAGATTCAAAACATGGGGAGCGTCTTATAAAAAGAGTCCCTATCTTTTAAGAAAATTGTAGAAAATTCAAAGAAAGTAGATAAACATGGGGAGTCTTCTTAGCGATTTAACCCCTAAGATTGAAAAGATAGGGGTTAAACTTGAATAATAATCCCTCATATTCAAAACATGGGGAACGTATGATTGATTTACTCCCTGATAAAAAACAACCAGCTTTTTTATAAACTGGTTGCTTTAATCGAGCGTTACTATATTTTTAGCTAAAAAACATCAATAGGTGTTTGGGGTTCGCTTGGAAAATGATTAAAATCATAGCTGCTGAGTTGCTCAAATGATTCAATAAAACTTGTCGTGCCTTGGGCAATCATTAAGTTTAATTGTTTTTGATCCAAATTTTTACTAAAAGGTAGTACTAAAACAGGTTTGTGTAGTGCTCGCATAAATCCCATTTCAAAGGCGGAACCATCGTCAATTTGATCTAAATCATATAAAAACACACCACAATCAGCGGTGCTCATAGCAGACAAATCATTTTGGTAAGTAGCGTTTTGCCAAATAAGTGTACCAAATACTTCTTTTGGATCGTCAAAAGTAGCCTCTTGATATTGAAAGTCAAAAGGAAAATGAACCACCGCTACAGTATCATTGTCTTCTAAAGCGTCTTTTGCTTTTTCGACCCTTTGTTTTTGTTCTTCATTAAAATAAGGAGTTCCTAAATAAATTTTGGTAAGCGCCTTGCTTTGTCTATCTTTAGCCAACCATAACTTCCTTTCCATTAAGTTTTGTCTGAATTTGTGCAAATACATCTTGCCAATCTGCTCTTTGGGTCACATCATAACGATCTGCATCAATTTTTAACTTGGGACCATAGTTATACTGTTCAAACCAATCACCGTAAGCTGTATGTAATTGTCTATAATAATCTAACAAACCATTTTCTTTTGTTGGTTGTTCAAATGATCTGCCTCGTTTTTGTATATTGGATAATATATGATCAAAACTAGCGTCTAAATAAATCATTAAATCAGGTGCTTTTTTAGGTAATGTTGATAGTTCTTCCATCATATTATTTAATAGTTCTAAATAAAGTTGATATTCTTCCTCACTGATATTACCGTTTTCTACATTAATTTTGGTAAACAATGCATCCTCATAAATCGAACGGTCTAAAACATTATTTTGATCAAAAAAAGCTTCTTTAATACTTTTGAAACGTTTATTTAAAAAATATATCTGCAAAGCAAATCCGTATTTTCCTGGATCCTCATAGTATTTATTTAAAATAGGATTTTCGTCCACAGCTTCATAAAAGGGTTCTGTCTGTAGTTCAGCTGCTATTTTAGTTGTATAAGTTGTTTTTCCTGCACCAATCATTCCTGCCATTACTATCACGATTTCGATCGCCTTCCTTAATTTATGCAAAATATACAATATATAGTACTTTTTGCATCTTATTTTGCAATATATAGTGTTTATAGTCCTTTTAAATTTTACAATAGATTTTCTATAATGTGAAGCCCCCTCAATAAAAAAACGAGAAACAAGTTAAAATAACTGTTTCTCGAATTTTTTTATTGAATTAAATCGTAAATTTCCATGGCTACAATATCAATATTATCAAATTGGTAAGCTTGATTTGTTTGGGCTTCAGTTAACTCAAATGTTTCAGTGGCGTTATCATAGGTTACTATACACTTTTCAACGCCTTCTTTTTCAAAGCGACGTACTTGTACTTCACTATCTTGCGCTTCGATCATTGCTTCAAGTCGTTTAATGATAGCAACTAATTGGGAATTTTGCATCCTAAGTGCCTCCTCTATTATTCACATTTCTGTTTTATTCTAACAAAAAGAAGAAGACTTGTGGATGTTTTTTTCAATTTTTTTCGCTTTTTAAGAATTTGTTTGGTCTGTCCACCAAAGTTTAATCAAGGCTTGCGTACCATCATTTTCATTTCCTTGATCTGCTAGTTTTTCATAAAATTGTGTAGCTAATTGTGTGTTAGGCAACTCCAGAGACAATTTTTGTGCTTCATCTAAAGCAATTTTCAAGTCTTTAATAAAATGTTTGACAAAAAAGCCTGGAGAATAGTCTTCTTTTAAGATCCGCGGACCATAATTCGACATAGACCAGTTCGCAGCAGCACCACCTGCTAGTGTGTCCATCACTTTTTGTAAAGACAGCCCAGTCTTATCAGCATAAACTAGCATTTCAGTCATCCCCGTCATTGTTCCAGCGATCATAATTTGATTGGCCATTTTTGTATGTTGTCCTTTACCCGCTGCTCCGTGTAGGGTATAACTTTCTCCCATTTTTTCAAAAAGTGGCAACACTTTTTCGTAAACAGCTTCTTCACCGCCTACCATAATGGTTAATGTTCCATTTTTTGCACCTAAATCTCCACCAGAAACTGGCGCATCTAAACTAGCAGCACCATTATCACTTGCAGTTTGACTAATTTTTTCGGCCAAAGATGGCGCACTGGTCGTTAAATCGACTAAAATTTTTCCATTTACATCGCTAGCAAAAATACCTGTTGCCTCTTCATAGTAAACTTCTTCTACATCTTGTGGATAGCCTACCATAGTGAATACGATTTTACTTGCATCAGCAATTTCTTTAGGCGTATCTTGCCAAACTGCGCCATTTGCTACTAAATCGTCTGTTTTACTTTTCGTACGATTATAAACAAACAACTCATGTCCTGCATCCATTAGATGTCCAACAATTGCATGTCCCATGACACCTGTTCCGATAAAACCAATTTTCATTTTATTACCTCCTAAATAAAAAAAGTCTGTACTTTCAGTATACGTGAAAATACAGATTTATGAAACGATTAATGAAAGATTATAAAGTCTTCAAGGGAAAACGCTAAGCAATTTAAGGCTATGGGCAAAGATAGAGAATCAAACATTAAGAGCTCCCGGTTTAGTAAAAATAAAGGTTATATTTCTGTTTTTCGGATAAAACTTTTTCATTCCGCTCTTCATGTTTGGATTCTCAGATAAGGGTTTTCTAAATTATTATCCGTGATTTCATTTTCAGACAATAGATTGTCGAACTTTTATCCGTTATTCACTATTTATTTGTCCACTAGAAAACCTCAATAAATTTTACACTTAGTGAAAGATTCCTTTAAATAGGCGTCTATGCTTTTTTGTTTTGCTATCTTCGTCAAAAGTGCTTCGTTGTTTTTCTGTTGCTTGTATTTTTTTATAATAAGCAATCGTTTCATTATAAAAAGCTAGCATGGATTCTCCAAAGTTTTCTACCGAAATTTCATATTTTTTCTTATCTAAAATCGCTTGATTCTTGGGAGGGTTTTCTGCCATATAAGAAAGTAGTGCGGGTACAAAATCGTCATCTGTTGGAAATGTAACCCCAAGCGAAGGATCATCTATTAAATGATCCAAATATTCATTGCCTTCAACCACAAGTTGTGTACCTGAAGCCATAGCTTCTAAATAAGTTAACCCCTGGCTTTCTGAAGTAGAAGTACAAACAAAATAGTCAGCAGATTGATAATATAAAGCCACTTGATCATTAGGAACTTCTCCGACAAATATGACTTTATTTCTTACTTTTTTATCATAAGCCAATTGTTTTAATGCTTCTTCATAAGGCCCTTTTCCTACGATGACTAAGCGCACGTTAGGTTTTACTTGTAAAACCTCAGGTAACCTTTCTATCAAAGCTTGTATATTTTTTTCATAAGAAACTCGACTTAAAGAAAGTAAGAATATCTCATCTTCATGTATTCCTAAAAGAGCACGTAACTGTTTACTTTTAGCAGCTGTATCTTCTCCCACTTCAAATTTTTTCGTTTGAATACCTGTTGGAATTACACACATCGGCGAGACTACTCCATATTTTTTTAAAGTAGTAATCACTCGTTCACTAGGACAAACGACCCCGGATGTATGATTGGCAAAAACACGCGAAAAAACTTTTACATGCGCTGGACGTACCACTTTTCCGCGGGCAATATAATGTAGATAATCCTCATACATCGTATGATAAGTGTGAATCACTGGGATATGCAGTTTTTTTCCCACTACTTTTCCCAAAAAGCCGGCTCCGAATTCAGTATGTGTATGAATTAAGTCCAATTCAAAATTTCTAGCGATCATGTACGCATCCCACATGCCACGTACGACAACGCGGCGGTCCTTAAAGGATATAAAAGGAACACTTGGCATGCGAACAATTCCCTCTTCATATTCTGGTGCATTAGGGTCGGTAGTAGTAAAAATAATAACCTCATGCCCGCGCCTAATTAATTCATCTTTTAATGTTTTGATTGATGTAGCAACTCCACTTACTTGAGGAAAGTAAGTATCTGTGAAAAACCCGATTTTCACAAAATTCCCTCCAAACTACGAATCTATCTTTTTTTAAGAAAGTACCGTTTCATATATATTTTGTAATTTTTTTCCGATGTGCGGGATACTTTTTGCTTGTGCTGTTTGCCAACCATTTTTAGAAAGATCAGGCAACTTTTTTTCAACAATACCTTCTAGTAATTGGCTGAACTCTGTATTGTTATTTCCCATATAACAGTTTTTCCTATCTTTTAACCAGCCGTCATATACAGGAATGTCACGAACAAGTACGTTTTGTAAACTTGCCAAAGCTTCTAATACTACAATTCCCTCTGTTTCCTCATAAGAAGGGAAGAAAAACAAATCGGCATTAGAATAAGCTCCTTCAATGATATCACCTTTGATATAACCAGGAAAGATTACATTATCGGGATGATCGTTTCGTACAATACGACGAATATCTTTGGGAATTGAATATAAGGAGATATGCCCAAACCAGATAAACTTATATTGCGGAAAGCGTCTGGCCACTTCAACAAAATCAATAATTCCCTTGCGACGAAAATAAAGTCCGACAGAAATAATCACTTTTTGCTCAGCTGCTAGTTTAAAATACTCACGAAATGCTTCCTCTTTTTTTTCATCTGGTTGAAATTGCTCCAGGTTAATGCCATTAGACACTGCATCAATAGGTTTTTGAATACCATATGTTTGTAAAACCTTTTTAGCATAAGGCGTCGGTGTAATTAAATGATCCCCTAAGGAGTATAGACTGACCACATATTTTTTATATAATGGCGTAATTGTATTTGCTCCAAGGAATGAATTCTTAAAATCTTCCGCATTGGAATGCGCATGATAAATAACTTTTTTTCCTTGTTTTTTAGCTTGCTTTATCATTTTTCGGCTATTTATTCCGTAGGTATTGATGTGTAAGATATCATAATCCTTACTTCTAGCATCAGTCGTATAATCAATTCCAGCACTTTCTAATGCCTTTTTTTGATGTTCGAATGCACGTCCAATCCCTGATTTTTCCAGCATTTTTTGTCCTTCAAAATAAAGCAGCACTTTCAAGGATTCATTCCCCTTTCTTTTTTCAATTATAGTATATCATATTTTACGTTATTCTTAACTCCAACTAAGGGCTTAAATTAAGCTGGATTAAATATTTAGCATAAATAACGCTACGCTATTTTATATTTGCAAAGGATTATTTAAAGTGGTTATGAGATAAACTTTCTAAAAACCGCTTTTATTTTACTAGTTTCTTTTTACAAAAAATGATATCTTTAGAGTAGCACACAAGCTTAAAAATGGAGGTTAGCTTATGAATGTTGTAGATATGCACTGTGATACGATTATGAAAATTTATCAGTCACCAATAAATGAACCAGGACATTTAAAGAAAAATAATTTTCAATTAGATATTCCAAAAATGCAACAAGGTGATTATTTATTACAAAACTTCGCCATTTTTCTTGATAAAGAAGCTGTTGATTCACCTTATGAAGAAGCTAAGGCAATGATTGATTGTTTCTATAATGAAATGGACGAAAATGCAGAAGAAATTCGTCCTGTTACTCGTTACGAGCAAATTTTAGACAACGGCTTAAACGAACGAATGAGCGCTCTTTTAACTATGGAAGAAGGCGCGCCTATTGAAGGTAGTGTTGAAAAACTAGAAGAGTTTTACAACTTGGGTGTGCGTATGATGACCTTAACTTGGAATTACCCAAATGAGATTGGATATCCTAACGCCGTTTTTGCTGATGGTAATGAACAGCTCACGGAAAAAACACAAAGAGGGTTAACCCATAAAGGCATTGAAATCGTTCAACGGATGAATGAACTTGGAATGATCATTGACGTTTCCCACGGTTCAGATGCATTGGTTAACGATGTATTACAATATACTGATCGGCCTTTTGTTGCTAGCCATTCTAATGCACGCAAAGTTCATTCCCACTATCGTAACTTATCAGATGATCTTATTAAAAAAATAGCCGAACGTGGTGGCGTAATTGGTATCAACTTCTCCGATCGCTTTTTACAAGATGCTAAGGAAAAAGGCTCTTTAATCAATGCCATTTGTCGTCATGCCCGACATCTTTATAATGTAGGCGGCATTGAAGCGGTTGCTTTAGGTTCTGATTTTGATGGTATTACTGTTCATCAAGATTTACCAGATGGAACAATTTTACCCACAATTTATGATGCATTAAGAAAATCAGACTTTTCTAGCGAACAAGTAGATCAAATTTTTAACAAAAATATTTTACGTCTCTATCAAGATTTCCTAATTTAAAAAAAGCTCATCTTAGCAGAGGAATAAGTAACACCCAAACCGAGATAAACTTCTCGGTTTTTTTATAAAGATCGGTTTGAGAATACTTTTTGGATAATGTTTGCTTTATTTCTTTGTTCATCTTGCTATTTTCGGATAATGTTTTTGACTCTTCTTTATTCATCTTTGCATTCTTGGATAATGTTTTGTCTGTTTCTTTATCCATCTCTTGCTGTTTTCACCCATCTTAATTGAAAAGCGGGAAATAAAGAACACTACGTTCGCTTCGCTCCCTAGTACTGGCTCAACGCCCCTCTTGGTTGTTGAATCGTAGTGATTCACAGAAAAAAGACCAAGACAATCAAATGTCTTGGTCTTTTCAATCAAAGAAATTAACCAGCGTATTCATTAACCAACGCTATTACTTCATCTGCTGTATCACAATCGTTTAATGCACGATCAGCAAGTTCTTGCATTTTTGTCGTATCTAATTTCTTCATTAAGCTACGTGTTTTCAAAATGGAAGATGAACTCATTGAAAACTCATCTAAACCAATTCCCATTAATAATGGAACCGCAGTTTGATCTCCAGCCATTTCTCCACACATACCAGCCCATTTGCCTTCTTTGTGCGCTGAATCAACTACGTTTTTAACTAAACGTAGGATGGCAGGATTATATGGTTGATAAAGATAAGAAACTTGTTCATTCATGCGATCGGCTGCCATTGTGTATTGAATCAAATCATTTGTTCCAATACTGAAGAAGTCAACTTCTTTAGCAAAACGATCAGCTAAAACTGCAGCAGCAGGAATTTCAATCATAATACCTACTTGAACTGAGTCAGAAACACCATAGCCTTCGTTAATTAACTTTTCACGTTCTTCATTATATATTTTCTTAGCAGAACGGAATTCTTGCAAGGTTGCTACCATTGGGAACATGATTCGCAACTCACCATATATTGAAGCACGCAATAAAGCACGTAATTGCGTACGGAACATTTTTTCACCTAGTTGTGAAAGATTAATACGCAATGCACGATAACCTAAGAATGGATTCATTTCATCAGGAAGATCTAGGTAAGGAAGCTCCTTATCACCGCCAATATCCATTGTACGTACGACAACAGGCTTGCCGTCCATACCTTCTAACACTTTCTTATAAGCGTTAAATTGATCTTCTTCTGTAGGAAAATCAGAAGAATCCATATATAAAAATTCAGTACGATACAAACCAACAGCTTCAGCACCATTGCTATGAACACCACTTAAATCTTTTGGCGTACCGATATTTGCTGCTAAGTCAAAATGTTTGCCGTCATCAGTAACGGTTTTGGCATCTTTAAGCTTTTCCCATTCTTTCTTTTGTTCAGCAAATTTTTGACCTGCTTCTTTGTACTCTGATTTTTGCTCCTCTGTAGGATTAACAACAGCCGTTCCTTCAATACCATTTACAGCGATAATATCGCCTTCATGAGCTATATCAGTAATTTGTTTTGACCCAACAATTGCTGGGATTTCCAAAGAACGAGCCATAATTGCGGAGTGCGACGTACGTCCTCCGACATCTGTAACAAAAGCTTTAACATATTTACGGTCTAACTGTGCAGTGTCACTAGGCGCCAAGTCATGAGCAACAACGACAACTTCTTCGTTAATCATTGAAGGATCAGGTAAAGTTACACCTAGTAAATGAGCCAATATACGTTTTGATACATCACGAACATCAGCTGCACGTTCTTGCATGTAGGAATTATCTTCCATTGCTTCAAACATACCGATATACATATCAGTAACATCTTTTAATGCTTGTTCAGCGTTTACGCTGTTATCTGAAATGTTTTGTTTGATTTGACCCGTCATTTCTGGGTCATCAACAACCATTAAATGCGCATCAAAAACTTGTGCTTCTGACTCACCTAAAGTTTCAGCAGCATTATCGCGAATTTTTTGCAATTCTTTTTCGGAAGTTTTTAATGCCTCGTCAAGGCGTGTTTTTTCATGTTCAGTATCATCGACATTCTTTTTTGAAAAAGTTAAATCTGGTTCCACTAACAGGTAGGCTTTTGCAACAGCTACTCCATCGCTTGCCGCGATTCCCTTTAGCATATCAGACATTATTCAGACAATCCTTCCTTTTTCATTGTTTCTACAATTGCTGCCATTGCATCTGATTCATCAGCACCATCTACTGAAATCGTAACATCAGAACCTTGGCCTACGCCTAAGGACATAACGCCCATAATAGATTTCAAGTTTACTGATTTACCTTTATACTCTAAATTAATATCAGAGTTGAATTTGCTTGCAGTTTGTACTAATAAAGTTGCTGGACGTGCGTGAATTCCTGTCTCAGCAGTTACATTAAAATCTTTCTTTTCCATATCGATCGATCTCCTTTGAGTTATCAAATTTTGTGAGGGTTTTCTAAAATTAAATATAAACAAAAAAAAGTAGCGAATAACCCTTTCAATTGATAAGATTACCATTTTTTTGCTGTTTAGACAACCGTTTTCCACCACAAATCGAAGAATTAGGTGAAAATTCAAGCTTCTTTTTCACTTGGCTCGTATCTATAACTGATCGTCCCTTGTAAGCCTGCTTTACCTACAAAAGACGTACGGTCGCAAAAAGATAACCAAGCTTTACGAAATTCTAAAAAGTCTGGCTGTTCAACTGTTAACTTATCAATCTTACCCTCTTTTAATTGTTGTAATAGTTCAACAAATGTTTCTTGTGTCATTTTTTCTCTCCTTTATCTTCCTAAAAAAATTATAATAAAAAGAAAAATTTCTGCAAGCTTTATAAGAACCATTTATCAGATATTTCTTTTTTAATAGTTATTTTATTCGACATTACTCAATTTTCCAGTAAAAATTTTTCCTAATATAAGAAGGTAAAGCTTTTTAAGAAAATTTCGCTTTTCCAGTTCAAATCCTTGAAAAATATAGTAAAGATTGTATAATAGAATTTGAAAGGTCAAAGTTGGTCAATGTTTTTTGACTTTTTTCTTTACCTTTTATAAAGATAAAAGAACTTGAACATAAAGAAAGGTTGTGAGATTTGATGCTTTGTCAAAACTGTGGAAAAAATGAAGCAACCATTCATTTATATGCAAATGTAGGTGGACAAAGACGACAAATCGACTTTTGTCAAAATTGTTATCAAAAATTAAAAAATCAACAAGAAAACCCAATGGGGGGCATGCAAGGTATGCAACAAGATCCATTTGGCTTTGGGAATTTAGATGATTTCTTCCGTCAAATGTCGCAAATGCAAGGTGGTAATTCCTATTACTCACAAACGCCTCCAACACAAGCTGGTGGCGGAAATAACGGAAATGGTGGTCAATCCTCAAACAATTCCGGTCTATCTGGTCTTTTAGGTGAATATGGCATTAATATCACCCAACAAGCCAAAGATGGCCAAATCGACCCCGTTGTAGGACGTGATGATGAAATTAAACGTGTCATCGAAATTTTAAATCGTCGTACAAAAAATAATCCAGTTTTAATTGGCGAAGCTGGTGTTGGTAAAACAGCTGTCGTTGAAGGTTTGGCACAAAAAATCGTCGATGGCGATGTACCTCAAAAATTGATGGACAAACAAGTGGTACGACTTGATGTAGCTTCACTTGTACAAGGAACTGGTATCCGTGGTCAATTTGAAGAAAGAATGCAACAGTTGATCAGCGAAATCAGAGAAGCAGAAAATATCATCCTGTTTATCGATGAAGTCCATGAAATTGTAGGTGCTGGTACAGCTGGCGACGGTAGCATGGATGCTGGCAATATCTTAAAACCAGCATTAGCCCGCGGCGATTTGCAAATGGTAGGCGCAACAACTTTAAATGAGTTCCGCACCATTGAAAAAGACGCTGCTTTAGAACGTCGTTTGCAATCAGTACGCGTAGATGAACCAACAATCGAAGAGACAGTTTCGATTTTAAAAGGTTTACAACCACGCTATGAAGATTATCATCATGTAAAATATACCGACGAGGCGATTCAAGCAGCAGCTGATTTATCAAATCGTTACATTCAAGATCGTTTCCTACCTGACAAGGCAATCGACTTGTTGGATGAATCAGGTTCTAAAGAAAACTTGACCATTCAATACGTTGATCCAAAGACGATCGATAAAAAATTAGAAGATGCGCAACAAGAAAAAAGCCAAGCTTCTAAAGAAGAAGATTACGAAAAAGCTGCTTACTACAGAGACCAAATCAATAAACTTGAAAAAATGAAAGAAAAACAAGTCAATGATGAACAAATGCCTGTAATCACTGAAAAAACAATGGAACAAATTGTCGAACAACAAACAGGTATTCCTGTAGGTGAATTAAAAGAAAAAGAACAAAATCAATTACGTAGCTTAAGTGACGACTTGAAAAAACAAGTTATTGGTCAAAACGAAGCAATCGATAAAGTTTCTAAAGCTATTCGACGTAATCGAGTAGGATTAGGAAAACAAAATCGTCCAATTGGTTCTTTCTTATTTGTAGGACCTACGGGTGTTGGTAAGACAGAACTTGCTAGACAGTTGTCTTATGAACTATTCGGTTCTATTGATTCGATGATTCGCTTTGATATGTCTGAATATATGGAAAAACACAGTATATCCAAGCTAATCGGTTCACCGCCAGGCTATGTTGGTTATGAAGAAGCAGGTCAATTGACCGAAAAAGTTCGTCGTAACCCATACAGCTTGATCTTATTAGATGAAGTGGAAAAAGCACATCCTGATGTATTGCATATGTTCTTGCAAATACTTGAAGATGGACGCTTAACTGATGCTCAAGGACGTACCGTAAGCTTTAAAGATACACTCATTATCATGACAAGTAACGCTGGTACTGGTAATGTTGAAGCCAATGTTGGTTTCGGCCCTGCCCGTGAAGGTGTAACAAATTCAGTAATGAGTCATCTAAAAGACTTCTTTAACCCTGAATTCTTAAACCGTTTTGACGGTATTGTAGAATTTAAGGAATTAAGCAAAGAAAACTTGATGAAAATCGTTTCTTTGATGCTTGATGATGTCAACAATATGCTTTCTTATCAAAAAATTCATATTGATGTTTCTCAAGATGTAAAAGAAAAACTGGTTGAATTAGGATACGATCCAGCAATGGGTGCACGTCCACTACGTCGCACAATTCAAGAACAAATTGAAGATGGCATCGCTGAATACTACCTCGATAATCCAGGAAGTTCAGAACTTAAGGCAGTTCTTGACGATAATGGACAAATCAAGATTGAAGCGGCAGAAAGTGCCTATGTAGAAAATAAACAAGAAGATGAAAATAAATAAATATAAGTCCACTGTTTTACTGGAAAAGTACTTTTACTGTACTTTTCCAGTTTTTTAACACCTTATACTTTATCTTTTTTTTAATTAAAAATATAATAGATACGAAGGAAGAATCAGCTTTAAAGATTGTGAGGTGAATCAATATGAAGCTAGTAAACGTTACAAATAGTCATTCAAGACTGGTCAGGCAACAATTAGAACATACAGATGCGGTGTTAGTAAAAGTCTACACTGCTGGAGATATTTCGATTGTATACACTGAGGCTCCTACACATAATGAACTTTTATTAGTAAACAAAAAAAGAGCCATCCGTTCTGAAGAAATTACCGAAATTAAGGAACACTTCTTGAAAAAACTTTCTCCGGATTCCTATAATGAAGAAGATATCACAGAAATTGACAATGACGATGACGCTATTGTTGAGATCTCTATTCCAAAAATAATAAGTGAAGCTCCTTAGTTTTTATATTAAAAAACAGCTTAAAAAGCACTGTCCTTACCCTAAACTGTGCTTTTTAAGCTGTTTTTGTATTTTATAATAAACTCTTCAATTCAACATCGGGATACTTGTCTTTAAACCAACGCATAGCAAATTCATTTTCAAATAGAAACAACGGTTGCCCAAAACGATCTTTGGCTAAAATATTGCGGCTGGAATGCATCTTTTCATCTAAGTCTTTCGGATCGATCCAGCGAGCAATCTTATGGCCCAATGGCTTCATAATCACTTCAGAATTATATTCATTTCTCATACGATATTGGAAAACTTCAAATTGTAGTTGCCCAACAGCACCGATAATAAAATCATCCGTCATATAGGTTTGATACATTTGAATCGCCCCTTCTTGCACTAACTGACGTATGCCTTTATAAAACGATTTTTGTTTCATTACATTTTTAGCGTTCACCTGCATAAATAATTCCGGGGTAAAAACGGGTAAGTCTTCATAAGCAACTTTAAGTTTTCCTTCATAAAGGGTATCACCCACTTGATAAGTACCAGTATCATAAATACCTATGATATCTCCAGCTACTGCTTCTTGAATATTTTCCCGCGCATCGGCCATAAATTGGGTGACATTGCTTAATTTTGTTTTCTTGCCGGTTCGTTCTAAGGTAACATCCATTCCACGAGTAAAAGTTCCTGAACAAATACGTAAAAAAGCAATACGGTCGCGGTGAGCAGGATTCATATTTGCTTGGATTTTAAATACAAATCCGGAAAAATCTTCTTCGTAAGG
The DNA here is from genome assembly GCF_001712815.1 of Tetragenococcus halophilus. Lineage (NCBI taxonomy): Bacteria > Bacillati > Bacillota > Bacilli > Lactobacillales > Enterococcaceae > Tetragenococcus > Tetragenococcus halophilus. The sequence goes on from NZ_CP012047.1 coordinate 1,598,200, forward strand.
ATCTACTTTTTCCTCTTCTTTAGTTTTATGGGCATGAGGTTTAGGCGCATATTCTAAAAAGGCTTCTAAAAAGGTTTGTACACCAAAGTTAGTCAACGCAGAACCGAAAAATACGGGCGTTTGATCTCCTCGCTCTACTTTTTCTAAATCAAAGTCATCGCCAGCTTCTTGTAGCAATTCAACATTTTCGAGTGCTTGTTGATAAACACTATTTTGTTTTAATGGATGTTCAGTAGCGATATCTCCATTATCATCTAATGAAAGAAAACGTTGCCCATCATAATTTTGGGGATGAGATAATTCTACGCGTTGATTATGAATGTCATAAATTCCTTCTAATCCTCTTCCCATACCAATAGGCCAATTCATAGGATAAGATTCAATATCGAGTAAATCTTCTAGTTCTTCTAATAATTCCAACGGTTCACGACCGTCGCGATCCATTTTATTAATAAAAGTAAAGATCGGAATTCCTCTTTGTTTTACAACTTTAAAAAGTTTTTTTGTCTGTGCTTCGATTCCTTTGGCACTATCGATTACCATAACTGCGCTATCAACAGCCATCAATGTACGATAAGTATCTTCAGAAAAGTCTTCGTGTCCCGGCGTATCTAAGATATTTACCCGTTTTCCTTCATAGTCAAATTGCATTACCGAACTGGTTACTGAAATCCCACGTTGTTTTTCAATATCCATCCAATCAGATTTAGCATAATTTCCTGTTTTTTTCCCTTTAACCGTACCTGCTTGACGAATCGCACCACCAAAAAGCAAAAGTTGCTCAGTAATGGTCGTCTTACCTGCGTCCGGGTGAGAAATAATTGCAAAGGTGCGTCTAGCATCGACTTCTTTTTCTAATTCTTGTTTATCCATTTCTTATACTGCAAGACTGCTATTCTTACAGTCTCTCCTTTCGTTTCAAACTTTCTTATCAATAATTTTTTATGTATGAACTTGACCAGTATATCATCTTGCTGAGCAAAAATAAATAAAAATAGCTAAAGGCCCCCTATTAAATAAAGATAATAAAAAAGCAGGACCCATTAAGATCCTACTTTTCTCATCTCCTTGGTTCATCATCTGCAAATTCCTTATGGAAAAAGCGCCGGTCTTCTTCAGGTTCTACTTCATCTTTTTTTGTTGGGTCATGAAAGATGACGCGAATCTTTAAAATACGTGGGCCAACAGTTTGTTCTGATACCAAGGTTAAGTTATCCACTTCAAAAGTTAATTTTTCACCTTCTTCAGGAATTTCTCCTAAAGCTGTAATTAAATAACCTGCCATGGTATCCACATCAGACATATGAAGGTTGGTATCAAAGGCTTCATTAAATTCTTCAATCAGCATACCGCCTTGAATAATATATTCAGATTCCGAAACTTTTTTATAAAGTGTTTCGACTTCATCCGACTCATCGTCAATTTCGCCTACAATTTCTTCTAGCAAGTCTTCTAGTGTTACAATACCAACGACACCGCCGTATTCATCTAATAAAACTGCCATTTGACTCTGTGTCTTTTTCATTTCGTATAATAGATCATCAATAAAAATCGTCTCTGGAACAAATAAGGGTTCTTGTAATAAAGTAAGTAAATCAATATTAGCAAAACCTTGTTTATATGCTCCTTTTAATAAATTTTTTGTGTGCAAAATGCCAATAACTTTATCTTTTTCTTCATCAAAAATTGGAATTCGGGAATAATTTTGCTTTAAGATATCTTCGATGATTTCACCTACATTGTCGTTAATATCAACCATATAAGCATCCGTACGAGGTACCATCACTTCCCGCGCTACTTTAGTATCTAATGAAAAAACACCTTGAAGCATGGATAACTCTTCATCTTCAAAGACACCTTCTGTTTCCATCATATAACGCATCTCATCACGCGTCATTTTACTGTCCTCGTCATCAAATTCCATTGGGGTAATTCGTGCGAGTAGATTTGTCGATGCTGATAGCAACCATACAAATGGTTTTGCAATAGTTCCGATAACACGAATAATTCCAGAAGCAAATTTCGCTACCTCTTCGGTCTTACTCATGGCGATACGTTTTGGATATAATTCACCAAACACAATCGAAATATAGGTTAAAAGCATAACCATAATGATATGTGCAATACTTGTTGCAGCAGCTCCTCCACCTAAATAAGGCGAAAGACGTTGTGCTAATTGTGAAGCAAGAGAAGCACCAGATAAAATATTAACTAATGTGATTCCAACTTGAATCGTCGATAAAAAATTCGTTGGGTCTTTTAACGTATGTAAAAGTTTCTGAGATTTTTTATCCCCTTCTTCGGCTTGTTGTTCGATCCGACTTTTGTTGATCGAAACCACAGCAATTTCTGATGCTGCTAAAAAAGCATTCACTATTGTTAAACAAAGTAATAGCAACAGCTGTGCTATCAGCGACTGACTCCCGGGGTCAGCATTCATAGTTGCATTCGCTCCTTAGATTTTCAATTTTTATAAAAAAAACGTGGCTTTCAACCACAATAAAATGCTACCACAAAGCTTTTTTCTTTTCAATGAAAACCGATTCATATTACAGAAATATTTATCTTTTGTTTTTGGAATTTTTAATTAGCTAATTTTTTAGCAAAAAGATATAATCTTATCGAGGTGGTAAAATGCACGTAATTTATACAAAAGACACACAAAGTAATACTTATGTCAACGCGTTAGCTATTAGAAAAGAAGTTTTTATAAAAGAACAAGGAGTTCCTGTCGAAAGAGAAATTGATGAAAACGAACAACAAGCCATTCACTTTGTTTTATATAATGACCAAAATGAACCCCTAGCCACTGTTCGTTTACTTCCTTCTGGTAATAATATTGTCAAAGTACAACGTATGGCTGTTGTAAAACAAGCTAGAAATCGTCATTATGGAAAAGTTATTATGCAAGAAGCAGAAAACTATGCAAGTAATCATGATTATCAAAAAATGACTTTAGGCGCACAAATCAGCGCGCGAAACTTTTATCAAAATTTAGGCTATCAAGAAGAAGGAGACTTCTTTTTGGATGCAGGTATTGAGCATATTACAATGACAAAAAGTTTATTTTAAAAAATAAAGCAAGTATTATAATTGCTTCTTACCAATTTATAGCTATGATACTAGATAAATAAGTAGATAAAGAAGCCTGGAAACAGCTGCTTTTTATAATTTCTATTTAAAAATTTAGCAGATCACTTCATAGCACATTATTTTTCGTTTCTATGCGTTATCGTTGCTCATTCAACATAAGTTTGCCATTTCTATGTGCTATCGTTGTTCATTAAAAATATATTCTGCTATCTATATCTGTCAAAAAAATATATCTTCTTTGACGTTAAAAAACTGCCGAAAAATCGGCAGCTTTTTATTTATGCGACAATTGCTTGTAGCGTTCATACCATATATCGACGTACCCTTCTGAGAAAGGTCCCTTTCCATTATTGATCCAATCAACTAAAATTTTGACATTTTCTTTTAAAATATAATCAATATTGTTTGGATAATGCATCAATTTACCATGTAGTTCATATTCATCCACATCCAACAATCGTTTTTCACCATCGGGAAAAACTTTGATATCCAAATCATAATCAATATACTTCAGCGCTTCTTCGTCTAAAATAAACGGGGAAGCTAGATTACAATAATAGGAAACCCCCTTTTCTCGTATCATTGCTACTATATTGAACCAGTATTTTTTATGAAAATAAACAATAGCTGGTTCGCGGGTGACCCAGCGTCTGCCGTCTGATTCGGTAACTAAAGTATGATCATTTAATCCGATCAACGACTGCTCACTGGTTTTCAATACCATCGTATCGCGCCACGTTCGATGCAAATTGCCATCATGTTTGTAACTTTGAATACTAACAAACTCGCCTTCTTTAGGCATTCTCATAGCAACCCTCACCTTACGAAACTCGTATTTGCTTGGGTGTTTTACACCGGCACCATAATTATTATAGCAATAATTTTAATTGTTTGCTATAAATGTTATCTAACTTTATGAGTTTTATTGAACTGTTGGATAATTTTTTGCTGCACTTTTGGAAAAATGAGGGTTGAAAAAGACTGCTCATCTAACCATTTACCATTTTCCGGTGAAAAATCATTTTGCGTACGTCCGTAAAAAATAAGAATATGCCATTTTAAATGTGTAAATGTATGAGTTACTTCACCAAGATGTCTTTTTTGCCATACTACTGGCCATTCACTAAAAATATCTGGTGCTTCATCTTCAGAAACTAAATCCAATGTTAATTGATTTGTGTCTTCTTTTTGCCAATATTGTTTTAACGCTTGATACTCTTTTACGTCAATCTCTTTTAAAGGATAATGCCACATTTTTGCTAACAAACCCGTTTCCGGACGTTGAATCAATAAATGTTCATGCGCATTATTTTCAATAACTGCGGCTAAATAATAAATATCTTTGGGCTTTGCCTTTTTGGTTTTTACCGGAAACTTATCATGGGCGTCATGCGCACAAGCATAACAAAATGGCTTTAACCATGAAGGACATTCAGTGGCTGATGGTGTAGAAACTGTTGCTCCTACTTCCATCAAAGCTTGATTCATATCTCCAGGATGCTCGTGTGAAATAATAGCACGAAGAATTCTATCAAAGATTTTATATGTACTTGATTTGGCAATATCTTCTTCAACGCCAAAAAGACGGCTAATAACTCGCATCACATTGCCATCAATAGCTGGTTCTGCTAAACCAAAAGAAATACTTGCAATCGCTCCTGCTGTATAGGGCCCGATTCCTTTTAAACTGCGAATTCCTTCAACAGTATCAGGAAATTTACCATTAAAATCTGCTTGGATTTGGTTTGCAGCAACTTTTAAGTTCCTAGCTCTAGAGTAATAGCCTAGTCCTTGCCAAACTTTCAATAGTCTTTCTTCGTCAGCTTCGGCTAAATCCTGAATTGTAGGAAATTCTTCCATGAATCGGTAATAATAATCAATGACTGTATCTACGCGCGTTTGCTGTAACATAATTTCTGAAATCCATACTTTATATGGATCAGTATCCGCACGCCATGGTAAATTTCTCTTGTTTTTATAATACCAATCCAACAAGCTTGTTTGAAAGTCTTGGATCTTTTGATGGTCCCACATCTTACTCTTCATTTAATTCTTCCTTATCAATAAATTGTTGAATCAAGTCAGTCGTAAATCCTTTCTGATACAACTTTTGCTTGATTTTCATCTTTTTCTTGCCATTATCTTTTGAACGATCTCGCTGTAATAACTTCTGTCCTTCTTTTTGTAGTATTTCCCACTCTTGAGCCTCATCCATTTCATAGTCAAGTTGGTCAACAGCTTGCTGGATAATATCTTGATTAAATCCTTTTTTGGTCAGATTCATTCGCAATTTCTGTAAAGTTTCGCGATAACTCTTACCGCGAATTTTCTTTACACCTTTTGCCGCAGTGCGTGCAGCAATTTCTGCCTGTAATTCTGGCGTATATAATTCCAGCGCCTCATCAATTAAATCATCTTGTACCCCTTTTTTGCGCAATTGTTGATATAAATTAGACGGTCCTTTATCACTTAAACGAATTTGCGTACGCACATAACTCATCGCATATGTTCGATCATTCAAAACATCAAGTTCTTTTAAACGAGCGATAATTTTATGACGATCTTCTAATGGGATTTCTTTTTTTTGTAAGTAAGTCCGTGTTTCTTTCTCTGTACGTAATTGATAACTAATATAGTTTAAAGCTTCTTGCAAGCCATAATCATAACTGGCTTGTTCTTTGACGTCAGCCATTTGTTCTTCTGTTAATTCACTTCCCTTTAGCAAACGAAAGCGAACTAGCAGATCTTCTGAAACTTTAATTTTCTCTTGATGATCGATGGTAACTTGGTAAAAAGTACCTTTTAGTTTTCGAATACCGGTCACAGTATACATCTTTTCACCCTTTCATACATTTCCCCTTTTAGTTTATAACCTTTTGACCAAGGAAGCAATTTGTCTTAAAGAAGAGACTATTGAATAAAAGTTTTAACATTCTTTATTCAATTTTATTTTATTGAATAATAAAATTGAATTCCTTTATCCAATATTCGTAAATTTCTCTTTATTTGACCTGTTACGAAGTTATTCAGTTAATTTTGGGATAACGGATTTCAATTCCTTTATTCATTATTTCCTTATTGATTAAAGAATTCCATTTCCGTTATTCAATTTTTCATTATTGGATAAAGGATTTCTTTTTCTTTATTCAATATTAGTGGTTTCTACACAATTGGATCATACCCCTCTGATCCAATGACACATTAGATAGAAGATAGGTATGACCCAACATATATTTATATAATGCCTACTGATTATAATTAATTTGTTGATTTACCAACATTTATTCAAACTATTTGTTAAAATAGATGCAAGGCTTTTTACAGTAAGACCTTTTAAATCGTGCACTTATTGTTGCTTAGGAGGATGCTCATGTACAAATCACAACCCTACGTCCAAATTTCTTTTGAAGATTTCAATCAACCCTTAGGTCTTCATATGAACCCAGAAAACCGTTGGGTAAAAAAAGCGGAACAAATTCCTTGGGGCCAACTGGAAAAAGACTATGCGAAAAACTTTCCAAATCCCAAAGGCAATGTGGCTAAGTCGTTACGTATGGCCTTAGGCGCGCTTTTAATTCAAAAAGAGTATCACTACAGTGACGAAGAAACTGTCGCTCAAATCCAAGAGAATCCTTACCTGCAATTTTTCGTGGGGCTGCCTGGCTATCAGGAAGAAGCGCCTTTTGAAGCCTCTTCCATGGTCCACTTTCGTAAGCGTTTGGATGAAGTCACACTAATGCAAATCAACGAAAAAATCTTGTCTTACAATCAAAAAGATGACGATGATCCCACACCGCCCACAGACGGTTCCAACAGTGGAACACTGACATTAGACGCGACTTGTGCCCCGCAAAACATCAAATATCCGACGGATACGGAGCTATTAAATGATGCACGAACACATGCGGAAAAAATCGTAGATAGCCTCTGTCAAGACTATCAATGGAAGAAACCACGGATTTATCGGCAATTAGCGCAAAAAGTTTATCTGAATATCGTCCGTCGTAAGAAAAAAGCAAAAAAGTGGTTACGGAAGCAAATACGCAAAATGTTAGGATTTGTCAAACGTGATATCCAAGTGATTCAGAAATTTTTAGACCGAGGCGCTCAATTAACAGAACAACAAGCGATTTGGTGGACAACCATTCAAAACATTTATGAACAACAACGTTATATGTATGATAATCACACCCACTCTGTGCAAGATCGGATCGTTAGTTTTCATCAACCATGGTTGCGTCCTATTGTGCGGGGAAAAGCCAAAGCCTCCGTCGAGTTTGGTGCCAAATTTGATATGAGTCTTGATCAAGGTATCGCCCGCCTAGAATATAGCAGTTTCGATGCTTATAACGAGTCAGATATTTTAATTTCTACGATTCGTCGTTACCACGACCGACATGGAAACTACCCTGAACGTGTCTTAGCAGACAAGATTTATCGTAATCGAAAAAACCTCAATTATTGTAAACAACGGGGCATCCGATTATCGGGACCTGCACTAGGGCGCCCGAAAAAGAACGAAGTTCGTGATAAAACCATCGATGAACAAGACAATGCCGATCGTGTCGCGGTTGAACGTGGATTTAGCCAATTAAAGGGGTGTTTTGGCGCTGATTTGATAACAACTAAACGTAAAGATACTACGCTTTCAAGCATTGCTTTGAGCGTTTTGGCACTCAATCTGTCTAAATTGACGGCAGATGCTTTACGCCAAATTTTATCTAACGTCTTCAAAAGCAGGCAAATAAAGAATTGGACGCTTTATTTTAGCTTTTTTACAAAGTTCACAATTATTCAGTAGGCATTATATACAATTAAAATGATGCTTACAACATATCAAATAAAGATAATTGGTTTTCATCTGGCAAATCATTTAAAACGCCATTATCAGACATATAATCAATTAATGTTTTTGAAACCTTCGCACGATTTGCAAGATCTTCTTTTGATAAAAATGGTCCGTCTTCTCGCGCTTTTACAATTTGCTTGGCTACGTTTGTTCCTAAACTTGGCACCGCACGAAATGGTGCGATCAATTTATTATCTTCAATAACAAAGTTAACAGCATCAGACTTGTATAAATCAATCATGCCAAACTCATAACCACGTTCCAACATTTCGTTGCATAACTCAAGTACTGTTAATAGATTTTTTTCCTTAGCAGAAGCGTCCATTCCTTTATCAGTAATTTCTTTCATTCGTTCTTTTACCGCATTTTTTCCTTTACACATGGTAACTAAGTCAAAATCATCTGCACGAACCGAAAAATAAGCACAATAGTAAAGAATAGGAAAATATACTTTAAAATAAGCAACCCGCAAGGCCATTAGCACATAAGCTGCAGCATGGGCTTTAGGAAACATATATTTAATTTTTAAGCAAGAATCAATGTACCAGTCAGGAACATCATTTTTTTTCATTTCCGCTTGCCATTCATCTGGAATTCCTTTACCTTTACGGACATGTTCCATAATTTGAAAAGCCATTCCAGCATCAAGACCGGCATGCATTAAATACACCATAATATCGTCCCGACAACCAATAACATGCGCTAGATCAACAATTCCTTGACGTACCAGCTCGTCAGCATTTCCTAACCAAACATCAGTCCCATGGGATAAACCAGAAATTTGTAGCAATTCCGCAAAAGTCGTTGGATTGGTCTCTTCAAGCATTCCTCTAACAAAACGTGTCCCAAATTCAGGAATTCCTAATGTTCCTGTTTTGGAATAAATTTGATCAGAAGTTACACCTAATACTTCCGTGCCTTCAAAAATGCGCATCACTTCAGGATCATCAGTCGGAATAGTTAGCGGATCGATCCCCGACAAATCTTGTAACATCCGAATAACTGTAGGATCATCGTGTCCTAAAATATCTAATTTCAAAACATTATCATGAATAGAGTGGAAATCAAAGTGAGTTGTACGCCATTCTGCGTTCAAATCATCAGCTGGGTATTGTATCGGTGTAAAGTCATAAACATCCATATCATCTGGAATAACAATAATCCCACCCGGGTGTTGCCCTGTCGTACGTTTGACGCCACTAGCACCTTTGGCTAGACGATCCACTTCTGCGTTTCTAAAGTTTAAATTATAATCTCGTTCATAACCTTTAACAAAACCAAAAGCCGTCTTATCAGCTACCGTACTAATCGTTCCAGCACGATAAACGTAATCTTCACCAAACAATACTTTAGTATAATTATGAGCTTCAGGTTGATATTCACCAGCAAAGTTCAAGTCAATATCGGGCACTTTATCACCGTTAAACCCTAAAAAGGTTTCAAAAGGAATATCGTGTCCATCTTTTTTCAAACGAGTCCCACATTTCGGACAATCTTTTTCCGGCATATCAAAGCCTGAACCATAAGAGCCATCTTCATAGAATTCTGAATACTGACATTCTGGACAATAATAATGTGGAGATAATGGATTTACTTCAGTAATCCCCGTCATTGTCGCTACTAAACTAGATCCAACAGAACCTCTTGAACCTACCAGATAGCCATCTTTATTACTTTTTAACACTAATTTTTGCGCAATTAAGTAGATAACAGAAAAGCCATTTCCAATAATCGATTCAAGTTCTCTTTCTAAACGTTTTTCCACGATTTCAGGTAATGGGTCACCGTAAAGTTTTTTTGCTTGTGTGTAACTTAAGTCGGTAATCTCCTCTTCTGAGCCTGGAATTTTCGGCGTATACAACTTATCTTTTACTGGAATGACAACTTCACAGTTGTCATTTAATTGATTAGGACTATCTACTACTATTTCTTTAGCTTTTTCATTACCTAAAAATTGGAATTCCGTTAACATCTCATCTGTGGTACGAAAATGAACATCAGGTAAAGCATGTCGATTTAATGGGTTCGCGCCTCCCATTGAATTGATCAAAATTTTACGGTAGATCGCTTCTTCATCATTTATATAATGAACATCTCCAGAAGCAACAACTGGTTTGTCCAATTCTTTACCGATATTTACCAATTTGGCAATGATATCTTCCAAATCTTTTTCACTTTTAATTAATTCTTGTTCGATTAAAGGAGCATAAACAGCTTTAGGCATGACTTCAATATAATCATAAAACTTAGCTAGTTCTTTGGCTTCTTCGTAGCCTTTTTGCATCATCGCAACAAAAACCTCATTTTTGTCACAAGCCGTTCCAATCATTAAACCCTCACGAAACTTCACAAGTTCAGAACGAGGAATGCGCGGTTGTTTATTGTGAAAGTATTTTACATTCGACATTGAAATTAATTTAAATAAGTTTTTTAACCCTTTTTGATTTTTAACCAAAATCGAAGCATGAAAAGGACGAGCAGCTTTGATTGAATTGGCGCTTCCTACATGACGATTCAAATCTTTATGTAGATACATTTCATGTTTTTCCATCGCTTCTTTTACAAAAATCCAAGCCAAGTGTCCCGTGGCTTCAGCGTCATAGACCGCTCTATGATGTTGTTCTAAGGATACGCCAAATTTTTTCGTCAATACGCCCAAGCCAAAACGCTTAAATTCTGGGTATAGATAACGTGCTAATTCTAAAGTATCGATTACCGGATTAGAAGCTTCAGCGATATTATTCCGTTTATAGCTCATATTTAAAAATCCCATATCAAATGAAGCGTTATGAGCGACTAAAACACAACCTTCAGAAAATTGTTCAAAAGCTTGCAGTACTTCTTCTTCAGACTTGGAACCTTTCACCATTTCATCAGTAATACCGGTCAAATTAACCGTGGTACTAGATAGTGAATGACCTGGATCAATAAACTCTTCAAAAGAATCTTCTACATTTCCTTTATGCATCTTGACCGCTGCTAGTTCGATAATTGAATCATAAACTGCCGATAATCCTGTAGTTTCCACGTCAAAGACCACATAAGTTGCATCAGACAAAGAAACATCTTGAGGATTATAAACAACTGCAACACCATCGTCTACTACATTGGCTTCAACACCATAAATAATTTTCACGCCATTATCTTGGCCTGCTTGGTGCGCTTCTGGAAATGATTGAGCACCACCATGATCAGTCACAGCAACTGCTTTATGTCCCCATTTTCCCGCTTGTTCTACTAATTCACTAACGCTGTTTGTGGCATCCATGGTACTCATATTAGAGTGTAAATGAAGCTCCACTCGTTTTTCATCTTCTTTAGCGTAATCCTTTCTACTTTCATGTTTGACTTCAACTAGGTCTTGCGCATTCATCACTAGATCCCGCATAAAAGTGTCTTCTTGGATACTACCACGAACCTTTAGCCAACTCCCTGCTTGGATCGCTTCAAAGACTTGTTCATCTTTTTCGCCATTTGAGAATTTTTTAGCAACAAAAGAAGAAGTGTAGTCAGTAATTTTCAAAATCAACAATTGTCTACCTGAGCGAAGTTCACGAACTTCTTTGTCAAAAACATAACCTTGAATCGTCATCCGACGCTCTTCTTCTAAAATATTATCCATAGGTGTAACTAATTCATCTTGCGAAATATTTCTTCCTAGTGCGATCGGACCGTCCAGTGGCTGACTTTCTTGTTTTTTCTCTTTCTTTTGTTGTTTATGTGAAGCAATCGATTCTGCTGCTTGTTGCATAAACGCTTCTTGTTGTTCTTTTTGAAAAGCTTCCAACTGTTCTTTATTTTCAGTTGCTTGTTTTTGATCAAATTCTGGTTTAATACGAAATTTAGCAAAACCAAAAGATTGGTAAATTTTTTCTACCATAGGCAAATACTGTTGCTGCAAATTGGGTATCACTGCTTCATTAGAAATCGGCAAGATAACTTTTGAACCGTTCATAAAGGGTTGCTGGCTTTTTAATACTTGCTGTACAAAAGGTGTTGCACATTTTTGATCTGCCAGAATCAGTGGCCAATATTCCTGTAATAACTGCTCATCAAATTGATTATCATCTGCTTCAATGACCATATCAACTGAAGCAATATCTTGAAAAGCCATTTCTAAATTTTGCCGAAAACTTTGATAGATCATCGCTGGTAAAATTTTTGCAAAGCTTAAAACAAAGGTCCAATTTTGTGATTGCTTATGGACAATAACTTGTTTGATTTTTCCTTGTTTGATCAAAGGATTTTCTCGCATAGTTTCATCAAGTTGGATTTGATCTAAGAGAATTTCAAATGTTTCTTCTTCCTTTGACAAGTTTATACACTCCTTAATGTAACAATCTTTCTTTACTAGTATACGCGTTTTAAAAAGACAATGAAAGTGACTACTTCATAAGATTTTTTGCTGACAAAACAACCGAACTATAAAAAGTTTGTTTTACGCTCTAATAGACACACATCGTAATTTTAAGCTAAACAAAACTTATCAAATATAGTTCGGTTCTTTTCTTATGTCACAGCCCTTTATCAGCCTTCTGAATTCAATAAAATTGCAAGTGTTGAAACTAATTCTTCTTTTTTCACTTCAATTTTTGCTTGCGTTTGTTTAAATTTAATACTGACAGCTCCTTCATTGGCTTTATTCCCAACAGTAATACGAACTGGGCAACCAATTAAATCCGCATCAGCAAATTTCACGCCGCTTCTTTCTTGTCTATCATCTACTAAAACTTGATAACCAGCTGCTAACATTATTTCTTCCACGCTATTAGTTAGCGCTGTTTGTTCTTCATCTTCCATATTCATTTGTACAATATGCAAGTCAAAAGGCGCAATCTCTGCTGGCCAATTAATTCCCTCTTCATCGCTATTTTGTTCCACGATGGTCGCTAATAAACGGCTGATTCCCAGCTCATAACACCCCATTTGTACTGGTACATGTTGTCCATTTTCATCTAATACAGCTGTTTTCAATCTTTCACTAAAATAAGTACCGACTTTTATCATACGTCCGACTTCGACACCTTTTTTTAGTTCTAAAGTTCCTAAATTATCAGGTGAGGTATCACCTTCTTGTACTAAACGTAAATCAGCATACTGGTCCACCGGAAAGTCTTTGTCCGGATTGACATTTTTCAAATAAGCATTTTCTTTATTTGCGCCTGCTAAAGCATTTGCCAAATCTTGAACTTGTAAATCTGCATAGATCTTACATTTATCTGGCACATCGACGGGACCTAAATAACTTAGAGATGTTTGAAAATACGCTTGGCTTTGTGTTTCATCAGCAGCAATTAATTGTGCTACTTCCAAATGTTTCTTAATCTTTAGCTCATTTACTTTCTGATCTGCCCGAACTAAAACAAGAACTGGCTTATCATCTGCTAAATAAAGTTGAGTCTTAATTGTTTTTTGCAAAGGAATAGATAAAGCTTGTGCTGCTTCTTCTAGATTTTCTTTTTTTTCAAAAGTAACTTCTTCGATTTCCTTGTTAGGTTCGTGAGATTTTTTTGAAATAAAAGCACTTGTTGCCGCCTGCAAGTCAGATGCATAATTACTTCCCGTTGAAAAAGCGCCAATTTTATCTCCTGACTCTGAAAGAGCCATATATTCAAAAGCATCGGTTTGTTCATCAATTTGACTATCTCCCAATAAACCTTTTACTTTAACGCCTAAACGTTCAAAAATATGTTCAAAGGCATTTTGGTAAGCACGATACATTTCATTTAAACTTTCCTCTGTTGCATGAAAAGAATAGGCATCGCTTAAGATAAATTCGTGGCTGCGCAATAAGCCAAAGCGTGAACGTTTATCATTACGGTATTTAGTAGCGATTTGAAAAAGGGTTAATGGCAATCGTTTATAAGAAGAAATTTCATCACCGATCAATTCACTAATTAGCCCTTCATAAGCAGAGCCTAAGACAAACTCTTTTCCTGTACGATTTTTTAAATTATAAGCTTTATCGTCATAACTAACTTCACTAGTATTTTCTAATAAAGATGACGGTAACAATGTTGGCATTTTGATTTCTACTGAACCAATTTTTTCAAACTCTTCACCAATGATCGCATACATTTTTTTTAATACACGAGTAGCTAAAGGTAAATAAGCGTAAACCCCCCCTGATACTTGTCGAATAAAACCAGCTCTTAACAGCAGCTGTAAATTCTTAGCTTCTGCATCGTTGGGAATTTCTCGCATTGTCGGAATTAAAAGTTTTGATTGTTTCATAATACACTCCTCATTTAAACAACACTTTTCTTTACTATACGAATTTGAAATAACGGCCAATCTGTCTAAATTAAGGGCCTGGGTTTAAAAGAAAAAGCGCTGGATATCATTCCAAGTGACTAATACCATTAATAACATCAACAAACCAAAACCTACTAAGGTAATCATCCCTTCTTTTTCTTCACTAATTGGTTTTCCACGTATAGCTTCGACTATATTAAGTAGTAATTTTCCACCGTCCAAACCAGGAATGGGTAGTAAGTTCACGATACCTAAATTGACTGATATCATAGCGGTCAAAAGTAAGACAGTCATAGCGCCTTGTTGAGCAGCTTGATCAGACATTTGGAAAATAGCAACTGGACCGCCTAATTGATCCAAACTAAAATTAGTTACCAAGTTTCTTAAGGCAGCTAAAATTTGGACAAGCATGTCCCAACTTTCTTTCACACCGCCGACTACTTTGTCCCAAAAACCAGTTTTAAGCGATGCTTGTACGCCCAATTGCCCAATATCTTGATTACCCGATTCTACGCTTTCAGGCGTTGCATCTACAGAAAAAGTTTGGTCATCCCGGTTAACTTCAAGCGATAACTCTTCATCAGGTTGTTGTTGAATCGTTTGTTGCAGTTCAGGCCAACTTGATACTTCTTCTTGGTCGATCGCTACAATTTCATCCCCCGACCTTAAACCGGCTGTTGCTGCTACACCTTCAGGATTTACTTCACCAAGTACTGTTGAGTCTTCATTAGGAACTCCGCCTTGTAAAAATACAATGGCAATGAATAACACAATCGTTAATAAGAAATTATTCATAGGTCCCGCGAAATTTGTCAACATTCTTTGCCATAACTTAGCAGACTGAAACTGTACATCTCTAGGTGCGATACGCAGCTGCGTACCGTCTTCTTCAATAATCATTGCCTCATGATTTACTGAATAGCTTGCTACATTATCTTCATTTCCATTAACAAATCCTGTAATTTCAAGCGCCTCAGTCAAATCATAACGAGTCACTTCTAAAGGGATCGCATTTTCTAACTGTACTTTTGAACTTGTATTGATTTTAATGACTTCGTTATTCTCATTTACTTCCAAAGATACCGGCATTCCAGCTTTTAGTTCTTCTTCATCCTCATAGCCTGCCATCCGAACATAACCACCCATCGGTATGGCTCGTATGGTGTAAGTCGTACCGTCTTTAGCTTGGTGGCTGAATAGCTTAGGACCCATGCCGATAGAAAATTCACGGACTAAAATGCCCGATTTCTTAGCAAAATAAAAATGTCCAAATTCATGTATTACCACAACTACTGAGAAGACGATTAAAAATGTAATCAATGTCTTCATGGTATGTTTCCTCTCTTTCGTCAAAGTATCTCAAAGATTACTCATTATTTTATCATATCTTATGTAATTAACAATCAATGAGATTGATTGTAATAAGAATTTAAAAAAGCATTTCCGATCATTTCGAAAATGCTCAGTAACTTTTCTAATATTAGAATAAGCCAATCAGATGCATAATAGGGAAAACAAACAACATACTATCAAAGCGGTCTAAAACGCCGCCATGCCCTGGTAAAATGTTACCTGAATCTTTCACTTGATAATGTCTTTTAATCGCTGACTCGACTAAATCGCCAAATTGACCGACCGCCGATAAAATGATTGTCCAAAAAAGCATGATAAAAGAACCGTATTCAAAATAAAGGCTTCCTGGATAAATAATCAAAAAGACAATTGCGATAAAAAGTGCGCTTAAAATACCGCCTATAGCACCTTCAACTGTTTTATTAGGAGATATCGCTGGCCAAAGACTTCGTTTACCATATTTTCTTCCTACCATATAAGCACCGATATCAGTAGCCCATACAATAAATAGCCCGAACAAAAGTAGCAATAAACCAGTAGATCTTGCTTCTACAAAATTTTGCAGCCCAACGCCTACATATAAACTAACTAATACAGGAAAACCTGCTTCATCAATAGTATACATATTTTTCGATAACACTGATACCCCTAATAAAAGCATAACAATGAAATAAAATAGGATTAACTTATCCGTTGTATCAGGCAAATACGAAAACCACGGATTATTGGGTAATACTAACACGAGTGCCCCAATAATTGATAAAATCCCTTCAAAACTGATAATTGCTAAGCCTTTCATTCTAAAGAGTTCGTAAACACCCACGACTGCTAGCAAAGCGCCTAATAATTGTACTGAAATTCCACCGAAATCAAAAAAGATAATGGGCAAAAAAAGTACCAAAGCGATAACCGCTGTAATGACCCGTTGTCTCATTTATTTTCCTCCTTGTTTTTCAAACCGCCAAAACGACGATTTCGATGTTGAAAAATTGCAATCGAGTTTTCAAGAGAGGCTTCGCTATAATCCGGCCATAACTCTTTTGTAAATAGTAGCTCGCTATAAGCGATTTGCCACAATAAAAAATTGCTGATACGTTCTTCGCCACTGGTGCGTATGAGAACTTCTGGATCACGAATTTCTTTGGGCAAAAATCCTGTCATCAAGTAGTCAGCGATAAAATCATCATCGATCTGCTCAACTTCAATATTTTTTGCGCTAATATCTGTTGCAATATTTTTTACTGCCGAAACCATTTCTGCACGACTGCCATAATTTAAAGCAAAGTTTAGAATCATTCCTGTATTTTCACTTGTTTGCTTTACCGCTCGATTGACTGCATCTTGTGTATGCGCTGGTAAGACATCATATTCTCCCATTACATTTACACGAACATTTTCTTTCATTAACTCTGGCACAAAAGTATCAAAAAAGTCAACTGGTAATTGCATCAAAAAATTGACTTCTTCTTCAGGCCTTCTCCAATTTTCTGTCGAAAAAGCATAAAGTGTTAACACTTTAACGCCTAAATAAGAAGCATGCTTCGTGATCTTTTTTACTGTTTCCATACCTTCTTTGTGTCCAGCTACCCTGGGCAATCTGCGATTTTGTGCCCAACGTCCATTACCATCCATAATAATTGCTATATGTTTAGGCACAGGTAATTCTGAATCAAAAGTGTACTCTTGTTCTTCTTGAAAAGTTTTATTTTTTTCTGGAAAAAAACGCAACATTGTTTTTATCTCCTAACTTCATTCATCCCTAAATGTATGGGAAAGAAACAAAATTTTATCTTTCTTATTATAACAATAAACAAACTCATTGCCTATAATAATTGAAAATATGATTGAAAATATTAATAGAACAAAAGAATTTTTTAAAAATTACTATCCACTGAAAATAAAAGAAGGTCATCACTAATTTTATAATCCTTGCTCTTTTGCTAGCACAAAGGTTTGTTGTTTTTTTGAGCTATTCCTTCTCATTCAACATAAGCGTTTCTATGTGCTATCTGTTCTTATTCAACATAAGTTTACCGTTTTTATATGCTATCGTTTCTTTTTCGACATCGATTTGCTATTTCCTTTGTATTTATTTCCGATTTTTCATAAAAAAGCAAAATAAAAACAGAACCGGCTAGAGTTCTGTTTTTTTAAAGTAAGATTTACATTTCTAATAATTCGTTTTCCTTATCAGAAGATATATCATCGATATTTTTGATATTTTGATCTGTCAAATCTTGTATATCTTTTTCAGCAGTTCGCAAGTCATCTTCGGTAATGTCGCTATTTTTTTCTTGCTTTTTATATTCATCCATTGCTTCACGACGAGCATTTCTTACCGACACTTTTGCTGTTTCTGCATCTTTACCAACTTCTTTTGCTAATTCTTTCCGACGTTCTTCAGTCAGCTGAGGAATGACTAATCGAACGACTGAACCATCGTTAGTTGGCGTGATGCCAACGTCAGAAGCCAAAATCGATTTTTCAATTTCTTGCAGCATTGTTTTATCAAATGGTTTGATCATCAATACTCGTGCTTCAGGAATGGTAATAGAAGCTAGTTGATTCAACGGTGTTGGCACACCATAATAGACAACATTCACACGATCTAATAAGCTTGCGTTTGCACGACCTGCGCGTATTTGTCCAAGTTGATATTGCAGATTATCTGTAGCTTTTTCCATATTTTCTTTTGCTTGTTGAAAAACTTTATCTGCCATGTGTTATTTCCCCTTTACAGTTGTTCCGATATTTTCACCCATGACGGCGCGCTCGATATTTCCAGCTTTATTTAAATTAAATACTACCACTGGAATATCATTATCCATACTTAAAGAACTTGCGGTTGAATCCATGACTTCCAACCCTTTTGAGATAACTTCTAAATGCGTTAATTCTTCAAATTTAACAGCTGTTTCATCTTCTTTAGGATCTGCTGAATAAACACCATCAACATTATTTTTAGCCATCAAAATAACATCTGCTTTAATCTCAGCAGCGCGCAAGGCAGCTGTAGTATCCGTTGAAAAATAAGGGTTGCCTGTACCCCCAGCGAAAATAACAACTCTTCCTTTTTCAAGATGTCGTTCAGCACGACGACGAATATAAGGTTCAGCCACTTGACGCATTTCAATAGAAGTTTGTACCCGTGTTGGTACACCCACGTTTTCCAAAGTATCTTGTAATGCTAAAGCATTCATCACGGTTGCTAGCATTCCCATATAATCGGCTTGCGCACGTTCCATGCCAACTTGGGCACCAACTTGTCCTCGCCAAATGTTTCCACCGCCAACTATAATAGCTAATTCAACATTTAACTCATAAACCTTTTTTAATTCCTCAGCGATTTTTTGGATCGTTGGCGGATTGATGCCAAAGCCATCTTCGCCAGCTAATGCTTCACCGCTCAATTTTAGTACCACACGTTGATATTTTGGTTTCATCCTCACGATTCCTCCGTAAATTCTCTGTTATCATTGTAGCATATTCATTGTATTTGCGCAGTTGAAAAATTGCGCTTGTTTATTTTTTACTTTAAATAATAACTTTTTATTTTTGAATAATTTTATATACTGTTTTATTTGTGAAATGTTAACACACGGCTCACAAAAAATAGGAGCGCATCTGCATGCGTTCCTATTTTTAAGGAACTAACGATTATTGGTTAGCTTGGCTCTTTACTTCGTCTGCAAAGTTTTCTTCTTTTTTCTCAATACCTTCGCCTACTTCATAGCGAACAAAAGTATTTACTGTAGCATTTTGTCCACTAACATATTTTTCAACTGTCATATCAGGATCTTTTACATAAGGTTGGTCAACTAAGCAAATTTCTGCTTTATATTTGTTCAAACGACCTTCAACCATTTTTTCAACAATTTTTTCAGGTTTACCTTCGTGTTGTGCTTGTTCGGTTAAAATAGATTTTTCATGTTCTAATTCATCTTGTGGAATTTGACTTTCATCGATATAACGAGGATTGATTGCTGCTACGTGCATAGCTATGTTTTTAGCAACTGACTCATCAGTTGTACCATTAACAACAGATAAAACAGCAATACTACCACCCATATGCAAATAAGAACCAAACGCAGCGTTGTCTGTTTTTTCAAGGACTTCAAAACGACGGAAACTGATTTTTTCACCAATCACTTGCGTTGCTTCAATTAAAGCTGCTTCAATATTGCCATTAGAAGTTTTTAATTTCATTGCTTCGTCCATATCAGCTGGTTTGTTTTTTGCAACAACTTCGGCAATTTCTTTTACTAGATTTTGGAATTTTTCGTTTTTAGAAACAAAGTCAGTTTCTGAGTTTACTTCGACAATAGCAGCCGTGTTTCCTGCAACAGCAACAGAAGCTAGTCCTTCAGCTGCCACGCGGTCACTCTTTTTAG
This sequence comes from Tetragenococcus halophilus, assembly GCF_001712815.1. Taxonomy (NCBI): domain Bacteria; kingdom Bacillati; phylum Bacillota; class Bacilli; order Lactobacillales; family Enterococcaceae; genus Tetragenococcus; species Tetragenococcus halophilus. The sequence goes on from NZ_CP012047.1 coordinate 1,618,141, forward strand.
CCGCTTTAGCCATTCCTTTTTCACGCAAAGAGTCTACAGCTTTTTCCATATCGCCTTCAACTTCTACTAGTGCTTTTTTAGCATCCATCATACCGACGCCTGTTTTATCACGTAATTCTTTTACTAATTTTGCTGAAATATTAGCCATTTATTTATTCCTCCTGCTTCATTTGTATAATATTTTTGAAAAAAAGCTGTTTCAAAGGAGAGTGCAGCTTTTCGCCCAGCCTTTGAAACAGCCCCGCTATTCAATCTTATTCAGCTGATTGATTATTACCTTCGACTACATCTACCATTTCTTCAAGTGAAGGAGCGTTTTCTGCAGTTACATTTTCTTCGTCTACAAAATCTTCTTCTGCGACTTCGTCTTCACCTTGATTACCTTCAATCAATGCATCAGCCATTTTTGAAGTAATCAACTTAACGGCACGAATTGCATCATCATTAGAAGGGATAACAACATCAATTTCATCTGGGTCACAGTTAGTATCAACCATTGCAACAATTGGGATACTCAATTTATGCGCTTCTTGAACAGCAATACGTTCTTTTCTAGGATCTACGATGTAAATAACATCTGGGATTCTAGGCATATCAGCAATACCACCCAAGAATTTTTCCAAACGTTCACGTTCTTTATTCAATCCTACAACTTCTTTTTTAGGAAGCACATCAAAAGTACCATCTTCTTCCATACGGTTGATATCTTTTAGGCGTGTCACGCGTTTTTGAATTGTTTGCCAGTTCGTTAAAGTTCCACCTAACCAACGATGGTTAACGTAGTATTGTCCTGCACGGATTGCTTCATCTTTTATTGAATCTTGTGCTTGTTTTTTAGTACCTACAAATAGCGCAACGCCACCTTCTTCAGCGACCTCTCTCATATATTCATAAGCTGCATCTACTAACTTAACTGTTTTTTGCAAGTCAATGATGTAGATACCATTTCTTTCTGTGAAGATATATTTCTTCATCTTCGGATTCCAGCGACGTGTTTGGTGACCAAAATGTACGCCGGCTTCTAGTAATTGTTTCATACTTAATACTGCCATTTTAATTCCTCCATGTGGTTTTATTTTCCTCTCCTATCGATCGTCTCATTGAAGAACTGAACAATATCAGCACCACTTCGCTGATCACGATAAGATGTGGATTTAGTCTCTTTTCAGAAACCTTAAACAGTATACTATAATTTCACTATTTTTTCAACTATTTATTCTTAATCTAGCTAAACTTCTAGCGCTTGTGGAAAAGCTAGAAACTTAGGCCTGGACAAGCATTTAAGCTTAAATCCGCTAGGTTATGTTTATTAAACTCAGTTTGTCCTGCTGCTGCGATCATCGCCGCATTATCCCCACATAAACGTAAGCTTGGAATGATTAGAGTAGAATGAGGTAATTGTTCTGCTACTTTTTGTTTCATTGTTTCGCGCAAACCTTGATTAGCAGCTACCCCTCCTGCTAACACCAACTGTTTAACAGGATACGCCTTAGCAGCATGTATTGTTTTTTTGACCAGCACTTCAACCACACTTGCTTGAAAACTAGCAGCTAAATCTTCTTGCGATAATGTTTCCTGACGTTGCTGGGCATTGTGAACAAGATTAATAAACGCACTTTTTAGTCCGCTAAAACTAAAGTCAAAGTTATCTTCTTGTAACATCGCACGAGGAAAATGATAATGATCTTTTCCTAAATGAGCTAACTGGTCAATTTCTTTACCACTTGGATAACTCAAATTCAGCACCCTTCCAACTTTATCATAAGCTTCTCCTGCTGCGTCATCTCTGGTTTCTCCGATAATTTCATAAGAAGCGTCTTCTTTCATATAAACTAATTCTGTGTGTCCTCCACTGACAACTAAAGCTAGTAAAGGAAACTGCAATTCTTCTTCAAAACACGCAGCATAAATATGTCCTGCAATATGATTTACTGGAATTAAGGGCAAATGATTAGCCCAAGCAAAAGCCTTAGCTGCCTGTACGCCAATTAACAAAGCGCCCACTAAACCTGGTCCATAAGTTACAGCCACAGCTGTTAAATCTTTTTTATCTATTTGTGCTTCTTGCAGGGCTTCATCAATACACAGGGTAATCTGTTCTACATGGTGACGGCTGGCAACTTCTGGAACCACGCCACCGAAACGTTTGTGACTTTTAATCTGTGAAGCTACAATATTGCTTAAAATCGTTTGACCATCTTTAACAATAGCAACACTTGTTTCATCACAGCTACTTTCAATACCTAATATCAATTCGCTCATTATCTTTTTCTGGCCTCACTTTTTTTACCATGACTAACGCGTCTTCTACCGGTTTTGAATAATATCCGGTTCTATGGCCTGTCTTATTAAAACCATTTTTTAAATACAAATTTTGAGCCGCCTGATTGGATACTCTTACTTCTAAGAAAATTTGCTCCACCTGTTCAGCTAAAGCTATTTGATTTAAATGATGCAATAAAAGATGTCCATAACCTTTTCCTTGTTCATCGGGTGAAATCGCCAGATTAAAGACTTCCATTTCATCCAAAAACTGATGATAACAAAGATAGGCTACAATCTCTTCATCTTCAAGGATCAGATACCCACAATGCTTATTGCGAATTTCTGCTTCAAATTGTTCTTTTGTCCAGGGAGAGCCTGCAGCAAAACTTTTACTAGACAACACAAATAGCTGCTGCGCTAATTTTTTTGGCGGAAAAAAACATTCATTAATTAAACGCATCACTTAACCTTCTTTACCATAAAAAGTGCGTCTTCATTTCCTATTCTATAATAATTTGCCATTCTTTTTTTAGCCTCATATCCTAGTTTACGATACAATCTTTTGGCATCGATATTACTTATCCGCACTTCTAATGAAATTGTCTGACAATGCTGTCTATAACCAAAAGCCTCAACTTCTTTTAGCAAAAATGAAGCAATACCTTTTTTTTGAAAATCTGGATGTATGGCTATATGTGTAATATGTAAGTCATCTAAAGAAGCTCGGCTACCGACAAAACCAATAATCTTATTTTGATATAAGACACACAAATACAAATGAGCATAACGTGAATACAATTCTGCTAAAAAAGCACTACGTGTCCAAGGAAGCTCGCCGGCATAAACCGTCCGCTCTAATTGGAGTAGTTCTTTAATATCTTCTGTGCTCATTTCACGTATTATAAATTTTTTGTCCGCAATTTCTTGTTCATGCGTGACATAACGTTCTTTGTGATGAAAAGTTGAAAACGCAGATCTAAATTTTTTCAACATAATTTTGCACCCCATTTTGATGCGTTTTTAACCATTTTTCTTCGGCTTCTACACGTTTCAGATAATTCGGTAAAAATTGATGAATATCGCGAACAGGGCTTTCGTCTTGCGCTAATTGGCTAAGCACTACGCCATTAGGATAGTCCCATTGTGTAATCGAGTTAATCTTTGCCAAAGGAAGTTTTTCAGCAATCTGCGTCTGAAATTTTTTTACATCAGCGCCCACAAAGCGACATGGTTGATCTTTTAACTGACCCAATAAGTGCTCAAGGGAAATATGCTGATCTTCTAAGATATTTATTAGTTTACGGTCTTTCCATTGATAAACTCCAGCATAAACATTTTCTCTACGCGCATCAAAAAGCGGGACAATCCAATCATGTTCATTGATACAATTGGCCGCAATCGTTTTTAAGCTTGAAATACCTACCAAATCTATAGACAAGGTATTTGCTAATGTTTTTGCTGTTGTTACACCAATGCGCAAGCCTGTGTAAGACCCCGGTCCTTGCGCAACTGCGATACGGTCCAAATCAGCAGGTGTTAGGCCCACACTTTCCATTAAAAAATCTATCGCTGGCATCAACGTTTTACTGTGTGTTTTATTCACCATCGTTTGTAATTGACCTAAAATTTCCCGATCTTCCATAATAGCAACTGCCATCGTCGGATTAGATGTATCCATTGCCAGTACTTTCATTTCTCTGTTCCCTTCTTTTAAAATCCTTACATATTTTATCATGAATTTGTAAAAGAAACTAGGATTGACAACCCAAGATGAAAGGAAAACACTATTTGTCCATAAATGACTTAAAAAAATAAATTAATTTTTTATTAATGCAATTTTAATATATTAACAGAAACTGTTTTGGTGGCTTTTCCAAAACTTATATGTTATTTTTTAATTAATTATAAAGCGCATTCACTAGCGGTTATTCAAAAGAAATCGTTAAAATTATATTATAAACGTATTATTTTTAATTTATCATTTTTCTTATTTAGTAACCCTGTTTTGTTAGAAAGTCTTATAAAAAAAGAAAGGCGGAAAATAATATGAGACAAAAGAAAAAATTTTTATTCAGTATCTTTATCAGTCTCATTTTTTTATTTTTAAGTGGTTTTAGTTTTTTCAATCGTTCCGAGGATAAGCAGAAAGTAGAGATTGAATTTTTTAATCAAAAATCAGAAATTGCTGAAGGGTTGCGCCATGCTGGTAAGTCTTTTGAAAAAGAGCATCCTAATGTAAAAGTCACCATTACTACTGTAACCTCAAGAGATGGTGGTGCTGCATTATTGTCAAAGTTTATCTCAGGGAATGCTCCCACAATGATGATGTTGGGTGGTTTACCAGATATTGATTTTTACAAAGATTATCTACTTGAAATGAGCGATCTCAAACTTACAGACGAAATGCTCCCACAACTTCTAGGAGCTGGAACGTTAGATGATGAGATTTTAGCATTACCTATGGGGATTGAAGGTTTTGGTTTTATGTATAATAAAGAAATTTTTGCTAAAGCTGGTATTGATCCAAAAAAAATACAGAATTTTGCTGATTTCAAGCAAGTTGTTGAGACATTGGATGATAAAAAAGAAGAACTGGGCTTAGCTGAAGTATTTGCTTATGAAGGAGAAGACGAAAATGTAGCTAACCATTTTTTTGCCAACTTTGCAGCTTCGGAATTTGACGATGACAACAATGTCGCCTTTAACGCCAAAGAACTAAATTGGAAAAATGGCGATCGTATGAAAGAATATACCGATTTAATCAATCAACACACCGTACAACCAGTAGTTACCATGACTAATCCCCATTCTGTAGAAGATTTATTTTTTAATGATGAAGTCGCTATGATTCATCAGGGAAATTGGATTGTTCCTGCTTTAGATGATATGGACCCTTCCTTCGTCCAAGAAAAATTAGGGATTTTACCGGTGTTTGCTGATGATGACTTACCAGGAAGAAATGTCGCTGGTTCCAATTGGGTGATCGGTATTAACAAAACAAAATCTAAAGATGAAACACAAGCAGCGGTTGAATTTTTGAATTTCTTATATACAAGCGAAAAAGGAAAAGAAATCGTCTCTGACGAATTTCAATTAGTTCCGCCGACAAAAGATGTGGATATTGATGACATTTCTGCACCAGTCTCTCGCCAATTATATCAAGAAGTTTTAGACGATACAGCTGCGCCTATGACTTACAAACAAGAGCCTTATGGTTTTTTACGAGCCTCCTTAGCGCCTAATTTCCAAAAATATCTCGCCGGTCAGCTTTCCTGGGAAGAATTAACAAAGCGAACCTCAGCTGATTTCAAACAAATGAGACAAGTGCAAACTGTTGATTAACTCATTATTTTTGCAGGAGATGATGTCAATGAACCATTACAAGCACATGAAAAAAACTTATTGGCTTTTTTTAGCACCCGTGTTAATTACTTTATTTCTCGTTATCGTTCTGCCATTTATTTACGGTATTTATACCTCATTTACCAATTCTAATGGCTTAACGATGTCCTTTATTGGCCTGACAAACTATAAACAGTTATTTAGCGATCAACGCTTTTTAGAGAGTATGAATATTACCTTTTGGTTTTCGATTTTTTCAGTTATTTTAGTCAACATTATCGGACTAGGTCTTGGCTTATTAGTAACAACGATTCAGGGGAAATTTGCCACCTTTTTACGAACCACTTTCTTTGTTCCTAATTTAATCGGTGGTGTCATTTTAGGATTTATCTGGCAATTTATTTTCATCCAAGCTTTTTCTGCTATTGGAAGTACAACTGGTATCCCTTTTTTTGACAACTGGCTAGCAACTAGCGTTTCTGGCTTTTGGGCACTAGTCATTGTCTTTGTATGGCAAATGAGCGGCTATGTCATGCTGATTTATATTTCATTTTTAACTTCAATTAGTCAAACCGTACTTGATTCAGCCAAAATGGATGGTGCCAATGCTTGGCAAATGTTTTGGTATATCAAATTTCCGACAGTAGCTCCCGCTTTTACTATTAGTCTATTTTAACATTAACAAATGCTTTTCGACTTTACGACTTAAACTTAACTTTAACAAATGGTGGGCCTTTTGGTTCCACAGAAATGTTAGCAATGAACATTTATAACACAGCTTTTCAAGAATATAGCCAAGGATATGCCCAAGCAAAGGGTGTAATATTCTTTATTATTGTAACGATCGTAACAGTGATTCAATTGAATTTAACTAGAAAGCGAGAGATGGATATATGAAAAAACAACTCGATTTCAATAAATTACTAGTTATTATTTTAGCTATCGTATTATCACTTAGTTGGTTATATCCTTTCTTTTTAATTTTCATTAATTCATTTAAAACACGTACCGAGATTTTGTCTAACGTTATTGGTTTACCTGAAGAAATCACACTTGCTAACTACCCCAATGCATTTCAGGCTATGAATTATGTATCAGGTTTTGGCAATTCAGTGATTATCACTGTGGCTAGTGTAGGTTTAACAGTATTATTTAGCGCCATGGCGGCTTATGTATTGCATCGTCGCGACTCAAAATTAAGCACCTTCATTTACTACTTTTGTGGGGTTACAATGTTGATCCCCTTTCAAGCGATCATGATTCCTTTAATCAACCTTTTTGGACAAATCAATTTATTGAACCGTACAGGCTTAACTATCATGAATATTGGCTTTTCGGTCAGTTTATCGGTTTATCTTTATTACGGCGCTATGCGTAGTATTTCAACGGATTTGGATGATGCAGCAAACATTGACGGCGCAAATCGTATAAGTATTTTCTTTCGCGTAATCTTACCCATTTTAAAACCTACCACTGTAACTGTTATTATTTTAAATGGAATGAAAATATGGAACGACTATCTATTACCTTCATTAGTGGTTAATCAGCAGGGAATGCGTACATTACCGTTAGAATTATATTCATTTTTCGGTGAATTCACCACGCAGTGGGAACTAGCATTAACCGGCTTATTATTGGCGATTATTCCAGTGATTCTCCTCTTCATTTCTTTACAAAAATACTTTATTGCTGGGATAAGCGAGGGTTCTTTAAAAATGTAGTCACTAGTATCGAATAGTTTTTACTTAAAAATAGCGCTAATAAACAAAATTTATCAAATTTGCTTATTAACGCTATTATTTTTCCTTCATTTCTGTTTCATCACAGTTGATTGTCGTAATATCAATTCAGTCTCAACTGTAATTTTACGAGCAACAGGTGCTGTTTCTTTGGCTAATTCTAGCATAGTCGTTACCGCTAGTTCTCCTATCCATTCTGTATAAACGCGAATAGTAGAAAGCGCTGGATTCACATATTTCGATACGCTCAAATCGTTGAATGCGATTAGCGAAATATCTTCTGGAATTGAAAATCCTCGTTCGTTGATAGCACGCATCGCCCCTATAGCTAATGCATCACTAGAAACAAATAAAGCTGTGGGTATATCCCGTGTTGAGACCAGGTAATCTTTCATCGCTTGGTAACCACCCGCAACAGTAAAACTGCCTTCAATATGATACTTTTCTTGATACATTTTTAGTTGTTGCAATTGTTCCTTAAAAAATTTCAATCGAAGATCTTTAATCTGGTGTTGGCTTTCTTTAGTATATTCAATTCCTGAAAGAATCCCAATCTTTTGGTGCCTTTCACGGATAAAATGATCAATGGCTAACTCGACGCCTTGCTCAAAATCAATCACAATCGCATTATGTCCCGAAATTGTTCCAGTAGAATCTACAAATAGTAATGTTTCAGCGTGTTTTTCGAGTTCTTTCACTTGATTTTGGTCAAATTTCCCAAGGGCAATCGTCGCTTGTACATTCGTCTCAGATAACTGCTCTAGTGGTTCTTTAAGTAATTGAACATTTAATTCTTCTGCTTTTTTTTCAATGCCCAAACGAATCGCTAAATAGTATAGATCTTCTAGTTCCTCTTCCTTGTTATACCACTGTACTAAACGTATCGTCAGTTGTGTGTTTTGCTTCTGCTTATATTTTGTATAGTTTAACCTTTCAGCTACTTCAAAAATTTCTTTTTTCGTAGATTCTCCTACAGATAACTGGGGGTCATAATTTAAAACTCGTGAAACTGTAGCAGGAGAAACTCCTGCTTTATCTGCTATATCTTTAATAGTTGCCAAAGTTTCCCCTCCTTGAAGTAGATAACATCCAAATTAGCGAGTAAGACAAGTATCGATAAAACGTTTAAAACCTGCTTGCCCTTGTTCATCTCTTTTGAATACACCGGCATCTTCTAATACCCGTTTGAATACTTGACCAAGCTCTTTTTGAATGACTTCATTGACATTTTCCTTTGTTAACTGATGATTCATTTTAATAGAATCAGCCCACTTTTTATGATAAGAAGCCATTTTATTTTCTTCTTCTAATAAATATTTTTCTACTTCTTCTAGTTCAGTTTTCAAACGTGGCGGTAGTATAGCTAATCCCATCACTTCAATTAAACCAATATTTTCCTGTTTAATATGTTGAACATCTTTATGTGGATGGAAAATACCATCAGGATGTTTTTCAGAAACATTGTTATCCCGCAGGACAATATCCATTTCGAAAAAATCCTCTTTTTTTCTAGCAATAGGTGTTACCGTATGATGCAGTGTACCGTCTTGTGAATAGGCAGAAATATCTAATGATTCATCTGAATAAACCGTCCACTTGGCAAAAATCTCATGCGCAGCTCTTGCCAGCTCTGCTTTATTTTTACTTTGCAAACGAATCACAGACATCGGCCACTTTACAATTCCTGCAGTAACATCAGGGAATTTATTTAAAGAAAAAGAAAATTCAATCGGTGCTTTATCCATGGCAAAAGTATGACGGCCGCCTTGATAATGATCATGAGAAAGGATTGAACCTCCTACAATCGGTAGATCAGCGTTAGAACCCATAAAGTAATGAGGTAGAACTTCAATAATTTTTAACAATCGGTCAAAGGTCTGTTTCGTAATTTCCATAGGCCGATGTTTTTCTGACAAAACAATACAGTGCTCATTATAATAAGCATAAGGAGAATATTGAAAACCCCAAGATTCTCCATCTAAATTCATCCGGATAATCCGATGATTCGTCCTAGCAGGAAAGTTAGCGCGCCCCTTATAACCTTCATTTTCCATACATAATTGACACTGAGGATAATTTCCTTGTGCCGTATTTTTTTCTAAGGCAATTTGTTTAGGATCTTTTTCAGGTTTGGATAAATTAATGGTGATTTCTAAGCTGCCGTACTCCGTTTCTACTGGAAAATCAATATTTTTAGCTATCGCACGAGTTTTTACATAGTCATTCGTTTTACACAAATCGTAAAAATAATCCGTAGCCTCTTTAGGACCTTTGGCATAGTATTGCGCAAAAAAGGCATTCACAACTGACGGTGGTGGCGTTAAAAAATCCATTAATTGCGAGGCGAAGGTTTCTTGTTCCGAAAGGGATTCCCCAACTATATGGTTATTTTTAGCTACTTCGACTAACTCGTCCATTAATTGTGTCGAGCTTTTAGAGGATGAACGATTCTCAGCTTCTTCAAACTCTGTTTCACCAATCATACCCAAAATACGATTTTGTAAATAGATGCGATCCATTTCCATCCAACCACCGGATGCAATAGCTAAGGTTGCAAAGTCGGAAATTGTTTGACTGATCATTCTTTTTCCTCCTCTTCATAGCCATTTGTATGATTTACATGCCAATCCCAAGCAGTTTCGATAATTTTTTTCACACTAGTATATTGGGGCTGCCAGCCTAAAACCCTTTTGGCTCTGTCACTAGCAGCAACTAAAGTAGCAGGATCACCTGCACGTCTAGGGGCCACTTTAGCCGGAATTTGTTTGTTTGTTACTTCTCTAGCCGCTTCTAGCATTTGTTTTACAGAATAACCTGAATTACTTCCTAGGTTAAAGATATTACTTGGATTTCCCGCTCTTAAGTATTCCAAAGCTAAAATGTGAGCTGCTATCAAATCTTCTACATGGACATAATCTCTCACACAAGTTCCATCTGCAGTGTCATAGTCATCACCAAAAATGGCTAATTGCTCTCTTTGTCCTAAAGCTACTTCTAAAATAATAGGAATCAAGTGCGTCTCTGGTCGATGATCTTCTCCGATAGAAGCATCTTTTTTAGCTCCAGCAACGTTAAAATAACGCAAGGCAACAAATTTTATTCCATAGGCTTCATCACACCAGCGCATCATTTTTTCCATCATTAATTTACTTTCTCCGTAAGGATTTTTAGGATTAGCTGGGGTTTCTTCAGTAATCGGATCTTCTTCTGGTTCTCCATAAGTTGCTGCTGTTGAAGAAAAGACAATATTTTTCACATTAAATTCTTGCATAACTTCTAATACTATTTCAGTTCCTGAAACATTATTATTAAAATATTTTAACGGATCTTCTACAGATTCACCTACCAAAGAACTAGCAGCAAAATGAATGACTCCTTCAATATCTTCTTTTGCAAATACTTCGCTGACAAAAGCTTTATCGCGGATATCTCCTTGATAAAAGTGAGCTTCAGGGTGAATTGCAGCTTGATGTCCTGTTAATAAATTATCAATAACAGCCACTTTATACTCCTGGTTAATTAACTGATCAACGGCGTGCGAGCCAATATAACCCGCGCCGCCTAATACTAAAATTGTCATACGATTCTCTCCTTAAATTGGTCATTTTCTATAAATATTATCTGTTTCATTTTATAGCTTTCTAGCGCCATCATCAATACTCGCTTGATAAATATCGGTTGCGTATCCAATATTATCCAAATATGTCTGAGAAACATCTTTTACAAAGTCTTGCCAGAATGTTTTTTTCACCAGAGCAATGGCACAACCCCCAAAACCAGCACCAGTCATTCGCGCCCCTAAGACAGCAGGATGTTGTTGCGCCGCAAACACTAGCGTATCCAGTTCTTTTCCTGTCACTTCATAGTCATTTTGTAACGAAGTATGAGAAGCATTCAACAATTCTCCAAACTCAACCAGGTCCCCTTTTTCTAAGGCTATTTTTGCTTTTTTGGTTCGTTCATTTTCTGTCACTGCATGTTTTGCACGCTTAAATAATATCTCATCTTCAATCAAAGCTGCATTGGCCACAAGGTCTTTGTTTTCCAGTTCTCCTAATGATTGAATCGATAATTCCTTTTGTAAATATTGTAAAGCTTGTTCGCATTCTTTACGGCGCTCGTTATATTTTGAATCTGCTAATTTTCGTGATTTATTCGTATTCATAATTGCAATGACATATTCCCCAAATTCAGCTGGAACCACTTCATAATCCAAGGTATTAGTATCTAGCAATAAAGCATGATCTGACTGTCCCATCCCTACAGCAAACTGATCCATAATACCTGAATTTACTCCAATAAATTGATTCTCTGTTTTTTGTCCTAACTTGACTAAATCGAGTGTAGTAATAGATAACTCAAATAAATCTTGTAGGATAACACCCATTAACAATTCAATTGAAGCTGAAGAAGAAAGTCCAGCACTATTAGGTATATTGCCATAAAAAGCAATATCTAAACCTGAATTAATAGAAAAACCTGCTTCTTTTAAGAAAAATAGCATGCCTTTAGGATAGTTTGCCCAATCATCTATTTCTTTATAAGTTAAATCTCCTAAGGTAAACTCAATTATTCCCTTTTCAGAAAAATTTTCCGAATAGAGTCGAACTAAACGATCCTCACGTTTTCTAACTGCAGCATATGTACCTAGCGTAATTGGTACTGGAAATACATAACCGCCATTATAATCTGTATGTTCACCAATTAAGTTTACCCTGCCTGGGGCAAAGTAAGTCCCTTGTGCCGGATGATCAAAAATTTCAGAAAATACTTTTTTTACTTTGTTTTCCATATTTTTCGCTCCTTTAAAATAAATACATAAATTACTTTAAACTAAGCCTTAGAAATAATTTTTTTAGTAAAACTATTATAAAACATTTAGTAAATAATTTCAATTTATTATTAAAATGCTTTCATATTGAATTCTGTTAACTAAATTTTGAAACAGTCTTTTATTATAATAAAACTAAAAGACAAAAGTTTCTTTAACAAATATAAGTATATCTCTTTTCAAATCTAGTCATTTCATTCATAATAAAGATAAGATAAATAAATGAGGTGAAAAATAATGAAGAAGTTTACTCTTGGATTTATTGTAGGTTCTTTAGCGACTACTGCCGCAACTGCTTGTTTAGTACAATCAGTAAAAAAACAAGTGATTGAACCAATCGAAGAAAAAGAAGCGATGATTGATGAAAATCGCAAAAAAGCACGTCGTAAAAGTTTTGCTAGATAAAAAAGATAAGACCTTATGTATGAACTTTTTAAAGCAATTGAAAAGTTCGATATACATAAGGTCTTGTTTTTTTTAGGTTACTTTCTTAGACTTTTTCTTACCTTCCCAGCCGTTAAATCCTTCTTTTAAGATGTAGATATCTTTATAGCCATTCTTACGTAATTTATTCGCAGCTCGTACGCTTAGTGTTTTTCCAGTATCATATAAATAAACTGGTTGATCTTTACGAATAGATCCTATTGAATTATTCAACAAAGTATAAGGAATATTTCTGGCACCTAGAATATGGTTGCCGTCAAATTCTTTTTTCTCACGAACGTCAATGACTTGCGCCTTTCTCATTCCTTGACGAAATGTCTCTTGATCAATGACCTTTGCTGAACGCTTTCCTTGTATATAAAAATATAACCAATTAATCCCCATAGCAATTAATATAGCAGCTAAAATAAGCGTCAAAGTTTGCAAAAAATTCATGTTCTGTCACCTTTCTAATCTTTTAGTTTCAAAGCTAACGAAGCCGCGCCAATAATTCCAGCATCGTTACCTAGTTGCGCTAATTTTATTTTTGTACTTTCAGTTACTTGAGGGAAAGTAAATTGTTCAAAATAGTTCGCTACCTTACTACGAAGAAACTCTCCTGCAGCCGAAACGCCCCCTCCTAATATTAAAGAAGAAGGATTTAATGAATTGCCCAAATTCCCACAAGCTAATCCTAGATAATAACAAACATAGTCTACTACCATCAATGCAAGCTGATCTTCTTTTTCTTCTGCTAGTTTAAAAACATCTTTACTAGTTATATCCTCACCATTATCTAAACTCTGTTTCAGTTCAGATGTTCCCGCATATTCTTCGGACAATTTACGGGCTACTTGAACAATTCCTGTTGCGCTTGCAATTGTTTCAATACATCCCTTTTTACCACAAGTACATTCAAAACCATTCGGGTCTACTGTGATATGACCCACTTCTCCGGCACACCCTGCTGCGCCGTGCAAGAGATCACCTTCCATAATGATACCACCTCCAACGCCGGTTCCCAATGTCATAAACACAACATCTGGCTCATTGTCACCTGCGCCTTTCCAACGCTCACCTAATGCAGCAACATTAGCATCATTATCTAGTGTAAAAGAAATTCCTGTTTCTTTTTCAATTTGTTCTTTGACAGGTTGAGTTGTCTTCCATTTTAAATTATAAGCACCAATAACTGTTCCTTTTTTCCGGTCAACACTACCTGGTGTCCCCATACCAATACCAATAAAATCTTTAGGCTGCATATCATATAAATTCAAATGATGATTAATTGATGCAATAATATCAGGAACAATATGAGAACCTTCATCTAAAATGTTCGTTTGAATACTCCATTTTTGCTGAATCTCACCTTCAGTTGTCAAAATAGCAAATTTGACAGTCGTACCACCTAAATCGATTCCCATAATTTTTTCTTCAGCCATTCAATTATCCCCCCAGCTTTCTTCAATTCGATGTTCTCTTATTAATATATTTCTAGCTTTTAGGTAAGTTTCTTGATCTATCAGTCGTGCTTCAAAGAGCTTTTTGAGTTCAATGCTCATCAGTTCGATATCATAGATCCGCTTGCCTACATATACAAATATGCCAAAACGTTTTAATAATTGTTGCACGTCATATAAACTATCCATATATACACTTCCTAAATATTATACTAGTAATTGATATTTTTTAAAACCATAGAACAAACAAAAGCCTAGTAAAAATACTAGCGCAATACCCGAAATTATGCGAACATGGATTGAATAATCACGTAAGCGTTGGGGTAAACCAAATAAGTTACCTAACAGCGCACCGCCAAGTAAACCTCCAATGTGTCCCCAAATATCTATCGAACGATCAAATAAACTAAAAAGCAAACTAATCCCAATGAATAAAGTAAATTGTCGTACTAGAACTTGGATGGCATAATTATTTTTGTAGTGTACTCCTAAAACAACAAAAGCACCAAATAAACCAAATAGTGCTGTGCTGGAACCGGCCGATTGTACCCCTGGTGAATTAAAAGCAAAGCTTAACAAGTTTCCTGCAGCTCCACTGAGAAGGTAAATGAAAAAGTAACGCATATGGCCATACATAGCTTCTAAGCGCTGCCCCATAAAATATAGCACAATTGAATTTACAGCAAAATGCATTAACCCGTAATGTATAAATATAGGCGTGATAAATCGCCAATATTGCGAATAATACACTACAAAGGGACCAAACATCGCACCTTGTGATTCAATTAAGCCAGGAAAAAGATAGGAAATGATAAACACCAATATCTGTATGCCCAAAAAGAAGTAGGTAATAATCGGTTGATTAAGCCACCGACGAAGTTGAATGTTATTCATAGACATAGCTCCCTTCAAGAGTGTCAGTATAAATGCGCATCACTGCTTGGTCAAACTCTTCTGCTTGCCAATCATCATTTAGTTGTTCAGAAAAGGCTAAACCACACGTTTTGCCAGAAAAATCTTCCAAAAAACGATCATAGTAGCCTTTACCAAAGCCAATACGATAGCCTTTCTTCGAAAATATCAATCCAGGTACCAATATTAAATCAATATCTTTTTTTGCTATAACTAAGTTATTCATAGGCTCTTCAATCCCAAAATCAGATAACTGATAAGTTGTATTTTCATCTACTTCATAAAAATTTAACTGACGTTCAGGTAAGGTTTTAGGTACTACTACTTTTTTTCCCTGACTTAAAGCTTTTTTCATAATAGGTTCAGTATTGAGTTCAAACGACTGCGAGCGAACCATCCCAATTGTTTGAGCCTCTTTCCATAATTTAGAATGGAACAAAAGTGTGGCAATTTGTTGTTCCTTTTTTCGTTTCTTATCTATATGTTTAGCTAACTCTTCTAATTGTTGTTTTCCTTCTTGTCGTAGTATGCTTTTATCCATTGTTTCCACTCCAATATCTCAAAATTATTCTACTTGTTTAAGACAATATGTATCTATTCTACCATGTTCAAATAGATACAGATATACAAAATTTTGCGTCAAGCAAACTTACTTAACATTTTTATCTAAAATTCTAGAATTTTACCTACAAACATGATATGATAGTTAAGTCCAAAAAAATGGAGTATCTAGTTATTTATAGGAGGGAAATGTCATGCGTGTAAACATTACATTAGAATGCACTTCATGCAAAGAACGCAATTATTTAACAAGCAAAAACAAACGCAATAACCCAGACCGTTTGGAAAAGAAAAAATATTGCCCACGTGAAAGAAAAGTTACTTTGCATCGTGAAACAAAATAAAAAAGTCATTCACCTGCTAAATAATCATTCCTGGTTATTTAGCAGTTTTTTTAATATATCCTCTAATACAACAATGTTTCTCTATTTCTTTGAGCTATCTCTTCTAATGCAACATTGTTTTTCTATTTCTATGGTCTATTGCTTCCCATTCAACATTAATTTTCCGTTTCTATGGTCTATCTACTCTCATTTAATATTAATTGGATACATTTAACAAAAGTAATAAACTTTCATGGATATTCCAGATTTTTATGTAATAAAAAAAGCCTTACCCGAAGATAAGACTTTAAAATGATTATTTATTCGACTTATTAGTACCAGCCATTTGCTTGCCAGAAAGTTTTAGCAGCATCCCAGCCACCATAACGACTGTTAACATATTGATCAGCAACTTTTTCTTGGTTTGCTGGAGAGTGGTCACCATTCAAGTAAGATGAATCCAGTTGATATTTACCAATGTAACGTCCATTAGTAGCTGAGTAGGAATTACTAGATTCTTTATTTGCAATCCAAGCTTTTGCAGAAGATGATTCTCCTGAAGATTGTTTTGAACTTGATGTTTGTTTAGGTGCAGCTTGTTGTTTAGGCGCTGATTCTTGCTTAGGAGCTTCTTGTTGTACAGGAGCTTCATTGCTAGAAGAACCATCTGTTGCAATGGTTAATTGAGTCCCTACAAAAATCATATTTGAGTTTTCAATATCATTGTCTTCTGCAATTTTATTCACTAAACTGTTGTCACCAGCAAACTTCATTGAAATTTTTGATAATGAATCGTTTGGTTTAACAGTGTAAGTTTCGTCTGCATTTACATCGCTTGCGCCAAATGCTAATGTTGCTCCTGCTGCCAATACTGTACTAAAAACTAAAGTCTTACTAAATTTCATTTTTCATTGTCCTCCAAATTTTTTTAATTAACGTTTTGTTTTGTGCTACAATTGATAATTTACCATTGATTTGTATTTCATGTGTAAAAAAAACGTAACAATTCATTACAATTTGTTAAAAAAGATGACAAAAGCTATAAATTAAAAAATAACTATGTTATTTTTTATGAACAGAATTCAACAATTATAGTTCAATAAAACGCTAATTAACTAATGTTTTTATAAAAAAATCTCAAAAGAATTTTATTTTTATTTAAGTCTGTTATATTATATTTCTTGTAACATTAATCATAAAAAAAAAATCTCAAAAAAATGTTTTTTTACCACTTTTTTGAGATTTTTTTATTGCATTGCTATGAATCTTTTTTAGAAGTGCCTGTTTCATAATTAATTTGGTAGCCATCTTGTATATTATAGATATAAACATTAAATTGAAGTTGATCATCTTCGATACTTCGTGCTTCCATCTCAATTCCTCTAGGTACCAGATCTTTTTCTTTAAATAAAGGTGTTACACGATAACGAACATGATGTTGTGTTTCTTTCAAATAAACTGCTACTTCTTCCTCATATTCTCTCATTGGCCCTTGATTCATTTGTTGGGTACCGGTAAATAAATTTTTCCAGTTGTCATCTTCTCCTGTTAGCTGAAAGCCAATGAGATGCGAGCGATTATACAACCACTGTCCGCCAGTGATTTTCTTTTGCTTCCAACCTGAAGGATAGACTTCTGAAATATCGCCCCGCTCTTGTCCAGGCATCATTTTCTTATGTAGCATAGCATTTGCTGGTCCAACTCGGTTCATCCTATCTAAATTAGAAAAACTTTGCCAAGCGCCTTCTTCTAGCGACAACTCTTCTTCAGTAAAAAATGGTTGATCTTTATTTAAAGTAACAAGCTCGTCTTCTCCATTATATTCAGGTAAATTCTCTAATTGCGAATAATCAGCCGTGTTATTTTGCGTTTCAAATGCTTCAACTACAGAACCAAAATCGTTAAAATCAATCTTTGACAAGTCAACATTGCCAGCAGTTGCCGTAAATAATAGAAGAAGCACTAGCGAGCTAAGCAGTGCTTTAACTGTTTTAGGTCTTGTTTTTTTCCGTTTGTATGCCATTTTTGTTCTCTTTCAATTAACATAATATATTTTACAAAGAAACAGCGAGGATCTATTGATAGATTCTCGCCATTTAAAGTACTTAAACTAAATAATCACTGTAGATATCATCCACTGTATTTTCAGGATCAATGACAACATAAAGATTTTTTGTCGTTTCACTGACTTTTGTTGTTTGATTTACATTGTCTAATCCTTCTTCATCTTTATCCTTATATGGGAAATATACTGTATCAGGTTCGCCGTTTTGATATACAATTTGCATATATTCAATATCTTCATATTTTAATGCGCGAGAGAACATTCCCATTTCTAGGCCACCTAAGTTGATATCAGAAGTCGCAACATGATCTCCTTCTTGGTAAACCTCCATTTTAAAAGCAGCACAAGGATGAATTTCTACAAAATCACTACCGTTAATTCTCCCATAACTAGTCGTTACTTGCTTGATCCATAAATCTCCGATGTGCCGACGATCGATCGTCCAAGTTTCGCCATTACGAAAGAATAATTTTAAAGCTTTCATTTGTCTTGCCATCTCCAAATCCTCCCCTTATCTTGTTTGTTAATAATCTTACAATCTAAGTTTAGCACAAAGCTCAGTCAAGGTAAATACAGCGGTTAGACTAGATGCTTATCTAAAACTAGTCTTTTACTTGGCTCATTACTATTTTTCCATTTTTTCTTTAGCTAAATGTAATAATTCTTCTTTTGTGTTTGAAACATGACGGTGTAAGACAGCACTTTCTAGATAAGTTAACTGCTCTTTCAACCAACTTCCCGGTTTTTTAGCAAAATAATTCATCAAGTCATTTCCATTAACAGCTAAATCCTTTAAAGAATGAATCGCTAGCATGTGATAATCAGCTTGTACTTTTGCAAGATCTGCTGTCAAACCATAAAATGGAAGTAATTCCTCTACCAAGATAGCATAGTTTTCACCTAATTCGTATAACAAATCAACTGAAAAGTTTGCTTTTTTTCGAGCTTGTAAGCCATAAAACACCCCTTGGACGGTTTTAATTAATTCATTTGAACATTTCCAGCTTTTCAAAAAAGGACGGATATCCTTTTCTTCCATAGCTAATTGGTCGATCAACAAAACCCAAGCTTGGCTCTCATTTTTTATAACTTTTTCTGGTAATTTGGAAAAAGCCAACAGTCTTTCGCCCATACCTGCTAAACCAGGACAATATTCGAAACATTGACTTTTAACAAGGGCTTGTAGACCTTTTTTTCTGTAGTCTCCTAGTAAAAACTTTACAAATTCTACATTAATCCGTTCAACAGATATTTTTTTTAATAGTTGATGGTTTTCTTTAATGGCAGCAAAAGTTTCGTTTTCTAAATCAAACCCTAATTGGCTGACAAAGCGCAACCCCCG
The DNA here is from genome assembly GCF_001712815.1 of Tetragenococcus halophilus. Classification (NCBI taxonomy): domain Bacteria; kingdom Bacillati; phylum Bacillota; class Bacilli; order Lactobacillales; family Enterococcaceae; genus Tetragenococcus; species Tetragenococcus halophilus. Next base: position 1,637,404 of record NZ_CP012047.1, read on the forward strand.
CATCATGCGTAAAGCATCTTCAAAAAAGCGCTCGTGAGGATCGCCCACTGCTCGTAAAACATGCTGGTCTAAGTCTTTTAGACCAGCAAATAAATCAATGATTTCACCATTTTCTCTGATAGCAAAAGCATTAATAGTAAAATCACGACGTTTCAAATCTTCTTTTAACGAACGAACAAATTCAACATGATCTGGGCGACGGAAATCTTGATAAGCTGATTCTGTTCTAAAAGTTGTGATTTCATACTGTCCTGCTTTTTCTAACACCAAAACTGTCCCATGCTCAATTCCTACGTCAATTGTCTTAGGAAAAATTTGTTTAATTTCGGCGGGAAAAGCACTTGTCGCGATATCAACGTCATGAATGGGCTGATTTAATAAAACATCACGCACACTACCGCCCACAAAATAAGCTTCATGTCCCGCTTTTTCGATCTTTTTTAGAATCGGTAATGCTTGTTGATACTCAGTTGGAATTTCTCTTAGTTTCATTTCTTAGCCCTTTCCTACATACTTTCATTCTTGTTTTTCATCTTTTCTTTCAAAACGATTATGATCTCGATGGTTGAATTTTGCCATATTTTTTTCAAACACTTCAGTTAAATCAACATCTAATGAATTTGCCATAATCATTGTAACAAATAATATATCGCCCAATTCTTCTTCGACAGTATTCGGTACTTCCGAAAGCTTTTTTTGCTTTTGGCCATAATAATGGTTCACTTCTCTGGCCAGTTCACCAACCTCTTCAGTAAGACGCGCCATTTGCGCTAAAGGGGTAAAATAACCTGACTTGAATTGTTGGATATATTGATCTACTTCTTTTTGCATAGCTGTTAAAGTGTAATTATCAGACAATGGAAGGCCTCCTTTTAATGTTTTCTTTTCTATTTTAGCAAAAGTACTTTAAAATTCCTAGAAAAGGAAAGTCTATCAAAATACAAAAAAAGCTCATTCCCACCTTTTATCCAGCGTGACAAGAGCTTTATTTGCTATGAATGATTATTTACTTCCTTTTGCTTTTGTGCAATTAATTGATTTACTTTTTCCGAAAGTTCCATAAAGGTCGCTTGATCGTCATTTTCTAGTGCTAGATCAATTAGCTGATACAATTCTGTTATTTCTGCTTGGATATTTTCTTCTCTAAAATAATGTTTTATTCTAGCTAAAGTTTTATCGTCCATATTGTCATTCCAACGATAATATGGATTGTCTTCCAACACGCCTAAGTACAGTTCATTATTCCAAGCATTATCAAATTGTATTTCAAGATAGAGTGGATCTTGCCAGTTCAAACGTATTTCATGAAAAATCTGATCGCTATCTTTAAACATTTCTCCTTCAATAAATAAAGCGATAGGCTCTCCATAAAAATGACGAGAACAAATCGTGATCCCTCTAGGCGTTCGTCTGGCTTTTTCAACAAAGTGAACATGTTTTAAGATAGGTTCATGATTTGCTAAGTAATTTAAGATCCAAGGGATTTCTCTTTTTGCAAAAAACTCATGAGAAACCAGCCAATTTAAAAAACGTCTTTTATCTAGTGTAGGAATTTCCATACTTTCACCATCTTTCCGATAAATCATCCAAAATTGATTCAGCTTCCATATCTCCAGGTTCATGTTCAAGATAATGTGAAAGATAAGATTTTGCTTCTTCTAAGCGCCCTTCTTCACGCAAGAAAATACCGTATTCTTTCATAAAATCAGGCTCATGCTTTAATTCAACGCTAGCCTGTTCGTAATACTGGCCAGCTTGCTCAAAATCTTCCAATTCATTATAAGCATGAGCTAAGTTCCATAAAGCGTATGGATTTTGTGTATCTTCCATTTGCTGTACTGTTTTTATCGCTTCTTCAAAACGTTCTTCATTGATATACAAATTACTAAGCGTTAAAAGTGTTTCTTCCGTCTTTTCTCCTAGTTCTAAAGCCTGTAATAGATAATCTTCTGCTTTTTTAGCATCGTGTAACCTATAACTATTCTCAGAAGCAAAATGGTATAAATCCACTTGATAAGGATTTTCTTGAATGCCTTCTTCAATAACCGTTTGTGCTTCTTCAACCAATTCTTCTTCTTGTAAGCTTTCAGCTAATGGGAGGTACAAAGCTCGATATTGCGGATTTAATTCACGCAATTCTTGCAAATAACGTATCGATTTGTCGTTATCTTTTAACTGCCGATAAACAAAAGCCGTTTGGAAAAGGCGTTCGTCAGTTTCTCCTTCTTCTAGAGAAGCTTCCAAATACTCAACAGCATTTTCAAAATCTCCTTCTAAACTAAGTGTTGTTCCCAAGCGTTCTTTAATTGACACATGATTGATTTCTTCTTCACCAAGTTCTAATAAATGTTGATAGATAAATGCTGCTTCGTTAAAACGATCCATAGATAGATATAGCTCTGCTAAAGCAAATTGAATCAGTGGTTCATCAGGAAGAATACGAGAAGCTTCTTTTAACTTGCTTTCACTGACTTCCGGAATGCCCAAAACTTGATATAAATCTGCTGTAACCAACAAAGCTTGCGGATATAATTCACTATCAGAACCAATTTCTTCTAATAGTTCCAACGCTGCATCTGTCTCATTATTTTCAACAGCAATTTCAGCTAGCGGCAGATTGTTTTCTTTTTGCTCAGGATGGCGTGATTTTAAATTTTCAAAAACCTGTTTTGCTTCTTCTAAAAATCCAATTGAAAGTAATGACTCTCCCAATTCTTCTAAAATATCCTCATTATCTTCTTTGATTGCTTGATTTAATTGTAACTGTGCCTCAGCAAAGTCCTCTTGATCTAAAGCATCTAACATTTTTTCACTATATGTCATATATTCTCCTCAAATCTTTGAAATAATTTTCTGATAACGTTCTACCGCCCTTATCATTGTCTTTTCATTAGCAAAACAAGAAGCACCAGTTTCCCCAATTTCCGATAGAACGGACAGTTTCTGATTTTCTTGTAAAGTAAGTACATTTTCTAAATATTCACTAATCGACAACCGTTCAGGCAACTCAATGGGATACCCAAGTTTTTTTAACCAAACCATAAAATTTTCTACTCGAAAAGTCGAGTCATTAATTTCTAAATTCCAAAATAATTGCAAAAGCAAGCCTAAAAAGCGTTTCATATAAGCCGACAGTAGATGTCCATTTTCCGTTAAATAAAAAGCTTTTTCATATATAGTGCCATAAGAAGTTATGGCTAAAGCCTGCGTTTCATATAATCTTGTCATATGTTCAACAAAAGCCATAAAAGAGGCAGTATGTAATTGTTTTTGTGACGGAAAATTTTTAAACAATTGATGTAAAAATGCATAATCACTAACTAAGCCAGCTTGAATAAACATTTGTAAATCAACCAGTTTCCCATCATTTTGTTTTTGAATAATCGTTTGATCTAAAAAAATATGTGTTGGTAAATTTTTTTGTTGTAACAACTCATTATAAGGCGCTTTACAAATCATTTTATTTTCGACCAATGCACTGAAAAAAGAGCGAAAAGATGGTGGAATAACCCAAAATTCTCCCGACAACATTACGGTACGCTGTAAAAAGCCAGTTAATTGTACAACGCCTTCATTACCAAAAGCAATGAAAAGGTATCTTTCTGATGAAGGAAACCTACCTAAAAACTGCAAGAATTCCATCATTTCTTCTAAATGGTTACAATATAGCTGATTGCGTGCAATATACCAATCAATATCATTTGTAGGAAATGCCTGCTGAATCTTTTGAAAAAATTGGTCATAATAACGTTGATTGGTTAAAATAATCACATGTCTATTATCTGGCAGTACATCTTCGATACTTCTTGCAAGAGGCTTACCATAAGTGATCTGTGTGGTTAAATCTTGTCTTTGGTAGGTTAATTGCATAGGTCTTCCCCGCCTTTGTTTACATATATTTATTATATCACGAATATAGTTCGTTTGAGAAATTTCATCATTTAAACAAAAAGGCAGGGAAACTTAGATAAAAAGGTACACCTTCATTTTCTTAATTGATGGACAAAAGCCAAAGTTTTACACTTTTTTTGGCAGGACTTGAGTCTGCAAATTTGGTTAACAAAAAGACCCTTGAGAGATCAAGGGTCTTTTAAGATACAAGTTTTATTTTACAGCGTCTTTTAACGCTTTACCAGGTTTGAATGCTGGTACTTTGCTTGCTGGGATTTTAATTTCTTCACCAGTTTGTGGGTTACGTCCTTTGCGTTCTGCGCGAGAACGTACTTCGAAGTTACCAAAACCGATCAATTGAACTTTTTCGCCGCTAGCTAGAGAATCTTGAATCGTTGTGAACACAGCATCAACTGCTGCAGTTGCGTCCTTTTTAGTCAAATCAGTCGCTTCTGCAACTTTTTCGATTAATTCTGCTTTATTTGCCATGGATGGAATCACCTCCTGAAAATATAATGATGTTTCGGTATAAATCACGTTCATTTGAATCACTCAAAATCCCGTGACAAATATTGATATATTCGATCAATATTCTGTTATAACGTTATCATAAGAACCTTTTAATATCAAGGATTTTCGCCATTTTGAGGCTATTTTTTTCTTTTTTTGCTATTTATTTAGAAAAAAAGATATTCTTTTGCCAAAAGCCAAAAACTGTGGTAAAATCTTTACTTTCTCTTACGTGGAATAATCCGTATAGGGGTCCCTTCAAATTCAAATGCTCGACGAATTTGATTTTCTAAAAAGCGGGCATAAGAAAAATGCATCAGATTTTCATCGTTCACAAAAACCACAAAAGTTGGTGGCTTCACTGCCACTTGTGTTGCATAAAAGATTTTCAAGCGTCTACCTTTATCAGTGGGCGTTGGATTAATTGCTACAGCATCCATAATGACATCATTTAAGATAGACGACGGGACACGAAGGTTCTGATTCATCCCGACGCGTTCAATTAAATCAGGAAGCTGGTTTAATCTTTGCTTTGTTTCTGCTGAGACAAAGATAATTGGCGCATAATCTAGATATAAGAATTCATTGCGAATCTTTTTTTCAAATTTCTGCATGGTATCCGTTTTTTTCTTTAATAAATCCCATTTATTTACGACAATTATAATCGCACGGCCTGCTTCGTGCGCATAGCCAGCAACCTTCTTGTCCTGTTCTCGTATCCCTTCTTCTGCGTTTAAGACCATTAAAACCACATCTGAACGATCAATAGCTGTCATCGCACGCATTACACTGTATTTTTCTGTTTTTTCATAAACTTTCCCGCGTTTACGCATGCCAGCAGTATCTATCATAGTGAATTCTTGGCCACTTTCGCTGACAAAGCGAGTATCAACCGCATCGCGCGTTGTCCCCTCGATCTCTGAAACAATCACGCGGTTTTCCCCTAATAACGCATTGATCAAAGAAGATTTTCCCACATTTGGTCGACCAATTAAACTAAAATAAATCATTGATTCATCTTTGTTACTTTCTTCTTCAGGAAAGTATTTGACGACTTCATCTAAAACATCACCAAGACCGATACCATGACTACCTGAAATTGGATAAGGATCTCCTAACCCTAAGGTATAAAAATCAAAAACATCGTTACGCAGTTCAGGATTATCTGCTTTATTAACTGCTAATACTACTGGTGTATTGCTTTGATATAAAATACGCGCTACTGTTTCATCCGCATCTGTTACCCCTTCACGAATGCTCGTGACAAAAAGGATAACGTCAGCTTCTTCAATAGCAATCTCTGCTTGGTGTTTAATTTGATCTTTAAACGGTTCATCGCTTAAATCAATCCCACCTGTATCGATAATGTTGAATTCCTGGTTTAGCCACTCACCTTTTGTATAAATACGATCACGAGTTACGCCTGGCGTATCTTCTACTATCGAAATACGTTCTCCAGCAATTCGGTTAAAAATCGTTGACTTTCCAACATTTGGTCGGCCAACAATCGCTATCGTTGGATTTGCCATTTTCTTCCCTCCATCTTGAACTGCACAACGAATTTTGTATACGAAAATAGCTAGCACTTATAGCCGAAACGATAAAAATACGCAACTTCCTTTTTCGTTATGCGATAACTTTTTTAACTTAACCAGTGTACCCAATGAAACTTAAACTTGCAAGTACTCTTAAACATTTCATTTTTTCATAAAAAAAAGACTGTTTAAAACAGCCTTTTTTATAAACGTGTGATAACTACTCTTCTTCGTCATCCCTTAATGTTTCACCCAAAATATCTCCCATAGTAAATCCTGATCCGTCTTCAGCGTCTTGATAATCTTCAGGTTCAGGTTCATATGATTCTTCTGTTTCTTCCGGTTTTTCTTCCAGTGCCTTAATGCTTAAAGCAATACGGTGTTCTTCAGGGTTAACATCTAAGACTTTCACTTGGATTTGATCGCCTTCTGATAACACTTCATGCGGTGTCGCAATATGCTTATGCGAAATTTGCGAAATATGAACTAAGCCTTCTACGCCTGGGAATACTTCGACAAAAGCACCAAAACTTGTTAAACGTTTTACAGTGCCTTCTAAAACAGCTCCTTTAGGTGCTTTTTCTTCAATATCAGTCCAAGGACCAGGTAATGTATCTTTAATGGATAAAGAAACACGTTCGGTCGTTGGATCGACTGATAGAACTGCTACATTCACCTTATCGCCAACACTCAACACATCACTAGGTTTACCCACATGTGAGTGTGAAATTTCAGAAACATGAACTAAGCCATCAATGCCACCTAGATCGATAAAGGCGCCAAAATCAGTTAAGCGAGCCACTGTCCCTTCGATGACATCACCTTCTGAAATAGAAGCAAGTAGTTCTGCTTTCTTCTGTTCTTTTTCTTCTTCGACAATCGCCTTATGTGATAAAATCAAGCGATTTTCTGAAGGTTCAATTTCGATAATTTTGAATTCTAATGTTTTTCCTTTATATTCATTAAAATCGTCAACAAAGTAGTCTTCAACCATAGAAGCTGGCACAAAACCACGTACACCTACGTCAACAACAAGACCACCTTTAACAACGTTTGTTACTGGGGCTTCAATTGTTTCACCATTTTGGTATTTTTCTTCAATTTCTTCCCAAACCTTTTTCGCATCAAGACGACGTTTGGAAAGTAAATAACTACCATTTTCCTTGTCTTTTCCAATGGATGAAATAACGACAAGATCAAGCACATCTCCAACTTTTACTACCTCATTGATGTCTTCGACAGGTAAAGTCGATAATTCCTTAGCAGGAACTACACCTTCAACACCTGTACCTTCAATTCCGATGATCGCTTGTCTATCTTCTAAAGCAAGCACTTCACCTTTTACAATGTCCCCAACTTTTACATCGTGAACAGCATTTAACGCATCTTCCATCGTTCCACCGTTTTCTTCAAAGTTATTATTTTCAAATTCTGTCATAACTTATGTCCTCCTAACCAACGATTTAAAAAACACTTCACTCTTTAGTCTATGCTATAATAATAAAAAAATAAAGCGATTTCTGTATATTTTTATTGAAAAGTCTGAATTTACATTTCACAGGCTTCTTACAAATTAATCACATCATTTATCTGAAATAATTTTATCACTTATAACTATTCCATTTTATCGTAAGTAAAGACAACTTGATCGTTATCTTCTAGCGTGGTTTCATCAGCGCCAGTATTGACCATTTCCTCATTTATAGTGTATGTCCAATACATGTTTTCGCCCTCATCTTGTTCGATGTCTTCAATTGTTGTAATCATACCACTATCTTCTTCAATATCAAAATTATCTTGCATAACTTCCATGAGTGTTTCATCTGTTGTTGTCTCTATTTCTTTTTCATCGACCGTTTGATCTTCATCTTCGATCTCAACTGTCGCGGTAATTTCTTCTTGTGCTTGGCTTGTTTGGCTTGTGGCTTCACTTGTGTCAGCTGCATCTTGTTCGTTTGAACAACCAACGATAAACAAAGCACTGAAAAAAGCAATACCTGCGACAAACTTTTTCTTCATCCAAATTCCCCCTTACACTTTTTTTCTTTTACCACGCTTTTGATCGCCGTCACCACTTCATCGATGGACATCCCAGTTGTATCAACTAAAATGGCATCTTCAGCTTGTCTCAATGGAGAAGCGTTGCGGTGTGAATCAGTATAATCACGTTGTTCAATTTCTTTTTTTAAGGTTTCAAAATCACTTTCTATTCCTTTGGATTGGTTCTCCTTATAGCGCCTTTTTGCTCGCTCACGAGCTGAAGCAACTAAAAAAATTTTTACCTCAGCCTCTGGAAGGACCGTTGTGCCAATATCTCTTCCATCCATCACCACACCCCCTGGTTTAGCAATCTCTTGCTGTGCTTTAACTAAATGAGCGCGGACGCTAGGAAAAGCTGAAACCTCAGAAACATTATTGGTTACTTCAGGTTCACGAATCGCTTTTGTAATATCTTGACCATTTGCAAATACTAGTTGTCCGTATTCTGTTTGCTTAAAAGTAATTGGATAATTTTTAATTAATTCAACCAGGGCCATTTCATCTGTAAAAGATACTTGATATTTTAAAGCCAAATAAGTAACACTGCGGTACATCGCCCCTGTATCCGTATAAATAAACCCAAAATCTCGTGCGATAATTTTAGCAACTGTACTTTTTCCAGAAGATGCTGGACCGTCAATAGCTATATTGATTTCATGCATGTCGTTTCTCCTCGCCTAAACTTGAAAATTTTAAAGTTTATAGATAGATAAAAAAACCGCATGAGCGGCTTTTTTATCTAGTTCTTAACTCTTGTCCAGGATTTATATGGAAATTACTTGGATCCATCCCGTTTAATTCGGCAAGTTCTTCTACGCTCATTCCATTTCTTTCAGCTACTTGTTGTAATCCATCCCCAGATTGAACTGTCGCATAACCTTCGCCGCCTTCTTGATCATCTTGTTGGCCTTGTTGATCTTGATCTTGGCCTTGGTCTTGTTGACCTTGTCCTTGATTTTGAGCTTGTTGACCTTGTCCTTGGCCCTGTTGACCTTGTCCTTGATTTTGATCTTGTTGATTTTGACCTTCTTGCCCTTGGCCTTGTTGCCCTTGATCTTGCGCGGCTTGTTGGTCATCTTCTGCAGCTTGTTGTTGATCTTGATTCCCAGCTGCTTGTTGGTCATCTTCAGCAACTTGCTCATCTTCGTTTTCTTCTGGCTCTTCAGAAGAACTTTCCTCAGTGGAACTACTTTCTGTCGAAGACTCTTCTGTAGTTGTTGATGTCGTTGACTCAGTTGTACTTGTCGAAGTCTGTTCGGTGTTAGCAACAGTTTCAGTATCATTATTACGACTCATCACCCATAAACCAGCAACAGTTGGTACAGCAATAATTAAAACCAATAAAACGACAACAATCGTTAAAAAGCCGCTACTTCCTTTCTTTTGTTGACGTTGTTGAGAACGCGATGAATTTTCATCCTCATTTTCTGTATCATAGATGGGTTGTTCCCATGGTTCTTGCCCTTGTGATTCTTTATTTCTTCTATCTCTTCTACTCACTTTAAATGACCTCCCACTCACTATCTTTCCGCTGTATTATACCATATGTTGTCTCTTTATGTCTTCCTAAATTGTTGTGAATTTTCTTCTTTAAACATTTTTAGTAAAATTTCTTGCCAGTGTGTTTTATTTACCGAAAAACAGTATTCCTTTTTATCATCAATTACTTCTTTTATTCCATGAAAATCACAACACCTTTCAGGAATTTTTGTTAATGTTTCTCCAAAATAACTCAATAAAAATTCTCGCCTACAGCCATCAAAATAAATATAATCAAGCATTTGTTTAAGTTTTTTCTGCTTTTCTGTTTCGTTTTGTCTCAATTGTGTAAGAAAACTATCTTGGTCTGAAACTTTAATTTGTTGTAACCATTTTTCTTGCAGCTCGGTTAATTTGCTCAGTAATTGCTGATCTAAATAAAATTCAAAAAATTGACGCTCTTGTTGTGCTTGTTGCTGCATAAAATGATGAATTTTTTCATCTTTTTCTTGATATAAAAGAACTGCGTTGCTAGGTTTTTGATCGCGACCACTTCTACCAATCTCTTGCATATAATTTTCTAAGCTATCAGGTAGTTCATAATGAATCACTAAACGAATATCAGATTTATCAACGCCCATACCAAACGCATTTGTACAGACTAAGATTTGTAGCTGATCATTAATAAATTGTTCCTGCAGAAGTCTTCTCTGGCTGCTATCCAATCCACCATGATAGTAGCCGATAATATAATCGTTTTTTAAGCGATCATAGACTTCCTCTACTTTTTTTCTTGTTGCGCAATAAATAAGTACTGAACCGTAAGCTTTATCCAGCAGTTTTTTCAAATCCGTCAATTTTGCCTGTGTATGTATGACAGACAAGGAGACATTAGGACGATCGACAGAATAGCAGTGTTCTACAGTATTTTTACTTAACAATAAGTTTTTTATTTCTGTTTTTACCTCATCAGTAGCTGTTGCTGTCAAAGCTAGCGTCACAGGGTTATGTAGACGTTTTTTAGCTTGTTTTAAATTCCTATATTCAGGTCGAAAATCAATTCCCCACTGCGAAATGCAATGGGCCTCGTCAACAACAAATAAAGCAATATGATAAAGTTGTAATTTTGATAATATTTTTTCCTGCATAAGCATTTCCGGGCTTAAAAAAACAAATTTATAACTAGAAAAATGGTCCAATACATACATTTTCTCTTGTTCATTCAAATTACCATTTAAAAGCACGCCTCGTTTTTCACCATTTCTTTGTAAAGAAGCCAGTTGATCTTCCATCAAAGAAATTAAAGGAGTAACGATCAGTACTGTGCCCTCTCTTAAATATGCAGGCAGCTGATAACAAAGGCTCTTTCCTGTACCAGTTGGAAGTATAGCTAAACTGTCGTTTCCTTCTAGTAATGAATTTATCGTTTCTTTTTGACCAGGACGAAAACTTTTATAGCGAAAGTAACGATATAATGTTTCTTCTAACATAGTGATTCTTTTTTCCTCCATATTTGATAGAGTCGAATTTCCAAAAAACTTGCATTAAAGTCCCCTTTTAATTCTTTAAAGGGATAAGCAAAAGAATTTATGGGCAATTTTTCTAACTCTTTTTGAGTTTTTTGTGAGAAAAAGTTGGAAAAAGGAAAGGCTGAATCTGCTAGCGCCCATTCTATCAGATGATCTTGAATCGTACCTTTTTTTAATTTTCGCTGTTGCATCACTTTATCAAGAGACCATCCTTGCTGAATTAACTTGCGAGTTTTTAACATACTTTGGTTATAATTTTGCAAAAGAAAAGGACGTAAAAACTTATATAATAAATACTCTGGATGCTTAATCATTTGAGCTAAAAAATGATGGATCGCTGCCGATTTATATAGATCCAACCATGGATATTGTGTGTATTTATCCGCCACTAATTGAAAAAAGGCCGCCCCTTCTTGCTGGTAACCTGAAAGTGTTTGTGCTAATAAATCCGCATGTTCTTCTGATAAAACTTCTAGTATTTCTGCTGTTTCCTGATACAAAGTATCAGCTAAATTGCCATTATACTGGTGAATGACTGTCCGAACTCTTTGCGTATAAATAGGCGCGTTTTCTAGAGGAACATAGTTTGTTTCTTTTCCCAAAAATGATACCGCCTGTAATAGAAAACGTACAGAACGCCAGCATACTTCTTCTTTTCTTCCAAATTTAAAAAAATTCAATGGTTGAAAAGCAGGCGTTTGTAACAAATTAGACGAATACAAATTTTTTACTAGACTTATTTGCTGCTTTTCTTCTTTTATGTAGCCTTGTTTATTTATTTTTGCTAATATTTGGTAAAATTCTTCTTCTTTTAAACTAGGAAAGACTGAAAAAAAAGGCAAAAGGTCGTGAAAATAAGCATAACATAAGACAGAAGTCGTGTGTTTTCCCACTAACAGCTGGTAAAGAGTAGTTTTTTTCAACTTGTTATCTGCTATAAACAACGATAAAATAAATTCATCCATATAATCCTCCAGAAAGAATGTGAGCAAATGTCACGATTATGTAAAATTGTCCCAGAACGCTGCATCGCTTGCGGCTTATGCGCCTTATACGCACCAGAAGTTTTTGATTATGATGATAACGGTGTTGTCTTGTTTTCTCAAGAGCCCAAAGCCTATCAACAGTTTATCGCTGTTAAAGATCAAGAAGATGTCATTAAAGCTTATAAGCGATGCCCAGTAAGAGCAATTTTGTTAGAAAAATAATCCTATATCTATTATACACAAAATTTTCTTCTCTGAAATAAAGTCAAAGTAAATTTTCCTTTAGTTATTTATTTTTTAAGGGGGTGTCTCCCTTTTTTAGTAATACCTTCTTTCTCTACTCATTATGAAACAAGTTGATAATAGATAGAAATAGCCAGCTAAACATTGTTTTTGTTTAACTGGCTAGTTAGTTTTATAAGATTTTTTCTATTTAATGGTTGAGGAATGAGGCGTTGAATGATTTTGTTTTCTACTGATCCATGGGAGTAACTTAGCGTGCAGAACTAAGAATACAGCACTTACCAGTCCACCTTTTACTAAATTAAATGGTAAAATTCCTAACACTACATAATTTGCCAATGGCATACCCAGCATTTCATCTACTGATAATTGGAAAAACCTCAAGTATAAAGGTGTAATAACAAAGTAGTTAGCAACACTCATAAACAAGGTCATGGAAAGTATACCTAAAAGGGTTCCTGAAATTTTGTTTCGTAAGTTTGCTCCTTTATTAAAGAAGTAATAAACTGGCAGACAATAAACAGTTGTTGCTAAAAAGCTAGCAACATCCCCTACAATATTTTGTGGCGCAAGACCAGTTGTGATAAGGTGCAAAAACGAGCGAAGAAAAGCAGTCAAGATTCCACTAACCGGTCCAAATAAAAACATACTCAAAATCACTGGGATATCACTAAAATCTATCTTTAAAAATCCAAAAGCTGGCATAACTGGAAACGCAATATATTGTAACACCAAACCCATTGCTGCAAACATCGCTACTGTCACCATTTTTCGAGCGTTACTGTGCATATAAATCCTCCTATTTCAAGGATTCATCTTCAATCGAACCTATTGGTTTTTATATTGTTAATAAAAAAAAAAAAAAATACTCTATTTTCCCAAGGGAGAATAGAGTATTTGTACTAACAAAAGTCAGCTAAACCAAATATGCTCTATCTTCTTTATCCAGACTGTACTGTCGGTATCGGATTTGCACCGATTCAACCACTTGTAACAAGCAGTTCGTGGACTTTTACCACCGGTCGGGAATTGCACCCTGCCCCTGAAGACGAACCTTTATTATTTTTTTCAACTTCATTATACATGAACGAACAATAATTTCAACTATTTTATTTTTGTTTCTTCAATTAAACGATTCACATCATTTTTATTCAATTCGCGATATTTTCCAACTTGTAAGTTTTCTAGTGTCAGATGTCCATAACGTTCACGCTTTAATTTTTCAACTGGAAAACCACAAGCTTTTAGCATATTTTTTACTTGGTGATTGCGACCTTCATGAATGGTCAATTGAACAATACTCGTTTGTGCTTTTTTATCACTTGATAAAATTTCAAATTTTGCTGGAGCTAATGTTTTCCCCTCGATATGCATTTTTTTGCTAAGAGGTGATAGTTTTTTGTTTGTTGCAATGCCACTTACTTTAGCAATATAGACTTTGTCTATCTCATATTTGGGATGCATTAACTTTTGCGAAAAATCACCGTCATTTGTCAAAAGCAACAATCCAGAAGTATTATAGTCCAAGCGGCCAACCGGATAAATCCGTTCTTTTACTTCTGTAAAATAATCTGTGACAACCGTACGATTTTTATCATCTGAAGCCGCAGAAATAACGCCCCGTGGTTTATAAAACATAAAGTAAACAGGTTCTTCTTGGTAGATAGGTACTTGATCAACTTCAACTTGATCTTTTTTAGCTACCTGAACCCCCAACTCTTTGACCACTTCTCCGTTAACTTTCACACGCCCTTGTGTGATATATTCCTCTGCTTTTCTTCTAGAAGCAATACCAGCATGGGCAATCACTTTTTGTAATCGTTGCATTTAACTATCTCCTTTTTCTTCTGTTGGTTCTTCGTAACGATCGGCATATAAATCAAGTGGTATATCAGCTGATAACTCTTCTTCCATCGCTTGAATATCTGGTAATTCTTCCATAGATTTTAATCCAAAATAATCCATAAAATATTCCGTAGTTCCATACAAAATAGCCCTACCAGGACCTTCTACCCGTCCTTTTTCTTCAATTAGACGGTTGGTCGCTAATTTTTGTACAGATCCAGAAGATTGCACACCTCTTATATCATCTACTTCCATGCGAGTAATCGGTTGTTTATATGCAATAATCGACAAAGTCTCAAGTGCCGCCTGAGAAAGGCGATTGGCTATCGGAGATTTAGCGTATTCTTTTAAAATGGGCGCATACGCTTTTTTAGCCGTTAAAACAAAGTGATTTCCTAACTCAAGAACGTTTAAAGAAGAACTGCGATCATCTTGATATTTTTCGTTTAATGTCTGAATTAATTGATAAACTTTAGACGCCGGTTGATTAATCAGAAAACTCAGTTCTTCTAAACGTACCCCTTCATCACCTGCTGCAAAAAGCAAGGCTTCTAATTTCCCCATGTTATCCATTTAAACGCTCTCCTTCATCTTCATACACTGGATAAAGCAGGATGTCTTTGTAATTAACATTTTGCGTCACATTAACTTTTCGGCTCTTAACTAATTCTAATAATGCAATAAATGTTACCACAATTTCACTGGTTTCAAAATTATCCATAAAGCTATCCAGCAAACAACCGCCACGCGCATTTTTTCGCTGATAAAGTTGTGTCTCGATTGTACGTATTTTTTCATCAATACTCGTTTCATCAGCAGCGATCGTTGTTTTTAGCACTTTTCTTTTTTTCTTTTTTTCTAACATAGATTGAAAAGCTAGATATAAATCGATCGTATTAAATTGATTTGCCTCAAGCGATGTCTCCTCATCTTTATATTCATCCATATCCATAGGTTCTTTGGTAAAATAATGACTTCGTTCTTCAGCTTTTTCCCAAAGTTGCCCAGCTGCATATTTGTATTTTCGATATTCTAGTAATTGCGCAACTAAGTTTTCTCGAGGATCTTCTTCATAAGTATCCTCATCATCATCTAGTTCTTGTTTGGGCAAAAGCATCTGACTTTTGATAGACATTAATGTAGCTGCCATCACAAGATAATCTCCTGCCACTTCCAGTTGCGAACTTTCCATTGCATGAATATAGTTCATATACTGATCAGTAACTTGTGCAATCGGAATATCGTAAATATCTATTTCTAATGTTTTAATCAAATGTAATAATAGATCCAAAGGTCCCTCAAATACATCCAATTTCACTTTAATCTCTTCCATGATTGCTCCTCATCCGTTATCTTTATACATTTAACTATTTAAGCACGGGGAAAATATTGTTTGTACACATCAGTCATTCGTTTTTTGGTGATATGTGTATAGATTTGGGTGGTGGAAATATCCGCATGACCTAAAAGTTCTTGAACGGTCCGAAGATCTGCACCATTTTCCAACAAATGAGTAGCAAAACTATGGCGCAAAGTATGGGGCGTAACATTTTTCATAATCCCTGCCTTTAAGACCAAGGCTTTTAAGTTTTTCCAAATCCCTTGACGAGAAAGACTTGTTCCATGCCCATTCACAAATAAGTATTCCTCTTCAGGATGTTTTTGGCACAATATTGGCCGTGCTTCTTCCAAGTAAGTTTCCAACCAATGAATCGCCATATCACCTAAGGGGACAATTCGCTCCTTATCGCCTTTTCCTGTAGTCTGCATTAATCCCATGGCCAAGTGCAAATCATTTAATTTCAAACCAATTAATTCACTTACACGTAGTCCTGTTGCATACATTACTTCTAAAATTGTACGATCCCTGATACCTAGTACTTTTTTAGTGTCAGGTGTCTCAATTAAACGTTCCACTTCACTAAGGCTTAGTGTATCAGGTAGTTTCTGTGTTTTTTTAGGTGAATCAATATGTTGCATCGGATCATGATCAGTATAGCGCTCTTGTCTAAGAAATTGATGGAAACGCCGTAAGCTTGTTACCATACGAGTTAGAGTCGCTGCAGATTTTTTTTCATTTTGTAAAAGCTGTAAAAAAGAAACAATCGTATAACGATCCACATTCTGCCAATCCGTAATTTCTTTTTCATGTAAAAATGCAAGATACTGCTCTAAATCTCGCTGATAACTCTTCCTAGTATTACTAGAAAGACCTCGTTCGATCAAAAGGTAGTGTAAATAATCTGTTACTTGTTCATCCATTGATTTCCCACCTTCTCAGTTTGCTTTTGAATTATCTCACAAAACAAAGCGAAACTGCAATCAATTTAGCAAAAAATTATCACTTTATATGTTTCATCTTCAAATAAAATTACATTAGACATAAATCTTATTCTAAAATAAAGGACACTACGCCTCGCTTCCGCCCGCCCTAGTACTGTTCATCTCTTCGCTTTCGCTTCGATCTCATCAAGGTCTAAGCGACAAGTCGCTAAGGCCTTGAAGGATCTACTCTTAGCTCCCCTTGGTCGCTAAATCGTA
Source organism: Tetragenococcus halophilus (assembly GCF_001712815.1). NCBI lineage: Bacteria > Bacillati > Bacillota > Bacilli > Lactobacillales > Enterococcaceae > Tetragenococcus > Tetragenococcus halophilus. The sequence continues at coordinate 1,654,003 of NZ_CP012047.1, forward strand.
GTGATTCACAGCAAAAAAGAAAGCTGAATGTCAGCTTTCTTTGGCTTTATTTTGACAGTTTTGACATATTCCGTGAAAAGTAAGGCGATGATCTTTTACAACAAAATGAAAATTCTTTTCAACAATTTCTTCCACATTCCCTAATAGATCTTCATTAATTTCCTCAATATTTCCACATTCAAGGCAGAGCAAGTGGTGATGAAAATGTTTAGCTCCTTCTTTTCTAAGATCATAACGCGCAACCCCATCGTCAAAACTAATTTTATCTACGATCTTTAGATCAACTAAGATATCTAGTGTTCGATATACCGTAGCTAAACCGATATCTGAATTTTTTTGTTTAACAAAGAAAAAGATTTCTTCTGCTGATAAATGATCTTTTTCATTTTCTAACAAAACAAGTAAAGTCGCTTCTCTTTGCGGTGTCAGTTTAAATCCTGATTCATGAAGTTGTTTTTTGGTCTTTTTCAATGTTTCTACGGTACTCATAATAACCTCCACTATTTATAATTATTATAATCTAAAAATAGAATAGCTAGTGAAACTTTAAAATAAGTATAAAATAGAAAGAGAAAATAAACAAGCGTTCTCAATTAGAATTTTGTACCATTTTTGTTAGACCCTCTTCTTGCACAATTAAACCTTGTTTCATCAAATGTCCTAACGCACGTTTAAATTGTGCTTTACTAATACCAAATAATTGCTTAATATCTTCTGGAGGCGTTTTGTTTGTATAAGGCATTTCTTGTCCAGGTCTTTGTTTTAAATAAGCATATATCATCGCCGCATCATCAGGAATCGCTTCGTAGGCTCTAGGTTTTAACGAGATATTTAATACACCATCTGGTCGCACACCAATGACCCGCCCTGAAACATGTTCTCCTAAACGAGGTTCCATATATCTTTCAGAAGGATGAACAAAGCCTATATAATAATCATCTGTTAGCAGATAAGTACCCACAATTTTGGGACGATAAACTGTACCTGAAATATCTTTATTATGCATATTTTCATTCGCTATTTTTTTCAATGATTGAAAATTCTTATCCTCTGCTAAAGATGCCCAAATACGCTCTTTTTTATCAACAACTAAAGCAATCATCAAACGATCACCTTTTTTTGGCCATAGCTCGTGCATTGTAGGAAGTTCATCTAAAGAAACAGCAATATCCTTGTCAGGTAAGCCAATATCAACAAACACCCCTAAATTACGACGCACATCAGTCACTGGCGCAAAAGCGTAGTGACCCTTTCTAATTTTAGGGATTTCAGTAGTAAAAGAAGCTTCCTTTTTTTGATTCAAATAACCAAAACCCTCAACTGCTTCTCCTAAAGCGTGGTTTCCTTCTTCTTTATTTAACTTAAAAGTTTGACCGTTTTTTTGGACAAAGTAATGATGATCATTTTCATCAGTAACGATCCCAGTAAAGACAGTTGCAAGTAATTCATTCATAAAATTTTTTCTCCTTTAAACAAAAAAACGAATAAGTGCTATTGCTATAATACCTGTGACAACGATTTTCATCAAATCTTTTGTATAAATTCCCACAATTAGAGCAGGGATACATGCAATTGTTTCTTGAATATTTAATATAGGCGCTTTACCTGTTGGGACACTTAATAAGTTTTGAACGAGTAAAGCCGCCAAGATACACAATGGTAGATAATCAAGAAACAAACGAAATTTTTCTGGAAATTGCATTTTTTTAGCAAAAGCAAAGGGTAAAATTCGAGGTATCCAGGTAACGACAAAACAACCTAGCATCAAATACAAATATTCAATACTTATCATGTGTTATCACCCCCACCAAGCAGCCTACAAGAGCCGAAACAATCACTGCAATTTCAGGAGTTGTCAGCCATATCAATAGATATAATACTAGAATAACACTCAGTAGAACAAGCAAAGTTTGTCTAGTTTTAGTTTTTAATGGTAGTTCCACTTGAAATAAAAAAAGCCCTAAAAACATTGCCACCAAAGCAAAGTCTAATCCAAAAATCTCTGGTTCCGGGATAAAGTTTCCTAATAGACCTCCCAATACTGTTGCGACAATCCACGTCAAATAAGCACAAATATTTAATCCATTTGTCCAAGCAACACTTACTTTTCCCATTCTTTTTAATGCCATTGTCAAAACACCATAAGATTCATCTGTTAGTAAGGTACCGATGCCTACATTTTCCAATAATGAAGCTTGACGAAAATAAGGAGCCACCGAAAGACTCATCAAAAAATGACGAAGATTTACTAAAAAGACCGTAGCAATAATGGAAGTAATAGGGGCTTGAATCGCTATTAAACCACAAATGATAAATTGAGCACTGCCAGCATAAACAATGACAGACATTAAAAAAATAGCAAAAACAGATAAACCAACACCTTTACCCACAACACCTAAAGCAAAGCCGATTCCCAGATAACCCAAAATCGTAGGTACACAAGCTTTCATCCCATCTACAAACGTTTCATATTTCACTTCTTCCATAAAAATGCCCTTTCTAGTTTTACCCTTTATTTTCTTAACATCATATCGAAACTAAAGAGGATAAACAAGAGGATTTCTACTTATTTTCATTAAGAGAAGAACAAATAATTATCATACGTTAAAAGGGGTCTATCATTTTCATTTTATATGAGATATTGCCGCCAATAAGTTCTCTATTTTTATAAAAAAAAGACTTTTAAAAGCCTAACAAGCCTTTAAAAGTCTTTACTTATTATTCTAGAAAATCTTTCAACTGTTTTGAACGAGATGGATGACGTAATTTACGTAAAGCTTTTGCTTCGATTTGACGAATTCTTTCGCGTGTCACGCCAAATACTCTGCCTACTTCTTCTAATGTACGTGTACGCCCATCATCAATACCAAAACGCAAGCGCAAAACATTTTCTTCTCGGTCGGTTAGCGTGTCCAAAACGTCTTCCAACTGTTCTTTTAACAACTCATATGCCGCATGATCAGAAGGACTTGTCGCTTCTTGGTCTTCGATGAAATCTCCCAAGTGAGAATCATCTTCTTCACCAATGGGTGTTTCCAAGGAAACTGGTTCTTGCGCAATTTTTAGTATTTCTCGAACTTTTTCCGTTGGCAAGTCCATTTCCGCGCCAATTTCTTCTGGTGTTGGTTCACGACCTAAGTCTTGTAATAATTGACGTTGAATACGGATCAATTTATTGATTGTTTCTACCATATGAACTGGAATACGAATAGTTCTTGCTTGATCGGCGATTGCCCGTGTAATCGCTTGACGAATCCACCAAGTCGCATAGGTTGAAAATTTAAATCCCTTACGATAATCAAATTTTTCTACAGCCTTCATCAGGCCCATGTTACCTTCTTGTATCAAATCAAGAAATTGCATGCCACGTCCTACATAACGTTTTGCAATACTAACAACTAAACGAAGGTTGGCTTCTGCTAAGCGTTGTTTTGCTTCTTGATCGCCCTCTTCGATTTTTAAGGCTAGATCAACTTCTTCTTCAGCTGTTAATAATGAAACACGACCAATTTCTTTCAAGTACATACGAACAGGGTCATTAATTTTTACACCTGTAGGAGCTGATAGATCATCTCTAGGTTTTTCTTTTTCCACTTTTTCAGTAGTTTTTAAGCTTCGTAATGAAGGTTCACCGTTTTCGTCTACCACACTGATTCCTGCATCTTCTACTTGTTGAATCAGTTTATCCATACCTTCAGCGCCCAATGAATAAGGAGTAGCTAAAGCATTAGATAATTCATCATAAACGACTTGTCCCTTTGTTTTGTTTTGCTTAATAAAATCCTTAACCGCTGTTTCGTATTTAACTTTTGTTTCTTCTGCCATAAAAGAAGTCCTCCTTCGATGCTGCTACTTGGCTTGCTTTAACTTTTTAGTAAGATTGATAATTTCAACCGCTAAATCTAATTCTAATTGTTGGTTACCCTTTTGACTAGCTTCTTGCTGTCTAATTCTTTTGTCTTTAATTTCTTCTACCAGACTTGATGACTGTATGACTGTCAGTAAGTCTTCAAATTCTTGTTGACTTCCTTCTTCTGGCACATCTAAACTGGCGATTGTACTAACAATATTGCGCAAACGCTTGTCATCTTTTAGAAAATCCAAAAACTTTGCTAGAACAAATTCACCTTCACTTTCTATATAGGCATCAAAAAGCATATATAGCTCTTGATAAATTTCATGAACAAATGTGACTTGCGCCTGTTTAAAACGCTGATTAAGTGTTTCATCATTAAACAAACGATATAGTAATAATTCCTCTGCTTTTTGTACTTGCGTCTTTTTTTGTGAACTTTGAGACGCCTCTTGCACAGGAGGGACATCTACTTGCTTGGGTGTCTGTTTTTTACTTCTTTGTTGTTGCCTTAAATCACGTAACTGCTGTTGTAAAGTTTCTCTAGAAATCTGAAACTCCGTGGACAATTGTGTTAAATAGCGGTCCTGCTCAATCAAAGAGTCTACATTTAATAAGTCATGGAGTAATTCTTGAACATAGTCAACTTGTTCTTTTTCGTTTGACATATTTTTATTCATACGTCGATAACGCATTTTAAAAGAAAATACAGTTTCTTTCCCATGCTCAAGTAACTTCATAAAGGCCTCTTGCCCATATTTTTTTACATACTCATCTGGGTCAAGTTTTTCTGGAACGCTGATCACTGACAGATCAATGTGACTTGACTCTTGTAAATGACCAATCGCTCGATCTGTGGCAGCAACACCAGCTTCATCACCGTCATAACAAAGAACTAACTCTTGCGCAAGTCGGGTCACTGCAGCAATCTGCTCGTTTGTTAAACTAGTTCCCATTGAAGCAATGCCGTTTGTTGCGCCTGAACGATAAGCTGCAAGCACGTCCATAAATCCTTCAAACAAGTAAACTGTACCATTTTTACGTATACTACTACGTGCCTTATCAAAGTTAAATAAAATTTCACGTTTGTTAAACAGTGTTGTTTCAGGCGAATTTAAATACTTCGGTTGTTCTTTATCAGCAAAATCTTCCGTTGCGAAAAAACGACCCGAAAATCCAACAGTCTTCCCTTGATAATTACGAATAGGAAACATGATTCGCTGATAAAAACGATCGGCTAAATCTCCATTTTCACGTTCTACAAATAACCCAGTTTCAGGAAAAGCCTCTGTATTTAATGACTCATTTTGAAAAACACGAGACAAAAAATCACGTTGATTAGGAGCAAAACCGATATTAAATTCTTCTATTAACTGATCATCCAAGCCTCTTTTATGCAAATAATCGAGGGCCGCTTCACCTGCAGCAGTGTTCACCAACATATGATGATAAACTTCAGCTGCTTTTTCATGCATTTGAATCAATTGTTGTTGCTTGGAATTTACCTCATTTTCACCTGAAACATCTTGATACTTTTCCGCAACTTCAATCCCTTCTAATTCAGCCACTTTTATGACTGATTCAGCAAAAGAAAGACCTTCAATCTCTTGAATAAAAGAAAAAACATTGCCACCACGACCGCAACCAAAACAGTAATAAAACTGCTTATCCTCAGCAACAGAAAACGATGGCGTTTTTTCATTATGAAACGGACAAAGTCCCGAATAATTTTTACTGCCAGACTTTTTCAGTTGCACATATTGTCCAATAACATCAACGACATTCGTTTTTTCACGGACGTCATCAATCACTTGTTGTGGAATTCTCGCCACGTTTACTCACCCCCTATAGAAATGCTCGATGAGCTGTTCTATCGGTAAAAAATCGCACCAACATGATATCAGTGCGATTAAAAAATAGACAGTTTTCTACATGTACTATTATATCATATTCTCCACAGTTTACAAATCTTTTGCTCACAGGCGCTAGCTTGATTGCTACTATTTATACCGCTCTTCTAAACGACTCATCCAAGCACCTAAAAGCACCCCTAGCACTAACATGACAACACAAGCGCTATAACTAAGAAGGCCAAAGCCCGTATAATCAGTTGGAATAATCATAATCGTTGAAGCAAAGACCACTCCCATAATGAAATGGAATAGTTGCGGGTAAGCTTTGCTAAAAATATAATCAATCACCTTAGATAAACTCAAAGCAGTGATAATACCGCCAATTCCAATGGGGATAATGACGCTAAGGTCTAAAATTTTAAACCCATCCGCCATCGCCTTATACATTCCCATGTAAATAAGAAAGTTGGACGGACTTAAACCAGGGACAATGACGCCTAAAGCAATCAAAAACCCTGCAAGCATCCAGGTCCATGTGTTTTGCGGAACTTCTGTAAATAAACTAGCACCTTTCCATAAAAAGATAGTTGCTGCTATAAAACTAATGGTTAAGATAATAATTTCTCGCTTAGAACGTCCCTTTTTTCCTGCTTCATTCCATAGAGCTGGGACGGTTCCGACGATGCAACCAACAAAAAACCATAAAATAATACTTGCATAACTACCTAATAAAAAACTAACGGCAAATGATAAGATAAATATGCCAGTAAGTCCACCTAAACCAACGGGAAGAAAAAATAAAACACTTTCTTTGAAATTTCTTGTAATATGAGCTAAAAAACCAATAATTCGTTCATAAATACCAAATATTGCGGCTAAAGCACCACCAGAAACACCTGGTAAAATAAAACCAGAGCCAATAAACATTCCTTTAACAAAACGTAAAATCCAGTCTTTAGTACCGAATTGCGCTGGCCGAGTTTCATTTTTCATTAGCTTTTTCTCCTGTTTCTAATTGATTTTAAAATAAAAAGTCAGTTTGTTTTATTTTTTTCTCATTGTCTTTTACCAGTTCTGAGTAAAAGAAGTTCCCTCCGTTATGATATAAGTAACCACCATTGTAAAACACAGAATGTAAACTTAAATAGCGGTATCTTGTTTGTGAGGTATTTCCAAGTTGAGGTGATAGCGTATCTTTTGAATATTGTTCTGCAAGTTCCAAGCTGTGTTTCTTCCCATTTTCCGCCACATAATCAATATAATCTAAACCAAAATTATAGGCTTGCACAGCAGTCCACAAATCACAACCTTTAGCATCTGCTTTTTCAATCGCTTCTGCTAAAAAAGCCACGCCTTGTTCAATACTTTCTTGTGATTCATCAATTTGATTAGGATAGCCGCTTTTACTTTCAGAACTTTGCATAGGATCATCATGTTCACCTTTGGTTTCTGTAAAAATGATTCCCAGTACTAAATCCTTATGCTGTGGAATATTTTCTTTTTGTACCGCTTTTGCGACTTGACCTTCATATTGATGTACCTGTTTTAAAATTTGATAATTTCTATAGAAATAATAACCACCCAGGGTAAGTATTATTATCGAAATCAACAATAGTACTTTTTTCAATATCGACTTCTGCTTTTTTTTCATGAATTTGTCATCCAACCCTTTTTAAGATCAAAACTTAGCCTACTATTTCTTGAAAAAACTGTCTATAAAACAAGCGTAAAAAATATAATCTTTAATAAAAAGTAAGCTTTCTTTGAATTCCTTTAACATTTGTTTGGTTGGACTTTCTTTGCCATTCATTTATAACACTTTTCTGTAATAAACTCCCTAACTTCAGTGTATTAACGATTCTCAATTGGCGTATTAGCAAATGCTTCAATAATTGGAATAAGTGCTAGTTTTAATTTATATTTTCTTTTTAAAGCAGTTTCGATTGTATACTCATTTTCACTTTGCGTTGAAATTGTTGCTAAAAGGCGAGATTCAGTTTTCGTTTGTTCTTTAACTTCATAGCGATCGTCAGTTGTTTCTACATAGAAGTTAGTGTAACTTGCCACTTCATCTTCGAAAGCACTTAAGGTCATTTGATCTTTTGTTTCTGTTTCATTTTCAGTTACAACACTATCATTTTGCGTAATTGTTTCGTTAACAGAAGTCCAATGGCTAGCAACTTCTTGCGCTAAATTATCACTAAAAAGTTCTCCTAAATCTTTTTCTCCGTTTTGGATTCGTTGAACCATATTCGTGAAATTTTCATCTAAAGATAAATTTATTTCTTTGTTTCGCGCATCCTCATCTAAATCTAAGCGTCGAACAATCAATACATTCGGACGATCTGTTTGCGTAAATGCTTTTACTTTGAAACCATACTTAGCAGTAACCTTTTCTTGCATTTTATGAAATAGGTTAGACTGTATAGATTTAAAAGACGGTTGAAATTGTTGTTGTAATTTGGCTAATTTTTTCTTTTTCATAATGTTCCCCTTTCAAAAATACTATTTGATTATAAGAAAAAATGACCACATTGAACAGAGATTTTTGTGAAAAAACTTTGAAAACATTCAATTAAAACCGTTTCATAACTAAGAAATAAATTTGCTTTAGCTATTTGCCTTTCTTTACGAATAATTTTTTTGTACACTATAGAATGGAAAATGAAAGGAAGACATCACTTATGGACATTTATTTAAAACAAGCGATCATGCATATTATTGACAGAAAGTCAGGCGACCCTGTCTTTTCTCAAGTAGAATTAGATTTGAGTACGGAGTACATTCGAGATTATTTAATCAAAAAAATACAAAAATTAACAAGTTCTCAAACAAAAACAGGAACTTTAGCAGAAGATTCAGAAATTGCGCAATTAAGTCAACAAGCTGAAAAAAATTTCATCAGTTTTAGCGAATCTTTTGTCACTCGCTGGTACGAAAGCTATCAACAAAGTGAGGACGCACCTGACAGTGATGTCTTTATCGTGTTATATGAACTTGATACTACAATGTACGTTGCTTTTTTGAAAGTTAAATATACTGAAGGTTATACGCATTACGTTGCTACTAACGAACACGGCATTCAAAATGATCTCATTATTAATCGAGCAATATTAGCAGGCAAAACACAAAAAGCGGATGAAGGGATCACGATCAATCTAACAGATTTAACTTATGAGCTCATTGAGAAAAAATATACTTTTTCCGGTGAGAAAATGAATTATTTTTCTAATCAAGTTATTGAGTCCCAACCTGCCCCTTCTTTAGAAGACAATGTCAAAGTGATTAAAAAAACGGCCGAAGAAATTGGCGAAAAATTCAATACCCCAAGCTATGATCTAGTCGCAGACGTTAAAGAGGCTGTTTATGATACAATCGAAGAACATGGACAAATCGATACAAAACAAGTCGCTGAACAAGTTTTTAAGGACAATGTTACAGCAAGAATGTCTTTTGAAGAAGAAGTTGAAGAACAAGGACTTAGCAGCCAAACACCAATGATGCGTGAAGTACGTGAAGTGTCTGAGAAAAAGTATGGCAAGCAAAAACTAAAACTCTCTAATGGCATTGAGCTGGTGGTTCCACTTGATGTATATCGAGATACTGAGCTTATTGAATTTATTAACAATCCAGATGGAACGATTTCTGTTACGATAAAAAACGTGGAAGAAATTATTAACCGTATGTAGTGCTCTTTAAAATATGAAAAGTTAGGCCATCTAGAGAGAGAACTTATCGTTTTATTGAATAACGTTTTCGTTAACCAATATCATATTATTGATTAATGCTTTTCTATTTCGTTCTTCAATAACGAATTACGGGTGGCAACTTTTGTGATGTGCCTCCAATCTATTAATTATCGGTGGCAACTCTCACGATGTGCCTCCAATTCACAAAAAAACCGAAAGCAGATGCTTTCGGTTTTTATTTATTTCTTAGTTCTTGTAGAATCTCCCGCGCATTTTCTTCATTCATCGGTTGTCTTTTCAGTCGGGTAGCTACTTTTTGTATTTCAAAGTCTTTTGCCCCAACATTTAATGCTAAAGCGCGCGCTTGTAGTGCCATGTGTCCTTTTTGAATGCCTTCAGTAACCAAGGCTTTAAGAGCAGCTAAATTTTGGGCTAATCCAACAGAAGCAATCACTTCGGCCAATTCTTTTGCGTCATTTACATCCAATATTTGCAGTGCTGCTTGGGCCTTAGGTAAAACTTTCGTTGCACCTCCAGCAGTAGCTACAGCAAGTGGCAATTCAATGCTGCCTTTAAGTTGATTATCTACAATCTCCCACTGGCTTAATCCCTGATATTTTCCATTTTTTGCCGCATACGCATAAACAGCGCTATTTACACTTCGGGTGTCATTTCCGGTTGCAAGAACCACAGCATCGATACCATTCATAATCCCCTTGTTATGTGTAGCTGCGCGAAAAGGGTCAATTTGTGCAAAGTTTGAAGCAGCAGCAATCTTTTCAGCTATCTTTTCTCCTTTTTCAACATCGCCTTTTCCTAAGCTAGCAAATGAAATATAACATTCAGCACTTACTAAAGCATCAGTAGCGTAGTTACTTAAAATACTAAATAAAATTTCTTCAGAAAACCATTGGCGAAAAAGCGTGGCCACAGCTTCAAGCATCGTGTTTAACATGTTTGCTCCCATGGCGTCTTGAGTATCTACAATTAAATCAACACTTAAAAAACTGGGATCTTCCGCAAAATCACGAACTGCAACTCTTTTCACTCCGCCACCACGTTTCACGATAGAAGGGTAAGATTGTTCCGCAGTAGAAATAATCTCTGCTTCATTTTTTTTGATTTGTTCAATAACAGTCTCTTTATCTGTGACATTCATGAAAACAATTTGTCCACGGATCTCTTTTTTCTTCATTACAGCGGTAAAACCACCTGAGCTTTTAGCCATCTGTACACCATTGCTACAAGCCGCTACTACCGAGGGTTCTTCGGTTGCCATAGGAACAAAATATTCTTTTTGATTAACAGACATATAGGGAATCAGACCCATAGGAAGGGAAATTTCACTCATTTGATTCTCCGTTAAATTGCCCGCAATACTTTCTGGCAAAATAGTTCTTTCTAATTCATCAGCGGTTTTACTAGTCATTTTATTCTGAGAGACTAAGAAATCTAGCCTTTCTTTTCTAGTTAGTTTATAAAACTTATGAGAACTATTAGATTTTGGTCGTTCAATTAAAGCCGCCAGTCCAAGACCTCCACCTACACATAACGACACCACAGCGTAACGGCCATCCACACGTTCTAACTGGTGACAAGCGGTTGTAATAATACGAGCGCCGCTAGCTCCAATCGCATGTCCTATAGAAATCCCGCTTCCACAAACATTGACTTTATCTTCAGGTATCTCTAATTCTTGTTCCACAGCAATAGAAGAGGAGGCGAAAGCTTCGTTGATCTCAAAAAGATCGATATCTTCTATGGCTAATGCATTTTTTTCTAACAACTGACGAATAGCTTTGATAGGAGAAATTCCCATAACTTTAGGGTCGACGCCTACTTCCACCACATCTTTAAGAACCGCTAAATAGGAAAGATCATTTGCTAAAGCAAAATTTTTGGAAGCAAGAAGTACAGCTGACGCTCCATCATTAATCGTAGAAGCATTCCCCGCTGTTACTGTTCCTTCTTTCTTAAATACCGTTTTTAATTTTGCTAGTTTTTCCAGAGAAGTGTCTTTTCTCACACCTTCATCTTTATCTACCATTTTTCCAGCGATATCAAGAGGCAGTATTTCATTAGAAAAATACCCTTTTTCCTGAGCATTAGCAGCTCTTTCTTGTGAACGTAGCGCAAATGCATCCTGCATTTTTCTTGTGATATTAAATTTTTCTGCTACATTTTCAGCAGTAAGACCCATATGTTGGCCACTAAAAACATCGGTTAAACCATCAGAAAGCATGACTGGTTTAGGTTGTGAATATGTATCTTCTTGTTGGTTATAATAGCTTAAATAAGGCGCCTGACTCATACTTTCAGTACCTCCAGCTAATACCACTTCTGCTTCATCTAATAAAATAGCTTGTGAAGCTAGCGAAATGGCCTTCATTCCCGAGCCACAAACTTCATTAATCGTAGAGGCATATACACTTTCCGATAATCCACTATTTAAGGTAATTTGTCTGGCTGGGTTTTGCCCGCTTCCTGCTTGTAACACATTGCCAAAAATAACTTGCTTGATTGCAGCAGCCGCTTTTTTGTTATTATTTATAAGTTTTTTAGACACAGCTGCCCCCAGGTCTACAGCTGATAATTGACTTAAAGATCCTTGGTATTTACCAACAGGCGTTCTCAAAGCATCAATAATTACAACATCTTTCACATCGTCACCTCCAAAATGAACTATAGCATTCTTTGTTAAAAAAACAAATAGTTCTTTTAGAGTCTTATAAACTACTGAGCATTCTTTAACAAACTTTAAATTATACATCTAAACTATCTAAATTTATCTAAAGTGTGTTAAATTTATTATTATATAAATAACACAAAGGAGAAACAAAGATGAACGTTGGTATTGATAAGATCAGTTTTTATAGTCCAGCATATTATATCGATATGACAGAACTTGCTGATATACGAAAGGTAGATCCTGCTAAATTTCACATAGGTATTGGGCAAGATCAAATGGCCTTAGCTCCCAAAACACAAGATATCGTCACTTTTGCAGCTAATGCAGCACAAAATATTTTAGAAGCTACTGATTTAACCCAAATCGATATGATTATCGTAGCTACCGAATCAGGTATTGATGAATCTAAAGCTTCGGCAGTCATATTGCACCGTTTATTAGGTATTCAATCCTTTGCACGCGCTTTTGAAATTAAAGAAGCTTGTTATGGCGCTACTGCAGGCTTACAATTTGCTAAAGAACATGTCACGCTACATCCTGATAAAAAAATTTTAGTTATCGCAAGTGACATAGCAAAATACGGCTTGAAATCTGGTGGTGAACCGACGCAAGGAGCTGGTGCAGTCGCAATGCTTGTAAGTGCTGAACCAAAAATTTTAACTTTTGAGGATGACAATGTGATGTTAACTCAAGATATTTACGACTTTTGGCGGCCTGTCGGTTACACTTTTCCTTTAGTTGATGGCCCCTTATCTAATGAGACCTATATTCAATCTTTCCAAAAAATCTGGGAGGAAAACAAAAAACAAAACCATAGCTCTTTTTCTGATTATGCTGCACTTACTTTTCATATTCCTTATACAAAAATGGGAAAAAAAGCGTTAAAATCGGTACTAAAAAATGGGACAGAAGATGAACAAAATCGCCTGCTTTCCCGCTATGAAGAAAGCATAGTTTACAGTAAAAAAATAGGAAATATGTATACAGGTTCTTTATATCTAGGATTGATCTCTCTATTAGAAAATAGTACGGCCTTACAAGAAAATGATCGCATCGGTCTGTTTAGTTATGGTTCAGGTTCGGTGGCGGAATTTTTTAGTATGAAATTAGTCAAAGACTATCAAAAATATTTAAAGAAATATTTGCACGAAAAACAATTAGCACGAAGAACAAAATTATCAATCGGTCAGTATGAAGAAATGTTTTCTGAAACTTTAGATACAAGTGAAGATAAGAAATTTTATGACAAAACCCCCTACAGCATCAGTGAAATCAAGGGTACAATCCGTCACTACAACGAATAAACTTTTATTTTAAAAAAACAGCTTCTTATCAGATTGATTGATAAGAAGCTGTTTTTAGTAATTATAAAATTGAAAATTAATCAGTCGGAACCAAGCGCACCGTTGCTTGTCGAGCGCGTTCATTAATCATAGGTGGTAAATAAGGGCTACCTTCATATTTTTGACGATAACCTTCATCTACTTGATCGTTTGTTTCTTTATCTGTAGGAAATTCAAAACGAACATCTTTTTCTACACCGCCTACCGAAATATGCCCTTCTCCTGCTCTTTTGGCTGATTGATACCAGCGCGCAGAAGTGCCGGCATATCCACGACAATATAGATTCTCTCCGGCTTGAGCGATCCAAATCCAGGTAGGTTTGTGCATTGATCCATCTTCATTAGGAATCGATATATAAAGATTATCATCCTTAAAAATGGCATCTAATTCTTCTTTTGTCCAAGCACTCATAAAAAAGCTCCTTTCAAATGAAAAATCAGTTAGTCTTGGTCTTGCTCAAAGACTGGAAAACCGCTGGAATCGCCGTAATCTTTAATACGATCTATTTGTTTTAGTTTGTTTAGGTCTTCTGCCGAAATTTCAAAATCTAAATCAGCGTTACTGCGAATATGATCCGGATTTTCTGATTTAGGTAGAGGCAATAAACCTAATTGTATACAATATTGAATACATAATTGCGCTGCACTTGTATTGTATTTTTCAGCCATACCTTTAACTTCTTGATTATTTAAGATTTCCCCATGAGCAACTGGAGAATAAGCTTCTACTAAAATATCATTTTTTTGACAGTATTCGATTAAATTAAAAGGCGTATTGCTTACGTGTGCAAGAACTTGATTGACCACTGGTTTTACACTACCATTTTCTAAAATGTTTTCTACATCTTCTTGGTCAAAGTTAGAAACCCCAATCGCACGAAGCTTGCCATCATTGTATGCTTCTTCCATCGCACGCCAAGCTGCTAAGTTGCCTTCAAAGTAATGTTCGCCATTTTTGAAATCACTCCAAGGTTGTGGACTATGAATAATCATCATATCTATATAATCCACACCCATTCTTTCTAGTGATTGGTTAATGGCTTCTACAGCTTCATCATGGTTCTTAATTTCAGCCGCTAATTTTGTTGTGACAAAAATATCTTCACGTGCTACGCCTGAATTGCGGATCCCTTCGCCTACACCATGTTCATTTTCATAAGCTTGGGCCGTATCGATATGACGATAACCTGCATTAATTGCATCCTTTACCGGTTCTACCACCTTATCATCGTCTACTAACCAAGTACCAAAGCCAATTTTCGGAATTTTCACTCCATTAGATAAAGTATATTGTTCTGTTAAAATGCTCATTCTGTGTTTCTCCTTTCGTAATGCCTAATATTTTTAGTAATTATTTTGAAAAAAGAGTACTGGTCACCTCCTTAAAGGGAATTTTATAGAGTTTTAATAGTTAAAGACATTCCTCTGAATGAAAGAATTTGCCATTATCACAATCTTCAATTCTTTGCCTCCTGTTTTATTTAACTAAAGTCATCTTTTCATTTAACTATGGACCAATAACTGAAACAATGGTAGCAGCAGTTCTTTATACCAGATAATTTTCAATTCCATTTTATCAGTATCTAGTAAGTATGTCAGTTTATTCGAACTTATGCACCATTAGAAAATTAATTTAGTATCTTTTATCAGGTAACTACATAGTTTATGTTTAACTATTCATCATTTTTAAATGCTCACTACACTTTTATCCTACAACTTAACCTGAACTTTAAGTCAAGCAGAAAAAAAGTATAAATTCCTCTATATCACTTATTAATTATCATGATAAATGAGCTTATTAGGGTTAGCAAATACCTATAGAAAATAGCCCCTATAGGTAAAAAGCATACAAAATATTAAAATATTACCTTTTACTTTTATTTCTCATAAATGCTATCATGAATGAAAAGTAAGCAGGAAACAAAAGATAAAAAGAGACCGGAAGTTAAAAGAGGATGTCTCTTATCTTCCAGTCCCTATTTTATTATTCTAATGTAGCAATAACAGCTCGACTTTTTTCGGCCATATCATGAGCTAATTGAGCTGAAAATTCAATAAGTCCAAACCATAATTACCACACAGGAATACTTGATCCTTGTGTCATATCATCAATAACTTCCTTAACTTCGTCTGTTTGATAATAGTCTACAACTGTTTGATATATTTCATTATCTTGCTCGTCTTCACGCGCAGCAATCACATTATAATAAGGTTTAGACGACTCTGCCACTGGTTCTAAGAAGATCGCATCTTCAGTTGGTATATACCCAGCATCTACAGCTACATTATTATTGACACAAGCAATATCAACATCATCCAACGAACGAATCGTTTGATTCGCGTCCAATTCTTCAAATTGCAAGTTCTTTGGATTAGCTGTGATATCATTTGTCGTCGGCATATTCCCTTTATCTTCATCTAGTTCGATTAAATCCGCTTGTTGTAAAAGCAATAAAGCACGACTTTCATTGGAAACATCATTAGGTAGCGCAACTTCTGCTTCATCTTCCAAGTCTTCTACGTCTTCAATTTTATCGGAAAAAATCCCCAATGGGTTTAAGTTAGTATAAGCAATCGTTGTATTGCTAAATCCTCCTTCTTCGTTGATTTCATCCATAAAAATTTCCGTCAAAGAGGTATGTAGATCGATTGACCCATCTTCTAAGGCCGTAATCGGTGTACGATAGTCAGTAAAAGTGACGATTTCTAAATTGATATCTTCTTTTTCTTTTAGCTCCTCTTGTACATACTCCCAATCTTCATTATTTTCTCCTACAACCCCAAGTCTAACTGTTTTATCTTCACTATCTTCATTACTATTTCCGGCACCACAAGCACCTAATAAAGTCATTGAAGCAATTGCCAAAAACCCTGTGATTATTTTTTTCCATTCTTTTTTCATAAAAAACGCCTCCTCTTTTAATTTTTAAAATAAAAAAAGCCCTCTTACCAGCAATTGAATGCTGATAAAAGGACGAATAATCGCGGTACCACCTTTGTTCAGAAGTTTCCTTCTCTTATCCCGACAAATCTACTACTATCGGTGTCCTTTGTTAACGAGTAGACATAACCCGAAATTGTTTACCTATCAACAATTTTTCTCAGAGACCATTTTCAATTCTTCCAACAGATCTTTTTCACCAAACAAGATCTCTCTAAATGTTTTCCAAATCTACTTTTCTCATCACAGAATTTTTATATTTTTCTGAATGTTACCGGAAATAAGAGAAGTTGTCAATGGGGAGCCGGAAAAATGATTGAAGCTGTAAAAGATAAGCCATTTTTTAGTTTATATTTTCAAAAGTTAACTATTGGTAAATCATGTTCTCTTCTAAACGCTTCTTGCCCATTAGTTTACTTGTCTTTATTTACCGAATAATCTACAGTTATTCATTATTTCTTTTGTTTCCATCAAGGTTGCTTCTGCAATCCCTATATTGTTTTCTTTCATAAAAGATTGTACAGCTTGAAACCCTACAGCATAACCAGCAAACGGTGATAATCCTACAGGTTTATAGCCTTGCTCTATTGAAATTTTATCACCAAACATATAGCTACTAACTTCCGCAAATCCTTTAACATCTAATGCATCTTTTATTACTTCAATAGAGTAGTCTAAATCTTCTTTATCAAAGGAGGTGACCCAAGGCCCTAAAAACTCTTCTCCATAAAGCTCTTTGGCAAATGACTCTGCTAATCCTTCTATGATTATATAATCACCAACAGTTACATCACCGTGATTCCAATCAAAATAGGAAAAACGGATATTATGGTTAAACTCATGGGCAATGACCGCAGGGATTTTAGGAATATTATAAGAATCAGGATAAATAGACACTTGTATAAACCCCGGAATACCACCGAATCCACAATAACCTTTTTGTAATTCAAGTTTCTTTGGATCCGCAATATACATGCCAAATCTTAATTCATCCGCATTTATGCTTAAATTGTTTTTTTCCATAAAATGGATACAATCAGCCAACGTATTATAAGCTGTCTTAAGTGCTTGAATATCTTTTAATTTTTCTAAGGCTTTCTTTCCTGTCTCAGTCTCCGATACATCAAGATAACCCAACATATGAGTCGCCATGATTACATCATACCCATTCGATTCTTTCGCCTTTAACGGAACATTAATTGTTTCCCACATTTTTTCAAAAGGTTTCATCATGGAGTATCGAAAGTAGTCCTGTCTATCTCTATCACTATTCATAGAAAACAGCTGTTCATATTGTTTAGTCGTATCTTCTACTAAAAAATTCATCGCTACCACCTTTTTATTTTGATTATAAATAAGAATTTCTTATCTAAAACTATAAGGTATTACGCAGCGTTAAACTCAATAGACAAATAAAAAAGAGATTTCACAGAGCGTAATTTCAAAACGTTCGTAAAATCTCTTAATAGTATTTAAAACTAACAATTATGAACCTTTTCATTCATCTTTAAAAGACTCATCCACTAATGGTTTTCCATCTTTATCAACCATAACAGTCAGTCCCATGCCATATCCTTCTTGATAAACTAAATACAAAACGCCTGTTTTATTATCACGAATAATTTTTTCCGCCGTTAATTTACCTTGCTTATAAACTTCTTCAAATCGTTTTTCTGACATATCGTTGCCTCCTTCCTTATTGCATCATTAACAGTTCTTACCAAGCTTCTTGTTATGGATAACCTTCTCACCTTTATTCTAACATTTTTACACACAAATAAGGAGAATTTCACAAAAAGCAGCGACCTTCCTTAAATGCAAAAAATCATTTTTTAATAGGGTAGAGGGGAAATAAATTTCCGCCCCTCCCGTCGCACCGTACGTACGGTTCTCGTATACGGCGCTCCATTTGTATTGTTTTCACGCTTGATTAAGATAGTAATTTAAAGGATTGACCAATCCAGGTCGATCCTTTTTCTTTATGGCTAAAACTTTCGGACTTAGGGTAAAATTGACGACGTCCATGCCACATTTCCTATACCAACCTAATCTCGAATTTGCCACCTTATAAATATTTTCTTTGGTAAAATGGCATTTGAATAATCGGTTTAATTGTTGTAGATTCGTATAGATTCGTTGTGGCAGTTTCCATTGCTTTATGATGATCACTCGGACTTTATGTCGTAACCATTGCCCAAACTTTGCTAGATAGGTTTTCATATTCCCGATACGGTAGTAATTGATCCAGCCTCTTATCGTTTGGTTGAGTTTCGTGAATGTCACCGCTAAGGGTCGTGACACAGCCTGTTTTCTTTTAAGGATGGCTTTCGTTTTATCATAGAGCTTTGTTTTACTGACTTTGCTCGGTTTACACTGCCAACCCTTCTGGTTCTTCCAGAAGGTAAACCCTAAAAATTGACTCTGTGTCGGTCGTACCACCTTGGTTTTTGTGACGTTCACTCGTAAGAAAAGCTTTCTTTCAATCCAACTCGTAATAGATTTCATTACACGATTGGCTGCCCGCTCACTTTTGACAAAGATATCCGTATCATCCGCATAACGGACAAAATAGAGTCCTCTTGCTTCTAGTTCTTTATCCAATTTGTCCAGATAAATATTCGCTAAAATGGGACTTAAAGGTCCGCCTTGCGGAACGCCCGTTTCATTCGGACGAACAAAGCCATTTTCCATAATCCCTGCTTTTAAGAAAACACGTATTAAGTGAAGCGTTTCTCTATCTTTGACCCGTTCTCTAAGGGTCGAGATTAATTTATCATGATGAACCGTATCAAAATATTTCTCAATGTCCATATCAATGAGCCATTCATAACCTTCATTCAAGTAATCAAGAACTTTTTCAATCGCTTGATGTGCACTTCGATTGGGACGAAAACCATAACTGCTTTCACTGAAGTGAACATCGAAAATGCGACTCAGCTGTTGCGCGGTTGCTTGTTGTACCACACGGTCCACGACACTTGGAATCCCTAAAGGTCTTTGTTTTCCATCGGGCTTAGGGATATAAACTCGTTTGACTGTTTTCGGACGGTAAGTCATCGATCGAATCTCTTGAACAAGGGAATGTCCGTGTTGATAGAAATAATGGTCAAGTTCGTCGACTGTCATTTTATCAACACCCGGAGCGCCTTTATTCTTTTTGACCTGCTCGATGGCTTGTCTCATGTTTTGCTGGCTCGTGATCTTTTCAATGAATCTCATGCGCTGTTCCTCCTCTAGGTGTAGATGGATCCAAGATCGTCCTCACTACTTTTCCCATCGATAGTTACGTTCTACCGTTCTAGGGTATCCTCGTTTCCGGACTGCTTGGATATTTTCTTCTAGCGATTCACACTATACAAACATTCAGCCCTTCACTACATGTAATATCATAGCTACTATGGCCTCGGCTGACTTCTTACGACAAACCTTTTTCGACCGTTCGCAAACGTCCGTAAGATCTCCCAGGGTAAGACACTTATCTTTCTCTCCACAACCTCTTGATTTACTGTCTTGGTTTTACGTTTACCTTTTGGACTTCGGCTTGATATGCAGCCTTATCCACCATTTAGCCTCATCAAGTTCCTGTGCGTAGGTTCAAGAGATTTGCGCCACCACTTCCTTCACCCCATCATCGCTGATTTCGGCTTGTGGCTCGCTACACTTGGCGGTAACTACCCGTGACTAGACTTTCACTAGCTAGATAAATGCCATGCCTGGCACACAACAAAAATGAGGACAACCTATCTCTTTAGCTGTCCTCATTGAAGCTTTTATACCACATGTTCTGTACGCTCAATAATATCGTCTTGCGTTGCTTTGGATAATACATTGAAAAATGCGGAATATCCAGCTACACGTACAATTAGGTCTCGATGTTTTTCTGGATTTTTTTGTGCATCAAGTAATGTTTTTTTCGAAACCACATTATATTGGATATGGTATCCTTTTAATCGGTTGAAAAATGTACGCAGTAACATCATTAACTTCTGCTTGTCCTCTTCTTTAGCTAATGTTTGTGGATTTACTTTTTGGTTCAGTAAAACACCGCCCACAATATCTTCTGTTGGTAACTTGGATACACTTTTTAACACTGCAGTGGGGCCGTTTTGATCCATATTATGTGAAGGTGAACATCCTTCTGCTAAAGGGGCCCAAGCTTTACGCCCATCTGGCGTTGCCATGGTACTACGTCCTTGCCCAACATTTGCTGAAATCGAAGAAGTTCCCGAATAACGAATACCGCCGATAGGTCCACGCCCATAGCGTGTATTCGGATATTTTTTGATCTCGTCAATATAGCTATCATAAGCTTTAGTTGCTAATTGATCAGTATAATCATCATCATTTCCGTACTTAGGCACTTCATGAAGAATCATTTGTTGAATTTCTTGACTTCTTTGACTTGCCCAGTTCGTCATTAGGGCTTCCCAAAGCTCTTCTTGTGTTACTTTTTCTTCTTCAAAAACTAATTTTTTAATAGCCGCCAGTGAATTCGCAAGATTTGCGATTCCCACTTGTAATCCAGAAATAAAGTCATAAATGGCGCCGCCTCCTTTGATTGTTTGTCCACGACCGATACAATCTTCTGTTAAAGCTGAACATAAAATATCAGGAACTTCTTTTTCAATCCCTAAATCAATCGCATTTTCAACAATCACACTCATACGTGTTAACTCTCGAACCGTCTTATCCCAGGCTTTTTCTAAATCAGCAAAGGCCTGCATATCCTTAAAATGCCCGTACCCTTGAGTAAAACGATGGCCTGATACAGGATCAATTCCATTATTCATCACAATCGTTAAAATCTTAGGAAAATTCATATAACTCATCCCCGTGCAACGATAACCCCACTTACCTGGAACTGCTGTTTCTACACAACCAATAGCACTATAATCGTAGGCATCTTCTTCTGCTACTCCATACTTAATAAACGATGGAATAATCACTTCATCATTATTAAAAGCAGGCATACCAAAACCTAGCTTCATCACTTCAATTGCTTCGTTCATAAAGTCTTTATTCAAGCCTGCATGATAACGTACAGTCAAATTAGGTTGTGGCAATTTGGTTTGCGCTACACTACGTAAAACTAAAAATGAAAGTTTATTAACCGCGTCTTTTTTATCTCTTGTTTGACCACCAACCGTAACATTCTGGTACAAAGGGCTTCCTGCACTACTATAAGTATGTGATTGACTACGTACTTTGTTAATCGTTAATGTTTTTATCCATAAATTAGTCAATAGCTCAACTGCTTTATCTTCAGTCATAGCACCTTTAGCTAAATCCGCTTTCAAATAAGGGTACATATATTGATCGAAACGTCCGTAAGACAAAGAATGTCCATTGGATTCAATTTGTAAAATTAATTGAATGAACCAAGTCGCTTGTAGTGCTTCTGTAAAACTTTCTGCTGGCTCATAAGGTACTTTGTTACAGATACGGCTTATTTCAAGTAACTCTGCGCGCCGTTTTGTATCAGCCGTTTCCGCCATTGCTTCTGCCAATTTCGCATAACGCTTTGCGAAATTTTTCACAGCATTTATTACAATTAAAATCGCGTTATAAAAATGATATTTGTCGATACTTTCTGGTTTAGTTAAGTCTAATGCTGCTTTAGCGTTTAACGTTCGTTTTTCATAGCCTTTCAATCCAACTTCAAGTAACTGTTTATAATCCACCGCTAAATGCGCATCGCCTGAATTCATTTTTCCTTCCATACCAAAAAACCCTGTTTCCATAAATATGCGGACTTCATCAGGTAGCAATGCGCCTGCTTTAGCACGTAAATTATTATTTTCCCAAAATGGCGCGATAGAACGGATTTGTTCCTTGGTTTCTTCTGTAATATAGAATACGTCACCATCACGTTTTTCAAAGGTATCTAATTCATTCATAGCAAAATCTAAAGTGTATTCCGGAAAAATCGGCGCATCTCTGTTTGAACTTGCCTGATTACCGACGATTAACGTTTGATCTTCAATATAAATAGACATTTTATCTAAAATATTTTGCAGCATCAAAGCACGTTTTAAAACATTTGGCTGGTTTTGATTCTTCTTATAAGCTTCAGTTGCTAACAAAGCTCTTTCTGCACAAATATAGGGCTTCTTTTCTAACACAGTTTCGCGATATTCATTCATACGATCCGTCAATAATCCAAAATGCGGCAGCTCACCAGTTACTTTTTCTGTTGTTTGGATCTTCATAGTGATTCTCCTTTTTTCATTTGAAACCATTTGTCTTTCTTTCGTAGTAAATATAGCATATTTATTCACAAAACTCAAAAATAACCATAAAAAAAAAGAGCTGAACACAGCTCTTTTAAATAAACTAAACAGTAATAACTTGGGTTTCTTGTTTTTCTAAAAATTTTATTTTCTCCTTTTCTATACGTTTATCTGTATATACCATCGAAATTTTATCAAATGCAAATTCCGAGACAACGCCTACTTGCAAGAACTTACTTGAATCAGTTAAAACGATCGTGCGATTAGCAGAATGCATCAAAGTATTGGCTGTATCAGAACGGGTTACATCGCTACCAGTGAATCCTCTTTTTTCATCAAAGCCATCGATTCCCACAAATAACTTATCCACGTGAAATTCACTGATTACTTTTTTTACCAGTGGTCCTACATTCACTTGCGAATCTTTTTGATATTCTCCGCCAATCAATAATACTTTAACCGCTTCAGCTTTTCTAATATAAGAAGCAATAAAATTAGAGTTGGTAATAATTGTCACATCATTTTTACGATAAGCTAGTTCTTCTGCTAATAACGTACAAGTTGAACCAGACTCAATCATGACAGTTTCACCATCTTTCACCAATTTTGCTGCTTCTTTAGCAATTTTTCTTTTTAAATCATAATTAATTGCTAAACGGTAGTTGATATCATCCTGACTATTTAATACAGCAAAACCGTGTTGTCGATGAAGAATCCCTCTTTCTTCTAATTTATCCAAATCTTTACGGACCGTAACCCGTGATACCTCTAATTGATCAGCTAATTCGTTAACTTCTATTTTTTTATTTTCACTTACAATGGCAATAATTTCTTCTTCTCGAGACATTTCTATCCCTCACTTTTATTTTATTAAGAATACCATATTTATAAATAGCTAACAATTTTTCTATGCAAAACTTTCATTCGTAACTTATACGTTTTACGTATGTTAGTTTTTGTGATATTATAAACTTGATTAAAAAAAGAAGGGGATTTATATGACGACAAAAACACCACTACAGGCCTGTATTTTTAATATTCAAAAGTTCAGTATCCATGATGGCCCGGGCATTCGTACGGTAGTTTTTTTCAAGGGCTGTCCTTTACGTTGCTATTGGTGTGCTAACCCTGAATCACAAAGTGGTAAGGTAGAAAAAATGTGGGACGATCAGCAAAAAACATACACTACTGTTGGTGAATATAAAACAATTGATGAAATCATAGAAGAAGTCATGAAAGACCTTCCTTTTTATGAAGAATCTGGTGGTGGCGTCACTCTTTCAGGAGGGGAAGTATTGTATCAAGCCAAATTTGCTACTGAACTGTTAAAACAGTTAAAAGCTAAGGGAATCCATACAGCTTCAGAAACCACGGGGCAAGCTAATCCTCACATCTTTGAAAAATTTATTGCACAAGTGGATACTTTGTATTTTGATGTAAAACATTACGATCCTGATAAGCATCGCCAAGGAATTGGTACGTCCAATAAGTTAATCTTAAAAAATCTAGCTTTAGCTTTAGAAAAACAAAAGGATCTAACAGTACGTATCCCTGTCATCCCTCACTTTAATGATAGTTTGGAAGATGCCCGACAATTTGCTCGTTTGTTTAAGCAAATGGGTGTTGAAAATATAGAATTATTACCTTTTCATCAATTTGGGCAGAAAAAATATGAAAATTTAAATCGTAAATATGAAATGCAAGATATTCCGCAACTTCATACTGAGGACTTGGGTTACTTTGGAAAAATTATGGAAGAACACAACATCTCATGTCTTGTAAAATAGAAAAAGCGCTAAATTCAGCTGAATTAGCGCTTTTTCTATCATATAGTTTTACTGGCTTTAGCTTACGGGACTCGGTTGCTTTTTTTCTGCTTGTCTTCCTTCTGCAATAAATTCTTCTCTATAATCTGCCGGAACCATTGAACCGCCTGTTGCCCATGCAATATGGGTAGCATTGTCTAATTTGTCTTGCAGATTGTAAGCCTTAATATAATTTTGCCCCGCTTTTGTTAACATTAAAACATACGGACCTGCAACTCCCGCAACAGCCGCTGGTTCTAAGAAAATAGATTCTGTATTATATAGATTCCACAATAACCGTTTAAACGTTTCATCTTGAAGCGTGTAACCAGCACTAAAGTAATAGCGAATCAATTGAGAAACAAGGGCAGAAGTTCTCGGCACAGCCAAACCATCAGCTACTGTAGTTCCGCCTAAACCGATATCTTCTACAGAAACGTTATTAAATCGATGAGAAGCCAAACCAATCAACATACTTGGCATTTTTGTAGGTTCTGCAAAGATACAATGAACATTATCGCCAAAAGCTTGTTTAAGGCCGAATGTCACCCCACTAGGAGCACCACCGATACCACAAGGCAGA
The DNA here is from genome assembly GCF_001712815.1 of Tetragenococcus halophilus. Lineage (NCBI taxonomy): Bacteria > Bacillati > Bacillota > Bacilli > Lactobacillales > Enterococcaceae > Tetragenococcus > Tetragenococcus halophilus. The sequence goes on from NZ_CP012047.1 coordinate 1,678,989, forward strand.
TAAACAAATAGTGGATGCTCTTTGTCTACTGTAATTCCACTTTGATTAAGTTGATTTTTCATACGATAGCCGCCAACTGTATAGCCTAAAAACAAAGTTTCAGAATTTTCATCATCCACAAAATAGCTTTTAGGATCGGCTTCTGAAAGTTCACGTCCCTTATTAACAGCTAGGGAAAAATTCGATTCGTGTTCAATAACGTTTACGCCTAAATCACGTAAATATTGTCTTTTCCATTCTTTTGCTTCTACAGACATATGAACAGTTACATCAAAGCCTAACTTTCTTCCCATTGTACCAACACTAATCCCTAAATTCCCTGTGGTTCCTACAGTTAAATTATAATTAGAGAAAAAGTTTTGAAACTCTGGACTAGCAAATACAGCATAATCTTCTTTTGTGCTAGTCAACAGGCCGTGTTCTAAAGCTAGCTTTTCAGCGTGTTTCAAAACTTCATAAATCGCTCCTCTGGCTTTAACAGTACCAGAAATCGATAATTGATCATCTCGTTTTAAATAAAAAGAACCTTTAAGATTTTTTTGATACTTTTCATCTAAGAATTGTCGCATATTGGGTATTTCGGTTATCGTTGACTCAATAATGCCAGACGCCTCTTCAGTTTCAGGATATGCTTTTCTTATAAAGCTGGAAAAACGTTGTAAACGTGCTTCTGCATCTTGAATATCATCAAAAGAATATTTTGTTTTTTGATTCGCTTCTTTTATTGGTAATAATTCCTCATTTAACCAAAATAATTCTGTCTCATTTTTAATTGCAGATAAAATATCCTCTTTCTCTAGTGCCATCTAATATTATCTCCTTATAGTAAATGATGTTCTACTATAATATGATAATCATAATTAGGGTTGTTTTGCAAATCATGCCTACCTAAATAATGAAACTATATAATAGTTTTACCCCAATTCCCATAGCAATATCGCGAATTCTTAAATCCGTGGTTAATAATAGTTCCCTGCAATCGTTGTTCATAGAGTAAATGTATTTATTCGTCTTTTAAGATCTCTCTAATACGTGCTTCAGTAAAATCATCGATAACAAAATCGACTAGCCCCGTTCCTTCTAATTTCTTGTGGTTATCGCCTGTGGCCACCGCAATAATTTTATTAGCCTGTGCATTATAAGCGCCTTGTAAACCAATCGGTGAGTCTTCAAAGATCACCATCTGTCTAGGATCAGCGCCTACATTCAAAGCTGCTTGAACGTAAAAATCAGGTGCTGGTTTACTTTTTAGTGTTCCATCATTATAAACAACTTGATGATAGTCAAACCATCGATCTAATTGAAACAATTCAAAATAAAAATCTAAATTTACTTTAGGAGAAACTGTCGCGATATTCATTAGTTGTTGCTTATTCTTTAAAAAATCAAGGTAGTCAGTGACTCCTTCAATTAACTGGGTTTGTTGCTCTTTTAAAACTAAATCACGATAAATCGCTTCCTTTTTTTCTGACAGTTGATTTGCTTTTTCATTCGAAAGCTTCTCTCCTAAAATTGCCTCCATATTCAAATGATTGGTACGTCCATGTATTTGATCGAATTCTTCTTTAGAAAATTTACGCCCTATAAGTTCAAAAATAAATTCTTGCCAAGCCCGTTCATGTAAGGCCGAATCACTAAACAATGTACCATTAAAGTCGAAAATAAATGACCGCATTTGTCCACCCCATTTTTATTTAATCCATTATTTAAAATCATTGTATCACAAATTTCATTTAAAATTACTTTATGATATTTTATAAATCATCTCTTTATTTTTTAAAGTAATTATAATTACTTTCTTACGAAACTAATTATTTTGCGTTAGAAATAATTTATGCTAAATTATAATAAAGATGATGAGTAAATTACTTGATTAAAATTTATGAGAAAGGTGAGTTAGTATGAAAGACAATCGTTTTCCTCAGACCGGGACAGCAACTATTTCACACGTCAAGCAGTTAAAATATAGTATTGCTTTTATTTTGTCTAGTTATTTACTAAGCTTACAGCTTTCTTGGGAAGCAATAGAAAAGAATCATAAAAATTTATTCTCTTTTGTCTTTTTAGGAACAATTTTGTCTATTTTATTTTATCTCGTCTTTTATCATATAAATAAAAAACGAATATTTAATAGCCTAGAATCAAGTATTTCAATGAACATTGCTGGATTATTTGAAACGAATAAAAGCCCTATAAGCTTAATGTTCAAAAGTATTACCCGAAAAGAAATAAATGATAATAAAACGAAAAATACTACGATTCCTCTCTATCCTTTGGCAAAAGGAAAATTAAAAGATATCGAAGAAGTAGATGATAGTGTTTATTCTAATAAAACTTTAGGAGGTGGCTTTGCGGTTACGCCTTTTGAAGGTAATGTTTATTCACCAGTTGATGGTAAAATTGTAAGTTTATTTCCGACTAAACACGCTATTGGTATTCAAGATGAAAATAATATCGAATATTTAATTCATATAGGAATTGATACCATTGATTTAAATGGACATGGTTTTCATAATACGGTCAAATTAAACCAAAATGTCAAAGCCGGTAATCTACTTACAGAGATGGACTTAGACTACATTCTTACTAAAAAGAAAACGACAGATATTCTCTTTATTACACTCTCGCCAAATTTAATTGAGTCACTAGATTTGGTCGATGATAAAAGAGTTGGTTTGAACGAATCTATCGGAAAAATCACTTTAAAATAAATTTGGATACAAAAAAGCGACAAACACTGGTAATTCAATGTTTGTCGCTTAGTTTTAATACCGGCGGTCGGGGTCGAACCGACACGCCCTTAACGGGCACTGGATTTTGAGTCCAGCGCGTCTGCCAATTCCGCCACGCCGGCAAAATACTATTAGTACTAAGGCGGTAACCGGATTTGAACCGGTGATAAAGGTTTTGCAGACCTCTGCCTTACCACTTGGCTATACCGCCATCATACTATTAAAAATCCCATTTTTCAATAGGAAACCTAACTGGGATAGCTGGATTCGAACCAGCGCATGATGGAGTCAAAGTCCATTGCCTTACCGCTTGGCTATATCCCAATAATGCTAAGGGCGAATAGTGGGGATCGAACCCACGCGTGCCGGAGCCACAATCCGGTGCGTTAACCACTTCGCCATATTCGCCATGGCAGGGACAGCAGGGATTGAACCCGCATCGACGGTTTTGGAGACCGTTGTTCTACCATTGAACTATGTCCCTATAAATGGAGGAGAAAGGATTCGAACCTTTGAACCCGAAGGAACGGATTTACAGTCCGCCGCGTTTAGCCACTTCGCTACTCCTCCATAATGGATCGAGACAGAATCGAACTGCCGACACACGGAGCTTCAATCCGTTGCTCTACCGACTGAGCTATCGATCCAACACTGTAAAATTAAAAACAACGGTCTGGACGGGACTCGAACCCGCGACCTCCTGCGTGACAGGCAGGCATTCTAACCAGCTGAACTACCAGACCGTATGGAGGTTATAGGGCTCGAACCTATGACCCTCTGCTTGTAAGGCAGATGCTCTCCCAGCTGAGCTAAACCTCCAACTATCAGTCAATGGTCCGTACGGGATTCGAACCCGTGATACCGCCGTGAAAAGGCGGTGTCTTAACCTCTTGACCAACGGACCAAACTTAGTTACGGAGAGTAAGGGATTCGAACCCTTGAGACAGTGAATACCATCTACATGATTTCCAATCATGCTCCTTCGGCCTCTCGGACAACTCTCCAAGCTCAAAGAAGCCCAAACTCTTCAAATAATATTCTCATTAGAGAACTCCGGCAGTAGGACTCGAACCTACGACATCATGATTAACAGTCATGCGCTACTACCAACTGAGCTATGCCGGAATAATGCGTGGCGATGTCCTACTCTCACAAGGGGAAGCCCCTCACTACAATTGGCGCTAAGAAGCTTAACGACTGTGTTCGGCATGGGAACAGGTGTCTCCTTCTTGCCATCATCACCACACAACTTGACGTTGAGTGAACCTTTTGGTTCCCTCAAAACTGGATGAAAAACAACTGCTTCGCTTCACCGAAAATCCAAACCTTTGTGGTTAAGTCCTCGATCGATTAGTATTCGTCCGCTCCAACCCTCGCAGGTCTTCCACTTCGAACCTATCTACCTGATCTTCTCTCAGGGATCTTACTTTCTTTTAGAAAGGGGAAATCTCATCTTGAGGGGGACTTCACGCTTAGATGCTTTCAGCGTTTATTCCTGCCCTACTTAGCTACCCAGCGATGCCGTTGGCACGACAACTGGTCCACCAGCGGTAGGTCCATCCCGGTCCTCTCGTACTAAGGACAGCGCCTCGCAAATTTCCTACGCCCGCGACGGATAGGGACCGAACTGTCTCACGACGTTCTGAACCCAGCTCGCGTGCCGCTTTAATGGGCGAACAGCCCAACCCTTGGGACCGACTACAGCCCCAGGATGCGACGAGCCGACATCGAGGTGCCAAACCTCCCCGTCGATGTGGACTCTTGGGGGAGATAAGCCTGTTATCCCCAGGGTAGCTTTTATCCGTTGAGCGATGGCCCTTCCATGCGGAACCACCGGATCACTAAGCCCGACTTTCGTCCCTGCTCGAGTTGTTGCTCTCACAGTCAAGCTCCCTTCTGCCTTTACACTCTTTGAATGATTTCCAACCATTCTGAGGAAACCTTGGGGCGCCTCCGTTACTTTTTAGGAGGCGACCGCCCCAGTCAAACTGCCCATCTGACACTGTCTCCCGCCACGATCAGTGGCGCGGGTTAGAGTGGCCATAATGCAAGGGTAGTATCCCACGGATGCCTCCTTCGAGACTCGCGTCCCGAATTCTACGGCTCCTACCTATGCTGTACATGCATCACAGACACCCAATATCAAATTACAGTAAAGCTCCATGGGGTCTTTCCGTCCTGTCGCGGGTAACCTGCATTTTCACAGGTACTAAAATTTCACCGAGTCTCTCGTTGAGACAGTGCCCAAATCGTTGCGCCTTTCGTGCGGGTCGGAACTTACCCGACAAGGAATTTCGCTACCTTAGGACCGTTATAGTTACGGCCGCCGTTTACTGGGGCTTCAATTCGTACCTTCGCTTACGCTAAGCACTCCTCTTAACCTTCCAGCACCGGGCAGGCGTCAGCCCCTATACGTCATCTTACGATTTTGCAGAGACCTGTGTTTTTGATAAACAGTCGCTTGGGCCTATTCACTGCGGCTGCTCGTTAGAGCAGCACCCCTTCTCCCGAAGTTACGGGGTCATTTTGCCGAGTTCCTTAACGAGAGTTCGCTCGCTCACCTGAGGATACTCTCCTCGACGACCTGTGTCGGTTTGCGGTACGGGCCATTACCTTCTTGCTAGAAGTTTTTCTTGGCAGTGTGACGCCAGAACTTCGGTACTTAAATTTCCCTCCCCGTCACAGCTTGTCGTTGACAAGAAAAAGCCTTTCACTCTTTCTCCGATGCACTGCTTGGACAGACCTTTCCATTCGTCTGCTTTCTTTTGCCTCCTGCGTCCCTCCATCACTCAAATGAAGATAACAGGTACAGGAATATCAACCTGTTGGCCATCGCTTACGCCTTTCGGCCTCAGCTTAGGTCCCGACTAACCCTGGGCGGACGAGCCTTCCCCAGGAAACCTTCGTCTTACGGTGGACAGGATTCTCACCTGTCTTTCGCTACTCATACCGGCATTCTCACTTCTAAGCGCTCCAGCCGTCTTTTCAGTCGACCTTCACCGCCCTTAGAACGCTCTCCTACCAAAACACCTAAGGTGTTTTCCACAGCTTCGGCAGTATGTTTAGCCCCGGTACATTTTCGGCGCAGGGTCACTCGACTAGTGAGCTATTACGCACTCTTTCAATGATGGCTGCTTCTAAGCCAACATCCTAGTTGTCTAAGCAACCCCACCTCCTTTTCCACTTAACATACATTTAGGGGCCTTAGCTGGTGGTCTGGGCTGTTTCCCTTTCGACGATGGATCTTATCACTCACCGTCTGACTGCCAAGGGGCAATCAATGGCATTCGGAGTTTATCTGGATTCGGTAACCCAAGACGGGCCCCTCGTCCAAACAGTGCTCTACCTCCATCATTGCTTCCTTGACGCTAGCCCTAAAGCTATTTCGGAGAGAACCAGCTATCTCCAAGTTCGTTTGGAATTTCTCCGCTACCCACATCTCATCCCCGCACTTTTCAACGTACGTGGGTTCGGTCCTCCAGTGCGTTTTACCGCACCTTCAACCTGGACATGGGTAGATCACCTGGTTTCGGGTCTGCGCCGTCTGACTCAACGCCCATTTCAGACTCGCTTTCGCTGCGGCTCCGTCTTTTCAGACTTAACCTCGCCAGCCAGCGCAACTCGCCGGTTCATTCTGCAAAAGGCACGCTATCACCCATAAACGGGCTCTAACTCCTTGTAAGCACACGGTTTCAGGATCTCTTTCACTCCCCTTCCGGGGTGCTTTTCACCTTTCCCTCACGGTACTGGTTCACTATCGGTCACTAGGGAGTATTTAGCCTTGGGAGATGGTCCTCCCGGTTTCCGACGGCATTTCACGTGTCCCGTCGTACTCAGGATCCGTTTACGAACCTGACAGTTTTCGCCTACGGGGCTCTTACCCGCTCCGGCGGCTTATCCCAAAGCCTTCGGCTAACCGTCCTGTCCGTGAATAAACGTCCTACAACCCCAGAATGCAAGCATTCTGGTTTGGGCTATTCCCGTTTCGCTCGCCGCTACTCAGGGAATCGATTTTTCTTTTTCTTCCTGCAGCTACTAAGATGTTTCAGTTCACTGCGTCTTCCGCTTGCCTGCTATGTATTCACAGGTCAAGCCGCATTCGATAAAAAATGCGAGGTTTCCCCATTCGGAAATCTCTGGATCCAAGCTTACTTACAGCTCCCCAGAGCATATCGGTGTTGGTCCCGTCCTTCATCGGCTCCTAGTGCCAAGGCATCCGCCGTGCGCCCTTTCTTACTTAACCTGACTTGACCTTGCGGTCAAGGGTTTCTCGAAGGTGTTTGCTTTGAGCGATCAAAGCCCTTCGAACATGTGCGTAAACTTCGTTAAAAAACGTGTTCAACGCGGATTCTCGGTTGGTGTTGATTGTTGTTTTTCTATCCAGTTTTCAAAGAACCAAGTTTTGAGAGTAAACCTCTCAAAACTGAACAAAGCGCAAACGATATGTCGACCTTCCGTATTTTTCCTTAGAAAGGAGGTGATCCAGCCGCACCTTCCGATACGGCTACCTTGTTACGACTTCACCCCAATCATTCGTCCCACCTTAGGCGGCTGGCTCCCTTAAGGGTTGCCGCACCGACTTTGGGTGTTACAAACTCTCGTGGTGTGACGGGCGGTGTGTACAAGGCCCGGGAACGGATTCACCGCGGCATGCTGATCCGCGATTACTAGCGATTCCGGCTTCATGCAGGCGAGTTGCAGCCTGCAATCCGAACTGAGAGAAGCTTTCAGAGATTCGCTAGGCCTTGCGGCTTGGCTTGCTCGTTGTACTTCCCATTGTAGCACGTGTGTAGCCCAGGTCATAAGGGGCATGATGATTTGACGTCATCCCCGCCTTCCTCCGGTTTGTCACCGGCAGTCTTGCTAGAGTGCCCAACTCAATGCTGGCAACTAACAATAAGGGTTGCGCTCGTTACGGGACTTAACCCAACATCTCACGACACGAGCTGACGACAACCATGCACCACCTGTCACTTTGCCCCCGAAGGGGAAACCCTATCTCTAGGGCGGTCAAAGGATGTCAAGACCTGGTAAGGTTCTTCGCGTTGCTTCGAATTAAACCACATGCTCCACCGCTTGTGCGGGCCCCCGTCAATTCCTTTGAGTTTCAACCTTGCGGTCGTACTCCCCAGGCGGAGTGCTTAATGCGTTAACTGCAGCACTGAAGGGCGGAAACCCTCCAACACTTAGCACTCATCGTTTACGGCGTGGACTACCAGGGTATCTAATCCTGTTTGCTACCCACGCTTTCGAGCCTCAGCGTCAGTTACAGACCAGAGAGCCGCCTTCGCCACTGGTGTTCCTCCATATATCTACGCATTTCACCGCTACACATGGAATTCCACTCTCCTCTTCTGCACTCAAGTGATCCAGTTTCCAATGACCCTCCCCAGTTGAGCTGGGGGCTTTCACATCAGACTTAAATCACCGCCTGCGCTCGCTTTACGCCCAATAAATCCGGACAACGCTTGCCACCTACGTATTACCGCGGCTGCTGGCACGTAGTTAGCCGTGGCTTTCTGGTCAGCTACCGTCATAGAAAAAGCATTGCCTCTTTCTCCTGTTCTTTGCTGACAACAGAGCTTTACGATCCGAAAACCTTCTTCACTCACGCGGCGTTGCTCGGTCAGACTTGCGTCCATTGCCGAAGATTCCCTACTGCTGCCTCCCGTAGGAGTCTGGGCCGTGTCTCAGTCCCAGTGTGGCCGATCACCCTCTCAGGTCGGCTATGCATCGTTGCTTTGGTGAGCCGTTACCTCACCAACTGGCTAATGCACCGCGGGGCCAGCCATCAGTGACGCTGTAAAGCGCCTTTGAGCTTTCTTTCAGGTGAAAAAAAGCCGTATGCGGTATTAGCACCTGTTTCCAAGTGTTATCCCCCGCTGATGGATAGGTTCCCCACGTGTTACTCACCCGTCCGCCACTCCGCTTAGAAAAAAACCGAAGTTTCTTTCTAAGCAGCGTTCGACTTGCATGTATTAGGCACGCCGCCAGCGTTCGTCCTGAGCCAGGATCAAACTCTCATCTTGAATTTGATCGATCAACACCGTTGATCGTACTTAGCTCTTCAACTTTTTGCTCGCGTGTTGTTCGCGTTTATTGCTTGGTTGCTTCTTCTTTCAAAGAAGCGCCCGACACATTGGTTCGTTTGCTTGCTTTGTTCAGTTTTCAAAGGTCTACTGCTTGTTGCCGTAGCAACTTTTATATCTTATCAATTCGACAAGTGTTTGTCAATAACTTTTTGAAAGTTTGAGACAAAATATTTAATCGATTATGTGGTTAACATTTAACCAACAACAACGTTTAATTTAACGCCTTTGTTATAATATCATTTGTTCTTAAATCCGTCAACAACTTTTTTCACTAATAAATTTCAAAAAAATGTGTTGGCTTATTAAGCACATCTATTAATATAGCAATTCTTTGAGTAAAAATCAATAATAAAAATTAATGAAATAAAGAAAAATTTTGAAAACGAACTTTTACGCTTAGTTCGTTTTCAAAGTTCGTTTATTTGTTATTGTTTTCTAAAATTTCCAGAAAAAATCAGTTGGATAATTCGCCCTTTTATTTAAACCAAGGGAAGGCTTATTCTAAAAACAGTTCCTTGACCTAAACTACTTTCTGCTACAATCGTACCTTTATAATTATCTAATAATTTTTTAACAATCGATAAACCTAAACCATTTCCATCTTTATCCCTGGCTCTTGCTTTATCTACCCGATAAAAACGGTGAAAAATTTTATTGAGATTTTCTTGCGTAATACCTTCACCAAAATCTTGTATAGCCAATTCTAATTCTGTTTGGTTACGAGAGATGGAAAGATGGATTTCTTTACGTTGGGTAGAATACTTAATTGCATTATCCATGATAATGATTAAAATTTGTTCGAAATGATCACGATAGATTTTCACTGTTTCTTCTTCATTTAAATCATCATCAATTGTAAACATAAATTCTGGATATAGCATCTTAAAATTGTTAAAGACTTGGTAGACAACCTCTTTAGCTGAAGAAGTTTCGTTCTTATAATAGATATCGACCTGTTCCGCACGCGAAAGATCCAGCATCTCTTGAACTAAAGTTTTCATCCTAGCAATTTCTTGTAAACTGGCTTCTATTGATTCTTCTAAAACTTCTGGATCCTCTTTTCCCCATCGCTGCAACATCTTTAAGTGCCCTTCAATAACAGCAACAGGCGTACGTAATTCATGGGAAACGTCCTCAACGAATTGTTCTTGTTGTTCAGTATAGGAACGCATCCGATCTAGCATATCATTAAATATATCTGATAAGTCCGCCAATTCATCTTTACTTTTTGGCTCAGGAGCATGAATTGTTGTTTGAGGGTCTTTTTGAATATTTTCCATCGTATTACGTAGTGTCTTCAACGGTTTTAAAAAATGAGCGGATAATAAATACCCCAGAATACTGCTTACAACTAAGAACAGAATTTCTAATACAATCAAGGTGAGAAGTAAGTGATTTCGAATATCGTAAAACGAAGAAATATTATAAAAGGCCTGTGCATAACCTATTTTTTCTCGCGTTTCTTTTGAGTAAACTGGCTGTACCAACAAAAAAGCAGGTTGCCCTTTATTCCTTGTAAGTGTAGGCCCTTGGGCGTTTTGTGATTGTAAGTCTAGCTCAACTTGACTTGTCCTAAAAACTAGTTTTTCTTGTAGATCATAAACATATAAGCTCAGATTAACTTGTCCAAATTCGGATACATAACTGCTCTTTTCTTGACTGTCTTTTTCTAAATTACTATTTATATCAGGGAATTCAATTAAATTTTCATAAGAAGTCTGTCTATCTAGTTCCTTATTAGCATCAGCTAAATGCGAAACGGCTTCATAAGTGGTCTGTTCTGCATCTTCTTGCTCTCTTTCAAACATAAGATTAACCGCTGTTTTATATGTAATAACGGCAAAAGCGGTAATGACTACAAATATAAAGAAAGAACTTGCAAAAGCCCACTTTAACGTCAAAGAAGGTTTTCTAAGTTCTTTTTTCTTACTATTTTTTCTTTTCACGAACGCATCACATACCCTGTACCTCGTACTGTTTGTATATAACTTTCTTCATCCGGGAGATCTATCTTATTACGCAAATAACGAATATAAACATCCACAACGTTTGTTTCGATTTCTGTCTGATATCCCCAAACCTTTTTTAGCAAGACGTCTCTTGCTAAAACAACATTTACATTTTCCATTAAAGTTAGTAAAAGTTCGTATTCCCGCTTTGTTAGCTCAATAACTTCTGAGCCACGTCTTACCACACGATTTTCTTTTTCTATAACTAAATCACGATAATTAAGCGTCGTCTGTTTACCAGAATTTTTGTCTCCTTCAATATCAATGCGGCGCAATAAAGCTCGTAACCGTGCCAAAAGTTCCTCAATGGCAAAAGGTTTAACAATATAATCATCTGCACCATGGTCTAAACCAGAAACTCGATCGATCACCGAGTCACGAGCAGTCATCATAATAATAGGTGTATTTTTTATTTGACGAACTCTACGACATATTTCTAAGCCGTTTAATTCGGGTAACATCAAATCAAGCAAAATTGCATCCCAGTCGTTATTTAACGCTGCGTCTAAACCAGTTCTTCCATTATAATGAACCTCGGTATCGTAACATTCATGCTTTAATTCTAATTCAACAAACCGAGCTAAATTTTTCTCGTCTTCAATTATTAGAATACCGCTCATTAAATTTTATTCTCCTTTTTTTGGCTTTATTTACTGTATTAACAATAAAACACTATACAGAGTTTATCATGTCCATACAAAATAAAAAAGAGATTCGTCCGAAAAAAATTAGAACGGACTCATCTCTTTCTTTTTTTATCGTCATTTTTTCTTATTTTTCATCATACCAAGAATAATGGAAAATACCTTCTTTATCTACTCTTTCGTAAGTATGAGCACCAAAGAAATCCCGTTGTGCTTGAATTAAATTAGCAGGTAATCTTTTCGCACGATAAGAATCAAAATAAGCAATCGCTGAGGAGAATGTTGGCACCGGTACGCCAGCTTGCACAGCCACACCTATAACATCTCGCACCGCTTGTTGATATTTTTCCGCAATTTCTTTAAAATAATCATCTAACAACAAATTATCGATATCTGGATTTGTATCATAAGCATCTGTAATTTTTTGTAGAAATTGTGCACGGATAATACAACCCGCACGCCAAATTTTGGCAATTTCACCAAATGGCAGATTCCAATCATACTCATCAGATGCTGCACGCAATTGAGCAAATCCTTGTGCATAACTCATAATCTTGCTGAAATACAACGCTTGGCGAATTTTTTCGAGCAATTCTTTTTTATCCCCTGTAAAGGAATATTCAGGCGTTTTTTGTAAGATTTCACTTGCCTGCACACGTTCTTGTTTAAAGGCCGAAATATAGCGAGCAAAAACAGACTCTGTAATCAAGGGTAGAGGCACACCCAAGTCCAATGAACTTTGACTTGTCCATTTACCAGTCCCTTTATTTCCTGCTGAGTCTAAAATCATATCAACAATCGGTTGGTCTGAACCTTGGTCATCCTTACGTGTCAAAATATCAGCAGTAATTTCAATTAAATAGCTATCCAATTCCCCTTGGTTCCATTCTGAGAAAATATCAGCCATTTCATCAACAGATAATCCTAATACATTTTTCATCAAGTCGTATGATTCAGCAATTAATTGCATATCTCCATACTCAATTCCGTTATGGACCATTTTCACATAGTGACCTGCACCATTAGGACCGATATAAGTAACACATGGCGTACCATCTTCTGCTTTAGCAGCAATTTTTTCTAAAATTGGCGCTACTAAATCGTAAGCTTCTTTTTGACCACCTGGCATGATCGAAGGTCCTTTTAATGCGCCTTCTTCACCGCCGGAAACACCAGTGCCGATAAAGTTAATTCCAGAGTCCGCTAATTCAGCATTTCTTCGCATCGTATTTTCAAAAAAGGTATTCCCGCCATCAATTAATACATCGCCTTGATCTAAGTGAGGTAAAAGTGATTGAATCGTTGCATCCGTTCCTTTACCAGCTTTAACCATTAATACAATACGCCGAGGTTTTTCGATTGCATTAACAAATTCTTCTACACTATAGGTAGCTTTTAAATTTTTATCGGAATTTTCTTCAACAACTGCTTCTGTTTTTGAACCAGTGCGGTTATATAATGCAACGGAATATCCGCGGCTTTCAATATTTAAAGCTAAGTTTTTACCCATCACGGCCATACCGACAACGCCGACTTCTTGTTTTGCCATTTACAGTCCTCCTAAGATTACTTAAATTAATAAACCATTTATATTATAGCGTAAAAACAGACTTATTCAAAGAAAAGCACTGAGATTTCATGATTTATTATTTAGTTTTTACTAAAACATTCTTTCTTTTATTAAGTAAGTGACTGTCTATGAGCTAGTTCTAAAGATCAGCTTGTTTCCCGTCTTTTTCTTGCCAAGTAACTTTATTTGCCTCTGAAAGTTGAAATTTCCGATTCTGCTGCCAATCACTTGGTTCTTGCGCATAAGTCTCAAAATCAATTGACTGAACCAACCATTCCTCCATATCTTCATCAAATTGTAATGTCACAATGGCATTATGGGAAGAATTAGATAGTGTTTCTTCTTGTTTATCTTCTTCTGTTTTTAAATCAACAGAAAGGGTATTGTCTGTATACAGATCAAATGTGACGGTGGGTTCGTCACTTCCTTCAATTTTAAGCGATTCGGTATTCATGATAAACTCTTGAAAAGATTGTTCAATCATTTCAGCATAGGGACGTAGTTCGTCAAAAGTATATTGTAATAATGCCTTCGTGTTTTTCTGAGCTGCATCAAGATTTTCAAAGTTTAAATCATTTTGGATTCCTTGATTCATAGATACATAATAAGAGACCACTTGCTTTAGTAATTGTTCTTGAAAATCTTTACTTTGAACAAAAGATTGTTGTTCATCAAAATCAAAAGTTTGATTTTCACTAGTAAGGTTTTCCCTGTGTTTTTCTTCTGACTTTCCATAGATGGAACTGCTAATACCATAAGAGATTTCATAATTAGCACCAATTAATGGTCCTGCTTTTTCATTCTTATTTTCCACTAAATGACTTCCAACTGATAATGTCACCGTTGTTGTATCTGCTATTTCTAAGTCTACATAACGTGGATATGGCAAAAATTGGGTGGGTTCCCTCCAATCATCTTGATTTCTAGGAGTAAAAATTTTCGAATTAGTCACATACTTTTCTATGTTCGTTTCTTTACTTTCTCCCGAAAAATTACCCGCAAAAATTGCAAAAGTCCGTTTGTTTATTTTCTTTCCATCAGCAAAGCTTGGAACAACTTCTTTAAACTGTTCATAATCTTTTTTCTCAATCGCCTCTGTCAGTATTTTCACCTGATGTTTTGTAGAGTTTTTCCAGTAGTTCCACCCTAACATGACGATAACAACGCTCAATAGCACAGCAAATATTAAGATGATCTTTTTTATTTTATTGGTCACCTAATCCTCCCATAAAACCAGATATTAACCCTTTATAATCATAATTATCATTTGAATCTGAAGTATCGACTGTCCACGTACCATCTTCTTGCGTTAAATTTATTTTATAACCATCTGCAGACATATACTGCGGCTGTTCTACATCTTCCTCGTTAAGTTGTTCTGGAAGCTCCTGCAAAATATATTTTTCGGCATCTTGTTGCGCCTTTTCATAATCGTCATATTTCCCTTTGTTTTCGTCAACAAATTTATTCGTAATAGCTTCAAAGTCAATTTTATTAAAATCAATCACTTCTGGTTTTACATAAACAGATGCATGAGTAGGCGTCAAGGAGGCCATGGTATATTCAACATTTGCTTTTTCCTGATTCGTCTTTTCAAATGCTTCAACTGCTTTTTGTAGCTCACCATCTGAAGGAGAGTAAGCATCAAATTCATTTTTTAATTCATCAATAAAACTTTGGTTAAAATCTGCATGTTCTTCTTCAGTATTATTTTCTAATTGTACTTGCGTATCACTGTCTGAATCTTCTGTATTTTCATCAGCCAAAAATACTTGAGAAATATACTGATCCATCACTTCTTGAACATCTTCTGAAGGATCATTATAATCTGATGGATCTAATGCAATTTCCACTTCTTCTGCATCGGCTTCTTCGTCTTGAGAAGCTGTTGGTGCATATTGTAAATTATATTTTTTATCTTTATCTACTTTAAATACTACATAACCCGAAGTACTTTTTCCTCCAGATAAGTTTGTTCCTCGAAACATTTCAAAGTCATCATCATCTGTATAGATATCAGCATTAGAAATCTGATTATCATCACTATCATAAAGCGATAATTCGCTTGCTGATACCTGTAAGGTCTCTTCGGTATTATTCTTAATGCCCACATTTAGAGCTAGATAACCTTCTCCATCTTCAACTGTTTCGCCGTCTTGTAAAACATAGTCTCCTTGATTAATTTTAACTGTAGCATCCTCTGTTTTACCTTCGGAATTATCTTCCTCAGCGTTATTGTCACTCCCACCGCAACCAGCCAACGCTAATGTACTTGCCAACATAACCAACTTAATAACATTTCTTTTCTTCATATAAAACAGCCCCCTAACATAATAAATAAAATAAAAACAAACACTTCATTTGTCCTATTATACCTCATTTTTTTATAAAATGTCTACATGTCAGAACACAAACAATAAACGATTGTATAAAACAGCCACAATTTATTCTTTAAAATAACATTGATGTTTTTATAAAAAAACAAAACGAACAAAATAAATATAAATCATTTTTTATTTATTTTCAGGGGAATTATCGTTCAATTAAACCATTAACAGGTAAAAATTATAATAATCAAGATGGTAAGTTGCTCTTATGAAAAACATTTCGTTATTTAAAATAAGTTCGGCAAAATAGCCTAAGGTTAATCGTTTATTTTTATTTCCCCATACTACTTTTTAAAATATCTTTATTGCACAAAAAACCTTAGGCACCATGGTCAGCCTAAGGTTTTTGCTCATTTTCTATTTAAATGAATCTATGCTTCTTCTTTTGCGGTAACGTCTTTACCATCATAATAGCCACAATTTGCGCATACATGATGACTTTTTTTCATTTCACCACAATTTGGACATTCGTTCAATCCAGTAATCGTCATTTTGTGATGAGTACGGCGTTTCGCTTTTTTTGACTTCGAAGTTTTTCTAGCTGGTACTGCCATTTACTACACCTCCTTGTAGTGTGATCTATCTATTCAAAGTTTGCTTGAGGTAATTAATCATCTGTCATCTTCTTTTAAATCTTCTAATAATGAAGATAAATCTGCAAGACGAGGATCTGTACTTTTTTCTTTTTCCGCTTCTTTTTGTTTATTGTACTCTTCTTCTGAAATTACAGCCCAATCATCGCCCGAAGGCATTGTGCCATATTTTCTTTCTTCTTCAGTGAGCACTTGCACGGGAATTTCAAGTAATATATTATCAGCAACCGAATCACTTAAGTCCAATTGCTGGTTTTCTAACAGCAATATCTCTTCAACTGATACTGTTTCATCTAGTTGTGCATACTGCTCTGGTGTCATAAACACTTCATCTACCGAAAAATTCATTGGTAATTCTACAGGCTCAAGTGAACGAGACGAAGGCAAAGTGATAGTTGTTGTAACTATATAATGTAAAATATAATCTTCTTTTTCTACCACAACCAAACCCTCAACCTGTACAGGTGCAAGGTCTAAAATTTGTTTGTCTCGAGTCATCAATTCATTTTTAAGGTCAAGTGTTTCATTAAACTGCAGCGGTGTTTCTTGGTTTTTTCTTAATTCTGCTAAAGACCATTTCATTTATTTCACCCCTAAGCAACAAGAGCTATTATACAGACGGAAATTATCTTTGTCAACGAAATATTCGTCACCTGTAAACTCTAAAATGGAAGTAAATATTGCTCTTTTTAGCCGCTATTTACTTACTAATCATAACTAAACAGTTCTATTTTAATTAAACTGCCATCGTTTCTCCACGGTAAACAATGCCACGACGAGAATCAATTGTTACTAATTCACCATCATTAATAATATTCAAAGCATCTTTAGCACCCACAATGACAGGTAAGTCTTGGGTTACACCAACAACTGCCGCATGTGAAGTCAAACCACTTTCTTCTACAACTAAAGCAGCTGCTTTTTCAATAGCTGGCATGTATTCTTTATCTGTTGATGGTACAACTAGAACCATTCCATCTTTAGCTTTAGCCACAGCTTCTTCAGCATTCTTAGCTACAACAGTATTAGCAACTACTGAATGATCGCCAACGCCTTGGGCTTCAATTAATTTTGAGCCAATCATTTGGATCTTCATAACGTTTGTTGTACCACGTTCGCCCACAGGTACACCAGCAGTAATCAAAATCGAATCGCCTTCTTTAGCAAAACCTAATTCCAAGGTTTTCTTTGTTGCTAATTCAAACATATCATCCGTTGTTTCAGGCTTTTCTGTAACTGTTGGATAAACGCCCCAGTTTAACATCAGACCGCGTTTAGTATGGTCATCAAAAGTTACAGCCAAAATATCTGCATCTGGACGATATTTTGAAATCATCTTAGCTGTATGACCAGATTCAGTCGCAGCTACGATACATTTAACACCCAAATTCTTGGCAGCACGTGCTACAGAAAGACCAATTGTTTCCGTAACATCCGTTTTATCAAATTGGTTAATTTGGTAAGAACCAAGTTGTAACATTGATTTTTCTGCTTCTACATCAATACGAGCCATAGTGGTAACAGCTTCAACTGGATAGCTTCCATTAGCTGATTCGCCAGAAAGCATAGTTGCGTCTGTTCCGTCAAAAACAGCGTTAGCAACGTCAGAAGCTTCTGCACGGGTCGGACGTGGATTTTCTTGCATAGATTCTAACATTTGTGTTGCTGTAATAACTGATTTACCTGCAGCATTACATTTTTTAATAATATTTTTTTGCGCCATAGGGACTAATTCAGAAGGAATTTCAACACCCATGTCGCCTCGGGCAACCATAATACCGTCGGAAACTTTCAGTATTTCATCAATATTATCAATACCTTCTTGAGATTCAATCTTAGGAAAGATTTGAACATGAGTCATTCCTGTTTCTTCTAAAATCTCCCGAATATCTAATACGTCTTGTGCTTTACGTACAAAACTTGCTGCAATATAGTTAATATTATGCTGCAAGCCAAAACGAATATCATCAGCATCTTTATCAGTGATTCCAGGTAAGCTGATAGAAACACCTGGCGCATTCACGCCTTTACGTGAACCCAAAATCCCAGGGTTTTGCACTTCAGTAACTAGTTCCCGATTGCTTTCATCTTTTTCTAAAATAAGCATGTCAATTAGACCATCATCAAATAACACGTGTCCACCTTCATGAACATCATCAAAAAGACCTTCATAAGTAACAGAAATTTTGTCTTTTGTACCTTCTAATTCCGCATCCATTGCAATACGTACTCTATCGCCGATCTCAAAAGGGATCTTACCTGTTTCAGTAGCTTGAGCTGTTGTCCGGATTTCAGCACCTTTTGTATCCAAAAGAATCCCTACGTCTATTCCAGTTCTTTCAACTGCTTGATGCACTTTATCCATGCGATCTAAATGCTCATCGTGATCACCATGAGAAAAGTTAAAACGAAAAACGTTCGCTCCAGCTTCAATCAATTTTGCGATCGTATCTACCGAATTACTAGCAGGTCCTAAGGTACTTACGATTTTTGTTTTTTTCATTAATAATATACTCCTTATTTATTTAAAATAGTATGTCTAATTTATCTCATCAAAAGAAAATATCAGAATGACAATTCTTGGTTCAAATCATAAAGGGAAAGATCAGGTTGATGCTTGCCATTTTCTAGTGTATCAACAATATCTGATGAAACGACCTTATTATCAAGCAAGCCAACACAGCGACCACCTTTACCTTCTTGTAAAAGCTCAACTGCAAAACCACCGAACTTACTAGCCAACACACGATCTCTAGCACTTGGTGAACCACCACGGGCAACGTGGCCAAGAATAGAGACTCTTGTATGAAAATCGCCATAGTCTTTTAATTTTTCAGCAAATTCATTAGCGCCCATTACACCTTCAGCTACAACAATTAAACAATGTTTTTTGCCACGATCGCGACCTTCTTGAATACGTTTTGCAACTTTATCCATATGAAAATCATGTTCAGGGATAATAATCTCGTCAGCGCCTCCAGCTACTCCTGCCCATAAAGCAATATCGCCTGCATCTCTTCCCATAACTTCAATAATAAATGTGCGTACATGAGAAGTCGCTGTGTCTCTGATACGGTCCAATGAATCTAGTATAGTATTAGTAGCTGTATCAAAACCAATAGTAAAATCGGTACCAGGAATATCATTATCAATGGTACCAGGAATACCAACTGCTGGATAACCGTGTCTTGTCAAAGCAAGCGCTCCATGATAAGAGCCATCGCCACCGATGACAACTAAGCCTTCAATGCCAAATTTATTTAACTGTTCTATACCTTTTAACTGTCCTTCTTCTGTCGCGAATTCAGGATAACGTGCTGAATAAAGGAAGGTTCCTCCACGTTGAATTTTATCTCCAACATCAGCTATTTCTAAACGACGGATATCTCCAGCTACCAATCCAGCAAAACCATAATTGATTCCGTAAACTTCCATTCCGCTAAAAATCGCTTTACGTGTAATCGCACGAATCGCCGCATTCATACCAGGTGCGTCTCCGCCGCTGGTTAAAATTCCAATGCGCTTCATATTCTACTTCACCTCATTAATAGTATAATATAGCAAATCCAAATGATTGCTTTTAAAACCTTCAATTCGTTTAATATTCTATCATTAATTAAAGTAAATGTCTTGGTAAAACAAGAAAAAAACGTGATTTATGAAAATATTTAATGAAAACATTCCAGAAAATTATTTAAATACAACATTTCCTGAGCCTATAATCTCTTCTAAAGAATTCTGCAAATCTTTTGTATAAGTCACCCAATTTTTTTCCGGTAATAAGCGAGTTTCTCCGGTTTTTTCGTAGTAAATAATAATCGGTACATTACCCCTAAATTGTTTAATCACAGCATGCAAACTTGCGACAAGTTGCTTTTGATCCGCTGCTGCTGGTATCTTCAAATAAGCTGTTTTATCAGCAATCGTATCAGCCAGTGTTTTAGCTACAACCACTTGATTAGCAATCACTTGAAGTTGATCATTATATTTATTTTTTTCCACTTTACCTTCAATATAATAGACCTGATTTTCTTCCAGCTGATTTCTAACTTTACGATACAAGCGCGGAAAGATAGTTACAGAAGTTTCATCCGTTGGATCGTTTCCTTCTAAAAAAGCCATCTGTTCACCCTTTTTTGTTCGAATTTCTCTAATTTCAGTGCCATAGATCAACAAATTGACAGTAGTATTTTCGACAAGTTCAGAAATATCGGTTACTTTTTTTCTTTGCTTGATTTTCTCAAATTGTTCTACAGGATGTCCTGATAGATAAATACCTAAATATTGTTCTTCTAAATTTAATTTTTCCTCCAGACTAAAATCAGTAAGTGCTTCATTTTTTAAAGCCATCATATCTAATAAATCAAGGCTACCTCCACTGTATACTACATTTTGGATTTTACCTTCTAGTTGAGAAATTGCTTGCCGACGATTTTCTTCTAACTCATCAAATGCTCCTATAGCTATTAAGGGACGGATATTTTCTTCTTTCAACCACTTACTATTATATTGATTCATCCGAGTTAGAAACTGATTTAACGAGGCGTAATTGCCATTTTCTCTTCTTTCTGCAAGAATGTCATAAATAAAATCACGACGGATGCCCTTAATACTTCCCAAACCAAAGCGAATTTCTTGCAAAGAGTTTAAATAAAAGGAATACGCACTTTGATTTATCGAAGGATTTAAAACTTTGACACCAGCATTTTTAGCGTCGCTAAGATATTCTTTTAACTTCTTAGGCGTATGCAAGACTGAACGTAACAGGGCCTTATAAAAAGGCGCTGGGTAATGAACTTTCAAATAAGCCATTTGAAAAGCGACAAAAGAATAGGCAAAGGCATGCGAGCGATTAAAACCATAATCCGCAAAACGTTCAATATAATCATACATTTGATTCGCTTTCTCTTGGGTAAAGCCCTTATTTTGTGCACCTTCAATAAAATAGCGTCGTTGCTTGTCTAAAACACTTTTTTTCTTTTTACTTATGGCTCGCCGCAAAATATCAGCCTGACCTAAAGTAAAACCAGCCATTTGCGAAGCAATCTGCATAATTTGTTCCTGATAGACGATAACACCATAAGTATTTTCTAATATAGGCGCTAAACTTGAATCTAGGTAATCGATTTTTTCTTGTCCATGTTTTCTTTTAATAAAGGTATCAATATTTTGCATCGGACCTGGCCGATATAATGCGTTCACTGCTGCAACATCTTCGATTGTTTCAGGAATCAAGCGCCGTAAAACATTGCGAATACCTGCTGATTCAAATTGAAACACACCTGTAGTATCTCCTTTTTGAAACAAGCGTAACGTTTCTTTATCATCTAAAGGAATATCTTTTTGACTAATGTCTTGTTTAGTAATCTTTTGAATACTTTGCAAGGTATCAGCAATAATCGATAAATTACGTAAGCCTAAAAAGTCAATTTTTAACAGTCCAGTTTCTTCTACATCATTCATAGTAAATTGGGTTAACCAAATACCTTCAGAACCTTCTTGTAAGGGAACTAAATCTAATAAGTCTTGATCACTGATCACTACCCCTGCCGCATGAGTTGATACATGACGCGGTAGTCCTTCCAGTGTCTTGGCTGCTTGAAATAACTGTTTGTTCCGTTCATTCATATTGACTAATTCTCGCAGCGCTTTTGACTGATCATAGGCCTTTTCCAGAGTAATTTTCATTTGCTTAGGAATGGCATTAGACCAACGATTTGCTTCACTTTGAGATAAGCCAAAGACCCTACAAGTATCACGTAAAACCATCTTAGCAGCCATTGTCCCAAATGTAGCAATTTGTGCAGCATGATTTTGTCCATACTTTTGCTTTACATATTGTAAAACCTCTCCTCTTTTATTATCAGGTATATCTAAGTCAATATCTGGCATTGTATTACGTTCAGGATTTAGAAAACGTTCGAACAATAAATCATACTTAATTGGATCAACATCTGTAATAGACAAGACATAAGCAGTTAAAGAACCCGCTGCTGAGCCGCGTCCTGCGCCAGTTACAATTTTATTTTCATGTAAAAAGTCCATAACATCCCAAACAATCAGAAAATAATCATCAAAACCCATTCTGTGGATAACTGAAAGTTCATAATCCAAGCGTTCTTGATAACGAGCGTCAACTTTTGCAACTCGTTGGGGGAGTTTTGTTTCACACAGCTCTTTTAAATACTGGCTAGCACTTTTATGATCTTTTATAGGATAATGTGGTAACAGTTTTTGATGTAAAGGAATTTGTGCCTGACAATTTTTTGCAATCATTTCAGTTTTTTGCAAAGCTTGGGGTGCATTTGTTTCATACCAAGCTGCCTTTTTTTCGGCTGCTTCTAAATTTTTAAAAGAAGTAACTCCTTGCATCTCTTGTTGGAGATTTTCTATTTGTTCCCCTTCTTTAATATGATGCATGACTTTTACTGAAAAAGCTTCCTCTGGATAAAGTGAATCTATCAATTGATAAGCAGCCGCTTGTACTCCTTGCTGTTGCATCCATTCATTCATTTCATCTGCTAAAGCTTCTTGATAAGCAACACCATAAAAGAGCTGATCTTTTCCAATGGTTGCTTGCAACGCAGACACTCTATTTTTAGCTATTTTTTCGTCTTCAAAACGTAATTCAGTTAATTCATTTTCAACAGGTAAAATAGCGAATAAGTCGGTTAAGGAAGACTCTTCTAATAAAACTTGTGTCCCGCTCATTTTTTGGCTTGATAAGTGCATAAGCTTTTTGTATCCTTGGTTATTTTTTGCAAATAAAAAGATTTCATGCTCTTTTTGAGTTTGTTGGGAGTAATATTCAAGTAACAATCCGATCACCGGATGTATTTGTTCCCTTTGACAAGCCTTTACAAAGGCTAAAGCACCATAAAGATTATTCCTATCTGTAATTCCTAGATACTTATAGCCCATTTTTTTCGCTAATTGAACATATTGGGGAATTTTGATCGTACTTTGTAATAAAGAGTAAGATGACAATGCTGTTAAATGTGAAGCGCTCAATTTCATGTCTCCCTTAAAAATTATGTAGTAGAAGCGTAAAGTTGAAATGTTTTCACTTTACAAGTTTTTAAATTATGATAAACTGAAACCGAATATGTAAGTATTGAAAGAAGGTGTAGCAATGCGCTACCTTATCACAATTATTTGGTCTTTAATTTTAGGACAGGTTGTTGGTTTTTTGGGCAGTGCGCTAACCAGCACAAACTATGATTTTACCTTGACGGCAATTTGTTCTGTCATTGTCGGTATCATCGTTATAGTTATAGGATCAATCGCTTATCCTAATAAAAAACAAACACACTAATCACTAAAAACCCGTTACTCTTTTTATTGTAACGGGTTTTTTATTCTTTTCAAGCAATTGTTTCTGATTTTAAATTCTTGTACTACTTTATGAGAAATAAAGAATCTTTCAAGACTTCTTATTTCCAAATTTTAAAGTACAGCTAAAATAATAAAATTTAAGATAAACAATAGATCAATGACCCATAAGATAGAAGAAACTTCTTGTGTTTTACCTTTAACAATTTTTACAATCGTATAAAAAATAAATCCAGCTGCAATACCGTAAGAAATACTATAACACAACCCCATAAATATTGAGGCAAAAAAAGCAGGTACTGCATCTTCTAATCGAGTCCAATCAATGTCTTTAAAAGAAGAAAGCATCATAATTCCTACTAGCACTAAAGCAGGAGCCGTTGCTTGGGCAGGAACAAGTGCTATTAATGGAGAAAATAGACTACTCAAGGCAAACATAACCGCTACAGTGACAGAAGTTAATCCGGTTCTTCCACCAGCACCAATTCCAGCTGCCGACTCAACAAAAGTTGTGGTATTTGAAGAGCCAAAAACAGATCCAATCGAAGTAGCTACCGCATCTGCAAATAGCGCACGATCCATCTTGGTATTCATCCCTTTACTATCTTCTAAAGCATCTTCATCTTCTTTTGAAAAAATGCCCGTACGTCGACCTGTGCCTATAAATGTACCGATTGTGTCAAAGGTATCAGATAAACTAAAAGCAATGATGGTCATAATTACCTGTGGGATTTTAGCTGAATCATTAAATAACGATTGCATCCCCTCTTGTCCAAAAGCTGCGCCAAATGTTGTACCTAACTCATTGATTGACTGCATTAGGGAATTCGCTTGCCAATCAATCGTACTTAAATCAACAACCCCCATAAAAATCCCAATAATAGTCGTACTAACAATTCCAATTAATACTGCTGCACGAACATTGGCTACTACTAAAATCGTCATTAAAGCTAAACCAATCAAAGCTAAAAGCATAGGTGCATTATCAAAATTTGATAATGCAGGAACAATGCCTCCATTAATATCGGCGCTCATTATCTCTCCATTTTCTACTGTAGCGTCAATAACCGAATCAGAGTCAGCTGAAAAAGTGAGTAAATTAGCGTTTTTCAAGCCAGAATAAGCCACGAAAATTCCGATTCCACCACCGATTGCATGTTGCATAGTCTCAGGGATAGCCCGAATGATTAATTTACGAATTTTTGTTACTGTAATAAAGATATTAATTAAACCACAAATAAATACCATCGCTAAAGCTTGTTGCCAGCTATACCCTAAACCAAAAACCACTGTATAAGTAAAAAAAGCATTTAACCCCATCCCAGGAGCTTGGGCGTAAGGTACATTAGCAAATAACCCCATGACTAAAGTTCCAATAATTGCAGCAATGATCGTGGCCAAAAATACCGCCTGAAATGGCATGCCTGCCGCTGATAATATTGTAGGGTTTACAAATAAAATATAACTCATAGCAAAAAATGTTGTTACTCCCGCCATGAGTTCTGTTGAAACGTTTGTCCCATTTTCTTTTAACTTGAAAAACTTCTCCATTCCCTCTTTCACTCCTCATATAATTATCATGTTCAAGAAAAATAAGAACACTTTCTAAACTTTAACTTTACTTTGAACAACTATTGATTATAGAGATATAAAATCAACAATTCAATTAAAACTTAACAAAATTAATTCTTCTAAACATAAATGTTCGTATTTTATCGAAATATACAGAGGACTTCTATTAACAATTTGTAAAAGAGAATATTTATGGTAGACTAGATGAAAATCATTAACAAGGGAGATTTTTATGACAAAAAAGTTAATCGCTCTAGATTTAGATGGTACAACATTGAATAGTACTTCGTTGATCAGCACTAAAACAGCACGGATACTACAAAAGGCTAGAGATAAAGGACATGTTGTAAGCATTGCAACCGGTCGTCCTTATCGCATGAGCGCCCACTATTATCAACAGTTAAAATTAGACACTCCCATGGTCAATTTTAACGGAGCATTAGTTCATAAACCTCAACAAAAATGGGCGTATGAAAAAGAGTATTCTATCCAAAGAGAGATCGCTTTTGAAATTCTTGCGCAAAAAGAAAAACTACATTTAGACTTCATCGCAGCCGAAAATCGAGAGAATTTTTTTATCGACAGCCTGCAAAACTTTCAAAAGGACTTCTTTGCCGCAGATACTGCTTCTGATGCCAACCTATTTTCTCAATTAAAAAATAATCCGACTTCTGTCATGCTTAAAACAAAAAACGAATATTCAAGCTTTGTTGTTGAAACGTTGACAAAACAATTTGCAGATGACATTGAAGTGCGTACTTGGGGCGGTCCTAACGCTGTTTTAGAAGTAGTGCCTAAAGGTGTGCAAAAAACGATGGCAGTATCAGTGGTAGCCGAATCAATGCAAATTAAACAAAAGGATATTATCGCCTTTGGTGACGAACATAACGATGTTGAATTACTTGATTATGCGGGTTGGGGCGTTGCAATGAAAAATGGCACAGAACAAGTCAAAAGTGTTGCCAACGACATTACAGACAAAACCAACGATGAAGACGGTATGGTCGAATATTTAGAAGACCTGTTAGCTATCTAATTGAAAAATAATAGCAATCTAGTAGAATCACTTATTGAGTGAAAAATAAAAGACTCTGCTAGATTGCTTTTTCTATAGGTTATAGTCATGATAAAAACTTTCAGCTGAAATGTTTCAAGAAAATAAAAAATGACTCTTGCATTTTTATAAAAAAATGAGAAAATATTATTTGCGGAGAGTTGGCAGAGCGGTAATGCACTGGACTCGAAATCCAGCGAGCCGTACAAAAGCGGTGCACGGGTTCAAATCCCGTACTCTCCTTCCCTCAGGGCAGAAACGTTGATAAAATAGCGTTTCTGCCTTGTTTTTATTTATTGACCCCGTTTTTGACTACGTTAAACTTAAATGATTTCTTTTTTTCAAAAATAAAAAAGCTTAGATAAGGTCATGCCAGCAATTAAAGCGCATACATTCGGCCTTTATCTAAGCAAAAAGATGGGTTGTTAGTTTTTTTACTTCTTTCCGCCACTTAAATTAATATCTTCATAATTACTTTCTAAAATAACATTTACACTGTTTTCTATAATAGTAATCGTTTGTTGGCGTGACGGGACAATAACTTTTGACAACATCAAGGTAGCTAGCCCGGTAATCGTAATCCATGTACCGTGAAAAAGAGCTTCAATATATTCTTCAGATAAGTTCTGATATTCTTTTTCCTGCAGAAGTGTTTCCTTGATAAAATGATAAGAAAGATCATACATCGCTTTACCGCCACCTTTTTCATCAAGGTACATCGCCATAAATAAACGCGGGTTCTTTTGTGCAAAATCAATATAATTAATACTAATATCTATTACTTTATCTCCAGTATGTTCCACACTAAAAACCTTTTTTGTCAGATCGTCAAAGATTTCTTTGATCAAGGTCTGCTTTAAATCTTCCATATTATCAAATTCTAAGTAAATCGGCTGCGTAGACACACCCATTTGGTTTGCCACATTTCGTGCTGTAAAGTTACTAAACCCATCCTTTTCAATCAGCTCATAAGCAGCTTTTAAAATATGTTCTCTTGTATATACTTTATGTCGCATAACATAGCCCCCCTTCTTTTTCTTTACGCCCGTATACTGTTATTTTAACCGACAAATACAATTTTTTAAAGGGATTTATATACGTTTTATAAAAACGGTTATTTGTGTATAATCAACTATTGTTACAGTAAAATTCACATTTTTCTTTTACTTACCTTTTTTATTTCAATCAACAGACTTATTTAACATAAGTAGTATGAGCTTCCTTGTTTAATCACTAAAATCTTTCTTGTAAGTCCCTAGGCAAACAGATAGAATGATGGAAGAGGTTTTTGTATTTTTTATAAGTATTATTGTTTATTTGTTAGACAAGGAGAATAAGTATGGAAAAAACCAAAAATTTATTAATAGATACTTGTTTATTAGCTGGAAAAATCATGATGGAGAGTGGTTCTGAGGTTTATCGTGTAGAAGATACGATGAACCGTATTGCTGAAAATGCAAATGAACCTGATAGTAAAAGTTATGTTACAGCTACTGGTATTTTCATGGGATTGAAAAGTAGTCACTCTACCCAGATTGAAAATGTAGGTGAACGAAATATTAATTTAGAAAAAGTTGAAGCTGTAAACCAATTATCCAGAGAGTTCGCTGAAAAAAGCGTCAATTTAACAACACTCTATCAGCAACTCAAAAAAATTGATAAAAATACTCCTGAGTTTCCACTGTCGATACAAATTCTCAGTGCAGCGTTTTTAAGTGCGTTTTTAATGATTTTGTTTGGCGGTAGTTGGTTAAACTTCATCCCTACGCTATTGATAGGTGGGGTCGGTTATTCTGCAAAACATCTCATTAAACAAAGTTTCGACTTACGTTTTTTTGATACTTTCTTGGCTTCATTGGTCATCGGTTTACTGGCTTTTGCCTTTACGCAAACAAATCTTGCCGTTAGTTTTGATTACATGTGTATTGGCGCGGTTATGCCCTTAGTACCCGGGGTTGCAATTACAGCTTCCTTACGAGATACTTTAGCCGGACATCTTGTTAGTGGACTTGTTCGTGGTACTGAAGCTATTATTGTAGCTGCAGCAATTGCTATTGGCATTGCTTGTGTGCTGTCTATTTTTGGAGGAATTCTAACATGACTTTTTTGCTTCATTTTTCTTTTAGTTTTTTTAGTAGTGTAGCATTTGGCTTTATAGCAAATATCCCGCGTCGTGCACTTTTAGCTAGTGGCTTTACTGGTGCTGTAGGCTGGATGATATATTTTTATTTAAATCAATTATTTCATAACATCGCTTTTCCTAATTTTGCCGCAGCATTTATTATTGGTTGTTTAAGTATCTTTTTCTCAAAGAAAAAGAAAATGCCTATGATCATTTTCTATATTCCAGGTCTAATCCCCTTAGTTCCCGGCGGACCTTCTTATGAAGCGGTTCGGGCTTTCGCTTTGGAAGACCCCAACGCTGGTTTTCAAAAATTAATGGTTGTAACAACTACGGCTATAAGTATTGCGGGAGGCTTGATGGTAACTAGTTTGGTAGAACAAATTATTAATAAATGGTTGCGTTTTAGAAGGGTTTAACAAAATACTAATTTTTTGAAATCGGTCGCTAGTTGCATGCTTTTTTTATAATTCTGATTATAATTATAATTAGAGTGGTAGAAAACAGAGGTGGCATATATTGAGTATTACAACATCAAGAAGACTAATCAACTTCATTTCTTTATGTGGCTTTTTTGCTTTAATCTTTTTAACAGTATATTTTTACCATCTAGGAATTTTCGACGATTTACAAAGTCTACAGGAATTTGTAAGCCAAAAAACATTTTGGGCTCCTTTGATATTTGTTTTGATCCAAATTTTACAAGTGGTCATTCCAATTATACCTGGTGGAATTTCTCTAGCTGCCGGTGTTTTACTTTTTGGACCATTAGAGGGTTTTTTATACAATTATATAGGAATTTGTATCGGTTCTCTGATACTCTTTTGGTTAGGACGCCAATATGGAAGACCCCTTGTTTTGCGCTTAGTAAATGAAAAAACTTACTATAAATATATTCATTGGCTAGATAACCAAAAACGTTTTGATCGTCTTTTTACTTTAGCTATATTTTTCCCTATAGCTCCAGATGATGCTTTGTGCTTAATGGCAAGTTTAACTAAAATTTCTTTTAAAAAGTTTACCTGGATTATTTTATTAGCAAAACCTGCTTCTGTCTTTGCATATAGTCTCGTTTTATTATATGGCAGTGAACACATCATCCAATTTCTATTATAAAAAAATTTGAGGTCATAGTTTAAGTGTCAAACAAAATTTTTGGTCATACTTTGTAATTATGTTATAGTACGAAAGGTTGTTGTTATAAAAAATTTTAAGGAGGGATGTATAAATGACATTTAAAAAAGAAGATTTAGCTTATCGTATCGCTTTTGATACAAACACAAACCAATTTATGGCAATTGATTCAAAAGATGAACAACATGTCGCTTACGGTGTAACCATCGAACACGCAATTAAAAACTTAAATGCTGAAAAAGCCAACGTCTAGAGAAAGGATCTCTCAAATGAATTCAACTGTTTCTTCTTGCTGAAGCTGTTAGTAGTAATGAGCACTTTTACTGCTAACAGCTTTTTTGTATGCAAAAAAAGACGCTCAAAATGAGCGCCTTTTTTCTTCCTACAGACTACAAATACTGATTTATAGCCGTTCATTTAATTTACCTGCCAAGTCTTCATAACCTGGTTTACCTAATAAGGCAAACATATTATTTTTATACTCTTCTACTCCCGGTTGGTCAAACGGATTTACGCCATTTAAGTAACCTGAGATTCCTACAGCAATTTCAAAGAAATACATGGTATATCCTAATGTATACTCATCCATTTCTGGAATTTTCAATAATAGATTTGGAACATTGCCATCCGTATGTGCTAGTAATGTTCCTTCAAATGCTTTGGTATTTACAAAGTCAATTTCTTTTCCCTGTAAGTAACCTAATCCATCTAAATCGGATTCTTGTTTTGGAATAGAAACACTTTTACGTGGATTTTCTACTTTTACAACAGTTTCAAATACATTGCGTGTGCCATCTTGAATCGTTTGGCCCACAGAGTGAAGATCTGTTGAAAAGTTCGCACTTGATGGATAAATTCCTTTTTGATCTTTTCCTTCTGATTCACCGTATAATTGTTTCCACCATTCAGAGAAATATTGCATTCCTGGTTCATAGTTGACCAAAATTTCAATAGCTTTATCTTTACGGTGCAAAATATTACGCAAAGCAGCGTATTGGTAAGCTTCATTTTTCTTCAAGTCTGGATCCATATACGCTTTACGAGCATCAACCGCACCTTGCATTAAAGCGTCGATATCTGCGCCACTAACAGCAATAGGCAATAAACCAACAGGTGTTAATACAGTAAAACGTCCACCTACGTCGTCTGGAATGACAAAAGTTTCCCAGCCTTGCGCGTCAGCTTCTTCTTTTACAGCACCTTTTTGACGATCTGTTGTCGCATAAATTCGTTTATTGGCTTCTTTTTCACCATACTTATTAATCAGTAATTCTTTAAATACTCGGAATGCGATGGCTGGTTCGGTAGTTGTACCAGATTTTGAAATAACATTTACAGAAAAATCACGATCACCGATCATTTCAATCAGATCTGCAAGATAGGTAGAAGAAATGGAATTACCCGCAAAAACCACTTGTGGTGTCTTTCGTTGTTCTTTTGGTAACGCATTATAAAATGAGTGTTGTAAAAACTCAATAGCTGCGCGTGCTCCTAAATAAGAGCCTCCAATACCAATCACAACTAATACATCAGAATCTGATTTAATTTTCTCTGCTGCTTTTTTAACACGAGAGAATTCTTCTTTATCGTAGTTTTCCGGCAAGTCGATCCAGCCTAAGAAATCATTTCCAGCACCTGTTCCGTTTCTTAACGCTGTATCTGCAGCGGTTACTTGATTTTGCATATAGTCAAGTTCATGTTCACTAACAAATGGTGTTACCTTTGAATAATCAAATGAAATATGTCCCATGTTGCCTCCTCCTTAAAAAAGTAAAGTAGTAATGTATACACTGCTACTATACTTTTTTTATTATTGTTTTTCAAGTAATTATTCCATCATACAAGACCTTGCTCAGTCATTGCCTTAGCCACTCGATCAAATCCTGCAATGTTGGCACCAAGCATAAAGTTATTTTCTGAACCATACTCTTGGGCAGCATCACGAGTACTTTCATAGATCTTCTTCATAATCGTATTTAACTGCTTGTCCACGTCATTTTTTTCCCACTGCAAACGTTGTGAGTTTTGACTCATTTCTAAAGCAGAAACTGCAACCCCTCCAGCATTTGCTGCTTTTCCAGGGCAATAAGAGATACCTTTGTCAATAAAATATTCGCTAGCTTCCATTACACAAGGCATATTCGCCCCTTCTGCTACAATCTTAGCGCCATTTTCCACGATAACTTCTGCATTTTCTTTGTCAATTTCATTTTGCGTAGCACACGGAAAAGCAAGATCATAAGGTATTTTTAACTCCCACACATTGCCAGCTTCATAATATTGAGCCTGCGGGCGTTTTTTAGTATAAGCAGTTAAACGATCACGATCAACTTCTTTGACCTGTTTTAATAAATCTAAGTCAATACCTTCTTTATCGTAAATATATCCATTAGAATCGGAACAAGTCACTGGCTTAGCGCCTAATTGTTGTAATTTTTCAATCGCATAGATTGCCACATTTCCACTTCCAGAAACTGCTGCAGTTTTGCCTTTAAAATTTTCGTTTTTATCCGCTAAAAGATGTTTAACAAAATAGACAACGCCATACCCGGTCGCTTCAGTGCGCCCTTTGCTACCCCAAAAATCTAGTGGCTTACCTGTCAATACCCCGGTGTCATATTGTTTTAAACGTTTATAAGTACCGTATAAATACCCGATCTCACGAGCACCAACACCAATATCACCGGCTGGAATATCCAAATTTGGTCCAATATGTTTGGATAATTCTGTCATAAAGCTTTGGCAAAAACGCATAATTTCATCATCTGATTTTCCTTTTGGATCAAAATCACTCCCACCTTTGCCGCCGCCAATAGGTAAACCGGTCAAACTGTTTTTAAAGATTTGTTCAAAACCTAAGAATTTTAAAATACTTAAGTTAACGCTAGGATGGAATCTAAGTCCGCCCTTATAAGGCCCTAATGCCGAATTAAATTGAATACGATAGCCACGATTAACGCGCCAATTTCCCTGATCGTCTTGCCAAGGCACACGAAATTGTAAAATACGTTCAGGTTCAGTCAATATCGCTAATAAATTTTTTTCCACATATTCAGGATTTTTTTCTAAAAAGGGTTTTACAGTAGATAAAAATTCATCCACTGCTTGTAAAAATTCTGTCTGATGTGGATCTTTATTATGGACCGTTTCTTGTACTGCGGTTATTGCATCATTGATTTTTGTCATAAAAATACCTCCTCCGTATTTCCTGCTATTTTATCAGAAAAATTTTTTATGCGCACCTTTTTTTGTAATTTTCAAATAATTTTTCCGAAAAATCCAAAAAATATCATGAACTTAATGCGCTTTACTTATTAAAAAAAGACAATAGCCCAAGTAGCCAATTTTATAAATACTTATCACATAGCTACTCTACTATTGTCTTATTTCTGTACTATTCTATCATTGCATATTTTATACTGTAATATCAGCAAATTCACCATTTACCAAATTTGCTAAATCTTCTGGCGCAAGTTCGATCTGCAGCCCCCGTTTTCCTGCTGAAACTAAAATTGAAGCAAAATCTTTGGCTGTTATGTCAATATAAGTAGGAAATTTCTTTTTCATCCCTATAGGCGAACAACCACCTCTGATATAACCAGTTGTCTTTTCTAAGCCTTTTAAATGTAACATTTCAACTTTTTTATTCTGACTGACTTTTGCAATCTTTTTTAAATCTAATTCTCTATCTCCAGGAACCACAGCAACAAGTGTGCCGGTTTTATTTCCTACAACGACTAAAGTTTTAAAAATTTGAGAAATATTTTCATCTAACTCATCAGCTACATGATCAGCACTCAACTGCGCCTCATTCCAAGCATATTCATATTCTTGATAAGAAATATTTTGTTGTTCAACAAGGCGAATAGCGTTCGTCTTGTCTTTTTTCTTCTTACTCAATGAACTTCCCTCTCATCATTATCGCTTGTACTAAATTTTTCTTTTACACTTAATGTTTCTAACACAAATTGCAATTCATCAATAGGAATTTGGCCAGGTGCTGAGCTTTGCGCTTCATCCAATGAACCAAAAGTAAGAACAGAACCTGTAATCTCTCCTGTGATCCTTGAGACTTTCCCTAAATCTGACATAGAAATGGTTGCAATAGGTAATTCATTAAAAGCTCGAACTCTTGAAACAAGATTCATCATTCTTAATACGTCTTGCAAATTATGAGGCATGGCAGCGATTTTTCCAATATCGGCGCCAAATTGATTCATAACGCCAACACGATAAATCATCGTCGCATCTTCTGGTGTTTGGTCATAATCATGGCTACTCATCATGATTTTAGTTCCTTGAATTTTTAAATCTTGCACAAACTTACGTCCTAAATACTCAACTTTTCCAAATTCTATATCCATTAAGTCAACTTTTTGTGTGCTAGCTGCTGACAAACACAAATCATGGTACATTTTTAAAGAGACTGGCCGGCTTCCACCTTCTTCAACAGAACGAAAGGTATATAACAGAATTTTTTCTGGAAGAATCCCTGCAATCATTTCTAAAGTATCTATCATATCATCAATCTCTTCACTTTCATGAAAAAGATCAGCGCGCCATTCTACAATCTCAGCGACTGAGTGTTTTACACGATTTGCTTGTTCTGCTATTTCTTCTGTAGTTTTCCCCGTAATAGGCACACACATTTTAGGACGTCCGTTGCCTATCTTGGTATTTTTTATCTCTAACAAAAAACTCCCTCATTTCTATTAACGTTTTTCAATTTGATAAAAATAAACTTTTAAATAATCCCCTTCTGGAAAAGACGAATGAACAACATAGTCTTTAGGAAGATGAAATTTTTTTATTAATTTGTAAGTAACATTTTTCTCTTGCAAAGCTTTTTCAATCATTGTTTGGAATTTTTTAGAAGAAACATTGCCTGCATTGGTTGAAGCAATAATCATTCCTTGCCTATTTAAAATTTCTACACTATCTTCAACTAAGCTCCCATAGTCTTTAGCTACCCGGAATACTTTTTTCTTATTTCTAGCAAAACTCGGTGGGTCCAAAATAATACAATCAAAGCTTAAACCTTTTTTCTTGGCGTACTTAAAATAATCAAAAGTATCCATTACATGAATCATTTGTTGCTCAAGATCAATTTGATTTACATTAAACTGTTCTTTTGTTTTTTTCAAACTGCGCTTTGCTAGATCAACACTGGTGGTACTTTTAGCTTTGCCTACCGCAGCGGCGACAGAAAATGCGCCTGTATAGCTAAACATATTTAAAACATCTTTGTTTCTAACAAAGCCTGAAGCAAGTAAAGCTCTAACTTCTCGCTGATCTAAAAAGATTCCAGTCATTAATCCTTCATTTAAATATACCACATAATTTACATTGTTTTCTTTAATATGTAACGGTTCAGGAGCTTTTATTCCTGCAAGCAGGTTTGAATAGGGTTGATCTGTTTGAAAACGCAACTTTTCATAGATTCCCTTTACTTCGGGGAAAATTTCTTTAAAAGCAGAAATAATTTCTTCTTGTTTATTATATAAAGTACGATTATACCAAGAAACTACAGCAAAATCACCATATTTATCTACTGTCATACCCCCTAGGCCATCTCCTGCACTATTAAGTAACCGAAAGGCGTCGGTTTTTTTGTCCTGATAAAAAGCTCGACGTTTTTCTTTTGCCCGAAAAAATAATTCAACAAAAAATGCATGGTTAAGCGGGCGATTTTTTGTAGTTAAACTCCAACCCACACCATTATTTTGTACACCAAGATATCCTTTTGCAATACGTTTTCCTTCTTTGTTAACAAAATCGACCCATTGGTTTTCTTGTATTTGATCCATTAAATCATCTTTTTGTAACAAGGGATAGCCATTTTGTACACGTTTTGCCGCTTGTTGCGTGATCTTAATTTCCATATTTTCACCTGTTCATCTTATTCAATGCTTACCAATTAAGTATATCAAATCCTACAATTTTTGTCTTTCACGAAAGAATTGATAAGAAAAACTTAATTTGCCCTACACAAACCTAATTTTATTGACAGTCAAACCGGGGCTTAGTAAAATATTATTGATGAATGAAAACAGTAGAAAAATTTTTCATGACCCAGGTCAGAAAGTGAGGAACAAACTTTTGAAGAATGTAAAAATACCAAATCTTCTAAATACAAGATTAGGCTTTTTTGGCCTATTAACAATACTACTTTGGGCTAAAAATATCTTTGCCTATTTTACAGAATTTAATTTAGGTGTTGACAGTCCGATCCAGTATTTTATTCTGCTAATTAATCCAATAGCGACAACGCTATTTCTATTATCCATTGCTTTATATGTAAGAAGAACCAAGGCATCGTATTTTACCATGCTTTTTATTTATTTCTTGGTCACAGTATTACTTTTTGCAAATGTCGCTTATTATCGTGAATTTACTGACTTTATTACTATTAATACCATTTTAGGTGCCGGTAAAGTTGCTGGAGGATTGGCAGGTAGCACATTAGAGCTGCTAAAAGTAAGTGATATCTTCTACTTTATTGATTTTGTTATCATCGCAATCGCACTTGTTATGAAAAAAATCAAGTTAGACGATCGCCCCATCCGAGCTAGAACAGCTTTAGCTGTCACAGCCCTAGCTGTAATGGTTTTTTCAGGAAATCTATTTTTAGCAGAAACAGATCGTTCAGGTCTATTAACCCGTACTTTCTCTCGTGATTATCTAGTAAAATATCTTGGTATTAACGCTTATACAGCTTACGACGCTGTTCAAACTTATCAGACAACACAAGTTCGAGCAGAAGCTAGCCCTAACGATATGGATGAAGTTGAAGATTATGTTGATGATCACTATGCTGAGCCTAATGACGAATATTATGGCATGGCAGAAGGCAAAAATGTTATCTATATTCATTTAGAAAGTGTGCAACAATTTTTAGTTGATTATGAACTAGAAGATGAAAATGGCGAAAAACACGAAGTAATGCCCTTTATTAATAGCTTATTCCATGATGATAGTACCTTTAGTTTTGATAACTTCTTCCATCAAGTTGCGGCTGGAAAAACTAGTGATGCAGAAACATTAATGGATAACTCACTGTTTGGTTTAAACCAAGGATCGTTTTTCACGCAATTCGGTGGAAAAAATACTTTTGAATCAGCACCAAATATCTTAAAACAAACAAAAGATTATGATTCTGCTGTCTTCCATGGAAATGAAGGAAACTTTTGGAATCGTAATGAAGTTTACAAACACTTTGGTTATGATTATTTCTTTGACGCAAATTATTATGATGTCAATGATGAGAATTCATTCCAATATGGCTTACATGACAAACCATTTTTCGAACAATCTGCCCAATATCTTGAACACTTGCAACAACCGTTTTATTCCAAGTTTATCGCTGTATCAAATCATTATCCTTATTCTGAGTTTACAAATGATGAAGCTGGTTTCCCACTTGCTGATACACCAGATAACACAATCAATGGTTATTTTGCGACGGCGAACTATTTGGATACAGCTGTGGAAGAGTTCTTCGATTACTTGAAAGAATCTGGTTTATACGATAATTCCGTCATTGTTTTATACGGAGATCACTATGGAATTTCTGATGGACGTAACGAAAACCTAGCAGAATTATTAGGTAAAGATAGTAGTGAATGGGATAATTATGACAATGCTCAAATGCAACGCGTTCCTTACATGATTCATGTTCCTGGACAAGATAAAGGTGGCGTTGATCATACCTATGGCGGTGAAGTAGACGCGATGCCTACACTCTTACATTTATTGGGAGTAGATACCAAAAATTATATTCAAATGGGACAAGATCTGTTGTCTGACGAACACCAAGAAGTAGCAGCTATGCGAGACGGCTCCTTCGTATCCCCTGATTATACAAATTATTCAGGTACATTATATGATAACGAAAGTGGAGAGCCAATTGAATCACCTACAGAAGAACAACAAGCAACAGTTAAGGAATTACAAGATGCGGTCAATAAACAGCTTGAAACTTCCGATAAGGTAACACAAGGTGATTTACTTCGTTTCCACTCTGGAAGCGGGCTTAATCCAATTGATCCTAATGATTATGATTACAAAGATATTGATAAGCGATTGCTTAAAAAAGAGGAAGATTTAGGCGATGAATCTACCAGTATCTATTCAGAAAATGGCGATGAATCTACTGAGGATGAATATGAATCAAAATCCTATCAAGAGTATCATCCAGAAGCTAAGGAATAATTAGAAGAAGAAAACAATAACGAAAATAATGAGTAAGATACAACGAAAGAAATCCGACATCAATGATTGATCTCGGATTTCTTTTTTTTACTATAAGTTATTCATATTTTTTTCAAACTCATTTTATATACTAAAATCAAGAAGGTGAGAATTATGTCTTTTTCAAAAATTGCTTTAGCTAGTCTAAAATATCATCGACGTATGACTGCTTTTTATGTAATTTTTTTAGTCATTTCCTTTTTTTTATTATTTATTATTGATAGTTTAAAAATTTCATTACCTTTCATTTATAGTCATATGGAAGACTTATTGAGTTCTTCTGGCTATTCATTAGAAAAACAAAGCATCTTAGGATATATACAAGAACCTACTGAAACTATCGGACGTTATTATGATTTTGTAAAAAAAGCAGCCCTTATTTTTTTTACTGCGCTATTTTTCATTTATTTTTTTATTTGTCAAATAATCAAGGAAAAAGAATACCTGATTTGGAAAAACTCAGGTAACAGAACACTCTCTTGGGTTTATTTTAATTTATTAGAAATGATTTTCCCTTTATTCATCTTTTTTTTAATTTTTGCAGCTATGATAATGCTTCTTCAACATTTTTTTGTAGGAATTATTTTAAATCAACATTTGAAAATAATTGAAATGGTCCATGGTACAAATACAATCACTGAACAGTTTGGACAAGACAATCTAGACAATTTAGTCGTACGTTTTCCACGTACAAATCAGGCACTGATTCAGACAATTTTATTGTCTAGTAAGGAATGGACAAAAATTCTTTTTATATCACTTGGTCAAACCATGCGAAATTTTATTTTCTTAGTCTTTCCAACTCAAATCGGTGCAATAGGCGTTCATTACTTTTGGAGGCATAAATTTGGAACAAATAACTAATGTAGAACAATTAGCTGCTGGCTTTTATCTTGTAACAACCGACGTTTACAAAAAGAAATTTTTAGAGCAAAAAAACAAACGAACACAGCCCACTATTGGTGAAGTTACAGGAGATTGGCAGCAACTACCTTATTTATCATTAAAAGAAAATATTCTTCTAGGTGTAGAAAAAACCAAACGTCCAAAACTTTTATCCTATGTCAAATTAGCTGAGATTAATCCCAGGTTATTTACCAAGCAGAAAAACGAACTTTCTCAAATTGATAAAATCAAATTACAATTTGTACACTTGTTGTTAAAAGAAAATTCGATTATTTACCTTCATGACTGTTTTGATCAAATGACTGTTGGACAAATGCAATGGCTTTTAGGTTTTTGTCATCAACTTGTCCAAAAGTACTCATTACGCATATTACTATTTAGTAAAAATGAGCAACTACTCCACTCCATAAATATTGACGAAATTCTTTAAATAAAAACAAATAGCCGAACTATATGAAGAGATTACTCCAAGCTTCCAGCTGGTTTTAGTCGTAAATTCACGATAACCAGAAAATCTCACTAAGTATAGTTCGGCTGTTTTATTTTTTATTGCATTTTCTTATTCGACTTCTTTATCCGGATCAGTATCAGGGAAAGTGATAACAAAGCTAGTTCCTTTATTTGGCTTACTGTGAACCTCGATTGTTCCTTTATGCATGTTTACCAATTGTTGTACGATTGGCAATCCCAAACCTGATTCTCCAAATTTTTTATTTTTTCTAGAAGGATCAATTTTATAATAACGTTCCCAGATATTATTTACTTGGTCTTCAGTCATACCAATCCCAGTATCGGTAATCGTGACAATCGTCTCTAAATAACCCTTTTCAATCTTAATACGAATTTCGCCATCTTCAGTAAACTGAATAGCATTTTGAATAATATTAACAATAATTTGAACAAACCGATCATAGTCAGCAAAAATTGGAACTGATTCACTTGTTTCTAAAATCAGTTGATCATTGGCTTCTTCTGCTTTTTTCTCCATTTGTACTAATATCGTTTGTAATGCTTGTGTTCCGTCAAATTTCTTCACTACAATAGAAATTTGGTTTGTTCGGATTTTTTCATAATCTAGGTTTTCACTGACTAAACGAATTAAACGATTGGTTTCATTTTTCATTAAACGAATGGCATTATCCTTTTGATCTTCTGGAATCGCTTGGTATTGCAGTCCTTCCAATAAACCATTAATTGTAGTTAATGGTGTGCGCATCTCATGGGAAGCATCTGACATAAACTGTCTACGTCGCTCTTCTTGCCGATCGATTTCTTCTTGTGATTCTTTTAAAGAATCCGTCATTTTATTGAAGTCCTCAGCCAATTCATCAAACTCATCGCGATGACGTGAAGGTAATTTGTTATCAAAGTTTCCATTAGCGATTTCTTTTGTTGCTTCCTTCATCCGGTTGATTCGCCTTACCAGAAATTTAGCGTATAAAAAGCTAATCACCAAAGCAACAATGACAGATAAGACAAATCCTTTTAGTAAATTATTGGTAAATTCTGTCACTGAATTTTTTACATTTTGAGCCGATTGCGTCACAATCAGCGCACCATAAAAGTCATTATCTAAATTAAAGGGAATCATCGCATAAGAAGTCGCTTCTTCTTCCCCATAAATATTCTTACTGGCTGTTACTTGTTGTTGCTGTCCTGCATGAAGTTGCTTCCAAAAATTATTAAAGGGAAATGAAATCTGCTTTTCTGGTCTAGTTGGATAGAGCACTTCTTTAGAATCAGTAATAAAAGTAAAATGGACATTTTGTTGGTTTAACATCGCCTCTGAACGATTCAATGAGTTTTGAATCGCTGTCTCCAATGAATTGGCCGGCATATTTTCATTGATTTCTTCTACAACCGCATCAGCATAACCAAAAAGTTGATGGTAATTGTTCTCTTCGATGGTTTGTTTAGTCATCTGGGTAAAAGTAATCCCTAGTGTTACCAGCGTCACTAAGATCACAATCCAGAAAGCTAGCAACTGTTGGTATAAATAACGCATTATTCAACACCCGAATCATCAAACTTATAGCCAACGCCCCAAACCGTTTGAATAACTTGTGGTCCAATTTTTTCAATCTTTTGCCGTAACTTTTTGATATGAGCGTCTACTGTTCGTTCATCACCAAAGTATTGATAATCCCACACTAACTCAAGTAATTTTTCGCGGGAAAATACTTGTCGCGGCTTATTTGCTAATGTGTAAAGCAAATCAAATTCTTTAGGCGTTAGATCAACAATCTCTGCGCCATTTAAATAAGCTTCTCTTGTTTTTGTATTCATTTGAAAATGTGCTGTTTTTACATCAAATTCCGTATCATTTTTCGAAACCTCTTTAGTTGTTGCGGTACTTCTTAAATCACTACGACGATGCAGCGCCTTTATTCGTGCAATTAAAGTCAGCGGGCTAAAAGGTTTAGTTACGTAATCATCAGCGCCAATTTCAAGACCAATCACTTGGTCACTTTCTGAATCTCTAGCCGTTAGCATCACTAATGGTACCGTACTAGAAACTTCGCGAATTTTACGAGCTACAACCATGCCATCTACCTCAGGCAAATTTAAATCTAGTATAATCATATCCCAATTTTGTGGATTCTCTAAAAAAGCATCAATTCCGGTTTGTCCATCATATTTAAAAGTCACTTCCCACCCTTCATTTACAAAAAACATCTGCATCATTTCACAAACAGATTCATTATCTTCGATCATTAATACATTCATGTTGCCACCTCTTGTTTATTGATCTTTTGTGATTTTATTTTTATGACAAATCACAACATTCTAGTCATTTTAAATAAGATACTAATAATTGTTCATTTCTCATTCTTTTACTAGTATAACTTAAATTAAAATAACGGACCAATAAATTATCACTTTCTTTGAGAAACCTTTGTAATTTTGTTACAACGTCTTATATAATTTTTTAAATTAGCTGTAAATTGAGGAAACCTTTTATGACACCTTATAGACATTTAATTATTTGAAGCTTTTCATTCAAAAATCGACAAAAAACAAAGAATTTTTATCTATATTTATCTATTTATTTACGTTAGGTCTATTCCTTTTTCTTTTAGATTATCCAAACAATCCTGGAGATATAAAACATCGTGTTCCTCATAAATCGGTTTTTCCAACTTTAAACTTTTTATGCTTTCGTATTTTGGACAAGTTTGACCCCGGTATAAAGGATCAAACCATTGCTCGTTTGGTTTATATCCTCTTTTTAAGATTTCTTCCATAACCAAAACATGGTATTGATACAACTTATAAGGCGAATGATTGAAAACATAATTTACCGTCGCATGGTTTTTCCCCCACCCTTTTCCACGTAAGGCGCAACATTCTCTGTGTTGCCCCAATAGTTGTTGTCTAGGTAATAATGGTACCAATTCTTCATGCCATAAGCGCATTACTTTAACCTCACTTAACATACATTGATTTATAAATTATTACAGATAATTTTCTCGTATAAAGATTCTATCATAAAAAAACTAACAAGAAAAAATGCTTCTGAAAGCTGAAAAATCAGCAATCAGAAGCATTGATTAATCTCCAAATGGAGACGGCGGGAGTTGAACCCGCGTCCAGACATATTGCCTCTTGAATATCTACGCTCATAGTCATCTCGATTAATTTCGCTTTATAAGCCGTCGAGTGACAAACCGCTTATAAAGCTAGTCTGATGATCTCTTCATTAACTTCCAGACGGAAAGTTAATGCGTATCCCACTTAAATTTGAGACCCTTATTCGAGCACATGGGCGATGCCGAGAGGATCTACGCTAGCTGGTTTTACGCAGCTAAAGCGTAAGAATTGTTATTATTTTTAGCAGTTATATTTAACTGAGCGTTTTTACGTAGACGCAACCTACAAAGCGCAATTCAAGCTCAATCTATGCCTGTCGAATCCGTAACGTCCCCTTAATTAAGGGGGTATTTCTACCAATAATTAGTATAACATATACAAAATCTATTTCAAATAATTCGCTCATCAAATATGACATGTGTGAAATATAACTTATTTAATTTGTAATAAAAACTAATGAACCTGTAATCGGTACTTATGTTATTCTATTGAATAGAGGGGGACGAGTATATGGAAGATATTTTCTTTGCGCCATTCGATTGGTTATATCGTCAATTCTCTGGTTCATAATTATTGAATAGCCGCTCGAAATACCTTTTGAAAGACTTGGCAAAATAGCGTCAAGTCTTTTTATTTGCTCTAAAATACTTCTAGTAATTGTTTACAATAATCTTCAAGATACTTTTTATCGGTTTGATCGTAACTATTTATTTCTTTACTATCAATATCAAGCACACCGATCAATCGCTGATCTTTAACCATCGGCACCACAATTTCTGAAAGCGCCGCGGAGTCACATGCGATATAATTTTGATGCTCTTTTACATTTCCTACGATCACTGTCTGATTTGTATCAGCAGCTTCGCCACAAACACCTTTGCCCATTTGGATTCGTGTACAAGAGACATTTCCTTGAAATGGCCCTAATATCAATTCATTCTCATCAAATAAATAAAATCCTGCAAATACAGTGTTTGGTAAGCTCATATTTAACAAAGCTGATGCATTAGATAAAGTGGCTAACCAATTTTTTTCATCTTTGATCAATTCATTTTGCTGTGAAATCATCATTTCGTAGGCTTTTTGTTTTTCTTCTTTATTCCACATAATTAACTCTCTCCATTTTAATTTTTAAATGAATGCAAAGGTGCAGGGATTCTGCCTCCACGTTGGATAAATTCAGAAGAGCTTGCATCATTGGTTTTCATCACGGGTGCTGAACCTAGTAAGCCCCCAAATTCAATATGATCGCCCACATCTTTATCTTTAGCTGGAATGATTCGTACTGCCGTTGTTTTATGGTTCACTACACCAATAGCTGCTTCGTCTGCAACCATTGCACTGATCGTATCAGCTGGTGTTTTACCAGGGATTGCAATCATATCTAGGCCAACTGAACAAATCGCTGTCATCGCCTCTAGTTTTTCTAAATTTAATGCACCAGCTTCAACTGCTTGAATCATCCCTGCGTCTTCTGATACTGGAATAAAAGCTCCTGATAGACCCCCCACATGATTACAAGCCATAACACCACCTTTTTTAACAGCATCATTTAATAAAGCTAATGCCGCTGTAGTTCCATGGGTTCCGACTGATTCTAGTCCCATCTCTTCTAAAATTTGAGCGACACTATCACCTACGGCCGGCGTCGGTGCTAAAGAAAGGTCAACGATACCAAAAGGGATACCTAAACGTTTGGAAGTTTCTTTACCCACTAACTGTCCCATTCTTGTGATTTTAAAGGCTGTCTTTTTAACAGTCTCAGCGATAACATCAAAAGATTCTCCTTTAACTTTTTCTATTGCTCTTTTCATAACACCAGGCCCGCTAACGCCTACGTTAATTACTTTATCAGCTTCTCCAAAACCATGAAAAGCACCCGCCATAAATGGATTATCTTCTATAGCATTAGCAAATACTACAAGTTTAGCACAACCTAAATCTGATTTTTCTGCAGTTTGCTTAATCACAGTACCCATGCGTTTTACCGCGTCCATATTAATTCCAGCTTTTGTTGAACCAATATTTACAGAAGAACACACATAGTCGGTTTCTGCCAAAGCCTGAGGAATCGATTCAATCAGTGCCAAATCCGTTCCTTGAAATCCTTTTTCTACTAATGCAGTATAGCCTCCAATGAAATTTACACCCACTGCTTTAGCTGCTTGATCCAATGTCTTAGCAAATTTCACGCAATCTACACTCCTTGCTTTTGTAGCTGAAGCAATACTTGCAATCGGCGTAACTGAAATCCGTTTATTAATAATAGGAATCCCGTATTCTGCAGCAATTTGATCACCTACTTTGACTAAATCTTTAGCACAAGTGGTGATTTTTTGATAAATCTTACTGCAAGCTGTATCAATATCAGCATCAATACAATCTAGCAATGAAATGCCCATAGTAATTGTTCGAATATCTAAATTTTCTTCTTCTATCATCCGGATGGTTTCAAATATTTGGTTACTTTCCATGTCCTATCTCCTAACCTAACTTATGCATAGCGTTAAAAATTTCTTCATTTTGAATACTAATTTTTACACCTAATTGTTGACCCGTCTTATCTAGCTCTTGACGTATATAATCAAAGCTAGTTTGTTTATCCATATCTAAAATCATCATCATCGTAAAATAATCTTGCATAATTGTTTGTGTCATATCCACAATATTGATATTTAATGTCGCTAAACTTTGGCTTACAC
The DNA here is from genome assembly GCF_001712815.1 of Tetragenococcus halophilus. NCBI lineage: Bacteria > Bacillati > Bacillota > Bacilli > Lactobacillales > Enterococcaceae > Tetragenococcus > Tetragenococcus halophilus. Next base: position 1,723,679 of record NZ_CP012047.1, read on the forward strand.
CTGCCACGATACCGACTTTATCTTTACCGATCACAGTCAAAACTGCACGCATGGTCATTCCCCTTTTTAATTTTCTTTTTATTATAGCATAGCTGAATTTTCTAAAAGACATTTTACCATAGAAAAACTTCTTTTTAATACTTTATTAGATACAAAAAAAGCAATTAAGATACTTTTTACAAACTGTACCTTAATTGCTTTTTAATTTATTAAAGTTATTTAATGACCATCACATTACAAGGTGCATGGTTTACAACAAAAGAAGTCGTTGCTCCTACTAAAGCCTGTGCGATCGCCCCTTTACCTGTTGAACCAATAACAATCAAATCAATCGCATGTTCTTGTGGTAAATCCATACCAATCATTTCTTTAGGTGAACCAATTTCAACAATTCTTTCGATATTGTTTACACCAGCTTGTTGCGCAGTTTTTACTTTGTCATCCATATCCTCTTCAATGTTTTGTTTTTCATCTTTTAACAGACGAGAAAAGGCATAAGCGCTGGTTGTCAATTCAACATCATTAATAATCCGAGTCAAAAAAACAGTAGCATTATTTCGTTTGGCAATTTCGATTGCTTCTTTAAAAGCTTTTTCCGATTGATTAGATCCATCAATAGCAACTAATATTCTTTTATACGCTTCTAACATTGTAAGCGCCTCCTTTTCTTTTATTATATCATGAACGAAAAAAATACCATAGTATTTTCTCACATAAACCAGCAAATCTAGCTTTCACTTTCTAAGCGTGCTAAAATAAATAAGACGATACAAGAAACGAGGGAAGATATTGGTTGAATATTTAGAAGTGGGAAAAATTGTAAATACACAAGGAATTAAAGGAGAAGTTCGTGTGCTTTCACAAACTGATGCGCCACAAGAACGTTATCAAAAAGGCACAAAATTAACTGTTTTTGTAAAAAATAAAGAACCCGTCGAATTAACCGTAGCGAGTCATCGGAAACATAAAAGTTTTGACTTATTATCTTTTGAAGGCTACCCCTCCATTAACGATGTTGAAGGTTTTCGAGAGGGTATACTGATGGTGCCTAAAACTGAACTTACACCATTAGACAAAGCCGAATATTATTATTACGAAATCATTGGTTTAGATGTTTATGAAGAAAATGGAGAAAAATTAGGGCAGGTAAAAGAAATTCTTGCGCCTGGTGCAAATGATGTCTGGGTAGTGCAAAGAAAGAATAAAGCTGACGCCTTAATTCCATTTATTAGCTCTGTCGTAAAAAAAATCGACCTAGAAAATCAAAAAGTTTATGTAGAAATTCCAGAAGGGCTGTTAGATGATGAGGATTGATGTATTAACTTTGTTTCCTAAAATGTTTGAAGGACCTATGAACGAATCCATTTTAGGTAAAGCACAAGAAAATGGACAACTAGAGATGAATATTTCAAATTTTCGAGATTATTCAGATAATAAACACCACACTGTAGATGATTATCCTTACGGTGGCGGTGCTGGTATGCTTTTAAAAGTACAACCGATTTATGATAATTTACAAGCAATTAAAGAAGCGACACCTGAGTCTAAAAAGCGAGTGGTATTATTGGATCCAGCAGGTACTCCCTTTAACCAAAAAATGGCAGAAGATTTTTCTCAGGAGGAGCATTTAGTATTTATCTGTGGTCATTATGAAGGCTACGATGAACGTATACGCTCTTTAGTGACAGATGAAGTGTCTATCGGAGACTATGTACTAACTGGTGGCGAATTAGGGGCAATGGTGATGATCGATGCAACGGTACGCTTGTTACCTGAAGTATTAGGAAATGAAGTATCAGCAAAAACCGATTCCCATTCAACTGGCTTACTAGAACATCCTCAATATACACGACCTGCTGTATTCAATGACATGGAGGTGCCCGAAGTTTTAAAAAATGGGAATCATAAACTCATCGAAACTTGGCAATTAAAAGAAGCACTGCGACGTACATGGCAACGCCGACCTGATATGTTAGAAAAAATCAAATGGACGGACGAAATGAAAAAACTTTTGCAAGAAATTAAACAAGAGGAGTAATAATGTAACTGTCATAAACTCATTTTTATTAATGGAGGTTATTCTAATGTCTCTTGGCATCTCCATGCTTTTTACTTTTACTGTCGCATTTATAGGGGCAAAAGCTGGACAGAAACTACATTTACCTGCGCCTTTTATGATTGGCAGCATGCTTGCGGTCATGCTTTTTTCTGTACTCACAGATACTGCTTATTTTCCCCAACAAGCGAAGGTGATCGCGCAAATTGTAGCCGGTATTTTTATCGGTCAAAAATTGACTCGTTCTGACGTCATTCATTTAAAACATGTTATAAAGCCGACGCTTCTTCTTTTAGTCCTTTTAACAATCAATACATTTATATTCGGAATTGTTTTTTCCTACATTTTTGATTGGAATATCTTAACCGGACTTTTAGCAACTACCCCAGGTGGCTTAATGGACACCACTTTAATCGCCGCAGATTTCGATTCTGAAATTCATGTGGTTGCCATTATGCAATTAGTACGTAGTATAGGTGTCTTATTGCTTTTTCCTGCTTGGATTCAACTTTTTACTAGCGAAAAATCTCAAGGACCAACAAAAGAAGAAACAGTAACAGCTACAAAGAAGCAAGCTTTAAATATAAAACAGTTTTTAACTGTTATGCTCGTTGGAATATGTGGAGGTTTGCTGGGTTACTTGTTAGGTTTCCCCGCTGGAACGCTTAGTTTGTCTTTGCTATTTTCTTCATTGTTTAAATTACGTACCAACATTAGTGCTTTTCCTATCCAAATCCGACAGTTCGCTCAAATTTTAGCTGGTTCAATGGTAGGTTCTAGTTTTACCCGTGAAATCGCAGCATCTTTAGAGACTTTCATTATTCCAGCTGTCCTTTTAATTATTATTTACCTATTCATCAGTTATCTATATGCTCAAATAAATAAACGCAAAGGTTGGTTGGACTTTACTTCAGCTTTGTTTGCTTCATGTCCTGCTGGGGCTACAGATATTGCCTTGATTTCAGCGGACTATGGTGTCAATATGAACAGTGTTGCCATGATTCAAATTGCTCGCCTAATTCATGCAGTAGGAATCATGCCCTTACTTTATCAACTTGTTAGCTTTTTTTTATAGCCTCTTCTCTTACTATTTGAAGTCATTCGTGCATAATCGACGCGATTTCAAATTTTATTTTAATACCATTTGGGTCCATAAACCATAAGCTTCCTTTTTTGTCTTTCTGGTAAGTAAAACCTTTGTCTTGCCAATGCTTTTCCAAAACGTATTTTCTCAGACAACTGAAAATCTGGAAAGATCACCCTTTTCTTTGATTTCTTTTTTGGGATAAAATTCATAAAATTTATCATTTATTTTGCTCCTTCTTTTCCTTCTATTAGCCTTATTTTACTATCTTACTTTTAGTAAGTAAACAAATCCACTTCTTTTTCTTTACCTTAAAGAAAAGAGTGCTAGAATAGTTTTACTAGGAAATTTATAAGGAGTTTATGAATGAAGCGTTTGTTTAGTTTTTTCCGCAACGATCTTTTTTTTAGTATTTCACTTTTATTGGCAATTATTGCTGTAACTTTGGGTCGTTTTTCTATCCAAGGTATTAATATCAAAGTCATTGCAACGCTAGGTGGCTTAATGCTGATTATTAGTGGGCTAGATTCTACTGGCATTTTGAGCTATTTTGGGCAAGTCTTAGTTAAAAAGAGTCTAACTTTAAGACAGCTCATTCGCTATATTGTATTGTTGAGCTTTTTTAGCTCAATGTTTTTAACTAATGACGTGGCAATATTAACCTTATTGCCTATTTATCTGCGAATGACAAAAGTGATTGCCAATCGTCAATCCGTATTGTTAGGTAGCGTTTATATCATTATCGCGGCAAATTTAGGCAGTAGTTTTTTCCCCTTTGGCAATCCACAAAATTTATTTTTATATTCGTATTATGATATTCCTTTATTGGAATTTTTCTATTCAACTGGCCTATTAGCTGTTTTATCATTGGTATTACTTATGGTATCTATCCAATTTATCCCGAAAGAATCTCTCAGCTTAACAATAACTAGCAATCCATTCGATCATCAAAAAGCGGTTATTTATGGTCTTTTAATGGTCGTAATGATCGCTGGTGTTTTTAGTATAATTCCGTATCTTATAGCCTTTATCATCGTCGCTGCTATTGTCTTATTTTGGCAGCCCCAACTTTTCCGAAAAGTCGATTATCGCTTACTTTGTACTTTTGCTTTCTTTTTCATTATTGTGGGGAATCTCAGTCAATCGGAGGAATTGATTAACTGGCTACAAAAAACATTCACTAATCCAGTGAATACACTATTAGATGGTATATTGGCTTCGCAAGTGATCTCTAATGTACCTGCAGCCATCTTGCTAGCGCCTTTTACTAAGTACCATCAGTCGATTCTTTTAGGGGTCAATATTGGCGGCTTAGGCACATTGATTGCTTCTTTGGCCAATTTGATTGGTTATAAAATTGTTCGTATCCAAATTCCAAATGATTGTAAGTTGTTTACTCGCAATTTTTATCTGATTAATATTATTTATTTAACGTTATTAACAATAGTCATCTCATTTATTGTTTGAAATACAAAAAAATAAGTATTTTTTTATGACTAATAGTTCATCGTTTGCTACTCTTATGTGCTTATTGCTCGCTTAGCACATAAGTCCGCTAATCTTATGTGCCTATTGCTGGTTTTGCACGTAGTTTTGCTGATCTTATGCGCTTATCCGTACAATAGCTTTCACTATCAATCATATTATTCACAACAATAAAGCAGCTCGTGACAAAAAATTCACGCGCTGCTTTATTATTGACTCTATTTATTCTTCTTTATCGATAATTTCTACAACTTTTGCTTGCATTTCTTCAGTCGAATGACGACGCTCACGCCCACATTCTTTGGCATTTCTTTGACAAATGAAACAACGTCTTGGAGAAATTTCGATATCTTGACGGCTCAAGCTTTGTAAGCCCTCTTCTAAATAGTGGACATCCAAATCAAATAATCGCCCGTAAGCATCATTTTCTTCCAGACCAACCATTTTTTTCTTTAAAGTTGCCGGTGTAATATCTGCCACTAAATAAAACTCAGGTCCTGTCTTAAGATTATACTCAGCGCTTGTAACAATAGAATAAGAAGATAACTCTTGTTTGATTTGTGCGACCATCTGTGAAAAAACTCGACTTAACACCACCGAATTTTTAACTTGTCCTGGAATATTCATTGTCGCCAGCAAAAGCGTGGTCTCAGGATACTCCTGCAAAAACGCTTCTTGTCGTCTAGCACGCATTTCACGAGCGTCAAGCATTTCAGTTAGAGAAACTTCAGCCCCTGAAAATACTTGCTCAGACATTTTTCACCGCGTCGATTAAAGTACCATCACGATACTCAATCAAAGCAACCGTCTTATCTCCATATTCAATCGGATCAGGTTGACCAACAATACTATAAGCTTGATCTTTAAGCTCTTGAATAGTAAATTGCGGTACATCTAGGTCTTTAAAGTGCTCAATTAAATCTTGACGATTTGGGTTGATCGCAATACCTACTTCTGTCACAATCACGTCTACACTATCACCTGGCGTAACGACTGTATTTACTTCATCAACAAATGTTGGTATTCTACCTCTAACTAAAGGTGAAATAACCAAGCTCATATTACAAGCAGCACTCGTATCTGAGTGACCACCCGAAGCGCCTCGAAGAACGCCGTCTGAACCAGTGATTACATTGACATTAAAGTTTGTATCAACTTCCAAAGCCGATAAAACTGCTGTATCTAATTTATTAATCACTGCACCTTTACTCAATGGTGAAGCATACATGTTCGCATCAATTTCGTAATGATTATCATTTTCATCAAGTGAAATAGCTGATGGATGGTCAAAGTCTTGTACATCAATGATTTTTTCCACTAAGCCTTCTTTTAATAAATCAACCATCGCATTCGTGATACCACCCAATGCAAAGCTTGCCGTAATACCATCTTCAATCATTTGCTCACGAATGTAACGGGAAACAGCTAAGGCAGAACCACCTGTACCTGTTTGGAAAGAAAATCCTTGCTTAAAGTAAGGTGAATTTGTAATCACTTTGGCTGCATTTTCTGCAATAATTAATTCTTTTGGATCTTTAGTAAAACGAGTAGCACCTTTTGCAATACCTTCAGGATCGCCTATTTTATCCACTTCTACCACATAATCCACATCTGTTTGTGGAATACTTATCGGTGTATTCGGATAATCAGCTAAAGTATCCGTAATAGCTACAACTTGATCTGCATATTTGGCGTCGATCATTGCATAACCTAATGATCCACAAGTAGCCTTTCCTTTTGTCCCATTCGCATTACCATATTCATCAGCACTTGGTACCCCTAAAAAGGCTACGTCAATATGGATATCGCCAGCAGCAATCGCCCGCGCTCTTCCTCCGTGGGAACGAATCACAACTGGGTTTTCCATAATACCTTCTGAGATAGCTGCACCCACTTTATCACGCAAGCCAGAAGAAGTAACATTTGTTACCACACCATTTTTAATATGATCAATTAATGGTTCATGCACATTCGCAATTGAACTTGGCGCAATTGAAATGTCTTTAATGCCCATTTTTGCAATTTCTTCTAAAACCATATTCATTACATAATCGCCTTCACGGAAATGATGGTGAAAAGAAATCGTCATCCCATCTTTTAAGCCTGTTTTTTGAATAGCTTCTCGAATACTTTTTAATAATTTTTCATCATTGGGTTTTGTTGGTTTTGTTTGACGGCTTGCTTCTTTATATTCGCTAATATGAGCAAGTTCTCCTTCATAAATCCCAAACTGGTCCGCATATTCTTGAGGAATATCTTTGCCAACATTATTTACTACCATAACTAAATATCCTCCTCTTTAATCATATTTGCAGCTATAGCTAAAGCAACCACACGTTCTGCACGTTCAACGACGGGTTTATCCACCATTTTTCCGTTTACAGAAACCACACCCGAACCTTTTTCTTGTGCTTCGCGCAGCCCCCATATAATTTCTTTAGCGTTTTGCACTTCATCTTCCGTTGGCTCATAAATTTTATTTACAATTGGAATTTGCCGTGGGTTAATCACTGATTTTCCATCAAAACCAAGTTGTTTAATTTGTCGTACTTCACTTTCAAGTCCTTCAGGATTTTCAACATTAGAATACACTGTATCAATTGCAGCAATACCAGCAGCCCTAGCACCATGTAAAATCATACTACGTGCAAAAAATAGCTCTTTACCATCTGGATAACGTTCTGTTTTTAGGTTGGTCACATAATCTTCCGCACCTAAGGCAATACCAATCAATCGATCAGAACTTTTAGCAATATCAGGGGCGTTTAACACGCCTTCTGCTGATTCGATAGCCGCCATCATTTTCGTTGTGCCAACTTCGATATTATTTTGTTTTTCTACTTCTGTAATCACTTTTTCAACGTCAACAATATCTTGGGCTGTTTCAGTTTTAGGTAAACGAATCACGTTAATGCCTGCTAATATCATAGCTTCAACGTCAAGTTCACCACCAGCATCTAAAGCATTGATTCTAACAACAGTTTCTACTTGACTATAATCAAATGTACGCAAAGCATTATGAACCAAAGTACGAGCGGAATCTTTTTCAGGCAATGAAACAGCGTCTTCTAAATCAAACATAATTGAATCTGCCCCGTATAATGGCGCATCTCTTAACATTGCCGCATTTTGGCCCGGGACAAACATCATCGTTCTTCTTAAACGTTCCATGAGTCAATCTCCTTCCAATCATATTGCTCTTGTTTAGCTGCACGATGAGCAGCTGTAATCGTACGTGCTTGAATAGTACAATCTAATGCACCTTTATCTACAGCTGTAACTTTAACACCTTGTATCGCTAAATTTTCTAAGGTATCTGTAATCACTTGACGAATTTTACGGCCGAATTGTTTTTCAACACTGCTATCCAAATCGATTTGAATATCAGTTGTATCAACGGGTTGGATAGTAATTTGAATATCACTAGACTCCATTGTTCCACTTACTGCATTTTGTAAAACTTTCACTTTTTTCACCTCATCTAAAATTTTTTTCTAAATAATCATACGTCGTTTTGGGCAAAAAATCTAAGAGTAACGTTTCATCTTGTTCTGCTATTGCTTTGCGAACTTTGGTTGCTGAAATGACTGAGCCATTAACCTCTTTTCTAGGCAAAATCACTAATGTTAAATCATCACTAAAAACTTCTTCCATTGCTTGGTTATACACTTCAGTCACCTTAGAATAAGGTTCTTCTCCTACATAACGCACATTTATCTCTAAGACCGGCGCAATTTTTTCTTTAAAAATTTGTGCATCTAGTCTAGCTTGTGTCCTAGCCACCGTTAATTCGGCCTTATCTTTTAAAAAGTAAGCTGGAAAAGTCGCTTGCGACACAAGATACTTTCTTGTAGGAAAAACAGTTACATTACTCAAATGACTGACACCCGCTTCGACCATTTTCACTCGATCTTTTGTGGAAAATTCAGAATGATCTTCTGACAAAACAAATACATAAACCTGGTCATTTTTTTGGGCGGCATATTCAACTAAATACTGGTGTCCTTTGGTAAAAGGGTTCGCATTCATTACAATTCCTGCGCCTTGTCCCGCTTTTTTATTGTCTTGCAAATGCTGTAGATAAGACGAAAAGTCATCAGGACCTTGTTCCATAAACAAGACATCATCATTGGCGATAATTTTCTTAAAGCCCAGTGAGCGAAAAACGTTTTCCTTTTCTGGTTTAGTATATAAAAAGTAATGATAGTATCCACTTTCGTTCATTTTTTCGATCAAAGCTGTTAAAACTTGTGTGAGTAGGTTTTCTGCTTGATAGTCCTTACAGACAGCCACGCACTTAATAATGTTTTCAGCAAAAGAGCCTGTGGCAATTAATCTTTTATCGTCATAGATACCTACTGTATAATCAAGTGTTTCTCCTGTTTGAAGACCTGCTTTTTCCATAAGATGACGCCAATCTTCCAACCCTCTTTTATCTTTATCCAACCAGATACGTTTACTTATATACTTATTATTCATTACCTTCATCCCCTTTTGAACATGTACATTTGGGAATAAAATAAAATTTTTAACAGCTGCAATACATGCTTACTAATTTTTATAAAGATTGCACTTTTTTATTTCAACCAAATTCTAACGGCAAGCTTGGCCTTATGATATCAAGCGATTATAGAACAAAACAAGATTTGTGCTTTACATAACGATTAATTTAAACGCTGCATAGAAAGCTCCTCTCTAAAATTACTCACATCTCCATTATAGGAAAAGTTTACAAAATTTGTAGGCAAAATGGGCAATAAAATTGTTCTTTTCGTGTTCTTAGCCCTAAAAAGAACCAAATAAACATAAAATATAAAAAATTTCATTGGCTCTAGTTGTCTTTAAGCTAATAAAAGGAAGTTATTATCCCAACACTTTATTTTATGGTAAAATAAGGAAAAAGCATTTTTAAGCGAAATACTTAAAAATCGAGGAGGAATAACGGTGGGTCCTATTGTCAGTGCAATAAAATGTAACCTTGACCTAACACAAAATAAGCCTTTAAAAGTCGCCGTTTATGAAGCTTTACGTAAAACAATTATTTTAGGTAATATTCCAGCCGGGAAAAGAATCAATGAAAAAGAACTATCGGAGGAACTAAATTTCAGTCGGACCCCTATCCGTTTTGCATTACAAAAACTGGTAAAAGAGCAGCTAGTCGAACATGTCCCTCGCATTGGCATTGTCGTCAAAGGAATCAGTATCAAAGATGCTTACGAGATTTATGATATACGTAAGGCCCTAGATACCTTAGCGACAATCAGAGCAATGGAACGAATGGATGAGCAAGATTTTGCTGAACTAGAGCAATTATTAGAGCGCGGTGAGTATTACAATAAAACAGACCAGGTGGATAATCTTCTACAAAACTTTTCTGATTTTAACGAGTTTATTTATGAAAAAAGCCAAATGTTACGTTTAAAAGAAATTGTGACGAATTTACAAACTTATCTTGTCTACTTTCGTGATATTTCTATTCGCGCTTCAGCTAGAAGAAGTTTAGCATTAAACGAACACTGGCTTATTTATCGCGGAATGAAAAATCAAGATGTGGAACAGATCACCTTGATTACACATGAACATATCGACCGTTCGTTGCAATTTATTCTAAAAGAAATGGAAAGAAGAAAGATTGAATAACTCATTAACAACACAAATCGCTCGTTTTGCAACAAAATCCCTTTATTACGAAGTAGCTATTTCACCAAAACCTGGTCTTGTAGATCGTTTTAACAATGGGGCTCACGATGACATGGACTTTTTTACATTTATCAACAGTATCGAAAGCTTAGCGCCTCACTTTCAAGAGTACTTTCAATTAGGGTTGCAACACAATGCAGATTTAACTGACCTTTTTCACAATTTACGTAAAGCAGGAATACAAGCCGAAAAAGATATGTTACTAGCCACAAATGACGTAAACACACATAAAGGCGCTAACTTTTCTTTTGCTGTGTTATTGGGAGCCACAGGTTTTTATATGAAAACTCATTCACTGCCTTTTTTGCCCAAAGATAGTCAGGCTATCTTAAATTTAGTTGCACAAATGACCCAAGATTTAGCTCAACAGGACTTTTATCAAGTAACACAAAAAAAACAACTAACGCATGGCGAAAAATTATATATTGAAACTGGAACATTAGGCATACGTGGGGAAGCAATGAAAGGATATCCTGCTCTAACAAATGTATTATTACCTTATTTGCGTCAGCACAACGCATCAGAAGACACCGAAACATTCCTGTTACGTAGTTTGATTTTAGTCATGAGTCAGATAGAAGATAGCAACCTTTTACATCGGGGTGGCATCGTTGGTTGGCAGCAGGTTAAGCAAGATAGTTTAAACATTCATCAAGCTGAATTAGACAACATTACTTTTAAAAAAGCCCTAGAAAAATTCAACAAACAGCTAATAGAGATCCATCTAAGCCCAGGTGGCGCAGCTGATTTATTAAGTTTAGGCATTTATTTTAGTTTTTTAGAAAAAATTATTTAATAAAGCTTCAAAAGGTGCTCATAAGATGTACCTTTTGAAGCTTTATTTGTGTATTTATTATAATAGAATAGAAAATAAAACACTTGCAAGTACTAATATAATCGCACCGCCTAAACGACTAGACAATTGTGCGTAAGCAATTAAGTCCATCCGGTTAGCAGCACCTAATACTGCCAAGTCACCAGAACCTCCTCGGTTAGCCATACATAAACCAGCGGTGACAGCTGTATCGATTGGATAAAATCCAACCAAATAGCCAACAAAACCAGATCCGACAACTGCACCAATAATAATAAACAAAGAAACGATAATATTAGAGAAAGTGATCGCTGCAAGTAATTCATTCAAATCTAAATCAACACCTACACCTACCATAATTAATAACGTTAAGTGTTTGGTGAAGAAAGTTTGCAAACGTTTCGCACCCATGCGTACATTTTTAGGAACAACACCGAATCCACAGAGGATTACCACGAAAATAACCATATAAGCTAACTCATGGATGGGGAAACCAAAAATTTCCGGTAATAATACGCTACTGAATAAAAGACCTACAACATAAGCTCCTAGTCCAAGCATTAATCCAGAAGCAACATCAGCTAAAGTTGGTGTATACTCTTCATCTGCAATGTCCGCTTCTTCAGTTCCGCGAATTAAAGTTTTTCCGTCACCCGTTAACTTCGGAAAAGCCTGTCCCAGTTTATTTAATAAAGCAGCTGCAAAGATCGCAAAGATATTTCCAACCGTTAAGATAATAATAGCAAAACTGTAGTAGACATCACTTCCTTCACCTGTAATATCCGCATAAATTTCGGATAAAGGAATCGCACCGCCGCCATTTCCACCGCCCATGATAGGAAGCGTATAGTGAGTAACCAATTCACCTGGACTAATTCCAAAAAACATGCCACCGACAATAGCTAGTAAGATGGCTCCCGCAAACCCTCCAAGGATAGCAGGAAAATAGCCGGCAAAACTTCGTAACAAAATATTTCTTTCTAATGATAAGACAGAACCAGTAATCAAAACAACAATATAAAACGTTAGGAAATTTATTTCACTAGTAAAATTGTCAATTGAAGTGACATATTCTGATGGAATCAAATGATAAGTACCAATCACAGATGATCCTAGAAAAGCTAGCAGAATTCCTCCACCAATATATTTATTCCAGATGGGTAATCGCTTGCCAATTTCATTTAAAGGAATCCCGATTGCCAACATCAAAGCAAAGGTGCTCGGCATATCGGTGCCCATCCCTCCCATATACATGGTTCCAAGGATAATTAAACAGACGATTAGCGTTAAATACCAGGGAGCACCATATAATTTAAACCCTTTTTTTCCATTATTAACCATAAAATTCACTCTCCTTATTTTGTTAAACGATTGTTACCATAAAACCACTCCCATACCTCACTTTCTATAGAATAAAAAAATAAACTTATTCATTAATATAACTTAAATACAAACTTATAATAGTGTATCGGGAAATCGTTTTCAATCTTTATCTTGAAAAATACACTTAAAGAACAATTTATCACTTTAAATATCATTAATTTTATGGGTTCATGGAGAGATCTCATTTTTAGAAATAGCTTACTTCCCTATGGTTAGGTCAACAGATAGGTTAAAGAATAGTTTAATAAAAAAATCGTTTTTGAACAATTTAAAAAAATTGTTCAAAAACGATTAACATAGATAACTTTAATCTAATCAACTATAATAAAATGGAGAATAAGACACTGGCGAGTACCAATATAATCGCGCCACCTAGACGACTAGATAACTGGGCGTAAGCAATTAAATCCATACGATTAGCAGCCCCTAATACCGCTAAGTCTCCGGAACCGCCACGATTGGCCATACATAAACCAGCGGTAACAGCTGTATCAATTGGATAAAATCCAACCAGATAACCAACGAGCCCAGCACCAACAACTGCACCAATGATAACAAATAAAGAAACAACGATATTGGAGAAAGTAATGGCTGAAAGCAATTCATTCAAATCTAAATCAGCACCCACACCTACCATGATCAATAACGTTAAATGTTTGGTAAAGAAGGTCTGCAGACGTTTAGCACCCATACGTACATTTTCAGGAACAATACCAAAGGCACAAAGAATGACTACGAAAATAACCATGTAAGCTAGCTCATGGATAGGGAACCCGAAAATTTCCGGCAATAAAACATTACTAAACAAAAGCCCCACTGAGTAAGAGCCTAAACCAAGTAATAAGCCAGAGGCAACATCGGCAAGGGTTGGTGTGTACGTTTTATCTGAAATATCAGATTCTTCAGCGCCACGAATCAACGTTTTTCCATCTCCAGTTAATTTAGGAAATGCTTGTCCGAGTTTGTTCAATAAAGCGGCTATAAAAATCGCAAAAATATTCCCGATCGTTAGAATAATAATGGCGAAACTATAATAAACTTCGCTTCCTTCTCCTGTAATATCCGCATAAATTTCCGATAAAGGAATCGCACCGCCACCGTTACCGCCGCCCATTATAGGAAGCGCATAATGAGTAACAAGTTCACCTGGACTAATACCAAAAAACATACCACCGACAATAGCCAGTAGGATAGCTCCTGCAAATCCACCTAGTATAGCCGGAAAATAACCCGCAAAACTTTTTAACAATATATTTCTTTCTAGTGACAACACAGAACCAGTAATCAATACAGTGATATAAAACGTTAGAAAGTTCGTTTCACCAGTAAAATTATCAATCGATGTAATATATTCCGTTGGGATTAAATTATAGGTACCAATAACAGACATCCCTATAAATGCTAGAAGAATTCCTCCACCAATATACTTGTTCCAGATGGGCAACCGTTGACCGATTTCATACAAAGGAATACCAATTGCCAGCATTAAAGCAAAGGTACTCGGCATATCCGTCCCTAGTCCTCCCATAAACATGGTTCCAAGGATAATTAAACAGACAATAACCGTTAAATACCAGGGGGCACCATATAGTTTTACCCCTTTCTTCTCTTCACTACTCATAGCCTTCTCTCCTTTTATTTAATAAAAAATGTTAGCTACAGCGCTAAACCACTCAAATTATCATAAAATACACAACAACCGGTTTCAATAATTTTTTAGCAAAAGTACACTTAAAAAACATTAAAAGTATTTTATCCTATTCATAAAAGATTCCAAATTCCCTATTAAACTATATAGCTATAAAACAAACATAAATAGCAATGTATTTAAAGTGTTTTTTTCGATGATGTTGGTTGACTGAGTTTCATTATCCCGTAGAATGAACTTATATGCGTTAGTAATTTAAGCAAGATAAAAATAAAATGGAGGTAAAGAAAAAAATGAGTAATAAAACCATTAATTTCATGGAAACTGTACTAAGAGATGCTCATCAAAGTTTAATGGCAACCAGAATGTCAACAGAAGATATGTTACCCATTGTTGAAAAACTAGACCAAGCTGGCTATACATCTCTAGAATGTTGGGGCGGCGCTACTTATGATGCTGCTATTCGTTTTTTAAACGAAGATCCTTGGCAAAGATTGCGTGAAATTCGGAAAAGAGCGAAAAATACTAAGCTTCAAATGTTGTTAAGAGGACAAAACTTGCTAGGTTACCGTAATTATGCTGACGATGTTGTTGAAAGTTTTGTCGCCAATGCAGCTGAAGCCGGCATAGATATTTTTCGAATTTTTGATGCATTGAATGATACTAGAAATTTGAAGACTTCACTTAAAGCAGTCAAAAAAGCGAATAAACATGCTCAGCTAGTGATGTGTTACACTATCAGCACTGTTCATACAGTGGAATATTATAGTAAACTTGCCCAAGAATTAGTTGATATGGGCGCTGATTCTATTTGTGTCAAAGACATGGCTGGCATTATGACACCAGAAGTCGCTAAAGAATTAGTCACTGAGCTGAAAAAAGTAACAGATATTCCGATTGAAATTCACACACACGCTACTAGCGGAACTTCTGAAATGACTTATTTAGCTTCAGTTGAAGCCGGCGCAGATATTATCGATACAGCTATTTCACCATTTGCAAGTGGAACAAGCCAACCTGCTTCCGAAACCATGGCCTATGTCTTAAAAGAATATGGTTACAACTTAAATGTTGATTTAGATGCAATGGAAGAAGTAGCAGAATATTTTAAACCCATCAAACAAAAATATATCGATGAAGGAATCTTTGATTACAAGATGATGGATGTAGAACCTAAAGCTTTATTTTACCAAGTACCTGGTGGCATGTTATCCAACCTTTACTCTCAATTGAAACAAGCCAACGCAACAGATAAATATGATGAGGTATTAAAAGAAGTTCCTGCTGTACGTAAGGATTTAGGCTATCCACCATTAGTTACACCAATGAGTCAAATGGTCGGTACACAAGCGGTATTTAATGTGATTGCTAAAGAACGTTACAAAATGGTGCCAAATGAGATAAAAAGTTATCTTCGGGGCGAATATGGGCAATCTCCTGCTCCTGTAGATGAAACTGTACGAAAAAATATCATCGGCGATGAAACTGTCATGACAGACCGTCCAGCGGATCATTTAGAACCAGAAATGAAATCATTAGCTGCTGAGTTAGGTGATTTAGCTAAAACTGAAGAAGATGTATTAACTTATGCTTTGTTCCCGCAAGTTGGTTTAACTTATCTAAAAAATAAATACTCTAATAAACCAGCGGACGGTAAAGAAGATGACATTACAAAAATTAAAGTAACGCAGATATAATAAAGAGAGGGTGTCAGAATGGCAAACTTTACAATAATCGATGGACTAATGCTAATGATAGTAGCTATGGCTGCTGTATTTACTGTATTAATCGGTTTATGGGGAATTTTAACCATCGTAAAAAATTTAGTTGACAAAGAAAATAATAATCAACCCCTTCCAGCAAATAATCAAGAAGATCTTTCTGCAAGTCAAGAAAAAAGTCCAGTAGAAACTGCTAGACAAGAAACAATCCCACCTGAAAAAGTAGCACTTATTATGAGTTTAGTAGTTGATAAATTTAAAAGAGATAGAAATTAAACAAATCATCATTAAATGGAGGAATGAAAATGAATAACTACGAAGTAGAAATCGATGGTAAATTATATAGAGTAACAATAGAAGAAATTAGCGAAAACGAGCGAAGCGAACCAAAAGAAGCAGTCCAAACGCAAAGTCAGCCACAACAATCACAAGAACAAACGCAAGCTTCTCCTGCCCCTACAGCAACATCAGGAGGAGAAAGTGTGACTGCCCCAATGCCTGGAAATATTTACAAAGTACAAGCAAAAGCTGGACAAGCCGTAAAAGAAGGCGAAACAGTCATTGTCTTAGAAGCAATGAAAATGGAAAATGAAATTGTCGCACCTGCAGACGGTACCATTTCAGCAATTAACGTAACTGAAGGTCAAGCTGTTGAAGCAGACGATGTTTTATTTGAACTATAATTTCTGAGGAGGTACCAAGTCTATGTTAGATATAGTAAACGAATTGGTTCAAAGCTCAGGAATACTTAGTATGACTTATAAGGAATTGATTATGATTATCATCTCCCTTATTTTCTTATACTTAGCTGTTCGAAAAGGGTATGAACCATATTTATTAATACCGATTGCTTTTGGTATACTGTTGGTTAATCTGCCATTAAGTGGATTAATGGATGAACCAGCCAATGGTGAATCAGGAGGTCTTTTATATTATCTTTATCAAGGAATTGATCTAGGAATATACCCTCCATTGATATTTTTATGCTTAGGTGCATCAACGGACTTTGGCCCGCTTTTAGCAAATCCTAAGACATTACTTTTAGGTGGTGCAGCACAATTTGGTATTTTTAGCGCCTTCTTTTTAGCTATTGTCGTAGGGATGTCCCCAGAAGAAGCAGCTTCTATTGGAATTATCGGGGGTGCCGATGGACCGACAGCGATTTATGTAACAAGTCAACTAGCCGACCATATTTTGCCTGCGATTGCCTTAGCTGCTTATTCTTATATGGCTTTAGTTCCTATTATACAACCGCCTCTTATGAACTTACTCACGACTGAAAAAGAACGTAAAGTTAAAATGGAACAACTGCGTACCGTATCCAAAAAAGAAAAGATCTTATTTCCAATTATTACCACACTTTTTGTTAGTTTACTTATCCCGTCGGCCACAACCTTGGTTGGGATGTTGATGTTGGGTAATATTATCCGAGAAAGTGGTCAAGTTCCTAAATTATCTGAAACCTTACAGAATTCCTTTATGTACATTGTTACAATCATTCTCGGCGTTTCAGTAGGAGCAAAAGCTACAGGAGAAACCTTTTTAACATGGTCAACAATTGTCATTACCATATTAGGCTTGATTGCCTTTGCAGTGGGAACTGTTTCTGGTGTGTTGATAGGAAAAATTATGTATAAGATGACCAACGGACAAATTAATCCTTTGATTGGCGCAGCCGGAGTTTCGGCCGTTCCAATGGCTGCTCGTGTTGTGCAAAAAGAAGGAATTAAAAATAATCCAAATAATTATCTTTTAATGCATGCGATGAGTCCTAACGTTGCTGGTGTCATCGGCTCTGCTGTTACTGCAGGTGTCTTATTGTCCTTCTTTGGATAAAAGCGCATTTAAAATAATATTTACTAAAAAACTGCTAGTAAAATAACTTTACTAGCAGTTTTTTGATTAAATTTAAAGTTTAAAATAATTGAGTTTAATTTTTTACTGAATCAGCTGGCCAAACCATTGAATCAGTCTTTGCCACATGGTCATTAGAAAATGGTAAAACCGTTCCGAAATATTGTCTACATTAAAAATATTGCCGATTTGGTCCACTACATTAGCAACTTCGATCCGATAAACCCAAAGTAAAAAAATAAAAAGCACAAGTGCTATAAAACGTGAAAAACAGCTTCTTGCTCGCATAGTCCACGCTAGAAGAAAAAGTCCAATAGCAAAAGCAATAAGTGTCTCCATACAGACGCCTCCTCTCTACTTATTATGATATACATTCACACAAAAAACATCCACCTTTAGCCGTATTTAAATAGCTAACTTTATATATTCAATTTCAAATAACTAACAAAACACTAAATAGCCATTTCTCCTATTTCTTTGAGCTATCGCTACTCATTCAACATGGGTTTCTCATTTTCCTGTGCTATCATCTTTTTCTATGTATTATTTTTTTATAAATAAAAAGCAAAAACCATCGAGTGATGATTTTTGCCTTTATTACTCTTTGCCATCTAAAATGTTCAATCGTACTTTTTTACGATCGTCAGTTTTCACACTGTAAACAATGATTCGAATTGCTTTTGCGATACGTCCTTGTTTACCAATGATTCGTCCAACATCAACTGGCGCAACCGATAAATTATACTCGAAAAATTTATCAGTTTCATCAATTTCGACTGACACTTGATCAGGCTGGGTAACTAAGGGACGAACGATCGTTAAGACCAAATCGGTCAAATCTGTCATAGTTAGTCACCTTATTTCTTAGCGTTTTTTGCGTCATGATGCTTTTTCATAATTCCTTCTTTAGAAAGGATATTACGAACAGTATCAGATGGTTGAGCGCCTTTGGCTAACCAATTCAATACAGCATCTTCTTCAATTTTCACTTCGCTTGGTTCTCTCAATGGGTTATAAGTGCCCACAGTTTCAATAAAACGACCATCACGTGGTGAACGTGAGTCTGCTACTACAATACGATAAGTTGGGCGTTTGTTATCCCCCATGCGTTTTAAACGAATTTTTACTGCCAATTTCACACCTCCATTAATTTTGATCACAAAGTGTAGTTTAACAGCTTTTGCATATAGTGTAAAGAGTTTTTTCTTTACAGACTAATTTTTTTATAAAAACCCCATGCATTTTCTTTGCAAAAAAATAACTTTTTATAGGATAATCTTTGTAAAAGAACTTACGAAAAATAAGTAAATAAATTGACATTTTTATTCTTTTGTTTTAACTTATTAATTGTAAGTAAAATTACGAATTAATTTAAAGGAGAATGTTTTATGACAAAAATTTCAATTATCTATTACAGTTCCACAGGTACGAACTATCAATTAGCGCTATGGGCAAAAGAAGCAGTAGAAAGCATAGGTGCTGAGGCTCGTTTAGTTAGAGCACCTGAATTAGCGCCCGATTTTGCAATAGATGCAAATCCTGCTTGGAGAACTCACTATGATGCTACGCAAGATGTCCCAGAAGTAACTTCAGAAGATATCAAATGGGCAGACGGCCTTATCTTTAGCGTTCCTTCTCGTTTTGGTGTAATGGCTGCACAAATGAAACAATTTATCGATACACAAGGCGGAATATGGGCAACTGGTGAAACTGCAAATAAAGTTGTAACAGGTATGACTTCAGCTCACAATGCTCATGGTGGACAAGAAGCTACACTTCTATCTCTTTATATTCAAATGATGCACTGGGGAGCTATTATTGCAGCACCTGGTTATACTCAACCTGAATATACCACTGCAGGAGGTAACCCTTATGGAACTTCAGTGACTGTAGATGACAATGGCAACATGATAGAAGATGTTGAAGCCGCTGTGAAAAAACAAGCTCGCAATGTCGTAGATATCGCTAGCAGAGTCAACGGATAAACAAAATAGTTTTTACAAAAAAAAAAAGCTTTGGTCGATTTTTAAATCTGACCAAAGTTTTTTTCATTTTAAAATTGTTATAATTATCATATCAAAACTTTACTTCAATTAACTTTTTATTTTCAATCCACGATAACGATTAATTGCAGCACAAAGTTCTTGCTTACGAGCTAAAGCCAAATTCCCAGGATGTCCATCATAAGGAGAAATCGCATCTAATCCAAAACGATCAATATAGTCATAAACTTGATCCACTGCCTGAGTAAGTGTCACTTGCTCATTGAGTAATTCTTTTTGGAAAAAATCAATCATCATTGCTATACAGTTGGCTTGACTGTCATCAACAAGCTGTTCTAAGCCAGAAATATCAATCGGTTCACGTCCGTATAAAATAGCATGTTGCCCTTGTGATTTTAGGCGGGCATCTTTTCCCTTCTTAGAAAAACTAGATTTTAATGGAATTCTTACTGGTGTCTCGCCAAATTGACTATCGGTCAGTTTTTCCCTTTGATATCCAGCAGAATTTGCAATATCTTTGGCTGTTTTTGTCACATCTTTAAGATGATATTCATCCATCATAAGAATTTGATCGGCTTCTTCAAAATAGTCCCCTGAACCACCCACAATAAGTATGGTAGATACACCTAATGTATCATATAGGGGACTGACTTTATCGGTAAATGGCGTAATAGGTTCTTTATTTGGTGCAACTAATTGCTGCATCCTACCGTCGCGAATCATAAAATTGGTAGCAGAAGTGTCTTCATCAATTAACAATAAAGAAGACTGAGCTTCCAAAGCTTCCATTACATTAGCCGCTTGAGAAGTACTGCCACTAGCATTGTCCGAGGTGAACTGTGTCGTATCTTTTTTAGCTGGTAAATTATTAATAAAAGCACTAATGTTTACTTTTTCAATATTCCGACCATCTTCAGCCCGTACTTTAACAGCATCTTGACGTGTGATCACCATTTCTCTGCCATCACCGGCAATATGATGATAAACACCACGTTCCAAAGCTTGTAAGAGCGTAGACTTCCCGTGGAAGCCTCCTCCCACAATCAAAGTCACACCTTCTGGAATTCCCATCCCTGTAACAGTTTGTCCACTGGGTAGATCCAAGGTAATCGCAAAATTTTCAGGACTCGTAAATAAAATCGCATCTTTTAGCGGTCTATCAGAAACACCACTTTGCCGTGGCAAAATAGAATCATTTCCCACAAAAGCTACTAATCTTTTACGAGCTAATTCTTCTCTAATATATACTTGATCTAACACCAATGTCACTTGTTTCTTTAGTGCTTTCTGATCTAGATTGCGGTAAAACAGTGCCTGTTTGACAACTTGTGGCAGGACTTTATTAAAAATGTGTGCCGCTGATTTTCCTAAAATTGTTCTGCCAGCAGCAGGTAAACCGACTTCAAAACGAACTTCTATTGACTCGTCATTAATGGAGACCGACGTTCTTTCTAAAATTTCCTGCCCACAACGATCTATAAAAACTTTTCCGTTGGTTCCGGCTCCTTTAACTGCTTGATTGAAAGGCTGTAATTTTTTAAAAAAGTTTCTTGTCAAAAAATCTGAAACAGCAATTTTTTTATATTTTGAGTCAAGCCATTCATCAGGGATATCAAGAACACTTCGATCAATAATTATTCGTGCTTTGGTTGGTGGGGCATAGGGATCAACTTGAACATGATCAATAGACAGTTGATAGTTATCGAACTGATACCTACCTTGCGTGCGTTTGTATGCACCATATTTTTGCCCATCTAGTGATTTTAATAATCTTTCAAATTCTGTTGCTTTTTTCATTTAGAAAAGCTCCTTTGACATTTGCATCAATTTAACTATTGTTTAAAAATATTATATATATGATCTAACGGGGCGTATTATAATTTGAATATTTTCCAACGTCAAATCTAAACATTTGATAATACGAAGGTAGAAACTTAAAAAATAACGAAATAGCCATTGACTATTTCGTTATCTCTGCTCTATTATTCGTTATTTCCAGAATCATTATCTTGTGATTCATCTTTTTTTTCATCAACTTGCTCATTTACTTTGTCTGCTGCTTTATCAGCAGCTTCTTGTGCTTTGTCTTTTGCTTTACCGAGACCTTGTTGTGCTTTTCCTTTTAGTTCTTCAGTACTATCACCTGTTACTTTTCCTTTTGCCTCGGTGAATTTCCCTTTTAAATCATCTTTATTTGTACTCATCACATCGTCTCCTTTCTGATACTGTTATAATATCATGCTTTATTAAACACGACAAACAAAAAGGTGTCAGCATTTCTTAAAACATTAAAATACTTCTATTTCTTTTTTTTCTTCTTTTTCTTCTTCTTATTTTTTTTCATTGAGCGGTTCATTGCCATTTTGCCAATTTTCCCCTTAACACCGCCGCCGAGCATCTGATCCATGCCCGGAATACTATCCATGTTTCCTTTAGACATTTGCTGCATCATCTTACGAGACTCTTTAAACTGTTTGATCATACGGTTGACCTCGATTACGCTATTTCCTGAGCCAGCAGCGATTCGTCGTCTACGACTTGGATTCAACAGATCAGGATCTTCACGTTCAGCAGGCGTCATAGAATAAACCATCGCCTTTTTACGTTCCATATCCTTAGGATCAAATTGCACATTGTCTATTCCTGGCATTTGATTCATCCCTGGGATCATTTTCATGATATCTTCCATCGAGCCCATATTGGATAG
This sequence comes from Tetragenococcus halophilus, assembly GCF_001712815.1. Taxonomy (NCBI): domain Bacteria; kingdom Bacillati; phylum Bacillota; class Bacilli; order Lactobacillales; family Enterococcaceae; genus Tetragenococcus; species Tetragenococcus halophilus. The sequence continues at coordinate 1,746,134 of NZ_CP012047.1, forward strand.
CTGGTCCATTTGTTCAATAAAGTCATTGAAATCAAATGTATTTTCTCGCATTTTTTCAGCCATCTCTTCGGCTCTTTGTTCATCATAATCTTGTTGCGCTTTTTCAATCAGAGTCAACATGTCGCCCATGCCTAATATTCGACTAGACATCCGATCAGGGTGAAAGACTTCCATATCAGTTAATTTTTCACCTATTCCGGTGAACTTAATTGGCGCGCCAGTGACAGAGCGAATCGATAGCGCCGCACCCCCACGTGTGTCACCATCTAGTTTTGTAATAACAACTCCTGAAATACCTAATTGTTCATTAAAACTTTCAGCAACATTAACGGCATCTTGTCCTGTCATGGCATCAACAACCAGTAAAATTTCATTAGGTTGCGCAATGTCTTTAATGTCTTGTAATTCTTCCATTAACGCTTCGTCAACATGCAAACGTCCGGCCGTATCAATAAGTACATAGTCGTTTTTCTTTTCATGAGCCAATTCCATCCCTTGTCTAACGATCTCTACCGGGCTTTCTTCAGTTCCCATTTCAAATACTGGTACGTCTAATTGTTGACCTAATACTTTCAATTGATCCACAGCTGCCGGACGATAAACGTCACCTGCGATCATCATAGGACGCGCGTTTTCATCTTTTATCAAATGATTGGCTAGTTTACCGGCAAATGTAGTTTTCCCAGCACCTTGTAAACCAGCCATCATGATAACAGTAGGTATCTTCGGGGCTTTATTAAGCCCTACCGCTTCAGAGCCAAGTGTTTTCGTCAGCTCTTCATCAACGATTTTCACGATTTGTTGAGCAGGCGACAAGCTTTCTAATACTTCTGCACCCACCGCACGTTCACGAACATTTTTAGTAAAGTCTTTAACTACTTGTAAGTTAACATCGGCTTCTAGTAAAGCTAAGCGGATTTCCCGCATCATTTCTTTTACATCAGACTCCGAAATTTTTCCTTTTTTTCGCAGCTTTTTCATCGCTTGCTGCAGGCGGTCTGTTAAATTTTCAAATGCCATATATTGTTCCTTCCTTTATTCATCGATTTCTTGAATATCTTTTACTAAATTTGTCAAAGTTTCATCTGCCGGATAATTTTGTTTTATATAATCAGTTAGCTGATCCAACAGCTCACTTCGAATTCTATAATCTGAATACATTGATAGTTTATATTCGTAGTCTTCTAAAATCTTTTCCGTTCGTTTTATATTATCATACACAGCCTGACGGCTCACGTTAAATTCTTCGGCAATTTCTCCTAAAGAAAAATCATCTGCGTAATATAACTCCATATAATTCATTTGTTTTTTTGTTAACAATGTGGCGTAGAATTCAAAAAGTGTATTCATACGATTTGTTTTTTCAATTTCCATTTTATTCATCTCCGCCTAATTATCGCTATTATCTCAAGGTTGAAACAGATATATTTTTCTGAGAAAACCATTCATCTATTCCTCTAAAAATAAGTTTCTCTTTCTAACCAAGCCGCCTACTATTATACCATTTTATGTACTATTGCAATAGTCCTTTTATCCATTCCTAAAATAAAGATATATTTTTTAACAATCCTTTTGCTTAAAAAATGAAAAAAATCAAACAATTTAGATTTACTCAAGGCAAACACCAAATTGTTCGATTCTACTTTTATCCACTACGCAACTTTATTGTTTTGCATATAATGTTCAATCCGTTTCATCGCTTCTTCTAAATCTTGCATACTAGCTGCGTAACTCAACCGTACGTAACCCTCTCCGCCTACGCCAAAAGCAGCACCAGGAATAATTGCTAAGCTTTCTTTTTCAGCCAAGTCTACACAAAATTCCATCGAGTTTTTTATATAACCTTCTGGAATTTTTGCAAAAATATAAAAAGCACCGGTCGGTTTAGCTACTTCATAACCTAAACGATGTAACTCTCCATAAACAAAGTCACGACGTTTGCGATATTCTTCTTTCATAGGTAAAGCATCATCAAATCCGTCGGTCAGCGCATTCACAGCGGCTAACTGTGCCGAAGTGACTGCCGAAGTAACCAAATATTGATGGGTTTTTATAATTTGTTTCGTCAATTCTTCCGGCGCAAAAATCAAACCTAAACGCCAGCCAGTCATCGCATGGGATTTAGACAAACCATTAAGTAAAATCGTTTGTTCACGGAGATATTCGGCAATGGATACATGTTCTCCTTCATAAGTTAATTCACTATATACCTCATCACTAATGACAAAAACTGAATACTTTCTCAATACATCAGCTATAGCTTGCACTTCTCCACGAGAATAAGTCACACCGGTTGGATTGCTTGGATAATTTAACACAATCGCTTTGATTTCATCTCCGTATTTTTGTAATGTTTCTTCTAACACTTCAGGTGAAAGAATAAAATCGTTCACGCTTGTGTCAATATAAATAGGCTGGGCTCCTGTTAAGGTAATAATAGGTTCATAGCCGGGAAAAATTGGAGAAGGTACAATCACCTTATCACCAGCTTCTAAGACACTTATTAAGCTTGCAGCGATTCCTTCTGTCACACCAACACTAACTAGTACTTCTGATTGAAAATCATAGGATAAATTATATTTATCATGAACAAACCGAGCAGCTGCTTTTCTAAGCTGGGCAACACCAGACATCCCTGTATAGTGACTGTAATTTTCTTTTATTGCGTTAATTCCTGCCTCTTTAACATGCTCAGGCGTATTAAAATCTGGTTCACCTAATGTTAATTTCAAAATATTGGGTATCGTTGAAACACGTTCATCAAATTGACGGATCATAGAAACCGCGATTTGATCTAAACGTGGATTAAATCTTTGAGAAACGTCTGCCATTTTTATCATTCCTTTAACATAAACTTGTAATTCTAGTTGTTGTTATCCTATCATAATTTAGACTAAAAACGTAGAAAATTCAAAAATTTCTCATTTTTCTTTTTAAAAAAAAGAGGCCGAAATAGAAATTTACAATTTTACTTCTTTCAGTCTCTACACTCATTTTATTTTATATAAATTTTGTCCACTATTAAGTGATCAGATAAGTGCTCGCTTTTATCCTGTTTACCCATAATTTCAGCAACAACATTTTGATCATTTGATTTTTGTCGCAATTGATAGACAATTTTTCCAGACTGTCTTAGCTCATTGATCATATCTGTTACACCGCCAAACCCAGTTTTCCTAGTAATAAAACCATTGGAAACCATACGCTCATCTAACGTTTTTGCTGAAATACTGGAAGCTGTCATTAAACTGTTCTGTAAGCGTTGATATAATTCTTCTAAACCTGTATCAACAAAGTGCTCTTGCGGTGTGCTTGAAAAATCTTTTGTCTCACTGCGTAACGCATCTAACTCTTGTAATAAAGTTTCATATTGATTTTGTGTGAGCATGACTCCCGCTACTTTTTCTCTATTAAATACATACACAGCAGTACCTGCTTGTTTGGCTTGTTCAAATACCTCCATAGGTGAGCGTTTTACTTCTGTAATAGAAGAAGTTGGCACTTCAAGCTTTTTTAATTCCATTGCACTGCCCTCCTTTTTTCATCAAATTTATTATAGCATAGGCAGTTGGGAGGTTTACAGTTTCAAGTAATAAAAAATGAAGAATGCTGATTCACATCCTTCATTTTTTAACCTTAAACTGCTTTAGCTTTATATCCAGTATCGTTAATTTTTTCTGCAATCTGCTCACTATTAACTTGTCCTTCATCAAATTTAACTGTACCATTACTTCTTTTCAAATGTATCTTTACTTTTTGAATGCCCGGTAGTTCATTAACCGCATTTTCAACGCGTGCAACACAATGACCACAACTCATTCCTTCGATAGAAAACTTCTGCTTCATACTTTAGCTTCCTTTCTTTATTTATTCTTTACAGATACATTGCCCAGGAATACAATTACAAGCAATATCTGCTACTGCCATTTTTTCCGATAAAATATCTTGGATATTGTCAATATCTTCTTGCGTCAATTCTGCCTCTGAAATCATATCAGCAATTGTGCTTCCTACCTTTTTAGCACATATATGTGAAAAAATATTTTCTGTCGCACTACGAACAGTCTCTTCTTCAGTAACTTTTGCAGTATAGACAAATTTTTTACCTAGCTGTTCGGTCTGTAAAATATCTTTTTTAACAAGTCTACCTAATAATGTTTTTGTCGTCGCTAGCTTCCAACCTTTGGAGCTGCTTAACAAATCATTGATCGTTTTTGCATCAGCACTTCCCTTAGTCCAAATAACGCGCATAACTTCCCATTCGGAATCGCTGATTTTAATAGGTTCTACCAATGTGTTCATAAGTCTGCTCCTCTCTTACTTAACAAGTTTACATCTGTAATCAAAATTTGTCAAAGGATTAATTTTTCCACAATTATTCTATATAAAAAAATTGGAAGTCTAATAAACCAACTCCCAATTTTTATTTTTTCTCATGTTTATTTTTATGTTTTGTCTTATTTAATATTTGTTGGCGGTGTCTACGATTACCTACAAATTTCAATGTGTGCATTAATGGCTGTCGATTTTCACCTACTAAACCAATTAGTTCAATGAATAATTCTAGACCAAATAATGTACTGATTACAAGTAATATAATTGCCCAAGTACTAGCATAATTCATTAATAGTGCAATCAGGGCAAACACCATAGCCAAAGCATAAATCGTAAGTACCGCACCACGATGAGTAAATCCTAAAGAAAGCAAGCGATGATGTAAATGCATTTTATCAGCTGATGAAATCGGCTTTTTATTAAAATAACGACGTAACATTGCATAAACAGTATCCGTAATAGGAACGCCCAAAATAAACATAGGAGTTAAAACCGAAATAAATGTCGCATTTTTTAACCCTTGCAAAGAAAAAACAGAAATCATGAATCCTAAAAACAAAGCCCCTGTGTCTCCTAAAAATACCGTTGCCGGGTGAAAGTTATAAGGAAAAAAGCCGGCGATCGCAGCTACTAGAGAAAAAATCATAATCGCAAGTGGAACACCGTTGGTTGGCAAAAAGAAATAACTAATTAGACCAATGGTTACTAAAGCAATCACTGCTACACCACAAGCCAAACCATCTAAACCGTCAATTAAATTTACGGCGTTGGTAATCGCCAGTATCCAAATAAGTGTCATAGGCAAACTCAACCAACCCAATTGAAAGGATCCCAAAAAAGGAATTGAAATCGTATCGATAGTGATATCTCCAATAAAATAAATCACCAAAGAAGCGACAATAATCCCTAATGTTTTTTGCATTGGTGTTATCTCAAAGATATCATCAGCTAAACCTGTTAAAATGATAATAAAAGCAGCAATTAGCATTGGCCAAATCTGCTTTGCATCTAACATATCATTAAATTCCCACACAATAGCCACAACAAATGAAATAAAAATACTTAATCCACCTGCTGTGGGCATTGTTTTCTCATTAATACGACGTTCACCAGGACGGTCGACAGCGCCGATTTTAAAAGACAATAATTTAAGCAATGGCGTTAAGATAATTGATAAAAACATTGTCGCAAATAATTTTAATATAAATTGAAACGTGAAACCCATTCGTTTTTCTCGCTTTCATTCATCTTTTTTACTTCAGAAAATCTTGTCACTTTCTTTCAATTCGCCATTATAAAACTCTTCCATCGAAGCATTCAACACACTACCTAAAATAATGATCATAGCTGCAAAATTTAGCCATAACATCAAAACAACAAAACTTCCGATAATTTGATAACCACTTACTGTGGTCGCAAAATACCTAGCATATAAACCAAATACTTGTGACAACAATAACCAACCAATTGTCGCAAAAATTGCCCCAGGAAGAACTGAACGTAGTTTCATCTTAACATTAGGTATCATCCAATAAATAATCGCCATTAGTAAGAATAAAGCAACAAAAGTAAGCGGCCATTTCACCGTTTGGAATATATTTACAAACGAATCAGGGATTGCAAAAATCGGTTGTATAGCATCCAACAGCACTTGCCCTGCACCAATAATAAGTGATAAAGCAACCATTGCAAACAAGAAAAGAATCAAAACGAGTACAGAAAGAATTCTCGCAACAATACCTGTACGTTGTTCGACACCTAAACTTTTGTTCATTGCTTTTTGTAAAGCGTTGATACTTTTACTTGCAGACCAAATTGTGGTAATTGCCGAAATAGACAATAATCCACCTGAGCTTTGGGTAAGTAAGTCTTTGATCGCAGGACCTAAAAATTGGTAAATTGTACTTGGCATAATTTCTTGAATATATGGCAATACGGAACTAGGATCAATACTTAAAAAGGGGAGAATATTTCCCACAGTAATTAATAATGGAAAAAGAGATAATAACAAATAATAAGCCACTACAATTGAATAAGTGGTAAATTCGGATATCTTAACTCTTTCTTTTGCAATACTAAAAAATCTCGAAATGTTCTTCTGATCGTTACCAACTTCGTTTTTACTCATCGCCTTCTCCTTTTAGTAACTGCCTTCTTCACCTTGTGAGGTCAAGATACGTGGGCCTTCTTTAGTAAGCGCTAAACTATGTTCATATTGACAACTTAACCCGCCATCTTGTGTATATGCGGTCCAACCATTTGAGTCCATTTTCATTTCCCAAGTTCCAGTATTAATCATAGGTTCAATTGTAATGACCATACCTTCTTTTAAGCGAAGTCCTTTGCCTTTTTTTCCATAGTGTGGAATCGTGGGTTCTTCATGAATTGTAGGACCTATACCATGGCCAACAAAATCACGTACCACACTAAAGCCTTCTCCTTCAGCATATGTTTGAATAGCATGACCAATATCACCAATACGATTGCCCACTTGTGCTTGTTCAATACCAAGGTATAAGGCTTTTTTAGTAACTTCCATTAATTTTTTTACTTTTTCTGAAGGTTTTCCAACCACATATGCCCAACATGAATCAGACACGGCACCTTTTAAATCAACGCACATGTCAACTTTTATTAAATCGCCCTCTTTTAAAGCTTTCTTCCGCGGAAAACCATGACAAATCTCATCATTAATACTTGTACAGGTAGCGTACTCATATCCTTCAAAGCCAATTTGTGCCGCAATTCCACCGTGGCTTTCAATGTAATCTCGCGCAAATTCTTCGATATCCCAGCTAGTTACACCAGGCTTAATAAATGACCGAAGTTGTTTATGTACATCCGCTAGTAAGGCCCCAGATTCATCCATACTATCAATTTCTCTATTTGATTTTAGCGTAATCATATTTTTGTCTCCTTTATTGAAATCTTACTTATTTTACCACACGCGCTTCTTTTTTTCCAAATTCAAAGGAATAAAACGCAAAGAGATATTTCACTTAAGATGTTTTATTTGCTATAATAATAAAATAATAGGTATAAAATAAATATACATTTTCGCTTGCGATAATTAGGAGGAAACATATGACTTCAGCAAAAATTATTTATGGTAGTTTAACAGGAAACACAGAAGTGATTGCTGATATTGTCTGTGAAGCTTTAGAAAACTTAAATATCGAAGTAGATATTGACGAATGTACTCAAATTGACGCTGAAGAATTTAAAGAAGCTGATATTTGTATTATTGCAGCTTACACTTATGACGAAGGCACAATCCCAGAAGAGATGCTAGATCTTTATGAAGACTTACTACAATTAGATTTACAAGGTAAAGTATTTGGTGTATGCGGTTCGGGGGACACTTTTTACGAAAACTATGCTACAGCAGTAGATAGCTTTGAAGAAGCCTTTTTAACCGCTGGTGCTAAAAAAGGCACTGAAAAAATCAAAGTTGATTTAGCCGCAGAAGAAGAAGATATTCAACAATTGAAAGCTTTTGCTTCCGAATTAGTTACAACACAGCAAGCAATGATATAAAAAAAGCAAGAGCATTCTTTAGAATGAATGTCCTTGCTTTTGTTTTAATGAAATTTAAAGCTTGAAAAAGCTTGATTTAATTCATCATTATTGGTTGTTAGATTTTTAATTGTTTCTGTTAATAAGATTTTAATTTCTTCATTCGTTGGTTTCATAATATTGGCAGCAGTTAGAGCAGCAAGTCCTGTCACTACAATCCAAAAACCTGCGTATAAAGCAGAAAGCTTATCTTCCGGCAAATTTTTATATTCTGGAATTTGTTGAACCAGATTGACAAAATAATCAAAAGAAAACTTCTGAATGGATTTATCGCCTAAACCTTCCTCTAAATATAAAGCTTTATACAACTTCTTTTCTTTAGTGGCAAACTCAATGTAGTTAAAACCTAAGTCGACTAATTTATTCTCGGAGTGTTCTTTTGGAAGGACCTCAGCAGAAAGGTAGTCGAAAATTTCTTTGAGTAATGCTTGCTTTAAGTCTTCCATGTTTTTAAATTCTAGATAAATCGGTTGGGTGGAGCACTTCATTTTGGCCGCGATATTTCGTGCAGTAAATCTGGCGAAGCCTTCTTTTGCAACAACTTCATAAGCCGCTTTTAAGATCTGGTCTCTTGTGATCGTTTTCTTTCTTGCCATTTGTTTCTGCCTCCTTAAATGACGAGTACTGTTATTTATCATTTTATTCATTCTACCATTTTTTTCCAATAATTCAAAATTACATGTTACTTTTCTTTTCAAAAAACTGTTAAATCCGATAAAATAAGACATTTATACTTATCTTATTAAGCTAAGTGTAAAATTTATTGAGGTATCCTCTAGACGAATAAAAAAGAAACCGTTACTCTATTCATTGGGCTGTGACAGGCACTAATGAACAAAGGCGGTTTCTTATGGATTCTATTGTAACAGATTTAGTGGAAGTAATGAAGAAGGAAACGAATTTTTTAGCAAGAGAAAGAGCCATGATGATCTTTTTTACACAACTTATAGCGACCATTACCCAACTAGCTTTTCAAACGCTTGATGAAGAAATTTGTGCGCAATGTAAGAAAGAAGGCTTTCGCGTCGATCGTAAAAGCGAAAGAACCATCACCTTCTTGTTTGGTCCCGTGACCTATGTTCGTCGGCGAATGAAAAATCAAGCCAACGACATTCGTTACCCTTTAGATGAATTTCTAGGGATTCGAAAAGGCCTTCGTTATAGTTCGCTGGTTCTGCGAAACGTGGCTCAATTAGGCAGTAACATGGTCTATCGTCATGTTTCTCAAGCGATCGACTGTTTAACTTCTTGGCAGATGAGTCATCAAAATGTGCAACAATTGGTGGTTAAAACGGGCGAATTCATCCAAGCCAGAAGCACGCATGAAAGTCGTTATGAGGGCGTGATCCCCAAGAAAAAAGTGCCCTATTTATATCTGGAAGGAGACGGCGTAAAGATCAACGGACAGAAGAAACAATCTCTTGAAGTTCACCGTTTTCAAGTGTGTGAAGGCAGCCAGAAAGTAGGCAACCGTTCGGAAATGATCGCCCCGCACTTTGTGAGTCATCTGAATCGGCAAAAAGCATACAAAGAAATGATGGCCTATCTTCAAGCCTATTATGATTTAAGTCATACCGTGGTCATTTCCAATAGTGACGGCGGTTCGGGTTATGAAAAAGCGGTGTTTGATGAACTGGCTTTAGGTTGTTTGCGTCATGAACACTTCCGTGATCGATACCATGTCCACCGGAAAATCAAGGAACGAATGGCTTTTGTTCCCCAGCTCCAACATCGAATGATACGAGCGATTGAACATTATAATTGGCAAGAGGTCCAGCTGGTTTTAGATACTTCGGAAAGCTTGATTGAAGAAAAGGAGGCCGAAGCGTTAGAACATTTACGTTTACTGCATCACTATCTTCAAAGAAGTTGGCCTTATTTAAAATCATTGAAAGCACGAGGAATCAGGGACCCTAAAGCTTGTATTGGCACGATCGAAAGTACCCATCGGAAAATCACCTATCGCATGAAGCGCCAAGGTCGTTTGTGGACAACAACTGGGGCCCAAGCCATGATTCGTGTCATTGATAGTTTAAGAAACCAAGAATTGGAAGGTTGGTTGAACCAATACGAAGCCCTTCCGAATGATGTGGTTGCCCAGGAAAAACGTTGGCACGCTATGAAACGTTGGGTACAGAAAAAGCCTCGTTTCCAAGCCCATGAAGGTGCATTTAAAGGACAGATTGGCGAAGGAAAAGCGAAAAGTGCGCCTTTAGGCCAATTCGCCAAAGGATTAAATCAATTACTAATGACTCCGAGTTATCTCTAATAAAAACTTGTTTTTGTTAGAGATGATGAGGGCAAACCGAACGAAAGTGAGGTTGAAAGATAACTTTGTGTCTGCCCCAAAGACGGTTTTTTTATTCAACCTCAATAAACTTGACACATACATTAAGACGATAATTTGTTTCTATAATATCTTAATGTTATTATATTAAAGTATTATAAAGGAGGAATAAAAGATGAATTCCGCAAAGTTTAAAGAAAATTTAGATAAATATGCGCACTTAATTGTAGAAATGGGTGTTAATGTACAACAGTCTCACACAGTTGTTTTACAAATCAATGTTGAACAAGCGCCGCTAGCCCGACTTATTACAAAAAAAGCCTATGAACTTAAGGCTGCTGAAGTAATTGTTGAATGGTCAGATGAAATCATTCAAAAAGAATTTTTAGCACATGCTTCCTTCGATCGGATTGAAGACTTTCCTCAATATAAAATCGAGCAGGCAGATGAATGGCTAAGAAAGGGTGCTAGTCGTATCTCTGTTATCTCTTCTGACCCTGGTGCATTAGCTGATGTTGATAGCCAGCGAGTGGCAGCTTATCAAAAAGCCGCTGGTAAGGGTTTAGCTAAATTACGCAAAGCAACGCAATCAAATCAGGTGAGTTGGACCGTTGTAGCAGCCGCCGGTGAGAACTGGGCCCAAAAGGTATTTCCAGACCTAACAAAAGAACAAGCTGTAGACGCCTTATGGAATGAAATATTTAAAACCGCGCGAGTAGACCATGAAGATCCGGTAGCTGCTTGGAAAAAACACGATGACGCTTTAGAAGCAAAAGCTAATGAATTAAATGAACAACAGTTTGACACGCTTCATTATAAAGCCCCCGGCACCGATTTAACGATTGGGCTTCCAAAAAATCACCTATGGGAAGGCGCTGGTAGTTTTAACGCTAGGGGTGAAAAATTTATTGCAAATATGCCCACTGAAGAGGTATTTACGGCCCCTGACAGTCGACGTATTGACGGTTTTATTTCAAGTACAAAACCATTAAGTTATGCAGGTTCTATCATCTCAGGAATGAAATTTACTTTTAAAGATGGTAAAGTCATTGATTTTTCCGCGGAAAAAGGGCAAGATGTCTTAAAAAATTTGTTAGAAACAGATGAAGGTGCCAAATCTCTTGGAGAAGTCGCTTTAGTTCCTGATCCCTCGCCTATTTCACAATCAGGAATCATCTTTTTTAACACTTTATTTGACGAAAATGCCTCCAACCACTTAGCATTAGGTTCTGCCTATGCCTTCAATCTTCAAGATGGAACTGAAATGAGCGATGAAGAACTTAAAGAACGTGGATTAAACTTAAGCCAAACACATGTTGACTTTATGGTAGGTTCCAATCAAATGTCAATCGACGGCATCAAAGCAGACGGTACAGTTATCCCCGTTTTTCGCGATGGCGATTGGGCTTAATAAGAACCACCGGCAAAAACGGAGATTCTTCGTTTTTGCTTTTTTTGTAAAATTTCGTTTTTCTAAGAGGTACAAGTATTTTGCGTAGTAAAAGCGATCAATATTTGTTAAAATCAACTTCATACAGAAGGGATGAAAAAAATGACCCCAAATAGGGAAGATTACCTCAAATTAATTTTAGAGCTTGGTGGTGATCAATCAAAAATCAATAACAAACAAATCGTTTCAGGGCTTGATGTATCAGCAGCTTCTGTCAGTGAAATGATCAATAAACTGGTAAAAGAAAACCTGGTAGAACACACCCCCTATCAAGGTGTTCACCTGACAGACAAAGGGTTAGAGAAAGCTAGTTCGCTCGTTCGCCGTCATCGTCTTTGGGAAGTCTTTTTAGTTGAGCATTTGAAGTATAGTTGGAATGAAGTTCATGACGATGCAGAGGTACTAGAGCATGTAACCTCTGAAACACTTGCTCATCATTTAAACGAATACTTAGAACATCCAAAACATTGTCCACATGGTGGAATGATTCCTAAAGAAAACCAATTAGTTCATGAGAAAAAGCGAGAAAAGCTTACGGATTATCCGGTAGGAACAAAAGTACGCATCGCACGCGTCTTGGACGAACGTGAATTGTTAGATTATCTAGTCGATATTAATGTAAGTATTAATGAAGAATACACGATTACCGACGTTGCTGCTTATGAAGGACCGATCACTATCCAAACGCAAGCTAAAAGCGTGCAAGTTAGCTATAAAGCAGCAAGCACCATATTTGTTGATAAAATTTAAGAACGACTCTGGTTAATTTTATTAAAGGAAGTGCAAAAAATGGAAACAAAAAATGTATTGATGACTATATTCGGCGGAACTGGCGATTTGGCAAGGCGTAAATTATATCCTTCTTTATTCCGTTTATATCAAAAAGGAGACTTAAACGATGATTTTGCAGTTATCGGAACCGCACGTCGCCCATGGAGTGATGAAACTTACCATCAAGTAATTAAAGATTCAATCGCAAGTTTTGAACCATCAGATAAAGAAGCACAAGATTTTGCTTCTCATTTTTATTATCAGTCACATAATGTTAAAGATACAAGTCACTATGATGTATTGAAAGAATTAAGTGATCAATTGGATGAAAAATATCATATCCAAGGCAATCGGATTTTTTATCTAGCGATGTCCCCCAACTTTTTTGGCACTATTGTCTCCCACTTAAAATCTCAGGGAATGATGAATACAAAGGGTTATCATCGGGTGATCATTGAAAAACCTTTTGGTAATGATTACCAATCTGCTTTTAAATTAAATGAAGAAATCAACCAAGTCTTTGCAGAAGATGAAATTTACCGAATCGATCACTATTTAGGTAAAGAAATGATCCAAAATATTTCAGCAATTCGTTTTGCGAACTTGATCTTTGAATCTATTTGGAATAATCGATACATCGATAACATTCAAATCAGTCTGGCTGAAGAAGTAGGTGTTGAAGAACGCGCAGGTTATTATGACAAAAGCGGTGCATTAAAAGACATGGTTCAAAACCATATTTTACAAATGTTGTCACTACTTGCTATGGAACCACCTGTTGCTTTTTCTGAAAAAGGTATAAGAGCAGAAAAAATTAAAGCTTTAGATTCTATTCGTATGTATTCAGAAGATGAAGTAAGAAACAACTTTGTTCGAGGTCAGTATACTGAAGGTGAAATTGATGATCAACATTTTAAAGGCTATAGAGACGAGGAAAATGTCGATGAAAATTCTTTAACGGAAACTTTTGTTGCCGGAAAATTTTTAATAGATAATTTCCGCTGGTCAGGTGTACCTTTTTATATCCGTACCGGAAAGCATTTAACAGAAAAAGGAACACGTATTAATATCGTCTTTAAACAAGTTCCAGTGAATGTTTTCAAAAATTCTATTACCGGTCCACATAAACAAAACCAATTGGATTCCAATGTTTTGACGATTTACATTCAACCTACTGAAGGCTTTTCCTTAATTATGAATGGTAAGGAAATTGGCCAAGGTTTTCAAACAGAGCCAGTAAAATTAGAACATCGTAATAGCGCCGATATTATCGAAAACACACCAGAAGCTTATGAAAAACTATTGCTTGATGTTTTAAATGGTGACGGTACAAACTTCACTCACTGGGATGAAGTTGCGCAATCTTGGCGAATTGTCGACCGTATCCGCCAAACTTGGGATAAGGATCAACAGACTCCTCCTGGCTATCCAGCCGGTACAATGGGCCCTAAAGAAGCCTATCAATTACTTGAAAAAGATGGCCGACACTGGATTTGGGAACCTGATGAATGGTATCGTCAACGTGGTTTGTTAAAATAATATAGCTAAACAAAAAATTTCCGGACAAGATCTTGTCCGGAAATTTTTATGTTATAAAGCCTTTATTTCTAAATACTATTCAAAACTTGCTTGAACTGCTTCAGGATATTCATCTTCTACGATAGCAGCACAATGGCTACACATAGTCGGGAAGTTTTCATTTTCTCCTACACTGCTTCTTACTTGACGACAGCGTTCGCAAACTGGACCATCTGCTTTTTCAACTAAAATGGCTACATCATCAAATACTACAGCCTCTTCGGGTACCTCTTTACCAACTTCTTCAACTTCAAAGAAGTCAGGAGAAACAATCAATAATTGAGCAATATTAGCATCTGTAGCTGTTAACATCGATTTTACTTGCTCGTTTGGATAAATTGTTACTTTAGCTTCCATTGATTTACCGATTAGTTTTTCATCTCTAGCAATTTCTAATGCTTTTAATACTTTATCACGGAAGTTCATAAATGCCGTCCAAATATCCATTAATTCATCCTGATTTGCATAAACTTGATAAGCAGGAAAATCTGTTAACTGTACATATTCTGTTTCTTCTTTTAAATAAGACCAGATTTCCTCAGCTGTAAATGGAATAATTGGCGTTAGCAATTTAGCAATTGCCACTGTCGCTTCGTAAAAAACAGTTTGCATACAACGACGTGAATAACTGTCTTCTTCTTCAATATAAACAACATCTTTAGCAAAATCCAAATAAAATGAAGATAGGTCAACCGTAATGAAATTCAAAATCGTACGATAAACGTGCAAAAAGTCATATTTTTCATAACCATTATCTCGTACTTCTTTAATTACTTCATTTAAACGAACCATCATATATTTATCGACTGAACGTAAATCAACAAATTCTACACTATTTGTTTTTGGATCAAAATCACTCGTATTAGCTAATAAAAATCTTATCGTATTTCTAATCTTACGATAGACTTCTGATACTTGTTTTAAGATATCCATAGAAACTCTAACATCAGATTCATAATCAACACTGCTAACCCATAAACGTAAAATATCAGCACCCATTTGTTTAATCACTTTATCCGGAACAATGGTATTTCCTAGCGACTTACTCATTTTGCGGCCCTCGCCGTCTAGAGTAAATCCTTGGGATAACACCGATTTGTAGGGTGCTTTACCACTAACGGCCACACTAGTAGTGATACTGGAGTTGAACCAACCACGATATTGATCCGAACCTTCTAAATACATATCAGCTGGGAAGGTCAATTCATCTCTTTGACGTAACACACCTGCATGAGAAGAACCAGAATCAAACCAAACGTCCATAATATCTGTTTCTTTAGTAAACGCTCCATTAGGCGAACCTGGGTGGGTAAAACCTTCTGGCAATAAGTCTTTGGCCTCACGTTCAAACCAAACATTAGAACCATATTTTTCAAATAATTGTGCTACATGTTCAACCGTTTCTGGGGTAATAATCGCTTCTTCATTTTCCGCATAGAATATAGGTAGTGGCACGCCCCAAGCACGTTGTCTTGAGATAACCCAGTCACCTCGGTCGCGGATCATATTATACAAACGTGATTCTCCCCATGGGATAATCCAGTCAACTTTCTCAATTTCATCTAAAATATTTTGTCGGAATTGATCAATCGAAGCAAACCACTGCGGCGTTGCCCTAAAGATAACTGGTTTTTTTGTGCGCCAATCATGAGGATAACTGTGGACATAAAAGTCAAGATTTAATAAAGCACCCTTTTCTTTTAATAAATCAGTTACCATGGGATTTGCTTTATCATAAAAAATTCCTTCAAAACCTGGTGCTTCTTCGGTAAATACCCCTCGGCTATCAACCGGTGAGAGAACTGGAAGTCCGTACTTCTTAGCTACATAATAGTCATCTTCCCCATGACCAGGTGAAGTATGTACCAAACCTGTACCAGAATCTAAAGTGACATGATCTCCTAAAATAAGTAAAGAAGTACGATCGTAAAAAGGATGTTGGGCTGTCATATTTTCCAACTGCTGTCCTTTAAATGCTTGTAGTATTTCTACATTATCCCAACCCAAAACTTCTTGTACTTCATCTAATAAGTCCTTAGCAACCACATACTTATTACCATCTGCATTGACTTGTACATAATTAAAATCTGGATGAACCGTAATTGCTAAGTTAGATGGAATTGTCCAAGGTGTTGTTGTCCAAATAATAAAGGATGTATTTTCATCTAAAAGATCTTTACCATCTACTATTTGAAAACTAACATATATCGAAGGTGATTTGATATCTTTATACTCGATTTCTGCTTCTGCTAAAGATGACTCACTTGAAGGAGACCAATAAATTGGCTTCATTCCTTTATAAATATAACCTTTTTCGGCCATCTTACCAAAGACACGAATTTCAGCTGCTTCATAGCTAGGAGCTAATGTTAGATAAGGGGCTTCCCACTCTCCTTGTACTCCTAAACGTTTGAAATCATCACGCTGTTTATCAACTTGTGTCATCGCATATTCATAACATTTTTTCCGATACTCGGCAGTAGTCATTTCTTTTCTTTTAATGCCTTTATTCGCCAGTACTTGCTCGACAGGAAGCCCATGTGTATCCCAACCAGGAACATAAGGTGCCCGGTAATCTGACATAGATTTTGCTCGGATGATAATATCCTTACTGATTTTATTTAACGCATGACCAATATGAATATTTCCATTGGCAAAAGGCGGGCCATCGTGTAAAACAAAAGTAGGCTTGCCTTCATTTATTTTTTGTCGTCTTTCGTAAATATTGTTTTCTTCCCATTCTTGTTGCCAATTTCCTTCACGGTTAGGTAAATTGCCGCGCATTGGAAATTTAGTCTTTCCTAAATGAAGTGTATCTTTCATTTTCATTATAGTATCATTCTCCTTTATGGTTATTTTAGCAAATAAAATTGTACGACAAAAAAACGCTCGCCCAAAAGGGACGAACGTGTCGTGGTACCACCCAAAGTTTAAAAATATTGCTATTTTCCTCTAGAATCTTTAACGAGATTACCCGTTATCCCCTAATTTTTAGTTCAGGAATAAGATTTGTAGATGATCTAACAAAATGCAGAGTTTATCGGACTTTCACTATCACCGACTCGCTTTAAAAAATACAAACTGTTTTGCTGTTCTACTTATTATCGACCGTATTCTTCTGTATCTTCATGATCTTCTGTGGAAACTGGAACAACTCGATTGCTCGATTCCACAACCGACACATCTTCTTGTTCATCTTGTGTGTCTTGTTCTTCTGAAGAAGGTTGCTCAGTATCTACTTGTTCTGAGTTTACTTCAGAATCATTTTCCTTGTCAAGTTCTTCTGCCAATATTTCACGAAAAACTTCATGACTATCTTGTACATAACTTGAAAATGGCGCAAGAATCTCATCCCATTCAGGGCTTTTTACTTGTTCTAACTGCGTTTCAAGCATCAGAGATAGATTATTATGAAAGACCCTGGTTTTCTTTTTCAAGTCGTTGGTTTCTGTAGTCAATTCACGAGCTTTTTGTGTTGCGTCGCTTAGAATTTCTTTTGCTTTTTCTTGTGCCGCTTCAGTTAATTGATTTGCTTGTTTTTCTGCATTGGCTACTAATTCGTCTGCTTTATTTTGAGCGGAAGTAACGACTACTTCAGATTCTTTATTAGCGCTTTTTTTCACTTTGTCTGCTGTATCTTGAGCGACAACAATCGATTGATTCAACGCATCTTTTAATTCATTGAAATATTCTAGTTTTTCTTCTGAGTGTTTCAATGATTTTTCTAATTCTCGATTTCTTTGTACGACTTCTTCATAGTCCTTGACGATAATATCCAAAAAGTCGTCGACTTCATCTTTTTCGTAACCTCTCATTTTTGTTTGAAAGTTTTTATTTTGAATATCTAATGGAGTTAATGCCATTTTTATACACCTCTTTATTTTATTTACGTAAAACGCCTAGATCCAAGCGGATTTTCCCTTTTTTGGTTGTACCTTCTA
This sequence comes from Tetragenococcus halophilus, assembly GCF_001712815.1. Taxonomy (NCBI): domain Bacteria; kingdom Bacillati; phylum Bacillota; class Bacilli; order Lactobacillales; family Enterococcaceae; genus Tetragenococcus; species Tetragenococcus halophilus. The sequence goes on from NZ_CP012047.1 coordinate 1,764,072, forward strand.
TCACTTGAATCTGCAAACGACCAAAACCTCGTATAGATACAATATCTAAAAGATCCAATACAAAATCTGGCCGTTGCGTTGGCGCCCAGTTTACTTTCACTTTTCCTGTTTCAGTTAACTGCTTTGCACGTTGCCTTGAGATATTAAATACCGTTGAGATTACATTATCCAAGCGCAAAGAGCTTACAGTTGTATTTTCATTGGTCCATCCATCTTTGGGTATTAAAATATCTACATAAGATAGCTCTTCTAACCGAACTTTTACATTGCCTATTTTGCTTAATTGTAATTGAACATAACTGCTAATTTCTTTAGCAATAAAGACTTGCCAATTTTCCCCATCTGATATAATATCTCCCAGAAATTCTCTTCGAATACCTGTACCAACCAAACTCCCTAATATTTTTCCGTGACTCAACACAGTAAATTTCTTAGGATAATGAACATTAAATAAATCAATTTCAAAATCTTCTTGGCTGGGTTCATAGTAATTAGGAAAAATTAAACAGCGACTTCTTTCTGCCTCTTCATATCCTCCAAAAAACCGAAATTTCAGTTCTGATTCTTGCCTTACAAGCGTTTCTAGAATAAATGCTTGTCGAGGATCCAAAAACTCGGTCAGTACTGGAGCATACTGCATATTTACTTGTTCGATCCAATCTTCTACGGTATCAATAAACGGGCGTTCTTCGCTTCTAAAATGCTGATATACGTTTGCATCCATTACTTTCCCTCCCCGTTAAAAGATCGATCCAATAATAAGAGATAGTGCTTGTACAGCCAGTTGAAGAACAATAATAGCAAAAGCTATATTAAAATTGACAGGACCAAGTGATAAATTTAAATGGTCAAATAAACTCAAATATGGTTCACATATTTTACGTAGGAAGCGACCAATGGCAGAATCATAACCACCTGGAAACCAAGATAAAAGTGCATATACTACAAGTAAAATTGTATACAAATATGCAATATCATTTATTAAACTGACTAATCGATAAATTACGATGTTATTTCCTCCTCCATGCTATAAATCAAACAAATTACTTTCGACTAATGATTGTGCTGTACCATCAATTTCAACTTCTTTTGGTGTACACAAAAATATTTCATCGGCCACCCGTTTGATATCTCCATCTTCAGCGTACACAGTGCCTGTTAAGAAATCAACAATACGACGAGCTTGCTGCTCTTCAATCAAGCGAAAGTTAACTAGAACCGATTCACCACCAATAACATGTTTAGCAATCGTCATTGCTTCCGAGTAAGCCCTAGGTTCGATAATCATAATCTTACCTGATTGACTTTTTTGCGTTTGCTTTACTTGGTTTGCTTTCATCGCCACAACATTGTTATCGGATCGATTAGGTGCTTGTTGTTTAGGACTTTGCTCATTATTGCTAGTTTTTGTCGTAGGTGAATTTGCTTGCATTTGTTTTTTAGGTTGTGATTTTGTTTGTACTGGTTTTCGAACAGCCGGCCCGTTAGAAGCTTGTGGCTGTGGTTTTTTAGGCTGACTCTTTACCGTTTTGTTAACCGGTGCAGCACTACTTTGCCGTGGTGGTACTGATTTATTTTGCCCTGTTTGATAACTGTTTGTATACTCTTCATCTTCCAAACCGAAAAAGTTTGAAACTTTCTCCATAAATGACATAGCACGCCCTCCTCCTAATCCTTGAATAAAGCTGTACCCACTCTGATAAATGTTGCCCCTTCTTGAATTGCAACTGAAAAATCATTACTCATTCCCATACTTGTTTGGGTACAAGGTGCAAAAGATAAATTCTTTTTTTGAATTGTTTCTTGTAACTTTTTCAACTTAGCAAAAATTTCATGTTGTTCTTTTTTACTTGAATTTAGCGGAGCCATCGTCATTAAGCCGACAACTTTTATTTTATCAAGCGTTTTTAACTGTTCAATAAAATCCAGCAAGTTTTCAGAAGTAACGCCTTGTTTTGACGACTCACCACTCACATTAACCTCTACAAAACAATAAATTGTCTTTTCTGCTCTTTTTTGGATTTCATTGGCTAGTTTTATACTATCCAAAGCATGAAAAAAGTCAATCTCATTTATGACTGATTTCACCTTTCTACGTTGCAAATTACCAACAAAATGCCAGGAAAGATTAGTAAAATCACGCATCTTTTCCTTTTTGCTTAAAAATTGGTCTACTCGGTTTTCAGCTAAATGGTCCACACCCTGTTTAGCTAATTCTATGGTTTGACCAAGATCTACAGACTTTGTCACACCCACCAATGTAACATCTGAGCGCAAACGTGAAACAAGAGCACAGGAATCCTGCATCTCTTGCTTAACCTTACGCAAGTTATCAGAAATCATGTGCTCTTCCCCCTTTATCTTTTACGACGGAAAAATGGTGGTGTATCTAACTCGTCATCATCTGATTTTGATGTTTCTCGTCTGAAAGTATCAAAATCTTTTTTTTCGATTTCTTCATATTGAGTATCATCGATCTTGGGACGAACATTTTCTTCTTTTCGAATATCCCAATCAGAAAAATCATTTTCTTCTTTTTGCTTAGGTTGTGCTTGATCCATGTCAAAAATTGGTCTTTTCTCGCTTGCTTGATTTTGGTTTTGTCTAGAAGCGCGTCCGGGCTTTTTTTCGCTTTTTGTAGGGTCGATGCCTGTTGCAATGACAGTCACACGAATTTCATCTTCTAGATCTTCACTGATAGAAGTTCCTAAAATAATATTCACATCACCGGTGGAAGCACCAGCAACAATATCAGAAGCATCTTGTGCTTCAAATAAAGTCATATCCAAACCGCCTGTGATATTAAGTAAAACTTGTTCTGCTCCGTCAATCGATGTTTCTAATAGCGGAGAAGAAATAGCTTTTTTAGTAGCTTCTACAACACGTTCTTCACCACTGGCAATACCAATGCCCATAAGTGCTGTTCCTTGGCTTTTCATTACTGATTTTACGTCGGCAAAGTCTAGATTGACATAGCCAGGAGCAGTAATTAAATCAGAAATTCCTTGAACACCTTGACGTAAAACATTGTCTGCTTCACGGAAAGCTTCAAGCATTGGCGTCTTTTTATCAACAACTTCTAACAAACGATTATTTGAAATAATTAGTAAAGTATCTACATTTTCTTTTAATTTTGCAATACCTTCTGCCGCAAAATGACCACGTTTAGGTCCTTCAAAAGTAAATGGCCGGGTTACAACACCGACTGTCAAAGCATCTAATTCTTTAGCAATACCTGCTACAATCGGAGCAGCACCAGTACCTGTGCCGCCTCCCATACCAGCAGTAATAAAAATCATATCCGCTCCGCCTAAAGCTTCGCGAATAGCGTCTTCACTTTCTTCAGCTGATTTTTCTCCAACTTCAGGCTGGGAACCAGCGCCTAAACCTTGTGTAAATTTTGGACCTAATTGAATAACGGTCTCTGCTTTTGAATTTTTTAAAGCTTGTACATCTGTGTTGACAGCAATAAACTCAACACCTTTAACATTTTCTTCAATCATCCGATTCACCGCGTTGCCGCCACCGCCGCCAACGCCGATCACTTTGATTACTGCACCCTCATTGAGGTTACTATCCATTGAAAATTCCATAATCTATCTCCCTTTCGCGCTTGTTATTCAAAAATATTCGAGAAAAAGTTTTTGACTTTATCGCCAAGTCCTTCTTTTTCTTCTGCTTCATCTGCTTCTTGATAATCTGGTTCTTCTGGTTCATATGTCGGTTGTTCGTAAACTGCTTCTCTAGTATAAGCTTGCGAACTTTGCTCAACTTGAGTTGTTTCACCCGTTACTGCACTTTTAGTTAGTTGGTAAACTTCTCCAAGTTCAGCAGCATATTCCAGGATACTAATAACATTTGTAAAAACTGGATTTCGAAGTCCCATATGATTTGGCACATGAAGTTTTACATTAACTCCAAATACCTCTTGCGCCAAATCGACCACTCCTGGAAGACTTGCTGCTCCACCAGATAAAATAACCCCTCCTGGTAATTCGAGGGCTTCAATTTCATCAAGCGCATCTTTTGCTTTTATAAAGATCTGTTCAATACGAGCTTCGATAATTTCAGATAAATAACGTTCATCAACATTTACCGGTTCTGATTGTCCGATGACATCTACCGGAAATTCCTCACTGGTAGAAGTTCTGTCAGGATAAGCATCTCCGTAATTGATTTTCAATGCTTCAGCATTGTTAAACGATGTATTCAACACGGTAGAAATGTCTTTTGTAACAAACTCTCCGCCTTCTTGATCCACATAAGTAAATTTTAATTGTTTATCATGCATGACAGCAGCTGTAGTCTTTCCACCACCGAGATCAATAACCGTCGTGCCAAAATCTTGTTCACCATCTGAAAGAATCGAACTGGTTAGTGCTAATGGTGTAATAACCATTTCATTTATATATAAACCTGCTTCTTCTACACATTTGCGAACATTATGAATCACTGTTTTGGGGCCAGTAAAAATCAAGCCATTCATCTCTAAACGTACGCCAATCATGCCTCTAGGATCTTTGATTCCTTCAAAGCCATCAACTGTAAAGTCTTGTGGCAAGATCGTAATAATTTGTCTTTCAGGAGGGATAGAACGGACAAGCGCTGCTGAAGCTACATTACGCACATCTTCATCTGTAATTTCTTTTGACTCATTATTAACAGCGATCATACCTTGACAATTTTCAACTTCTAAAAGATTGGCAGGCAAACCAACACAGACATTACGGATTTGTATTCCGGCCTTTTCTTCTGCCTGAGCAACTGCTCGCTGAATTGCTTGAACTGTTTTATCAATATCAATCACAATACCGCGATTGATCCCTTCTGATTTTGCATTTCCTACACCAATAATGTTCATTTGGCCTTCTATATACTCAGCTACAACAACTTTAACTGAAGTTGTACCGATATCTAGACCAACATACATTCCAGTTTTTGCCATGGATGGGATTCCCTCCTACTTTTTTACCTACTATCGAGAACAAATAACGTTCATATTTATTTTTATAAAGTCTCCTAATATTCACTGTCACTAATTTTACCATAGTTCAAGCGTTTTGAGAAAGAAGTTAATGAAAAATATTCAGATATTTATAGGAAAAATTATATTTTTTATTCTGAAGCTTCTTGTTCTTTGTCATCTTCTTCATTTTTCTCATCATAAGGACGTGCAAAAATACCAACTTCCATGTCAATTATACCTTTTTCATCCATTTCCTCTGCAACCTGTGGATAGTATTCCATCTGTTGATCCATATTCGAAACATTAAGAATCACGCGGTTGCCATCGTTCATGAAAATAGTGATTAATTCATCGTTATCTTCAGTCGGCGTATAGTTAATTTGAGAAACACCACTTTGTATTTCTTTTGGTAGCTTGTAATAATTTTTGATCGTCGCCATGATGTGATCTTGTTCTTTAAAATCTTCCAATATGACCTTTTCTTTATCCGCTTTTTCCTGGGGTTCTTGAACAATTTGTCCATTTTCTAAAATAGGAAAATATTTACCATCTTTCGCCAATAAAGAAACTTCTTGATGTTCGGTTACATTAATTTTAAATTGATTCAATGAAGAAAAACTGATTTTAGCGTTTTTTATTCTCGGAAAGTTATGAATTAACCTTCTGGTAAATTGATCTCGATCAAAATACTGACGCCACAGATTTTGATTAAGTTGTAAACCTGAGGAAGCAAAGATTTCTTTTGAAGCAACATTTTGATTTCCTGCTACTTCAACCTTAGCTAAACTATTCAGTGGCGAAACATAGTAAAGAGTAAGCAGAAGTGGTACGGCAAAAATCGTTACGATCGTAATTAAACGTTTATGTAATTTTTTATTCCGATAACTCTTTAACTTAGGAAGTCGATCAGCAAAAGAAACACGTTCTTTTTTTTCTGCTTCTTCAAAACTTGTCTTTGTCGACGTATCTTCTTCTACTGTTTTAGGATTTTCTAAGTTTGTTTCTTGATTAGTTTCGCTTGTTTTTGAATTTTTTTCTTCATTACCTCGTTCTTTTAAATAATGCAAGTGCTCTTTTTGCCAAGGAGTTAATTCATCTTGATTATCGTCTTCTTTTGAAGAATTACGATCACGCTTGTCTCTTTTACTGATATTGTTCGCCTCCTTTGCTAAATTTTCTTTATTTTAAATAATTGATTGCACCAATTGATACAAACGTTGCGCTGCATCTGGTATCCCTTGTTTTTTTGATTCTGCTGCCATTTGTTGTAAAAGTGTGTCATCTTCCATAATTTCATCTACGGTAGCGACTAAGTTCTCAGCTGTCAATTGATCGTCTTTAATCATTTTAGCGGCCCCATTATTGACTAAACTCATTGCATTTTTTGCTTGGTGATCATTAGTTACATAAGGACTCGGGATTAAAACGGCAGGTAAACCTAAACCAGTAAATTCAGCAATTGAAGTTGCTCCGGCACGACCAACTAATAACTCACAATTAGCCATTACTTCTGTCATATTTTTTATATAGGGCTTTATACTAATATTGGTAAAAGCATCTTTAGTCATACCAATCGTTTCATTAATTTCTTCGTAGTAGCGTTCTCCGGAAGCATAAAGAATTTGATAGTCTTTTTTAGCAAATTCAGGGATTGCAGCTACTACAGCTTGGTTAATCTTTAATGCGCCTTGGCTACCTCCAAACACTAAAAGTGTCTTCTTTTCTGGGTCAAGATCAAAATCGCGTAACAAGTCCGAACGCTGTATTCCAACAATTTCCTGTGCTCTAGGATTTCCTACTAGAACGGTTTTATCTTTAGGAAAATATTGCGCTGCATCTTTAAAGGCAATACCCACTTTATCAACATAACGAGCTAAAAACTTATTGGTAATTCCTGGAACGCTATTTTGCTCATGAACCACTGTAGGAACATTTAATTTGGAAGCCGCATAAACAACAGCACCTGAAACATAGCCACCTGTTCCGATGACCACATCTGGTTGAAAATCCTTGATTATTTTTTTGGCTTGTCGAATACTTTTTAAGAACAATTGAATCGTTTTAAAGTTTTCAAAAGTTAGTTTGCGTTTAAAGCCTTGAATTTCTAAAGTTAGAAAAGGAATATCTGTTTGCGGTAAAATTTTGTTCTCCATCCCTCGTTTTGCACCTACATACAAGAAGGAAGAGTCTGAACTAATTTTTTTTACATAGTTGATAAAAGCGAGTCCAGGATAAATATGACCGCCTGTGCCTCCGCCTGTAACTAATATTTTCATTGAGGACTCCTTTTCTCTTTCTTTAATTGATCAACTGCTGCTATATAATGATCACCGCGCACTTCAAAATTAGGATATTGATCCCAACTTGCATTAGCCGGAGATAGTAAAATCGTATCTTCTTTTTGACTCAGCTCATAAGCTAACGGTACAGCCTCTTCAGCATCTTCAACAAAGCGAATTGTTGAAACACCTGCTTTTTTCGCAGCATCTTCTAATTTATATTTTGTCTGTCCGAATAAGATAACTGCCTTAACACCTTCTAATGAAGGGATTAAAGATTCAAAATCATTGCCACGGTCCAAACCACCACATAATAAAATCAGTTTATGTGGATCAAAGCCGCTTAAAGCTGTTTGTGTTGCTAAAATATTTGTAGCTTTCGAATCGTTATAAAAAGATACACCATTAATTTGACCTACATACTGTGTTCGATGTTTAACCCCTGCAAAAGAACGTAAAGTATCTGCGATTACTTGATAGTCAACACCCCACAGAGCTGCTGCGGCGATTGAGGCTAAGGCATTTTCGACATTATGTGTACCGGCAACGCCCAACTCATTTGCTGAAAGAATGGCTGAATCTTTGTAATAAAGCACTCCTTCATGTAAATAAGCACCTTCAACAGCTTCTTGCGTAGAAAATGGAATAACTGTCGCCTTCGTATGTTGCGCCAATTCTCTAATTTCTTTTTGATTCCAATTTAAAATCAGAAAATCATCTGAGGTCATATTTTGCTGAATTCTCCATTTAGCAGCAACATAAGCTTCACGACTGCCATGATAATCAAGATGAGCTTCATATAGATTAGTAAGAACAGCAATCTTAGGATGAAATTGCTCTACGCCCATTAGTTGAAAGCTAGAAACCTCCATAACAAGACAATCATCTTTTTTCGCTTCTTTTGCCACTGTACTTGCTGGATAGCCTATGTTGCCTGCTAGATGTGCCTTATTATCTACCATGCCAGCGTTTAATATATGTTCAATCATTGTGGTAGTCGTAGTTTTTCCATTGGTTCCAGTTATAGCGATCGTAGGAGCCTCTGAGATTTGATAGGCTAATTCAATTTCAGTAATAATAGGAATTTCTTTTTCCTGAGCCTTTTTAACTAAGGGATGACTATAAGGAATACCCGGATTTTTTACCATCATAAAAAAGTCTTCGTCTAACAACTCAATGGGATGACTTCCACAAATCACCTTGATACCTAAAGTTAATAAATCCTGTGCTTCTGGATTTTCTTCAAACGGTTTTCCATCATTAACGGTAACAAGTGCGCCCAAATCGTGTAATAATTTGGCCGCACTGACACCACTTTTCGCTAATCCTAGAACAAGTATTTTTTTATTTTTATATGTTGTAATTTTTCTCAAATTTTTCATCTCCTGCAACTCTACTGCCTATTTTTCCATTAATTTATACAAATAAATAAGGTAATCATTGAAAAAATAAGGGCAACTAACCAAAATATACCATCAATTTTCCACTCAGACCAGCCGTTCATTTCAAAATGATGGTGGATTGGTGACATTTTAAAAATTCGTTTACCTGTCAATTTAAAACTAATCACTTGTAAAATTACACTGGCTGTTTCAATAACATAAACCAAACCTATCAAAAGTAAGGTCCATTCTTGATGTAAAAGAATCGAAACACCAGCTAATAGTCCGCCTAAGGCTAGTGAGCCTACATCGCCCATAAAAATCTTTGCGGGTTTTCGATTATATAAGAAAAATCCTATCAACCCACCGACCACGCTTAAACAAATGATCAGTACGTCTATTTGGTTTTGATACCAAGCGATCACAGCGTAGCTAGCAAAAGAAATAATGGCAAGACCTGAAACCAATCCATCAATACCATCTGCTAAATTAACCGCATTGGAAAAGCCGACCAACCAAAACATAATAAATAAACCGTAAAAAATTGATAAAGGAACAGCTAAGCCAAAAAAGTTAAGAACATTTGCGTTGCCTTCATACAAGAAGACAAAATAAAAAATTAATGCGCCAGCAATTTGTCCAATGAGTTTTTGTAGAGAGGTTAGTCCCATATTCCTTTTTTTAAATACTTTGATAAAATCGTCTAGAAAACCTAATAGTCCGTATAAAATTAAAACAAAAAGCAGTATGGAAAAAGAAGGAGTGACTGCTTTTTGCCATAGGCCAACCCAAATAGCTGTAATGATTGAACCAACAAGAAAAACGACCCCGCCCATTGTAGGAGTACCAGCTTTAACATTATGCCATTTTGGTCCTTCCTCGCGAATCTCCTGTCCATATTTTTTCATCTGAAAATAGCCGATAAATAACGGCATTAAGATGACTGTAATGGCAAAGCCGCTTGCAAGTGGCAGAATCATTTTTGTCCAATCCATATCTTTTCTCTCCTCATATCAATTTATCTTTTATTTCGTTACTTTGTTATTAGTCTTCTTCTAGGTCAAAATGCAACTTATTGTCACTAATTTCAGCATAAGGTTCTACACTTTGTTCAACACAATAGCCTTCACCCTCAAAGCTTACATCAACATCTAAAAGATCTCCTAGCTTAACAAGATCAGCTTTTGACCAGCCACTAACATCAGGCATCATTGGTGTTTTATCATTGGTTAAAAGTAATAATTTTTCTGAAGACATCAATCGTTCGCCATTGTCTACAGATTGTTGCACTACTTTATTACCATCGCCAATAACTACTGGGGTCAAACCTTTCTTTTGTACGTCACTAGCTGCAGCATCTGCTTCTAGGTTACGATAATCTTCTACTCGTACTCTTTCACTACTTGTTTCTTGGTTATCTTCACTTTCATCAACCTCATTAAGGTCCATCGCCCGTTCCAACAATGGATTGGCAATACTAGGTAACACTTCAGTATCTTCTTGTTCTGGTTGATTCATAGTAAGATACATAACATATTGAGGATCTTCTGAAGGTGTCATTAAAACGACTGAATATAAATAATCCCCTTGTAAGTAGCTTCCATCTTGAGAAATTTGTGCTGTACCTGTTTTAGCAGAAACATGCTCGTTAGGTACTTTATACTGATCATAAGCTGTACCATACTCTTCACTTTCTACAGTATCTCGCATATATTTTCGTACATCTTTAGCTGCCTTTTCAGAAATTGGGTGACCGACAACTTCAGGTTGATTCACTATTTCATCATCATTTGTTTCGTCCACTATTTTATCAATCACTTGTGGTTTTAACATAGCGCCATCATTAGAAATCGAACTAAAAGCCTGTAACATTTGAAATTGAGTCACACCAATAGCTTGTCCAAAAGCGGTCATTGCATGACTGACAACATTATCCTCAGGCAAAGTACCACTCTTTTCGCCAGAAAGCCCCGAATGTGTACTTCTGCCAAAACCAAATTCTTGTAATGAACGTTGCCAGCTATCTTTCATTCTTTGCTCTAGTTTAACCATACCTACATTACTTGACCAGGACAAAGCTTGTCGCATTGTTAAACTAGGCTTTGATCCTCTTTCATAGTCCCAATCTCGTATCGTAGCATCAGCTAGCTTGGTTTCCCCAGGTTTATAAGTTTCCTCAGGGTCAAACGCTCCATTGTCAATTGCGCTTGCAACGGTCATGGTTTTCATCGTTGAACCCGGTTCGTAGTTATCTTCTACAAATAAATTTGACCAAACAAAATCATCATCATTGATCCCTTTTTTCGTTTCTGGATTAAAAGTTGGTCGCTGTGACATAGAAACAATCTCGCCGGATTTAGCATCCATCAATACAGCAGTCAAATCTTGGGCATCAATGTCTTTCCAAGCTTGGTCCATTAATGTTTCCAAATAACTTTGTAATCTATTATCTAAAGTCGTATAAATATCTTTGCCATCAACAGCTGACTGTGACTCAGCGACTGTGCCTGGCAAGGGGTTCTGATAATTATCCTTTTGATAAATAATCTTTCCATCTTTCCCTTTTAAGACATCGTTATAATCTTCTTCAATACCCATGCGGCCCACTAAGCTTTCTTGGTCGGTCTCTTCATCATTTTGGACATCTGCATATCCAATAAAATGAGAGGAAAAAACACCATTTGGATAAATACGAGATGGATGTTCGGTAAAGTATAAACCAGCAATATTTTGTTCATCCATCGCATTTTCAATTTTTTCCCTTTGTTGTAAACTGATACTTTTCGCATTAGGGATATCCACTTGATACTGATTTTCTTGTGATCCTTCTTTTAATACCTGCAATGTTTCTTTTTTATCAACATCGCCCACCGCATCTGAGATGATCTCTGCTAGTTTATCAAAATTCTTTTCTTCTGCGTACAGTTTTTCATCACCATTTGTATAAGCTTTAGACAGTACTGCATACAAAGAATATGATGTTGCATCTTCTGCAATAGCTTCTCCATTGCGGTCATAAATCGTTCCGCGCTTGGCTTTTACGACCTCTGATCCTTGATATAAATTTTTTGTTTGTGTTTCTAATGACTCTCCGGCAACATCGCCTACAACTACGATATAGCTTAAACGAGCTACAAATAAAAAGAACAACCCAATACTCGTAGCAAAGAGAATAATTCCTACTTTTTTGCGATTGTTCCTTGCAGATAAATTTTTCTTTTTAAAGTATTGCCGGATTTTTTCTATCATACGCATTTATTTCACTTTCCTTAAATGTTCACTATCAATCGATAGCCCCTTATCTTCAGCAATTTTTTGAATTCTTTCACTTTTTGTTAATTCGTTTTTTTCTTGTTGTAAACGTGTCACTTCCGCTTGGCCTTGGCTGACATTTTCTTGTAAGGAAGACACATCCTGTTCTACTTCACTTATCGTTGTCCGTAAACTAATCGTAAGTAAGCCTAAACCGATCAAAGCCGTCACTAGAATAGCGACTAAAAATTTCTCCAAACGGGAAATTTTTTCTAATTTACGAGTAGGAGATAAAGGAACAACCACCACATCAGGACGGTTAGGAGTATCAGATGGTTGAGTATTTGTCTGCTCTTGTGAAAATTCATCTTCCATTTCATAAGAAGCATTTTGTGCTTTTAATTCTGCCATTGATTTTACTCCTCCTTTATTTTCTTAGCTACACGCAATTTTGCACTACGTGAGCGATTATTCTTTTTAATTTCTTCTTCCGTCGGTAAAATTGGCTTACGGTTCACTAAAGCCAAAATAGGTTGAAAGTCATCTGGAATGACTGGAAGGCCAGGCGGTGTTTCTTTCGCTCGGCTATACTCTTTAAATATATTTTTTGCAATACGATCTTCCAAAGAATGGAAGGTAATAACCGCAATGCGTCCATTTATAGCTAAAATCTCAATCGCCTGTTCTAATGATCCCTCGATAGCGCCTAATTCATCATTAACGGCAATGCGAATTGCCTGAAACACTCTTTTGGCTGGATGTCCGCCTTTTCGTCTTGCAGGAGCGGGAATCGCTTCTTTTATAACGTCTACAAGTTGTGTTGTCGTTTCAATTGGTTGATTTTTACGAGTCGCCTCAATCTTACGAGCAATTTGCTTAGAAAAACGTTCTTCACCATATCGAAAGAATATTTTTACTAATTGTTGGTAATCATATTCATTTACGACTTCATAAGCAGATATTGTTTGACTCTGATCCATCCGCATATCCAACGGTGCTTCTTGATGATAACTAAAACCGCGCTGGGCTTCATCTAATTGAGGCGAGGAAACACCTAAATCATAAAAAATACCATCAACTTTATTCACATTTAATTTTTCAAGTTCTTCCTTTATAAACCGAAAATTTCGTTTTATAAAAGTTACCTGCCCATTTTCTACATAATGAGCCAAACGTTTTTTAGCATAATCAATTGCTTTTTGATCTTGATCAAAAGCATATAGATGGCCGTCTAAAGCTAACTGTTCCAATAAATATTGACTATGACCAGCTCCACCTAAAGTACAATCGACATAAGTACCATGAGGATCGATAACCAAATTGTCTACAGTTTCTTCTTTCAGCACTGTAAAATGTTGAAACATTACCATCTATTTCCTCTTTCTATAAGCCAAAATCAATCATTGTTTCAGCAATGTCATCAAAATTTTCTTCTGTTTCTTCAGAAAAATCATCCCAACGTTTTTTATCCCAAATTTCAATTCGAGTTGAAACGCCGATAATTACACAATTTTTTTCTAGACTTGCATGCTTTCTCAATGTATTGGGAATATTGATTCGGCCTTGTTTATCAATTTCACATTCAGTGGCAGCAGAATAAAAGAAACGAACAAAACTTCTTGCATCTTTTTTAGCAAGGGGCATTTGATCTAATTTTTCTTCAAGTTTCTCCCATTCAGTTTGAGGATAGCCAAATAGACAACCATCTAAACCACGCGTTACAACAAATTTTTCCCCTAGCTGTTCACGAAGTTTGGACGGAACGATCAAACGACCTTTTGTGTCTATTGAGTGTTCAAATTCACCCATTAGCATGTTTATCCCCCCAATTACCACCTGATAAACACAGTCTACCACAATCCCCCACTTTCTACCACATTTTGTCTAAAATTACTAAAGAACTTTTTTGACTTTTTCTTACCAAATGAATAAGACTGACAATAGGAGAGTTTAAAAAGATTTTTAAAAGTTTTTATTTAGAAAAACTAAAAAAATTGGACGATACTAAAAATAATCAAGATGATATATAGGACCAATGCAAATAAAAATACTGAGCGCCAGTACATTTTAAAAAATCGACGATACACAATCTCTTCAAAAAAATAGGCTTGAAATATAGCCAAAGCAATTCCTAATAATAAAAGAGTGATTAAAAAATAAGGGAAGATGGAAAACTGAGAACTAAGCGTTGACAGTTGGTGTATCCCAAAAAGTAAAAATGGTACAGCAATATCTGTAGCTTTTAAACGGAAACGTTTATTTAGCGAAAAAACAGATATACATAACTTTGATGCAAATAAAACAATGACTGGGAAGATGTACCAAAATAAATAAATCGGTGAAAATGTAGACATATTGTCATCCTTTCTAAGAAATAGTTTTCTTAATATACGAAGTAGCTATTTCATTGTTTTTTAAATTTCTGGTAAAATATAATTAGCTGTTAAAGCAAATGAAGGAGGGAGTTTATGCTTTATTATTATACATTTCATGATAGCTACTTAATTAGACAAGATACAAGCGATAAAAAAACATTGTGGCTCCATGTTGAAGACCCAAACTCTCGTGAAATCAGTACTTTGACAAATAAATATAACCTACCTAAAGACTATCTATCAGCTGTTTTAGATGATGAAGAAAATTCACGTAGCGAAGGCTTAAATCAACAAGAGATGAAAAAAGCAGCGCTCTTGCTTCTTCAATTTCCTTATGAGATAAAAAGCCCTTCAGGTTTTCAACAATTTGAAACTTTTCCGTTATCTTTAATCATAACACCTGAAAACAGAATTATTACAGTAAGTAATTATCCATTACCTTTTTTTCAAACAGTAGTCAATCATCAGTTTAAACCCAATGATAACGTTCCAGAGATGAATATCTTATTAGAAATTTTGTGGCAAGTCGTTCTTTCTTTTAATGACTATTTAAAACAAACCAAAGATCATTTAGATAACTTAGAAAAACAAATTAAAGTTTCCACCCAAAACGAACAATTATATCAAATTATGGATATTCAAAAAAGTCTGGTTTCTTTTGATGAAGCTACATCAGCTAACTTAAAAACTTTAACAGCTTTAGTTAATACAAAATTATTTCAAAAAAATCATGCATTTAAACACCATTTACATGATATTATAGTAGAAACACAACAATCATTAACTTCAGCAAATATTCAATTAAAATTTGCTAGCCATATGAATGACACCTTTTCTTCTGTTGTTTCCAATAATTTGAATAATGTGATGAAAATATTAACTTCGATAACCATCGTTCTGACGATTCCAACGATTATTGGTGGAATTTATGGTATGAACGTTAGATTACCCATTGCCAAAAACCCCTATGCTTTTTGGATCATCATACTAGTTACAGTTGTCATTAGCTGGTTTACAATAAAGTTTTTAAAGAAAAAGAATCTTTTATAGTTTTTCATGTTCTTTTCTTGTCTTCTATGAATATAGGTTGTAAACTATCATTAAAATATTAAAAGGATGAATAAACATGCGAGATAAAAAGCCCACAAGTACTTTTTCTAAAATCACAAAGGTAGTCATTTGGATTATGCTGATTGCAACAATTGGTACAATTGTAATGAGTGCCGTAACAGCTGTGATGTAATCAGTAAGTATTAAAAATCAACAAAACAGCTTCTGTTAAAAGAAGCTGTTTTTTTATGCAATTTTTCCTGCTTGTGTTAGCATCTCTTTCGCATTTTCCATAGTCAAATCAGTGATTTCAGCACCAGAAAGCATCCGAGCAATCTCTTGAACTCTTTCTGTTGTATCAATCTCTTGAACCGTTGTCTTTGTCCGGCCACTTTGAACTTCTTTACTGATCAAATATTGATAATCTCCCGCTGCTGCAACTTGTGGCAAATGTGTAATACAAAGTACCTGAGACCCATAGGCAATACCGCTAATTTTTTCGGCAATCGCCTGTGCGACTCGCCCACTAACGCCTGTATCTACTTCATCAAAAACAATACTTGTTTTTTCTTGTGCTTTAGAAAAAATTGATTTTAAAGCCAGTAGCATACGTGACAGCTCCCCACCTGAAGCAACTTTAGCTAAGGGTTTTAAAGGTTCTCCAGGATTTGTTGTTAAATAAAACTCTAATTGATCCAGGCCATTTCTGTTTAATTCTTTCTTTTCCTCAAAAAAACGCACTTCAAATTGCGTATTTTCAAGATACAAATCTGACAATTCTTGTAAAATATCTTTTTCTAATTTTTGTGCAATTTGTTTTCGCTGCGTATGTAAACTCTCAGCAATTTCCCAGACATTCTGATGTTTTTGGTCTAGAGCTGCTTGCATTTCCTCTAATTTATTACCGGTAACATCCACTTGCTCTAATTCTGCCGAAATTTTTTCATCATAAGACAAAACAGCAGCTATGGATTCGCCGTACTTACGTTTTAACTGTCGAATGACCTCTAAACGGGCATTCACTTCTTCTAAACGCCCCTCGTCAAGCTCCATCTGATCAAGGATATTAGAAACTTCACCAGCAGCATCTTGTAACAAATAATAAGCGTTCTGAACATTTTCATTAATTTGTTCATACTCTTTATCTAAATAGGCGACTTCTTGGATTTCTTGCGCTGCTTCGCCTATTCCATCTAAACTGTTTCCTGATTCGCCAGCTAAAATTTCATGGCTTTTAGCAAAAGCGTCCACAATCTTTTGAAAGTTCGCTAATTTATCCCGCTCTTCAACCAGCTTTTCTTCTTCATTTATTTGTAAACCTGCTTCTTCAATTTCTTTTTTCTGAAAATTCAGCATATCAATCCGTTGTATATAAGATTGCTCATTTTCTTGAATGGCTCGAACTCTTTTTTCTAACTCACGGTATGCATCATACTTTTTTTGATAATCTGCTAGTTGATCTTTAAAAGACTGGGAACCAAAACTATCTACCAACTGTAAATGTTTTTCAGCTTGCAATAAATCCTGATGTTCATTTTGTCCTTGAATATCTACTAGATAAGCGCCAATCCTTTTTAAGTTTCCTAAGGTGACAATTCTACCATTCACACGACAAATACTTTTACCAGAACTCGTTATATCTCGTTGAATAATTAACAGCTCGTCTCTTTGATCAATACCTAAATCATCAAGTAAAACTTTAAAAGACGAATGTTTAGGAAGTTCAAATAAACCTTCTAACACACATTTTTGTTTTCCTTGGCGAATGTAGTCTGTCGATCCTCTTCCTCCTGCTAGTAATCCCATTGCATCAATAATAATTGACTTTCCAGCACCGGTTTCTCCAGTTAAGGCAGTCATCCCTTTATGAAAGGTTAAATGTAGCTGTTTTATAATCGCAAAATTTTCAATGGACAACTCTAATAACATATGAAATGCTCCTTTATTGAACATACTTTTGTAAGCTTTGAAATAAAATTTCTCGATCTTGCATAGTTTTAGCGATCATTAAAATGTTATCGTCATCATTTAAGATCGCAAATAAGGCTTCATCAAAACGTTTATCGATCAAATTCGCAATCGCCGAAGCATTACCAGGCAAAGTTTTTAAGCTAACAAATTTATCCATTTGATCGATCGATACAAAAGCATTTTTTAATAGTTTATTTAATTTTTCATTCATGTCCTCGTCTGATTCTACAGGAATACTATAGCGATAGCCACCACTTGCTGCTGGAACTTTAATCAATTTTAATTCTTTGATATCCCTTGATACAGTAGCTTGTGTAACTTCAGCATTATGTGCTTGTAAAGCTGCAACTAGTTCTTCTTGTTTTTGAATATTTTCTTCTTCCAGTAGTTCAACGATCAGCTGTTGTCGTTCTTCTTTTCGCATTTTGCTCCTCCTGATAAAATTATTTATTTTATTTGAAATTTTTTCTAAATCGTATTTATCATAGCTCATTTTGCACCATAAGAAAAGCCAGAGACGCGCATTCTTACTAAACAAATAAATAAAAAGCCATAAAAAAAAGAAACGCATGATTGACGTTTCTTTTTTATTTATTCAATTTATCATGAGCTTTAGCAACTAATTGACTAATACTTATATCTGATTGATCGATGCCCAGTTGTTCTGACTTTTTCAAATGAACAATAAATTCAATATTTCCTTGCCCCCCTGTAACTGGCGAATAATCTATAGCTTCTACATCGTAGTTTTTTTGCAAGGTAAAGTCTAAGATATCAGCTAACACTTCTTGATGAACAAGCGGGTCACGTATAATTCCCTTTTTTCCAACAGAAGTTCTTCCCGCTTCAAACTGCGGTTTAATTAGTGCCATAACCTCTCCCTTATCTGCGAGTATTGGATAAAGAGCGGGTAAAATTTTTTTTAACGAAATAAAGGACACGTCAATCGTAGCTATTTCAGGTTCACCATAAGTAAAATCAGAAGGTTTACAATAACGAAAATTCGTCCTCTCCATGACCACAACACGGGGATCTTGTCTAATTTTCCAGGCTAACTGATTATATCCGACATCAAGCGCGTAGCTTAACTTTGCACCATTTTGTAATGCACAATCGGTAAAACCACCAGTGGAGGCGCCAATATCAAGTAAAATCTTATCTTTTACTTGAAGACCAAATACTTTTAATGCTCTTTCTAGCTTTAAACCACCTCTTGAAACATAAGGCAGTTGTTCACCGATGAGTTTAAGCACAGTATCTTGCGGAATTTTCTCGCCTGCTTTATCTAAGCGCTGATTTTTCTGCGTATAAACAGTCCCAGCCATCACGCCTCTTTTCGCTTGTTCTCGAGTTTCAAAAAGTCCTTGCTGGAAGGCCAAAACATCTACACGTTCTTTTTTCATTCCTTGCCTCTTTCCAATTCAAATAACTGAACAATCTCCTCTAATAAACTAGAGTTAAAACCATCTAAAGACAAATTTTCCAGTATAGCATGTGCGTGTTCTAATTCCGTACTCAAAGCTGTCTTTGCTTGCGCTATTCCTAATAACCCGGGATATGTATTTTTTCCTGCTAGTTCGTCTTTTTGCGTTTTTTTGCCCATCTGTTCAGTTGTGGCTAATACATCAAGCAAATCATCTCTAATCTGAAAAGCTAATCCTAAATGAGTGGCAAAATCATCTAATTGATTTAAAACTTTTTCATCCTGACCCGTTAAAATTCCCCCACTAACCACAGCAAAACGAATCAAAGCCCCTGTTTTTTTCTGATGCAGAGCTGTCAATTCAGAAAATGACAAACTTTGCTGCTCACTTTGGATATCATTAACCTGCCCGGCGACCATTCCACGAGCCCCCGCTGATTTTGCCAATAGTCGCAACAAATGGTTTTTCTTATACGAAGCTAATTTCGTTCCAGCAATTAGTTCAAAAGCCCCAGTTAACAAGGCATCGCCAGCTAAAATAGCTAAAGCATCACCAAAAACCACATGATTGGTTGCTTGACCACGACGTAGATCATCATCATCCATAGCAGGTAAATCATCATGGATAAGTGAGTAAGTATGAACCATCTCTAATGCAGCAGCAACTTGATATACCTGCTGGGTAAGACTGTGTCCCAAAAACTCAACTGTAGCTAACACTAATAAAGGACGTATTCTCTTACCACCAGCATTAATGGAATATAGCATACTTTCTTTTAACTGTTCATTTTCAGCATGTGTTTGCACAAAATCTTTCAACTGTTTTTCTACTTTAGGCAATTCGCTTTCTTGCCAACTTGTTAAAGTACTCATTGCTCTTCCTCTTCAAAGGGCTTTTCTTCTCCATCTTCAGTCATCATTTTGGTTAAAGTTTTTTCTGCCTTAGACAAAGTTTCCTTACACTGTTTACTTAACGCCATTCCTTTTTGAAAAGCATCTAAAGCTTCTTCCAAGGCAACGTCTCCTTGTTCTAGACGATTAACAATTTTTTCCAATTCTTCCAAAGACTCTTCAAATGTTGCCTCTGCCATCTTCATCCTCCTCAATCTCAATCACTTTTGTTTGTACTCGACCATCTTTATAATGAATATTCAAATGATCCTCTTTGGCTAATTCTTGAACAGATTTTACTACTTTTGTATCCTTAGTTGTATAACTATATCCTCGCCCCATGATTTTTAGCGGGCTTAATAAATCTAGCGCTTGTACGGTCTGCTCAAAAGCCTGTTGTTTGATCGTCATAATTTGCTGCGCTCGATTTTTTAAGCGCTCTTTTAAATATTCTACCTCTTGTTTTGCTTCTTTTACCCTTGTATGAGGCGCTGCTTGCTTAAAACGATAATCTATCTGTGTATAGTTTTTCTCTTTTTCATAAACTAGACGCTGTAAACTTTGATTCATACGTTGGTTAAGTTGATCCAATTTAATGGACTGTGCTTCATATAAGCGTTCTGGCTGACGAAAAATGTATGAGTTTTGTACTCGTTGGAAACGTTCTTGTTTGCGCTGAATTTGTCGAATATAAGCCTGTTGCAAGCGCGCCTGCTTTTCTTCGATGCGTAAAATTTCTTCTGATAAAACGGGTACAGCAAGTTCCGCCGCAGCTGTAGGGGTTGCCGCACGAACATCAGCAACTAAATCGGCGATCGTAGTGTCTGTTTCATGACCAACAGAAGAAATAACAGGGATATCGCAAGCTACAATCGCTCTAGCCACTCGCTCTTCATTAAAAGGCCATAGATCTTCAATCGAACCACCACCGCGACCGATAATCACTGTATCAAAGTTTCCTTGTTCTTTTACACCTTGTAAATTTTTTACAACATCATCCGCTGCTTTTTCTCCTTGAACAACCGTTGGGAATAAAACAATTTGAGCGATAGGATATCTTCTTTTAGCGGTTGTCATAATATCACGGATAACCGCTCCACTAGGACTAGTCAAAACAGCGATCCGCTTAGGAAATCTAGGCAAAGTTTTTTTAGGCAATTGAAATAGCCCTTCAGCTTCTAACTTTTTTTTCAACTGTTCATAAGCCTGATATAAAGCGCCAATACCATCAGGTTGCATTTGATCAATATAAATTTGATAGTTTCCTGTCGTTTCATAAATAGAAAGACGCCCAACAACCATCACTTTCATCCCTTCTTCAGGTTGAAAGTTTAATTTGCGAAAGGCATTTTTAAACATCACAGCTGAAATTTTCGCTTTATCATCTTTTATACTAAAATATTGATGATTAGGTCGTAAACGAAAATTAGAGATTTCCCCTGTCAAAAACACCTTTTCCAAGTAAGGATCAGCATCAAATTTTCTTTTTAAATATTTAGTAAGTGCACTGACTGTTAAATATTCCATCGTCTAACTTAACTCCTGACGTTTACAAGCTTGAATCGTTTGCTGCATTAACATAGTAATCGTCATAGGACCGACACCTTTAGGCACAGGAGTGATATAACTCGCTATAGGTTCGACTTCGTCAAATTTGACATCACCGATCAACTTGCCATTTTCATCACGATTCATGCCCACATCAATGACTACGGCTCCCTTTCTAACGAACTCTTTTGTGACAAAGTTTCCTATCCCCACGGCCGAAACAATGATATCTGCTTGCTTGGCTAATGCTGCTAAGTTTTTAGTATAAGAATGTGCCATTGTTACCGTCGCATTTTTAGCTAAAAGTAATTGCGCCATTGGCTTGCCAACAATATTACTACGTCCAATCACAATAGCATTTTTCCCGGATAATTCGATCTCATATGATTCAAACATCTTCATAATACCATACGGCGTACAAGGAATCGCTTCTGCTTTGCCAGATAGAAGCTTTCCCATATTTATAGGATGGAAACCATCCACATCTTTTTTAGGATCTATATTAAGTAATACTTTCTCCTCATCGATATGTTCCGGCAAAGGTAATTGTACTAAGATTCCATGATAATGCGGGTCATCGTTATATTTTTTGATCTCAATCAATAATTTTTCTTCGCTGATATCTGAGGGGTAATGTTCCAGTTTTGTATGAATACCGATCTTTTGCGCAGCAATTTCTTTATTTTTTATATAGGTTTTACTTGCAGGATCATCCCCAACTAAAAAAACAACTAAAGCAGGAAACGCATTTTGTTTTCCTAACTTTTCAACTTCTAAACGCATCTGTTCCTGCATACTATCTGCTAATTGTCTACCATTTATCAATGTTGTCATTATCGTTCACTCCCTCAAATCATCTTTTTATTTTAGCATAACTTTACTTTTAAATAAAAGAAGCTAGCCTCACAAGCTAGCCTCAATTTCCGTATTTACTGCCGATAAAATACCGTTGACAAATTTATGCGAATTTTCATCGCTGAAAGTTTTTGTTAATTCGATTGCTTCATTCAATGCGACTCTATTAGGGGTATCATTTACATACAACATTTCAAATAAAGCAATGCGTAAAACAACTAAATCCATTTTAGATAGCCTTTCAAGACGCCATCCTTTACGTAAATGGTTTTTTATTCTTTCATCAAGTTCCGCTTTTTTTTCACAAACCCCTGTAACTAAGAGATCTAAATATGGCGGAACAAAATTTTCTTGCGCTTTATCAACGATTTCACTGTTTTCTAATTCTAGTGCTGCATCAATTGCATCTTTTTTAGCTAACGATTGATTTATATCTAGTGGAAATAAAGCCTGCACTGCTTTTTTCCTTATCTCATGTCTTGATAGTTCTTTACTCATTTTCTTCCTCATCATTTTCAAAAAAATCGTCTAAATCCAACTGTTCCGTTTTTTCTGGAATAACTGCCACAACATGAATATTTACTTCAGCAAGTTCCACATCTGTCATAAACAAGACTTGTTGTTTTACTCGGTTTTGTATATCCATTGCTACTTTAGGAACAGAAACGCCATATTTCATGTAAGTATAGATATCAACTTTAATTCCAGTTTCGTCCATTGTTAAATAGACGCCTTTACCATAAGTAGAACGCCCCAAAAATTCAGTAACATTATTAGCGAAATTGCCTTGCATACGATAGACGCCTTCAACTTTTGAAGCAGCAATACCGATGACCACTTCGATCACCTCAGGAGCAATCACAATTTCTCCTAGTTCTTGATTTGCATCTAAAACAAAATTCTTTTCATCAGCCATTTAGATTCCTCCATTTTAGGATTGCTTTTCATTTTTAGTTTATCATTTAATTATTAGATAAGCTATGTTAAAACTTTTCAAACGCCAAAAATTGAAAAATTTATAAAATAATCAGCTCTTTTGGCGACTGTGTTAATATTTCATTTCCAGTAGAAGTAATTAATAAATCATCTTCAATTCTGACGCCACCAACATCTGGCAAATAAATACCCGGTTCATCGGTAATGACATTTCCAGGCACAAATGTTTTATCAGCTCGCATTGAAACATTAGGTCCTTCATGAATATCTAAACCAATACCATGCCCGGTTGAGTGACCAAAAGCTTCCCCATAACCAAATGAGGCGATGTAATCACGAGCAACAGCATCTAATTCGATACCACTCACACCAGGTTTAGCTGCTTCAATTACTTTCAATTGAGCATCTAGTACAATTTGATAAATTTCTTTTAATTGTTCTCCCGGATCACCAATAGCAAACGTCCGGGTCATATCAGAAACATAGCCTTCATAATAACAACCAAAGTCTATTGTAATGATATCGCCTTGTTCAATTGTCTTATTACTTGCCACACCATGAGGCATAGCAGAGCGTACTCCAGAAGCTACGATGGTTTCAAATGAAACACCGCTAGCACCTAATGAGCGCATGAAAAAGTCTAATTGATTCGCGATTTCAATTTCAGTCATTCCTGGTTGAACCATTTTCAATATATGATCAAATGCTTGATCGGCAATACTGCAGGCTTGTTTAATCCTTGCAATTTCCTGGTCGTCTTTAACTTCTCTTAAACTTTCCAGAAGTCCCGAAACAGGTACTAGTGAACTTTCAGTTATTAACTCTTCTAACAAACTATATTCAGAAAAACTGATATAATCTTCTTCAAAAGCAAGAGCGTGCACTGCATTCTTTTCGACAAGTTCGGCTACTTTAGCAAAAATATTACCACTATTTTTTACGATCTCAAATTCTTGAGCTTGTTTAGCGGCTTGTTGTGTATATCTAAAATCTGTAACAAAAAAAGCTTGCTCTTTGGTTACAAGCGCTAAGCCTGTGGTTCCTGTAAAGTTTGTAAAGTAGCGTAAATTATACGGGCTGGTAATTAAAAAGCCATCTATTTCTTCTTGACTCATCTTTTCTCTCAAACGAGCTAACCGTGACATATTTATTTCCTTCTTTCCGTGTGAGTTCTTTTTTATTATAGCAAACTTCACTAATAAGTTAAACGAGTTAAATTTATCCATAAATGATAAACAGACGAAATAACCGAACTATGAATAGAGATATTTAAACACTCCAGTAGAAGTTTGTCGTAATTTTTCGACAATAAATCTCATCAAACATAGTTCGGTTATTTTTATTTATTTTCATCTCGTAAACTTAGCGGTTTATCTAATATTTCCTTGTAGATCATAGCATTTACTAAATTCTTTTTCCCAAGATAAGCCTTTTTTGACTGTTTCTTTGTGCTAGGCTTTTTTGAACTAAGCTGATTGGCTGATTTTATCGTTTGTCGTTTATTCAAAGAATCACGGCTAGTTTGTGCAACATTTGCTCGTTGTTGTCTAATTCGTTCTGGTTTTTGTTGTGTCGTTTTAGCTACATTTTTTTGATTAACAGTTTCTGTTTGCCGATTACGCTGTCTATTGGCATTCCTCTTTTGTTTTGCTTGTTGTGACTCTTTGTTCATTTGACTTGTGGCTCCTTTCCTATTGCTTTTGTTAGAACCGTCTTGTGAAGAAGAAGCCTTTTTATCACTATGATTTTGCTTTCTTTGTTTTTTCGAATTTCGCTTCCTTCCCAGATTCACCACAAACAAAAGCAAAACAATAATTAACCCAAGATTATCTAAGAGAAACTGAATCATTGAATCCAAAAAATTAAACATAGAATCACTCATTTTCTGACTGATCTGCTTGACCTGAAATAGACTTTCTCATTTCAGTATCTGATTCGACATTTTGCAGTTTGTAATAATCCATAACACCTAAATTTCCTTGACGTAAAGCTTCGGCCATCGCTAATGGAACTTTGGATTCAGCTTGTACCACTTCTGCACGCATTTCTTGTTCTTGAGCAATTGCCATGGAACGACGTTCTTCAGCTTTTGCTTGCGCGATGTTCTTATCGGCTTCAGATTGATCCGTTTGTAATTGCGCACCAATATTACGGCCTACATCTACATCTGCAATATCAATAGATAAGATTTCAAAAGCAGTTCCTGAATCAAGCCCCTTTTTCAAGACCGTTTGTGACATAGAATCTGGATTTTCTAATACCTCTTCGTGCTTTTCAGAAGAACCAACCGTAGTAACAATTCCTTCACCCACACGAGCAATAATTGTATCTTCGCCAGCACCACCAACTAAACGTTCAATGTTTGCACGAACGGTTACTTTAGCTTTTACGATAAGTTCAATCCCGTTTTGAGCTACAGCTGACACTTTAGGTGTTTCAATTACTTTAGGATTTACAGAAACTTGAACTGCTTCAAAAACATCCCGTCCTGCTAAATCAATCGCCGCCGCTTTTTCAAATTCCAGATCGATCTCTGCTCGTTGTGAAGCGATCAATGCATCGATCACTCTGTCTACATTCCCACCAGCTAAATAGTGCGCTTCTAGTTGATTCGTTGAAAGTGACAATCCGGCTTTTGTGGCTTTGATTAGTGGACGAATGATCCGATGCGGGTTGACCCGACGCAACCGCATGCCAATCAAAGTACCGATACCAACCTTCACACCTGAAAAGTATGCTGTAACCCATAATCCAACAGGTACAAACCGCAAGAAAATGATCAGCAAAATAACAATAAGAATAGCAGCAATCACTATCCCGATAAAGCCGCCCCCAAATTGTAAATCATTCATAAATTTATCCTCCATCCTTCATTTTTTGACTTCTTACTAAAATCTTTGTCCCTTGAATTTTTTCAATAACAATAGGCGTTCCCATTAAAATAAATTCTTCAGTACTTAAAACGTCAAACGTTGGTCCTTCTTCTTCATCAAAAGTTGCTTTTCCCGAAGGTCTTAATGGTGTTTTTGCTGTTCCAGTTAGGCCTGGATACAGGTTGGGTGACTGATCATCTGTCTTAGTTTTACTACCAGCAGGCAAATCTGTTTGTAAGACCAGTTTATTCACATTCGTCAAGGAGTAGCCTCTTTTTCCCAAATATACTACCAAAGCAGTTGTGATAATAACGGCCATACTCAAATCTCGAATCGTCTGCATTAAATCCCCAACTGTCCAATACAAACCAGCTATTAGTAAAATAGCACCTAATACGCCCGTTATTCCAAATTCTGGTATGAAAATTTCGAAAACAATTAAAAGTAACCCGAAAATAAATAACACAAGAGGAATCCAATTTTCTACCCCGATAGCGTAAAAGTAAACAGTAAAACTAGCAAGTGTCACAAGAGAGGCAATTTTAGTAAGCGGTGTTAATACAGCTAACGCTAAACCAATAAACCCGATCGTGAGCAACAAACTTTCCATAGTTCTTGCCTCCTTTATCTTTATCTACATATTTCCTACAACTACTCACATATTTATCATATCATGTTTTTTCAAGAATGTATTGCTATTTTTGCCAGAAGTTTAAATAAGAGCAGCGATTGTCTCCCTTATTTACGCTGAGACAATTTATAGTAAAACCACATTGACCAATAATTGCAGAGAGTTATTTTAACTATTAAGAAAAAAGCTCATAAGAAAAATAAGTTTTTCTTATGAGCTAATAAAAAATATTCCCTTTCATCTTGAACGCTTCTTTTTCTTTCCGAAAGAAAGCAATCCTCTTTTAATTACTTTGAAAAAACTGTTTGCTTGTACCATATGATCATAAGCAACGTAAGGTCGCATAGCGCGTAAAACTTTTTTAGTGTCTTTTGAAGCAAAATTAAAAGTCCCATCTTTTTTTGTTTCTATAGCATAACGCGGAATCCATTTCCCTTTAAATAAGACACTGGCGACCACATAGTCCACCTCTTCCCAGGGAATTTGAATGTAATCCTGTGCATTTTTTGTATTATAAAACTCAAACGCCTTGTCTCCGATTAAAACTTGGCCATATTTAGCTAAACCTACAAAAGATGTCGCGTCCATTGTTAAATCTATTTTTGTGTTTAATGATTGTACCATGTACAGTTCCACCTCACTTGTAATTTTAGCATGGATCATTTTTATGTACAAAAAGATAGGACAAAAACAGGCCAGGCCCAAAAACAAAAACTTTTGGAATGCTGTTTTTGTCCACTTTTTTATAAAATATTATAGCAAGCCAATTACGTGACCAACAACACCAAAAACAAAGAGCCCTAAAATGATGATAATTGGTGAAACATTTTTACGTAATAACCACATACACAAGAAAGTCAACAATAGACCCGCTAGACCAGGAATCAATTCGTCTAAGTTGTCTTGTAATGTCGTTACTTCAGTACTCGATAAAGCTCTTCCTTCTTCTTCTACTTGTTGGAAAGCAGATTGTAAGCCTTCTGGGGACATCGAGATACTGTCCCAGTCAACGTAAGCTCCTTCTTGCAGAGGTGTCCGAGAAACTACTGGCTGAAAGTCGATGTTTACCCATCTTTCTACCAGCGAAGCCAACACAAACATCCCTAAGATTGAAGCACCTCTTGTAACATCTTGTAGCAATCCACCTGACAAGTCATCTGTAATCGCTGAACCTGCTTTATAACCAAATTCTTGTGTGTACCATAAGAAAGCCCAACGAATAACGTTCCAAGCTACGAAAAAAATGATTGGTCCCATAATATTACCGCCAATTGCTAATGAAGCACCTAAAGCACCTAACATTGGTCGAACAGTAAACCAAAATACTGGATCTCCAACCCCTGCTAAAGGCCCCATCATTCCGACTTTCACACCTTGAATCGCAACATCATCAATCGGTGCGCCACTAGCACGTTCTTCTTCCATCGCTAAAGTTACACCAAGTACCGGTGCAGTTAAATATGGGTGCGTATTATAAAATTCCAAGTGACGCTGTAATGCTAATTTACGATCTTCTTTATCTGAATATAATTTCTTGATTGCCGGGATCATCGCATAAACAAAACCACCATTTTGCATACGTTCATAGTTCCATGAACCTTGGGCAAAGGTATTACGCCATGCAACATTTAAACGATCTCTTTTTGATAATTTAATTTTTTCTTCCGCCATGAGTTATCTCCTCCTTTTATCAGTTTTAGTAATCATTGAGTATATCGCCTAGAGGATCACCAGATCCACCATTGCTTCCTCCACCTGCGGAAGAACCACCTTGTTTTGAAAGCGAGATATAAATAAGTGCTAAAGCAATACCAATGGCACCAATTGCGATCAATGTTAAATCAGTAACTGCCGCAATAGCAAAACCTAAGATAAAGAACGGCCATACCTCACGACTAGACATCATATTGATAACCATTGCGTAACCAACAGCAACAACCATGCCACCACCGATTTCCATACCGTCAGTCAACCATTGAGGCATTGATTCTAAGAACTGGCGAAAAGTGGTTGCAGGAATAAATAGCAAAGCACCTGCTGGAAGAGCAATACGCAATCCTTGCATACAAACCGCTAAAATATGCAACAATTCAATTTTACGATAACTTCCTGATTCGGCTGCCTTGTCCATCCCATGAACAACTGGAACTGCAAGTGTACGAACGATCATTGTCAAAAATAGACCCGCTACAGCTAAAGGAATGGCAACAGCGATTGAAGTTGAGATACCACTTTGTTGTTGTCCACCTAAAACTAAGATAATAGCAGAAGCTACTGACGCCAATGCAGCATCCGGAGCTACAGCCGCACCAACGTTCGCCCATCCTAGAGCGATCATTTGCAATGAACCGCCTAACATAACACAAATTTCTAAATTGCCGGTTACAAGTCCAATCAAGGTACATGCAACTAATGGTTGGTGAAATTGAAATTGGTCCAAAATTCCATCCATACCAGCAAAAAATGCAACAACTACGACCAATATCATCTGAATTGCATTTAAATCTGACATAATAAACCTCCTAAGTCTTTACTTTTTTATTTGGCATTTTGTAAGCCAGCTTTCGCTTTTTTAAGCAAATCATTCAGGCGCCCGCTTGAATCACTTGGTACTTTACGTACATCAAATTGCACGCCCAATTCTTCCATACGTTCATAAGATTCAATATCTGTTTCATCCATTGAAATAACATTATTGACTACAACTTTTCCCTTAGAGTGGGCCATAGAACCGATATTAACCTCGTGAACGTCCATGCCACCTTCAATTGCTCTTAGCATATCTTCAGGATTTTCAAAAAGCAATAAAGCTCTTGTTTTACCAAAGCGTGGATCTTTATCTACTTCGATCATTTTATCGATCGGAATAACATTTGCTTTTACTCCTGGTGGCGCTGCTTGTTCGATTAAACTTTTACGCAAGCTATCTTGCGCAACAGCATCACTAACAACAATAATCCGGTTGGGATTTGTTGCCTTGGCCCAGTTTGTCGCAACTTGCCCATGTAATAAACGAGAGTCAATACGCGCTAATACATATTCTATTTTACCATCGCCAACAACTGTTCCTTCAGGTAAGGAGCCTTTAGGTTCTTCTGGTGCGCCCGTATCGTCCGCTGCTTGATCATTACCTCCAGCTGGTGCCAGTTCTTCTGGTTTTATTTTGACCCCATCGGTTGCGCTAGGGATGATAGCCGTTGCAATTTGTTGGGCAGAGTCCATAGAAAGACGAGAAGCAAAAGCTTCGATCACCATCGGTAAATTCATGCCTGCTACGATGGTCCATTTATCTTTGTGTTCTTCAAACAAACTATTCGCTTGGTTAAATGGCGTACCGCCCCATAAATCAATCAAAAAAAGAATTTCTTCTTGATCATCAAATGAGTGAATAGCGTCTTCCATTTTTTTCTTTATATCATCTGGGCCTTCACTTGGCTTTAACACACAAGAAGCAACATTTTCTTGTTCGCCAAAAATCATGGTCGCTGACTCCAAAATACCATCGGCGAAGTCCCCGTGACTTGCTAGGATGATTCCTACCATTTTTTTACCCCCTAATTTACAATTTTTTATTGTTTTGTTCTTTCTTTTTTATCCAACAAATCAACTAAATTAATTTTGCGATCAGTTGGAACTTTGCGAACTTCCAATTCAATTCCTTGTTTAGCCAGATAATGAAAAGAAGCTTGGTCCTTTTCATCTACCGAAACAAAATTTGTCACCATCTGCTTCCCATTTTCAAAACGCATCCCACCGATATTTAATGATTTCAATACGATTCCTCCGCGCACTAATCTTTCTACATCTTGCGGATTGGTGAATAATAGCATAACTTTTTGTGATTGGAACAACGCACTATTATACGCTTCTAACATTTTAGTTACTGTCACGACATTGGCGTTTATTCCTGGTGGCGCAGCTTGTTGCAAAAGGAATTTGCTCAGATGGTCAAACGCAACAGTATCACTGACCACGATAATACGATTAATATCGGTTCGTTTAGTCCATGATGTAGTGACCTGTCCATGAATTAACCGGTCGTCTATACGCGCTAAACGGATATCCAAATTTTGACCGCCTCCTTAATTTCATTGATTTATCAGTTACCACACCTCCTTCATTCATTTAGAAGCAATTTATGTGCCAAAAAATAAAGATACACTACTTACATAACAGGATTTTAAAACAAATTAAAAAATACACTAAGAGATACAGTGTCGTTAGTGTATCTCTTAGTGTATTTTCAGCATATTTACTCTTTTTCTTGCCGTTTGATTAGCTCCAATAAGTAAAACTCTTCGGACACAGGGAAATTTAAATTTAAAACTCTGCTCAATGAGGTTACTTGAAGATGTAGTGCTTCATATTCTGAATTATTTTGCAATCCCACTTTCTCATCTTCAGATACTGTCAAAGGTTGTTGTAGCACTACTCGTTCGACCATCCCCGCTGCATGTAAAAGAAAATTAATACAAAAACCTTGTTCTTTTCTAGGGATTTGCCAATTATCCATAATTTCTTCAGTAAATTGCAATAAAGGTGCGATTAATTTCTGCGGATTTAAAAAAGTGAAGTTTTTTTCTAAATAATTCAGGCAAACATCTTTAGTCTCCACTTCGTTAAAAGATAGCGGCTCTTCAGAAATTAGCTTCTGATTATTTAACAATAATTTATCAATCAATTCATCGGTATTTTGTGTAATAAAGTTCTCCAATGTAATAAAAGGAGCTGCCAATTGCGGATCGACTACTCCAGTGGTTGCAATCACCTGATACTGCTGTTGAATTTTAGATAATTGTTGATTTAAATCCACAGCTGAAATAGTAAGGACCTCAATATCTGTCATTTGTTTTTTATTAAGCGTTGCTTGAATCATTTTCTTTATATGAACAGCCGTCCCCTCGCCAGAAGCACAAATGGCAAGGATTGCTTTAGGTAGATGGTTTTCTGTTAAAGTTGTAGGTAGCAAATCTAAACTGTAACCGTGAAAGTTTTTTAACGATTCATAAAGGTCGTCTAGACTGGTGCCAAAAACAGAAGCTTTACGAGCAGATTCTAATACAAGCGGTGTTGTTACCATATCAATTGTTCGAACAAACACCCCTGTGTCTCTTTGAATTTTTTCATTAAAGGTCACTAAAGAGCCCATATCTACCAATAACAAGACACCACTGCCTTCATGAACAGAAAGCACCGCTTGCTTTAGTTTTTCTAAAGCAATCTTAGGGGGCATATCCAAAGGCATATCCACTGCCGCTACTTGTTCAATATCTAATAATTGTTTCACCACATCCACCATACTCGTTGCTGTACTATTCCCATGAGCTCCTACAACGACGCCTATTCTTCCCACTTGAGAGGCACTTCTTAAAGAAACCAGCAAAACAGCCAAGTAGTAAATCTCGCTTTCAGGAATTAAAATATTAAACCATTTCCCAATATATTGTTGGATCTCTTTAGCTAGTTCTAGTTCTTGCGGATAAGCAGTAACCATTTCTCTAATATTATCATTAACTTCTCGCTTTTCACCTAATTGCAGTTTTTTAAGAAAAGAACTAATATGTAAGCTCATTGCGTAGACGAAATTAGATTGAAAATCATTTCCCAAACGATCGGTTACCATCGTATAAATCCGGTTGGTCAATTCAATAATTTTACGGTCAACAAACTCACTTAATTTATTATCTGCATAAAAAGAAAAACCGTGATCTTTATAAAATGATTTTAAATGAACATTGATATCGGTTGAAATAAAATGATTAATCGTTTCTTGATCGATGCCATCTGATTTTAATAACTCCGCTTTATCTCCGATAATATCATATAAATTATAAGGTAATTCATAAGAATCTGCTTGAATATTCAAGCTATCTTCATTGGGCTGGATAACTAATTTTGATTCAAGGTTTTGCGAAAGCTCTGTCGATGTCCCTCGATTATCAGCTAACAAAATTAATCCTGAACGGATCCCTTCTGGCACATCTTCAATAGTAATATCAATTTGTTCTTCATGCATATGATTCAAAAATCCTCTTGCACAAACAAGTTGAACATTTGATTTTAATTGTCCGATATTCCCATAACTAACACTACCAATTAATGCTTTAACCACATCTTCAGTTAATGAAATCGTACGTTGAATACGATGTGCTTCATGAGAAACCATTACCTTGACTAAATCAACTTTTTCAAAAGCAGGACGTGATACAAAAGAAGGTAGTTGAATGTTTATCGGTATTCGGCGAACAAAGGTATCCAAAAGCGTAGAATTAGGATCTTCGGTCGTCGCACCAATAATTCGAACTTCAGCAGAATGATGTTTGCCTGTTTCACCTAAACGACTATAAGTTCCATGATCCATAAAATAGAAAATCATCTCTTGACCTTCAGGCGGCAAACGGTGGATTTCATCTAGAAAAAGCATACTTTGATCAGCCTGGTCAATAACGCCAGTTTTCTCTTCATCTGCACCCGTAAAAGCGCCTTTGGCATAACCAAACAAATGGCTCATCAAAAGTTCTGGATTATTGGCATAATCGGCACAATTAAAAACAATGAGTTCTTTATTTCTAGCAATAACATTATTAGCTTTAGCAAATTGAAACATCGCATGAGCAAAGTAGGTTTTCCCCGAGCCTGTTGGACCTGTAATCAAACAATTCAACCCTCTAGGAGGATATAAAATCGCTGCTTTTGCTTGTTCACCAGCATTTTTCATACTACCGTTGATTCCAATAATATTGGAGAAAATATCCTCTCTTGAAACAAATGATGACTGAACATGTTGTGGTTGTTGCTTTTTTCGAGGTTCCCGTTCTTGTTTATAGCTTTTTACATATTTTTCTTCAGACATATCTTGATTTAAAAAATATTTAACTGGCCGACTGTCTGTTTTAATTATTTTCTCATCACGTACCAACTGATTTAAATCTTTACTAGCATTGCTTCTTTGAATAGCCAATGCTTGAGCAATTTCACTTGTAGTTACTGCCGTTGGCTCACTTTTCGTGCCAGAATTATTTTTTTGTGCTATGTATTGGTAAATTTTTTCCATTCTTTTATTCACGATTTTCACCTCGTTTCAAAACCCAAACAATAATTCCACATCATCTTTTTTTATTATACCTTCTTTTGTTCATCATTACCAATTAGTGTAAATAAATATATCCCTCGCTACTAAATTAATTGAAAAACAAAGATAACTAATTTTTACTTTAAAAGCTTTTTTCCTATTATACACTTAACAAATTGTCTCTTAAAATTCAGAAAACGGGATAAAGTCTCCTGGGTAACATAAATTTGTCTGAAGTGTTTTTTGCATCCAAATCACATCTAGCCAGCGGTCAAATTTATACCCTACATGAGGAAAATAACCAACTTGTTCAAAACCTTGTTTGATATGAAATTGCTCACTTTGTTGATTACCCACGGCAATAATTGATAACAGATTAACCACATGTTGCCTTTTTAATTGTTCTTCCAACACTTCATATAAAGTTGTCCCCACACCTCTATGTGCAACATCTTTTTTTACATATATACTAATTTCTGCTGTTAAATTATAACAAACACGTGAATTATAAGCACCCGCATAAGCATAACCTAAAATATTTTGTTTATTATCTTGAGCAACATAATAAGGATAATCAGGCAAAGTCTTAGTAATACGTGTAGCAAATTCTGCAACTTCTAGAACTTGCTGCTCAAATGAAATCGTAGTTTCTGCTACATAAGGTGCATAAATCGCTAGAATTTCACTAGCATCCTCAGCTGTCGCTTTTCTAATTGTTATTACATCATCCCTCATTATAAAACCTCCTAATAATAAAATCCTCTAAAAAATAAAACAGCCTGATTTCATTTTTAGAAATCAAGCTGTTTTGTTCTTATTTACGCTTCTTGAGCAACTGGATAAACAGAAACTCGTTTTTTTTCGCGGCCTAAACGTTCAAAACGTACAGTACCATCAATTTTTGCAAACAAAGTATCGTCTCCGCCTTTACCCACGTTAACGCCTGGATAAATTCTTGTTCCGCGTTGGCGATAAAGGATTGATCCGCCAGTAACAGTTTGACCGTCAGCACGTTTAGCACCCAAACGTTTTGATTCAGAGTCACGTCCGTTAGCTGTTGAACCGCCACCTTTTTTGTGTGCGAATAATTGTAAATTCATTGTCATCAACATACGATGCACCTCCCAAATTATTAAGTTGTTTCTAATTGAACATAGTCATTATATTGCTCTTGAACAGATTGCATACCAAGCAATAAGTTTTCTAATAATATCTGCACAATGTTGGATTGTTCTTGTGTATTGTCTGAAGGAACTTCGACGTATAAATAACCGCCATTTTCTTCCTCTGACTGAACAGTCGGCTCAATACCAGCTAATGAATCAATACCATTAACTGTGCTAATTGCTAAAACAGAAACCGCTGCACACACAATATCATATCCGTATTCACCTGCATTTGCATGACCTGTTATCTCATAGGAAGTAATCCTTCCAGAACTGTCACGCTTGAAAGTACCTTTAATCATTGTAAGCTCCTGCTTATACTTAAATTATGCATTGATTACATTGATCGTTACCTTAGTATAAGGTTGACGATGGCCTTGTTTACGGTGTGAACTTTTCTTAGGTTTGTATTTATAAGTGACAACTTTCTTTTGCTTGCCATGCTTATCAACTGTACCTTCAACACTTGCTCCTTCAACTAGTGGACTACCAACTTTTGTCGTATCGCCACCAACTAAAACAACTTCATCAAAGGTCACCTTTTCCCCAGCCTCAGCATCTAATTTTTCGATGTAGATCGGTTGGTTTTCTTCAACTTTATATTGTTTTCCACCTGTTTTAATAATCGCGTACATACCTGTGCACCTCCTTGAATAATAAACTTAGACTCGCCATCCCAAGCGGCTATCATAGCACTTAAAACTTGCTCAGAGCGGTTGTAGCTGTAGGAAAGCCCACAATTACAACATACTTACTTTATCAAAAAGCAAAGAATTCGTCAATGAAAAGTTGAAAAAAGACGGCTAACGCGAGTTGAAAAAGCTTAGTATTGTCTATAAAACATATTAGTATTTCTTTTATTAACTATATACTAAATACTTTAAAAGTCTTCACTATCAAA
This sequence comes from Tetragenococcus halophilus, assembly GCF_001712815.1. Lineage (NCBI taxonomy): Bacteria > Bacillati > Bacillota > Bacilli > Lactobacillales > Enterococcaceae > Tetragenococcus > Tetragenococcus halophilus. Next base: position 1,799,643 of record NZ_CP012047.1, read on the forward strand.
AGAAGCTAACACTTCTCTTTCTGAATCAGAAAGAGAAGTAAAATGAAATTCTTTTAATTTTATATTCTTTCTTATTAAGTCGAACGAGTCATTTAAACCGTTTTTTCTAGAACCAATATAATTATCGGTTAAAAATTCAAAACCAAAGTCACCATATAACTTTATAGCAGAAAAACTAGCTGCATGTGTATGTAAAATTATAGGAAAGTCCAGTTTAACTTCAGTTAAAACATAAGACAGTAATTGCCTTCCAACTCCTTTGTTGGCATATTGGTTAATCACTTTAAACCATTGAATTGACCATAGTCCTGCACTAATTTTCCATAAAAAACAAGTTCCTAAGATATTATTATTTACATCACAGATAACTTTACAAGCATTTAAAAATTCATCTTTTCTGTCAGAGAAATAATTATTATAATATTCATCTACTATATAACGATAATCTTTTTTATCTGCATAGGTATCAAAGTGAATTGTTTTCCATATTTCTATTTCCGATTCCTTTAAATTTCTAACAATATACTTTTTATCCAGTTCTTTAAAAGCTGACTTATTAAATTTTTTACATAACATAAAGATATTATTGTCTTCCAATTTCACACCTGCTTTGATTCCTTCAGTTTCTCATAAAACACATTGATTATAAATATTATTTAAAGAAAATTCGGCACATTTTTGATACAAAAAAAGCGATAAGCACCTATAAATCAAGGCTTACCGCTTATTAATAACGTCACAGGAGGGATTCGAACCCCCGACCGTTCGCTTAGAAGGCGAATGCTCTATCCTACTGAGCTACTGTGACAATGGTTTTGACAACAAAGATAATTATAGGAAAAGCTTTTATTAATGTCAATTACTTTTTAATGTTTTCCAAATTCTTTTGCATATTTTTCGAAATGGCAATGCCACTTATTTTCCAAATTGTTTTAGTTAAAGAACCACTTCATCTGCTTTCTTAGTAATTAACATCACCCCATCGCCTAATGGTACTAAAGAAGAGGTCAAATCTGGATGCTGGTTCACAGTATCTAAAAACTGATTTAATTTCTTATGGATTCCTCGTTTACCACGGGGAATTTCTTTTTCAGATTGTAGAATAGTCCCTCCTTGAAAAACATCATCGACCATTAAAACGCCCTCTTTTTTTAACAAACGCAGACAGTCAGGTAAAAATTCGATATATTTAGATTTGGCACTATCCATAAAAATAAAGTCATAGCTTCCTTTTAGCGTGGGTAAAATATCGGCTGCTTGTCCTTCAAGTAAGGTGATCTTATCTTCCAATTCTAAAAACCGGAAAGTTTCTTTGGCTTCTGCAATCATCTTGTCAAAACGGTCAATTGTCGTAACATGACCTTTATCTCCCACATATTGGGCCATTAAACTCGCTGAAAATCCAATCGCTGTTCCAATTTCTAAAACTTGCTGCGGTTTAATTTGTCCTAATAAAAATTCCATAAAAACGACTGTCTCATGTGGAATAATAGGAACGCCTCGCTTATTAGCATCTTTTTCTATTATATTTAATTTTCCTGTTAATGATTTTTGCTGGCTGCGCATATAATCCACTAGTTCTGCTTTAACTACTGGTCGATGCATCATTTCGTTTTGCATATTTGTCTCTCCTCGTATTTTTCACTTTTTTTATTATACGAATTTCTGTAAAAACCTGCAATCTTTTCTCAGTTTTCCCTTGCTTTTTTCTTTGTTTCCTATTAATCTTAAATCAGAAATTGGACTAGTAATAAAAGACACGCTTTTAGAGAACCAAAGCTCGGCTGAAACTTTGGTGCCCCTGTCTTTATGAACCTACCAAGAACAGACGGGTTAAAGCCCTTATCCTTTTGAAGCTGGATCGCATAAAGTGATCAATAAAGGTGGTACCGCGAAATGAACACATTTCGTCCTTTTTATAGGATGAGATGTTTTTTTATTTTACAAGGAGGAAAACAATGGCAGAACAAACAAACGACTTTACAGAGTGGTATTTACAAACAGTACAACAATCTGAGCTGATGGCTTATTCCGCAGTTAGAGGCTCTATTATTTTTCGTCCTGATGGCTATGAGCTATGGGAACATATTCAAGAAGAATTCAACAAATTTTTAAAAAAAGAAGGCATTCGTAACGCTTATTTCCCCATGTTGATTCCACAAAACTTTTTTATGAAAGAAGCAGATCATGTGGAAGGCTTTGCTCCTGAAATTCCATGGGTCACTGAAGTAGGTGATGAAAAATTAGAAGAACCTTTAGGCCTACGCCCAACTTCAGAAACAACGATTGGTAACGCATTTTCTGATTGGATTAATTCCTATCGCGATCTTCCTTATGAAATTAACCAATGGGCAAATGTTTTTCGTTGGGAAAAGAAAACATTGCCATTTTTACGTACATCCGAATTTTTATGGCAAGAAGGACACACCGCACATGCAACCAAAGAAGAAGCCCATAAGCGTACGATGAATGTCTTAGATGAATATGCTCGACTTTGCGAAGAATTTTTAGCTATTCCAGTTTATAAGGGGCAAAAAACGGATTCTGAGCGTTTTGCTGGTGCTGTTGATACCTATTCTGTCGAAGCGATGATGCAAGATGGCAAAGCTGTGCAGGCCGGTACATCGCATTATATGGGAACCAATTTCGCTGAGGCTTTTGATATCACTTATTTAAATAAAGAAAACCAACACGTCTATGCTCATACGACTTCTTGGGGCGCTTCTACACGCCTTATTGGTGCTTTGATTATGACTCATGGCGATCAAAATGGGCTTGTTTTGCCTCCTACTGTCGCACCCAATCAAATTGTTCTAATGCCAGTAGGACCTTGGAAGAAAAATCCTAGCGTGATGGAAAAACTAGATGAAATTTTCAGCGATCTAAAAGAAGCGGGCTATCGTGTACGTATGGATGATAGTGACAATACGCCAGGCTATAAATTTAATGAATGGGAATTAAAGGGGGCTTGCATCCGCATTGAATGTGGACCTCGTGACATTGAAAATGGCCATGTAATGGTCAAAAGTCGCGATGTAGCGGACAAACAAAAAGTGCCATTTGAACAAATCAATCATTTTGTAGCTGCAGAACTTGCTGCTATGACACCACGTTTATTGAGAAAAGCCCAAGAACGCATAAAAGAAAATGAATATTACAATATTGATAGCTTAGAAGAACTAAAAGCTCATATTGATAATTGCCAAAAAGAAGGAAAGCCTGCCGGGTTTGTATTAGTCGGTTGGGATGGTACTGAAGAAACAGAAGAAGCAATCAAAGAAGCGACCGGCTTTACGACTCGTAACATTCCTTTTGAAGCGCCTGTTAAAAAAGAGAAGGACATTGTGAGTGGAAAACCTGCAAAACATACTGTTTGGATTGCTCGAGCATACTAATTTTGTACACAAAAAGCGGAGTCTAGCTAGATTGCCTAAACTCCGCTTTTTTCATGTTGTTTTGCTTGACTCCTTTTAAATAATAGACAGAGTCTGCTTAGAAGTTGGTTTAGGAAACTCTTTATCCAGTTGTTTCATTTCTTCATCTGTCAACTGAATTTGGGCTGCTTCGATATTTTCGATAACGTGTTCTGGATTACTAGATTGCGGAATGGCTAATGTTTGACCTTTTCTTATACTCCAAGCCAGTAGCATTTGAAAAACCGTTGCTTGATGATTTTGTGCAATTTCTTTTAGCTTGGCATTAAAAGTCAATTGCCCTCCTAATTGATCACCTTCAGCCATGGGCGCATAGGCAATTAAAGGAAGTTGCTTTTCTTGCATAAAAGGCAATAAATCAAACTCGATTCCTCTTTCACCCAAATTATAGAGGACTTGATTTACTTGGCAGTTTTGACTATTTTCCTTTTGATACATCTTTTCTAGGTCTTTTACATCAAAATTAGAAACGCCCCACGCCTTGATTTTTCCTGCCTTTTTCGCTTCTTCCAGCGCCTCTATTGTTTCTTCAATAGGAACATTACCTGTCCAATGAAGTAAATAAAGATCCAAATAATCCGTGCCCAATCTTTTTAAGCTGTTATCTAAACTGACAGGCAATTGTTTTTTAGAAGCGTTCCAAGGATACACTTTTGAAATCAAAAATAGATCTTTGCGGTTAAAAGATTGAAGCGCTTCTCCTACTAAAAGTTCAGAGCCACCATCTCCATACATTTCTGCAGTATCAAGGACAACAGCGCCGTGTTCTATTCCAGTTTTTAAGGCTTCTAACTCTTGCTCTTTTTTAGCTGGGTCTTCTCCCATATGCCATGTACCTAAACCGATGGGAAAAAGTTCTTGTTGATTGATCTTAACAGTAGACATCTACATTCCGCCTTTCCTTTAAAAAGCCGCACAGCTGTTTATCACTTATTTAACTTAATAGATTAAATTAAATAAATCTTCATTTTTCATATCACCAAAGTATTTCTTGACATCAATGGCATCCACTACTTTTTTCAAATCTTCTCTTTCATATCTAGTACCGATCAGTTGGTCTTCTACATCTTTAATATCGCCTAGACCAAAGAAATCACCATAGATCTTAGCATTTGCAATTTTACCTTCTTTAACATTTAAACGTATATCAATTGAACCGATAGAAAAACGTTCATAACGTTCAACGTTAAACTCGGGTGAGTGTCCATAATTCCAGTCCCAGTTTCCATAATATTTATCGGTATATTCTTTAATATTTTTCCAATCATCTTCTGTCAGTTCATAAGTATTCACTTCATTCACAGAGTCCACGCCAAAGATTTTCACTAAAATTTCGTTTCTAAACTCTTCAGTCGTCATATCTTGGTTTTTTTCAGGCAAGAAAGGCTTAATATTAGTTACTCGTGAGCGAATCGACTTAATCCCTTTTGATTCAATTTTATCTTTACGAACCTTTAAAGCATTGGTTACTTCGTTTTTATCACTATCAAGCATTAAAGTCCCATGTGCATACATTCTACCATTGGTCGAATACATCGCATTCCCGGAAAATTTCATATCATCAATCACTAAATCATTACGGCCTTTAAGACGGGCCCCTTCAACTCCCATATCATGAAGTGCATTTACTACAGGTTCAGTAAATCTTGCAAAATTTCTAAAAGAGTTACCATCGTCTGGTGTAATAAAGCTATAATTTAAATTACCTAAATCATGGTAAACAGCACCGCCTCCACTAAGTCGTCTTACCACATGAATGCCATGTTCATCGACATAGTCCTGATTGATCTCTTCAAAAGTATTTTGGTTACGCCCTATAATAATTGAGGGTTCATTGATATAAAATAAAAGAATCGGTTCATCCGTTTTCATTTTATCAAGTAAGTAATTTTCGATAGCTAAATTAACTCGCGGATCGTTATTTTCATTTGGCACATAGATCATTTTCTTTTTCCTCCCTTTTATACACTTACTTATTGTAACATGCTTTTATCTTATCAACGAACAAAAAACTTTACAACTTTGTTTACTTTGTGATTTTTCAAAAGTCAGCATAAGTACTAACATGAAGCTATAATTTAATAATCTTTCACAAATTACATATACAATATATAGTGCATATAATTTATTATCAACCGTTTAAGTACAATATATTGTTGATTTTCTTTTATAAATAAATTATGATAATAGTTGAATACAAAAAAGGAGTTGGTCCATTTTATGACGACAAAAAGAACTAGTGAGCAAAGTATCTCTTTATCTTCTCAACTTTCAGATATGAAAGTAATCAAACGTGATGGTCGTTTAGTTCATTTTAACGCACAAAAAATTTATGATGCACTGCTAAAAGCTAAAAAGCACCTAGAAGGTAACTTATCTCCACTCGATTATGAACATATCAATCGAATCGTAGAACAAGTAATTAGTGAAATCAACTATCGTTTTCAACAAAATGTTAAAATTTACGAGATCCAAAATATCGTTGAACATACACTTTTAGAAAACCACGAATATGAACTAGCTCAAGAATATATCAACTATCGAACGCAAAGAGATTTTAAACGTAGCCAAGCAACTGACATCAACTTTAGTATCGATCAATTAATGGGCAAAGAAAAAACGGTAGTCAACGAAAATGCCAATAAAGATAGCGATGTATTCAATACACAAAGAGACCTAACTGCGGGTATTGTTGGAAAATCAATCGGCCTTAAAATGTTACCTCCACATGTAGCAAATGCGCATCAAAAAGGAGATATTCATTATCATGATCTAGATTATCAACCTTATGCTCCGATGACAAATTGCTGTTTAATCGACTTTAAAGGAATGTTAAACAACGGCTTTAAAATTGGAAATGCTGAAGTTGAGCCGCCAAAATCTATCCAAACGGCAACAGCGCAAATTTCACAAATTATTGCAAATGTCGCTTCCAGTCAATACGGTGGTTGTTCTGCCGATCGCTTAGATGAAACTTTAGCCCCTTTTGCTAAATTGAATTATCAGAAACATTTGAAGGAAGCAAAAATTTGGATTGAAGATCCGACGCGACAAAAAGAATTCGCCATGAAAAAAACAAAAAAAGATATTTTTGATGCCATGCAAAGTCTAGAATATGAAATCAATACCTTATTTACTTCAAACGGCCAAACACCCTTTACTTCTGTTGGCTTTGGTTTGGGTACAGATTGGTTTGCTAGAGAAATTCAACGGGCGATCTTACAAAATAGAATCAACGGTTTAGGTAGCGAGCAGCGCACAGCGATCTTTCCTAAATTGATTTTTAGCATTAAAAATGGGACTAACCTACATCCTGAAGATCCTAATTATGACATAAAGCAACTCGCTTTAGAATGCGCTACGAAAAGAATGTATCCAGATATTTTAAATTATGACAAAATCGTTGAATTAACAGGTAGCTTTAAAGTGCCTATGGGATGTCGTTCCTTCCTACAGGGGTGGAAAAATGAGCAAGGCGAAGAGGTCAATGTTGGACGTATGAATTTAGGCGTAGTTACGATAAACTTACCGCGTATAGCCATGCAAGCAGAAGGCGATATAGAAAATTTTTGGAAAATTTTAGATGAACGTTTAAGTATTGCAAAGGACGCTTTAGTTTATCGGGTAGAGCGTTGTAAACAAGCAAATCCTGCAAATGCTCCTATTTTGTATATGTATGGCGCTTTTGGTAAACGTCTAGGGCGCGAAGAATCGGTAAATGAACTATTCAAAAATAAACGTGCCACTGTTTCACTTGGTTATATCGGTTTATATGAAGTAGCATCAGCTTTTTATGGACAAAACTGGGAAAGTAATGAAAAAGCTAAAAACTTTACCTTAGACATTGTCAAAAAGCTTAAAAATAATACCGACCAATGGGGAGACGAATATGGGTATCACTTTAGCGTCTATTGCACACCGAGTGAGAGCTTAACTGATCGTTTTTGCCGTTTAGATACCGAAAAGTTTGGCACAGTAAAAAACATCACAGACAAAGAGTATTATACTAACAGCTTTCATTATGATATTCGTAAGGATCCTACGCCATTTGAAAAATTAGATTTTGAAAAGGATTATCCAAAATACTGCTCAGGTGGTTTTATTCATTACTGCGAATACCCTGTTTTACAGCAAAATCCAAAAGCACTCGAGGCTGTCTGGGATTATTCTTACGATCGTGTTGGCTATTTAGGAACGAATACACCTATCGATCATTGTTATGAATGTGGTTTTGAAGGTGATTTTAAAGCAACAGAAAAAGGGTTTGAATGCCCGCAATGTGGAAATCATGATCCTAAAACTTGTGATGTTGTTAAAAGGACATGCGGATATCTAGGCAACCCACAAGCTCGTCCTATGGTTCATGGACGTCATAAAGAAATCGCTTCTCGTGTAAAGCATATGGGAAATGAATAAATTATTTGCTAAAGGAGGACTATATTGCGTAACCCAAAACCTAAAGAATGGCAAGCAAAAGACTATAGTAAAAATTATATCGCAGATTATAAACCCTTCAATTTTGTTGATGGTGAGGGCGTAAGAAATAGCCTATATGTAAGTGGCTGTCTTTTTGCCTGTGAAGGTTGTTTTAATAAAGCTGTCCAAAGCTTTCGTTATGGTCAACCTTTCACCCAAGAACTAGAAGAACAAATTATCAAGGATCTCGCACCCGAATATGTACAAGGATTGACGCTTTTAGGAGGGGAACCTTTTTTAAATACCGAAGTTTGCTTGCAAGTTATCAACCATACTAAAGAAGTTTACGGTAATAAAAAAGATATCTGGAGCTGGTCAGGTTATACTTTTGAAGAATTATTGCAAGATACTGATGATAAGCTGGAGATGCTTGCAAAAATAGATATCTTAGTAGATGGACGCTTTGAATTGAGTAAAAAAAATCTAAATTTACAATTTCGTGGCAGCAGCAATCAGCGAATTATTGATGTAGCAAAGTCGTTGGAAATTGGACAAGCGGTTATCTGGGAAAAATGTCATGATGCTGATACCCAATATGAACAAATAAAAAAACAAGATTTAATTTAGAACCGAAGAGGCTGCGACATAAATTCCTTTGTTAATAAAATATCCGAACTATAAGAGAGATCACTCCTGCGGTCCAGCAGGTCTTCGTCATAAACTCACGACAATTAGAAAATCTTATCAAATATAGTTCGGGTATTTTTGCCTTGTCTTTATTTATGTCCCAGCCTCGGTTTTTTACCAACAAAAAACTTCTCTTCCAATCGGAAAGTCCAGCTTGACTGGCAGACAGTTATTCAATTTTCAGAACTGATTAAAGAATTGCCTGAAAATTAAACTATTTTTGTAAAGGGAAAAGTCTGGAATTCTGCCGTCAACAGGCGCTTAGAATGATACAAAATACAGCTGAAAATTCTTATCATTTCTTCCTTCAATAGAACGGTTACGTCAATTTTTAAAAATTTGTTTGGACTATTCTAATTTAATGAAATAACGAAAAAATAGTATTTTATCTATTTATTTATAAGGATCACCTGTTTCCCATAAAGGAAGGACAATATTCTCATACGTTAACGGGTCTAAATTCGTCATTGTAATCCCTAAAAGTCGCACCCCTTTTTCCACTTGAGCCACTTCTTCAAAGATTAAACTTGCCTGTGAAAAAATATCATCTTTTTGGTAAATATATTCTTGGACTGTCGCGCGTTTAGTAATGGTTTCAAAATCAGAATAACGTAATTTTAATACAACTGTCTTGCCATGCTTTTGCGCTTTCTTTAAACTTTCTGTTACTTGCTCTGCCATAATTCTTAGCTGTGATAAACATTCTTGTTCACTCGTTAAGGCTTTGCCGTAAGTTCGTTCACGCCCAACAGACTTACGTTCTCTAGTGACTTGAACAGGAGAATTATGGATACCTCTAACTTTCCGATAAAGAGAATATCCCATTTTCCCAAAAATCTGGATTAATTCCATTTCACTTTTTTGGTAAAGATCATTTCCTGTATAAATTCCTAACTCGTGCATTTTAGGTACTGTTTTTTTGCCAACACCGTGAAACTTCTCAATAGGTAAACCGCGCAAAAAATCAACGGCTTCATCCGGCGTAACCACCGTCATCCCTCTCGGTTTTTGATAATCTGAAGCTAATTTGGCTAAAAATTTGTTATAACTAACACCCGCTGAACAAGTTAAATGAACTTCTTGCCAAATATCGTGTTGAATCAATTTAGCGATCTTTATCGCTGAGCTACTATTTATTTTATTATTTGTCACATCTAAATAGGCTTCATCGATTGACACAGGTTCAATGATATCAGTATAACAATGGAAAATTTCACGTATTTTTTGAGAAATTTCTCGGTATTTTTGATGATTCCCTGGAACAAAAGTCGCGTGAGGACATAATTCATAAGCTTTTTGCGCACTCATTGCTGAATGGATGCCATATTTGCGCGCTTTATAATTCGCAGTTGTCACAACACCACGCCCACCTGTATCTTTAGGATGACGAGCGATTACAAGTGGATACTGGGCTAGTTTCGGGTTATCTCTTTCTTCAACTGAAGCAAAGAAAGCATCCATATCAATATGAATAACTTTACGTGAAGTATCATTTTTTAATGGAAATTGTAAGCCGTTCATCTTCCCCACCTCAGTTCCATTATACTCAAACGAACGTTCCCCTGCAAATTGTTCTATTTATTTAGCTCATGATAAGCATTATAGACCTTTTGTTTTTTTAACTTGTTTTGTTTAGCTACCTCTTTAATTGCATCATTAGGACTAAGTCCTGTAGCAATGAATTGTTCTACTTGTTCTTTTAAAGGGACTTGTGGTAGTGATCTGTCGACTTCTTGTTCCAGCTGGCCTTCAACAAGGAGACAGCACTCCCCTTTCAGTGTATTTTCAGTTAAATATTCCTTTAATTCAGCTAAGGTGCCACGAAGATATTCTTCATGGATTTTAGTTAATTCTCGGCAAATAACAGCATTTCTTTGGGGATTAAATACTTCATTCATATTTGAAATAGTATTTTTTAAACGATAAGGCGACTCATAAAAAATCATTGTCGCCTTTATTGTCGCCAATTGTTTTAATTCTGCTTTTTGATCTTTTTTTCTACGGGGTAAAAATCCATAAAAATAATTAGGCTGAACGTTTAATCCAGAAGCAATCAAAGCTGTTAGTCCTGCTGTTGGACCAGGCAAAGAAATCACAGCAATCCCTTCTTGAATACAAGCAGCTACCAATTCTTGTCCGGGGTCGCTAATAGAAGGCATACCCGCATCACTTACTTGCGCAATCGTCTGCCCTTTTTTTAATAACTTCAAAATTTCTGGGATTCGTTGTTTGTAATTATGTTCATGTAAACTTTTTTGCGCAACTTCAATTTTAAAATGGTTTAATAACTTTTGTGTGTTACGTGTGTCTTCACTAGCAATTAAGTCAGCCTCTTTTAATATTTTTACACCACGTACAGTCATATCTTCTAAATTGCCAATGGGCGTTGGCACAAGATATAATTTTCCTAGCTCATCTTGATAACTTTTTTGTTTTTTCAATACTTGCCTCCACTAAATTTTTTTATAAAAAAAGACTGGGTATCAAAAAATGATCCAGTCAATTCCTATTTATTGCTACTATCACGGTAAATAACTTCCAAGCAAAAGGCACAAGGTTCATCATGTTCACGTCTTGCACCGTATAAATCATAACAAACATGAAAACCTTCTTCATAAATTTTTTCAAGATTTAAACGTGATCGTGAAAGTTCTTGTTTTTCCCTTTCTGGAAGTTTAGCGTCCTGCTGACTTAATTCATGGATACGTTCTCTTAACCGTTGATTTTCTAACTCTAGTGTTGCATTTTTTTCAACCAATTCTTGTAAAGAACCCTTCATCTCCATCAAATTTTGTGATAGTTTTTGTAAATCTTCTTCAAATTCATTTAATCCATCATACAAAGAACGTTTATCCATCGACATGTGCATCACCTGCTTTAAGCGTTTCTTTCAATTCTTCATAATCATATTCTACAGGAACTTGTTGACTTTTTAGACGGACCTTTACCACACGACTTAATAAATTAAGCCCAACGACTCGTCCCTTACCTTCAGGTGTCATAACTGCCTTACCATAATCAGGCAATTCTTTTTTAGCTTGCACGTATTCTTCGTTTTCATAATTTAAACAACACATTAAACGTCCGCATAGACCTGATATTTTGCTTGGATTCAAAGAAAGCCCTTGATCCTTAGCCATTTTAATTGAAACAGGAGCAAATTCTCCTAAAAAGGTAGAACAACATAACTGCCGTCCACAAGGACCAATTCCACCGATAATTTTTGCCTGATCTCTTATACCTATCTGACGTAATTCAATTCTTGTTTTAAAAACACTTGCCAATTCTTTAACAAGCTCTCTAAAATCGATTCGTTTATCTGCAGTAAAACGAAAGATTATTTTATCCCGTTCGAAAGTATATTCAGCATCAACTAATCTCATATCAATTCGATATTCATCTACTTTTTGCTTTCCAATTCTTAGTGCTTTTTGGGCGTCCATTCTATTTTTCATATCTTGTGATAATTCTTCTTTAGTCGCTTTATGTAAGATTGAACCTATTTCACCTGGCAAATCCTTTTCTGTCACTTCTTTATTGCTAATTACCACATTAGCAATCGCTTTTAAATGCTTTTTTTCAACTAAAACTTTATCACCACATAAGAGCTTTTCATCTCCTGCTAAAAAATAATCAATAGGGCCAGCCTTATGATAACGAACGCCTGCTACATTGATCACGTCACTCATCCTTTCTTAAGGAACTAGTCAATGATTCGCAAAGCTAATTGCTCAGCTATGCCTTGAAAGGCCACATTAGCAGCTAATTTTTTTTGCGCTTGTAAAATCAACTCAAGTATTTTATTGTTCCGTTGTGTCTTTTGTTTATCTTCTAACGAGTGGTTTCGCTCCTCTTGAAAATAAACTAATAGCATAGCAAAAATCATCCCTTGCTGCTGCTTTTCCTTTGCTTGAGCAGTGATCTTTTTTTGCACAAAAATAAAAGCTTGCGGATCTCCTTTTTTAAGGTAATCAAACCACTTAGCTATGATTTTCCTAGTTTCATTAAACCATTCATCTTCAGAGATTTCAACTGCTTTATCATAACTATTCGTTAGATTAGCAATCAAATTGGCTGTATTTGTTCCCAAATCTTTTTCTTCTAATCGTTTGATTAAATGTTCCTTTGCTAAAGGCGTAAAATGAACAATTTGGCAACGCGATTGGATCGTCGGTAAAACTTGTCCTAAAACGTTTGTTTCTAAAATAGCTATTGAGTCGCCAACGGGCTCTTCCAATAACTTTAACAAACTGTTTGCCGCACTCGGATTCATTTTATCAGCTTCTTGCACAATAGATATTTGCGTTCCCTTTTCAAAACTGCTCTTGGAAAGCTCTTCTTGTAGTTGACGTATTTGATTAACTTTGATGGTTTGCCCTTCTGGTTCAATCACTTGAACATTGGGATGTTCTCCTTCGTTGATTCGCATGCAATTTACACATTGATCGCAAGGCTGATTCTCATTGACGTTTAAACACAATAAACGTTTGGCTAACCATAATGCCATATCGTGTTTTCCAGAACCACTAACCCCTTCAAAAATATAAGCATGAGCCAAACGCTCATGCTCTACATTTTTTTTCATTTGCGAATAAACAAGAGGCTGACTTTGGGCTAAAAAATTTTCTTCTCCCATTTAAATTCTCCTTGTTTTTTCTACTGATAACCGCTTGACAATTCAATATTGTTGAAATTTTTCAATAGGTAAAACAAATACTGTAGCGCCACCAACTTCCACTTCTACAGGATATGGTACTTGACCTTCCAAAGAAACATTTAACGTCATTGGAGGTGTGGAGACATATTGCTTTCTTGACTGACAAGTTTTTTTAATTAAACCTAAAGTTTTTTCCACTCGTTCATCTTCTACCCCAATAATGAAAGTGCTATTTCCTGCTTTCAAAAAACCGCCAGTAGATGACAATTTTGTCGCTCGAATGTTTGCTTCAATAAATTCATTAGCCAAACGATTACTATCTTTATCTTGAACGATCGCTAATACTAATTTCATTCTACCATCTCCTTAAAATAATCTGGGTAAGCTGTACAGATTGCTGAAAAGCTTTGGTCAACTACATCTTGTAAATCAGTTCTGGCGTCAATTTTATGTACCCGAGCTGAATTTTGTTCAACTATTTTTAAATAGGCATGACGAACCCTTTGATGAAATTCTAACCCTTCTGACTCCAATCGGTCAACTTGATATCCTCGGGATCTTTGAATTCTCTTTAATCCGGTGTCCGAATCAACATCTAAATACAGCGTAAAATCAGGAGTAAGCCCTTCTGTTGCAAATTGATTAATTTGAGCGACTTCTTCTATCCCAACACGCCGACCCGCACCTTGGTAAGCAATAGAACTATCCACGAAACGATCACATAAGATAATTTTCCCATTATTTAAAGCCGGAGAAATCACATCAATAATATGTTGTCTGCGCGCCGCAGCATAAAGTAATACTTCGCTACGATCGTCCATTTCCTCATAAGCCGGATCTAAAATAAGTTCACGGATTTTTTCCGCAATTTTCCCGCCCCCTGGCTCTCTTGTTTTGATCATTTCTTTTTCGGAGGCAAATTGTAAGCGCGGAAATAGTTCATTAAGTACGCTAGTTTTGCCGGCGCCATCTGGTCCTTCAATTGTTATGAATAGCCCATCCACCCTAGTTCCTCCTTTTTGCCTACAATTTTTTATAATTCTGTTCTGCCTTCTACTGCCTTTGATAAAGTCACTTCATCAGCATACTCAATATCACTTCCAACAGACAAGCCATGAGCAAGCCGTGTGACTGTAATCCCCGCTGGCTTAATCAGACGTGAAAGATACATCGCAGTAGCTTCACCTTCTGTAGAAGCATTAGTAGCAATAATTACTTCTTTTATTTCTTCATTTTCTAAACGCTTGATCAAGTTAGGAATATTAATATCTTCAGGTCCTGTACCTTCCACCGGAGAAAGCACCCCGTGTAAAACATGGTAAAGTCCTTGGTATTCTTTCATTTTTTCCAAAGCCATCACATCTTTAGGCTCTTCTACTACAAGCACACACGAACGGTCTCGCGTTGTATCTGCACATAGCTCACAGGGATCATCTTCGGTAATGTTTCCGCAAACACTGCAATAAGTTAAATCACGTTTAACGCTTAATAAAGACTTAGCAAAGTCATTTACTGCCTCATCTTTCATATCAATGGTATAAAAAGCTAAACGTGTCGCTGTTTTTTGGCCGATACCTGGTAAGTTCATATAACTTGCAATCAAACGAGCAATAGGTTCTGGATATTGCACAATTAAGACTCCTTTATTAACAAATCAGAAAAATAGGCATCGACTGACAAAGAGTCATTTTTTACATTCCTGGAATGTTTTGTGTATATTTGCCCATCGTCTGTTTTGTTTCTTTATCAATATTTTCTAAACAATCATTTACAGCTGTTACAATCAAATCTTGTAACATTTCTGGATCTTCTGGATCGATGACATCTTCTTTAATCTGCACATCTTTAATTGTACGATCTCCAGTTGCTGTGACTTTTACATAACCATTCGTCGCTTTTCCGCTAAATTCTTTTTTATTTAACGCTTCTTGCTCTTTTTCCATGTCTTTTTGCATTTTTTGTACTTGTTTCATCATGCCTTGCATGTTACCCATGCCTTTCATATATCTTCACTCACTTTCTAATCTTCTTTAATCGTTGCTAATTCACCAAACAAATCTTGCGCTTTGGAAACCGCCAAGTTTTCCTTTTGTTCGTCAGTTGTAGTGCTTTTGGCTTCTTCTTGTTCAGTCAATTCATCTTCATCTGCTTCCTCTTTATGACCAGAAAGAAATTCTTGTCGTAAAGTAGGCCAACTTTCATCAGTAATGTAGACTAAATCCGGTACATAGTCTGAAATCATACGGCTAATATTATTTTGTACAGCTAATACAAATTCCTGATCGTTTGCTGCTTTTTTACAAATAATTTCATAATCAAAAGCAATGACCAATCCATTAGGACTAGCGGCTTTGGGTTGGCTTGCTCTTAACATCGCTTTTTGGGTTACACTCAAACTTGCTAAGAGATCCTCCCAAATTTCTTTGACATTCACTAAGTCTTTTTTTCTAGCCTCTTTTAAAACCTTAAATACTCGTTTTTTAGGCACACGATAACCAGTAGACGCCGGCTTTTTTTCTTTGTGCTGTTGTGTCTTCGTTTGGACTTTTTGTGGTTGTTCCAAACGATTTTTTAACTGATTAACTTCTTGTTGCAATGCCGTTACTTGCTCTTTTAGCCCTACTAGCTCTTGCGTATCAGCAGGCTGCGCAGCGGCGTCCACCGAAGAACTATTTTCAGTAGAAATTCCTTCAGACAATTTTACAGTAGCAACTTCTAAATATATTCTAGGACTTGTGGTAAAACGTATTTCATTTTGTGCCTGATTTAAAATATGAATCCACGAATAAATTTGTTGGGCAGCAATTTCTTCTGCAGATTGCTTAAATGTTGCGGTAAAATGCTGGGCTTTTTCAGCTAATAGCTTAGGTGCTTTTTGATAAACCAATAAGTCACGACAATAAAGCAGTAAGTTTTCTAATAACCGCCTTGCTTCCTTACCTGAAGCCAACATTTCATCTAACAAACTTAAACACTCCACTGTATTTTCTTGTTTACAAGCTAAAATAAAACGGTCCATCATATCATAAGTCAGACTACCTGTTACTTCTAAAGCATCTTGTAATGTAATGGTATCATCACTAAAGGAAATAGCTTGATCTAAAATACTTAAAGCATCACGCATACCGCCTTCAGCTGCTTGTGCAATAACATTTAATGCTTCATCTTCAAAACTAAGTTCATTTTTTTCTAAAATATATGCTAAATGATCTACAATATCTTTTGTATCAATTCGTTTAAAATCAAAACGCTGAGTTCTAGAAATAATGGTTGCTGGAATTTTATGAGGTTCTGTTGTGGCTAAGATGAAAATCACATTTTTTTTAGGTTCTTCCAAGGTTTTTAACAAAGCATTGAAAGCTCCTGTAGATAACATATGAACTTCATCAATAATATAGACTTTATACTGAGCCTGAGTAGGAGCATAATTTGCCCGTTCACGAATCAAACGAATTTCTTCAACGCCGTTATTACTAGCAGCATCGATTTCAATCACATCTTCTTGAGTACCGTCTGTAATTGAACGACAAATTTCACATTCATTACAAGGTTCACCATCGACACTATTAGGACAATTGACGGCTTTAGCAAGAATTTTTGCAGCACTAGTTTTTCCCGTGCCTCGTGGTCCTGTAAATAAATAAGCATGGGAAATTTGACTTTGCGTAATCGCGTTTTTTAAGGTTTGAGTAATGGCTTCTTGACCAATCACATCATCAAATCGTTGTGAACGCCATACGCGATAAAGTGCTTGATAAACCAAATTCTCCACCTCTTTTCAAAATTCGCTACTTACTATTATACGCAATTTTGCTTAAAAAAACCACAATTTGAACAAATCCTATTCGAACTTTTTTAAATCTTTAACTTAGGATTTGTATAAAGGACAAACGGGTATTCTTAAAGCCCAATCATAGAAATTTTTCACAGAAATTAGTATACTTATTAATAGATTTTTTAAATTGAAAAAGGAGACTTTTTTATGTCACATAAATTCCCGGATAATTTTCTATGGGGTGCATCCATCAGCGCACACCAGACAGAAGGTGCTTATAAAAGCGATGGTAAAGGATTGACTGTCCAAGATACTAGAATACGCGATAATCATGAAATTGCCGATTTCACAGTAGCAAGTGACCATTATCACCACTATAAAAAAGATATTCAGTTATTAGCAGAACTGGGTGTCAAAGTTTTTCGTTTTTCAATTTCCTGGGCTCGTATTTTTCCTCAAGGTCGTAAAGAGGTCAACCAAGCAGGTATCGATCATTATCAAAATGTTATTGACGAATGTTTAACACATAATATAAAACCTATGATCACACTTAACCATTTTGACTTGCCGCAAGTCTTAGAAGATATAGGCGGTTGGTCCAATCGTAAGACTGTTGACGCCTTTAAAGAATATGCACAAACCGTTTTTAAAGCCTATGGCAACAAGGTCAAATACTGGTTAACAATCAACGAACCAAATATCATGCTACTGGTTGATCAAAAAATTTTAGGAAAACAAATTCCTATCAAAGAAAAATACCAGCAATTCCATCATTTGATGATGGCAGAAAAATACGCTTTTAAGTTTTGCCATGAACTGGTAGAAAATGGGCAAATAGGACCTGTACCTAATATCTCATTGGTTTATCCAGCGACAAGTAAACCACTGGATAATCAGGCTGCCTTATATTTCAATAGTGTACGAAATTGGGCTTATCTCGATTTTTCTTGTTTTGGTCGTTACAATACAGTTTTTAAGGATTATTTAAAACAGAAAAATATTTCTATTACTTTTTCACCCGAGGACGAAACTGTAATGAAAGAAAACTTTCCAGATTTTATTGCTATGAACTTTTATACAACAATGACTGTAGAAAAACCAATGGATAAAAATAATATGAGTGAAGGAATCAGTGATCAACAAAGTGAGGACATCATGGATTGGGGTTTTTACAAAGGCGTCACTAACCCTTATCTTAAGAAAAACCAATTTAATTGGACGATTGACCCAGATGGATTTAAGACGACCCTACAAACACTTTATGATCGCTATCATTTACCAATCATTATCACTGAAAACGGTCTGGGAGCCAAAGATGATTTAACTGAAGATAAAAAAATTCATGACCCTTACCGCATTGATTACTTGAAACAACATCTTGAACAAGCATTAGAAGCTATCGAAGCAGGCGTTGATTTATTTGGTTATAGTCCTTGGTCAGCGATCGATTTGATTAGTGTCCATGAAGGGATCAGCAAGCGTTATGGTTTTATTTATGTTGACAGAACAGAAAAAGAATTAAAACAGCTTAGACGTTATAAAAAGGACAGCTTTTATTGGTATCAAAAATTAATCCAAACAAATAAAATCCCAGCAGAAAGCCGGTGAAATTAATGAATGTAGTGTTCACATTTTTAGAAAACAAACTGATGCCACCGCTTAATAAATTAGCTAACTTACGTGTCATACAAGCCATCATGCAAGCAGGTGTAGTAACTGTTCCTTTTACCATTGTTGGTTCGATCTTTTTAATTATCAACAATTTACCACAAATCATACCACCCCTAGCCCCCTTTTTTGAACAAACGGTGCTGAAATTGTCTCCACTTTACAGCGTGGTTACAACCATGTCGATTGACTCGATTGCGATATTTTATACTTTGGCTACGGCTTTTTATTTAACAGAAAGTTATCGACAAGATACTGCAAAACAAATGAGTAGTTTTGTCGGTGCAATTTTAGGACTATTCGCATTTTTATTAACAATTGTTCAAGTGGATATTCAAAACGGACAAGCTCAATTGCTGCAAAATAATGCTGAAGAGTCAATTATCTATAACGGCGTAGCGCTTGATAGTTGGGTTACACGTTTTAGCGGTGTGGGTATTTTTATCGGAATTTTAACAGCCATTTTAGCGGTACAGATATATCGCTTGTGTATAATAAAAAACATTACCATTCGTATGCCTGAAGGCGTACCTGATGGTGTTAGTAAAGCATTCGCTTCTTTAATACCAGCAATTTTCATCGCATTTACTATGGTGATCATTAATGGTATTTTAGCTTTTTTCCATACCGATTTACATGCGGTTTTAACGCAGCCTTTTGAGTTCGTAAAAGGATTGACAGGTTCTTGGCTAGGCATTGTTATCATTATGTTACTAATTCACTTACTATGGGTGGTAGGAGTTCATGGTACGGCTATTATCAAAAACAGTTTTATTAATCCTATTCTGCTGGTCGCTCTAACCGAAAATATTAATGGCGCTAATAATATTTTTGCTGGCGATTTTGTCAATATGTATATTTTTCTAGGTGGCGCTGGCAGCACATTAGGTCTGGTTTTGCTGATGGTCTTTAATGCCAAATCAGATCAGTTAAAAATATTAGGAAAAGCAGCGATTTTACCAGGGCTGTTTAATATCAATGAACCCGTTATTTTCGGTGCGCCCATTGTTTATAACCCTTATTTGATGATCCCGTTTATAGTAACGCCTATCGTTAATGTAACGATTTCATATTTTTCTGCTTCAGTTGGCTTAGTCAACAAAATCATTTCCGGTATCCCTTGGATTTCTCCTGTTGGAGCGGGCGCATTTTTAGGGACCGGCGGCGATTTTCGTGGTGTGCTAATTGCCTTTATTAACTTGGCCGTTTCTATTCTTATTTATTATCCATTTTTTAAAATGTATGATAATAAATTGTATACTCAACAACAAAAATAACAGAGATTCTTTTATTACTATTACTACAAACTAAAATTAAAAAATATGATAGAAAACGAGGCTAAAATAACTCGAATTCTATCATATTTTTTTTATGATCAATGGTTAAATCGTACATCACTTAAAATTAATTTTGATAAATAGAAATTTGCACTTGGTTATATTTTCCTGACTCCATCGCATCGACAAAACCGCTAGCGTAGTCACTGTAGCTAATCTTACTTTCGCCTTCATCGTTTTCCACATACTCGTTACTAGCGATCGTGTAATCGTCTGTCTTTGCTCCATCAGGTTCAAAACTTGCCGCCGGACTAACATAAATCCATTGCACATCACTACGATCTTTTAACCGTTTTAAAGCCTTACCCATTCCAACTGCGACTGGCTGTGCTTCTTTGGGAAAACCAGGGGTATCTTTCAATTGCTTTTTATGTTCAGCATCTACATACAAACTACCAGCCCCCCCCCACAACAAATAATTGGGTATTCGTAGCACTCAGGCAATCTGCTAAGTGCATCAACGAGCTTTCATGTAAACCCATATCTGCAGGATCCCAAACGCCGAAAGCATCAACCACTATATCAAAATTTTTTAAATCTTGAGCTGTTAAATCATAAAGATCTTTTTGTAAAACTTGTGAAGCTTCTGTTTGATTTTTGTGACGTACAATCGCGGTCACATCATAATCACGTTTGACAGCTTCATTTGTAATTAATTTTCCTGCTTTACCATTTGCTGCTACAACTGCGATTTTCATCAACCATCCCTCCAATGTTCATTATCTTCTTTCATAATTTATCCTACACCTTACATATATCAAAAGAAAAGAATTACGTTTTTTATTTTTGCTGGTTTTTATTATTGAAGAAATTATATTGAGTGATTGATTTAAAGCCAACAATATTTCATTTCAAACAATTGAAAAAATATAGATTTACACTAATTGCTTAAAATAAAAAAGCTAAGAAATCAAAAGATTTCTTAGCTTTTTTATCATGTTCACTGACTACTTCAATTCTACTGAAGCACCTGCGTCTTCTAAAGCAGCTTTCAAACTGTCAGCTTCTTCTTTAGCTACATTTTCTTTAACTGGTGAAGGAGCACCATCAGCGACAGCTTTTGCTTCTTTCAAGCCCAAGCCAGTTGCTTCGCGGATAGCTTTGATAACTTTCACTTTTTGGTCACCAACATCAGTAAGTTCTACTGTGAATTCAGTTTGTTCTTCAGCTTCTTCGCTTTCTCCTGCAGAAGCAGCTGCAACTGGTGCTGCAGCAGATACACCGAATTCTTCTTCAATAGCTTTAACTAAATCGTTTAATTCTAAAATTGTCGCACCTTTTATTTCTTCGACAATGTTTTCAATATTTAATGCCATTTTTATTTTCCTCCATTATGATAAGTATTTTTTAGCTTGCCATTAAGCGGCATCTTCTTCGTTCTTTTCAATAATTGCATTCAGTCCGTAAGCCACATTACGTACAGGAGCTTGCAATACAGATAACAACATTGATAGTAGTCCGTCGCGATCTGGTAGTTTTGCCAGCGCTTGAACTTCATCTAATGTAGCCACTCTATTTTCAATAACGCCGCCTTTAATTTCTAATGATTTTGCTTCTTGTGAAAATTCATCAATAATTTTCGCTGGAGCAATGACGTCTTCATTACTAAAAGCAACAGCTGTCGGACCTACAAAAACATCTTCTAAACCGTCTAAACCAGCTTCTTTTGCTGCACGACTAAGAATAGAGTTTTTAATGACATGCATTTCAACATTTTCATCACGCAACTGTTTACGTAAACGTGTATCTTCGTCTACTGTTAAACCACGATAGTCAACAAAAACAACAGATTCTGCTGCACTTAATTGTTGGGCAACGTTGGTCACAATTTCTGCTTTTTTTGCAATAGCTGCTTCACTCATTTTTTCTTTCACCTCCTGATTTTGATGGAAGAGTTTTTTCAATAAAAAAACTCTATGCCACCGCAGACATAGAGGGTCTATTGATATACACCAATAAAAGTCCTCGGTAGGGTTTACGACGAGATGTCACCTACTGTCTTCGGTAAACTTAACTATTAACGTCAAACACCTTAACATAGAAAAGGTGTTTGCGTCAATATTTTATTTTATTATTATAATGATGCTGGATCTACATGAATACCAGGACCAAATGTGGTTGTTACAGTAACATTTTGCATGTAAATACCCTTAGCTGCTGATGGCTTAGCTTTTTCTAGTACATCGTGGATAGCTTTAAAGTTTTCCACTAACTTGCCATCATCAAAAGATACTTTACCAATTGGTGCGTGAATATTCCCATTACGGTCCACACGGTAAGTAACCCGACCTGCTTTAACTTCTTCAACAGCCTTTGTTACATCCATTGTAACAGTGCCTGTTTTAGGGTTAGGCATCAAACCTTTAGGACCTAAAACACGTCCTAATTTTCCAACTTGTGCCATCATATCTGGTGTTGCTACTACAACGTCAAAGTCAAACCAGCCGCCTTGAATTTTATCAGCTAAGTCACTTTCACCCACATAATCAGCACCAGCATCTTCAGCTTCTTTTGCTTTATCACCTTTAGCAAATACTAAAACTTTTTGATCCTTACCAGTACCGTTTGGCAAAACAATTGCTCCACGGATTTGTTGATCAGCTTTTTTAGGGTCAACGTTTAAATGATACGCAACTTCCAAAGTTGCATCAAATTTTGCAATACTTGTATCTTTTGCTAATGCAACAGCGTCTTCAACAGCATACGCTTTTGTTGTATCAACTTTTTCTAGCGCTTCTTGCATTTTTCTACTTTTTTTAGCCATTATATGCGATTCCTCCTTGATGTGGTTATAACGGTAGAACCTCCCACGTGTTCTACGTTTTTCAACATAGACTCAACCGAGAAGCTACGTTCAGAGATCTAACTATTCTACAGTGATCCCCATGCTTCGAGCAGTTCCTTCAACCATGCGTACAGCAGAATCAACGTCAGCTGCGTTTAGGTCTTCCATTTTCGTTTCAGCGATTTCTCTTACTTGGTCACTAGTAACTTTAGCCACCTTGTTTTTGTTTGGTTCGCCTGAACCTTTATCAACATTTGCTGCGTCTTTTAATAATACAGCTGCTGGTGGCGTTTTAGTTACAAAGGTAAATGAACGATCTTCATATACAGTAATTACAACTGGAATAATCATACCAGCTTGATCTGCTGTACGAGCGTTAAATTCCTTAGTAAAACCCATA
This sequence comes from Tetragenococcus halophilus, assembly GCF_001712815.1. Classification (NCBI taxonomy): domain Bacteria; kingdom Bacillati; phylum Bacillota; class Bacilli; order Lactobacillales; family Enterococcaceae; genus Tetragenococcus; species Tetragenococcus halophilus. Next base: position 1,822,802 of record NZ_CP012047.1, read on the forward strand.
ATATTAATTCCTGCTTGACCTAATGCCGGTCCTACTGGTGGAGCTGGTGTTGCTTTACCTGCAGGAATTTGCAATTTGACGATATTTTCAACTTTTTTTGCCACGAGACATACCTCCTTAAGTCCGTGATGTGGTTAATTAGAGATAAAAATTTCTCCTCCCACGCTTATCATATGCGACAAATACACATCGCACACTCAAGATAGTATATCAAAAATATGCTTTATTGCAAGACCTTTCTTTATTTTTTTCAAACTTTCGATTGAATTACTTTGCATTTTTTCAGCATAAGCTTATAATGAACCAAAAGAATTTTAAGGAGTACAAGAATGAAGAAATTTTTGTTTTCCATCAGTTTAATATTGGCCTTGTTTGTAGGTGGATGTCAAAGTTCAAGTGGCGCTCAAGCGCAGCATACATCCCAATCAGATGAAACAAATCATACCACTGAAGCAAGCAACGAAACCAAGGCATCACAGCGCTTGCAACCAGCTTTAAAAAAATCAGCAACACCCACGCTATTTATTCACGGCTATCAAGGAACGACCAACTCGTTTAAGTCGATGATCAATGACATGCAAGAAGAAAATATCGCTCAGCGTGAAATGCTTATAACGGTGCATGCAGATGGTTCTATCGACACTCAAGGTGAACTAAGCGGGGAAAAAACAAACCCTTTAATACAAGTTATTTTTGAAGACAATGTTAATGATGAATGGAATCAAACTGAATGGGTTAAAAGCACATTAAGCTTTTTAAAAGAAGACTACCAAATAGATAAAGTCAACTTAGTAGGTCATTCAATGGGTGGTGTTAGTGCCTACAGATATATGGGAAGCTATGGACAAGAAGATACATTGCCAGAAGTCGAAAACTTTATTGCGATCGGCGCTCCCTTTAACGATTTTGTTGATACTAGCAATTACCAATCAATCGAAGATCTATTAAAAGATGGTCCAGAAGAACTATCTGGAAGATACCAAGATTTTACAGAATTAACACCCCAAATACCAGATGATGTATCGGTGCTATTAATTGCAGGTCAATTAAGTAAAGAAAACTATAGCGATGGTACAGTCCCTTTAACTAGTGCTTTATCAACTTACCCCTTATTAAAAAATAATGGTTTCAAGGTAGATTATTCTATCATTCAAGGCGATAGATCAAGCCATAGTATGCTTCATGAAAATAAGAAAGTTAACGAGTTAATTGAACAGCGTTTATGGAAATAAAACAACAGCATCGTCATGATACTGTAGTTTTTTCTATCTTTAGTCAATTTTATCTACTTGATCAAAGTCAAGTTCAGTGCTGGTTTCGCGCCCAAACATATCAATGTTTACTTTTAATTTTTGCTTTTCTTCATCAATTTCAGCAACTTGTCCTTCTAAGCCAGAAAAGGCACCTTCAATAATTTTTACAGTTTCACCGTTTTGAACTTTCAGCTCTACTGTTCTTGTACTCATACCAAGTGAATGTAAAATAGAATTGATTTCTTCTGGTAATAAAGGAGACGGCTTGCTTCCTGCACCATGAGAACCAACAAATCCAGTCACTCCAGGAGTATTACGAACAATATACCAGGACTCATCAGTCATGACCATTTCAACAAGCACATAGCCCGGAAATGTTTTATGAACAACTTCTTTTTCTTTACCGTTTTTGACTTCTGTATCCTTTTCTTCTGGTACAACTACACGAAATATGTAGTCATCCATTTGCATACTTTGTGCCCGTGATTCTAAGTTCATCTTTACTCTATTTTCATAACCAGAATACGTGTGAAGCACATACCATCTTTTTTCAAAAGATTCCATTTTTTCGGCTCCTTTTATTCTTATAAAATAAAAAAACCCCAAGTTCTCCTCGAAGTTTTCCTCGTGTGTATTATAGCATTCTTCCAAAAGTTTCGCTAGTATCTTCATTTAAAAAATACAACTACTATTGTAGTATCCAAGTAAATAGACTTTGAATGCCTGTGTCCATAATGTAGAACATCACAGTAAAAATTAGAGATGTCTCAATCACTACAACTGTATCTTTGCGCAACTGTTTTCCATTTGGCCATGTTACTTTTTTCATTTCGTCTTTTACACTACGTAAAAATTTCATCTGTATCCTCCTTAAAATGGGTAATTTATTAATTATTTCGTTTCTTTATGCAATGTATGTTTATTACAATACTTACAAAATTTATTCGTTTCTAAACGTTGTCCATCTGTTCCTTCACTGGTAGATTTTGTGTAATTACGTGAGCCGCATATTGAACAAGCAAGTGCTGTCTTCTTTTTGCTCATTTTTCACACTACCTCCTAGGTTTACAACTGCTTTTTGGCATAGACACATTACCACGAATTATCACTAGTGTCAAAAAAAGATACAAAAATATTCATTAATTTATGGTATCATAGTATCCTATAAAGAAAAAAGTAGGGAGGCGATTATATGCTATTAAAAACGATGGTATATAAAAAACAAGATCTAACCACAGTAACAGAAAGCAATACTTTAGAAGAAGCGTTACAAATCCTAGAAGATTCAGGCTTTCGTTGTGTTCCCATATTAGATGAAAGTAATAAAATTTTCCGAGGAAATATTTATAAGATGCATATTTATCGTCACAAAGCAAACGGTGGCGATATGACCTTACCTGTAACACATTTGTTAAAAAATGCAACAAAATTTATTCATACAAGTTCTTCCTTCTTTCAAGTTTTCTTTACCATTAAGGAACTTCCTTATATCGCTGTTCTTGATGAAGATAACTATTTTTATGGTATTTTGACCCACAGTTCTTTATTAAATATGCTTTCGCAATCATGGAACGTTGAAAAAGGAAGCTATGTTTTAACTATTGCTTCTACTGGTAAACAAGGTGATCTAGCAAATATGACAAAAATCATCTCAAAGTATAGTAATATCGCAAGTTGCATAACGCTTGATATCGATAAAGACGAGTTTATTCGTCGAACAATGATCACTTTAGCTTCTAATACCAATCAGCAAACATTAGACGAAGTAATCAGTCATTTAGAAAGTAAAGACTTTAAAGTTGTCGAAATTGAAAACTTAGCAAACCATGCTTAAAAAAATGTCAGCAAAATTTCCCGAATCGGGTCATTGAGCTGACATTTTTGATAAAATATTAAAAGCTAGAACCAAAATAGTTGTTGTTGAGAGGACAAAATAAAATCATAAGAAGCTTTACTCGAATCCTCTCCATCTTTTTGCAAAAATTGCTTGCTAAAAGTTTTTAAGTGGATTCTGTTAGCCTTAAAGCGATGGAAGTATTTTGAATTTACATGCCTTTGAAGTCCTAATAGTATAATTAAATAAAAAATTTTTAACATTGGAAGTCTCTCAACGACTACTAGTTCAACTCCTGATTCATATACATTAGCCATTGGTGCTATTTTGACCCCTCCGCCAAAATAAGGATGATTCGTCGCAGTACATAAAAAAGCATGTTCAAAGTAATAGGTTTGATGATTACATTCAATTGAAATTGGGAATCCTTTTTGTCTGAAAAGTACACCTAAGGCTGTTTTTACGTAAGACAAAGCGTTCAATTTATATATATTCAGCTGTTGCTTTGCAGCTGAATGGTTTGTAGCATGTACTATAGCCGCATCCAAACCGACACCGATATTATTCACGCAAAGACTATGAATATCGCTATTTTTTTCATAGCAGCTGAGTACAGAAAGTTTGCGTGGCTTACTTGTTTGTAGTATATCTTCCAAAATTTTTGCAGGCGATTGTAAAAAGCCTAAACTTCTAGCAAAATCATTCCCCGAACCTGCTGGAATATAAGCGATAGGAATTTGACTTGTTAGGTAATTGATGACTTGATGAAGTGTACCATCTCCACCAATAACGATCAGTAGAGGAAAAGACACGCTATCTTCTTTAGCATTCCAGCTAAATAAAACAGAAGCCGTTAATTCGCTAGCGATCTCGGCTTCATGTGAGGGATATTTTGTTTGTATGACGGTAAATTGCAGTTGTTTTTCTTCCATTAACGAAATAATCTGTTTTCCTACTCTTTGACCCTTGCCGCCCCCAGCTGCTGGATTGATTAAAAGATAATAATGAAATTTCATGAACCTGCTCCAAAGTGTTTTCTGTCTATTATAACACGCTCATAGCCAAAAAAAGGCAAAAAAATAGAATCCGATGAGAATGATTTTTGAGAAAGTCTTTCAACGTTCTTAAAGTAATTGTTCTAACATAATCTTGAAGGTTCGTATGTCCACTTCAATCATATGCTCATACACTCATCGGATTCCTATTCAATTAGTAAGGAGTAACTCAAATTCCCACATCCTTTTTCGTTCATTTAAGATTCACAACAATTCTTTTCTCGCAGCTCCTTTTTCGGCTGCCTTACTGGGAATTCTTATGTCTCCTTACACTTATTTTATACCATATTTCCAAAATAAATGCAAGCGTTTTCTATACAAAAAGTAAGATTTTGTTAAAAAATAGTTACTATTTTTTTTAAATTTTGTTATACTTTCTTTTTAAGAGGAGAATTGATATGAAGTATTACCATTTAATTGGTTTTTCTGCGCTATTGACAGCTATCCAGTTCACCTTACAAAATTTTTTGGGGCTGGAGTTACCTTCAATCATTAAAAAAGCTTTTGTAGGAATGCAAGCCACTTTATTAATCGGCTATAGTTTATTATTTCTAGTATATGTAATAAAAAGAAAGAAAAAGGTTCATAAGAAAAAAAGACCCAATGTCGTGACAATAAAAAAACAACCAAAAGAAGCACGTTCTTATTCAAAAGCCAGTTGAAAATTGTGGTTTTTGTTTTTTACGTCCTAGCCAGAACTTTTTTAATGATCTAAAAATTTTGCAGTTCATCAACCATCCTGCGTAATCAAAACTTGGAGAAAGAAGGATTTACATGACAAACAACAGAATAAAAGTCATTACCGCCAATGCAATTATTACTGCACTCTACGTAGCATTAAGTTTCATTTCTCCCTTATCTTCTGGAGCAATCCAGTTTAGGTTATCAGAAAGCTTGAACCATCTGGTCGTTTTTAACAGGAAATTATTATGGGGTGTATTTGCCGGTGTGGTAGTTTTTAACTTATTATTTGGTGAAGGCCCACTAGATGTTATCTTCGGAGGTGCCCAAACACTATTGGCGCTGCTATTAACTGCTGTATTAGAAAAGAAAGTGCCAAATATCAAGGCTCGTTTAGTTTTGAATACTTTATTCTTTACTTTTAGCATGTTCTTAATTGCCTTAATGTTAACATTAACTGCAGAACTTCCTTTTTGGTTTACTTATCTAACAACAGCTTTAAGTGAGTTGATCATTATGAGTATCTCAGCTCCAGTCATGTATTTTATTGATAAAAATTTACATTTTTCTAAACAAGTATAATAAAAAATACAGAGGTATAAGCTTAAGCTTGTGCCTCTGCATTTTTATTTTCCACTTGTTTGAAAATCATATGGCTTGAGATTGCCCATACCAATCATAGGATCAACCGCTTTTTCATTAATCATTTTTTCTGTTAACTCTCCAGACAACACTTCGGAAGTCTCTTTAGTTGACTGTTCAAATAAATCGGAAGTAACTACTTTTGTTGTTGAATCTTTTTCTTTAATTTTGTTCTTTCTTTTACTTGCGCCAATTTCAAAGGGTGCTTCTTCTTGCTCATTTTCATAGCTTAAAATTTTTAACCTCATTGCTTGTGAAATCGAATCGATGCCACTGATTCTTTCTTTTAAAGTAGTCAAACGTAGCGTTGATACTTGTTCAACACAACGACTATAAGCAGAGGTTTCCCCCAGTAAAATCAACATCTCTTTGCTTCTAGTGACAGCTGTATAAAGTAAATTCCGTTGTAACATACGATAATACTGATTGACCATAGGCAAAATAACCATTTTAAATTCACTGCCTTGTGCTTTATGAATAGAACAACAATAAGAAAGCGTAATCTTGTTCCACTCGTTGCGCTTATAAACTACCTCATTTGCATCAAAAGCAATAACTAGTTCATCCACTTTATCCTCCGAATCTTTTGCGTAGATGATACCTGTAATTTCGCCCATATCGCCGTTAAATACATTATCTTCTGGTGAATTAACCAACTGCAGCACTTTATCACCAATACGATAGACTGTATCGTTAAATGTAACTTCCTTTTTTGTCCCCTCTTTATTGGAGTTAAAAATTTCTTGCATCTTTTTATTTAATGCATTAATGCCAGCAGGTCCTTTATACATAGGAGCTAAAACTTGGATATCCTGTGGAGTAAATCCTTTCTCCTTCGCTTTTAAAACCACCTTAGAAATCAGTGGTTCTATTTGTTGTACCTGGCAAGAAAAATAAGACCGATCTTTTTGATTTTGTATAAAATCATTAGGAAGTTGACCATTTTTTATTTCGTGAGCTAAAGGGATAATACTAGAACCATCTCCCTGCCGATAGATCTCAGTCAGTTCTTTTTGTGGGATCTCGGCGACATTTAATAAATCATGTAAAATCTGCCCAGGGCCTACAGAAGGTAGTTGGTCCTTGTCTCCAACAAAAATCACCTGCATGTTATCAGGAATAGATTTAAACAAGGTATTTGCTAGCCAAGTATCTACCATAGACATTTCATCAACAATTAAAAGTCCACCTTCAAGTTCTTTAGGCTCCGCATTTTTTGCATTATTTTCTCGCCCATTTAAACCTAATAAACGATGGATCGTACTGCTAGGTAGTCCGGTAGTTTCATTCATCCGTTTAGCGGCACGTCCTGTCGGTGCTGCTAGTAAAATAGGAAAGGTCTCTTCTGAATACTGGCTAGGATCCAAATCAATTTCATTTAATTCAGCAAATAACTGTACGATACCACTGATAACGGTGGTTTTTCCTGTTCCTGGTCCGCCTGTCAAGATAAATAAAGGGGATTTAATAGCTTCTTTTATTGCTACTTCTTGCGAATCTCCATAAACGATACCTAAACGTTTTTCTAATTTTCGCAAGTTTTTATTCACTTTATTTTCTGAATAATTGATTTCCTGTTTCCGCTGCATGAGTCGTTGAATAGATGAAGCAATGCCCCATTCTGCAAAATACAAACTAATTTCATAAAGGGTCGTTTCTTCCTGTTGGATCTTGCCTTCTTCTACTAACTCGATTACACCATTGGCAACTTTTTCTGGATCAATTTCAACGGGACGACTACTTTCTAATATATGTAAGACTTGCTCTAGTAGTTTTTTAGCTTCAATATAAGTATTTCCTGTTTCCATTGATTGTTGTAAGATTTGATGTAAGATAGCTGCACGAATCCTTTTATCTGATGTCGCATCAATACCCAACTGCTCAGCGATATTGTCAGCCTTTTTAAAACCAATCCCTTCAATATCTTCAACCAATTGATAAGGGTTTTCTTCAATAACCTCTAATGTTTCATTTTTGTATGTTTGATAAATAGTAAATGCTAATTGGCTACCAAAACCATAGCGATTTAACCCGACAATAACTTTATCCATACCATAATTTAGACGGATCGTATCTAATAACATTTCCCGCTTTTTTTTAGTCAAACCTGTAATTTGTTCTAGTAAGGAAGGTTCTTCTAAAATCTTATCAATAGCATTCTCTCCAAAAAGGTCGACAATCTTTTCAGCAGTCTTTTTCCCAATACCAGGAAATTTATCGCTAGAAAGATAATTGATCAAACCTGTTTCAGAAGTCGGCTGATCCTTTTGGTAAGAATTGGCTTTAAATTGTTCACCATACTTTGGATGAACCACGCGTTCCCCAAAAAAGCGATAAAATTCTTCTTCTTGAACATTACCAAAACTTCCCGTAACTACGATCTCTTTTTCACCATAGTCCATGTCTGTTTCAGTAATCTTAACCAGAAGCACTTTATAAAAATTATTAGGATTTCTAAAAAAAATCGCCGCAATTTTACCAATGATATAATTATCTTCTGACAATGAACAAGCCGCTCCTTTCATGTAGATTGAGCACTTTATGGAAGAAAGCTAACATCATTCCATAAAGTTAATTTATAAGGAATTTTTTTATCTTTTGTTTTTAAAATAGACAAACTATTATTTTTGAGTCCGCCCATATTACGCAAATCGGCGGTGTCTTTTCCTGCCAAAAATTGTACTGCTGCAGTCATTGAGGCACCATGACCTACAAAAAGTATAGGATCATTATACTGACTTGCAGCTTCTGTAATCGTCTTTGTCATACGTTTTAGCATAACAGCTACAGTTTCTCCATTAAACACCGTAGGGTCATAAAGGTCCAAATGGTGGCGCATATTGTTTAGTGTCTCTCCATAATGCGCATGCATTTCAGCAATACTTTTGCCTTCTAATTTACCATAGCCCATCTCTCTTAAGTTTGAGTCATAATAGATAGGTACTGAATTTTGCCACTGCTGTACAATCCCCTCAGCTGTTTGTCTTGCACGCTGCGAAGGGCTCGAGTAAACAGCGACAAAGGGAATATCTTTTAAGTGGTTGCCAAGTGCACGAATCTGCGTAAAACTTGTAGGAAGTAAAGGTGAGTCTCCGTTCATCCCTTGAAAACGACCTTGTTCGTTCCACTCTGTTTTACCATGTCTAGTAAAATATAGCCTCACTTTATTTCCCCTTCCCTCTTTAGTCTAATTTATCATGATCGTAGTGGTGAGTTAACTCCAAATTAGGAAAGCCTTGTTGTCGCAAAGCTTCATAAGCCACAGCAACGACGGTATTAGATAAGTTTAACGATCGTACATGGGTATCATCCATCGGAAGACGTAAACATTTGTCTTCATTTTCACGCATAAATTCCTCAGGCAAACCCGTAGTTTCTTTGCCAAAAAGAAAATAATGATCGAGACCATCATTAAAATTCTCGTCACTATAAATTTTATGTGAGAACTTTGAAATCAAGTGCAAAGGATTATCTCCTACCATAGCTAAAAAATTATCAAGATTTTTGTGATAAGTAATATCTACACTATCCCAATAGTCCAATCCTGCTCGTTTCAAATGTTTGTCATCTGTCGAAAATCCTAAGGGTTCAATTAAATGTAGCGGAGAATTCGTCGCCGCACAAGTTCTTGCAATATTTCCTGTATTATTTGGGATCAATGGTTCAAATAACGCGATATGATTCACTAAAAGTTCCTCTTTTCTTGTTTTACATTAAATATTTAATACTATTATAATAACGCACTTTTTCGTGTTTGACAGCTGAAATAACTCATTTTAAACAAAGGCAAAAAAAAACGGGTCTATAATATTTAGTGTTGTTACTAAAAAAATTAGTAATAACACTAATTTTTTATATAACAAAAAAGCATTTGTTTCCTTTATAATTAAGTTGGACACCAAAATAAAAGGAGAAAACAAATGCTTCAATACAAAGATATCAAAATTAAAGATCAAAATCTAGATGTAGGCCTTAAAAACTTACTCAATATTAAGGACCCTCACATCTTTTTTTCCGCTCAAGCAGTTCAAAAAGAACCCATTCATCATCGAATGACGAATGTCTTTTACGGTGTCCTTACCTACACCCCGAAAGCTTGCGAATGTTGTGGCCTCATAAATGAAGAGAATCTTCTTATTAAACATTCGCCAAAGGCTTCGGATATTCAATTAATTCCTTATCAGGAAGTGCCCAGCGTTTTACGCTTATTTAAGCAACGATTTTATTGTAAATCCTGTCATCATACTTTTAGTGCCAGGACCTATTATATCGCCAAAGACTGTTATATTTCGCAAGCCTTGAAGTTTGCCATTGCGATAGACTTGAAGAAAAAACTATCGATGAAAGATATTGCTTTACGCTATGGGGTCTCATTTAAAACCGTGGAACGCGTATTGGATACCTTCTATCAAGGACTTAAATTCAATCCCAACCATTTACCGAAACATTTGTTAATCGATGAATTCAAAGGCACGAAGGACTGTGAAGGAGCCATGTGTTTTATCTTCAGTGACGCTCAGACAGGAAAAATTATCGATATCTTGGACGATCGCCGCAATTTCAAACTGATTGCTTACTTTCAACGATTTACTCAACAAGCGCGGAAAAGAGTCCAACATGTGGTTATGGATATGAATTCGGCTTATGGAAAAATGATCCCTCAAGTATTTCCGAAGGCCAAGATTCTTGTGGATCATTTCCACATTATCCAACAGATTTCTCGAGCTTTTAACCAGCAGCGGATTCGGTCGATGAACCAGCTGGACAAAAAGAGCGCCCAACAAATGAAGGATTATCGCAAATTAAAAAAATACTGGAAACAGCTCCAAAAAAAGCATAAAAACTTGGGGTACGACCATTTGAAACAGTTCCCTCTTTTTCGCCAAAAATATGTGACGGAATCGGAAGTTGTAGATTACTTATTAACCATTGATCCCGTGCTTAAGGCTTCTTATGATGTTTATCAAGATCTGCTTGACGCTTTTGAAAACGGCAAAGCGCAACCATTTTTCGCTATCATTGATCAACTGTCGCCTTTATTAGAAGAACCCTTTAAAAAATCCTTACGTCACCTCCAAAAGTACCGTAAAGAAATTACCTTATCTTTTACTCAACCGTATTCCAACGGCAAACTTGAAGGGAAAAACAACTTGATTAAAGTAATTCAACGGATTGCCTTTGGCTTTCGTTCTTTTAATCATCTACGTAAGCGAGTGCTTATTCAACAAGGGCTTCTTGAGATCTTATAAAATAACAAAAAAAGAAGAACCGAAGTCCTTCTTTTTATAAAGGTTTTGCTTAAACAACACTATTTGACAAAGAGCCAAAAAAACGTAGCAACTCGGTGTCAAGCACTGCGAGTCGTTACGTTAGTGAAGCTCTTTTCACTAACTTTTATCAGAACAGGATGCTGATAAAAACCAATGAAAAGCAACTTGTTCCTAATATAACAAACTAGTTTTGCAAATGCAATAAATTCAAGTAAAAAAATTCAAATATTTTTCACTAATTTTTCCCAATTAACACGTCCAAATCGACTGTGATATTTTTTAATGGGTTTTGCCTTAACTTTTCTTTTTGTTTGTCCGAAACGCCCCATTCTAAAGGAGACATCTCTAATAGGGAATCCTGGTTTTCTTCAGATAAAGCAAAGCGGTAAGTAAATCTTTTATAGGCATCTAAAGAAAAAGATTGCTTAAATTTTTCAATTACTTGTTCATTTGAATAAGATTGTTTCCTATCGTCATCGGGATAAAAGGCTTTTCTTAACTCTTGTAGATAGCCACTTTGCGGCACCACTTTAATGATTTGTCCTCCTTTTTGCAGTACACGAGCAAACTCACTATAATTTGATGGTGTAAAGATGTTTAAAATGGTGGAAAAAGATTGGTTATTAAAGGGCATATTCGTCAAATCAGCTACGCACCAAAAGATATCATGAGTATCCTCAGTTGCTAAATAAACAGCTTCTTTAGCGATGTCAAAGCCAATACTTGGTTGAATAGCAGTAGTTTGAGCAATTTCTTGTAAAAAACTGCCTTCTCCGCAACCGACATCTAAAAGCTGTTCATTTTCACAATAGCTAGCCAAAAACTCCAACAACGGTTGATACATCCCACTTTTGATCATCACTCGTCGATGTTCAAACATTTTCTTTTGGTATTCTGTTTTTATCTGATGATTTAAAAAATATAAGGTACCCTTTTTGGAAAGATCAAACTGATGACCATTGCTACAACGCAGGCTTTTTTCCTTTTCTTGCAGTTTTTGCTGACAAAGGGGGCAGCGAAATAAATTTTTATATTTATGAATAAATTCTTGACTTTTTTCTATTTTTTTCTTCATGATCTTCTCCTTATCCCCATACTTTAGCATAATTTCATGATAGAATACTAGATAGATAATAAAATAAAAGGGAGAATTATATGTTAATAAAGGAATTTTGCGCAGAAAATTATACAAATATTCCAGCAGCTATCGCAAATGGCGCTAAACGAATCGAACTTTGTGATAATCTTAGTGTTGGCGGTACTACGCCAAGTACAGGGGTTATTGAAGAAAGTTTTGCTTACGCTAGTGAAAAAGATGTCTCTCTTGTCACGATGATTCGTCCACGTGCTGGTGATTTTATCTATAATGACATTGAACTACGAATCATGGAAACTGACTTGATCGAAGCTAAAAAATTAGGTGTAGACGGTATTGTTTTAGGATGTCTAACCCCAAATAATTGGCTGGATGAAGAAGCCTTAGATCGGTTAATAGAAGCTGCTACAGGCTTACAAATCACCTTCCATATGGCATTTGATCAGATAGCAAAAGATCGTCAATATGAAGCCATTGATTGGCTAAGCGAGCGTGGCGTCACTCGTATCCTAACACATGGAGGGCCAAGCGATACGGCAATCACTGAAAATATCAATCATCTGATAGATTTAAATAATTATGCCAACAATCGTATAACAATCTTACCCGGCGGAGGGATCACATCAGAAAATATCGAAGAAATTGTTCGCCAAATAGGTGTAAATGAAGCACACGGAACAAAAATTGTTTCTTTTTAGAAACATAATAAAACAGCAAAAAGGTCTTGAAGTCTTTTTGCTGTTTTTATTATAAGTTTTTAGCCTTATCCAATGAAATAACTCATAAATAGACTTGCGATATTAAAGTAGATTAAAACACTCGTTAAATCACTCAAAGTAGTAATGAAAGGGCCACTTGCGACCGCCGGGTCAAAACCTAATTTATCCATAAACATAGGAATCAAACTTCCCGCCAAATTAGCTACCGTTATCGCACACATCATTGCCATGCCAATAACAAAGCCTAGTATCGGATTGCCTTTCCAAATCCAAACAATAACTAAAATCGTTAATCCAGTGATAAAACCTGTTACAACCCCTGTCAAAACCTCGCCAAATATCGTCTGTAAATAGCTTTTTGCTTTGTTATCATTAAACGCTAATCTCCTTACCGCCACAGCAAGAGATTGTGTACCAGCATTACCTGCTGTCCCTGTAATCAGTGTAATAAAAGCAGCTAAAATACTAGCTTCACTAACCAATGCTTCATAGTGATTGATCAAACTCGCAGTTGCCATACCTAAAAAAAGCAAGGTAATCAACCAAGGCAAGCGTTTGCTAGCTGCCTTTACAGGATTTTCATGAACTTCTTCCACATTGACCCCAGCTAAGCCGGAATAATCACTAGCTGCTTCATCATCGATAACATCGATGATGTCATCAACGGTAACAATTCCCAAAAGGTGATCTTCATAATCAGTAACGGGCAAAGCAAGAAAATCATAATCACGAAATGTTTGGGCAACGTCTTCCTGATCGTCGCCCACATGAACCGAAATGACCCGATCATTTAAAATATCAGCCACCATTTCGTCATCATCACTTACCAGTAGATCTCTTAACGAGATAACCCCTACCAATTGATTATCTTGGTCTACGACATAGGTATAATAAATTGTTTCTGCAGCTTTTGCGACTTTTTTTAATACATACATTGCTGAACGTACCGTTTGATTAGCTACGATTGAGACAAATTCTGTGGTCATGATCGCACCAGCAGTTTCATCTTCGTAGTGTAGAAGCTCTTTGATCTCTGAAGCATCTTCTTCATCCATCAAACTTAAATACTTACCCATCTGTTTTTTATCCAAGGTATTCAACAAATCTACCGCATTGTCTGTATACATTTGCGCTAACATCTCACTTGCGTAATTTGCGCGCATTTCTCCCAGGTAGTCTTTTATATTTTCGTTATCTTCTTCCAAGGCATCAAACATATCGGCTAGTTCTTTAGGTGACAGATAGGCATATACAAGCTGACGTTGCTTTTTTTCTAAGGTTTGGTAGAACTGGCTTTGTTCATAAATATGCATCTCTAGGAAGTTTTCACGGAAATCCTGTAAATAATTTCCTTTTAAATCCTCTCTTAATTGAGCAAAACGTTCTTCCAATTCTTGTGTTTCATCCAATCTTGTCACCTCATTTCAATCATTTGCTCTAGCTCTTTCATATCATGTGGTAATTCCTGTTTAAAATAAAGCTTTTCTTTAGTAAAAGGGTGGATAAATTCCAATTTTGCGCAATGTAGCGCCTGTCTTTGTATGCTGTCAGTCATTACGCCACTATACAGCTCATCACCTACTAGCGGAAAACCAATAGCAGAAAAATGAACACGAATCTGATGCGTTCTTCCAGTGTGGAGTTGAATATCAACTATAGCAAATTCCTCGTTGTGTTGCTTAAGCCAATACTCAGTTTCTGCTGACTTACCATTAAAGCCCGTCTGCCTTTTAATAATCGAACTTGGATCTCGCAAAATCGGCAGCTTGATTAAGTCATGTGATTCAAGTGTGGATAGATTACCAGAAATAATTGCTTGATATTTTTTGTGCAGTTTTTTCTTATATAATTCCTTATCTAACAAAGCATGGGCAAAGCCGTGCCTAGCAAACAACATCAAACCTGATGTGTCTCGGTCCAAACGGGTCACAACATGGATCACTTGATCTTTGTATCCTTGTTTTTGATAATAAGCTTTCACACGGTTAGCCATGGTTCCATTAGGATGATACTGTGCCGGTATTGAAGGAATCCCCGCAGGTTTATTTACTACGAGTAGATGCTCATCTTCGTAAACAATAGCAATCGGTGTATCATCTGGTAATAAGCTTTCATGACTACCTTCATCCGGGACAATCACTCTTATTTTATCTTCTGTCTTTAATGGGTACAATACATTCTCTACTCGTTCATTAACAAAAATCTTGCCACCTTGAAATTTGATCTTTGCCAGCAATCCTTTCGAGATTCCTTGTTCTTTTAGAAAAAATTTGACTTGTTGTGGCTCTTTTTTCTGATAGACATAACAAAATTCCATAGGATTTACACCTCCTCGTATACCCTTGAGCTGGTTCAGCAATACTTTTCTTTTAAGCATTGGTATTAAAAGAGTATCTCAGATCGGTGTGTAGTGATTTAAAAATACACTATTTTTGCGCCATTTACTCTCTTATACTTCTCCAATAAATGCATCTTTTACACGTCGCCAAAAATGCATATGGCGATAAGAGGCAAAGTGAATACGTTCATCTGCAATCTTAAATGAGATCCATTCAATATCATCATGCTGGATAGTCGCCCGATCGATGGTTACCATATAATCTGAGCTTTCTTCTAAACTAATGGTCAACCACTCGCTATCTGAAATAATGATCGGTGAACCTAATGTCCGAAATACCCGATTATTTAAGGAAGCTATTTCTGCTAACTGAAAGGCGTTGATTCTAGGATGCAATACAGCGCCTCCGACACTCTTATTATAGGCGGTGGAACCTGTAGGTGTGGAGACCGAAAGTCCATCTCCGCGAAAACGTTCAAATAATTCATCTTTAATATATACATCAGCCACCATCGTTCTAGTCGCCCGTTTCATCGTTGCTTCATTTAATGCCAAAAAACGTTTTGGGGCTTTTTGATCGCGATATTTCACCTGTAAATCTAATAAAGGATAACTGATCGAAGATTCTTGTTTATTGGATAAATTAGATACCAACTCTTCCAATTCAAAATCTCGCCAGTCCGTGTAAAATCCCAGATGCCCCGTATGCACCCCTAAAAAACGTATTTGATCAAGTTTATGTTCGAATTCATGAAAGGCAGAAAGGAATGTACCGTCGCCTCCAATAGAAATAACGATATTTGGGTCGTTTTGATCAATGGTATAATTCGCCTCCTGTAAAAGGGAGACTAACTTTTTTTTGGCAATAGAAGATGCTTCTTGTTTATTTTGAATAATTGCTACTTTTCCATCAGTCATCATGCATCTCCTTTCTGGGTTTCCCGTTAGTGCTTACCGAATGTTCTACTCTTTTACCATGAGAAAAAAGATGTTGCGCTTCTTGAATTTCTTCACGGATGCTTGACATTTCTTCATCTAACCGATAGGCTGCTTCAGCCGCACGTATCAAACGATTACTGATTTCTTCTGGAAAATCACCTTGATATTTATAATTTAAAGAATGTTCAATTGTTGCCCAAAAATTCATCGCTAGCGTACGTATCTGAATCTCAACTAAAAGATTGCGTGGACCCTCTACTAATTGTATAGGATATTCGATCACTAAGTGATATGAACGATAGCCACTCTGCTTACTGTTAGTCACATAATCTCTTTCCACAATAACTTTCATATCTTTACGACTACGTAAAATTTTTACTACCTCATAAATATCTTCTACAAATTGACACATAATTCTTAAACCTGCAATATCAGACATTTCACTTTCTAATCGATCAAAAGGAATATTTCGTAACCTTGATTTAGCTAAAATACTATCCACAGGTTTTACACGTCCGGTAACAAATTCAATAGGGATGTGCTCATTTTTTTCGCGGAATTCTTTACGAATACCACGTAACTTAACTTTAAGTTCAGTAACAACTTGTTCGTAAGGAGCTAATATACTTTCCCAATTTTTTTCCATTTACGATCCCTCATTTCCAAGCGAACATCCATTTACCATTCTATCATAATCGATAAAAAAGCTTTACTATCTTTTAATACTAAATTTCATTTTAGCTTAAAACATTGACGGATAACAAATTTTTTTGTAAAAAGAAGTAAAGGGGCGAAATGTTATGAGTCAACAAAACGAAATTGAATTCAAAACTTTATTAACAAAAAATGATTATAACCGGATTGTTCAATATTATCAATTACAAGGCACAGATTTTCACACACAAAAAAATTGCTATTTTGATACATTTGATCAAAAATTAGCAATGAATCATTGTGGTCTTCGAATACGCCAATTTGCAAGTTATGGAGAGCTTACATTAAAAACACCAGCAAAAGTCGGCTTGCTGGAAACAACCGATCAGCTAAATATTGAACAGACAGAACAATTGATAAATCAACAAAAAATCTTAACAAATGGCCATGTGGCAGATAAATTAGCTGAGTATGCTATCGCAGCCAATGACTTAATTTTATTTGCTGAGTTAACAACAAAACGAGCAGAATTTTCGATCGATGAAGGCTTACTAGCACTTGATGAAAGTTGGTACGCCAACCAACATGACTATGAATTAGAGCTGGAAGTCGAAAATTCTGAAAAAGGAAAACAGGATTTTAAAAAGCTGTTAGATAAGTTTGATATTACTTATAGACCAGCTAAAAATAAAATCGAACGCGCCGCTTATATGCAACAATAATTATCGATCGCTAAAACAAACAATGTAAATAAAAGAAGTGAGCCAATAACAACCTAGCTATCGGCCCACTTCTTTTATTTATTATTTTTCTAATTCATCAACGAGTAGTTCTAACTCATTTAACCGCTCTTCAAAAACATGCATCGCATCTTCTAAATAATCCGATTTTGTCATATCCACTCCAGCTTTTTTCATCACTTCGATAGGATAATCACTATCACCAGATTTTAGATAGGTCAAATAACGATCCAAGGCACTCGAGTCTTCTGATAAGATTTTTTGTGACAAGGCAGAAGCAGCAGAAAAACCTGTCGCATATTGGAACACATAGTAATTATAATAAAAATGAGGAATACGCGACCATTCAAGATGTATTTCTGGATCGTCTTCCATTTCATCACCATAATATCGTCTATTCAACTCTCCATAATGCTCATTTAAAAACTCACTTGTTAATGGTGTGCCTTTAGCGTCCTCAGTGTGCATAAAATGCTCAAACTCCGCAAATTGTGTTTGACGGAAAACTGTACCTTTAAAACCGTCTAAATAGTGATTTAATATATATGCCCGAACGCGTGGGTCATTTTCTGTTTGTAAAAGATGTTCAGTCAAGATATTTTCATTGGTAGTTGAAGCAATCTCTGCTAAGAAAATTGAGTAATCTCCATATACATAAGGTTGATTATTTTGGGTAAAGTAACTATGAACACTATGCCCCATTTCATGTACCAGGGTAAATAAATGATCCAATGTATCATGCCAATTTAATAAAATATAAGGATTGGTATCATAAGTACCTGAAGAATAAGCACCGCTACGTTTTCCTTGATTTTCTACAACATCGATCCAACGTTCATCAAAGGCCTTTTTCACGACACTTAAATACTCTTCTCCCATAGGCGCTAGTACTTCAAACGCTTTATCTACCGCCTGGTCATAAGTAAAACTAATAGGAGCTTCGCCTAAAAGTGGCGTGTAAACATCATACATATGCAATTTTTCCACTTGTAATAAACGTTTCCTAAGTCCCATATAGCGATGAAGAAGGTTTAAGTTTTTATTGACCACATCTACTAAATGATCATAAACGCTTTCTGGAATATGGTTGCTTGATAAAGCAGCTTCTCTAGCTGAATGGTAATGGCGCACTTTTGCTTGATAATTATGTGTTTTAATATGTGAATTCAGTGTAGAAGCAAGAGTGTTACCAAACTGCTTGTATACACTATATAGTCCTTTAAAAGCATTCTCACGCACTAAACGATCAGTGCTTTCCATTAATTGTCCATAAACACCATGAGAAAGCTGTACTTTTTCTCCATTTTCATCTTCAATGACAGGAAAAACAAAATCAGCATTGTTCATAATAGAAAAAGTGTTACTAGAAGCACCAAAAATCTCTCCAGCGCCTGCTAATAAAGCTTCTTGTTCTTTTGGCAAAACGTGGGCACGATTTGCTACGATTTGTTCAACAAAATGTCGATAAATTTCAAGTTTTGGTTCGTCTTTAAAATACTGCCAAATCCTTTCATCACTTAACGATAATAATTCCGGTTCGAAAAAAGATAATTTTTCATCTGCTTGTGTTACCAAAGACTCTGCTCTAGAATTAAGCGCTTGATAAATTGTATTTGAGGTATCTTGGTCATTTTTTAAATGACTATAAACATAGACAGTCTCTAATTGACGAGAAACATCTAATAAATATTCAAGTGCAGCTAGAAATGCTTGTGAGCCATCTCCTAGAGTTCCTCTATAGGAATCGGCATACCGCAGTTTTTCTTGTAGCGCGCTAAAAGCTTTTTCAAATGCTTGGTCATCTTTAAAGATTTTTGTTAAATCCCAAGTCAAATTTTCTGCCACTTCGTCTCTTTTAGGTAATTTTTTAGGTTCTGACATTTACTCTTCTCCTTTACTATACAGGTAAAAATTATTTACCTTTCATGATACAAGTTTATCATAACTTTTTGCAGCCGCAAAAAGCTTCTAGCCATTTCCTGCTAACTTCTGACATTCTATATAAATCGCTTGTAAGATTGCTTTTTGCGAAGCAAAAGGATATAACCAAGAATGTTCTAAATACTTGATTTTTTTCAACCATTGGGAAAAAGATCCAGTTTTTAAATAACAGAAACGTAAAAATAATAACTCATCTTCAAAGAAAAACTGATAGTAACTCGATTGATAGCACCAATCCGGCAAATTTTGAAAAGATCCGCCCAACGTATATAATTTTTCTTGTAGTCGAACAGTCTTCACCTGTTTTTGCCCTAGTTTTTTATAGATAAATAAACGGTACTGTTCAGGTCTCCAAACGAAAGATGGTTGTTTAGAAGGCAGCACCTTGAATAACTTAAAAAGCGGCAAATCATGCGTTTTCCATTTTTTCAGACGATAAAAAAAGCCCACTTGGTAGTGCCAACGAATATGATATAATAACCAGATTTCTTTTTGCTTGGCTTTACTTAGCCATAGGTGAAATCCACTCTTTGGGTGATAGTAGCTAGCTGCCTTTTGTAAGTTGCCAAATTTATTTTTAGGACTCAACTTTTCACCCAACAGCCACCAAGGTAAATAACCGTGGGCTAAGTAATTTCGGGTTCGTTCTAGATAACGTTCAATCGCTAACATCGAACACTGCACTTCTATTGCAATATTTTTATATAAGATATCAGGACGTTGGTGTAATTCAGGTAAATATGCTTCCAACTGACCACTTTTTGACCACTCTTTTAAAAAATCTTTACATGCTAAATGTTCGTAAGTCTCACCTTCGCTAAAACTACTACAGTTTGTATTAGAATAGTGCGCAAAATGAGATAATTTTACTTTGCCTTGTTTATAAAAGACCGGTTCTTGACAACTAGGGCAAAAAAGTACATCACTACCCTCTAATTTAGGGTTATAGTTTCGAGCATCGATATGTGTCTTTGTTTTAGAATTTGCAATAAGCATACATTATTTCCTCCTTTAAAAGAAAATACGTATTTTTTTGCAAAAACTTTTACATAAAAATAAAAAAAGACGAAAAATAGTTTTATTTTTCGTCCAAATGCACTTTCAACTTATAAGAAATACTTTCGCGTTTTTGCTAAAGCGTCATGATCCATAATTAATTCTCCATGTTCAATCAGATAATCAGGAGTCATAGTAACTTTCTTAGCAAATTCAGTTAAATAAGCTAATTGATTTTCTGCTTGTACTGTTTCCACTGCTTCTTCTGCAAAATCTACCTTTAGATAATAGACCTGATTCAACAAATAAAGCCGACTTTGGGCTTGTTCCAAATAAATTTCAGATGATAATTGAATCATATCTTCAAACGTTCCAATTTCAAAAACAAAGGAATGTTTAGAACTTTCAGCTTCAGGTTCGACTGTTTCCTGTTGCGTTTTTTCAGGGAATTGATTTTTAAACCAATCCATAATTTCATCTTGTGAATAACCTTCATAAGCGTCTGGGTCTTCTTGTTTCAACCATTCTGTTATTTCTTCAGGAGAATAGTAGTCTCCATACGCTTCGTAAGGATCAACGTTATCAAAAGGAACATTTTTACTAATAAATAATTCCAACCCATCGCCTTTTGGTAATACTTGGAAAGTTACAGCATCGCTTCCCTTGAATTCTTCTTCAACGTCAACCTCTTCTAAAATACTGTAAAAGAACTTTTCTATTTCTTTACGGTTTCCAAGTAGGTCTAAAAAAGTGATTCCTCTGGCAGCTAAATCTTCATTTTTGATTAATACACGGATCGTATTTTCATTGATGTGCTCCATTTCCATATTAGCTACACCTCACTTATTTTCATACTCTAAGTTCATTGTAACTGAAGTGTTTAAAATGTAAAGAGAAAAAACTTCAAAACGAACCTTTCTTAGGCTTTCTTTATACCCTTAAAAAAACGTTGAGGAAAATATCTCCCTCAACGTTTTATAAACCTGCCATCATTTGTGCATTACGTAGTTCCATTTGACGAACATCCCGCGGTAAAAAGCGCCGGATTTCGTCTTCATTAAAACCAACTTGTAATCTTTTATCATCAATCATAATAGGACGTCGCAATAAACCTGGATTTTCTTGAACTAGTTTTAATAGTTCATTGAGCGGAAGATCATCCAAATCTATATTTAGCTTTTGAAACACCTTTGAACGAGTCGAAATAATTTCTTCTGTGCCATCTTCTGTCATTTGCAAAATATTTGTTAATTCATCACTTGTTAATGGTTCAGAAAAAATATTACGTTCTACAAAAGGAATTTCATGTTCTTGCAGCCAAGCGCGAGCCTTTCTGCAAGATGTACAACTTGGGGAAGTATATAGTGTTAACAATGTGCATCACTCCTTTGTGATAGTAAAGCCAAAACTATTTCTATTATACTACTGTTTTATTATCTCATATCTTTTTAATAATTACTAGTGCATTTGTCCATTTCCTGAAAATTTTATTGTTATTAAATAAAAAAGTAAACTATTCATTGGTACGATCTTTTAAACGTGAAACTGTGCGTCATATAACTTTTTATAGTGCCCTTGTTTTATCATCAACTCTTTATGGGTCCCTTCTTCTAAAATTCCTTTTTCACTCATAACAATGATTCGTGTCGCTTGTTTGATTGTAATCAAACGATGGGCAATGAGCAGCGTGGTCCGACCTTTGGCCAATGAATTTAACGAGCCTTGAATAAGCTGTTCAGTTTCTGTATCAAGCGCCGAAGTAGCTTCATCTAATATCAAAATGGGCGGGTTTTTTAAAAACATACGAGCAATCGCAACACGTTGCTTTTGCCCTCCCGATAATTTAACACCACGTTCTCCAATAATTGTATCTAAGCCTTCACTCATATGATCAATCACGCCTCTTAAATGAGCCAAATCAATCGCTTGTTCAATCTCTTCTTGGTTAGCATCAAGTTTACCATAAATAATATTTTCCCGAATTGTACCAGGAAATAAAAAAACATCTTGCTGGACTACGCCAATTTGTTTAATGAAGCTAAAGTTATCTTTTGAATATCAATACCGTCGATTGTTATTTTTCCACTGCTCGGTTCATAAAAACGGGGTAACAAATTGCATAAAGTCGTTTTACCTGATCCGCTTTCTCCTACAAAGGCAACTGTTTCACCAGCGGTAATCTCAAGGTTAAAATGATCTAACACCTTTGTATCATCAGCATAATAAAAAGAAATATCTTGATAAGAAATATTCCCTTTTAAACTTTCAACATCTATAGCCTCAGGCAAGTCAACTATAGTGCTATTGCGATCCAGCTCTTCTGTCAACCTTTTAAAACCCGCAATGCCTTTAGGATAGTCTTCAATCATATTATTCACTTTTTCAATAGGGCGTATAAATACATTTGAAAGCAAGATAAAGCCAACAAACTCACCATTGGTTAATTGTCCCTGAATAGTATAATAAGCCCCAAAAACTAAGGCAAATAAATTAATTAAGCGAATCATTAAATAATTGTAAGCCGAACTTATTGCCATCACTTTGTAAAACATTAACTTTGCTCGTTTATATAACTGGCTTAATCGGGTAAAACGACTATTTTCATAAGCCTCGTTTGCAAAAGACTGCGTGACACGAATTCCTGTAACAGCGGCTTCAACACCTGCATTAAACTCTGCGATACTCTCATAAATTTCAGTATTAACATTCGTCATTTTTTTATTAAAGAAAACTAAAGCCACCGTAATAAAAGGTACCAATATAAAAGTGGCAATCGCTAGTTTTACATGCATGTTCAACATTAAAATAAATGAGCCTAACAAAGTCATAACCGTAATAAAAACATCTTCTGGCCCATGGTGTGCTACTTCCGAAATATCAAATAGGTCGGTGGTCAAACGACTGAGTAATGTTCCCGTTTTCTGTTCATCATAATAGGTAAATGATTGACTCTGCAATTTTTTGAACAATTCATCACGCATATCCGTTTCTATTAAAACACCTAGTTTGTGGCCAAAAAATACGACAATATATTGTAAGACAGTATTAATAATGTAAAATAATAATAAACCAATACAAGCAAGTAAAATAATGCGAAAGTTATTTTGCGGCATGATCTTATCAATGACTTGATTGACAGCAATAGGGAAAGCAAGTTCCAAAATTCCGGCCACAATAGCACAACTAAAATCCAATATAAATAAGGACTTATAGGGTCGATAATAACCAAAAAAGCGTTTCAACAAAACACCACCCTCCATTTTAACTGATAACAACAAACTTTATTATAAAAAAGTCGCGGCATAAAAGCAAAACCTTTTTGGAAAAAAGAAAAGAGCCTGTGACATAAGTTCCTTTAATAAAAAAATATCCGAACTATAAGAAAGATTGCTCCTGCGGTTACTCGTCGCAAATTCACGACAATTAGAGAATCTTATCAAATATAGTTCGGGTATTTTTGTCTTGTCTTTACTTATGTCACAGGCCCTTAAAGTTTATTGGGTCTATATTATTCGCCAATACTTAAAATAGACCGGATATCGTCTTCGGTCATTTGTTGTAATTGTGCTTCATTGCCCTGAATGACATTTTTAAAGAGCTCTTTTTTCTCTTGTTGCAGATAATTCATACGCTCTTCAATCGTGCCTTCAGCGATCATCCGCCAAACTTCAACATTTTTTTCTTGGCCTATACGATGCGCACGACCGGCAGCTTGTTCTTCAACAGCTGGATTCCACCACAGGTCATATAAAATCACCGTATCTGCACCGGTTAAATTCAAACCAGTACCGCCAGCTTTTAAGGAAATCAAAAACACATCTCGTTCTCCAGCATTAAAGGCATCTACCATTTCGATCCTATCCTTAGGTGGTGTACTTCCTCTTAAATAGAAGGTTTCTATACCTAAATCAGCCAGTTCTTCTTCAATGATAGATAACATACTCGTAAATTGAGAAAATAGTAAAATTCGACGATTGTTTTCTTTAGCTGCTTGGATTAAATCTTTTACTTGTTCCAACTTACCGGAACCGCCTTGGTAATCCTCAATAAACAATCTTGGATCACAACAAATTTGGCGCAAACGTGTTAATCCCGCTAAGATACTCATCCGATTTTTCTTAAAGTCTTCTGTATCCATCGAGGAAACTTCTTCGCGCATTTGCTCAAGATAAGCTAGATATACTTTCTTTTGTTCATCCGTTAATGCGCTATAATAGTTTGTTTCTAATTTATCAGGCAAGTCTTGTAGAACAGTTTGTTTATCTCTTCTTAAGATAAAGGGGCGAATCATTGAAGCAATTTTGTTTTGCGATAAATTACGGAATTGTTGTCTATTCGGGAAAAATCCTGGCATAATCATTTGAAATAAGGACCACAATTCATCCAAATTATTTTCAATCGGTGTCCCACTTAAGGCAAAACGATGCGCAATCGATAATGAACGTAGTGCTTGAGCAGTTTTAGTCGCACTATTTTTAACCATTTGGGCTTCATCTAAAATTAAATAGCTTAAAGCTAATTGTCGGTATTCTTCAATATCTTGCCGTAAACTGGCGTAAGAAGTAATCCAAATATCTACATTTTGCTCTAGTAAATTTTGTCGCTCGCTCTTATTTCCTGAAACAACTAATGAAGTAAGCGAAGGCGCAAAACGTTTGATTTCTTGTTGCCAATTAAAGGTTAAACTAGCAGGTGCTACAATCACTGTTTTAATTCCGCCTTTCTCTTGTTTTTCTGAAAGAAGAAAACTGATCGCCTGTAAGGTTTTTCCTAATCCCATTTCATCTGCCAAAATACCACCAAATTGGTAATAACTTAACATTTTTAACCAGCGGAAGCCAACAACTTGATAATCACGTAACTGCGGGTGTACTCCTTCAGGAACCAGCGCTGAAAAGTCTTCTGGATGGGTAAGATCATAAGTCATCTGTTGAAAGCCTTCACTGAAGTTTGCCTGGCCTGCTAGCTGATCTTGCACCTGTAAACCTTGATTTAAGGGAACTTTCATAGTGCCTTGGTTCGCAGAATGTATAGAATCACGTAATTGCGATAATATTTGACTTGTTTCTTGAAATTCTTCGGAATCAAGTGAAAGAACTTGTCCATTTTCTAAGGTATGATAATCAGCGTTTTTCATTAAACTTTGTAAGATGGAATCCACCTCATTTTGGTTAATTCCACTGATATCAAAGGAAACATCTAACCATGAACCTGACTCACTCACATTAATATGTGGCTTATATTTCTGACCATCTAAGTAGAGTTCACGTAATTTTTTCCCCATATAAATTTCGCCTAATTGGCGCATATAATACAGTTCTTGGTTGAAGAAACGGTACAATTCCTCGCCCTTAGGAATTTTTTTATGCCAACCTGTCTCGGTTTGTTTAAAGCCTAATTGTTCGACCACAGCTTTTGCTTGACGTTCCCGCTCATAATCGCGCAACACTTCAGGGTGATTTTCAGGAACTTGTTGATGCGCAGAATCACTTGAAAAGATAATATCTCCATAAACGTTATCAATTCGTAGTTCAATCATACCTTTACGTTTTTTCAAATAAAAGCGTAACACTAAGTCTACATCACTGATATATTGGTAAACTTCATCATCAACTTCTACTTCTCCAATTTCTTTTAACAGCGGTAAAACTTGTTTAAATAATTCAGATAACTCTTCTTGCGGATAAGAGATGATCGGCTCTTTTAAGCGTTTAAGCAGCTGTTCCATCGTCAGATAGATGTCCATTTGTTCAGTTGATAATTCCACAATTTCTCCATCATATAAGGCCCAACCATAGTATTGAAAAACTTTATCGAAATCATGGGAAACCGATAATTTAAAGGAATTTTCTGCTTTAGCTACTTGAAACGATAACACTCGAGTTTGTTCAGAAAAGCTTAGTTCTCGCAATTTTTGGTCATCAAATTGAAATACAAAAGGAAAGTCAGCCATTTTTTGGATAAACTCTTTGGCATATTCTACAGGCAATAATAAATACTTTTTATCTAGTTTACCTTCTACTAAAACTCCGGTTCGACCGAAAAGTTCCTGAGTTTGTGCTAAAGAGGCCAAGTGTTGTAATAATTCATTTTCTTCTTGGGTAAATGCATTATGATTTAAATAGAAACTATTTCGTTTATTCGCTACATATACCTTTTCTGTTTGATAAACTTGTAGAAATTTATAGATATTTTTTATCATATAACTACGTCCGTGATGTTGGCCAATTTTTAATGAGATGCCTAATACATCAAGTTCTCCACGATAAGGGTTGGTGGCTATACTATCCAACTGACATTCGATTTGCAGAGGGACCTGTGAGCGATCTTGTTGATGTGCCAAATGGTTCAGCCCTTTTGAAAACATTTTTGAAGCTGAAAAACTATCACTTTTAGGCACAGACGCAGCTGTTATCTTACGTGATTTGCCTTGTTGTCTTAGATATAGTTCAACAGAAACTGTATGCTTACAAAAGCCATGTTCTTCCCAGTAAGAACACTGACAGTAATCTTCTTCTTTAGCGCTAGCATCTAAGTCCACTCGATACAATTCTCCACCTAAAACCTCAGCATGCCAAACTTGGTTTTCTGGATCAGGGGTAACAGAAAGCACACGACCATCATTTAAGTACTCTCTTCCTCTTTCAATAATTCGTTCAGGTATACTCCATTTCATGATTTACTTTCCTCCTTTCCTTAGTCAACTACACGGTTAGTAATATAACTTTGTCCACTACCATCTGTTTTTACGATCATTTGTTGTGTGATACGATTTTTAAGCTCTTGTACATGACTGATAATGCCAATCATCCTTCCTTCATCTTCTACCATTTCTAAAGCTTCAATCGCCATTTCCAGCGCCTCTTCATCCAAGGAGCCAAAGCCCTCATCTATAAATAACGTCTCAATCAAAACACCACCAGCATGACTTTGAATCACATCGCCTAGCGATAAAGCTAGTGCCAAAGCGGCAATAAAACTTTCACCACCAGATAAGGTATGTGCTCGCCGGCTCGTTCCAGCATGATCATCATAGATACTAATTTCTAAGCCTGTGGATTTTTTATAACTGCCCTTTTCATTAGAAAGCAAGAACTGATAACGCCCTTGTGTTAATTTATTTAAACGCACGTTGGCTACTTCCAAGACTTCTGCAAAAAAAGACTGTAAAACATAGCGTTCGATCCCCAGTCTTTCTAGGTTATCACCATTCATCGTTTCTGCCAACTGTTTAATTTGGCTCATGTTTTCCATTTCATTTTGATTTGTTGCATATAACTGTTGAAAATCCGCCATTATTTTTTGATTCGAACGCAATACTTCTTGTTTTTGGATCAATGAGGTTTGGACCGATGCTTCTTTTTCTTCAGCATCTTGCCTTTTTTTCTCTAAATTTTTTAAGTCCGGGCGAAACTTTTCTTTAAAATCCTTAAGTTCATGCAGGCGTTTTTTTGTATATTCTCGTTCATTTTGATCTTGTTCAATGATCTCGCGCAGAGATTCTAATTGCTTTAATTCTGGCAATAGTTGACGCATCTCTTCTTCTGATGAAACAAAAGAACTCTTTTGAATCGCTTGATCAAGCTTTTGTTTGATCCCATTTCTTTTTTCTTGTGACCGACGAACTTGTTGCTGATATTGACTGTTTCGTTCATTTAAGGTTGTTAGATCCGTTTGTATTTTTTCTTCTTCTTGCTTATACTGATCTATCTTTTTCTGGATGGTTGTTATCTCTTCTTCTAATTGACTTTTTTGTTTTTCCAGATCTTCAGTATTTTGATAACTTAGCTGCCCCTTTAGGGTATCCTGCTCTGCTGAAAGTTTTGTTACTTCCTCTTTATCGTTTGAATACTGTTCTTGCAATTGTGACAATTTAGCACTTGTCTTTTCAGCTTCTTCTATTAATAAATTCTGCTTTTTCTCAGCTTCTTCGATTTCTTTTATCTCTTTATTTAGTTTATCTTGCCATTTTTGTAAATAAGCTTTTGGCTCAGTTTTTTCAATGGAAATCTCTAAAGTAGCTTCACATTCTTCTGTCAGTTCTTGCAGATTTTCTTGCGCTTTTGTCAGTTTCACGCTGATTTGTTCTTGTTCTTTTCTACGACTTTCTAGAGCTGCCGAAGTTTTTTGTTTTTCTTCCAATGTTTGAGCATACGTTTCTTCACTTTGGGCTAAGTTCTCTTCATTTTGTGTAATTTCTGCCAATGTATAGCTATGTTGCTTAGCATAAACAGAATCATGGTGTAATGAACCACAGACAGGACACGGCTCTTCCTCTTTTAACAATAACTGTAAACGAGCAATCTGCATCTTGGCATTTTCACTACGTGCTGTTGTTAGTTGGTCTTTACTATTTTTTTCTGCCTGTTGGTAAACTTCTAACTGTTGCTTTAATCGCTCTATTTCTTCTTGTGTCTTTTTATAAGCAGTTTTTTGACTGTCTTTTTCTGCTTGTGCTTCTACAAAATGTCTTACAAGTTCATCGTAACGATATAATTGTAACTTTTCTTCTTGTAAAGCTGGTTTTTGCTGAGTTTTTTGACTTAAATCCTCTTTTAGTGACTGGTTTTTTTCTAACTGTTTTTTTAAAGTATCTATTTCATTTTGTCTTTGTGTCATACTTGCGTAAAGCTGCTCACTTTGTTTTGCCAGCTGATTGATCTTTTGAACAGTGGGCAACTCATCATTAATACGTTTTAAAGCGTACTGCTTATCTTCTTGTTGTGTTTGCCATTTCTCATAGTCTTCTTTTTGTTTTCTTAAAGCCTCTTGTTCACTTTGGTTTTTCTTTAACTGCTGTTTTATATCTTTTAAGGAATGATTGATTTCTTCGATTTCTTTACCATAATCATCTTCTTGTCTGAGCAAATCTTTTTTTTCATTTATCCAAGAAAGTTGGGCAAAATATTGCTTTGTTTCTTCCATTTTAGATTCTTTTGCTTTTAAAGTTTCTTGCTTTTGGATTAATTTATCATACTCATCCAATGCATTGGTAATTTCCTTACCTTTATAAAAAGCTTTTTCCGCTTCTTTTTTCATTTCTTTTTGTTTTTCAAGTTGTCTTTTTTCTTCAACAATTTCACGCTCTAATTGTTCTAAGGCATCTTGCCATTTCAGCAAAGTTTCTTGGTAGGAAGCTGGAGACTCAAATTCACCTTGAAACTGTTGCCGTAAGTTTTCTAACTGATCCGTTTGTCTAGTTAGCTCTTTTTCTACATTCTTTTGTTGGGCGTGCAACCATTCGTTTAGTCGCTGATAGAGCTGCGTGCCAAATAAATTTCGTAAAAGCTTTTCTTTATCGTTACTAGAAGCCACTAAAAAATTACGAAACTCTCCTTGCGGCAATAAAACAATTTGGAAGAATTGTTTTGCGTTAACATTCAGTAGTTCAGTAATAAAACGGTCTACTTCACCTTTTTTACTATATTGCGTAAGCAAAGCTCCAGAAGTAGAAAAAATCGATAAATGAACTTTAGCAGTCTGCTTGGTAAATCCTTCACCCTTTTTCTTGCCCACCGTTTGTTCAGGAGAACGTATAATTTCGTAAATCATTTCCTGATGTTCAAAACTAAAGCGAACTTCTGTTAGTTCTTGTGCTGGAGCAAAAGTAGAACGCATTTCTTTACCTGTACGTAAACGCCCCGAAGTCTCCCCGAATAAAGCAAAAGTCATGCCATCAAAAATTGTGGTTTTTCCTGCTCCTGTCTTACCAGAGATCAAAAATAATCCGGCAGATTGAAATTCACTGAAATCAACGGTTTCATGCAAAAAAGGGCCAAAGTTTTTTAACATTAATTTTCTAGGTTGCATCATCGTTCCTCTTTTCTGTATCCAGTGATTGTTGTAATCCTTCATCCAACCAATCCCGCTGCTTTTTGGTTAAACGATCGCCTGTAATATCTTCAAAAAAAGAAGTCAACATACTGTAAGGCGTATTTTTGCGATGTTGTACTTTTTCTAGTTGTTTTGTTTCACGTCGTCCATTGACTCGTTCAACGCCTAATATATTAGGATAGATCGCACGCAATTGGTTCATCATATTTGTAATCACACTACGATCTGTTAACTGAAAATACCAAAAACAATTACGATCCATTCGCTGATAAAAGCTTGGATCAGTTAGTTCTTCAAAAGAAGCTTGTAAACTACAAACATCTCGTTTAGCTACCAGCTCATGAAATTCAGGGGCTACTGATCGACTATCAACGATCCATACGCCTTTTGAATCATCTTTTTCGGATAATGAAAATTTTAATGGCGAGCCGCTATAAAAAGCATTTTTTGTTTTTAAAGCATTTTTTGAATGCAAATGCCCTAGAGCGACATAATCAAAATCTTGCACCAGTTCATAGGAAATACGATTTAACCCGCCCACTTCCACTGCTGTTTCAGAATCACTACGCGTACTGCCAGCAATGAAAAAATGGGTCACAAGTACTTGTTTTTTATTTTTATCAAAAGCTGTCCGCATTTTCTCGATGATTTTTTTAATAGCAGCTTGTAAAGACAAACTTTCTTCTGCAAAATAAAGACGCGCTGCAATAGGTTCAAAATAGGGTAGTAAAAAGAATTGTACATCTCCTATTTCAACTGGTTCAAAAGACTGCTTCAAATCTGTATAGAGATGAAAATCAGTTTGCTCATACCATGGCATGCCCGTACTTAAGCGAACCGCCGAATCATGATTGCCGGAAATAGCCAAAATAGGTAGCTTTTTTTCTAGATTCATCTCAATAAAAGTTTGATTAAGCAATTCGCAGGCTTCTACACTAGGGACACTTCGATCATACAGATCTCCTGCAATAACAATGGCGTCCACCTGCTGTGTAAGTGCAATATCTAAAATCTGATGAATGATCTCTTTTTGATCGACTAATAAATCGTAACCATGAAGTTTTTTTCCGATATGCCAATCGGCTGTATGTAAAAATCGCAAAGTTTTCACCTCTAAAAATGTCTTTCCCATTATTATACCACTTTTTCAGCTCATCTAAAGCCAAAAAAGTACAGCACCCTTGTTGCAGCGCTGTACTATGATCTATTTTGCTTCATAATGAAAATTAGGATCAATTTCTTTATCTAACTGGTCAAAAGCAGTTTGTAAACGTTGCTCGACAATCTGCATACCTGCTTCATCTGTCTTTTTAATATCTCCTAATTCAACCGGTTCGCCAAATCGAACTGTCACACGTTTTCTTTTGAATAAGTCTTTTAATGTTAAAGGTCCTTGGTAAACACATGGCACAATCCTCACCTTGGCCATACGGCTTATAACCACCGTACCTCCTTTTAATTCAGACGAATGCCTCGTTCCACTAGGAAACATCAACAAACTTAAATCCGTATTACGTAATAGTTTTACCGGTGTTTTGATGGTACTAGGACCTGGATTGTCTCTTTTCACCGCAAATGCATTTGCATGCACTAAGATAAATCGTAGGATCGGATTTTTAAACAACTCTTCTTTAGCCATAAAAGCAAACTTTTTAGGGCCGGCAGCCACGGCTAAATAAAGCGGCTCCCACCAGGTTCTGTGTGGAGCAACCAAAATATAATTTTCATCTTGTGGCAACAAATTTTTATTTTCATAATGAGCATTGCCATTAGCTAAAAATAAAATTCCTTTGACAAGACCACGCATAAATATATAAAACATGAGCTCTTTCCTTCAATATGTTCTTTTTACTTCTAAAAATAGTATGCAAGAAAAAATTTCTTTTGACAAGTTTTTTATTTGGGACTCGTTTTAATTTTTAAGAAAAAAAGATATAATACATAGTAGACTACAAAAGGAGGCTGCTAAAACGTGTGTTTAAAAGAAAATGAGCGTATCGACCAACTTTTTGCCGACGGTATTAAAATTATTCAAAGTCCTAAAGTCTTTTCATTTTCCTTAGACGCGGTGTTGTTAGCTAACTTCCCTAAAATCCCTAAAAAAGGAAAAATTGTTGACCTATGTGCTGGAAACGGCGCTGTAGGTTTATTTATCGCTAAGAAAACAAAAAGTAAAATCTATCAAATTGAGCTACAAGAAAAGCTAGCGGATATGGCACAAAGAAGCGTTGCACTTAATCACTTAGAAAAACAAATCGAGGTTTTTCCGCTGGATTTAAAGGATAGTTTAAATAGAATCGCTAGCGATTCTTGTGATTTAGTCCTTTGCAATCCGCCTTATTTTAAAGGACTGCCTACAAATCGTAAAAACCCTAACCCTTATTATGCCATAGCACGTCATGAAACACATACCGACCTAGATGAAGTTTTATTTACTTCGTCCAAATTATTAAAAATGAATGGACACTTTGCTATGGTTCATCGCCCGGATCGTTTTTTAGAAATCATTGACTTAATGAAAAAAAATCGTTTAGCACCTAAACGTATCCAATTTGTCTACCCCAAACCCGAAAAAGATGCTAATATTTTGCTGATCGAAGGAATAAAAGATGGAAAATTGGACGGTTTTAAAGTGCTTCCGCCGATGTTTACATATGATACTGCCGGTAACTATTCTTTAGAAACAAGCAGGTTACTTTATGGACAATAAAAAACAATATTTTTATGTACTACTTTGTAAAGACAACAGTTTTTATGGCGGCTATACAACAGACCTCACGCGACGTTTAAAAGAACATAACGAAGGGACTGGTGCTAAATACACCCACCCCAAAAGTCGACGCCCACTTAATATTATTCACGCTGAGATCTTTGACACAAGAAGCCAAGCAACACAGGCCGAAGCTTTTTTTAAGAGTTTATCCCGTATGGAAAAAGAAAATTATTTACGTTTGCATCAAGATAAAAATATCTGGCACAAAATGGACTGAGCCGCATACATGCCTGACATTTTTTATCTTATTGTGGCAATTTTTTACTAGTGTTTTAATAAATTTCCCAAAACAATCCCCAAAAAAGCAGCTAAAATGCCCAAAACATAAGAAGCTCCTACATAGCTAAAAAAATATTTATATTTTTTTTCGCGAAGTAATTCTACATTTTCTACGTTAAAAGTTGAAAATGTAGTAAAAGAGCCCATAAATCCAGTACCTGCTAAAAGGGAGAATACAGAGCCAACGCTTAAACCAGTCAGTAATCCCAGTAATAAAGAACCTAAAATGTTGATCACAAAAGTAGCAAATGGAAAAGTATACGTCCATTGACTCTTAATCCAATTTGTTGAAAGAACACGAACCAGCACGCCAAAGGCTGCCCCTGCAGAAACCGTAAGACAGTTAACGAACAATTTTGCCCCTTCCTTTCCTCCGAATAATCAGCCAGTTACTCACTTGATATCCAATGATACAAGCAAGTAAACCGCCAAACAAACTAGCTAGTATGTAACCACCAGCATAACCATATTCACCGTTTTGAAATAATTCTGCAGATTCCAAAGAAAATGTCGAAAAAGTGGTAAAAGAACCAACAAAGCCAGTCCCAATCGCTGATACCAACTTAGCAGATAAATATGGAAGCTGACTTAAAAAACGGGTCACAAAAGCAAGTAAAAAACACCCCAATAAATTAATTATTAATGTGGCGCCAGGAAACTGTCCTGCGTCAATAATGAAACTTAAAATATACCTAGAAGTTGCACCAAGTGCCCCAAAAATAACAAGTAAAACATAGTACATGCCGGAATCTCCTCAAAAATTATTTATTTGCGATTAAATGTATAGGTGTAGTAAATATGGCGCCTTCTTCTACAACACTATCTAGACCTTGTAATAGCTCATCTAGATTTTCAGAAGAAATAACACATTCAATAACAATTGGTGTCTGCTCACTGCGAGCAAATAATTTTTGTTTGTGAATAACATGGTCCTTCCCATAACCAACAATCCCTTTAGTCATAGAAGTCCAAATAGCATTTTTTTCTTGAAAAAAATCAATCACCTTTTCGTATTCTTCTTTTCTAAACCATGAATTCTCTTCTTTTGTGTATACTTTTACGGCAAAGTGATCATGGGTACTCATGTCTTTTTCCTCCATTCCTTTTATTATACTTATCTGACCATGTTTCAAGTGATCTTTTATTTCTTGCAAAACGCTCATAATCCGCTGTCCACTATCTATTGTTTCAACAATAAGCGATAAGTCGTTAAATTGCTGGTCTTCAAGTATACTAATACGACGCTTATTTTGATAGTTCAGATTCATTTCACTACGCCGGACTGTCAATCCAGAAAAACCATTTTTCCATAAAAATTGTTCAAGCCATTTGTAATCTGCTAATTGGTACGTCCCCGCTTTTTCACTAATGATAATGCGTAGTAGATACTTCATCTGCTCACTCCCCTCTTAAGTGCAAAAATAATATTATTTATAGTAATTTTCGATAAATAAGCTTTTGTAATGTTACTTTACCCTAATCTCCTATAATATTGACACGACAATTGGAAAACTATCAAGAAAGATATTTATTTAAATTCTTTTATAGTCGCAAGTATGTTCTTTCTTTAAAAAACAAAAAAACTGCTATATATTAGCGTTTATTTAACTATAAACCAAATAAACACTAGTATATAACAGGCACCATCAACCAGCCCTGGCAGTTATAGAGAGCACCATCTCTATAAATAATTCTATAACATCACTTTTAACTACTAACAAATTAAAGTGACGCTCATTTATGATAAGTTCATTGTACCTACTTGTGTTTTAATTGCAAACCTTACAATATTATTCTTAGGGGGCAACACCTTTAATTAATATTTCCGTCCATTCAGTCGTATAAGGCTTCATCCTTTCGTATACATATGGTTTTGACATTCCTTCAATCAATGTTTGGAAAAAAATAATTAAAAATTCATCAGAGTATTTCAAAGCGACTTTGCCTTCTTTTCGGCCGCGATGAAATAGATCAAGCATCATATTCTGATTTTCTTTAGTAAACTGTCGCATTAAAAGAGATAATTCATTATCATTTTTTTCAGTTATATAGTTCATTAATTCCAAGTAAAACTGTTGAGTAATTTTATTTAAGTAATTTATCTTATTTTGACTCAGTGCAATCAATGTTTCCTCAAAGGGGCGGTCGTCATAGACAATTTTTCTTGCATCTTCGATTAGTTGTTCTATATAAGACTGAAACATCTTGCGAATAAGATTTTCCTTACTATCAAAATACTTAAAAATCGTCGTTTTTCCTACATGTGCTTCCTTAGCTATTTTTTCCATTGTTATATTTTCTTGGCTTGCATTTGTATTCAATAAGTTAAAAGTTGCTTCAAGAATTTGCTTTTCTTTTTCCTCTCTTCGTTTTTCAAAACCATTCAAACGAGTCCCCACTCTCTTTTTGTTATTTTCTTCTATTCTATACGCAAAATCACAAACTAGCAACCCTATTATTAACCATCATTATTGACTATTCAATTGAAATATAATATTATAAAACCAAATAAGCTTATACAGTTTATTTTTAGCCTTTAAATCTTATTTTAAAAACTAATTTAAACTATATAGTTTTTAATATATTGTTAGATCTTAGTTGTATCTTGATTGACTAAAGGAGAGATAAAAAATGGAAGAAATCATTAAGACGAATCAACTGCAAAAAAAGTTCGGCAAGTTTCAAGCATTAACTGATGTTACTTTTTCAGTGAAAGCTGGTGAAGTCACTGGTTTCATTGGACCAAATGGGGCAGGTAAATCAACAACTATTCGTATTTTACTAGGTATTATCAAACGTTCTGCAGGGCAAGCAAAAATTTTCGGAAAAGATGTATGGAAGGACAGTCTCGACATACACAAACGGATTTCATATGTCCCTGGCGACGTATCACTTTGGGGAAACCTTAGCGGCGGTGAAATTATTGATCTATTTATGAAACTTCATGGCAGTGGAAACAAACAAAAACGAGAGTCATTAGTGAAACGTTTTGAATTAGATCCAAAGAAAAAAGCTAAAAATTACTCTAAAGGGAACCGTCAAAAGGTTGGCTTAATTGCAGCTTTATCTGTCGATTCAGATTTATATATTTTTGATGAACCAACTTCGGGGCTAGATCCATTAAAGGGCGCTATTTTCCAAGAAGAAGTTCAAAAAATCAAAGATGCAGGAAAGACCATTCTTCTTTCTTCCCATAGTTTAAATGAAGTAGAACATTTAGCAGATAAAATTGCTATTATTCGTCAAGGTGAAATTGTGGAATCAGGGTCGCTTGATGAATTACGTCATTTAACACGTCCTACTGTAACTTTAGTGACTGAAAAAGACGTAGCCAAAATGTCCGAAGTAAGTGGGATTCATAACTTCCAACAAACAGATAATCAAGCCGTATTTTCTGTAGAAAATAAATATCTTGATGAAGTTTTGTTAGAAGCAAGTAAGTTAGGCGTAAAAAAATTTGAAGCTGTCCCCCCTACGCTTGAAGATTTTTTTATGCGCCATTACAAAGGATAAACATTGAAAGAAGGAAAAAAATGCTATGCAAGAAAGATTTAATAAAACGCTAACCTTGCTCTTCCAATATTTCAAAAGAGACTGGCTCAAAATCATTCTTTGGATACTAGGTATTGGCCTGTTCTCAGCTGGATTTGGCCCAGCTTTTGAAGAGATAGCAAAAGGACAAGGATTACAGGGAATGTATGAAACGATGCAAAATCCTGCCATGGTAGCTATGGTAGGACCCACTCCGATTGAATCCGCAACAGATTATACAATAGGAGCGATGTATGCTAATG
This sequence comes from Tetragenococcus halophilus, assembly GCF_001712815.1. NCBI lineage: Bacteria > Bacillati > Bacillota > Bacilli > Lactobacillales > Enterococcaceae > Tetragenococcus > Tetragenococcus halophilus. The sequence continues at coordinate 1,859,640 of NZ_CP012047.1, forward strand.
AAATGTTACTATTTTGTAGTTTATTTTCCTTGATAATTGCTGCTTTGCATGTAACAAGCCATACTCGTAAAGAAGAGGATCTTGGATTAACTGAACTTGTACGTTCATTTCAAGTTGGACGACAAGCGAATTCTCTTGCAACTATGATAGAAACAATAATTATTAATGTTTTATTAGCTATTTTTATCAGTGGTATCATGATCAGCTTTAATATCAATACGATTTCTGCTGAAGGTTCTTTATTGTTTGGTGCTACTATAGCTATGGCAGGGATCACTGGCGCAACAATTGCTCTGATTTTGGCACAAATCATGCCAAATTCTTCTGGAGCAACAGGTGCCTCTCTAGGAATCATTGGTTTTTTATATATTATACGTGCAGGGACTGACGTTTCAAATGTCGATATTTCTTTGTTCAATCCCTTGGGGTGGACTTATTTAACTTATCCTTTTACAGAAAATAATTGGATTCTTCTTATTTTCGCTGTTATCTTTAGTGTAGTTGCTGCTATTATAGCTTTTTCACTTGAAGGAAAACGTGATATGGATAGAGGTTATTTACCCGAAAGACAAGGACGAGGAAACGCTAAACAATCTTTATTATCTGTTCCAAGTTTATTTATAAAAATTAACAAAGGTATAATTATTGCATGGTTGATAGCTTTTATTATTATGGGAGCTGCTTATGGATCTATTTATGGAGATATGGCTACCTTTATAGAAAGTAATGAACTGATACAGCAAATGTTTACTGCTTCTGATATTTCCATCGAAGAGTCATTTACCAGCACAATTATGCTCGTCATGATTTTTTTAGTCGCCATTTTGCCTATCAATATTGTAAACAAGCTCTTTGTAGAAGAAAGCCGCCAACATTTAAGTCAACTTTTCACTACAAAAGTATCTCGTGGACAATTTTATTGGACGACTGTAATATTAGCTGTTTTTTGTGAAATACTTGGCATTTTATTCGCTGCAGGTAGTTTAGGTAGTACAGCCATCTATTCGATGGATAATCATTCAATGGACCTTATGGATTTTCTGACATCTGGCTATAACTTTTTACCATCCGTCCTCTTTTATACGGGACTTGCAAGTTTAGCGTTAGGTTGGGTACCAAGATTGGGAAAATTTGTTTATATCTACCTAGGATATTCTTTTGTTCTTAGCTATTTTAACAACATTTTAGATTTACCCGAGTGGTTTTTTAATACTGCTGTCGAAAACTGGCTTGCTCATATGCCGATGGATAGCTTTGAACCTGTTGCTTTCTTTGCCATCACAGGAATCAGTATAGCACTCATATTCCTCGGTTATTTAGGTTATAAACGGCGCGATATGGTTGAAGGTGCTTAAAGTAATTAAAAATAAAAAGCTGCGTTACTAGTTTATCTTTTGAAAAAGACCGCTTGTACGCAGTTTTTTTACAATTGATTTGGGTTTTGGCGATCGAATTTTACCTGCGGACGTTTATGATGCCCATAAATTCTCTGCATTAGCTTTTGATCGATAAAAGGTGCACAGATATTCATAATAATGATGGCAATACCAAATCCTCCAGGAAAATCAAAGATCATTCGTATCAGAGCAGTTAAAACGCCGCCGCCCACTGCAAATATCGTTTTTCCAGCTGGAGTTAAAGCACCTGAACTATAATCAGTCGCCATGTAAGTTGCGCCGAAAAAAAGTGTTCCTGTTAAAGCATGCGTCAGCATAAATTCTAAATTAAAATTTCCCCAAAAACACATGACCAGAACTGTTGAACCGATAAATAAAATAGGAATCTTGGGATTGATAATACGTCGAAAAATTAAGAATAACATTCCGATAACAATCGCTAATTTCGATGTTTCTCCAATATTGCCCCCTAAATCGAGCCCCAAAAATAGTTCACCTAAATCAGGCACTTTAGCGGAAACTCTTTGCGCCCCATGACCAACAAATTCTAAAGGCGTAGAAGAAGAGACCGCATCCACTCCACCGTAGGGACCTCCAAAAAAACCGGTAGGCAAAACCCAATCTGTGAAAAAAGGCGTAAAGAAAATTTTGGCGCATACACGTGCTGTCACCGCAGGATTTAAATAATTTCGTCCTATACCTCCTTTTCCTAGACCTAGATTCCATTGTTTAACAACGACAATAGCAAACAATGAGGTGACCGCCACGACCCAAAGTGGTGCTGTAATCGGAAAACTTAATCCAATCAGCGTGCCGGTAACCAAGGCACTACGGTCATGAATCGTTACTTTTTGGTAGGTGATTTTTTGATATAAAAATTCAGAAAAAACTGCAACAATAATAGCAACTGCTAATTGAACAAATACCCACCAGCCAAAGAAATAAACGGCCGCAATAATCGGTGGTACAAGAGCAATCAATACTTCAGTCATTATCCCTTCCACTGTACGTTTTGAGCGAATATGTGGGGAGGGGCCAACCTTCAAATTATTTTCTATTTTTTTCCTGTCAATAGTGTTTTCCATACACTCAACCCTCCTGTTTTGCCTGAATCGCCGCTTTAGCGCCACGGATATTGTCTAATAAGGGGATATTCGACGGACAAATAAATGAGCAGTTTCCACATTCAATACAATCCATCGCTCCTAATTTTTCTGCTTTTTCAATATCGCCTCGTTCAAAGGCTTCCGAAATCAAAATAGGCTGTAAACTCACTGGACAAACATGCAGGCATTCCGCACACATGATACAATCCTTTGGTTCTTCAATTTGCGCTTGTTTACGCGTCAATACAGAGACTGCTGTCATTCCTTTACTCACCGAAACACTCAAATCGTTAATCGCTTTTCCCATCATCGGACCACCAGATAAAATCTTACCTGGTATCGCTGAAAAACCTTCACAATCTTCGATCACTGACTCCACTGGTGTTCCGATTCTTACTTTCAAATTTTGCGGGTTTTTTACAGGCGAGCCGGAAACAAAAATTACACGTTCAATCAAAGGTTCTCCAAGCTCACAAGCATGGTAAACTGCCCTGGCGCTGGAAACATTTAGTAACACGACATGTACGTCTGCTGGTAATTCACCTGCTTGAATCTCACGTCCTGTTAAGCTCTTAATTAGATTTTTCTCTGAACCTTGAGGATACATTGCTTTTAGTTCTTGTACAGTCACTTTTTCATTACCCGAGGTCGCATCTTCCATCGCTTTTTTTACATCTTTTTTATTATCTTCTATTGCAAGATAAATATTTTTTAAATCAGGATATAAGCTTGAAACGATATCGATACCATTAATAACCTCATTAGTATATTCCAACATTACTCGATGATCAGAGGTAGAATAAGGCTCACACTCGGCACCATTTAAGATAACTGTGTCGAGCTTTTTTTCTTCAGGAGGTGCTAATTTAATTGCTGCAGGAAAAGTAGCACCTCCCATACCAACAATGCCCGCCTTCCTGATAGTATCTATGATTTCTTTGTTTGACATTTCACTTGAGTGACCAGGAGTAATGATAGGATGAGCTTTTGTATACATGTAATCATTTTTTATAATAATGCTTTCAACTTCACTACCACCTGCTTGTAAGCGACTTTCAATCGCCGTAACAATACCCGAAACCGATGAATAAACGTGTGCAGAAACGAAACCGCCCTCTTTTGCAATCATCTGCCCTACTTTTACCTGGTCACCAACTTCAACAATAGGTTCAGCTGGCGCGCCGATATGCATAGACATAGGATAAATCATCATTTTCGGTACTGAAGCTTCTACAATCGGTTTTGTATCCGTGGACCCTTTTTGCTCATTTGGGTGAGCGCCACCTTCTTTATGCATAAACGAAAACCTCATAAATAGCCCCCTTTTTACTAATTAAATCTTCACTAACAATAACAATGTTAACCCTTTCATTTCGTCCAGTTATATCCCTGTTTTTGCCCTATCTTCTCTTAACTACTAAAGAATAACTGAATATCTTATTTAGATTAATTACAGTATACATGATTCAAACTAAAATAAAAAGATATCTACCGTTATCTTTAAATATAATTCAAACAAAATATGAGAAAATAAAGCTAAGAAAATATTAATCCTTAAATGCTTTTTGCAAAAATACTATTTCTCCTAATAAAAAAGTTTCCATGTGTAATAAATGACACATAGAAACTAATCATTTTAAAATATTTTTGATTTAAGAACGCAGTATATGACAATATTAATTTTATTTACCAGCGCGTTTCACATAGGCGCCTTCTTGCGTATTGATTTCTAACATTTCGCCTTCTCCGACAAAATCTGGTACGTTTACGACTAAACCTGTTTCTAAAGTTGCTGGTTTACCTGAACCTGTGACAGTAGCGCCTTTAATCGAAGGTTGAGTTTCTGTTACTCGCAATTCAACCGTTGTAGGAAGTTGAATTCCAATAACCTCACTGCCATAAAATTGAATTTTTACTTCCATATTTTCAATCAAATACTTCATTTCATCTGCAATATTTTCGGTTGGAATTTCGTATTGTTCATAAGAAGTCATATCCATAAAATAAGCCATTTGATCCATTGCATATAAAAATTGCACCGTTCTTGTTTCAATTATTGCTTGATCAAACTTATCTTCCGGACGAAAAGTTGTATCATAAGTGGTGCCATTTCGCACGTCTCTTAACTTCATGCGCATCACTGTATTGCCTTTACCTGGTTTATGATGACTAGCTTCTAGCACTTTAATTAAAGAGCCATCTTTTTGAACAAAAGTCATCCCAGCTTTTAAATCACTTGCTGCAATCATTATTCATTCTCCTTTACTCCTAAGAATTATCCTTTACTATACTAACACAAATAATAAACAATAAGCTAGTTATAGACGAAGTTTACTCACGGTCCTTGTCTTTTTCATCGTCTTGCATTAATTTCTTATTATAAAAGTCTGATTTTTTCATCAGCTCATTTTGGAAAGAATCATAACCAAATTGTTCAATAAGTGTCAGCTGATCGGAAAAAAGATTAACACCTAAGCCTAACCTATCACCAGGTACTTCCACGCCTAAAGCCGATAATGTCGTAGGAAACATATCCACTGCACTAAATTCTCGATTTTTATTACGCACCTTTTGTTTATTGGTGTTTAAAAACAAATTGAATACAGAACGCTGATAATCTGGATCAACAGAATCAAAGAAATCACTATCCATAGTCAAGTGATCCCCTACTAAAACAACCGTTGTATCTTCATAAAAAGGCTGTTTTTTCATCCATTCTAGTAATTGTGCAATTTGTCTGTCTGAATCATGGATTACATTACTATATTGATCTCCAAATAAATCTGGCGTGTCCTCTGTTGCATAACCATCTTCAAAATGCGTATCCACCGTCAACATTGTTAAGTTAAAAGGAGCCTCTTCTTGGGAAAGTTCATTTAATGTTTCTTTGGCATAATCGACCAACTTACGGTCTTCATAACCCCACCATTCATAATAATCTTCCGGCAGACGACCTGTTTCTACAGCCCAATGATAATCACGGATATCATAGCCGCCATGTTGAGTAAAATATTTATCTCTACCCGCAAATTCAGCTTCAGAGCCCATCAATAGCGCTTGATTGTACCCTTGTTCATCCAGAATTTCTCCTAAAGCATATGCCCCTGGGAAATATTCCGCACTATTTTCTTCTGAACTTTCCGAACTATTTAAACTCGTTGAGGGGCGTAGCGGTAACCCTGAAGTCTGAGCTACCATAGAACTAGCCGTTTGATTTGCCCCTGGAATTTGTAACATCCCACCTAGCTTATTCGAATGAGAAAAATTGATTCCCTCATTCTGTGCTAAATCAGCAAAATTCGGTAATAGGTTATGTTCTTGAATGCCACCTAGTTCTTTAGAAAAATAGCTACTTTCCATAGATTCCAAGAAAATATAAACTAAATTTCGTTTTTTCTTAGGAAATTTCAAATCCACTTCTCGCGGATTCACATAATGTTCATCATAAATACTCGTATTTTCAAAATAAAATGCTCTGATATCAGCGTAACCTATCTCTTTTCCACCTAAAAATATCCCAAAAATCAAACCAATCAAACCAAAAAAAATCACTTTTTTCGTTTTAAAATGGGGCTGTCTTTGTAGATAAATGGCACCAAATTTAAAAGAACATGTAGTTGCGAAATAAAGTAGTGTTGCGAGTGGAACTGTAATTAAAAGCGCTTCAAGTAGCGGATCAATCATATAGTTAATAATTTGTCCGGGGTCACTTCCTCTTATAGGCTGTGACATGGTAAATAAAATCTGGTCGAGACTTGTATTATCAATACCTTTCATCGCATACCGACTACTAGAATAAGCAAGAAAACCCGCAAAAATAAGTAGAACCGCTAGAGCGTAAATCAGCCAATTTTTTCTTGAATAACTATATACTTTTTTTAAGTAACCTGACTGAAATAACTTCCAAAAAAGAAGCGTTAGACTAACTGTAATAAGGGCTGTCGACAAGCTGATCCAAGCACTTTTTTCATCATCAAAACGCAATAAAAAATAGGACTGCCAATTAGAAAGATCTATTTTTTGTTGATTATATAAAAATATTGTTATCCCTAAATATAAAAAACTTGTATAATAAATTGCTAACCTACGGCCTAAACTTTTTTTAGGCGTCTGAAGACAAATTAAAAATACAAGTATAAGAAATATGAAAAGCACGCGTAATATCCCCTATCCATCTACCTCATATTTTAAATATTATAACATAATTTAGCATACAAGGTATGAAAGAACAGTGAATCTTAAATGTAAATAAAGTTTAAGACGTGAAAATTTTTCTTATTAAATTACTAGCTCTATCCTTACTTCATAAGTAAGTCTAATAACGCCTGATTAGAAAAATTAAAGATATATTCAGAGACATCTACACCTTCTAAAGCATCCTTGATTGTTTCATATTTATAGGTAACCCCCTGTAGTATTTCTTCTAAACCTTCAATATCTTTTGTACCAAAAAAATCGACAAAAAATTGAATCGCTGATATTTTCCCTTTTTCAGTTGATAAATGAACATCGACAATACCTACATCAGCCAAACGTGTTCTTTGATTAAATTCAAAATTAGGCGCTTGTCCATAAACCCAATCATCATTTGCATAGCGTTTATCTACTAATTTTTGGATTCCTTGACGATCTTCATCTGTCAGCTCTAATTTTTTATCTGAAATCTCCTTTAATGAGTTCACTTGATAAATATGACAGATCAGTTCATCGCGAAAGGCTTCAATCGTGGGAGCTTGAAATTGCGGTGCTAAATAAGGTTTGACATTGGTTACGCTTTTAGGAACAGACTGTGTTGCTTTTGACTCAATTTTCTCTTTAGAAACCGTTAACACTTTATCTAAAACCGTTAAATCAACATCATACATCAAAGTCCCATGCGAATAAGTTCTTCCTTTTTTAGTATACATTGCATTACCAGAAAATTTCTTATCTCCCATGTACAGATCGTTGCGACCTCCAGATGTTGCTTCTTTGGCTCCCATACTTCGTAAAGCTTCTAGAATTGGTGTCGTTACGCCTCGATAATCTCCAAAAGTTGTGTCACCTTTTTTAGTCACGAAACTAAAACTAATATTTCCTAGATCATCATAAACAGCACCACCACCCGAAACTCGACGCGTCAATACAATCTGATGCTGACGTAAATAATTTAAATCGATTTCTTCATAAGCATTTTGATTGCGTCCAATAATAATACATGGATTTTGTATATATAACAGTAACAAAGGTTCTGTTACATCCGCTGTATCCATTAAGTATTCTTCTGTTGCTAAATTACGTCGAATATCATTACTTTCCATTACATGATATCGCATGATCATCCGCCTCTTTCTTTTATACTTTTTTTAATTGTACTTCATTTTCTCTTTTGACTTCAATTTTAACAAGTAAAGCGCTTAAAAAGCTGTACTTATTTTATTATATTACTGTAATACATTAAAAGTAAATAACCTAAACTACATCCGCAATTTTTTTCCATAGTAAAAAAGGAAACAAAATCCATTAGTTAACGGATTCTGTCTCCTTGCACTTCTTTTTTACCAATCATCATCATAATTAAAAAGAGAACTTCGATCAAAATAAAAAAGAAGAAAAAACAATGCATAAAATATTGTTCCGGTAGTACATTGATAATCGGATCTGTTGCCGGGTCAAACATCCAATCGTCATTTGTAAAAAATATCTGGTGAAACATAATGAAAAATCTATCAAAACCAATGACCAGTAAAGATAAAAAAGCGACCGGCGCTGCCATCCCCCATTGAAAAGGACGAATTAAGCGCCAAAAACGTCTCTTTTTTCGCAAGTGGAAACAAAAGAGGATACTGGGAATAAAAGTTACTAAAAAAACGCCATAGTCAAAGAGAAACAATTTTTTCACATCATAAAAGTGGGCTTTGCCGCCTTCAGACATTGTAAAATCTGGTAAATTTAACTCTGTTACCCAAGGACGGTTTAAAAAAGCGATCAGTTGATCATAATTTTCCAATAGTCTTTCCTTGCTTAAATTCACAAAATCTAAAATATTTAAATAATCAATATCTGCTACATAAATAAAACGTGCATTGATCGTCAAAGCTACCGCAAAACTGATAAGTGTCAAAAATAAAGAGCCAATACCTAAACGTTCAAGCCAAATTTGTGATTTTTTCATTGATCAAATTCCCACTCATCTAAATTATTTATCACGTAAGTTGGAGCAACTGCTAATAAAGGCACAGCACTTTTGGGTGTAAAACCCGAAAGAACTAATAATGTATCGATATCATTATTGATACCTGAACGTATGTCTGTTTCATAGTTATCTCCGACCATAAGAACCTCATCTTTAGTTAAAGCAATACGATTTAAGGCTTTTTCCATAATAACAGCTTCTGGCTTGCCAACATAAATAGCTTTTGTTTGCGTTGCTGTTTCTAGCAAGCTTATCAATGCTCCAGCTCCTGGAACTAAACCACGCTCTGTGGGCAAATTTTTATCAGAATTTGTGCCGATAAAGCTGGCACCTTTTTGGATAGCTAAGGTAGCGATAGTAAATTTTTCATATGTTACTTCTGAATCAAGACCGACTACAACATAATCAGGGGTTTCTTCCTCCCAAATAAAACCAGCTTCTAAAATCAAGTCAATAAGGCCAGCTTCACCAATTACATAAACCTTGCGCCCTTTTGCGTCATCTTTCATATAATCAATAGTAGCTAAACTAGCTGTGTAAACAAGATCTTTTTCTACATAAATATCAAATTCATTTGCTAAACGCTTTTGAACTGTAGCGGGACTTTTTGTTGTATTATTCGTTACAAAAAGAAAAGGAATCTTTTTTTCTTGTAAAGATTCAACAAAACGTTTGCCTGCTGGTATTGGCTCTGAACCTAAGTAGATCGTGCCATCCAGATCGATTAAATATCCTTTGTATGCCATCTTCATTGGTCCTCTTTCTTTCGAATAACGAATTCTTTTGTTTCTTTTTGTGTAACCATTTTTGCATCAGAACGTTTTTCTTTTGTCTGTTTTTTCTTAATAACAGGTTTACTTGTCGGCTTTTTTTCTACTTTTGTCTTTTTTTCAGCTACATGCGCCTGTTTGCTTTTCTTGTTATGCGTTTTCTTATGTCGACGATTGGGTTTTGTCTTTGTATGGGGGCGATCAACGCATTCAACAACAAAATAAGCACAACCAAAATTACAATATTCATATAAATAATCTTCTAACATATTAATTTTTTGGTCCGGAGAAGATTTGCGATTCTTCGTGTAAAAAAACCCTTTTAAGCGTAACTGTTCGTAGCCCCAGTCTCCTACAATATAATCGTATTTTGCTAAGATGTCTGTATATCTTTCCCCAAATTTACTCGCATCAAAACCTTCACGATAGTTGGCCACTAACTTATAACGACGATTATCAATGATAAATTCTGATTCACTTATTGGAAGGACTTCTTTGCCTTTTTGTGGTTTTTCTTTTTCGTCATCTTCTACAATTTCTGATAAAACTGCTGTGACTTCTTCTGTGATATTCTCTTTTTCTTTGGTCATTTTTTCACCGCCTAAGCTATATTATACCTATTTTTTTGATGAAAGTGGATATTTTTGCGCGAGATAATTGCCTAGTACTGTACGAATAAACTCGGGAAAAAGAAATTCTACCTTACCTGCAATTTCAATCGTAGGGAAAAAAGGAATAAACATGAAATGATCCACTGTGGTGAAACTATAGGATTTTTCTGGATCAATGTCTTGATTCATCCACTTTACAGAATGATTCATACTGTCATATTGTATCCCTGAATAAACAATCTGACCAAACACTTTACCCCGAAATCCCATACCTCGAATAGGAAAATTACGTAAAAAATGTCGATTTTTCTCCATTTCCAAAACCATCCGAACAAGATCAGAACCTTTTAAAGTAACGCGAATCATATGCATAGGATGAGGTAAAATTTTATGCAAATCATCTTGATTAATAATTCCAGCTGATAAATCATCTAAAAAAAGTCCTGTGTTTAAAATAGCTACTTGCGTCTTTCCTCTTTTTTTCACCGCTTGTAAAGCCTCATCAATTAAAGAATACTCTTGGTTTTCCACACTCAGTTTATCTGGGAGCCAGGCCACTTTCTTTTCTTGTAATAACTTCTTTCCTTTATTGTTATAATTAAAAATTTCCTCTTCGTCTTCAGGATAAGATATCATTTTCTCGGTTGCAAATGTATTTGCACGTAATGTATCTATCCGATGGTTTTCATCTAAGAAAAGACTCACCTCACCAACATATTGGCCAAATCTACCAGCTGCCGCCAGTAAAGTATCGCCCACTTTTTTCCCATTAACAAATAAGTGATGCGTATGAGATCCTATGATGACATCAATAGCTGGCAACTCTTTAGCGATCAATTGATCGTCGTTAACACCTAAATGACTTAGTAACACTAAAACATCAACTTTTTCCTGTAAAAATTGGACAATATTAGGCAAAATATCCGACCAGTTACGTACATCCCAGCCATTTTGCGTATAAGTCAAAGAAAAGGGGGCAGTAGCTCCGATTAATCCCACTTTTGTACCCATTTTCGTTGTCATAATCTTAAATTCATTCGCCCAATCCGCCAACTGCAATGTACTTTTGTCAAAAAGATTATCTAAAATCACAGGAAAGTCCGCTTCACTATATAAATCGTTTAATTCGCTCTTAGAATTTCCTATTCCTTCGTTATTGCCAATTGTAGCTGCATCATAATGCGCTTGGTTCATCAAAGCAACATTTGCTTTGCCATTTGTGGCTTCTGTTAAAGGATGCCAACGATCACAGAAGTCTCCTAAATCAACAGTAATCGCCGTTTCTTCTTCCTCTACTTTTTGACGTTCCTGAAGAAAGCGACGAATTTTCGGCCAATTTTCAAGATGAGAATGTAAATCATTGGTATGTAATATTCGTATTTTTTCCATGATCTCCCTCGTGTTCTAAATAGTGACATTTTAAATGAATCATCTGTTTTTTTGGATGATACAAAAAAACAGGCAGCAAAAATGCTCCTGATTTCGTTTTGGTAACTTCATTAAAAATCGGGAAAACAGGATTTGAACCTGCGACCCCTTACTCCCGAAGCAAGTGCTCTACCAAACTGAGCTATTTCCCGCAAAATATTGATTCACAACTTTATTAACCAAGCTGCTGACAAAAATTTGCAAAGCAAAATCGATAGCACTAAATAACCTAGGACATTTCCTAGGTTTCTTTTTTATATTCGGCTGTGTATCTTTTAAACATTAATCAGACACATGAGAATCGCTGCTTAGTGCTGCTTCCTTCCAGATCTGACACCCTTCACAACGTTCCCATTGTCCTAGCCTTTCGGCACTAATATTATATCGTATTTTTCTTGATGTGACTAGTCCTTTTCTAACATTTCTTTCTTCTTTTGTTTTTTGGCGCGTATATCTTTGAAAAAATCTTTTAATAAAGATGCACAGGGATCCATTAAAACTCCTGATTCTACATAACACCAATGATTAAAACGTGTATCCTCTAATAAATTAATTAAGCTGCCACAAGCACCTGCTTTAGGATCAAAAGCCCCAAAATAAACTTCTTCAATTCGTGACTGTAAAATAGCACCTGCACACATAGGACAAGGTTCTAAGGTCACAAATAACTGCGCATTTTCCAAACGCCAACTATCGATGCTATTGCAAGCTTCTTTAATAGCAGTGACTTCTGCATGACTTAATGCATCCTGGCTTGTCTCACGTTTATTATATCCACGTCCAATAATCTCATCATTTAAAACAACAATCGCACCGATTGGTACTTCAGCCAGAGCTAAAGCTTTGTGCGCTTCTTTAATGGCTTCGTTCATAAAAAAATGCTTTTTTTCTTGTGTTAGAAAAGATTCTTTCAATGAGTTTTCCCTCCAGTTAAATAAAAAATCTGAGCAAATAATCCATTTACTCAGAAGTTTATAATTAACAATTATGTTCGATTAAATCGGCAATTTTATCTTTTACATTTTCAGTAGCATTTTTTACGTTGTCACCATACTCTGCAACCTTATCACGTTTGCTACTAACTTTTTGTGCTACCTTCATGAAGGACTCAATATCTTTGTCCTCTAAATTATCAACAAATTTTAATAAAGTTTCATTGCCTTTAAATTTGTCTTCTACAAAACGTTCAGCCTTTTTACGATTTGCAATATGACGAACTTTAGTAATCACTTTATCTGATACAAATACTGTTGAAGCAATACCAGCCGCAGCTGTTACACTTAAACCTAATGCTAATTTAGTTGTTACTTTCATATTGTTCATCTCCTTTTTCATTTTCCTACAATCCTATAATAACATGATAAAACAAATAAAAACACTCTAAAGGGGGAATTTTTCTAGCGTCTGCGGCCACCGCCGAATAACAAAAACAGACGTAGTAATTGCAACAATACACTGACCGCAGCTGCAACATAGGTTAAAGCAGCAGCGGTTAAGACTTTTCGAGCCTGTGGAACTTCTTCGTTTGTTAATATACCACCCTCTGATAAAATTTGCAAAGCTCGTCTTGAAGCATTAAATTCCACCGGTAAAGTAACGAGTTGGAAAATAAAAGCTAAGGAAAAGGCCAACAAACCAATATTAATAATCATTTGTCCACTCGATCCACTAATCAAAATCCCTACAATTAATAAAGGAATTGATAGATTGGTTCCAAAATTGGCGATTGGAACAATAGCTGTTCTTAATCGTAAAGGAAAATATCCTTGTGCGTCTTGGACAGCATGTCCGCACTCATGGGCGGCTACTCCTATTGCTGCTACAGAAGTCGATTGCGCAGTTGCTTGTGACAAACTCAATGTTTTATTACCCGAATTATAGTTATCAGTCAAATTCCCCGAAATCTGCTGTACACCTACATCATCAATATTTTGATTGCGTAGAATATAACGAGCAGCATCGGTACCAGTCACTTGATGCTTACTATTTACCGCATCATAACGTTCAAAGGTCCGATTGACATATGATGAAGCGATCATCGAAATAATCATACCTATGATGACCAGAATAAAAGTTGGGTCAAAGAAAAATCCCATCGGAAACATTACTTATTCTCTCCTTGTTTTTTCATTTCTTTTTATTATACACTCAGGGATTGAATTTTTTATGAAGAAATACCTGTTATTTTTATTAAATCACAAGATCCTCATCGCAAATGTAACCTTTAGTGACAATATTCGTATCTCCAATCAGATAAAAATGTTGCTTATTTTCTTCTACTTCAAGGACACCGCCTAAAACATGAAGTGTAATGAAATCATTCTTTATCAATTGCTTTTTTTTCAATACATAAGCCGTAGAAACAGCCCCCGTGCCACAGGCTAAAGTAAAATCTTCTACGCCTCTTTCAAAAGTACGTAAAATGACTTCATTATTTTGGTCAAATGCATAAAAGTTTACGTTAGCACCCTTGTCTAATGCATCCCACAAACGTAATTTTTTAGCTAAAGGTTTAATATCTGCTAAGGTAATTTCTTTTAATTGAGGATAATTGATAACCAGATGCGGCACGCCCGGATCACCTAATTCCACATAGTCCACTAAAAAGTCTGTTCCAGGAAATGACAAATCAAAATTTTCGACAGAAGGTTCGTTAATTTGCACTCTATATTGTCGCTTATCCAAACGCCAGCAATCGACATTACCAGCTTTTGTCTCAATAGTCATCTGTTGTTTTGCAATACCTGTTTCATAAGCAAAGCGTGCAATACAACGTACACCATTGCCACACATTTCTGCTTCTGTACCATCCGCATTATAAAACTTCATCCGAAAATCAGCATTAGCTTGCGGAAAATCAAGTGCCATTAAAGCATCGCTACCTACTGAAAAACGCTGACGACACACTTGCTTTGTCAAAGATACCAGTTGTTCATCTGATAACCTTAACTTCATATTATTTATAACAATAAAATCATTTGCAGCTCCCTGCATTTTATAAAAGGGAATTTCCATAAAATTACCTCATTTCAAAGAATCAGGTATGCGTTCGTTCTGGATGATTTGCGCATACGTTTGTCGTTTTACAATTATTTCAGCATGTCCTTTATTGACCAGAACCACAGCTGGTATTGCCAGCTTGTTATAATTATTAGCCATAGCATATCCATAAGCACCTGTAGTAAATGTCGCAAAAATGTCACCTGAGGTAATCGTCGGTACTTCTATGTCTTCAATTAAAATATCCGTACTTTCACACGCTTTTCCTGAAATCGTAACTGTTTCTTCTGGCCTTTGAGATGCTTTATTAGCTACCATTCCTGTATAGCTTGCTTGATATAAACCAGGACGAATATTATCTGTCATTCCCCCATCAATAGCAGCATATTTTCGAATATGAGGCAAGTTTTTAATATTACCAATCGTATGCAGTGAGATCCCTGCTTCAGCTACAATACTACGACCAGGTTCTATAGCAATTGTCGGGCGTTTTAAGTCATTTTTGTGACAAAAATCTTCTGTTAGCTTCATTAACGGATCAAGAAAATAAGCATAGGGCTGTCTTTCATCCTCTTGTGTATAGCGTACGCCAAATCCACCGCCGTAGTTAAGCTCCTTTATTTCATAGTCAAAAGTTTCTTTAATCATTAAAGCCAATTGTAAAGCAACTTCTGCAGCTTTTAAATGAGTGGAATTATCAAAAAGCTGACTACCTATATGAAAATGAATACCATAAAAATTAATTTCAGGGCTTTTAATCGCTTGTTGTAAAACCGGCAACAGTAAATCTTTATCTAAAGGCAAACCAAATTTTGAATCCTTCTGCCCAGTGGAAATAAACTGATGGGTATTTACATCCACTTCCGGTGTAATTCGAAATAAAACATTCGCTTTTTTTTCTTTCTTACGACAAATATCAATAATATGATCTAATTCTTGACGACCATCAACAATAATACGTCCTACTTCATAGTCAATCGCCTGCGCTAATTCTTCATCAGACTTATTGTTCCCATTGAACTCTATACGATCAGCGGGAAACTCAGCACAAATTGCTGTGTATAACTCACCTCCGCTAACTACATCAATACCTAAGCCTTCTTTTTCGATAATTTTCAGCATCGCTAAATGGTTAAAAGCTTTTGATGCATAAGCGACATGGACGTTATCATATTTTTTTATAAATTGTTCCTGTAAAGCGCGACATTCCTTTTCAATCGCTGTTTGTGAGATAACATATAAAGGGGTCCCATAATTTTTTGCTAGCTCAACA
Source organism: Tetragenococcus halophilus (assembly GCF_001712815.1). NCBI lineage: Bacteria > Bacillati > Bacillota > Bacilli > Lactobacillales > Enterococcaceae > Tetragenococcus > Tetragenococcus halophilus. Next base: position 1,875,400 of record NZ_CP012047.1, read on the forward strand.
GTGTCACAACCATCCCAATACAAATGGTTATCTTTAATTTCTTTAATCATCTGCCGTCTCCTTAGTATTTAATTTTTCAATCAATTGTACGTAACAGTGAATAGCACGCAATAAGTTCTTCTCTTCAAATTGCATTTTTTCACTGTGTAGAGGATAAACATACCCCTTATTCTCATTACGCGTCCCCACAAAAAAGAAGAGGCCAGGGATAACTTGTTGATACATAGAGAAATCTTCGGCCAACATATAAGGCTGACATTCAAAATAATCGTCTCCAGCTACTTTTTCCAAGGCTTTTACCATCTTAGGATCATTATCTACTACCCGATACATATGATTAAAATGGACTTCTGCATGACAACCGTATCCTTGGGCAATAAATTCAGCGGTTTCTTTCACACGCTGTGTCATTATATCATAAGCTTCGTCGCTAAAAGCCCGCATTGTTCCTTCAACTTTTACTTGTCCAGCAATAATATTCATTGCTTGCCCGCCAGTAATTTCGCCAAAAGTTAATACGCCCGTATCTAGTGGACTGATATTGCGCGAAATAATGCTATGCAGGCCCTGAATAATCGCTGAAGTAGCTAGTATCGCGTCATGGCCTTGCTGAGGCTGAGCACCGTGCGCGCTTTTACCGTTAACTTTAATCGTTATTTCTCCATTTCTTGCCATCATTGCATGAGGACGACAAGCAATCGTTCCTTCCGGAAATTCGGGAAAAAGATGAATGCCTATGATTTGATCAATACCAAATTTTTCAATCAATCCTTCATTAAGAAGTAGTTGCGCACCCCCTGGACCTTCTTCAGCCGGTTGAAAAACTAAAACAATCCTACCTTTAACAGCTTCTGGATGTTGACTTAAATATTTGGCAAACCCCAGTAAAGCTGAAGCATGACCATCATGTCCACAAGCGTGCATCTTTCCTTCTGTCTTTGAAGCAAAGCTAACGCCAGTTTCTTCAGTTACTGGTAAAGCATCGATGTCCGAACGAAAAGCTAAAGTTTTTCCCGGCTTTTCTCCATGAAAAACTGCAACCGTCGCCGTTGTCAGCATAGTATAAATGTCCTTAACACCAAATGACTGTAATGTTTCTCGAATGAATTCTGCTGTTTGCTTTTCTTCTAAACCTAATTCAGGAATTTGATGAAGATAACGCCGATAGCTTGTTACATCATCTAATAAATTTTGGATATCTTCTTTTATCTGCATAAAAAACCACTTTCTATTAAAAGTTGTTATCGTTTCACTGAAATCATTGAATTTTGTCCTTATTATATTATATAATTTCAATTAATCAATAGTGAAAAAGTTTAAACAATTTTGAATTTTCATTTATTGAATTACTTGAAGGGAAGTGACGTCATTGTCAGTATTTACAGGTTCCGGTGTTGCATTAGTCACGCCTATGAAAAAAGACGGCTCAGTTGATTATAAAAAATTAGACGAGCTAGTCGAATGGCAAGTTAGCGAGGGAATTAATGCCATCGTCGCTTGTGGAACAACAGGTGAAGCTTCTACATTAGACGATGAAGAACATATCTCAGTCATTAAGGCTGTTGTTAACAAAGTTAATAAAAGAGTTCCTGTTGTCGCTGGAACAGGTTCCAATAACACACAGCATGGAATTCACTTGGCAAAAGAAGCAGAACGTGTAGGAGCTGATGCGCTACTAGTCGTGACTCCTTATTACAATAAAGCAACGAAAAAAAGCATTATCGCTCATTACAAAGCAATTTGTGACACTATTGAACTACCTGTTATTTTATACTCCGTGGCTTCTCGTACTGGAATGAATTTAGACTACAAAACAGTAAAAGAACTAAAACAAATTCCAAATATCGTAGGGATTAAAGAAGCCAGTGCGGATATTGCTCAAATTGTTGAAATAGCACAATTAGTGGATGAAAATTTTGCGCTTTATTCAGGAAATGATGACCAAGTATTACCGCTTCTAGCTGTAGGAGGATCAGGAGTAATCTCCACTATTTCCAACATACTGCCTAAAGAAACGGGCCACAATGGTTCATAATTTCTTAGAGGGTAATATTGCACAAGCTCGTGCTACCCAATTAAAACAACTTCCTTTAATTCAAGCTATTTTTTCAGAAGTTAACCCTGTGCCAATTAAAGCAGCCGTCTCTCTTTTGGAAAAATGCGAATTAAGTTATCGTTTGCCTTTAGCTGAGCCTGAAGAAGAAACCTTAACTAATTTAAAAACGCAAATGACAAAATATGGGCTTTTATAAGGGGGAAACTTAATGTTTAACGTTATTTTAAATGGTTGCTTTGGTCGTATGGGACAAGAATTACAAAATGAAATAAAAGTTCGCGAAGATTTAAGTGTTGTTGCAGGGATTGATAGAAATCAACAAGAAGTGGATTTCCCAGTTTATCAAACACTTGCAGATGTTAAAGAAACAGCCGATTTTGTTATCGACTTTTCTCATGAAAGTAGTGTTCCTGAACTGATTGAACAATGTGTACAAAAAAAACTTCCTGTTGTTATAGCAACGACTGGTCTTTCAGAAAATACCAAACAAAAAATGGAAGAAGCAAGTTACACCATTCCAATTTTTTATTCTGCAAATATGTCTTTAGGGATTAATGTATTAATTGAAGCTTTGCAGAAAATAACACCAGCGTTAGAAGATGACTTCAATATTGAAATTGTCGAAAAGCATCATAATCAAAAAAAAGATGCGCCCAGTGGCACAGCTTTATTGCTTGCTGACAGTATCAACGATGCTTCTCAAGCGAAAAAGGACTATGTATTCGGACGAAGCGGCAAAGAAAATTCTAATCCTATAGATGAAATGGGGATTCATGCAGTACGGGGAGGCACGATTCCAGGAGAACATACTGTCATTTATGCTGGAAATGACGAAGTGATCGAATTTAAACATACTGCTTTGTCCCGCCGTATCTTTGCTAACGGCGCATTAAAAGCTGGTCTATTTTTGAAAGACCAAAGTCCAGGAATGTATTCTATGAGTGACTTATTAAAATAAAAGGGTGATGAAATGTCAGAATTACGTTTTACAGATGCTTATGAAATTGCAAACTTTATTAAAGAAGCTGAAAAAGAAACACCAGTTAAAGCTTATATCAATGGCGACATCTCACAAATGTCTACCAATAACGTTAAAACTTTTGGCAACCTTGTAATCGGTAATGCTGATAATATTCAACAATTTTTATCTGATAATAAAGAAGTAATCAACGATTACTATCTTGAAAACGATCGTAGAAAATCAGCTGTACCCATGCTGGATTTTACGACTGTCGATGCTCGAATCGAACCTGGCGCAATGATACGCGATCAAGTAATCATCGAAAAAAATGCAGTGGTAATGATGGGGGCAGTCATTAATATCGGCGCAGTCGTCGGTGAAGAAACTATGATCGACATGGGCGCTGTTTTAGGAGCACGTGCAACTGTTGGTAAACGCGCACATGTTGGCGCAGGTGCTGTTTTAGCAGGCGTTCTTGAGCCACCTTCTGCTGATCCTGTTGTGATTGAAGACAATGTAGTTATCGGCGCAAATGCTGTGGTTTTAGAAGGCGTACGTGTAGGAAAAGACGCCATTGTAGCTGCAGGTTCAGTCGTAACCAAAGATGTTGAAGCAGGAAGCGTTGTTGGAGGCACTCCTGCAAAAATTTTGAAAACAAAAGACGACCAAACTGCTTCAAAGACGCAACTTTTAGACGAATTACGTAAATAAAAAAAGAGGAAAGCCTTCAGTTTAGAAGCGACTTTCCTTTTTTTTCTAAGCATTTGCTCTTTTTTGTTTAAGGTGCAAATAAAGAACAACTAACGCGCCCATAAATAGTGAAAATAACGGTGCGGAAAAAAACGTCAACAAAGCTAAAATACCAGCAGCAACTTTCGTTTTGGCGTCCATTTTATCTACATTTCCTCCTTGTTAATTTTTAGGGAACTTCTCCCCTTTAATCAATTTTATTTTAACGAGTTTTGCTGACCTATACTGGTTTTCTTTAAATTTCTTAGAGAATTATAATATTAACAGAGCTTTCTTAAGTTAGTTTTAACAATTGAACAGAAAAGCTTAAACATACATGATTTGATATACTAAATTTACTTATTTCTAGAGACTTTCCTTATCCAACTCTAGTTCCTCTTATTTCTTGACCTACTTTGCTTATCTAACTCTAGTTTTCTTGATTTCTCGACCTACTTTGCTTTATCTAACTCTAGTTTTCTTGATTTCTCGATCTACTTTCCTTATCTAACTCTAGTTTTGCTAATTTCTAGAGCTGCTTTATCAAAGTAACCCTAGTTTTATTATGATTTCTATAATAAGCCAAAAAAGCGACCGCAGAATGAATACATCATTTGCGATCGCTTCTTTACTTAAGACAGTTCCTATTATTAAGAACTATCCTTTTTTCTAACTAATCTATATTAGCGTTTGTGTTGGTCAACTTCCAAACCATGTTCTTCCAAATAATGACTGAATGGTTGTAGTTCTTCAGCTTCATAGCGTGATTTGAATTCATCTACTTCATTTTTTGAGAAGAAGTAAGGATCTAATTTCAATGATTCTACTGGAAGAGGACGTTCTTCAGTAATTTTAGCATCGATTAATACCACACGTCCTGCTTCTTCATCAGCTTTTGCTTTTGCGAAAACATCAGCTAATTGTGAAATTTCAGTCACTGTATAACCTACTGCTCCTTGTGCTTTAGCAATTGCAGCAAAGTCTACGTCGTTAATATCAACGCCATAATAATTATCGTTTGTATCTTCTTGTTCATCACGAATAAAACCAAAACGTTCGTTAGTAAATATTACATGAATAGAAGGCAAATTGTATCTTACAGCTGTCACAACATCTTGCATAGCCATAGCAAAGCCACCATCACCTGATAGGTTCCAAACTTGGCGTTCAGGTTGATCTAATTTAGCGGCTAAAGCTCCTGGTAGACCATTACCCATTGTGGCAAATACTTCAGAAGTGCGCCATAAGTTTTTCGGTGTCATGTGTAAGTGACGGATAGAAGTTTGTGTAGTATTCCCTACATCAATAGAATAAGCAGCATTCTCTTTTGATATATCGTTAATTGCTTTAAATACTTGATAAAGTTGTAGAGGACCAGATGTCTTATTTTCTAATTTTTGCATATAAGCTTTCCAGTTTGCAGCATTATCAATATTTGCTTGATACCAACCATTGTCTTCTTTTTCGTCAATCTTATCAGTAATTGCACGAATAGCAGTAGCAGCATCACCAAGGATTGCAACATCAGCAAAATGACGCTTCCCTAATTTTTGTTGATCAATATCAATTTGGATAAATTTATCAACATGATCAAATTTACCTGTTACTTCAGCAAATGGGAAGTTACTACCTGCAAATAAAACTGCATCTGCTTCTTCAAATGCTTCGTTCGCTGGTTTCCAACCTACACGGTGAGCAGAACCCAAAAGAGCATCAAATTCATAGTCATAGTCATCAAAGTTTATCCCTGTAATAGCGACAGGTGCTTTAATTTTACGGCTTAATGCGATAACATCATCTGAATGACCACGCGTACCTTTTCCAGCATAAATTACTGGACGTTTAGCATTAGACAAAGCTTCGACTGCTGCATCGATATCTGCTTCATTTAATCCAAGTTCAGGGAAATCGCGATAATCTTCAGCAGACGAATAACGAGTTGCTGTATCTAATTGTTCCCAACCGAAGTCAACTGGAACTTCAACAGCAGCTACGCCATTATTTGCAATTGCTGCACGAATACCTTCATCAAGAACTTTAGGCAATTGTTCAGGGTAAGCTACCCGACGGTTATATACCGCTACATCATTAAATAATGGATTTTGGTTCATTTCTTGGAAAGCGTCCATATTAGCTTCTCTAAGTGCACGTTGACCCAAAATAGCTAATACTGGAACGTTATCAAATTTTGCGTCATACAAACCATTATATAAATGAGTTGCGCCAGGTCCGGCAGAACCAAGACAAACACCTAATTTGTTGTTGAATTTGGCATACATAGCTGCCCCTTGTGCTCCTGTTTCTTCATGGCGAACTTGAATAAAGTTAATATTTTCTTGTTCTTTTTCAAAAGCATCCATCAAAGAATTCAATGAGCCAGCTGGGATGCCAAAAACGTCTTGCACGCCCCACTCTTCTAGTACTTTGAGTCCTGCAACCCACCCATCTATTTTTTGATCAGTCATAATACTTGTTAATCTCCTTTCAATTATCGTAATTCCATTCTCTATAATAATATGTACAAAATAATAATGCAAAGAAATTGTTTAAAAAGTATGTGAAATATAAAAGAGGAGAATTAAAAAAATAAAGGGACTTTTTTTTTATTATCTATTGAATCATTGAACAAGTAATGAAAAAGAAAAACACTGTTTGTTCATAAATCGAATAACTAGTGAAAAATGAAAACATTCTTTGTTCACTTAGGTTTAAAAATCAAAAAAGTCTGATATCTTACTAATTAAATAGTAAAACATCAGACTTTTATAACTTTCATAAGAAGTTTAATTAAATTATTTTTTCTTTGCTTTATTCATCTGTCCCATCCGGTCGTAAGTACCAGCACGTTGTTGCATATCTTTCATCGTTTGATCATACATCTGACCAACTAGTTCTGGATCATTTTTAATTTTCTTCAATGCAGTAAAGCGGGTTTGCATATTCAATAAATCAGGAATCTTATTAAAGTCCGCTTTTTTAAAGTCCATCCGTAATGGATCTTTCCCTTTAGCACTTTGTCGAGGATCATAGCGATATAACTGCCAATAACCGGATTCAACAGCTTCCTTGGATTCTTTGACTGAATTTTTCATACCTCCACGTAATCCATGATTAATACATGGCGTATAACCGATAACTATTGATGGCCCATGGTAACTTTCCGCTTCAGTAATTGCTTTAACTGTTTGTGTTTGATTTGCTTCGATAGCAACTTGTGCTACATAAACATTTCCGTAAGTTGCAGCCATCATACCAAGATCTTTTTTCGCTGTCTTTTTACCACCTGCAGCAAACTTTGCTGTAGCAGAAGTTGGTGTTGCTTTAGACATCTGACCACCCGTATTAGCATAAAGCTCATTATCCATGACCAAGATATTAACATCTTCTCCACTAGCTATTACGTGATCTATTCCAGCAAAACCAATATCATAGGCCCAACCATCTCCACCAATCAACCATTGACTTGGTTTAACAAACATTTCTTGATTTTTTAATAAAGATTGTAGTTGTTTATCATCTTCGGTTTCTAAAGCAGCTATCAGTTTAGTGGCCCTTTGTCGGGACCCTTCACCTTCATCCTTATGGTCAATCCAGTCTTTAAGCAAGTTTTGTGTTTCTTCAGAACCTAATTTCTCATTTAGCGCACGTTGCGCTTTATGGACAACACGATTACGTTTTACTTGATTGGCAATATGCATACCAAATCCATATTCTGCATTATCTTCAAATAAAGAGTTACTCCATGCAGGACCCTGCCCCTTATCATTAGTAGTGTAAGGAGTTACAGGAGCCGAAGCGCCCCAAATAGAAGAACAGCCAGTAGTATTTGCAATCATCATTCGGTCGCCATATAGTTGTGTCAGTAATTTAACATATGGCGTTTCACCACACCCTGCACAAGCACCTGAAAATTCAAGTAAAGGTTGTTCAAACTGAGATCCCCGGACCGAATTTTTCTTCATTGGATTTTCTTTTTGGCGTAATGTCATCGCAAATGCCCAGTTAATAGCTTGTTCTTGCTGATCTTCATAATCTTTCATAACTAATGCACTGGCAGGACAAGCTTCTACACATAAACCACAACCTGTACAATCTTCTAAGGAAACTTGGATACGGTATTTATACCCATCTTTACCTTTGAAATCACGAACAATGAAACCTTCTGGCGCTTCTTCCATCTCCTCTTCATCAGCTAAGAAAGGACGGATGGCCGCATGAGGACAGACAAAGGCACATTCATTACACAATGTACATTTTTCTGGAATCCACTCTGGCACTTCTAAAGCAATCCCACGTTTTTCATAAGCAGCTGTTCCCATAGGCAAACGACCATCATACATACCATTATCAATTAAATTACCAACTGTTAAACTATCGCCTTCTTTTCTAGCGATTGGGTCTACAATGTTACGTACAAAATCAGGTCTTTTTTCTTCATTAGAAGATCTAGAAGGCACTTCTTCTAATTCAGCCCATTCTTTTGGTACAGTAATTTCATGTAGGTTTTCAAAAGTTTGATCGATTGCTTGCCAATTTTTTTCTACGATCTCTTGTGATTTTTTACCATATGTTTTATCAATTTCATCTTTTAGCAATGGTAAAAATTCTTTTCTATCCATAATATCTGTTACTTCAAAGAAAGCCGCCGACATTACCGTATTAATACGACGTCCTAAGCCAGTCGCTTTTGCAATATCCATCGCATTAATAATGTAGAATTTATTATGATGTTTAGCTAAATAACGTTTTAAATTGGTTGGCAAATGTTTATGAACTTGTTCTTCATTCCACACAGTATTCAATAAGAAAGTGCCACCATCACGAAGGCCTTTTACCAGATCTAATTTATAAATATAGGCTGCATTATGGCAACCAACAAAATCAGGTTTTTCCACTAAATAAGTAGAGTCTATTTTTTCCTCACCAAAACGCAAATGAGAAACCGTCAAGCCACCAGATTTTTTAGAATCATAGTCAAAATAAGCTTGTGCGTATTTATCTGTATGATCACCAATAATTTTAATCGCTTGTTTATTAGCGCCTACTGTTCCGTCAGAACCAAATCCCCAGAAACGTGCTTGAAAAGTAGAGTCTGGTGTTAGATCTAATGGTTCAGTTTTAGGTAAGGATAAATTGGTCACTTCATCGACAATGCCTACTGTAAAACGAGCTTTTAATTCATTCGCAGGTAACTGCATATGATCATAAACACTCACGATTTGATCTGGAGTAACATCTTTTGAACCAATGCCATAACGTCCTCCGATAACGATTGGACGATTAGGATGTTGATAAAGTGCACTTTGTATATCCAATAATAATGGTTCTCCATCAGATCCCGGTTCTTTAGTACGATCTAACACAGCCACTCGTTCAACAGTGTCAGGCAACTTTTCTAATAAGTTTTCGGTCGGAAACGGTCGATATAGATGAATATTAAGATGACCAACTTTGCCACCATTTTCATTTAAATAAGCAACAGCTTGCCGAACAGTTGGTTCAACTGAACCCATTGAAACGACAACTTCGGTGGCATCTGGCGCGCCGTAATAAGTAGTTAAATCGTAATCTGTGCCTCTTAGTTGGTTAATTTTTTTCATGTATTTTTGAACAATTGCTGGCATTCTATCATAATATTGGTTCACCATTTCACGTGATTGAAAATAGATATCTGGGTTTTGCGCTGAGCCAGAAACAGAAGGCTTATTAGGATTCATTGCTCGTTCACGAAAAACTTCTAGCTGATCCCAGTCAACCATTTCTTTCAAATCATCATAATCGATCACTTCTATCTTTTGTAACTCATGGGAAGTACGAAAGCCGTCAAAAAAGTTGGTAAACGGTAAACTACCTTCAATACTTGCTAAATGAGCAATAGCAGATAGGTCCATTACTTGTTGTACGCCTGATTCAGCTAGCATACAAAAGCCTGTTTGACGCGTTGCCATTACATCACTATGATCACAAAAAATGCTCAAAGCATTCGTTGAAACTGCACGAGCAGCCACATGAAAAACACTTGGTAAAAGTTCTCCAGCGATTTTAAACATATTAGGAACCATCAATAATAAACCTTGAGACGCTGTGTATGTTGAAGTTAACGCGCCTGTTTTCAAAGAACCATGAACAGCGCCAGCAGCACCCGCTTCTGATTGCATTTCAACAACTTCTACTGGTTCGGCAAAAATATTTTCTTTTCCTTGTTCAGCCCATTCATCCACAACTTCAGCCATTGTAGAACTAGGGGTGATTGGAAATATTGCTGCAACTTCGGTAAATGCGTAGGAAATATAGGCAGCCGCTGTATTTCCATCCATTGTTTTCATTATTTTCATTGTAAACTTCCTTCTCTATTCTTCGCCTTTTCCTGCGTGACATAATTGCTTATCTCTTTTGCTGCAAGTTTACCTGCTCCCATCGCTAAGATGACAGTAGCAGCTCCTGTGACGATGTCTCCGCCAGCAAATATTCCGGCAATACTAGTAGCACATGTTTCTTCATCCGCATCTATATATCCCCAATGGTTCAAGTCCAATTCAGGAAAAACGTCTAATAATACCCGATTGGCACCTTGACCGATAGCTTCAACTGCTTCATCTGCCTTAATAATAAACTCACTGCCCGGAATGGGAACCGGTCGTCGGCGTCCACTATCATCTGGAGTACCCAGTTCCATTTTGATACATTTAACACCAATTAAATTTCCATTCTCATCTCCTAAATATTCAACTGGATTTGTTAGCCAACTGTACTCGATTCCTTCTTCCACTGAGTGATAAAATTCTTCTTTTCTAGCAGGTAATTCATCTTTTGAACGGCGATAGACAACTGTTACTTTCTCAGCTCCTAAACGTTTAGCCGAACGTGCTGAATCCATCGCCACATTTCCTCCCCCAATAACAACAACATTACGGCCTTTTTCAACCGGCGTATCATAATTAGGAAAATCATAACCATGCATCAAATTAACCCTTGTCAAAAATTCACTTGAAGCATAAATACCTTTTAGCCCTGAACCAGATATCCCCAAAAACTTAGGAGTTCCTGCACCAATTGCAATATAACAAGCGTCAAATTCGTCCATAACTTCTTGCATATCAATTGTTTTCCCCACAACAACATTTGTCTGAATATTTACACCCAAATCTTTAATTTGTTGTATTTCTTTATCCACGATCTCTTTAGGCAAACGAAATTCAGGTATGCCATAACTCAAAACACCACCAGCTTTATGTAATGCTTCAAAAATGGTAGTTTCATAACCCATTTTTGCTAAATCACCAGCTACAGTTAGCCCTGAAGGCCCTCCTCCAACTACTGCAACTTTTCCTTTGTCTAATTTGACGGCCTTGTCTTTTGAAGATTGCTCAAATGACCAATCGGCCACTAAACGTTCTAGCTTACCGATAGCTACTGCTTCAAATTTCTTTGATTTACCTAATTTACAAACCATTTCGCATTGTTTTTCTTGCGGACAGACTCTACCGCAAATAGCTGGTAAATTCGAATATCGGTTGATAATTTGATAGGCTTTGGGCATATCATCATCTTTAATCGCCTGAATAAAACCCGGTATATCGATCATAACAGGACAATGTTTAATACAAGGCGCGTCTTTACACTGTAAACAACGGCTAGCTTCCAGTTTTCCTTGCGCCACTGTATAACCCAAAGCTACTTCCTCAAAATTATGCTTACGTATTGTCGGCTCTTGTTCAGCCATAGGCGTTTGAGTATAGCTTCTTTTAGGCATTTTCTTTCACCTGCCTTTTAAGTTGGTCATATGAAAGTGCTTCTTCTTCATTATATTGCGCCATCCTAGAGATAAACTCATCCCAATGGACCTCTGATCCTAAAAACTCCGGACCATCAACACAAGCAAATTTAATTGAATCAGAAATGGTGACACGACAACCACCACACATTCCTGTTCCATCAATCATAATAGGGTTCAAAGAAACATATATCGGAAGATCATACTTATCTGCTGTAAGCGTACAGAATTTCATCATCACGCTAGGTCCAATTGCCCAACAAAAATTGATTGTTTGATGCGTTAAAATTTTCGACATAGCATCAGTGACCAAGCCTTTTTCGCCTGCTGAACCATCATCTGTCATAACATATAATTCATCGGATACCTCTTCGCACTCTTTTTCCAAGATAATTAAATCTTCTGTCTTTGCTCCAAGAACCGTTATGACATAGTTACCAGCTTTTTTGAGTTCTTTTACAATCGGGTATAATGCAGCAATTCCTACGCCACCGCCAACCAGTAAAACGTTTCCATAATTTTTAATTTCAGTAGCTTTCCCTAAAGGACCCACCAGGTCTTTTAGAAAATCCCCGTCGCATAATTCTGCCAGTGCCGCAGTAGACTTCCCAACTACTTGAAAAATCAGGTGAATCTTACCTGCCTGTTTATCGCTATCAACAATTGTCAACGGAAGTCTTTCACCAAATTCGTCAATTCGTAAAATAACAAATTGGCCTGCTTTTGCCTTAGATGCAATTTGTGGTGCTTTAACCCAAAATTCGTATTCATTTACCGCAAGCTTTCTACAATTGGAAATTGTAAACACTGTAGTCCTCCTCATCTAAACTAACCACTAGGCATCAATTAATGCTTTAACAAATTCCTTCAAAAGAACTTCATCTTCATCATCTGCGTCATTTTCTATTTTTACGACTTCGTGTCCTTTTGTAGCTCCAGTTTCAGCAAATGCTTTATCAAAATCCACTGCTGCATCGCAGAAAAAATCTGGGTATAATTCACTATCACCACTGCCTACAACACCATAAACTTTACCAGAAAGATCTTGTTCAGGTAGCTCATCATAAAAATCTTCTAAGTCAAAGGGTAGCTCTCCTTCATCATAAGTATAAGTTGCTATCACACAAATATCTGCATCATCAAAAAAATCCTCATCCGCATCATCTGCTTCCACACGTTCAACTTCTATATCTAAATTAGAAAATTGATCCTCTAAAATTTCTGAAATTCCTTCTGTATTCCCAGTCATGCTAGCGTATACAATCTTTGCTAATGTCATCTTCCAACGTCCTTTCACTTATAAGTTTATCCTTCAAACTAAAATCATTATTAACTAAGTTAACTATATCACAAAAAAGAAGAATTTCAACATTTAATTAGCTTGTATAAAAATTTTTTTGTGAAAAGTTTTTTTATTAAAAAAGACAGAATCATTTTTGATTCTGCCTCTAGACAGTTACGACAGTGCGGCATTTTTTTATTTTGTTCTTTAGAATTATTGTAAACAACTTTTTACTTTATTTCAATCTTTTTTGAGAAAAGTTGAGCATATTCTCTTTGAGTATCAATGTCTTTTAATTGTTCATCATAAAATTCAAGACAGACCCAATTTTCTTTATGTCGATCACGAACACTACGTCCCCCTGTGTCTCCAGTCACTTGCATAAGTTCTTTAAAATAGTATTTTCCAAAAAAGACGGGACCTCTTGGTTTTTTATCATAAAAAGGAACAACAATTGCTTTTTTATCGCCAAAATTGGCAATTTTCTGGAGCCCTTTTGCCGTTAAAAGTGGTTGATCAATTGGCAAAAACATGACATGATCTCCTCTTACATTCATTATTCCCAGACGTACACTCATACTTTGGCCTAAATTACTTTGCCTATTAAAAACAATTCTTACGTTGTCAGGAAAGTTACACTTTTTATAATCTTCTGGACGAATGACAACAATTACTTCAAAAAAACCTGCTTTTTGCGCCGTTTCCACTGTTCTTTCAATGAAAGTCTGTTTTTTATAAATTAAAAATAATTTATTTTGTTGCATTCTTCTTGAGAAGCCACTGGCCATAATCACTGCACTAGTATGTGAAATCAAGCAAACACCTCTTTGCACATTTCTTAACTATTTTTTTCGTTTTTTCTTTTGATAAGGTGTATCTTCAATAGGCAGAGTCGGGCGAAGATTGCCATCAAAGGCATAGTACGCTCCTGAAATCGCGGGTGCCGTTGGGATCGTAGCAAGCTCCCCTACACCTTTGATACCATAAGCTAAGCCTTCATGTAGACCTGGCGCTTTGACAAAGGTTGTTTTAATTGGTGGAACCTTCGATGCATCCAACAATCCCAAATTGGTATAACGAGCTTTAACATAGCCATCTTCCATTAAAAATTGTTCTGTTAAAGCATAACCCATCCCCATCACGACGCCGCCTTCAATCTGCCCTTCAGCTGCTCGAGGATTAACAACTTGCCCTATATCATAAGCAGCAACAATATTTGCTATTTTCCCTTTTTCATCTAACTCAACAACTTCTGAACAATAGCCGTATCCTGCATGGCTTACTGGATTTTTCTTATCTGAATGCAACGCATCTGTTTTAGCCGAAAACTCATCATAATACTCTTGTCCTTCTAGATCACTAAGTAAGTACCCCATATCTAGATCAATACGTAGTTTTTGAGCGGCGCGGCGTACTGCCTCACCCGTGAATAAAGATTGACGAGAAGCAGTTGTTGTTTCTGAATCCGGTGTTCTACGTGTATCTGAACCTTCCACAACAATAAGATCTGGTGATAAGTTTAAAGCTTCCAGTGCTACTTGTGCCGCTACAGTTGCGATTCCCTGTCCTATATCAGCCGCACTTGTCCGTATATGAACTTTTTCATCTTCAACGGAAACAATACAACGACCTGTGTCAGGTAAACCTACACCAATACCACTATTTTTGAAAAAACAGGAAATGCCAGCATGCTCAGCTTGTTCATATGTTTCTTTTACTTCTAATAGGCTTTCTTTCAAAGCACAATTTGAAGAAACTAATTGACCGTTTGGTAAAACATCCCCAGCTGCGACCGCATTCTTATAACGAATCTCCCAAGGGGAAATGCCAACTTTATCTGCCAACAGATTAATATTATTTTCAATTGCAAAAGCACTTTGAGATACACCAAAACCACGGAACGCCCCAGCTGGCGGATTATTTGTGTAAACGGCAAAACCTTCAATATCAATATTTTTGTATTTATAAGGTCCAGCAGCGTGTGTACAAGCACGCTGCAACACAGGGCCGCCCAGCGATGCATAAGCGCCTGTATCCGCTTTTATAACTGCTTTCATAGCAGTCAAATTCCCTTCTTCATCACAGCCAGTTGTAAAGTCCATTTCCATCCCGTGTCGTTTAGGATGAATCATTAAACTTTCATCACGTGTCAATAACACTTTAACTGGTTGTTGTAACAAGTACGCCGCTAGTGCAGCATGATGCTGAACACTCATATCTTCTTTACCACCAAAGCCACCGCCTATAAGTTTGGCTTGGACATGTACTTTTTCTGGAGCTAAACCAAGCATACGTGCGCATTCTCTTTGTTCATCATAGATTCCTTGTCCTGCAGTCCATAAAAGGACACCATCCTTTTCAGGCTGCCCAATCGCACATTCGGGTTCCATAAATGCATGTTCATTAATAGGAACAGAGTAATGTTGTGAAACAACATATTTAGAATTTGCTAATCCCTCATCTGCCTCTCCCCTAATTAAGTGTTCATAAGATAATGTATTTCCTTTAGGATGAATATTAGGCGCATCTTCGGCTAAGCCTGCTTCTGCACTCAATACTGGCTGAAGTTTTTCATAAGTAATATCAATTTGTTCTTTGATTTGGTCTAAACTATCTTTATTTTTTGCAACAACTAAAGCTATCGCATCCCCAACATATCTGGTGATTTCTCCTTCAGGTATCATAACGTCCCAATCTGAAATAAATTCTAAATGTCCAATTTTATTATTTCCTGGCACGTCATTTGCAGTGAAAACTGCGACACAATCTGGATGCTCTTTTGCTTTTGTTGCATCAATTTTTAATACTTTTGCTCGGGGATAAGCGCTTCGTATTGCTGAAGCATGTAACAAATTAGGTAAGTTGATATCATCAACATAAGCTCCCGTACCTAGTGTTTTTTCAGCTGCATCTAAACGATGGAAGTCCGTACCTAAATGTCCATTGGAATTATCGTCAGGAATTGGCGTATCTTTTTGCAACATTTGCGCTGCCAGCTGAATCGCTTCGATAATTTTAATATAACCGGTACAACGACAGATATTCCCCCGTATTCCTTTACGAATATCTTTTTCAGAAGGTTCAGGTTTTTTCTTTAGTAATCCGACCGCAGAAATAACCATTCCCGGAATACAATATCCACACTGAACTGCTCCTGTTTTAGCAAATGCATAACTAAATACATCCTTTTGTCGTGATGATATCCCTTCGATCGTAGTAATTTCTTTATTTTCTACTTTTGATAAATTAAACAGACAACTCTTGCAAGCCTTTCCATCAATGAGCACGGTACAAGCTCCACAAGAACCACTATCACAACCGTTTTTTGTCCCAGTAAGTCGCATTTCGTCACGTAGGAAATGCATCAGACTTTTATCTTGTTCACAACTGACCGTTTCCCCATTCACTATAAACGAATACACCTTTAACACACCCTTAATTTAAATGATCTTTTTCACATTATACCATATAAAAAAATATTTTTGTAAAATAAAAATATTTTCTCTGTTTTATTGGCAAATATAATTGTGATGATATAAGTCAAAATAAGCATCCTTTTTTTATTACTTTTCTTGTCTATTAATTATTAATTTTAATGTTTTTTACTACTTTTATCATTTCTTTTCTGTTAAAAAAATATCGTGGAAAAGTTGTTTAACTTTCTTGTTAGCTTCTTTTTCAAAACTTTCATACTTTCTGACAAGTTTCTTTCCTTCTTGCGTTAGCTGGGAACCTCCTCCTTGGAAACCACCAATTTTTGAAACAATCAATTTTTTCCCCCATAATTTTTCTGCCTTTTGAACAATACGCCAAGCTTTATTATATGACATTCCCATTTCTTTAGCCGCTTGACTCAATGAACCATTTTTATTCACTAAATTTAAAACATCTAAAACGCCAGGACCAAAAAAAATTTCACCCTTTTTCAACCGTAAGGTCATTTTATAAGATAGTTCATTTTGCTTTGTCATAAAAAACCTCCACTAATATACAATAGATAACGGCTTTCCAGTAAAAAACGATCCTTTTTGATTATTTTTACAAATTTACTCTTGTAGGATTTTTTCTGGTTTTGGTTTATTTAAAATGAGATTTAAGATTACTGCAATAATTGCGGTTAAAATTACTTCAGAGTTCCCAAAAATTGTCGTCACCCACGCAGGAAAACCAGCAAGTGATCCTTCTGAAAGAGCAATCCCGATCCCAAATGCTAAAGAAGTTCCGACAACTGTAGTATTTTTCGGTGTCAGTCCTTCGTTAGCTACCGTGCGCAACCCTGTCATTGCAATCGTAGCAAAAACAGAAATCGTTGCACCACCGATAACTGATTGCGGTATGGTTGTTAAAATAGCAGCAATTTTAGGTAAAAAGCCTGCAATTAACAAAACACCCGAGGCAAAAGTAAAAATATATTTGTTGATTGCTTTGGTTGAAACAACTAGGCCTACATTTTGTCCAAATGTTGCACAAGGGACTGAACCAAACAGGCTTCCTAAAAAGTTAGCCAGTCCACTACCCATAATTGCGCCAGAAATTTCTTTATCCGTAGGCTGACGATCCATAGCACCAAATGTTGTAGCAGTAAATTGCCCAATTGTTTGCACAGAATCAACTAAATACATCACGACCAAAGTCGCAATTGGAACAGCTTTAAATTCTAAACCAAAATGAAGCGGCAAAATACTTTGTACAATTCCGGCATTTGCTATAGGAACAAAATCAACCATTCCCAAAAATAATGAAACAATATAACCAATAATCATTCCTACTAACATCGAAGATAATTTCAAAAATCCTCTGCCAAAATTATTTAAGTAAAAAACAATGACAAAAGTGATAATGGCTACTAACCAACTTTGCCAAGATCCGTAGCCTTCATTTCCGGCTCCTCCTGCCATATATTTGACAGCTACTGGAAATAAGGAAAAACCAATACTTAAAATGACTGTACCAGTTACGATCGGTGGAAAGATAAAACGAATTTTCTTAATGGTCAGACCAACAAAGATCACTGTCAAACCACCAATTAACTGCGCGCCAAAAATCGCGCCTATACCAAACTCAGCACCAATTGCCAGTAGAATAGGTACATAAGCAAAACTAGCCCCCATCATAACAGGTAAACGAGCGCCAAAACGGCCAAAAATTGGAAAGAGCTGAATCAAGGTAGTAATTCCTGCAAAGACTAAAGACGTTTGTAAAATTAAAGTAGTATTGGCTTCGTTCAAATTAGTTACTTCTGCAATCATCAATCCTGGGGTCACAATACCTACAATCGCCGCGACTACATGTTGTAAACCTAAAGATAGGATTTCACCAAACTGAGGTTTAGCATCATATTTATAAAGAGCGTTTAATTCTTTTTTCGACTCCATTCGTCTTCTCCTTTCGAGCGGGCAGACAGACCCATCACTTCATAGCTATGGCTTCGATTTCAAAAGAACCGCCCAATGGTAATTCCTTTACAACAAAGCAAGAACGAGCTGGCTTCCATTCGCCGAAATAATCTGCATAAACTTCATTCACTGCTGCAAAATCTGCCATATCTGTTAAAAAAACAGTAGTCTTCACAATATCAGAGAAGGTTAAGTCCACCTCTTGCAGTATTGCTCCCAGATTATTAAATGCTTGTTTTGCTTGATCGGTTACACTTGCTTGTAATTTTTTTGATACAGGATCTAAGCCTAATTGACCTGATATAAAGGCTTGATTTCCTACTAAAACAGCGTGCGAATATGGCCCTACAGCTGTAGGTGCTTGCTTTGTATTAATCATATTTTTTGTCAATTTCTTACCTTCTTCCTTAATTACTTGTAATTAGCGTACCTGTTTTACCAGCTAATCCTTCTTTTGCTTTTTCCAAAGAGGTGATCAAAGCTTTTTTATCTGTTTGTTTGACAAAGTTCATTGCCGCTTCAACTTTTGGCAACATAGAACCAGGTGCAAAATGTCCTTGGTTAATATATTTTTGTAGCTCATAGGGTGAAACTTTTGCTAGATTTTTTTGTTCTGGACTACCAAAATTTAAAGCAACTTGTTCAACGGCTGTTAAAATGATTAAAAAATCCGCATTGATCGTTTCAGCTAACAAAGCGCTACAAAAGTCTTTATCAATAACTGCTGGAACTCCTTGCAAGTGGTTATTTTCTCCTTTTATAACGGGAATTCCCCCACCACCGCAAGTAATCACTAGTTCATTGGCACTGATCAAATGATTGATTGTTTCAATTTCTATGATCTCTTTGGGTTTTGGCGAAGCGACGACTTGCCGGTAACCTCGGCCGCATCCTCTGCTACTACAATGTCTTTTTCCATAGCAGCTTGCATTGCTTCTTCTTTAGCCATAAAACGACCAATTGGTTTTGTTGGTTTGTCAAAAGCAGGATCATTAGGATCTACTTCAACTTGAGTCGCGATCGTAACAACCGGTTTTTCCAACTTGCGAGAAAGCATCTCTTCTCTTAAAGCATTCTGTAAGTCATAACCAATGTAAGTTTGGCTCATTGCCACGCTAACGGATAAAGATACCGGAGGATACTTTTTAGGATCTTTGGCCGTCATTTCATCCATCGCTAGTTTAATCATTCCTGCTTGTGGACCATTACCATGAGCTAATACTACTTCATAGCCTTCTTCAATAAGATCCACTACATTAACCGCTGTTTTTTTCACAGCTTCCATCTGTTCTTTCAAGTTATTTCCTAAAGCATTACCGCCTAAAGCTACTACAACTTTTGTCATCTTTTTCCTCCTGAATCAATAATTTTTTATTATTTCATTTCAAAAAAGAAAGAGAAGTTTTAAGTAAAGAAATCTTTTTCATTTCCTTAAAACTTCTCTACTTTTGCTAATTATTCGTCGTAATGTCGTTGTTTTCCCCGTTTTTCCAAATCTTTTAAAGCTTGTCCAGGCAGTTGGAATTTGCTTAAGAAAATCATCGCAGCAATTACATAGGGTTTGTAACTAGCTTCTTTGTACAATTCCTTGCGGTAACGATCAAATACAGAAGCATCTACTTCGCCTTCATCTGCAGAAATGCCTGTAATATCTGCAGGAAGTGGGTGCATGTATAATGCTTTACCATCTTTTGTTAACTCCATCATTTCTTCTGTACAAGCCCAATCTTTATGCTGTCTATTTTGCTTTAATAGCTCATCTTCTAACTCATCAATTGCTTCAAAGTCACCTTCGCTGTATAATTCCGTTCTTTTTTCCATCGTTTTAAAAGGTGCCCAACTTTTACAATAAATAACATCAGCATCGGTAAATGCTTCTTTCATATCATAAGTCTTTTTAAAAGAACCACCTGATTTTTCCGCATTTTCCTGCGCTAGTTCTTCGATTTCGGGCATTACTTCGTATCCTTCTGGATGAGTCAAAGTCACATCCATGCCAAAACGTGTCATCAAGCCGATGATTGCCTGAGCAACAGATAGAGGTTTACCATAAGATGGCGAATAAGCCCACGACATGACGATTTTTTTGCCTTTTAAGTTTTCAATCCCCCCTACTTCATGAATGATATGATCTAAATCAGCTAAAGCCTGTGTCGGATGATCAGTATCGTCTTGTAAGTCAACTAAGTTAGGACGTCGCTCTAAAATTCCGTCTTCTTGGCTTTCTTTTACGGATTCAATAACTTCGCGCATATAAGCATCACCTTTACCGATATACATATCGTCGCGAATCCCGATCACATCCGCCATAAAAGAAATCATTGTTGCTGTTTCACGAACTGTTTCACCATGCGAAATTTGTGATTTTTTTTCATCTAAATCTTGGACAGCCAGACCTAACATATTACAAGCGCTCGCAAAAGAAAAACGTGTCCGCGTTGAATTATCACGGAATATAGAAACGCCTAGTCCAGAATCGAAAATTTTGGTTGAAATATTTCTTTCTCGTAAATTTCTTAGCGCATCTGCAACTTTTAAAGTTGCTTTTAATTCATCTTCTGATTTATGCCAAGTCTGCATAAAATCATTTCCAAACATATCTGTGGTATTGTAACTATTGATTTCTTCTAATAAGTTTTCAAAATTTGCCATTCACTTTTCCTCATTTCTTATTTCGTATAAACTGTCGGTAAAGTTGCGTAAAACGCAGCACAACGAACTAAATCTTCTTTCCAGGTGATTTCATTTGGCGCATGCGCTTGATCTTCTGCGCCCGGTCCATAACCAATACAAGGGATATCATTGCGCCCCATAATAGTGACGCCATTGGTTGAAAAAGTCCATTTATCAAGAACAGGACGTACTTCACGCATTTTTATTTGTGAATCTGGTCCTTGCCGTTTATCCCCATATAATTGATCATGAGTTTCAACTAAAGCTTTTGTAACCTCATGATCTTCTGGAATAACCCATGTCGGGAAGTAGCATTCAATTGGATATGATTGGCCAGTATAACTTGGGACATCATAGTCATACATTGAAACTTCAACGTCTTCGCCGTATTTTTGCACAGCTGGCAATTGTCGGATTTCTTCTAAACAGCTTTCCCATGTTTCTCCAGCTGTCATACGACGGACTAAGGAAACAGAACAACCATCCGCTACTGCACAACGACTTGGCGAAGAGAAAAATACTTGCGATGCTGTTATCGTTCCTCGACCTAAAAATTGTGCTTCTTGCCAATCTGAATTAAATTGTTGATGTAACATTTTTTCTAAACCATAGATAGAAGTTGATTCGGTACAACCATTATTATTTAATGCACGTACATCATTTAAAATATCTGCCATTTTATAAATTGCATTGTCGCCTCTCTCTGGCGCCGATCCATGTGAGGAAACACCGCGAACATCAACCCGAATTTCCATA
The DNA here is from genome assembly GCF_001712815.1 of Tetragenococcus halophilus. Taxonomy (NCBI): domain Bacteria; kingdom Bacillati; phylum Bacillota; class Bacilli; order Lactobacillales; family Enterococcaceae; genus Tetragenococcus; species Tetragenococcus halophilus. The sequence continues at coordinate 1,897,027 of NZ_CP012047.1, forward strand.
CGGCCCCGTTGTCCCCGATAAATTCCGCCATCAGTCGGCTCAGTAGAAACGACGAATTCCGGACGAATCTTATCTTCGTTAATAATGTATTGCCAACATAATCCATCACAGTCTTCTTCTTGAACAGTTGCTGTGACTAAAACAGTATATTTATCGCTCAATAAGCCTAAATCTTTCATGATTTTAGCGCCATAGATAGCAGAAACAACTCCGCCTTCTTGATCAGATGTTCCACGTCCGCCAATTTCACTGTCATTTTCATAACCTTCATAGGGGTCGAATTGCCAATTTTTCTTTTCGCCAATCGCAACTGTATCCATATGTCCATCAAAAGCAATTAATGTTTTACCTGTTCCCATATATCCTAGTAAATTTCCCATCGGGTCAAATTCTACTTGATCAAAACCGAGTTTATCCATTTCTTCTTTAGTACGTTGTAATTTTTTTCCTTCATCAGCACTCTCACCCGGAATTCTGACCAAATCACGTAGCAATTTTGTCATATCCTTTTCGTAATTTTGTGCTTGTTTTTTGATTGCTTCTAAATCCATTCTTTCTACCTCCACAAAATATGTTTATAATTATCAGGGTCCGTATCGCCTTCTGTTGAAAACAACACAATCTCTGAATCATTACCTAAAGTTAAATATTCTTTTAGATCCTTATATTCAGGGTCTTTCATCAAACTAGCAATTAAGCCCATTCCTACAGCACCTGATTCACCAGATACAACCTGTGGATCTCCTTTAATCGGTGCGCCTAACATACGCATCCCTTTTTCTGATACAGAGTCAGGACAAGAAACAAAAGCGTCTACATGATTTTTTAAAATATCAAAAGAAATTGTATTGGGCTCGCCACAAGCAAGACCAGCCATAATTGTATCTAGATCACCATCAACAAAACGAATTTTTCCATCTTTTTGCTTAGCTGACTGATACAAACAATCTGCTGCTTGGGCTTCCATAACAACTATCTTAGGTGGATTCTCAGGATACAAGTTGGCGTAATAACCAATAACTGCTCCTGCTAAACTACCTACACCTGCTTGAATAAAAACATGTGTAGGGCGTTTACTAACGTCTTTCATTTCTTCATCAGCTTCACTTGCCATTGTTCCATAACCTTGCATAATCCAGGCTGGAATTTTTTCGTAGCCTTCCCATGCTGTATCTTGAACCATCACACCATTTTTAGTAGATTCAGCCAATGCGTTGGCCTTTCTAACACATTCATCATAATTAACGTCTTCAATCGTAACGTCAGCGCCTTCATTTTTTATATTATTAAAGCGTGTTTGAGTAGAGCCTTTGGGCATTAATACAACTGCTTTTTGCCTCAATTTATTAGCTGCCCAAGCTACGCCCCTGCCATGATTGCCATCTGTAGCTGTATAAAAGGTGGCTTGTCCAAATTCTTCTCTTAATTCATCTGATGTTAATGTGTCATAATCAAGTTCTGAAATATCTTTTCCTGTACGTTCGGCAATATAATTTGCCATAGCAAAAGAACCGCCTAATACCTTAAAAGCATTTAAACCAAAGCGATAAGACTCATCTTTAACAAAAAGATTTTTCACTCCTAAGTAATGAGCCATATGATCCAATTTAGCTAAGGGTGTTTCATTATATTGTGGGAAACTTTTGTGAAACGCACGTGCCTTTTCCATATTCGCCTTATCCATTAAATATAAATATGGATCCTCGGTTTTTGGCATTTCATTTTTAACCCATCTGATTTTTTCCAAACTTTTCACTCCAATTTCATTCATTAATTTTCCGGAAAACAAATTTTCCGATTTTTTCTTTACAAACTTTTCCGTTTTCAGCAACTTTATCTCCTCGAAGAAAAACATCACGTGCTTTTCCTATCGTTTCAAAACCCTCATAAGGAGTGTAATCGCAATTTGTTACTTGTGTTTTTGCGCTAATAACATCCCTTTGTTCAGGGTCCCAAATGACAATATCTGCATCACTGCCAATTTGAATAACCCCTTTTTTAGGATACATATTAAACTGTTTAGCGATATCTTCAGATAACAAACCAACAAAACGTTCCAAACTGATCTTTTCTGTCATAACGCCGGCTGTATAAATTAGCTCTGGACGTGTTTCAACACCTGGCATGCCCCCTGGTATTTTAGTAAAGTCGTCTTTACCGTTAATTTTTTGATTAGAGAAATTAAAATCGCAATGATCCGTAGAAATTGTTTGAACATGTCCATCGATCACGCCTTGCCACAAAGCTTTATTATCTGTAGGTTTTCTTAAAGGAGGTGAACAAACGTATTTAGCGCCTTCAAAATTCGGCAAGTCATATAAGGAATCCTCTAAAAGTAGATATTGGGGACAAGTTTCAACATACACTACTTGTCCTTTTGCTCTCGCTCTTTTCACTACTTCTAACGATTCTTTCGTACTTAAGTGCACAATGTTAACGGCTAAACCTACTTGGCCTGCAATGGTAAGATAACGATTAATCGCTTCGGCTTCTAATACATTAGGCCGTGATAATGGATGGTATTTGGGCGCTACTTTTCCAGTTTGCAAATAATCTTTTTGTAATTGATTGATTACATCACCGTTTTCGCAATGAACGCCTAATATACCACCCACTTTTTTTATTTCTTTCATAGCTTCAAAGAGTTCAGCATCGCTAGCACGCATCGCGTCATAAGCCATATACATTTTAAAAGATGTGATCCCCTGAGCAATCATTTCTGAAACTTCTGCTTTTATTGCAGGGGTCCATTCAATGAGTGACATATGATAATTAAAATCACAAGAGGCCTTACCTTCAGCCATTTGGTTCCAAGTTTTCAAACAGTTATTTAGGGAACTACCGCGAACGGGTGTCGCCATATCAATGATAGTCGTTGTTCCCTTGGCAACTGCCGCCTGACTGCCGGTTACAAAGTTATCTGAAGTTGTCGCTAAGTCATTTTCTAATTCTAAATGAGTATGCCCATCGATAAATCCTGGGAAAAGATAGCAAGCAGAAGCATCTATAATTTTGTCTTCATTAACCTCTAAATCGCATCCCATCTCTATAATCTTTTCATCTTTTATCCGAACATCCAATTGACGACGGCCGCTTGTAGAAACGACCGTTCCGCCTTTGATTAGCATCGCCAATGATTTTCACCTCTTAATTAGCTAAACAGAAATCGTAATCATCAATTACTGTTTCCATTAAATCTATGATTCCATCTGCAATATCTGTGTTACTTGTTGTATTAAGTTCAACCGTCTGTTCCTTATCTTTATAACGAACCAAGCAAGTTTTTGTTGCTTGATCAATCACATAAAATCCTTGGTTTGTGCTATTATAAAAATCTTCTTCATTATTAAACAAGGTAAATTTAACTTTATAGGGCGCGCTAGAATAAGGGCAGAAAGTTTCACAATTCCCACACTCATTACACATTCTGTCGATATGCATGATTTGTGGACGATCATTTACATTAATAACAACATTCGCTCGGTTGGGACATACATCCACACAAGATTCACATATTGTCGAACATTCCAGACAACGTTCAGCCTGAGAAACTGGATCTTCATCTGTTAGCAATATTCCTCTTTTACTCCGAGGTTCTTGTAAATCAATATTTTTATTCGCACGTTCATAATTTTTATTATGGATTTCGCAAATACTACTACAAGCTTTTGTAGCATCTGCAATTGCTTCAACAATGGTAGCTGGACCACGGTGAGCATCCCCTACTACATATACATGCTCCAAGTTTGTCTCTAAAGTATCAGGATCAACAAGCACGCGACCTCTTGGGTCTGTTTGAATGCCCAGTTCATTAAAGTAACTGTCATCCACTTTTTCTCCAATCGCAGAAACGACTGTCGAGGCTTTGATATCAACAAATTGACCGGTTGATTCTGGACGCTGACGGCCGGATTCATCTCTTTTTCCTAATTTCATTACCTCACAAGTCAGATAACCATTTTCTAATGATACAGGCGACAATAATTCACGGAAAGTCACATCTTCATCTAAAGTTGTCAAAAGTTCCTCTTCATCCGCTGGCATATTTCGTTTATCACGACGATAAACCAAGGAAACATTCTTGACACCTGGCAAGCGTTTAGCAGCCCGAGCGCAATCCATAGCTGTATTTCCACCGCCAATTACAACAATATCTTCACCATAAACATTATGTCTTGGGTCAACTCGCAAATCACTTAAAAATTCTAAGGAATTAATTGCTTCACCTTTATCTAAGCGAAGATTATTGTGCTTATGAGCGCCAATGGCGTAGATAATATTTTCATAGCCAGCATCTTTCAAAGAATCAATTGCTGGAGCTGCTTCTCCAGTTTTAAATTCAGCTCCCATGAACTTAGCCATATCTACGTCTTTTTGTACACTTTCCATAGAAATACGAAATTCTGGTACGATTTGGCTACAAACACCACCTGCATCATTACCTTTTTCAAAAACAGTTACTGGATAACCTTCACGGGCTAAAAGATAGCCGGCTGAAATACCTGCTGGACCCCCACCAACTACTGCCGTTTTTGGTGCATTTTCTTTTCTTTCAGGTTTTTCCATCGTTGCCATTAATTCATCATAAGCATTTTCGGCAGCTTCTAACTTCACGCCTCGAATATCGATAGAATTTTCATAAAATTGACGTGTACATTTTGTCTGGCACGGATGCGCACAGATCGTTCCTGTAATAAAAGGTAACGGATTTTTATCCACGATTACTTTTAAAGCTTCCAAATGCTTTCCTTCACTAACATAGCGTAAATAAGCTGGGATATCTTGATCAATAGGACAACCACCAGTTCCACGACATGGAGCGGTGTAACAGTCAAGTAATGGCAACTTCTCTTTAATTTTGGGAGAAATTGGTAGTTTTATAGGTTTTTGATAAAGTGCTTGAGCTTTTGATTTTTCTACTAGTTCTGTTAATTTATCCAATTCTAATTGAATATAATTAGGATATTCCAAAGAAGAGATTACATTGGACATTTGTTGTATACGCTGGTAACCACCGGGTTTTAATAATGTAGTAGCCACTGTAATCGGCCAAATTCCCGCTTCAAATAAGTCTTTAATATTGAAAATATCTGCTCCACCGGAATAAGAAATCTGTAGTTTCCCTGAAAAAGCGTCAGATAGTTTTTTAGCCACAGCGATACTCAGAGGAAACAACGCACGACCAGACATAAACATTTCTTCTGCAGGTAATTCATTTTGACCAACATCTACAGGGAAAGTATTCGTTATTTTTACTCCAAAATTTCGTTGTAACCTATCAGCTAAATTTTGTAATCGCTTAAGCATTGGAACAGCTTCTTCAAATTGCAAATCTTCTACAAAATGATGATCATCAAATTCCATATAGTCAAAACCAAGTTTATTCATCATTTCACGAGCGTAATCGTAGCCTAGCAAAGTTGGATTACATTTAATGAAAGTATGGAGTTGCTGTTCTTTAATAAAGTGAGTAGCTATTTTTTCAATTTCATCTGGAGGGCATCCATGTAAAGTTGATAATGTTATAGAACGTGAAACATAGGGACTAATTTCATTCAAGTATTCTTCATCAATACGTGTAAATTGTTCCATATATTTCCGTGCTGCTTGCAAGCATTCTCCCCAAATTGGTGTCTTTGAAACATCTTGCATATCATGAATATATTTTTGGATTTTTGGCGTTAGGATTCCTTCCAAATCATAGCCAACACTCATATTAAAGATAAAACCATCAGGATCGCCTAAATCAAACTCTCGACTTAATAGTTTTAAAACAAACCAGGCTTTCGTGTACTCTTCAAAAGCTTGTGGTACACGCAATTCTGTTGACCACTCTGAGTTATAAGCCTCATCTCTAGCCGAAATACATGGTTTTGCAATTCCTGTGTCTTCTCCGTCGATCACTTGCACTGTTTTTAATTCAAAAAACCTAGCACCACTAACATAAGCCGCAACGATGTTTTGAGCTAATTGTGTTTGAGGACCAGCAGCTGGACCAAACGGTACTTCCATTTTTTCGTTAAATAAGGATATTTTTTTACTTTTATCCGCTTTATAAAACTGCCGGATACCAAAAATAGTTCCTGTTTTTCTGTATTCTTTCATAACCCAATCTAATAACGATTCAATGGATATAGGGCGCATTACATCACTCATTTTTTTCACCTCTAATTATTGATTCTACTCCATAATTTCTTTGCTTCTTCTCCTGCCTTAGCATAAATTTCATCCTCATCGACATTTAATACTTCTTTATTTCTCATCCTTACCTCACCATTAATGATTGTATCTGTAATATTGTTGCCATTAACCGCCATTAGAATATGACCATTAACATTATCTGCGGTTATCGGTGTAGGGGCTTGATAATCGGCTATAATAACATCTGCAGCTGCTCCTTCTTCAATGACTCCAAGTTTAGTGTCAAAATAACGATTCGCCATCTTAGGGTTATTGGCAAATAACATTTCTGGGACTTCGGTTCCACCAGCACCTGGGTCTACTAAAGTATGTTTATAAATCAAGTTCGCAAACTTATATGATTCCGTAATATCAGTGGTAAAACCGTCTGTACCCAGGCCACAAACAATACCAAACTCGTCCATCATCCGTAAAGTTGGCGGACAGCCAACGGCATTTCCCATATTAGATTGAGGATTAGTTACAACCATCGTGTCAGTATCTTTAATCAATTGCATCTCTTGCGGGTTAATATAAATACAATGTCCTAATAAACTTTGTCTACCTAAAATACCTAGGTCAAATAAACGATTTATAATAGGCTTGTGATATTTGTGCAAGGCATCATGTACATCTGCGATACCTTCTGCTACGTGGATATGAAAACCCACGCCCTCAGGTGTTTTCCCCACTGCTTTTTCCATTGTTTCATCTGATAGAGTAAATTGAGCGTGCATTCCCATCATCGCTTTTTGCATATCGCTTGTTTGGTTTTGAACTTTATTGATGAAACGAAGATTCTCTTCAATTGCTTGATTTGCTGCTTGTTTTCCATGACGGTCTGATACTTCATAACATAAGCAAGTACGTACGCCCATTTCAGTAGCAGCTTTTGATAATTGGTCTAAACTTCCTTCGATTTCTCCATAACTTGCTTGATGATCAAACATGGTAGTAACACCATTTTTGAGACTTTCCAAGTAGGCGATTCGTCCACTATGATAAGTTGTTTCATTGGTCATTTCGCTATCTAACTTGAACCACTGACCCTCCAAAATATCCAAAAAGTTCTTCGGATGATAGCCATTGATACTTAACCCTCTGGCAAAAGTACTATAAATATGATTATGCATATTAATAAAACCTGGCATGATCAAGCCATTTTGAGCGTCGATAAATTCAACGTCCGGGTACTTCTTTTTCAAGGTCTTTGTATCTGCAACTTCTTTGATTACTTTTCCATCAATTAATACTGCACCGTTTTCTATGAAACCCTTTTCTTTTTCGTGCGTGACTAAGTGACCATTTCCAAGCAGTAACATAAGTTGTCCTCCTAATATTCTCGTTACCAACAAGAAATTCCTTGTACACGATTTGTATACTATAATTTTTTGTGGCTCGAACTTTTGCTGACTTTAGTATAGCACGTTATCTAAAAAATAAAAAGCTTATCTAAAAATTTTTTTGGATCTATTAAAAATGTTTCAAAGCTCATAAATATTTGTTAATTGAAAATTTACATGATACTATTATAAAAAGAAAATAAAATACTAGCTGGAGGGTTTTTATGCTATCTGAACAAAATGCTAACTTTTTAAAACAAATCGCTAAAGCCATAGCAATACAATTTGGTGAAGACTGTGAAGTCGTGGTACATAAAATCGACGAAAATAAAACGGATCATTCAATCATTGCCATAGAAAACGGTCATATAACTAATCGTCATATAGGCGATGGCCCATCTCAAGTTGTATTGGAAACGCTGCAAAAAGATCCCGAAGAAATCGAAGACAATTATAATTATCTAACCCGCACACGCGATGGTCGAGTATTAAAATCAAGTACAATGTTTTATAAAGGAGAGGATGGCAAACTCGAAGCAATTCTTGCTATAAATTTTGACACATCTTCTTTATTTGCAGCAGAAAATACTTTGCATAAATTAACCATTACCGATGAACCTGAAGATGAAGTAGAACCAAGCTTCATTCCACAAAACGTTAACGATCTATTAGACGAACTGATTAAAGAATCCGTTAAATTAGTTGGTAAACCTGTAGCACTGATGACAAAAGAAGATAAAGTCAAAAGTATACAGTTTTTAAGTAATAAGGGCGCTTTTTTAATCACTAAATCTGGCGATAAAGTAGCGAAATACTTTAATATATCGAAATATACACTATACAATTATATTGGCTAATATAAAAAACAGCCTTCACTAACAAAAGTAGTGTCTTCTAAGAGCTAGCCTTTCACTAACTCCTAGAAGACACTACAGTGGTGGTTGTCTTTTTATTTAAATACATCATAACTGCTTCTAATACAGCGCCTCCCAATGCGCGAGCTTTATCCGATATAGTGAAACAATCAACATCTTGAGAAGGTCTAGGATCTACATCTGCACATTTCAATCCCTTTGGTATAGCAAGATCTTCAGCGATTTCTCCTCGTAAAGTTCCTTCTAAAGGTGAATAAACTGCCGTATCACCCACATAAAATAATAACTCATCTTTTTTTACATGGTCGCCAATCTTTCGAACATGTTTAACTTTACCAGTAGCGGGAGAATGAACAACCCGTTCTGCACTTTTTCCACCCAGTTTTCCTGGCACACCAGTGTTAGCTAGCGCTTTTCCTGAAAAAAATAAGCGGCCTAAGTTATGTCCACGCATTGTTTCAACAACAACATCCACGTCTTCTGCTGCCGTAAATCCTGGACCTAATGCGACAGTGAACGGTGCCATGCCAATATTAGTCCCTAGATTTTTTTTAGCCAAAATTGCATCAACAACAACCATTGGTTTGAAAAAAGTTAGACTTTTCCCTTCAGGGTCAATCAACAATGGTATCTTATCTTGTTGCCAGATAGACTGACTTTCTTCTGGTTTTTGTATTTTTTCTATATGTAAATCTTCCACTTGATATTTTCCCCAAAAAACAGCATTACAGGCTGCTACAGTACGCCGAATCGCTAAAGGTTGCGCTGTTTCTAAAATCACTACTTTAAAACCGGCATGGTATAATTTTTGAATCACACCTGTTGCAATATCCCCACCACCACGAATTGCTATTACAGTTTCTGCTATTTTCCCCATAAAATCCATCCTTTATTTGAAAATGTATTACCAGCAATAATTTTTTTTAATTGCTTTTTAAACATTGGACTCAATTTTTGAACAATTTGTTTGGCAAGTTCCAGATCTCTTGTCACTTCCACATGATTGATATACAGAATCTTTTCTCCTCTAGCTTTAGCAAATAATCCTTCTGGATGTTCAATCAATTGCGCTAAATGTTGTACAGTAATGGGTGAATTTTTTTTAGCAGAAACTAACTTTAAATAATAAGGTAAGCGGTGGATAATTGTTTCATCCGTTAGCTGCCCCAATACACAAAGAGGGATAATTCCGATCGTTGTTGTCGTTTCGGTTACAATGACAGGTTCAAAATCAGCCCAAGCTTTCAGAGGTCGTTGTTTTGCGCCGTCTGCTCCTAAAAAAACCTTATCAAACAGAGGAAAAGATTGTTTAAAAGCTGCTGACTCAGGCATACTGATTTTCTTTTTTTCATGTTTAGCAGTAACTTTTCCTGCCATAGTAATGCCAATTTCCGCTGCTAAGTTTTCAAAGGGATCAATAACTAAGCGATCATAAATATTAGCTTTGGGATAACCTATTTTAGTCGTTGTACTTAGTAAAACTTTTTCATGACAATATTTTTTTGCAAGAAATATAAGCAGACTGGTTTTTCCACCCGCTACCAATGATCGATACAACCTCGTAATCCTCGAGTTCAAAACAATCAATTAGTTTTTCCATGAAACGTATTCCTTTTTATTATTTTTTTGTATAATGTCGTAAATTCCATCCAAACTAACATCATTACATCGCAAAATTTCACAACTTTGTTCAATCTGTCCTCTGTCAATCCGTAAACTAATTCCGCAAAAGTTTCCAAGGTCTCTAGGCAGCGGCATTGGTTTTGTAAAAATATTTTGTTTATTAAGTACATCCTCAGCTTTCATGACTTGGTGAGTGTTTGAAAAAGTCAACAAACATTCCATAATTCACCCTCATTTCTACAGTGTAACGACTTTATCAGCTTTCATTTGGATTTCGCTGATAGTAAACATATTCGTAATATCTCCAATAGCAATCTTTTCTTCTAATTCATAAAAATCTACACAAGTACCACAAGTCAAAATAGTGACTTCTTTTTCCTGCAAAGTTTTTAAATCAGCAAGAATAGGTGAACCGTAATTGGTTAAAAAGGCTCCTTCATTAAAGAAAATCAGCGTGCTCGGTAGATCATCTAATTCAGTTAAAGAATAAATGTAACTTTTCATTAGCAAGTCTCCTAGCGCTGAATCACCTTTACCTAATGTCTTGCTTCCAATCATTAACACTGTATCTTCTTTAACATTTGAGAGCTTATCTAGCCCTTTTTTAGGCATCAAAGTAATAGTAAAGTATTCGTCATTCAGTTGTTTTATTTGTGTTTCAATTCCCAAATCATCCGTCATTTTAGTAATATTATTCACTGAAACTTGATTATCAACAGAAACTTCGATGGGCTCATTCTGCTCTCCACGATCTCGAAGTGCCTTTTTTGTTTCAACTACTGGAATAGGACATGGTTTTCCTAAAGCGTTAATTTTTAACATGCTAAATTTCCTTCTTTCCGTTATAAAAGAATAATAGGTACATCCTCTTTTTTGACAATCTCACCGATCATTTGTGCTTGCGGATCGTCTTTTTGTATTTCTGACAATAAATCTTGCGCTTTGTCTGCAGCCACACTGATTAATAAACCACCCGAGGTCTGCGGATCAAATAAAATTTCTTGCATGGCAGGTGCAATATCTGCCAATGGAACCTTTTCCTCTAAAAATTCCCGATTTCGTTGACCGCCTGCAGTTGCTAAGTATTCTTCAGCAAAATAATAAACTTTAGGCAAAAGAGGTAATAGACTAGTATCCACCACCGCTGTATAGTCTTTTTCAACCATTTCCACCAAGTGTCCCAAAAAACCAAAACCAGTAACATCTGTACAAGCGTGAACATCATATTGTTTCAATTTTTCAGAAGCATCTTTATTTAAGCGCTGCATAGAAAAAAGAGCAGCTTTTTCTATCTCTTTATCTGCTAATCCTACGCGCACAGCCGATTGTACAAGCCCTACCCCTAGAGGCTTAGTTAAAAGTAATACATCTTTTTCTTTTGGTGTATTATTGTTGATAATCTTTCTGTTACTCAACGTACCTGTTACAGCTAGTCCGTACTTAGGTTCATGATCATAAATCGAATGACCTCCAGCTAATACGATATTGGCTTCCTCTATTTTTTCAGCACCACCAGTTAGCATTTCTTTCAAATATTTTTTATCCATTTTTTCTGGAAAGCAAACAATATTTAGCGCATATAATGGTTTACCTCCCATCGCATAAATATCACTTAAAGCATTTGCTGCTGCAATCTTGCCAAAGGTTTTGGGATCTTCAACCATAGGTGAAAAAAAGTCCATGGTTGAAATAAGAGATTGATCCTCATTGATCTGATAAACAGCCGCATCATCTGCAGTATCAAAACCTACTAGTAAACGATCGTCTTTTTTCCGAGGAATTTCTTGTAATAACCCAGTCAAATCTTTGGCGCCAATTTTGGCGCCACAACCGCCAGATGTACAGCTAGAAAGAAAATTTTCCACTTAATTACCTCCCTTTATCAGAATTTTTTCAAGCGCTGTCAAACAATGGTTAATTTCAGTCGTCGTCGTTTCAAAACCAAAGCTAAAGCGTAACGCTCCCGTTTCAAAGCTTCCTGCAGTTTTATGAGCGCTTGGGGCACAATGCAGTCCATGACGAGTGATAATGCCATAATCTTCATATAAAAATTGCGTCAACTCGTTAACTTCTAACTGTTGTGGTACAACAGAAACCACAGGTACTCTATTAGTAATGTCGGTATTTCCTAATATCTTTAAAGGCATTCCTTTAAGTCCAGACAAAAATTGTTGAGTTAATGCTTGTTCACTTTCCTGGATGTTTTTTATTCCTATTTGCTTAATCCATTCTAAACTAGTTTTTAAACTCAGGATCCCTACATTGTTAGGTGTTCCTGCTTCAAACTTATCAGGTAAAATATCAGGTTGTACAACAGAATCAGAAAATAACCCTGTTCCACCAGTCAACCATGGTTGCATTTGATGTGCCGCTTTTTCTGATAAAATAAAGCCACCAATTCCTGTAAGAGCAAGAAGACTTTTATGTCCAGTAAAAGCCAACACGTCAATATGTGAGCTTTGCTGATCAATGGGTAAAAAAACTGCTGTTTGGGCAGTATCCAGTACAGTTAAAAGTTTATGCTTATGTGCAATTTCAAAACATCTTTCTACCGGTAAAACAGAAGCTAGTACATTTGAAGCATGCGTCATAACTAGCAATTTTGTATTTTTTTGTAAAGCTGACTCAATCTTTTCAGGGGTCAATTCTCCAGCTGTATCACAAGCAAGATAACTTACTTCTACTCCTTCTTGTTCTAGAAGATACAACGGTCGCATAACTGCATTATGTTCGACAGAAGTTGTAATTACGTGATCTCCAGTTTGCAACAAGCCATGCAAAATCATATTTAAGGATAAGGTAATATTTTGCGTAAAAATGACTTTTGATGAATCTTTTGCATGAAAAAAATCAGCAACTGCTTCGCGCCCTTGAAATATAATATTCTGCCCAGAAAAATTTAAATAACTTCTTTGTGGTGTTATCTCATTATTATTTTGTAAATAATTTGTTACTGCATCGATTACCGGTTGCGGCTTATGCAATGAAGTCGCAGCGTAATTCATATAGGTTGTTTGAGAAGATTCCTTTCCTTTTGGTTTTAGCATAAGCTATCTTGTCTCCGCTCTTTTTCCAATAAGCTCTGCAGATAAACTAATCGCAAGCTCTGCTGGAGTTTCCGCTTTTATTTCAAGTCCGATCGGCATATAAATTTGATTTAGGGTTTCTGTGGCAAATCCTTCATTTTCCTGATCATTGCTATTTTATGTTTACTACCCATTAAACCAATATAAAACGGTTTGATTGCTATCAGTTGACGTAATATTTCCTCATCAAATTGATGGCCCCTTGTCATAATAACCGTATAATCATTCGAATTTATCCTAACGAACGCTTCGATTCTTTCTAAATCAGCCGTAATACATTCATTTGCTAAAGGAAAATAATTATCATTTAAATAATCTTGGCGGTCATCTACCACAACACAATAAAAGTCTAGATAATTCAGTATAGGCACCAATGCTTGTGATACGTGCCCCCCCCCGCCAAAGATAACGACCTTACCTTCTTGGAATAATTCTTCTACTAAATAAGTTTCTAAATTAACTTCATACCTATCAGTCTTCCTTTTTGCTTTAGTACTTATTGCTTGCTGGTCGTATGTACCCAGCCAGCCTGTAGTATCACTATAAAAAATTAAAGAATCCTTTGAAGTTAAGTTAAGAGGAAACCATAACCATGCAGGCTGATGATTTTTTTCATGAGAAATCATTTCTTGACAGATTCTTTTTAAAGACGGATCTTCTCCAGGTAAGTACTGGAACAAAACTTCCATCTTACCCCCACAAACAGCTCCTAGACCTTCTTTATCGTCTGGTCGTAAATTAAAGGAACGACGTGCATTTTTTTGTTCTTTTATTAGCTGTTTAGCCATTTCTTCGCATTCGTATTCAACAATACCTCCTCCAATAGTTCCAGCTAAATGTTTTCTTTCACTCATCAACATTTTTGTTCCAATTTTTCTAGGAGTAGATCCAATACTTTCAATGATTGTAACCAAAACAGTATCTTGCCCTTTATTTATACTATCCAATAACTTTTGAAATACCATACTTCTTATCTCCTTTACGAACGATCAGAAAGCGCTTAATTAAATATTTATAAGTATAATTACTAACGAAATATAATAATCTTATCATGCTTTGTTTTTCACAAGACTAATTATAGCACCTAAAATTATTTTTTCCAAGCTAGTAAAAAATTAGTTATTACTATTCAAATAAAAAACCCCAAGTTGCATTTTTACAACCTGTGGGGCTTATAAACCACTATTAGCCAACTGATCCTTCCATACTCATATTGATCAATTGGTTCATTTCTACTGCATATTCCATCGGTAATTCTTTAGTGATTGGATCCATAAAACCATTGATAATCATTGCCGTAGCGTCTTCTTCGCTAATACCGCGAGACATCAAATAAAATAATTGGTCTTCAGAAATTTTTGACACACTAGCCTCATGTTCCAAAGCTACATTATTATTTAAAATTTCATTATACGGAATTGTATCAGAAGTTGATTGGTCATCCATTAAAATCGTATCGCACTCAATATGTGATTTGGAACCTCTACTATTACGACCAAATTTTACTTGCCCCCGATAATCGGTCTTGCCACCGTCTTTAGCAACCGATTTTGAGATTAACGTACTAGATGTATTTGGTGCGTTATGATAAACTTTGCAACCAGCATCCAAATGTTGTCCATAGTTAGCAAAAGCCATTGATAGTACAGAAGTTTTAGCATTTGGACCTTTTAAGATACTACAAGGGTATTTCATATTTACCTTACTACCCAAATTACCATCAATCCATTCCAAAGTACCGTTTTCTTCCACTGTTCCTCTTTCAGTAACTAGATTATAAACATTATCCGACCAGTTTTGAATAGTGGTATAACGAAAGAAGGCATCTTTTTTTACAACAATCTCAACACTTGCCGCATGAAGACTATTCGCTGAATAATTAGGTGCTGTACATCCTTCAATGTATTGAATAGAAGCTCCTTCATCTACAATAATCAATGAACGTTCAAACTGTCCTGCGTTTTCCCCATTAATTCTAAAATACGTTTGCACTGGAATTTCACACTGAACACCTTTTGGTACATAAATAAATGTCCCCCCGGACCAAACAGCCCCATTCAATGCCGCAAATTTATGTTCAGAATTAGAAATCACACTAGCAAAATATTTTTTAACTAGTTCAGGATATTCACGCAAGGCAGTATCTGTATCAGTAAAAATAACCCCTTGTTTAGCAAATTCTTCCTTCATATTATGATAAACGACTTCAGATTCGTATTGTGCCGCTGCACCTGCTAAATACTTACGTTCTGCTTGTGGTATACCTAAGCGTTCAAAAGTGTCTTTAATCTTATCCGGCACATCTTCCCAGCTATTCGTATTTTTTTCGCTCGACCGTTGATAATAAATAACATCATCAAAATTAATACCGGACAAATCAGGCCCCCATTTAGGAAATGGGATCTTATTGAATAATTCCAGTGAACGCAGTCGATAATCAAGCATCCATTGTGGTTCTTCTTTAATTCGTGACATTTCTCGAACGGTTTCTTCAGACAAACCACTACCACTAGAATAAACAGGCTTAACATCATCATGAAATCCATATTCATATTCTCTGCTTTTTGTTTCTACTGCCATTGCTATGTAACTCCTCTCGATAATAATCTATGGCTTTTTATTTACTAGTTATTGTTTGTTTTTTCACTAACGCTACTTCATTATAACACAAATTTTACTTTCATAATCAAACAATGTCAAATCGTTTTCAAACCTTTCATACCAATAACTCTAATTAAAATAATAACCAGTTTATTTTTCTTAACTAAAATGAGCTACATGACGTTATACAATAAACAAGAAAATTGTTTACAACGTCACTATTAGAAACAATAAAAATTGTAAAATAACTTTGGAAAATCTTTTAAATACTAGTAACTAAAAAGGCAATAGGGTAGAGGGGAAATAAATTTCCGCCCCTCCCGTCGCACCGTACGTACGGTTCTCGTATACGGCGCTCCATTTGTATTGTTTTCACGCTTGATTAAGATAGTAATTTAAAGGATTGACCAATCCAGGTCGATCCTTTTTCTTTATGGCTAAAACTTTCGGACTTAGGATAAAATTGACGACGTCCATACCACATTTCCTATACCAACCTAACCTCGAATTTGCCACCTTATAAATATTCTCTTTGGTAAAATGGCATTTGAATAATCGGTTTAATTGTTGTAGATTCGTATAGATTCGTTGTGGCAGTTTCCATTGCTTTATGATGATCACTCGGACTTTATGTCGTAGCCATTGTCCAAACTTTGCTAGATAGGTTTTCATACGCCCGATACGGTAGTAATTGATCCAGCCTCTTATCGTTTGGTTTAGTTTCGTGAATGTCACCGCTAAAGGTCGCGACACCGCCTGTTTTCTTTTAAGGATGGCTTTGGTTTTGTCATAGAGCTTTGTTTTACTGACTTTGCTCGGTTTACACTGCCACCCCTTTTGGTTCTTCCAAAAGGTAAACCCTAAAAATTGACTCTGTATCGGTCGTACAACCTTGGTTTTTGTGACGTTCACTCGTAAGGAAAGCTTTCTTTCAATCCAATTCGTAATAGATTTCATTACACGATTGGCTGCCCGCTCACTTTTGACAAAGATATCCGCGTCGTCCGCATAACGAACAAAACGTAGCCCCCTTGCTTCTAACTCTTTATCCAATTTATTCAGATAAATATTCGCTAAAAGGGGGCTTAGAGGGCCGCCCTGCGGGACTCCTTTTTCGTTTGGGCTCGTTAAACCATTCTCCATAATCCCTGCTTTTAAGAAAACACGTATTAAATGTAAAGTTTCTCTATCTTTGACCCTTTCTCTAAGGGTCGAGATTAATTTATCATGATGAACCGTATCAAAATATTTCTCAATGTCCATATCGATCACCCACTCATAACCTTCATTCAAGTAATCGAGTGCTTTTCCAATCGCTTGATGTGCACTTCGATGGGGACGAAAACCATAACTGCTTTCACTGAAGTGAACATCGAAAATGTGACTCAGTTGTTGCGCGGTTGCTTGTTGTACCACACGGTCTACCACGCTTGGAATCCCTAAAGGTCTTTGTTTTCCATCGGCTTTAGGGATATAGACTCGCTTGACTGCCTTAGGTCGATAGGTCATCGATCGAATCTCCTGAACAAGGTCTCGTCCATGTTGATAGAAGTAATGGTCAAGTTCGTTGACTGTCATTTTATCAACACCCGGAGCGCCTTTATTCTTTCTGACCTGCTCGATGGCTTGTCTCATATTTTGATGACTCGTGATCTTTTCAATGAATCTCATGCGCTGTTCCTCCTCTAGACGTAGATGGATCCAAGATCGCCCTCACTACTTTTCCCATCGATAGTTACGTTCTACCGTTCTAGGGTATCCTCATTTCCAGACTGCTTGGATATTTTCTTCTAGCGATTCACACTATACAAACATTCAGCCCTTCACTACATGAGGCAGTAGCTACTATGGCCTCAGCTGACTTCTTACGACAAACCTTTTTCGACCGTTCACAAACGTCCGTAAGATCTCCCAGGGTAAGACATTTATCTTTCTCTCCACAACCTCTTGATTTACTGTCTTGGTTTTACGTTTACCTTTTGGACTTCGGCTTGTATTGCAGCCTTTTCCCCCATTTAGCCTCATCAAGTTCCTGTACGTAGGCTCAAGAGATTTGCGCCACCACTTCCTTCACCCCATCATCACTGATTTCGGCTTGTGGCTCGCTACACTTGGCGGTAACTACCCGTGACTAGACTTTCACTAGCTAGATAAATGCCATGCCTGGCACACAATAAAAGCCATCTTATTTTTTAAGATGGCTGCAAATTTATTCATCTTCTTTTGGAACAATCGCAAAAGCACGGATATTGAAACCAGGCGCAGCTTTAATTTTAGGTGCACCAACGAAAATCGCCGCTCCCTTAGCAGGAACTTTCGCTAGATTATTCATTACTTCAATTTGATATTTATTTTGAGATAACCAATATAACTCAGCAAGCAAATGACCATTTCGAGTTTCTTCAATCGCCGGGTCTGTATCCAAAGTTTCGTGACCGACTGCTGTTACATCTCTTTTTTCATGTAAAAACTTCAGAGCTTCAACTGACCAACCTGGTGTATGAGCTTGTCCATCTTCATCTAAATTATAATAATCTGTTGGATTACCCCAACGTTTAGACCAGGCACTAGAAAAAGCAACGAAACTTTTTGCAGGAATCTCACCATATTCTCTTTCAAAAGTTAGAATATCATCTACGGACAACATATAGTCATGATTTGTCTCTACTTCTTTTTCTTTATGAATAACAAACATCGGAAGAATAAAATCCTTTAACTCTAGCTCTTCTAATGGCCTTTTTCCTTCAGAAAAATGAACAGGTGCATCAATATGCGTACCATATTGGGTAGCTAAAGTATACTCTTTGGCAAAAAAACCATCATTTCTAACTGTATATAATGTTTTTTCCGCAATCGGCTTAAAAGCCTGAAAATAGGGCATTTCTGCTGTCACTGTATGCGTTAAGTCTATCCAGTTTTGTTCTTTTAAATAATGAATACTTTCAGTAACTGTGCTCATTAGCTGTTCCTTCTTTCTGAATAATTTTAATAGCGATAGATATTGCTAAAATTTTAGCATAATTAGCTAACTATTCAAAGAAATTAAAAATATATTGAATAAAAAAGCTATGACAAGACATCACAGCTTTTTTACATACAAATAATTGTTTTGAAAATTTATTCCTTATAATAAGTCTTACCAGTGGTTTCTTTATAATCTTTCATCATCGTTTGCCAAGACTTCTCGATATTTTCTGTTAAGCCAAATAGTCCGCTTCTTCCCACAATATATATATCCGGCCCCGCTTTATCAATTTTTGCAAATGATTTTCGATTGGATGAACCGTCCATTTCAATCAAATATTGATAATCATTTTTGTTCCGTAATTCTCTTAACTGAACAATTTTGTCTAAACTTGAATCGATAAATTTTTGACCCGCAAAACCTGGATCGACGGTCATTATTGTTACTTTATCTAATAAAGAGATATAAGGATATATTGTGCTAACTGGCGTTTCTGGATTCAACACGATTCCAACTTTTAACCCTGCGTCATGAATCTGACCAATTAAACGAAAAGCAAGTCCGTCCAAGACTTCTGCGTGAATACAAATCCATTCACACTTTATATCAACTAATTGTTGTACCCAAAAACTAGGTTGTGTGACCATTAAATGAGCAGACATGGGAACGTCACTTATTTTTCTAGTCTCTTCAATAAACCAGGGGGATAAGGAAATATTGGGTACGTAATGACCATCCATGATATCGATATGATAAGAATCTACATGTTCATTTAAAAAACGAATTTCTTCATTAAATTTATCCAAATTCATCGTCATTAGTGAAGGGGAAAACTGTACCTTATTCATCTATGAACCTTCTTTCTCAAATTTAGGAAATTTGAATATCATTCAAATCAATGTCTTCTTCTTCGATTTCTTTTTGTGTTGCAAGATCTTCAGGGGAAAGTTTCTTTTTAATAACTACCAGCACTAGAGCTGTAACAACGATATTTGCAAGTAGTGCAAGAACACCTGCCATAGGTCTTGACATCGTTGGTAGCATTAATACGCCACCAAAAGGCACAGTGGAATCCGCACCTAAAGTCATAGAAACTGCTCCACCGGCTGCACCACCTACTGCACTTGCTATTACACTACGAATAATGTCGTTCATTGCTAGCGGAATCACACCTTCAACAACATTCACAACGCCCATAGGGACAGTGGATTTCAATGTTTCAACCTCAGTTTGTGTGTAAATTTGTTTGTTAATGGCTTTTCCAAAAAGATGAGCTAAGCCAAAACCGATAGGCGTGGCAGTGTTAACTAGTTGTAAAGCGGTGATTGGTTCATTAATACCTTCAGCTTGTAGCGTCAATACAAAGGCAAAAACCGTTTTATTAATTGGCCCTCCATAGTCAACTGCACTTAAAAGACCTACTACTATACCAAATACAAGAATTGAAGAAGAATTTAGACTATTTAATACGCCTGTTAGCCAAGTAGTAAATGCAGAAATCGGTGTACCGATAATATAAACCATAATTAATCCGCTTACTAATGCACTTAAAAATGGGATCACTAAAGTTGGCATTAACCCTTTGGCCCACTCTGGCACCTTTAAAAACCTTACAATCAAAATCGTGATATAACCTGCAATAAAACCACCTAATAAGCCTCCAATAAAGCCTGCTTCAATAACGTTGGCTGTTAATCCAACAATAAATCCTGGAGCAATACCAACTTTTTCAGCAATTGAATAAGAAATCCCTGTAGAAATAACCACTGGCAAGAGCCCTAGAGCTGTTCCACCCATAGTTGCAAGAGCATCCCAAATACTGAAGTTACCCGTTAAATCTGCTGGGCTTTCTCCGCCCATTGCTGAACCAATAGCCACTAAAAAGCCTGCACCACAAACAATTGGAATCAAATAAGAAATAGCAGTTAATAAATGGCCTTTAAGATTTAGTTTCCTGATTGTCTCCATGTAAAATTCCCTCCTCTACGATTGTGTAAAACTTGTAATAACTTTTTCAGCAGTATCGGCTTCTAATAAATTCTGTACTACTTTTTCATTCCCTAATTTTTTAGCAAAAAGCGCTAATAACTTTAAGTGTTGCTCTGCTCCTTCATTACTATCTCCTACAGCAAATAATACAATGACTTTCACACCATGTTCATCGATGGATTCCCATGGAATTTCTTGTTTGTTAATAAATATCGCTACCCCTACCTTATCTACAACAGAACTTTTCCCATGGGGTATGGCAATATAATTTCCAATGCCAGTCTTTCCTTCTTTTTCACGAGCATAAATATCTTGAACAAATGCTTTTTCATCTGAAATGTAATCATTTGCTTTTAATGAAGCAACAATATGCTCAATGGCTTCTTCTTTTGTCGCAACGTTCAAATCTGTATTAATAATATTTTGATCTAAAATTTCACTAATTTCCATTTTTCACAACACCTACTTACTTTTTTGATCTTCTTTTACGACTTCTTCAGCTTTTTGAATCAATTTGTTCGGAGATTTTATAGCCACCTCTGTCGGCACTTGGATCACACGCTTGCCTTCAAACCTTTCACGACCACTAATCTTGACATCAATCGCTAAAATCACTACATCTGCTTCTTTAATTTGTTCTTCACTTAGCGCATTTTCCACACCAATAGTGCCGCTTGTTTCAATGTGTACTTCGTGTCCTGCTTTTTTGCCAGCTTCTTCTAATTTTTCTTGAGCGATATAAGTGTGAGCAATCCCTACTGTACATGCTGCTACTCCTACGATTTTCATTACCCTCGTCTCCTTAATTATTATTTTTAGTTTCTGCGTTCATCAATCGATCTAAATAATCATCATCTGCCAATTTCCTGGTAAATTGAGTTATTTTTTGTTTTATAGAACTGTCTTCATCGGTTTTTAATAAAATAGCTATTACAAGATGGACATTTTGAATTTCTTCATTCCATTCTTTTATTTCTGGTTTTATAGGAAGAATAAAAATTTTACTTTTAATAAATGAAGAACTTTCAAAATGTGGTAGTAAAACTCCCGGAGCAATCTCAATACTTCCTTGTTCTTCTCGTTTTAATATCTCATTTTTAAATTCTATGTTAGAAATTCCTGTGTATTTACAACTTTCTTTGCTCAAAAAAGTTAAAATTTCTTCTTTAGAAGAAAAGTTTTGTTCCTTATAAATATTGAATAATTGATCATGCTTCATGATTAATCTCCTCAATTTTATGCTGAATTCTTTTCTGGTCATCAGAAGTTAACATAGCACTTACAAGTAAAGATTTAACAGGAAGTGACTTTTTTAGTTTGATCGTAGTTAAAACCAATTCTGTTTCTGGATATTCCTCCAGAAATCGTTCCAAGTCTCTTGTTGCTAACACATTAATAATATCTAGTTCTGGAAATTTCTTTTCAATTTTTGCTTTTAAGAGCTCTGAGGTCCCCACTCCTGTTGTACACATAATGACTGTTTTTATCGGCATTTGATAAACTTCTAACACTCGAGCAAAGTAAAGCGTGATAAAGCCATTTTCATCTTCATTGATAAACGGTAGGTGATATAGCTCGCTCACTTGTTTAGAAACCTTGGAAACTTCTTCAAAAATTTCTTTATATGAAACTTTTATTTCATCTAACAATCCATTTTTGATTCGTATTTTATTCTCCAAGCGATTCATCATCGGTTTGATATGATTGGCTAAGTCAGAAAAAATAAAACTATCTGTAATAATAATACCTAATTTCTCACTCATTTCTTCAATATAAGTATGAGTAATTTGGGATACTTGTTTGGAAAACTTACTCGTATCATTAGCAATACCTTGCATACGAGAAGAAGCTAAATATTGATATAAATAAAAAATTTCTATTTCTGGTAAATGGTCATTTAAGTACCGTTCAACATTAGTTATCGTCGCATTTGCAACTTCATATAATATATTATCTTTTTGCATTTGCTGTTTTTCATTTTTACTTAGATCGTTTTTATCATTAATTTTTGTTAAACCAACGTTTCTGGAACGCGTAAGCAAAATATATAGATGAGAAAAAATATTAATATTATATGGATAAGGAAGAGTTATTTTTAAATCCCTTTCCATTTTCTTTATTTGGTTAAGAACAAATAAAGCATCATAAGTGTTTAAACTTGATTCTTTTACACTAGCTAACTCTTCAACATCAATCGTATTAAAAGCTTTTATAAGATCAGCTATTGCTTGACGAACACTGGCTTCTTCTCCTCTAATTGCTAATGTGCGATTTTTTCTCACTAACTTTAACTGATATTCTTCCAGTTGATTTGCAATAATTTGTTCATCGTTAAAAATAACCGAATCTCCTACATAATAATCTTCAAATAAATCGTATACATTTTTGGCTTTAGGAGAAGTTAATAATAATTCTTCCATTACACGGTTACGCCTTGCCTCAGGAGAGTAAGATGTTAATTTACTATCAATTTGCGTCATACTAGTTGAGATATATTTCTCATAATCTAATTTATAGCCTCGCCCCTTTTCAGCAGAAATTAAATCCCCTTCTGGATACCCTTTATTAATTTTTTTAATTAAACGATAAATGGTCTTCGTTGAAACGCCTAAATCATTGGCTAACTTATTTGAAGTGGCATAATCTCTTTGTTTTGACAGAAGAAGCAGTAGATTTTGTTCTCGGTTTTCTTTTGCCGACATCTTTTTCTTCCTCCCTTATATTTTTATCTTAATCTATATTTCAGAAAGCGTTTCCCTAAAAATTGTCCATTGCAGCGGACAAATAACTAAAAGCAGATAAGCGTTTGAAAATACCTTCAAACGCTTATCTGTAATAATTAGTAAAAAACTAATCATTAACAATATTGATTTAATTATAAAAATAACATTCCGTAAAGACTTTTATAGTCCCTATTTCTCTATTAAAAAATAAAAAACCTACTTGTCTTTTTACTTTAAAAAGACAAATAGACTTTTCTATATTTTCATCAGCCATAATTACTTAGTATCATCAGTAAAAAATGCTTTTGCTAACAAAAATCGGGTCAATGTATACTGATTGAGGATTTCTGCAACACCAAGTGACATACCTAAAATAAATAGTAAACCAAAAATAAATAATAAAGCAGTTTGTTCTTCTAAGAAACCAAAGAAAGAAAATAAATAAGGAGCAATGATAGGAAAGAACAATAATATGAATGAACCATAGGATGCGATTCTTTTAGTCAAATCTTGTTTTAAGCCTACTAGGCTCGTTGCCAAACTATATATTAAGAAAAAGCAACAAGCAAAAAAAGGAAGTAAGGCGGGTTCTAATAAATTCACTTCAGCGCTATAACCTTCATTAAAATAAGGAAACAAGAAAAATGCGAATATAGTAGCTAAAACAATGATAGGCTTATTATTTTTAATTAGTTCCTAAAACTTGAAAGTTCAAAAATACAGTTCATCCCTTGATAAATAAACGTTTTTTGATACAAAAATAGCATGAACCACTCAAATCCTGGTATAATAGAATCAACGAAAAACCACTAACCAAGGAGTGTTCATGCCATGTCAATTATAACACAAAAAACGTCAAATTCAGAAAAAATTTCTACCTCTGTGTCTGATTTTTTTCATCAGTTCCATGTAGCTTCTGCTCTTAAAAAATCGAATGCCGTGCACAGGAAGGGTTTCTCCGTTTCTGTTATTTTTTCGTTCCTATTAGCTTCGATCTTTACCAACGGTTCTACCTATCGGTTTTACCAAAAGCAAAAGGAAAAGCTATCATTTTCAGATAAAACATTTCGCAACGTTTTGAATGATCCGCACATTCATTGGCAAAAATTACTGATCTTAGTGGCTAAATCCGTCATTACTTTCCTACGTCCATTGACGGATGATGCCCGAAAGACCACGTTTATCGTGGATGACTCCATGTATTCTCGCTTGAATGCGAAAAAAGTGGAGTGTGCCGCTTTACAATACGACCATGCCAAGAAAAAATATTTCAAAGGATTTCGTTATTTACAATTAGGCTGGAGTGATGGCAACAGCTTTGTCCCCGTCGCTTTTTCCTTGCTCTCCGGGAAAAGAAAGCTCCAATCTGACCTTGATATCGGGGATCAACGCACGAATAGGGGGAAACGTAAAGCTCAAGCGCTTCGTAAAGGCACGGAAGTGACACTGGAACTGCTTCGATCGGCTTTGAACCAAGGGATCCATGCGGATTATGTCTTATTCGATACTTGGTTTTCCAGTCCCAAAATGTTCCAACAGATCCGTGACCTGAAATGCCACTGCGTAGCGATGGTTAAACGTAGTCAAAAGATCTACTACCGTTATCAAGGCCAAAAGATGGATGTCAAAGAAATCTTCAAACGAAACAAGAAACGCCGCGGTCGTTCTCGCTATCTTTTGAGTGTCCAAGTAGAAGCTGTCGTAGAAGGGGAAGTCCTTCCCATTAAGTTGGTATATATTCGCAATCGCAATAAACGAAACGACTATTTGGTCTTAGCTTCGACCGATATCGATCTGACCGAAGACGAGATCATTCAGCTCTATGCTAGACGCTGGTCGGTGGAAGTCTACTTCAAGATGTGCAAACAATACTTAAAATTAGCCAAGTACCAAGGGATTTCTTATGACGGGATCTTTGCGCATACGACACTGGTAGCTATCGGTTATATGATCCTAGCGGTGCAAGAACGTGAAAGTAAAGACGACCGAACGCTTGGCGAGTTATTTTATCTTCTCATTGATGAGCTTTCCGAGCTTTCTGTATCGGAAGCCATTCTGCAATTACTCGTTTTATTCCAAGAAGCTTTTGCGGATGAATATGTTTTGGATGAAGCCGTATTAAATAACATTATCGAACAGTTCCTTGAAAAACTACCTTCCTCTATACAAAAACAGCTCAAGCAAGCAGGTTGAAGTTAATTTTGTGCATGAGATCCTTGGTATACCAAGGGATACGTATCGAAAAGTAGGTTTCAAGTTTTAGTTAGTTCTTTTAAAGTATGAGAATGATAACCGATATAAGTTCCCAAAAAATAAAAGAACAACCATCCTAGTATATTTGTACTATTATTAAAAAAAGAGTATTGGAAAATTTGTTGGTTAGCAAGATATCCTACACTGACCACAAGACTTATTATTACCAATGTTTTATAATGCCGAAATCTTTTCCTTAACAAGAGATTCAAAATAGTAAATTGCAAAATAACCAGTATAAATGCACCATGCCAATTTCCTTGAATGACAATATTCAAGAAACTATCATAAATACTTTCTTCATTAACTTGACTTTCGTACATGCTATAAATAAGACCAAAAATAAGATAAGGGATGAAAATATATCGTATGCGTCCCCATAAATAGTCCTTAGCTTTTTCTTTTGCATGTAAGATAGTATCTTGAACCTGCCATAAAATAAGTACCCCGGGTATGCCAAAAGAAAAAAGATGACGAACCCAAAATAAAGTTTTAATTTGATTATCATCCACAGAAGATCTGAAAGTATAACTAAGCAAAATCTGTGAGATGATCGTTATTATAATAAGAATAACGAAAACATATTGATGGATATTTTTAGTCGACTTCATTGGTCTCAAATCCTTTCCATGTCTCAATTAAACGCTCAAAAGAACTATTATTCATCAAAATACGTGGTAAATATTGATCATTCAAATCGGGCGTGATCACTTTTTCTTCTAATGTAAAAGCATATTGAATTCCTGTGTTTTCTAGTGCTTTTGCTACTGTATCATTTCCTTCACCATAAGGATAAGCAAGTGTCCGGTTATCAATGTCCCACTCGTTTTTTAAATATTGATTGCTTTTTTGTAAATCTTGATAGATAGTTGTATAATTTTTTCTTGCTAACAATGAACGATTCTTAGCATCTAAATAATGTAAATCATGGGTATGTGAGGCAAATTCCCACAATCCCGTTTGATACATTTCATTTAATTCCTTTGTATTAATCATGTTCATATCACTAAAATTCAAGTTCCCAATTTGGCCTGTAATAACAAATCCTGTTGCCGGGATAGCTAATTTTTTTAAAATAGGGAAAGCATTATCATATATCGTATGATCCATATCATCAAAGTTAATCCATACACTTCTTTCGGGAAATTGGCCAGCTTCTTTATATTTTAATAACTCATCTAATGTTAGAAACTTTGCGTCATGGTCGATCAACCAATTTATCTGTCGCTTGAACTCTTCAGTTGAAACACTATAACGTTTTAACTCATATGGATTAGAAAAAAACATCAAAAAACGATCTAACCAATTAATATTACGCACCCTGTGATAGTTTAGCGCTAATACTGAATTTGGCTCATAATCCAAACGCTCAGCTGACTCTTCAGTACTTTCTTCTGCCGCCTTTACACTTATATGATTAAAAAAGAGCAAGCTAAAAAGAAGCAAGAATATTGTTAAGTAAAATCTACTTTGCTTTTTCATTTTCTTTTATTTTTCCACCTCTTTGTTTAAACGGGCCAAAATAATAAGTTACGGTTAAATAAACAATGATACCTGCACCAACGATAAGATTTAAGTGAATTAAATCCATTAGGTCTAAACGTGTAATCTTTAAAACCGTTCGTATCAATTGTACATAATATAGATCAACGCCCAATAAAGTAAATATAATAGTTAAAAACGCTAATAAAGAAAATCCCCATAATAACAAAGAGAAAAAAACAAGCGCTAATTCCCTTAACTTATCCAAAACTTTTCTTAACGTGTTTTGTTGCCTCTGTCCGGACTTTTCCATGTTGCATAAACTCCTTTCTTTCTTCTTAAGGCTTTGGGTAGCGCAAAAACATTTGTAATAGCATTAATCATCCAATAAAAAAGCGGGTACCAACTTAAAAATAAGAAATAAAACATGTTTTTCCGCTCATAGCGGCTATCAATACAAAGTTGTACAGAAAATAAAATAATATTTGTTGTGATCAACACAAAACTTGAAGCTAAAATAATGTTTAGTGTTTCTTCGTAAAAATAATAATCAATAAAATTTAGGGTTAATAATAAATAAATAAGTGTAAAAACAATAGAAGTCACCCATACGATTGAAACTAATTGTTCTAAAAACAAAAACCAGAAAGGAAGACTCTTCTTTTTAAATACTTTCCTAAAATCACGAATCAATACTTCTTGGTTTCCTTGTGCCCAACGAATTCTTTGTTTAAGTAAACCACGCAACGTTTCAGGAACAATCATCCAACAAAGCGCATGAGGTTCATAAGCAATCACATAATTATGTAAGTGCATTTTCCAAGACAGAGCAATATCTTCTGTCACCATATCGATATCCCAATACTGGCAATCTTCTAGCGCTTTTTTACTAAGTAGCGTAAACACACCGGAAATCGTATTAATATAACCATTCATTGATTGTGCTCGTTTAATGCCTCCAATAATGCTAGCAAATTCTACTTTTTGTATTTTTCCTAATAAACTCTTTTTATTTTGTATCCTTGGATTCCCAGTAACAGCACCGAGATTTTCATAAATATAAAAATTATCTATCATATAATATGGTGCCGGATCGTCAATGATTGTATCCGCATCTACACACATGATATAGTTATATCTCGCTTTTTTAGCGGCTAAATTTAAAGCATTGGCTTTTCCTTGGTTTTGTTTCAAATCAATAAATTGAAAAGAATAAAGCTCTTTAAGTTTTAACAACACATCAGCTGTATCATCTTGACTTCCATCATTGATTACAATAAGTTCTTTTTGTGGATAAGAAAGCTTACTGATATTTGTCACCGTCGCAGTAATTGTTTCTGCCTCATTAAAGCATGAGACGATAAAAGTAATCCCTTCACGCTGCTTATTATAATCAATAGCTGTTTGCTTGCGTTCAATTAAAAAATAATAAAACAAGGCCCCAATCAACCAAAATACAGACATCACCAAAGGGTAATAAAGTAAAAATGAAGATAAATGATAGATAATTTGCATTTTTTTCTCCTTAAAGTTCTGTTTTAATACTTACTCATAAAAACTGAACGATTGTACTCAGATTTCTAATAACTAAAAAATGGATAATTATTCTAAAAATATTTACAGTTCTTTAGAAAAGTAGTATTAGACTTAGAAAGCACAAATATTAATGTAAAGGCGCATCTTTTACGCAATGATTCGTGTATTTCCAACTATTAGGAGATAGTCTACCACTATGAAACACAATTTGCAATTTTCATGTAAGGCGTTTTGCATTTTATAACAACGTGCATACATCAAATAAAATACCCCTTAGAATAAAAACGAAAGATAGAGGTGAGAATATGGCTAAATTTAAAGTTAGATCAGAAAAAAACGACTCGGTAAATAAAACCATCCGATTTCCTCAAAATTTAAATGAACGCATCAGTCAAATCGCACAAGAAAATGATACTACTTTTACAAGTGTTGTACTGCAAGCATGCGAATACGCTCTAGATAATATGGATGATAATACTTTTAAAGACGAAAAGGATTCAAAAGGTTAGTAGCCTTTTGAATCCTTTTTAAATTTCTCTATCCTATTTATTGTTAAAAGGAGAAAAATGTTTGTCATTTTTCCCTTTTAAATAACGTTTCTTTCCGAAAAAATAACTTTACTTTTTTTCTAGTTCTCTTCATGAATACGTTTACCTCGTCTTATAGAGACTAAAAATTTTAACTAAAAAACATACACTTTTCTTTTTATCTATCTATATCAGATGATGTTCCTTCTTTAAAATATGGTTTGTTCAAATAATAGTTTGGCTTTTTTTTAGAATATAGTATAGAAATAACGGCATCTTACTCATCATTATGTTCAATAATGCGTGCTGGATTACCTACAGCAGTTGCATAATCGGGGACATCATGTAAGACAACTGCGCCTGCACCAATTTTACTTTTTTTTCCAATTGTAACAGGACCTAAAATTTCAGCATTTGAACCTATATAACCCCCTTGTTTGATATGAGGATGCCTTCTACCAGTGTCTTCAATACGACGTGACCCTAAAGTAACCCCGTGTAACAGCACCACATCGTCTTCGATAATTACTGTATCTCCAATAACTGTTCCCACTCCATGGTCAATAAAAACACGTTTTCCAATCTGTGCGCCAGGAGCAATAGATATTCCTGTACGATGCTCGTTATGACGCCTGATTAAGCTTGCTAAAAAGGGATGATGATGTTGAAAAAAGTATTGCGCAATACGATGCCAAAAAAGAGCTTGCATCCCAGGATAGGTAAAAATAACTTCAGCCACGCTATGAGCCGCAGGGTCTTGTTTTAAAATAGAACGAGCTGTTTCAAACATAGCTATTTTCCTTTCAAGTGGTTAAAACTTTCTTCAAGATCAGCTAAAAGATCGTTTGGATCTTCTACACCAACAGATAGGCGAATCAGTTCATCTTTTATCCCATTTGCTATACGAGTTGCGCGCGGAATTGAACCATGGGTCATCAAAGCAGGAATTTCGATCAAACTTTCCACTGCACCAAGACTTTCTGCTAGGGTAATTACTTGTAATTGTTCAACAAATGCGCTAGGATCCAAACCCTCTTGTAATTCAAACGAGATCATCGCGCCAAAACCATTCATTTGCTTTTTAGCGATAGTAAAGTCCTCGTTTTCAGGATCCCCTGGATAATAAATTTTTTCTACCATTTCTTGCTTACTTAGATAGTCAAAAACAGCATCAGCATTTTGTAAGTGAGCTCTCATTCGTAACCCCAATGTTTTCATCCCTCTTTGTAAGAGCCAGCTATCATGTGGGGATAAAATAGCACCAACCGCATTTTGCAAGAAACGAAGCTCTTCTGCTAATTGTGCGTCTTTTGTAACCACAAGACCTGCAATCACATCACTGTGTCCACCCAAGTATTTAGAAGCACTGTGAATAACAATATCTACATCAAATTCAATGGGGCGTTGAATATAAGGAGAACTAAAAGTATTATCGATGATACTTAATAGATTATTTTCATGCGCAATTTCTGTGACAGCTTTTACATCAGTCACATGAAGTAGCGGATTGGTAGGCGTTTCAAGATAAACTGCTTTTGTCTTAGGGGTAATCGCTTGTTTAACCGCAGTTAAATCACGGGTATCAACAACTGTAAATGTTAGTCCGAGACGTTTTAACACTGAGTCAATCAAACGAAAAGTCCCACCGTAAACATCATTACCGACGACAAAATGGTCACCTGCAGAAAATAAAGAAAAAATCGTATTAATTGCTGCTGAACCAGAAGCAAAAGCAAGACCAGCAGCTCCTCCTTCAAGATCAGCAATCAGTTCTTCAACTGCTTCACGTGTCGGATTTGCCGAACGTGAGTAATCATATTTACTTTGCCCGATCTTTTTTTGTTGAAAAGTCGTTGCCATATGAATAGGAACCGACATCCCTCCTGTTGTTTCATCCATTGAAGTGCCACCGTGTATTAATTTTGTATTGAATTCCATGATGAATTCTCCTTTCTTATTGATATATATTTTGACTTAAATAACGTTCACTAGTATCTGGAAAAATAGTGACAATATTACTATTTGGAGGAAGTTTTGCTGCAACTTGCAAACTGGCAGCTAATGCAGCGCCACTTGAACTTCCGATAAACAACCCTTGTTCTTTTGCTACTTGATTAACATATGAAAAAGCTTGTTCATCAGAAATTGTTAATACTTCGTCGATATTTACATCTTTAAAAAAAGGAGGAACAAATTCAACGCCAATTCCTTCTGTTTTATGCGGATGTATGGGACCTCCATTTAAAATAGAGCCTTCTGGTTCAGCAACTATTACTTTAACATCAGGATATTTTTCTTTCATGTATTTAGCTGTCCCAGCAAACGAACCTCCACTTCCTGCGCCTGCCACAAAAGCAGTGACAGGCTTTTGTAAGTCTTTAGTAATTTCTGGGGCTAGTGTATGATAATAAGTTTCTGGATTCTCTTTATTTTCAAATTGCATTGGTACAAATGTATTCGTTAATGATTTTTCTAATTCCCGGGCTTTCTTTATAGCGCCTTTAATTCCTTCATCACTTGGCGTATGAATAATTTTAGCGCCCAAAGCTTTCATTAATTCCTGTTTTTCAAAACTAAAGTTTTCGGGTACTACCAAAATAACTGGCAGATGATAAGCTTGTGCAACTAAAGCAAAACCAATACCAGTATTACCCGCAGTAGGTTCGATAATTGTTGTTTGCTGGTTGATTTTTCCTTCTTTCATCGCCTTTTGAAATAAATATTTTCCTAATCGATCCTTAATGCTGCCCCCTGGGTTATACATTTCCAGTTTTGCGTATATGTGACTTTGCTTGGGTATTTCCATTTGTAAATCAATCAGAGGAGTATCTCCAATCAGTTGTGTTACTTGTTTGACTAACAATTACTATTGCCACCTTTCTTTTTATACGAAAAAAGGCGCGAAAATCAATTAAGATTTCCGCGCCCTGGGTCCTTCAAAGCTAGTATGTCGTTTGAACTTTTAAAGTAACTTATTAAAGTTCACGCAAAGCCAGCCAGACATCGCCACAACGCGACGTCTGACAACAGCTATATGAAAAAGTGTTAAGCTTTGCGTAACTCATATTGGACCCTCCGTACTAAATGATTAGCTTAAATATATCGAGTTTTTTTCCATTTGTCAATCATTATTTATCCAAAAAGGAATGAACTAATTTATTATATTGCATCGCTTCTTTAATTTCTTCACTATTGCCACCTAATATATCTACCAGTTGATAACTAAAAGCTAGCGCAGTTGCGGGCCCACGACTTGTCGTCACTTGCCCATCTTTTACAACGATCATTTCTGAACGTTTGCCTGATTGAATATCGTCGGCAAAATCAGGAAAAGAGGTATAATTTTTATCTTTTAGTATGCCAGCTTCTTCTAAAGCGATCGGCGCTGCACAGATTGCAGCAATTTGTTTTCCATTATTATAGGCTTTCTGCAAACTTTCAATAACCGTAGTGTTTTCTTTTAAGTTTTTAGCACCTGGCATTCCGCCTGGTAAAACAATCATATCGTAATCTTGTAAGCTTTCATCTAATACTTGATCAGCTTTTATTGTAATATTGTGATTACCAGTCACTTCTTGAGCTAAGCCAATCATTGTCACATCTGCTTGCGCTCTACGTAAAACATCCACGATTGTTAATCCTTCAATTTCTTCAAAACCTGGCGCAAAAACTACAGCTACTTTATTCATAATCAAACGCCTCCTTATTTTATTTATTCAGCTTCCGCAATATCTTCCAATACGCTACTATAATCAAAATCTGTTTTCATAAATGTTGGATCGCCCACAGGAAATTTTTGTTCCACTGTATCAATTGTTTGCCATGTAATTAACGGTTCATTGATTTCAAAAGCCAACACATGTCCGCCAAAATGATGGTCATCACTAATAAAATGTAGATGAAAACCTGAAGCCGAAATCGTTCCAAAAAGCGCTGGCGTATAGATACCAACTAGCGTTCCGGTGACATCTTCGGCTGTAAATTCTGCTTGGTCTCTAGCAACATCCACTAGATCAGGATACGGCTTTTCTTGTTTTTGTACCGAACGGCATTTTATTTTACTAAATCTACCATGTAATTTTACGGCTTGAAAAACATTTTTACTCGAAAATTGTCCTAACATTTTTTCTTCTAAAATCTCTTTATTTATTTTTTCATTTAAAGTCGTTTTATTTTCCGGGATAAAGTCAATTACTGCAGCATAAGGCGTTGTGTCTTCCAAGTGAACTTCATGAATTTGTCCAGTGACATCAAAGCGATAACCATGATGGTCCAAAATAACTAATTCCCCATCTAAGTGATCTACAGTTCCTATACCGATACCTCCATTTTTTAATACTTCTTCAAACGTAAAAGCACCGTCAAATCCGCCTTTCATCAAAGTACCTAAGGTATTATAATGAAACAATCGTCCAGACATCAAGCTCACCTTTCCTTTACGTATATCATATCAAAATTTATCCATTCGTTAAAATATAAGAGTTATAAAGGTCCCAGATCTCCACATAAAACTTTATGGTACCTTACATATTCAATAGATAATATTCTGCTCTTTCTTTATTATTCAGCCTACAAAACTTTGAATAAAAAAAGGCTGTAGCAAGGCTACAACCTCAATCGTTTACTCATCGAATTTAAAAAGATCGGTAGATAAGTAACGTTCTCCGTTGTCTGGAACTACAGTAACGACGGTTTTTCCTTTTCCTAATTTTTTAGCAATTTCAACTGCACCAAAAATATTTGCTCCGCCTGAGATTCCTGGCAAGAATCCTTCCTTATTGCTTACTTTATGCGCCATATCGATTGCTTGCTGACTTGATACTGTTACTATATCTTGATAAACTGAACGATCCAAAGTCTCAGGAATAAGTCCTGCAGATATACCTTGGATTTTATGCTTTCCTTTGATTCCTTCTTTAATCAAAGCTGCTTCAGCTGCCTCTAAACCATAAATTTGAACATCTTCGTTTATTTTTTGCAGTGCATGTCCAACACCTGTGACAGTTCCTCCTGTACCTATTCCTGCAATAAATGCATCAGGAGATTTACCTTCAAAATCTTTGATAATTTCTTGTCCAGTCGTTTTTTCATGTATTTCAGGATTTGCTGGATTCTCAAACTGCATAGGTAAGAAATAGCCATTTTCATCGGCCAGCTCATGCGCTTTTTGGATAGCCCCGTTCATGCCATCTGCACCTGGCGTCAAAACTAACTCAGCGCCATAGCCTTTCATCAGAGAGCGTCTTTCAACACTCATTGTTTCCGGCATCGTAATGATTAACCGATAGCCCTTAGCCGCGGCAACTAAAGCTAAACCAATGCCCGTATTACCTGAAGTTGGTTCAACAATCGTTCCTCCAGCTGGAAGACGTCCATCTTTTTCTGCTGCTTCTACCATAGCAAGCGCGATACGATCTTTAACTGAACCTCCAGGATTATAAAATTCTAACTTTGCATAAATTTCTGCAGCGTCTTCTGGTACAACTTGATTTAA
The DNA here is from genome assembly GCF_001712815.1 of Tetragenococcus halophilus. Classification (NCBI taxonomy): domain Bacteria; kingdom Bacillati; phylum Bacillota; class Bacilli; order Lactobacillales; family Enterococcaceae; genus Tetragenococcus; species Tetragenococcus halophilus. The sequence goes on from NZ_CP012047.1 coordinate 1,931,704, forward strand.
TTTAACCATAGGTGTATTTCCAATTAATTCTACAATATTTCCTGTTTTACTCATGAAATCTCTTCCTTTCATTTCATTGTCAATTCCCGAAAAACAGCAACACATTCATTAATTTAATTCTAACAAAAGGTAAGTTTATAAACAAACATAACGGTGTCTTATTTAATTAGCTTAGAGGAGTTATTACTATGATATATAGCCTCCATTTTGCTAAAATAATAAGAGCAGGAGGGATTATATGGATGAAAAACTCACTAAAATAAGCAAACAACTGGCTCTTGTTTTACGTCATCACCCCGAAAAAATTAACATTACATTAGACGAATATGGACGAGTGGAAATCAATGAATTAATAAATAAGTTTAATGCACACTATAGCCGAAAAATCGACCGACAAAAAATCGAAGAAATTATCAATAATAGCCCCAGACAAAGATACGTCATTGAAGGAACAAAAATCAGAGCGCTATATGGACATAGTGTTTCCGTCTTGCCGCTACAAGAAGCTGTAATACCTCCTAAAATTTTATATCATGGAACTAGCCAAGCTGCAGCTGAAATCATTCAAGCTGAAGGTTTAAATAAGATGGGAAGAGAATTTGTTCATTTATCAGAAAAGCTAGAAACCGCAATAAAAATTGGTAGTCGACATGACACTTCCCCTATCATTTTCCAGGTGTATGCAAAAAAAGCAGCCACTGATGGTTATGCTTTTTACTCTACAAAAAGTGGCGTTTGGTTAGTAGAAAACTTACCAGCGATTTATCTAAAAAAAGAAAGACAAGTATAGAAATTTCTACCGTTCTATACTTGTCTTTTACTGCATTATTATTCTTCTTGTTCAGAAGTTTGTGTTGGCTCTTGTTCCGCTGTATTTTCAGCAGTTTCTTCTTGCTGATTTGCATCAGAAAATTCAAAATCAGAACCTTCTTGTGCTTCAGTGTTTTCAGTATCTTCTACAGGCTCTGTTGTTTCGGTCTGTTCAGTTGTATCTGTAGTTTCGCTTGTTTGATTTGAATCTGAGCGCTCACTTGTTTCAGTCGTTTCTTGTTCTTGACTATCAGTCGTTTCTGTTATTGAATCATCAGTAACACTACTACTAGTTGACGTTTGATTTTCAGAACTTGCCTCTTCTGAATAATCGCTTGTTTTTTCAACAGGGCCTTGTGTCATATTTGAAGACATTGTCATTTGCTGTTCATTCATCGAAGTTGTGCTCGTCGTCTCTGTTATCTGACTTTGCTCCTGTGAATTTTGAGGCTGTTGTTCATCATGGGATTCATCTGATATTCTTTCTTGAATTGATTGAAAAGGTGCAGCCACAAAAGTATTTGCGTCATTTTTCACTGCTACACTCAAAATAAATGTTGCAAGACAGCTGATCAGTAATGCTTGAAGATTAAATTTATTTTTCATCTTTACGTTCAACTCCTCTGCAAAACGAACAGAATTGTATCATACATTTGAATGTGCAGCAAGGGGGCCTTTATTTTATTTTACCCGAAAACCTTAAGGAGTCAATAAATAAATCCTGTTTACAACAATTATTTACGTTATTTTATCATTTAAAAAAAGGCGAGAATATAAGCTCTCCCGCCTTTTGTATCTTTTGAAATTATAAATTTTTTCCGTTTGTTTCGATTACTTTCTTATACCAGTTAAACGATTTTTTCTTATAACGATTGAATGAACCAGACCCATCGTCATTACGATCGACATAAATAAAACCGTAGCGTTTACTCATTTGCGCAGTAGATGCACTCACTAAGTCAATACAACCCCAAGCAGTATAGCCCATTAGGTCAACGCCGTCTTTAACAGCTTCTTTGGCTTGAGCTAGATGTTGTTGCATATAATCAATTCGATAGTCATCCTCAACGGTATACTGGCCGTTTTCATTTTGGATTAATTGATCTTTTGCACCTAAACCATTTTCCACGATGAACAAAGGTACTTGGTAACGATCATAAAAATCATTTAGAACAATTCGAAGGCCAACGGGATCAATGGCCCATCCCCATTCTGATTTTTCTAAATGTGGATTTTCAATACCACCAATAACGTTACCGGCGCCAGAACTATATTCTTCCGGATGTGCTGCAGCTGCAACACTCATATAATAACTAAAGGAAATAAAATCTACTGTATGATTTTTTAGTAACTCTGCATCACCCTCTGCAAATTGAATAGCGATATCATTTTCCGCAAAAAAGCGTAACAAATGTCCAGGATATTGTCCACGAACATGAATATCAGTAAAGGCATAATTTGTATTTTCTGCATCTTTTGCTGCTAAAACATCTTCAGGATTTGATGAAATTGGATAAGTCGGCATAGCCAAAACCATACACCCTACTTGAAACTCAGGATTGATTTCATGAGCAATTTTAGTTACTGAAGCAGAAGCTACTAGTTCATGATGAACCGCTTGATATAACTCTTGATCGCTTAGTTCTTCTTTAGGCGTTTTAATCCCACCTGAAATAAATGGCATATGCAAAACAGAGTTAATTTCATTAAATGTTAACCAATATTTTACTTTATCCTTATAACGGTTAAAGACTGTTCGAGCATATTTTTCAAAAAAACCAATCATTCGTCGATCTTTCCAGCCGTCATATTTTTCAGACAAATGTAAAGGTGTTTCATAATGAGACAATGTAACTAAAGGTTCAATCCCATATTTCAAGCACTCATCAAATACATCATCATAAAATTGTAGACCAGCTTCGTTGGGTTCTTCATCATCGCCATTAGGGAAAATACGACTCCAAGCAATTGAAGTACGAAAAACTTTATAGCCCATTTCTGCAAAAAGTGCAATGTCTTCTTTATAATGATGATAAAAATCAATCGCTTGTAATTTCAGATTATCTTCTGTTGGACCGTCTGTAATACGCCCCATAGCGCCATCAGGAGTAACGTCTTGTACTGATAGGCCTTTACCATCAACATCATAAGCGCCTTCAACTTGGTTAGCAGCTACCGCGCCACCCCATAAAAAATCCTCTTTAAAACCCATTCGTTTACTCATAGTATCTCTCCTTCCGTATTATATTCTAAACCAAATTTGCTTACTGGTCATTAAATTTTTAATTTCTTTTTCGTTTTAAGCTACAGTTAGCCAAAATCAATTGATTTATGTTTTACCCTCGTTTTGATACAATCTTACTAACGAACTCAACTAAAGGAGAAGAAAATGTCTCGCACGAATAAAAATTCAGAAGCCAAAGTGCAGGCGCTTTTTGATCGTATTTCAGCTACATACGACACAACAAATAGCGCCATTTCTTTAGGAATGCACAAACGTTGGCGAAAAAAAACCATGACTAAGCTTTCATTAACAACAGGCCAACAAGCTCTTGATTTATGTTGTGGTACAGGTGATTGGACGATTGATTTAGCCAAAACTGTAGGAACAACGGGCAAGGTCGTGGGACTAGATTTTAGTAAAAACATGCTAGAAATTGCGAATAAAAAAATAAAACAAGCCAACGCTGATAAACAAACAACTTTATTACAAGGAGATGCGATGGCTCTTCCTTTTGAAGATAACACCTTTGATTTAATAACCATTGGCTTTGGCTTACGTAATGTACCTGATGCCTCTCAAGTATTAAAAGAAATGAAACGCGTGGTTAAACCAGGAGGAATGGTTGCCTGTTTAGAGACCTCTCAACCAGAAAATAAACTAGTTTATCCCTTTTGGTATCTTTATTTTAAACTCGTTCCTACAATTGCTAAATTAAAACATAACGATCGCAAAGATTATGTCTATCTTCAACAAACAACGCAACAGTTTGTCCATGTAAAAGAACTTAAACAGATGTTTCAACAAGCTGGGTTTATAAATACCTTTTATACGACATTTATGCTGGGCGCTTGTGCTTTACATATCGGATATAAAGCCAATAAAAAGTAGTTTTAGAAAAGAGTCTGCAAAAATGAAATTTAAATTTGAAGCTTTAAAAAAAGATTATAGTGATTTTTCTAGTGACAAAGTATTAATAAATGCCCCTAGAACCCCTGCTTTTCCTGTGCGAGTTGCAAGCGAGATTATGGCAAGATGCTTGTCTTTTCTTAAAAATACAGATCATTTAACGATTTATGATCCTTGCTGTGGCGGGGCCCATCTATTAACCGTTCTAGGTTTTCTTTATAGTACTAATCTAGCAAGAATATATGGTAGCGATATCGATGAAAAAGCACTTACATATGCTCGCAAAAATTTGGATCTTCTCACCGGCGAAAGCCTACAGCAAAAAATAAAAGCATTACAAGCAGATAACAAAGCCCAAGACGAACAGACGCAATCAACAGAAGTGCTTAACAGTGCAAATCGTTTAGCAACAATGTTACTAGATGCAAAAGCACCTCAAAAAGAGGTCCAGTGCTTTCAATGGGATATCACAAAAGATAGCCCTACTTTTTCTGAAAATGTTAATATCGTTATAACCGACTTGCCTTATGGGAATATGACACATTGGCAAGGAGATAGTAAAGAACCACCTACTAAGCGATTATTAGATAATATTTATCAAACGCTTGATGTGAATAATTCGGTAATTGCCATTATTTGCAATAAAAAAGAGCGAATCGCGCACAATAATTTTACTCAGGTAAACCGATTAAAACATGGAAAAAGACAAATTTTTATTTTACAACCTCTAAAATCTTTAAAATAAAAATATCCGAACTATAGAATGAGTTTTGACAAGACTGTAAAGCTCATTAAATATAGTTCGGATATTTTACTTTTTACACTCGACTTAAATATTGGAAAATTTGATTTTTAGATAAGTATCCCAATGAATTTTGTTGTGAATCTAACACTTCAATATAGTCATAACTACTTAAAGCAGTAAAAACATCTTGTAACGTAGCGTCTTCTTGTAACTGTTTCACTTTCTTCTCATCATTTGGTGCCGATTCGTAGCCTTCTTTTTGAGCTACCTGTTTAACAGAGACTTGATAAACGCTCTTATCTGCACTCGAACGGAAGAAATCTCGAACAAAATCATTGGTAGGGTTTTGGGCTAATTCCCTAGGAGTTCCTACTTGTAATAATTCGCCGTCTCCCATAATACCAATTCGGTCCCCTAGTTTCATCGCTTCATCCATATCATGGGTTACAAATATAATCGTATTATCTAATTCTTTGTGCAAGTCTAAAATTAAATCTTGTAAAGTAGTCCGGGATAGCGGATCTAAAGCACCAAAAGGCTCATCCATTAAAACAATATCTGGTTTTGACGCTATAGCCCGTAATATACCAATTCGTTGTTGTTCACCGCCAGAAAGTTCACTTGGCATACGATTCCGATACTTGTCAGGATCCAAACCAACTTTTGCTAGTAAATCATCTACCAAGCGATTAATTTCTTTTTTAGAAACTTTTTTCATTTCTGGTATAACAGCGATATTTTGAGCAACTGTCATCGTAGGAAAAAGCGCAATTTGCTGCAAGATATATCCCATCGACCAACGCAATTGTTGCAAAGGATAATCTTTTGCTTTTTTCCCGCTAATGAAAATATTACCTTCTGTTGGTTCTTCTAAACGATTTACCATTTTAAGTGAGGTGGTTTTTCCACTTCCAGAAGTTCCAACGAGTACAAATAGTTCTCCTTGAGCAATGGAAAGATTCATGTCAGGAATGACCATGGTATCGCCAAAAGATTTTGAAACATTTTGAAATTCAATTGCTGTACTCATCATTCATCCCCCTCTAACAAACCATTGTCGGCAAGATAATTATGAGCAACATCACTTGCTGCTTGATCTTCTACATTAACTTCATAATTCATTTCTTGCATTTCTTCTTCCGTAATTTTTCCACCCAATTTATCCAAGGCTTCTACTACTTGCGGATTATCATCTGCAAATTCTGTTTTCATCAGCGGCGCTCCTTGATATTTTGGAAACAGCCCCTTGTCATCTTCTAATATACTTAAATGATACTGTCGCAATTCACTATCTGTAGAATAAGCATCAATCAAATTGACCCTTCCATCATCAATGGCCTGATAACGTAACGCAGGTTCCATAGAGCTTGTTTCAAAATCTAAATCATATAAATCTTCAATCCCACGTAACCCATCTTCACGGTCAATAAATTCTAAAGTCATCCCAGCTTGGATATCGCTTTGAATACTAGCAAGATCACTTATAGATTCTAATTGCTGTTCTTCTTTAAAGTCATCTTTGACTGCTAATGCATAAGCATTATTATAGCTCATAGGCTCTAATAAAGTCAGCTGATCTTGTTCTTGGAGCTTTTCTTTTGCTTGAGAATAAGTTTCTTCTTCGGAAAGTCCTTGTGTATCAATGGACTCATCGTCAATAAGTGATTCTAATACGGTTCCAGTAAATTCAGGGTAAATATCAACTTGATCATTTTTAACCGCATTATATAAAAAGGAGGTTTTCCCAAAGTTCGCTTTGACTTCAACATTAATATCTGAATCTTCATCTTCAATTAATTCTTTATACATATTGATTAAAATTTCGGGTTCAGAGCCTAACTTTCCTGCAATTGCGACTGTTTGTTGTCGATTAGCATAAGCTGAGTAAACACCGCCACCTCCTAGTAAAATAATAAGAATAGCTAGACCGACCATTGAATGCCAAGGTTTTGCACGCTCAAACCAACGTATCAATGAACTTAAAATAATAGATAGTAACGCAGCCGAAATTGTACCAATAATAATCAATGGCATATCGTTACGATCAATACCTAAAAGAATAAACGTACCTAAACCGCCAGCACCGATTAACGCAGCAAGCGTTGCCGTACCGATAATCAGCACCATAGCCGTACGTATACCAGAAACAATAGCTGGGCGTGCCATCGGAAGTTCTACTTTAAATAATTTACGCATTTTAGACATACCAAAAGCATCAGCCGCTTCCTCAATGGCTGGATCAATCTCTGAAATACCCAAGTAGGTATTTTGAAAAATGGGTAATAAGGCATAAATGACAAGCGCAATAATCGCAGGTGTCGTACCTATGCCAACTATGGGGATCAATAACCCTAGTAAGGCCAGAGAAGGAATTGTTTGTAAAATACCTGCGATTTGCAAGCCAGTTTCAGCGACTTTAGGATGCCTCACCACCCAAATCGCCAAGGGTATAGCTATCAACATGGCTATCAAAAGAGAGACAACCGAAATACCTAAGTGATTGATTAGTTCACTCCATAAATCGCCACGTCGTTCATTGAATGTTTCTAACAAATTTTCCATTCGTAACCCCGCATTCGTTTTTTATTCCGAAAATTGACTATTGTATAACTCCGTATAAATTCCATTTTTTGCCAGAAGTTCTTTGTGACTTCCTTGTTCAACAATATCACCTTGGTCCATAACTAATATTTTATCCGCATCAACAATTGTTGACAAACGATGTGCAATAACAAAATTCGTACGACCTTTCATCAGATTTGCCATTGCTTGTTGAATCAGTTGTTCAGTCCGCGTATCCACAGAGGACGTTGCTTCGTCTAAAATCAAAATATCTGGATCACTTACAAAAGCTCGAGCAATCGTTAAAAGCTGCCGCTGTCCTTGCGAAATATTCGTTGCATCTTCATTTAACACTGTACGATAGCCATTAGGTAACGTTTCAATAAAGTGGTGTGCATGCGCTTGTTTAGAAGCTTGGATGACTTCATCTTCTGTCGCATCGACTTTTCCGTATAAAATATTATCGTAGACCGTCCCTTGAGTTAACCAGGTATCTTGTAAAACCATGCCAAAAAAGGAACGTAAATTATCGCGTGGTACAGTACGAATATCGATACCATTAATCAAAATCTGATTTCTTGTTACATCATAAAAGCGCAATAATAAATTAACTAGCGTGGTCTTACCTGCTCCTGTATGTCCGACAATCGCTACCGTTTCCCCTTGTTGAACTGTAAGTGTTAAATCGCGAATCACCGGCTGTCCTTGCTCGTATTCAAAACCGATGTGATCAAGCTTGATTTCTTCAATAGGGCCTTCAATTCTATGGCTGGTATTTTCAACTTCTTCAGGTGCATCCAAGAATTGAAACACCCGGTTACTAGAAGCAATCGTCTCTTGCAAGGTATTAGCCATTTCAGCAATCACATCAATTGGGCGACGGATATTTTGGCTGTATTGCATAAAGGCAAGTACATCTCCTACCATAATCGTCCCGTTAACAACCAACAAACCACCTACAATCGCAATTAATACATAAGCCACATTGCCAATAAAAGTCATCACTGGATTGAGTATGCCAGCCATAAAACTAGCACGGTAAGAAACATCAAATAAACGATCATTAAATGCTCTGAACTCTTCATTTGATTGGTCTTGATAGTTATAAGCTTTGATTAAATCTGTACCCGTAAAGTTTTCTTCGACATAACCAACCATTGCGCCTAGGCGTTCAGACTTTGCTCGAAAGTATTTTTGTGAACGTCCCATAATAATTTTAGTAGCTAAAATATTTAAAGGCACGGTAATGAAAAAGACTAAAAACAAAATTGGACTGATGAAAACCATCATGATAATAATACCTGCAAACATCAACATGCTATTAACAATTTGGCTCACACTTAGTTGTACATTGCGTCCAATAGCTTCCACATCATTAGTGATTCGACTTAATAAATCTCCTGTCGAATGTTGGTCAAAAAAACTAAAGGGAACTTTTTTAATTTTTTCCGAAACTTCCGTCCGCATAATCTTGATCAATGATTGTGACAAACGTACCAATAAGCGTTCAACAATAATCTTACTTAAGGCCAAGAATATATATAAGGCTGTTAACAACAAAGCGGTTTGAAGCACATAATTAAAATCAAGACTGGTTTGGCTAGTCATCGCCGATTGGACATGGTTTAAAATTGACCCCATAACAATCGGCGCTGCAACTTCCATTATGGTAGAAATAATAGTCATCGTTAACGACAAAAGGAGAATTTTTTTATAATTTTTTAGATAGCTAAATAAGCGTTTAACAGTCTGCCAACTTGTCGGATAGCTTTCATAAAAGTTTGCCATCATACATCCTCCTCTTCTCCTTGAGAAATAGCAATTTCACGATAAATCTGATTGCTTTGCATTAATTCGTCATGTGAGCCTAGGCCTTGTACTTTACCATTTTCCAATACCAGAATTTTATTGGCATGCCGGATTGTCGCAACTCTTTGGGCAACAATAATGGTTGCAGCATCATTAAGTTTGCCTTGTAAAGCTAAACGTAATTCATAATCTGTTTTATAATCAAGTGCTGAGAATGAATCATCAAAAACATATAATGAAGCTGGACGCGTTAAAGCACGCGAAATAGCCAAACGCTGCCTTTGCCCCCCTGAATAGTTACGCCCGCCACGAGCAACGGTTTTTTCTAAGGGCTTTTCTTTTGGTAAAAACTGCATTGCCTGTGCCGTTTCCAAACTATCAAGCATTTTCTCATCACTGGCATCTGGATTACTATAAAATAGATTGCCTCGAACACTATCTGAAAAGAAATAATTTTGTTGTGGTACATAGCTGATTTTTTCGCGTACACTTTCTGGATTCAATGTGTCTATTGCTTGGTCATTAATCAACAGTTTCCCTTCTGAAGGATCATAAAATTGCATGAATAACTTCAACAATGTAGATTTTCCTGAACCTGTACCACCAATAATCCCCATGACCTCGCCTTTATAAACTGAAAAGTTCAAATTTTCCAAAGCCGGAAGATTAGCATCAGGGTAATAAAATGTCAGATCTTGTGCTTTTACAGAAGTGATCGGTTCATTTAACACATTACTTCCACCTACTGAACGTGAAGGATAATTTAATACCGCCTTAACTCGGTCAATGGAAGCAACACTTCTAGGCAGCATAGTCATCATACGCGTTACCATGATCACAGCGTTTAATACCTGTGTAATATATTGGACAAAAGCCATCAAAGCGCCAATCGATAACGTGCCCTGTTGGACAAAACGTACACCAAGAAGCAAAGTCGCCACAATAGACAAGTTCAAAATCAATGTCAATATGGGATTGATCGTCTGCATCACTTTGTTTACCTTCAAACCAATTTGGTAATATTTATCATTAGCGTCTTCAAAAGATTCTTCTTCTTGCTTATCTCTAGAAAAAGCACGAATCACTTTTAGGCCCGTTAAACGCTGACGTAATAAAAGATTGATGTGATCTAACGCTTTTTGCAAGCGAGGAAAATAAGGAACGACTACTTTGATAACAAAATATAAAACAATGGCTAAAAATGGTAAGCTCACAAATACAATCATCGACAAACGAACACTGGTAGTAAAAGCCATAAACAAACCACCAATAAAAGTTAAAGGCGCTCTTGCTAAAGGACGTAAGCCCATCAACACTAATTGCTCGATTTGTGCTATATCATTTGTCGTACGTGTAATTAATGAAGAAATACTAAAATATTCAGTTTCATCAAAAGTCATGCGATTCACTTTATTAAACATTCTTTTTCTTAAGTCTCTAGAAAATAGCATTGACGTTTTAGCTGAAAAATAAGCCGCTGAAGCTCGGACTAAAATAGTAATCAAGGTTACACCGATCATCAATGTTCCGAGTCTTAAAATATAGGAAATATTTTGATCAGTGACACCAACGTCTATAATTTGTGACATCATCTTGGGTAACAGTAATTCGCCGATAGTGTTAGCGAAAGTTAAGATAAGTACAATTAAAACAAGGAATTTATAACGTTTAAAATCTTTGAAAACACTCAACTTGTTCCCTCTTTCATCTATGAAATATGTATATGTTTTTAGAATCATTTTATATTATAACAAATAATCCTAGATTTCTATATTCAAAGGCAATACAAAAATAGAAATCTCTCGTTTAAGTCTATATATTCAATAATTTTAGCTAAACCAGCATTTTAAGCACTGTTTACATAAAAAAACTAGCAGCCTTTATTTAAGACTGCTAGTTTAACTGGCTTGGGTTCAATACTTAATTAACGCCGTTCATTAATCTTTGAATACGCGGCACCATAAACATTAACATCACGCCAAAAGCTACTGTAATTACACCTACCATACCAAAATATAGCACTTCAGTACCAGGACTGTATAAGCGAACAATTTGTGCATTAATGGCTTGTGCCACAGCATCACTTAAGAACCAAATACTCATCATTTGAGAATGGAAGGCTTTAGGGGCTAACTTAGTTGTTACCGAAAGTCCAATAGGTGAAATTAACATTTCGCCTATAATCACTAGGCCCCAACTCATCAATAACCACTGTGGTCCAACTTTAGCGTCTGTCCCGAATAATATCCCAGGTAGCATCATCCATAAGAATGAAATTCCGGCAAAAAATAAACCATAAGTGAATTTTTTCGCCGAAGAAGGTTGTTTGTTTCCTAGTTTTGTCCATAACCAAACAAAAAGTGGGGTATAAATCATAATGAAGAAAGGGTTCAATGTTTGAAACCAGCTTGAAGGAATAGTAAATCCAAAAAGCGATAAATTTGTCCGTTCTTCAGCAAATAAAGCAAGTACAACAGAGCCCTGTTCTTCAATCGACCAAAAAAGAATGGAGGCGATGAACAGTGGAATGTAAGCCCACACCCGGGAACGTTCCGTCGTCGTGATTTTTTTACTCTTAATAATTATAACAAAATAATATATCGGAATAACAACTGCAAAAATCGTAATCAAGTTGATAACGTTATTAATGTCTAATATTCCTGCTAATTGCATAAATAGTATAAGCACAGCTACTGCAGCAATAACTAATAGACTTTTACGTACTAAAGGTTTTACCTCTTCTGACTTTATAGGGTCGCGCGCTTTTAATGTTTCTTCTGGTAAGTATTTCCTACCGCCACGGAAATATTGAATTAAACCAAAAAACATTCCAATGGCTGCTAATGAAAAACCTAGATGAAAGTTCACTTCTTGGCCCAAATAACCGACAAAAAGTGGGGCAATAAATGCACCTAAGTTGGTCGAGAAAACAAAGATATTAAAACCTGCATCTCTTCTTAAATCTTTTTTATCATATAAGTCACCGACCATTTCCGAAATATTAGGTTTTAGTAAACCTGAACCTAATACGATGAGTATGATCGATGCAAACAAAGCTGCCTTTCCAAAAGGCAATGATAAAGCAATATGACCTAGCATGATCATAATGCCACCAATAAAGACTGTGCGTCTACTACCTAAAATACGATCACTTACATATCCGCCGACAACACTTAATAAGAAAACAAGCGAACCATAGATCGACATAATAGCCGAAGCTGTACTTCGGTCAAAACCTAAGCCGCCATCTGCTACCGAATAATACATATAGTATAGTAGTATCGCGCGCATACCATAATAACTAAATCTTTCCCACATTTCTGTAAAAAATAATGTAGAAAGTCCACGAGGGTGTCCTAAAAAAGAGGCATCCTTTTCATTCGAGTTCATGCTAACCCTCCATATTCAAATTCAATTTTGTTTCACTTCGTATAAAACGACAAGCTCAATTTTAATTTTCTGAAACTTTTCCGTCAATATCACTTTTGTCTGACAATTTCAATAACTAAACTTTTTCTAATAAAATTAAAAAAAACAAGTTTATTTTAAAATAAGATAGATAGCTATAAATAGCCAATTTTTGCAAATGTTTATTTTAATACAAAAATTACATAAATTTATTTTTATTATTTAGGTACTTTTTATTAAATTTTTATCACTTTTAAATTTAGCGCTTTCTACTGGACAATAGGATGGGACTATTGAGAAAATGAAAATTATAGGAGGGATGATGATGATTTATATCATGGGAACCATTGCTGCAGGAAAAACATCTTTAGCAAAAATTTTAGCAAAAGATTTAAACTCCGCTATCTATTATGAAGATATTGAAAATAATGGATTAATTTTGAATATGCTAGAAAAATTTTATTCCTTAGGTAAAGAAAGTAGAAAATCAAATGGCGCTATCTTGCAAATGGCTTTTTTAACTTTTCGATATCAACAATTACGTCAAGCAATTACGCAACAAAATGCCGTCATGGATTCTTCTTTAGCATCTGATTTTGTAATGGCCTCGCAGTTACATGAACACGGAGAGATCGCCGATGAAGATTTTAACGTCTATGTAACTTTATCCCAGGAAATGCAAGCAAATGTTAATGGTATCCCTTGGAATGGTTTGCCCGATTTAGTCATTTACTTAAAAATTGACTCAGAGCATGCGATCAATGAAATCCAAAAACGTGGACGAGAGATGGAAAGCATAGAACGGGAACCAGAACTAATAGACTACTACCATCGTGTTCATCATGCTTATGAAAAATGGGCAGATGGCTATCCCTCTGCTATTTTGTTAACAATTGATCGTGAAAAATATGACTATGTAAATAATATTGAAAATCGCAATGAAGTTTTAAATTTAATTGAAACAAAATTGAAAGATCTGGGAAAATTATCGCCAAAAACATTTAAAAAAATCAAGCAAAGACGGGAATAGTATCTATTTATTATAGTTAATACAGCTACTTTTTCTGTACTACATCATTGTTAAAAATCTTTGTTAAATTTCTCTTATCATGACTTTTTTTCTAGTTCACAAGGAAAGTCATTGACTTTCCTTGTGAAAGTTTTATAATGAAAAGTGTAACAAAGTATTCTTTTATTGTTATAGTATTTGGCAGAAAGGAAGTTTTCTTATGAACCATTTCATTGGATTAGTAGGAACCAATTCAGATAACTCTACCAATCGAAAATTATTACAATTTATGCAAAAGCATTTTTCAGATAAAGCCACCATTGAACTAATGGAAATCAAAGATTTTCCAATTTTTAATAAACCGGTAGCAAACCGTCTTCCCGAAGTTGTAAAAAAAGCGGCAGAAAAAATTGAACAATCAGATGGTGTCATTATTAGCACCCCTGAATACGATCACTCCATTCCCGCTGCTTTGACTAACGCCTTAAACTGGCTTTCATATGATGTTTATCCATTTGTAGATAAAGCTGTAATGATTACAGGCGCTTCTTATGGAACATTAGGCTCATCGCGCGCGCAATCTCATTTACGACAAATTCTAGACTCACCTGAACTAAAAGCTCGTATTATGCCTAGTTCAGAATTTTTGCTAGGCCATTCATTGCAAGCGTTTAATGAGCAAAATGATTTGAAAGACTTCGATCAAGTAGATAAATTAGATGGTTTGTTCAAAGATTTTCAAGTTTTTGTTGAACTTACAAAACAACTGACCCATGCGCATGAAGCTCACAAAAAAGAAGCTGAAAATTTTGATTGGGAAACTATTTAAAAAAGGAGAATTCTTATGATGAAATTAGTCGGAATTGTAGGTTCTAACGCTGATTTTTCCTATAATCGTTTGTTACTACAATATATAAAAAAGCACTTTAAATCACTTGTTGATATTGAAATCTTAGAAATTAAAGATATTCCTCTGTTTAATCAAAGTCTTGATCAAACAGATAACGCGCCTATTCAAAAGCTTAATCGTAAAATTTTAAATGCAGACGGCGTAATCATTGCAACGCCTGAGCATAATCACACGATTCCCGCTGGTTTAAAAAGTGTGCTTGAATGGTTATCCTTTAAAATCCAACCGCTTTCAAATAAGCCTGTCATGTTAGTTGGCGCATCCTATTATAATCAAGGTTCGTCTCGCGCACAATTACACTTGCGTCAAATTTTAGAAGCTCCAGGCGTAAACGCAATTGTCATGCCAGGTAATGAATTTCTGCTGGGTGAAGTAAAAGAAGCTTTTGATGAACAAAATAATTTAAAAGATCAGGGAACGGTTGATTTTTTGAAAACTTGTTTAGAAAAGTTCATTAATTTTATCCAAGTTCTATCTTCAATGAACGAACCGCAAAAAGACTTATCAGAAGAAGAAGATTTGGAAGCTACCGGTAAAATTGATACAACCATTGAAGGTATCGATATGTCCGCTGAAGATTGGGTAGAACAAGCTAGCGCAAAAGTAGACGCTGCTGAAGGTGATACTTATGTGAAATTAAACCGTGGTGTTTTAACGGTTAACCAATTGAACGCCCTACTCGCTTCCATGCCGATGGAATTGACTTTTGCTGATAGTAATAATCAATTCTTGTTCTATAATTATACCGAAGATAAAGCAGAAATGTTTGCCGGCCGGGTACCGGGACAAGTTGGAAACCCATTAGCAAACTGTCACCCACCTGCTACTTATAAAAACGTTAAATGGGTACTTTCCCAATTACGTCATGGCAAAAGGGACGTTGTTCGTATCCATGTACCAACACATGGCCCCGATAAATATGTAGTACACAGTTATCAAGCAATGCATGATGACTCAGGGAACTATATGGGCGTCAATGAGTACGTCCTAGATTTTCAACCTATTATTGATTGGTACTTACAACAAACAGGACAGCGACTTGCTAAAGACGAAACAGTTGAAGTTGATGCAACATCAAGCGCTTCAACCACGCAATCCGAACAAGCAGATAGTGTTTCAGGCGCTTCTGAAAAAGCAAGCGTCGACAGTGTTTCTAGCGCTTCAGTCAAAGCTTAAGATAACTAAAAAACTGATCATTGCTCAACTCAAGCAATGATCAGTTTTTTTAGGCTCCACATTAATGACCAGCAAACAACAAGTTATTCAAACGAATTTATCTTGATGATTAACTTCAATCAGAAGCTGAATCTTTTTGCGCATATTTACGCTGGAATTCAGCAATTGTCTGATATTCAGTTTTTAATTGACGGGTTAATCGAATATAGATGGGAACGAGTTCCCGATAAACATCAAAATGATCTGGATTAGGCGCATAAGTTTCTGTTTCACCGACAAAATTTTTGACTTCAGCTAAATCATCAATGACACCAATAGACTTCATTCCAACGACAGCAGCGCCTAAACAAGAAGATTCAAACGCTTGAGGTATCGTTACCGGACGTTCGAAAACATCAGATAACATTTGACGCCACAGTTCTGAACGAGCAAATCCGCCTGTTGCTAAAATAGATTGCGGTTGTCCCAACACTTCTTCTAAAGCCAAAAGTACCGTATATAAATTGTAGACAATCCCTTCCAAAACAGCACGAACCATATGTGCTCTTGTATGCATTTGCGTTAAACCGAAAAAGGAACCACGCGCATTTGCGTCCCATATAGGTGCCCGTTCGCCTCCTAAAAAGGGATGGAATAATAAGCCATCGGAACCAGCAGGGACTTGTGCAGCAATCTCAGTCAATAAATCATAACTATCTTTGGCCAAAAGATCGGCTGTACTTTTTTCGGCGTCAAATAAATTATCTTTTGCCCAGGAAAAAACAGTTCCACCGTTATTAACCGGGCCGCCGATCACCCATAACTCTTTCGTTAAAGCATAGCAAAAGATCCGTCCTTTAGGATCGATCACTGGATGGTCACTAACCATACGAATCGCTCCTGAAGTGCCAATGGTTACGGCTGCTACGCCATCATCAATGGCGTTGACGCCTAAGTTGGATAATGCACCATCAAAAGCGCCTTGAACAAAAGTAACATCCTGTGGACAACCGGTAATTTTCGTGTATTCTTCTTTCATACCAGAAAACTGTTCATAAGCATCCACAACTTTTGGCAATTGCTCTTTAGATACACCAGTTTGCGCTAAAGCTTTGTCATCCCATTGTAATTCAAAGATGTTATACATCCCTGTACAACTAGCCACCGACACGTCCATTTGCCATATACCGAATAAGCGATAAAGTACATACTCTTTGATACCACAATAGTAGGCAGCTTTATTATAAACCTCAGGAACATCTTCTTTTAACCAAGAGATTTTACATAATGAAGACATCGGGTGAATCGGTGTCCCTGTACGTTCATATAAATCTTGTCCTTGCGCTGAATTTTTTATCTTTGTAGCCGCTGCTGCAGCTCGCGTGTCTCCCCAAGTGATAATCCGAGTTAGCGGTTGAAAATTTTCATCCAAAGCAATCAAACTTTGATTGGCACTAGAAAAAGAGACAGTTCTCAGTTTGTCATTTTGCCAGTTAATTGATGCAATAACTTTTTTTAAACTAGCAGTAACCGCTTCAAGAATCTCTTCTGGTTCTTGTTCAGCCATTCCTGTTGCATCACGATATAATTCATATGAATGATTGGTATAATCGATAACATTTCCAGCTAAATTATATAAAACAGCCTTAGTGCTGGTTGTTCCAATATCCATTCCAATAACATAATCCATTTACAAAAACTTCCTTTCCTGTCTTTACAACTATATTATTAAAGAAAGACCATAAACACAAAGCAAACCGGTAACTGATAATACAGAAGTCAATGTTGTCCAAGTTAAAAATGTTTCCTTAAGCGAAAGACCAAAGTATTCTTTGATCATCCAAAAACCAGCGTCGTTTACGTGATCGGCAAAAATACTTCCTGCACCTACAGCAAGTACCATCATAGCTGGATTTACTCCTGTTTGTGCAATTAAAGGAGCGACTAATCCAGCGCCGGTCATAGCAGCAACTGTAGAAGAACCTAAGCTTACACGTAAAATCGCTGTTACAAGCCAAGCGGCAAAAATCGGTGAAAGATTAATGTCTGTAAACAAGGAAGAAATGTATTCAGAAATCCCTCCTTCGACTAATACTTGTTTAAGCGCACCACCACCGCCAATAATGAACAACATCATGGCGATTTGCGTAATAGCTTCTTCAATGGTTGTACTAATTTCTTTCATGGAACGTTTTTGCTGATACCCCATGGTATAGTATACATTGCAAATAACAATGATAAAAGCATTGCAACGTCTGGCTCGCCAATAAATTCAATAATTTGTTGTGTGGAACCAGCAGGTAACATCCCACCCAGAACAGTCGCAATACCGATTAAAATCACCGGCATCATAGCTGTGCTAACACTCATCCAAAAAGAAGGTGTTTCTTCTAATTTAAATTCTTTTACTTCACCTAACCCTGGTATTTTTTCTTGAATCCGATAAACTTTAGGGTAGAATTTATGCAAAAAATAATTAAATATAGGTCCAGAAACAATAATTGTCGGAATTGCCACAATTAAACCAAATAAAATGACTTGACCAATATCCGCGTCCATAATCCCCGAAATTGCAGTGGGTGCTGGATGTGGTGGAATAAATCCATGCATAATATTTAATGTTGCTGCCATCGGAATGGATAATACCAAAAGCGGAATTTCTAATTCTCTAGCAATAACAAAGATAATAGGCAGTAAGACAACTAAACCTACTTCAAAGAATAGTGCTAATCCGACAATAAATGAAGCGATAATCACAGCGATCTGTATCTGTTTTTTCCCAAATTTGTCAATCAAGGTATTGGCGATACGGTATCCGCCTCCAGAATCAGAAACTAGCTTACCGATCATAGAACCCATACCAAAAATAATAGCCAGATCGCCTAATTGGTCTCCCATACCACTAGTGATGATTTCAGGTAGTTGGTCCAATGGAATATTTAGCGCCAAACCAACTAAAAAAGCAGTGACTATTAAAGAAATAAAGGTGTTCAATTTGACTTTAACAATCAAAAAAATCAAAAAAGCGACGCCTAATGCGACAATTAATAATTTCATTTTCTTTCCTCCAGCTTAATAATTTTGTAAAACCTACTGCTAAAAGCCCCCTTTAGATGACAATAGAAAGAACCACTTATGTATATATGTAGTGGTCGACGCAATAATACTATTGCTATCCTCTTTTCTATTTTAGTAAAAATTACTAGTTATGCAAAGGAAGGTCTTAGTAAAAGTACAATATGAAAACAAAAGACAATGCCTTATAGGAAATAAACGCTAGTATTTCATTACTGTTGTTATCTTAATTGTTTACTTGCTATTTAACAGTGAATATAAAAGACCGGTATTAGATGATACTGGCGTTAATGCTTACCCTTGGTATACAGATTTTCTAGAAGAATTTGTATTTCCTAATATTGAATTATTTGATTTTTTGGTTTCCTGGGGAGAATTATTAGTCGGCTTAGGTTCAATATTTGGCACGTTAACTACTACTGCAGCTTTTTTCGGACTTCTCATGAACTTCAGTTACTTACTAGCAGGGACGGCCTCTATTAACCCAACCTCTATCCTTATCCAATTCTTTATTTTAGTAGCTGGTTTTAATGCAGGAAAAATTGGACTGGCCTATTGGGTGATTTTCTTTTTAAGAAATAAAATGCCATTTTTAAAAGTAGGCCCGAAGAAATAAGAGCCAAATAAAAAAGCTGAAAAACGTTTTGGACGTCTTCCAGCTTTTTATTTATCTTCTAAAATTACATGCCCATTCCCATATAAGGAAAGATAGACATAGCCATCGATATAATAAACACAACGACAGCAACAATCAACCAGAACCAAGCGCCAGTAAAGAAAGCTCCTGCTTTTGTTTTGATTGTTGTTTTTTCTTTTGTATCATTAATTGCGTGTCTTACAGCTAAACGGATAATCGCATATATTCCAGCTGCTAATGCTACATAAGTTAATACCGGGGAAAGCATCGACATGATTCCCATACCTGTTGACATCATAAATCCACTCTTCTTTCTTTTCTAATAATGAAGATTCCAATAAAGAAAAAATAACATTTACTTCTGTTGGAACTCTTACAAATTGCCAATGATTTAAAAGGCAACCAAAGATAACCTTCTCTGAAACTAACATAAAAACTTACAAAATTGCAACTAATTAAAGAAACTTTAAAATCGCTTTAAACAAAACGTTCGCTATTTAAAATAAGGTGGATGCTCATATGAAAACTAAACACTAATCCCTTGTCTTGTGATTATTTGTCATTGCTAAAGCATCTATCCAATGATCAAACTCTTGCGCATTAACTTTACCTGTAGATAGTGCTGCTTCTTTTAATGTGGTCCCTTCTTTTTCGGCTTTCTGCGCGATTTGAGCACTTTCTTCATAACCTATATGAGGAGAAAGAGCTGTTACCAGCATCAATGACTGGTCAACTAGTTCTTTCATATGACTTTTATTTGCCTGTAATCCATCCAAAAATTTTTCAGTAAAAGAATGGACTGTTCCCGATAGTAAATCAGCAGATTCTAAAAAGGTGGAAATTAATAAAGGCTTATAAACATTCATTTCAAAATTCCCTTGACTACTAGCCATAGAAATTGTAGTGTCATTTCCCATCACACGAATTGTAGCCATCGTCAAAGCTTCCGCCTGGGTTGGATTTACCTTCCCTGGCATAATAGAGGACCCAGGTTCATTGGCTGGAATACTTAACTCCCCATACCCTGCTCTTGGACCAGAAGCTAAAAAGCGTAAATCATTCGCAATTTTCATTAAATCAGCAGCTAAAGTTTTTAGTGCGCCATGCATGGCATTTAATTGCGAATGCGCAGACAAACTATAAAATTTATTGACCTCTGCTGTAAAAGGGATTTGATACAACTCGGACAATTTATTGGTAATTTTTCCTGCTAGTTTTGGATGAGCGTTCACCCCAGTTCCTACAGCCGTAGCGCCAATAGCTAATTCATGCAGACTGGGCTCTATTTCTTCAATAAAACTTAAATCGTGCATAAGCATACTTTGATAAGCAGATAATTCTTGACCAAAAGTTAAAGGTGTTGCGTCCTGCAAATGAGTACGTCCTATTTTAACGGTATCCCAGTACTTTTGCTTTTTTTCTTCTAAGGTCTGGCTCATTTTCTTACAAGAAGCTTTCACTTCAATAATAGATTGTGAAGCAACGATATTCATCGCTGTAGGAAAAATATCATTCGAGCTTTGTCCTTTATTCACATCATCATTAGGTAAAACATTCAATTGCGGCTGTTGTTCATTTGCCAAATAAGCAATCACTTCATTTACATTCATATTTGTATGGGTGCCCGAACCCGTTTGATAGATTACAAGTGGAAAATGTACACGTAATTGATTATCTGCTAAAGAATTTAGCTTATCTACAGCCGCAACAATAGCATTTGCTTTATCATTTCCCAATACTTCTAACTCAGCATTCGCTTGAGCTGCTGCTTTTTTGATTTGCAAAATTGCTTTAACAATTACTAATGGCATTTTTCCTCCCGTAGTAAAGTTACGGCGACTACGTTCTGTTTGCGGT
Organism: Tetragenococcus halophilus; assembly: GCF_001712815.1. NCBI lineage: Bacteria > Bacillati > Bacillota > Bacilli > Lactobacillales > Enterococcaceae > Tetragenococcus > Tetragenococcus halophilus. Next base: position 1,952,811 of record NZ_CP012047.1, read on the forward strand.
CCCCACCACGCACCTGCTGGAATTTCTATTGCACCCAGCGAATCTTTTTCTACCCTTACTTTTTCTTGTTTATTTTTCATTGCTTTCATTCTTTCATTCATAATATTATTGTATATTGCTATATTAGCACTTACTCTTATTACTGTAAAAATTAGCAATAAAACGATTTATTTCATCATTAAAAATCACGTGTCTATAAATGAAAAAAATTGTTATAATGGAATTAACATAATTGGGGAGTGGATGCTATGAAAAAGCGTCATATTTTCTTTTGGATCGTGGGAATTATTCTTTTTATCATTTGCGTTTTTTACTTATTACGTCTGAGCCAACGCGATGATGACTTCTTTTTAGCAGAAACATCTGAGACAATAAATGAAACTACTGAAACCACAAGCAATCGCTCTAATGATCAAAATGTTTCAATCGAATCGACCTTGAAAGCTTTTGGTGAGAACTGGTTGAATTTTTCCGACATTTCTGAAAGAAATGAACAAGTAGAAGAGTACATGACCGAAGATGCCATTAACAATAGTCAACTTGATAGCGATACAACAGAAGATGAAAGTACAGGAAATATTAAAACCATCGCCCAAGATATCGATCACCCACAAAAATATATCTTAGTGGGCGAAGAAACAACACAAGGAGAAACGAAAGAAATCATTTTAGAGATAGACATAACAGGTGACCCATCTCCAAAAATCAGCCATTTCGAATTTAGTTACAAAGAATAACAAAATTTGAAACAGCGAAATCTTGACGATACTTCTTATCAAATTTTAGGAGCTAAGATATTTAATACCCTCAGCTCCTAAAAATTATTGTTGTTTATTTAATCTGTTACTTCTAAGTTCACACTACCAACATTTTCAAATTCAGCTTGATAGTGTCCTTGTTGTAGTGGTTCTGGTAAAACAAAGGTACCTGAAGAAACAAATTGTCCTGCTTTTAATTTTTTTCCATGTTTTTCTAACTCTTTAGCCAACCACAAAACAGCTTTAGCTGGATGACCTAGCACTTCTGTTGAAGGTCCCTCTTTTACAAATTTATCATCTAAAGTCAATGTTGCTTTAATAGCAGCAACATCTGAGTAAGTCAACTTTTGCGGGTCACCTATAACAATTGCGCCATTTACTGCACCATCGGCAACGACTTCATATAAAGACGCTTTAGGAAACCAGTCTTCATAACGTCCATCTGGAACTTCGATACCGGGAGCTACACGACATTTTTCAAAAACCTGTTCTGCAGTGTCATCAGAAGAAATGGGTTCATCTACTAAAAAGACCAGTTCCAGTTCTAATAGCGGACGATTATATTCCCGTAAAGAAACAGTATTTTTTACTGTGACATCTGTCATACCACCGTATAAAGGAGAGTCACTAGCAAAAAGGTCTTGTGTCTCTCGGCTAGTTAAGCTGATCTTATAACCAGCTAACTTTTCTCCTGCTGCTTCTTTAAGTTGCAACACCTCATCTTGAATCTGATAAGCTTCTGTTTTGTCATTAAGACCTAACTCACCTAACTTTAAAGGTGTATTTGTGCGATAAGCTTGATAAAGCTTTTCCCCAACTGACATAATTTTCCTCCCAAATATTAGTTATCTTGTAAATTTTCCATTGTGTCGTCAAATTTTGTTTTAATATACTGCGCTGAAAGTCGCAATTTTTCAATCTCTTCATCTGTTAAATCAAGTTGTAGTGTTTCGACGACACCAGTTTTTCCTATCACAGCTGGATAGGAAAGGTAGGTATGATATTCATTACGAAAGTTTGAAACTGGCAGTTCTGCTCTAGCATCACGCATTACAATATCAGCCAACCGTACAGCTGCGGTTGCAATACCATAACTCGTATAGTTTTTCCCATGCAATACAGTAAAACCTCCAGCCCGAGCAATTTCATCTAATTGAGTAAAATCAACGGGACGCTCTTGCGCGACCTTTACAATTGGTTTTCCCAAAACATTAACAGTCGACCAAGCAGTAAATTGCGAATTTCCATGTTCGCCTAAGTTATATCCAGCAACAGAACGTGGATCTATCTTAAATACCTTCCCTACTGCACGTTTCATCCTAGCTGAATCTAACAGTGTACCTGTACCGATTACTTGGTTTTTGGGTAAGCCTGTCATCGTTTGATAAATTGCTGTAATAACATCACAGGGGTTTGTAATATCAATTAATACGCCATCAAAACCTGACTCTTTAATTTTTAACGCGACTTTAGCCGCTTGTTGGCTAGTAAAGGGTAATTCCACAAAGCGATCGTTTGTCGTATTATTTTCCAATAATTTGATATTTCCTATAGCTGAAATGACAACATCGGCATCCTTTAATGCAGTGTAATCATTGACAATTAACTTGGTATGAAAAGTTGCGTTTGCCATGGCATCTTCAAAATCCAAAGCATCTGCATTTACCTTAGCTTCATTGGTATCAATCAAAACCATTTCATCAGTTAAACCTTTGGCAATAATGTCATGCGCAACGGTAGATCCAACATGTCCCATACCAATGACACCTATTTTTCGCGTCATTTGATCACTTCCTATCATTAACAATCCTTAAACGTTGACTGTATATTTTTTAGTAAAAAGAAAACCAACTTTATAAAGCACTATTAGTTTTCTTTTCTTATCAATTTTATTTAGACCTCAACCTTTTGAATCCAACCTTCTGGCGCTGGACGATCACCTAGTTGTATCCCTACAAGTTCATCATACAGTGCTTGTGTTTTTGGTCCTACTTCAGTTTCGTTAAAGATATACTTTTTGCCATGATAAGTTAAAGAACCCACAGGAGAAATAACAGCTGCTGTTCCCATAGCACCAGCTTCAACAAACTGATCAATATCTTCTAAAGCGATAGACGTCTCTTTAGGATTCAACCCTTGTTTTTCTGCAATTTCAAATAAGGATTGCTTGGTGATCGACGGCAAAATCGAATCTGATTTAGGTGTTAAAAATTGTCCATCTTTAGTAATACCATAAAAATTAGCTCCGCCAAATTCGTCGATGTATTTATGTTCTCTTGGATCTAAATACAAGCAATCCGCGTAACCTTCTTTTTTAGCTTGCATCGCTGGATACAGACTGCCTGCATAGTTACCCGAAGTCTTAACTTGGCCTGTACCCGCAAAAGCTGCACGGTCAAAGTCACTAATCAGATAAGGTGTAGGTGTCAAACCTTGAACATAAGCACCCACCGGCGTTGCATAAATACGAAATTGAAACGCTGTTGAAGGAGCCACACCTACAAGCGGTTCTGTGCCGATCATAAATGGACGAAGGTACAAAGAGCCCCCTGTGCCATAGGGTGGTACATATTCTTCGTTAGCACGGACTACTTCTTTGACAGCTTCTACAAATTTATCAGCAGGATAAGCTTCCATCGCCATTCTCTGCGCGGAATTTTCAAATCTTTTTGCATTCATTTCGGGACGAAAAAGGTTGATACTTCCATCTTTTTGTCGATAAGCTTTTAAGCCTTCAAAAATTTCTTGTCCATAATGTAGGACTTCTGCTGCTTCAGACAGATACATGGTAGCATCTGTTGTTAATTCCCCTTCTTGCCACTTACCCTCTTTAAATTCTGCCTTAAATCTATAAGGTAGGTCTCGATAACGAAAGCCCAAATTATTCCAATCTAAATCTTCTACTCTTTGTTTTGCCATATGAAAATCCCCCTCGACTAAAAATAAAAACTTTACAACAACAAAATACACCCCACAAAGCCTATGCTTTATAGGGCGTTTCCACGGTACCACCTATTTTTGCTTTGAAAATGCTTCAAAACCTCCACGTACAGTTAAAACTTACTTAAACGATACGCGTCCCTTTTTAATGGTAGGCAACCAGCAAAAATTCCCATTTTTACCACTCTGAGCTGATATATTTGAAGACGACGCTGATTTCTTCCAGCAATCAAAACCTCTCTGTAAACGTCTCATGTCTCAAAAAGTTCTCATCTTTGTGTTTCTTGTTGTTTATTTACTGAATAATCTAACTCTTCTGACAAAATAAGTCAACCTTTTTTCTAAAAGTTTTTAAAATTAAGACAATTTGTTATCTATCGTCTTTTTAGATAAAATTTGATTCCTTTAACCCAGAGATAAAATCAGTTAAATTTGTAAAGCTTGTTGACATCGCTGATAAAAATCTTCTCCATAGTCATAAATGATCTGTTGTCGCCAATCTAAAAGTTTTTGCTCTTTTTCTAACATTGGTTGAATCCATTGATTTGTTGGTAAAAGTTTCAATAAATAATGACGGGAAAACTGCGAAAATAATAAATTTCTCCCGTATAATTTAGCTAGTTGCTCTTGAAAGCAAGGGATTGTAAAGGGCATAAGTAATGCATTGACATTATTTCGATTCGTTAAAAAAACTTCGGCTTGCATGAAATCTTTTTGCAAATCCAAAGGACGTTTTTTAAAAGCAGTAAAAATTTCTTCTGGTAAACGAACCGCCCATACTAAGCCATTTTGTTGACAGTTATCTAGTAGTTCTAAAACCGCTAGTTCACTGTTTGTCATTTGATAGCAATTTTTCGCTTTCATATCACAGGAAAAAACCTTTGAGATCGCCGTGGGCAAGCGGATTAAATCAGCGGGAGAACCCATATCAATTGAGACTTGTTGTGCATTTTTTAACCACAAGGGATGGTCGGCAACACGTAATGTCATCCATAAGTTTCCAGTTTCTGCTGTATTTTGGTGTAATAAACTATAAACACTCATATCCGTTTTTGAAATATTGTAAGCAAACAACGAGACCACGTGGGGTAAACGCAGTCTTATTGTTTCAACAATCTGCTTTTGCCCGATTTTACGAATTTGTTCTTGATCTAACCGCATTTAAAAAATTTCCTTTCTGTTACTCTTTCCTTCATATATTAGGACAATTCCAGCTTCCCTGTATACAATTGATAATATGTTTTCTTGTTTTGGATAAGTTGATCATGAGTGCCTCGTTCTATAACCTGTCCATGATCTAAAACAACAATTACATCAGAGTTTTGAATCGTTGATAAACGGTGGGCGATCACAAAGACGGTTCTTCCTTTCATCAGTGAATCCATACCATTTTGCACAAGTTTTTCAGTTAAAGTATCAATACTAGAAGTGGCTTCATCTAAGATCAACACCGGATTGTTAGCTAAAGCAGCGCGAGCAATGGATAATAATTGTTGCTGTCCTTGTGATAAATTGGATTCTTGTCCACTAATCAGCGTTTCATATCCATCCGATAATTCTTCAATAAAATGATGAGCATTAGCAAGTTTTGCCGCTTCTTCTACCTGTTTATCTGTCGCTTCCAAATTACCATAACGTATATTTTCTCTCACTGTTGCACTAAATAAATTTGTATCTTGTAAAACAATACCGAGTGAACGTCGTAAATCTGCCTTTTTTATTTTTGTAATATCAATACCATCATAAAAAATTGTTCCTCGATCAATATCATAAAAACGATTGAGCAAATTTGTGACGGTTGTTTTCCCAGCACCAGTAGCACCTACTAAAGCAACCTTTTGACCAGAATACGCGTAAAGAGAAATATCATGAAGGATTGTTTGGTTTTCTTTATAACCAAAGGTCACATGAGCAAAATTAATATTTCCTTTCACTTCAGTATATTGAACACTGCCATCAGATCGCACTTGTTTCCATGCCCAACGAGCGGTACGAAAACTACTTTCTTCCAGTTGTTCTCCTTGTTTGTCAACATTAACTAAGGTAACTTTCCCGTGGTCTTCTTCTGGAGCTGTATCGATCAATTCAAAAATACGTGCCGCTCCTGCTAAAGCCATCACGATAAAATTTACCTGTTGAGAAATTTGATTAAGCGGACCACTGAAACTTCTACTCAATTGCAAAAAGGCAATTAAAGTACCAATAGATAACGTAATCATTCCATTGATCGATAACAGCCCACCTATTAATGCAATTAAAACATATTGCAAATTTCCTAAGTTAATCATGATAGGCAGCAAAATATTTGCTAGTTGATTAGCCTTGGAGGCATCTTCAAATAAGCGATTATTTTTTCTGACAAAACCTTGTTTGGATGCTTCTTCATGAGTAAATACTTTAACAACCTTTTGGCCAAATGTCATCTCCTCAATATAACCGTCGACCTCACCTAATGAACGTTGTTGATAAACAAAATAACGCGAACTTAAACCAGCGATTTTTTTCACCACAAGATAAATCAAAATAACGGTAAATAAAACGACAAAGGTCAATGGCACATTTAAAGTTAACATCGCAATAAAAACGCCTAACATTTGGGTTGCCGCTTGAAAAACTTGCGGTATACTCTGAGAGATCATTTGACGAAGCGTATCAATATCATTAGTGTAGTGGCTCATAATATCTCCTGAAGGTGTTTCATCAAAAAAACGTATCGGTAAACTTTGCATCTTAGCAAACATGTCATCACGAATATTTTTTTGCGTGCCTTGACTGACGGTGACCATTAAACGATTAAACAATAATGAGGCAATGACACCTATCAGATAAATAGAAGCCATCACTAAAATGATTTTTAAAAGTCCAGTATAAACTGGATTGCTCTGTGACAAAAGCGGCGTAATATAATCGTCGACCACTTGTTGAATAAATAAAGATCCCAATGTATTAGCCCCTGTGCTCAAAAGTACAAAAAGAATAACGAGCATGAGAATTAGTTTATAATCACGCCAAATATAAGTAAGGATACGTAGCAAAGGTGCTAATATTTTGTTATTTTGCATCTGCTTCACCAAATCCTTTCGTCTGTGCTTCATAAATTTCCTGGTAGATAGCACTCGTTTGTAATAACTGATTATGCGCACCTATATCGGTGATCTCACCGTTATCAAGGACCAGAATTTTATCAGCATCTTGTACAGAAGTAATTCGCTGTGCAACAATAAACTTGGTTGTATAGGGTAATTTTGTCCTAAATGTTTCCAAAATTTTCGATTCAGTTTTAGTATCCACAGCACTTGTTGAATCATCCAAAATTAAAACTTTAGGTTGCTTAAGTAATGCACGTGCGATGCATAGGCGTTGCCTTTGCCCCCCTGAAACGTTTGAGCCTCCTTGTTCAATATAAGTTTGATAGCCATCGGGGAGCTCCTGGATAAATTCGTCGGCTTGCGCCATAATACAAGCATTTCTAACTTCTTGCTTACTAGCTTGAGGATTTCCCCAACGAATATTTTCCATAATTGTTCCTGAAAACAGTATATTATTTTGTAAAACGACACCGATATTTTGTCGAAGCGCATCCATATCATAGTCGCCTACATCCCTTCCCGCAAGCTCGACTTGCCCATCCGTTACGTCATATAATCGTGGAATCAATTGTACTAGTGTGGTCTTAGAACTTCCTGTACCCCCTACAATGCCAATTGTCTCGCCAGTTTCAGCAGAAAAAGAAATATCTTTTAGCACACGATGATTTAAAGCCGTTGGATATTGAAAAAAGACATGATGAAAATGAACACGGCCGTCGGCAACAGTTGTTAGTGCAACATCATTATTTTTTAAGTCACTTTCTTCCTCCATAACTGCCACCACCCGTTGGGCAGAAGCGCGGGAAATTAAAAACATAACAAACACCATAGAAAACATATTCAAACTGATTAAAATTTGAAAGGTATAAACAAATAAACTGGACAATTCACCAGTAGACATCGTTTGTCCAACAATCAAGTGGGCCCCTACCCATGAAATAAGTAGAATACAAATATAAGCAGTCGATTGCATAAGCGGCTGATTAAATGCGAGTAGTTTCTCCGCTTTTGAAAATCGTTTATAAACGATTTGCGAAATATTCTGAAACTTTTGTATTTCAAATGCTTGACGTACATAAGATTTTACGACTCGTATACCATGTAAATTTTCTTGTACGATATTATTTAAATGGTCATAACTTCGAAAAACTCGCTCAAAAATAGGATGAACTTTGCGTCCGATAAAAATAAGTGTCCCCGCTAAAAATGGAGCTATACCAATAAAAATCAATACCATATTAGGATTGATCAAAGCTGACATAATAATAGCAAAACTAAATTGAACCGGACTTTTAATCATAATACGTACCAACATTTGATAAGCATTTTGTAAATTTGTTACATCTGTTGTCATCCGTGTAATTAAACTAGGCGCTGTAAATTTATCAATATTGGAAAAAGAAAACTTTTGTACATTAAAAAATAAGGTTTTCCGTAAGTTTTTAGCAAAACCCGCGGATGCAATGGCGGCGTATCTTCCCGATAAAGCGCCAATAAACAATCCTAATAGTGCTAATAAAATGAGCAAAATACCAAGTTGCCAAACAACTGAAGTTCTCCCTTGTGAAATGCCTTCATCAATAATAATAGCCATCAAGGTTGGAATTAAAATTTCTATAAATGATTCAAAAATAACCAGGAACATACTAAGTGCTGTCGTCTTTTTATATTCCTCTACGCAACTTAAAAGTTTTTTTACCATGGACAGTGCTCCTTCAACTATTAAAAAATACAGTGAATCTATGATAGCAAAAAATAAAGCGGTTTCTAAAATAATATAAAATTTTATGTACTGTTTACAGAATTTATCTTTTCTTTAAAGCAATCAGTGAAACTTAAAAAGCCGAAAAATGTCACTTGATGTAGACAAGATGGCCCTTTTCGGCTATTTTGAAAAAATATATAATTTTGTAAAAGTATTTTTTTGCTGCTAGTCAACTTGCACTTGTTCAAACGCTTTTACCGCATCACCTGTGATCATTTTCCCATTTGCTGGTAAAGAAATCGGGTCCCGGTTAACTGCTAACATTGTTGCATTAGGCGAAGCATATTGAACCAAGCTGGCAAAAGGAAATACGACAAAAGAAGTTCCCACTACAACAATCAAATCAGCTTCACTGATCGCTTTTACAGCTTTTTCAACTTTTTGTGTGTCAATAGCTTCCTCATATAATACAATATTAGTACGTAATATGCCACCGCAATTTTTATGATACATACTTGCTAAATATTCTTCCATAGTAGCACTACGTCCACATTTTTGACAGTAAACATGGGAAATATCGCCATGAAATTCAACTAAGTGTTGCGGATCTGTACCAGCTGCCAAATGCAATCCATCTACATTTTGAGTAACAATATCAGTATTACCTTTTTGTGTAAAACTAGCCATTTTTTCATGAATAACATTTGGTTCAGCTTCAGGATGTATCATATTATTTATGACAAAATCATAGTGTTTTTCTGGTTCGTTGATCAAACAAGCATGACTTAACAAATATTCTGGAGACCCTCCTGTAGCATATAATCCATTTTTTGAACGGTAATCTGGAATACCCGAAGCAGTAGAAACACCTGCTCCAGTCAAAAATACTACTTTATTTGCTGCATGCAATAAATCATTTAATTCACTCATCTCTTAGCCTCCTTAAATCCAGTTTATCATTTTCATTTTGCATGTACAAAAAACACACAAGCTATAACGTTCTTGTGTGTTTATGATAGCTATTGGTCGATGATTTTTAATCCTCATGTTTTATAAAACCTGTTTCAGCTACGCCAGTCTCTGATTCTTCAATTGCTTTTTTTAAAGCTTTCCAAGAAAGCGTAGCACATTTAATGCGAGCAGGAAATTTTGAGACGCCACTAAGCATACCAGCATCTCCTAACATCTCGATGTCCTTTACATCTTTTCCTTGAACCAGTAAGGAAAAGTCTTCTGCTAAGCCCATTGCTTCTTCTATTGTTTTTCCTTTAACTATCTCCGTCATCATTGAAGCACTAGCTGTTGAAATTGAACAGCCATGCCCAGAAAAGGCAATATCTTTTATTACACCTTCTTCTGTTTGTAACTCCAAATGAATTACATCACCACAAGTTGGATTATTTAATTCCGTATGGTGACTGGAATCTTCTAATGTTCCTTGATTATGGGGATGACTGGAATGATCCAAAATCACTTGACGATATAGATTTTCTAATTTAGAAAGTGCCATTTTTAAAAAACTCCTTTGTCACTTTAATCGCCTCTACTAAACGATCTGCATCTTCCTTTGTATTATATAGATAAAAACTTGCTCTGGTAGTAGCTACAAGGTCTAAGTATTCTAAAAGTGGCTGAGCACAGTGGTGGCCCGCGCGAACGGCCACACCTTCCATATCTAGCGCGGACGCTACATCATGCGGATGTAAACCATCTAAGTTAAAAGCGATCACCCCCGTATGGTCACGTGGCTTCTGTGGTCCATAAATCGTCAAGCCATCAATTGCTTGTAATCGTGGTAAAACATAATTCACCAACTCTTTTTCGTGCTGATAAATTTCTGCTAAGCCAATTTTAGTTAAATAATCAATTGCGCTAGCCAGCGCAATACTTCCCGCAATATTAGGTGTCCCTGCTTCAAATTTCCAAGGTAACTCTGTCCATGTGCTTTCATAAGGATGTACAAAGTCAATCATTTCGCCGCCAAATTCTACTGGTTCCATTTGCTCTAACCAATATCGTTTACCGTACAATACACCAATTCCTGTTGGACCACACATTTTATGACCTGAAAAAGCATAAAAGTCAACGTCAAGTTTTTCTACATCAACCGGCATATGAGGGACAGCTTGTGCCCCATCCACTGCGATTACAGCTTGGTGTTTATGAGCTAATTGTGTCAATTCCTCGATTGGATTGATCACACCTAACACATTAGAAGCGTGAGCGATGGCTACAAGTGCCGTTTTGTCTGTAATTTGTTTTCTAGCTTCAGCAATATCCAAAAAACCATCTTTTGTTAAAGGGATATATTTCAGCACAGCGTTCTTTTTTTTAGCTAACTGCTGCCAAGGGACGACATTGGAATGATGTTCCATATAGGAAATAACAATTTCGTCTCCTTCATGGATAAAAGCATCGCCAAAACTTTGTGCTATCCAATTCAGGCTAGTCGTCGTTCCTCGCGTAAAAAGAACTTCAGCTATCTCATGTGCATGAATCAACTGGCGTACTTTTTCACGTGCTGCTTCATACTTTTTTGTAGCGCGTTCTGCTAAGGTATGCACCCCTCTATGCACGTTTGCATTAGCTTTATAATAGTAGTCTTCAATCGTTTGCAAGACAGCTTTGGGCTTTTGCGTCGTAGCAGCATTATCTAAATATACTAATGGTTCATCATTGACTTTTTGGTCTAAAATTGGAAATTCTTCTTGCAAGCTTTTAGCATCTATCATGCATCTAACTTCCTTTCAATGACAGCAATCAACTCTTTTTCTACCTCTTTTACAGGAATTGAACTTAATACAGCACTTAAAAAGCCGCGAATGACTAATCGTTCTGCTTCTTCTTTTGCTAAACCACGACTCATCAAATAATACATTTGTTCAGGATCCACTCGTCCAACACTAGCAGCATGTCCTGCTGATACCTCATTTTCATCGATCAGTAAGATCGGATTTGCATCACCGCGTGCTTTATCAGAAAGCATCAACACCCGACTTTCCTGTTGCGCATCCGAGCCTTTTGCACCTTTTAAGATATGACCAATACCATTAAAAGTTAAAGTAGCGCGATCGCGGATAACTCCATGTTGTAAGATATGTCCAATCGAGTGGGGCGCTTTATTGGTTACTCGCGTATCGATTGCTTGTTTTTGATCACCTGCACTAATAACAACTGCTTTGACTTCTGCGTGAGAACCTTCTCCTTCCAATTCAGAATCAAAATCCCCAACAACGTCGCCTTCATTCATAATACCCATTGCCCACTCAATCGAAGCATTACGCATTAAATATCCACGTCGTTTGATATAACAAGAAAGATTTTCTCCTAATTGATCAATACCGGAAAACTTAATTTTGGCTTCATTTTTTGCAATCACCTCAACAATAATATTACCAGATATTTTTTGTGCATCATTACCTTCTGATATATACCGCTCAAGATAACTAAATTCGCTATTTTCCTCTGCTACGATTAATACATGTTTGTAAAAATGAGCACTCGCATCTCCATTATGATGGAAAATCACTTCAACTGGTTGTTCAATCACCACATTTTTAGGAACATACAAAAACAAACCACCATTCATAAAAGCTGCATGAGCAGCTGTTACTTTATCTTCATCCATTAATACGCAGCTTGTCATATAATATTTTTTGACTAAGTCAGGATATTTTTGCATAGCTGTAAATATATCAGTTAAAATAACACCCTTATCTACTAATTCTTGGGGTAATTGTTCAAAAATAACGTTATCATCCTGTTGAACTAAAACAGGACCTTCTTTTTTTTCATTAAAACCAGAAGTACTATCACTTATCGGTTGTTCTGTTGTTAAACTTTTTGCATCAATATTAAAAAGTGGCCAACGATCATAACGCACTCGTTCAATCCTTCGCAAATCTAATTCATCTACTTTTTTTAACGCAGCTTGTCGCATTTCGCGCATCCAATTAGGTTCGTTTTTACGGGATGAAAAAACGTCAATCGCATCAAGATGATTCATTAAACTTTTCTTCATGTCACTTGACCTCCTTACGCTTCTTCTTCCTGATATTCAATACCTAATTCCTTACTAATGCCTGAATAGCCTTCATTTTCCAAGCGTTTTGCCAGTTCCGCATCCCCAGTCAAAGCAATTTTGCCATCCATCATAATATGTACGACATCAGGTGTAATATAGTTTAACAGCCTTTGATAGTGAGTAATAATCAAAGCGCCAAAGTTTTCTCCTCGCATAGCATTTACACCTTTAGCAACCACTTTTAACGCATCAATGTCAAGCCCGGAATCGATTTCATCTAGAACCGCAAAAGTTGGTTCTAACATCAAAAGTTGTAAAATCTCATTACGTTTTTTCTCCCCGCCAGAAAAACCTTCATTCAAATAACGTTCAGCCATTTCTTCAGGCATATTCAATAATTTCATCGTCTTATCCAATTTTTTTATAAATTGCATAACTGGGATCTGATCTTCTTCTGCGCGTTTGGCATTAATTGAAGCTCTCATAAATTCGGCATTCGTGATACCAGGAATTTCACTAGGATACTGCATGGCTAAAAATAAGCCTAAACGCGCACGCTCATCTACTTCCATTTCTAAAACGTTTTGACCGTCATATAGGATTTCTCCTTGGGTAACTTCATAATTAGGGCTGCCCATGATGGCAGCTGATAGTGTAGATTTCCCAGTCCCGTTAGGCCCCATAATCGCATGAACTTCGCCTGTATTAAGCCTAAGATCAACCCCTTTTAAAATTTCTTTATCTTCAATGGATACATGTAAATCTTTTATCTCTAAAACGGACATTAATTTCCCTCCAAACTCTTTTGCATTCTCATTCATTGTAGACCAATTGTGAATAAAGTTCAAATACTAATCCTAATTAATTTTTGATTTTGCAAAACTATTTTTTGTTTTGAGTTAAATCCTTAGAAAAATTTTTTTATTTTGTTATACTTTATATAAAAGGAGGCGATTTCAATGAGATATCATTTGGAACCAGTCACGCAAAAAAATTGGCATAAAATCATCCAATTATCCGTTGCACCTGAACAAGAAGAATTGATCGAAGATAATGCTGAATCCCTATTAGAAGCTGCTTATGATTCATCCTATGACTGGACACCGATTGCACTGTGTGTAGACAGCCAAATTGTCGGTTTTGCTATGATCGGAGCAGAAGATAAACAAAATCGGACGATTTTATTTGATCGTTTTATGATTGACCATAACCAGCAAAAGAAAGGTTACGGACATGCCCTTTTCCAAGCGGTATTAACTTATTTAGAAGATCGCTTTAAAGTGAATCATATCTATATTCGTGTCCATCAAAAAAATGAACAAGCAATTCCTTTTTATGAGTCGTTTAATTTCGAACTAACAGGACAAAAAGATCCTAAAACAGGTAAAAAGTTAATGTGGCGTGAAGTACAACGATAGTAAAAAAGCTGAGACAACTTAACATCATTTAATGAATATTAAGCTATCTCAGCTTTTTGTAATTATTTAAAGCATAACTTATACTTTTTTAGTAAACTGATGACGACATTGGGAACAAGTTATCTTGATCTTACCTCTGCCTTTAGGCGCCCGCAGTGCTTTCTTACATTCTGGACAATGAAAATAAGTATATGTTTTACGATTTTGAAAAGCTTCTTTTCTTAGACGAAAGAAGTTTTTTATTTTATTTTCCCAACGTAAGTATCTCTGATTTTCATTTGAACGAACATAAATACGTTTGGAGAAGAAACGGTAATAAACAATAACCAATAGCAGTAATGGAAGTAAATTCACGAATGGAATCGTAATAAACACATTAAAAATGATTAACACCGCTGTTAAAATAAGTAACCTCTTATTTAACGGATCAAATACACCGTATCTTCCTCGCATGAACTGAATAATTTTATTTTGCCAATTTGACCGCATTTACCATTCCCCCTATCTCTATTATTATCTTTAAAAAATACCTTATAAGCAAACAAAAATCGCTTATAAGGTATTTTTTAAGTTTCAATTATTCTTTAGTACTTTTACTATCTTTTTTATCATCAGTCTTCTCATCATCTTTTAGCATTGCTTTTCTTGAAAGATTAATGCGCCCTTGTTTGTCTATTTCAGTTACTTTGACAAGTACTTCGTCGCCTACATGAAGAACATCTTCTACTTTATTGATACGTTCCTTTGCAATTTGCGAAATATGAACTAAGCCATCTTTTCCTTTAGCAATATTAACAAAAGCACCAAATTTTTCAATTCGAACAACTTTTCCTAAATAAACTTCTCCTGGCTTGATTTCTTTGGTCAAGTCTTTAATAATTCCACTTGCTTTTTTAATCATTTCAGCGTCTGAAGAAGCAATGGACACATTTCCCTCTTGATCAATGTCAATTTTAACGCCGGTTTCATCTATAATACCGTTAATCACGTCGCCGCCTTTACCAATAACATCTTTGATCTTTTCAGGGTCAATAGACATCATTTCGATTTTCGGCGCATAAGGGCTTAATTCTTCTTTTGGTTGAGCAATCGTTGATGTTAATTGTTGTAAAATTTCCATTCGCGCTTGTTTAGCTTGAGCTAAAGCTTCACGTAAGATTTGTTCGGTGATTCCTTGAATTTTAATATCCATTTGTAAAGCAGTGATACCATCTTTAGTTCCGGCAACTTTAAAGTCCATATCTCCTAAGTGGTCTTCCATACCTTGAATATCAGTCAAAATCGTATAATTTTCACCATCTGATACAAGTCCCATCGCAATACCAGCAACAGGTGCTTTAATAGGAACACCTGCATCCATTAATGCTAAAGTTCCAGCACAAATACTTGCTTGTGAAGAAGAACCATTAGATTCTAGAACTTCTGCAACTAAACGAATAGTATAAGGAAATTCTGCTTCACTTGGGATAATTTGCGACAATGCTCGTTCACCTAATGCACCGTGACCAATTTCTCGGCGACCTGGAGAACCTGCGCGGCCCGTTGAACCTACGCTGTATTTAGGGAAATTATAGTGGTGGATGAAACGTTTAGATTCTTCTACACCTAAACCATCGATTACTTGATGTTCACCTAAAGGCGCTAATGTACAAGCTGATAAAGCTTGCGTTTGTCCACGAGTAAACAGTCCTGAACCATGAGCTCGTGGTAATAAACCAACTTCAGAAGAAAGTGAACGAATTTCATCAACTTTTCTACCATCAGGACGTATTTTGTCAATGGTTATGAGTTCACGAACGACATCTTTTTCTAAATCTTCAGCAATTTGATTTACTTCTTGAGCCAGATGATCACTAGCTTCTTCTTCTAGTGCTGTGATTTGCTCTTCATAAGCTTCTTTAACAATTGTTTTTACATTTTCAATTTCATCTTCACGCGCTAATTTTTCTTCTGTTAAAACTGCCGTTTTCATGGTTTCATAGTAATTATTATAAATAGCTTTTTGTAAATCTTCATCTACTTGTAATAAAGAAATATCCATTTTTTCTTTACCGCAACTTGCGGCTACTTCTTCTTCAAAAGCTACCAATTCTTGAATAGCCTCTTGCCCGAACATCAAAGCGCCAAGCATATCTGCTTCAGTCACTTCTTGAGCACCTGATTCGACCATATTGATTGCTTCACTAGTACCAGCAACGGTTAAATCAATATCTGAACTTTCATGTTGTTCTACTGTCGGGTTTAAAATGTATTCACCATTCACACGTCCAACTTCTACACCCGCAATAGGACCTTCAAATGGGATGTCAGAAATTGACAAAGCTAAAGAAGAACCTAGCATAGCTGCCATGGCTGGCGAACAATCTTGTTCCACACTCATAACTGTGTTTGTTACTTGTACTTCATTACGGAAGCCTTCTGCAAACATTGGGCGAATAGGGCGATCAATTAACCGCGCAGTTAAAGTTGCATCGGTACTAGGACGGCCTTCTCTTTTTATAAAGCCTCCCGGAATCTTTCCTACAGCGTACATTTTTTCTTCATAATTGATAGTCAGTGGGAAAAAGTCCGTTCCCTTAGCTTCTTTTGAAGCCACAACTGCACTTAATACTACTGTTTCACCATATCGTACTAATACAGCACCATTTGCTTGTTTGGCCAGTTGTCCAACTTCCACTTGTAGAGGACGTCCTCCCCAAGTTGTTTCAAAAACTTGTTTTGTCATAACTTCTCCTTTTCCACTGTGTGTAGGGCTTGCTACTAAACAAATAAAAACATTGAAAATATTCAGTGCTTTTATTTGGTTAGTAGTTAGATCAAGCCGACACTCACAGCTTTTTTCAAATTTATTATTATTTTTACAGTAAAGACCATTTTAATACCTTAATGCTTTACCTTTGATTCGAAAGCAATGGGTTGCGGAACTACGCTCGTTCCTCTCGCCTAGTACTGTTCATCTCTTCGCTCGCGCTTTAATCTCATCAAGTGCTAAGCGGCATAGCCGCTAAGCTCTTGAAGGATCTTCTCTTAGCTCCCTTTGGTCGCTAAATCGCAGTGATTCGGTTTGGGGAACTACGCTCGTTCCTCTCGCCTAGTACTGTTCATCATCCTCTCTTAGCTCCCGTTGGTCGCTAAATCGCAGTGATTCACAGCAAAAAAGTGAGATCCATAAGAACCCCACTTTTCTTTTTGACTTGATTAACGGCGTAATCCTAAGGCTTGGATCAATTCGCGGTAACGAGTAACATCTTTATTACGCAAATATGCTAGAAGGTTACGACGATGTCCAATCTTTTTCATCAAACCACGACGTGAATGGTGATCTTTTTTATGTTCACGAAGATGTTCATTCAATGAATTGATATCTTCAGTCAAAACAGCGATTTGAACCTCTGGGGAACCAGTATCTCCTTCATGACGCGCAAACTTTTCGATGATTTCAGTCTTGCGTTCTTGTGAAATTGCCATTTTCTTCACCTCTTTTTTTTACTTATTCCTGTAACTGAGTAAAACGTTGGTGATTCGTCAAACTAAGAGACAGGCCATGCCTATAATAGACACAGGTACACTTTACTTGATTCTAGCAAAAAAAGCAAGTTTTACTTATTAAACTCTTGCTGTAATTATTAAGAAAAGTTTCATATCTTTTGTATTCTAGTTCAAAAACTTGCATCATAGAAGAAAAACACTTAAAATCAAGTTTATCCAAAAAGAAATGAGGGATACTATGCAATCAATTGCTATACAAGATTTCCGTTCATTACTTGAAGAATCTATTGCTATTTTGGATATTCGTGATAAAGGCGCTTATAAAGAAAATCATCTGGCAGGGGCAATTTCTATACCAACCACCAGCCTACCTAATCGCTTGAGCGAATTAGATAAAAGTACAACTTATTACGTCCTCAGTCATTCTGGACGTCGCTCTGAAATTATCGCTGAGTTTTTAAACAACAATGGATTTCAAGCCATTCATGTCATTGGCGGAATGAAAGCATTGAAAAAAGCTGCTGCTTAAACTTAGTAGCCAAAAAAAGCGTTGCAGAAAACTGTAACGCTTTTTTATTTATTTTTATCTTCTGTTGCTTGTTTTTGGTCCTCGTCTTCTGTATATAATCCTGAGACTGTTTTATACCAATTGAAGATGTTTGTTATCACTACTTTGATAGCTGCATAAGCGGGAACGCCTAACACAACCCCAAAAAAGCCAAATAATTTACCTGCTGTCAGCAATACAAACAAAATTGTTACTGGATGAACAGCAAGTTGATTTCCTAACACCAAAGGCGAGATCAATCGTCCCTCAATGAGCTGCTCAATAGCAAAAACAATAATCACTTGAACTAACAGTACAGGACCTCCAACAATTCCTAGAAAGATCGCCGGTATCATCGCTAAAAATGAACCAATATAAGGAACTAAATTCAAAAAGCCAGCAATAACACCTAAGGTAATTGCATAATCCAAACCAATAATTGAAAAACCTACCATAAACAAAATGGCTACCGCAAAAGCAACAGCTAACTGTCCTCTAATATAAGAAGATACTTGCTGGTTCATTTCTTTTAGCACTCTTAAAGTAGGCTGTCGCATTTTTGTAGGTAAAAATTGCACAAAATAAGGCGCAATTTTTTTCCCATCTTTTAATAAATAAAATAAAATTACCGGCATTGTAACAATCGCAATAAAAATTGAGGCAACTGCGCCGAAAAAATTTCCAATACTTTGCACTGTCGTCTTCGAAATATTTTGTACCATTCCAGTAATAGATGACATAATTCTTTCACCAGAAATAGCAATTTGATCTTGCACCTTGTCAAAAATAGGATCAGAAAAAAAGTTCGCCAAAGATACCTGAACAGTATCGATATAGCCAGGTAAACGGTCAACAAAAGTAGTGGTCTGCTCACGTATTTCTGGAATGATTACAATGATACCCCAAGCAATTAAACCTGCAACAAGAATAAATAAACCAATAATACTGTAATATCGGTTTATGCCTTTTCTTTCGAAAAAATCAACAATTGGATTTAGCAAATAAAATAAAATCCCAGCTATTATAATCGGCAAAGCAACAATAGCCAAAAATTGTCCTACAGGGAAAAAAAGATAAGAAACTTTTGTAAAAAGATTGATAATTAATAAAATTAATAAAACAATCAACAATCCTGTTACAAACTGATTATTTAAAAACCATTTCCAAAACCACGAAAATGATCGCTTTCCTTTTTTATCCATAACAAACTTCCCCCTCTAGCAATAAGTAATCGTCATCCCTTCAGAAATATCCGGTACTTTTGCCGGTGTTAAATAAACACTGCTGGATAATTTATCTTGTGTGTCATCGGAAAATACAAATGAGCTATGTTGTATTGTTTGTAAATTTTGGTTTACCAGATGACCTACATAAGTAATCTGATATTCTTGCTGACCAAAAAAAATCTTATCTCCAACAGTTAGTTCGACTTTTTCTGGCTCGTTGATCTCTTGGATAATCGAATAAGGTGCCAATCCTTTTGTCACGCTTTTACCGAAAAAGATTAGCATTTTTTCATTTTCATCAACTGCTTGATCACCGATGCTTAAAATTTTACCTTGTTGCATGCATAAGTTCCTCCTAGTTTCTTTTATAATTAAAATTATACCACATTCATCCACCAGCCAAAGGGATTTTCCTTTTAAAATAATGCTTTTTAACAAATAAAACAGATTTTTTTCTTATTATTCTATGATAAAATAAAGTGTAGTCAACTTACAAGACAAGGAGGAATACAATGCTTGAAAAAATTTTACTAGGAACTTATACCAGAGGTGAAAGTAAAGGAGTTTATTCAGCGCAGTTAGATACGGAAAATAAAAAATTAACGGATCTAACACTGGCTGCTAAAGAAACTAGCCCTACTTATTTAGCCCTAAGTAAAGCCAAAAATCTTTATAGTGTAACCACTGTTGATGACAAGGGCGGAGTTGCAGCTTATGATTCATCTTTTCACTATTTAAATGCTGTCACAGAAGAAGGTGCGCCTTTATGTTATGTTGCAGTGGATAATGATCGCCAACTCGTGTATGGGGCGAATTATCACAAAGGTGAAGTAAATGTCTATCAAATTTTAGCAGATGGTTCGTTAAAAGCTAGTGATGCAATATATCACGACGAACCAACCGGCCCTCATGAAAATCAAGACCATGCACACGCTCACTATGCAAATTTAACTCCTGACAAACGCTTGGCTGTTTGTGACTTAGGTACGGACCGTGTATACACCTATGATGTATCTGATGAGGGGAAACTAACTGAAATTGCTGTATTTGAGGCACCAGCAGGAACGGGGCCACGTCATCTTGTTTTTCATCCAAATGAAAAATATGCTTATCTTTTTGGTGAACTAGATAGTACAGTCACAGTATTAACTTATGACGCAAGTACAGGTAAATTCACTCAAGAAAACAAAATATCAACCATTCCAAAAGACTATTACGACTTTAATGGAGGAGCAGCTATTCGCATTACTTCAGATGGAAAGTTCCTTTATGTTTCAAATCGTGGCCATAATTCGATTACTGTTTTTGCTGTTAAAGATAACGGGGAAAATTTAGAATTTGTGCAAAACATTTCAACTGAAGGTGATTTCCCCCGCGATTTTAACCTTGATCCAACAGAACAATTTATTGTCTGCGGTCATCAAAAATCTGATTATCTTTCTTTATTTGAACGTAATAGTCAAACAGGAGAACTGACCCTTATCAGTAAAGATTTCTATGCTCCTGAATGTGTTTGCGTGTTATTTGATTAAACTTTAAAATACAATTTAAAACCAAGCGACTTTTTTATTTCTGGTAAAAAATCGCTTGGTTCTTTTTATGAACTACGAGCCATTTTAGCACGTAACTTTTCAATTCTTATGTGCTTAATCATAAATAACCACACTACTTTTATGCACTTATGTGCTTATTTGCCGATAACCACACTAGTTTCTCGGTCTTATGTGCTTGTTTCAGCAAAATAACCCATTTTTGCAATGAATATTTCAGTTAAGCACGTAAGTTTGGCATTCTTATGTGCTTAAAAGCATTTAACCACACTAAACCTTCGATCCTATGTGCTAAAAAAGGACAAATCACAAATAAATCATTTTAGTTGCAATATTTTCCAAAAAAGTCACTTCATGCTCTACAACCAACATGGACGGTTGAACACTTTGAATAACCGCTTCTAATTGTTCATGGTTAAAAACATCTAAATAATTAAGTGGTTCATCCCAAATAAATAGCTCAGCTGGTGTCGCTAATGACTTGGCTAATTCAACTCTTTTACGTTGCCCTAAACTCATATCTTCAATTCGGTTTGTAAATACTTTCCGTTCTAGCCCTAGTTTGTGCAAATTATTTAATAGTTCTT
Organism: Tetragenococcus halophilus; assembly: GCF_001712815.1. NCBI lineage: Bacteria > Bacillati > Bacillota > Bacilli > Lactobacillales > Enterococcaceae > Tetragenococcus > Tetragenococcus halophilus. The sequence continues at coordinate 1,974,144 of NZ_CP012047.1, forward strand.
CATAAGACAGATGATGTGCTTGTGCAAATTCTTGCAGTGTTCCTGTGTTATCTTCATAGTTTTGCCTTACATAACTAATATCTAAACCATGAGCAAGTGATGCATTCCCACTGACTTGACCATGAAACTCACCTAATAAAAATTGAATAATTGAAGACTTCCCTGAACCATTCGCTCCTTGAACTGCTAGACGCTGTCCTTGCTTTATTTCAAAAGAAAGAGGCTCAAACAATGGCACATCAGCATAACTTAATTGTAGCTCTTCTACTTTAAGCAACTGTTTGTGATAAGAAGGCTGATAGTTCATAGTTAAAGCATCAATGTCTTCAATATCATGCAATAGGCCCTTTTTTTCTTCAGCTTTTTCTTCCATACGATTAACAATAGCTTTAGAGCGTTTCATCGTGCGCGCTGCACGAGCACCAATAGCTCCCGTATCATAAATAGCGCCGCTACCTTTTTGATTAGGGTTTCCTTGTTTATCTCTTTCTCTGCCGCGTGACCATTCAGCTTTCTCCGCAGCCGTTTGTTTTAGACGACCAATTTCTTTCTTCAACTTACGGTTTTCTTCCTGTTCATAGTGATCGCGTTGTTCTTTTTGTTCTTCATAAGTACTAAAGTTTCCTTGATATAAAACTAACTGACTTTTTTCAATGGAAAGGACATGATCTACTACCTCGTTTACAAAACTACGATCGTGACTTACGACAATAAACCCATTTCTTTTTGCTTGTAGATAATTTGCTACTTGTTGGCGAGCCGTAATATCTAAGTGATTCGTGGGTTCATCGATTAATGGAAAGTGACGATCATCAATAAATAATAAAGCTAATAATACTTTTGTCTGCTCGCCACCAGATAAACTAGCAAAAGGACGCCATAAAATTTCCGGATCTGTTTGTAATAAATTTAGCTCACGTTCGATTTCCCATAAATCAAAAACAGCTAATGTTTGTAAACAATCATAGGTTAATTGTGTCTTATCCAAAACTTTTTGGGGAAAATAAGTAAAGGCTAATTGATGGGTAATTGCCCCACTATAAACGTATTCTCCTAATAGTAATTGAAGTAATGTCGTCTTTCCTCGGCCATTTCTTCCGATCAAACCTAATTTCCACTGAGTATCTATGGTCAAATTAGTGTGCTCAAACAATGGCTCGGCTAGGGTGTCAAAGCCAAAGGTCAAATTTTTGATTTCAATTTTACTCATTATAATCACCTCAACTTGCTTTTTTAAGCAAGAAAAAATGCCTGACCAATTTTTAGGCCGGCATTTTCAAAAAAGGCATACAAAAAGACCTTCAAAGAAAACCAGCCAACCGTAAAAATCTGCACACTGCCCCCTTTTTAAAAGGTACAGCCTTCATGCAGCTTTCAACAAATCGACTTAGTTTTTCAATAGAAGATCCCTCACTTTTATATCTGTTAGCGTTAACCTAACACATGTGACTAAATTTGACAAATGAAAAGTAAACGATATTGTCCAAAATTTATTTATACATACCAGTAAAGAACGCTCTACCTATGTCTTCCATCAGACAGTAAACAAGGTATTAAGCGCATCTTTTTCTCCTAATAAAATTTACATTGTGACAACAATTACATCAAAAAACTGGTGATCTTTTGTAAAGCAGAAGCAATTTCATCTGTCGCTTCATCTTGTTTTTGTTCAGCAGCGTCAAAAGCTTTCACATCAACTTCATTAGAGATGCTTTCAATCATGTCTTGGCAACCGTCTACATAATTTTGATAAGACCGTTCAAACTTTTTATGAGCCCCCATGACGCGCGCTGGTGCCCGCAAACTTGATAAAGTTTTGAGAAGGTCACGATATTTTGCAGTACCTTCTTTAAACACTTCCACTGCTTCTAATTGTCTTTCTTCGGTTAATTCAGCAATATTATCTTCATCAATAAGTCCGCGTATTTCTTCATAGTTAGGATTCATATCCTCCCCAACTTTTTCTGTATCTTTAACGATTTGATTAATTTTTTGTACGTAAAAATTCGGATTTGGTTTCAAAAGTCTGTCCTTCTTTCCTTTTTATTCAATATCCTTATTTTACCTTGTTTTTCTTAGTTAGGAAAGGAGAAATCCCTATAAAGCATTGTTTTTATTATAATAACTCCGAATAAAACTTAATGAGCTATTACTTAAATATTACTATTATCTTAATTACTGAAAATTTTAATTGACTTTTCGCCTAATAAAACATAAACTTAAGTACATAAGGGGAGTAGCTCTGGCAATAATGTCGTCATTACGAGATTTCATATCTCCGGCATTATTGACAATGTGAATTGTCGTTGTTAGCAAGACCTTTACCAAAAACTTCTGAAATTTGATATTCAGAAATCTTTGGTAAAGGTCTTTTTTATGCACTTTGACAAACTCCCATCTAAAAACAGTAACGATTAAGGAAAAGATGAGGAGAGATGGTAATGAACTACTATCAGCAGGAAAAAAAAGATGTTTTAGATCAATTAAACGTTGATAAAAGCGGCTTGTCACAACAAGAAGTTAAACGTCGACAAGAAACAGAAGGCTTTAATGAAATTGAAAAAGAAAAAAAGAAATCCGTATTGGCGTTATTTTTCAACTCCTTTAAAGACGCAATGGTGGTTATTCTTTTAATTGCCGCAATTATTCAGGTTTTATTAGGGGACTATATTGAAACGATTGTAATCATGATTGTTTTAATAATGAATGCTATTATCAGTGTCGTTCAAACGAAAAAAGCAGAAAGCTCATTAGATGCATTAAGACAAATGTCGGCACCCACTGCTACAGTTATTCGAGGAAATGAAAAGCAAACTGTTCCTGCACGTGAACTTGTTCCTGGCGACATTGTCTTCCTTGAAGCAGGAGATTATATTCCAGCTGATGGACGGATTATAGAAAACGGTTCGCTTCAGGTAAACGAAGGGATGTTGACTGGTGAGTCCGAAGTTGTAGATAAAACAGAAGCTGTGATTGAACAAGAAGCTGCTCTTGGTGATCGTACAAATCTTGTCTTTAGTAGCTCTCTTGTGACAAACGGTCGCGCGACTTTTGTCGTTACAGCCACAGGGACAAAATCAGAAATCGGTAAAATTGCTGATATGCTTAATACGGCCGAACAGAAACAAACGCCTCTTCAACGTAAGCTTGATAGTTTTAGTAAAAAGTTGGGAATTTGGATCTTACTACTATCTATTGGTATTTTTATTGTTCAAGCTGCAAGAATTTGGTTTGGTGATCAGCCTACTGACTTGACAGAAGAGCTATTACAAGCATTAATGTTTGCCGTTGCCATTGCTGTTGCTGCCGTTCCAGAAGCATTACAATCCATTGTGACTATTGTTCTTTCCGTCGGTACGAATAAGATGGCAAGACAACACGCTATTATTCGAAAACTTCCAGCTGTAGAAACCTTAGGATCAACAAGTATCATTTGTACAGATAAAACAGGGACCTTAACTAAAAACAAAATGACCGTGGTCGATTATTTCCTCCCTAGTCAAAAAACACAAAATAATGACAATGAGTCAGCTGAATGGTCCTTTGCAAAAGAACGTTTAATAGACATATCAGTTTTATGTAATGATAGTTATGTAAATACAGAAGAAAATGAAATTGGTGACCCCACCGAAATTGCTTTGGTCAATTTTGCGCAAAAACAAGGGCTAGAAAGTAAAAAAATTCGGGAAACGAATCAACGCATTGATGAACTACCATTTGATTCTGACCGTAAGTTAATGTCTACTTTAAATGATGTAAATGATGAACGATTGATGTTAACTAAAGGCGGCCCAGATGTTATGTTTAAACGTGCTAAGTATATTTTAGTAGATGGAAAAGAACAGCCTTTAAGTCAATATTGGTATGATTACCTAATAAATCAGAATGAATCTTTTTCGAGTCGAGCATTACGGGTACTTGCTTTTGGCTATAAAAAAATGTCATCTTCAAAAGAGAAATTAAGTTTTGATGATGAATCCGAGCTTGTCTTAGTTGGTTTAATGGCAATGATTGACCCCCCTCGTGAAGTTGTTTATGGCGCTATTAAGAAAACTAAAGCAGCTGGTATGAAGACCATTATGATTACCGGAGATCACAAAACGACAGCTGAAGCTATTGGAAAAAACATCGGCTTAATGGAAGAAGGCGACTTCGCTGTTACAGGTCAAGAGCTTGATGAAATGAGCGACGAAGAACTTAATAACAATCTGGAACATATTTCTGTCTATGCTCGTGTTTCTCCAGAAAACAAGATTCGCATTGTTGAAGCATGGCAAGCTAAGAACCAAATTTCAGCAATGACTGGCGATGGTGTAAATGATGCCCCTGCTCTTAAACAAGCAGACATTGGTATTGCGATGGGTAGTGGGACAGATGTTAGTAAAGATGCTTCCGCGATGATCTTAACAGATGATAATTTTGTTTCGATTGTAAGAGCCGTAGAAGTCGGAAGAACGGTCTTCGATAATATAAAAAAAGCTATCGCTTATTTATTTAGTGGAAATCTTGGAGCGATTATTGCGATTTTATTTGCTGTTGTATTAGATTTACCAAATCCATTTACTGCCTTACAATTGCTTTTCGTTAACTTAGTTAACGACTCGCTACCTGCTATTGCACTTGGAATGGAAAATTCAGAACCAGGCATCATGGATCGAAAACCTCGTTCAGTCAATGAAGGTATTTTTGCTGGTGAAACATTACGTTCAGTACTTACTCGCGGCTCGATTATCGGAATTGCTGTTATCGTCTCTCATCAAATTGGTTTACAATACAGCAATGAAATGGGGGTTGCCATGGCATTTACAACTTTGATTTTGTCTAGAACTTTACAAACTTTTGCGGCACGTTCAAACCAACAAACGATCTTAGGTGTTGGTTTTACCACAAATAAATATGTATTAGCTGCTGTGGCTTTCTGTTTAACACTTTACGTCATAACAATTTTACCTGGATTACGGTCAATCTTTTCCATTCCAAATGAATTTGGAATGGATCTATGGGCACCAGCTGCCGGACTTTCATTAGCTGCAATTTTTATGATGGAAGTTGTCAAAGTTATATATCATAAATTTTTCAGAAAATAATTTTTTGATGATATATAACAATCAAAAACTATGGCTTAAATAGTATCAAATATAAATTTTAGTCTAAACAAAAGGCCTCAACAAACTTTCATGCGTTTGTTGAGGCTTTTTTCTTAATATTAAATTCTTTGCGTAGTTCTACTTTAGTCCACATGATAGACTGGAAAATCATCCTTTTTATTATACAGACTTTATCAAAATTAAACTAAGCGATAATCGCGCCATTAGGCATTCCTTTAGGTGCTTCAACAATTTTTAATCTGCCAGTTTCTGGATCTTCTGCTGAAAGAATCATTCCTTGGCTAATTTGACCTCGCATTTTCCGTGATTTTAAGTTAGCAACAATGACTAGCTTACTGCCAATTAACGCATTGGGATCAGGGTAGAATTCAGCAATGCCTGACAAAATTTGCCGATCTTGATTGTCACCACAAGCCAAGCGGAATTTTAATAGTTTATCAGCATCTTCCACTTTTTTACAATCAATGACTTCTGCCACTTTTAATTCAACTTTATCGAAGTCTTCATACTTAATTTGTTTATTTTTTTCTGAGGCAAGTTCAGTTTCTTCTGGATTCCATTTCACAGATTCATCGTTGGTTTGTTTACCTTCTGCCATTTTATTTTGAATATAAGCTACTTCAGTCTCTGCATCTAAACGAGGGAAGATAGGATCCCCTTTACTAACGACCTTCGTGTCATGAGGAAATTCACCAAAACGTAATTCTTGCAAGCCCTTAGGTTCTTCATCTAAACCTAACTGTTTGAAGATTTTCGTTGACGTTTCAATCATAATAGGCTGCAAAAGAATAGCCGTGATTCGAAGGCTTTCAGCCAGATGAACCATCACACTGTTTAATTCTGCTTTTTTATCCTCTTCTTTGGCTAGTTTCCAAGGTTCTGTTTCATCAATATATTTATTCGAACGAGCAATCAGTGTCCATACTTCCGAAAGAGCTGTACTAAATTCCATATCATCCATGGCTTCACGATAACGTCCAACCACGTTAGCAGCAGTAGTCGATAGTTCGCTATCATACGGCGTTACCTTAGAAGCATAGTCTGGCACAACGCCCTCACAGTATTTGTTGACCATAGCTACCGTCCGGTTTAATAAATTACCTAAATCATTCGCTAAATCATAGTTCACTCGTGAAATAAAATCTTCTGGTGTGAAAATACCATCGCTTCCAAAAGGCACAGAACGCAAAAGATAGTAGCGTAAAGCGTCTAGCCCATAACGTTCGACTAACATTTCAGGATAAACAACATTACCTTTTGATTTAGACATTTTACCGTCTTTCATTAACAACCAACCATGAGCGAAAACTTGTTTAGGCAAGGAAAGACCTAGTGCCATCAACATAATTGGCCAATAGATCGTATGGAAACGTACAATTTCCTTTCCTACCATGTGAACATCAGCTGGCCAAAATTTTTCAAAATTTGTTTCGTCTGCTGAACCATAGCCTAAAGCAGTGATATAATTCGTTAAAGCATCGATCCAAACATAAACCACATGTTTAGGATCTGAACTTACTGGAATCCCCCAATCAAATGTGGTCCTTGAAACCGCTAGATCTTCTAATCCTGGCTCAATAAAGTTTTTAAGCATTTCATTTTTTCGTGACTCGGGACGAATAAATTCAGGGTGTTCTTCATAGTATTCCACCAAGCGATCCGCGTATTTACTCATGCGGAAAAAATATGACTCTTCTTGAATCAATTCGACTTCATGACCACTAGGTGCTTTTCCACCAATGACATTTCCTTGTTCGTCACGATAAACTTCTTCTAATTGCTTTTCAGTGAAAAATTCTTCATCTGAAACAGAATACCAACCTTCGTATTCACCTAAATAGATATCGCCTTGATCTAGCAATTGTTGGAAGATTTTTTGAACAGCCTTTTCATGATAATCATCCGTTGTACGGATAAACTTGTCATAACTAATACCTAAAGTCTTCCATAACTTTTTAACATCTGCTGCCATTTTATCAACATAATCTTGGGGCGCTACGCCTAATTCTTCAGCTTTTTGTTCAATTTTTTCTCCATGTTCATCTACACCCGTCAAATAAAATACATCAAACCCCATTAATCGTTTATAACGAGCCATCGCATCACAGGCGATTGTTGTATAAGAATTTCCAATATGTAATTTACCACTAGGATAATAAATCGGTGTAGTAATATAAAATGTTTCTTTTTCCCCCATGGGTAAAAGTTCCTCCTTTAAAAAACACGTTCATACTTTTGATAGTATAACATAATTTTACTTGCTTTGTTTTATTTTTTCTATGCTGACTTCTTATTTTCTTATAATTAAAAAATACTTTTTGAGTTAAAAACAACATTTGCTATAATGTATTTAGTCTAATTTTTAAGGAGCTCTTATGAACACAAAACAAAAAAAATCTGTTATTATCAGTTTTATACTTACTATTTTGCATGCTTTATTTTGTAACTTTTACACGCAAATCTACGCTTTCATGAATGTACAAAATTGGCTTTCACTATTTATAGCCCTTACACTCATTTTACGGTTGTTACTTTTGCTTGCTTTATTTTGGCTAGGTTTGCGCTCAATACAAAAAAATAAAAAAATCGCTTTGTTCTATATACTCTTATTTTTCTTTAACTTAGTCATGTCTTTTATTTTTTATTAAAGTTACTTTTTTATATGCTACAATACAAACGATATTAACGCAAAACATTATAGCTGTATATTTTAAAGTGAGGGAAAGCTATGGAATTCTCTTCTAAACAAGAAGAAAAGCATTATTATCAACATATCGCAAGTGAACAAGAATTTTTAGAATGGTATAAAAACCAAGAACCTCCAATGTATCAAAAGCCTTCTGTTACAGTCGATATGGTTTTACTTTGTTATAACAAAAGTACCGATCAAATTAAGGTCTTATTGATTCAGCGACGCGGAAATCCTTATCGTAATTCATGGGCTTTACCAGGTGGTTTTATAACCCCTAACGAATCAACAGGCGATAGCGTCATTCGCGAAACAAAAGAAGAAACCGGCGTTACGATTTCTGAAAAAAATATCGAACAACTACATACTTTTAGTACACCTGACCGTGACCCACGAGGTTGGGTAATCACCGTTAGCTATTTAGCTTTTATCGGAGAAGCAATACTTTCGGCTGGCGATGATGCAAACCAAGCACGTTGGTTTTCTTTAGAACGTAAGAACAATCGTCTTCACCTTACAAGTGGCGATACAAAAATTATTCTTGATCTAAAAACCCAAGCATCTTTAGGAGAAGATACCTTGGCATTTGACCACAGTCAAATTATCATCAAAGCTTTTAACCGCATTGTAAACAAAATGAACCATGAACCACAAGTGCTGCAAGTTTTGGGGGATACTTTCACAATCACAGAAGCGCGTAAAGTTTTCGCCAAATTTCTAGGCGTAGACTATCACGCCATTGATCATTCAAACTTCAAAAAAAGTTTAATCGGATTTTTAAAGGAAGTTGGAGAACGACCTGCCAGCATAGGCCGTCCTTCAAAACTTTATCAGTTAAAAGAAAATTTTCGTGAAAAATAAAAATGCCTATTCGTTATTGTGTAAACCAAAAATAACGAATAGGCATTTTTACAAACTTATTTAAAAAAATATAGTGTAGAGCAAATCAAAGAACATGTATTAAACTAGTTGCAATACTGAAATAAAGCATTAATCCTAAGGCATCATTGATTGTAGTAATAAAAGGGCCACTAGCTACAGCTGGATCTACATGCAGCTTATCTGCAATCGCAGGAATAACAGCACCTACTACAGTAGAAAACGATATAGTAAATAGCAAAGAGAAGCCCACAATAAATGCTAAAGTTACATTTTGATAAAAAATTGCTATTATTAGGAAGATAACAATCGCCGCGGCAATTCCTATTAATATCCCAGCGCCAAACTCTTTTCTAATCGTCTTCCAAAGGCTTTGTTTTTCATCTTTTTCTACATTTAAATTTCGTACGGAAACAGCTAATGACTGCGTGCCTACATTGCCTGCTGTATCCATCATCACAGGAATAAATGCGGCAAGTAACACAACCGATTCTAATGTCTCTTCAAAAGAACTGATTAACCCGCCATTAAGCATACCAAGAAAAATCAAAATAACAATCCAAGGCGTACGTGCTTTGGCTTTCTGTAATGCACCTTCTTCTTTAGGTTTATTACTACGACGAATGGCGGCAATATCTCTAAAATCTTCTGTAACTTCGTTTTCAAGTATGTCCATGACGTCATCAACTGTAACAATACCTATCATAGTATTATCATCTTCAACCACAGGGGCTGCTAATAAGTCGTAGTCTTGTATGACTCGTGCAACCTCTTCTTGGTCCATATCAACTGGTACAGAAACTATTTGTCTAGACATAGTATTTTGCATAATTTCCTCTTCAGGCGACAGAATCAAATCACGTAAAGACAAAACGCCCACTAAATCAGCTTGATTGTCCAATACATAAATATAGTAGACCGTTTCTGCATGATTACCAACTTGCCGAAGAAAAGCAATCACTTCACTCGCCGTTTGATTTTGGTTCACTGAAACAAATTCTTTAGTCATTATCGATCCAGCAGTTTCAAGCTGATAAGACAACAACTCTTCTACTCTCACACGTTTTTTTTCATTCATCAAACCCAATGGATAACTTTGCTCTATATTGGCAGATTGTTTTAAAAATTTCACTACATCATCTGTGGGCATGGTATTAAATAGTTTTGCTAAAAATGCTTTTGGAAAATAGTTAACAACATACTCTTGATCTTCAATCGTCATCCATTCAAAAAGATCTGAAAATTCTTCTGGGGTCAAAAAATTTGCGATCATTTGTTTTTTTTCAGGATATAATAGATGAAATACCTCATGTTGATCACGATCATGTAAGCGTAAAAACAACTTACGAAATGATTTACGATCATTTTTCTTTGCAGCACGATAAATTGCGTCATAGTATTGGTTTTTATTTAACTTAAGTTTTTCCATTTCTATTCCTCCTCTAAGCTAAGGAGAAGTTACAGTGCTCGTTTTCCAGCTAAAAACTCAATATTATGCTATGCATCCTACAAAAGTATTTACCTCCTTTTCTGTGTCACATAATAAAAAACACGCTACTAAGAGCGTGTTTACCTTACGATATTGGATATATTTGCAAAGCACACCTCTTCGTTGAGTTTTGGCTCAATACAGCCTAGGGATTTAACCCAGCTACGTTAAAAACTCCTTAGGTCGGACATTTTTGTTAACCACGTTGGCATCTTTCGATATTTCCGGGCAGTAGCATTCCTCTGTATAGTAACCTCACCTAACAGGCTATTTTTATTTTACCGGCTCCAATATAACCTTTATTTAGGTTTGTGTCAACGATTTGAAACACTTTGTTTTTCAGTTAAATTATAAGTATATAAATGAACCTACATATTTCTATTTTTCTATGATTATAAACCTATTCGGTTAATTCGGACACTACGCCTCGCTTTCGCTTCACAGCAAAAAGACTGCTTCAGGATAATGAGGCAGTCTTTTCATGGTTTTTTATAATTAGTGAGCAATATTCCTAGAAACAAAAATCATAAAGATTTTTTCTATACCCTAGGCGATCCCTGGCGCTCCTTCCAGTTCCTAATAATTTTAACTAGTAGTTAGCTGTCTGCCCAATTGCTCAATAGTAAAGCACTTCTCTTCACTTTCTTTTGTGTCAGGGGCAACAAATGCCAGCTGCTTATTATACCAACTTACTTTATACTGTATTTTCCTTAAAAGATGTTGCCAATCAGTTTCCGAAAATTTTGCATTTTCACTGAATTTCGGATGCTTTTCCAAATAGATATAATCATAGTTTTTCACTAAGAAATAAGTTAATTGGTTAATATAATCGTTTTTTTGGTTATCAATTATCATATACAATTTCTGGACTTTCCTTTTTTGCTTTTGATAATTTTTGGCCTGACTCAACAACACTTTTCTTTTTTTTGCTAACTTTGCTCGAAGTTCCAATCTTTTCTTAGCTGTTTTCAACTGATAGTAAGAATTACTTTTACGACTAAGAAAAACATTCGTAGATGACATTTGAACTAAGTTTTCAGAACAATAAGCAACTCCTATAGACTCACCCGTTTTGGGTAAAGACATCACGTTTTCTAAACACAGAATTGAAACAAAAAACAATTGATTGTTTTTAGCTGAAATCGTCGCTGACTTTATTTCGCCCAAAATTTCTCTATGCAAATTGGCTTTTACTAAAGACTTAAGTTTAGGTAACTTTAATTCTTCCCCAATAAAATAAATTGTATGTTTTTGATTATTTGTGGTATAAGATTGCCAATGACTTTTTTTCGACTTCCATTTAGGATAGCCCGCTCTTTTACTAAAATAATTTTTAAACGCTCGATCTAAATTACGCTGAGCATTAGCTAAAGCTAGACTATCCGTTTGTTTTAAAAACGGATAGTCTTTTTTTAATTGAGCAGGAGTCAGTCGTGTCACATAATCTCCTGCTTGTAGGGCTTTTTTTCGGGCATACAACAACTGATTATAAGTAAAACGTACACAACCGAAAGTCTGTATAAAATATTGTATTTGTTCTTCATTTGGATAAATACGAAATTTATAAGCTTTTAATACTTTCACTAGGTCCTCCTTATTTATAAGGCCCTTAAAATAAGTTTGGCCTTCCCATCTGAAGAATAAATAAATTTAGACAGCTTGTTTTTTCTTTGCAGCTTTTTTGTTTGCAAGTTTTTCTTGGTACTGTGTTTTTTCCTCTTCAGTAGCATAAACATAATGACCTGGGTCAATTTCTAACATTTCACGTGCTGTATCCGGATTATCTTGCTCTCCTTTATACTTAATACGTGTTCTTGTCTGTTCATACTCTGGATCAGGCATAGGAATAGCTGAAAGTAAACTTTCAGTATAAGGATGAACACCATAATAATAAATGTCATCGCTTGTCCCTACTTCTAGTAACTTACCATTATGCATCACACCAATACGATCGCTGATATGCTTAACCATAGACAAATCATGGGCAATAAATAAGTAAGTCAAATTATGTTCTTTTTGCAAGTATTGTAACAAGTTGACTACTTGGGCTTGAATGGATACATCTAAGGCCGAAATCGGCTCGTCACAAATAATAAATTTAGGGTCCACTGCCAAAGCTCGTGCAACGCCAATCCGTTGGCGTTGTCCACCAGAAAATTCATGCGGATAGCGCGTTCCATGGTTTGGATTTAAACCAACAGTTCTTAATAACTCATTTACTCGTTCATTCCGTTCTGTTTCTGACTTTGCCAAGCCGTTAATATCGATTCCCTCAGCGATAATATCTTGAACTTTCATTCTTCCATTCAAAGATGCATAAGGGTCTTGAAAAATCATCTGTACATCACGACGAAAAGTATTCATCGCTTTTTTTCCATGTAACTTCATTACGTCTTTGCCGTCAAATTCAATAGTACCTCCAGTTGCTTGATTCAAACGAATAATCGTACGTCCAGTAGTCGATTTACCACTACCAGATTCTCCCACTAAACCAAACGTTTCGCCTTCATAGATATGGAAAGTAATGTCATCGACCGCTTTGACTTCATTTTTGCTACCTGCATTAAAGTACTGTTTTAAATTTTTTACATCTAATAAAACGTTCTTCATTTACTTTCCTCCGTTTCCGGCTGTTGTTTCTTTTTAAATGCTTCCCAACGCAGCAAAATTTCTTTAGGTGGCTCTACCTTCGGCGCTTGAGGCGCTAACAGCCAGGTAGCTGCTTTATGGGTTTTAGATAATTCAAAAAAGGGCGGTTGTTTTTGCGTATCGATTTTCATCGCATACTCATTTCTAGGATAAAAAGCGTCCCCAGTAGGTGGCTCTAACAAATCTGGCGGTGTTCCTGGAATAGCATACAACCGATCGTCTATACCTTCCAAAGTTGGCATAGAACCTAAAAGCCCCCAAGTATATGGATGTTGCGGATTGTAAAAGATTTCAGCAGCTGTTCCAATTTCTACGATTTTACCCGCATACATCACAGCCACACGATCTGCCACATTAGCTACTACGCCCAAATCATGAGTAATAAAGATAATGGAAGAATTAACTTTTTGCTGAATATCTTTTAATAGCTCTAAAATTTGCGCTTGAATCGTCACATCCAAAGCAGTCGTAGGCTCGTCAGCGATTAATATTTCGGGATAACAAATCAAGGCTACAGCAATGACGATCCGTTGACGTTGCCCACCGGAAAATTGATGAGGATAATTTTTTAATCTTTTTTTAGCATTGGGAATCCCTACCAGTTCTAATAACTCTAAAGCTTTCTGTAAAGCATCTTTTTTTGATACTTTGGTATGTTTTAATAATGATTCAGCGACTTGTTTTCCAATCTTCATTGTCGGATCCAAGGAAGTCATGGGATCTTGGAAAATCATCGAAATATCTTTCCCTCGAATTTTTTGCATTCGTTTTTCCGAATTTTTTAAAATATCTTCATCATTAAATAAAATTTGGCCATTTTCAACCACCGCGTTTTCAGCTAATAGGCCCATGATGCTTCGAGTCGTTACTGATTTTCCACTACCTGATTCACCAACGATCGCTAAGGTTTCGCCTTCATATAAATCAAAACTTACATCTCGAATCGCTTGAACCTTTCCAGCATAAGTGGTAAATGAAATTTCTAAATCTTTGACTTCTAAAACTTTTTTCACCATAATCACTCCTTCATCTTCGGATCAAACGCATCACGCAAACCATCTGCTAGTAAATTAAATCCAATCATAATGACGGACAGTACAGCTGCAGGTATGGCCATTTGATAAGGTAAGAATAAGAAAGTCTTATATCCTTCATTGAGCAATGTACCAAGAGATGCAGTAGGAGGCGTTAAACCAATCCCGATAAAACTTAAGAAGGCTTCAAAGAAAATAGCTTCTGGAATACTAAACATCATTTGTACAATAATGACGCTAGAAATATTAGGTAAAATATGTTTAAAAGCAATTTTAGTCCTACTTTCTCCTAGAGTTGTGGCTGCTAAGACAAATTCCTGGTCTTTTAATTTAAGTGTCTGGGCTCGAGCAATCCTGGCCATCGGTATCCAGTTGGTAATCGCCATTGCCGCAACAATTGAGAAAATTCCAGGATTAAACACTACTAACATCAAAATCATCACAACAAGATTAGGGATCCCGGCTAACACTTCGATAACTCGCTGCATATAGTTATCCACTCTACCACCTAATAAGCCTGAAATAACTCCATAACTGACCCCAAAGAAAATATCTAGCGCTGCTGCAATAAAGGCAATCATTAATGAAATTCGTACGCCCATAAATAGACGGCTTAATAAGTCCCGTCCTAAACCATCTGTTCCTAAATAAAAATGAACATCTTCTGGTACATCAGCAGCTTCATAGCGATCCACCATTTCTCCACCAACTTCAGATACGCCGTTTAAACCATTAATATCAATTCCAGGTATCTTAGGTGGCAAATTAATATAACTAGAATTTTGTTCGGTCGGGTCATGTGGCGTAGCAAAAATAGTTACGACTGATATGAGTAACACAATGATAAGAAAAATAGAGGAAAAAACGGCCGCTTTATTTTTCTTTAGCCGACGCCATGAATCTTGTAAAAAGTTTAGCGAAGGGGCTGTAATAGCTTCACGCTCAACTTTTGTACTCTTTTCCAAGGGTTCAAACTCAGAAGTTGGAATTTGTGTGATTTGGTCATTTGTATAATTTTTATTTTCCATTATCCACGACTCCCTTCTGAAATACGAATACGAGGATCAACAATGCCATATAATACGTCAACAATAAAGATAATCGACACTAACATCGTAGAATAAAGAATCGTTACTGCCATAATTGTCGGATAATCATTGGTCATAATTGATTTAACAAATTGTTCTCCGATACCTGGTATAGCAAAAATATTTTCTACAACAAGTGAACCAGTCATTAGCGCAACTGCTAATGGTCCTAGTAAAGTCAAGATTGGAATCAAGCTATTACGCAAGCCGTGCTTGAATGCTCGCTCCCAGCGACTTAGTCCTTTTGATTTTGCCAGCTCAACTTGGTCACTATGTAATACTTCGACCATTTCAGTACGTATAAAACGAGCTGAATCCGCTAGTGGTGCCATCGCTAGTGCTAATGTTGGTAAAATCGTATAAGCAAAGCTATCCCATCTTGCAATTGGTAAAATTTCTAGTTTAATTGCAAATACGTATTGCAATAATACAGCAAATACAAAGTTAGGAATAGAGCGTCCTAAAATAGCAACTAACGTACTTAAAGTGTCCACCCAAGTATTTTGCTTCATAGCAGAAATCGTTCCTAAAACAATTCCAAAAATCGTACCAAGCCCAATAGCTTGGATTCCCAATTGAAGTGATGGACCAATACGTCCACCTAATAAACTAGACACTGCCTGGTTTTTAAATTGGAAAGAAATACCAAAATCGCCTTGCATAATATTTACTAGATAATTACCATATTGAACGATTATTGGTTGATCTAAGCCCATTTGTTTATTTAATAAAGCGATTTGTTCCGGACTTAATTTTTCAGCATTGGTATAAGGTGTCCCTGGCAAAAACTGCATCATAAAAAAAGTGATAGTTGCAATCAACCACAATGTAATTGCCATGAAAAACACACGCTGCAATAAATATTTTATAAAATCGTTCACGTTTTTTCCCCCTATTTCTTTGACTTCTAAACAATATTTTTATACATTAAATCTATCTTTATTTTTATAACTAAGAGAGGAACCTCCTTATGAGATTTAAAAAAAGTTCTTGGATCATCAGCCTAACAAGTTTGTTAGTTAGTATATTACTCACGATCATCCAAAAAGATTTTTCCCTTACTGCTTTATCAGATAATTTATTTCTATTTACCTTATTTTTTCTGATCATTGGCGGTTTTCTTTGGGTATTTTCTTCTGGATTTTTTGATAATTTTCAACGCTCTTTCAAGAAAAGAAATAAAAAAACAAAAACAGAAGGTATGAAATTGTCAGAAGTCGGTCGTTCCAGCTTTCGTTTCTGGTTAGAACCTGCAGGTATACTGCTTTTATTAAGCCTGTTGACTTTACTATTGGCAATTTTTTAACAATAAAGACTGAGACATTGTAATTTATTTGTTGTCTCAGTCTATTTTTATTTTCAAGTTACCATAAAATCTATTCGTCGACCGTTACCCACTTGTAATCATATTGCGCACCAGCAGGGTGAGAAACAAGACCATTGACCCTGTCTGCTCTTAGATGAGCTTCAGCATTTTGATACAATGGAACGACGCCTTGATCTTCCATAATGATTTTTTCAGCTTCTACCAAATTACCCCAACGTGCTTCAGGATCATTGCCGTTTTCATTAGTTGCTTCATCCATTTGTTGATCGTAATCTTCATTACTATACTTTCCATGGTTATTTGATGTGTCTGTTTGGAACAAGTCAAGGAACGCACTTGGGTCAGCATAGTCAGCTCCCCAGCCGCTTAGAGCCATGTCAAAATCTCCGGAAGTTGAACGATCTAAACGAACAGAAAAAGGTACAGGACTTAATGAAACACTTACTCCATCTAAGCTATCTTGAATGGATTCTTGTAAGAATTCTTGCGCTCTTCTAGAACCATCTGTATCATCTGCTAATAGGTCTATTTCTAACGAATCTTCACCTAGTTCTTCTTGTGCTTGTTCCCAATATTCTTGTGCTTGTTCTGGATCATATTCAACCTGGCTACCTGCATCTTCAGTAAAGTCATCCCCAGTTTCTGGATTTTCGCTCATATCACTTGGTACTAAGCCAGAAGGTTCAATCGATCCATCAGCTAAAACTGAGTTAACTAAAGCTTCACGATCAATAGAGTAAGAGATTGCTTTACGAAAGTTTTCGTTATTAAACGGTGAATCCTCATCATCTTGATTCATTTCCATATAAAAAGTAGATGCCATAGGAATTGTAAGATAATCGGGGTCATTAGCCATTTGTTGTGCAAGTTCACCACTTAATGTAATCTCATCTGCTTGACCATCTTGGAATAAGTTCAAAGCAGTTGATGCTTCTTTAACAACATTAACGTTCACTCGATCTAGTGAAACATTATCTGCATCCCAATAGTCTTCATTTTTATCATAAGCCCATTCAGTATCTGATCCAGGGCCATCAAAATCAGCTAAGACAAACGGTCCATTATAAACCAGATTGTCACTTGTCTGTGCATAATCATCCCCATTTTCTTCCACAACTTCTTCATTTTGTGGGAAAAAGACTGGAAAAGCTAATAAATTGTCGAAGTATTCTGTCGGTCTTTCTAAGGTGATTTCCAATTCATAATCATCAACTGCTTCAATTCCTAACTCATCCAAGTCTGCATCTCCGTCCATTACAGCTTCTGCATTTTCAACTGGTTCATAGATATAAGCGAATTCTGAAGCTGTTTCTGGATCGACCGTACGCTGCCAACCATAAACATAATCATCGGCTGTTACAGGATCACCATTTGACCAAGTTGCATCTTCGCGTAATTGAATAGTGTAGGTTAGTCCATCATCCGAAATCTCTGCTTCTTCTGCTGCACCTGCAGGTTGCGGCTCATCATTTTCGTCCAAACGATAAATTCCTTCATAAACATTATTTAAGGCCGAAAAACTAACTGTATCTGTAGCCTGTGATAAGTCCGCTGTTGGCATTTCTTGTCTTTCAATAAAAGTATACTCATTCCCTGAAGTACCAGAAGCACCTTCACCTTCACCTGAATCTTGCGTTCCTCCTGTTGTACATCCTGCAAGAACCAAGGCACTCATTGCAAACAAACTATAAACATGTTTCTTTCTCACATCACTTGCCCCTTTTTCATTGAGAATTTTCAGAATTATTTTCTTTTTCTGAAGTTATATAAGATTGTAATTATTAATTATTAAAAAAGCAAGAGAAAATTGAAAATAAAATGAGGAAGTACTTATTATTTATTTGTAAAAATTGGTTTAACAGCTTTTTAGGTAAAAAAATCTCAGATAAAAATATCTGAGATTTCTAACCATATCAAAATTATTCTGTAATAAAAGTCGTTCGATAGGAAACTGTCCGACCAAAAGGAAAAACTTGTATCCCACCAAGACGATCTGTTTTTAAATAAGCATTCGCGCCTTGGTAAAATGGTAGAACAGCAGCATCTTCTTCTACTAACAACCGCTCCATTTCAAGTAGTTTATCCCATCTTGCGTCTGGATCATTAGCTAGTGTTGTACGAGCTTCTTCTAATCCTTTATCATAATCTGGATTATCATAACCGGAAGTATTTAGTCCACTTTGAGAATCATAGAAATTCAAAAAATCAATCGGATCCGCATAGTCCGGCGTCCAAGTACCAAACACTAAATCAAAGTCTCCTTCAGTTTGTAAATCCAAGCGGTTTTGCAATGGTACGGATTTTATTGTGATTTCTAAGCCGGAAAGCGTCTCTTCCAATTGACCTTGAATATATTCAATAGTCTTTTTACTCATCGCTGCATCTGCTGACAGCAATTCTAAAGTGATTTCATCTTGGCCAAGTTCTTCTTTTGCTTTTTCCCATGATTGTTGCGCTGCTTTTTTATCATAAGGCAGTAAATCACCATTTTCTTCCCGAAAATCCTCGTCTGTCGAAGGGTTTTTAGCAAAATCAGACGCAACAAAACCATTTAATGGTGTAGAGCCATCAGATAGAATATTTTGCGCAAAATTGTCTTTATCAATTGCTTGTAAGATAGCTTTTCTTACATTTACATTACTAGTTACTTCCCGCTTTTGGTTTGGACTGATGTAACCAACCATAGCTTTTGGTTCAAAATAAGCTTGCTCATCGTTTTGATATTGTTGGGCTTGCGTATCAGCTAACAAAGTATAATCTAGCTGACCATCAGTAAATAAGTTCGTTCCCGTAGCTACTTCTTTTACTACTTGTACGTTAATTGTTTCCATTTGCACATTATCTTGATCCCAATACTCTGGATTTTTTTCTAAAGTCCATGATTCATTATTGCCGTCCCAATCATTAATGACAAAAGGACCATTTCCTAAAAATTTTTCTGTATTCGTACCATATTGTTTTCCTTCACCTTCAGCAAACTCTTTCGATTTAGGCATAAAAGGGGTCCCTGTAAGAATTTCTGGTAAAAAAGGGAGTGGATCTTCTAATTGCAGCTTTAAAGTACTATCATCAATAGCTTGGGCTCCTAACTCATCTACTTCCTTATCACCCTCACGAATTTCTCTGCCATTCTGAAAAATATCCATTCGATTACTACTACTAGAAGCAGTCTTGGGATCAACTACCGTTTGAAAAGCATAAACAAAATCCTCCGCTTTAACTGGCGTGCCATCGCTATAATTTGTGTCTTTTAATTGAAAGGTATACGTTAACCCATCTTCGCTAACTTCTGGTTCTTTGCTAGCCAAAGCCAATTCAGGCTCGCCTTCTTCATCATAACGGTAAAGGCCTTCTGTTAATTGACCAATCATGTCTGAACTATTCACATCAGTATACTGTGCGCTATCCAAAGTCGTAAGCTCTCCAGAAAGAGACACCGAAATTTCTTGTTGTGTACTATTTTTTTCTTCAGTATTACCTCCAGTACTAAAACACCCTGCCAATATAAACAATGCTGCACCCAACAGCAACCCTATTTTTTTCATATTTTTCTCCTATATATTAAATTTTTCCTTACAATTTTTTTACCACATAGTTAAATATCCTCATCTCATTTGGTTGAGCTTCAAAAGCAAAGTCTGGATGCCATTGAACACCTAATAGACGCTGTTTTTTATTTTCAACTGCTTCAATCACACCATCAGGGCAAAGAGCTGTTTCTGTAAGATTACTAGAAAGACGGTTTAACGCTTGGTTGTGAAAAGAATTAACACTTGTCTTTTCTCCATAAATTTCTTGCAAAATGCTACTACCTTTTGTAAGCAACTGATGTGTTGGTTGCTCTCTAGGGACTGGATCTTGCATATGTAAAATTTTAGTAAAAGAGGATAATTCTTGTTTTAAATCGCCACCGAAAAATACATTCATTAACTGCATTCCACGACATACCGCAAATACCGGCTTTTTTTGTAATAAGGCTTCTTCTAACAATGCTAATTCAAAACGGTCGCGCGCTTCAGAATAGTTTCCTTGAACAGTCTTTGCCTGTTTATAAAACTTTGGTAAAACATCTTGACCGCCAGTTAGTATTAATTTGTCAACTTGAGAAATATAATCTTTGGCTAAATCTTTTGTACCAACTGGTAAAACAAGAGGCAGACCACCCGCTTTTTGAACCGCCTTAACATAACCATCCGGTGTATAACTGATAGGCAAATGATATAACATTTCGCCAGAATCCAGTATATTATTTGCAGAAATACCAATAATTTGGCGTCTCATATTACATTCTCCTTTCCCTTTTGTTTGCTAAAATAATAGTCTTTTAGTTTACACATGTCAACAAATTAATTCCATTGCACTTATTTCTTATATAACAAAAATACATTACTTTTAGCTAGTAAAAATACCTAACATTCCACACTTATATGTGAAACTGTTAGGTATTGTTTTTTGTTTAAATGAACGGTTTTAAACACAGATTTAGTGATGACTTTTATTCCTGAGGTTCACCTTGATAATTATCATCTGCCGGATTTTGCGCTTTATCTACTAAAACTTTACGTGGTTTACTACCTTCTGAAGCACCTACAACATGATTGGCTTCTAGTTCGTCCACTAAGCGAGCAGCTCTATTATAACCAATCCTAAAGCGTCGTTGAAGCAAAGAAACACTAGCTGTTTGCATGTCCACGACTAATTCTTTGGCTTGATCATACAACTCATCTTCGGATTCTTCTCTTTTATTATCTTTGGCAATCTCTTCGTCACTGACCATCATTTTCTCTTCGTAATTTGCCCCTTGCTGGTCAGTCACAAATTTAACCACTTCTTCTACTTCATGGTCTGAAATAAAGGCTCCTTGTACCCGAATCCCTTTATTTTCTCCCATTGGTAGAAACAACATATCGCCTCGTCCTAATAATTTTTCCGCACCATTGGAATCAATAATCGTACGCGAGTCTGTACCGCTGGATACCGCAAAAGCAACTCGCGAAGGAACATTAGCTTTGATAATCCCGGTAATGACATCCACACTTGGACGCTGCGTTGCCAAAATCATATGAATCCCTGCAGCACGAGCCATTTGTGCTAGACGGGTAATCGCGTCTTCTACCTCGTTACTAGCTACCATCATCAAGTCAGCTAACTCATCTACAATAACCACGATAAATGGCATTGTCGGATACTTCTGGTCTTCAGTTTGATTTCTTTGTTTAATCATTTCATTATAACCAGTAATATTACGTACCCCTGTTGCCGCAAATTTTTCATAACGTTCTTCCATTTCTTTCACGACTTTTTGTAATGCTTGTGCTGCTTTTTTCGGATTGGTTACAACTGGTGTCAAAAGATGAGGAATACCGTTATAAACATTTAACTCTACCATTTTCGGGTCAACCATCATAAGTTTGACTTCATGTGGTTTGGCCTGCATTAAAATGCTAGTAATAATGCCATTAATAGACACCGATTTCCCACTACCAGTAGAGCCTGCAACAAGTAGATGAGGCATCTTCGTCAAATCAACTGTCTGGATTTTCCCCGAAATATCTCGCCCTAATGGGACTTCAAGTAAGTGCTCAGGATGAGCGGGCGTTTCATCAATCATTTCCTTAAAGGCTACGGTGCTAACAGTTTCATTAGGGACCTCGATACCTATTAGAGATTTACCAGGAATAGGGGCTTCCATACGAATGTCTTTAGCAGCAAGGGCTAAGGCAATATCGTCTGAAAGGTTAACAATTTTACTAACTTTAACTCCGATCGCTGGTTCTATTTCAAATTTTGTTACAGAAGGTCCTAAACTAGCTTTAACAACCTTAGCGTTCACACCAAAGCTTTTGAATGTTTTTTCCAAAATCGTGATATTTTTTTCAATTTTTTTATATTCATCACTTTGATCTGTCGATTTCACTTCAGTTAAAAGAGAGGACGGCGGTAATTCGTAATCTTCATCCTCAACTTCTTGCGAGATTTCAAATTCAAGTGGTTTACCATCGTCTTCTGCTTCTTCTGGTAAAGCTTCGTCTGTTCTTTCATTCTCTGCTTTTTTGTTTGTCATCTGACTTTGTTGATAGCTATCAATAGGAACAAAACTTAGCTGTTCTGCTTCACCACTGGCTTCATCTTTTTGGTCTTGAGCTAATTTTTCTGCCTCAGATAGAGAGCGAACTTGGTTTTTTTCCTGCTCTTTTACTTGCTGTAAAAGAGCTTCTCTTTCTTGTGCCTGTTTTTGTTCTTTTTGTTCCCTTTTTGCTTGTTTCTTTGCTTTTCTATCGGCTTGCTTTTGCGCTTTTTTCTCAGGGTTCCCTTCAATTAACTTTTGTATCTTTTCTTTTAGACCATGTAAAAGTTCTAATAGTTGTTGGCTATCCATTGAACTTATAAAGTAAGCACCTAAAATAACGAAAAGGACTGCAACTACATAACTACCTACTTTGGAAACCAGAAAGAAGGTCATCTGATAAAGTAAAGCACCTAGCATACCGCCTCCAACATTAGCACTCACTTGACTATTTTGAATATCACTGACCAAAGTCTGCCAAGTTGTTGCTAAGAATTGTGGATCAGAGGTTTGGATTCTGCCGAATAATTGGGCGTGGAAAAAAATTAACACACCTAAATAAATGAGGAGCCCACCAAAAATTTTTCCTCCATAGGATATTTTTCCCTTTCTTGGCTCGTTATTTTTAAGCATTACCCATGAACCATAGATGATTAACAAAGCACAAAGGAAGGGATAAGTATTACCGCCGATAATACGAAAACCATTAGCGATCAACGTTCCTAAAAAGCCTAGTTGAAATAATGCAAATACGCCAAATAAGATAAATAAAAATCCAAAAGCAATCAGCATTAATTTCTCTTGCTGATGTTTCTGCTTTTTTGTTTTTCGCTTTTTTGAACGTTTCTTTTTTTGTGCCATATAATCCCTCCTTTCACTCTTAACCATTATACAAAAAAAAAGAAGGGAACAAAAGTTTCTTCCCTACTTTCTTTCACTTTTTTATCAATCCATTGAAACATCTTCACCAAACCATTTTTCTGAAATCTCTGCAAATTCACCATTTTCCTGTAACTCGTTAATACCATCATTAATTTCTTGTAACAATTCTTCGTCATCTGGTCTAACACCCACCGCGAAATTTTCATCCTCATAAGGGGTTTCAATCAGGTTAAAGGCATCTATCTTCTCATTTTGATTCAAATAATATTCAGCATAAACTCGATCAATTAAAAGCCCATCAATACGCCCACTTTCCAAATCAATAAACGCTTCGTTAAAACTATCGTAAAGTGTTGCATCTTCGCTATCTACTCTATCCTTTAACACTTCGGAATCATTATTAAAAGAATTGTAACCAGAAGAACCTTCTTGTGCACCTAGTATTTTTCCATCCATTTCTTCAACTGAGTTGATCCCACTGTCTTTAGAAGTCACTAATAACTGACTATTATTCATATAAGGATCAGAAAACGCGACTTCATCTTCACGCTCAGGAGTTTGTGTGTAGCCATTCCAAATCGCGTCGATTGTTTCATTGTTTAGTTCGTTTTCTTTCATCGACCAGTCAATCGGTTGAAAGGCAACCTCAGTATCATTTAAAGCAAATACAGCTTTAGCCAATTCAATATCAAACCCTGTTAAATTTCCATCGTCATCACGAAATCCCATAGGAACAAACGTATCATCCAGCCCAATAACCACATCTGCATTTTCTGTGTCATTGTCTGCTTGCTCATTTCCTCCTGAGGAACAAGCCCCCAACAGAAAAACACTTGCCAAACCTAAAACAATTCCCTTTAATTTTTTCATTTCCTTTTTCCTCCTCTTATTTGATTTCCTCAACTTCTAATAAATTATCTGCAATATTTTCAGCAAAAGTCATATCATGGGTAACAACAAGTTGCGTAACGCCTTGTTGTTTCAACCCCAAAATAATTTGTTCAACATGCTCACGTAAAGCGGGATCTAGTGCGCTTGTAGGTTCATCATAAGCGAGCACTTTAGGATCCATCGCCATCGCTCTAGCAATAGCTACCCGTTGTTTTTGCCCACCAGATAATTGGTAAGGGTATTGCTGCATTAACGATTCTATACCCAGTTGCGCAGCAATATCTTCTGCTTTTTTCGTATAAGCGTCCTTTTCTTCTTTTAAAGCCAATTTAGGCGCTAATACAATATTTTCAAATACACTTAAGTGTGGAAATAATTCAAATTCCTGAAAAACAACACCTACTACTTGTTCTTGATGCTTTGAATTTACTGGATCAAATTTTTCCCCATCTAATAAAAAATCTCCACTATCTACAGTTTCTAAACCTGCTAGCGTCCGTAACAAAGTCGTTTTTCCGCCACCTGAAGGTCCAACAATAGCTAAAATTGATCCGTCAGGTATGGTTAAATCTAATGAATTAATCACTTTTTTTGAACCAAAAGATTTACTTATATTTTTAAGCTCTAACATATATTTCCCTCCTAACGATAATAATTCATACGTTTTTCTAGGCCGCGAAGGATAAGCGTAAAGACAGCTACCATAAGAAGATATAAAATCCCTACACCCAATAGTGGCACTAAGGAAACGTCTCGTTCCATCGCCACTTTTCCAATACGCATCACATCTTGTAATCCTAGAATATAAACAAGCGATGTATCTTTTACCAAATTGATAATTTCATTTCCAACAGAAGGTAAAGTAACCTTGAAAACTTGTGGGATAATGATCTTTCGTAAAGTTTGCCCGTAAGTTAAACGTAGCACACGTGCTGCTTCGTATTGACCATTAGGAATTGATTGAATCCCACCACGGAAAATTTCTGCAAAATAAGCTGCGTAGTTTAATATAAATGCTACTAGTGCTGCTTCAAAACGATCAAACACAATTCCCATAATAGGCAAGCCATAGAAAACAAAAATTAATTGTAGCAATAATGGTGTTCCCCGCATCAACCACACATATACTTGAATAATTGACTTGAAAATTTTTGAACGGCTACATAATACAAATGCTAAAATAATACCAATAGGAACTGAGCCAATAATCGTTAGACCAAATAAGCGAAAAGTGACTTCCATTCCGTTAAGCAATTGTGGAAAAATAGAAATTAAATACTCCATATACATTCTCCTTTAAAATAAAAATATCCTCTGGTTTTACCCAGAGGACGCAAAATACGTGGTTCCACCCCAATTTATCTTTTCCTCACAGAAAAGACCTTAGTAAGTTATCAATCGAAAAATAAAAAAGTCCTTTAGCCAAAGGGCTAAAGGACGTCAACTACGCGGTTCCACCTTTATTTATTCATTCTTTACAGAATAAAACTCAGTAAGTCATCAATCAATAACTTTGGCTATAACGGGCTGCCCGGACTTTTCTACTTCATTCAAAAAGACGACTCCAAGATGTGGTTCACCATAATTTCATTGTTTCTTCTCACCAGACAGAAACTCTCTTGAAACAAAACTAAAGTTACTCTTCTTGTTCTATGTCATTTATTTAAGTTGCTGCCTAGTTTACGTGTAGCAGACAAAAATGTCAAGCTTTTTTTGAAAAATTTTCAACTTCAATTCCTGTTTCCTGATCTTACTTTGTTCAACTTAATAAGACACAAAGTTGAGGATTACTTTAGTCCAAAAGACAGACGAATGGCCTCTTCTTTATTAAACTTTGGGACAATTACTCTGTTTGTGGCCCTTCCTTTGTCTGACTTAGGGCCAAATGCCAAATGATTGGCCCCTGCTTTGCTAGACTAAAGGACAACAGCCAAAGCTTTGGCCTCTTCTCTATCTGTCTTTAGGACAAAATCTATTTACTTTGCTAAACTTAGATCAGGAAAATTCATTTGTTGACCTAAATTCTTCAAATACAAGTTTGGTGAAATTACAACTTTTAGTTACAATGAAAAAAACGGTTATATTTGAAAGGCAGATTAAACATGAATCAGCAAAAGCTACAAGAAATTTATCCTACATCTTCTTTACACTCTTTTCCTACAATGAATGAGGATTATTTATCCATCGCTCTATCGCACGGTTTTTTGTGGATTCCAAAGGAAAATCTCTCTTCAAGCGAAGAAAAGTTATTACAAAGCAT
This sequence comes from Tetragenococcus halophilus, assembly GCF_001712815.1. Taxonomy (NCBI): domain Bacteria; kingdom Bacillati; phylum Bacillota; class Bacilli; order Lactobacillales; family Enterococcaceae; genus Tetragenococcus; species Tetragenococcus halophilus. The sequence continues at coordinate 2,000,507 of NZ_CP012047.1, forward strand.
GGCTGATATTGACTTAACAAATTACCTCCATGATGAAAAGTATGATCATCCTTGGTATACTGCTTTGTTTTTTAATGAAGCTATTCCAGCAAGTAAAGGAAGCTTTCGTTTGATTCAATTCGAATATCATACTTTAGAAAAAAACGAACTTCTATCTTTGCAAGAAGAAATGACCACGATTTTACCACATACTGTCGATTTATTTTTGCTTAGTAAAAATTATGGCGTCATTGTCGAATCTTTTAGTGAAGATGCTTTATCCACTGAAGAATTAGAAGGACTTTTTCTAGCTTTAGATAGTGATTTTAATAGCTATACCCGGTTTTTTTGTGGCGCATTCCATTCTTTTGAAAAAGATTTTACGCAGCTTTTCTACGAAGAAGAGCAGTTATTTCTTCACGCATTAAATAATAACACCCAAGATAAATCCTTTGATATAGATGAAAGCGCTATTTTATTTTTCGCCCATCAAGATGTTAGTAAAAGCTACTTAATGCAGAGCCTTTTTGTTGAATGGTTCAATCCAGAATTTATAAAAATTATTTCTAAACTTTGGGAAATGCAAGGTAACGTTAGTTCAGCCGCCAAAGAATTATTTATGCATCGCAACACACTACAATATAAAGTAGACAAATTTCAAGAACAGACCAAAACAAATTTAAAAAAGATGGATGATTTATTTTTATGTTATCTGTTGATTTTAACTTTTAAGAAGTAAAAGCGCTTTAACAATATGCACAAAAAGTAACGACTTTTTTGTGCATTTTTTATATTGCATTTGTAAACCGCTTTCAACTATATTGTTTATAACAAATTGATTTGAAAGAAGGAATAAAATTATGGTCGAAATGTCATTAAAAGATATAGGAAAAAAATATGATAATGCAGAACACTTTGCTGTTACTGATTTTAACTTAAATATTAAAGATCAAGAATTTATTGTTTTTGTCGGTCCTTCTGGCTGTGGGAAATCTACTACATTACGTATGATTGCTGGTTTGGAAGATATTACAGAAGGTGAATTAAAAATTGGCGACAAAGTCATGAACGATGTTGCCCCGAAAGATCGTAGAATTGCCATGGTTTTTCAAAATTACGCCTTATACCCTCATATGACGGTCTTTGATAATATGGCTTTTGGGTTGAAATTACGTAAATATGATAAAAATGAAATTAAAAAGCGGGTAGAAAATGCCGCCGAGATTTTAGGTTTAAAAGAATACTTAGATCGCAAACCTGCAGCACTATCCGGTGGACAACGCCAACGGGTAGCTTTAGGGCGTGCTATCGTTCGTGATGCTAAAGTCTTTTTAATGGACGAGCCTCTTTCTAACTTAGACGCTAAATTACGGGTAGCTATGCGAGCAGAAATTGCTAAATTACACCGTCGGCTAGAAACTACCACAATTTATGTGACTCACGACCAGACAGAAGCCATGACAATGGCAGATCGAATTGTCATTATGAAAGACGGCCTCGTCCAACAGATTGGTACACCTAGAGAAGTTTATGATACGCCTATAAATGAGTTTGTTGCAGGTTTCATCGGCTCTCCAGCAATGAACTTTTTCAATGTTACGCTAAAAGATGGCGTAATTGAAGATGGCTATGGACTAAAATTACGTGTTCCTGAAGGCCGTAACAAGTCGTTAGTCGAAAAAGGCTATAACGAAAAAGAAATTACCTTTGGCATTCGTCCAGAAGATATTCACGGTGAACAAGTCGTTATCGATGCTGCGCCAGAAACTACTGTACACACTGAAGTGGTGGTATCTGAACTACTAGGTGCAGAAACCATGTTATATACAAAAATCGGTGATACAGAATTTATCTCAAAAGTAGATGCTCGTGACTTTCATGAACCAGGAGAAATGGTTGATTTAAGTTTTAACCTTAACAAAGCCCATTTCTTTGACAAAGAAACAGAAGAAGTTATTAAATAGCTTCTTTTAATAAGCCATCCGACCTTTTTGTAAACCCATTGAGCAAAAAGGTCATTTTTGTTCTTGTTTTCATGATATTTGTTATAGTCTAAAACTTGAAATATAAAAAGTACACATTAAGCCTATGGTATCAAGCAAAAGGACGATAAATTTCATTTCAAGCAACCTTTTTTAACTGTCTTTGTGTTGATTGAGGTAGTTTTTGTATAAACTGACTCATGATGTTATTTAAAGTTTCTTCAGAAAGGATCATCTCGTTCGCAAATACTTCCTTAAAAAGCTCGAGAAGTTGGACGATAGCTTCTGAAAAACTAATATCAGATAGTTCTTCAATCATCAAATAAAATAACTCGCCCATCGTTCGTTCATCGGCTTGTTCACGATGTTGGACAGCCAGAATGAGATAACTAACGGCGACTGTAATGGTATGCGCAAAAATCCCATCATAAGAAAGCCCTTGGTACTTGGCTAGACGGAGATGTTGTTTACAGATTTTAAAATACACTTCGATCGACCAGCGTTTTCCATATAGCTGAATGATTTCATCTTCGTTCAAAGAAAGATCGGTTGTAGCCAAGACAAGATAATCATTCCGCTTGTTGCGATTTCTCACATACATAAGCTTAATTGGAAGTATCTTACCCTCCAATTCAGATTCAACACAAACAGAAAGAAGATATCTTGAACGACCTCTTCGCTTTTTCTCTATTTGAAAAATAGTCTTTACATCGACCCACTCGCCGTGATAGCGATAATAGACTTTTTTTGAACGTTTCACCATACAAACGGCATGAAGGTTGAGTCCGCGCAAAGCATGAAACATTTTCGGGCTTGAAAACCACGAATCAAAGAGCACATACTTTGCCTGTATTCCTTCTTTTAGAGCAGCTTGAAGAAGCTCTATGAGTACGTCGGTTCCTTTGCGTTGTGCTTGTGCTTTTCTTCTCCCAGCGTGTGTCCGATGATCTATTTTCTCTACTTCACGTACTTTCTTACTTGCGGACAAAAGGCTAAACGCCACAGGCAAAAAGGTATTGCCATCGCTCCAACCAAGTTGAAGAAAACGAAAGCCTTTCTTGTTTTTGTGGTCAGTATGATCGTATTGCCAACCACAAAGCTCTACATTTTTCGCATTCAAACGCTCATACATGGAATCATCTACGATAAACACTTCTTTACGATCCTTTTCTGTCAACGGACGAATGAAAGCAATGACCTGTTTGGATAAGAGAATCAAGAAGCGTTGCCAGTTAATTTTCCCATTGTTTAGTAGGTTGCGAAACGTTTTATCTGAAAATCCTAACTCCTCCTGATGAAGTTGGAAGTCACGGAAAGCAGAGCGATTGGAAAAGAGGGTGGTTACAAGGTAGCGAAAAAGCACGAGAAAGTTCACTCCTTTTTCCTTTTGTGCATTCGATTTTTTCGCAATAGTGGATACATTAAACCGTTGGAAAAAAGTATCAATGGAGGATGAAATTTCGTTTTTATTTTGGTTGTTTGATGTTATAATTGACATAGCATGAACACTCCTTGGTAGATGGTTTTTTAGTCAATTCTATTTTACCAATTTGGAAAGGTTCGTGCTATTTTTATTAGAACAATCTTAGTTATATCAAGCCTTTAGTCGAGTTTTCGGTGTTTCAAGTTTTAGTTATAGTAAAATAAATAAAATTTATCAGAAAGCAGGAAAAAAGATGAATCTTTTAGGAAATTTAATTTGGTTTATTTTTGGTGGTTTGTTCGGCGGGCTTTGCTGGTTATTCGCTGCCTTGTTATGGTCTATTACAATTATTGGTATCCCTGTTGGACTGCAGTGTTTCAAACTAGCTACCATGAGTTTTTGGCCATTTGGTAAAGAAGTTATTTATTATAATAGCGGTACTTCTTTATTACTAAATATTATTTGGTTGCTTTTAAGTGGTCTACCCCTGGCTATTAGTCACCTAATAAGCGCATTCTTTTTATGTATAACAATCATTGGCATCCCTTTTGCTAGACAATCTTTTAAACTTGCACGTCTAGCATTAATGCCTTTTGGTGCGCAAATAGTATCTAGCCATTATTGATTATAATTAATTAAAAAACACCAGGTAATTCAACCTGGTGTTTTAAACATCATCCTAACATAAACGTTAGTCTTTATTCATCGCTTCTTTCATCGCGATCGCTAGTGGGCTTTCTTCTGGCTCATCTGGTTTGGAATATTGTTTTAACAAACGTTTTTCTTCTTGCTTGGACATTTTTTTCTTTTGTTCTTTTTTATTTGGGATCTTTTCGGTAATACCATCAAACTTACAACGGAAATAGGCCCCGTTTTTACCTTCAATAATTTCCATTTTCTTATGACATTGAGGACATCTATGATTACTTACCTTAGGATCCTTACGACGATGGTAACTACATTCTGAATTTGAACAAACATAGATCTTACCATTACGTGTATTTTTTTCTCTTAAGAAAGATCCACACTCCGGGCATTTCTTCTGTGTTATCGAAAAGTCTTGATACTTCTTCTGACTGTTTTTTACTTCATTAACTAACTCTTTTGTATCTTTTTCAATCTGTGCTAAAAACTTTTTGCTCGAGAATTTATTTTGTGCAATAGCTTCTAGTTCTTCTTCCCATTTCTTAGTTAAATCAGGGGTTACTAACGATGGATTTACCAAATCAAGTAATTGCTTACCTTTAGGAGAAACTTGCAAACCACTCGGTGTTCTTTCCATTAGCTCTGAACGAAGTAATTTATCAATAATTTCTGCTCGTGTAGCGGGTGTCCCTAAGCTAAATTTTTCCATCTTAGCCAGTAAACTCGCTTCATTCAAAGGTTTTGGTGGCTTGGTTAATTCTTTTTTTATAGAAAAATTAGGTTGAATTTTTTGTCCTTCTTGCCATTTGTTAACATTTTTTTCAGATTCTTCTTGACCTTTCCAGCCAGCTTCAATCATTTTATTTTGAGTAAATACAAAAGTTTCATCACCAAATTTAACTGTCGCTTTTTGTTGCAGTTTTTTATGAGCTTTAGCAAATAAAGTTAGAAAACGCGTAACAATCATATTGTAAATTTTTTGTTCGTCATTTGAAAATTTGGCTGGATTAGCGCCTTGTTCAGTAGGAATTAAACCAGAGTGATCAGATACTTTTGCATCGTTAAATACGGCTTTTTGCTCAACCTTGGCTCCTGATTTAATATAGTCTTTTACTTCAGGGGAAAAATTCGCTATTGCCTGTAGACGCTCTTTCATCGTCTTTTTCATATCGTTTGTTAGATATTTGCTATCAGTACGTGGATAAGTAACTACCTTATGCGTTTCATAAAGACTTTGAACTACAGAAAGCGTCTTTTTAGCTGAAAAACCGTACCGCTGATTAGCCTCGCGTTGAATTTCAGTTAAATCATATGGCAATGGCGCATTTTCTGTTTTATTTTTTTCATTCACAGACACTACAGCACCCGCATGCTGACTCATTTGTGTAATCAAGTTTTGTGCTTCTTGTTGTTCTTTTATTTCATAAGGATTTTTTTGTATGCGAGCTGCTTTTTGACCAGCCACCTCTAATTCAATGACATAATAGGTCTGTGGTCGAAATTTATCAATTTGTTTTTCTTGCTGCCTTACAAAAGATAATGTCGGTGTTTGAACCCTTCCGGCACTTAAACTGTCTTCATACTTCACTGTTAAAGCCCGTGAAATGTTCAGTCCTACTAACCAATCTGCTTTGGACCTAGCTAGCGCTGATTCATAAAGTGCATCATATTCTTTTGCTGGTTTTAATTGTTTGAATCCTTCTTTTATCGCTTTATTTGTTTGCGAAGAAATCCACAAACGTTTTACTGGCTTGTCAAAATGAACCCATTCGAGAATCCAGCGAGCTACTAACTCGCCTTCTCTTCCCGCATCGGTTGCAATAACAAATTCTTTAATATCTTTTCTATGAGCTAATTGTTTAATCGCTTTTAATTGTTGCCCAGTTTTTGGTAATGGTTTAATCCCAATGTTTTTGGGAATCATCGGTAATGTTTCCATTTGCCAAGTCTGCCAATTTTTATTGATATCTTCTGGCATTTTTAGACCCAATAAATGACCGAGGGCCCATGTGACAATCACATTAGGGCCTTCGTAGTAGTTCTTTGTTTTTTTATTAGCTCCTAATACTCTGCCCAGGTCTTTTGCAACGCTTGGCTTTTCCGCTAGAATTAGTTGCTTCATAAAATTTCCTTTCGCTTTCAACTGTAATTGGTTGATAATTTTTTAATAGTGCCAAACCCTTATACTGTTGCAAATCATCATCACATTCCTCACACCAACGTTCTTCACCATCATTCCAAAAAGCACTTAAGAAGTTGGTTTTAGAGTTAATATATGTATAATGATTGCAAATCAAATCCCATTTTTTCTGAAAGAAAAGTTTTGCGTCATCTAATGACAAAAAACTAGTCTCTTCTTGAATGTCATTTTGCCAATCCTCAAAAAACCACCATGGCTCGTTGTCCCCATACATGGTTATTACTTGATACATAGACTCACTCCTATAAAGTATTTTCTAAAAATAATGGTAGTGAGTTTTAAAAAAAGTTGCAATGAATTAGCTTGTGAAAATTTGTATTGCTAATAATAAAAGACAGGAAGCGCTCCTGCCTTTTATTATTAAACATATTGCAATGTTTTTGCTGCTTTATATGCGTGATCGATTAAACCGCCACCTAAGCATTCATCTCCATCATAAAAAACAACGGCTTGACCCGGGGTAATTGCCCGTACCGCTTCGTCAAAAATGACTTCAGCACGTTCATTTTCTAATAACCGTACTGTCACTGGAGTATCTTTTTGACGATAACGGAATTTGGCTGTACAACGAAATTCTTTTGGTTTTGCTTCTTCCGTTGTGAAGTGGATTTCACTTGCATCTAAGCGGTCAGCATACAACGCAGGATTTTCAAAACCTTGGCCTACATATAAAGTATTGGTGGATAAATCTTTTCCGATTACAAACCAAGGTGCGCTAGATTTACCGCCGCCGCCGATACCTAAACCTTGACGTTGACCGATTGTATAATACATTAATCCATCGTGTTGTCCTTTAATTTCTCTATCAAGTGTCATCATATCGCCTTTTTGCGCTGGTAGGTAATTACTTAAGAATTGTTTGAAATTCCGTTCGCCAATAAAGCATACGCCGGTAGAATCTTTTTTCTTGGCTGTGGCAAGTCCAGCATTTTCAGCAATTTCACGAACTTCTGACTTTTCGATGTTTCCCAGAGGAAATTTCACTTTAGCAAGTTGTTCTTGAGACAATTGACTTAAAAAGTAAGTTTGGTCCTTATTATTATCAGCGCCGCGCAACATATGTACTACACCGTTTTCGTCTTTTTCTACTTGCGCATAGTGTCCTGTTGCTACATAGTCAGCACCTAAGTCCATTGCATAATCTAAGAAAGCTTTAAATTTAATTTCTTTGTTACACATTACATCCGGATTAGGCGTACGTCCTGCACGATATTCTGCTAAAAAGTATTCAAATACACGATCCCAGTATTCTTTTTCAAAATTGACAGAATAATAAGGAATACCAATTTGATCTGCTACTTTTGCAACATCTTTATAATCTTCAGTTGCAGTGCAAACGCCATTTTCATCTGTGTCGTCCCAATTTTTCATAAAAATACCAACGACATCATACCCTTGTTCTTTCATCAAAAGGGCTGTGACAGACGAGTCTACTCCGCCACTCATTCCGACGACAACGCGTGTGTTGCTGTTGTCAGTCATGCTATCACCATCATTTCAATATAGATTCTGAAATATCTACGATTTGAAGGTCGCAACTTTCCAGTAATTGCCATTATACAGCAGAACCCAAAGAATTTCACGCAAGGATTCTTAAAGTCAATAAATAATTAAAAGAACAAATATGAGAGAGTGAAGCTTCGATCTATTCCTCATGTTTTCAAACATGATGAGTAAAAACGAAAAACACTCCCTGAAAATATAAAATTAAAAATGATTTTTCCCATAGTAAAATCTAACAAAAAACTTGCAAATTCTATTTTGCAAGTTTTAAATAATAAACTATTTTAAGCTTTTTCAAATAATCCGCGGTCGATAAATCCATCCATCAAAAAATAAAATTTTTCCTGTAACAATTCATTTTTCATCTTAAAAATGTTCACTGCCTTTAAACCGTTAGCTGTTGTCACTGACATCTTCATTTTTTGGATATCTTTATCTACAGTAATTTTCAGTTTCAGTCCTTCTTTACTCTGCGGGGTCGCTTCAAGGGGACGAATCAATTGAAAGTTTCCACTGGATGTTTCACTAAAGCCATTATCGCGCAAAGTATATTTTTTAGCCGTAGGGGCTAGTTTATAACTAGTCTGTGCGCCTAAAATTGTTGTTACTTCTTGAAAAGCCATTTTTTCACCTCATCAATACTTTTAACATTATTATAAGGGCTTTTATCCGGTTTTTCTAGTATTTCTTTTCAAACGTTCTACAGTGTCGATAATCGTTTGCGCAAAACGATCTACCTCATCTTCAGTATTACCATAACCAAAGCTTATACGCACAGACTCCCCAATAGCTGGCGATTTTTTTCCATACATTGCTTCAAGCACATGGGAAGGTTCAACATTGCCAGCCGTACAAGCAGAGCCAGTGGAAATAGCAAACCCTTTTAAATCTAAGTGCATCAACATCAGGTCATTAGAAATACCCGCAAATTGTAGATTTAATACATGAGATAATTTATTTTCTATATCGCCATTTACGTGATACTCAATTCCTGCAGCTGTTAAAGCGTTCAATAATTGAGTAGAAAAAGCTTGGTACTTTTCTTGATTACTCTTTTGTACTTCTGGGGATAAACATTCAATTGCTTTAGCCATTCCACAAATAGCTGCCAAATTTTGCGTGCCTGCTCGACGTTTTTCTTCTTGTTCTCCGCCATGCAAAAAAACAGGAAGACTGACATCGTCACGTTTATATAAAAAGCCGACCCCTTTAGGACCGTTAAACTTATGGGCAGATACACTCAACAAATCTACCTGTAATTCATTCGGATGAACTGCAATTTTCCCGTAAGCTTGTACAGCGTCCGTGTGGAAAACTGCTGGATGATCTTTTAATAATTCGCCAACCTCAGCGATGGGAAAAAGATTACCCGTCTCATTGTTTGCCATCATAATTGAAACGAGAATAGTATCATCACGTAAAGCTTTCTTTACCTCATCAACAGACAATTGTCCATTTTCATCTACTGCTAAATAGGTCACTTCAAAACCTATTTTTTCTAAGTATTTGGCCGTATTCAAAACCGCTGGATGTTCGACTGCGGTTGTGATAATATGCTTTCCTTGCTTTTGTTTAGACAAAGCTGTCTCAATTAACGCTGTATTATCACTTTCTGTCCCCCCACTATTAAAAATAATTTCATGCGGTTTTACCTGCAAGCTATCCGCGATGACTTGTCTGGCATTTTCTAACTTTGCTTGCCCATTACGGCCATATTGATGGATACTAGAAGGGTTACCGAAAGTTTCTGCCATCACTTTACTCATTTCGTCGATCACAGCTGGATGCATAGGCGTCGTTGCTGCATGATCTAAATAAGTCATTTTCTCACCTTCTTTTATTTACAACTTAAACCATTATTGAGAAAAATACCAATGAAAAAATTCAATATTTTTCCATTGGTTTCTTTTTTACAAAAAATCTTTATCTACTTTATTAAATAAAGGGCTCATTGGTGTATTTTCATGAATTCTTTTAACACCTTCGCCTAGCAGTTTTGCGCAAGTAATGTAGCTGGCATTTTGAGGTTGTTGCTCTTTTTCAGTTAAACAAGAATCGGTCACACAAATATCAAGAATTTCTGATTGCTCCAACACTTCTTTTGCACCGTCAGAAAATAATGCGTGAGAAGCACATGCGTACACCTTGTTAGCGCCATTTGCTTTTAAAAGCTCTGCAGCATTGGCTAAAGTTTTTCCAGTGTTCAAAATATCATCAACGAGGATACAGCTCTTATCTTGAACGTCTCCAATCACGTAACCTTCGTCTGCTTCTGTCTCACCTTGATCAACGATTGCAATCGTTGTATCCAAATACTCTGCCAAGCTTCGTGCACGTTGAACACCGCTATTTTTGGGTGAAACAACAACATAGTCATCATCCATCATACCTTTTTCCCGATAATATTGTGCAAACAAAGGCATGGTAAACAAATTATCAACAGGAATATCAAAAAAACCTTGGACTTGTACTGTATGAAGATCTAACGTTAATACACGAGTGGCCCCCGCTTCGACAATAAGATTAGCAATCAACTTTGCCGTAATCGGTTCGTGAGGATTCGCTGTGCGGTCTTGTCGTGCATAGGCATAATAAGGCAAAACGACATTAATCGTTTTTGCACTTGCACGTTTCATCGCATCAATCATGATTAATAATTCCATATAATAATCATTCACCGGTCGATTGGTAGCCTGGATGATAAAGGTATCTACTCCTCGTACACTTTCTTCGATGCTGATAGAAATTTCCCCATCACTAAAGCTTTTAATCGAGCACTCGCCTAATTCTGTGCCAAAAACTCGAGCGACCTTTTTTGCTAGTGGAATATTACCATTCAAACTAAAAATTTTTAACGATTCATCTTCATTTTTTGCGACCATGTGTGCCTCCAATTAAACTTTTTCTCTATTTTAACATATTTTTATTCTAATTTGCCATGATGTTTAAGGTAAAGAAATCGTGCCATTTATCCATTTTGCGGGAATAATTTTCTGATAACTTCCCCAATTGTCATGAATTTTTACAAAACGTTGCCCTTTATCTGTTTCCTTGTAAGCATAAGCAACGACCCAATGATTCCCGTAACTGCTTCCTAAATATTTATTCAGCCCAATAATTACAGGCTTTCCTTGATCAATCCTTTTAGTTACACGTTGCCAGCCGCCAATCATGGTCGCACGCGCCTGATAACTAAGACCAAAGTAAGAAAAATAACTTGATAGTCCATGAGCTAGCTGAAAAGCAATTGTAGGCCAGCCCCGTTTTTGAATAAATAAGCGTAGAAAATGCACTAAATGCGTATTATTTTTACTATTTTTTTCCCGAATAAAACTTGGAACAATCGACTCATCTAAATTATCCTGATAAAAAGCTATGAACACACTAGCTGCGTTTGTCCCACATAAACCATTTTTAGAAGTGATCCAATTTTTATATGGTTCGAACTTATCTGCTGTTAAGCCAACCCACTGATTTTCCTCCATAACTATCCCCTCTTTTTAACATTGTACTATAACTATTCAGCAAAAATCATTTATCACTTCTTATCTAAAACTTGAAAGTTCAAAAATACAGTTCATCCCTTGATAAATAAACGTTTTTTGATACAAAAATAGCATGAACGACTCAAAACTTGGTATAATAGAATTACCAAAAAACCACTAACCAAGGAGTGTTCATGCCATGTCAATTATAACACAAAAAACGTCAAATTCAGAAAAAATTTCCAACTCTGTGAGTGATTTTTTTCATCGATTCCATGTGGCTTCTGCGTTGAAAAAGGCAAACGCAGTCCATAAAAGGGGTTTTTCGGTTCCTGTTATTTTTTCGTTTTTATTGGCCTCGATCTTTACCAACGGTTCTACCTATCGGTTTTACCAAAAGCAGAAGGAACAGTTGCCTTTTTCGGATAAGACCTTTCGCAATGTCTTGAATGATCCGCACATTCATTGGCAAAAATTACTGATCTTAGTGGCTAAATCCGTCATTACTTTCCTACGTCCATTGACGGATGATGCCCGAAAGACCACGTTTATCGTGGATGACTCCATGTATACCCGCTCGAATGCGAAAAAAGTGGAATGTGCCGCTTTACAATACGACCATGCCAAGAAAAAATATTTCAAAGGATTTCGTTATTTACAATTAGGCTGGAGTGATGGCAATAGCTTTGTCCCTGTTGCTTTTTCGTTGCTCTCCGGGAAAAGAAAGCTCCAATCTGATCTTGATATCGGGGATCAACGCACGAATAGGGGGAAACGTAAAGCTCAAGCGCTTCGTAAAGGCACGGAAGTGACACTGGAACTGCTTCGATCGGCTTTGAACCAAGGGATCTCTGCAGATTATGTTTTATTTGACACCTGGTTTTCCAGTCCCAAAATGTTCCAACAGGTCCGTGACCTGAAATGCCACTGCGTAGCGATGGTTAAACGTAGTCAAAAGATCTACTATCGTTATCAAGGCCAAAAGATGGATGTCAAAGAAATCTTCAAACGAAATAAAAAGCGCCGCGGTCGTTCTCGCTATCTTTTGAGTGTCCAAGTAGAAGCTGTCGTAGAAGGGAAAATCCTTCCCATTAAGTTGGTATATATTCGCAATCGCAATAAACGAAACGACTATTTGGTCTTAGCTTCGACCGATATCGATCTGACCGAAGACGAGATCATTCAGCTCTATGCTAGACGCTGGTCGGTGGAAGTCTACTTCAAGATGTGCAAACAATACTTAAAATTAGCCAAGTACCAAGGGATTTCTTATGACGGGATCTTTGCGCATACGACACTGGTAGCTATCGGTTATATGATCCTAGCGGTGCAAGAACGTGAAAGTAAAGACGACCGAACGCTTGGCGAGTTATTTTATCTTCTCATTGATGAGCTTTCCGAGCTTTCTGTATCGGAAGCCATTCTGCAATTACTCGTTTTATTTCAAGAAGCTTTTGCGGATGAATATGTTTTGGATGAAGCCGTATTAAATAACATTATCGAACAGTTCCTTGAAAAACTACCTTTCTCCATGCAAAAACAGCTCAAGCAAGCAGGTTGAAGTTAATTTTGTGCATAAGATGCTTGGTATACCAAGGGATAAGTATCGAAAAATAGGTTTCAAGTTTTAGTTCTTATCTTTAATATAGCCATTACTTTTACGTACTTGAATCCAAAAACTTCCTTACCGGACACTCATTTGCCTAACTTAAGTCCAAACGGTTACCTTTTGGCTCTTACATTAATTTACATTTAAAGCTTATAAAATAAGAAACTTGTTTCTCTTTTTTATTTGTATCATAATTGATGATATGAATGGAGGTTAAAAATGACAAATATAAAAGATGATTTTTATGAAGCTGTTAACCAAGATTGGTTAGAAACTGCAGAAATCCCGTCTGATAAGCCCGCTACAGGAGGATTTCAAGATATAGCAGAAAATATTGAACAACTTTTAATCAAGCAATTAAACGAAATGAGTGTAGATGAAAGTAAAATCCCTGAAGGTAAAATGAAGGAAGCTATCGCTTTTTATCGTTTAGCAAATGATTATGACAAAAGAAATTCGCTCAAATCCGAACCGATCCAAGATCTGCTTGACCGGATTCAGGAGATCGATAGTTATCAAGATCTTAACCAACAATTAGCTAGTTGGATAAAAGATGGACTTCCCTTACCTTTTGAATTTTTTGTCGATGCGGATATGAAAGATACGCAAAAACATGCTTTATACCTGGCGCCAACTGCTTTAATTTTACCAGACAAAACCTATTATGATAGTGAACAAGGTGAAAAATTATTGCAAGTCTTTTTTGATATGGTAGTTGAACTGTTGAATCTGACAGGGTGTAGCCAATCAGAAAGCGAAACAATTGCAGAACAAGCACTAGCTTTTGATCGAAGTTTAGTCCCCTATGTGCGTACAGCCGAAGAAAATGCTGACTATACCAAAATCTACAACCCTCGGGATAGAAAAACTGTCACTACTTATTCTGATCAAATTGATCTTACACAAGCTTTTGATCAATTATTTGATGACACGGTTGAACAAGTCATTATCACCGAACCTGAATATTTCGAAAACTTTAATACCTTTATCACAGACGGTCACTTACCTTTACTAAAAAGTTGGATGTTTGCATTAACTGTCGTTGGCTATGCCAGATACTTAAGTGAAGATTTCCGGCAAGCAGCCAGCCAATATCGCCGTGCTTTATCCGGCATTGAAAATATCCCTAGTCAAGAAAAAGCCGCTTTCCATTTAACTTTAAACCAATTTGATCAAATTATTGGTCTTTACTATGGAAAAAATTATTTTGGTAAAAAAGCAAAACAAGATGTAGAGCATATGGTTCATTCAATGATTGCTATCTATAAGGATCGTTTAAAACAAAACGATTGGCTAGGAGAAGCAACGAAAGAAAAGGCAGTTTTAAAATTAGATAATATAGGAATTAACGTAGGTTACCCAGATAAAATTCCGGCTGTCTATCATCAATTAGTAACCAATAAAGAAGACTCTCTGGTTGCTAATGTTCGAAATTTTTCAAAGCTAGCGAGACTCGCTAACTTTAAGAAATTCAAAAAGCCTGTAGATCGGAATGAATGGGAAATGGCCGCTTCTACTGTAAATGCCTATTATAATGGCTCCTTAAACATCATTGTCTTCCCAGCAGCGATTTTACAAGCACCGTTTTATAGCCTTGAACAATCAGCAAGTGCTAACTATGGCGGAATTGGTGCTGTGATTGCCCATGAAATTTCTCATGCTTTTGACAATAACGGCGCGAAATTTGATGAGTACGGAAATATGAACAATTGGTGGACAAAAGAAGATCTGGCTTCCTTTGAAAAACTGGCGCAAGAAATGATCAAAGAGTTTGATGGTTTACAATTTGCTGGTGGTACAGTCAACGGTAAACTAACAGTCTCAGAAAATATCGCAGATGCTGGTGGACTCAGCTGTGCTTTAGAGGCAGCGAAAAAAGAAGATCAAAATCACTTAGAAGCTTTCTTTTATAACTGGGCCAAAATTTGGCGCACAAAAGCAAAAGAACAATATCAACAGTTATTGTTAGCTATCGATGTACACGCACCAGCAAAACTAAGAGCCAATGTTCAGCTACAAAATCTAGACGACTTTTTCACTGTTTTCGACATCCAGTCTACTGATGGGATGTACCGCAAACCTGAAAATCGAGTGAAAATTTGGTAATTAAAAAAAGAAGGCGACAGATTTTCCTGTCGTCTTCTTTTTTTAATTAGAGCGGATAAATGTCAGCACCATCTCAGCTGAACGTTGACCTGCTTCATCAATAAACTCATCAAAACTTTGCGTCGCAGCATGATCCGCTGTATCGCTCATTGCTCGAATAACAACTACCGGTACATCAAATTGGTAAGCTGTTTGAGCGATTGCTGTTCCCTCCATTTCACAACACAAGGCTGCTGGAAAATGACTTAAAATTTCTTGGATTTTATCTTGATCATCGATAAAAGAATCCCCCGTAACAATCAAACCTTTTTTTATAGAAAGATTAGATTTCTCTGCTGCAACAGTAATTTGTGCCACTAGCTTACTATTTGTTTCATAATACAGAGGCATTCCACCTGGAAGTTGACCATAACTATACCCAAAGCCTGTAGCATCTACATCATAATAAGCTAGCTTTTCTGCGATAACCACATCTCCAACGGACAGTCCTTCACCGATCCCGCCAGCCGATCCGGTATTAATTAAAAGATCGACTTGGTAGTGTTGAATCAGAAGACTTGCTGTGAGTGAAGCCAATACTTTACCAATACCGGACTGTACGACAATCACTTCATTGCCAGCTATTTCGCCAGAATAAAAAGTGGCGCCAGCTTTCTCCCATTTTTTTATTTCTTTGAACGATTCAGTCAAAACTTTTACTTCTTGTGCCATTGCACCAATAATTCCTATTTTCATGTCTTTCCTACCTTTTCATCAAATTTATATAAAGAAAACCATCATTAACACCAGTACCAGTAATAAAAATACAATAACGATCCATTTCATCAAGAAACTATTCATTTGTCTTGAGCGCTGGTTTTGACTAGATCGTGTTGCGTTAAGAGGTTTATTTTTTTTTAATTGTTTACGATAATAATTATCGATTCGTTGCTCCTCTTTATGATATTGTGTTTCCTCTTGTCTTTGTTCTTCTTGCTTTTTTTCGTCTTCAACACGATGCTTGCGCAACTGCGAGCGAGAAATAAGCGGACCTTTTGCCATAGGTTAAACACTCCCTTGTGCGATCAACAATTTCCACCAGGTGATCGCATAAATCGTTTTAGCATCACAAATCGTTTGGTCTTTAATTGCCTGCTCAGCTTCATCTAATGTCAATTCGTAAAGCTCAAGCAGCTCATCTTCATCTTGTGATCTAGGATGAGATGTTTTTTTGATATCATTGGCTTGATAAATATACATCATCTCATTGGAAAAACCAGGTGATAAATACATTGAAGTAAGAAAAGTCATAGAACCACACTTATATCCAGTTTCTTCTTCTAATTCCCTTTTTCCTGTCTCTGCTGGATGATTCCCTTCGCCTTCATCAATTTTACCCGCAGGTATCTCTAAAATCACTTTTTCCATTGGTTTTCTAAATTGACGTACAAACACCATCTTATTTTCTGGCGTTAGCGCAATAATTCCCACGCCCCCTGCATGGAAAACTAATTCTCGTTTAGAAGTTTGACCATTGGGAAGCCTTACATCATCTAAAGCCACGTCAATGATTTTTCCTTTATATATTTCTTTTCTAGTTAGCGTTTTTTCTGCAAAATCGTTAAAATTCAGCATTATTTCACCAATCTTTCTTTTTTTTCCTACACAGTTTCTTATATTTTAACACAAAAAAAGTTATGTTTTTTCTAAACAATGAAAAAACTGTATAATAGCACGGTTTAGGCTTGTCTATTATTAAAGTCTTTAGATATTTCTTTAGATTTATATTTTTGCGCTGGGGGCATACATAATTTTTATACTAAAACTAGCCTATTAGCTCATGCTTTTAGGCTTTTTTATGTATATAGGAGCATTCTAAGCACTTTAAAACTTTTTAGATGAATGATTATCCATTAAAAAAGCTCAGAAAGCTTGATATAAAAGAGAAAGAGGCCACTCTTTAAAAAAGAATGGCCTTAAAGAAAAAAAGAAAAAGAAAGAAGAGGCGAAAAGATAAGAATGCCATTAGTCTTTAAACAGAAACTGCTGGCAATGATACACCCTAATGTACCCCTTCTTTAAAACGTCTAGCCCCACAGCTAAACGTTCTACCCTCACTATTATACCTTAATATTTTTTGGATATATAAAGGTAGTAGGCGATTTCCACCGCCTTCCTACTTCATAAATTGTGACGTCTAACCGTTTGCCTTTCCTAGTCCACAAGCTTGCTAGCAACTTGCTACAATTTTTCAGTCTGGCAATCGGTTCGGGTGCTACCCTAGCATAATAAAAGACGATCAAGCTTCTTTCTGCTTGTCTATATTATACCATTTTTCGCATTTGTTTACAATTGTAAATTACACTTTTAAGCCTTCACAACTAGCACCATATAAGCTTTTTCGGCATAATCTGGATTGATTTCAAGAATGTTATAATCCTTGTCACGCCATCTTACTTTCATTTCACCATCAATTGAATAATCTTGCTGCTGTCGAATCACAATTTCTAAAGAATTTTGATATTCTGTATCAAATTGCGCTTTTATATCTTGAATAAATTGTGTACGCACCTTAGCCCAGCAAGAAAACAATTCTTTTTCTTCGGTCATACCTGCTTCGGGTCCGTCAGATTCAACCAATTCAATAAAAGTCACACGTTCTTGTAACTCATTTGGATTATTCACTATCGGCATGCCACGCACTTCCTCTCAATTGCTGTATTAAGCTTGTTACTGTAAACGGAATATGCTCCACGTCTGAAATTTGTTGGTTCACGTACCAATGTTGAACTAATAACGATACTGTCCAATCAAATTGCTGATATTTTTTAAATTCTTCTTTGTCTAGTCGGCTATCTACCGCATGAATTACATAACTTTCTGCTGTGGCTATGAGTTGTTCTATTAATTCATCATCTAAACTGTGATCAATCCGTAAGCTGTTCTTCACGTCTTCAATTTCAACCATTTTTTCACTCCCTATAAAAAAAGCAGGGAACACATCCGTATGCGTTCCCCACCAGTCTATTCTTCTAATTTTGTTTTATCTACCTTAGCTTTTCCAACTGTTGGCGGTATTACTCCCCCGAATTGCCCTCGTTATCTGGCGTAAATTCAACATAAACAGAAGCTTCATCATCAATTTTCTTGTAGTCGTTGCGGATAATTGCCGCTAGTCCTTGAGAATAAAAGTCGAATTTTTCCCATTGGGTCGTTACTTGGTTACGACGAGCCACAAAGACCGATTGCGCAATATCGCCCACAATCATTGGATAAGTGCCTTGTTTTGGATTAGCAAACAATTTATCACTAACTAAAACCACAGGCAATCCAAATAAGCTTTTACCGCTTGGTGCTGTTACATCAGGTTGTAAGATATAACGACCGTCTGAATCTTTCAATGTATCTAAGTGATTAAAGCCTGATTGATTCAAAATCGCGGTTTTATCTAAAGCAGGATCTAAAGTTACATTGTTGATTTCTTTTAATCCATCTAAGGTAGATACGGACTTTTTAGGAAAGTCTTTCAATACATTAATAATATGTTTGTTGTCTGTATTATCAACTAGTTTTGTTAGTTGTTCCTTGACTTCTTGCACAATATTTACTTCAGAATCTTCTACAACTTCATTCGATAAAGCAATCTTACCCGCACGAGTTTCAACTTTATACTCTACATTAGCAAACATGTCTGCGTCTATGTCTTCAATTTCTGCCAGTTCTTCTTTTGTGGCCAAAATGGCTTCTTGATTGGTTGCAACTGGGTAAGTACCTTGACCATTAGAAACGTTTTTTACGGTCGCATATTGGGCTAAGTTGTAATCTGAACGTTTTAAGTCGAATACTTCGCCAATAACTTCTTCAGGTACAACGGCCGCAGCGTTTTCTGTTGTTACATCTCTAACTTCGCCTTTGGAACGGATATAGTTTTCATAGTTTCGTACTTCTGTGTTTTGATTGTCAATTAATGTTTTTTCCATTTTATTAGCTCCTTTTTGTTTTTCTTGTTGTTTCTTAATGAATTTATTATATGAACGCTTGTTCACTTGTACATTGGGTGAATCATAAGCGGGCATAGTTACCACACTTACTTCTGGAATATTCTTAATGTTTTTAATGCTGCGTGTCACTTCGCCGCTTTCTTCGTCTTCGTCAAAAGAATCAATACCTAACTCAAAGCCAAAGCTCATAGAATCCACAACACCCGTTGAAACATTTTCGTACACGTCTTTAGCATAGGTGGTATCATTTAGCGTTGCTTCAAAATGCAATCCCACGTCATCAACTTCAATTTTTAACGTATCATTTTTCACGCTAGCTAGTGGTTTACTATAATCATGGTCATATAGCAAGAAACAGTTAGAAAAATCAACGTCTTTTAATGCTTCGGGCGTAATAACTTCAACAAAGCCCCCTAAATCCTTGCTAGGTTCATCAAATTTCAATGCATACCCACTAATGGTTTTTGTTTCTTCTTCGCTTTCCTCGTCCTTGTTGTCCACTTCTTTTTCTTTTGCTTCCAACTCGGCTTCTTCCGTCAAGCGTTTTTCTTTTTCTTCATCATTGTTCGCCATTGTCTGTGTTCTCCTTTCGTTGATACTCTTCTAAAGTATCTAAATATGTGTAATTCAAACTTGCTAGCATACGATCGCCACCCTCCACAGGTGGAAGTCCTACCTTTGAACGTCCTTCATTAATCGTAATCAACGAACCTTGGACTTGATTCAAGATATTTTTTACTTTAGTATCTGGGTCGCTTTCTAACATACGGTCAACATTGAAACGAAAATTAGTTTCTAGCTTTCGATTTAATTCACTGGTAAAACAATTAAAGTAATGAATTAAGGTTTCTTTTACGTAAATCAGATTACTTTGTGAAGTATTACTATGCGTATTTTCCACCCCTAAACGTTCTACGGGAATACGGAACGCTGCCGCAATTTGTCGGCTTGTCCAATCGTGTGAGTTGGCTAACTTCAACACATCTGTATTAATTTCTAAGTTTTTGTAGTCCATTGATTCATCTAAAATAATGGTTCTCAATGTATTGTCGCCATTGTCTGCCCCGTTAGCTTCTTCAAATTTTTCTCGAATGTTTTTCTTGGCTTCATTGTCTAAATCAGCTTTATTTACTTTTAAGATGCCATTACCATTTACCCCACGAGAAAAGAAATTACTAATCATTTTGTTACCTGTCTTTTGAATTTTCATTTCATCACGCAAGGCATAGAGCGGGCTTAATCCTGTTAAGCCATCTTGCGTGAAGAATTTAAAGTGTAATATATCTTCAGGCTTTACACGTCGTTTTTTCTCACCAACGCTATAACGTAATTCCCCGTTATCGGTCTGTGTGACCGTTACAGAAGAGTTTGGCAATAATTCAATGGCTTGCACCTTGTTGCCATTTCGTCGTATTTCGGCATAACTATTACCGTTTAATAACATGTTAACTGCCAACGCAAACTTTAAATGCCAACCGTCCATCACTTCGTTAGGTTGACCATTGATTAATTCGGTCAATCGATTATCCTTTTGAGGCAATCCATTCTTTATAATTTGAAGTGGACTAGAAGCCACATCACTTGCAATGATTGAAACAGCGGTAAAGATATCACTATTGCGAATAGCACCCACACTGCTATAACTGCCATTATCTGATTGCATAGTAACCACTGCGTCAAGAAATGGGTCGCCAGTTGTACTTTGTTTCTTTGTAAAGAATCCCAATTATCTAACCCCCTTTCTCATAATTAATGATGAATGCTATAACTATTAGGATAATTCCCAGCGCTAACAAACCATAAAAGATACTTGTTAGAAATGTAATAGCCACGGTTATGCAAAAAAAGCCAGCGATTAGTAACACCGCCTGTACATTATTAGAAAGAAAATGCTTCAGATTTGTAAAATTCATTGTCCGCCACACTCCTTTCTTGATTTTCATAATGATTCATAGCAAACACGTAAGCATTCATTAATGCTGCGATTGGATCAATTTTATTACTGTTCTTAGCTTTGTTGATTTGAATACCGTTGTTGTCTTCCTTAGTTAAAGCGTTATTTACGGCATGCGTTAAGATGGTATTCTTTGAATGAATGATATTTCCCGCAAAAACTTGTTCCCTAAAAGTCCGAGTTGGCACGTTTAATGTTCGTGTGCCTTGTCGTACTTCTAACATTGGGTAGTTTTCTTTTTCTGCCATTGAAATAATTGAGTTTGCATTATACGGATCATAACAAATCCCTTGTAAATCCAATTCATTCTCTTCAATCAATCCTTGAATGAAGTCAAATACTTGTTCATAATCTACAATGCCACTTTCTAGTTGTGTAATGGAACACTCGCCTACCTGCTCTAACTTCCGATAAGGTAAGCCATCTTTCTTTTCTTTGCTTTCTAAGCCATACTTAGTGGCCACAAATGAATGACTATCACAGTAAAGCTTGCCATCAATAGGCACAATCCAAGAAACAGAAGTTAAGTCATCCGTTTTCGATAAATCAATACCAATATAAATAGGGTTGCCCTTAATCGTCTGTGGTTGGACTTCTACGGCGTTCCAATCTTTCGCAGGTAAATAACTATCCTCACTTGCTTGACGCCACAAATTGAAGTTTTTAACCAATACAGCGTTTAAATTGTCTTGTTTCAAAGCCAACTGTACATCATCTTGAATAGCTGAAATCATTGTTTTTTTGATTTCTTCGCTTTCAAAAATTGGGTTTGCCTTAATCCACTTTGATTGGTCATGGATTTCTTTTTCGTCGTCCAATTCCCAAATAGCAATAAAATAGCGTTCGGATTCATCTAACCCTTTTAGAATGCGATCAGCTAACAAATAATCCGAATACAGCGGTACATTCAAATCTAAGCCCGCTGTGGTTATCGTGGCCAACAAACCATTTTTTTGGTTCATCATGCCTGATTTCAACACGTTTTCTACTTTGCGTGTCTTTGCCTCGTGGGCTTCATCTCGAATCGCTACCGTAGCGCCGAACCCGTCCAATGTATTGGTTTCACTGGCCAAAGCCATAGCAAAACTATTGCTTGGTTTATGTACAATTTTCGATTGCATAATTTTCAATTGTTGCCGCATGAATTTACTTTGTTTAGAAACGGCTTGAAGTGAATTAGCCAGCATATCATAGCCAATTCTAGCCTGTTTGGTGCTATTAGCTGTAAATAATACCTGCCTACCTTCTGCGGGTTCTTTTTCCATAATTAAGGCGTTTGCCCCAATCCCACTTGCAAGATAGGTCTTAGAGTTTTTACGACTCATAGAGATTAATGCACGGTTAAAACGTCGTAAATCCCCTTGTTTTGTCCTCCAACCATACAATGAACCAATGATAAACTTCTGAAAGCCTAGCATTTTGATTGTGTTGCCATCTGTTCCGGGTAATAATTCCATGAATTGAATAGCCTTATTGGCTTGTTTTTCATCAAATATATAAGGAAAGTCTTCCAATTTGCTGCGTTCCAAGTCATTTTTATGACGTTGGCAAGCGTTTTTTATCTTCTCAGGCGCTAATAATTCGCCAGATAGCACTTTTTCAATGTAATCATTCATTATTCATCAACTCTGCAAACGGATCTTTTTCAGGCTCAGCTTTCGCTTTGTTTAAAGCCATTTTCTGCCGTTCAATCATCGTCATACCCAAAGCCGTAGAAGCTGCTTTTAAGTCATGCATAGCTCGTGATTGTGTCCGTACAGCTGGGTTTTCTCGCTTACTGCCATCTTTATTATTTTGAAATGTACCATATTTCTTTATTTCGTGTTCACTTTGTTTTATTCGAGCAAAAGCCAAACAATAAGCTACAAAATTGCCATAGTCGGTTTCACTCATAGGAAAATCTTTTTTTAAAATAGGAAGCAATCTTTTCCATTCAGCTTTAGCAGCTTGCGGAAAATAAGCAGGGGGGTCGGTCATTGAAAAGTCTTCATAATTGAACAGCTCTTTCAAAGCGTCTTGCCGTTGGGCATTATCCTCATTACTGGATTTTTGTTTATCATCTTTTAGTAAATTGATATTTGCCACGTTCTTCCCTCCTTTTTTTAGTTTATATAGGCTGTTGCGCTGGTCGTGTGTTCGTGTTCGATTCAGATTCACGGGCGCTCAGTATCGAAAGCCTTTATTTGGTTGTCTGTACTATATCAGCTACACCTGTATTATAACAGATAAACATATAGATTACAATAGTAAACACACTTTGATGATAGTTATTTAACCATATAAAAAAAGACCTTATATAACGTAATCATCACATAAAACGTTGATATAAAGCCTTTTTAAATCGGGTTTTTGTAAACAAATGAGATGCGGCTCGTTTTTTTGCCGAAAGACAAGCGCCCCCATTTGTTATTTTATTTTTTTAATTTTTATTTTTTGAAAATAAATTTTTTGAATTTTTCTTCAGCTACTAGTACAGATTTTTAATCTGTTATAGTACAGAAAATTATTTTTTTATTTTCCTTTTTTCTTGTTCTTCTTTTGTTTTCTTCCAGTGGCAAGACTTGCATAACGATTGAAGATTATTTTCATCTAACCGTTTATCCCAATCATCACGTACTTCAATAATATGGTCGACTAACTCCGCTTGGCGTACAATGCCATCTTTTAAACAATGCTCACATACTGGATGATTGATTCTATACTGCTTAGATAGTCTTTGCCATTGCTTAGACTTGTAAAACCAAAAGTATTTACCACCAATCTTTTTTCTATTTTCGTAATTGTCATAAAGATTCTTCTTTGCTTCTGGTTCATGCTTACTACAATATGTTTGGTTATAGTCAACCAATGCATTACATCCAGCATGATTGCATAATCGTTTAGGCTTCATCTAATTGCCTCACAGCTTCCACACAGAACGCACGGAACAACTCTTCATGTATTTGTGTAATGATGATCTCATAACGCTTAGCTGCTTCTTTCGTAGTGATTAAATGAATCTCTGTTACTTCTGGCCAATAGAAACTAAATTCTTTGGCATACATCTTCAACGTTGTTAAGTCTGTCATGTTCAAACCTTTAGTAGTAACAAGCTTCTTATCATATGGATATGGTTGCGTCAGAAGTACAGTATAGTGCCTAGTAGTATCACGTAGGTACATGGCATGGTCTAACCATGGGTAGTAAGATAGGCCACGGTCGCTAGGGGTACGTCCTGCGTTATAACCCCTATCCCCATGCAATAGCTTAGATAAGTCTTTAACAGGCTCATAGGGTGCTTGCTTATCAAAGCCCATACGTTTTATAAAGAACCGATAAGCAGCTTTGCGTAATGCTAGGTCTTCCCCAGTATTGGGGAAAGGATAGTTGTTTGTTGATTGCCAGTTCATATTATCACTCCTTATTAAAATTTATATCTGAAATTGAACCATTGATTTTTTGTAGTATAGTAACCATTTCTTCATGTTCATGTTTTGTGTTTGCAAGGTCATCATAAACGATCGTGATAATCTCAATATGCCCTTGATTCTGTATATCCATCTGAACCACTTTTACATCATCATTCTTTGCTAGCCATTCGTTCATTGATAATATAGCTCTGTTATCTGGTCGTGCTCCTACAAATCTGTTTACTTGTTGCATGATATTGTCTCCTTTTTTAGTTTTGTTCCAGTTTTTGGGCAGGTTTGGGCAGGTTTTGTTCCAAAAAAAACGCTGCAACCATTGTTATGATAAGGGTGTTCCAATTGTTCCAGTTTTTTTGCACATACATTTATATATATATAATTAGTATACTTATCTTTTAATTCATTATATGTAGCAAAAACTTGGAACAATTGCCCAAACACTGGTATTACGGGAAAAAACTTGGAACAAAGTTGCCCAAAACTTGGAACAATTGGAACAAATTTATCTATTTAATCCGTCATTGATATAAGAAGCTGTTAACTCTAAACCGACGTACCTTTGTGAATTAGATCCCCCATCATTAAACTGACTTCTACTTTTTCTTTTTGTAATCCCTTTGGTTTCTAAATATTTACGAAATTCTTGGTTAGATTTGGGAGAATAACCATTTTGGTGGCAAAATGCTTTATATTCAGCAAATACCGTGGAAGAAAGCTCCCCTCTGTCGTCACCAGGATGAATTTTGACACTAGTTGATATAAATTCACCGATATGATCATTTTCATTGATCCAATTGTTAGTGGCTTCTAACAAACTTTCCGGTTTCGTAAACAATGCACGCTTACCATCAAAAATTTTCCTAAATTCTTGGATACAAGAGTAAGCAAACGCTGCTGCTTCTTCTTTAACCTTGTTCATATCGTGTTCTTTCCAAAAAGTGGCAGAATCTAAACGTTGATTGCCGTTTAGAAATGGTATAACAACCAATCTATGAGAAAAGCCCTCTGTTAAGTCTTTAAACCTCGGCAACGTGTTCGCACTAAATATCAACTTCGCATGGTTTCGCATAGTAAAGCCTTGCACCCCTTTATATTGAGCGAATAACGAATCATTCCCCGTTAACCTTTTTATAATACTGCTGTCTTCTATATAATCGTCTTTAATATCAGCACTAACGTTTACAGCCTTACCCAATAACTCTACAACCTGAAAACGATCATCTGATAAATCTTGCGGTGTTACAGAAGAAACATTATCTTCACAAAAAATATTTTCTGATAAGAAATTAAGAAAGCTCGATTTCCCCTCACCGCCTGAACCTTTTAAAAACACCATTTCTTGCGCTGGCGCGTGACTTCTATAAAACGTATACCCAATAAATTGCTTTAAGAAAAGTGCATTCTCTCCAACCAAACCATCTAATAAAGAATCTGTGTACGGCGTATCTCTACCGCTAGTGTCCAAATCATAATCATACGAAAGCAATATATAATCTTTTGCCTCATGAGGTTTCATTTTGTCAGTCAAGATATTATATGTGCCATTTTTAAATACGACTAGCTCCGGTTTACTCCTATCAAACGGCGTTTCACTCGGATAACTTGGATCATAAACCTTTTGAAGAATGTATATTCTCGACCAAGGGATATATTTCTGGTCATAATACCCCCAGTTTTGTAATTCCCTCAAAACTTCACGTTCAACAAAGAATCTCATTTCATCTTTTCCTGCGAAATAACGCCATGCACCTTTCTTTTTCCCATAAACAGCGCCTACTTGTAGTTTGGGATACTTTACAAGGTGAAATCTTTTAATAATCATATCGCCCATTTTTTCGTGGTCAAAACCATGTTCTATGGAATATTTAGGAGGTTTTATTTCCGTGTCTACTATGCCTGTGAACCAAACCCAACAAGGCGTTGTTTTTTTAAGCTCTTCTACCGCCTCATTAAAATAATCGCTGCCTTTATCTTTAGCCTCTTTTTCAATTTTGTTCACTTCAATGTTTATATGAAATGGTTCAAGTTCTTTTGGTTCTTCTTGCTTTACCTTTTCAAAACTGATAATTGATTTTTCAATATCTTTTGGAATGGTCTTCATCAAATAGCAACCCCTCTCTTTCTTGTTTCTTTATCTAATATGCTCAAATAAATTTTATTCACTTGTTCATCACTCAAAGGCGGATTAATAAAGTTTTGGTTGATTACATCAGCCATCATATAAGCATTTTGCGCCTCTACACCTTGATTTAACATCGTGCCTATAACACTGGTTAGCCACACATCACGGTTGCCCTCGGCTGTACCTTCAATAACCTTATTGAGAAACACGCCTGTATATTTTCCGCCTACATTCCTGTAATTGGTCGTAAAGGAAAGTTTGTTTTCCTTTCTTTTCGGTTCATATAGCCATTTTTTTACTTCCAACGGTTCGCCGTCTTGCTTTACGATTAATTTTTCAGAACTACAAGCATTAAGATATGGCAAACCCATGCACTGGCTGTAAGTTTCACTTTTGGGGTCACAAGGTAACCCAATGTGTTCAATTAGATTTACAATCAAACGACCATTTTCTTTTTGATTGTATGATCGGTTAGTGTCTATTACTAACCGATACCGCATGCCATAATCTGGCAAGTTATTCTTGATCGTTGGGTATAAAATGAAGCGAATACCTTTTAGTTTCTCTTTAATCGTATTTACAAACTTTGTATACAGCATATTGCCTAAGTCGTCATAATCTAATGTAACTAATTCTTTTTCTATCAGATTGCTATTATTTCGTGTATTGTTTTTTAATTTCCCAGCGATAAAATACCCGATTTTATTACTTTTAAACTTATCAATTTCTTTTGAAGTGCTTTTCTCGGTTATTTCTGGTGCTTTTTGTGGCGGAAACTCCAGTAACTCTTCAAACGGTGCTTTCTCGCTCTCTGATGGCTTCATTTTAGCTGTTCTATATCCTTGACTAACGTACATCATCATTTTCAACCTCCAAAGATTCAAATAAACTAGTATTTTTAGTAGATTCTTGAAGGTTGTCTTCCTCGTTATAAATATCTGTTAACACATCAGAAATCTCTTGAATTTGATTTTGTATATTTATGATGTTGTTTTGTACGCTGTCTAATTCTTTATTTAAGAAATAATGAACAGCGCCATTATCTTTGTTATCCCTGCTTACCGCTACATTATCTAATAGCATTTCTGCCAAATTTAAATGATCCGCTAAATTAGTGAGCTTACACGCTTGTGTGAACATTTCTTCATTATTATTTCTTTGCATTGTGTTTATCCTCCTCGTTGATTTCGTCCCATGAAAGATGAAATTGTTTAAATAGTTGATTTAATTCTTTATGTTTACGTTCAGCGTCATTTCTGTTTTTAATATATTCATTTGCAAGTCTTGCTGCTTTCTGAATGGCTTCTTGTCTATCCATTTTTAGCCCTCCACTCGTCAGAATCTATGAGTAATAACTGTATGGCTGGTAAAACAACCATTGCTTTCAATAAAAGTGGTAGTGGCGACACAATGGCTATTAAAGCTATAATAAACAGTCTTCTTCTTGTTTTAAATTTCATTTTATTACCTCCAAAAGCTTGCTATTTAAGGCTTTTCAGGTTATAATATAAGAAATTGGTTTATATTATAACCGTATATTTTGCCTTGCCTTTTTGCTACGTCTGCCAGGACTTTTTAGCAAAAGGCTTTTTCTTTGTCTTCATTTATTTCCTCGTTCTTTTTGTCTGTCTACTGCTTTTAATCCGTTTATTAAACCTTTTATATAACTCTCTTCATCTTCCACGTTGATTGGAATATATTTTGATAAACGAATCATAATAATTTTTGCTTGCTTCTCGTATTCTTTTTGTTCCTTCATGCTCCCTACACGCCCCAGTTGTAGTAAGATTATTTTTGTTTACTTAGTAAATATTTTGTTACTTCTTCACGATCAAAAAAAGTTATACCGTCTATTACAATTGACTTCATGCCTTCACGTTCAAGCTTGTTAAGTGAATTTCTTGAGATTCCAAGCCATTCAGCTGTTTCGCCTTTGCGTAAAAAGCGTTTATCTACGCCCGCATTATGTTTTGCTTCAGCAATGGCTTGTTTGGTTGTTTCGTAAATAAATTGTTGTAAAGAAGCGCTTTGTTCGTCTGTTAGCATTACTTGCATTTGTTTCACCTCTCCTTACACGATGTAACTATCGGCGTCATATCGTTTATTTATAAAGCGAAACTATCGGCGTTTCGCTTTGTAAAATCATCTTAACATTAATTAAAGTCAATTGCAACTATCGGCGTCAAAAAATATACTTACGAAACTATTGGCGTCTAATTGTTATTTATGCTAGACTTATAGCAAACGAGAGTAGGTGAAAGAATGTCTTTAGGTGAAAATTTAAGAAAAATTAGAGGAAAAGAAACTCAAACAGCTTTTGCTAAAAAACTTGGAATATCAAGAACCTATCTAAGCGATTTAGAAAATAACAGGAAGTCACCTAGTATCGAAACGGTATCCAAGCTGGCTAAAAAAATGGATGTATCTTTCTTATATCTAATGGAAGGAAAAACAACTTTAGGTGATCTGAAAAGGATTTATAACGTAAATAAAGAAGATAAATTACCATTTGTTTCACTTGAGGAAGCTGTAAGTAGTGCAGAAAATGATGTAGCTAACCAGGTGTATGCAAGTTCCCTACACTTTATAGAAAATTACAATGAGTATACTAAAGAGGAAATTTCAAGTATGCATAATTTGAATGACCTCATCGAAAGACTAAGAGATGTTGAAAAAACTAATTATTACTTCGCTAATGAAACAAGAAAATTTCTTAACAAATTTTTATTTCATTTGTATAATCGAATTAATGTCGAAGAAGACGATCCTTCAGAATTAATTAATGTTTATAACAAAATCTCTAAACTAATTTTGGATTACGACCGTAGCAATATGTTTGATGATAACAACAATTAATCCTCCCCTCCCCTACACGCCCCCAGCGTAGCAACACGGAGGGAAAATAATGGCAACATATACAAAATACACAAAAAAAAGCGGTCAAACCGCTTGGAAAGTTTCAGGATATTTAGGAATTGATCCCAACACAGGGAAACAAGTTAACGTTGAAAAAAGAGGATTTAACAGCAAGAAAGAAGCACAATTATTTCTTAATCGCAAATTAGTAGAAATTGATAAGAACGGTTTTAAAAAAGAAACCACTGGCGATACTTTCAAAGATATTTATGAGTTATGGTTAGAAAGTTATAAAATGACGGTTAAAGAATCAACTCTTATGATTTTACAGCGTGATTTCAGAAACCACATTTTGCCTAAATTTGGCAATAAACCGCTTAGAAAAATAACCATAACTGAAGTTCAAAAGTTTGCTAACGAAAAAAGCAAAACGCACACCCAATTTAAAACATTTATTTTCAATATATCACGTATATTTAAGTTTGCGATTAAACAAGGTATTGTAGATAAAAACCCAGTCGATCGGATTTTTATGCCACGGAAAAAAGAAGATTTTGAGAAATCAAAAATCAAATATTTTACGCAAGAGCAACTAAATATCTTCTTAACTTATGCAAAAGAACACGAAAATACAAAGAAATTTAGTTTCTTTTATTTAATGGCTAACACAGGCACAAGACAAGGGGAATTACTAGGTCTACAATGGAAGCATGTTGACTTTTCCAGCCAAACACTTAAGATACGCCAAACATTAGCCAAAGGCAAGAATAATCGCCCATACTTGGAAGAACCTAAAAACAAGAATTCTAAGCGTGATATACCTTTAAATAATGAAACAATCGCTATATTAAAACATTGGCGTAAAATTCAACGAGAAGAAATGTTGCTATACGGATTCAATACAATGGATAAAGAGCAACTTGTTTTTTCTAATCGTAAAAATAGTTTTATAGAAATGTCTTCTCCTAATTATTGGGTAAAATGTATTTGCAAAAGAAGTGGATTGCCTCAATTAAGCCCACACGCTTTAAGGCATACGTTTGCAACGATTCTTATTAGCCAAGGAAAAGACTTCAAAACAGTATCAGAACTATTAGGTCATACAAATATTAGTATGACTTTAGACGTTTACGCAGGTGTCTATAAGGAACAAAAAACAGACGCTGTGAATGTGATAAGTAGCATTCTTCAGTAAAGAACCTCTTTAGAAAACTCTTTAGATTTATCTTAAAATCAATTCTACTCATTAAAAACATAAATATAAGAAAGTCCGATTTTACAGTGTATTGAAAAAACTTAACAGCTCATGAACATATGAAATTAAAAAGTTATGTTTTTTCTAAATTATCGAAATACACCGTAAGTCGGATTCTTTTATTTACTATATCATGATAGAATAAAAGAGTAGAGAAATAACATAAGGCGTTTATATACAAGGATTTTAGGAGGTTTAGAAATGAAAAATTCAAGATGGGCATTATGGATTGGCGTCATTTTGGGAGTCATTTTTTTGCTTAACATTTTTTCCGGAAATGACTCATTCGATTATTTCCCATTGCTGTTTTTTGTCGCTGGTGGCTTTTTAATCTATTATGGTTTCAAGGGAAAATCGAAGCATGCTAAAAAAAATGAATTACCTACGCTATCAAAAAAAAGAGAACAAAATTATATCAATGCTGGGATGTCTGACAGTGAAATCGATATGTTCCGTCAAACGATGAATCAAACAAAAAAACAAATTGATCACTTACAAGCAACAATGAACAAAAGCGGCAAACTAAGAGCCGTTGACTTACGTCATGATACCATCAAAGCAGCTAAGGCTTTATTTAAAGAAATTGTTGACTCTCCTAAACGAATGCCTGAAGCGAACCACTTTTTATACACACATCTACCAAACTTAGTGGATTTAACCGACAAATTTATGGAAATCAACGAGCACGAAATAAAAAATCGTGATACTTATGATAAGATTGAAGAAAGTATTCAAATCATCGACCAGATGGCTGCTTTAATCGCAATCGATTATCAGAAATTTGTTGCTGATGATTTAGACGATTTAGATGTAGAAATGACTATTGCTAAACAAAGTTTAAAACAAAACGGTGATTACAAACAACATGAAGCTAGATAAAAGTTCAACTTTTATCTTCTTCTGTTTTTCAAACTATTGAAGGAGGAAATTGTTATGTCCGACCGCTCAAACCAATCAACTTCTGTCGACAAGACTTTAGAAGATTTGATGGATGATTCATTTACACCCGATTTAAATCAATTAACAGCCACTCAACAAAAGGAAATCGCCGATCTACATACGCAAGAACAAGCACCTCGTTTAGTTGATAAATTATCTGAAGAAAGGCAACAGCAAGCCAAGCAACTAGCCGATCAGATTGATGCTACAGATCAACAAGCGGTGTTAACTTATGGAACAAAAGCACAAACAAAATTGAGTGAATTTTCACAATCAATGTTAAGTCAAGTACAAACTTCTGATATTGGGCCGATTGGAGATACACTTAACGATCTAATGTACCGTTTGCAAGAAGCCAATCCTGACGAACTTCGTGCCGGTGAGGGCAACATTTTCCAACGGATGTTCGGTAAAGTTAAACAGTCGATTTATGAAATCACAGCAAAATACCAAAAAATTGGTGCACAAGTGGATAAAGTTGCTGTTAAATTAGATAAGGAAAAAGAAGGCTTGCTTGAAGACCATGCAATGCTTGAGCAGCTCTATCAAAAAAATAAGGACTATTTTGACGCTTTAAATATTTATATTGCCGCTAGCGAAGTGAAGATGGAAGAATTAGAACAAAAAACTATTCCCGAAGCAATGGAGAAAGCAAAACAAACCGGTGAACAAATGGATGTGCAAATGGCCAATGATTACGCTCAATTTTTAGATCGCTTAGATAAACGGACCCATGATTTGCGCTTGACCCGTGAAATTGCCTTGCAACAAGCGCCACAAATTCGCTTAATTCAAAACACAAACCAAGCTTTAGCAGAAAAAATTCAGTCTTCGATCAATACAGCGATCCCTTTATGGAAAAACCAAGTCGTCATTGCTTTAACGCTGTTACGTCAAAAAGACGCGGTTACTGCTCAAAGACAGGTTTCTGAAACGACAAATGACTTATTGAAGAAAAACGCTGAAATGTTGAAAGTCTCGGCCATCGAAACTGCCAAAGAAAACGAACGTGGCATCGTCGATGTCGATACTTTACAACAAACACAAGATGACTTAGTAGAAACAATCGAAGAAACACTACGTATTCAAAAAGAAGGTAAAGAAAACCGTCGTCATGCAGAGCTAGAACTTGGCGAAATGGAAGAAGGCTTAAAACAAAAATTGATCGAATTAACAACTAAAAAAGAGCAATAAAAAAAGAGCTTAATGTTACTCCCTGGAAGATTAATTCTTTCAGGGAGTATTTTACATCAGCTCTTTTTTTCATTTAGATCACTATGTTGATAACCATAACCAAAATAAATTGCTAATCCTAAAACAAGCGTTATAATAAAAACTGTCCAAGTAAGCTTATCTAATTGTAGCATTAAAAATATGCAAGAAAGCACTGAAATGATTGGTAGTAACGGCACCAGGGGAACTTTGAATTCATCTTTACTAGGTTTTCCTAACATTTTCCGTAAGCGAATCACGCCTAACGCCATAAGAGCTAAACAAGCAAGCGCCGTAATATTTGTTAATTCTGCTAAAATATTTAAAGGAAAAGCAGCTGCAAAGAATAATCCTATAGCTCCTGCAACAAATGTTGCATTTTTTGGTGTACGTCGTTTCTCATCTATTTGTTGCAAGTATTTTGGTAATAAGCCATCTTTACTAATAGAATAAATAAGCCTCGCCAGAGAGTAAAGCATAGATATTGTAACAGTTAATAATGTCAAAATCGTCCCAACCGAAATGACAGAGCCGATAAAACCTTGATCGATATAACGCATGGCAAAAGCCACTGGATCTTGAACGCCTAATTGAGAAAAAGGCACCATTCCTGTCAAAACTAAGGTAACAACTACATATAAAATGGTCGCAATGATAATAGAACCAATGATCCCTCGCGGTACGTCTTTTTGTGGATTTTCAACTTCTTCAGCTGCCATTGAAACAGAATCAAAACCTAAGAAGGCAAAAAATACTAAAGCAGCGCCACTAAAAATACCTTGCGTGCCATAAGGCATATAAGGCTGCCAATTTTCAGGCTGTACAAAAAATACGCCCACAGCAACAAACAAAATAATGATACCAAATTTCACCCAGACCATCGCATTATTTAAGCGCAATGCTTTTTTAGCTTCTTGGGTAACCCATAGTGTAATTAAAATCATTACTAAAGCTGCAATCAAATCAATATATGTACCTTCTTCTGGATTATAACCGGCAGTTAATGCTTGAGGTAATTGAATTCCCCAATTACTTAAGAAACCCTGGAAATAGCCGGACCAACCTGAAGCCACCGAGGAAACAGCTAACATATACTCACAAATCAATAGCCAACCAGCGATCCAAGCCGTCAATTCGCCAAAGACCACATACATATAGCTATAAGGCCCGCCAGAAACAGGCACGCGTGAAGCAAATTCCGCAAAACAAATCCCGTTTAAAATAACCACTAAAGCTGCAATAATAAAAGAAATCATCGATGCTGGGCCGGCATAATCTGCTGAAGCCTGCCCGGTGACAACGAAAATCCCTGTACCAATAATAGCGCCGATTCCTAACATAATTAAATCTTTTAATTTTAATTCTCTTTTTAATGTATTGAATGAATCCTTTTCAATTGGCCTTTTCCGGAAAATTTCCATTCATTTCCCTCCATTCTTTAATCGCTGTCCATTATATAGATTTTTCTTTTTATTTTCAAACAAAGTTCTATACTATTTCTAGTCTTATTGTAATAAAAAATTCCCAGCAAAAACTGTTCGTCACTTTGCTGGGAATCATTTTATCTTTTAAGGATTACACATTTGATACTAATGGCGTTAACTTTTCTTGGTTTACCTCTGGATAGTTATTTAAAAATTCTCGCATCTTCTTTAGTACAGGCACGATATATCCTTTTTCATCATTTTCAATTTGTAATACCAATAAAGGTTCGTGTAGACTCATACGTAGTAAAAACCAACCTTGTCCATACGGCTGAGACAAGCGAAAACGAATCCCCTCATCATTTTCAGGATCGATTTGCCATCCAGAAACTCGAATATCGGCAATTTGTTCAATGACTTTTTCACCTAATGCACGATAATTTTCCGATTCTAATTTAAAACGAACTTCTTGCGTTTCAAGCGGCTGTTTCAAATCAGCAATCAATGACTCTAAAGATTTTCCTTCTTCTTGTAATTTTGGCAACAACATTAAAATCTTAGCAATGACATAAGCTCCATCATCTAAGAAATAATTTTCTTTAAAAGCCGCATGTCCACTGGTTTCAATCGCTAATTGTGTATCAATACCTGCGCGATTAAGCTCTAGTGCTTTATTGATTACATTACGGTAACCAGAAATATAACGAACTTGCTTACCACCTAAAGATTCAATAAAGTCCTTTAAATGATCAGAAGTCGGTGAATTTGTAACGATACTTGTCCCCGGATGTTCGCTTAGCGCAATACGGCTTAATACTGCGATAAGATTATTACGATTCAATACATCACCTGATTTTGTTACCACTGCCGAACGATCCACATCAGTATCAAAAATCACTCCCAAATCCGCATGATTTGTTAAAACAGCGTCTTGAATACTTCGCATCGCTGCTTTATTATCTGGATTAGGGATGTGGTTGGGGAAATTGCCGTCAGGTGTTAAAAATTGTGAGCCTGAGGTATCTGCGCCTAGAACTTGTAGAACTTTCTCTGTAAAAAACCCGCCTGCGCCGTTACCAGCGTCAACAACAATTTTAAAGCCAGTCAATGGTTTTTCAGTATCTTTATAGCTGGCAGTACGTATTTTTTCAACCAAATCAGCAGCATAAACAGTAAGCAGGTCAGCTTCTGTCAGCTTACCAGCAGTTATTCCTTGTCTTTTTTCTGTATGAGACAAAATATAAGTAATATCTTCTTTTTCTGCGCCGCCTTTTTGGCTGAAAACTTTTATGCCGTTGTAATAATAAGGTAAGTGGCTAGCAGTCAACATAACGCCTGCATCACACGAAAATTGTGAAAATTGCGTACTCATAAATAAAGCTGGTGTTGTTGCAAGTCCAAAATCATAAACATTTACGCCGCTATGAATCAGTTCTTCTATAAGCGCTTCTTCCAATTCAGGACCACTTAAGCGGCTATCTCTACCTACCCCTACTGTTATTTCATCTTTTTTTCCCATTTTGTTTAACCAATTTACGATACCTGCAGCAATCTTTCGTACCGCTGAAACTGTCAAATTTGCTTGATATTCTTGGGTATCCATAGCAATACCACGAATATCTGACTCGTTTTGCAGATTCATTATTTCTTCCACAAAAAACTCCCCCCTCTAAGCTACTTTTTGTAAGCATTTTATTTAACGTCAAAATCATTATACCAAATTTTGGTGCTAAATAACGAGGAGGAATTTATTATATATTATCTTATAGAATCAAATAAGTTTTTAAATCAATGATGGTATTTTATTTTATTAAACAATCCTACAATAACTGTAGAAATGATAGCTGCACCGAGAATTCCTAACCAAGTAACAAGTCTTAAAGGTTCAGTACCTAAAAGATCATTCATAAATGGCGCGTACACTGCAACTAATTGTAAAGCAATAGATAGTGCGATTGAACCTAATAGAGCTTTATTTTGGAAAAAGCTACGGTCAATCCCGAAAGAATTTGTCTTTCTAACGTTAAAAATATGCATTAATTGTGCAACTGCCATAAAAGTAAATACAGCGGTCTGTAGATATTCACTTGATTGATTACCATTTAATAATATCCAAAATAGGGCAAAAGCTGATAAACCAATAATTACTCCACTAAAAACAATACGTGTTAAAAAGTGGCGATTGACCAAACTATCTTTTTTGGAACGTGGTCCTCTTGCCATGACATTATCCTCAGCCGGTTCAAAAGATAATGACATTGCAGGAGCGATATCAATAATCAAATTTAAAAATAAAATGTGTAACGGTGCAATCGGCATCGGCAGTAAAAAGACTACACTTACGAAGATCGCGATAATTTCCACCATGTTACAAGCAAATAAGAAAGAAACGTATTTTTTAATATTATCAAAAATAATCCTTCCTTCTTTAACTGCATCCACGATTGTACCAAAACGATCATCTGTTAGTATCATGTCCGAAGCTTCTTTAGCAACTTCAGTACCTCTAATCCCCATAGCAACACCGATGTTAGCATCATTTAAAGCAGGCGCATCGTTTACACCGTCACCGGTCATTGAAACAACTTCACTTTCTTTTTTAAGCGCTGATACAATTTGCATTTTATTTTCTGGCGAAACACGAGCAAAGACTGCCGTTTCATCCACCACTTCAGCAAAATTTTCATTATCTACTTGTGCATCGATTTCTTTACCGGTCGTAATCTTTTCATAATCAGCTATACCAATATCTTTAGCAATAATAGAAGCTGTTTTAGGATGATCTCCAGTAATCATTTTCACCTTAATACCAGCATTTTGTGCACTTTCAACAGATTCATATGCATCTGGTCGTGGTGGATCAATAATACCTACTAATCCTTGAATTTTTAAACTATCCAAAGAACTTTTCATTTCCTCTTCAGTCAATCCGCCATCGTAATTTTCGATACTTGCAATTGCAATAACGCGTTGACCTTTTGCAGCAAACATTTCATTTTGTTGTTGCAAATTATCTTTGGTTTCTTGTGTCTGATCAGCTAAACCTAAAATGACATCAAAAGATCCCTTAATAATTAACTGACGTTTGCCATCTTTTTCATAAACCACAATCATATATTTATTTTCAGAAGAAAATGGAACTTCAGCTATTTTTTCGAAGCCCTTGTTTTCAAGCTCTTCACGCTCTAACCCTACTTTTTTACCTAGCGTCACTAAAGCGCCATCTGTAGGATCACCCACAACTTCATATTGTCCATCTTCATTTTGGTCTATATGAGCAGTATTACATAAGACCCCAGATTGAATAAATTGCATCAAATCTTGATTATTTTCTGGAACAATTTCTTCTCCATCTTTTTTGACAGAACCATGTGGGTCGTAACCTTCCCCTGTAACTTCATAGTGTGTTTTTTCACCCAGTACTAGTTCAGAAGCCATCATTTGGTTTTCTGTTAATGTTCCCGTCTTATCACTAGCAATTACACTAGTTGCTCCTAGCGTTTCTACTGCCGGCAGTGACTTCACTAAAGCTTTGCGTTGGGCCATAGTGTTCATGCCTTTTGATAAAGTAATTGTTTCTACTGCTGGCATTGCTTCTGGTATTGCAGCAACAGCTAAAATAATAGCGATATGGATCATTTCAACAAACGGCTTATCAGTAATAAGTCCTGCAACCAGTACTGCAACTCCAGCAATAAAAGCCGCAACAATAATAGCCTTACTTAATTTATCTAATTCTATATCTAGTGGTGTTTTTTCATCGCTTGTTTCATCCAACATCCCACTAATTTTACCAACTTCAGTTTCCATACCAGTTTCAGTCACAATAACATAAGCATATCCACGGGTCACAGCTGTACCGGAAAAAACCATATTTTGTTGATCGCCTAATGGTACTTCTTCTTCAGAAATATCATCTGCGCTTTTTTCAACCGCTTCTGATTCTCCCGTCAATGCTGATTCAATACAGGCAAAGTTATTGCTAGAAATAATGCGACCATCCGCAGCAATAGCATCACCTTCTCTTAATAAGAGCACATCTCCAGGGACAATATTTCCTGCATCGATTGTTTGCGTCTTTCCATCTCGAATAACCGTAATGGTGGTATAAATCATGCTTTGCAAGGATTCAACTGATTTTTGTGCTTGTAATTCGGTGAAAAAACCAGTGAGTACCGCAAGTAACAAAGCAAGTAATATCGCAATAGTTTCTGCTAAATCGTCCATAAGAAAAGAAATGACTGCAGCTGCTAATAATAAATACACAATTAAGTCATTTATATTATTCCATAATAATTTCCAGGGAGAAGTTTTCTTTCCTTCTTGGATCTCATTACGTCCATTTTCTTCTAAACGTTTATCGACAGTTTCCTGTGTGAGCCCTTCTTTTCGATCCGTATCAAATTTTTCTATTGTTTCCTCAATTGATATCTGATAGTCTTCTTTCATTCATTAGCCCCCTTAATTTCTTTAGTTACATCCTCAGAATTTATTGGGCAAAAAACTTCAATTAAATTTAAAATGGCTGTCTTTTGTTCAGTATTCATATTTGCAAATTTATGAAGTAGCTCTACATCCAATGGCGCTTCCTCCTCTTGAAAAAATTCACTTAATGAAACATCTAATCCATTGCACAAATTTTCCAATGTTGTAATTGAAGCACTCGTTGTATGATGCTCTAACGCTGAAATAAACGCGGCAGAGACCCCCACCTTCTTCGCAAGATCTTTTGCGCTCATTTTCTGATTTGTACGCAATTCATAAATTCGCTTACCTATATCCATTTGCAACCCCAACTTGCCTCCCTTCGTTTTTCAGATTAAGTATACCTTAACATTTCTCCACTTTTTTGTAAAGTGTGAGTTTATTTATTCAGATAAATATTAAGTGGCAATATACAAACGCTTTTTTAGTCACAAAAAAACTGATAATTAACCGTTAAAGTTAATTATCAGTTTACTAATACTTTAGTTATAATTCACTTATTACATGACGCATCATTTCTGCTGTTTCTTCAGGTAAAGCATCATAACCTTCGTTTGTATTATTTTCTTTTAAAATAAAATCTAATCGACTTTGTAAACGCGCATGAATATCTTTCATATACTTTTTGTCATTAAGATCCAGTTCGTATCCTTCAATTGGCAAGTAAGACATTTCCTTAATTGGGCCGAATTGTTCAAAAATCGCTTCACCCGTAATAATTTTTTCAATACTGGATAAAGTGACTTGTGGAGTGATATCCTTACCATGGAAAGCATCTGTATTTAAAATATAGCAGGCAGTTTTATTTTTATTAAATAAATCACGGAAATTACGATAATCCTCTGCTAAAGGATAAGCACGAAACGGATCGGCATAAGGCTCAATAACTAGCTGATTTAAATCGACATCGCCTACAACATTTTCTGCTGTTGACCGTTTTGTTGCAAGTGTTAAACCAAAAACTGCAGCTAAAATAGGGTCTTCCACTTTTACTACAGGAGGTAAGCTATCATCTTTCATAATCCAAAAAACAGCATCTAATTTTTCATCTAAAGCATCTACTCGATTTTTTGTGACATAACGTGATTTAACTGTTCGACCATTACCATTTCTAATATCTTGTAAAACAGGAACAGTTTTACCTTCTTTATCTTTTGTCGCCCCGACATTTTGCATAGTTAAGTAGTAATCAACTGTATTATGAGTTAATGGATAATCCTGCACTTTATCAAAATACGCAGGCTCTAATGCAATCGTTGATCCTGTATCTCTATCAATAATAAAAGCATCATCATGCAAAACATCAACTTTATATTTTCCGCCATGTTGGGTTAAAGTGATCGTTGACTTTCCTGAACCAGAAAGACCAAAGGCAGCCATTGTATATTTGTTACCTTCGGGTAGTTGGTACTGTTTAATTCCCCCATGACAAGCTACGTAGTTATTCCGGTGAGCAGTTGCCCAAGCAAGCGTCAGTGTGCCTTTTTTTAATTCACCAAAATAACGTAAACCTAAGACAGCGGCCACATTATGCTCAGGGTCAAATAAAGCCAGGCCAAAAGGAAAATCTGGATGGTGCCAGTTAGGATTGGCAAAAAGATAGATGTCATTTTCTTCATAAGAAACAGAGTTTTCATAACGTTCTTGCCACTGCTTATTTGCTATTTGGAAATTCAATAAATAAGAATAGAGATTATTTTCAAATCCTTCTGGCAGCATCAGATGACTTTTAACCATGAACTTTTCATCAAGACCGACAACAACATCAGCGGTATAAAAGTTTTGTTCCCTTGATTGATATAGTGCCTCTCTTAATATTCCTTGATAATAATCAGAGTCAACCCCCGGGTGACCGATAACTACACGCGCCGCTGCTGTTCTTCCCACAATTTTTCCATCATTAAAAATAAGCATCTTAGTCTCTTCAGGTAAACCTAAATCACTAGTATGCTTTACTGGCAAATCTGTAACGACCGTCCCCGAAGCTTGCGTAGCTAAATGATAAGCTTTTTGCAAATTTGTGACACTTGTCACATTATTTCCATAAAAAGCTGTCTCAACTAAGGTTTTAAAACGCGAAAATAACTGATTTTCTTTCTTAACTTCACTGCGATTAAACCTTCCAATAGTTGCCATAAATCATCGAAACTCCTTTCATTGTAAATAAAAACAATATTTATAGATACGTTTATCTAAAGGGAAATCCCCCCTGCCATTTTATTATCTCATAATTATAAAGCGCTTACAAATGATTTTACGAAAAAAATACATGTTTTATTCGTAGCATAAAAAAACTAGTGTTGATAAAACAAGAAAGACAGTTTCGTGCTAGCAACACTAGTTTTTATTTTAAACCCCACTTATGTCTTTTCCCTAGTGTCATAAATAATAGTAACTGGACCATCATTTACTAAAGAAATTTGCATGTCTGCGCCAAACTCACCCGTTACTACAGGAATCCCTTGTTGGCTTAAGCCGTCATTGAAAGTTTCATATAAAGGAACCGCTATTTCCGGCCGCGCAGCTTTAATAAAGCTAGGACGATTCCCCTTTTTCGTATCTGCATACAAAGTAAACTGCGAAACACTTAAAATACTACCGCCGACTGCATCAATACTTAAATTTAATTTTCCATTTTCGTCTTCAAAAACGCGCAATTTTGCTATTTTTTTTACCAGATATTCCACATCATCCTGGCTATCTTCTTCATGAATTCCCAAAAGGATCATAAAGCCTTGATCGATTTCACCTACGATTTTATCATTAATCGTAACATGCGCACTTTTTACTCTTTGAACAACTGCTCGCATACCTCTATCCTTTCAAACGATGGACACTATATATATCAGGAACTTGTTTAATTTTATCTACAATTGATTGTAAATGTGAAAGATTTTTAATCGAAACAGTAATCCGAATCGTTGCTGCTTTTTCCTTATTAGAATGTGCTTCTACATTAATAATTCGATGATTTTGTGAACTTACCGCTTGTAAAATATCATTTAATAATGCCGAACGATCGTAACCGTAAACTTCGATTTCAGCATCATATTCTTTACTGGTATTACTTGTATCTTCCCACTCCACTTCGATTAAGCGGTCTTGCATTTGCGATGAATTTTGTACATTAGGACAATCTTTTCTATGAATAGAAACGCCACGTCCTTTTGTAATATAACCAACGATGTCATCACCTGGCACTGGATTACAACAATGGCTGATACGGATCAACAAGTTTTCTACGCCTTGAATGACTACACCGCCGTCATGGCGAATCTTCATTTTTTCCGTTTCTTTTTTAGGACCATTATTGACCATATCTTGTACACGTTGTTTTTCTTCTGCTGCTTGTTGTTGACGCCGCTCCTCTTCGGTTAAACGATTTGCTAGAGTAGTCGGACTCATTTCACCAAAACCAACTGCTGCGTATAAATCATCTTCTGAGTGATAATTATATCTTTCTAAAGCTTCTTGGATTTTGCTTTTTGAAAGAACCTCTTTGGCTGAAAAGTTCATTTCTTGTAATGTTTTGACCAATAGACTGTGCCCTTTTTCAATATTCTCGTCACGGTCTTGGGCTTTAAAGAAACGCTTAATTTTATTCTTAGCTTTACTCGTAGCAACAAATTTTAACCAATCCCGACTGGGACCAAAAGAATTAGGAGACGTTAATATTTCTACAATATCACCATTTTTTAAATTATAATCAAGCTGCACCATTTTTCCATTAATTTTTGCTCCTACAGTTTTATTACCAATATCTGTATGAATATGATAAGCAAAATCTAAAGGACCCGAACCTTTCGGTAGTTCAGAAACATCTCCTTTAGGCGTAAATACGTACACCTTATCACTGAAAATATCTCCTTTGACACCTTCCATAAAATCAGAAGCGTCAAAACTTTCATCTTGTAATTCTAATAATTCTTTAAACCAGCCGACTTGGTTTGTCATTTCATCCGGCTGAATTTCTTCTGTATGTCCTTCTTTATACGCCCAATGAGCAGCTACACCAAATTCAGCAATTTCATGCATCTGGTGTGTTCGTATTTGAATTTCAACTGGGTTACCGTTAGGGCCGATAACTGTAGTATGAATCGATTGATACATATTGGCTTTAGGCATAGCAATATAATCTTTAAACCGACCAGGCATTGGTTTCCATTTTGTATGAATAGCCCCTAACACAGCATAACAATCTTTGATCGAATCAACGATCACTCGAATCGCTAATAGATCATAAATTTCATCAAACTGTTTCTTTTTATCAACCATTTTCCGATAAACAGAATAAATATGTTTAGGACGACCATATATTTCAGCATAAATGTCTAAGTCTTCAGTAGCAATGCGAATTTCTTCTACTGCCTGTTTCACATATTTTTCTCGTTCGTCTCGTTTAGATTGCATCAAATGAACAATGCGATAATATTGTTTAGGATTTAAATAGCGCAGGGATAAGTCTTCTAATTCCCATTTTATGCGACTAATCCCTAAACGGTCAGCTAAAGGAGCATAAATTTCAAGGGTTTCTCTAGCAATTCTTCTTTGTTTATCATCTCTAAGATGTTTTAACGTACGCATATTATGAAGTCGGTCAGCTAATTTCACCATAATAACACGCAGATCTTGCGCCATAGCTAAAAGCATTTTTCGATAGTTTTCTGCCAACTGTTCTTCATGCGATTTGTATTTAATTTTTCCCAGTTTAGTCACACCATCAACAATCATCGCTACGTCATGACCAAATTCGTTTTTCAAATCATCTAAAGTCACATCAGTATCTTCGACAACATCATGTAAAAACCCAACTGCAATCGTATGTGGGTCCATATGTAACTCAGCTAAGATACCTGCTACTTGAATAGGGTGAATGATGTAAGGTTCTCCTGATTTACGATATTGATCTTTATGTGCATCTACTGCATATTCATAGGCTTTTTTTACAAAAGCAGTATGTTCGTCACTCATATAATAGGAAACTAATTTGATCACACTAGCTCCTGATATCACACTATCTTTTGCCATATTGACCCTCCTTGTTAAAAAGGTCTGGGTCTTTAACCCAGACACTTTGCTTATTTATATACAAAAGAAGAAAAGTAAATAAACGCTCTTTTACAAAAGCGCTTATTGCTGCTATCTAACAAGTATATTATACAATAAATACTTGCCTTTTTTCAAATATTCACTCTAATACCATCGGCGAGATATCAAACAATGTAGTCTAGTCAGTGAAAATAT
The DNA here is from genome assembly GCF_001712815.1 of Tetragenococcus halophilus. Lineage (NCBI taxonomy): Bacteria > Bacillati > Bacillota > Bacilli > Lactobacillales > Enterococcaceae > Tetragenococcus > Tetragenococcus halophilus. The sequence continues at coordinate 2,044,317 of NZ_CP012047.1, forward strand.
TGGTGGCACTTTTCTTGATGTCCCTCCAATCTATAAATTATTGGCGGCATCTTTAGTTTTTTATCTATACAAAAGTTCCCAATGATAGCTAATAGCACTTAATAAGTATAAAGGTGCTGTTTCTGCACGTAATATCCTAGGTCCTAAACCGCAAAAGAGTGCCTGATTTTGTTCAAACATAGCAATTTCTTCTGACGTGAAACCACCTTCTGGTCCGAAAACCGCTAATATTTGAGCATTCACAGACACATTCTGCAATAACTTGGCCAATGTAGCCGTCTCACCTTGCTTAGCGGACTCTTCATAAGCAACCAAAACATAATCGTAATCCGAAAAAAGAGGAAACAAATCTCCTTCATTAGCCAAAAGACTGACATCCGGCAAATAACTACGTTGAGATTGCTCAGCTGCTTCTTGCGTAATTTTTTCTAATCGCTGCTGTTTTTTGCTTAATTTTTTTGGGTCCCATTTTACAACGGAGGTTTTAGCAGGAAAACCTATAAATGCTGCAGCGCCTAATTCAGTAGCCTTTTGTACCAGCCAGTCGAACTTATCTCCTTTAGGATAACCACAAGCAATCGTGATCGCAAGTGGTAATTCCTTTTCCTGACTTTCTTTAGCCACTTCTTCAACAAACACTTTTTGATCATTTATCGATGTGATTTTGGCATGTATGGTTACTTGATCAGAAAAAACTAAGTCGATTTGATCTCCTTCTCGCATTCGCATTACGTGGGTTATATGATGATAAGGTTCTCCGCTTAATGAATAAGTGTCTTTTTTTTCGTACTTTTCATTTGTAAAGTAGCGTTGCATGGTCGTTACTCCTCCACTTTTTTAAATGTTAAAGCATACCAATCTTTTTGCTGAAAAGTTTGGTCTAAAACAAATCCTTGTACCTGCATTGCCTCCAGCACACTTTGTTTTTTTGCCTCGATAATCCCTGACACAATCAGTGTGCCATCTTTTTTTAATAAGCGCCAAGCATCAGGTAACATTTCAATAATAATATCGGCCAGGATGTTAGCGACAATAACATCAGCTTTTTTCTCTACATCGACTAACAAATTATTAGCCTTTACTTGAATGTTTTTTGCCGATGGATTAAGCGCAATATTTTCTTTGGCTGCTTTAACGGCCACATCGTCTAGATCATAAGCTACAACTTCTTTTGCGCCAAAAAAACTGGCTGCAATACTTAATACACCAGAACCTGCACCTACATCAAGAACCGTTTCATTACCACGCAAAACCGTCTCTAAAGCTTGTAAGGTTAAACGGGTCGTAGGATGAGTCCCTGTGCCAAAAGCCATTCCTGGATCTAAATCGATCACTTGCTCGTTTGGATCTATCGTTTGATAGTCTTCCCAACTAGGTTTAATGGTCAAAAAACGCGAAATCCGAACGGGATGATAATACTTTTTCCAAGCTGTAGCCCAATTTTTTTCTTCAACTTCTGTTACCTCTACTTCATTTTTGCCAACCGAAAGCCCAAAATCTGGTAACTCTGCAATTCTTTCCTTAATAGCAGGTAAAATTTCTGGGACAAAGATCGTTTCTGGAAAATAAGCTTTAACATAAGCTCCTTCATTTAAAGAGCTAATCATTTCAACGTCAATCACTTCGCCAAAGCTGTCTTCCTGAAAATTTTCTAGGTCCTTACTATCTTCAATAGCTACGCCACTGGCCCCTGCTTCCATTAAAATATTTGCAACAGCTTCAACAGCTTCACTAGCAGTTTCAACGCTTACTTCATTCCATTTCATCTGTGACAAACCTCCAATCACTAGTCATTATCGTTTTCTTCTTGCCAACCACTGTCAGAATCAATTTGTTGGCGTCGAATTTTTGTTATATATGGATTGCCACTGGCGACAAACCGCAAAGGCATATCTGTCCATTCTCCCTTATTTGGTATCCCTACACGCGGAAGCTCTGCTATTTTTTTAGGCGTTTTTCGCTTTTCGGGCACTAAATGTAAATCACTAGAGAAAATAGATTGGCCATAAAGATTTTTAGGTATCCCTAAAGCTTCCACTAATTTTCCTGGCCCATTGGAGACCTCGCGCCCTATTTTAGCTCGTCTTTTTTCCATCTGTTCTTTTCCTTCTACAGGTTCAATTGCTCGGATCATCACCCCTTGTGGCATGCCTTCAGCTTGTGTCACCATATTTAAAATCAAATGTGTATGCATAGTATATAAATAAATCGTGCCAGGTTTTTGATACATCGCTTTTAGTCTAGGCGTTTTTCTCATCCCGTAACTATGAGCTGCCATGTCATCAGGACCTAAATATGCCTCACAGTCAACAATATATCCCCCTAGTTTTCCTTTTGGAGTATCATGTTCAAGATACATCCCCACTAAAAAACGAGCAATATCGACTGTTGAGGCTGTTTCAAAAATTTTTATTGTCTCTTTCATTGCTATCACCTAATGCCATGATACACAAAACATAGTGTTCACGCCATCCTTTTTATTTTATTGAGATGAACTCATTTAAATTAAGTAATAGATGTTCATATGTTATAATAGCAGTAATGAGAAAAGAAAGAAGGATAAACATGCAGCAGCCACTAAGTTATCGGATGCGGCCGCAAAATTTAAATGAAGTTGTCGGTCAACAACATTTAGTTGGTAAAGGTAAAATCATCCGTCGAATGATTGACGCCCAAATGCTTTCATCTATGATTTTATACGGGCCTCCAGGTACTGGAAAAACAAGTATTGCTAGTGCTATTGCTGGTACAACACAATATGCTTTTCGCATGCTTAATGCCGCAACTGACACTAAAAAGGACTTACAAATTGTTGCTGAAGAAGCAAAAATGAGTGGTACGGTCATTTTACTATTGGATGAAGTCCATCGTTTAGATAAAACCAAACAGGATTTTTTACTGCCTCATTTGGAAAGCGGACGAATCATTATGATTGGTGCTACAACAGAAAATCCCTATATTACAATTAATCCAGCCATCAGAAGCCGAACACAGATTTTTGAAGTTTTACCTTTGACCGAAACAGATTTAGCCCAAGCGCTTGAGTTTGCCTTAGCAGACAAAGAACGTGGTTTAGGAAACTATCCTGTGATTTTAGATGAAAATGCTAAAATACATCTATGCCGTGCAACCAACGGTGATTTACGTAGTGTGTTAAACGGCCTCGAATTAGCTGTAAAATCTACGCCTGCTGATGATAATGGTCAAATTCACATTACCCTAACGATTATTGAAGAATGTATTCAAAAAAAGGCCTTAACCCATGACAAAGGCGGCGATGCACATTATGATGTCATCTCAGCCTTTCAAAAATCCATTCGTGGCAGTGATGTAGATGCTGCTTTGCATTACTTAGCAAGATTAGTAGAAGCAGGCGATTTAGCGATTATCTGTCGTCGTTTAATGGTTATTGGTTATGAAGATATCGGTCTAGCTAATCCCCAAGCTGCTGCTCGTTGCGTCGAAGCAGTCCTTGCTGCTGAAAAAATTGGTTTGCCTGAAGCACGTATTCCGCTAGCTGAAACTGTTGTTGATTTATGTTTATCACCTAAATCAAATTCTGCTCATACAGCTTTAGACCAAGCAATTGCAGATGTACAAAGTGGAAAGTCTGGAGACGTGCCAACTCATCTACGCGATAGTCATTATAAAGGAGCTAAAAATTTAAGTCGTGGTGTAGATTATCATTATCCTCACGATTATCCAGAAGCCTGGGTTGATCAACAGTATCTACCAGATAAGCTAAAAAACACGACTTACTACGCCCCTAAAACTACTGGAAAATACGAAAAAGCATTGGCAATGCGTTATAAACAACTAAGTGATTGGAAAAAATAATGTAATTTGTTCTGCATTAAACTCATAAAAATGATAAATCTATGCAACTAATTGCAAATAGTTTCATTAAAATAACAAAATTACGTGCTTAATTGCTGTTTATCTCATCAAAATCCTAAGATAATGTGTTTATTTCGTTGAAAATTAAAAACTATGCTAATAAACACATCTAGTTGATGAGTCTGTCTATTGCCACATTTGAAAGATTATGCTACTATTGACTTGGGAATTCTGTGATGTACGAGTTATCCATTTTTAGTATTGACCGAACATTTTTATTGATATATTGGGATCCGTTAGGTGCCAATGTCAGCAGCACGCCTTATCATTTGGTAGCTCAAGACCTTGGCCATGGAACCCACCTGCTTAGACTTTGCGGGATCAATACTCCAGGACAATAAACGGCATCCACGGATATTACCCTTTTTTTTAAAGATAAAATCCCTTATCAAAAATGATAAGGGATTTTTTAGTTCAAGCTCATATTGTTATCTTTTTTACTTAAAAAATATCTTGATCTTCTTCTGAAGATTTATGTGTATGAAAAGCATTCACTTTTTCTAGTAAAAACAGATCAAGGACTAAAATTAAGATCGCCAATGCTAACATTAAAGCATCTAATCCTCCACCGTGCTCTAACAAAAGCTTCCGTGAAACAGCTGTAATACCAATTAAAATAAGATAACGTACTGGCACATGATGACCTTCTTTTACATAGCGCAGTAACATTAAGAATACTTCTAAAAGAATAAACCAAGTGGCGATTTCTTCAATAACATAATAAAGTTCGCTCATTGAACTCATTGTTAATACATGAGTAAAAATGTCATAAATAGCTGTTGCCATAGCAATTAAAACAACAATTACTAATATCGCTAGCATAAGATCAACAATCAAACTTGCTATTTTTGCAAAACTATCAAATCGCTTCATCTAAAATCTCCTTTATTATCACAGTTTTACAAATTCCTGAACTAAAATACGCTTCATTAACAAAACGAGAAAAATTTAAATTACATATTGATGAAAAGGTATACAGTCCTGAATGATTTATAAAAATTTGTGGATAACGCATTCGACTGTTCAACGAGGTGACTTTTATGTTATTTTCCCTTTTTATCGCCGCTTTTGAATAAAGAATAGAAAGGGATGATCGAACGACGCTAAAAAAAGATAAAATTCTTCCTAGAGAATGAAAGCCAAGCCTTTTTTATCAAGAGGAAAAGGGGAAAAGTAAACTAGAGATTCAATCGCTGAATTCGTGTAAGGACTTCCCAAAAAAGCGTGTTGTAAACATTCGTACTTGATAAGTGAATTTGCACTTGACGCGCGTGTTCTGTGACTTTTCCAGCAATATGAAATAGTTGAAAACGGATCGTGTCAATCACCGTCGTCTTTTTCTCTTGCGGAAAAGTCAGCTGTTTCATCAAGTGGATGATATTATAGGCGATAAAACTTAGGGCTAAGCGAACCTTATTCGCTAAAAAGGAAGGACTGTCCGTTTTATCAGCGAAAAATCCGGTCTTCATTTCTTTAATGAAGTTTTCCATATTCCCTCGTTTTTGATAGAGCTGAAAAATGGTTTGGGGCGAAAGATGAGCGAAATCGGTCACCACAAATTGAAATTCGGAAAAAAGTAAAGTTTCGGCTTTTCGAGTAGCCTTGATGGCTACTGTTCGAGATCGGTCCCAAGAATCTGCTTGATAAGCCATCTTAAAATATTGATGTTCGGACTTTGTGTAGTCCGTACCGTTGGTATATTGGACAAGATGTTGCGCATAATGAATCAACCGTACGTTATTTTTCAATTTAATCACATAATGGGCGCCTCGACACTCACATTGTTTATAAATTTCCGGTTTGGCAAAGCCACTATCCCCGCGTACAAGCATTGTGGGATCACTCGAACGTTGTTGGTAATGCGCCAACATTTCTACGAGATAATCTTCGGCGTGGGTGGAGGTATAAGATTTGCCATGACGATGGCGAACATCTAATGCCAATCCGGTTAAACCTTCAAATGCCACAAATGGATGATACCCATTGAGGCCATAGTGGTAAATATATTCCCCTGCTTCTTGCTTTCCGTAAGTGGGACAACAGGTGGAATCCAGATCAAGCACGAGTTGTTGGCTGTTTTGCTGGTCCATGCCTAAATCGCCAAGTTTTTTCGCCACTTGTAATAGTTGATTAACATTTTCTTCTGTCAAGGTATGAAGCAAAGTAGACATCATAAATTGCGAACTAAGGCGTTCTTGTTTCAATGCTTCCTTAAAAAGGCGATCATATTGTAAGGTATTGGCGTCTCGGTCTCGAGAATAACCAGCGATCAATTGATATAGCCATTGTTTTACGACATCCAGCCATTCATGTTGGGCGAAGGCACGATACTCTGGAATATGAACGTATCGCGCTAACAGGGAATCAAAACGAATTTGATTTAGAAACTCCGAAAGTAAGACGAGCCCCGCGTCATTGGTTAAGGTGCCACCGTCATTGGCGATCAAGATGGCTTTTTGCTTATTGAATGTAAGAGAATTTTGTTGTAAAGTGAAAGACATAAGAAAGCACTCCTTATTGTTATGTTTCGTTGACTTTACAATAACACGAAGTGCGTTCTTTTTGTACACCCAGAAGGTGAAGCAACTCAACCTTTAGAAAAAAGCACATGCCAAGGATTGAATGATCCTGGGAAAAATTTATAAATCATTCAGGACAGTTATTATATTATAAAAAGAAGATAAACAGAATTACTTTTTGCAAAAAAACAATTTAAATACTTCTATGTGTGAGTTGCTCTTTTCTGTCTCTTCCCTTATAATTTAGTCAAATTCACATGTTAGGAGTATTAGATGATCACTACTTTACTATCTATCATGGCGATAATTTTAGTCGCTATGGGGGTCATATTATGTATAAAACAGACAATCTTTTTTTCCTTAATCACTAAAAATTCGCAAAACAAAACATTCCTATCAACTTTTGGTGTAATATTTATTTTTCTAGGTATGATATGTTTACTTGTCGGTTTTTTTAACCAATTAGAGTGGGCGATCACTTTTTTATGTTTTATGTTAGTCATTTCAGGAATTTTTAGTTTCTTACTCGCTAAAAAGATGTCATAAATGCATTAAGTTTTTATTTTTTGGGCAAAAAAAGGTATAATAAAATTAGAAATAAATGGAAGGTCGTGGTGTGATGTTACAACAATATCAAAAAATTATGGTCGCTGTTGATGGGTCCAATGAAGCAGAACTAGCATTTCAAAAAGCAGTTAATATTGCAAAGCGGAATGAAGCAAGCTTATTGTTAGTACATGTGATTGACACAAGAGCATTCCAAGATGTAAACTCCTTTGATTCAATGTTAGCAGATCAAGCGACTGAATTAGCAAAACAATCTTTGAGTGATTATAGAGAAAACGCCAAAAACAGTGGTGTTGAACAAGTCGAAACTGTAATCGAATATGGTTCGCCTAAGTTAATTATTGCTAAACAAATTCCGCAAGATAAAGACGTTGATTTAATTATTTTAGGAGCAACAGGGCTAAATGCAGTTGAACGTCTATTTATCGGCTCTGTTTCAGAATACGTCACACGTAACGCTTCATGCGATGTTTTAATCGTACGCACAGATGTAGAAAATAAAAGAACTTATAATGAAGAGGAATAAAAAACCAAGCGAGTTCAAATAGCTCGCTTGGTTTTTTAAAATTAAAGTATTGTAAAAGAGGTGATATCATGGAAAACAATTTGGTTACCCTATCTGCAATCGTTGTCGCAATCCTCTTTGTATCTTTGGCAATTTTTCAGGAATTACTGACACTCGGTTTTCCTTTTGCTGAGTTTACATTAGGCGGATATTATAAAGTCTTGCCTAAAAAATTACGTGCGATAAGTGCGATTAGTTCTTTGATCCTCTTATTCATGGCGATAATTGTTCTAAAACATGCTAAGATATTCAATGGTTTAGACTTTTTACCTAGCTATGTACTAATGTGGATAATCACAATCGCTTTGGGATTAATGACCCTGGCAAACTTTATATCTCAAAGTAAAAAAGAAAAATACACTATGACACCCGTATCAGCAGTCACTTTTCTATTATGTTTATATATTACTTTAGCATAGTAACCTTGGGTCAATTAAATAAAAAGCTAGCAACACATTTACTCGTTTACTAGCTTTAAAAAATTTCAGTCAAGTAATACTAAGAAAGGTACTTTTCTAAGGCATGAGCAATGCCATCTTCATTATTAGACAAAGTTATTTTATCAGCTACTTGCTTTAGTTCTGTTGTCGCATTATCCATTGCAACCCCAATGCCAGCATATTCAATCATGGCTTGATCATTTTGACCATCTCCAAATGCCATTAACTCTTCTTTTTTTACATTTAACTTAGGTAAAACCGCAGCAATTGCTTTGGCTTTAGTAATGCCCAAGTCAGTAAATTCAAAATAAAAAGGGGCTGAAAAAAGTGCACTGACTTGGCCTTCAAAGGGTCTCATCATCTCTTGATAATGTTTCTTTAAATAGTCAGGGTCTGCTGCTACCAGAACTTTATGCAAAGGAAAATCACAAAACCCTGCTAAATCATTAACCTCACAAAGTTTGTAACCACCAGCTCTTGCTTCGTATTCAATGATATTGATCTCTTCATTTGCAAAATGAATTTGATTGTCAAAAACATCGTTAACGTACATATATTTTTGATGGCATATCATCGGTTTAACATCAAAGTTTTTTAGATGTTCTAAAATAGCTTTAGAAGTCTCTAATGGTAAAGGTTGTTCAAATAAGACCTCATTTGTTTGATAATCAAGTACATGAGCACCATTAAATGAAAGCCCGATACCATCATATTCCTCCATTGCCAGTTCTTCTGCGTACTTGAATAAACCAGGAGTGGGTCTACCTGATGCTAAGATTACTTTAATACCTTGTCTTTGTGCTTCAAGCAAGGCCGCTTTCGTTTTGCTACTTATGATTTTTCCTTCATTAAGTAATGTGCCATCCATATCCATTGCAATTGCTTTAATTGTCATCGTTTACCTCCAAATTTCACAACTTATTACATAGTAGCGGAAAAATATAGTCCTTGCAATCTTCTATAAAAAAAAGCTATATAAATGATTTATATAACTCTATTTTTTACATTTTCTATTGTGCACTAATGAATTGCTTATCTTCATCTGAAAGTTTGAAGTCAAAAATTTCTAGATTCTGTTCTTGTCGCTTTTGATTATGTGATTTAGGAATAACAACTACACCACGTTCGATTTGATAACGTAGGATAACTTGTGCCCAAGTTTTGTTATATTTTGCGCCTATTTCACTCAATTTTTCTTTGGCTTGATCACTCACTCTGGTTAAAGGTCCCCAGGCTTCTGGAACAACTTCTTGTGCTAGTGAATAATTAATAATTACATCATTCCAGTTTCTAGGATGAGATTCTACTTGGTTCACGGCTGGTTTTATTCGTCCATTTTCTATTAAATAGCCCAATTCTTTTTCATTAAAATTAGATACGCCGATAGCTTTTAATTTTCCTTGATCTACATAGTCTTCTAATACTTGCCACATGGACAACATTTGCACTAAGTTGTCCCAAGGATGATGAATCAAATACAAATCAATATAGGCCGTATTAAGTGCTTGTAAGCTTTGTTTAACACCCTTTTTTACAGCTTCTTTATCCGCATAATATTCTTGTTTTCCAGGAATTTTAGAGGTAATGAAAAACTCACTGCGCGCCTTTTTGCTTTCTCCTAGGGCTTTTCCTACAACGGATTCATTACGATAAGAAATTGCTGTATCAAAATGACGATAACCAGCATCGATTGCCATCAGAATTTCTGTAGTATCATCGTTAATTTCACCTTGATAAGCGTGATCTACTTTTCCAAATGTATTGGTGCCGCTACCGACAACAGGGATTTTTATTCCTGTATTTAAAGTAATAGTTTCCATACAAAATACCTCCTTGGTATTACTATACTTTCAGTCTACTAGTCTTTAATCAAAGCAGCAAACAAAAAAGAATCTTTCACAGCTTTCTATAATCATTATGCTACTTTTTATAAAGAAAATGTTGTATACTACAAACAAAATAATGAAAAAATGATTCCAGGAGATAACGATGATGTCTTTAAATGCTGAACTTGCTTTAGATGATAAAAAAGCTGAAATAACGCTGACTGATTTTGATAGTAAAGTGATTATTTTTTATGATAAAAGTGGGCTTAACGATATCAATAAGGGACTTTTCCTAATTTTTAAAGATAAGAAATTCAAGACGGTTCAAGCCACTCCCGATCTCAATAATATCCCCACTGCAGATACTGTGATTCAAATTATCCCTCCCAAAACATTAGATAATGATTACTTAAAACAGTGCCTTACTAATATAGGTAAAGAAAAAAGCCTACAAGAACTAATAGAAACAAATGAGCCAAGCCAAGCGGAAATGTATGATTATTTAAGCAAATTGCTTTTACTTTTAGAAAAATTTGGCTTTACCTTCACCCAGAAAAAAAGAATGCCTGCTAAAGCACAGCACCGTTGGAAAAAAACATTAAGTGAAATTGAATTTTTTGTTGACGATTTTCACAGCCAAGCTACTGTTATTTGGCAAAAACGCAATGAATTTCTTATTAAAAAAGGAGCACATTTACGCCCATCTTATTCCCTAAACAAAGACGGTTCTGTAGGCTTAGGTGCACGAATGGGGACGCAATTACGTGATGAACAAAAAGATAAAATACAGAATTTCATTACGACTGAAGATATTATTTTAAAAAGTGTCAATGAAGTTGGCTTGTTCCTTTACTTTGGTGGAACAAACAGCTGGTTAGTATTAAAAGATAATAATGGCCAAACAATCGATGAATGGTCTAAAGTAAAAAAATAACTCTACTATTAATTTTTTAACAGCAGAGTTATTTTTCTTTTATTTATTATCAGGATCTGGCCCTACGCCAGCAGTGCCTTTTAATCCATCAATTGCTTGCATATCTTTACCACTTAGTTCAAAATCAAAAATTTGTGTGTTTTCGATAATACGTTTTTCATGTACAGATTTAGGCAGCGGCAAGAACCCTTTTTGTAAGCTCCAGCGTAAAACAACTTGCGCAATTGTCTTATGATAAACACGAGCTAAAACATTTAATTCAGGCACATCAAAAATCTTACCTGTTCCTAATGGACTATATGCTTCACTTAAAATGTCATGCGTTTTATTATAAGCAACAAGATCTTCTTGTTGGTCACTTGGATTTAAGAAAATTTGATTAGCCACAGGTTTTATTCTTGCTGTTTCTAATAAAGCGTCAATATGATGACTTAAAAAGTTCGACACTCCTAGTGAGCGAATCTTGCCAGCATCTACAGCTTCTTCCATGGCACGCCAAGTATCTGCATTGGCTTGTTGCCAGTGGTCTCTAAATTCGCTTGGGTTAGGCCAATGGATAAGATACAAATCAACATAATCTAAGCCCAGTCTTTCTAACGAGGCATCAATTGCTTTTTGTGCCAATTCATAGGAATGATTTGCATTCCATAATTTAGTAGTGACAAATAGTTCTTCACGAGGAACACCGCTTTTAGCAATACCCCGGCCCACAGATTCTTCATTCCCATAAATTGCTGCTGTATCAATATGACGATAACCCGCTTTTAAAGCTGCTAAAACAGAAGATTCAGCAACTTCTCCATCTGGTGTTTGCCAAGTACCGAAACCAACTACCGGAATCTTTACACCATTTGATAAAGTATACGTATCTGTTAAACTCATTTAATCTCTCCTTCATTTCTATGTCCTTATAAAAATCATAAAATGGGAACCTTATAATGTCAACTTTTAGAAACAGTTCCTACATTTAAAAATTATTGGAAAAAACTAATGGGCTTATCTTGAATTACTACAGTTAAAATGTTCTCATCCAATTAAATAGCTTGGATTTATTGCTTTTAATCCTTTTATTTCGCTAATTTCTATCTGGAAATTTCACTTCTACACGATAAATCGGTTGCCCTTTTTGTGAAAACTTTTCTTCGTACTCAGTCATGACATTGCCAGTAAAATTACTTGCGTGTAAGTCAAGCCAAACCTCTTTAATGATCATGCCATATTGCGAAAAACTGGCTAATGAGTATTCAAACATCCCTTGGTTATCCGTTTTAAAATGGATTTCTCCGCCTGGTTGCAAAATTTTCTCATCCACAGCTAAAAATTTAGGCGAAGTAAGTCGCCTTTTGGCATGTCTTTTTTTAGGCCAAGGATCGGAAAAGTTTAAATAAATTAAATCAATTTCATTGTCAGCAAAATATTCAGTCAAAGCTGATCCATCCACATGAAGCAACTGAACATTGGAAAGCTCAGCTTCTTTTACCTTATCTAAGGCAAAAGATACTACTGTTGTTTCTAAATCAATCCCGATGTAATTAATCTCAGGATGAGCTTTAGCCATTTCAGTAATAAACTGTCCCTTTCCCATACCAATTTCGATATGTAACGCTTGTTCATTGCCAAAGCGTTCCTTCCAGTGTCCACGCCATGTTTTTGGATCAGGGACAACAAATTGTGGATTATCAGCAACCATCTCGGCAGCACCCGGTCGTTTTCTAATTCTCATACTTAACTCCTTCTAAAAAGGGTGGTTGTCGTCCTCATAGACACATCCACCCTTTATCCTGTATAAATTCGTTTTAATTGTAAAATTTCTTCATTCATTTGTTTTAAATCACCTTGAAGATAACACTTCTTTATTTCTTGTAGCATACTAAGTAGCGCATACCAATAAACCTTTTCAATGTTTTCTTCGGTGCTTTGCAGCCCATAGCTCATTAACCACTGACTCCAACTAGAGATAGGTAAATAATTTCCTAAAATCATACCAATATCTACAGCTGGATCAGCAAACATCACAGAATCCCAATCTACCAAATATAAATAATTTTGACAGACAATCCAGTTACGATAGTTTACATCGCCATGAACAACACTTTTTTCTGATGATTTGAAGCTAGGAATATTTTTTTTAAGATACTGGGCAACCATCCCTAGAAATTGGTTTTTGGCTAATGTATCGGGTAAAGTTTCTTCATATTCTTCCAACATTTTTTTAGGGGGCTTTATAATACCACCCATCTTTTTTAGCATATCTTTTAAAGACTTTGAATGATGCAAATGATAAAGAACATCAATGACATCATTTCTTTGACCGATCTCTTCAGGATCTAATAGTTGCCCTTCCAACCATTCTTGAGCCGAAAGCGTATCACCATCCCCCGTTCGCTTTGTCCAAATCAACTTGGGGGTAATCCCTTCTTTTGATAAAGCAGCAAGCATTGGTGTTGTATTACGTTTGATAAATATTTTGTCTTGTTCTTTTAATCCAATATATGCTTTTCCCGTATCCCCTTTGATGGGGCGTAGTTGCCAATCATTATCCATACGCATATTCATCAAAGCTTACCTCCTTTATCGCAGTAATTCTTATTTTAGCTTGCTAATTTCATATCGTCAAGCACATGTATGTTCGATTTTCATTACAAAAATATTGTTTAATGATCCATTTTTTTGAGCCGATAAGGAAGATAAAATTTTACAAAGAAAAGCACCATTAATAGATAAGCAAACGTAGCAATTAAGCCTTCACTCCAATCAGATAAAGAAAACCAACTAATAACCGCAAATACTACAGCGCAAAAAATTAGAAGTAAAAATAGCAATTTTTGCATAGCTAGCAGTTTCTGTTCTTTTTTAACTGGGTATAATTTCGTTAAAGGTACATATTGAAACTGCTGATACAATGGAAGAAGCTGGAAACCAATCAGATAAATAAAAAGGACACCGATCCCTAAAGCAAACCACTGCTCAGCGACAAAATAAAGTAAAACTCCTCCTAAAATCACTAGCCGTAAATATAAGCCGCTGTATTCATTACCCCGTAATACACGACGAGCGTATAAATACAAATAAGTATTATCTTGTGAAAAAGAGATCCGTGCTAATAAAGGATCAAGATATTTTCGACGTTTCATTTTAGTCGCAATTTCAGGTACATCCGTAAATAGGTTAATGAATTGATAAATACGATGCAGACGATCTTGTTCTTCATTAATCATTTCTTCCCAGTCTAGGGCCACATTCATCGACTGCCAACATAACTTGTGAAACAAAATGATTTGTATCGCAGAGATCATTGTCGCCAAAATCGGTTGGAACCATATGCTAATTGTCAAAATAATCAGTGTAAAAATAATCCATAAGAAATAAGCGTTCTTTTTGGCTTTTTTCATATCCTGAAAAATACTCATTCGTTGAATTTCTAGATGACTAATTTTAAGGCCCCATAAACTAAGTAAATAAAAGAAAAAAGTCGCAAACGAATTCCCAGTAGATACCACGACTAAAGGCATCGTAAAAGCCAAAATTAGTAGAATAACCACAAATGGAAAAATACAACTGTAGGAAAAGGCCGCCGACAAATAAGATCGCATCTGCTTTTCCTTAGGTAATAAGAAAATTTGATCTGCTGGTTGGGCTAAACTCACAAAACGACCCATATGTAGGGAAACAATCCAAATAACTAAAACAAGTAAACCACCGAGTGAATAACCTGGAGATAGTGTTTTTAACCAGTTGGAATAATAAAATCCGATGCCACCTAATAAAAAAGTCATCATCAATACAAAATGATCGTTAAGTACATATTTCATATAGCGCAATATACGCTTTTGATGTTTTTTCAAGCGTGCCTGAAAGAAAGCTTTCATTGTTAAGCCTCCTTTGTCAACGCCAAATAGATATCATCTAATGACGCTTGGGGCATATTAAATTTCTGACGTAATTCTCCTAGAGTTCCTTGAACTTTTATTTGTCCATCATGAAGCATAATAAATCGATCGCAGTATTTTTCCGCCGTTGCCAAAACATGCGTAGACATCAAAATGGACGAACCTTGCGCTTTAAAAGACTGCATTAATTCCAGTAATGAGTGAATAGCTAAAGGATCTAAGCCTAAAAATGGCTCATCGATAATATAAAGACTTGGTTCTACCAAAAAAGCACATAGAATCATTACCTTTTGTTTCATTCCTTTAGAAAAATTAGCAGGAAACCACTCTAAACGTTGGTCTAAGCGAAAGGTTTTCAGTAGTGGTTCAGCTCGTTTCCACGCTTCTTTTTCCTCAATATTATAAGCCATCGCTGTAACTTCTAAATGTTCTTTTAAGGTTAGTTCTTCATATAAAAGTGGAGATTCGGGTATATAACCAATCTTTGACCGATAGCTTTCCGGATCTTTATTGATCGTAAGTCCGTCTAATTCAATGCGTCCTTGTTGAGGCTGTAGTAAGCCGATAATTTCTTTAATCGTCGTACTTTTGCCTGCACCATTTAATCCGATCAAAGCAACCAATTCTCCATCATTGATCGTAAAATTTAAATCTTTTAGCACAGGAATTTGATTATAGCCGCCTGTTAAGTTTTCTACGCGTAAGGTCATATTTTTTCCTCCAAATTTTTCTACCTTTATTATAGCATGGATAACGCATAGAAAAAATTCGAAGGGTCGGCTACAGCCGAGAAAATCCCATTCGAATTTTTTAAATGAACTATGAGGCTAACTCTCCTGAAGAAAATTGACTATTATACAAATCAGCATAGAAGCCATTTTTTTCCATCAATTGGTCATGATTTCCGGTTTCAACAATAGAACCTTGGTTCATAACAACAATATTATCTGCTCCTTGAATCGTAGAAAGTCGGTGAGCCACGACAAAGCTAGTACGATTTTCTAAGAGACGATTCATCGCTTTTTGAATCAAAGTTTCTGTCCGCGTATCCACGCTAGAAGTCGCTTCATCCAAAATTAAAACTTCTGGATCTGCTAAAAAGGCCCGCGCAATGGTGATTAATTGTTTTTGCCCTTGCGAAATATTACTAGCATCTTCATTTAAGATTGTATCATAGCCGTCTGGTAATTGATGGACAAAGTCATCCACATGTGCTGCCTTAGCAGCTTCTTTGACCTCAGCAGAACTTGCTTGATCATTACCATAACGGATATTTTCATAGATACTTCCACTAAATAACCAGGTATCTTGTAAAACCATCGATAATTTACTACGCAATCCTTTTTTAGACATATCTCGAATATCTACGCCATCATATCGAATGCTACCACCAGAAACATCGTAAAAACGTTCTAGCAAGTTAATTAATGTAGTTTTTCCAGCGCCAGTCGGCCCCACAATCGCAACAGTTTCTGCTGGTTTCACGTCCAAACTAAAGCCGGTAAACAGTAATTGGTCACCACTATAACCAAATTGGACATCTTCAAAACGGACTTTATAAGGCGTATTTTCTTCTGCTGGTAAATTAGACGGTTGATCTACCATCTCTTCTTCGTCTAAAATTTCAAAAATACGCTCTGCTGAAGCAATGGTAACCTGTATCGTATTTACTAAATTAGATAACTGTCTAATCGGTTGTGAGAACCGATTCGTATATTGTAAGAATGCTTGCACATTTCCCAAAGGCATATTCCCATTGGCAACTTTGATACCACCGATTATAGCAACAAACACATAGTCTAGATTTTTAATAAAATTCATCATAGGCATGATAATGGCCGAAACAAATTGCGCTTTCCAACCTGCTTCATATAATTGTTGATTTTCTTTTTCAAAAACTTCTTGGTCTGCGGCTTCATGATTAAATGACTTAACCACCGTATGACCCCCATAAGTTTCCTCAACTTGGTCGTTTAAAAGGCCCATACGCTTTTGTTGCTCAGCAAAAAAGCGTTGTGATTTGGGTGCAATAATCGTAACCACGATTAAACTTAAAGGCACAGTCACTAAAGCAACCAAAGTCAACTGCCAACTGATAGTTAACATCATCATTAAAACACCGATAAACGTTACAACACTAGTAACAAATTGTGTTAAATTTTGCTGTAACATGCCAGCGACATTATCCATGTCATTTACCGCACGTGACATAATATCCCCATTACTATGGGTATCAAAGTAAGACATTGGAAGGCGGTCCATTTTTTGATCCAAATCTTTACGCATTTGATAGACAGAACGCTGTGATACTCGTGTCATGATAAATTGTTGTAAAAAGTTAAAAACTGCTGAAGTTAAATACATTGCAATAACCACTAGTAAAATACGCCCTATAGCATCAAAATCAATAGGAAGTGTATTCACTTGTTCACCGGCTTGCATTTGTTTAACCCCAGCCATTACCCCTTCAAATATCTCAGTCGTTGCTTGACCTAAGACTTTCGGCGTTTGAATTTGAAAAATAACGGCGCCAATAGCCAAGATAAAAACAGATATAATGGCAATCGATCGACTGGACAAATAACGTATGAGACGACGAACCGTTTTCCAAAAGTTCCTAGGCTTTCGTCTTCTTAGAGGAGTAGGTTCTTGCTCTGTTGCATTTTCTTGTTCTTTACTCATTTTAAATCCTCCTCTCTTAGTTGCGAATAAGCAATTTCTTGATAGGTTTTATTATTATCCAGTAGTTCTTTATGGGTACCTTTACCCACGACTTTACCTGCTTCTAAAACTAAAATAATATCTGCATCCATAATCGTGCTTACACGTTGAGCGACAATCACTTTGATTGCATTCTGTATTTCTTGTTGAAGTGCTTGTCTTAAGTTTGCATCCGTTTTAAAGTCTAAAGCTGAAAAAGAATCATCAAATACATACAAATCAGCTGCTTTAATCAACGCACGTGCGATAGCCAAACGCTGTCTTTGTCCCCCGGAAAAATTGCCGCCGCCTTGTTCAACATGACTATCTAAGTCATTCGGCATTTCTGCGACAAAATCTTGTGCTTGTGCTATTTTTAATGCTTGCCAAATTTGTTCTTCTGAAGCTTGTGCATTACCATAACGCATATTTTCTCGAATCGTTCCGCGAAATAACACCGCTGTTTGAGGAACAAAACCGATAAGTTCCCGTAAATCATGTTGACGGATATTTCGAATATCATGATCATTTAAGCGTATTGTCCCTGAAGAAACTTCATGTAAGCGGGGTAATAAATTGGCAAAAGTTGTTTTACCAGAACCTGTGCCTCCAATAATTGCTACGGTCTGACCAGCTTTGGCTTTAAAATTAACATCTTCTAAGGCCAAACTGTCCGCATCTGCATAGCGAAAATTAACTTGGTCAAATGCCAAAGTAGCTTCTTCTTTACTCAAAGAAATCTCTTCCGGCTGCTTTTTATCAGTTATATCAGGTGTTTCTTCTAACACTTCATTAATCCGATCAGCTGAAGCTTGTGCTCTTGGTACCATAACAAATATCATAGAAAGCATCATAAAGCTAATCAATATTTGCATAGCATAAGTAATAAAAGCAATCATATTCCCCACTTGTAATTGCATGTCAGCAATATACTGACCACCAAACCAAGTAATTCCAATATTTGTACCACTCATAATCAGTGTCATCAAAGGCATCATAAAAGCAACAATAGTGTTGACTTTAATCGCTGTATGAGTGAAGTCACGGTTGGCTTGATCAAAACGATCTGTTTCATGGTTTTCCTTGTTAAAAGCCCGTATCACACGGACACCTGTTAATTCTTCGCGAAATATTAAATTAATACGGTCCGTCTTTTTTTGCATACTCCGAAACAAAGGAACAGCAAAATACATAATCCCTCCGACAGCAACAATTACTAAAGGAATGACAACTAAAAATACCTTTGTTAACTGTGCATCTTTTTGATAGGCTAGAAAGCTTGCGCCCAGCAACATAATAGGCGCTTGAATCATTAAACGTAGAAACATTTGCATCACTCTTTGAACTTGCTCTACGTCATTGGTCGTCCGAGTAATTAAGGAAGCTGCACCATAATTACCAAACTTATTAATTGAAAAATTCTCAGCTTTTTTATAAATTTCAGTACGTAATTTTTTTCCTAATCTTTGTGATTCTCTTGTTGCGAAAAAAGCATTCCCAAAAGCTGCTATAATACTTATGTCGGAGATTATCATCATAATACCGCCGATTCGCCAAATATAATCTATATCTCCTTTAGCAACACCATTATCAATGATATTTGATGTCATATTTGGTAAATATAAATCAGCAAGTACTTGAAATGCCATAAAAACGACTGCTAACAAAGCAGAAATGACAGAGGCTTTTTTTACTACTTTTATCATCGATGATTCCCTCTTTCGTTTGTTTCCGTTCCTTTTTGTAACCAATTTAATTTTAAATGGAATTCTTCATTAATTTTTTGAATATCATATTTTCCATTTTCACTATGGTGATGGTAACCATCAGCAATTGTTGAAAAAGTAATATGTATCAATAAACGAAAGAGTAATTCCAACTGTTGATCATCCACAACCGCTAATTTCGTCTGATCAACCTCTTTTAACATCGCTTTTGTTATTTCTTGCATTTTTTCATGCGCTGCATCACTCGTTTTCCGTAGTTCTTTCTGCTGATTTGCTTCATTAAAAGTAATAAATCGATGGATAGCACGAGGATCTAAACTTGTAAACAAGTTTTTATAAAAAAGCACATTTTCACCTTTAAAAATTTCCAGAATCCAACTTGAAAAAAATTCTTCAAAAGTAGCAAACAAATCTCCTTGATGTTGTCTCAAATGAATAAGAAATTGTTTATGGTTATCTTTTCCTAATGAATGAAAATAATATAAATATAAATCTTCCATATCTTCAAAGTATTGATAAAAACTACCCCTGGAAATATCTGCTTCTTTTACGACATTAGCAATAGAAGCATCCTTTAATGCACTTTGTGAGAACTCTTTTTTTGCTGCTTTTAAAATCCGCTTTTGTTTTTCTTTGGGGAGGTTAAAAAAGGTCTCATTGGGCATAACAAGTTCCCTCCTTTATTTCTCTAAGAATTTATGACACGCTGTCATATGACAATATGTCATTGTACGCTGTTGATATGAGTTTGCAAGAAAAATGTTTTCAAATTTCATGAAAATTTTTATACATTTTTTATAAAAAAAAATTCAGCTATAATTACTTTTTATCGAAAAAGCGCTATTTTTTACATACACATCGTGATAAACTGAGCATGAATACAAAATAAGGGAGATTTACAAAAATGAAGAAATGGCAAATTGGATTAACCGCTGCTGTTGGGTTAATATTTTTAGGAGGATGCGCTAATTCCAATGGCTCAAAAAATGCCACTGCAGCCACAACAGAGGAAAAAGCTGATACTACGATTCATTTAGCTGCGGCAGCAAGCCTGGAATATGCATTTGAAGAAAAATTAATCCCCATGTATGAAAAGGAACATGACAACATAAAAATCGAAGGTACTTATGATAGTTCTGGTAATTTGCAAACACAAATTGAACAAGGAATGGACACAGATATCTTCTTTTCAGCGGCTACTCAGCAAATGGATGAATTAATTGCGGAAGAATTAATTGATAAAGACTCAGAAATAGGCTTATTAGAAAATAAATTAGTCTTAATCACACCAGAGAATAATCCTAAAGAAGTGGAAGACTTCGCTGATTTAAAAAATGCAGATACAATCGCAATTGGGGACCCAGAAAGTGTCCCGGCAGGACAATACGCTCAAGAATCACTAACTAATTTAGATTTATGGGATTCACTCAAAGATCGTTTCAGTATGGGAACTAATGTGACCCAAGTATTAAATTGGGTAGCTGAAAATAGTGCAGATGCAGGTTTAGTCTATGAGACAGACGCCAAGACGACCGCTGACGTGACCGTGATTGATGAAGCACCAGAAGAAAGTATCAAAGACCCTATCCTTTACCCAGTTGCTCAGTTAGAAGACAGCCAGAATGCAAAAACAGCCAAGGACTTTTTAACATTCTTGCAAACTGATGAAACTGTTAAAGTTTTTGAAGATTATGGTTTTACTGCAGCACAATAATTTTATATTTACAAAAAATATAAGTTCGTTTTAACACACCTAAAAAAGAGATTGGAAAAATTTTCCAGTCTCTTTTTTTATCATTGGTTGACTAATGTTTATAAGCTTCATTTTGTCTATCCTGTATCAAGCCGATTGCATGAGGCAGCTGATCAATAATATAAGTTAATGATTCTTCTACTGCTTTAGGACTTCCCGGTAGGTTGATAATCAATGTCTGATGACGTATGACCGATACGCCTCGACTCAGCATTGAACGTTTGGTAATCTGCATACTAAAATTACGCATTGCTTCAGAAATTCCCGGTACATTCCTTTGTCCAACTGCTTGCGTAGCTTCTGGCATACAATCTCTTGGCGCTAGTCCTGTGCCCCCTGTTGTCAAAATTAAATCGGCATTTTTTTGATCGCAAATTCTTTTCATGGCTTTGATCAGTTGTTCTTTATCATCTGGCAACACCAATTGTTCACTAATTTTTAAGTCCTTTTGCTGACAAAGTTCAACAATTTTTTTCCCGCTAGTATCTTCACGTTTGCCCGCATAAGCACTATCGCTTGAAACGATAACTGCTACTCTATACATTTATTACTCCCTCGCTTTTAACAACTGAATATTTTCTGGCAGTACTGCCAATCTACCTGAAAATGTCGCTTGTGCTTGTGATTTATCAACTTTCCACCAAATTGTTTCTTTAGCCTCTTGATTTTGACATAAGTGCTGTCGTTCAAAAAGTGTCTGAGCAGTATCAATCATTGTAGTAGAAAAAGAATTATCTACTTGTTGGTCGAAAGGATCATAAAAGTCATGTGCACGCACACCAACCCATCCAATATCGTCTGTAATTGTTTTTTCAGTTTTCAACTGGACTCCCCAATCACAGGCAAACAATTGATGCTCAGTGATTTTCTTTATGCGGGAAAAATTTTTACATCCTGTTAGTTTTGAAGTTGCCAAATGTTGCGGCTGTTCAAAAATCTCTTTTAAATCCCCTTTTTCAATTGTCTGTCCTTCATCTAAAATAACTAACTTTTCACATAATCGATACGCTTCGCTTCTATTATGGGTTACCATAATAACATCGCCTGAGAATTCAGCTAAAAAATTTTTCATTTCAATCTCTACTTTTTCCTTTAAAAAAGTATCTAAAGCTGAAAAAGGTTCATCTAACATTAATATTTCCGGTTCACTAGCCAGTAAACGAGCTAAAGCCACTCGCTGTTTTTGTCCTCCAGACAATTCTGCGGGATAAGAATCAGCAATTTCTTCTATATCAAAACGTTGTAGAAGAGACCTTACTTTTGTTTTTTTATTCCCTTTATTTTTCACACAGGAAATGTTCTTTCGAACAGTAAAATTTGGGAACAAAGCATAATCCTGAAAAAGATAGCCTACTTTACGTTTTTGTGGTTTTATGTAAATCCCTTTTTTATCATCAAATAAAGTACGTCCGTTTACTTTAATTACCCCTTTATCAGGAATTTCAATACCGGCAATACATTTTAAAATCATACTTTTTCCTGAGCCTGAAGCTCCTAGTAAAGCAGTATGGTTAGAATTCATTGAAAAAGAGCTATTTAAAATAAAGGAATTTAATTTTTTTTCAATATTAATCTCCAAACTCATAGCTTTTTCCTCTTCAATCCTTTTTTATTACTTTTTAAAGTAATTAAATTCATTGCTACAACGAC
Source organism: Tetragenococcus halophilus (assembly GCF_001712815.1). Classification (NCBI taxonomy): domain Bacteria; kingdom Bacillati; phylum Bacillota; class Bacilli; order Lactobacillales; family Enterococcaceae; genus Tetragenococcus; species Tetragenococcus halophilus. Next base: position 2,066,785 of record NZ_CP012047.1, read on the forward strand.
TACAAAAGAAAAGAGTACAATAATTCCTACTTCTTGGTAAGCATCTTCCATTCTTCCAGCAGCTACCGATGAATAGATTGACAATGGCAATGTCCGAGTTTTTCCTGCAATATTGCCAGCAATCATCGCTGTCGCGCCAAATTCTCCCAATCCTCTAGCAAAAGATAAAATCCCTCCAGAAAGAATACCTGGTGTGGCAAGTGGTAACTGTATCTTAAAAAATATATAACTCTCTGATAAACCAAGTGTTTGTGCTGCATAACGATAATTTTTGTCCACTTGTTCTAATGCTCCCCGAGCAGAGCGATACATTAAAGGAAATGAAATCACAATAGCAGCTAATACCGTTGCACTCCAAGAAAAAACTACCAACAGGACCTTGAACACCAAAAATATATAATAGAAAAAATCCAGCAACCGTAGGCGGCAAAACCATAGGAAGCGTCAGGATACCATCAATCGTCATTTTCCAATAGTCATTTTTCATTGAAATTACTAATTTAGCAGCGACTATACCTAGAAAAAAAGTAATAACACCAGACACAGCTGCGGTTCTCATAGATATAATAAACGGTGACATATAAGACTTCCTTTCTACAACAGACCGCCGCAACCAAGTGAAGCAATATCTGTAAAAGATAGCTTAATATCAGCCATCACACGCGGCAAAATTAAGTCAAAGACTGTTCTGGCTGAAAACATAACGGCTCCTGGAAGTCCCATCACAGTTGCTCCATTATCTAAATAAGACAAAGCAAACATAGATCCTGGTAAAACAGGTGTGCCATAACAAATGAACTGCTCACTTGTATTTTGTATTGCTGTCGGTGTACGATCATCAGCATCAACACTCATTCCTCCTGTGCACAAGATGATATCGCATCCCTTATTTTTCATTTCCTTGATCGCTTGTTCGATCATTTCTAGTTGATCGTCAACAATTTTAGTTGCGATAATCTCAGCTGGAAAAGGCGTAATTTTCTTTCTTAGTACCGGCTCAAAACCATCTTTGATACGTTTATAATAGACTTCGCTACCGGTTGTTATAATGCCAATTTTTTTAAAAGTAAATGGATGTAATTGTAGTAAAGGCCTTTTTCCGATATGTTGTTTTAGATCCTTTAATTTGTTTTCCTCCATAACAAGTGGAATAATCCGCATACCTGCAGCAACTTCTCCTTTTTCCAGCGAATAAAAGTTAGGCTTTGTCGCAATCATCGTTTTTCCAGTTGCATTCACCATCTCTAAACGTTTTTGATCAACTGTTAAAACCCCTTGTTTTTCAGCGATAGCTTCAATTTTTCCCTCTTTTATTTCAGAAGGCGCTAAATGCTCACTATTACACATTTGAAAAAGATATTGTGCTGCTTCTTTTTCATGAATCATCCCTACTTGCTTTTCACCGACATAAATATGAGCTTTCCCCATATTTAGTAATATGGCTACATCTTCTCTGGTTATAACATGGCCTTTGCGAAAACGTGGTCCCTTTTTTTCTTTAGGGATAATTTGAGTCATATCTTGCCACAAGGTCATCCCTACTGCATCCTCTACAGCAATAATTTTCACTGCTGCCACCTCCTTATATGGTATGCTTGTTTACTATTATACAATTAGATTATCACGTTATAACCAATAAAGACAGCGCTAACTAAAAAATAATTAGTTAGCGCGAAATTTTTTGATTACATATCACTTTAGCACAAACATTTTTCACGCCACTACTATTTTTTTGTGTTAAACTAACACTTGGGCAAAGAAAACCTACATATGAAGATATAGTTGAGAGGAGTTTGGTCATCAATGATCACAATGGATGATATTATTCGTGAAGGTCGTCCTACTTTACGAAAAGTGGCCGAAGAAGTCACATTACCTTTAAGTGATGAAGACAAAAAATTAGGAAATGAACTGATGGAGTTTCTAGAAAATAGTCAAGACCCCCAAAAAGCTGAAGAGTTAGAACTACGAGGTGGTGTTGGTTTGGCTGCTCCACAAGTGAATGTTTCAAAACGTATTACCGCTGTTTTAGTTCCAAGTTTGGACCCTAACGTCGAAGAACCTGAATTTAAGGATGTTTTATATAATCCAAAAATTTTAAGTCACTCTGTACAAGGCGCTTGCTTAGGCGAAGGTGAAGGTTGTTTGTCAGTAGATCGAGATGTTCCTGGCTATGTGGTGCGTCAAGCAAGAATTACTTTACGTTATTATAATGCCGAAGGTGAAAAGAAAAAAATTCGTCTGAAAAACTATCCAGCAGTTGTTGTACAACATGAACTTGATCACTTAAACGGTGTTCTTTTTTATGACCATATCAACGAAGAAAATCCATTTGCACTAAATGAAGGTGTATTAGTGATTGAATAAAAAAATTCATCAACCGTAATAAAAATTAGCGGTTGATGAATTTTTTATAATATCAGATATTTTGTTCTTTCTAGGAAGAATTGGCCCTAACTTCCCCTGATAAAGGCCCACAAATCAAGTTAGTGGACCAAAAGTAATGAAACTAAGGGACAAGATGCTTACTATTGGCCCTTACTCTAGGTTAGCATGGACCAATTGTCTCACTGATGGCCCTTCTTTTAAGTATCTTGGGGCCATTTTTTTGCCTCACTGGCTAAAATTTGCCTTAAACCATTTAAAGAAAGAATCGTAGCTTCTAATTGTGGTTCGCAAAAAACTAAAATCACAAATAGCTAACATAAGCCATTTACCGTTTATTCTGCCTTCCTGTTTCTAGCTAAATAGTGTCTTGCTAAGTCATAAAATAAATGATAAATAAATTTTCTTTCCTATTTTCTGCCAAATTCTTCCCATGCCGGAATATCTGCACCATTTGACGTTTCTTCAATCACTTCTTTTGTCTCTTCTGATTGGTAAGCATCGACAATTTTTTGATAGACTTCGTTGTCTTCATCTTCTTTTCTTGCTGCGATAATATTCACGTAAGGACGTGAGGTATCATCTACCGGTTCTAGATAAATCGCATCATCATTTGGTGAAAGACCAGCATCCACTGCCATACCACTATTAACTACAGACGCATCAACATCTTCCAACGCACGTGCGGTTTGCGATGCCTCTAATTCCGTAATTTCTAAGTCTTTCGGATTGGCGGTTATATCAGAAACGGTCGGATTTTGCGCACCTTCATCAAGTTTGATCAAATCAGCCGTCTGTAAAAGTTTCAAAGCGCGCCCACCATTTGTTACATCATCAGGTATGGAAACTTCCGCACCGTTTTCTAGTTCTTCCACATCTTCAATTTTTTCTGAATAGATGCCTAAAGGAGCATTCACAGTATTTCCAATAGATACCAGATCAGATCCTCTTTCATCATTATAATTATCCAAGAAGTCTTGGTGTTGGAAAGAATTAAGATCGATATCGCCGTTTTCTAAGGCTGTGTTGGGCTGACTATACTCGGTGAACTCTACATATTCTATATCTATTCCCTCATCTGCCAAACGATCTTTTACATCATCCCAAACATCCGTATCCGCGCCGATCACACCTAATTTAACTGTCTTATCTTCTGAAGTACTTTCTGCTGCTTCTGAGTTGCCTTGTCCACTACTGCAACCAGCAATAATAAAAAGACCTGCGAAAGCTAAAGTTAACAAACTTTTTCTTTTTTTCATTTAACATTCCTCCCAAATTAATGACTTACTTTTTTGATTAACCAGTTACTAATTGCCTGACTGATAAACACTACGATCAAAATGATAATCAAAGCGACCCAGGTCACATCTGTTTGGAAGCGATTATAACCTCTAGTAACAGCTAAGTTTCCTAATCCCCCAGCACCAACAGCACCTGCCATAGCAGTCAAACTAATCACATTAATAATTGACAAGGCCGAAACTCGAATGATTCCAGGTAGTCCCTCTAGTAAATATACTCGGAAAATAATGCCTAGCGGACTCGTTCCCATTGCTTCTGCAGCTTCAACTACACCAGGATCAACTTCTAGTAAAGCCACTTCCACTTGTCGTGCGTAAAAAGGGACTACACCGACAATCAATGGGACTAAAGCGGCAGTCGCACCAATGGAAGTTCCTACAATAAAACGTGTGACTGTAACCAACAATGCTAGCAAAATAATAAAAGGTATAGAACGGACAATATTGACAATTTGATCTAAAATATTAAAAAACACACGTTGCTCTAATATCCCTCCAGGTCTGGTAACAACTAACAAAATACCAAAGAACAGACCCAAGACACCTGCAATTAAGGAAGTATAAACAGTCATATATATGGTTTCTTGCGTTGCTTCAATAAACTCATCAGGGATTTCCATAACATTAGGTAAATATTCTTCAAGTATAGCTTGCATATTAAAGGCCTCCTTCGGTTTGTTTTAGCACGTTGACATATACGCCTTCATTGACTAAATATTCATAAGCTTTTTGTCTTTGTTCCAAAGTCCCTGATAAGGTCACAATTAAACTTCCCAAAGGAGTGTCTTGAATAATTTCAACATTCCCATACAAAATATTAGTCGTGACTTGAAACTGGCTATATAACTCCGCAATCAGCGGTTCACTTGTCTGATCGCCTACATAAGAAAGTTCAACTAGCCATTCATTTTCTTCCAACTTCGAAAAACTAGCACTTCCTAATATAGTGTCTAAAGCTTGATCAATATGCGTTGCTGTTCGAATAAAATCTTTAGTCAACGGTTGTTCTGGCTTACTAAAAATTTGAATACTTTCTCCATGTTCAATAATTTTTCCATCTTCCATGACCGCCACTTTATTGCAAATTTCTTTAACAACTTGCATTTCGTGGGTGATTATAACGATAGTTAGTCCTAGTTGCTTATTTAATTTTTTTAGTAAATCTAGAATCTGTAAGGTAGTTTTAGGATCCAATGCACTAGTAGCTTCGTCACACAATAAAATTTCTGGGTCATTTGCTAAAGATCTGGCAATTGCCACCCGTTGTTTTTGTCCGCCAGATAACTGGCTGGGGTAGGAATTGATTTCTGCTGATAGCCCCACTAAATCCAACAATTCATTTACTTTTTGACGACGATCTTCTTTTGAAACACCAGCATATTTTAAAGAAAAAGCGACATTATCAAAAATAGAACGATGGTTCATTAAATTAAAATGTTGAAAGATCATTCCCATTTTCTTACGTTTAGCACGCAGTTCTTTTGGTTGTAAGGAAGTATAATCTGTTCCTTTTACCTCGACTGTTCCTTCTGTAGGTTGTTGCAATAAGTTGATCACCCGAACCAAGGTGCTTTTACCAGCGCCCGAATAACCAACAATGCCATATACATCTCCTTGATCCACTGAAAGATCAACATTTCTTACAGCAGGGATTTCTCGATTCCCTTGACGAAAAGTCACTGATATATCTTTTAATTCGATCATTTTTATCCGCTCCTCATTGATTGATAAAACTCATTTGTATCTTATAAAAAAAGTCCTCAAGAAAACAGTTAATTCCTTGTTTCCTTGAGGACGCTTAAAGCGCGGTACCACCTCAATTAAGCTGCATAAACAGCTTCTTCTCATCTGTACATATCTGTACACATTAGCAAAATATCGGTTGCTCCGTCATCTTTTTGTTATATTAACTTAAAGATGAATCACTCGATGGCCATTTTCAATAAGCTATTTTTCTCCTTCTCAGCTGTCGGAGTTTTCTGTAAAAAAATCGCCTATTTACTTACCATGTCATTGTTATTTCTTATGAAAATAAAAAAATCCTTTTACCAGCCTTTGCCAGTAAAAGGACGAATATTCGTGTTACCACCTTTTGTTCAGAAGTTAAACCTTCCCTTAGTCCGACATTTCATGTTTGAAAGATCGGTGTTCTTTTTAACGGTTGAACCTCCGAGTATGCCTACTTATCGACATACTATCCTCCCAGGCCATTTTCAATTTTTCATACTTAACTCTTCTCACCAACCAGAGTCTCTCTTTAAAGAATCCAAATTTACTTCCCTGCTCTACAGATATTATTTTCTTATTAATGTGAACAATGTATCGTATCTCCAAAGGAATGTCAATATTAATCTCTAAATTTTTCTTCCATTTCTTGCGTATGCCGCAAAAGATCTTTGAAAGTCTCTTGAATGACCTCTTCATATGCAGGGTTGGTCACAGCTTTTTGGACGTGTGACAATATCTTTTCATAACGTTCTGATGTAAAAAAATCTGTATCATCATTCGTTTTTGTCTGTAAAATATTACTTACAGCTGCTATTCTTTTTTCTAACAATTCAACAACTTGCCAATCTAAGGCGTCAACAATGTCTTGTTGTTGCTCTAATGGTGTCGCTTCTTCTGGATCTAGTTCAATTGTTTTGATAACTTTGGCTGGATTTCCAGCGATCACTACGTTATCAGAATAAGATTTGGTTACTACGCTGCCTGCACCCACAACAACATTATCACCTAGAGTAACCCCCGGTATTATGACAGAGCCTCCACCGATCCACACGTCATTTCCTATTGTAATGGGCTTTCCGTCTTCCAGACCACTTTTTCTTTTGATAGGATGCAGTGGATGGGAGGCTGTATATAGTTTAACATTAGGTGCCAACATGCAATTATCACCAATGGTAATAGGGCAAATATCAAGTAATACGCAGTCATAATTCGCATAAAAATTTTCGCCCACAGATATATTATAACCATAATCAAAACGAATGGTTTGCTCAACATGAATATGATCGCCAACACTACCGAATGTTTCTTTTACCAGTTGATTGCGGCGTTTGGTGTCATCTTCATGGTTAATTAAAATCTGTTTCTTCCTGCCTGCTTTCCTATCTGCAGCTAATTCTGGGTCAGCCGAAAAGTATAAATCTCCAGCAATCATTTTCTCTTTTTCACTACGTTCAGGCATCTTTTCCTCCTATCAATCACTTATTAAAAGTTTTTCAATGATAATTTCTCTATATATCATACAATAACTAAATCCGTTTGTCTTGGACTTTAACCAAGCAAATTTGATGAAAAAGTTCACAATTTTTGTGACAATTCATATAAAACATGATAAAATTACTTTGATTGAAATAATAAGCGAGGTGAACAAAATTATGTTAGCAGCTTTTATATATTGGGGTCTTATTTTGATTAATATTGCTTGGCTAGCGCTTAGTTTATACTTTTCTATATTCTATCTTGTTCGTAAAGAAAATGGAAACTTATGGGCTTTTGGACTTTTGAATGTTCTTTCAGCAGTTGTGCTCTGGGTCACAATGTTAATTTATCATACTTGGGGCTGGGGTATTACGCAATATTCAAGTCTCATTTATTTGATTTTAGGTCTTTTAATTGGGTTAACAGTCATACAAGCTATTTTGGGACGTGAACCAAAAAATCCAAAAACGGCATAAGTTATAAAGGTGTTTAATGTTTAAGCTGATTTTCAGTTGACAACTACCCTTTTTTCTTCTAAAATCAGAGCGAGTCAAAATTTGAATAAAAGTTACCTTTGAACAGGTAGAGGTCGCAAATTTCATTAAGCCTATGGAGTGAAGCAACATGTAGAAATAGGTCTAGGGAAATTGGCCGAAACGGTTTTTCATTGCTTTGAATCATCGTTGGGGCGTAAGTAAACAGCTTGCGTACTGTCTTAGCACAAGCTAAGGTGCGCTATGTTTTGTGAGAAGTTTGTTGACAAATTGTCTGCAGTCGTTTTCCAATCATGGAGTACGGCTGCTTTTTCTTTGCGTTGCTTGTATTTTCAAATATATTGCACAAAAAAAGAGGGAGAATGAAAGTATGAGGAAAAATTATTGGCTATTATTAGTTTCTTTATTTATGGTGTTGTTTGCAGGTACAATTACTGCAGATGCAGATGAAAAAACGCCTGACGATCAATTTAGAGTAGGAATGGAAACATCCTATGCGCCTTTTAATTGGACACAAACCAGCGATGAAAATGAGGCCGTGCCTAAAAGCGGCGATTCGAGTGCCTACGCAGGTGGTTATGATGTCCAAATGGCTAAACAAATCGCTGAAGGAATGGATAAGGAATTAGTCGTGGTCCCGGTCGAATGGGATGGTTTAGTCCCCGCTTTAAAATCTGGAAAAATTGATGGCATTGTCGCTGGTATGTCCCCTACCGAAGAGCGACGGGAAGAAATTGACTTTACTGATCCATATTATGAATCAGATTTGGTTACTGTAACTCGTAAAGATAGTGAATATGCCGACGCAAAATCACTCGATGATTTAAATGGTGCAAAAATCACCGCCCAACTAAATACCTTTCATTATTCTGTTATTGATCAAATTCCCGGTGTAGACAAACAACAAGCACAAGATGATTTTTCTGCCATGCGAGTCGCTTTGTCTTCTGGAATTATTGACGGATATGTAAGTGAACGTCCTGAAGGGATTACGGCAACCAATGTAAATGACGATTTGACGATGATCGATTTTGATGAAGGAGAAGGCTTTGAAACCGCGCCTGAAGATGTTCAGGTAGCTGTTGGCATGCGTAAGGATGATCCTGATGTATCCACTGTAAACGACATTTTAAGTGGGATTTCGCAGGATGAGAGAACCCAAATCATGGATCAGGCAGTAGAAGATCAACCTTCATCTTCAAGTGATAGTGATAATGATGAAGAATCTAGTGGTGGATTGTTTGCAACATTTGGCGATATTATTTCGCAATACGGCACGCTTTTCTTAAAGGGCGCTGGCATGACACTACTCATCGCTGTTTTTTCAACAATTGCCGGAACAATAATTGGCTTGTTAATAGGTATTTTTCGATCTTTACCAGATTCGGAAAGTCCTCTTTTAGCTGTACTGCAAAAAATTGCTAATGGTATTTTACGTATCTATATAGAGATCTTTCGTGGTACACCTATGATGGTGCAAGCAATGGTTATCTTTTATGGGGTCGCTCTACTATTTTCAATCGATATGAACCGAACAGTAGCGGCTTTATTGATTGTATCTGTTAATACTGGTGCTTATATGTCTGAAATTGTACGTGGTGGGATTTTTGCAGTCGATGATGGACAATTTGAGGCCGCTCAAGCAATTGGCATGACCCATGGACAAACCATGCGTAAAGTCATTTTACCACAAGCAATTCGAAACATTTTACCAGCAATCGGCAATGAATCTGTCATTAATATCAAAGATACAGCAGTACTAAGTGTTATTAGTGTAGGGGATCTTTTCTTCCAAGGTTCAGCTGCCGCTGGAACAAATTTACTCTTTTTCCAAACTTTTACCATCGTAGGTGCAATTTATTTGGTTATGACTCTGGCAGCTACCGGGTTATTACGTCTTATGGAAAAGAAAATGGATAGTCCCAATTCCTATACAAAAGTAGAAGAAAGCACCACAGGACACGAATAGGAGGTCACACATGTCAGCAATTATTGAACTTAAACATTTAAAAAAGAATTTTGGCGAAAATGAAGTATTAAAAGACATTTCAACGACGGTAAATAAAGGACAAGTTTTAACTATTATTGGCTCTTCCGGTTCTGGAAAATCTACCTTATTACGTTGCATTAATTTATTGGAAAAACCGACAGACGGACAAATCCTTTATAAAGGAGAAAACGTCCTACAAAAAGGTTATAAACTGCCTGAATATCGTACACATTTAGGCATGGTCTTTCAATCATTTAATTTATTTGCCAATATGGACGTATTAGAAAATTGTACGACCGGACAAACAACGGTCTTAAAGAGAAAGCCCGAAGAAGCAAAAGAAATTGCGTTAAAACATTTAAAAAATGTAGGGATGGACCAATTTGTTTCTGCTAAACCAGCTCAATTATCTGGCGGGCAAATGCAAAGAGTAGCCATTGCTCGCGCTCTTTGTATGAACCCAGATGTCTTGCTTTTCGATGAACCAACATCGGCTCTTGACCCGGAAATGATCGGTGAAGTATTAAAAACCATTCAGGACCTAGCAGAGACTGGTCTGACAATGGTCATAGTTACGCACGAAATGAGTTTTGCTAGAGATGTTTCCGATCGAGTGATTTTTATGGATCAAGGCCTTATCGCCGAAGAAGGAGAACCGACAGAGTTATTTGATCATCCAAAAGAAGCACGAACACAAGAATTTTTAAAACGAATTCGTTCATAAATAACAAAAAAAGAATTGGAACAATAGTCTGCAATATTGTGGAAGATACTAATGTTTCAATTCTTTTTTGTAAACAAATAATTTAGAAAATAAAAAAAATGTCTTCATTTCTAATTGCTATTTCTTGTTGATTTTGTTAAGTTGTTAGTTATAAAACGTGAAAGAAGTTGGTTTATGTGGAAAAAAAGCTATTATTTAGAGATTACTTAACCATTGGTTCCATGCTTTTCGGCTTGTTTTTTGGCGCAGGGAATTTGATTTTCCCCGTTCATTTGGGTCAGGAAGCAGGCGCAAATGTCACTGCTGCTAACTTAGGTCTGTTAGTTACAGGTGTTGGGTTACCTTTTTTAGGAGTTATTGCAATGGGCCTTTCGCAAAGTAGCGGTGTGTTTGAATTATCCTCAAGGGTTAACAAACCTTATGCTTATATCTTTACTATTTTGCTTTATTTGGTCATTGGTCCTTTCTTTGCGCTACCGCGTTTAGCTACGACTTCTTATGAAATTGGGATTGCGCCTCATATCCCCAATGACCAGCAAAGTCTAGTATTAGCAGTTTTTAGTATTTTGTTTTTTATAACGGCTTGGTGGTTTTCCAGAAAACCTTCAAAAATCTTAGATTATGTTGGCAAGTTTTTAAACCCAGTCTTTTTAGTCTTACTTGCAATTTTACTACTATTAGCATTTGCCAATCCCCTAGGAGACGTTACTAGCGCTCCAGTACAAGCTAGTTACCAGAGTGGTGCCTTTTCAGGTGGTTTTATCGAAGGTTATAATACCTTAGACGCATTAGCTTCATTAGCTTTCGGGATTTTAATTATAGAAGCAATAAAAAACCGGGGTATCAAAGATCCCTCGACAGTTGCAGTAGATACGATAAAATCCGGGACGATTAGTATCATATTAATGGGAATTATTTATAGTCTTTTGTCTTACATGGGAACGATGAGTCTGGGAGGATTTTCTGTTAGTGAGAACGGTGGTATTGCTTTAGCACAACTTTCGCAACATTACTTAGGGACTTACGGTAGCATTATCTTAGCGTTGATCGTTATTGTCGCTTGTTTAAAAACAGGAATCGGTTTGATTACCTCATTTTCCGAAACCTTTTCAGAACTATTCCCTAAAGGAAAATACATGTTTTTTACTATACTAGTTAGTGCGATGGCTTGTTTATTTGCTAACGTTGGTTTAACAAAAATCATAGAACTAGCTACACCTATCTTGATGTTTTTATATCCTCTAGCAATGACATTGATTATCCTAGCCATTATCGGCCGACTATTTAATAACGACCCTCGTGTATATCAAATCACTACCTTATTTACCTTAGTGGCTTCCATTATTGATGGTTTAAATGCTGCACCAGCTGTTGTAAGTCAAACAGAATTTGCTCAAACACTTATCCAGTTAGGCGAACAATATTTTCCACTATTTGCAATCGGCATGGGTTGGGTTTTACCAGCATTCATTGGTTTTATTATCAGTCTAATCTGGTATGCAATCAATAAAAACCAGCATGCTTGACTTAACAAATGATCTATTTTCCCCATCAACTTTTTGGTGGGGTATTTTTATAAAAAAATCCCCGTTGGCTATTAACCAACGGGATCGGAGTTAAATGAAAAGTGAAAAAGTTGTTTAAGTTTATCTGCAACTATGATTATAGTGTAAAGGATAGATGTGAAGATTTTATGATAAAATATTATTAAAAAATATAAATTAGATAATCATCCATTTATCTTGCAAATTTCACGTTTTCTCCTGTTGGCGTTAAAATACTGATTTTATCAATCCTGTTCAATGAGATCATACGAGTTAATTGCGAATTATTTCTTAACCTTATTGCAATTTGGTCTTTATTTATCGTTTTGCCAACGACCCATCCGACCAGTACTTCAAATTTATCAACTTTTTCCGTTTTTAATTGGAGTACTAATAAACTATTTTGTCCCTTAGCTTCCTGTAATTTTAACTGGATATAAGCTAGTTTTTCTTTTTCCACACGTTTATCATGGTCATCACTTAAAAAAGTATCTAATAATGTGGCAGAATATAGTTGGATAATTTTTCCCAGTTTATTTAAAACTTTAGGCTTTTTTTCCATACCCTATCTTCCTTTCTTGTCCTTAAGACCCTTCTTTAAACCGATTTAACCATGGCTTCATACCTTCCATTAACATTTGATACGTCTTTTCAAATTGACCCGAGTACCATGGGTCTGGGATTTCTTGCTTTTGTTTTCCGTTAACAACTTCCATATATAAATGAACCTTATCCGCTGTTCCTTGTGGTGCCCGAGCAATTAAATCAGCTACATTCTGGTGATCCATTCCAATAATCCAATCAAATACATAATAATCTTCATCCGTTATCGGACGTGAACGCATTGAAGAAAAATCGATACCTTCACGTTTTAAAATCGCTTGCGTTCCGGGATGCGGTAAATTCCCCTGTTCCCAACTACTAGTCCCAGCTGAATCAATGGGTAGTATGTGTCCTCTTTCTTTGCTATATTGTTTCATTAATCCCTCTGCCATAGGCGAGCGACAAATATTTCCTAAACAGACAAATAAAACTTTTTGCATAAATTTCTCCCTTATTTTATCTCTTATACAAATTTATCTTGATAAGGATATTGGAAATGTTCATAAGAACGAGCAGTAGCAACTCTTCCTCGTGGCGTACGTTTTAAAAATCCTTTTTGAATTAAAAAAGGTTCATACATATCTTCTACGGTTTCCCGTTCTTCTCCAATGTTTACTGATAATGTATTTAAACCAACCGGCCCACCTTCATATAATTCAATCATCGTTTTGATTAACTTTTGGTCAATATAATCAAGTCCTTCATTGTCCACCTGTAACAAGGATAAAGCTTTATCCGCTATTTTTTGATCAATCACACCATCAGCTTGCACTTGCGCAAAATCACGAATTCTTTTTAATAAACGATTCGCAACGCGAGGGGTACCACGAGAGCGACGGGCAATTTCTATAGCCCCTTCATGAACAATTTCTGTTTGAAAAACAGAGGACGAACGTAAAACAATTTCCTTTAAGTCTTTTTCCTCATAATACTCCATATGAGAAATAATTCCAAAGCGATCTCTTAAAGGAGCTGAGAGCATACCCGCTCTAGTTGTAGCACCAATTAGAGTAAAAGGTGGTAAAGGAAAATGCACCGGATGACTTGTTGTGCCTTGACCCACCATGATATCCACATAGAAATCTTCCATGGCAGAGTATAGCATTTCCTCAGCAACTCTTGGTAGTCGGTGGATTTCATCTATAAATAATACATCACCAGGTTCTAACTCATTCAATGTAGCAATTAAATCTCCTGGTTTTTCAATAGAGGGGCCACTTGTTGTACGTATATGTACTTGCATTTCATTGGCGATCACCATTGCCATTGTGGTTTTTCCTAAACCAGGTGGGCCATATAACAGGACATGATCAAGCGCTTCTTCTCTATTTTTAGCCGCTTGAATATAGATCTTTAGCTCTTCTTTTACCTTATCTTGCCCAATATATTGTGCTAATAACTGGGGACGTAATGACTTTTCATAAAGTTCTTCTTCCTGACTTGCGTTTGGTGATCCCATCCGTTCTGCCATACAAGACCCTCCTTTCATTCAAATAAACACTAATTACTTTTTCATCATTATCTTCAAGGCTTTTCTCAAATATTCATCTGTCGTCATTGCCTCTTCTTCTTTTAACGACTTATAACTCTTTTTAACTTCCTTTTCAGTATAACCTAACGCTTGTAAAGCTTCCATAGCCTCCTCTAAAGCGGGATTTTCTAGGAAGGATTGGCCTGTATTTTGCTTTGTTGCTGGTGCTTCGCCAAGCTTTCCTTGCAAATCCAAAATTAATTGTTGTGCGGTTTTTTTCCCCACACCAGGAAACTTCGTTAAAAAATTAATATTAGAAGATTCTATTGCTGTAATCAAACCTTCATGATCTTCATTTGCCATAATCGCTAGACCACTTTTAGGTCCAATTCCAGAAACACTGATCAATCGTAAAAATAGATTTTTTTCTTCAAGAGTATTAAAACCATACAATGTATGTGCATCTTCACGAATGACTTGATGTACAAAAATTTTCACTTGTTGATTCACTTGACTACTATATTGATAAGGATTTCCTGCAGCAATTTGATAACCAACACCATTATTTTCTAGAACAATATACGCTGGGTGGATCTCTGTTAATTTACCGATAATATATTCGTACATAGTTTTTCCTTTCTGCACGTATGTTCCCTTATTATAACACAAAACCATATAAATAGGGTAGAGGGGAAATAAATTTCCGCCCCTCCCGTCGCACCGTACGTACGGTTCTCGTATACGGCGCTCCATTTGTATTGTTTTCACGCTTGATTAAGATAGTAATTTAAAGGATTGACCAATCCAGGTCGATCCTTTTTCTTTATGGCTAAAACTTTCGGACTTAGGATAAAATTGACGACGTCCATACCACATTTCCTATACCAACCTAACCTCGAATTTGCCACCTTATAAATATTCTCTTTGGTAAAATGGCATTTGAATAATCGGTTTAATTGTTGTAGATTCGTATAGATTCGTTGTGGCAGTTTCCATTGCTTTATGATGATCACTCGGACTTTATGTCGTAGCCATTGTCCAAACTTTGCTAGATAGGTTTTCATACGCCCGATACGGTAGTAATTGATCCAGCCTCTTATCGTTTGGTTTAGTTTCGTGAATGTCACCGCTAAAGGTCGCGACACCGCCTGTTTTCTTTTAAGGATGGCTTTGGTTTTGTCATAGAGCTTTGTTTTACTGACTTTGCTCGGTTTACACTGCCACCCCTTTTGGTTCTTCCAAAAGGTAAACCCTAAAAATTGACTCTGTATCGGTCGTACAACCTTGGTTTTTGTGACGTTCACTCGTAAGGAAAGCTTTCTTTCAATCCAATTCGTAATAGATTTCATTACACGATTGGCTGCCCGCTCACTTTTGACAAAGATATCCGCGTCGTCCGCATAACGAACAAAACGTAGCCCCCTTGCTTCTAACTCTTTATCCAATTTATTCAGATAAATATTCGCTAAAAGGGGGCTTAGAGGGCCGCCCTGCGGGACTCCTTTTTCGTTTGGGCTCGTTAAACCATTCTCCATAATCCCTGCTTTTAAGAAAACACGTATTAAATGTAAAGTTTCTCTATCTTTGACCCTTTCTCTAAGGGTCGAGATTAATTTATCATGATGAACCGTATCAAAATATTTCTCAATGTCCATATCGATCACCCACTCATAACCTTCATTCAAGTAATCGAGTGCTTTTCCAATCGCTTGATGTGCACTTCGATGGGGACGAAAACCATAACTGCTTTCACTGAAGTGAACATCGAAAATGTGACTCAGTTGTTGCGCGGTTGCTTGTTGTACCACACGGTCTACCACGCTTGGAATCCCTAAAGGTCTTTGTTTTCCATCGGCTTTAGGGATATAGACTCGCTTGACTGCCTTAGGTCGATAGGTCATCGATCGAATCTCCTGAACAAGGTCTCGTCCATGTTGATAGAAGTAATGGTCAAGTTCGTTGACTGTCATTTTATCAACACCCGGAGCGCCTTTATTCTTTCTGACCTGCTCGATGGCTTGTCTCATATTTTGATGACTCGTGATCTTTTCAATGAATCTCATGCGCTGTTCCTCCTCTAGACGTAGATGGATCCAAGATCGCCCTCACTACTTTTCCCATCGATAGTTACGTTCTACCGTTCTAGGGTATCCTCATTTCCAGACTGCTTGGATATTTTCTTCTAGCGATTCACACTATACAAACATTCAGCCCTTCACTACATGAGGCAGTAGCTACTATGGCCTCAGCTGACTTCTTACGACAAACCTTTTTCGACCGTTCACAAACGTCCGTAAGATCTCCCAGGGTAAGACATTTATCTTTCTCTCCACAACCTCTTGATTTACTGTCTTGGTTTTACGTTTACCTTTTGGACTTCGGCTTGTATTGCAGCCTTTTCCCCCATTTAGCCTCATCAAGTTCCTGTACGTAGGCTCAAGAGATTTGCGCCACCACTTCCTTCACCCCATCATCACTGATTTCGGCTTGTGGCTCGCTACACTTGGCGGTAACTACCCGTGACTAGACTTTCACTAGCTAGATAAATGCCATGCCTGGCACACAATCATAACCACCCTTCAAAAGGGTGGTTTGCTCTGGGGCTATAAGCCCCCAATACTAGCCAGCGTCTCAAGGCGCTGGCTTTCACTTTGTTCAAGCCACACTGGTTTTGTCGCTTTTGCTACCTCTCAAGAGGTGTTTTTATCACTCTCTAACCCTTAAAAGGGTCTGCATATTCTCGAACACTTAGTTTATCTAAGGCCATATCATGTTTTTCTTGCTCTTGAATATATTTCTTGATGGTTGCCTCATTAAGACCCACTGTGCTCACATAATAACCTTCTGCCCAAAAATGACGATTCCCAAATTTGTACTTCAAATTGGCATGTTTATCAAACATCATCATGGCGCTTTTTCCTTTTAAATACCCCATAAAGCTAGAAATACTTATCTTCGGTGGTATACTTACGAGCAAGTGAACATGATCGGGCATCATATGTCCTTCTAGGATTTCTACACCTTTATAACTGCACAATCTTTTGATAATCTCTTGTAGACTTGCTCTGTATTGATTATAAACAATTTTTCTTCTATACTTGGGGGTGAATACAATATGGTATTTGCATAACCATTTTGTATGGGCTAAACTATTTGCTTTGTTAGCCAACTGAATCTCTTCCTTTCATTATCATGTAGCCTGAACAACTACATTGTAACGCTAGTGAAGAGATTTTTTTAGTATAACTTTTTCCTTTCCACCCGCATAGCGGGTGGTTTTTTGTTTCGCACGCTACGCGAGCTCAACCCGGTCTAAAGACTTAATAAAAAAATCGCTCCAAATTGGAGCGATCATAAATAATATTTTTATTCAACATATTGGACGTAATCTTTGTAACCCTTATCTTTCATTTCAGCTAGAGGAATAAATGATAAAGCAGCTGAATTAATACAATAACGCAAGCCACCATCTTCTTTGGGACCATCATTAAAAACATGACCCAAATGTGAATCAGCTTGTTCACTTCTTACTTCGGTGCGTGGTTGGGCTAAAGTAAAGTCTGCCTTTTCCTGTATGCTTGAGCCAGGTATTGGTTGAGAAAAGGATGGCCAGCCACACCCTGCATCATATTTTTTTGCTGAAGCAAAAAGTGGTTCTCCACTTACTACGTCAACATAAATTCCTTTTTCATAAAAATCATCATATTCTCCTGAAAAAGGACGTTCTGTCGCATTCTCTTGTGTCACTGCATAGGCAGTAGAAGAAAGTTGTCCTTTTAAATTATTTTTTGTTTGTTTAAACATTTACTCACCCTCTTTAAATACATTTTCTCTTGTTTAAATCAATTTGTCTAATATTACGCTTTTTTAATACAAAAAAAGGATTCCAGCGATTGGAATCCTTTACCTTTATCTCGCGTGGCGATGTCCTACTCTCACAAGGGGAAGCCCCTCACTACAATTGGCGCTAAGAAGCTTAACGACTGTGTTCGGCATGGGAACAGGTGTCTCCTTCTTGCCATCATCACCACACAACTTGACGTTGAGTGAACCTTTTGGTTCCCTCAAAACTGGATGAAAAACAACTTCTCGCTTCACCGAAAATCCAAACCTTTGTGGTTAAGTCCTCGATCGATTAGTATTCGTCCGCTCCAACCCTCACGGGTCTTCCACTTCGAACCTATCTACCTGATCTTCTCTCAGGGATCTTACTTTCTTTTAGAAAGGGGAAATCTCATCTTGAGGGGGACTTCACGCTTAGATGCTTTCAGCGTTTATTCCTGCCCTACTTAGCTACCCAGCGATGCCGTTGGCACGACAACTGGTCCACCAGCGGTAGGTCCATCCCGGTCCTCTCGTACTAAGGACAGCGCCTCGCAAATTTCCTACGCCCGCGACGGATAGGGACCGAACTGTCTCACGACGTTCTGAACCCAGCTCGCGTGCCGCTTTAATGGGCGAACAGCCCAACCCTTGGGACCGACTACAGCCCCAGGATGCGACGAGCCGACATCGAGGTGCCAAACCTCCCCGTCGATGTGGACTCTTGGGGGAGATAAGCCTGTTATCCCCAGGGTAGCTTTTATCCGTTGAGCGATGGCCCTTCCATGCGGAACCACCGGATCACTAAGCCCGACTTTCGTCCCTGCTCGAGTTGTTGCTCTCACAGTCAAGCTCCCTTCTGCCTTTACACTCTTTGAATGATTTCCAACCATTCTGAGGGAACCTTGGGGCGCCTCCGTTACTTTTTAGGAGGCGACCGCCCCAGTCAAACTGCCCATCTGACACTGTCTCCCGCCACGATCAGTGGCGCGGGTTAGAGTGGCCATAACGCAAGGGTAGTATCCCACGGATGCCTCCTTCGAAACTCGCGTTCCGAATTCTACGGCTCCTACCTATGCTGTACATGCGTCACAGACACCCAATATCAAATTACAGTAAAGCTCCATGGGGTCTTTCCGTCCTGTCGCGGGTAACCTGCATTTTCACAGGTACTAAAATTTCACCGAGTCTCTCGTTGAGACAGTGCCCAAATCGTTGCGCCTTTCGTGCGGGTCGGAACTTACCCGACAAGGAATTTCGCTACCTTAGGACCGTTATAGTTACGGCCGCCGTTTACTGGGGCTTCAATTCGTACCTTCGCTTACGCTAAGCACTCCTCTTAACCTTCCAGCACCGGGCAGGCGTCAGCCCCTATACGTCATCTTTCGATTTTGCAGAGACCTGTGTTTTTGATAAACAGTCGCTTGGGCCTATTCACTGCGGCTGCTCGTTAGAGCAGCACCCCTTCTCCCGAAGTTACGGGGTCATTTTGCCGAGTTCCTTAACGAGAGTTCGCTCGCTCACCTGAGGATACTCTCCTCGACGACCTGTGTCGGTTTGCGGTACGGGCCATTACCTTCTTGCTAGAAGTTTTTCTTGGCAGTGTGACGCCAGAACTTCGGTACTTGAATTTCCCTCCCCGTCACAGCTGATCGTTGACAAGAAAAAGCCTTTGACTCTTTCTCCGACTCACTGCTTGGACAGACCTTTCCATTCGTCTGCTTTCTTTTGCCTCCTGCGTCCCTCCATCACTCAAATGAAGATAACAGGTACAGGAATATCAACCTGTTGGCCATCGCTTACGCCTTTCGGCCTCAGCTTAGGTCCCGACTAACCCTGGGCGGACGAGCCTTCCCCAGGAAACCTTCGTCTTACGGTGGACAGGATTCTCACCTGTCTTTCGCTACTCATACCGGCATTCTCACTTCTAAGCGCTCCAGCCGTCTTTTCAGTCGACCTTCACCGCCCTTAGAACGCTCTCCTACCAAAACACCTATGGTGTTTTCCACAGCTTCGGCAGTATGTTTAGCCCCGGTACATTTTCGGCGCAGGGTCACTCGACTAGTGAGCTATTACGCACTCTTTCAATGATGGCTGCTTCTAAGCCAACATCCTAGTTGTCTAAGCAACCCCACCTCCTTTTCCACTTAACATACATTTAGGGGCCTTAGCTGGTGGTCTGGGCTGTTTCCCTTTCGACGATGGATCTTATCACTCACCGTCTGACTGCCAAGGGGCAATCAATGGCATTCGGAGTTTATCTGGATTCGGTAACCCAAGACGGGCCCCTCGTCCAAACAGTGCTCTACCTCCATCATTGCTTCCTTGACGCTAGCCCTAAAGCTATTTCGGAGAGAACCAGCTATCTCCAAGTTCGTTTGGAATTTCTCCGCTACCCACATCTCATCCCCGCACTTTTCAACGTACGTGGGTTCGGTCCTCCAGTGCGTTTTACCGCACCTTCAACCTGGACATGGGTAGATCACCTGGTTTCGGGTCTGCGCCGTCTGACTCAACGCCCATTTCAGACTCGCTTTCGCTGCGGCTCCGTCTTTTCAGACTTAACCTCGCCAGCCAGCGCAACTCGCCGGTTCATTCTGCAAAAGGCACGCTATCACCCATAAACGGGCTCTAACTCCTTGTAAGCACACGGTTTCAGGATCTCTTTCACTCCCCTTCCGGGGTGCTTTTCACCTTTCCCTCACGGTACTGGTTCACTATCGGTCACTAGGGAGTATTTAGCCTTGGGAGATGGTCCTCCCGGTTTCCGACGGCATTTCGCGTGTCCCGTCGTACTCAGGATCCGTTTACGAACCTGACAGTTTTCGCCTACGGGGCTCTTACCCGCTTCGGCGGCTTATCCCAAAGCCTTCGGCTAACCGTCCTGTCCGTGTATAAACGTCCTACAACCCCAGAATGCAAGCATTCTGGTTTGGGCTGTTCCCGTTTCGCTCGCCGCTACTCAGGGAATCGATTTTTCTTTTTCTTCCTGCAGCTACTAAGATGTTTCAGTTCACTGCGTCTTCCGCTTGCCTGCTATGTATTCACAGATCAAGCCGCATTCTATTAAAAATGCGAGGTTTCCCCATTCGGAAATCTCTGGATCCAAGCTTACTTACAGCTCCCCAGAGCATATCGGTGTTGGTCCCGTCCTTCATCGGCTCCTAGTGCCAAGGCATCCGCCGTGCGCCCTTTCTTACTTAACCTGACTTGACCTTGCGGTCAAGGGTTTCTCGAAGGTTCTTGCTTTGAGCGATCAAAGCCCTTCGAACATGTGCGTAAACTTCGTTAAAAAACGTGTTCAACGCGGATTCTCGGTTGGTGTTGATTGTTGTTTTTCTATCCAGTTTTCAAAGAACCAAATTTTGAGAGTAAACCTCTCAAAACTGAACAAAGCGCAAACGATGTGTCGACCTTCCGTATTTTTCCTTAGAAAGGAGGTGATCCAGCCGCACCTTCCGATACGGCTACCTTGTTACGACTTCACCCCAATCATTCGTCCCACCTTAGGCGGCTGGCTCCCCTAAGGGTTGCCGCACCGACTTTGGGTGTTACAAACTCTCGTGGTGTGACGGGCGGTGTGTACAAGGCCCGGGAACGGATTCACCGCGGCATGCTGATCCGCGATTACTAGCGATTCCGGCTTCATGCAGGCGAGTTGCAGCCTGCAATCCGAACTGAGAGAAGCTTTCAGAGATTCGCTAGGCCTTGCGGCTTGGCTTGCTCGTTGTACTTCCCATTGTAGCACGTGTGTAGCCCAGGTCATAAGGGGCATGATGATTTGACGTCATCCCCGCCTTCCTCCGGTTTGTCACCGGCAGTCTTGCTAGAGTGCCCAACTCAATGCTGGCAACTAACAATAAGGGTTGCGCTCGTTACGGGACTTAACCCAACATCTCACGACACGAGCTGACGACAACCATGCACCACCTGTCACTTTGCCCCCGAAGGGGAAACCCTATCTCTAGGGCGGTCAAAGGATGTCAAGACCTGGTAAGGTTCTTCGCGTTGCTTCGAATTAAACCACATGCTCCACCGCTTGTGCGGGCCCCCGTCAATTCCTTTGAGTTTCAACCTTGCGGTCGTACTCCCCAGGCGGAGTGCTTAATGCGTTAACTGCAGCACTGAAGGGCGGAAACCCTCCAACACTTAGCACTCATCGTTTACGGCGTGGACTACCAGGGTATCTAATCCTGTTTGCTACCCACGCTTTCGAGCCTCAGCGTCAGTTACAGACCAGAGAGCCGCCTTCGCCACTGGTGTTCCTCCATATATCTACGCATTTCACCGCTACACATGGAATTCCACTCTCCTCTTCTGCACTCAAGTGATCCAGTTTCCAATGACCCTCCCCAGTTGAGCTGGGGGCTTTCACATCAGACTTAAATCACCGCCTGCGCTCGCTTTACGCCCAATAAATCCGGACAACGCTTGCCACCTACGTATTACCGCGGCTGCTGGCACGTAGTTAGCCGTGGCTTTCTGGTCAGCTACCGTCATGGAAAAAGCATTTCCTCTTTCTCCTGTTCTTTGCTGACAACAGAGCTTTACGATCCGAAAACCTTCTTCACTCACGCGGCGTTGCTCGGTCAGACTTGCGTCCATTGCCGAAGATTCCCTACTGCTGCCTCCCGTAGGAGTCTGGGCCGTGTCTCAGTCCCAGTGTGGCCGATCACCCTCTCAGGTCGGCTATGCATCGTTGCTTTGGTGAGCCGTTACCTCACCAACTGGCTAATGCACCGCGGGACCAGCCATCAGTGACGCTGTAAAGCGCCTTTGAGCTTTCTTTCAGGTGAAAAAAAGCCATATGCGGTATTAGCACCTGTTTCCAAGTGTTATCCCCCGCTGATGGATAGGTTCCCCACGTGTTACTCACCCGTCCGCCACTCCGCTTAAGAAAAAACCGAAGCTTCTTCTTAAGCAGCGTTCGACTTGCATGTATTAGGCACGCCGCCAGCGTTCGTCCTGAGCCAGGATCAAACTCTCATCTTGAATTTGATCGATCAACACCGTTGATCGTACTTAGCTCTTCAACTTTTTGCTCGCGTGTTGTTCGCGTTATTGCTTGGTTGCTTCTTCTTTTAAAGAAGCGCCCGACACATTGGTTCGTTTGCTTGCTTTGTTCAGTTTTCAAAGGTCTACTGCTTGTTGCTTCATTAGCTCATTTATTATATCATCTAAGCAACACATCGTCAAACATTTTCTTTATTCTTTCAATAACAAAATTTCAACTATGTTTTATTTGCAACTCCGTTATTATAACAAGCGATATTTTACATGTCAACAACATTTTAGTCATTTATAAAAAATATCCTGAGCGAAAGTTCAGCTAAAACAAATGTGTTGTTTTCGACAACGTTGAATACTTTACTACGTTTTTTTACGAAAGTCAATTATAAATTTCTATTTTTTATTATTAAAAAGATAAAAAATAGCTTACCTAATAAAATAAGCTATTTTTTACAGTTATAGATTAATGTGGATCTTGAATACGTTTGAACATTCTTTCCATATCGTAATTATCAAAATGAATCAATACAGGTCTTCCATGGGGACAATTGAACGGATTTTCGCATGCCGCTAAATCAGTTAATAAAGCCCGTGCTTGCGAATCGTTCAAATAATGATTTGCTTTAATCGATCGTTTACAACTCATCATAATCGCAGATTTTTCTCGAAATTTCTTTACACTGACTTCTCCTGTCGTCAAAAGCATATCGATCATTTCACGGATTGTTTCTTCCTCTTGCCCTTGTGGATACCAAGTAGGATGAGAACGAACAATAAAACTATTCGCACCAAATTCCTCCAAATAAATCCCTACGCCTTCTAACAAATCAGCTTGTTCTTTTAAACGAAGAGCATCATCATTAGGGTAATCAAGAACAATGGGGACCAACAATTCTTGGAGGTCTGTGGAAACTTCTCCAATCTGACGGCGAAAGTATTCATACTTGATACGTTCTTGCGCCGCATGTTGATCAATAATATATAAGCCTTCTGTATTTTGTGCAAATAAATAAGTCCCATGCATCTGTCCAAAATAGTCCAATTGCGGAAAACGTTCTTCAGTTGGTTTCTCTGTCATTATTTTTTCCATCAATCGACGATTCTCTTTCTGATGTACATCAAATTCTGGATGATCCGCTATCGATTCCTGAGCGTTTTTTTTCAGATACGCTTGTTCTTTTTCCACAGTTTCTAGAGAGCTATTTTCACTATCAAGTTCATTTTCTTGACTGGAAAATGTTGATATGTCAGCTTCCTCCGATGTATTTCCATAAAAGCCCTCAACTTTTCCACTTTCATCCCCAACTTTATCCACAAAGTTTTCCACAGGCTTATTAACCGTTTCATTTACGTAGAAATCGCCTGTCTGCTTATCATAAGCTAATCCTTTTTTTTCATTCTTTGTAGATTCTTCAAAATCCATGGATAATTGTTGTGCTTTTTCTTGTTCGCTAACCTTTTTATTAAAATCTAAATTTTCCGCTGCATTAGGGATAAGATTTTCTTCTCTTAAACGTTCGTTAATTGTTTTAGACAACAAAGTTGTTAATTCCTGTTCTTTTGACAAGCGTACTTCTTGCTTAGTTGGATGAACGTTAACATCGACAAGTAGTGGATCCATCTCAATTTCAATGACCGCAATCGGAAATCTACCCACCATTAACTTAGAACCATAGCCGTTAACAATCGCTTTATTTAAAGCAAAATTTTTAATATAACGTCCGTTGACAATTGTGGACAAATAATTACGGGTTGCTCGCGTTACTTCAGGCAAAGTGACGTAACCATGAATTTTAAAGTCTAAATCTTCCGCTTGAATTTCTCTCATTTTCTTAGCAGTCTGAACACCATAAATCCCTGCCATAGTCTGTTTTAAGTCGCCGTTTCCAGAAGTCGAAAGCATTTGATTTCCCTCATGTACTAAATGAAAGGCGACATTGGGATGACTTAAAGCTAAACGATTAACGATATCTCCTATATGAGCTAACTCTGTCTGCAGTGTTTTAACGTATTTCAACCGAGCAGGCGTATTATAAAAAAGATTCTCTACAATAATCTTCGTACCTTGTCGTAATACGGAAGGTTGATTTTCTTCAATTTTTCCACCTTTTAAATAAAGATAGGTCCCTTGACTGGCATTTTCAGTCGCTGTTTCAAAAGTAATTTCTGATACAGAAGCAATACTAGGTAAAGCTTCTCCACGAAAACCCAACGTACGAATACGAAACAAGTCGTCACGGCTATGTATTTTACTTGTTGCATGACGTTTAAAAGCACTCTCGGCATCTTCCGGGCTGATACCTGTTCCATTATCTATGACTTGGATTTTTTTTAACCCTGCCTCTTCTAATAAAATATTGATTTGTGTGCTATTTGCGTCGATAGCATTTTCAATTAACTCTTTGACGACTGAGGCTGGACGCTCAACAACTTCTCCGGCAGCAATTTGATTGGTGAGTCTTTCGGATAATTCCAGGATTTTATCACTCATTACTTTCCCTTCTTTCTATTCTTGGGCCGATTGCTTTAGTTCATATAATTTATTTAATGCATCTAGCGGTGTCATATCCATAACATCTAAGGATTGTAATTCTTTGATAACATTAGACTCTGTTTTGCTATCTTCATTAAATAAAGATAACTGCTGACTTTGCTCAATATTTTCTTCTACAACTTCAGCTTCTTTAGGAATATTCTGATTTTGCAAGGTTTTCCCTTTTTCTAAAGCTTGTAAAATAATATCTGCTCTATCTAACAGTTCTTCAGGTAATCCAGCAATTTTTGCCACATGGATTCCGTAACTTTTATCTGCCGGTCCATCCATCATTTTATGCAAAAATACTAAATCTCCGTCTTTTTCAACTGCACCCACATGTATATTTTTCAACTGAGTTAATTCATCTTGCAAGACAGTTAGTTCATGGTAATGGGTAGAAAATAAAGTTTTAGCCCCCACATGTTGGTGAATGTATTCAATAATTGCTTGAGCTAACGCCATACCGTCATAAGTAGCTGTCCCCCGTCCTAATTCATCAAATAGGACTAGACTATTAGCTGTCGCATGCGATAAAGCTTGGTTAGCTTCCATCATTTCAACCATAAAGGTACTTTGACCTGCAATTAAATCATCGCTTGCCCCAATTCGTGTAAAAATACGATCAAAAATCGGCATAACAGCAGACTGTGCCGGTACAAAGCAACCCATCTGAGCTAAAATCACTGTCAAAGCTAATTGTCTCATGTAAGTACTTTTCCCTGACATATTAGGTCCGGTAATCAACAATATCAATGTTTCTTGATCCATTTGAATAGAGTTGGGAATATATTCTTGGGCACCCAATACTTTTTCTACTACTGGATGACGTCCTTCTACAATATCTAATGTTTTATCATCGCTTAATTCTGGTCGAACATATTGATAACGCTCGCTGATTACAGCAAAACTTTGCAATACATCTGTCGTGCTGATCATTTTTGCTAAATACTGCAGGCGGTCAATTGCTTGTTTAACCTTTTTCCTTACATCCAAAAACAATTCGTATTCTAAATCAACAGATTTTTCTTCAGCTTCTAAAATCTGTTTTTCTAATTCCTTTAGTTCCGGGGTAATAAAACGTTCCGCATTGGCTAATGTTTGCTTACGTTCATACCTTCCTTCTTCAAGATTCGCTAGATTGGCTCTAGTAATTTCAATATAATAACCAAAAACTCGATTATAGCCAACTTTTAAGTTCTTTATTCCCGTTTTATTTCGCTCTTTTGTTTCAAGTTCGGCGATCCATTGTTTCCCATTACGCATAGCTTCTCGATACTTATCTAATTGTTCATTAAAGCCATCTTTTATTACATTGCCTTCAGTAACTGCAATCGGAGCTTCTTCATTGATCGCCTGTTCTATCAGTTGTACTAAATCCTCCATCGGTTCCATGCCTTTTAACGTTTCTACCCATTCTCCTTGGTCGATTCCTTCTAAAATGCTACGAATCGCCGGCACTTGTTCTAATGAAGTTTTTAATTGTAATAAATCTCGACCATTCACATTGCCAAAAGCCACTCGCCCAGCCAAACGTTCAAGATCATAAACTTTCGTCAGCGCTTGTTTTAAATCTTCTCGCTCAAAAAAAGCTTGTAATAAACTTGCTAATTGATCCTGTCGTTTTAAAATCGCACTTTTTTGAATCAACGGACGATCTAACCATTGTTTTAGCAAACGGCCGCCCATTGCAGTTTTAGTTTCATCTAAAAGCCACAAAAGTGTGCCATGTTTTTTTCCTGTACGGATAGACTGACTGAGCTCTAAATTCGCTTTAGAATAATGATCCATCTTTAAATAATGATCTACTTCATAACTTTGTGCCTTTTGTATATGATCTAAGCTGCGTTTTTGTGTTAACAAAAGATAACGTAATAACTTACTTGTCACTTTTTTTTCTAACTCAGCAGAAAGCCCATCTGTTAAAAACTCAAGTTCGGCATTTGTCTGATCGTCTTCTTGGGTAGAAAACACCACACCCAAACGGTTTTTTAAAGTTTCTTTCAAAGAATCCGGGATTTTGTCATCGGTTAAGACGATCTCTTTTGTCTGCAAGGCTGAGGCCTCATTCAAAACACTATCTTCATCTTCTAGTGTAGTACTGCATAATTCCCCAGTCGTTAAATCAACATAACTTAAGCCATATTGCTGATTGTCAAAAGCAAGGGCCGTTAAAAAGTTATTTTCTTTTGCACTCACGCCCTTTCCTTCCATCAAAGTTCCAGGAGTTACTAATTGAATGACTTCTCTTTTCACCATACCTTTGGTCGTTTTAGGATCTTCAACTTGCTCACAAATCGCCACTTTATATCCCTGTTCTACGAGGATATCAATATAATTTGTCGCTGCATGATAAGGTACACCGCACATTGGAATAGGATCTTCAGCGTTTTTATTTCGACTGGTCAACGTCAGTTCCAGTAACTGTGCTACTTTTAAAGCATCGTCAAAGAATAGTTCATAGAAATCGCCCAAACGATAAAATAAAAAGGCATCACGGTATTGCTCCTTGATGCTTAAATATTGTTCCATCATTGGTGTGTTTTTAGTCTTTTGAGGCATTTAAGTCTTCCTCCTCGATTGCATCATTTACTCGTTTTTCAAAGTTGTCGGTAATATAATGCAAAATTTCATTTGCATCTAAAAGCTTCTGCCGATAACTGATAACTAGCGGCTGATCTTCGTATTCTTTTTTCAACCGGTCAATTTCTGCATTCGCTTGTTTTTTTGCTTCCGGTTTATCATAATGAGCAAATTGCACTGCCGCTTTTTGTACTTGTTTTATTTGCTCCTCCAAAGTTTGTAGTTTTTCATTTTGCAAAGCCCGTTGTTGAACCTTTTGAAATTCTTGGATGCTGTCATGTTCAGCTAGTAAATCAACTAATTGTTCAAGGGCTACTTGGATTTCTGGTTCTTTATTTAAAGGGTTCAAAACTTACACCTCTATTATTCCTGTTTACGCTAAAAATGGCCGGTCTTCATTTATTACGATAGGCTCAATACTTTTAGCAGTACAACTTCTTGGGTCAATTTCAACAAGACACGCGGATAAAATATTTCGTCCTTGTTCTACCACTTCAAATCGCTTAGGCAAAGCTGTAATAAACTTTTCGATAATAGGGTCTTTTTTCATCCCTAAAATTGCATCATAAGGTCCGGTCATCCCCACATCGGTCAAATAAGCGGTCCCTCTTGGCAAAACACGTGCATCGTTGGTTTGGACATGTGTATGTGTACCAACTACAGCAGAAACACGACCATCTAGAAACCAAGCCATTGCTTGTTTTTCACTCGTTGTTTCCGCGTGAAAGTCAACAAATATATATTTTGTTCGTTTAGCAGCTATCTTCACAAGTTCATCTGCTTTTTTAAATGGGTCGTCAATATCTGTCATAAATGAACGACCTTGTAGATTGATTACTGCTAATTCGATATCATTAACTTTAACAAAAACAATTCCCTTACCTGGCGCTTGTTCCGGAAAATTTGCAGGTCTAATCATACGTTTTGCTTCAGAAATAAATTCAAAAATATCTCGATTATCCCAAGCATGATTCCCCAAGGTGATAACATCAATACCTTCTTGTAGAAATTTTTTATAAATCTTTTCAGTAATTCCTTTACCGCCAGCTGCATTTTCTCCATTAGCGATCGTTACCTGCGGAGCGTATTCTTTTTTTAACTTCGGCAAATATTCGGTGATTGTTTTTCTTCCTAAAGAACCCACCACATCACCTATAAACAAAATTCGCACAGAATTTCCTCTTCTCTTTTTTCTTCTTTTTCCTATTATAATCGTTTTATGTTTTAAAAAAAAGGTTTTGTCTTATTTGTAAAATAAATTTTGAAAAAGCTTGGTTAAACACACCATTGTCAGCATTTTACAAAAAAATCTCAGATTTCATCTGATAAACAAATAAAATCATAGCATTTTCTATGTATTATTTTGACTAAAAAAAATTTCTTTTTGACAAATTTATTTGTCATTATGACTTATATGTGTTACATTGAAGTTGGAGGTGCTCAGTATGAAGACTAGACTCAGAGAGCTGCGTGCACGCCAAAGACTCAATCAAACAGAGCTCGCTAAAAGAGCTAAGGTTAGCAGACAAACCATCAGCTTAATTGAACGGGAAGAGTATATTCCCTCGCTATTAATCGCTAAACGCATGGCGAAAATTTTTAATGAACCCATTGAAAATATCTTTATCTTTGAAGAGGAGGAATTATAAGATGAGAAAAACTTTAAAAATGTTTCTATATTTAATTATTGGAGCAGCCGTTGGTTTACTCATTTCAAGCACGGCGCGAAGCATCGGAGGAGATGTTTCTACTGACCGTTTCTACTTAGGCGTCAGTATTACAACAACAATAGTTGCTGCTTTTTTGATTGTTTTAGGAATCTTTCAGTATCGTCGCTTATTAACAGTGGCCAAAGATTATGTAAAATATATGGATGAAGATTCCTATGATAAATACCGCTACAACAAGCACAACGAAATTCAAATATACGGTGTGATAGGGTTTGTATTGTCGCTAGTCAGCCTTGCGATACCCCTAATCACCTATTTTAATTTATCAGTACTCTTATTTTCTTTTATTGTCTATATTGTATCAATCATATTTCTTACGCGAACAACAAAACTGATAAATAAACTTTATCCAGAACGAAATCTGCCTCAACCATCAGATAAAAATTATACCGACAAATTATTACTGGCGTCTGATGAAGGAGAACGTCATATTATGACAACAGCGCTTTATAAAACATTTTCTCTCACTCAAGTCGGGATATTTGTTGGTATCCTACTATTAATAGCCTATTCGATGCTGACTGGTGAATCACAAATTTTCAGTATTATTATCCTAGGTATCATCATGATGGTTCTGTTGCAAAGTTTTAAATCTACTATCAAATAAGGTAGAATAATAGAAAAAGATAGCAGGAGGAATGACGGTGAATCATTTTAAAGGAAAGCAATTTCAGCAGGATGTGATTATTGTAGCCGTGGGCTACTATCTTCGTTATAACCTTAGCTATCGTGAAGTTCAAGAAATCTTATATGATCGTGGCAGTAACGTTTCTCATACGACGATTTATCGTTGGGTGCAAGAATATGGCAAACTACTCTATCAAATTTGGAAAAAGAAAAATAAAAAATCCTTTTATTCATGGAAAATGGATGAAACGTACATCAAAATTAAAGGAAAATGGCATTATTTGTATCGAGCCATCGATGCAGATGGTTTAACCTTGGATATTTGGTTACGTAAAAAACGGGACACACAAGCAGCCTATGCTTTTCTTAAGCGGTTAGTGAAGCAGTTTGATGAACCGAAGGTTGTAGTCACAGATAAAGCCCCCTCTATTACAAGTGCCTTTAAGAAACTAAAAGAATACGGCTTTTATCAAGGGACAGAACATCGTACCATTAAATACCTGAATAATTTGATTGAACAAGACCATCGTCCAGTAAAGAGACGCAATAAATTCTATCGAAGTTTACGCACTGCCTCTACCACGATTAAAGGCATGGAAGCCATTCGAGGATTATATAAGAAAACCCGAAAAGAAGGTACTCTCTTCGGGTTTTCGGTCTGTACTGAAATCAAGGTATTATTGGGAATCCCAGCTTAAATCATAGATACCGTAAGGGATTTTATTCTTTATTTAAAACTTTGCAACAGAACCATCATGATTATCTCAAATACGAAATACTATAGCGAGATTAAAGAAAAGTAGTTGCAAAGCCCTTTTTCTAAATATCTTCCTGCATTTGTTAAGTATAAAAAAGCCTTGTAAAATGGGAATTTACTCCCGTTTTACAAGGCTAAAATTAATTTATGCTCTTTTTCTAACTGTATTATTTAAAAAGCCCAGTTTGTCTAAAGCTTGCCAAATACCATCATGGTCATTGTCATCTGTGATACGATCAGCGTATAAAGCCACTTCATCAGAAGCATTTCCCATCGCAACACCACAACCCGAAGCTTGCAACATCTCGCGATCATTCATACCATCGCCAAAAGAAACAATGTCTTTTTGTTCAATACCTAATCGTTGGGCGATTTCAAGAATCGTTGCCGCTTTAGAACCGCCTTTTGGTATTACATCTACGCCATTTTCATGCCAACGTACAAAAGACAAATTAGGATATTTTTCATCAAAATAATGTTCCAATGATGTATCGTAAAACGCTAGTCCTTGATAAATATCTTCTTTTTGTGGAAAATTAGGATCTAAATCAGGTGCGCTAGATCCTACTGAATGCATCGCATCTTCTATGTTCGCCAAATTAAAAGTAGTATTCCGCTTATAAGCGTCAATTCCTACAAAAACCGTATCAACCCCTAAGTCATTGGCTTCGTTTACAAAGCGTTGCATTTCCATCTTGGGTAGTAAACGTTTATAAACTTGATGGTGTTTTAAAAAAGCGGCTGAACCGTTACAAAGAATATAATTATCAAATTCTAATTGATAAATTAACTCTTGTGCTAGAAAACGTGTACGACCCGTCGCTAATGTCACAAAGTGTCCTGCTTTTCTAAGTTTCTGCAAAGCTTCAATAGTACTAGCCAAAGGAAGTTTATCAGAATTCAATAAGGTACCATCAATATCAAAAGCAAATAATTTCCGTCTCATCTTGTAGGTCAAGCTCTCTTTCGCTAAAATTTATATTCATTTAATACTTAATCACAAATTCCAATGAATTTCAATGACCCTGATATTTACGTTCTTAATTTTTATTGCCCAATTTAATCCACATAATCAGATTTTGTATTGTTTAACCATGCGTAAACTAAGCCGATAACTATACCTCCGCCAATATAATTACCCAGCAAAGCAAAGACGATATTATGAACAAGGTTTGTTACAGTCATTGCGCCCATAGCGCCGTTTGAAGCAAAATATCCCAATGAAAATGCTGGAAAGTTAGCAATAACGTGCTCATATCCTAAAAAGGCAAAGATAAAAATAATAAAAATAATAGCTAAAACTTTGCCAGCATCATCTTTCATTCTTAAACTAACTAAAACTGCTGTATTTACCACAATATTAGCAAAAATTCCTTCTACTAAGATTTGTACCGTCGATTTTTCTAACTTAGCTATAAGTGAAGTAAACATATAATTATCCGCAGATAAGTCTTGAAAAGTTCCTGTCAATGAAATTAAATAGCCAAATAAAATACCGCCAATCAAATTAAATAAGATACAAGTAAATAAAATTTTAGTGGCTATCTTTAAATTGATTTTTTTACGATATACCCCCACTGTCATATAAAGCATATTAGAAGTCCCTAATTCTGCATTCATATATAAAATCATCACTAAAGACCAACTAAACATAAACGCATAGATAAACTTACCCGAACCTGCTGCAACTTCCTCAGCCTGCATTGCTGTACCAAATGCAACAGCGGTTCCTAGCGTTAGAAATAAACATGCTAATATCGCGCGAAGCGCATAACGGATATAACTACTTTCAATTAAATCCACTTTTTTTATGATTGATGAATCTATTTTTTCAAATAATGCCGATACCGGATTCATTACTTTCCCACCTTTAATATTTAATTAATGTTAACCATCCTTTTTATTCTAATGAGCCAAAATGGGTTTGTAAAGCGATTTCGTGAAAAATAACGTCCTACTTATAGAAGTTTCTACCCAGTTTTACTCTAATATCGTTATATTTCTATTTTTATCGCTTACAAATTTCCAGCTAAGAAATAAAAAAACACCTATGATTGAGCGGAAAATTGACTGCCTTTTCCCAGCAAATAATAAGCTCCTTAACTAATCCAGTATAGAAATAAGATAAAAGCCTTAAGATCGTTTGGCTAAAGTTTCTTGACAGCATGCGCAATGACAAGGTATAATACCTTTCGTGTAAAATAATGCAGCAGAGATATAATAATTCGTCACCAGTTCGTCGCCTAATTTAGGTTCAATTGCGTAGCCGCGGCTGCAAAGGTGAAGATTGAAGAGCGCACTACACGAATTATGAATATTTCATCGGATTATTTTACTCCAAAAACAATTATTGGAGGAATTTTTTAATGTCTCGTTATACAGGACCATCTTGGAAAGTTTCCCGTCGCTTAGGTATTTCCCTATCAGGCACTGGAAAAGAATTGGCTCGTCGCCCATACGCACCAGGTCAACACGGCCCTACTAGTCGTGGTGCCCGCTCTGAATACGGCTTGCAATTAAGAGAAAAACAAAAACTACGTCGTATGTATGGACTCACTGAACGTCAATTCCGTACATTATTTACTAAAGCAAGTAAAATTAAAGAAGGTAAACATGGTGTTAACTTCATGATCTTACTTGAACAACGTTTGGATAATGTCGTTTATCGTTTAGGTTTAGCGACTACACGTCGTCAATCACGTCAGTTAGTTAACCATGGACATATTACAGTTGATGGTAAACGCGTGGACATCCCTTCTTACCATGTAGCAGTGGGACAAGTCATCGGCGTACGCGAAAAATCAAAAGAAATGTCTGCAATCACAGAAGCTGTTGAATCTGTTGTAGGTACACCTGCTTTTGTTAGCTTCGATGATGAAAAATTAGAAGGTTCATTGACTCGCTTACCAGAACGCGAAGAATTGACCCCTGATGTTGACGAAGCACTAGTTGTTGAATACTACAACCAATTGCTATAAGATTTTAACTTTAAGGCCGAAACTCTTATTAGAGTTTTGGTCTTTTTTTATGCTTCTTTAGTCACTTGCATTTATTTTTTTCCAACATCAATATTTTCCCTAATTTTGTCCTCAGTATTTTACTGCTTGGCAAGTAAAAACAACCACTTATCTATAAACAACGGACAAATAATATTTATTCTGCTAAGTTTTATTTGAAAGGCGGGATAAATATGATTCTAACCACTGATAAACTCACTAAAAAATACAAGGCTCAAACAGCCATCAACCATTTAAATCTAAGCATCGAGAAAGGAAGTCTGACAGCTCTTCTGGGACCAAATGGCGCTGGTAAATCAACAACAATGCAGCTATTAATTGGCTTGATACAACCTACAAGCGGAAAAATTTCTTATCAAAATCAGCTTAAAATTGGTGCAGTTTTTCAAACCAGTGTTTTAGACGATATGTTAACTGTAAAAGAAAATCTACAAATTCGTGCTGAACAATATCACAATATTGCCAAAACAAGAGTAAAAGAATTGATCGACCAATTAGGTTTAGTTAGCTTTTCTAAGCAAACTTACGGTAATTTATCTGGCGGACAAAAACGTAGAGTAGATATCGCCCGGGCATTATTAAACGAACCGGAGATCCTATTTTTAGACGAGCCCACAAACTGGACTAGATATCCAAACACGCGCAAATATTTGGGCTTTACTAAAAGACTTACAAACTAAACAAAATTTAACGATCGTCTTAACCACACATTATTTAAATGAAGTTGATGAGGCAGACAAAATTTTTATCATCGACCACGGAACATTAATTACCCAAGGTTCTGCCCAAAATATAAAACAACGGTTCGCAAATAATTTATTATCTGTTCAACTAAAATCACAAAAGGACCTACAAGCATTTGATGAATTAGAAGTTTCTACTTTTTGTAAAGAAACCAATAAAATTACATTTTCACCCGAAAGTTCACAACAAGCAATCCATTTACTGACAAAATATCAGACATATATTCAAAGTTTTGAATTTCGATTAGGAACTATAGAAGACGCTTTTATGAATTTAACCGGAAACGAGGTGCGTTAAATGAAGGCTTTGATAAAACGTAATTTGCTTTTATATTTCCGTAATAAATCGGGTGTGTTTTTTTCTGTATTAGGTGCGCTTATTTCTTTTATCCTTTACCTGATCTTTTTAAAAGAAACAATGACACCGGATTGGCCCCAACTATCGCAAAGCAATCAGTTATTGGATACTTGGTTGATTAGTGGTACGCTAACAGTAACAGCAATCACCACAACACTCACAAGTTTAACTCAAGTTGTTAAAGATCGAGAAACAAAGGTTTTTTATGATCTTTCATTAACTGATATAGGGGCTAGGCGTCTACAATTGAGCTACTTACTTAGTGCTACTTTAATTGGTATGATTATGCAGGCTATCTTATTCATTGTAATGTTCACTTATTTCTACTATGTAAATCATACAGTGATTCATTTGTTACAATTGATAAATGTTTTCCTTTTAATGCTTTTTAGTGCGCTATTATCAGCTACCTTGAATCTTGCGATTATACAACAAATAAAAACAGTAGATACCCTCGCAAAATTTAGTTCCATCGTAGGAACGGCTGCAGGTTTTTTAGTAGGGACGTATGTTCCTATTGGTGCATTACCTCATTTTGCGCAAGCTTTGATGAAATTAACTCCAGGAAGTTACATTGCTTCTTTATATCGACAAATACTATTAGCTCCTACATTATCGGAAGTTTTCAAAAATAACCCTACTGTAGGTGAAACTTTTGAAGAGGCTATGGGCGTACGTTTAAAAATTACTGAATTATTAACCTTTCAACAAACTTACATTTTAGTTATACTTATGATGTGTATAGCTCTGTTAGTCGCTTTATTGCCTCAATGGCTTAAAAAATACAAAAAATACCATACATTATTTCGAGAATAATTTTTAAAGAAAGAAGGCTTAGATTTGGTTAGATGTCGTTTTGAAATGGACCCACAATTTTCTGTGGCAGAACCTGAAGTTATCGTTCGTGCTGATAGTAAAAACATTGATATACAAGATCTCATAGCCTATATCGAACAGTATCAAAACCAGCTATCTTCAGCTAAAATTCTGCCTGTAAAAACAAACGATCAGCTTATTATGCTTAAAGCTGAAGCTATTATTTTAGCTGATATTCAGCAATCAACCCTTTTGATTTACACTGTTGATGGAATCTTTGCCACTTCAGAAACCTTGGTTCATTTTGCTAAACGAGTAGATAACATTAACTTTATCCAAATCTCAAAACACGCCTACATCAATCTGGACCATCTGCTTTCTTTGTCTGATAGCTTTTCGGGTAATATGACTGCTACATTGTCTCAAAACATGAAGACAGATGTTAGTCGAAAATATGTCAAATCATTAATGCAACATCTAGGGATTAAATAGGAGGTTTTCCTTTGAAAAAAATACTTCAATATGCCTGTATTGGCATTGGTTATGGTTCATTTTTTTACTTAATGATATTACTCTATAGACAAGGCATAACACCTACTAGAGAGAGTATTTTAGCTACTTTATTCATGAGTGCCCTTATCGGGATCAGTGCTATCTTATTTGATATTGAAAAATTAAATTTTTTATCGGCACTTATAATACACTTTATATGTACGCTATCTCTTGCTATCGGAATCATGTTTTACAACGAATGGGCTGATGATATCATGCATGATATTGAATTTTGGTTAATATTTATTATTATTTATGTTAGTGTCTGGGCTATTTCTTGTATCTCAAACTCGCTGAGAGTGGGAAAAATCAATCGAGCTTTATCGAAAAAAAGAGCAAAAAAGGGGGCATAACAGCATATATTGGTTACAATATGCAACATAATAAGATGTCTCTTCTTTCAACTGTAATTTCGTAAACACTTTATTTACAAAAGGTTAACAATATGCTATATTTTATGTTAACTAACAATAAAAAAATAGGTTTACGAAAAAGGTGAACGAATGAAATTAACTTTGCATCAGCAGCTAATGGCTGCTACATTTGCCGGTATTATTGCTATTTTTTCTCAGATTATTATCCCTGTTGGCGTCGTCCCCTGGAGTTTACAAACGTTTATTATTGGTTTATCCGTTACCTTATTAGGAAGAAGAGTCGGTACTTGGTCAGTTTTAATCTACTTTTTATTAGGATTGATTGGTCTACCTGTTTTTGCCGGTGGCGCCAGTGGTGTAGCGGCCTTATTTGGACCAACAGGAGGCTATTTAATTGGCTTTATTTTTACTTCGCTCATTATTGGTACCATAATGAAGTATAGAAAGTATAACTTTTTTTGGACAATTATCGCCAACCTTATAGGCTTTCTTGTGGCCCTTTGTTTTGGTACAGTTTGGCTGAAGTTTATTGCCGATATGGCCTGGTCGGCTGCTTTTGCTACTGGCTTTTTAGGCTTTTTATTTCCTGAAATCATCAAGTCTATCTGCTCGGGATGGTTTAGCGTTTTATTGATTCATCGCTTACCCCAAAAATTTTTCAGTACTTAATAAAATACCAGTCCATAATCACATGGGCTGGTATTTTATTAAAACTGTAACAGTTGATAGCATGGGACAAGACAACGGTAAGTCGCTAACATATATTCTAATGCTTGTTCCGGTTCTTGCCACAATTCACTATCTCGAGTAATGATTCTACCTACTTGAAACTCACCTTTTTTAACGTTTTTTAAACGTTCTAAAGCTTGTTTAACATTAGCTTGTGCAATATATTCATAATTATCCTTCGTATGATCAGTATTCATGACAGTATCAACTGGCAATTGTGTCAGCAATAAACTATTTTGTAAAAGCAGATCAGCCATTTGTTCTTTTTTGGGCGGTTGGTCAATAATTGATAAATACATAAAGACATATTCTGGCCAA
This sequence comes from Tetragenococcus halophilus, assembly GCF_001712815.1. Taxonomy (NCBI): domain Bacteria; kingdom Bacillati; phylum Bacillota; class Bacilli; order Lactobacillales; family Enterococcaceae; genus Tetragenococcus; species Tetragenococcus halophilus. Next base: position 2,104,470 of record NZ_CP012047.1, read on the forward strand.
ATGCCTAGTTGGAAATGCGGGGTCATTTTGTAGCCCCGCTTATTATTGCTAAGGGCTGACCATGTATTCGCTGGGGGATAAACACTCCTTCTACGATGTTGCGCAAGATGGATAAATAATGTCTCATTCAATTCTTTTTCTAGCTCTTTTTTTATCCTTTCATCTAGTTCTTTAAAAATCGGTTGAATTTTTTCGCGAATAGCTTCCATCCGTTCGTCTAAACCCGTAATATCAAAAACTTTAAAACTTTCTTGCGTAAACATAAATACCTCCTGCTTTTTCTTTAATAATCAAGTAAAACCATTCCTTCTTGCAGCTCATTAAGAATATAACGCTTTTTATACTCAGCAAAAGCGTTAGTATAATGTTTTAGTAATGTCCGAGCTTTAAGCGGGTTAAAAGTATCCGCTAAATGATTTTTTAAAATGAACGAACGCGTTAAATACCACTCATAATAGTAGCCAAATGGACGACAGTGATACACCGTTTGTTGCAACATTTGTTTAGTAAAGCGATGATGTGTATGTCCAAAAACAACTTGTTCAACATTAGTAAATTCATCCAATACGGCCCCAAATTTCTTGGAACCTAAAAATGCATTTAACTGATTCCAACGTTCATATTTTTCGCTATGTTGTATAATGAAGTCTTCTTTTGGCACAAAGTGAGTACTTAAAATGACCTTTTTAGTATCAGGGATAGTCTGCAATGTTTCTTTTAACCGACGACAGATATATTCAGTGATTTGTGGATCTGAACCTATTCGATCAATAAAACGATCGTACCAATAAAGATTTTTTTTACGCCGATATTCTTTTTCCTCGGCACGCGGAACAAAACTATAATCATACCAGCCGTTAACTCCCAAAAGAACAGTTGAATCTGATAGTTTCTTACTTTGAAAATTTAAAAAATGCGGGTCATTAAAATCTTCAAAATTTGTCTGCTTATCAATATCTGCCATTTCATGATTACCCCAATGAAAAGTCGTGTCTATTTTTTGATCAAAAAAATAGACAACCTCCAAAGTTTTATCCACTTTATTGGCCACATCTCCAGCAAAATGTAGATGGGTTACATTTAAACTTTCCAAATAGTCTCGTATAAAATAAAGTTCTTCATTTAAATGATTGATATCAGCATGTAAATCTGAAATTACTGCTAACTTTCCCAAAATAGCACCCTTCTTTTACGAATGACATCTTTCCCATTGTGTTTTATTAGGCTTGTCTTAGCTGCCCTAATCGTCCGTCAATACTTAGTTTAGCTAAAACTCTTATTTATTATAAAGTATCCCCTATTATACGCAATTTCAAGAAATTGTGAAGTATTTTAAAAAAAGAATCTGCCTGTGTTATAATAGATTTAACGATTTATCAAGGAGGATTACGATGACAGACGAAGTGCAAAAACATCTAGATAAAGGGATGTACGGTACCCCTTCTGTAAATCCTGATGAACAAAAAAGGTTTTTAGGAACTTTTCGTGAACGTGTTTACGTTCGTATGTCTATTCAACAAATGAAAGAAACAGAGAATAAAAAAATCTTAGAAAAACATCTGACAGATTACCCTAATGCTAATGTTTTGATCAATGGAAACATCAATGAATCACTACAAAGCAGCTACATCCAAATGGTTATGAAAGCTAGCTTAAAATTTACCGTTGTTGATACTGATTTAAAAGAAGATACGGACAGTGGTCTGCTTGTCATTTCTGATAAAGCAGTCAATGAAGACACAATTGATATTCAAGAAAAATTTACCGCTGAGCACGCACAAGCTCCTCAAGAAAAAACAGAGAAAAAAAGTTTTTGGCATAAACTTTTTCATAATAATTAAAGGAGGAAGCGCTTATGATAGTCCCTACCTATGCGCAGCTGAAAAAAGAGATGACCTTGGCGTTAGACACCCACATCGATATCTTAAAGGATGTCAGTACAATTGAAGGTAAACACTTAGAGGGTGTCATGTTTATGATGCGTAGTTTCGGTTTTATGCTTGATCGTGCACCTAAAGTTTTATATGAAGAAGACTCAGAGGAAATGAATTTTTTGATGTTTCAGTATTACAGTTTATTAAGTGAATTAAAACACAATTTAGCTTTGTATTATCCACAGGCTAAAATTCAAAATCGTACACTGATTGAAATCGCCGATACCTTCCCTACTACTTACGAAAAGGATATGAAACAATGGTGGGAAAATTTAACCGGTTTACAAGTAGCAGATAGTAGTAAACAAACCATTCACATCCAAAAATTTGATAAATAAACAAGAACTTGCTGGTATGTATTAACAAAGTACCAGCAAGTTCTTGTTTATTTAACGATCTTTTCTTTGAATAAAGTCAGGATATAAAAGCTTCAATATATCCATCGTCAATCGACGACCTTTTCCCTCAAAGGGATAGCAGTGCATATGCATCATCGGGTTAAAATTAGCTTCAATAATACCATACACGTCTGAGCTACTAGCAGGTAAGTTAATATCTGTAATAATCATATCGATCCCACAGATAGCCGCTCCCAGCGTTTGAGCTACCTCAACTGCGATTTGTTTATAATCATCTGTAAAGGCATCTGTCATATCAATTGAATCCCCGCCGGTTGAGACATTTGAATTATCACGTAGATAGATTGTTTCCCCTTTATTAGGAATTGAATCTATTTGATAACCTTGTTCTTGCAAAACAAACTGTTCACTTTGTCCTAAATGAATTTTTTCGAGAGGAGTACGATGATTTTCACCGCGTAAAGGATCATCATTTTTTCGATCAACAAGTTCTTTGATCGAATGTTTCCCATCACCACTGACATTAGCCGGCACCCGCAACAATACAGCTTTCACCTGATCGCCAACAACAAAAAACCGGTACTCTGTGCCAGCTAAAAACTCTTCTACTAACACCGAACTATCTTCTGCAAAAGCAGTGTCTATAGCTTTTATATAGTCTTTTTCATTTGTACCGTCTTTAAACACGGTAATTCCCAGTCCATAATTGGTGGATTTCGGTTTTACAACAATTCCTTTATCACGAAATTCTTCATAACTTGAATAAGCTGCTTTTTTATCCGTAAACTCTTTTCCTTGAGGTACCTTAAAGCCTGCTCGTTGTAAAAGTTTTTTAGTGACAGTTTTGTTTTCCATCATCAAAGGCGTAATGTAGGTATCTTTACTAGTCATGTTCCCGTTTTTGACGTATTCAGTATGATCTTGTGCAGTTAATTTTAAGAACTGATCTTGTCTATCTAAAACTTCAACTTGCAGACCCTTTTGTATAGCATCAAATAGAAATATTTGCGTAGAAAGTTCCATATCTGTAAAACCGGCTAGTTGATAAGGAGCTTGCCAAGCTTTTCTGTAATAAGATAAACCTTGTTGTACAGCTAATTCTTTTTGAGAAGTTTCTTTGCTTGCTAAGTAAATTCTTCCAGCCAGTGTTTTAGCTGGATCTTCGAGCATTTCCTCCAAATGATCTAAAATTTCAGTAGAAACATTAAGACCTGTTTGTGCAACAAAACTTCTAATTTCAGCTAATAGTTTTTGTGCTTCATCATAACAAGCTGTTTGTGACAAAGGAGACTCTAATGAAACTAATTCATTTAATTGATCGCCTTGAAACACCCATTCATCAGCCTCTGCTTTTTCATCAGTCCATAATAAAAACAACATAAAAATATGGAAAAATTCTACTTCTTCCTTACTAATCCCATATGGTTGGTAAGGGTCCAAATCAATATTGCGCAATTCGATGTAACGGACAGGTTTATTCGCTAAGTCGGCTACACTCTTTCCTCCTCTTAAACGAACCGGAGCGTAAAATTCTTTTTCTTCAGAAAGTTTGCCTTCTTCTACCATTTGTTGTATATCAGCTACGTATTCTTCAACCGAACGATAAGTAACTTTTACGTCATCATGGTTTTGATAGCCGTATTTACTATTACGAATACTTCGTACCGGTTCTTCTGGTCGTTCATGTCCATTAAAGTAATGAGGGCCGCTTAATGGTGAAGCAGCAAAAAAATAAGTGGCAAACCAACGGTAATGTAAATAGTTCCGTGTCACTTTTAAGTAGACCTCTGATTTGAACTGATGGTAATTTTTATACTCATCTTGTAATTCAAACATTTTACGTACCATTTCATCATCGAATTCAAAATTAAAGTGGATACCGCTAACCATTTGTTTACGTCTTCCATAAGACATGGCAAGAAAACGTCGATACAGCACATCTTCAAAGTTATCAAGTTTAGCAATGACAATATTTTCTTCAACTTCTGGTAAGGCTGGCGGCATACTCATTGGCCATAACATTTCTTCTGAATCCATTGAACGATAAGCTGTATCATGAATAGCCGCTAACCAATCAAAAAGTTCAGTTATACTATCGGTAATAGGCGTCACTAATTCCATTTGTGTCTCAGCAAAATCCGTTTGAATATAAGGGTGAAAGCTTCGATTACCTAACGTTTTGGGATAATCTGTGGCTACCAAATCACCTGCTTTAGTTACGCGCTGACTTTCTTTTTCGACACCGTATCGCGCTTTTAATAAGTAAGGTTTTAATTGTTTATTGGTTAAAATTGGTTTAACGTTCATAAAATAATCCTTTCTTTTTTATATCCTATAGCTATTATAGCAAACAATAAAATAGGAAGCTTTAATTTTGTATCGAACAAAAAAATTAATTATATAAAATAAAAAATTAGAAGTTTTGTGAATTTAATATCAATAAACATTGACATTAAATAAGAATGGGGGTACGCTAATGATAATGAATATCATTTTCAATATTCAAAAATGCTATATTGCTAATAAAGAAAGGAATCGTATGAAACAATTAATTGATGTTGAATATCATAGCGTTTATCAAGTTCACGATATCACAACACTTCCCGACACAAAAAAACATCTACAAACAATCGGCGTTGTTCCTGGTAAAAAAATTTCTTTGTTACAACTTGGACAACAAAATGGTATCATTCTTCTGCAAAAAAGTCGTATCGCTCTAGATCGTTCTATTTTAGAAAACATTTTTGTAGAAGAAGTACAAGAAAGAGGTGCTTGGATTCCACTTGACCAGTTAAATGCTAGTGAGCAGGCAACTGTCGTTAGTATTCATGGTGAAGGCGCTGTTAGAAGGCGCTTGATGGATATGGGGGTAACAAAAAATGTCCAAATTTATGTAAGAAAACTCGCACCCTTAGGTGATCCGGTAGAAATAACATTGCGTGGATATGAGCTGACTTTGCGTAAAAAAGAAGCCTCGCTTATTTTGGTAGAAAAGGAGATTTAAAAATGGAAAAACAATTTGCCTTAGCAGGCAACCCTAATAGTGGAAAAACGAGTGCTTTTAACCATCTAACAGGAGCCAATCAATATGTAGGAAATTGGCCTGGAGTGACAATTGAACGCAAGTCAGGGTTATTAAAAAGAAGTAAAATGATAGCGCTTCAAGATCTGCCTGGAATCTATTCTTTATCACCTTATACACCAGAAGAAGTCATTACCCAAGAGTATTTACTTAATCAAAAACCCGATGCGATCATTAATATCATTGACAGTAGTAATTTAGAACGAAATCTTTATTTAACGACGCAACTTTTGGAAACCGGTCTTCCAGTTGTTCTAGGAATGAACATGATGGATATAGTAAAGAAAAACGGGCAAACAATCAATTTGTCTAAACTCGCCTATGGTTTAGGGGTACCAGTGATAGGAATGAGCGCCCTAAAAAAAACAGGCTTAGAGAAGTTAATTGAAACAACTCAAGAAGAAGCCGAGAAAAATACAGTCGCCTATCCTGCCTACGATCCTAAACTAGAGTCGGCTTTAGATGAAATTAGTGATATTTTAGGTAATACTGTTTCCGAAAAACAAGTACGTTGGTATGCTATCAAATTATTTGAAAAAGATCCATTAGCGACAGAAAGTTTAAACTTAAGTTCTATACAGAAAAAAGAAATTGACGATATTATCCAAATTACCGAAAAGATATTTGACGATCAAAGTGATGCGATTTTAGTCAATGAACGTTATGAATTTATCACACGCTTGATTTCTTTAGCTATGATCAAGGAAGATGGCTTTAAACTAAACCTTAGTGATAAAATTGATCGTTTCGTTACCAATCGTTTTTTAGCTTTACCTATTTTTGCTATGATCATGTGGGGAATTTATTATCTTTCCATTCAAACCGTGGGAACGATAAGTACAGATTGGGTCACCGACGACTTTTTTGGTGAAATCGTCCCTGACTTTGTTGAAACTTACCTTATTAGCTGGAATGTTGCTGATTGGATGCAAGGGTTAATTTTAGAGGGAATCATTGCTGGTGTCGGAGCAGTCTTAGGTTTTTTACCTCAGATTATTATCTTATTCTTATGTTTAGCAATATTAGAAGACTGCGGATATATGTCACGGATTGCTTTTGTCATGGACCGTCTTTTCCGTAAGTTCGGTCTTTCGGGAAAATCATTCATCCCTATGTTGATTGCAACAGGTTGCGGAGTCCCAGGAGTTATGGCTAGCCGTACAATCGAAAATGAAAATGATCGACGAGTGACAGTAATGGTAACAACTTTTATGCCTTGTTCTGCTAAATTACCAATTATCGCATTGATTGCAGGCGCTTTTTTTCCAACTAGCAGCTGGGTAGCCCCTTCGGCTTACTTTGTCGGAATTGCAGCAATTGTACTTTCCGGCATTGCTTTAAAAAAGACACACGCACTAGGTGGCGATCCTGCGCCTTTTGTTATGGAGCTGCCTACTTACCACCTACCACAAGTAAAAAATGTACTACAACAAACCTGGAATCGCGCAACTGCTTTTGTTAAAAAAGCGGGCACAATTATTTTAGTTTCTAGTATTCTTATTTGGTTTACCTCTAGTTTCAATTTTACTTTGCAACAAGTACCAGAAGATCAAAGTATCTTAGCCGCGTTCGGTCGATTGATCGCACCACTATTTGCTCCTTTAGGCTGGGGACATTGGCGAGGTGCCGTAGCTACTCTTACTGGCTTGATCGCAAAAGAAAATGTTATCGGTACTTTTGGTATCTTATATGGCAACTTAGCTTCAGTTTCAGAAAGCGGAAGAGAAGTTTGGGGACTTGTACAAGGCGACTTTACTGCTATTGCTGCCTATTCATTTTTGGTTTTTAATCTCCTATGTGCTCCTTGTTTTGCGGCAATAGGCGCGATCCATCGAGAAATGGCTAATTCAAAATGGACGCTACTGGCGGTTATCTATCAGTGCGGTTTAGCTTATGCTGTAGCTTTAATTACTTATCAATATGGCTCCGTTATTTTTGGAACAGCCGCAATATCTATGGGCACAGCCGCTGCAACTATTATCTTACTTACAATGATCTATTTTATCGTAAGAAAACCGCAACAAAAACAACTCGTTCACACAGCAATGTTTCCACCATTGAAAGAAGGGAAATAATATGTCAACATTTATTTTATCAGTTATTATCTTCGGTTTTAGCGCTTGGGCCATTTATCGACAAATCAAGGGTAGAGGCCACTGTGAAGATTGCGACAATAGCTGCCCAGTTAAGCATGAACAGGTAAAGAAATAAAAGACTTTAACCTTCTGGATAATTATTGTATAGGAGGTTTTTCTCTAGAGTGTTTCTTTTTTTACAAAAATAACCAACCGGCTAAACATTCATCTTGCTTAGCTGATTGGTTATATTTTTATAAAGAAAATAAAGGTTTTTACTCTTCTTGTAAAAGTCCTTTGAAAAGTCCGACGACAAAGTCATTAGGATCAAAAACTTCTAAATCATCAATACCTTCACCAAGTCCGACTAATTTTACGGGTAAATGCAGTTCATTGCGAATAGCTAGCACAATGCCACCTTTAGCTGTACCATCCAATTTTGTCAGCACCAAACCTGTTACATCAGTCGTTTCTTTAAATTGTTGCGCTTGGTTCATAGCATTTTGCCCCGTTGTAGCATCTACTACCAACAATACTTCATGCGGTGCACTAGGATCTTCTCGTTTGATGATACGTTTAATTTTATCTAATTCATTCATTAAATTAACTTTATTTTGCAAGCGTCCAGCCGTATCAATCAGCAAAACATCAGCTTGTTCTTCTTTAGCTCTAGTCATGGCATCAAAAACGACAGAAGCGGGGTCACTACCTGTATTTCCGCGTACTACTTCCACATCAGCACGTTCTCCCCATTGTACCAATTGGTCAATAGCCCCAGCACGAAATGTATCCGCCGCCGCTAGTAACACTTTCTTACCTTCTTGTCTATATTGATGCGCAAGTTTTCCAATACTAGTCGTTTTTCCTGTACCATTTACACCCACGAATAAGAAAACGGACAAGTCGTTTTGCTGCTCATTAAGTTCATTGACTTCCATCTCTCCTTCTTCTTCGTAAAGGTCCACCAATTTTTCAATAATAGTATTTTGGACAGCTGCAGGTTTCTTTGCATTCTTGATTTTTACTTCTTCCCTTAGTTCATCGGCAATCCGCATAGAAGTATCAAAGCCCACATCTGCACCTATTAAAGTATTTTCTACCTCTTCAAAAAAGTCTTCGTCTACCGAACGAAAGTTAGCAAACAACTCATTCATACGATCTTTAAACGTTTTACGTGTTTTGCTTAGTCCTTTTTCATACTTTTTCTGCGTGTCAGCTGGCGCTTCTTCTATTTTTTCAGTTTCTTCTTGCTCATCAACAGGAAACGCCGTACTTTCAGTGGTTTCTTCAAACTCTTCTTCTGTTTCAGAGCCTTTTGCAGCATCAGTTTCAGTTGACTCATCAGTTTTTTCGTCTTCTAAGGTTTCTTGTGTTGTATCTTCTGTCTGCTTTTCTTCTTCTTTATCTTTCACAAAGGCATGTTTAATCTTATCAAAAAGTCCCATTTATGTTTCAACTCCTTTGCCTAAATTTTAATGGCGCTCAATTATTGAGTACATATTTTGCAACCACTTCTGCAACCCCATCTTCTTCATTAGAAGTGGTGATGATATTGGCTTTTTCTTTTACCTGTGCTACAGCATTTGCCATCGCAACACCAAATCCTGCGTATTCAATCATCGGCAAGTCATTTTCTTCATCGCCAATCCCCATTACTTCTTCAGGAGAAAAAGCAAGATCTTTGGCTAAAGAAGCAATGCCAAAGGCTTTAGTAATTCCCTTAGGCATAAATTCCAACAAATTGCCACGAGATTTAATCACTTCATAACGATCTTTGTAAATCGCTGGGATTTTAGCGATTTGCTCATCTAAATACTCTTGATGATATCCTACAACAGCTTTATTATATAAACGTTTGCTTGTTAGTTCTTCAACAGACGCTGCTTGAAAAGTTAACAGCGGATTTAACTGCGGATAAATTGATAAATGCTGAGCTGAAGTTGGCAAAGACAACACCACATCATCTGACAATATATCTAAGGGAAGATCTAGTTCTCTAGCTAAGTGCGTCAAATCCATAATATCTTCTAATTTCATCGCTGCTTTTTCAACAATTTCTCCCGTATCATTTTTTTGCACTAAACCACCATTAAAAGTAATACTGTAATCCCCAACAGCTTGCATATCCAATTCCTCTAAATAAGGACGAATACCCGCCAGTGGGCGACCAGTACAAATGACGATTTTAGTTCCTTGTGCTCTAGCCTCTTGCAAAACTTCTTTGTTTTTTAAAGAAATCTTTTTTTGTCCATCTAACAATGTGCCATCTAAATCAATGGCTATCAATTTAATCATACACTATCTTTCCCTTCAACTGCAATTTGTCCATTTTCTCCTACATCTTTTAACCGAACCGAGACAATTTTAGAAACACCAGATTCTTCCATTGTAACCCCATATAATACATTACAAGCTTCCATTGTTCCTTTTCGATGGGTTACAATAATAAATTGCGTGTTATTATTAAAAGTCTGTAAGTAATTAGCAAAGCGTAGTATATTCGCTTCATCAAGTGCTGCTTCTACTTCATCCAATATACAAAAAGGAACGGGGCGTACTTGAATAATGGAAAAAAGTAACGCAATAGCAGTCAAGGCTCGTTCTCCTCCAGAAAGTAAACTTAAATTCTGTAATTTTTTGCCTGGTGGTTGTGCCTCAATTTCAATTCCTGTATTTAATAAATCATTAGGATCTGTCAAAAATAATTCAGCACGTCCGCCACCAAACATATTAGGGAAAACTACTTTAAATTGTTGTCGAATTTTTTCGAAAATATCCTTAAAACGAGTTTTCACTTCTTCATCCATTTCACCCATGGTAGTAAACAATTGATTTTTAGCTGCTAGTAAATCTTCTCTTTGCTTATGCAAAAAGTCATAACGCTGAGAAACTTCTTCATATTGTTCAATCGCATTTAAATTTACTGGACCTAACTGTTCAATCTTATAACGTAAATGTTGAATCTGTTCTTTTGTTTCATCATTTTTTTCTACCGCTTGATAGTCAGCTTCGGCTTTTTCAAAAGTGATATGATATTCTTCTTGTAAATAAGCAAGACGATGATCTAGTAAATTCTCTTGACGATTTTTAGCTACTTCAACCGTTGTTTTTTCAGCTAATTTTTCTTTTTGTTCTTGGTTTAACTGACTCAAGCTTTCATCTTGTTCATTGATTTCTTGATACAAACGGTCACGTTTTTCTCTTTTATCACGTAATTTTACTTGCAGTTCATCTTTTTTTTCTGTTAAAGATGCAATTTGCTTTTGTAAAGATTCTTCGGATACTTCATGATCTGAAACGTTCGATGTTAAAGATGATAATTGCTTTTCCAATGTTTCTTTTCGCTGTGTTTGTTCTGAAAAAGATTGCTCATTTGTTTGAATCTGTTGTTTAAGTGTATTTATTTGTTCTTTATTTACAGCAAGTGTTGCTTTTTTTTCAGACAATTCTTGACTAAGACTTTCTCGTCTTTTTTCTATTAAATCATCTTGTTCATTTAAGTCTTGCATTTCGTTTTGTAGTTTTTCTAGCTCTTTTCCTACATTTTCTTGCTGTTTTGTTAAGCTTTCTTTTTGTTCTGTATAACTATTGATAAAGTCTTGTACTTCACGATTTTCAAATTCATAAATTTTCTGCTCTTTATCCAAACGCTCAATTTCTTCCAAAATATGGTTCTTACGACTTTGTAATTCTTGTTCTTCTAAACGAGAAGATTCACTTTTTGTTCGCAAATTCTCCAGTTCTTTTTGACAATCTGTCGCTTGTTTTTGAAATTGTGCTACTTGTTTTTCAATTGTTTGTAATCTTTGGTCGCTGCGCTGCGCCTGTTCTTTTAGACTCTGGAGTTCATTTGCCTGACTAAATAAGTTTCCCTTATTGCCACGCTTAGTCGCGCCACCTGTCATAGAACCTCCAGCATTCATCACATCTCCACTCAAAGAAACCACTCGGTAACGAAATTGTACAGCGCGAGCAATAGCATTGGCACTTTCTAAATCGTTAGCGATCAAAGTTGTCCCTAATAAGTTCTGCATAATCGCAGAAAATTCTGCAGAAAACTGGACCAATTGGCTAGCAACGCCGATAAAACCATTAACACTTTGTGCTTGGTTCAATGCTGTAGTGGATATTTGTCGTGGCTTGATTGTAGTCATCGGCAAAAAAGTTGCTCGTCCAGCTTGGCGCCTTTTCAAGAAGGTGATCCCTTCTCTAGCAGCTACTTCATTTTCTACCACAATATGCTGTGCTTGCGCACCCAAAGCTGTTTCAATAGCCTGAGTATAATCGGATGGTACCTCAATTAATTCAGCTACCGCTCCTGCAATACCCGAAAGTTCATTTTGTTGTTGCAAGACAACACGTACTCCTTGATAAAAGCCAGAATGATTTTCTTGAATATCTTGTAAAGATTTAATTCTAGCTTTAATTTGACGCGTTTCATCCATCAATTGATACATTTTCTTTTGTGCATCTTCATATTGTTTTTGATAGGATTGTTGTTTTTCTTGTAAACGAGCAAATTGTTTGTTTTCTTCAGATATTGTAGCTTGCAATTGCTCTAGCTGGTTACTTACTTCTGTAACACTTTCTTGTTTTTGCTGGTAATCTTTGTTTGCATTTTCTTGTTTTTCCAAAGAACTTTGGTTTTTAGCCACTTCTTGTGTATATTGCCGTTCAAGATATTTTAGCTCGTTACCAATATTGGCCTGTTCTTGCATCTGATCTACATATTTAGCCCGCAGTTCTTCGATTAATTCTTTCGTCGATTTTTGGTATTTTTGTAATTCCGCATTTGCTTGTTCTATTTCTTTTTCAACTGTTTGGGCAAAGCCATTTTTTTGCGATAACTTTTCTACCAAATTCGCTTTTTCTTTTTCTAAAGTGCTAATTTTTTCGTTTGTTTCCGTTAAGTTTTCTTGGTATTCTTGTGCGCTCTTTTGCGTATGCTTTGAACGTTCTTGTAATACCTCTTTTTGTCCTTCAGCTTGTTTTAACGCTTCAGCCAAAGAAACTTGACTCTGATTGTTTTCTTCTAACCATTGATCAAGATGACTACGTTTTTTACGCTGTTCTTGTAACTTACTTTCTTTTTCCTGAATTTGCCGTGCAAGAGCCGCCAACTGTTCGTTTAAACTTTCTAGTTGCTGTGCTGCTTGTTCAAAACCAGACTTTGCTTCCTTCATTTCAGCAACAGTATAAGCGACATCAATTTGAGTGAATTCTTCTTTTAATGATAAATACTGCTTGGCAATCTTACTCTGTTCTTTTAAAGGCGCCATCTGATCTTCTAGTTCATAGACGATGTCTTGCACACGGCTTAAGTTATCTTCAGTTTCAAAAAGCTTTTGTTCCGCTTGTTTTTTTCGCTGTTTATATTTTAAAACACCCGCAGCTTCTTCAAAAATCCCTCGTCGATCTTGCGGTTTGCTCGCAAAAATAGCTTCGACTTTTCCTTGAGAAATGATGGAAAAAGACTCTTTTCCAAGCCCGGAATCCATAAACAACTCTTGAATATCTTTTAGCCGACAAGCTTGTTTATTCAAAAAGAACTCACTTTCACCCGTTCGGTGTAAGCGGCGAGTAACATTTACTTCACTATAATCCACTGGTAAATAATGGTCTGTATTGTCTAATATTACTGTGACTTCACTAATATTCAACGGTTTACGTGAATCCGAACCAGCAAAAATCACATCAGGCATTTTTCCACCACGTAAATTGCGGGCAGATTGCTCGCCTAATACCCAGCGTACAGCTTCAGTTATATTGCTTTTTCCACTGCCGTTTGGACCAACAACGCCGGTTAGCCTATTTTCAAAGTCGATCACTGTACGGTCAGCAAATGATTTAAAACCGGCTAGTTCGATTTTTTTTAAATACACCTAGGTTCCTCACTTACGTTCAAGATCGGCTAATGCATTAGCTGCCGCATCTTGTTCTGCTATTTTTTTCGATTTGCCGTGACCTTTACCGACTAATTCGTCATCACAATATACTTCAATCCAAAAAAGACGCTCATGAGCAGGGCCTTCTTCTTTAACTAAACGATAGTCGATAATACGGTCTCCAGAACGCTGCAAAACTTCTTGCAGACGTGTTTTATAATCCATCTCATGTGAAAAAGTACCTGATACAACTTTAGGGTAAATAACCATCTCTAAGAATTTCTCAACTTTTTCTAAGCCTTGATCTATATACAAAGCGCCTAAAAAAGCTTCAAATAAATCACATAATAAAGCTAGACGCTGACGCCCACCGGAATGCTCTTCACCTTTACCAAGAGCGATATAACGATCAAAATGACATTCCTTAGCAAATGACGCTAAGCTGTCTTCTCTTACAATCGCCGCTCTTAATTTTGTTAATGTTCCTTCTGGTACGTCTTGATACTGAAAGTATAAAAATCTAGAAACTAATAATTCTAAGACAGCATCTCCTAAAAATTCTAAACGTTCGTTATCTGATAATTGTAGTTGACGGTGCTCATTCACATAAGATGAATGGGTAAATGCCTGATTTAACAAATTGACATCATGGAACACAATACTAAAGTTCTCTTTTAATTCTTTTAAAAACTGTTTGTCCATTTTTCCATTCCTTTTCTTTTTTGACCTTCTTACATTATACTGATTTTTACTAAATAATGAAATGATTGTGCGATAAGAAAGCAAAAAACTTTGGGGAAATTTATGGCTTTTTATTTCAATAAAAAATCAGAAATTAAGCCCTAATAAAAAAACGACCCTCATTAGAGGATCGATCGTTTATTAGTTTAAATTTGAATTAATATAATCAACTGCTGCGCCAACCGTTTGAATTTGTTCTGCGTCTTCATCGGAAATTTCTGTACCGAATGCTTCTTCTAATTCTAACACAAATTCCATCACACTGATTGAATCAGCATTTAAGTCATCTTTAATACTCATGGATTCATTTACTTGATCAGCTGCCACTTCAAAGTGATTGGCGATCACTTCAGCTACTTTATTAAATATTTCATCACGCGTCAATTGTACTCACCTCCACGCCGTTATCATAGCAAGAAATAGCTACCCAATATTTTACGATTTTTTATATCGTTTGTCTATACTTTTTTCATTTTTGTAACAAAAGTTGCATTTTCATTACATTAATTAGCTGCATCATCTCTTTCAAATTGTTCAGTTAGCTTTTCAACGACCTTTGTCTCCAACATCGTATGGATCTGTCTAATTGTTGCCGCCACTGCTTCAGGTTCTGTTGCTCCGTGTGTTTTTATAACAGGAGACTTCACCCCGAATAAAACGGCGCCCCCGTATTTGGAATAATCCATTTCATTTTTTAAACCACCAAGTGCATTTTTTAATAATAAAGCGCCCAATTTTCCTTTGACGCCTTCATCAAGAATGGATTGTTTCAACAGTTTAGTAATATTTAAAGCCGTTCCTTCGATTGATTTTAAGACAGCATTACCAGTAAACCCATCTGTCACAACAACATCAGCAACGCCATTTAAAATGTCGCGAGACTCAATATTTCCCACAAAATTAATGCTAGCTTCATTAGTCAAAAGCTCAAAAGCTTTTTTAGTTACTTCGCTGCCCTTAGATTCTTCTGTTCCATTATTTAAAAGTCCTACTCGAGGATTTTCTACCTTTCGAACATTGGCTGCATAAAAAGATCCCAGAATACCGTATTTAAGCAAATGTTCCGCTTTATTTTCAGCATTAGCACCTAAATCCAGCATATCAAATCCTCTATTTTCACCAATAACAGGTAATGTTGACATTAA
Organism: Tetragenococcus halophilus; assembly: GCF_001712815.1. Classification (NCBI taxonomy): domain Bacteria; kingdom Bacillati; phylum Bacillota; class Bacilli; order Lactobacillales; family Enterococcaceae; genus Tetragenococcus; species Tetragenococcus halophilus. The sequence continues at coordinate 2,119,691 of NZ_CP012047.1, forward strand.
ACCAGGACGTTCTATGCCTTTAATACGTCCTACAATAAATAAACCAGCAGCCAAAAGTGCACCTGTATTACCTGCAGAAAAACAAGCATCTGCTTCACCTTTTTTTACAGCTTGCGCCGCTAAAACCATTGAAGCTTGTTTTTTGCGACGAATCGCGCGAACAGGTTCATCCTCACTATCTACCTTTTCATCTGTGTGGATAACCGTAATATTGCTTTCATCTGTTACATATTTTTTAATTTCTGCTTCTTTTCCGTATAACTGAAATTCAAGCTCAGGAAAATCCTTTTTGGCTAACATTACACCAGAAACAATTGCTTCTGGTGCATTATCGCCACCCATAGCATCTACTGCGATCTTCACTTTATTTGCACACCTTTCCTTTTCTGATTCATCTTTTTTTAGTATAGCATAAAGCTTTAATCAAAAAACTGGTTCTCTGGATCCTTTTCTTTTAAATAAGCAAGCAAGCCTGCATATTCAGGTAATAATTGCCAATTTTTTTTATGCCATAAACTTTGTGCTTCATCTTTGGCTACTTCTAAGATATTAGCGTCAGCTACAATATCAGCTGCGACAAACTCAGGCAGGCCGGATTGTTTAAAGCCAAATACTTCTCCAGGACCACGTAATTCCAAATCTTTTTGACTTAAAAGAAAACCATTGTTGGTTTCAGTCATAATTTTCATACGTTCTTTGCCTAATTCATTTTTAGGATTAGCCACTAAGATACAAGAAGAAGCTTGCTGTCCTCTTCCTACCCTTCCTCGCAACTGGTGCAACTGCGCTAAGCCAAAACGATCCGCGTCTATAATAAGCATTGTTGTCGCATTTGGAACATCAACACCTACTTCAATCACTGTCGTTGAAACGAGCACTTGAATTTCATTATCTTTAAATGCTCCCATGATCTCTTCTTTTTCCTCAGCTTTTATTTTCCCGTGAAGTAAGCCTACGACAAAGTTAGGAGAAAAGAAATCTTTCAATTCTTCGTATAACTCTACAGCATTTTGCACGTCCAAGCTTTCAGATTCTTCGATCAAGGGACAAATTACATACATTTGCTGCCCTTTTTCCAATTCTAAGCGCGCATTTTTTAAAGCATCTTCCAATTGCCCACGTTTGATCCAATGTGTTTTAACAGGAAGCCTTCCCGCAGGCATTTCATCGATAACCGAAACATCCATTTCACCATAAGCAGTAATTGCTAAAGTACGCGGGATAGGTGTTGCGGTCATAAATAAGACGTCCGGCTGAAAGCCTTTTTCTCTTAAGCCGCGGCGTTGATTGACCCCAAAACGATGTTGCTCGTCAGTAATTACCAAACCCAGATTAGAAAAGTCTACCCCTTCTTGAATCAAAGAGTGTGTCCCAACCACAACATCGATTTCTCCTTGTTGTAGTTTTTCAATAATTTCTTGTCTTTCTTTTGCTTTTGTCGAACTTGTCAAAAGCGCAGTATGTATTTCCAGAGGATCAAACAATTGGTTCAAACTCGCTAAATGCTGCTGCGCCAAAATTTCAGTGGGCACCATTAAAGCACCTTGAAAGCCCGCTGTAACAGCCGCATATAAAGCAATCGCCGCAACAACTGTCTTTCCGCTTCCTACATCACCTTGTAATAAGCGTTGCATATGTTTAGCTTGTAAAAAGTCCCGACAAATCTCATTAGTTACGCGTTTTTGCGCATTGGTTAATGAGAAAGGTAATTTTTGCGTAAATGCTTTTACCCGTTCTACATCATAATCAATGACGATACCATGTTTTTCTGATTTTTCTTCTTTTTTTAGACCTTGAATTTTCATTTGAAATAAGAAGAATTCCTCAAACACTACACGTCGCTTCGCTTGATGATGTTCTTCTGGCGTATTGGGAAAATGCATCGCATACATCGCTTCTTTTTTTTCCATTAGACGATATTTTTCAATTAAAGATAGTGGAAGATTTTCTTCAATTTGATCGCCAAAGTGAACAAAGGCTTTTTTTATCAAATCAACTAATGTTTGTTGTCGTACCGCTTTACTAACATGATAAATAGGCGCAAAATCGCCTTCTTGTTTAGCGCCAAGTATTTTCATCCCTGTTAATGATTTACGTTTACCATCCCACTTACCAAAAACAGCAATATCTTCAGAAAGGACGATTTTATCCTTTAAGTAAGGCTGGTTAAAAAAAGAAACGCTAAAAACATCATGATCTTGCATCATACGAAATTGCAATCTTGATTTTTTATAACCAAAACGATTAACAACTGGAGGAGAGACTACGACTCCTTTGATCGTCACTTTTTCTTGGTCATTGATTTCTGCCAAATTTCTTTCTTTGATATCATCATAACGAAACGGATAGTAGTTCAACAGATTCTCAATTGTCTCAATGCCCAAGTCAGCCAAGGCTTGCGCACGTTTTTCTCCTACCCCACTAAGTTTTGTAATTGGTTCTTGCAACATTTTATCACCAACTTTCGAAAAAGAGGCTGAAACAAAAGATTTCAGCAATGATCAAATCCGAACGACTAGAGAATTACTCTGACAGTCTTAGTCGCCCTCATCGCTAAAAAATCGGCGAACTGTTGGAACAACTCATCTTTTATGATTCATTGCTGGAAATGACTAATGTTCCAGCCTCTATCTAACTTTTAACGTTTTTTAAGAGCTGTCTTATTATTCAGCTGAAAAAAGATAAGGATAGACAGGTTGATTTCCTTCATGAATTTCTACTTCTAATTCACTATCAACTGCTAAGACAGCTTCTTCTAGTTTTTTGGCATCTTTTTGTGAACCATCTTCTCCAATGATGATGGTAATGATTTCTGTATCTTCTGTGACCATTTGTTTCAAAGTCTCTTTAGCAGAAGCTAACATATCCGCTTCTGAGACGACAATTTTTCCATCAACAATACCTAAAAAGTCATCTTTTTTGATATTGATCCCTTCAATACTCGAATCACGGATCGCGTGAGTAATAGAACCAGAAACAACGGTATCAAGCATCTGTACCATAGCATCTTTGTTTTCTTTTAAAGACTGACGTTCATTAAAACCTAACATAGCTGCCATCCCTTGAGAAATGGTCTTAGAAGGTACCACTTCCACAGGGATTTCAACGACTTCGGCTGCTTGCTTAGCTGCCATAAAAATATTTTTATTATTTGGTAAGATGATCACCTGATCAGCATTGACCTCTTTAATAGCATTTATGACATCTTCAGTACTCGGATTCATGGTCTGACCACCAGAAATCACATATTTAGCACCCAAACTTTCAAAAAGTTCTTTCACGCCATTGCCCGCAGCAACAGTAATAATAGCATAGGCACAACGTGGTTGCTGTTGCGCGTTAGCTTCGTCTTCTTCATCTTTATTTAAAATGGTTTCATGCTGCAAACGCATATTGTCAACTTTTATCTTGATCAATGATCCAAATTTTTGGCCATAGTTCATTACTTCGCCTGGATATTCTGTATGTACATGGACCTTGATTACTTCATCATCATTGACAACTAACAAAGAATCTCCCAGTTCATTTAAATAATTCCGAAAGCTATCATAATCAAATTCGCTTTCTACCGTAGGGCCTTCTCCGATCTCAATCATGATTTCAGTACAATAGCCGTATTTAATTTCATCTGTTGACATCTGCCCTTGTACGCTACGATGATGTTCTGCATTCACTAATTCGTCCATAGCAGCTGGTGATACAAAAGGATCTTCTCCCTCATATTCTCCATTTAGTGCATTTAAAAAACCTTCATAAATAAACAACAGACCTTGTCCACCACTATCAACAACACCAACTTCTTTTAAAACCGGCAATAAATCTGGTGTTTTATCTAAAGCTTTTTTTCCACCTTTTACAATAGCGGTCATAACCTCCACACAATCATCAGAAGAGGCTGCTTTTTTTTCGCCATATTCAGCTGCAATCCTTGCAACTGTCAAAATCGTACCTTCAACTGGTTTCATTACCGCTTTATAAGCTGTATTGACACCATGTTTAAAGGCCTGTGCTAAATCATTAGCCGATAAAACATCCAATTCCCCAATTTGCTTACTAAAACCACGGAATAATTGAGATAAAATAACACCTGAATTACCTCTTGCACCCATTAAAAGTCCTTTTGAAAGGCAATCAGCTAGCTCTCCTATGTTGTCTGACATTGAATCAGACACCGCCTTAGCGCCGCTGGTCATTGATAAATTCATATTCGTACCAGTATCGCCGTCTGGTACTGGAAATACATTTAACGAATTAACAAATTCTGCATTTGTTTGAAGACGATTCGCGCCTGCTTGAACCATTTCTTGAAATTGGCTTGCGCTAATATCCGTTACTTTCACTGGTAATCCTCCTTAAGTTACAATCGCTGAATATTCAGCTAGTTTTCTGCCTTTAATCAGGCAAGACCCGAACACCCTGAACAAAAACATTCACTGAATTAGCAACAACGCCAAGCATTGTTTCAAGGTTATATTTTACTTTTTCTTGCACATTACGTGAAACTTCTGAGATTTTGGTGCCATAACTTACGATTGTGTATACGTCAACGGCGATACCATTTTCTTCTTGTCGTACCACAACACCACGTGCGTAGTTTTCTTTACGTAAGATTTCATTAATGTTATCTTTGAGCTGGTTTTTACTAGCCATACCCACGATACCAAAAACATCAGTTGCCGCACCACCGACAACTGTTGCAATGACTTCATTTGTTATTTCAATGGTTCCTATCGATGTATTTATTTTTACAGCCATGATAAGCCTCCTTAGCCGACAAGCCGTCCATTTTATACTACAATATTTTAACACAGCCCACCTCTAAATAAAAGAAGATGGCCTATCTTAACAAGCTATTAGTAAAATGGCGGTAAGTTTATAAAAATCCAAAGCTGTTTTTTATTCATATAATATCAAAACTGAAATTAGTTGATATAATGTAGAAAGTTATTCTTATAGAAATTAATTTAATAGATAAACAGCTCCTGCAAGTTTTTCATCAATTATTTTCATAAAAAATTTCATAACCTTGTCTAATTTACAATGTTACAGGGCAAAAGTCAATGTAAGAAGAAAATATTACTTGCAAACAGCTCAAAATTGTGCTAAATTCAACTAGTATGAGCGAAAAAACAAGCGCTCCTAGTTCAAGGCAAAGGAGGAAACTACACATGTCAAAAGTATGTCATTATACAGGTCGTAAAACAAAAAGTGGCAATAATCGTTCACATGCGATGAACGCTACTAAACGTAGTGTTAAACCTAACTTACAAAAAGTCCGCATTTTGGAAAACGGCAAACAAAAAAAAGTTTGGGTATCAGCTCGTGCTTTGAAGTCAGGAAAAGTGGAGCGAGTATAATTCTTAAAAGTTCTAAGAGGGGGGGGGTAATTGTTGTCACAGCAACGATTGTCCCCTCTTTTGTTTTTGCTTAGATAGGCTTAGAAATGATAAAATTGCTCCCTCTCTGCCCCTTTTTTGTCCCTCAAAAAATAACCTTGTTTTGAAATATACGTGTTTTACATAACGTTCTGATTAAAAATTAAATAATAATACGTTTTTAATGTAAAATATGAACTATCAGTTTTTGGAAGTGTATAAGTCATAAAGACATTCGTTTAATCCAATCATTTCTTTAGTAGTTACGTTGTATAAATAAACCGACAGAACGAACGAAAGCCCCAGAACTATTCAATTCTGGGGCTTTTTAATGAGTTTTAAACTAGTACAGGCTTGTCAATGACACAATATTTTTTCACAATAAACTGATTCGTCTTATTATACTGACCACCTAAAACAGCCAGTCTTTCGTTATTTATGTTTTGTTTTTGTCGACTTCATCATAACACAACGTTTAGCTATTTTTGTCCACAGATTGAAATCTGTGGACAAGAGCTTTGCTCCACTTTTCTTCTTTGTCTGGTTCTACTCGTTTGACTCCCTCAACCTTTCTTTTTTACCGTTCTAAATCTCATCGATTTCAAAATCAATATCAATATAATTTTGTTTACGTACTTCAACTAAGTCATCTAAAAATTCTTGAATTTGATCCATAACTTCATCAAAGCTAATCCCTTCAGCATATGGTTTACTAACTTCAAAATTCGACCACATTTCTTTTTGCTTATTCGATTGTTTTAAATATTCTAAAATCCTATCATAATCTTCAGCCTCGATAGCATTATCTCTTTGATTCATCGTTTTATCCAAACCAACATTAACCTTATCCAAATCAATATCAAGTTTTGCTTTTGTCAACAAATATAAATCATAATAATCCTTCATCCTTGAATTACTATCGTCAATTTCACCATAAGCCATTAACGTATAAAATTTATCTGTCAGTATTTGTTCAACAGGATAGCCTGTAATGGAATATTCTTCATCTGTAAAAACAGAACGAACTTTTTCATCGGTATCCATTTCAATAAGGTCCTCACCAGTAGTTAAATCAACATTAAGTGGAATTTTAACATTACCATTATTAAACATTAACTTTAATTCATAACCATTGTAGTCAAAGGCTTCTCTGGTTTCCCTCAACCCTTTAAAATCAAATTTATATTCACCGTCGGGCGTTTGTAAAGAATTAACCATTTCTTTTATGTTCTCTTCATTTAAGTCAAGCCCTTTAACTGTAAAATCTAAATCACCAGTTGCTCGATTCTCCAAACCATATGACGTTGTAAGAAGAAAGCCACCTTTCACAGTCAAGTGTTTTGAATACTCTGTTTCACTCAATTGAGCTACAAATTGATCCATAGCATACAGCCCATATAATTGTTGAAATGGCAATCCCGTTTCTTTTGCTTTTTGTCGAATAAGATTCTTCATTTTCTGTTTACTTAACAACGGACAAAACCCTTTCGTTAATTAAGTCTTCTATATTGAATCGTTCCCCATAATCTTTTAACCGTTTAATATCTTTATCTTCTCTATTCAGATAATCATCTAACATCTCCTCAATAATGCCAGGAGCTGCTTTTTCATGGCGCAACATATCAACGATTGTTTTTTCCAAGTTAGTAACTCTTAATGGATTGGAATCCCAACTGTCCACCACATCAACATATTCACTAGTCAAATCATTTGCTGACACATAATAAGGCTTGATGTTTTGTTCCTTAGCTGAGATTAAATGATACCCTCTGGGGAAAGATACATGATAGACAAATGGATAATTGGTACTTAACCAGTGCAGCATAACTGCTGTTTCATGAGAAAAGACACCTTTTGAATATTTCAATTGAAGCATAAAGAGATCATCAAAGTAGAGGTCATTTAAAAAATAAACGCCTCGACAATACTTTTGAATATCGTTTCGTTCAACAGCTTTCCTAAGTGTAGAATCATTGATACCATATTCATTTGCCATCCCCGTTGTTAAAATGCCGTTATGTTCTTCAAACAATTGAAGTAATGTAGCTTGAATCATGCAAGTCACCTCAATACTATTATAACATAATTCACGTTTCATACAATAGTTAGAATGCTAAACCATCACTTAACTGAAATGCGTTAAAGCCCATAATATGATTATTATCTGTTGGGAAATTCTCATACCCCAAGCTCTCATACTTCTCAATCGATTCGTCACTGATATAGGATTCCATTTCAGGAACAACAATCGTTCTCCACTCAATGATATCTGCCCAGTCCACATCTTCGCTTATAAGAACATTATGGTCAGCACCACGGTCACCATCAACAAATCCACCACAGACTTTAATATCATCAATTTCATATATGATTTCTTCATCAGTTCCATTAGCTAAAAGTGGAGCGAGTATAATTATTTAAAAAATGCTAAAAGAGGCGGGGACATAAATAAAGACAAGAAAAAAACCGAACTATATTTGATGAGATTTTCTAATTGTCGTGGATTTGCGACGAGGACCTGCTGGACCGCAGGAGCAATGCAATTCGTGCGACGAGTAATCGCAGGAGCAACGCAATTCGTGCGACGAGTAACCGCAGAAACGATCTCTCTTATAGTTCGGATATTTTATTATTAAGGAGACTTTTGTCCCAGCCTCTTTTATTTTTTAATTAGTAGCTTTTAAAAGTTTAAGCATGTATTTCAAATGTATACTTGTGCCCTTGCGTTAAGCTATGATAAAAGCCTTCTCCTTCATAAAGTTGGAAGACTTGCACATTTTGACGCTCATCTTCATCGGGATAGACCTGTTCTATATAAGGATTTCCACTTAACACCTCTTGCAACTTATCTTTTCCCAATTTCCGGACTTTTCCTTCGATTCGAATCACTTGTATCAAATAATCTTCTTCTAAAAAACCAGTAATAGCTATTTTAGGGTTACTTTGTAATTGCTTATAAAAATTGGTTTTAGGACTGGTCATAAAAAAGACGCCTTCTTCATTGGCCACACCGATATTAATATGACGTGCATGAGGTTGATTGTTTTCATCCACAGTTGAAATTACAGCCACTTTCATATCTTTTTCTAAAATTTTCATGATATCTTGTATTTCCATACTATTCCTCCTCTATTTTATTATTTGCAAAACTACATTTGTGATATATTTCGCAATATTTATTATATTATAACAGATTTACAACATTTATTGAGAAAAATAAGTTTATAAATAATGATTTTCTTAAACACCTTCTCTTACTTAATTTTTGATGAAAATTGTTTGTCTTCTCAGTGAACAACTAGTAAACTCATTGGTAACTCACAAAGTTTTTATAATCTTTGTGTATTTTTTTCAAGGAGGGAGTTCACGTGAACGATATAGAAAAACAGCAAAATAAAGGCTTTTTCGGTTGGATAGAAAGAGTCGGAAATAAATTGCCTGATCCTGTTATGTTATTCATTATTTTAGCTGCAATTGTCATTGTAATATCAGGCATCGCAGGTGCAACAGGCTTAAGTGTCGAATACTTTGACGCTGAAGAAGGAGAGAACCTTACAGTAGAGGCAGTTTCATTATTTTCAGCTGGAGGGTTAAATCATATATTTAATTCAGCTGTTGATAATTTTACTGGTTTCGCACCTTTAGGTACTGTACTTGTCGCTATGTTAGGGGTAGGCGTCGCAGAATGGACCGGACTTATTGTATCCACGTTAAAACGTTTATTATCAAATGTTCCAGCTTTCTTACTTTCAGCAGCTGTTATATTTGCAGGTATTATATCAAACATCGCTTCTGATGTAGGTTATGTTGTTATTATTCCATTAGGCGCGCTTATCTTCGCTGGTGCTGGACGCCATCCACTTGCAGGGCTTGCTGCTGCTTTTGCTGGGGTATCTAGTGGTTTTTCTGCAAACTTACTGATTGGTCCTACTGATGCTTTACTCGTTGATATTACAAACGCAGCACTTAATTCAGCAGGTATTAATTATGAAATGTCGATTACAGCAAATTGGTACTTTATGATTGTTTCTTCGGTTGTACTCACAATCGTAGGCGCTTTGATCACTGATAAATTTGTTGAACCTCGATTAGGCGAATACAAAGGAGACTATCGTCCAGATTTTGAATCATTGACCGATATTGAAAGAAAAGGGCTGCGTAATTCTTTAATCGTTTTAATCATCTATGTTGTTATTATGGCCTTTTTGATGTTCCCACAAGGAGCAGTATTTAGAAGTTTCGACGAAGCAATTGGCGCAGAGTCCATCAACGATTTCTTATCTACGGGTCTGCTTTTGGCAATTTTCTTATTATTCGCTTTACCTGGTTTAGCTTATGGGCTAACAGTGGGTAAAATTAAAAATTCTTCTGATTTTGTAAAAGGCATGACAGAGGCTATGAGTTCTATGGGAAATTATATCGTTTTAGCTTTCTTCGCTGCACAATTGATCGACTATTTCGAATTTACTAATTTGGGGACGATTTTAGCAGTATCGGGAGCTGACTTACTAGAATCTATTCACTTAACTGGTTTACCGCTAGTTTTAGGATTTATTGTCGTGGCTGGTTTTATCAACCTATTTATTGGTTCAGCATCCGCAAAGTGGGCGATCTTAGCTCCTATCTTTGCACCTATGCTTTACAATTTAGACATTGCACCTGAAATGACATTGATCGCTTATCGGATCGCTGATTCTTCAACTAATGTTATTTCACCATTGTTGAATTATTTCCCGATGATTTTGATTTTTGCTCAACGTTATGATAATAAAGCAGGTATTGGTACTTTAGTATCTACCATGTTAGCTTATTCTATGGCATTCCTAGTTACTTGGTCACTTCTATTAGTTATCTGGTTCTTATTTGGATTGCCAATAGGTCCTGGGGCAAGTATAGCTTTATAACAAGTTATTGTTCAAAAAACACCCACTTTTGCTATAGCAGTGGGTGTTTTTTATATCCAACTTATAAACATCAAGCTTTTATTAAACATATTTAGCTATTGCAGGATGATTAAGACAGGAATCCATATTTGTACTTTGCCAATGCATTCCTATAACCTTTTTATTACATCTGATTTTTATTTTTTCATTATCTGTGTGAAAAATAAATAAATTCGTAATTAAGCCCTTTTTAAAAGAAATATCAAATATATCGTCATAAGAAATAGTTGTGAAGCTTTCTTTAAAATCACCACTCATCGATAACAAAATCAACGTTAGGTAATTTTCACCCAAAACCATAATATATTGTTTCATAGACAGAGCACCTAACCCGCCAAACAAAAATAGACTAGCATTAGTAGCACCTGTCCTTCCATAAAGAACGTATTTTGAATGAGTAAAATCTATATCATGTGCTTTAACATAGTTAATCACATTTTCAATTTTTGTCGATTGATTCATAAGAAAGCCTCCTTTTGACCTATTCAGAAAAGTTTCTTAGCTATGATTATAGATTAAACTCTTCTTATTATTAAAATAAAAATTGTAAAATGTCTACAACAAAAAGTTAACCAATCTTTTCCGCCAATTCTAAAATGATACCTTCTGGTCCGCGTATGTAACACAGTTTATACATATTTTTATAGTTTTGTATTTCACCAATAAGCACTGCGCCCTTCTTTTTTACATCGGCAACAATAGCTTCAATATCTTCGACGGCAAATGCAATGTGGCGAATTCCTAAAGTATTTGATCCAGGGTATTGAATTCCATTTTTGTCAGCAGGCGAATGAAACTTTACCAACTCTATCATCGTTTCTCCTTCTGGTGTAGCTAACATCGCCACGGTCTCTTTTACATTACTAAGTCCTATGATTTTTTCTACCCACTCGCCTTTTACTTCGGTTTCCCCCAACTCCTTAAGCCCAAATTCAATGAAAAAAGTTTTAACATCAGCAAGGTCATCGACAATAATACCAACATGATCAATACGTTGGATTTTCATATTCTTACCTCCTCGTACCACCTACTGGAAGTCGTACCGATTGGCTTAAGTAAACAAAATGTCTAATTTTTCGAAATGATCATCTTTTGTATAGTTTACCATGAACAAACGCATATAAAAAGGCTTTCAAATATAGGCATAGAAAACTTGTACTATTTGCAGGCGTCAATTATACTTAAGTTAAATAAGTACACTGTAAATGTTAGCAAGCTATAAAACACCATCAAATGTAGAAACCTAGTTTATCTAAGCAAGCTTTTTCCTAAGGAGGATGTCCAATGGATTATCTTAGAGATATTGCCACGTCAGTTGTTATTTATGGTTTTTTTGCATTTGTTTGGTTTGGGTGGGCATTGGAAGGTCCTAAAAAGAGTTGGGAGAAGTATTTAATTATTGCTTGCGCTACTTCTTTCTTACTCGGCGTATTAGGCGTTTATCTAATTTTTACTTATCAAGAAGAAGCCAGTGTATTAACAGAATATGGACTATCCTTATGGTATTATATTATCGTTATTATCGAATTTTTAGTTGGAGGCATTGGTGCTTATTTGTTATATAAAAAGAAATCAGATAATTACATTGCGCCATGGATTTGTCTTATTGTAGGAATCCATTTCTCCCCTTTGGCTTTTATCTTCCAAGAACCTACGATGCATCTATTAGCTCTTTTATTTGTCGCTACGACAATTGTTACGATACAACGAATGAAAAACATTTCCTACAGAGCAAGCGCTATAACAGGCATTGGAGCCGGAAGTACATTGCTATTGTTTGCCGTATTTAACATCCTTCGACTTGTACTTGTTTAAATTTTGTTGCTACGATTCCTATGCTATCCTTTTACAAAAAAACCGGAAATAAAGAACCATAGAATAACTATGATTCTTTGTTTCCGGTTTTATCTTTCAGGAAATGTATAATCTATTAACGATGTTTGTTCCTATCCTCGGCTTGTTTGCGTAGTTGCTTTTGTACTTTTTTAGAGCCACGGTCAATATCTTTATTGAATTTTCTTTCATGAAAATCAATGAAGAGTTGCTCTAAATCGTAGTTTTCCGGATATAAGTGTTCCCTAGATATTTCTAGTGTCAAACGCTTCAAAAGCACCGTATAAAATTGTTTGTTTATAGAAATTTGTGCATGATCATGATCTTGGTAGCTATAGAAAAGGCCGCTCTCTTTTAACTCCTGACTCCAATGCGATCCCCTTTTTGAAAAACTGGCTGAGCAGAAGATTCTTTTAAAGAGCGTTGTGGTCTTTTCCGCTCAATTTTTGCCGTCGTATAATTTTTATCTACCAAATACTGTTGCGCATTCTGCAAAATTTCCGGATAAATTTCCATTTTTTGAGCAATCCAAAAAGCGTTGCTTTGACCTACTTGATTGAGTAAAAGTTGATATTTTGGCGTTAAAGTTGCTGAATCAAAGGCCATAGCTGCCGTTTGAAAATCTTCATGCTGCAAAGCAAAATCTTTAATCTCACCATAATGCGTGGTAGCAATAATGATAGCTTTCTTTTTATACATATATTCCATGGTAGCAATCGCCAAAGCAGCCCCTTCATTAGGCTCTGTGCCACTACCAAATTCGTCTAATAAAATAAGAGTATTGTCCGTTGTTTGGTGCAAGATATAACTGATATTTTGCATATGGGCAGAAAAAGTACTCAATGAATTTTCCAAGCTTTGCTGGTCTCCAATATCGATAAAAATTTTCTTGAAAATTCCTATGGAGGAATTTCCACCATGGTTAACACACAGCCCAAATCCTGTCATTAAGCAAACCAAGGCAATCGTTTTTAATACCACTGTTTTCCCGCCGGCATTCGGTCCAGTAATAATTAACCCGCGATTATCTACCCCTAGGGTCAAATCTAGTGGAACAGCATCTTGCAATAGTGGATGTTTTACCTGGTCGAAAATAAGTTCTTCTTGATCATTTATCGCGATCTTTTTGCCATCGATGCTCTGACTGTATTTTCCCCGAGCAAAAATACTATCCAACTCCACCACAATATCTATACAATAACCAATCGCCGTTGCTTGTTCAGCGATTATTCCTGTTAATGTCGCTAAAATTTGATAAACCGCTGCTGTTTCTTCACTTTTTGCAATAATTAATTGATCATTTAACTTGCGTACACTTTCGGGCTCAATAAAAACGGTAGTTCCTCAATTGGATCGCTCAATAATCGTCCCTGCGATTTTTGATTGAAAAGTTGATTGAATAGGTAAAGTATAACGGTCCTCTTTTTTTATGAACAGTCGCTCTTGTACCCAACCATTTGCCGTCGCTTTTTTCAACAACTTATCACAACTTTTTTCAATAGTTGCCTGGATATCAGCTGTTTTCCCGCGGATTTTCTTTAACTCTCGCGAAGCCTCATCTTTTACACGGTTTCCATCGACCTTTTCTTGAATAGTCGTAATAATCTTTTTAAATTCTGTTAGATCATTTGCATAACGAAATAAAGTCGGCGTCTGATATTGATTTTTTTCAAAGAAAGCAGCAATCAAATGAAAGGAACGTAAAAAATCGCTATATTCAGTTAATTCACTTGCTTCTAAGATAGCCCCATTTTCAATTTTCTTCGTTAAATATTTAATTTGACTCAAACCCATAAATGGGACATGTTGATTCGAATTTAAGATTGCCAATGCTTCTTGCGTCTCGGTTAACCTTTTTTGCACCATATTATAACTAATAGCAGGTTGCTTGTTTTCTAATCGTTCTTTAGCATAATCACTAATACATCGATCAATAACGTTTTGCTTAACTTTTGTAAATTCTGTTGCGTCATATAAAGCTGAATTCATTTTTTATATCCTTTCTTATTGGAAATAAGATATCCTAAAAACAACGAATTCACTCGTTTTCGTAAAAATAAGTTATTCTAACTTTTGAAATTTTCCATTGTGGTGGCTAATATTAAAGGCTATTCGAAGTAAAGGACACTACGCCTCGCTTCCGCTCGCCCTAGTACTGTTCATCATCTACTTTCAACTCCCCTTGGTCGCTGAATCGTAGTGATTCGGTTTGGGGAACTACGCTCGCTCCTCTCGCCTAGTACTGCTCATCATCTACTTTCAACTCCCCTTGGTCGTTGAATCTTAGTGATTCACAGCAAAAAAGGCGACAGGAAGCCCCATCACCTTTTTAACATTCATTGTTTTCTCAGGTATCTAAAGGCATAACAAATAAGCTTGCCAAAATTTTAGCTTATTTGTATTCAATTGCTAATTTTAGATACCTACGACACTCATCAAGCAACCTCTTTCTTTAGAAAACGAGTTTTATTTCCATTTATTCTAAGATAATTTCTACTACTTGTCAAAGAAAGCTAATGATCTCTAAGAAAAAATGATTTAATGAAAAGTTAGCATTGGATTTTTTTCAGTATAAAATAAATGCGATACACATTTACAATCAGAGGAGCCAAAGCCTTTTGCTGGAATGCTTCCATTATTTCTTTCTCGCAATCCTGCAAAAAGCTGACATTCACCATCTTTACCTGAATAAGTTTGGACTTCTTCTATCTTTAAAAAAGGACGCAGATAATCCAAATGCCAACGCTGCTTTTTTTCTACTGCGATATGTCTATTGACCCTTGAGCGAATATTACGTTTGGCACTACCTACATAAACGTAATATCCTTTTTCAAATGCAAAATGACCCAGCTTGCCTATCTGTATACTTTCTTGTCTTTTAGGAAGGTACCCTTTCACCGCATAAAGTGTATGACTTTCTTTGATTGATTTCTTCATTTTCATCCACCTTTTAACTACTACTAAAAATTATTTTAACCTCAATAAATGCGATACATCCCCACTGAACCTGGCGCAGTATAACAAAAACCAAACTGTTGATACAATTTATTGGCCGGACTATCAGCAATTAAGCTAACATATGAGCCTTTAAATGTATGAGTGTCTAAATAGCCCATAATTTCTGTCATTACTTTTTTACCGAGACCTTTTCTTTGATAAGAAGGGTTTACAGCAATATCTACTACATGAAAAACAGTGCCCCCATCGCCAACCACCCTTCCCATAGCAATTAAGCAATCTCTATCATAGATCGTAACAGCAAACAATGTATGCGAAAGACCAATGACAACTGCCTTATTATCTTTAACGCTAAGTCCTGCTTTTCGCCTTAATTGGTTGAAATGTTCAATCTTTGGTATTTCATGTCTGATTTGATAATTTCTCTCCATATCTTCCCTTCTTTCTCTTATTATTCTAAATGAATAGCCAAATTACGTTTTTTATAAATATTGTCTATACATGCTTAGCTAATGTTTTGTTCTATGGTAAACTGTCATGAAGTATGGATAAATTTTCTGGTTGAAGGGGTCTTTTCGTAATGATAAAAGATTTTTTACAAAAAAACAAATGGTATATGATGGCAAGTTTCTTTATTCCTTTTTTAGTAATGGCCATAATGTATCTAACAATTGGCATCTATCCCGGCAGTGATCGAAGTGTTATGGCAAGTGATGCCTTCTCCCAATTTTCTAATTTTCATGCCAGTTTTCGCAACGCTTTGTTAGGTGAACAAAGCTTTCTTTATACTTGGAATGCATCATTAGGATTAAACTTTCTTTCTCTAATTTCTTATTACCTAGGGGGCTTTTTTACCCCGCTTGTGTTATTTTTTCCTAACCAACTAATGCCTGACGCGCTTTATTTTTTAACTTTAATTAAAATAGGTAGTGCTGGATTAAGTTTTTGGTTCTATGCAAGTCATCGCTTCAAAATTGCAAGAGGCAGTCACATAACGCTAGCAGTCTGCTATGCGCTAATGTCTTTTGTTACTGCACAATCCGAGCTTATTATGTGGTTAGACGCCTATATATATTTACCTTTAATTATTTGGGGAATCGATCGACTCATTCAAAAACGTAAACCAAAACTCTTATTTATTAGTTATTTCATGCTATTTTTCACTAGTTTTTACTTAGGGTTTATGATTGGCGTTTTTTCTTTTCTTTACTTTTTAATTCAGTTATTTAAAAATTGGAAAAACAATAAAAAAAGTATTTTACCTTACTTTACCACCTCATTATTAGCAGGTGGCGCGTCAATGATCATCATTTTACCGGCGCTATTAGATTTACATGCCAATGGAGAAGAATTAACGCAAATTACTAACCTTAAAACAGAAGCAACAAGTGCTTTTGACTTTTTTATCAAAAATATGATCGGCGTCTATGATACAACTAAATATGGCGCCATTCCCTTTATTTATATCGGTCTACTACCTCTTGCTTTTTTTATTTTTTATTTTGTCATTAAGGAAATTCCTTGGAAAGAAAAAATTCTTTACGGACTATTGGTTGCATTACTAATAGGAAGCTTTTATTTTGTTCCTTTAAATTTATTCTGGCACGGGATGCATGCACCAAATATGTTTTTGTTCCGTTATGCTTTTTTATTATCCTTTACGGTAATCATGTTAGCTGGATTTGCTTGGGAAAAATTAAACGAAACAAATGAGCGAAGGTTATTTTACTCTTTTATCTTTTTAGCTATCGCCTTTGTCTTTACTTATCTTTTAGTCTGCAAAACACGAGAATATCTAGAACCTATTTCATTGATTTTAACTTTATCATTTCTAACCGTCTATTGTGTGATCTTTTTTTCCTTTTATACAAAAAAATTCTCTTTTAAACAAGCTGTGCTATTTTTACTGATATTTGTAACAGCTGAAATGACGATTAATACAAATAGCATGCTACGTGGTATCTTAGATGAGTGGAACTACGCTTCCCGGGAATTGTACACAGAACCTTATCCAGCAATCAATGAACTCGTTGAACAAACCAAAGAAGAAAATGATAGTTTCTATCGTTTAGAAAATCTTGATCCAGTTTCTGCCAATGATAGCTTTAACTATGGTTATAGTGGAATTAGTATGTTTTCATCTATTAGAAACCGAAACACTTCTGGTTATATGAACATGCTGGGTTTCCGTTCGAGGGGAACGAGTCTAAATATTCGCTATCCTAATAACACGCTACTGATGGATAGCTTAATGTCAGTCAAATACAATTTAAGTAAACAACCAATTAACAAGTATGGTTTCAGACAAAAAGATACAAGCGATGACTATCAATTATATGAAAATCAAAATGCATTACCTTTAGGCTTTTTAACCGACCCTTCTATTGACCAACTGACACAGTTTGAAAATGATAATTTGGCCAACCAAACAAACTTAATGAACCAATTAGCTGATACAAAAGAAAACTTCTTCCAATTTCAGCCAATCACGGTGACTGATTTGAATAATATAAGTATTGAAAATCAAGGAGCACATACAAAATTTAGTGAACAAGAAGGAAATGTCGCTAAAGAAGTCACTTGGAAAGTCAATGTACCGGCCCACTCTCAAGCCTACTTAAGTCTATTCCCAACAAATTTTGGAGAATTAGAAAGTTCTACAGCAACAATCACAGTAAATGGGCAACAAAGAGAAAGTAAAATTGACATTAATGGACAATATTATGATTTAGGTTTTTACGACCAAGCACAAACCGTCGAATTTACAGCAAGTTTTTATGGTACCGAAGATATTTCTTTCCAAAACCCACAGGTCGTTACCTTAGATACTGATGCTTTTCAAAAAAGCGTAGGTAAAATTCAAAATAATAGCGTTGAAATGCAAACAGGAAAACGTAGTGCTCAAGCTAAAGTTGACACAAATACAGCACAAAAATTAATTACCACTATTCCTTATGATGGCGGTTGGCAAGCAAAAATCGATGGAGAAAAAGTCCCTATTGATTCCTTCCAAGACGCTTTTGTCAGTCTACAAGTCCCAGAAGGAAAACATACTATAGAGTTTACTTACTGGCCACAAGGATTTCTTTTAGGCCTAGGATTGTTGATCAGCTGTACACTTTTATTTGTTGTCTTTGATTGGTATTACGAAAGAAGATATGCAAAATAATTTTGTTAATTAAGATAGTTTTATGTCATTAAACATTACATAAAACTATCTTTTTTTAATTTTTTTATTGAAATTTTATTATTTCTGGAGATTCGTGTTATATTTCCTTACATATTTTCATTGACAAATAAAAATAAAATTGCTATATTACTTCTATCAATTATAAAAAATATTTTTTTATAATTGATAACTTTAAAAAGGGTGGGATCACATGGAAAAATCAGAAATAAGTGCAGATGATATAAAAAGGATAGTCAAGGAAGAAAATGTCCGTTTTTTACGTTTAATGTTTACTGATGTTTCTGGGATTATCAAAAACGTAGAAGTGCCTATCAGTCAATTAGATAAAGTACTAGATAATAAATTAATGTTTGATGGCTCTTCTATCGAAGGATTTGTGCTTATCGAAGAAAGCGATATGTATCTTTATCCGGATTTATCAACTTGGATGATTTTTCCTTGGGAAAATGAGTATGGAAAAGTAGCACGTTTAATCTGTGATATTTATAATCCTGATGGAACTCCTTTTGCTGGAGATCCAAGAGGAAATCTTAAAGCTTCATTGGCAGAGATGAAAAAGTTAGGTTTTACTTCCTTTAATTTAGGACCAGAGCCAGAATTTTTCTTATTTAAATTAGATAGTAATGAAAATATCACTATGGATTTAAATGACACAGGTGGATACTTTGACTTATCCCCAACAGACTTAGGAGAAAATTGTCGTCGAGATATTGTATTAGAATTAGAAAAATTAAATTTTGAAGTTGAAGCTTCCCACCATGAAGTGGCTTTCGGGCAACATGAAATTGATTTTAAATATGCTGATGCTGTTGAAGCATGCGATAATATTCAAACTTTTAAACTTGTCGTTAAAACGATCGCGCGAAAACATGGACTACACGCCAGCTTTATGCCTAAGCCTTTATTTGGCATTAATGGTTCAGGGATGCATTGTAATATGTCATTATTTAAAGACGGTAAAAATGCCTTTTATGATGAAAAGGGCGAGTTACAATTAAGTCGTAACGCCTACCATTTTCTAGCTGGGCTACTAAAACATGCACGATCATTTACGGCGATCTGCAATCCTACTGTGAATTCCTACAAACGACTTATTCCGGGTTATGAAGCTCCTGTGTACATCGCTTGGTCTGGGAGAAATCGATCCCCTTTAATCCGTGTACCAGAATCAAAAGGAACTTCTACACGCTTAGAGCTACGTTCGGTCGATCCTTCAGCTAACCCTTATCTAGCTTTATCTTTACTTTTACAAGCCGGGTTAGATGGTATAAAAAACCAACTAATGCCACCTACACCTATCGATCGCAACATTTATCACATGGAAGAAAAAGAGCGCGTAGAAAGCGGCATTTATGCTTTACCTTCAACACTAAATGATGCGTTAACGGCTTTATCTGAAGATGAACTACTTAAAAATACACTTGGCAAACATATCTATAATAATTTTGTAGAAGCTAAAAAGAGTGAATGGACAACTTTTTTGTCCTCTGTTTCCGAATGGGAAAAAGAACAATACTTAACACTATAGTAAACTAAACAAAGTAACAAAAATAAGAGATGTACTATCGCTAAATAGTACACCTCTTATTTTCATAGACTATTAAATAAAATCTTTACTAACCTTCTTATTCGTACTTAACCTCTTTTAAATATAAGCCTTCCGGATGAGCCGTAGGACCAGCTAAACTACGATCACATGCAGCAATAATTTGCGGTATTGCGTCTTCAGAAATACGTCCATTGCCAATTTTTAACAACGTCCCTACCATAATTCGAACCATATTATATAAAAAACCATCTCCACGAAAAGTAAATAACAGTTCATCACCGGTGTCATTAACTTCCATCTTCGCCTCATAGATAGTGCGTTTTTTATTGTTTACTTCACTTTTTATGGAACAAAAAGAAGTAAAATCATGAGAACCTAAAAAATCAGGAAGAGCTCTTCTTATTCGTCCCAAGTCTAATTCATAACGATAATAACTACTATAAAACCGACGAAAAGGGCTACGAGCTTTCCCAATATCTACCCGAAATTCATAAGTCTTTTCTTTAGCTAGATAACGAGAATGAAAACTATCTTCTACAAGCTCTATCTGTTTTACCGCAATATCTGCAGATGTCTGTGTGTCTAAAGCAAAACGTAATTTTTCTAATGGACGTTTGACTGGCCAAGCAAAATCAATAACCTGTCCTAAAGCATGTACACCAGCATCTGTACGTCCAGATCCATTGATTTTAATTTTTTGATTTGCGATTTTAGATAATGTTTTTTCTAATTCGTCTTGAACCGTACGTCCGTTGATTTGACTTTGAAAACCGCTAAAATTTGTACCATCATAGGCAATAATTGCTTTGTAACGAACCATTTTTTCCTCCTTCATAAAAAAAGAGACAATAAAAGAATCAATTAACTTTTGTTGTCTCTTTTTCTTAAATTAAGCACGTAACTTTAGCAAACTTATGTGCTTAACCACACTAGTTTAACTTTCTTATGAGGCTATTTCCTTTTTTAAGCTCTTAAATAAATTAAAGCGGCCGTTAAAAACCCGTAAGCACAAACAGAAATGGTATCTTTCTTATGCCAGTGCAATATACGATATTTTGTCCGTCCCTCTCCTCCTTGATAACCACGAGCTTCCATCGCTGTTGCTAAATCATCCGCACGATTAAAACTAGACACAAATAAAGGAATGAGCAGCGGAATAACAGCTTTCATTTTTTGGATCAAATTTCCTTCACTAAAATCAACACCACGCGCACGTTGCGCGTTCATAATCTTTTCAGTCTCATCCATTAACGTTGGCACAAAACGTAAGGCAATAGACAGCATCAAAGAAATTTCATGAACTGGAAAATTGATTGCATTTAAGGGACGTAAAATGAATTCAATCGCATCTGAAAGTTCCAATGGGGGAGTTGTTAATGTTAGTAGAGTAGACATGAATATAATTAATACAAAACGACAGAAAATAAAAATCCCATTTTGTACGCCGAACTCTGTAATCTGAAAGACGCCCCACTCCCAATAAGTCTCTCCTCCAGAAGTAAACAGAACTTGTAAGGCAACAGTAAATAATATTAACCAAAGTAGCGGACGAACACCGCGCAAGAAAAAACCAAAGTCAACTTTTGATAAATAAATACAAAAAAGGGTAAATAAACCTAAAAGTAAATAACTTTGCCAATTATTGGCGAAAAAAATGATCCCAATAAAGTAAAAACTAGTAAGTAATTTCGCTCGAGGATCTAAGCGGTGAATTAGCGAATTTCCAGGAATATATCGTCCAAGAATCAACTTGTTCATCATAATGATTCTCCTCCTCTAGCCACTAATTCATCGGCTAATTCATTTGCGGTAAGAGGCAACTTTTTAAAAGTCATCCCCTTTTCTTCTAAGCGTTTAGCAAATGCAGCCGCAGTAGGAACGCCCAATTGTTTGTTTTGCAACCACTCTATATTTTGAAAGACTTTTTCTGGCGTCCCATCTTTTACAAGTTGTCCTTTTTCTAAGACATAAACATAATCGGCATAATCAGCAACATCATCCATCGAATGTGTAACTAGCACAATGGTCATATGACGAGCCTTATGTAAATGTTCGAATATCGCCATCATTTCTCGACGTCCCTGTGGATCAAGTCCTGCCGTGGGCTCATCTAGTACTAAAACTTCTGGTTCCATGGCTAATACGCCAGCAATAGCCACTCTACGCATTTGTCCACCTGATAAATCAAAAGGAGAACGATCAAGATAACTTTCGTCTAGCCCTACTAATGTTAAATATTCTTTTGCTAATTTCAATGCCTCTTCTTCTGACACACCAAAATTTTTCGGACCAAAGGCAATATCCTTTCCCACTGTTTCTTCAAACAACTGCGATTCAGGAAATTGAAAGACAATGCCCACTTTTTTTCGAATAGGCTTTAAATTTTTATTATTTGTTTCTGGCGTGATCGTTCGCTCGCCAATCTTTACATTACCTGAAGTTGGCTTCAATAAGGCGTTTAAATGCTGTAAGATCGTTGACTTCCCACTACCTGTATGCCCCACCAAAGCATTATAAGTTCCTTCTTTAATCGTCATATTGATATCATATAAAACGCGCTGTTCAAAAGGTGAGCCCGGTTGAAAAGTGAAATTTACTTGTTCAAAAACGATGTCCATAACCAGTCGACCATCCCTTCTTCAGTTAAGTATTTTTCAGGTACAGAAACGCCACGATCCTCTAATGATTGTTTTAACCTTTCAGGAAATGGCAAATCTAATCCTTTTTCTATTAAATTAGGCCCTTGAGAAAAAATTTGAGCAGGTGTTCCCTCGTCCATCAATTGTCCTTCACGCATTACAAGAATTCGATTCGCATTGGCTGCTTCATCAATATCATGAGTGATGGATAAAACGGTTAACTGATATTTTTCTTTCACTTCTTTTAGAATAGAGATCACTTCTTGACGACCCTCAGGATCTAACATACTTGTTGCTTCATCAAGAATAATAATATCGGGGCGTAAAGCTAAAATTCCTGCAATTGCTACTCGTTGTTTTTGTCCGCCAGACAACCGCGCAGGTTCTTTGGCCGCAAAATCCGTTAGTTTGACTTGCTCTAAAGCTTCCTTAACTCTAGGAACCATTTCTTCTCGGGGAATGCCTTGATTTTCCATCCCAAAAGCGACGTCGTCTTCAACCGTAGCACCTACAAATTGATTATCTGGATTTTGAAAAACCATACCTACCATCTTACGTATCGTCCAAATATTCTCTTCATTTAATTCCAATTGACCCACAGAGATATTTCCTGTTTCTGGCAATAAGAGTCCATTTATCGTTTTAGCCAGAGTCGATTTGCCTGATCCATTATGCCCGATAATCGCTACCCATTCTCCTTTATTTACAGTTAGCGATAAATCTTGCAGCGCAGGTTGCACTTGATCAGCTTGATAGCGAAATGTAATATTTTTTAAACTTATGATAGGTTCCATGGTTGCTCCTTTATGTAAAATAGACTAAAAAGTACTTAAGACAAATTCACTATATTCATTCACAAAAATTAAAAGCTATCTGATTCTAACTAACACTACCAAAAAAAAGTTAATATTTCAATTACTCTAATAAATAGTCCACAACGTTTTCTTTTACTTTCCATTAGCTATATATTAGATTTATAGCAAATCGAAACTAAAAAAAAACACTTTATGATGAATGCCTGCTCCCTGATAATTCAGGGAGCAGTGCTGAGCTAGACTCGGAAAAAAATATTTCCAACATCATAACACTCTTAAAATCATCGACAAAGTGATGCTAGCCATTAGTTTAATTACTAATACTGCTTCAGTAGATTTTAGACAAGTTCTAGGATAGCCATTGCTGCAGCGTCTCCGCGTCTTGGTTCAGTCTTCAAGATGCGAGTATAACCACCTTGGCGCTCTTCATAGCGAGGAGCGATATCATTAAAAAGCTTTTGTAAAGCTGAATCAATAATAATCTCTTCATCCTCTTCACGCACATTAGCTACTTCATTACGTACAAAAGCAGCTGCTTGGCGACGTGCATGCAAATCACCGCGTTTTCCTAGTGTAATCATTTTTTCTGCTGTAGAACGAACTTCTTTGGCACGAGCTTCTGTTGTTTCAATTCGTTCGTTAATGATTAGATCAGTTGTTAAATCACGCAACATCGCTTTACGTTGGTTAGATGTGCGTCCTAATTTACGATAACTCACGTGGTTTCCCTCCTTCGTAAAAATTAATCGTCTTTACGTAATCCCAGACCAAGATCACTTAATTTTGATTTTACTTCTTCAAGAGATTTACGGCCCAAATTACGTACTTTGATCATTTCTGGTTCAGATTTATTTGTTAATTCTTGTACAGTATTAATACCAGCACGTTTTAAACAATTATAAGAACGAACAGATAAGTCCAACTCTTCAATTGTCATTTCTAACATTTTTTCTTTTTGTGTTTCTTCTTTTTCGACCATGATGTCTGTATTTTTCGCTTCATCGGTCATATTCACAAAAATTTCTAAATGGTCTGTAAGGATTTTCGCTGATAAACTTAAAGCGTCAAGTGGTTCAATCGAACCATCTGTCCAAAGTTCCATTGTCAGCTTATCATAATCACCCCGGCGACCAACACGTGTATTTTCTACTTGATAATTCACACGACGAACGGGTGTATAAATTGAATCAACTGGAAGTACACCAATGGGCATATCTTCTTTTTTGTTTTCGTCAGCTTGAACATACCCACGTCCAGGTTGCACTGATAAGCGAGCATGAAATCTTGTACCTTCTGCCACCGTACAGATATACATATCTTTATTAAGAATCTCTACATCACTATCAACGATGATATCGCCAGCAGTTATTGTAGCCGGTCCAGTAATATCGATTTCAAGGTTTTTTTCTTCTTCGCTATAAAGTTTTAACGCAAGACCTTTAATATTCAAAACAATTTGCGCGACATCTTCACGAACGCCCTTGATCGTTGAAAACTCATGTAACACGCCATCAATTTGAATACTTGTGATTGCTGCTCCTGGTAAAGAAGATAACAAAATACGACGCAGGGAATTTCCTAATGTAGTTCCATAGCCTCTTTCCAGAGGTTCTACGATAAACTTGCCATAATCTTTCTCTTCATCAATCTTTGTGATTCTTGGTTTTTCGAATTCAATCATTCTTATCTCTTACCCCTTTCAAAACGAAAAGTGTCTTGTTCAATGACATAATTTTGAAACTCAAAATGAGCAGCACTCATTAAACACGACGGCGTTTTGGAGGGCGGCATCCATTATGAGGAACTGGTGTTACGTCACGAATCGCAGCCACTTCCAATCCTGCTGCTTGTAATGAACGAATTGCTGCTTCACGTCCTGAACCTGGGCCTTTTACAGTTACTTCTACATTTTTCAATCCGTGTTCCATTCCTGATTTTGCCGCAGTTTCTGCTGCTAATTGAGCGGCAAATGGTGTTGATTTTCTACTTCCTCTGAATCCTAATGCACCTGCTGAAGACCATGATAACGCGTTACCATGTTGATCAGTGATCATCACAATTGTATTATTGAATGTTGAATGAATATGTGCAATTCCAGATTCAATATTCTTTTTCACACGGCGTTTACGATTCACCTTTTTTTGTGCCATGAAGTTTAACCTCCTTCATTAGAAATTATTTTTTCTTGCCTGCGATAGTTGTTGCGGGGCCTTTACGTGTACGGGCATTATTTTTAGTATGTTGTCCACGAACAGGCAAACCACGACGATGACGCATACCGCGATATGAACCAATCTCCATCAAACGTTTGATATCTAAGTTCACTTCACGACGAAGGTCACCTTCAACTTTTAGATTATCAACAGCTGCGCGGATCGCGTCAGTTTGTTCGTTGGTTAAATCACGAACACGAACATCTTCAGCAACGCCTGCTTCTGCTAAAATACTTTTAGCAGTTGTATCTCCGACACCAAAAATATAAGTAAGAGAGACAACTACTTGTTTTTCCCGAGGAATATCTACTCCTGCAATACGAGCCATATCTTATTACACCTCCAATTATCCTTGACGTTGTTTATGTTTTGGATTTGCAGAACAAATCACCATAACGCGTCCTTTACGACGAACGACTTTACAATTATCACACATTGGTTTTACTGATGGTCTTACTTTCATAATACTTACCTCCTATGGTTTTACGTAAGTACAATTATTTAAAACGATACGTAATACGACCACGACTCAAGTCATAAGGCGAAAGTTCAACAGTCACCTTATCTCCCGGTAAAATACGAATATAGTGCATTCGAATTTTGCCAGAAACAGTCGCAAGAATCTCATGGCCATTTTCAAGCTCGACTTTAAACATTGCATTTGGTAAAGTTTCGACGACTGTACCTTCAATTTCTATCATGTCTTCTTTTGCCACGCACAGTACCCCCTTGTACTTGTTTCGCAACTTTACGCGATAAAACGGCGGAAACCTGTGTCGTGTTCCCACCTTAACTTCTTTTCAACAATTTTCTATCAATCTAGAAGTCGGACTGATATATTTTAGCATAATGTCTAACTATTTACAAGAAAAAGTTACTAGAACACGAAAAAGAGCAAGAATTACTTCGTTAGAATTTGTTGAATTTCCGCAAAAACTTCATCGATCTCACGATTTCCATCAATAGAATATAGCAAGCCTTTTTTATTATAATGTTCCAAAATAGGTTCGCTATTTTTAACATTGACTGAAATACGATTTCTGACAGTTTCTGGTTTGTCATCCTCCCGTTGGTAAAAATCATGTCCGCCACAACGATCACAAGTTCCTTCCACTTTAGGAGGGTTAAATATCTTGTGATATGTGGCACCGCAATTGCGGCAAATGTAACGACCAGATAAACGCTCAACCAGCACCTCTTCTGGCACCTTTATCTCAATAACAGCGTCAATCTTTTTACTTAAATCTTGCATCATGTTATCTAAGGCTTCTGCTTGATCTAACGTACGAGGAAAACCATCCAATAAAAAGCCATCTTCGGTATCTGATTCAGCTAAGCGTTCTTTAACGATTCCGTTCGTTACTTCATCAGGAACAAGTTCACCTTTATCCATATAAGACTTTGCTTCTAAGCCAAGATCTGTTTTTTTAGCAATTGCTTGTCTGAACATATCTCCAGTTGAAATTTGCGGAATATTATATTTAGCAATAATTTTTTCTGCTTGAGTCCCTTTACCAGCTCCAGGGAGTCCCATTAAAACGAGGTTCATTTTTTATTCCTCCTGCAAGTTTTTCCAGTGTTGAGGAAAAAGCCCCAACACTACATAAAACTCTAATTTATGAAACCTGTGTATTGACGTTTTAGCATTAGACCTTCTATTTGTTTGGCAGTTTCAAGCGCTACACTAATAACAATTAATAAACTTGTCCCCCCCAAACCTATTGATTGTGGAAGATCCCATATCATGGATGCGATAATTGGAAGCAATGCGACTGCTCCTAAAAAGAGCGAACCCACTGTACTTAAACGCATCAATAACCTTGAGACGAACTGTTCTGTTCCTTTTCCCGGACGCACACTTGGAATATAACTTCCTTGCTTTTGCAAGTTTTCCGATAACTTCTCGGGATTTACTTGAACAAAAGCGTAAAAGAAAGTAAAGCCAACGATCAATGCACCATACAAAATAGCACCAGGTACTGTATTGTAATCAAAAAGTGTTTGAATGACATCAAACCACGTTTCTCCTCTAGCAGATCCAAAAGCCTGAATGATCGCATTAGGTGTTGTAATCAAGGAACTAGCAAAGATAACAGGAATAACGCCAGCAGCATTCACTTTTAAAGGTAGATAACTACTTGTTGGTGCTCCTGCTACACGTTTTGTATACTGAATCGGGATCTTTCTCTCTGCTTGTTGAACAAAGGTAACAATCGTTACGACCAACAACATCGCAATAACTAAAATAACCACAAATAAAATTGATTTCCAAAGGTCATCTTGGTTAATATTAATAAAATAATCTTCTGCTATTTCTTTGATTGAAACAGGTAAACGAGAGATAATCCCTGCAAAAATAAGCATGGACACACCGTTTCCGATCCCTTTTTCAGTGATCATTTCCCCCAACCAAGTAACAAACATGGTACCAGTGGTTAAAATAACTCCAATAACAACATAAGTTGAGATTGAAGGATTAGGAACAAAGCCGAATTGAGTAAAAACTTGGAAACCAGCCGTTAACGCAATAGATTGTAAAAAACCTATAAACAAGGTGATATAACGAGTCGCTTGATTCAGCTTTTTACGTCCCACTTCACCCTGTTTTGACCATTCAGTGAATTTCGGAACAATATCCATTTGAGCTAATTGAACAATAATAGAAGCAGTAATGTAGGGCGAAACGCCCATCGAAAAAATCGAAAAACGTTGCATCGCACTACCGCTAACCAAATCCAACATATTCATAAAGGGCAATTCAGAAATAGTTTGTAACTCTGCTGCATCGACACCTGGGACAGTAACATGCGTTCCAACACGGAATATAAACAGAATAAATATTGTAAACAAGATCCTTGATCTAATATCCTTGACTTTAAAAGCGTCCTTTAAAAGTTTTAACATCAGATCACCTCAATTGACCCACCAGCAGCTTCAATAGATTCTTGTGCTGCTTTAGAAAACTTCGCTGCTTTCACAGTTAATTTTTTGGTTACTTCTCCATTACCCAACACTTTAATGCCAGCTTTTTGTTTTTTTACAAACCCAGCTTCAGCTAAAACAGTGGGAGTAACTTCAGTTCCCTCTTCAAAATTATTCAAAAGGTCAACATTGATAATCGCATATTCTTTACGATTAACGTTGGTAAAGCCACGTTTTGGTAAACGGCGGAATAATTCTGTTTGACCACCTTCAAAACCAAGACGAGTTCCACCGCCTGAACGAGCCTTTTGTCCTTTTTGTCCACGTCCTGCAGTCTTACCATTACCTGATGATGAACCACGTCCCACGCGGTTGCGTACTTGACGTGAACCTTTTGCAGATTCTAGTTCATGAAGTTTCATGTGTTTGGCACCTCCTTAGTTAAAATCGATTCATCGAATCGTTGTTACACTTCCTCTACGTCCACTAAGTGTGCAATAGTTGCAACCATGCCTTTGACTGCCTCATTCGCAGGTTTAACAACAGTGCTGTTCACTTTTTTTAATCCTAACGCTTTTACTGTATCGCGTTGATTTTGAGGACGTCCAATAATACTGCTTTTTAATGTGATTTTTAATTCAGCCATTAGAATTGTCCTCCTAACCAATAATTTCTTCTACAGATTTGCCGCGAAGTTCAGCAACTTCTTCAGCGCGTTTTAATTCTGTCAATCCTTTAATTGTTGCACGCACAACATTGATCGGCGTATTAGAGCCTAAAGATTTAGATGTTACATCGGCTACACCGCCAAGTTCTAATACCGCACGAACAGGTCCACCTGCAGCAACTCCAGCACCAGCTTCAGCTGGTTTCAATAGAATATATCCACCACTGAATGAGCCAATGACTTCATGCGGGATTGTTGAGCCAACTATTGGTACTTCGATTAAGTTTTTCCTTCCGTCGTCAACAGCTTTACGGATTGCTTCTGGTACTTCCTGTGCTTTACCTGTACCAAATCCTACGTGCCCGTTTTTATCACCGACAACGACTAAAGCTGCAAAACGCATACGACGACCGCCTTTTACGACCTTTGATACTCGGTTGATCGCAACGACACGGTCTTCTATTTCCAAGTTATTTGGATCAATATAAGCCATGAATGGTGTTCCTCCTTTTTTTAAAATTCTAGTCCATTTTCGCGTGCAGCTGTTGCTAAAGCTGCTATGCGGCCATGGTAAAGGTATCCACCACGGTCAAAGACTACTTTTTTAATACCTTTTTCTGATGCACGGTCAGCAACTAATTTACCGACTGTTTCTGCTTGCTCAGTTTTTGTTCCACCTGAAATATTTTTATCCAAGGTAGAGGCACTTGCTAGCGTCACACCCGCTACGTCATCAATTACTTGCGCGTAGATGTTTTTATTAGAACGGAAAACGTTCAAGCGTGGGCACTCAGCAGTACCAGAGATTTTATTTCTCACACGTTGATGTCTTTTTTGACGTGTTTTATTTTTGTCTGGTTTTGTAATCACAATTGTCACCTCTTTAACTGTATTAGTCTAAGCCGCGATTTGTCTTACTCTTTTGCGGACTTGTTTATTTACCTGTTTTACCTTCTTTGCTGCGCACTTGTTCGCCAGCATAACGAATACCCTTGCCTTTATAAGGCTCTGGTGAACGAATACTACGAATCTTAGCAGCCACTTTACCAACAAGTTCTTTATTAGAACCTTTGATTATAATTTGGTTATTGGCTGGAACTTCAATGGTAGTCCCTGCTGGAGTTTCTAACTCAACTGGTTGTGAATAACCAACGTTTAAAATAAGTTTTGTCCCTTGTAATTGGGCACGGTATCCAACCCCCACAAGTTCTAATGATTTTTGAAAGCCTTCAGATACACCTACAACCATATTATTGAAGTTTGCACGGGTTGTTCCATGAATTGTTTTCATTTTCTGACTTTCGTTTGGACGGGTAAATGTCACTTCATTTCCATCGATATTAAATTTAATATCTGGTGAAAATGCACGAGTTAATTCACCGTTGGGTCCTTTAACTGTTACATCGTTGCCATCCATTTTAACTTCAACGCTTTCTGGCAATACAACAACTTTATTCCCAATACGACTCACGGAAAGACACCTCCTTGTGTATTTATTAAATTACCATACATAAGCGACAATTTCGCCGCCAACATTTTTTGCTCTAGCTTCTTTGTCAGTGATCACACCGTCAGAAGTTGAAACAACTGCAATGCCTAAACCATTCAATACTTTAGGTACTTCGTCAGCTTTAACATAAGCACGCAGACCTGGTCTAGAGATACGTTTCAAGTTAGTGATCACACGTTCACCATCTTTCCCGTATTTAAGGAATAAACGGATTACGCCTTGTTTGTCATCTTCTATATATTCAACATTACGAACGAAACCTTCATTTTTAAGGATTTCAGCAATGTCGTGTTTGATTTTTGAAGCAGGAACTTCTAAAACATCATGCCTTGCCATATTGGCATTACGGATACGTGTTAGAAAATCTGCAATTGGATCTGTCATGACCATTAGATGATTTACCTCCTTTTTGCGAGTTTACTTTTTTACCAGCTAGCTTTCTTCACGCCGGGAATTTGACCTTTGTAGGCCAGTTCGCGGAAGCAAATACGGCAAAGGTGAAATTTACGATAAACAGAACGTGGACGACCACAGCGTTCACAGCGAGTATATTCTTGTACTGAATATTTTGCGGTTTGTTTATTTTTAGCAACTTGTGACTTTTTAGCCAATTTCTTCGCCTCCTTTTATTTTTGGAATGGCACTCCTAATTGAGTTAACAATTCAAGAGATTCTTCATCAGTGTTTGCTGTTGTAACAATAACGATATCCATTCCTCGTACCTTGTCAACTGAATCATAGTCGACTTCAGGGAAGATCAATTGTTCTTTGATACCTAAAGTGTAGTTTCCCCGACCATCGAAAGCTTTTTTGCTTACACCATGGAAGTCACGTACACGTGGTAAGGAAATATTCACTAATTTATCCAAGAAGTCATACATTCTGTCTCCACGTAAAGTAACTTTAGTGCCGATTGGCATTCCTTCACGCAGACGGAAGCCTGCAACAGATTTTTTAGCTTTTGTCACTAAAGGTTTTTGTCCAGAAATCAATTGTAATTCTTCAACTGCTTTGTCTAGATTCTTAGCATTAGATACTGCATCACCAACACCCATATTAATAACGATTTTTTCAACCTTTGGTGTTTGCATAACAGAGCTATAGTCAAATTTTTGTACTAATGATGGAACGATATCTTGTGTATATTTTTCTTTAAGGCGGTTCATTTAGTTGCCCCTCCTTTCTTGATTTGTTTATTTATCAATAACTTCACCAGTTTTTTTAGAAACACGGACTTTTGTGCCGTCCACTGTTTGATAGCCAACTCGGGTTGCTTCACCACTTGAAGGATCGATCAACATAACGTTCGATACATGGATCGGAGCTTCTTGCTCAGAGATCCCGCCTTGCGGTGCAGTTTGAGAAGGTTTTTGATGTTTTTTCACAACATTAACACCTTCGACGACAACCTTGTCGTTTTTTGGATGAGCTTCTAAAATGACGCCCTCTTTATTTTTGTCTTTACCAGTAATAACTTTTACTTTATCGCCTTTTTTAACAAACATTCTTGTTTCGCACCTCCTTTGATATTAAATAACCACTATAGTACTTCTGGTGCTAGCGAAACAATCTTCATGTAATTACTTTCGCGTAGTTCGCGAGCAACTGGCCCGAAGATACGAGTTCCGCGTGGGCTTTTATCATCGCGAATGATCACCGCAGCATTTTCATCAAATTTAATATAAGAACCGTCAGCACGATGAGCGCCTGATTTTGTACGAACAATCACTGCTTTTACAACTTCGCCTTTTTTGACAACCCCACCTGGCGTTGCTTGTTTGACCGTAGCGACGATCACATCACCGATATTCGCAGTTTTTCGACCTGAGCCACCTAGGACTTTGACCGTTAAAATTTCGCGTGCCCCCGAATTATCAGCAATTTTTAAACGACTTTCTTGTTGGATCACGATGTATATCCTCCTTTCAAATATAGCAATTTAATCTATATAGGAAAATCTCGTGTAATTAAATAATCACTGCTTTTTCAACGATTTCTACTAAACGAAAACGTTTTGTAGCTGATAATGGACGAGTTTCCATAATTCTCACGATATCACCAGTTTTGGCTTCATTGTTTTCATCGTGCACTTTGTATTTTTTCGAATAATTAATCCGTTTGCCGTAAATTGGATGATTTTTCTTTGTTTCGACGACAACAGAAATTGTTTTATCCATTTTATCAGATACCACGCGCCCTTGATAAACCTTACGGTGATTTCTTTCTTCAGTCATACGATTCATGGCCTCCTTCCATTATTACTTTACTTGTTCACGCAACACCGTTTTGATGCGTGCAATCGATTTGCGTACCTCTTTAATACGCGCTGTATTTTCTAGTTGTCCGGTAGCTAATTGGAAACGAAGATTAAACAATTCTTCTTTAAATTGTTTTTCTTGATCTAGCATTTCGGCAGTGGTTAACTCTCTGATATCTTTAACCTTCATTCGATTCACCACCCATTTCTTCACGTTTTACGATCTTGGTTCTAATTGGCAATTTGTGAGAAGCAAGGCGTAAAGCTTCTTTAGCGACTTCATCGGAAACTCCGGCGATTTCAAAAAGGATTTTACCACGTTTTGTTGGCGCTACCCAACCTTCTGGTGCCCCTTTACCTGAACCCATACGCACGCCGATAGCTTTTGCTGTATAAGATTTGTGAGGGAAAAT
Organism: Tetragenococcus halophilus; assembly: GCF_001712815.1. Taxonomy (NCBI): domain Bacteria; kingdom Bacillati; phylum Bacillota; class Bacilli; order Lactobacillales; family Enterococcaceae; genus Tetragenococcus; species Tetragenococcus halophilus. Next base: position 2,152,975 of record NZ_CP012047.1, read on the forward strand.
TTTGATCCATACTTTCCCACCGCGTTTCATATAACGGTTCATCGCGATACGGGAAGCTTCAATTTGTCGGTTTGTAATCCAAGAAGATTCAAGAGCTTGCAAACCATATTCGCCAAAAGTAACTTCTTTACCGCCTTTAGCTTCTCCGCGCATTCTTCCGCGGAACTCACGACGGTGTTTTACACGTTTAGGTACTAACATGTTTATTCCCCTCCCTTCTCAGTGTTATTTTTAGTTGGAAGAATTTCTCCACGATAGATCCACACTTTAACTCCTAGTTTTCCGTATGTTGTGTTTGCTTCTTCCCATGCATAATCAATATCTGCACGAAGTGTATGCAAAGGAACAGTTCCTTCTGAATAACCTTCTACACGAGCAATATCTGCTCCGTTTAAACGACCAGAAACTTGGGTTTTAATACCTTCTGCTCCTGCACGCATTGTACGTTGGATCGCTTGTTTTTGTGCGCGACGAAACGCAACACGATTTTCAAGTTGACGGGCAATGCCTTCTCCAACTAATTTTGCATCTAAATCAGATTTCTTAACTTCAACGATGTTAATATGAACTCGTTTGCCTGTTAATTTATTTAATTGTTTTCTTAGATTTTCGACTTCAGAACCGCCTTTACCGATAACCATACCTGGTCTTGCAGTGTGGATTGAAATATTCACACGTTTTGCAGCACGTTCGATTTCTACAGTCGATACTGCTGCTTCAGCAAGTTTTTCACCGATAAATTCACGGATCCGTAAATCTTCATGTAATAAATCTGCGTATTCTTTTTCAGCATACCATTTTGCTTCCCAATCACGGATAATACCGATACGCATTCCAATTGGATTTATTTTTTGACCCACTGACTATCCCTCCTTATTTTTCTGATACAACAACCGTGATATGACTTGTACGTTTGTTGATTGGAGATGCTGAACCTTTTGCTCGAGGACGGAAACGTTTCATGGTTGGTCCTTCATCTACAAATGCTTCAGCCACAACTAAATTTTCAACTTCTAAGTCATAGTTGTTTTCTGCATTACTTACAGCTGACATCAATACTTTTTCAATAGCTCCAGCTGATTTATTTGGCGTAAATTTCAAAGTAGCAATAGCTTCACTGACGCTTTTCCCTCTAATCAAATCAATAACTAAACGTGATTTGCGAGGAGAAACGCGAACTGTTTTAGCAGTAGCTTTTGCTGAGGTAATTTGTTCTGCCATTTCTTTTTCCTCCTCTCAGATTAGCGAGCTGATGTTCTACGATCATCTTTAGCGTGTCCGCGAAAGTTTCTTGTTGGTGCAAACTCACCTAATTTGTGTCCTACCATGTCTTCTTGGATATAAACAGGAACATGTTTACGTCCGTCATACACGGCGATAGTATATCCGATAAAACTTGGGAAGATCGTTGAACGACGAGACCAAGTCTTAATTACTTTTTTCTTTTCAACACCTTGTTGTGCTTCAATTTTTTTCATCAAATGATCATCACAAAAAGGTCCTTTTTTAACACTACGACTCATGGTGAACCTCCTTTTAAATTATGTTATAAACAGTTAATAATTTATTTCTTCTTACGACCACGAACAATATGCTTATTGGATGCTTTGTTCTTCTTACGAGTTTTCAAACCAACAGCTTTTTGTCCCCAAGGAGAAAGTGGCGCTACACGTCCTACTGGTGCTCTTCCTTCCCCACCACCATGTGGGTGATCGTTAGGGTTCATAACACTACCACGAACAGTTGGACGTTTATGCATCCAGCGTGAACGACCTGCTTTTCCGATGTTGATCAATTCATGTTGTTCATTCCCAACTGAACCAACTGTAGCACGACAAGTCGACAAGATCATACGAACTTCGCCTGAATTCAAACGAACCAATACGTATTTTCCTTCATTACCAAGTACTTGGGCTCTAGTTCCTGCAGAACGGACTAATTGTCCACCCTTACCTGGTTTCAATTCAACATTATGCACGACAGTACCTACTGGAATATCCTTTAAAGGCAGGCTGTTTCCAAGGTTAATATCAGCTTGGCTTCCTGAAACAACTGTTGCGCCGACTTTTAGACCTTTTGGTGCTAAAATGTATGATTTTACTCCGTCTTCATAATGAACTAACGCGATATTTGCGGAACGGTTTGGATCATACTCGATCGATTTAACTGTCGCTTTAACATCATCTTTATTACGCTTAAAGTCGATCATACGGTATTTCCGTTTATGTCCGCCACCTTGATGACGTACAGTAATGCGACCGTTATTATTACGACCTGCATTGTTTTTCAATGGCGCCATTAATGTTTTTTCTGGTTTGTTAGTAGTAACTTCAGCAAAGTCAGATGTTGTCATATTACGACGACCATTGGTAATAGGTTTATACTTTTTAAGTGCCACGTCATTTCCCTCCTATTTCGATTTTTATGCAAACAGTTCAGCTTATTCTGCTGAGAAAATTTCAATTTCTTTTGAGTCTTGCGTTAAAGTAACAACTGCTTTGCGACGTTTTCTTGTATATCCTTGATATTGACCCATACGTTTTGGTTTAGGATGTACATTGAGGATATTGACATTTGCAACTTTTACATCAAAAGCTGACTCAACAGCTTGTTTTACTAATGTTTTATTTGCGCCAGTGTCAACTTCGAACGTATATTTTTTTTCGTCCATATCAAGCATTGTTTTTTCAGTGATCACTGGACGTTTGATTACATCTAGTAAATTCATTATACAAGCACCTCCTCAATTTGAGTAAGAGCAGTTTGAGTGGCTAATACTTTATCACTCTTTGCAACATCTAACACAGTAACATTATCAGAAGTAACGACTGTTACGTTTGATAGATTACGTCCAGATAATGATGCAAATTTATTTTCTGATTCTACAACGACCAACACTTTTGAATCGATCGATAAGTTTTCTAATACTTGTTTGAATTCTTTTGTTTTTGGTGCATCAAAATTCAATGCATCTACAACTACAAAATTATTTGAAGCAACTTTTTCTGACAATACAGATTTAATTGCTAAGCGACGAACTTTTTTAGGAAGTTTGTAGCTGTAAGAACGTGGCGTTGGGCCAAATACTATACCTCCACCACGCCATTGTGGTGCACGAATAGTTCCTTGACGTGCTCGTCCAGTTCCTTTTTGGCGCCATGGTTTTTTACCGCCACCTGATACTGCACTACGATTTTTCACAGCGTGTGTTCCTTGTCTTAACGAAGCACGTTGCATCGTAATGGCATCAAAAACAACTGATTCATTCGGTTCAATTCCGAAAATTTCTTCATTTAATGTGACTTCGCCATTTTGGCTACCGTCTTGTTTGAATAATGCTACATTTGGCATTCCTTAGTTCCTCCTTTCTTCCTATCTAATTATTTAGCTTTTACAGCAGATTTAATAGTAATCAATGATTTTTTCGCGCCAGGGATATTCCCTTTGATTAAAATGACATTGCGGTCAGTATCTACACGTACAACTTCTAAGTTTTGAATTGTTACTCGGTTGCCGCCCATACGACCTGGAAGACTATTGCCTTTTAATACGTGTTTGGGTTCAAGTGGACCTAATCCACCGGGATGACGATGAAAGTGAGAACCATGTCCCATTGGGCCGCGAGCTTGTCCATAACGCTTGATAACGCCTTGGAAGCCTTTGCCTTTACTGGTTCCTGTTACGTCAACAACATCTCCAGCTTCGAATGTATCAACTTTAATTTCTGTTCCTACTTCTAAGCCCTCAAGCCCTACATTCTTGAACTCGCGAATGAAGCGCTTAGGAGCCGTGTTTGCTTTTGCAACATGACCTTTAGCAGGTTTGTTACTCAAAATTTCACGTTTATTTTGAAAACCCAATTGAACAGCTTCGTAACCATCGTTTTCAACTGTTTTAAGTTGTAAAACAACATTAGGTTCTGCTTCAATAGCTGTTACCGGGATTAATTCGCCAGATTCAGTGAAGATCTGAGTCATTCCTACTTTTCTTCCTAAGATTCCTTTAGCCATGATTACACCTCCAATTTTTAATTATAATTTAATTTCAATATTTACACCTGATGGTAAATCTAGCTTCATTAAAGCATCAACAGTTTTTGGTGTTGGATTTACAATGTCAATAAGACGTTTGTGCGTACGCATTTCAAACTGTTCACGTGATTGCTTAAATTTATGTGGTGAACGGATGACGGTGTATACGCTGCGTTGTGTTGGCAATGGGATTGGACCTGAAATAGCCGCCCCTGTCCTTTGTGCAGTTTCTACGATTTTATCCGCCGATTGGTCTAAAATACGATGTTCATACGCTTTTAAACGAATACGAATTTGTTGTTTTGCCATTATTTTCCCTCCTTCGCCTATTTTAAAAGTAGACATAGCTCCACGAAAATCTCCGTCACACTCGGCCGTGGCAAAGCGCCCGGGCGTGTCGCAACCTCTCGTTTCCTAGCCGACTGATCCTCTTTCCAATGGAGAATATTTTTTCCCCTAAGAAAAAAGCACCTTTTACATTATATTATGACAAAGCTTGAATAGCAAGCTTTTTTTCCTATAAATTTTAATTTTCAAGAAAAGTTTTCAGTTTAGTTTTCAAAAAAATGCAGGAAGCATTCAAGCTCCCTACATTTTTTCAGGATTTTTTATTAAAGGATTGTAGCCAACGCTCTTTTTGAGGGAAAATATAAAAACGAAACTAATATTGCTGTTAACACAACATTAACTACAGTAGCAGGCAGAGAAAAGATTGCAGTAGTGAAAGCTGTCGGAAAATCCATTCCCAAATAAAGTTGTCGAACCATATTTTTTATTTGCGTCATGATTAATTTTACTACTCCTGTGCCAGCCGCAATAATAATAATCTGCCAAATATGCGTGGGGTTTTTGTGATAAAGCAAGAACAAACCATAAGCTGTTGCACCTACAATAAAACTTTCTACTATAAAATAAGGCGCTTCTATAGCATAACCATTTAACATATCAAAAATAGCAAAGCCCAATCCTCCAGCAAGCGATCCTTTGACATAGCCTAAAAATAAAACTGCCAAAAGTAAGACTGCATTACCTAAATGAACAAAAGCACCTGTAGGTAAAGGGATCTTAATCATCGTGCCAATAACTGTCAGTGCTGTAAAAAGGGCAATCATTACGACATGTCTAGTCGTTATTCTCATCTGCTGCTACCATCCTTTTTTCTGCTTCATTATAAGCACCGTGCCAGATATGTCCAACATAGGGGTTGATCGACACCCCATGCTCAATTCCAGCAGCCACAAATGCCTTAGCTGTTTTACAAGCGTTAAAGACTGAGTAACCTTTAGCGATCCCGGCTGCAATGGCTGCAGCAAAAGTACATCCAGCACCATGGTTAAAATCGGTTGCAAATAACGGTCCCTCAAGTACTTGATAATTTTTTCCATCATAGAAAACATCTAAGGCCTTATCAGAAGCCAGACGATGGCCACCTTTAACAATAACGTTTTTTGCACCCATTTGATGAATGATTGATGCTGCCTTTTTCATGTCTTCGATATTTTCTAGATCCCCCAAACCAGATAAAATACCTGCTTCTTCTAAGTTAGGTGTAGCAATTAATGCTTGAGGAAGAAAATATTTTTTTATACCTTCCACACTTTTAGGCTGTAAAATTTGTGCAGTTCCTTTACAAGCAATTACTGGGTCAATAACGACATTTTTGATTTGATAGAAATCGATATACCGACTAGCTAATGCTATGTTTTTCTCGTTACCCATCATTCCAGTTTTTATTACATCCATTGGATCACCGGCAAATACAGAGATTAACTGTTTTTCTAACATTTCTTCAGAAATAGAGGTTACCTCGTGGCTCCAGCCATTATCAGGATCCATGGTCACAATAGAGGTTAAACTTGAAAAACCAAAAACGCCATATTCCTCAAATGTTTTCAAGTCAGCTTGAATACCTGCACCACCACTCGAATCAGAGCCAGCAATTGTTAATACTTTTTCCATAATTTCACATCCTCTTTTATTTACCCTCGAGTATAGCATAGTTTTACTTGACGAAAAGAGCCAATTGGACTATTTTTAACTCATCCAATTTAGAAGGTGATTATTATCTGGACAATCGACAAAACAAAAAAAGAGCCCTATTACCAACAACTGCTACGACAAATTATTGCTAGTATTCAGCAAACTGAGTTAACACCTGGGCAGCGTCTGCCATCTGAACGAAATTTAGCCCAAATTTTACAAGTAAATCGTTCAACAGTAGTACATGCCTTTGAAGAGTTAACTAGTTTAGGTTGGTTAGAGCGTAAACAAGGTAGTGGTACCCACGTAACGCATGGTCAATGGGGAAACCGACAATTCGCTATTTATCAGTGGAACGCTTTATTTTCTAGTCCACTATTAAAAGAAGATCCTTATATTACCCAAATCAAAAACCAAAAAGCTGCTAAAAAGAGTTTGGACCTTTACACAGGTGATTTAAGCAATGACTTGATTCCAGACTTTGAATTTCCCACTATGACATGGGATCAGATCATGCACGAAGAAAGACAAATGACGCCTACAGGTTACATTCCTTTAAAAAAACAAATCACTAAACGCTTTTTTCCAGATGTTACAGGTTATGGACAAGATCTACTGATTACTTCTGGGTCTACCCAAGGTATTTTTTGGCTTATTCAAGTACTATTAAATCCAGGCGATACCATTGCTACCGAAGACCCTTCATTTTTATTTTCTTTACCTTTATTTGCTGCAAGAGGTGTTCATTTGAAAGGAGTTGTGCAAAATAAAGAAGGCATTGATTGCAGGGCTCTAGAAGAATTGATTCAAAAAAAGAAAATAAAACTATTATATTTAAATCCGAATCATCAAAATCCAACAGGAAACTCAATGTCTTTGAAACGACGCAAAGAAGTTTTACAAATTTGCCAGAAATATCATCTACCTATTATTGAAGATGATGTCTTTCGTGAATTAAATTTTGGCCAAGCACTTCCTTCTTTAAAATCTTTAGCTCCTAACCAAGTGATTTATTTAGGCTCTTTATCTAAAATTTTCAGTTCTTCAATAAAAATCGGTTGGTTATTTGCACCAAAGCCCTTGGTTAAAAGTTTAGCTGATGCAAAACAAGTCATGGATAATAAAACGGATTTATTACCACAACTTTTCGCCACAGCTGCTTTGTCACAATCTAACTATAAAACACAACAGCAACAACTAGCGACCAATCTACATGATAGAAGTCAAGCCTTTACAGATACTTTACAAGCTTTTAGTCAAGACTGGCAGTTCTTTCCTGTGAGCGGAGGGCTTTATTATTGGTTAAGTTGGCGACACCAAAAATTAACAAGAAATGACTGGCAAATGTTTCTACGAAATAATTTACTCGTTGCCCCTTCTTTTTTATTTAGCAATCATACCTCCTCGATGCGAGTTAACTATACTCCTTTAGATGACAAAGAACGGTTAATTTTTAAACAAAAACTAACCTTAATTACAGAGCATTTGAAAAAAAATGGTTAGAATATTTTATGTATATACTAAGAGATACTTTTGACCCTTACTTCGTCTGACTCAGGGTCAATATTTTGCTATTTGGTCCTTACTGTCGCTAAGTTTGGGCCAATAACTTTATTTGTGGTCCTTCATTTAACTGACGTAAGTCCAATTACCTTGCCAATGGCCCTTACTTTGTCTGACTCAGGGCCAACAAGCTCCTTTATAACCGGGTCTATAATATTTAGTGTTGTTACTAAAAAAATTAGTAATAACACTAATTTTTTATATAACAAAAAAGCATTTGTTTCCTTTATAATTAAGTTGGACACCAAAATAAAAGGAGAAAACAAATGCTTCAATACAAAGATATCAAAATTAAAGATCAAAATCTAGATGTAGGCCTTAAAAACTTACTCAATATTAAGGACCCTCACATCTTTTTTTCCGCTCAAGCAGTTCAAAAAGAACCCATTCATCATCGAATGACGAATGTCTTTTACGGTGTCCTTACCTACACCCCGAAAGCTTGCGAATGTTGTGGCCTCATAAATGAAGAGAATCTTCTTATTAAACATTCGCCAAAGGCTTCGGATATTCAATTAATTCCTTATCAGGAAGTGCCCAGCGTTTTACGCTTATTTAAGCAACGATTTTATTGTAAATCCTGTCATCATACTTTTAGTGCCAGGACCTATTATATCGCCAAAGACTGTTATATTTCGCAAGCCTTGAAGTTTGCCATTGCGATAGACTTGAAGAAAAAACTATCGATGAAAGATATTGCTTTACGCTATGGGGTCTCATTTAAAACCGTGGAACGCGTATTGGATACCTTCTATCAAGGACTTAAATTCAATCCCAACCATTTACCGAAACATTTGCTAATCGATGAATTCAAAGGCACGAAGGACTGTGAAGGAGCCATGTGTTTTATCTTCAGTGACGCTCAGACAGGAAAAATTATCGATATCTTGGACGATCGCCGCAATTTCAAACTGATTGCTTACTTTCAACGATTTACTCAACAAGCGCGGAAAAGAGTCCAACATGTGGTTATGGATATGAATTCGGCTTATGGAAAAATGATCCCTCAAGTATTTCCGAAGGCCAAGATTCTTGTGGATCATTTCCACATTATCCAACAGATTTCTCGAGCTTTTAACCAGCAGCGGATTCGGTCGATGAACCAGCTGGACAAAAAGAGCGCCCAACAAATGAAGGATTATCGCAAATTAAAAAAATACTGGAAACAGCTCCAAAAAAAGCATAAAAACTTGGGGTACGACCATTTGAAACAGTTCCCTCTTTTTCGCCAAAAATATGTGACGGAATCGGAAGTTGTGGATTACTTATTAACCATTGATCCCGTGCTTAAGGCTTCTTATGATGTTTATCAAGATCTGCTTGACGCTTTTGAAAACGGCAAAGCGCAACCATTTTTCGCTATCATTGATCAACTGTCGCCTTTATTAGAAGAACCCTTTAAAAAATCCTTACGTCACCTCCAAAAGTACCGTAAAGAAATTACCTTATCTTTTACTCAACCGTATTCCAACGGCAAACTTGAAGGGAAAAACAACTTGATTAAAGTAATTCAACGGATTGCCTTTGGCTTTCGTTCTTTTAATCATCTACGTAAGCGAGTGCTTATTCAACAAGGGCTTCTTGAGATCTTATAAAATAACAAAAAAAGAAGAACCGAAGTCCTTCTTTTTATAAAGGTTTTGCTTAAACAACACTATTTGACAAAGAGCCTTATAACCTACCTTTCTTTTTCATAACAAAAAAACTTCCCAAAAAGCAAATAGACGCTTTTGGGAAGTTTTCTTACCTCTAAGCTAAATAGAGTTATTTTTCAATGTTAGAAACAACGCCTGAACCAACAGTACGTCCGCCTTCACGAATTGAGAAACGAGTGCCGTTTTCAATAGCAACAGGGTGAATTAGTTCAACTTCCATTGCTACGTTATCACCTGGCATAACCATTTCAGTGCCTTCTGGCAATTCAATGACCCCAGTGATGTCAGTTGTACGGAAGTAAAATTGTGGACGATAGTTTGAGAAGAATGGTGTATGACGTCCGCCTTCTTCTTTTGTCAATACATAAACTTCAGCTGAGAATTTTGTGTGTGGTGTGATTGAACCTGGTTTAGCTAACACTTGACCACGTTCGATATCATCACGAGAAACACCACGCAATAATGTACCGATGTTATCGCCCGCTTCAGCGTAATCCAACAACTTACGGAACATTTCTACACCTGTAACAGTTGTCTTCTTAACATTTTCATGGATACCGATGATATCAACTTCATCGCCGACTTTAACAGTTCCACGTTCAACACGACCTGTAGCAACAGTTCCACGACCGGTGATTGAGAAAACATCTTCAATCGGCATCATGAATGGTTTGTCATGGTCACGTTCAGGAGTTGGGATGAAGTCATCCACAGCTGCCATTAAGTCCAAGACTTTTTGTTCATATTCTGCGTCACCTTCTAAAGCGCGCAAAGCTGAGCCAGAAATAACAGGAGTGTCATCACCTGGGAAGTCGTATTCAGTTAATAGATCACGTACTTCCATTTCAACTAATTCAAGTAATTCTTCATCGTCAACCATATCCATTTTGTTTAAGAATACAACGATGTATGGTACACCAACGTTACGTGACAATAGGATATGTTCACGAGTTTGTGGCATTGGACCGTCAGCTGCAGACACTACCAAGATAGCGCCGTCCATTTGCGCAGCACCTGTGATCATGTTTTTAACATAGTCCGCGTGTCCTGGTGCGTCAATGTGAGCATAGTGACGGTTTTCTGTTTCATATTCAACGTGAGATGTATTAATAGTGATACCACGTTCTTTTTCTTCTGGAGCTCTATCAATTGTATCAAAGCTTGAAGCTTCGCCTAATCCGTTTTTAGCTAAAACAGTTGTAATTGCAGCTGTTAGAGTTGTTTTACCATGGTCAACGTGGCCGATAGTACCAATGTTAACATGTGGTTTAGAACGATCATATTTTTCTTTTGCCATTTTTAAATGTTCCTCCTAAATTACATTTTTTTATATTTGATAGGTAGAAAATCATCTCTGAATTTCCACCCATCTTATTGTAACCAATTGTACACGAAATACAACAAAAAATACAGTATTTGTAGCATTTCATTTCAATATTTATTAAGTTTATTCAGCATTTCCGCCGTTTTTCTTAATAATTTCAGCTTGAATAGATTTTGGTACAGCTTCATAGTGATCAAATGTCATCATGAAAGTACCGCGACCTTGAGTTGCTGAACGTAGCGTTGTTGCATAGCCAAACATTTCAGCTAATGGTACAAACGCACTTACAGTTTGTGCATTACCGTGAGCATCCATTCCTTCAACACGACCGCGACGAGCTGTAACATGTCCCATAATATCACCTAGATATTCTTCAGGAATACTAATTGTTACTTTCATCATCGGTTCAAGAATCACTGGATCTGCCTTTTTCGCAGCTTCACGTAGAGACATTGAAGCCGCAATACGGAAGGCTGTTTCATTAGAGTCGACATCATGGTAAGAACCATCAAACAATTCTGCCTTTACGTCAACTAATGGATAACCAGCTAACACACCATTTTCCATGGCGTCTTCCAATCCTTTTTGTACTGCAGGGATATAGTCACGAGGGACAACCCCACCAACAATGGAGTTCTTAAATTCGAATCCAGCTCCTTCTTCATTTGGAGTAAATTCAACCCATACGTGTCCGTATTGTCCTCTACCACCAGATTGGCGAATAAATTTCCCTTCAGCTTTAGTTGATGAACGGAAAGTTTCACGATAAGAAACTTGTGGTGCACCAATATTGGCATCCACTTTAAATTCAGTCTTCATACGATCAATAAGAACGTCTAATTGAAGTTCACCCATACCAGCAATTACAGTTTCACCGGTTTCAGCGTTAGTTTCCACTTTAAAGGATGGGTCTTCTTCTGCAAGTTTTTGTAGTGCTACACCCATTTTGTCTTGGTCAGCTTTTGACTTAGGTTCAACAGCAACTTGAATCACTGGGTCAGGGAAGTTGATAGTTTCCAAAATCACTGGATTTTTCTCATCACAAAGGGTGTCCCCTGTTGTAGTATTCTTCAAGCCCACAGCAGCTGCAATGTCACCTGAGTAAACCTTATCGATCTCAGAACGAGAATTGGCATGCATTTGCAAAATACGACCAATTCGTTCACGTGAATCCTTGGTAGCATTCAATACATAAGAACCTGTATCCAACACACCTGAATAAACACGGAAGAAAGTCAAACGGCCAACATAAGGGTCTGACATAACTTTAAAAGCAAGTGATGAAAAAGGTTCACTATCATCAGCAGGATGTTCAGTTTCTTCTTCTGTTTTCGGATCGATCCCTTTAATTGGAGGAACGTCGGTTGGAGAAGGCAAGTAATCAATTACTGCGTCCAACATCATTTGAACACCTTTGTTTTTAAAAGCAGAACCGCATAATACTGGATAAAATCCAACAGATAAGGTTGCTTTACGAATACCTGCTTGTAACTCTTCAGGTGTAATTTCTTCACCTTCCAAGTATTTCATCATGATATCTTCATCAAAATCAGCTATAGATTCTACTAAATTATTATGCCATTCTTGCGCTGTTTCCTTATATTCATCTGGGATTTCAGTTTCTTCGAAAGTAGTCCCTAAATCATCTTTATAAAATTCAGCTTTCATTTTCACAAGATCGATGATACCTTCAAAGTTATCTTCAGCACCAATTGGCAATTGGATAGGTTGTGCATTCGCTTCTAAACGATCATGTAATGATTGGACAGAATATAAGAAATCCGCGCCAACCTTATCCATTTTATTACAGAATACAATACGAGGGACTTGATATTCTGTTGCTTGACGCCAAACTGTTTCAGTTTGCGGTTCAACACCTGATTGTGAGTCTAGGACAGTAACTGAACCGTCTAGCACACGCAATGAACGTTGCACTTCAATTGTAAAGTCCACGTGTCCAGGAGTATCAATGATATTCACACGATGATCTCTCCAGTGTGCTGTAGTAGCAGCAGAGGTAATCGTGATCCCACGATCTTGCTCTTGACTCATCCAGTCCATTTGAGAAGCACCTTCGTGCGTTTCTCCAATTTTATGGATACGTCCTGTATAGTACAAGACACGTTCAGTTGTTGTCGTCTTACCAGCATCGACGTGTGCTACGATACCGATATTACGAGTTTTTTCTAATGGAAATTCTCTTGCCATTTCTAGCTTGTTCTCCTCTCAACTTTTAACTTTTGCTATGGTTATACCTTTTACCAACAATAAAGAAGCGAGGGACTTACCAGCGATAGTGAGCAAATGCTCGGTTTGATTCTGCCATCTTATGTGTATCTTCACGTCTTTTGACAGATCCGCCAGTATTGTTAGCTGCGTCCATGATTTCTTTAGCTAACCGCTCTTCCATAGAGTGTTCTCCACGCAAACGCGCATAATTTACCATCCAGCGAAGACCTAAAGTCGTACGACGTTCAGGACGTACTTCAACTGGCACTTGGTAGTTAGAACCTCCTACACGACGAGCTTTCACTTCTAAAACAGGCATAATGTTTTTCATTGCTTGTTCGAAAACTTCTAATGGTTCATTACCTGTAGTTTCTTTAATATTATCGAATGCGTTATAAATGATATTTGTGGCAGTACCACGTTTACCATCGATCATTACTCGGTTGATCAAACGTGTCACTAATTTCGAATTATATATAGGGTCTGGTAAAACGTCACGTTTTGCTACAGCACCTTTACGAGACATACGTAATTCCTCCTTTCAAAAATTGGTCAGTATATTTATTATTATTCTTTTGGCTTCTTCGTTCCGTATTTAGAACGTGATTTTCTACGGTCGTTAACGCCCGCAGTATCCAAAGCACCACGTACAATATGATAACGTACCCCTGGCAAGTCTTTTACACGACCACCGCGGATTAATACCACACTGTGTTCTTGCAAGTTATGACCCATACCTGGGATATAAGCTGTTACTTCAATTAAGTTTGACAAACGTACACGAGCATATTTACGCAAAGCAGAGTTAGGTTTTTTAGGAGTCATAGTTCCAACACGCATTGCTACTCCACGTTTTTGCGGAGAATATACAGTCGTCGGTTTCTTTCTTAAACTGTTATATCCTTTATTCAAAGCTGGTGAATCTGTTTGACTAGTTCTCGATTTACGAGGTTTACGTACTAATTGATTAATTGTAGGCATTGTTTATTTTCCCTCCTTTAATTTGCTTTATAGTTCCACACATCCAGGTGGTTCTTTTTTTGCGATAAAAAAGAATGCACAATTTAATCTGCATACTTTATCAGATGTACTTATACAGTCAGCATGTCTCATCCAAAAGACCTGTTTATAAAGCACCTTTGAAAGAATACCACGCATTTCACGGCTTGTCAACATTTTCCATCCTTTTTTATTAGCTATTTTTATAGAACGCTATCATTTTTAAAATTTAGGTGATATAATGGATAGTAAATGAGCTTACAAAAAATGTGGGAGTGATAAACGTGAACGTAAAAGAAACTGTCGGTATTAAAGCAGCTAGTTATGTTAAAGATGGGATGATCGTAGGTCTTGGCACTGGATCTACTGCTTATTATATGATCAAAGAGATTGGTCGGAAAGTAAAAGAAGAAAAACTTAATGTTATTGGCGTTCCCACCTCTACTACTTCAAAAAAACAAGCAGAAGAAATCGGCGTACCCATCAAATCAATCGATGAAGTTGAAAAGGTGGATATAATCATCGATGGCGCTGACGAAATAAGCGCTGATTATCAGGGGTTAAAAGGCGGAGGCGCTGCCTTACTTTTTGAAAAAATCGTCGCTACTTACACAGAACAAGTCATTTGGATCGTTGATGAGTCAAAAATGGTAGATAAATTAGGCAACTTTCCATTACCGGTAGAAGTCATTCCTTATGGTCAGCAGCAACTATTTCATTTGTTCGAAAAAAAGGGCTATGAACCTAGTTTTCGTATGGACAAAGATCAATTAAAGGTAACCGATAGTGGCCATTCAATCATCGATCTTCATTTAAAAAAAATCGATGATCCTGAAAAATTAGCTAAGGAGTTGGACAAAACAGTCGGCGTAGTGGAACATGGTTTATTCTTGAATATGGTAAATACAGTGATTATCGGTAAAGAAGATGGTGCAAAGCTTATTTCTGTTATTCGTTAAATATAGAATGTTCACTGTATATTTATTTTGTTTTCATGTGGCTTTGGGAATCTAATGGAAAAAATAACTAAAAACGTGTATAATGGAATCGGAATGAAAATTTCAGTAATTAAATGATTAAAGGAGATTTTTTTATGCCAAAATTAATTTTTGCACGTCACGGAAAAAGTGAATGGAATAAAGCAGATAAGTTCACTGGTTGGGTCGACGTAGACTTGGCGCCAGAAGGTGTAGAAGAAGCAAAAGATGCCGGTCAAAAACTTAAAGAAGCGGGCATTGAATTTGATATTGCTTATACTTCTGTTTTAACTCGCGCAATTAAAACTTGCCACTATATTTTAGAAGAAACCGACCAATTATGGGTACCAGAAGTAAAATCTTGGCGCTTGAACGAACGTCACTATGGCGCTTTACAAGGTTTAAACAAACAAAATACGCGTGATAAATACGGTGACGAACAAGTCCATATTTGGCGTCGTTCTTATGATACGTTGCCTCCATTAACAGACCCTGAACCTGATCGTCGTTATGCTGATCTAGACCCAAGAACAATTCCTGGTGGCGAAAACTTGAAAGTTACGCTTGAACGTGCTTTGCCATTTTGGGAAGATCAAATCGCTCCTGCATTGCGCGAAGGAAAAACTGTTTTAGTTGCCGCACACGGCAATTCTTTACGTGCTTTAGCAAAACATATCGAAGGAATTTCTGATGAAGACATTATGGATCTTGAAATTCCAACCGGAAAACCAAGTGTTTACGAACTAAATGATGACCTAACAGTCAAAGAAAAATATTATTTATAAAATATGTAAAAAATTCGCAGGGAGAAATGATATTTCCTGCGAATTTTTTTATTTTATACAAATGATGATTCAGACATACACTCTCTATAAATAGATACAACATCGTCTTCATGCAGTGGAACAAAGCCCTGATTTGAAATTGAACTATGAGCTACAGCACGTTGTCCCATTTCTTCAAAATTTTCTTCTGTTTGAATTCCTACTTCAGGAAGTGTCATCGGGATATGACACGAAACAAAGAAATCATACAATTTTTGGATTCCTATCTCAGCTGTTCTTTTCGGCTCTTTCTCTTTCACGTTCCAAACTTCTTCAGCAAATCGTTGCAACTTCGGTAGCGTATCTTCATCTAAAATATGAGCCATCCATCTAGGTGTAAGCATCGCAAGTCCTACGCCATGAGTGATATCATAAAACGCACTTAACTCATGCTCCATTGCGTGACATGACCAAGAACCTTTTTTTCCTTTGCCAACTAATCCATTTAAAGCCAAGGTACTAGCCCACATCAAATTAGCTCTAGCAGTATAGTTATCCGGCTCATCTAAAGCCACAGGTAAATACTTGATAACAGTTTTCATGAGCCCTTCAGCAATCTCATCTTGTACTTCAGTCCCCTCTGTAGCGTTAAAATAATTTTCCATCAAATGACTAAGAATATCTGCTGAACCCGCGGCTGTTTGATAGGCGCCTACACTGAATGTGTTTGTCGGATCAAGAAAAGAAACTTTCGGGAGTAAATTGGTTGTTCCATGAACGCCTAATTTTATTTGAGCATCCATATTTGAAATAACGCAGGTTCCGTTCATTTCACTACCCGTAGCTGCTAATGTAAGAATAGTCACTATAGGTAACGCAGGTCCTTTATAGTTTTTTTGCAAAACAAAATTTTCCCATAAATCACCTGAAACAAAAACACAAGCTGCAACCGCTTTACTACAATCGATTACCGAACCACCGCCGACAGGCAAAACAACATCGATCGCATTTTCCTTACATAGTTGTACCCCCTTTTGCACCGTTTCAATTCGCGGATTAGGGTCAACACCCGCTAATTCAACTACGTTATTATCATTTTGATTGAACAGTTCATATAATTTGTCATATAAACCATTTTTCTTAATACTACCTCCACCATAAACAAGTAACACATTTTTACCAAAATTATTCAAAACTTGAGGCAATTCATCCAAACGATCTTTACCAAAACGTATATCTGTTGTTACATGAAAGTCAAAATTTTCCATGAGAAAACCTCCTTTTCGTCTATTATCGCTAGAATTTTGTTTAAAGTCAAAAAAGCTATTCATAGCTTCTAAAAATAAGATATGAATAGCTTTTGATTATACTTTTTTGAAAAATAAATGGTATCTTATTTAACTAAACTTCCCAATTTTTCTATCATTTCTTTTTGTGCTTTTTGTATACCCACAGCTAAGGTTTTCACAGCTAGCTTGACTTTAGTATCTTTGGTTGTCACCACCACTTTTTTGACTACCGCTCCACTAATTTTAATAGCATCAATGCTACTTATGGGAATAGTGTCAATATTTTTTACTTCCATATTCATATTCAATTGAACAAGTTTTAGTTCATTATCATCTAGCAAAATTGCATACATTTTCGGAATAGGAATTGTTAGCAACTTATGTTCATCAGCATACCCAACAATACTTTGAGCGCTCCCGTGTTCTTCTTTTACTCTATCTAAATCTTCCTGCTTTATTACCCATCTCATCCATCATTCCTCCTTTTTATTTATAATAGAGTAAAATAATAAAAAAATAAATTTAACTGCTCAAATATAAACTGATATATAGACCTTCACTGACTAATAAAAATAACACACGGAAAGATAAGTTACCTTTTACATTATTGAAAATATAAAAGGTAACTTATCTCAAATGACACTTATTTTTCTAACTCAAAGCTGTATCTAGTCCAACTTGGATCATCTCGTCAAAAGTCGTTTGTCTTTCAAGTGCTGTCGTTTCCTCACCTGTAATCATGTGATCACTAACGGTACAAATGGCAAGCGTCTGAACCCCAAATTTTGCGCCCAGATAATATAATGCCGCTGCTTCCATTTCTACACCTTTAATCCCTAATTCAGCTAGTTGAAAGGTTTCAGTCATATCATCTTTATAAAATGTATCTTCAGATAAAATATTTCCTACATGAGTAGTAAAGCCTTGTTCTTCAGCAATTTCATAGGCCGATTTCAACAAACGAAAATCAGCGATGGGGGCATAATGAAAATCACGAAAATGTTTTTGGATCATCGCAGAGCTTGTCACGGCCCCTTGAGCTAAAATAAGTTCTCTAACATGGACTTCTTCTGAAAGCGCGCCACAGGTTCCCACGCGAATAATCTTATTAACACCGTAAGATTCAATCAATTCCTGAGCATAAATCGAAGCAGAAGGCATCCCCATACCGGTTCCTTGCACTGAAACTCGCTCACCCTTATAAACCCCCGTATAACCTAACATCCCACGGACTTGGTTATAACAAACTGGATCTTCTAAAAACGTTTCAGCAATATACTTTGCTCGCAACGGGTCACCAGGAAGTAGTATTTTATCTGCGATCTCTCCGGGTTTTGCTTCAATATGAACGCTCATATGATTCCTCCTTATCTATAAAGCTTTTAATGTTTCTTTCACTAATGTTTTAAAATCAATTTTTACTCGTTCAGTCGTTGCTACAACTTCTTTGTGATCTAAACTTTTTTGCATACCAGCTGCTAAATTTGTCACACAAGAAATACCTAATACATTTAAACCACTGTGACATGCAACGATGACCTCTGGCACTGTTGACATTCCCACAGCATCTGCTCCGGCAGTTCGTGCAAAACGAACTTCAGCCGGCGTTTCGTAGGTAGGGCCAGAAAATCCCATGTAGATTCCTTCTTTTAAATGAATATTTTGCCTTTCTGCCACTTCTTTGGCTTTTGTGCGATAACTTAAACGATAGGCCTCACTCATATCAGGAAAACGTGGTCCTAATTCATCAATATTTGCGCCAAATAATGGATTGCTTCCCATAAAGTTAATATGATCAGTAATCAGCATTAAATCTCCCGGTGTAAAGTCTAGATTTACGCCACCCGCTGCATTTGTCACAATTAAAGAATGGGCTTTTAAAGCGGCCATTACTCTTACCGGATAAGTTACTGTCTGCATCGAATAACCTTCATAATAATGAAAACGCCCTTGCATAGCTAATACCCTTTTTCCAGCTAATGTACCATACACCAATTGACCCGCATGGCCTGTAACAGTAGAAACAGGAAAATGTGGAATTTGGTCATAAGTAATCGTTTGTGCATCTTCAATTTCTTCAGCTAATTCACCTAAGCCTGAACCTAAAATCAAACCAAATTCAACGTTACCTATGCCTTTACTTTTAATAAATTCCGTAGTTTCCTTAAGTTTTTCTTGTAACGAATCCATTTAAACACTCCTACTTTAAATTTTTTAATAAAAAGAAGCGGCGCTCATAAAAGTTCCCTAAGACCGCCCCTTTAACTAAACTTTTTATTTAGATTTCACATAATTTTTTCCACTTGCTTGCGGACCCGAAGATCGTCCCAAAAACAGAACCAGGACAATGATTGTCAATAAATATGGAGCGATTTGCAAAAGCACAGGCGGGATAGAAGAAATTACTGGAAGCTGAGCTCCTATGATACTCAAGCTTTGCGCAAAACCAAAGAAAATTGCGGCGCCCATAGCACCTAATGGATTCCATTTACCAAAAATCATCGCAGCTAAAGAAATATAGCCTTGCCCAACAATAGTTCCTGCAGAAAAGTTCCCTGAAATGGATTGTGCAAAGATAGCACCACCCATACCACCTAATAGCCCCGAAAGTAGAACTCCGGAATAACGGAATAAATAAACATTTACGCCCAAAGTATCTGCTGCTTGCGGATGTTCACCCACTGAACGTAAGCGTAAGCCAAAGCGTGTCTTAGAAACTATATACCACGCAATAATAGCAATAATAATCGCTAAATATGCTGGCAAAAAGGTGTTTTTAAAGAAAATATCACCAATAACAGGAATATCTTCTAAGCCAGGAAAGGAAAAGTAGCCTAAATTACTATCGATGTTATCTGTTTGTCCTTTGCCATACCAAACTTTGATTAAAAAGACGCCTAAAGCTGGTGCCATTAAGTTAACCACTGTACCACTAATAATATGGTCAGCACGAAAACTGACGGTTGCTACAGCATGTAGTAGTGAAAACAATAATCCTACTATGCCGCCAACAATAATCCCTAACCAAGGCGTCCAACCACCGAATCTCCCAGCATTCTCCAAATTAAAGACAATCCCACTGAAGGCGCCCATAACCATGATACCTTCTAACCCCACATTGACAACACCGCTTCTTTCAGAAAACGTGCCACCTAGTGCTGTAAGGATCAAAGGGGTCGAATAGACCAGTGCAGATGTTAAAATTAAAGATATCAATCCAATCGTCGACATTATAGGCCGCCTCCTTTTCCATCCTGATCACCTGTTGAAGATTCAATATTGTGTACCACTTCTTCTTGCCTTTTATCCGGCATGATTTTAGCAAGCAACACTCTCATAATATAACTAATAGCAACAAAGAAGATGATTAAGGCAATGACAACATTGACAATTTCAAATGGCACCCCTGCACCCGTTTGCATACCTAAACCACCAATTTGCAAAATACTAAATAATAGTGCCGAAAGTAAAATACCAATAGATGTACCTGCACCTAGAAGAGAAACAGCTAATCCATCAAAACCAATTGAAAGTGACTCTGTCTGTACAAAAAAGTTTTGATAAGTTCCTAACCCTTCTACGACACCACCTAAACCAGCAAAAGTCCCTGAAAGTACCATGGATAAAATAATCGTTCTTTTACTACTCATTCCAGCATATTCTGAGGCGTTTGGGTTTAATCCGACAGCCCGTATTTCATAGCCAAGCGTTGTTTTTTTCATGATAAACCAGACGACAACTAAGCCCAATAAAGCTAGGAATAACCCTGCATTAACCCGTGAACCACCAAAAAAGGTCGAAAGACTTTCCATATTCAAACTAGCATTTTCAGTAATTCTGTTTGAAGAATCTAGACTAGAACGAAAACTTTCTGGCATCCAATCTTGTAAAATAAAGGTACTTAAATATAAAACAATATAATTCATCATAATTGTTACAATGACTTCGCTTGTACCAAAATAGGCACGTAAAACGCCTGGAACTGCAGCTGCTAGCGCGCCAGCTAAAGCCCCTGCAATGATACACAATGGAAGTAAAATAACTTTAGGCAAATCAGGAAAGACTAACGCTAAAGAAACACTTGCCACCCAACCGCACAAAGCCTGACCGGAAAGCCCAATATTGAAAAAGCCGGCAGAATTAGCAATTGAAAATCCCAATGCGGTAAAAATCAGTGGTGTAGCTTGTCGTAATGTTTCCCCGATACTTCTTAAATTCCCTAAAGAAGCATTCATCATCGATTGGTAGCCAATAACCGGGTTAAACCCAAAGGCGGCCATGAGAATTGCGCCAATGATTAAACCTAAAATAACCGAAAGGACAGGAACTAAAATATTACGAATTTTTACATTACGATCATTCATCGGCAGCTACCTCCTGTTGAGCAAGTTCTTGTCTAGCTTTTTCTAAAGAAGAACCGGCCATGAGCAATCCAAGTTCTTGTTCAGAAGTTTCCTCTGGTTTTACGATACCCACGATTTTTCCATCATAAATCACAGCGATTCGATCCGATACATTTAATATTTCATCAAGTTCAAAACTTACTAGAAGAACAGCTTTATCATTATCTCTTTGGTTAATCAAACGTTTATGAATAAATTCAATCGCGCCTACATCTAAACCACGAGTTGGATTAGCTACTACTAAAAGATCCGGATCACGGCTCACTTCACGTGCAACTACAGCTTTCTGTTGATTCCCCCCAGATAAGGAGCGGGCTGGCACCACTTCATTGACTGTTCGTACGTCATATTCTTCAATCAATGTTCTTGCATGTTCATGAATACTGCCATAATCTAATACACCGTTTTTACTAAAAGGATTTAAATAATAATTTTGTAAAACAAGATTTTCGGCTATCGACATATCTAAAATCAAACCATATCTATGACGATCCTCTGGTACATGCCCTACGCCGCTTTCAGTGATTTTTCTTGGCCTGAGGTTAGTGATATCAGTACCTTTTAATTGAACAGCGCCACTTTCTACTTTACGTAACCCTGTTAGCGCTTGTACCAATTCAGACTGTCCATTCCCATCAATACCTGCAATACCTACGATTTCTCCTGCATGAACATCTAAATTAAGACCTTTTACCGCTTCAACACCGCGATTTTCCTTAACAATTAAATCTTTAATCGATAATACTTTTTGTTTCGGATCCGCTTTTTTCTTATCGGTCTTAAACAGTACAGAACGTCCTACCATCATATCTGCTAAATCTTGGGAAGAAACATCTTTAACCGTCACGGTGCCAATCCCTTTACCACGACGAATAACAGTACACTCATCTGCCACTGACTTGATCTCGTCTAATTTATGCGTGATTAAAATAATCGACTTACCTTCTTTTACTAACCCACGCATAATCTCGATCAATTCATCGATTTCTTGCGGAGTCAATACTGCAGTTGGTTCATCGAAAATTAATACATCCGCCCCACGGTATAGTGTTTTTAATATTTCTACCCTTTGTTGCATTCCTACCGAAATATCTCGCACATAAGCATCTGGATCCACTCGCAATCCATATCGTTTTGAAACTTCCATAATTTCTTGCCGGGCTTTTTTTCGGTCAATTTTTCCTAAATGACTAGGTTCGTTTCCCAAGATAATATTTTCAGTCACCGTAAATGCATCTACTAGCATAAAATGCTGGTGGACCATGCCGATCCCTAACTGATTGGCTGTATTCGGACCTGTAATCGTTACCTCTTTACCATCAATAAGGATTTTCCCGGAAGTTGGCTCCAATAATCCAGATAACATATTCATCAGCGTTGATTTGCCCGCGCCGTTTTCTCCTAGTAAAGCGTGAATCTCGCCTTTTTTCAAACGCAAATTTACCCGATCATTTGCCTTAAAGAGTCCGAACTCTTTTGTAATGTCGCGCATTTCCACTACAACTTGTTCCTCTGACACATTTTTCACATCCTTTGGAAGTAATTCTGAAACAAACAATCGCGCATCGTAAACTTTTTATCATAGAGATTTTTTCTCTCAATAAAAAGGAGCAAGAACACATTAACGTTATCGCTCTTTATTTTTATTGAAAGAAAAAATCAATGCGTTGATCGCCGACATTTTGCCGACGATCAACGAGCCCTATTATTTTATGGCTTTTCAGGAACTTCAACATCACCATTTGTAACATCATCTCTAGCTTCTTCAACAGCTTCTGTTGCTTCATCTGATAAATAACCATCACTTAAGCCAACACCATCTTCATCTAGACCATATTCTAAATGTTCGCCACCCGGAAAGTCATCGTCTGCAGATCTTTGTGCCAAGTCTTGAACAACAGTTCCTACGCCTTTTAATGTAGAAGTTAGGGTGAAATTATCTTCTTCTCCATCATTGTCATAATTTCCTTCATCTTCTTGGTCACGGTCAACACCGATAACCCAAACTTTATCGTCACCAGACTCGTTTCTTGATTTCGCTTCTTGGAATACGCCATTTCCTGTAGCACCCGAAGCATGATAAATAATATCTGCATCTTGCGAGTACATACCTTGAGCAATCGAGCGTCCTTTATCAGGCGCAGAGAAATCACCGGCATATTGGTTCAATACTTCAATATCTTTATCTAATTTTTCAGCACCATCTTCTACACCTTTTGTAAAGCCAGCATCAAAACGATCAATAACTTCCCCTTCAACACCACCTACAAATCCAACTTTATCTGTTTCTGTGGTATATGCAGCTGCAATCCCTGCTAAATAAGCAGCTTCTTGGTCTTTAAAAGTTGCTGAAGCTACATTTTCGCCTTCTACAACATCATCTACAATCACAAAATTAGTGTCAGGGTTATTTTGTGATTGTTCTTCAATAGCTGGTTGCAACTTATATCCAATTCCAAAAATAGTTTGAAAGCCAGCATTTAGCGCTTGATCAATATTAGGGATATAGTCTGATTCATTTCCTGATTGGAAATATTGGTAGCCGTCGTTTCCACGTTCTACATTATTTTCTTCTCCCCAATCTTGTAATCCTTCCCAAGCAGATTGGTTAAACGAGCGGTCATCAACACCACCTGTATCAGTAATTAAAGCTGCCGGAGCATTTGATCCCTCTCCATTACCGCCGCCATCGCCGGAACCTCCACCATTACCACACGCACCTAATAGTAAAGCACTAGCCATCGCTATAGTCCCGATCCCAAATAATTTCGCTTTTTTCATTTTATTATAAATCCTCCTAAAAAATATTTTTAATTTAAACAGCTTTTAACTACTCGAATCCATCATAAATCTTGCCCAATAAATGAATAGGGAAGTAGTTGTTCCACCGTCATTTCTTTTTTTGCTCCATGCTTACCTACAAGCGTTAACGGCATATCCCGTGCAAAAAATTCAACCATTACTTGGCGACAAGCACCACACGGAGCAATCGGTTGTAACGTATTACCAGCTATAACTAAATGCTCAAAATCTCGTTCCCCTTCAGAAACTGCCTTAAATATGGCTGTTCGTTCTGCACAATTACTTAAACCATAGGAAGCATTTTCAATATTAATCCCTTGGTATATGTTCCCCTGCTTAGTCACCAAACAAGCGCCTACTGGAAAATGTGAATAAGGAACGTAAGCTTTTTTCAATGCTTTTTGTGCTATTGCTATCCATTCTTCTTTTGCCTTTGCCATCTTCCACCTCCTAATTTCTTCATTTTATCGTTTTTAGTCATCATGGATACACTAGCACTTATTTCTAACCTGCTAGCACCCGCTTCAAGCATGGCTAATGCTTCATCTTCATCATAAATACCGCAAGAAACTTTGACGCCCATTTCAGGAGCAACAATTTCTTTTAGCAATTTTACCTCTGCTACTGTAGTATTTACTTTTAACAGTCCAGTAGAAGTTTTTATAAAATCAGCGCCAGCTGCTCGTGCAAGTTCGCAAGCTTTCAATAGTTCTTCTTTGGTTAATAAGGTCATCTCAATAATAACTTTTACTAACGCTTGATCCTTAGCTACATCAACAACTGCTTGAATATCTGCTTGGACTTTTTCTTCCATACCAGATTTTAGCGCTCCGATATTCATCACCATATCAATTTCATCTGCACCATTTTCGATAGCATTTTTTGTCTCAAATGCCTTAGCTTCTGAAGTATTTGTTCCAAAAGGAAATCCAATCACTGTACATACGACTGTTGGGTCACGTTTTAATTCCTTGGCTGCTAGAAAAACCCAGCTGGGACTGATACAAATAGCATAAAAACGTTGCTTTTTTGCTTCTTCAATCACCTCTAGCACTTCTTTTCGGGTGGCTTCTGCTTTTAAAAGCGTATAGTCGATTATACGATTTAACTCCATTTTTCTAACCCCTACTCTGTAATGATTTCATGGACTAATATTGGTTTATCAGCAGCTTCTCCGATCTGAATATTTTGATATAATTTCTCTTTGATTGGTTCAATTTGTTCAGTATTGCTATAAATTGTCACTAAGGATTCTCCTTTTTCTACTTGTTCGCCAACTTTTTTATGTAACTTTAATCCTACACCATAATCGATCGTTTCTTCTTTGGTTTGACGACCTGCGCCTAACATCATGGCAGCAATACCAATTTCATTGGCTACAAGTTGTGTAACAACACCCGCTTTTTTAGCAGGTAACTCGATTTTAAAAGGCGCTGTTAATAATTTCTCAGGTTGGCTACATATAGATTCGTCACCGCCTTGATTTTTGATCATATTTTTAAAAGTTTCAAACGCTGCTCCGGAAGAAACAGCTTCTTCTAACAGGCTTCGAGCTTCTTCTAAAGTTTCTGCTTTTTCACCTAAGACTAACATTTGGCTACCAAGCACATAACACATCTCTAATAAATCATTAGGGCCTTCTCCTTGCAGGGTTTCGATGGCTTCTACAACCTCTAAACCATTTCCGATCGCCTTTCCTAAAGGTTGACTCATATCAGAAATGACCGCCATCGTTTTCCGCTTAGCAAGTTCGCCGATACGAACCATTGTATGAGACAATCGTCTTGCATCTTCAAGGTTTTTCATAAATGCACCCTCACCTGTTGTAACGTCCAAAACGATCGCATCTGCACCTGCAGCGATTTTCTTACTCATAATCGAACTTGCAATTAAAGGAATTGAATCAACTGTCGCCGTCACATCACGTAAGGAATATAGTTTTTTATCTGCTGGAGCTAAGTCACCACTTTGGCCGATCACTGCTACTTTGTTTTTATTTACTTCGTCAATAAACGCACGGTCAGAAAGTTCGATTTTAAACCCTGGTATAGATTCCAATTTATCCAACGTTCCTCCAGTATAGCCCAAACCACGACCAGACATTTTAGCAACTGGCACACCTACGCTTGCCACTAGAGGAGCTAAAACTAAAGTCGTTGTGTCTCCAACGCCTCCAGTTGAATGTTTATCAACTTTAATCCCCTCAATCGAAGATAAATCGATCTTTTCTCCTGAATCAGCCATTGCTAAAGTTAAAGCTGTAATTTCTTCATCAGTCATATCCTCATAAAAGACAGTCATAAGAAAAGCACTCATCTGATAGTCAGGAATCTTATCTTTTGTGTATTCTTGAATTATAAATTCAATTTCCTCTTTGGTTAAAGCGTACCCATCCCGCTTTTTTTCAATTAAATCAACCATGCGCATTCAGACAAACCCCGCTTCCTGATTTTCAATTTATTATACAATACTTTAAAGGGAGGTAAAACATTTAAGTAAAACGGTTTACTAAACATACTCATAAATGAAAGCCCTTTCTGAATTTAGAATACAAGACGCTTTCATAATTGTCAATCCTAAGTTGTAACAATTCAAAAAATTAAATCATTCAGATGCTAAATTTTTTACACTCTCACGAAAAATTAATTTTGTTTCAAAAATTTTGTTCGGAATTCGCTGTTCCGGAAACTCAATAGCATCTACAATAAATTTAGCTGCAGTAAATCCAATATCAAATACAGGCTGTTCTATAGTGGTTAACGGCGGATTCATAAATTTAGAAAAGCTCAGCCCATCAAAGCCAATTACCGAAATATCATCAGGTATTTTATAGTTTTGTTCGTAAATAGCGCGGTAGCAACCCATAGCCATAGCATCATTACTACAAAAAATCGCCGTGAGATGCTTTTGTTTTAGTAATTGTTGAGCAGCATAATATCCACCTTCGACCGTTAAATCAGCCGTTACTACATTTTCATGTTTAAACAAAATACCGGCATCTTTTAAAGCTTGGTAATAACCGTTATATCGTTCTTCTAATTGATAGTAATCGGTATTTTCTTTAATTAAACCAATATTATAGTGCCCGCTTTTTACTAGATATGAAACAGCTTGATAAGCTCCTTCATATTCCTTAACCATCAAACGCCCATTATCGCGTTGATTAATACCACGGTCAATCAAACCCAGAGGCATAGTCTGTGAAAATTCACTATCAACACTATATTCTTCCGGCAAAATATTAGGGGTAGCTAAAATAACACCTTCAACTGAACGATCTGCTAACTGTTGTAATAATTGAATCTCTTTTTCTAATTCATGATGAGAGTTACAAAGGACTAACATGTAACCTAGAGGATTGGTATAACGTTCAGCGCCTTCAACAATTTTAGAAAAGAAAGAATCTGTTACATCCGGAACAATCATGCCGATGGTTTTTGAATGACGAGTAATCAAATTAGAAGCAAAAAAATCTGGTTTATATTGATATTTTTCAACGATATCATTGACTCGTTGCCGTGTTTCTGCGCTAAAGCGTCTTCCTTTATGATTCAAAATCTGAGAAACGGTTGTCACTGAAACGCCTGCCATTTCGGCAATCTGTCGGATAGTCAGCTTCATTTCTTTTCCTCCTTGTAACTTTGAATAATATAGTATCCCTTATCTTTTTTTATGATTGAGGCATTGCCAAATACATCCTGCATTTTCTTTTGCGCACTGGGTGCACCTTGTTTTTTCTGTATAACAATCGTTAATGTTCCTGCTTCTTGTAAGTAGTGATAACTATCTGCAATAATCTGATGTACTACTTTTTTCCCAGCACGAATGGGCGGGTTACTTAAAATAGCCGCATAATTTTTTTCATAAACAGCGCTATAAATATCAGAAAAATGAATATCTACATTGTCAATTTGATTTTGACTAGCATTTTGCTTAGCGAGTTGAATCGCTCGTTCATTCACATCTGTCATTTCAATTTGTCGATCACTCGCATGAGCGATTGCCAATCCTATTGGACCATAACCACAGCCCACTTCTAAAATCTTTCCCTCAGGTAAATTTTTCCATGAAAAAGTTTGAATAAGCACTCTTGAGCCATAATCGACTGTCCCTTTAGAAAATACACCGCTATCTGTGGTAAACTGGAACTTTTTGTCTAGTAATTCAAAAGACCAAGTTGAAGTATCATGCGGGCTTTCTGGAGTTGTTTGATAATAGTGATTCGTCATATTTTTCTTCCTTTTTATATTGTTACTTTTATCATACCGATTTTTTGCTTAAAGTAAATGAAAGTTCTGCTTTTTTTCTACTGTAACTAGGAGCTATTTTGTTTTTGTGTTAAAATATTTATGTTGATTTTAGAATTACAGCGGTCAAAAAAATAATCTGTTTATTTGTTATGTGAGGAGGAACCATGGAAGAATATATGAATTTCTATCAAATTCCTCGTAGCGAATGGCAAGGTTTTTATACACCTAAACATCTGCCATTAACGCAAGAAGAATTAGATAATATTAAAAGTTTGAACGACCGGATTTCAATGCAAGATGTAGAAGATGTTTTCATTCCGATGTGTCACATGATTCATTTACATATGAAAGAATACGAATCATTAACTTTAAGCAAAGGGCTTTTCTTACATCGTTATATAAAAGTCCCCCCATTTATTATAGGTATTGCTGGTAGTGTAGCCGTAGGAAAAAGTACGACAGCACGTCTATTACAAACCCTGCTATCAAGATTGTTTCCTAAACAAGATGTGCAACTAATTACTACCGATGGCTTTTTGTATCCAAACCGCGTGTTAGAAGAACGGGGTATTATGGACCGCAAAGGTTTTCCTGAAAGCTATGATATGGAACGACTCATTAAATTTTTAAACAGTGTAAAATCTCGTGAAAAAGATTTGAAAATTCCGCTTTATTCTCATAAAAGCTATGATATCATCGAAGGGGAATATGAAACAATCTCGCAACCAGATATTTTGATTGTTGAAGGAATTAATGTATTTCAATTGCCTGCAAACCAACAAATTTACGTTAGCGATTTTTTCGATTTTTCCATTTATGTCGATGCAGACCCTGCTTTGGTAGAACGTTGGTACTTAGAACGTTTCGAGTCTTTGTTGGACACTGCTTTTCAAGATCCTTCAAATTATTATTATGAATATGCTATGGGCGATCGTAAAGAAGCGATTGACATGGCAAAATCCGTATGGAAAAATGTGAATTTGAAAAACTTAAGGGAATTTATCTTGCCCACAAGATCGCGAGCAGATATAATTCTCCATAAAACAAATTATCATAAAATCGATAAAATATTGCTACGCAAATTTTGAACGTTTTATTTAAATCTAAGTAGAATAGAGGGAAAACAATTTGAATAACGCTGAGCAATTGGCAGACGTAGAAAAAATTATTGTATTAGACTACGGCAGCCAATATAATCAACTCATTACCCGACGCATCCGTGATTGTGGTGTTTTTTCCGAGCTGTTAAGTCATAAAACGACAGCAGAAGAAATTAAAGAAATGAATGTAAAAGGAATTATCTTGTCCGGTGGTCCAAATAGTGTCTATGATACCGACTCCTTTGGTATTGATGAAGAAATTTTTGAGCTGGGTATTCCTATTTTAGGGATTTGTTACGGTATGCAATTAGTAACACATCGTCTCGGCGGTACTGTTGAAAGAGCCCAAAACCGTGAATATGGTAAAGCTGGTATCGAAATTACCGCAGAAAAAGCAAGACTATTTAGCGCTACTCCTGATCATCAAACCGTTTGGATGAGTCATGGAGATCTAGTAAAAGATCTACCCACTGATTTTGAAGTAGTCGCAACAAGCAAAGATTGTCCGATTGCTTCCATTCAAAATGCAGAACGTAAAATTTATGGTGTACAATTTCACCCGGAAGTCCGTCATACCGAATACGGTAATGACTTATTAAAGGAATTTGCTTTAGATATTTGCCAATGTAAAGGCGATTGGACGATGGAAAACTTCATCGACATGCAAACCGCGAATATCCGCGAAAAAGTTGGCGATAAAAAAGTCTTACTTGCCCTATCTGGTGGCGTTGATTCCAGTGTTGTTGGCGTGCTTTTACACAAAGCGATTGGCGACCAACTCACTTGTATTTTTGTCGACCATGGCTTATTGCGTAAAAATGAAGCAGAACAAGTGATGGACAGCTTAGGTGGCAAATTCGGTCTAAACATTATCAAAGTTGATGCCCAAAAACGCTTTTTAGACAAACTGGCTGGTGTAACGGATCCAGAACAAAAACGTAAAATTATCGGTAACGAATTTATCTATCTATTTAATGACGAAGCTATTAAATTAGCCGGTGAAGAAGGCATCAGTTTCCTAGCGCAAGGAACTCTTTATACTGACGTTATTGAATCTGGTACCGAAACCGCGCAAACGATTAAATCGCACCATAATGTCGGTGGATTACCCGAAGAAATGAGCTTCCAATTGATTGAACCTTTAAACACCTTGTTTAAGGACGAAGTGCGCGCATTAGGAACCGAACTTGGGATGCCAGATACCATTGTTTGGCGCCAACCATTCCCAGGTCCTGGTTTAGGTATCCGTGTGTTAGGTGAACTATCCGAAGAAAAACTAGAAATCGTCCGCGAATCCGATGCGATCTTACGTGAAGAAATCGCAAATGCTGGCTTAGACCGAGATATCTGGCAATACTTCACCGTACTACCCGGCATCCGTTCTGTCGGTGTGATGGGAGACGAACGAACTTATGATTACACAGTCGGTATCCGCGCCATTACTTCCATTGATGGTATGACCGCTGACTTTGCACGCATCCCGTGGGATGTATTGCAACACATCTCCGTACGTATCGTAAACGAAGTCGAACATGTAAATCGCATCGTGTATGATGTGACGAGTAAGCCCCCAGCTACGGTGGAGTGGGAATAGTTCACTAACTTGATTTGGTAGTGAACGGTTGTTTTAACAGCATTATTTCGGATTATAAAATGGATAAAAAGACTTGAATTGATTACGTTCCCCGTCAAAATTCCGCCAGAAAATTTTGACTAGAAGGCTATCATATCAAATTTTAAGAGAGATATATTCAAAATATATCTCTCTTTTTTATACCCTATTCCGCCGGTTGTATAAACTTAGGATTTATATTAGAAATAATGGGGCAACTCGTATTAGATAATAATAATAATTAAGTAATAGATATTGTTTTAAAATAATTTTAGAACATAGGAGATTTCGAGTAAGCATATGATGTAGATCTTAAATAAAGGGATGATATACTAGAGTACCATACAGGTCGTCCAAAACGCTAATTCACCACGGAACTGGAACAAGTTGTTTAAATAAACTGGGCTATATCTACCCATATATAAATTATTACTAATCCTCCCACTGAAACTTCTTCAAATCGACGTGGTTTTCATCTTTCAAAAAAACACCTTCCTCACGGAGTAAGACTGCTTGTTCTACCCAACCCGGAGCCAGTCTACCTGCATGATTCACCACACGATGACAAGGATATTTCCCATAATATTCGGCTCTGCTGAGGACTTTTCCCACAAGTCTAGCGTTTTTTTCTCTGCCAATTAATCTGGCAATTTGTCCGTATGTAGCGACACTACCTTCTGGTATTTCTTCTACAGCAGAGAGAATCTCGTAGATCAAATCTTCATCTAAAACACGTTTCATGAATGATCAACCTCGCTTTTCCAATAGAATAAAAAACCTTCTTGAAATTTAT
The DNA here is from genome assembly GCF_001712815.1 of Tetragenococcus halophilus. Lineage (NCBI taxonomy): Bacteria > Bacillati > Bacillota > Bacilli > Lactobacillales > Enterococcaceae > Tetragenococcus > Tetragenococcus halophilus. The sequence continues at coordinate 2,184,746 of NZ_CP012047.1, forward strand.
TATACAATTTTTATTGTCCATTAACCAAAATATTATAGTCAATGTCAAAAATTATAACTACAGATATACTAACAAAACGGCTAAAAATGACGACAATATTAGAAAAATATGATTTATACATCCGATAATTAAGCTGAAACATAGTAGTTAAATGATTGTCAGCAATCTTAACTTCACAAGCATTTACAACTGCTAAATTAAAAGAATCATTGTAAAAGTCATCACAATATAATAAACTGTGTTATAATATTATTTGGCAACTTGCCCTAAAAGGGGGTGTTACTTGTGAAGGACTGCATCTCATTAGTTATTGCCCCGCTTTTTGTGGGTCTAGTCATTACACTAGTTAGTCATTGGTTAGATGACTAGCAAATAACTGAATTGTAAGTTGCTAACTAACTGCACACGCTCGAAACTCACAACGGGTGAACAAAAAAAGCCAATCCTACTACTATAGGGTTGGCTTTTGTGCTACTTGCATAGACTGCATCTCATTTCACATCTTTATTATAGCATATTAACTCTAAATATGTACATAAACATGTTCATGTTGTATGTGTCAAGTTTATTGAGGTTGAATAAAAAAACCGTCTTTTGGGCAGACACAAAGTTATTTTTCAACCTCACTTTCGTTCGGTTTGCCCTCATCATCTCTAACAAAAACAAGTTTTTATTAAAGAACATTCGGGGTCATTATTAATTGATTCAGTCCTTTGGCGAATTGGCCTAAAGGCGCACTTTTCGCTTTTCCTTCGCCAATCTGTCCTTTAAATGCACCTTCATGGGCTTGGAAACGAGGCTTTTTCTGTACCCAACGTTTCATAGCTTGCCAACGCTTTTCCTGGGCAACCACATCATTCGGAAGGGCTTCATATTGATTCAACCAATCTTCAAATTCTTGGTTTCTTAAACTATCAATGACACGAATCATGGCTTGCGCCCCCGTTTTTGTCCACAAACGACCTTGGCGCTTCATGCGATAGGTGATTTTTCGATGGGTACTTTCGATCGTACCAATACAAGCTTTAGGATCCTTGATTCCTCGTGCTTTCAATGATTTTAAATAAGGCCAACTTCTTTGAAGATAGTGATGCAGTAAACGTAAATGCTCAAAATCTTCGGCTTCCTTTTCTTCAATCAAGCTTTCCGAAGTATCTAAAACCAGCTGGACCTCTTGCCAATTATAATGTTCAATCGCTCGTATCATCCGATGTTGGAGCTGGGGAACAAAAGCCATTCGTTCCTTGATTTTCCGATGGACATGGTACCGATCACGGAAGTGTTCATGACGCAAACAACCTAAAGCCAGTTCATCAAACACTGCTTTTTCATAACCCGAACCGCCGTCACTATTGGAAATGACCACGGTATGACTTAAATCATAATAGGCTTGAAGATAGGCCATCATTTCTTTATATGCTTTTTGCCGATTCAGATGACTCACAAAGTGCGGGGCGATCATTTCCGAACGGTTGCCTACTTTCTGGCTGCCTTCACACACTTGAAAACGGTGAACTTCAAGAGATTGTTTCTTCTGTCCGTTGATCTTTACGCCGTCTCCTTCCAGATATAAATAGGGCACTTTTTTCTTGGGGATCACGCCCTCATAACGACTTTCATGCGTGCTTCTGGCTTGGATGAATTCGCCCGTTTTAACCACCAATTGTTGCACATTTTGATGACTCATCTGCCAAGAAGTTAAACAGTCGATCGCTTGAGAAACATGACGATAGACCATGTTACTGCCTAATTGAGCCACGTTTCGCAGAACCAGCGAACTATAACGAAGGCCTTTTCGAATCCCTAGAAATTCATCTAAAGGGTAACGAATGTCGTTGGCTTGATTTTTCATTCGCCGACGAACATAGGTCACGGGACCAAACAAGAAGGTGATGGTTCTTTCGCTTTTACGATCGACGCGAAAGCCTTCTTTCTTACATTGCGCACAAATTTCTTCATCAAGCGTTTGAAAAGCTAGTTGGGTAATGGTCGCTATAAGTTGTGTAAAAAAGATCATCATGGCTCTTTCTCTTGCTAAAAAATTCGTTTCCTTCTTCATTACTTCCACTAAATCTGTTACAATAGAATCCATAAGAAACCGCCTTTGTTCATTAGTGCCTGTCACAGCCCAATGAATAGAGTAACGGTTTCTTTTTTATTCGTCTAGAGGATACCTCAATAAATTTTACACTTAGGTTCATGTTCTTCTTTAAAATTTGAACTAAAGCCACTTCCACATTACTACTTTGAAAAAACGTCTTTTTCGACAGATAAGTTAGCGACGAAACAAAATATTAATTTTTTATCCAATCAGCAAATTGCAAAACAATGCTTTTACTGTACTACGTTACTATTTATTCCAGTTTTTATTCTTCGTTCTATCAAGCAAGTAATCTACACTAACATCAAAATAATCAGCTAGTTTAATTAAAGTGCTTGCTGTCCATTCTATTTTCCCAGTCTCGTATTGCGAATAAGTATTTTGCGAAACATTTAGTAACTCAGCCACTTGCCGTTGTGTTATATCATTATCTTCTCTTATGGAACGAATATTTTTATAACTCATCTTTATCACCTCTTTTCATTATAAATATCTGTATTAAAGATATTGTTTTTCATCTGTAATACAAATATGATTAAAATATCCAATATTTCAAAAAGGGAGATGATTATGATGACAGAAAAGAAAGAACTTATAACAAAGAAAAACCAACCTATTAAAGCAATTACTCAGCAAGATCTCCACAAATTAAAGGAGACTTTGGAAAAACTCCAATCTTGGGTGGTCGTTTTAGAAGTCATTGATAAGTTCTTTAAGCACGAAAAGGAAACATTAAACAAAAAGAAAATTATGCAAGAATATCATGCTAACGCACAAATCTTTGAAATTTTTCTTGACGATTTCCTCGCTAACACCAATAATTTAGAAAATCAGTTTGAAGAATTACGAAGCAGAGAAAAGATACATTTCTAAGATTTTCCAATTTTTTAAATCCCGTATGCGTTAGTAATAAAACAATAAACGTCACTACTAACGCTAGAAATACAACAACATTAAGAAAAGGCATCCCACTTCAATAGGATGCCTTTTGAGTGAAACAATTTTTGTTTTCTTTCACGTATTTATGACTTCATGCTATTTCCTCCATGCAAAAGAAATCCCTTTAGCAATCACACCTACTACCACGGCAGGGATAATCCAAGAAAAGCCTAAATCTGAAAAAGGGAGAGTGACAAAAGGCGTAATGTAATCCCAACTTGAATTAAATTCTTTCAATCCATCGTTTAAACTAACAAATAATATGATTCCAACAACACTACGATAAACGATGGTATCACACGATACATACTTATTGATAAAACTCAATAGAATCAATGCAATAATCACAGGGTAGACAACATTTAAAACAGGAACTGAAAACTGGATCAATTTTTCTAACCCGATATTAGCTACGGTAGCACTAAATAAAACAAAAAATAATAAAAACTTTTTATAAGTTATACGTGGAAATCGCTTGTTAAAATACCATGCACATGAAGATAGCAAGCCTACTCCTGTTGGAAGACAAGCAAATATAACGACTAAACCAAAAAGAAAGTTCCCCGCACTTCCAAAATAATTGTTAGCGACTCCGGCTAATATGTCTGCTCCAGAAGAAAAACTCAGTGTAGAACTGCTTGCTCCAATATATGCAATTCCTAAGTAAATAAAAGCTAATAAAATTGCAGAAATAGTTCCTGCTTTTAAAATAACCTTTTTTCTAACCGTCTGATTGAACTCTCCTAAGTCTTTAGTAGTGTTGATAATAATCGTTGCAAAAACAATCGACACGATAGTATCCATTGTTAAATAACCTTCTTTTACTCCACTAGAGAAAGGTGCTTGCGCATATTGTCCTTGAGGCAATTGAAAATCACTCATTGGATTAAAGATCGTTGTCACAATAAAAACACCTAAAATCAATAGCAAAACAGGCGTTACTATTCTGCCAAAGCGATCCATAAATTTACTAGGATATAAGGCTAAGTAATACACCAATCCAAAAAAGGCAATACTATAAATTAGTAGTCCTATCTGTGAATTGCTTTGATTTAAAAAAGGAGACACCCCAATTTCAAAGGAAACAAGCCCTGTTCTGGGAGCCGCCATTAATGGTCCAATCGATAAATAAGTAATAATGGTTAGAACTTTAGCAAAAGTTGGATGAACCTTTGTTGCTAAGCTTTCAGTATTTCCGTCTTCGCTAACGTTAGCAATGGCTACTAATCCCAAAACTGGTAAAGCTACTCCTGTAATTAAAAAGCCGGCCATAGAACGCCATAAATTTCCCCCTGCTTCGCTTCCTAATCCTGCGGGAAAGATTAAATTTCCTGCACCAAAGAAAAGAGAAAAGACCATAAGTCCAATGAATAAAATTTGCCTAGAAGTAATTTTATTACTTTTATTTGTCATTTCTTCACCTTCATCTATATATTTCTTTTGAAAAATAAATCCTACTGTTTAATCAATCACTGCGTATTTTATGACTACAACAAATAATCGCTTGAAATACGCGTTAAGTCTTCGATGACTTGACTCCCCTCTTCAATCGTTGGATTTTGATCAGATAGAGCCACTGCAAGATAACTATTATCTCCACGCGTTACTTTACCAATACTTGTAACAGTCCATTCATCATTTATATCATTAGGTAACCAACCGTTTTTAAAAGTAACATCACTTGACCCGGCATAAATTCCCCAACTTTGGTCAGGATCAATCTGGTCCATCAAATCAATAATCTGTTTTTGTGAGTCTTCATTTAAATATTGTGAAGGTGTATATAGTTCTTGAAGTAACTTTATTTGATCTTTTGTTGTCGTTGTCGTTTTCCCCCATGTTTCTTCATCTGCTTTTGTATCATTCATTTCTAGATCATCAAAAAGTTGCTGTAGCGAAGAATAACCCCCTAATGAATCTAAAATAGTTGTCGCTGCTTCATTATCACTATGCATAATCATGCTAGATAAAAGATCAGTTTCTTCCTCAGTTAAGTCTTCTTGTTTTTCTTCTTTTTCATGCAGCAATAACATCGCTATATCTACTTTTGCAATACTTGCTGTCACATACTTTTCTTCTTTTTCATTATTTGTGTAAGTATAACTCTCTTCATTTTCCAGATCGTACACTCTAAATTCTAATGAATTGGGATAAATTTCAGCCCACTCATCTCCTTTTTTCTGCAACTCGTTTTCCAGTTCATTTTTATCTTCTTCTGGTTTTTCAGCTGTCGCTTGCTTTTCCGTCGTATTTTCAGTTACCGCTTTTTCTTCTGGTTTAGTTGTCGTATGCTCACCTAACCAAAAGCCTAATACTAAAAAGAAAATCGCTCCTAATAGGAGAGGAAAAATTTTTATAAATGTTTTCATTTTTCTATTTACAAGTCCTTTCCTTTTCAAAGGTTTAACAAAAAATGACTTCTAAGAATTATTTTTATTTTCTGAATTTTCACTGACTAAATTAATTCACAGCAATAACACTAATTTATCACACGAAAGAATAGAGGCAAAGCCATTATCTTTTAAATAACGAGAAGAAGTACATTTTTAAAATGCAAAACAAAAAAGAACTAATTGTTATATTTAAAAATAAGTTCTAATAAAGCTTAAAAGAAAATCATTTCTTTCCGTTTAACTAATAAAAAAACAAAAGATTTTTCTACGAAAGCTCTGATATCGTTTGAAAATAACTAATGATTTCTTCATGTAGAAACGGTATTAATAATAAAATTAGCGTAATAATGCTTAACACTACAGCTTTTTTTGAAAGTGCTTGGTTGATCTTTTGCCAATCAAGTGAAAAAAGTAAAGCTATAAAGAAAATCATTCCACCTAGGTGTAACCAAGGCATAATTTCTTGGAAATTGGTATTAAAAACAAATAAAATAGCAAAAATAAGTACCGTTATAACGAAACTTACCCCTACATTTTTTTCTACCGGGGTAAATTTTTGAATGGTTTTAAATTTATTCATAAGTTTTTCATCTTCTCTGATAAGTTCGTCCAGTGAAATTGCAAAAAGATCACTAATAGCAACAATGTTAGCGAAACTAGGTAACGCAACGTCCTGCTCCCACTTAGAAATAGATTGTCGTGAAATATGCAACTTATCAGCTAGTTCTTGCTGAGACCAATGTTTCATTTCGCGTTGTTTTTTTATCTGCTCACTTATCTTCACAAAAATTCCTCCTCTCATTCTTAGTTAAACATTGTCCTTTAATAAAGCATAGCACTGCATGGTTGCAAGTAAAAAATTACGAAGAGGAATTCTTATACAATAACTTCTTAAAAAAGTAAGAAGATAAGGGTAATACCTAGGTAAACTAAGGTGTCTTTTTATCTAACTGTTTCATACAGTTAGAAATTTGCTGTTTCTGACCTTCTTCTGCTTTTTTATATGTACGCCTCCTCGTTTTAGGCATTTTTAAAGTAAATGGACATGCAGTGAATTTTTATAAATATTTGGGATATGAAGAAAAGAAGAAAAGACTTTTAAAATAATCAAAACACTTAAATAAAACAACTTTTTTAATCTAATAGCAAAATCATAATATAGAATAGGAGATAAGAAGTTGAAAGAACCGAAAGAATACACCGAAATAGCCCTAGAAAAACAAGCCAAACTATTGGACATGAGCTCTTACTTGGAAAACGGAATCTACGTTTTTGATACAGACTTTAGAATGGCTTTTAAAACAACAAGACCCAATCATCCTATGATCAATACTCTCAACATGCCAAAAAAAGAGAAACAATTTATCACTGAAATTAAGCATTCTGAAACGAAGTATTTCAATGGGAGTATCTTATGGTTCTGTATTAATGGTGATATTAAAATTTTTTCAGATGATAAAGTTCTTACGATCTGTTCGGATAAAGAAAGCTATCAGAGGAAAATAGAGAACTACGCTTATTTTTCTCCTTTCTTTCGTATTCCTACATTAAGCAAACAAGATACTAAACACAACATGTTGGTCGAAGAATTTATCAACTTCGATGAAAAAACAGCCGACGACGAGCCCTTCATTTTTAAAAGGATGTATAACAATTACCGTGATTATTTTACCTACTTGACACGTCTTACAAAAATTGGTTATCAAACATTAAATCAATTATGGGAAATAAGTTCGCACACTGTTTATAGCCCACAATTTGAAAAAATAACGAAAAAAATTGCTCCAGAATTGTTTTCTATGAAGTTTCCATTCATTAACCTACATGGAGATATGTGGTCGGATAACATTCTTTTAAGCCATGAACAAAACGGGAAAACATTATGGTACATCGACTGGGAAACCGCAGATAATTATGTTTTCTTCTACGATTTTTTTAAATTTATCTGGAATGAATTAGATGTTCATCAAGATGCTTCTTTTTACAAAAAATACATTGCAGGAGAATTTGACAATGAATTACGTCATCTTTTTTCTATTTTTGACCTAGATTTTCAACCAAAGCTTAAACAATCTTATTTTTGTTATTTTTTCCTTAACGCTATTCTTAATGATACAGACCGGATTGCCTTTAAATTTAAACAGGAAGAGATAGAGAACTTTGAACGTAAAGTTCTTCCATTAATGACTTAACCTAAAAATCTAACACTGATATAATAAAGATATTTATAAAGTATTGAAGGAGAATCTATGACTGCAACATTGCAAGTTAGTTCAATTCATTCATATGTCGACGAAGAACTAATAATCAAAGTTGTTGGGGCTAAGAAAAATACGAAAGTAACGATTCATGCCTCAACATATGATGAAAAGCACAAAAAGTTTAGCTCTTATGCAAACTTTGTTACGAATGAGGAAGGTACTGCTAACGTATCACAACAACCGATAGCAGGGACTTATGTCGAAGCTGACCCTTCAGGCTTGTTCTGGTCTATGGAACATAGCGGTTCCAAGTTAGGTGATTATTATGAAAAAAATAATGCTGATAAAATTTCTATTGACTTAATTTTGCAAGTAGAAGGAAAAGAGGTTGATGCAGTAACAATTAATAGATATTTTTATATGGAGGATACTATAAAAGAAACTGTGCAACATGGCAAAACAATTGGAACACTATTTCATCCCAAACGTAAAGGACAATATCCTGCTGTTTTGATATTGAGTGGTTCAGATGGTGGAGCGCAAGAACACGCGGCAGCTTTGTTAGCTTCCAAAGGATATACCACTCTTGCATTGGCTTATTTCGGCGTCAAAGGACTTCCAAAAAACCTTGAAAACATTCCATTAGAGTATTTTCAAGAAGCGACAAAGTGGTTAAAAAATCATCCATATGTCAATGGAGATATAAACTTAATGGGGCATTCAAGAGGTGGAGAACTCGCGCTGCTTTTGGGAGCAACTTTTGATGATTACCAATCCATTATAGCCAGTGCGCCTAGTGCTTATATGACTCCTGGAATGAAAAATGGTGTTTTTGCTTCAGTACCTTCATGGACCCTTAACCAACAAACGCTAGTAAACGTTACATTTAAGTTTCGCTTCAAAACTATCACGTCTATGTTAAAAAACTGGATACTAAAAAAACCAATCTCTTATCTATCTATTTGGGATGATACATTGAAAAAGCAAAAAGCATTAGAAAAAGCAAGGATTCCGGTAGAAAATATTCATTCGCCTATGCTATTGATCGCTGGAGAAGGTGACCAATTGTGGCCCTCAAGTCAATATGTAAAAATAATGGAAGCTAACCTTCAAAATACAAAATGGTCTAAAAGTAATCGTTATTTATACTATGAAAATGCAGGCCATTTTTTATCATTTCCCTATAGCTTAGTTAACTTACCTGCGAATGTTTTTATGAACATAGGCGGTAAAATGACAATGACATTTGGTGGTTCAAAGCGAGGAAATGCCGAAGCCGCCAAGGACTCTTGGAAACAAATTCTTACTTTCCTTGATGAAAATAATATTGACGAAATATAAGCTAAAATAATTTAAACATAAGACAATGACTACTTTAAATTATATTATTTTGTTTAAAAAACGAGCTGGTTCTCTTCGTAGAAGCAATTCGTTTTTACATTTTTTATTTAACAATTATCGTGATTTGCCAAGTACCATCATATAGCGATGTTCAATCGAAGGTACAAATCCTTTTTTCACAATTTCATAATGTAATTCTGTTAGTCCTTCAAGACATTTTTCAACTGAAAAATCAGGAAATTCCCACTCGATAATAGACGCATAATAGGCAATAGCACCGGCGTCAAAAAACTTAAGTTGAGCATAAAACTCATCGCTATTTAATACTTCAAAACCGATTTTTTCCGCTTGTTTTAACTGATAGCTTAATTGGTTGCGCAAATCAACTTTTAATTCTTTCTTCAGCAATCGTTTTGAGAGAACACGACTATTTTCACAGCCGACTTGTTGCGTGATAAATATGCCTCCACGCTTTAATGTACGGTATACTTCGTCCAATCTAAAAGCTTCATGCCGATTAATGATGATATCAAAGGTATTCTCTTTGTAAGAAAGAACATCGTCTTCTTTAACAAACTTCACAGTAATTCCTAGAGGCTCCAATTTTTCTTTACATAGTTGATAGTTAGGTAGATAACCTTCAGTGACAGAAGTTTTATGACCGGGATGCTCAAGAGTTAAAAGGACCTCTCCTCCTCCTGTCCCCATGTCTAACAATTGATCAGTTTCTTTTAAATATTGCCTTACTATTTCTAAATAATCCCAAGGTAGTGTGTCCATTTCCCATCTACCACTATCATCTAAATAAGAAAAATTCCAACCTTCTAAGGCAATGTCATTAACTTAAGCGTGTTGACAAAATAAAATCCAAAACAAACACAAGCTATCACTGTGTTTTGTTTTGGATTTTTTAATTTTTGTAAAAAAGAACGACTTAAATACACCAGCTAAAGACAAAAAGCCTTCTGTTCAGTAAGTATAACGATAAGAGCGTCTCGATTTGTTTTTACTTTCTTGTCGCCTGGCCTTTCTATCGGGTCGAATGGGGACAAGGTACGCTGTTAATAAGTTCTCCATTTGTATGATACTTTCTTCTCGTTTTTCATAGGTTTCCCCCATGATTGATTGGATGAAATAGGTTTTGATAATGCCAATTGAAATACTAATATTTCGTTTCATTTCGTATTTATAGCGCTCTTGAGGGATCGCCTTGGATTCATTTACCTCCATAATATGAAGCATCGTTAGATTGTATAACCACACACAACAATAGATGTCTTGAAAAATCAGCCGTTCTCGAAATCCACTAAATTCTTCTAGCTTCATACGATTTTTCAACACATTATAGACTGTTTCAATCTCCCACCGCAAACGATAGATTTCCCGCAGCCCTTCTAAAGAACATTCTTCTTGTGTAAGGTTGGTCAATAGTACCTCATTGTACCATTCGTTCGTATCCTTTCGTAGAATAGGAATCTTCACAAAACGTAAGCGATACGAGGTATTCATCAACTTTGTTCGGAAGCGCTGATCTTTCCGATAGTAGTTGGTTTGTTTCCTGTCAAAAGTCATATCAAACATTTGATCCTCACCGGAAGATAACTGTTGGGAATAACGTTTTAAGTTGCGCTTGTCCATTCTTAAGACAAACTTCTGTTTATTTTCTATTAATTGATCCACGAGTCGCATGGAAAAATAGCCACGATCAAATGTGGTAATGGTAGGATATCTCATCATTTCTTTTAACTCATCTATATGTTTGGCGGCAAATGTTCGTTCGCTAGAAGCGTACGCACCGACGCACGTATCAATGACTAACTTATTGATGCAATCATAAAGTACTGACACTCTTGCCATCACAGGACTATTCTCTAGAGCATCGTTAGTTACGCCATATTTCTCCATATTTTCTGATGAAGAAGGTAACGTAAGTGTGGAACCGTCAATAGCGGTTAGAATATACCCATTGAATTTTACTAAAGAGCTCGCACGGTTTTCATAAATCATCGATAGATAATCTGGTTCTGTTGCAAAGTTTTAAATCTACTATCAGATAAGGTAGAATAATAGAAAAAGATAGCAGGAGGAATGACGATGAGTCATTTTAAAGGAAAGCAATTTCAGCAGGATGTGATTATTGTAGCCGTGGGCTACTATCTTCGTTATAACCTTAGCTATCGTGAAGTTCAAGAAATCTTATATGATCGTGGCATTAACGTTTCTCATACGACGATTTATCGTTGGGTGCAAGAATATGGCAAACTACTCTATCAAATTTGGAAAAAGAAAAATAAAAAATCCTTTTATTCATGGAAAATGGATGAAACGTACATCAAAATTAAAGGAAAATGGCATTATTTGTATCGAGCCATCGATGCAGATGGTTTAACCTTGGATATTTGGTTACGTAAAAAACGGGACACACAAGCAGCCTATGCTTTTCTTAAGCGGTTAGTGAAGCAGTTTGATGAACCGAAGGTTGTAGTCACAGATAAAGCCCCCTCTATTACAAGTGCCTTTAAGAAACTAAAAGAATACGGCTTTTATCAAGGGACAGAACATCGTACCATTAAATACCTGAATAATTTGATTGAACAAGACCATCGTCCAGTAAAGAGACGCAATAAATTCTATCGAAGTTTACGCACTGCCTCTACCACGATTAAAGGCATGGAAGCCATTCGAGGATTATATAAGAAAACCCGAAAAGAAGGCACTCTCTTCGGGTTTTCGGTCTGTACTGAAATCAAGGTATTATTGGGAATCCCAGCTTAAATCATAGATACCGTAAGGGGTTTTATTCTTTATTTAAAACTTTGCAACAGAACCATTTATAAAGTGTATCGAACACTTTTTGATTAATTAAGTAGTCGCTATCTTTACCAGAATACTTCGCCATTTCGTATAATTCTTTGTTGTTATTCTGTTTGATTTTTTGAACATGTACTTGTGTGATTTCATCAATTCCTGTCACATCTTTCCATAAATTCAACCATTCTTTTTGACTGATATATGACTTTGTATCTTTAAAATATGATTTATTAACAGCTATCAAAACATGAAAATGTGGATTATAATCATCTCGTTTTTGATTATAAGTAACCTCTAATTTTCTTACATAACCTTTAGCTATCGATTTGAACTTTTTACGATTGCTTAAGCGTCTGAAAGATTGATTATAATGTTTAATTTCAGATTCTAAATCATCTGATTTCACATTAGGAGTGGTTAGAGTTAAAAATAAAAACTCTTTTTGTTCTTCTTGTTTGATATACTGCATCATTAAAGATAATCCCAATGCATCTTTACGGGCTTTACGCCAAGCACATACAGGACAGAACCGGTTTTTACATAAATTCGACTTATATAGTTTCTTTTTCTGCAGAGTTTTATCCGCAACAAATGATAAAAATGTATTACAGTCCTTTATCAAATACATCTGTCCCTCTCTCACATGTCTCTCAATAAATTTTTGAAATACTTGATTTCTTTGTTTTTTCTCAGTATACTTGTCCATGATATATCACATAAAACAACTCTGTTTTTTTACAAAACATTTTCTAAAAAAAAGTTGCTTTTTCTCCTTTCTATTTTCGTTTAGATTAGACACCTAAAACGATACAATAGTATGCTGAAAAAAGCAACTTTTTTTGTGTTCAATCCAGTTGTATCAATGGTTTGAACAATGTGAGGTTACCTTGTAATAGTTACCTATAGTATCAAGACAAGAAGAAACTCGTTTCAAAAACCCTCCTGATTTTTAGAGAAAAATTCTCTTATTTCATCGTCTTTAATAAAATAATATGCCATCTTTCCCTTTTTATAAAAATCAAGTACATCATTTTTATATAAAAGTCTTAAATGATGTGAAGTTGAAGCAACACTCATTTTCAATATCAAAGAAATATCACAAACACACAACTCATCTTCTTTAATCAAAGATAATATAATTTTCAATTTCTTCTCATCACAAATCTTTTCTAAAATGTTAAGTAATTTCTTAGATTTATCATCTTCTAAAAAACTTAAAACATTGTTAACTTTATCCTCATGTACACAGATCACATCACAAGCATTTTCATAACTCATATGAAATCACACCCTAAATTAAAATATAAATCCTAAAATTGTTTGAATAGTGTCATTTTCTATAATGATAAATAAACCTAAAGCTATATAAATAACAGCCATAATCCAACGACCAAATTTCTCAACAATTTCTCCAACTCCTGGAATATTAGCTAATTTTTGTGCAGTAAATACCAAGAAGAAAATTAAAATTAAAAAGACAAACAAAGTAATTAATAAATTAGTAACACTTAATGTCACAAAATAGGGAACAAATAAACTGATATTATCAGCACCACAACTTGCTATCGTAACAATTGCAATCGTACCAACTAATTTAGACAATCCTTTTTCATTCAATTCTTTTTTAGCTCTCTCTTCTCCGTCACTATCACCATAAATAGCCACTTTAATTCCTAAATAAATCGGTATTAACCCTAATAATCCTAATATCCATTTTTCAGGAACATAATTTAAGACAAAGGCAAAGAATAAACTTATGACAATCAATGCCACAGATCCTACATATTGACCAATATAAATATCTCGATATTCTTTCCTAGTCTTTGCTCTAGCAAAGAACATTAATAAAATCACTAATAAGTCTAATGCTGTCGCAATATAAAGAATAGCAGCAGTTACAATAGTCTGAATCATAATTACACCTCATTCAAAAATATTTTTGAATGTATTATAGCTTATTTTTTTAAATAATCATAGTTGCTTTATTCCAATTGCTTTATTGACGTTGAGCCTCGGAACCCTTAACAAACCCAAAACTTGTCGAATGGTCGGCTTAATAGCTCACGCTATGCCGACATTCGTCTCCAAGTTTAGTTAAGGGTTCTTCTCAACTTCAATAAATTTTCTCGGCATAAATGCGTGTCCTACTCTTCAAATGTTCATCCAAACAACATAAAAATTTGATAAATAGCTAGCACCAGCAACACAACATATACATATTCATTCGTTAAAAAATTCTCTAATGCTTCTCTGAATCTCATTTTTTAACAACTCCTGTTTTCTTATAAATTTATCCACTTTAAGTTTTTCTTTTAGCAAACTTTATCATAACTCTTACAAAAATTTTGAGTGCCTCTATTTTTAATTTTAAAGGGGCATTTTGAAGAAACACTAAATATTTACATAGTTTTATATCCAAAATTCTATATAAGCGCTTAAAACGCAAATAAGAGCCAAATAAATATATTTTGATTTCACATCACAATTTTTTATCAAAACCAGTGACAATTTTTAGACACTGCCCAGTTACATGCAAACTAAAATTTTGCATAAAATCCTTTAAAAAGTAATAACGTTTTTTAGTTCCTGCAGGGGCAAATTTCTGTAAAAAATACCGAAATCTTGATTTTGTCCCAAATGCTTTGTAAGAGCATAAGGGAAATTTGCAACCTTTCAAAAAAGGTTGGTCTGGCGAAGCCAGACATTTCAAGGGATACAGCGATTTCTAAAGTGCAATCATTTTTTTGCGTTTGTACCCAAAATGTACCCCTATAAATTGCGTTTGTACCCAAAATGTCCCCCTACATCTTGTGCCTGTACCCAAAATGTACCCAAACATTTTTTAGCACTTTTCAATAAAAAAACGCTAGCTTTTTCGCTAACGTCTTAGAAAAAATATCAAAATTTATACTCAAATTTCTTCGTCAATTTCATCAATCATTTGATGATTAATCTTACTTTTTTCTTCTTCGGTTAAATCAAAAATTTCACTCGCTAAGTACTCTTTTTGGTTCCAATGATAAAAAATTTGATAAATATATTCTGTCGGATCTACTTCTTTAAGATAATCTAAATCTCCATTTTTCAATTTCTTTCTTGCCTCTTTAAACAGTCCAGAATAAACAAGAATTTGTTTCCCTTTGAGTGATTTATAAGGTTCTGTTGCAAAGTTTTAAATCTACTATCAGATAAGGTAGAATAATAGAAAAAGATAGCAGGAGGAATGACGATGAGTCATTTTAAAGGAAAGCAATTTCAGCAGGATGTGATTATTGTAGCCGTGGGCTACTATCTTCGTTATAACCTTAGCTATCGTGAAGTTCAAGAAATCTTATATGATCGTGGCATTAACGTTTCTCATACGACGATTTATCGTTGGGTGCAAGAATATGGCAAACTACTCTATCAAATTTGGAAAAAGAAAAATAAAAAATCCTTTTATTCATGGAAAATGGATGAAACGTACATCAAAATTAAAGGAAAATGGCATTATTTGTATCGAGCCATCGATGCAGATGGTTTAACCTTGGATATTTGGTTACGTAAAAAACGGGACACACAAGCAGCCTATGCTTTTCTTAAGCGGTTAGTGAAGCAGTTTGATGAACCGAAGGTTGTAGTCACAGATAAAGCCCCCTCTATTACAAGTGCCTTTAAGAAACTAAAAGAATACGGCTTTTATCAAGGGACAGAACATCGTACCATTAAATACCTGAATAATTTGATTGAACAAGACCATCGTCCAGTAAAGAGACGCAATAAATTCTATCGAAGTTTACGCACTGCCTCTACCACGATTAAAGGCATGGAAGCCATTCGAGGATTATATAAGAAAACCCGAAAAGAAGGCACTCTCTTCGGGTTTTCGGTCTGTACTGAAATCAAGGTATTATTGGGAATCCCAGCTTAAATCATAGATACCGTAAGGGGTTTTATTCTTTATTTAAAACTTTGCAACAGAACCGAATTAAAGTTAAAGGGCTCTCAAGAATTTATTGATAAAGAAAAGGAAGCTTTTTTACAAAAATTACCTGAGCTAATTGAGCTGCAAACAGCTCAACCAGTTGATTCTGATACATCCATTTCTGATACCGAAATAAAAGCTGAAAAAGATTTTTCTGCTGGAGAAAAAGAAAATGTCTTTGTATATGAATCAATTGTAGAATTCCTAAATTCTCATGACTTCTCTACTCAAAAAGAAATGGTCTTGGGAATGGCGTATTTCATTGATTGCGTACAACAAGACTCTCCAGTTATTACAGGAAAGATTAACGCATTATTTGACGAAGCTCGCCAAAAGAAACCTAATACTTCAGATAATTTAAATAAACTGGTAAAAAGCGGCGATTTAATGCCTATAAGTGGTAACAAAGGTAGTTATAAACTTAGCAAACAAGGTATGGATACAGTTGACCAAAGACATAAATAATAATAAAAACTCCATAAAAATCCGTGTATGTTTGTTGTTAACAAATTCAAACATACGCGGATTTTTTAACTTTTATTGATCAATAGGTTTAAATGCTGTCATTGAATAATTTTCTGATTTTTATTCAGTTTACATAGATTTTAGATTTCTTTTTTAAATAACGCAAAAGAAAATAAAACAGGTAAGATAATAACCATAGCGATAATCGCTATTAATAGCCAAATCTGTTGTAAAAATGCATTTAAAATGAATAATAAACCACCTAAAATGTATAGCCAGCTAGCCATTTGATTCGTACGATTCCAATTTTCTTTACTATTTAATGTCCAAGCAAGTTTGATCCCGACACTATAATTTTGTTTTACCTTGTGCAGATAGTTTCCTAAAACAATAAACACAAGACCAACAAGTAAGTTAACCAGCAAACCGACATTTAAATTATAACCCAATGCAGTCACATATGTTGCTAAAAAAACAGCAGAGGAAACTAAAGGAATAATCCATAAGACGGCTTTAAATATTTTATCATTAATATTCTTTTTCTTAGGATCATAACTTGTCAGTAGAAAAACTAACCACTGGATAAAAAGCATTAAAAAAGGTAGACCCAAAACAGTCATAGCTTTGCTGCTCCATCCATCAGGAGCGTTATTTGCGCCAAAATGGGTCGCTATTTGTTCTGGTAGCTCCCCCCACAGTATCAATCCGATAATTAATGGAAATAAAATAATCAAGCTTGTAATAGTCATTGTACTTTTGTATTCACTCTTCATTCTTTCGACTCCCCTCTAACTCGATCAACCACGACATTAATTCTTCCAAAATAGATGTATTTAGATCATAGTAAATAAAATTTTTTTCTTTTTCTTCCCAGACAAGACCTGCTTTTTTTAAAATATTCAAATGATAAGAAACAGTAGCAGCTGTCATATCAAAATGACGGGAGATCTCTCCAGCCGATAAACGCCCATCTTTTAACATTTGTAGAATTTCTCTTCTCACAGGATCCGAAAGCGCCTTAAAACTAGCTTCAAAACTCATTTGTTTAGCTCCAATCAACTATTTAGAAAAATATCTAATTAGATTCTTTTCTAAAGAGTAACTTTAATTTATCGCTTTGTCAATCTATTCCCTTAAAAAATAAATAGAAGTTCATAAAAAATCCGAGTACGTTTGAATCTGTTAAAGACCCAAAAAGCGTTTGCTCTGATTGATTAAAAAGTATAAAATACAGTTTATATCACTAGTGGTGCATTAATATAATCAGAATATTCAGATTTTAACTTTTTCTAAAAAATGACAAAAAAATCAAATGCTTACGCAAGGGATGACTTTTCCAGAAAAAATTTTTTCATTATTTATCTGAATACTGTTGCAACGACGACAAATGCTATTTCGTCACGTAGGAACGAGTAATACCCACAATTCTTCAAAAGGTTGAAAAAGCAGATGTTTTAATAGGCGCTTGATTTGGAACGGGGATTTCTTACTTCCTGTCTCTACTTTGAGTAAATACGTCAATAGACTGGCAATCATGGCGAGAATGATTTGATTGCTTACCCCTTTTTCACTGTATGAAAATAGCTTTTTAATCGTCATATGTTGCTTGATATGCTTAAAAAATAGTTCAATTTGCCATCTCGCTTTGTACATGTCGGCCACTTCTTGGGCGGTCACATCAAAACGGTTGGTGACAAAGCGTAATTGTTTTCCTTTTTCATCCTGAATCGTGACCAAGCGAAACGGGGAAGTGAAATAAACCTGAGTGCCTAACACTACCATTTGGTCACGCAAAATGTTTTTACTCTGAGAAGGTTCATAAGTTTCTAGGACATGAACTTTGGCGTTTTTCTTCACTCTTGTGACGAAAAAGTAGCCGTCAGCTTCCATCTCGTCCAGTCGCTCGTAATCAATATAGCCACGATCAAAGATATAGGTCGCTTCCGGTTGATTGACAAAAACTTCTAAGTGATTGTCATCATGTTCTACCGCATTCGTGACTTCAAACTGATCCGGATACAAGTGTTCTTTATCCATAAAACAGAGTTTTAAGTGCAGTTTGATCCCCGCTTTGGTTGAGCGAAAGTCCGCCCAAGGGTACCGAGTGGTATTTAACGGAAAGGTGGAAGAATCCACGAGATAGAGTGCGTTTCGTTTGGTCACCGGTATTTTTGACCGTACTTTCTCCAGTAATTGGGCGAAGATCGCCCACAAAATTTCGTCATCCATCTGGGCGAGCTCACGGGAAAGCTGCGAATGACTAATCGAATCTAACGCCATGGTCTGTTGTAGATCAGGCGAAACAAACGCTGTATCTATTTCACGTAAACTTTCGCACTCATTGTCGATGCCATAGAGAAACACTTTCAAAAAGTGTTCAAAATCAAACTTTTTATGATACTTGTCGGCTTGCGAAATTTTCTCACGAATAGAAAAAGGTAAATTTTTGAAATTTATGTTCGAAAGCCATTTATTAAAAGCTGAAATTGTTTTATACTTATCCATGTTGTTGTCCTTTGTATTGGTCTTGGATAAGTCATCCAAGCTCAGTATAAAGGATTTTTTTATGGATGGAAATAGTGTGAAACATAATGAGTGAATTTAAAATGTTTCATGCACCACTAGTGAGTTTATATAAGCTCGAGAGGAGATAGAAAAGATGGATATCGTGGTACTTGCAGGCGGTTTGAGTTATGAAAGAGACGTGTCTTTATCTTCAGGTGGAAAAATAGCAACAGCTTTAGAAGAAAAAGGTCATAGCGTTTTACTGTTAGATATTTATTTAGGCATGGATGCAAATAATTTCGAAGAAGCCTTACAAAAGCAAACAAAAAATAATAAAAACAGAGACTATTCTATTGGTAAAAAAGAACCAGCTTTAGAAAATTTAACTAAGTTCAGTCAACAACAAAACGACTTAGTTGGAAATAATGTCATTTCTATTTGTAAAAGTGCTGATTTTTGCTTTTTAGCATTACATGGCGGTATTGGCGAAAATGGAAAACTACAAGCCCTTTTTGATATTTATAATATTAAGTATTCAGGCAGTGATTATAAGAGTAGTTTATTAGCGATGGATAAAGAAGTTTCAAAAAAATTGATGGTATCAAATCATATATTAACGCCTAATTGGGAAATGATCGATTCATTCTATCAAAGAAAAATTTCTGCTCCTTGCGTAGTAAAGCCGATTGATAATGGTTCAAGTATTGGCGTAGAAATGTTAGAAGAAGATACTCATTTAGATGAAGCAGTAAAAGCAGCTGAAAAGTTTCAAAGTAAAATAATGATTGAAGAAAAAATTACTGGAAGAGAGTTTTCTGTAGGTATTTTAGGTGACTCTGTTTTACCTGTCATTGAAATCATCCCTAAACACGGTTTTTATAACTATGAAAATAAGTATCAAGAAGGTGCAACTACCGAGATTACTCCTGCAGAAATTTCTGAGGAATTAACAAAAAAATTGAGCGATCTAGCCCTTTTAACCCATAATACTTTAGGATTGTCCGTTTATTCTAGAATCGATTTTATGGTAACTTCTGAATTTAAGATCTATTGCATTGAAGCCAACAGTTTACCTGGAATGACACCTACTAGTTTACTTCCACAAGAAGCTGCAGCTCATGGTATTCATTTTTCTGATTTATGTGAGAAAATCGTCCAATTTTCCTTAGATAAATACAATGTATAACTTCTAAAAAAGATAAATAAAACTAGCACTCGATTTCTTGTTAAGTGCTAGTTTTGCTACTTTTTTATAATTTACAATTCAATTGTGCTTTCTAAGGAATGAAAACAAAGGCAATTATTGAAGAAAATAACAATTTAAAATATTTTCATTATAGAAAATATAAAATTAAACATTACTATCGCTTTAATAATTGGTTTAGCATTGCAGAGTTTATTTATTCTCATTAATGTAAAAAAACACAAAAGAAGGGAAATACGCTATACTTCCCTTTACTCTGCCAAAAAAGAAGGTTAGCTCCTTATACTTCCCTTCTTTTTACACAGAAAGAAGGCTTGTTTCTTGTACTTCCCTCCTTTTTATTAAAAATGAAGGGAAGTTTCGGTTACTTCCTTACTTTTTAGCTATATTCTCAAATCTTTCTTATAATTCTTACACATCAACTTCCAAGAAAATAGGTGTATGATCTTGCCGTTTTCCTGAATCGATCATTTCAGAAGTGATTACTTGATTTTTTAAACGGTCACTAACTAAAAAGTAATCAATTCTCCAACCAGAATTATTAATCTTACTTGTTTTTACACGTTGCCCCCACCATGAATAGTGCCCTTCAATATCACCGTGAACATAACGAAATGTATCCGCAAAGCCATTATTTAATAATGTTGTAAAATTAGTGCGTTCTTCATCTGTAAATCCGGCGGAAAAATGGTTCCGATCGGGATGGGCCAAATCAATTTCTGTGTGAGCCACATTGTAATCACCAGAAGCAATCACCGGTTTTTGTTCATCCAAAGCGACTAGATATTCTCTATATTTTTCATCCCAAGCTTCTCGTTTTTCTAAGCGATCTAAATTACCGCCAGCATTTGGCGTATAAACTTGGGTCACAAAACAGTTTGGAAATTCCAATGTGATAATGCGACCCTCTTGATCCATGGTATCGGGAGCTCCGATTTCTGGAAAAGTAATCGTTGGTTCAAGCATATTTTTATATAAAAACATCGTGCCAGCATAAGACTTACGGGCAGGTTCTTCTGAGCTTCGCCAAGCGATCTCATAATCTGGCAGTCTTTCAGCTAAAATATCTATATGTTTTTGAGTGGGTCCATTAGCAGATAATTTAGTTTCTTGTATAGCAATAACATCTGCATCATACTCAGCGATTGTGTCTAAAACATCTCTTGATAATTGAGCACGATTTGAATCACTTGTTAAAGCAGCGTTTAAAGAATCAATATTCCACGAAATTAATTTCATGATTTTTCTCTCCTGTATATAAAATTTTAAAAAAACTTTATTTACATATCATACTAACACGGGACATCAATTGATTACACTTTGAATCATTATTTATGCTTTTTTTTAGGCTCACTTTTTCGTTCTTCGACTAGTTCTTCCACTAATTTATCTCTAGCCTCATATATATTATCATCGCCAAAATCTGTGATCTCAGACGTATCAATATGGTATCTTCCAGCTACATCGCCGTAATATTTGTTATAACGCAATTTGAATTTTTGGAAAATATAATTGACGATCACACGTAAAATGGCGTAAATAGGAACCCCGAAAACCAGTCCGAATAAGCCTAATAAATCTCCCATAATGAGTAAAATGATAATAATAGTTAATGGATGGATATTTAACTGTCTTCCCATAATATTCGGTTCGACAAAATTGCCTTCCACAAATTGAACCACAATCCATACCACAATTAGTAAAAACACTTCAGTCCATGAAGTAAGTAACGCAATAATAAGTGCTGGAATAAATGTTAAGGTTGGACCAATATAGGGCACAAGGGACAAAATTCCTCCGGCAAGCCCTAGAATACCGCTATAATCTAACCCTATAATCGTAAAGCCGATAAATATCATTACGCCATTTGCCACTGCAATAACCAGTTGTCCTTTGATATATGAACCTACTTTGACATTGATTTCAGTCGCTACACGGATTAAATCTGCCCGCCACTTAGGAGGCGTTACGGCTAATACGCCATTCGTAAACTTTTTGGCGTCTTTTAGTAAGAAAAATAAAATAATAGGCGCAATCACAATGGTCATTACCACGCTTGTAATACTCGTAACGACCGAGGAAAACCGTGTGAGCCCTTCGGATATATAATTTCCTATATCCGCACTGAAGTTATCTACGAATCCTTTTACTTGAGAAATCACATTATCTGCTATTTCGTTGCCAGAAAAATCATCAACAAAAGCTTGGGTAGAATCAATAAAGTTATTTATAAAAAGCGGAAATGTTTCTGTTAAATTGGAAATTTGGCTGTCTAATAAAGGGATAACAAGAACAATGCCTCCTGCTAGAAGTAAAACCACACTCGCAAATAGTATCACGATCCCCCAAACTCTTTTGATCTTATGCCTTTCCATAAAGTCGACCGCCGGATTAAATAAATAATAAAGCAATAAAGCAATAATAATCGGCATAAGAATATTAGAAATGATAACGGCTAATGTTCCAAAGATAAAATCCAACTTGGTCATTGTGATAATAAAAATGCATAATAATAAACCAACAGTAAGGGTGTATAAAACGTTACTTCCCCCAAGAAACTTAATCCAACGCGTATTTTTCATTCTTTGCACTCCTTTTAGTTGAAAACAATCGTTCTTTTTCGCATCATAATTTTAGTATGCTAATATTGTTACTATTTTCAAAAACCATAACATAATAAGTTTATAAATTCATATAAGTTAAATGTAACACGAAAAAGTGTTATATTGATTTTAAAAGGAAAATTTTTGTTTGAAGGAAGGGAGTTTGTCGTTGTTATTGAGTAAAGAGCAATACAAAAAATTTCTATGGCCAGTGCTTGTAGGCGTCATTTTATGGTCTTGCACGCCTTTACGTCCAGAAGCTTTAACTGCTTCGGCATGGCAAATGTTTGCAGTATTTGTCGCTACAATTGTCGGTTGTATTACACAACCTTTACCTATCGGAGCAGTTTCTATTATTGGTTTTGTCGCTGCCACTTTGACAAAGGTAATTGATATTGATACAGCGGTTGCCGGGTTTGGTAATAGTAGTATTTGGTTGATTGCGATGGCGTTTTTTATTTCACGAGGATTTATTAAAACAGGGCTTGGAAAAAGAATCGCCCTTAATTTCGTCTCCTTGTTTGGTAAAAGAACACTGAGACTAGCTTATTCAATTATTGGCGTTGATTTAGTTTTAGCGCCAGCAACACCAAGTAATACAGCACGTGCTGGTGGCGTCGTTTATCCAATTATTAAATCTTTGGCCGACGCGTTTCATTCTAGTCCAAACGATGAAAGCCGCAAAGATATAGGGGCTTTTTTGATGTTTGCAGAATTTCATGGGGATACCATCACTTCAGCTATGTTTTTGACTGCGATGGCTGGAAATCCACTGGCACAAGCATTTGCCAGCGACGCTAACATTAATATTAGTTGGATCACTTGGTTTTTAGCTGCTTTACTTCCAGGTATTGTTTCTCTAATAGTTATCCCTTTTTTAATTTATAAAATATATCCGCCAAAAATCAAAGAAACGCCTAATGCGAAACAATGGGCGGATAAACGGTTAAAAGATATGGGGAAATTTTCTCTGCCAGAAAAAATGATGAGTATCATTTTTATCTTAGCACTTATCTCATGGATGACCAGTAGCCTGACTGGCATAGACGCTACTTTAACAGCCTTTATTGCATTAGCTTTATTATTACTCACAGGCGTTTTAAACTGGCAAGATGTTTTACAAGAAACAGGGGCGTGGAATACGCTAACCTGGTTCTCTGTTTTAGTTATGATGGCCACCCAATTAAATGAGTTAGGATTTATTCCATGGTTTAGTCACTTAATCGTTTCTAATCTAGGCAATATGAATTGGTTCCTTGTTTTATGTTTATTATGTGTGATTTATTTTTATAGCCATTACTTATTTGCTAGCGCAACAGCCCATGTTAGTGCAATGTATGCGGCTTTACTAGGTGTAGCTTTAGCAGCTGATGTCCCGGGGCAACTAGCAGCATTGATGCTTGGATTCTTTGGTAGCTTGGTTAGCTCTACGACCCATTATTCATCAGGACCCGCACCGATTTACTTCGGTTCAAAATTTGTGACCCAATCCGAATGGTGGAAAATGAACTTCATTTTAGGACTCGTTTATATTATCATTTGGCTTGGTGTAGGAACCGCATGGACAAAGGTCATCGGCATTTGGTAAGACTTTTATAAAACATAATCTCGAATCGCTTGAGAAGCGCCATGTTCATTGTTATTACAAGTTATGACATCGGCGCTTTCTTTAACTTTTTGTGGTGCATTGCCCATAGCCACGCCGATCCCGGCCAGGGCTAACATCGGGATATCGTTAAAATTATCTCCAATAGCCATAGTATTAGTTAAAGAAATACCATAATGCTTAACAATTTCATTCAACGCTCTTTCTTTAGAAACTTCTTTTGACGTCAACTCTAAATAGTTATCCTTAGATAAATAAAACGAGCTATGTTTTAATTTCAAACTTTGTAAAAATTCATATAACGCTTGAATGACTTCTGTCTCTTCCACTAATAACAATTTATGAATGGGCACATTTTCTTCTAATAAAAGGGTTTGTAAATTTAGTTTTTTTGGTGTTTCATTGGTAATTGCTGCTTCAATATCAACCCATTTGTCCCGTTTTGCAACAAACCATTGTTTACCAGAATATAAATTGATGGATACTTGAGGAAACTGTTTCTCAATGCCCTCTAAGATTAATTTTACTTCCTCTTGGTCTACCAGATGTTGCTTAATGATTCGATAGCTATTTTTAGTTCCTTCTAAAATAAGTGCCCCATTATAACAAACAATAGGATTCTTTCCTATATCAAGTTCTTCAGTTAAAGGAAACATACCAAGAGGAGACCTTGCGGAAGCTAAAACAAAAGGGATCTCTTTTGCTTTCAAGCGTTGAATATTCTCACTTAAATTTTCATCAACAAGGTGCTGGTCATTCAAAACTGTACCATCGATATCACTCATCACCAGTTGGATTCCAGGAAAATTCATCAATAAAAAACCTTTCTTTTTAAAATACTTTTTTATTTACCTTCATTCCCACTGTAACATGATTAAAAAAACAAAAAAGACAGAAACAAAATTTTTAAAAATCTAGACCCTACTGCTTTAATTTTGCCAAAAAGTCGGAAACGCGCTCCAATCCTGCGATCATTTTTTCTTCAGGTTCACGAGCGTAGCCCATCCGAAAACATTTTTCTAAATCAAATACAAACCCTGGCATTAGTAATACACTTTTTTCTTCAATAATCTTTGCACAAAATTCTTCTGACGATAAATTACTTTCGAAATAAGGCAAAGCAACTGTCCCGCCTTTAAAAGGTGCATAACTTAATTTAGGTTCTCCAGCTAGCCATTTCTTAAATAAGACCGCTCTTTTTTGTGTTATCCCCATATTTCGTTGTTGTACAGCATCTTTGTGTTTTAAGGCAAGGGATGCGACATATTCATCAATACCGCCGTTACTGATCATCGTGTAATCACGATAAATATGTACATCTTGCATAAATTTTGCATCACGACAAGCAATCCAGCCTAAACGAACACCTGCCATCGCAAATGCTTTAGACATACTGCCTAAACTGATGCCTTTTTCGTATAAGTCAGCGACAGAAGCTGAAAAGCCTACATCATGAGTCAGACCTCGATAGGCCTCATCACAAATTAAATAGGAATCATTTACTCTGGCGATTTCTACCATTTTTTCCAACGTTTCATCCGTCATAACATCTCCGGTTGGGTTATTCGGATTGTTAAAGACAACCGCTTTGGTTTGGGGTGTCACCAAAGTAGCTAATTTATTTAAATCAAGTACATACCCGCTTGCTGTTTTTTCCAAAAACACGTAATCCATCTTCGCGCCAATCGATTCTGGCACAGAATAAATTTGTTGATAAGCTGGCAGTATTGCCACTACGTGATCTCCGGGTTCAACGATCGTCACCATGGTAAGGTGAGAAGCCCCTACACCACCATTAGTTGAAATCACCTGTTCTTTTTGTATTGTTTGATACAAACTGGCAATTCCCAAACGATATTCAGGACGTCCTTCAATTGACCCGTAATTTAATTTTAAAGAAAATACATCTTCTTTCACTTTTTCTTCGTCTTCTCCAGTTATTTCCAATAGCTCATTGATAGAAAGCGGCATAATTGATGTGCTTGTCAGATTATAGTCGACCGTTGTTTCATATTTTGACAACCAACGTTCAACGCCAAAGGGTTTAATATACATTCTTTCACTTCTTTCCTTTTATTATTAATGTAATACTTTACTTAAGAAATCAATCGTACGAGGATTTTGCGGGTGATCAAAAAGTTCTATCGGTAATCCTTCTTCCACGATTTTCCCTTCGTCCATGAATAAAACACGATCGCCAACCTCTTTAGCAAATCCCATTTCATGGGTCACAATCACCATTGTCATCCCTTTTTTAGCTAGCTCCTTCATCACCTTCAAAACATCTCCTATCATTTCAGGATCAAGCGCTGAAGTTGGTTCGTCAAATAGCATCACGTCAGGTTCCATCGCCAAAGCACGAGCAATTGCAATCCGCTGTTTTTGTCCTCCTGACAAGGAACTGGGATAGGCTTCTACTTTATCTGCTAGTCCGACTTGTTGCAACAAACGCATGCCATTTTCTTTTGCCGCATCTTCTTTTTTCAATCCGGCCTTGACCGGAGCAAGACAGATATTTTCCATTACCGTTTTATGCGGAAATAAATTAAAAGATTGAAACACCATGCCTAGATTCTCTCTCACTTTAAAAATATCAGTTTTAGGATCGGTTAAATCGATTCCTTCAAATATAATGGATCCTTCTGTCGGTACTTCGAGTAAATTTAAGCAGCGTAAAAAGGTACTCTTTCCTGAGCCAGAAGGTCCTATAACTACGACAACTTCGCCATTTTGAATGGTTGTATTGATACCGTTTAACACTTGGTTTGTGCCAAAAGCTTTGTGTAAATTCACAATTTTCATTAATTCTGTCATATCATTTCCTCCTTAACCTTTCGCCGATCTTTCAAGCCTTTTTTCAAGGAGCGAAACTAGCCATGAAACAAACCACGTGATCATAAAGTATATAACTGCTGCAATAAATAAAGATTCCATTGTCCGATAAGTCGCTGCTTTGACCGTATCAGCCACAAACATTAACTCTGATACAGCGATCACTGAAAGTAAAGATGTTTCTTTAATCATTGAGACAAATTCATTTCCTAAGGCCGGTAAGATATTACGAACTGCTTGTGGCAAAATGATCTCTCTCATGGTAATTCGTCGGTTTAAACCCAAAGAATAGCCAGCTTCCATTTGACCACTATCTACTGCGTTAATCCCGGAACGAATAATTTCAGCAACATAAGCACTGGAATTAATGGCCAATGCAATACATCCTGGAATTAAACGCGCAAGATTGATATCCCAAACATGAATCGCCGGAATTGTCAAAATAGCGGATAGTCCAAAATAGAAAATAAAAACTTGTAGCAAGGCTGGCGTCCCTCGTAATACTTGAATATAGAAAAATGCGATGGTATTGATAAACTTATTGGAAGAAAGGCGCAGCATCGCAACAAAGACTCCCAGTAACGTCCCCACAATCACGCAGACAAGTGCAACGCCAATAGTCGTAGCCGCCCCTTTTAAAAACAAAGGTCCATAGACTTCTAAGGTATTTCGTGAGTCCGTATCTCCTGCTTGCGCCTCTTCAATATTTTTTTCTAATAAATCGTCTATTTCGCCGCTTTCTTGCATCTCAGCGATAATTTGATTGACTTCTGTAATTAGCGCTTGGCTTTCTTTTGGAAAAGCAATCGTTTGCGCTGTTTCCTCTGCTGGCACTTCAATGTCAATATCTGCAATGGTCAAATTCGGGTAGGTATCTAAATAATTACGAGCAGATAAATAACCAACCACCCCTGCATCTACCGTTCCTGCATTGATTTCGGAAATCACTTCAGGCAATTTTCCTAAAGCAACAGGTCGGGCTTCTTCAATATAATCATTTAAAATTGTTTCCTGTGTTGAACCTTTTTGCGCAGCGACTTCCTGACCTGCTAAAGATTCAATAGAGTTAAAAGTATCCTCTTTATCTTTCGTCGTTAAAATCACAAAGGGTAAGTCATGATAACTATCAGAAAAACTAACCACTTCTTCTCTTTCCGGTGTCGGATTAAAACCCGCTAAAGCCATATCGAATTCGCCTTCTTGTACGCTTGGAATTAATCCATCAAATTTCATATTAGTAATTTCTAATTCTACGCCTAGTTCTTCCGCAATCCTTTCGGCCATATCAATATCAAAACCGACAATCTCTTCTTCACCATTATTCATTCGGATATATTCTTTCGGCGGATTATCCGCAGAAGTACCAACAGTTAACGTCCCGCTGTCTAATACATTTTGTAAAGAATTGTCTTCTTGCGCTTGTGCCGATGTTGTAAAAATAAAAAAAATAGATGATAGAAACAATGTCACTCCTATTAAAAATTTATTTTTCATAGGATCCTCCTAGCTTTTTGTTTTTGTATAAATATGCAGATTGTTTAGCATTTATTCTACCATCTTTTAAATAATTTACAATTGAAAAGTTTAATTTTTTTGAATTTTTATGCACCATTTCTATTTTATTACGACAAAAAAAGATTAAATAAGCGTTATGTAAGTAACCACTTATTTAATCTATTCATAGTTGGTTGATTGTATTTTTTTAATTATTTAATCGCTTGATATTCTACGTTTATACCACGTTGAACCCCAGGTCTTTGAGCAATACGATCTGTCCATGCTTTTAAATTTTTATATTCTTTAGCTTTTAAAAACTCGTCAGCATCTCCATATAATTCGCCTTGAACAAGACGTCCGTACCATGGCCAAATAGTCATATCAGCAATCGTATATTCATCACCCATAATAAAATCTTTATTTGCCAAATGTTTATCAAGTAAATCAAGCTGTCTTTTGGTTTCCATTGTATAACGGTCGATTGGATACTCTTGGGCAAATGGTGCATAATAATAAAAGTGTCCAAAACCACCTCCTACAAATGGCGCTGCCCCAGTTTGCCAAAATAGCCAATTCATAAGTTCTGTTCTTTCAGCGAGCGAATGAGGAATGAACTTATCAAATTTATCAGCTAAATACAACATAATAGAAGCTGATTCAAATACTCGAATAGGTTCTTCGTGTGAATAATCCACCATCGCTGGAATTTTAGAATTTGGGTTAATGTTGACAAAATCACTACCAAACTGATCTCCTTCACCAATATTAATTTTATATAGGTCATATTGGGCATCTTTAACGCCAGCTTCTTTTAACTCTTCCAACATAATTGCAACTTTCATCCCGTTCGGTGTCCCTAATGAATAAACTTGTAACGGTTGTTGACCTACCGGAAGTTTTTGTTCAAATCGACTCCCTGCTACTGGTTGATTGCCAAATTGATTTTTCTCATTTTGATGCCATTCCCATACTTTTGGAATTGTATAATCTGACATATTACTCCTCCTTATACTTTTAGTCTATCGACTATTAATTATATTTTAAAGCAAGAAGTTCTTTATAATCAACTTTTTCAAAAGGATACTGATTTTACTTATAATCCTTGATAGTCTTTAGCTATTTTACAGACATCTTCAATTACCATATAATGAATATAATTTACAGATACGATATTGAGAAAAATAAAGGGGTTGTAGCAATGTTAAATATAAAATACGACGTAGTGGGTTCTTTTTTACGTCCTGAAGAAATTAAAATCGCCCGCGCTAATTATTTTAATGATGAAATTAGCTTAGAAGAATTGAGACAAGTAGAAGATCAAGCGATCGCCAATTTGGTGGATCGACAAGTCAGCCATGGCTTAAAGTTTGTAACAGATGGTGAATTTCGACGTAGGTGGTGGCATCTTGATTGGTTAAAAGAATTTGATGGTTTCTCTACAAAGCACTTTGATAAAGTAATCAACGGCGTGAATAATCATATTGAATTGGGATATATAAAAGGAAAAATCTTTTACGATAAAAATAAACATCACCCAGAAATCGCAGCTTGGGACTACCTACATCAATTAGCTAATAAATATGAGGGCATCGAGGCAAAAAAATCTATTTCTGGGCCTAATATGATTTTAGTTGACCATTATCTACAATTAGGGATAAAAGATACACCTTACTATGGCGAAGATATTGATGCGGTGATCGAAGATATTGCGACAGCTTATCAAACTGCTATTCAAGACTTATATGAACATGGTTGTCGTTATTTACAAATTGATGATACGTCATGGACTTATCTAATTGATGATGAATTCATGAAAAAAGTATCTTCACTCGGTTATACCAAAGATGAAATATTGGAATGGTTTAGAAAAGTTTCGACAAAAGCCCTAGAAAATAAGCCTGCTGACATGACGATTGCTACTCATTTCTGTAAGGGAAACTTCAAAGGAAATCCACTATTTGCAGGTTCTTACGACTCAGTGGCGGCAGTGATTAGTACCATCCCTTATGATGGCTTCTTTGTTGAATACGATGATGAACGCTCTGGGTCTTTTGAACCCTGGGCAGTTTTAAAGAAAAGTGACGCTACTTTTGTCGCAGGTTTAATCTCAACGAAAAATCCTCGCCTGGAAACACACGATGAAATTAAAGAGCGTTTCCTAGAAGCCAAATCTGTCGTAGGTGATAATATTGCTTTATCGCCACAATGTGGTTTTGCTTCAGTTGAAGAAGGAAATTCGATTGATGAAGAAGTACAATGGAAAAAAATCGATCTTTTAGTTTCTTGCCAAGATTTTCTATAACTTTATCAGTGTAGGATAAGTCCAATATACTTTTTTGTCAAAAGCTTTTCAATTGTTGTTCTTTCCATCCTCTGTTAGACTGAGTTTAATAGGGTTGATATTAAATTTTAGACTTGCTAAGTTTAATATACAACTTATTAAATAAAAATGGAGGGATTAGCTTGCGTTTAGAAAATCATAAAGTTATCTCGCTAGTCGATCATGATTTTGACGATTTAGAACTATGGTATCCAGTTCTTCGCTTGCGTGAAGAAGGTGCTCAAGTAGATTTAGTTGGACAAGAAGCCAAACAAACTTACATTGGGAAAAATGGTGTTCCAGCTGAATCTGATTATGCTTTTGCCGATGTTAACCCTGAAGAATACGATGCAGTTATTGTTCCTGGTGGATGGGCGCCGGATAAACTTCGTCGCTTTCCTGAAGTTAAAAAGATTGTAAAACATATGAAAGATAACAACAAAGCCATTGGTGAAATTTGCCACGCTGGTTGGGTATTAATTTCCTCTGGTATCTTGGAAGGAAAAACAGTCACAAGTACACCTGGGATTAAAGACGATATGACAAATGCTGGTGCAACTTGGGTCAATGAAGCCGTTGTGACCGACGGACAACTTGTTTCAAGTAGGAGACCCCCTGATTTACCAGAGTATTTACCAGAGCTTATTCAAGTGATGGAAAAATATCACCGTTAAAATACAAATATCTCAAGCTAAAAAGCCGGTTCTAATTCAAATAGAACCGGCTTTTTGCTGTAATTCACAGCGATTCAGCGACCAAAAGAAAGCTGAAGTTGTTGAAGAACAGTACTAGATAATCAGTTGGCCATGCAGTTAAGTGCTATTTCATCTTATATGATTTACTGTAAAGAACTGTCGATAACTGAATGAATGAACCATTACTGGATGGAGCATGGGTTTATTTTAAAAAATGGAGCTCCAGCTGAAAGTAAAGAAATATTTACAGACACTTCATCAAAATTTCAACTTTTTCTTCACATCAATTTTTAAACTGCCCCCCTCTTGTACTCGATATTGTGCAACATTTGATCTGCAAGGTCTTTTGCATATGCCTTATCCACTTGCATCGCATGTTTTGTTTTATAACAATACAATGCTTCTGCAATTAAGGGATGATACTTTGTAGAAATATGCGTCAACCCCCATTTACCACCTTGCTGCTTTGAAAGATATAAACCATCTTCTAGAAATGCCAGTACTCTACACAAATTTAGCACCATATACATTGGTTCATTGACTATATTTTTTCTAGCATTTTTTATATCACACCAGATACTATCTACATAATCTTTTGTTGGTACTTTACCAAACACCTCTTTAATCGGTTCTCCATATAAAACAATTCCACAATGATTTATCATGGTAAAATGAGCTGCAAGATCCTTATCTTTACCTTTCATATTTTCTATATACTTTATTGGATTATGTTTATACTGCTTAACATGCATTTGAGAAAAATGTAATTCAAAAGGCGTTGGATAAACAAATGGATGGCAGTATTTTCTTCGTACAACACTAAATTCCAGTCCCTTTGCTGGTCCTTGTTCGTTTAATTTCATTACATCATCCATAAATTTTATTTTTTGGCTATTCGTGATATTGTTTTCGACTATGATAATTAAATCAATATCGCTCTTTTCTGCATTAAAACAATTCATCGCCATAGAACCATGTAAATATACACCCGTTAAATGGCTATTAAATACCTCTTTACACTTAGCAGAAAATTCATCAATTAAGCTTTGATAATACAAATAAAGGTCCGCTCCTTTAAAAAAAAAATTGTTTAAAGCATATAATCGTAAATCTTTGATATATTATTTTTCATATCTTGAAAGCAATTTTTCTTTATGAGCTAGCATAATCCTTTCCAAGGAAATATCATACTTATCCGCTATTACAAAAATATTATCTAATACGTCTCCTAATTCTTCTATCAAGTTTTCTAATTGTTCGTTGTATTCAGAAGTTTTCTCATCTGGTCTATCACGTCCAATTTCTAATGTCCTAATCGCTCGGCTGACCTCTCCAACTTCTTCAGAAAGAAAGTTAGAACGTATGAACGGACCATACTGATACCATTTCCTTTGTTTATAAAAATCGCTAATAAATAACTGATACTCACGAATATCCAAATTTAACACCTACTTTTTAGTTTTTTACAATCTAAATTTTCTTCTATGATATACTATTTTTAATGGAAATAGAAGGGAGTTTTTATTTGAATATCACGGTATACAGCGGAGCAAATAGAGGAAACCAAGCGATTTTTGAACAATCTGCTATTGAATTAGGAAGTTGGATCGCTAAAAATAATAATACACTGGTTTATGGTGGCGGAAAGGCAGGTTTAATGGGGAGCTTAGCTGATACAGTTCTTCATTCTGGCGGTAAAGCTATTGGTGTTATTCCTACATTTTTAAAAAATAGAGAACTGGCACACCAAAATTTAACGAAATTATATGTCGTTGAGTCCATGTCTGAAAGAAAAGATAAAATGGCTTCCTTAGCCGAGGCATTTATCGCTTTACCAGGTGGTCCTGGGACTCTGGAAGAAATTACTGAAATGGTTTCTTGGGCAAGAATTGGACAAAATCCCAATCCATGTATCTTTTATAATGTAAATAATTACTATGGTGCAATTGAAAACTTTTACGATCATATGGTAATCAATGAATTTTTAACAAAAGAAGACCGCAGCAAAATTCTTTTCTCCTCTTCTTTTGATGAAATCAACTCCTTTATAGAAAATTATGAGCCTCCTTTAGTCAGACAATATTAAAGAATAAATTATAAAAATAAAGACTGCTTCTCTTTTATTTTATAGGAGAAGCAGTCTTCATTTAGTCAATTGTTTTTTAAAATCAACTAAAACTTTTACGAACTGTTGTGGTTGGTCTTGGTGGATATTATGCATTGATTTAAAACCATCGATCAATTCTGCACCTTCTATGAGTTCTGTTGCATAAGTAGCATCTTTTTCATCCATTGCTGAAAGTAAAATGCCATTATTATCATAGTAACTTGGGGCACTTTCATTACTTGGGGCAACATGAAGTAAAGTTGTCGGGACGCGAATACGAGACAAAGTTTCGGCTTGGTCAAAGTTATCAAACCATGAATAATTATAAAAAGCATCGCCAAAACGCAAATCATATTCCCCTGTCCCATCTTGTATATTAGCAGTTAAGTCATAGATAAGGTTCACAGCTAGTCGAGGCGGATAATACCAAATACGAGGAAGCTGATTCGGATATTTTTTCATGTAAGAAAAAGCAGGTTTTTTTACAATCTTTGCCCAATTGTCTTTTCCATTTTTATTAAAAAAAGTTTGCATGTAATCATGCTCAAGACTATATTTTGTATAATTTTTTTCTGCCTCTTGGTACAAGAAATCATGGTTAACTTTAAATCCTTTACCTGCATAAGTATTTTCTGCACGATTTGGTTCGGTTGAAAAAAAGGGCGCATCTTCAATCACAACACCTAGCACATTTTCCGGAAAATTCGCAGAAAGCCAGGCAGTTAAAAGACCACCGGAAGAATGTCCCGAAATAATAACAGGTTTTTTGATCACATTTTCGATAAACCAAATAAGATCATTCCCAATAGCATTAGCAAAATATTTATTGGGATCCTTACTGGAGCCACCATGTCCATAATAATCTACTGCATAAATGTGGTATTCTTTGGCTAAGGCAGGAAGGACTTTTGCATAATCTTCCCAAGATACCATCTGACCATGTAATAATAATAAAGGTGTATTATTGCTGGAATTTTCTCCGTAATTTAAAACAGATCCATCCGGTAAATTCACTTGTTTTTCAGACATATTTGCTTGTTTGATAAGTTTATCCTTCTTTTTATCATAATTCATATTTTGATAAGCATAAAAAAGAAGTAAGACAATAATTATCGCCAAGATAAAAAATAAAATTGTCATTTTATCCCCCCAAAAAAAATTTTTAGTTCTCTTGCATCTTATTTCGGATAAAAATGATCCAATAAATCTTGCATTGAATCCATAAAAGTATCGTCGGTCACTAATGCTATTCCTTGCGTTTCATCTCCTAAAACAACCAACTGGCTAGCTGTTTTTAAGCTGAATATTTCTCTTGCTTTTTGGGGAATAATAATTTGTCCTTTTTCATCTATAGTAACTGTACCAAAGAAATATTTCCCTCTTGGAGCAATTGGCATTACTGAAGTTTCTCCATCATAATGTAGTAAATCGTCAATAGTTATGTTATAAAAAGCTGCAATTGCATCACACTTGATAATATCTGGAACGGTTGTACCCTTTTCCCATTTTGCGACTGTTTGTCTAGAAACATCTAGCTTTTCTGCAAATTCTTCAATTGTCAGATCACGGCTTTTTCGTAAAAAAATTAAATTTTTATGGATGTGAATTGACTTATTTACATATTCCGTCATACCCTTACACTTCTTTCCTAGCTTTAGTCTAAATTAAAATAATAATAAAGCAAGCAACCACACTTTACAATTATTGTTAATTCAAGTTAACTAATTAATTGTTCTAAAAATAATAAAAGAGCATCTAATAAAAAATAACTTGACCTTTACGTTACGTAAAGCCTTATAGTCAAAATTGAAAGGAGGACAAATAATGTCGTATACCATTAAAGACATCGCTGATATGGCCAATATCAGCACAAGAACACTTCGATATTACGATCAAATCGCTTTATTAAAGCCGACAACAATTTCAGCTTCAGGATATCGCCTTTATGGAGAAAAAGAAATTGATCGTTTACAACAGATACTTCTTTATCGTTCTTTGGGTTTAAAATTAGCACAAATTCAATCCATATTGGATGATCCAACATTCAATACGCTAGCTGCTTTAAAAGAACACCAAAGTAATTTAGAAGAGGAAAGAGAAAAGATTAACCAATTACTAACTACCGTTAAAAAAACGATCCAGTATACAAAAGGAGAAATTAATATGAACACAGCAGAAAAATTTGAGGGATTTAAAAAAGAACGTCTAACTGAAAATGAAAAACTATACGGAGAAGAAATTAGGGAGAAGTATGGCGAAGAAACAATTGAAAAATCTAACAAAAAATTCATGAATCTTAGCAAAGCAGATTTCCAAAAAATGCAAGAAGTAGAAGATGAACTATTCGAAAAACTAGATCAACTAGCTATTTCACAAGATTTAATTTCACAGGAAGCTAAAGAAGTATACAGCTTGCATAGACAATGGCTTATGTATTCCTGGTCAAACTATTCAGCAGAAGCACACAAAGGTTTAGTAGATATGTACCTTGCCGATAACCGTTTTGTCGATTATTACAATAACCGCGCAGGAAAAAATGTCGTTTCAATTTTACATGATGCCATTGTTAAGTATGCTAAAGATTAATACAAAAGTATGATAAAATTTTTACTATCTTAAGGCTAGAAACGATCAAACATTCAATTGGAAAATGATCGCAATTCTTTCTATTATCGCCCTTGTACATGCTAAAAAACGACTTGATATGAACTATCAAGTCGTTTTTTATACGAAAGTTGTTTAAAGTTCTTCTACTTTTTCTGAAAGAACTGGGGTGTCTTCCACAATTTTCTGAGCTAGTGTTGAATCTGAAACAGTTTGTTGCGCAAACGCATTGGGAACAAAAGCAAATAAATTTAATAATAAAAAGACAGCTAAATATACTTTTACGACACCAAACGCACCACCTAACCAGCGATTTAAAATATTCAACAAAGGTAAGCTGGCCAAAAAATTGAGCGACGATCCTATAATACTCCATAAGATTCTTATACCAATAAATAAAATCACAAAAGCAAGTGCTTGATAATAAAATAACTCTGAATTTCCACCGCTTGAGCCGGGAAAAGGAATCCATCGTAAATATGGAGATAGTCTATCAAAATATAAATACGAAACAGCAAGCGCAACAATAAAACCGGTTAATCCGACAACTTGTAACACCAACCCACTTCTCAGCCCAATAAAGAAACCACCAACTAAAATAAGTAAAATGAGCAACGTTAATATCATTCTAGTTTCTTCCTTTCCTATTTATTGCCAAGGCTTTCATCTCTTCTTTTTAAAATTTTATTTCTATAAATCACATTTTACATGCTTATACTGTTATTATGACAAAAATCACAAATTTTTATAGTTTTTATAATTTAATACGGACGTTACTTTTACTGAGTTAGGACCAACAACGAGACTTTTAGCCCCTTCTTAAACTAATTTAGGGCCAATAGCATCACTTATGGCCCTTCCTTAGGTCAACCTTAGGCCAAGCAATCCACTTATGTCCCTTATTTCAGCTACCTTTGGACCAATCGTTTTGCCTTTGGTCTCTCACTAGCTAAATCTAGGGCCAATCATCCTACTTCTTTTTCTTAATAAGTGCAGATAGATTATCCCAATCCTGATCAATTGTTTTTTCTAAATCACGATTATAAAGCATTGCAGCAGGATGATACATTGGATAAATATAATAATTTTCTTCTGTTTTCTCATAATTCTTGCGGTCTTTTGATAACTTATAGATCGGTTGTTGAAGCGTTTGTCCATGGTAATTAGAGACGGTATACTGATTTCCTAATAAGCGATTCATTGCGCTATTTCCCAATGTAACAATAATCTTAGGCGCTATACTCTTTATTTCAAAATCCAAAAATGGCGCGAAAAGTTTGATTTCTGTTTTATTAGGCGTTCGGTTCGGATAACTCTTTTTTTCCTCCCCACTCTTATTTGTTCTTTGCTTTACACTATAAGGTCGACTTTTAACTACGCTTGTCATGTAAATATCTTCTCTATATAAATTAATTTTTGCAAGGGCTTTATCCAAACCTTTTCCCGCTTGACCGCTAAAAGGGATTTGCGTTTTAATTTCTGTTTGACCAGGCGCTTCAGCTACGAGCATAATCGCAGCATCTTCTGCTCCTCTACCAGGTAAAAACCCTTCTAATTGAAACTTTTTGCTTTGCTCCATAATTTCTTTTTTTAATTTAGTTGGATACTCCATTTTAGATACCTTCTTATTTACTACTTATTTTTATTTTCATTTTTAGTGTCAAAACAACATAAACTATACAAACTATTCCACCTAAAGCAATATCTACCCAATATAATTAAACAAACCAACCTATCATAGCTTCTTCTAATATACAAAATAAACTATGAAAATCTCATTTGTTATTTTAATAAAGCATAAAAAAGCCCTCATCACACAGACAAGGACCTTTTACTATACCATTTATTTATTGCCGAATTACCACCAGTTGTTTTGCGCTCTAAAACTCATGGCTTCTGCCATAGAACCATAACGACTAGTACCGTATTCAATCATACCTTTAGTTTGTTCTTCTACACTACCAGTTCCCCAAGATTCTTTTGTTTGGCCTAAACCTTGATATCCAAGTGGGTTCACTGCATTAGGGTTACCGCCAGATTCTGGCATTACAATAGTGCTCCACATTTCTTCTGTACCACCTGCTGCTAAGAATTGATCTTTTGTAGATCCACCATTAGAACTTGAAGCTTCTTCTGCTGCTGGTTGTTCTGCTTGTGCAGGAGCTTGTTGTTCTTGAACGGGTGCTTCTTGTGCAGGTGCAGGCGCTTGTTCACCATTACCATCTGTTGGAATCGTTAATTCTTCGCCAACATAAATCATATTTTTATCTTTAATGTCATTGGCTTCGACGATAGAATCAATTAAGCTTTTGTCTCCAACATATTGCTTAGAAATTTTACCTAATGTATCGTCTTGTTGAATTGTATGAATTTCATCTGCATTTGCACTTGTTGTACCAACTGCGAAAACAGTTCCTGCTGTTAGTGCTGTTCCTAGTAATAATTTTTTAAGTTTCATTAAATAGTACCTCCAAGATTTTTTAACTATGTGGTCTTTCCACGCTCATTAATTTACCATAAATTGAGTTTTCGTGTGTTAAGCGTCAATAACATTTCATTACATTTATAACGAAATGAAAACAAATTGAAATATTTCAGTATATAAACATTGTCAATTCAGCATTTCCCACATATCTACCTATGTAGTTTGTATCTTTTTTTCCAATGAAAAAAATTATTTTTTTTAGAAATTTTCCTTTACAAAGATAAAAATAAAAGTTTTTACGGCAAAAAAATCCTCACTAAAATCATTGCAATGAGGATTTTTATTCATTCCTTTTCATTCATATACTACCCATTTTCACTTCAATAACAAGCTAATCAACCAACCGACAATGGCCAACATTATAATATAGCTGATGAGTGTATTAGCGATACCCATACGAAAGCTCCAAATATATAACGCTAATACAATTGTTGCGACAATAATTGCTGCTATAGTAAGCCATGCGGGCATTTTTAAAACAGCTAAACCGCCAGCGATTAGTACGGCACCACTTACTATTAAACTCAAGAAATCGGATTTTAGAAACTCATTTACTGGAAATTCGACAAAACCCCAGGCATCTACAATTAAACCAACAACCACCATAGTCCAGCCTAGTATCTGTAGTCCCATTATATTCACCCCTTTCATTTTTTAAATCCAATTCTTTTTGAATGAATATTTTATAAATTCATTCATTTAAGTTTAAAATAATTCACCACTGTTTTTAGTGGCGTTTATTTGTTTGCGCTAAGTCCATCCACGATCATATCAGCCAATATTTCTAAAACTTGCGGATAATTATTTGTTCTAATTTCCTCTTTATGATTATCAACAACCACTAGAGCATTAAACAAAGCTAATGTAGTCTTCCTATCAATATCTTGTCGAAACTCGCCGCTTGCTTGCCAACGTTCAATATTTTCAATTAAAAAACTATAAACCAAGCTATCTTGCCAAGCATTTTTATTTTTATCATGATTTGTAATTAGTTGACTCACTTCGGAATTTCGATACCACTCTGCTAAAATCGGATTTTGCTTACTCGTTTGAATGATTGTCGTGATAAATTGCTTGATGATTTCCTTTGGTGGTTGTCTTGTATCGATTTGTGACACAATTTTATATTTAGCTGCTTCATTTTCTGCTTGATAAACTTCATAGAAAATCTCTTCTTTAGAGGAATAGTACTTATAAAACGTCCCCACTGCCACATTTGCTTGTTTTGTTATTGCTGCAATATTCGTTTTCTTAAAGCCTTGTTCTAAAAAGAGCTCTCTAGCTGCAGCAAAAAGTGTCTGTTCTTTATCTATCTGCATCCAATTTTCACCTCTCAAACAATGAATGAATTATTTTTATAATCATTCATTATAATACATTCTTTCTAAGGATTTGTCAATGCGTAAATATAAAAACTACCCGTGTTACATTTTTTTAACCTTTTAGCTGTTATAACTTTATTAAAATAAATGATTTCAAAATAAAAGACCAGAAACAATTTTGATACTGTCTCTGGTCTTTTATAACATTTATTAAGTAAGGCAAAATGATTATCGCTTCATCTGTTGGATCACTGCTTGCGTAAATTGGCTTGTTGTAGCTGTTCCCTTTAAATCGTGTGTAAAATTTTCCGGCTTACTTAATACCTCATTCAAAGCGTGCCGAATATTGTTACTTTCCTTTGTTTTTCCTAAATAATCCAACATCATACAACCACCTAAAATAATCGCAGTAGGGTTGGCTAAATTTTTACCAGCAATATCTGGCGCAGAACCATGGACAGCTTCAAATATCGCCATGTCATCTCCAATATTTGCGCCAGGAACAAGCCCTAAACCACCGATAAGTCCTGCCATTTCATCAGATAAAATATCTCCATATAAGTTTTCTGTCACTACCACATCAAATTGGTATGGATTAATCACTAATTGCATCGCCATATTATCTACTAGAATTTCTTTAAACTCAATCGTTGGAAATTCCTCTGCAATTTCTCGTGCTATTTCTAAAAACATACCATCAGAAAGCTTCATGATGTTGGCTTTTGTCACGACTGTAACACTTTTCCGCTTGTTTTCTTTGGCATACTCAAAGGCACGACGGATAATTCGTTCAGAAGCTTTTCGAGTGATCATTTTTATACTATGCATTTCGTCATCAGAAACTTTTTTCTCTACACCTGCATATAAATCTTCTGTATTTTCTCGAAATAAAACTAAATCCAAATTTTCAAATAATGTTTCTATAGTACCGATAGATTGCACCGGACGGATATTTGCGTATAAATCATATTTTTTTCGTAAACTTACATTTACACTACGAAAACCTTTGCCTATAGGGGTAGTCATAGGCGCTTTTAAAGCCACCTTGTTCTTTTCTAAACTTTTAAAAACACCATCCGGGATAAGCGTTCCCGTTTCTTCATAAACGTCTTCTCCTGCATGAACAATATCCCAAACAATATCAGCACCTGAGGCATCAATTACATCCATTGCACTTTGTGAAATTTCTTTACCGATCCCATCTCCAGTAATCATTGTTACTTTCATATGCTAACCTCTTTCTTGAAAATTTTACTTTCCACGTACTTCTATATATAAATAAATCTTTTCTCACATAAAGCCGATAAAGCCTAACCAAGCAGAACCAATAACTAACCAAATAAATAAGTAAACCAGTCCCATAATAAAGCATATTTTCCACCATTCCTTTTGCGTCACATAGCCTTCGCCAAAGAGAACAGCTGCAGGTCCACTAGCATAATGTGTCGTAGCTCCGCAAATGTTAGTAACATAAGCCAGCATTAAAGCGGCAAATAAAGGCGGTGTCCCAGAAGCTAACGCAACCCCTAAAAAGGCTGGATACATCGCTGTAACATGTGCTGTTAGACTGGCAAAGAAATAATGGCTGTAGAAAAATGCTAAACAAAGGGTTATAAAAATCGCAACCCAGCTCCACCCAGTAACCGCAGAAGCAATCGCCTCACTAAACCAAGAGATAAAACCGAGTTCATTTAATTGTCCTGCCATCATCACCAAAATAGCAAACCAAATTAAGGTATTCCACGCGCCTTTTTCTTGTGTGATGTCATTCCATGCCAAGATTTTAAGTATTAAGAGCAATGAAATCGCAATTAACGCGACAGTCACCGCGCTTAAAGCAATAAATTGTCCGGATATCCATAAGATAATAGCCAGAATAAAAATCCAGGACATATTTTTTTCATCAAACGTCATTGGACCCACTTCACTTTTCTTTTCTTTAGCCCAACTTGGCGCACCAGGTGTTTCTTTTATTTCAGGCGGATAAATTTTAAATAAAATAAGTGGAATCACAATTAATGACAAAATGCCCGGAACCAAAGCGCCTAAAAACCAGTTCATCCAAGTAATTTCAATGCCAAAACCAGCGGCTAATTCTTGTGCTAAGGGCTTAGTTGCTCCTGCTGTTAAAAACATCGTCGCTACAATAGTATCTATATGATAAAGACAAGTAATCAAAAAAGCCCCTAGCTTTCGACGGGTTCCATCTTGTGGTTTTGAATCGTATATATCCGCTAATCCTTGAACAATGGGTAACATTACACCCCCAGTTCGCGCAGTACTGCTTGG
Source organism: Tetragenococcus halophilus (assembly GCF_001712815.1). NCBI lineage: Bacteria > Bacillati > Bacillota > Bacilli > Lactobacillales > Enterococcaceae > Tetragenococcus > Tetragenococcus halophilus. Next base: position 2,227,030 of record NZ_CP012047.1, read on the forward strand.
AATAGCAGGGCCAACAACAATATTTACTCCCATCATAGCATAAACCAAACCAATCGTTTTCTTCCCAAAACGTTCAATTAAATTGTAGGCAATTCGGTGTCCTAGCCCGGTTTTGATAATCCCTTTAGATAAGAAAAAAGCTAAAACGATCAACCAGACGCTTGTACCTGAAAACGCGTCCAATGCAGTTTCTGTACTTAATGGGCCAACCAATATTGTTACTGTTAACCCTATTAAAGCTACTGCGCCCATCGGTAAAGGCTTCAAAATAATGGCCACAATTGTAGCAATAAATATCGCTAGCATTTGCCAGCCCTCTACTGGCACTTCTTCAGGCCTCCAAGGGAAAAACCAAATGATGAAACCAACGACTACAGGAATCATTAAATGAATAAAAAATTGCCTGTTAAATTTTGAATCTGCCATACTTTCAAACCTACTTTCAGTTAGTTTTGCTCATACTTAAGCAGTTACCTTTTTATATCATGCTCTAATAAATTGCCGATTTTATAAGCTGCTTTTTCACAACAATGTTTACTATTATTCCATCGGTTCTAACTATTGAAATTTAAAACTACTTTTTCTATTTTAGCAAATGATTGCGCTGTAACACTAGCTTTTTCTGTTATAAGTCTGTCACGTTCATGGAATCCTTCTTAAAAAAAGACTGGAAATCCCCAGTCTTTTTTGTATTCTATTCCATTTGGTCTACGTAGATCATGATTCGTTCATTCTACAAAAAGAACAATACCAAAAGACCGACAGCGACGCAATAATAGGCAAAATATTCTAATTTTCCTTGACGCATGACGTTCATGAATAATTTCAACCCAAAATAGCTAGCAACAAAGGTAGTAATAAATGCCAGCAAGTATGGTGCCCATAATTGGCCCATTGCCGGATCTTGAACAATTTCAGGAATTTCAAGAATACCTGTCCCCAGGCTTACGGGAATATAAAGAAGGAAAGAAAAGCGCAAAGCAGTCTCTTTTTTCATTCCGACCAACATAGAAGCAACAATTGTAGCGCCCGATCTACTTATCCCTGGCGTTGTGGCCACTGCTTGTGCAAGACCGACAATAGCAGCATCTTTTGCTGATAGATCCCCATCTTGTTTACGTCCTTGTAGATTACGAATCAACCAAAGGAAAAGTGCCGTAATCAACAAGGTAATCCCAACAACATTTGTTCCACTTAACACCTCACCAAGGACATCTCCAAACAATACACCAATGATCCCAACTGGAATAGTCGCTATAATAAGATAAACGACAAACATAAAGTCACTTTTAACGGTTTTATCTCCTTTAAATAAAAACTTCCAAGTATTCACGATTAAACGTACGATATCTTGCCGATAAATTAGCATAACTGCTAGCAAAGAAGCAAAATTCACAAAGATTTCAAAAGAAAGTCCCCTAGCTTCAATGTTAAACAACTCTCTTGCAATAATTAAGTGTCCACTAGAAGACACCGGAATAGGTTCGGTAACCCCCTGAACAATCCCAAGAATAAAATACTGGAACAATGTCCACAAATTAGTTAAAGACGCCATTTTTAATTCCTTTCTTCTTACATGTCTTAGATAGATTAATCAAACAATCTAATGATATTGTACTTTATTTGAAATTCGATATCACTAGGCAATTGCATAAATTAAAAAAATATAAGTAAAACACAATATAAGAATGAGGTAACAAACTAAAAAAAGACAAATCGATGCAAACTCTTCAATTTTAGAAGAGAACATTCGATTTGTCTTCGTTTCGGACATTTTCTATTTTAGAAATTGTCGTTCATTTAATACTAATTTATTCGTGAAAAACTTACTAGGTTTATGCAGTTACCCATTGGGAAGCGCCAGCTGTATCATATAATTTTTGTGCTGCTGCGTCTTGAACTTCTTCAGGAGCATTGGCAGCAGGGCTACCTTGATATTCTGCTGGTGCTACAGAATCCCATGTAGTTTGCAAGAATTGGTATTTACCAGATGCGCCAGAAGATGGGTTAGTTGCATGGATATCTCCACCTGATTCACGTTGCGCGATTTGTTTCAAATGGTCGTTAACTTCAACAGATGAATCACCAGAATTGTCTGCTTCTTCAGTAGCTGGTTGTGCTTGTTGTACAGGAGCTTGTTCTTGTTCACTGTTTCCGTCTGTTGGAATCGTTAATTCTTCGCCTACATAAATCATGTTTTTATCTTTAATATCATTAGCTTCGACGATGGAATCAATTAAACTTTTGTCTCCAACATATTGTTTAGAAATTTTTGCTAATGTATCGTCTGTTTGAATTGTATGAATTTCATCTGCATTTGCACTTGTTGTGCCGACTGCGAAAACAGTTCCTGCTGTTAGTGCTGTTCCTAGTAGTAACTTTTTAAATTTCATGAGTTAATACCTCCAAGATTTTTTAACTACGTGGCTACCAACCACGATTGCTAATTTAACATACAGAGAGGCTTTGTGTGTTAAAGGGAAATAACAATTCATTACTTTTATGACAATGCGAAAACAGATTGAAAAATTTTCTTTTCTTACATTTCCAAAACACCATGAAATCAATCTTTTGCTATAAAACCTTCATCAACGAATTCCTTCATTTTTCTTCATTCATTACTGAAATTTTTTATTGACATAGGGAAAAAGCCTAATATAAACCCGATAAAAATAAACTTTTTCTTCAATGATTGAACTATTTCACTACGGTAAATAAATAATCCCCATGCCCTAGTTGCTTTTCATCAGTAATGAATATATCGGCGTTTTCACTTATATTGCTAACAACAATCGGAACATCTAATTCATAGCCCTTTTGTTTTAATTCATCTATTTCAAAAATAATCAATGGTTGTCCAGCTAAAACTTTATCTCCTTCTTGCACTAATTTTTCAAATCCTTCTCCTTTTAATTCGACAGTATCTAATCCAATATGAATTAAAATTTCTGTCCCCAATTCTGTTGTCAAACCGATCGCATGTCCCGTTTTAAAAACCATGCTGATTGTCGCATTCGTCGGAGCATAGACAATTCCTTTTTTAGGTACTATCACAATACCTTTACCCATAGATCCACTAGAAAACACTTCATCATTGACTTTTGATAAATTTTTAACCTCTCCATTTAATGGACTAGCAATAATATCTTGCTTACGACTTTTTTCAAGTTCATTATTGTTTAGCGTTTGGTTTTTATTTTTCTTTTTACTACTATCTACTGAGGAGTCTAGCTGTGGTGTTTTCATAAACATTTGCATAGCAAAAGCAATGACTGTGACCAAAACAAACGAAATCACACGATGCCAGAAGTTCATCGTAAGTTGACCGCTATCGGTAATATAATTAGTAATAGAAAAAACACCTAAACCACCTATACGATAAACAACTACATCAAAAAGTCCAGTATATGCGCCTCCTAGTGCACTAGAAATCAAGGCAATAATAAAAGGTTTTTTCATTGGTAATAATAATCCATAGATACCTGGTTCTGTCACCCCGAACACGGAAGCAATCGTGGCAGGAACACCAATATTTCTAACGTTTTTATCTTTATTTTTTATAATAATCGCTAGTAAAACACCTAATACACCAAAGCTTGCACTTCCTGAATTAGACAAAATTGGTGTAAATCCTTGTTCGGTGAGTTGTAATATACCAATGGGCGCTAAGCCCCAGTGTAGGCCAAACATCACTAGCAACTGCCATAATCCACCGATCAATGCACCAAAAATTGTTGGACTGATTTTATAAATGGCCATAAAGATTAAACCGATCAAATCAGAGCCCCAAGTAGCTATAGGACCAATAACTAAAATAGCTAATGTCGCAGTAACTAACACTGTAAAAAAGGGGGTTAAAAATGAATTAACTACCGAAGGAATAATTTTTTTAAATCCTTTTTCAACTTTTGCTCCCAACCAAATCGCTAGAATAGCTGGGATCACAGTAGCATAATAGCCTCCAGGCGGTAATAAGACAGGAATACCCAGAAAAGTTGTAAATACATCTGCACTAAATTGCGTTCCTTCAAACAAAGTATAAAGCGGCGCTCCCTCTGCCATGTCACTCAATGAAGGATATACTAAAGCAAAAGCAATGGCCAAAGCCGTATAAACATTCATACGAAACTTCTTAGCTGCAGTTAGTGCAATAATGACAGGTAGAAATTGAAAAAAGCCATCTCCGACCGCATTCAACACTGCATAAAAACCACTATTTGCTTCATCTAATCCAAAAACACCTAGTAAAGCAACTAAACCTTTAATCATTCCTGTGGCACTTAGCACTAGGATGAATGGTTGAAAGATACTAGAGATCAAATCAATAAAATTATTAAGTAACTTTTTTTGCCCATTTTGTTTATTAGTGTTTGACGTTTGTTCACCGTTGATATTAGAAACATTCAGAATTGCTTCGTAAACTTCACCAACGTCACTTCCAATAACCACTTGATATTGCCCACTTGCTTTCATTACAGTCACAATCCCTGACAAATTTTTCAGGTATTCTGTATCCGCTTTGCTTTCATCTTTTAAATAGAAACGCAGGCGTGTCATACAATATTGTAATTGCGCTACATTACTTTCTCCTCCTATATGTTCAATAATATCCTTTGCCAACTTCTTATAATCTTTTGCCATTATCTTTCTTCCCTCATTCATCGTAGTTTCATTAGTCTTTCTTTTTATGCAACTTTTAAATGTCACCTTCCTTTATTTGCTCCCATATTTCATAAAAAAAAGCCTAAATAAGACAAACAAAATCATAGCATAACACAGCTAATTTTGTCTTGTTTAGACACTATTTCTTGGAAATAAAATCCCTTCTAATGCTTTCACGTTCACCCTATTTCATCTTTTAAAATGCCATATAGATATTCATCGCCATAACTGCCGTCTTTTCGCGCGATATGTTGACGTAGTTTGCCTTCTAATCGCATGCCAATTTTTCTTAAAACAAGATCAGAAGCCGCATTAGCGACATCACACCAAGCGATAATACGACGATATTCTACTTCTTTACATAAGAACCTAATTACGGCATCTGCTGCCTCAGTCATCAATCCTAAGTTCCAATAATCTCTGCTTAAAACATAAGCAATACCGCATACTTCAGCTTTTTCCTCAACAGGGATAACTGAAATCATACCAACCAAATTTTCTTGATACTCAATTCCCCAACAATAATAATCTAATTGATCATAAGAGTGAACAATCGTTTTCAAGTATTCTTGGGTAATTTTTTCAGATTGGTGTGCATACCAAGTAGTATATTTTGCTACTTTTTCATCACTCGCCCAGTTGTTAAACATCGAGTGACAATCTTCCAGTTTTAATCTGCGCAAATTTAATCTTTTCGTTATTAATTGTTGTGTACCCATATGATTCATATGCTTGCCCTCCTGAAAATTTTCTCATTTATTTTATACACGTTTTCTGTGATTATTTTTTTAAGTTTACCATATAAAAATAAACTTGTTTATATTAAAAGAAAAAACGCCTTTTCTGTGATCCCCACAAAAAAGACATTTTTTAATTTATTGCGTAAGAAAATTTTCAGTATAAAGAGGTTGGTTATCTTCGTTAAAATCAACGCCAACTCCTAGCTCAGAAAAACCATCATTGACAATATTCTTACGATGGCCTGCAGAATTCATAAGCCCTTGATGAGCAAAAATGCTGCTGGTTTGTCCTTGAGCTAAATTTTCACCGGCACTCATAAAAGTAATACCGTCTGCTTGCATCCGATCAAATGGTGATTGACCTTCTGGGTTGGTATGATCAAAATAATGATTTTCTGCCATGTCTGTACTATGTTTCCTAGCAGTTTGTCTTACCTCTTCATTCCAATCCAATACATTTAACCCTCGTTTTAAACGTTCAGCATTCGTGATATCAAACAATTGATATTCAAATCCTTCTTTTAAATCGTCACTAGCCTCTGCGTAAGGAGAACTTTTTTCTGTTTCTAATGGCTCCTTTACGATTTGCATGGCTGTCACTTCATCATTTTCATGTATGTCGTAAAAAATCGTTACATAGTTGCCGTCAATGCGATAAATATCATATTCTCCGTCATTATTTGTCTGCATATTAAAACCACTATGGCGGATTGCATTTTCCGCTTCACCTAGTTCTTCATGAACTTCTGATTTTGTTGTCCCCAGAGCAATATCATTTTGCGCCGCCACTAAATCTTGATTGGTGTATAGTCCTTGAACTGTATCTTGCTGATCATAAGTAACCATCAAAAAATTTTGATAATTGTCATGATAACTCGACCATTGCAGGCCGTATTCGTTGGTCGTTTCGCGCGCAGGTTCTCCAAGGCTTTCTTCTAGCTGTTCTCTTTGGTCGCCGATTTCAATATTACCTATTGAAAAAGTTTGCGCTTCAGGTTGCGAGAGTTCTAATGCTTTTGTTTGGCTTTGCTCGTCAGTTTCTTCATTTCCAGTGATCGAATCATACAGCGATACTGCCTGTTCTCTCATAGAATTAAAGTTTAACCCCTGATCAAAAACTTGTGTGGTAAAATTTTCTACAGGCTCTTCCCAAAGAGGTTTAGTAAAAAACGCAATGAGAACGATCACTGCTAATTTCGCTAATTTTTTAAAAATAGTTCCTCACCTTCTACTATTACAAATCGATCCATCTTCTCAAAAATACTTTGTCACTTACTATTATACCTTATTTTGTATTTTAACCTTTAATGTCTACTTTAAGGCAATACTTTTCATTTTGAATTTACAGTTTTCTATAGGATATTAATAAAATATAAATAAATCAGAAGCGTTATCAAAACAAATAGTGTCGATTACGTTTTTCTCCGCTTTTTTGCCTGAGACAAATGCCAAGCAACAGCAAGAAGCAACTGACCATATGACTGTTTATCCTCCTGTTTACCACCATACAAGACTTGCTCATAACTTGAAGTCAAATAAATAAAAGTCTGTTGAAATTCAGGATAGTTTGCTTCAAAGATTTGTGTATAATGGCTTAACGGCTGTTTGGAAGCTCGAAAGACAAATTTTTCGGCCTTTTTTAATAAAATAGGATAGACTTTTAAAATATTGGCCTGACTAATCTTAACAAGAAAGAAAATATACAAATAAAAATACCAACGCCATAATATATAGATAAATCCACAAGAGATAACAAACAAAAGAATAAAAAGAGCGTTTTTCACTACAGGAGAAATGGCAAAAGAACGATGATTTGCTGGTGTCTCTGTAGTACTAGTGCTTATCATACTGCTGTCTTCTTCTGTGGTGCTGCTACTTTCTTCTGTCGTAGTATCTGATGTTTCTTGAGTTGTTGTACTTTCTGAAGAAGAACTCTCTGTGGTTTCAGAAGATGTAGTCGTTTGTTGTAAAGGCTGACTAAATGTAGGCGTCGCTTCAAAAGGCAACCAACCGTATCCCTCAAAATAGACTTCCGCCCAAGAATGAGCGTCACTGTTTCGTACGACAAATTGGTTTTCTTTTACTTTTTCGCCGGTAGAAAAGCCTTTAGACCAACGTGCGGGTATTCCCACAACTCGTAACATCACCACCATCGCAGAAGAAAAATTATCGCAATAACCCACTTGAGAATCAAACAAAAAGTGATCCACATAGTCTTGATTTTCTGTAGGAAAACCTGCATCAACTTTAGAATAACGAAAATTTTCTGAGTCCTTCAAGTAATCTTCGATAGCTGTCACTTTTCCAATTAACGTTTCCTCTTTAGCTGTCAATTCTTCTGCCAAGTCTACCACTCGTTGAGGTAATTGGTCAGGCAGCTGTAAATAATCAACTGAGGTCTCAGGTGTTGACAAAGAAACATCTGCTAGTTCTTCTAATGTATAATTAAAATCTTGCCAAGCTAGTTGAAATGAACGAGATTGTTCGCTATTTTGGAAGTCAACACGCTGGGTTTCTTGATTTACAAATAGTTCAGCTGTCGATTCTTCAAGCTTGATTTGTTTATTGCCATAAGGTAAGGGAAGATAAGAATCCATAACTTCACGATTAAAATTAATTTCCTCTTCTTCAGCAAATTCTGCCTGATAATCAGTATCAACCAAGTCAATTTCTTCTCCACTATAAGAATCTATCCGTGTATTGCCAGGTGCTGGACTTTCCCACCCAGAACCTGAATAGTAAGTCTTACTATCTATTCGCCAATAATGCGGCGATTGTTGTTGGGCCTCAAAAACAACTTGATTATCATCTAAAAGAGGACCCCCTAGCGTTTCATCATCTTCGCTGAAGCCGCTTCGCGTTAGATTCCCTGCTCCTGTTTCTTCGATAAATTGGTAAAAACCCTTCTCATTTAGGTAATTTCTAAACCTAGCACTGGGAGCAAGCATTTTTGTTTCTATAAGTTCACTAGGAGTTCCCCACGTAATTAGTAAAAATAGAGCTAACAACGTAACAACAATGAGATAATTTCTTTTATTTTTCTTGTGAATAAGCAAAAAGCGATGTAACAGCCCAAAACTAGCAAATAGTATAATCTCTAAAGGTAATTCGATGTCATTATAAATAATTAAAAATAACATGTAGCCAATAATAATTAGGTAACTGATCACTACACGTTCGTATTCGATGAGTAGTTCTGCTAATAAACTCACAACTAGAAGGACTAAACTAATAGCAATTTCTTTTGGGAGATAACCAATCCTTCCATCTAAAAATAATCCACTCAAATTTACTATACGTTGCCAAAAAACATTTGCCCATGTCACCGAAAACACTAAGTTTTGCGAAAAATTTAAAAACAATCCCCCACATAATATAAAAAAATAAAGAGGAAGTTTTATAAACCATTTAGAAAGTAATCCCGCAACTAAACAAAAAAGAGCAATAATCACAAGATTCTGACTAAATAAGCTTTCCATATGGTAAATCTTTAAAAGTTGGTAAAACGCCAATGAGAAGGTAAGAAAAGAAAGAACCATTGGAGCTATTTTGTCATAAATTCTTCTACGCATCGCCTCACTCCTTCAGTTGTTGCAACAGCTGCTGGTAATCATACACTTGAACCCAACGACTGGCAGAAAAAACTTCTGCTTGCTGGTTCATTTCTGGAATAAAATGGATGATCTGTTTTTTTCCAAAATCAGGAAGTTCAACTTCCTCATTTAAAGGTTGAATAGTTGAAAAGTCCTCTTGTGTTAAATTAGTTGAGCTAGCTCCTTGTTCTCCTAAAAGGACAAATCGCGCTTTATCCTTTTGAAACTCTTGCCAAAAAGAATAAAATAAACTTAACATAGCTTCAAAGGAGGCGCTATTCTTGCCGTAAAATAAAAAAATAGTTTCTATTGGTTGTTCTTGTTCGTATTCGCGTAAAACTAATTCTTGCTGCTTACTTGAAAGTTTCCAATCAATTTGGTTTAGTCGATCTCCTGATTGATAGGGCCGAAATTTCTTAATTTTAAAGGAAGGTTCGCCAAAATTTTGTTTATTAAGTATTAACTGTTTTTGAAAAAAATTTGCCGCTACTTTTCCTAAAGGATGAACAGCCGGCAATACCAACCAATGTACCGTAAATGAATTTGTGCTTTCTTTTTTTAACCAACTAAACAAATCGGAAGCTGTAATATGCATCGTCTGTTTTTGTACGATACCACGTGTATAGGGTTGCCAAGTTATCTGTAATGACTTTTTCTGACCATAATAAAATGAATAAGTAAAATCTTCTAAATACTGAGGTGAAGACACTTTACAGACCATTAGCCAGAGTAATTTTTTTGGCTGTTTATTCATCGTAATTTCTACTGGAACTATTTCGTCTACATGAGCCAATAGATAATGCGACGCTTTAAATTCAAGATTTTGAAGACTTCCTATTAGGCTAAAAACCTCTAATAAAACCACCAATGTAGAAAACAGAAGTAAGGTCCATGCAGTGTCAGAAGGAAAAGCTAAAGCATAACTAACAAATAATAAATAGACACATAAAAAAGCTAAAAAGTGCCAAGTTTGCTGAAGGTATTTCATCTTCTCACCTGCCGTATAGGTACAGGCACTTCCTCTATCAATTGCTCCATCACAGAGTTAAGCCGCTGTTCATCATAATAGCCACCTTCTAATCGTAATCGATGACCAAATGTCGCAGGTAAAATATTTTGTAAATCCTCAGGCGTAACATAATTTCTCCCTTGTGTTAATGCATAAGCGCGTGCCCCTTGAATAAAAGCTGAACTTCCTCTAGGACTAATACCTAAAACAATTTCTGGATGATTACGACTAGCAGTAATGAGTTCTAGCCCGTATTTAGCGACTTGCTTATCCACATATACCTGAGCAACGATATTTTTTAGTTCCTCAACTTCTTCTGATGTAATCACTTGATTGATTTCAACTTCTTCTTGCTGAGGTTTTAACATCAAATTTAATTCATCATCAAAAGAAGGATAACCAATCGATAAACGAAATAAGAAACGATCTAATTGTGCTTCTGGTAAAGGATACGTCCCTTCAAATTCAATCGGATTTTGCGTCGCTAGAACAAAAAAATGTGAAGAAAGTAGGTGGGTATGATTATCAATAGTTACTGCTCTTTCTGACATGGCTTCTAAAAGAGCTGCCTGGGAGCGAGGCGTCGTCCGGTTGATTTCATCTGCCAATAAAATTGTAGTAAAAATCGGACCTTGTCGAAATTCAAACTGATTCGTTTGTGAATTAAAAATGGTCACTCCTGTAATATCACTAGGCAACAAATCTGGGGTAAATTGAACGCGCGAAAACGTACCACTTATTGCCTTAGCTAATGTTTTAATCATCATCGTCTTACCTACACCTGGAACATCTTCAAAAAGAACGTGTCCTCCTGCTAATAAAGCAGCAATCGTTAGCCGAATAGATTCCCGTTTGCCAAAAATGATCTTTTCGACCTCATCAATTAAACGTGGAATTTTACCTGTTACTTCTTCTTGCATAATAACACCTTCTTCCTTACAAAAAAGATAGAGATCTCTTCTAGTCTTTTTATTATACTGTATGAACTAGGGTTCGTGTCAAACGCTTTCTAAAAGTTTAAGAATAAAAACACACCGAACAAAAAAATGCCGGTGCGCTTTTACATCTTCTATTTTTTCCTATCTTCTTCGGACAAACGCCAATCCAATTTAGGACCTACAGGCACGATTCCATTCGGATTAATCGTTGGATGACTTCTGTAATAATGATTTTTAATATGATAAAAATCTACTGTCTCTTTAATTCCTGGATAATTATATAATTCTCTGGTATAGCGCCATAGATTTTTATAATCCGTCAACGCATGGATATTACATTTAAAATGACCAAAGTAAACACTATCAAAACGAACGAGGGTGGTAAACAAACGCCAATCAGCTTCTGTTAATTGATCACTTACTAAATATGGCTGTTGGCTCAAGCGTTCTTCTAGTTCATCTAAAACAGTAAATAAATTTTTGACTTCCTGTTCATAAACTTCTTGTTTTGTCGCAAATCCTGTTTTATATACCCCATTATTTACATTGTTATAAACTTTATCATTGATCGCATCAATTTCTGCTCGCAGTTCTTTAGGATAATAATCGCCAGCTTCAGCTCCGATATCGTCAAAAGCTGAATTGAACATTCGCATAATTTCAGAAGATTCGTTACTAACGATTTTATTTTGCTTTTTGTCATATAAAACAGGAACAGTAACACGACCACTATAATTCGGATCTACATGGGTATAAATTTGGTATAAATAGTCCGCATTGATTATCGGGTCTTTAATAACACCTTTATCTTCTGCAAAAGTCCAGCCATTTTCTCCCATATATGGATTTACGACAGATAGTGGAATCATCTCTTCCAAACCTTTTAACTTACGCATAATTAACGTACGACTTGCCCAAGGACAAGCTAAAGAAACATATAAATGATATCTATCTGGCTCTGCTTTAAAGCCACTTTCGCCTGTTGGTCCTGCGCTGCCATCTTTGGTTACCCAATTACGAAACTGCGAATCACTACGAATAAAACGCCCCCCTGTACTTTCGGTATCATACCATTGGTCATACCACTTGCCGTCTACTAATAATCCCATAATAATCTCCTTTCCTCTCTTTTCTTTTATTATAGCGATTTCCTTGGTCAAATCCCAAAAAATCGTCTTATTTTTATTAGAATTGAAAAAAGTTTATAAAAAGAAACTGACATTTTTTGCGTACTAGTAAATAAAGCCCTGTTAGGAGAGGATATTATGCGCAAAAAGAGTCATAAACTACAATGGTTGGAAGAAGTGAATCATCGAGGTGAATTAACAAAAGAAGAAGCAAATGTTTATCACCGATCGAAACTTGGCCACAAGGGGGAAACGGATTTTGATAAATTATGTTCTTACTTTTTAGACAAACCCTTTCCCATTATTGATGATATAACATTAAGTTATCAAGAAAATATTTTGCAAATGGATAAAATAGTCGTCAACGATCACACGATTATCCTTATTGATATTAAAAATTATCATGGACAATACACTTACGTTAATAACGCATGGTATACACAACAAAAACTTTTATCTCATAATATTTATGAACAGCTGCATCGCGCTAAGAGAATCACCAAACGATTGTTGGATGACTTTCATATTAATATGAAAGTTGAAGGTGTCTTGATATTTATGAATCCCCAATCAGAAATTACGATCGAAGACGAAGTAACTGAAACAACATTAACCTACGAAAAAATTCCCCTATGGTTAATGAATTTAAATGAGAATTACCGAAAATGTCCAACAAACGGTTGGCACACTGTGATACAAAATCATACCATCCCTTCCTATCGGACTGATTACATCTGTTCAGAAAAAAGACTAGCACAATTAAAAAAAGGCATTCGATGTCAAAACTGCGGCAGTTTTCATATAATACACAAACGTTATACCTTAATTTGCGCTTCTTGCAGCTTTATTGAACCAAAAGAAACAGCCTATGCTCGAACAATTTGTGAATATGGCACAATTATGCATAATCGTTCACTCAAAAGATCAGACATACTAGCATTTGTGGGTGATAACTATAAAGAAAAATATATTAAAAATCACTAGTGGTGCATGAAACATTTTAAATTCACTCATTATGTTTCACACTATTTCCATCCATAAAAAAATCCTTTATACTGGTCTTGGATGACTTATCCAAGACCAATACAAAGGACAAACACATGGATAAGTATAAAACAATTTCAGCTTTTAATAAATGGTTTTCGAATATTATTTTAAAAAAATTACCTTTTTCTATTCGTGAGAAAATTTCTCAAGCCGACAAGTATCATAAAAAGTTTGATTTTGAACACTTTTTGAAAGTGTTTCTCTATGGCATCGACAATGAGTGCGAAAGTTTACGTGAAATAGATACAGCGTTTGTTTCCCCTGATCTACAACAGACCATGGAGTTAGATGCCATTAGTCATTCGCAGCTTTCCCGTGAGCTCGCCCAGATGGACGACGAAATTTTGTGGGCGATTTTCGCACAGTTACTGGAAAAAGCACGGTCAAAAATACCGGTGACCAAACGAAACGCACTCTATCTCGTGGATTCTTCCACTTTTTCGTTAAATACCACTCGGTACCCTTGGGCAGACTTTCGCTCAACCAAAGCGGGGATCAAGCTTCACTTAAAACTCTGTTTTATGGATAAAGAGCACTTGTATCCGGATCAGTTTGAAGTCACGAATGCGGTAGAACATGATGACAATCACTTAGAAGTTTTTGTCAATCAACCGGAAGCGACCTATATCTTTGATCGTGGCTATATTGATTACGAGCGACTGGACGAGATGGAAGCTGACGGCTACTTTTTCGTCACAAGAGTGAAGAAAAATGCCAAAGTTCATGTCCTAGAAACTTATGAACCTTCTCAGAGTAAAAACATTTTGCGTGACCAAATGGTAGTGTTAGGCACTCAGGTTTATTTCACTTCCCCGTTTCGCTTGGTCACGATTCAGGATGAAAAAGGAAAACAATTACGCTTTGTCACCAACCGTTTTGATGTGACCGCCCAAGAAGTGGCCGACATGTACAAAGCGAGATGGCAAATTGAACTATTTTTTAAGCATATCAAGCAACATATGACGATTAAAAAGCTATTTTCACACAGTGAAAAAGGGGTAAGCAATCAAATCATTCTCGCCATGATTGCCAGTCTATTGACGTATTTACTCAAAGTAGAGACAGGAAGTAAGAAATCCCCGTTCCAAATCAAGCGCCTATTAAAACATCTGCTTTTTCAACCTTTTGAAGAATTGTGGGTATTACTCGTTCCTACGTGACGAAATAGCATTTGTCGTCGTTGCAACAGTATTCAGATAAATAATGAAAAAATTTTTTCTGGAAAAGTCATCCCTTGCGTAAGCATTTGATTTTTTTGTCATTTTTTAGAAAAAGTTAAAATCTGAATATTCTGATTATATTAATGCACCACTAGTGATTAAAAATATATTGAATAAACATTTCGAACCAGAAGAAAATTTTGGTAAAAGACATATACGATATGTCAATAAAGGCTGCCAATTTCCTTATTGGTTTGAAAATAAAATAGACTACTTCGAAAAACTTGAACAAAGAAAGTATTGGAAGTAATGATGATAAAACTATACTAAGCTCTTCCGGTGGTAAAAGCATCGGAGGAGTTACTTTTTTACTTGGTATAATTTAGGATCAGCAATTTTTTTAAATTTTTAGGTTTAATTTAAGGTCAATGACTTGGCTTTTGGCCTTTTTTCAGGCTAACTTTGGGCCAATAAAGTAATTACAGGCCCTTCCTTAAGCCAGCTTTGGGCCAAATACTTAACTTACGGCCCTTCCCTACCTTAAGTTTGGGCCATTTGCTTTACCATTGTCCTAAACTTAGTACTACTTTGGGCCAACTGCTTTGCCTTTGGCCTTTATTTCAACTGACTTTAGGCCAATAAACTAGTTTATATTCTCTTAATCATGCTCTTCATGCCATTTTTTGATATAGTTTAGTTGTTTTTTGAAACGATCTTCTTTTCCTTCCTCTGTTGGAAAGTAATATTCATGACCTTCTAATGAAGGAGGCATCGTCTTCATTGTCGACAATTTATCTTCTTGTTCGTGTGCGTATTGGTAATCTTTTCCATAGCCTAAATCCTTCATCAAGTTAGTAGGAGCATTTCTGACTTGTAAAGGAACGGGCTCATTGACAGATTCTTTGATATCTTGTGCGACATTCAACCGAGCTTTATACACAGCATTTGATTTAGGAGCAAGCGATAAATAAATTACAAGTTCTGTCAAATGAACGTCACACTCAGGCATTCCTAAAAATTGACAAGCTTGAAAAACATTTACCGCAAGGTTTAATGCATGGGTATCTGCTAATCCGACATCTTCACTGGCAAAACGAACGAGACGTCTGGCAATATAAAGAGGATCTTCTCCGCCTTCGAGCATACGCGCTAGCCAATAAATCGCTGCATTAACATCACTGTTACGCATCGATTTATGCAAAGCAGAAATAATATTATAATGCTCTTCCCCGGATTTATCATAAAGTAGTGACTTTTTGTTGATAATTTGTTCCAAAGCATCTGTTGTTATAGTGATACTTTTACCGTCTTTTTCGCCATTCAAAACTGCCATTTCCAAGGTGTTTAAAGCATTTCTTGCATCGCCGTTAGCAAAACGAGCAATGGCTTCTATCGCATCATCATCAATTGTTATTTGATAGTTACCAAAACCATCGGGATTTTTGATAGCATTCTTTAATAATCTAACAATATCAGAAACAGTTAATTCCTTTAAAACGAATACTTTACAACGTGACAATAAAGCAGAATTCACTTCAAAAGACGGGTTTTCCGTTGTTGTACCTATTAGGATAATACTTCCTTGTTCTACATAAGGTAAAAAGGCGTCTTGTTGCGCTTTATTAAAACGATGAATCTCATCTACAAAAATAATCGTTTTTTCGCCGTAGTCACGATTTGTTTCCGCTTGTTCCATCAAGCCCTTTATCTTTTTAATGCCACTATTGACTGCACTGACTGTAATAAAATTTGCTTTAGTTTGTCGTGCAATAATTTCTGCTAAGGTGGTTTTTCCGACACCAGGAGGGCCCCAAAAAATCATGGAAGAGACTTGATCTTGTTCAATAATTTCACGTAAAATTTTTCCTTGACCCAATAGTTGTTCTTGCCCTACAAAGTCACCAATTGTTTTAGGACGTACGCTACTAGCTAAAGGGGTTGTGCTTTTTCGATTTGAAAAAAGTGATCCTTGTTCCATCTTTGCTCACTCCTCATAGAAAAATCCAATATCATCCACAGTGATATGGCCAAAATAATTCTCTAATTCTTTTTTCTCCATGCCATATTTATAAAAACCAAAGGTAATCGTCTCATCTGCTATCACACAAGTCCCTAAGATTTTTCCCTCTACAGAAGAAATACCAGATGGTGCATCAATAGCGTAAATACGAGCTTGTTTATTCGCATTTATTTTCTCTATAACTTTTAACGCCTGGCCTTTTACCGGTCGGTTTAAGCCAATACCAAATAATGCATCAACAATCACTGTTCCCTTGGTAAAATCAACTTCTGCCAAATCCGTTTTAATCATAGCCCCATATTCTTTCGCTATTTTTTGCTGCAGACGATTTTGGTCAGAATAATGATCAGGATTTCCTACTAGCAAAATTTCCACTTGAAATCCTTCGTTATGTAAAATTCGTCCTACTGCTATACCATCGCCGCCGTTATTTCCACCTCCGGCAGCGATAACGATAGTATCTTTTTTAGTTATCCTTTGTTTCATCTGCACCACAGTTGCACGCGAAGCACACTCCATCAACACAATAGAGGCAACGCCCTTTTCATTTATGACTTTGTTTTCGTATTGGTACATTTCGTCTGCCGTTAAGGTTTTCATTCTCTTCATCTCCTTTATTTTTATCCTATCACGGCCATAAGTTAAATGCCAAAAAGAGCCATTTAATTCACAAATTTGAACAATTGTTTAGAAACAGATACCATAGAAATATAGGATACGTTTTCAATTTAGGAAAGGAGCGATTTTTATGGATACAACTTATAACCTTCGTGGCCATCAAATCAATAAAGATATGAAGGCTATCGCACTATCGCATCCAGAAGCTCTTGATTATGAGCCTTTATCAAATTCTGTTTTGATTTCTTACGCCGGATACGATCGAGGACAGATGGCAACACCGATGCCTGATAGTGTAAAAAACCGTTATAAAGCTGTTTTAGAACTTCCGATCGATGATATTGATCAAAAAAGTGGAAAAATCCGAGCAATGTTTGATCGTCTATACCCTGATAATAACTATCATATTTTTGATGAAGATGATTTCAAAAAAACACATGATTTTATCGAAAAGTACAAAGATAGTCATTTTGTGGTTCATTGCGATGCCGGCGTAAGCCGCAGCTCTGCTACAGCTTTAGCGATTGCCAAAGAATTAGCCCCTGAAGATTATCAAAAATTACTTAATTTAGGTATTTATTTCCCCAATGTATTGATTTATAGCTACTTAGTAGAAGGTAAATTTAATGACAAACTATATAAAAAATATAGTAAGCAATTACATCCTTGGGGATTATTTTAAAAAAATGCCGCATTCTCAATTTCGAGAATGCGGCATTTTTCATATTTAATCTGCGGATTGCAGTGCTTCTAACATGTCGATATTTTTTAATTTCCTATGGATAACAAACATTAGAATGAAAGTAATCAATAGTGTAATACCGGCAGATAAAATGAAGTTAGAAAGCTGTAAGCCAGGACTAAACATTGCATCATCTGGAGGTAGTGTCTGCATAATAAAGCCATGTAAGTAATAACCCACAACATAGCCGGCTAGAATCCCTAAGATAGAAAGTAGGATAGTCTCCCGATAAATATACATCGTAACTTCTCGATCGTAAAATCCTAATACTTTGATCGTGGATAATTCACGGATACGTTCGGAAACATTGATATTTGTTAAATTATAAATAACCACCAAAGCAAGTAAAGTAGCACAAGTGATCAATACTAATATCACGTTATTCAAACCATCGATCACATTATCTATCTGTTCGCTAATCGCACTAGATTGAACTACACCTTGAACACCATCTAAATCCATAAATGAGGATGATTGTTCATCAATGTTATCTTGTGTCGTATTATTTAAGGTTACCAGATAACCATTAGGATCACCAGCAGAATCAAAAGAGTTTTGATAAGCTTCTTGATTCATATATATATAATGTCCCATATACATTTCAGTAACACCGGCGACTTTTACGCTATGACTTTGTCCGTCTTCATCATCCAAGCTTACAGTATCACCTTTTTCGGCCCCTAGTAAATCGGCCAGTTTTTCAGAGAAAATGGCCCCATCATCAGGCAAGGATAATTGTTTTTGTGACTGACGATTAACCATTTCAACATCTTGATCAAAGGCTCTTTCATCATCAGGAACTAACATTGTAATATCTTGTGTGTCATTATTTTCGCCAGCTCGTACATTTAATTCCTCATAATGCACGTCAGTATCATTACTGATGTCAGATTGATCTAATTTTTCATCTAATTGTTCTTGTTCATCATCAGATAAATCATCAGTTTTACTAACAATTAAATCGTATTTAACTAAATCATCAAATTGATGATCCACAATACCCGTTAAAGAATCCCTGATTCCAAAACCCGTGACCAATAATGCGGCACAACCTGCTACACCAAAAATCGTCATAAACATACGTTTTTTATAACGGAATAAATTACGAGCCGTCACTTTATAAGTAAAACTCATACGATTCCAAATCGGTGTAATACGTTCCAATAAAATTCTAGAACCTTTTTTAGGTGGTTTAGCGACTAATAATTGCGCTGTCTTTTCTTTTAGTTCTCGATTTGCCACTAGATATGCCGGTAAAGTTGTACATATTATCGCAATTCCAAAACCGATGAATGTATAAAAGGGTGAAAAGTTTAGTGTGACTTGGTCAAAAGTAGAAGAAGCTGCATATGCTTCAAAAATAACTGTCGGTAGTAATGTATGACCTAAAGCTGTTCCTATTAATGCACCAAGGGCACTAGAAATGATGCCATACACAACAAATTTCTTCTTAACATCCCAATTACTATAACCTAGCGCTTTTAATGTTCCTGAATTAATGCGCTCCTCATCTACAAAACGCGTCATTGTCGTTAAACTTACTAAAACTGCAATAGCAAATAAGAATACTGGGAATATATTAGATAAAATGTCCACCCGTTGAGAGTTTTCTAGATATTGCTTATAACCTGGATTCCCATCTTTACGGTCTTCAAAAGTATAATCCGGTGCTTCTAAGTCATCAAGTTCATCTTGAGCGTCTCTTAAGTCTTGCTCTTTATCAGGTATCTCTTCATCTGCTTCTTGTTTTTGATCTTCATAGTCTGCTTTGTTTTCTTCGTATTCTTCTTGTTGATCAGCTAATTCTTCTTGCGCTTGATCAAGTTGTTGTTGGCCTTGAGCTTGTTCATTCGCCAAATTATTTTTGGCTTGCGTCAATTCTGCTTCTTTATTTCTGAGTTCTTCTTCTGCAACCGCTGGGTTTTGTGCTGTGGCAACAGACGATCTTCCTTGCTCAAGTTGTTGTTGACTATCCTCAATTTGGCTTTGCGCTTGTGTAACCTCTTCATCTAGTTCTGCTTGATTATCATCGATTTCGGCTTGTGCGTCTTGGATCTGGTCTTTGGCATCTTCTAATTGTGATTGGGCGTCTGCTAATTCTTGTTTTGTATCATTTATTTCGTCCCAGCCGTCATCTATTTCTTTTTGTTGATCTTCTTTAACGTCGTTTAAACGTTTTTCATCTTGATCTGCAAATAACTCTTCCACAGATTTTTGATGCTTACGAATCAATCGATCATAATTATCGCTATAGGCATTTAAATTTTGTGTATCAGAAAAATCCATTCGAGCGATCATATAAACATCAGAATCAAAGTTTTCTTCTGGTACCACACCATAACTGTCTAACTGTCCTGTACCAACTGTGGTTTGCCCAATGTTTGATGTTTCTGTGATTTCACTGGATTTCACAAAACCTACAACTTTATAAGAAGTTCTATCTAGAATATCTTGTGCAGATTCTTCGTTATCATCGGAGTCTTCTGATTCCTCTTGACTGAGCTTGATTTCATCCCCTATTTTATAATTCCCTTGTTGTTGGTAGTCTAAAACAATTTCGTTTTTATTTTGGGGCATGTTTCCTTTGACAACTTCATATTGTGAAAGATCTTCTGGTGCCGAAAAGATGCGCATACTTGTATCCGTATCTTTAACTGTCACATCTTCTAGATAACCGTATTCTACCTTGTCTAGCTTATCAGCTTTAGCTAAAAGATCTTGATCAGAATCATCTAACCCCCAGGTCGAAGTTAGCGTCATATCAGCTAAATTCGTTTGATCGTAAAAATTCTCAGCTGTAGCTCGCATATCAGGACCCGTAACTTTTAAGCCTACAAAGGCAAATGTTCCCAAAGCCATTAAACTTAAAATGGAAAAAAATCTTCCCCAAGAACCGGTAACTGATCGCCTAATGTCTTTCCAAAGTTTTTTCTTATGCATCCTTTTCACCTACCATTCAATAGCTGCAATATCGCTTGGTTGTTCATTTGTTTCAACTTCGTTGATCTTAGCGTCACTCATACGAACAACACGATCAGCAATAGGTGCAATTGCAGAATTATGCGTGACAATAATAACGGTTGCGCCTTGTTTTCTACTGCGATCTTGCAAGATCTGTAATATTTGTTTTCCCGTTTGCGAGTCTAGTGCTCCGGTAGGTTCATCGCAAAGTAGGATTTTAGGGTTTTTGGCAATGGCTCGAGCAATTGAGACCCGTTGTTGTTCCCCACCAGAAAGTTGTGCAGGGAAATTATCGATACGGTCATTTAAACCGACCTCTGTTAAGACATCTACAGCGTCCAGAGGATTTTTTGCAATTTCTGAAGCTAATTCTACATTTTCTTTAGTGGTTAAATTTTGCACCAAATTATAAAATTGAAAAACAAAACCCACCTCATGACGACGATAAGTGATCAAATCTTTGGCAGAATACGCAGAAATATCGTTTCCGTCAATCATCACTTGACCGCTGGTATTGGTGTCCATCCCCCCTAAGATATTCAACAATGTAGATTTTCCTGCTCCAGAGGCGCCTAAAATTACTACTAACTCGCCTTTTTCAATCGAAAAAGTTAAAGCATCGTTGGCAATAATTTCTGTATTGCCTGTTTTAAATTTTTTCGTACTGTCTTTTATTTCAATGTAAGACATCTAAAAGCTCCTCCTTATATGGACAACTTGTTGAGTTCCGTGTAGTATTATAGTATGATTACAGAAAACTTTCCATAAACAACTTGCATTTTTTTGTCGATTTAAGTAATTAATTATACATGATGTTGATTTTAGTTCTATTTCCATTGTACACTATAATCAAAAGAGGGAGATCGTCATGCAACGCAATACACAAACGAAAAATAAAATTAAACAAGCACTGGTCCAACTGCTTAATAAAAAAAATTTAGAAGAAATCACCGTAAGTGATATTACTCGTCACTCACAAATTAATCGAGGAACTTTTTATCTCCATTACCTAGATAAATATGATTTAATTGAAAAACTAGAAGAAGACATTTTAACAAATATTCAGCAAATATTTGATCAGCCTGTTGAAAAGGGGGAAGAAAATCCATTAATTCCGGATCGATTGATTCTCAATGCACTTTATTATGTAAAAGATGATTTAGCTTTTATTAAAGCTTTAGTAGAGGAAAATGGAGATCCTAAGTTTGTCTCTACTTTTAAAAAATTATTAACCAATACTGTAAAAAAATACATAGCTCATGAAAAAAATCAATTACCGATTGAAAAGATTCCCAATGATTATGCCGAAGAAATTTTACTATCAAGTACAATTTCTATTCTTTTACTGTGGATAAAAAAAGGAGGGAAGGAATCTCCAGAGCTGCTTTTAACCTATATTAATTATGCTCGAAATACTTCCCCCACTGAATTATTGCAACCTTAAAAAGAGGCTGGGATTGTTCATCCCAACCTCTTTTACTTTTTTGTTATTCCACTCTAGGTTCGCGATTTTCTTCAATGTTTTCAACACTTTCATTGACACTTTGAGTGGCTTTACTAGTTTGTTGTGAAATATAATGTCCAGTCGTTTTTCCAGCGCTTGTTACTTTATCTTGCACAGTTTCGCTTTCTTCTTCATATTGTTCTTGGGTTTTAATATCTACAACATTTACATTAACTTCAACCACTTCTAAATGAGTCATTTCGCGAATGTCTTTTGCAATTATACGTTTGATTTCATCATAAATATGACGGCTGTCTTTGTCGTATTCAACAACTACATCCATATCAACAGCGACTTGTTTTTTCCCTACTTCCGCATTAATTCCTGTGGTAACGTCATTAGTATTCACTAATTTTTCAGCAATGTTTGAGAAAAAACCACCATTAATTGTTAACAAACCATCAATATTATCCATCGCGTAACCAATAATTTTTTTAACGACTTTTTCTGCAAAAGTTAACTCTCCAGAAATATCATTTATATTTACTTTATTTTCTTGTTTTTCCATATTGACATCCTCCTAATCTTCTATCTTCTAGGTCCTTTAAAACGATCAAAAAAACCAATTTGGTTCAGATAAAGGCCAATAAATGCTCCTATAATCGTACACACAATAACTAACAATGTTTTTGCAAAACCAATCGTTAGCAGAAGAATTGCCAAAATCAATCCAATCCCACCGCCAATGATTCCATCACGATATCGCTGTAAAAATTCCTGCATTTGGCAACCTCCTTTATTTTACACGCTCTTCATTTTTTTCTTCAGGTTTTCGATAATTTTCAAGATACACATCTGTCTTGATGTTTTCAGTTGTTCCCAACAGTGAAGATACTTCTGTTTGAATCTCATCCACTAATTCATTTTGCTTTTCCGGAATCGCCATCGCTTTTCTCATATAGCCTGCAACTTTGATCCGAATCTTTTTCTTATACATCTTCACTTTTATGCTGGGGTTTTCAACAAAAGGTTCTTTATTCACAATTTGCAGTACAAAATTTTCTACTGCCTTTCTTTGAATTTTTAATGAACCTTGTTCTTGTTCTAAAATTAAATTATTTTTCTTTTTAGGATAAAAAATTGTGATAATTAATAACAAGATCGCTAACACAGACAATAAGATACTTAACCAGAATAACGTTTGCTGCATATACATACCAATCCATGGATAGTCATACATTGAAATAAAACGTATCGGTAGTTGCACAGCATCTTGATTTTCTATCAACACAAAAAAAGATATGAAAACCAAAAGCAACAACAGGATGCTGATTAAGCTTTTACCTAGCTTACCCATAGCTTCACCCTCTCTACCAACGATACGAACTTAGCAAAAAGAATACTAAAACTTCCTAGCTACACACGCTCGTTGAATTCAGTGATAAATCGACCTTTATTTTAGTTATCTGATTCATCTGAGTTATCCGATTGTTTTTCATCAGATTTTTTATCTTGTTCAATTTCTTCTTTTGTTTTGATATCTTCTATATGAACATTTACTTCAACTACATCTAGATGAGTCATTTTTTTGACTTGTTCTGCAGCCACTTTTTTAATTTGTTCATAAATTTTTTGAGCGTCTTTACGATATTCAACAACAACATCTAAATCTACAGCAACTTGTTCTTTGCCGACCTCAGTCTCGATACCGTTTGTTACATTGTCTGAATTTGAAATACGCTCAGCCATATTTGAGAAAAAGCCACCGTCAACTTGTAACAAACCGTCAACTTGTAACAAACCGTCAACTTTTTCCAAAGCAATACCAATGATCTTTTGGATTACTTTATCTTCAAATGTTAACTCCCCTGAAACTTGTCCGTTTGTTTCTTTTACTTCACTAGTTGGAACGTTTGTACCTTTTTGATCTGCCATATGCTTTTTCCTCCTAATTTTTATTCGTTGTTAAAAAACAACCTTACATATTTATAATAAAACAAAGCTCGAAAAAATTAAATTAAAAAGCCTTTTTACTCTAATAAAATAATAAATAAATTTAACACGCTTTATTTTATTTATTGACAAATATATATGAGTCATATATATTTTATTTATATCATATGATACGTAATAAATAAAGAAAGGTGTGTATTAATTGAAACAAATCTATCGTTTTAACGAAGGTAATGCTGACATGAAAGATCTTTTAGGAGGAAAAGGAGCAAATCTAGCAGAAATGACCAGCTTAGGTTTACCTGTTCCCGCGGGGTTTACCATTACGACCACGGCCTGTGTACAATTTTTAAAGCAAGAAAATTATTTTGAACAAAATTTGAAAAAAGATATTTTGGAAGCGATTCATCAGCTGGAAAACGAAACTGGAAAATCATTTTTAACGAATGAACCTATACTGTTAGTCTCTGTGCGTAGTGGTGCGAAGTTTTCTATGCCGGGAATGATGGATACTATTCTTAATTTGGGTTTAAACGATATTAAAGTAAAAGCTTTTGCCAAATTAACGGATTCTTCCTTTGCTTATGATTGTTATCGCCGTCTCATACAAATGTTTGGAGATGTAGTCTATGGCATAGCTAAGGAAAGTTTTGATAAAATCTTAGCAAAATATGAAGCGTCATTTTCTAAGAATGCGACAGATTTTTCCATCATAGAACAAGAAAGAGTAATAGAAGCTTATAAAGACCTTTACTATATTCAACAAAAGGAATTCCCGCAAGATCCTATAGAACAACTCTTTATTGCAATCAAAGCGGTTTTTCACTCATGGGAAAACCCACGAGCAAAAGTTTATCGGCAATTACACGACATCCCGTTTAACCTAGGAACCGCTGTAAATATACAAACGATGGTTTTTGGTAACAGTGGGGAAGAAAGTGCGACAGGTGTAGCTTTTACTCGGAATCCGGCCACTGGTGAAAAGAAATTATTTGGTGAATTTTTACGTAATGCTCAAGGTGAAGATGTCGTTGCAGGAATACGCACACCGCAACCGCTAAGTGAACTAAAAAAGTTACAACCAAATGCTTATACAGATTTTATTCATTATGCAGAAATATTAGAATCACACTATAGAGATATGCAAGATATTGAATTTACAATTGACAAAGGACAGTTATTTATTCTGCAAACAAGAAATGGGAAGCGTACTGCACAGGCAGCTTTATCTATCGCCTTAGCACTAGTTGAAGACAAGGTCATAACTAAAAAAGAAGCTCTTTTACAAGTGACACCTACTATGGTAGAACAGTTAATCCATCCTGTATTCGATCCAAAAGCACTAGAAGAAGCTAGCTTGTTAGCTGAGGGACTCCCCGCAAGTCCAGGAGCTGCAAGCGGTCAAATTGTATTTACAGCAGAAAAAGCTAAAGAATTTCATGAAAAAGGGAGAAAAGTTGTTTTAGTACGTCAAGAAACTTCTCCAGAAGATATTGAAGGAATGGTTGTAAGTGAAGCAATCGTTACTTCCAGGGGCGGAATGACTTCCCATGCTGCTGTGGTTGCTCGTGGCATGGGCACTTGCTGTGTAGCCGGATGTGAAGCATTAACTGTAAACGAAGAAAATCTAATGATTACTTGTGATAATCAAGTATTGACAGAAGGCGATATTATTTCTGTAGATGGTTCTACAGGTAGGATCTATCAAAGTAAACTTCAAACCGTTACTCCTATAAGCAATCAAAAATTACAACTTTTATTAAGTTGGGCAGATGAACAAGCTGATTTGTCAGTACGTGCTAATGCTGAAACATTACAAGACTTAACAGCGGCGATCGATTTTGGCGCCTCTGGAATAGGTCTAGCACGCACGGAGCATATGTTCTTTGGGGAAAACCGAATTTTAGAGATGCGTCGTCTAATTTTAGCTGAAGATGATCAGGAATTCGAAGTAGCTCTACAACGATTACTTCATTTTCAGCAAGATGATTTTTATCATATGTTAGAAATAACAAATGAAAAACCTATGATCGTCCGACTTTTAGATCCACCTATGCACGAATTTTTACCAAAAGATGAACAAACGATCGCCGAATTGGCTGCTAGTCTTAATAAGTCTCCAACAAAAATAAACAAACAAATCAACCAACTACACGAAACCAATCCTATGTTAGGTCATCGTGGCTGTCGTTTAGGTATTACAGAAGCGAGAATTTATCAAATGCAGGTTGAAGCAATTTTTACAAGTGCTATTCAATTAAATCAAAATGGTTACAATGTGAAACCCGAAATAATGATTCCGTTGATTGCAGAAGAAAAAGAACTAATTGAAGTGAAACGATCTTTGCTGCAAACGATTGAAGATTTATTTAAAAAATATGATGTAACACCCTTTCCTTTTGAAATCGGTACGATGATTGAATTACCTAGAGCTTGCATGACAGCCGATCAATTAGCTAAAGAAGCAGATTTTTTCAGTTTTGGTACAAATGATCTCACACAAATGACCTATGGTTTCTCACGTGATGATATTGGTAAATTTTTGTCTATATATAAAGAAAAAGGAATTTTACCAGAAGATCCTTTCCAAAGCTTAGATCAAACAGGTGTTGGCCAGTTGATTCAAACAGCCGTAACAAAAGCTCGTCAAACCAAATCTGACATGAAGATCGGTGTATGCGGAGAAGTTGGCGGAGATCCTCAATCAATCGCCTTTTTTCAACAAATTGGCATAGATTATGTTTCCTGTTCAGCTTATCGAATCCCTGCTGCTCGCTTAGCTTGCGCCCAAGCAACGCTCAATGATTGCCGATTCGCTAAAGTTACGCTATGATAAGAGTAGGTAAAAAAACAAGGGAGGTGTTGCCTTGGAATTTTCTGCTCGACAAAAGTTGATTATCGACATTGTTAAGGAGAATGAGCCAATCACCGGAGATAACATCGCTGCAAAGCTCAATCTCACTAAGCCCACATTACGTAATGATTTATCGTTATTAACGATGACAGGTGTATTAGATGCCCGTCCCAAAGTCGGTTACATTTATTCAGGACAAACAATTGAGCCATTACTATTTGAAAAATTATATACCAAAAAAGTCGATGATATTATGATTCCAGCCGTATTTATTAAGCAAGACACATCATTAAAAGAAGCGATTACTGATTTATTTATGTATGACGTAGGTTCTTTGTATGTCGTTAATGAAGGTAAACGATTGGTCGGCCTTCTTTCAAGAAAAGACCTTTTACGCAGTGTTTTGACAAACAGTGAAGAGAGTATTCCAGTAGCGGTTGTAATGAGCCGAATGCCAAATATTGTCACGATCACACCAGATAAGACGATTTTGTCTGCTGGTAGTAAGCTAATGCAACAGCAAATTGACTCGCTTCCTGTTGTTGAGAAAGGAACAAACGATAAAATCATTGGTAAAATTACCAAAACACGTATCATGAACCATTTTATCGAAGAAGGGATTAAGGTGAAAGCACACAATGAATAACAAACATTCACTAAAATTATTTATTATCTCAGATTCCATCGGAGATACAGCCCAAAAAGTCACTAACGCTGTCCTTGCCCAATTTCCAGAATTAACCAATATCGAAACGCAACGTTTTGCTTTTATCGACTCTAAAGAAGAACTGATTAAAATCTTAGGAGACGCTCTGCAGGAGCACGCAATTGTTGTTAGTACTTTAGTCAAAGATTCTTTTAATGAAACCGCACAAGAATTTGTAAGACGCACTTCTTTAAGCTATGTCGATTTCATGACTCCTATGATGGAATTGATCCAAGGTAAGACAGGTCTTGTGCCTAAAGGTGAAGCTCGCGCCCAGCATAAATTAACGCCTGATTATTTTGAAAAAATAGAGGCCATTGACTTTGCTGTGAAATATGATGATGGACAAGATCCAAAAGGCTTTTTTAAAGCAGACTATATTATTTTAGGCCCTTCACGTACGTCAAAAACACCTTTAAGCATGTATTTAGCTAACAAATCATATAAAGTAGCCAATCTGCCTTTAATACCAGAAATCCCCTTACCTAAAGAGATTTTTGATGTTCCAAAAGAAAAGCTAATTGGCTTAGTAGCAACACCTGAGATCATCCAACGCACACGTCAGAAGCGCTTAAACTCACTTGGCTTAGGTGGTAGTACGTCTTATACCGATGTTACACATATTAAAGAAGAAATGGATTATGCGCAAAATATTTATAATCAATTAGACGCAAAAACAGTACAGATTGATGATATGTCGATAGAAGAGATCGCCGAATTTATTACTCGTTTGCAAATTAATCGATAGACACAATTTTATAAATAGGCAGCTTAGTCAAGGTTAATCAATGACTAAGCTGTTTTTATAAAAGTTAACTTAAAGATAAACTTCTTATTCTGTTAGTATAATTGATTTTCGTATGCTAGCGACTGACTCTGCTAGTTTTTCCTTTTCCCAAGAATTCAAGGAAACAAGTAATTTCTTTTCTACACCCTCTTTTCCCAACACACACGGAATGCTATAGGCACAAGGCTTTGCAAAATGATATTCATGTCCAGTCATTGGTACACTCACAGGAAAAATACTTTTTTCATCCAATAAAATACAACGTGCAATATCAATTGCCGCTTGTGCAACAGCAACGTTGGTCACCCCGTTTTTGGCAGCAAAAACATCATAAGCCGCTTGCACTACCTTTTCTTTTATCTCTTCAGCTGTAAGTAAGGCTACCTCAGGAAAATAAGTACTCAGTTTATCATAAGAAATGCCAGCAATTGTTAAATGGCTAAGTACAGGAAAAGCAGCAAACCCGTGTTCACCCATCATATAACCCGAAACAGACTTAGGATCTACCTGATAGCGCTGACCAAGCAGCTGGCGTAGCCTTGAAGAGTCTAGCATAGTTCCAGTGCTTAAAAGTAAATTTCTAGGATAGTCATAAGTCGCTGCAATATAAACGATTGTATCAGCCGGATTTGTAATAAAAATTAACATCGCTGATTGCGTATTTTGTACAATATTTGTCATAATCTCATGAATGATCGGGAGGTTTTCAGTAAGTAACTCTTGGCGATCTGCGGGAATTTCACCGTTTGGATAGACATGGGTAGCGGCAACAATAACAATATCTGCATCCGCTAAATCTGTATAATCTCCTATATGAACTGCAATGTTTTTTCGAGACAATAGACCAGCAGCATGCATTTGATCTAACCCTTCTCCCCAAGCAACTTTATCTTTAGGATCAAGCAAAACAATCTCTCCAAAGAGCTCTGTTTGTAAAGCAGTTGCTAACACGCTAGACCCTACATGCCCCACCCCAATAATCGCTAATTTTTGTGTCTTCATTTATTTCTCCTTAATATAGCCTAATACATGTTTTTTAGTTCAACAAAGCTTTAAACTGAGACTATATGTATTTTTTTATAAGTATAACAAAAAGCAAGCGCCATGTATCTTATTTTTAACAGCTATTTATTAGCAATGAAAAAATAAAATACATGAGCTTGCATTTTAATCATTTTGTTCAATAATTTGTACCATCGTTTTTGTCTGTTCTAATTTCCCTAGTATTTCATCATAGTGCTTACTTGCGTAGGCAGAAAATAACACATCAACAGTATATAATTGTACCAGTAAAGAGTTTGTTGCCGAACTTCTTAAAGGCGCTTCACCACCATCAGCTGTATGTAACAATACATCAGAAATCGTGGCCAATGTTGAATGTGCTTTACTTGTCATACATACTACTGAAATCCCTTTGTCTTTTGCTAGTAAAGCTAAATTGATAACTTCTTGCTTTTTCCCGGAATTAGAAACTAGAAAAACCCAGCTGGGGGCTTCATTGGTTACGATCACTGTTGTAAGCAAATGATAGTCTTTACTATAAATCACTTTTTTTCCAATCCGTAAAAATTTCTGGGCAAAATCATCAGCCACGATGCCCGAAGCACCAATTCCATAAGTAAATATAGCGTCTGTTGATTCGAGCAAATTAATTACTTGTTCGATCGGATTCACTTCAAGATCCTCACAATTTTTTTCTAGACCATCAGTCATTTTTAACAATAATTTTTGTTTAATTGTACCAACATCTTCATTGGGAACAATATCTGTATATAAATCTTCTTCGATCGTTGTTTGATTCGCAGAAAGTTTTAATTTCAGGTCTGTGAATCCTTCTAAACCTAGTGAATAACATAATCGTACAACGGTCGCCGGGCTTGTATTAGAAGCTTGTGATAAAGCTTTAGCGCTCATATAAATGACCTTTTCTGGTTGCTCAAGGATCCATTCTGCTAATTTTCTTTCTGCTTTTGACAATTTATTCAAATGATGTTGCATTGTAAACAAAATATTCATCTCTTTATCCCTCAACTTCTCCTGCTAAATTTACACCTTAGTAATGCCTTTGATTGGTTAATCATTAGCCACAAACGCTGTAATTTCTTTAAAACGTTTAGTCTTCATAAAATCAGTAATTTCCTTACCGTTTTTACGTTCATCTACTACATCAAGTAAGGATTGTAGCTGCGCGTAATCTGCTGAAGTTTGTGCTTTTTGATTTGCTTTCATATAACGGTATTTCGAATCGAACATATCCACTAATTTACTATTATTAGCTGCTTGATCATCCTTTTGACTATCAAAAGCTAGCGTTGCTATCAGCCCATATTGTCCTGTTAAAAAGTGATCCCCTATAAAATCATTAGGGTCTTTCTTTTTATCAACAACTGGAGAATTCTTTGTATTCGTCAGTAGTACAACAGAAGTGTGATTAACTGGATCGATCACAGTTAATGTCCCAGTCCAACCAGTATGACCGATAGTACTTGAATTAGCTAAAGGAGAAAAGGCCCAAGAATATAACTGTTGCCCTTTACGACGCCAACCTAAACCAAAACTTGGATCAGTATCTTTAGCTTTAATAAATTGATCCATTGTATCTTCAGAAAAGAACTGTTGATTTCCATAACCGCCTTTATTCAAAGTAATTTGAGTTAATACTGCCAAATCTTTTGCATTAGAAAACAGGCCGGCATGTCCACTGATACCATCCATTGAATAAAAAGCCTTTTCGTCATGCACTTCTCCTTGCACTGTGTTTTTTCTAATATTATCAAAATCAACCGCCCCATCTCGCGTATTTCCATGTAATTCGGTTGCAGCGATTTGTTCTTTTGAAAAATGATGTTCCAAAGGCTTAAAAGTCGTATGCTGCAAGTTTAACGGTTGATAATAATTTTGCTTCATATATTCATCCAAGCGTTGCCCTGTTACTTCTTCAATAATAAACCCAAGTAACATATAGTCCACATCTGAATACATTGTTTCTGTACCTGGTGTATACTCCAAAGGCGTAGCAATGATTTTTTCCATAACTTCATTTCTATCTTGTGTATACAGTTCTTTATTAGCATCCGGAGTCGTTTGATCCTCTGCATCCGGGTCATAGTTTTTATTATGATACTGTGGATCTGCTGGAAATCCTGCTTGGTGCTGTAGTATTTCTTTAATCGTCAAATCATCTTTTCCTTTAATTTCATCTGACCTTTTGTCTTTAAAATCTGGGAAAATTTCACTAACCTTTTGCTCAATGTTTAATTTTCCATCTGAAACTAATTTTTGGATAGCGTAATTCGTTGCATACATCTTCGTATTACTGGCCAAATCATATAAGGTGTTTTTCGTAACTTGTTGACTATCCTTTTGTGGTCTATCTTGTTGATCATAGGCATTTACATTGCCATAAGCACTTGATTTAATGATATTTCCATTTTTTGCCACCACTAATTGAGCCGAGGTAAAACCATTTTTTATTTCAGCATTAATCAGTTGATCGATCAACTTAAAATTATCATCATCAGTGTATTCTTTTGTATTATCCTTTAAAACAGGGTAAGGAATTTTTATATTCATTGTTGCCTTATTATTGCTAGCAACTCGGCTGACTTGTAAATTGTTATCTCCATTTTTAGTAAAATCTGAGATATCGATCTGCTGCCATTTTTTATTCGACAAATCAGCAAATATTTCCTGGCCATTGACATAAATCTTGAAGGCTTCTTTATCGTTTGTTTTTATTAATAACTGTCCTTGCCCTTTATATCCATAAAATGTCTCCATTTGATTTGTTAAAAGAGAACTATCAAAGGCTTCATCAGTTGCTGGGATTGGATAGCTTTGACTAAGTTGATACGAACCTTTAGGACTACTAATTTCTCTCACATCCGTTTTGTCTTCTAGTACGCATGCACTCATAAAAAATAAGATACAAAACATTACACTAGACATCATAATTTTTTCCAACACTTTTTCATATTTAGATACCTTCCTTCGTTTTCGTATCCGATTTCAAAAGTGATAAAAGTGAAGCAATCGTTTCGTTAAATCAAAACGATTGCTTTTATTTAAACTAAATCCAATAATTGCTGAGACGATTCGATTTGATAGTTAGCTTGTGATTGATCGATATTAAATTGTGGGCTCTTTAAAGCTGCTACAGTCAAATTTGCTCGACGAGCAGCTTCAATACCAAATGTCGAATCTTCGATAACTAAACAATCACTAGGGCGCAGTTTAAGACGAGAAAGTGTATATTGATAAATTTCAGGGTTAGGTTTGCTACGAGCAAACATATCACCACTGGTAATCAATTCAAAATATTCTTTTATTTGGTTGACTTCTAAAATTCGATAAATATTTTCCAAAGGACCAGAGGATGCCACAGCCATACGAATATTTTTACTGGCCAACTTATCCAGAGTAGGTAAAATATCAGGATTAAACATTTCTTGATAGTCCATCGGATAATGCTGACGAAATTCTTTGTAAGCTTGTAATAACTCTGTACGCTTATCAATATCTTCTGGAAATAACTGTTCAAACATATCGTAGGCATTGGAACCTACGAAATAGTCTTGCACTTCTTGGGCAACCGACACGTTATTTTGTTCAAAGAAAGCCGCACGTCGTTTCTGATAAGCCTTCTCTGAGAAAACAATCACACCATCTACATCAAAAATAACTGCTCTTCTCACATAATTCTACCTTCCCGAATATCTTCATTAGTACCAAAGAAGTAAGTCAATACAAAACCACCAATATAACCTGCAATTAAACTGATGACATAAACAAACCATCCACCTTCAGCAATCAAAGGAATCAAAGCTAAGCCACTTGGCCCAATGGAAATTGAGCCAACACCGCCAAGCAAACCAACAACGGCGCCGCCAATCCCACCACCTAAACAAGCAGTGATAAATGGACGGCCTAAAGGCAAAGTAACACCATAAATTAAGGGTTCACCAATACCTAGAATGCCGACTGGTAACGCACCTTTTATCATCTCAGTCAACTTTTTATTATTACGACAACGTAACCACAAAGCAAATGCTGCCCCAACTTGTCCTGCACCAGCCATTGCTAAAATGGGTAATAAAGAGGTACTACCATAGGTCTCAATCAATGATAAATGGATCGGTGTCAATATTTGGTGAAGGCCAAACATAACCATTGGTAAGAATAAAGTACCCAATACAAAACCAGCAAAGCCACCACCTACGCCTAGCACCCAAGTAATACCACCTACAAGTCCATCAGAAATCCATCCTGCTAGAGGCATAATAAAGAAGATTGTAACGATACCCATAGCAGCTAAGGTAAGTACTGGTGTGACAATAATGTCAACTGTATCTGGCACTACTTTATGCAACCATTTTTCCACTTGCGCCATCAAGAAAACCGCAATAATAACGCCGATTACGCCACCTTGACCTTCTGCTAAAGGTTCACCAGTAAAAATGTTAGGAAGTGGCATGTCTTCACTCATTCCAGTTAGCATGGTGACACCGCCAATAACACCACCCAAGCTGGGTGAAGCGCCAAATTCGCGCGCAGCATTAATCCCTACATAAATCACTAGATAAGTAAATACACCACTTTGAATAATCGAACCAACACTTACGATATTGACCCAAGCATCACCAGAAACTGTTCCAGCTTCTAGCATATTTGTTAAAACCGAAGCAATTCCACCGATGATCCCAGCACCAACAAAAGCTGGAATTAAAGGTACGAAAATATTAGCAATTGACTTTAAAACCTTTGACCAAGGCTTTTGATTTTTCTTTTTTACTTCCGCATGAACTTCTTCTGCTTTGGCGTTAACATCTTCTTTCCCGCTTGTACTAGTTGGGGGCTCTTCCACAGCTGTGCCATCCGGACGTTCTTCTCCCAGTTCCACACCAGCCATATCAGCCATTTTTTGGGCAACTTTACTTACAGTACCTGGTCCAAGTACAATTTGTAGCGTTTCGTCTTCGACAACACCCATTACACCGTCAACAGCTCTTAAGCCATCAAGGTCTACCTTGCTGCCATCGATCACACCCATACGAATACGTGTCATACAGTTAACAATTTTATTCACATTATTTACACCGCCGACATATTCATAAATTTCTTCTGCTAACTTTGTTACTTTATCTGCCACTTTTTCTTCCTCCTTTTTAAAGTGTATTTCTTACAAACCCATTACCCGCAACTAATTTTTCTGCAGCTTCATCTTTTTTTACCCCAGTTAAAATCATAACAATAGCAAGTTTGACATTTTCATCTGCTTGATAAAAAGCTTTATCTGCTTGTTCATAGCTACACTCTGTTGCTTGCATAATAATCCTTTTAGATCTTTCAACTAATTTTTCATTGGTCGCCCGGACATCTACCATTAAATTCTTATAGACCTTGCCAATACCAATCATCGATGCTGTTGAAAGCATATTTAATACTAATTTTTGCGCTGTACCTGATTTCAAACGAGTAGATCCGGTTAAAACTTCTGGACCGACTTCAACTTCGATAGGAAACTGCGCATGCTGACTAATTTGCGCTTTATTATTACAAGCTATTGAAGCTGTGGTCGCACCAATTTCTTTTGCGTAATCCAAACCACCAATGACATAAGGTGTCCTTCCGCTGGCAGCGATTCCCACTACAAGATCATTTTGTGATAACGAAGCTTGGCTTAAATCTTTTTTTGCAAGTTCTTTGGAATCTTCTGCTCCTTCAACGGCAACAGTCATAGCTTTTATTCCACCGGCGATCAACCCTTGTACCATTTCGGGGGTTGTTCCAAATGTTGGGACACACTCTGCTGCATCTAAAACGCCTAGGCGTCCACTTGTACCAGCACCAATATAAAATAGTCTTCCTTTTTTATTGAATGCTTGGATAATTTGTTCGACAACCTTTTTAATTTGTGGTAGTGCTTCTTCAATAGCCAAAGGAACTTTTCTATCTTCATCATTCATCGTTTGTAAAACTTCCATGATATCCATATCATCCAAAGCCATCGTTTTTTGATTTCTAGTTTCTGTCGCTAATTTTTCTAATTCACTCACTAGATTTTTCTCCCTTCCTTTAGTTCAAACCGACATCCTGAGTCGATATAATCAATTAAGTTACGGTCTTTTTCTATTACCTTAGCTAGCACATTTACCTTCTCATCAGCAGGTAAATCATCTTTAGTAATTTGTAATTCTCCCATATAACGCAGATACTTTTTATTATCCACAGTTATGCTACCTTTTTCTCGTGATTGAATATTTTCAGTTTCAATGATTTCTTGATTATTTTTCCGCGCCTCTTGACTTCGCACCACATACTCCGCTTCATCGATCCGATTTGTATGTTCACCCAAGAATAAGGAGTGATAATTTTTCGTCAGCAAATCAATTTCAAGTAACATTTTTTTATGTTGGAAATAAGCAATAAACTGTTCCCTTGCTTTTTTTGTAAGTCCACCATCTCCAATATAAACTGCATCACAATCATAGTTGTAAAACAAATCAAGGGTTGCTGCCAATGGATGTTGCCGTCGATGGATTTCTAAGCTAGGAAGGTGGTCATGTAATGGCCCCCGCAGATTTTCATCCCCTGGAACAAAAGCAACGATCTTAAAACCGTAAGCACGCCATTTATGGTTTACTCTTTGTAAATAGTCTCTTGATAAGCCTGTCTCCGGACGTGGATAATAATTATGCCATAACTCCATATTCGTAAAATCCGCTTGAAGAGAACTTAATTCGGCTACATCTTCGTCTGTTAAAGTTGATGCATTCAATCCCACCTGCATGTGTCTTGAAATAGCTGCAATCGTTTGATTATCAACGCCATAATCCATACGTACGCCTGTAACGCCTAATTCTTTTAACTGGTCAAAAGCTTCCACTTGATTAAAATCGGTCGCTAAATACTGTAAGCCATCACTTGATACATCCGCCATTAATTCCATTTGAAATTGCTGAGTTAATTCACCAAGTTGTTTTAAAGTATAAATAATTTCTTCTGGGTCATCCTCTGGAATATGCAAAGAAGTAAAAATACGTGTAAAGCCTGCACGATTCATGGCTTCAATATACTGTTGCTTATTTTTTGATAACCCTTCTCCCAAGAAAACCGAAAATCCTAGCATCATTTACACCATCCTTATTAATTCGCTTTCATTATATCTTAAAAGAAACAATATTTCAATAAATAAAACAGTAATTGTGTTATTTCGAAATATTGTTTCTTGAAAATTAGTAAAATAATCATTAATCAAACAAAAAAACCAGCTAAACAACACTTCTGTTTAACTGGTTGATAAAATACTTTAAAGGGGTAACCAATTTAAAACCCGTTGAATCCAATCGTCCCAAAATAACCAATCATGTTCACCAGGGCCATCTTCAAAAACCACATCATAGCCGTTTTCTCTCATTTTCTTAGTGGTATAAGCACTTGCTTGATATATTAAATCTTCAGTACCACATGTAAGATAAAATTTAGGCGCTTGTGATCCATCTAATGTCTCAATCAAATGTATCAAGTCATTTTCCGAGCCTTTGATTTCCTCTAAAGGACCAAAAATTCCTTCCCAGTATGCTTTACTTCTTATTTCTAGTAATTGGTTTATTCCTTCAGCAATCGTTAAACCGCCTGAAAGTGAAGCAATTGCTGCAAAATTTTCAGGTTTTTTTAAACCCAATTTTACAGCGCCATAGCCACCCATTGATAAACCCGCTGCAAATGTTTTGGCTCTTTTTTTCGTTAGTTGAGGGAATAATTCATGACAAATATTAGGTAACTCTTCAGCAATAAATGTCCAATACTTCATATCATAGGTAGTATCTGTATACCACCCTAAATCAGTAGAAGGCATAATCACAGCTAAGCCCTTATCAGATACGTAACGCTCAATTGCTGTTCGTCTTTGCCATACACTATGATTACCATTCATACCATGCAGTAAATAAAGTACTGCTACATCCTCAGTTGTTCCTTTAGTACTTGTTCCAAAGGTTTTTTTGGTTTCTTGTGGTAAAATGACATCCAACATCACTTCCATTTCTAACACATTGGAAAAAGCATTTACTTGTAAAAGAGCCATTATTTTTTCACGTCCTTTATTATTTATCATCCATTGTAGCAGATTTTTTCTAAAATAAAAAAAGATCCTATTGAATAAAACCAATAGGATCCTTTTTGATTATTTTATATTTTCTTGTAAAGCTTTCATTTTATCTGTTTTTTCCCAAGGCAAATCAATATCGGTTCTACCGAAATGTCCATAAGCAGCTGTATCCTTATAAATAGGACGTCGTAAATCCAACATCTCAATAATGCCAGCTGGCCTTAAATCAAAATTTTGACGTACAACTTCAATTAATTTTTCTTGACTAACTTTAGACGTTCCAAAAGTATCAATTGAAATAGATACAGGTTCAGCCACCCCAATAGCATATGCCAGTTGCACCTCAGCTTTATCAGCTAATTTTGCTGCAACAATATTTTTTGCAATATAACGGGCAGCATAACTTGCCGAACGATCCACCTTTGTAGCATCTTTACCGGAAAATGCACCGCCACCATGACGCGCATAGCCACCATAAGTGTCTACAATAATTTTTCTTCCGGTCAAACCAGCGTCACCCTGTGGTCCACCAATGACAAAACGACCGGTAGGGTTAATGAAATACTTCGTTTGTTCGTCTAAAAGTTCATTAGGAACGACTTCTTTAATGACTTTTTCAATCATATCACGTCTAATTGTTTCATTTGCAACTTCGTCATCATGTTGTGTACTAATAATAATCGTATCTACTCTTTTGGGTTGATCATTTTCATCATATTCCACAGTAACTTGTGATTTTGCATCCGGACGTAAGTAGCTAATTTCTGCTTTTTTTCTTAATTTTGCTAAATGAGCGACGATTTTATGACTTAATGAAATAGGTAAAGGCATCAACTCGTCAGTTTCGTTAGTCGCAAAGCCAAACATTAAGCCCTGGTCACCAGCTCCGATTGCATTAATACGTTTTTCTCTATCTTCTCTTGCTTCTAAAGATGTATCCACACCTTGTGCGATATCTTGTGATTGTTCATCAATTGCAACTAAGACCGCTACATTATCGCCATCAAAGCCATATTCTGGACGATTATAACCAATATCTTTGATTGTTTGACGTACAACCTTTTGCATATCAACATATGCCGATGTAGAAACTTCCCCAAAGACCAATACCAAACCTGTTGTAACAGATGTTTCACAAGCAACGCGTGCCATTGGATCCTGCGCTAAAAGTGCATCTAAAATAGCATCACTGATCTGATCAGCAATCTTGTCTGGATGTCCTTCTGAAACAGATTCAGAAGTAAACAAACGCCTTTCTTTCACGATGATTCCCCCTAAAATAATTTTTCGGTTACAAGGCATCTTCACTTGATTTTCAAATGAATCCTTTCGGGAACTTGCAACGGTCTGATTCTAATAGATAATAAGAACGATCTATCCTCACTTTTTGCCAAAATGAGTTGAAACCGAAACTGTCAGCAAAAGTCCTCAAATTAACTTAAAAAAAAGCATCCATTACTGAATGCTTCGATGATCCGTACGGGATTCGAACCCGTGTTACCGCCGTGAAAGGGCGGTGTCTTAACCTCTTGACCAACGGATCGCTGATACGGAGAAGGAGGGATTCGAACCCTCGCGTCGCGTAAACGACCTACACCCTTAGCAGGGGCGCCTCTTCAGCCACTTGAGTACTTCCCCAAAACCAAAAAATATTGATTTTCATGGGCCTAAATGGACTCGAACCATCGACCTCACGCTTATCAGGCGTGCGCTCTAACCAACTGAGCTATAGGCCCTTATTATAACTACAACAAAAGCGGGTGACGAGAATCGAACTCGCGACAACAGCTTGGAAGGCTGTGGTTTTACCACTAAACTACACCCGCCTTATATATTGATGGATCGAGACAGAATCGAACTGCCGACACACGGAGCTTCAATCCGTTGCTCTACCGACTGAGCTATCGATCCAAAACGGTCTGGACGGGACTCGAACCCGCGACCTCCTGCGTGACAGGCAGGCATTCTAACCAGCTGAACTACCAGACCCGCTTTGTTGTAAATATAATAAGTACTTGCATACAAAGTACAATTGCGGGAGCAAGATTTGAACTTGCGACCTTCGGGTTATGAGCCCGACGAGCTACCAGACTGCTCCATCCCGCGATAATAAAACTAAATATTATTATAATATTTGTAAATAATTTTAGCAAAGGAGGATAAGGGATTCGAACCCTTGCACGGTTTTACCCGCCTGACGGTTTTCAAGACCGTTCCCTTCAGCCGGACTTGGGTAATCCTCCATAACCCCAAGACGCA
Organism: Tetragenococcus halophilus; assembly: GCF_001712815.1. Classification (NCBI taxonomy): domain Bacteria; kingdom Bacillati; phylum Bacillota; class Bacilli; order Lactobacillales; family Enterococcaceae; genus Tetragenococcus; species Tetragenococcus halophilus. The sequence goes on from NZ_CP012047.1 coordinate 2,266,759, forward strand.
TGGTCCGTACGGGATTCGAACCCGTGATACCGCCGTGAAAGGGCGGTGTCTTAACCTCTTGACCAACGGACCTTTATTTAATAAATGGGCCTAAATGGACTCGAACCATCGACCTCACGCTTATCAGGCGTGCGCTCTAACCAACTGAGCTATAGGCCCAAGCAATAAACACAACAAGCGGGTGACGAGAATCGAACTCGCGACAACAGCTTGGAAGGCTGTGGTTTTACCACTAAACTACACCCGCATGACGGTCTGGACGGGACTCGAACCCGCGACCTCCTGCGTGACAGGCAGGCATTCTAACCAGCTGAACTACCAGACCAATTTTTGTTGTATCTTCAATACTTGAAAAACAAGTATAATTGCGGGAGCAAGATTTGAACTTGCGACCTTCGGGTTATGAGCCCGACGAGCTACCAGACTGCTCCATCCCGCGATAATAAAACTAAATATTATTATAATATCTATAAATAATTTTAGCAAAGGAGGATAAGGGATTCGAACCCTTGCACGGTTTTACCCGCCTGACGGTTTTCAAGACCGTTCCCTTCAGCCGGACTTGGGTAATCCTCCATCAAATAAATAAAATGATAATGACGCAATGGACCTTGTAGGACTCGAACCTACGACCTGACGGTTATGAGCCGTCTGCTCTAACCAACTGAGCTAAAGGTCCAAGCTCTTAATCAAAATCGCGGTGGAGGGGATCGAACCCACGACCTCCCGGGTATGAACCGGACGCTCTAGCCAGCTGAGCTACACCGCGAAAACCATTTTATCAAATGACATGGAGCCTAGCGGGATCGAACCGCTGACCTCCTGCGTGCAAAGCAGGCGCTCTCCCAGCTGAGCTAAGGCCCCTTCATTAAAATCCATCGGGAAGACAGGATTCGAACCTACGACCCCTTGGTCCCAAACCAAGTGCTCTACCAAGCTGAGCTACTTCCCGTTACGCGCCCAGAAGGATTTGAACCCTCAACCTTCTGATCCGTAGTCAGACACTCTATCCAGTTGAGCTATGGGCGCATATTTTGTTCAATGCCGAGGACCGGAATCGAACCGGTACGGTAATTACTTACCCCAGGATTTTAAGTCCTGTGCGTCTGCCAGTTCCGCCACCCCGGCGTGGTTTTGGCATCAAGCGGAAAACGGGATTCGAACCCGCGACCCCCACCTTGGCAAGGTGGTGCTCTACCGCTGAGCTATTTCCGCAGCTTGTCGGATGCCGGCTAAAGGACTTGAACCCTCGACCCTCTGATTACAAATCAGATGCTCTACCAACTGAGCTAAGCCGGCTTTTTCCTACATGCGGGTGAAGGGACTTGAACCCCCACGCCTTGCGGCGCTAGATCCTAAATCTAGTGCGTCTGCCAATTCCGCCACACCCGCTGATTTTGTGAAATGAGTCGTACAGGATTCGAACCTGTGACCCTCTGATTAAAAGTCAGATGCTCTACCAACTGAGCTAACGACTCAATGGAGGTTATAGGGCTCGAACCTATGACCCTCTGCTTGTAAGGCAGATGCTCTCCCAGCTGAGCTAAACCTCCGCTTGCTGCGTGGCGATGTCCTACTCTCACAAGGGGAAGCCCCTCACTACAATTGGCGCTAAGAAGCTTAACGACTGTGTTCGGCATGGGAACAGGTGTCTCCTTCTTGCCATCATCACCACACAACTTGACGTTGAGTGAACCTTTTGGTTCCCTCAAAACTGGATGAAAAACAACTGCTTCGCTTCACCGAAAATCCAAACCTTTGTGGTTAAGTCCTCGATCGATTAGTATTCGTCCGCTCCAACCCTCGCAGGTCTTCCACTTCGAACCTATCTACCTGATCTTCTCTCAGGGATCTTACTTTCTTTTAGAAAGGGGAAATCTCATCTTGAGGGGGACTTCACGCTTAGATGCTTTCAGCGTTTATTCCTGCCCTACTTAGCTACCCAGCGATGCCGTTGGCACGACAACTGGTCCACCAGCGGTAGGTCCATCCCGGTCCTCTCGTACTAAGGACAGCGCCTCGCAAATTTCCTACGCCCGCGACGGATAGGGACCGAACTGTCTCACGACGTTCTGAACCCAGCTCGCGTGCCGCTTTAATGGGCGAACAGCCCAACCCTTGGGACCGACTACAGCCCCAGGATGCGACGAGCCGACATCGAGGTGCCAAACCTCCCCGTCGATGTGGACTCTTGGGGGAGATAAGCCTGTTATCCCCAGGGTAGCTTTTATCCGTTGAGCGATGGCCCTTCCATGCGGAACCACCGGATCACTAAGCCCGACTTTCGTCCCTGCTCGAGTTGTTGCTCTCACAGTCAAGCTCCCTTCTGCCTTTACACTCTTTGAATGATTTCCAACCATTCTGAGGGAACCTTGGGGCGCCTCCGTTACTTTTTGGGAGGCGACCGCCCCAGTCAAACTGCCCATCTGACACTGTCTCCCGCCACGATCAGTGGCGTGGGTTAGAGTGGCCATAACGCAAGGGTAGTATCCCACGGATGCCTCCTTCGAGACTCGCGTCCCGAATTCTACGGCTCCTACCTATGCTGTACATGCGTCACAGACACCCAATATCAAATTACAGTAAAGCTCCATGGGGTCTTTCCGTCCTGTCGCGGGTAACCTGCATTTTCACAGGTACTAAAATTTCACCGAGTCTCTCGTTGAGACAGTGCCCAAATCGTTGCGCCTTTCGTGCGGGTCGGAACTTACCCGACAAGGAATTTCGCTACCTTAGGACCGTTATAGTTACGGCCGCCGTTTACTGGGGCTTCAATTCGTACCTTCGCTTACGCTAAGCACTCCTCTTAACCTTCCAGCACCGGGCAGGCGTCAGCCCCTATACGTCATCTTACGATTTTGCAGAGACCTGTGTTTTTGATAAACAGTCGCTTGGGCCTATTCACTGCGGCTGCTCGTTAGAGCAGCACCCCTTCTCCCGAAGTTACGGGGTCATTTTGCCGAGTTCCTTAACGAGAGTTCGCTCGCTCACCTGAGGATACTCTCCTCGACGACCTGTGTCGGTTTGCGGTACGGGCCATTACCTTCTTGCTAGAAGTTTTTCTTGGCAGTGTGACGCCAGAACTTCGGTACTTCAATTTCCCTCCCCGTCACAGCTTATCGTTGACAAGAAAAAGCCTTTCACTCTTTCTCCGATGCACTGCTTGGACAGACCTTTCCATTCGTCTGCTTTCTTTTGCCTCCTGCGTCCCTCCATCACTCAAATGAAGATAACAGGTACAGGAATATCAACCTGTTGGCCATCGCTTACGCCTTTCGGCCTCAGCTTAGGTCCCGACTAACCCTGGGCGGACGAGCCTTCCCCAGGAAACCTTCGTCTTACGGTGGACAGGATTCTCACCTGTCTTTCGCTACTCATACCGGCATTCTCACTTCTAAGCGCTCCAGCCGTCTTTTCAGTCGACCTTCACCGCCCTTAGAACGCTCTCCTACCAAAACACCTATGGTGTTTTCCACAGCTTCGGCAGTATGTTTAGCCCCGGTACATTTTCGGCGCAGGGTCACTCGACTAGTGAGCTATTACGCACTCTTTCAATGATGGCTGCTTCTAAGCCAACATCCTAGTTGTCTAAGCAACCCCACCTCCTTTTCCACTTAACATACATTTAGGGGCCTTAGCTGGTGGTCTGGGCTGTTTCCCTTTCGACGATGGATCTTATCACTCACCGTCTGACTGCCAAGGGGCAATCAATGGCATTCGGAGTTTATCTGGATTCGGTAACCCAAGACGGGCCCCTCGTCCAAACAGTGCTCTACCTCCATCATTGCTTCCTTGACGCTAGCCCTAAAGCTATTTCGGAGAGAACCAGCTATCTCCAAGTTCGTTTGGAATTTCTCCGCTACCCACATCTCATCCCCGCACTTTTCAACGTACGTGGGTTCGGTCCTCCAGTGCGTTTTACCGCACCTTCAACCTGGACATGGGTAGATCACCTGGTTTCGGGTCTGCGCCGTCTGACTCAACGCCCATTTCAGACTCGCTTTCGCTGCGGCTCCGTCTTTTCAGACTTAACCTCGCCAGCCAGCGCAACTCGCCGGTTCATTCTGCAAAAGGCACGCTATCACCCATAAACGGGCTCTAACTCCTTGTAAGCACACGGTTTCAGGATCTCTTTCACTCCCCTTCCGGGGTGCTTTTCACCTTTCCCTCACGGTACTGGTTCACTATCGGTCACTAGGGAGTATTTAGCCTTGGGAGATGGTCCTCCCGGTTTCCGACGGCATTTCACGTGTCCCGTCGTACTCAGGATCCGTTTACGAACCTGACAGTTTTCGCCTACGGGGCTCTTACCCGCTCCGGCGGCTTATCCCAAAGCCTTCGGCTAACCGTCCTGTCCGTGAATAAACGTCCTACAACCCCAGAATGCAAGCATCCTGGTTTGGGCTATTCCCGTTTCGCTCGCCGCTACTCAGGGAATCGATTTTTCTTTTTCTTCCTGCAGCTACTAAGATGTTTCAGTTCACTGCGTCTTCCGCTTGCCTGCTATGTATTCACAGGTCAAGCCGCATTCGATGAAAAATGCGAGGTTTCCCCATTCGGAAATCTCTGGATCCAAGCTTACTTACAGCTCCCCAGAGCATATCGGTGTTGGTCCCGTCCTTCATCGGCTCCTAGTGCCAAGGCATCCGCCGTGCGCCCTTTCTTACTTAACCTGACTTGACCTTGCGGTCAAGGGTTTCTCGAAGGTGCTTGCTTTGAGCGATCAAAGCCCTTCGAACATGTGCGTAAACTTCGTTAAAAAACGTGTTCAACGCGGATTCTCGGTTGGTGTTGATTGTTGTTTTTCTATCCAGTTTTCAAAGAACCAAACAAACGATCTAAAATCGATCGTTTATGGAGCCTAGCGGGATCGAACCGCTGACCTCCTGCGTGCAAAGCAGGCGCTCTCCCAGCTGAGCTAAGGCCCCCTACGGGTAGACCTCTCAAAACTGAACAAAGCGCAAACGATGTGTCGACCTTCCGTATGTTTCCTTAGAAAGGAGGTGATCCAGCCGCACCTTCCGATACGGCTACCTTGTTACGACTTCACCCCAATCATTCGTCCCACCTTAGGCGGCTGGCTCCCCTAGGGGTTGCCGCACCGACTTTGGGTGTTACAAACTCTCGTGGTGTGACGGGCGGTGTGTACAAGGCCCGGGAACGGATTCACCGCGGCATGCTGATCCGCGATTACTAGCGATTCCGGCTTCATGCAGGCGAGTTGCAGCCTGCAATCCGAACTGAGAGAAGCTTTCAGAGATTCGCTCGGCCTTGCGGCTTGGCGCGCTCGTTGTACTTCCCATTGTAGCACGTGTGTAGCCCAGGTCATAAGGGGCATGATGATTTGACGTCATCCCCGCCTTCCTCCGGTTTGTCACCGGCAGTCTTGCTAGAGTGCCCAACGCAATGCTGGCAACTAACAATAAGGGTTGCGCTCGTTACGGGACTTAACCCAACATCTCACGACACGAGCTGACGACAACCATGCACCACCTGTCACTTTGCCCCCGAAGGGGAAACCCTATCTCTAGGGCGGTCAAAGGATGTCAAGACCTGGTAAGGTTCTTCGCGTTGCTTCGAATTAAACCACATGCTCCACCGCTTGTGCGGGCCCCCGTCAATTCCTTTGAGTTTCAACCTTGCGGTCGTACTCCCCAGGCGGAGTGCTTAATGCGTTAACTGCAGCACTGAAGGGCGGAAACCCTCCAACACTTAGCACTCATCGTTTACGGCGTGGACTACCAGGGTATCTAATCCTGTTTGCTACCCACGCTTTCGAGCCTCAGCGTCAGTTACAGACCAGAGAGCCGCCTTCGCCACTGGTGTTCCTCCATATATCTACGCATTTCACCGCTACACATGGAATTCCACTCTCCTCTTCTGCACTCAAGTGATCCAGTTTCCAATGACCCTCCCCAGTTGAGCTGGGGGCTTTCACATCAGACTTAAATCACCGCCTGCGCTCGCTTTACGCCCAATAAATCCGGACAACGCTTGCCACCTACGTATTACCGCGGCTGCTGGCACGTAGTTAGCCGTGGCTTTCTGGTCAGCTACCGTCATAGAAAAAGCATTGCCTCTTTCTCCTGTTCTTTGCTGACAACAGAGCTTTACGATCCGAAAACCTTCTTCACTCACGCGGCGTTGCTCGGTCAGACTTGCGTCCATTGCCGAAGATTCCCTACTGCTGCCTCCCGTAGGAGTCTGGGCCGTGTCTCAGTCCCAGTGTGGCCGATCACCCTCTCAGGTCGGCTATGCATCGTTGCTTTGGTGAGCCGTTACCTCACCAACTGGCTAATGCACCGCGGGGCCAGCCATCAGTGACGCTGTAAAGCGCCTTTGAGCTTTCTTTCAGGTGAAAAAAAGCCGTATGCGGTATTAGCACCTGTTTCCAAGTGTTATCCCCCGCTGATGGATAGGTTCCCCACGTGTTACTCACCCGTCCGCCACTCCGCTTAAGAAAAAACCGAAGTTTCTTCTTAAGCAGCGTTCGACTTGCATGTATTAGGCACGCCGCCAGCGTTCGTCCTGAGCCAGGATCAAACTCTCATCTTGAATTTGATCGATCAACACCGTTGATCTTACTTAGCTCTTCAACTTTTTGCTCGCGTGTTGTTCGCGTTTATTGCTTGGTTGCTTCTTCTTGCAAAGAAGCGCCCGACACATTGGTTCGTTTGCTTGCTTTGTTCAGTTTTCAAAGGTCTACTGCTTGTTGCCGTAACAACTTTTATATCTTATCAATTCGACAAGTGTTTGTCAATATCTTTTTGCAAGTTAGCTAATTTTTATTTTAACTTTCTAACTTATTAATTTGAAAATGTTTTTTCATTAATCAAATAAAAAACATTGCTTTTTACGACGACTTGATAATCTTATCAAAACTGTAAAGATGCGTCAATCATTTTTGTAAAAAAATGAAAAAGTTTTTCACTATCACAGCCAACTAATAATATATCAATAACTACCCTTTAGGTCAATCATTATAGCCTATAATTTTCTTTATAATCAAGATAAATCCCGTGCAAAGCTTTTTTGTTTCTCACATGTTTCCATCATAAAAAAATACGGCTATAAAAGCCGCATTTTTTATTATCGCATGGTTGGGAAAAGCAAAACATCCCGAATCGACTGCGCGTCTGTTAACAACATAATTAAACGATCAATTCCAATGCCCAAACCTCCAGTAGGCGGCATACCATATTCCAATGATTCTAAGAAATCTTCGTCCACGCCATGAGCTTCTTCATTACCAGCAATACGTTCTTTCTCTTGTTCTTCAAAACGTTTACGTTGATCGATTGGATCGTTTAATTCAGTAAAGGCATTAGCAAATTCATGATTTACTATAAACAGTTCAAAACGATCAGTAAAGCGAGGATCATCTTGGCTCTTCTTAGCTAGCGGGGAAACCTCTACCGGATGGCCATAAACAAAGGTCGGTTGTTGCAAGTTATCTTCTACAAATGTTTCAAAAAATTCGTTGATAATATGACCCACGCCCATTGCGTCTGTGATCGCCACTTTATGTTTTTCGGCAAGTTCTCTTGCTTGGTCCAATGACATATCTTGCCAGAAGTCAACTCCTGTATATTCCTTAATCGCATCAACTATATGAAGTCGAGCAAAATCTGTCCCTAAGTCCACAGTTTGCCCATCGTAAGAAAGTTGCGTTGTTCCTAGTACGTTTTTAGTAACATTTCGGATAATACCTTCTGTTAGGTCCATAACATCACCAAAATTTGCATAAGCTGTATAGCACTCCAACATAGTAAATTCCGGATTATGGGTTGTATCGATCCCTTCATTACGGAAGACACGTCCGATTTCATAAACTTTTTCCATTCCGCCTACAATCAAGCGTTTCAAATGCAACTCTAAAGCAATACGAAGATATAAGTCTATATCTAAAGCATTATGGTGTGTCACAAATGGACGTGCTGCAGCGCCTCCTGCCTGATTGTGTAATACAGGTGTTTCAACTTCTAAATATCCACGATGATCTAAATAGCGTCGAATCTCACTAATAATTTGACTACGTTTTTTAAACCGCTCGAAACTATCGCGATTACTGATTAAATCTAAATATCTTTGGCGATAACGTTGTTCAACATTTGTCAATCCATGGTATTTTTCTGGTAAAGGACGTAAAGCTTTCGTTAAAAGTGTAACTTTTTCAGCCTTAACTGAAACCTCACCCGTGTTTGTTTTCATTATTTCACCAGTAACACCTAAAAAGTCGCCCAAATCGGCTTTTTTAAAGATATCATAGTTATCTTCGCCGACTTCATCTTTGCGGACATAAATCTGGATCTGACCTTCTCGGTCTTGCAAATGGGCGAAGCCAACCTTACCCTTGCCTCTTTTTGAAACCATCCGTCCTGCAACGCTAGCTGCAAGTCCTATCTCATTCAGTTCTTCTTTCGTTTTATCATCAAATTCTTCATGAATTTCATTTGAACTGTGGGTGCGGTCGAAACGATGGCCAAATGGGTCTATCCCTTTTTCTTGTAGTTCTTCCATTTTTTGCCGGCGAACCAGCATTTGATCATTTAATTCATCTTGGTTTTCATGTTCTCCTGCCAAAAGTCTTCCTCCATTCTCTGATAGCTTTCCTTTTTATAATGCCAATGATAAGAAAAAAAAGCAAGCCGAAAAAGAAACATGGCTTGATTTTTTCACAAATTAGCTATTTTTCATTAATTTCTAACGTTGATTCGAACAATAATTCTTTAGGATTCTTCTGCTGCTTCTTTTTTAAGTTCTACCAAATCTTGTTCGCTAAAGTAATACTTATTACCACAAAACGAACAAACAGCTTCTGCCCCATGGTCTTCTTCAATCATTTCTTGAATTTCTTGTGCACCTAATGAAATCAATCCTGCTGCAAAACGTTCTTTAGAACAATCACATTGAAATTGAACTGGCATTTCATCAAGAATAGCTACCGTTTCGTCTGCAAAAATAAAATCTAAAATTTCTTCTGGCGCTTTTCCTTCGTCCAACATAGCAGAAATATTGGGCAGATGTTGTAAACGTTCTTCTAAAGCATTCACTACTTCCTCGGATGCACCGGGCATCATTTGTATCATAAAGCCTCCCGCTGTTTTAATAGAGTCATCAGTATCAACCAATACACTCAATCCCACAGAAGAAGGAATTTGTTCTGATACAGCAAGATAATAAGTGAAATCCGCCCCAATTTCTCCTGATACGATCGGCGTTTGCCCAGAAAACGGTTCTTTTAAGCCAAGGTCTTTAGTTACTGAAAACATCCCCCGCGTGCCTACCGCACCACTAACGTCTAGTTTACCTTGTTCATTTAAAGGCAAACTAACATGAGGATTTTGGATATAGCCTTTGACGCTTCCGCTACCATCACTTGTTACAATGATCGCGCCTGCTGGTCCATCTCCCTCAACACGAACAGTTATGGTGTCCTCACCTTTAACTGTACTACCTAATAATAGGGCACCAACTAAAGTACGTCCTAACGCAGCTGAGGATGTATTCCAAGTATCATGATTCCTTTGCGCCTGATCCACAGTTTGAGTAGCATTCATCGCATAAGCCCGGACAAAACCATCGTAAGCCATTGCTTTTACTAAATAATCTTCCATTGTTCCTTTCTCCTTTTGGTTCAATTGCACACAATCATTCCTTATGTTTATTTAAGTATCTTACTAATAAATATTACAAGACGCAATTTTTATGTTTGCACAAGGGAAAAGCTGTGATGCTAACACCACAGCTTTTATTGTACAATTATTCATCTGTCTTATCTGTTTGATCATCTTGTTCTTTTGATGAAGATTCATTTGATCCTTGGCTATTGTCTTCATTAGCCGCTGTAGAATCTTCCTCTTTATCATTCACCCGACCTTGTTCTTCTTTCTTTTCCAAAGTACGTTTTGCTTCTTCATAAGATCGGCCGTTTTCACTTGGAAATTTGCTTTCTTCCTCATAAGATTTTGGCATTTCGCCTGATTCAAATAATGATTTGATAGCTTTAGCATCAAGTGTTTCATATTCTAACAGTTTTTCTGCTATCAACTTATGCTTATTGCGATGAGATTCGATAATTTCACGTGCTTTATCATGACCATCATTTACGATTTTACGCACTTCATCATCGATTTCATAAGCAAATTGTTCAGAGTAAGACTTCGTTTGCCCATAGTCACGACCAACAAATACTTGATTGCCTCCTTCATATTGAATCGGACCAAGTTTGTCACTCATACCGTATTGGGTAACCATACTACGAGCGATATTTGTCGCCTGCTCAAAGTCATTAGAAGCCCCCGTTGATTGAGAGTCAAAAACAATTTCTTCAGCAGCACGACCACCTAATAGGCCTGCAATTTGTTCAGTCAAATCGTCTTTTGTCATTAAGTTCTGATCTTCTTTGGGCAAGGCAATCATATAACCACCCGCACGACCACGTGGAATAATCGTTACTTTGTGAACGACCCGTGCTCGACTCAATACTAGACCAACGATGGTGTGTCCTGCTTCGTGGAAGGCCACCATTTCGCGTTCTTTTTTATTAACGACATGATCTTCTTTAGCGGGTCCTGCAATAACACGGTCTTCAGCTTCATCAATATCCGAAGCATCGATTTTCTTCTTACCGCGCCTTGCTGCAACAAGCGCTGCTTCATTCAATACATTTTCTAAATCTGCACCTGAAAAACCAGGCGTTTGTTGTGCTACAACTTTCAAATCAACATCGTCAGTTATCGGTTTATTGCGGGCGTGAACACGTAAAATAGCTTCACGGCCTTTAACATCTGGACGTCCAACTAAAATTTGACGGTCGAAACGACCTGGACGTAATAGCGCTGGATCCAATACATCAGAACGGTTGGTGGCAGAAATGACAATAACTCCTTCATTTCCTTCAAAACCATCCATTTCAACTAACAATTGGTTCAACGTTTGTTCTCGTTCATCATGGCCACCGCCCATGCCAGCACCACGTTGACGAGCGACCGCATCGATTTCATCGATAAAGATAATAGCTGGCGCATTTTTCTTCGCTGTTTCAAATAAGTCCCGAACACGGCTTGCCCCGACACCTACAAACATTTCAACAAAGTCTGAACCAGAAATAGAATAAAATGGTACGCCTGCTTCACCAGCTACTGCTTTAGCTAGAAGTGTTTTCCCAGTTCCTGGAGGGCCTTCTAAAAGAACCCCTGCAGGGATACGTGCGCCTAAATTAGAAAAACGTCTTGGATCTTTTAGAAATTCAACAACTTCAACTAATTCTTGTTTTTCTTCTTCAGCACCAGCCACATCAGAAAAACGAATCTTATTCGCTGATTTGTCAGCTTCTTTGGCTTTGGATTTGCCGAAGTTCATCATTCGGCCACCTCCGCCGCCTCCGCCACCTTGTTGGCCCATCATCAAATAGAATAAACCAAAAATGGCTATTATCGGCAGGAAACTAAAGAGAAGCGACATCCAAATGCCACTGCTTGATTCTTCTTCAATAGAAGTTTGTACATCATTTTCATCTGCTAAATTGGTGATTTCACTCAATGTGGAATCATTCGGTAAAACAACTGTGGAAAACTGTGTGGTCGTTGACTCTGTTGAGCCTAATACAGCTAAACCATCATTATTATTAACCGTTTTTTCTTCTTCATATTCTCCTGTAATTTGGTAAACACCATTTGTTGGCTGAACATTAAAAGATTTAACATCGCCAGCTTCTAGTTGTTCAGAAAAAGTAGAATATTGTATTTCCGGCGTTTCATCATTACCATCGCCTAGGAAGAAGTAAACAACCATCACCATGGCCAAAATAATCAGCACATAGTATAAGGTGTTTCTTGCTGTCCCTTTATTATTCTTGTTCATGCGGCCCCTCCTTGCCAGTTTGTCTTATTTTGACCTTTTATATTGTAGCATATCTTTCTTGGTTTTGGTCAAACTTTTGTTTCATATATATTTGGTTTTAACACACCCACGTAAGGTAGATTGCGGTACTGCTCCGCAAAATCCAAACCATAGCCTACCACAAATTCATCGGGAACATCAAATCCGATATAATCCGCTTCAATATCCACGACACGACCTTTAGGTTTATCCAAAAGCGTAACAATTGCAACAGAATTCGCTTGACGATATTTAAATAAATCCACCAAGTAACGAAGCGTACGACCGCTGTCAATAATATCTTCTACAATCAACATATCGCGTCCCTTTACGTTTGTGTCTAGGTCTTTTACGATTTTTACCTCTCCAGATGAAACTGTCGCATCACCGTAACTTGACACATCCATAAAATCAAGTTCTATATATGTATCCATTTGACGTACAATATCAGCCATAAAAGGGATAGCACCCTTTAATACACCCACCACAAGCGGTTGTGTATTTTTATACGCTGCTGTAAGCTCCTTGCCTAGTTTTTCACAACGATTATGGATCTCTTCTTGTGTAATCAAGATTGTTTCAATATCTTTTTCCAGCATTTGCTTCTCCTTCCAGCTTTGGCTTTTGGTACCTATAAAGAAGTACGTAGTGTATTTTAGCAGTTTCTTTTGTAATACACAAATAAGAAAATACATGAGGTAATACACCTAAAACTTTTCCTTCAAAGTCGGTTATAACCCATGCTTTTTCACGTGAAACTGGCGAAACTTTTTTATCAATAAAAAAGCGAGAAAGCTTTTTATTCAACTGTTCGTTCAACTGAATACGATCGCCTGCTTGTCTTCTACGCAACTGCACTCTAGTAGGAAATTCTAACGTTAAATTTTGGCGATATTCTAACCAAAATTTAACTTTTTCGGGAATTTTTACTTCATCTTTAGGAAAAAAACCCAGCCATTCGTTTTCTGATAAAAATAGGGACTCACCAACAGACAACATATAAGACGCATCTTTATCAAAAACAGTTTGGCTTTTACGCAAAAATAATTGACCATAACTTTTCTGAAATTGCCAAGTCTGATCAATATCAATTTCCCAGTTTGCTTTTTCTCTTGCTAAAAGTTTCATCAGTTGTTCTATTTGTTTAGCGCTAATAGTTAAATTATAATATTGTCGTGCTTTTTTTGCTAATTCTTGCCAGAAAAAAACTTGCTGAGCTGGCGAAAACTTCAAGTAAGCATGCAAATTGATTTCAAATTCATTATGCTTTTCTGTAGTAATCATTTGATACCATTGTTTTTGCTGATCAGTAATCAATTCTTCTGCAGCCTCGATCTGTTGAGAGAGTCGCTGAAAATGTTGTAAAGTTTGCTTATTCTCTTTTTTTAACAGCGGTATGACTTGGTGTCTGATCCGATTTCTTTGCATGTCAAAAGAAGCATTTGTTTGATCTTCAAAATAGTCAATTCCTTCTTGTTGGCTATAATTTAAGATTTCCTCTTTTGAAATGTGTAATAGAGGTCTGATCAATGCTTGATTTTTACCAAAGGACTGATTTGCCAATATACCTTTAGCTGAAAATAAATTCCCGTCTCTTACCATTTTCATAATCATAGTTTCCATCTGATCGTCGCTATGATGTGCTGTAACAAGCACTTGGTAATGGCAATTATTCATAATTTCTCTAAAAAAATTATAACGAAAAGCTCGAGCTTTTTCCTCCATACCACTCGTTGGTGAATGTTTCCAAGAAGTAGTATGAAACACAAGCTGATGTTTTTGACAGTAAGCCCTTAAAAAACTTTCTTCTTCATCAGAATCCTTACGTAATTTATGATTCACGTGAGCTACCCCGATAGTGAAGTCGCTTTTTTTCTGCAATCTTTCTAAGATATGTAGCAGCACCATAGAATCAACGCCTGTAGATACTGCAACCAAGATCCGTTCGTTAGCTTTTAAAAGTTGATTTTCTTCAATAAAGGACTCAACTTGTGATAAAAGCATTTAAACCACCTCACTTCAACTCAAAAATCTCCTGAAAAAAGAAAACAGACATAAAATCCACTACTTTTAAGCAGTGAATTTTAGTCTGCTATACTATTTAGTTTCTGCGGCCGCCACGACCACCGCGTTTTCCTTCTGTGTTTCTTCTTAAAGAAGACAGACGATCGTCACTTTCTTTTAGGAACGAATTCATTAATGCATCGAAGTCTTCTTTTTCATTTCCAGTATCTTGTTTACGTGTTTGTGTTTTTTTCTGAGCAGGACGGTTTGAAGAATGCCCCCGTTCGCCTTTGTCTTCTTTTGGCTTATCTTCTGCTTTACGAATAGATAAACCAATTTTCCCATCATCTCCAATGGAAGTCACAAGCACAGTAACTTCATCACCTACTGATAACACGTCATGAATATCTTTAACAAATCCATTTGAGATCTCACTGATATGAACAAGGCCTGTTTTTTTATCCCCTAAATCAATAAATGCACCAAAATTTGTAATCCCCGACACTTTTCCCTTTACTTTTTCTCCAACTTCGATTGACATAAAAAAATTGTTCCTCCTAAAATTTACCATTTCTAAAATAATTATCACTTATCTCATACTTAAAAAGCACTAAGGCTTCGCTATTTGTAGCCTATATCTTATTTAAGGATATGCAAACCTAAGTTCCCTCTACTTACATTTTAGCATATACTCCTTGCCGTTGGCACGTTTTTTGTCTTTTATGTAGATATGTCTATGCTTTAAAAGCTAATTGGATTCATCCGTTTCCTCATCACTTTCATTGGCTACACCAGACTCATTTCCTGGAAGCGGAAAAACGATTTCATCATCGTCTGAGTATAAAAAGCGACTTCTGGCGATTTTTGCAACATAATCTTCATCTTTTAGCAAAGAGACATCACTTTTTAAATCCTCTTTTTGTTTAGCCACTTTTTTTTGCTTAACTACTGTTTCTTCTTTATAATCTTCTAGTTTTTGCAAACGAAGGTAGTCATTAAACAAAGATATGCCCACACTTAAGAAAATAATAGCAGCGACAACAAAAATCGCCATTAAACGACGTCGTCTAAAGATAATTTGGCGTTGTTCTTTTGCATATTTTGTATATTGTTTTTTGGCATATTCATTGTCTAAGACTTTTACTTTTGATTTTTCTTGCTTGTCCACTCAAACCGCTCCAGTCTTCTCCTTAGTTGACCTTTATTATACCAACATCCTCTATGCTTGTCTAACGCAAATTAGTTAAATTTTTCTTTCGTCAGAAACGATCTCATACATTTCTTGTGCATCTTCTTTTTTCGTTGATTCATGCAAAGCATTGACCTTCAATTCAATCGTTCGATTACCAAATTGAATTTTTACTATATCACCGATTTGAACATTGCTACTTGACTTTGCTAAATTTCCATTGACCTGAACGCGACCTTTATCGGCCACCTCTTTGGCAACCGAACGTCGTTTGATCAATCTGGAAATCTTTAAAAATTTATCTATTCTCATTTATTTTTTCCTCCGATACGTAAAATCTTTTTCCCAAAAGGTAACAACAACCACTCCCGTACAGTAAACAAATCAAGCATAACAGCAGCTTTTATAAATACACCCGCTCCTAATAAAACAGCCAACAAGCTTAAAATAAAAGCAAATAAGCGAGTGTCCAATGCCCCAAAAGTTAAACGAATGACACTAAAAAATAACAGTAAAGTAATGAGCATTAAAAAAAGACAACTGATTAATTTCCAAGCAAAATGCCGTTCTTTTTTAAAACGATTGATACTCTTTTTTTCCGCTTTTGTTAAAGACCACAAAACCGTAAATAATCCTAAAAGTGTTGCTAAACTGGCGCCCAACGTCCCTAAATAAAACACCAGTATGCCAGTAGCTAAAAGTTTTACTACAAAACCCTTAGCGGCTGCTTTTAGTGCTTGAAAATATACACCTTGGCTTTGTGCAATGCTTTGATAAGCCTGAACTTCTGCCATCAATCCTACAGCCAAAACAAATGCCATTAATGTCGTATTTCCCAAAGAATCTTTAAATAAAGCAAAGTTTAAATACGGAACTAATACCGCTAGCCCACAGGAAGCTGCGCCAGCTATCGCCGAGGTAAAACGTAGATATATTTTAGCAGACATGACAAACTTCTTTTGGTTATTTTGTATGATCAATTTTGTTAATGCCGGTAAAAAAGTAGCACTTAAAGCTGTTGCAACAACTAAACCTAGTTGAACAAGCGGTTGCCCGCGATCATAGATTCCTTTTGCCACTTTAGCGCTTTGTTCAGCTAAACCACTGCTAGTTAATGAATTAACGATTAAAAATGAGTCCACTAACTGAAACAAAATTAACATACCGCTGTAAACAGACACCAAACCGCCTTCAACAAAAAAGCGTCTAACCAACCGACTCTTTTTAGGAATACGTGGTAGAAATAATTGCGGGCGTAAATGGATACCATAAATTTTTCGATCGTAGTAAATCAAGATAAGCCACGCCATCAAACCACCTACAAAAGCACCTGACATTGCAAAAGCGCCTGTTTGATAAACGGACAAAGAAAAATGTGTAAAAGCAACCGCCGACAATAGGATGACCCCTACTCGTAGCAGTTGTTCGATCACTTGCGAAACTGCTGTAGGTACCATTAACAACTCTCCTTGAAATAGTCCACGATATAAAGATAAAGCTGGCATCAATAAAAAGGTAAAAGAAGCGACCCGAATGACTATTGCCAGCTCTGGATCTCCCATTGAACTGGCAAGACCGCGACTAAATAAAAAAGTTATTGCCCATAAAATAAAAGCGCTCCACCACAGCAAAGAATAGCTTTCATCCAAAATACGTCGTTTTTCTTGTGGACCTGTTTGTTCAGCTACTAATTTCGATAAAAATTGTGGGAAACCTGTCAACGCAAAAGTCATGGCGATACCATAAATAGGATACACTTGCTGATAAACATAAAATCCTTCATCACCAACGATATTCTGAAAGGGGATGCGGTAAATCGCACTGAGTACTTTTGCGATAAAAGAAGCAATGGTTAAAATAAACGCGCCTTCCATCATCGTTTTCATCTGATTGCGAATCGCTAATCCCCCTTTCTACTAACTTATTGGTTTTGGCTTTGTAATTGCGTCTGGTATCTTTCTTCACGTAAAGCTTTAATAAATGACTGTAATTCTTGTATCCAAACCATTTCTTGTGTTTGTGCAGGTATAGTCAGTTTAATTTGCATTTGTTCTTTTTCAACGCCCATTGTAGCTTTCAGCTTAGTCGAAGAAAGTGCAGAAAATAATTGTTCTACAGAAAACTTATTCGTACCAATTTTACTTAAACTAACTACCAAAGTTTGATCGACTTTAGTTATTTTCTCAACTAAAGCACGATCAGCGTTCATCTTCATTTCGCCTATTGATAATAAATGAGCGACTTCATCAGGAAATTCTCCAAAACGGTCCAGCAGATCATCTTGTAATTCATCAAGACTATCTGTACTGTCCAATTCACGTACACGTTTATAAATTTCGATTTTTTGTCTTTCATCAGCAATATAATCAGCAGGAATATATGCGTCAATTGCAAGATCGATTTCAGCTGCTGTTTTTTGCATTTGAGTATTTTTCCCTTGTTTTCTTGTCACAGCTTCTTCTAACATCTGCGTATACATATCAAAACCAACAGAGTTGATGAAGCCATGTTGCTGAGCCCCTAAAAGATTTCCAGCCCCGCGAATAGATAAATCACGCATAGCAATTTTAAAACCTGAACCTAATTCAGTAAAATCTTTGATCGCCTGTAGCCGTTTTTCACTTACTTCATTTAGTATCTTTTGTGGTTCATACATGAAATAAGCATAAGCCACTCGGTTCGTTCGTCCCACGCGTCCTCTTAATTGATAAAGCGTGGAAAGCCCCATATAATCCGCGTTTTCAACAAATAACGTATTGGCATTAGGAATATCTACCCCTGTTTCGATAATCGTAGTCGTGATTAACACATCATATTGTCCATTGATAAAATCAAACAGCGTATTTTCCAATTGAATTTCTGTCATTTGACCATGAGCATACCCAATTCTAGCGTCAGGGACTAACTGATGTATTTCATCAACTTTTCTTTCAATACTTTCCACCCGATTATACAAATAAAAGACCTGGCCACCCCGAGCGATTTCTCTTTGGATAGCTTCTCTGATAGCTCCTGGATTGGCTTCCATAACATAAGTTTGGATAGGATAACGGTTTTCCGGAGGTGTTTCAATGACCGATAAATCTCGTACGCCTAACATTGACATATGGAGTGTCCTTGGGATAGGAGTTGCTGTCAAAGTTAGCACATCAACTTGTGCTCTTAGTTGTTTCAACCGTTCTTTATGCTTCACGCCAAAGCGCTGTTCTTCATCAATCACTAATAAACCTAGATCACTAAACTGAACATCCTTAGATAAAAGACGGTGTGTCCCTACAACAATATCAACTTGTCCCGTATTTAATTGTCTAATCGTTTCGTCTTGCTGTTTTTTAGTACGGAAGCGACTTAATAATCCTACATTTACTGGAAAACCTGCAAAACGATCGATCATAGTCTCATAGTGCTGTTGAGCCAATATAGTCGTTGGAACTAAAATAGCAACTTGCTTACTTTCCTTAATGGCTTTAAATGCCGCCCGCAATGCAACCTCTGTCTTACCAAAACCAACATCACCCACTAATAGACGATCCATTGATTTTTCTTTTTCCATATCACGTTTAATTTCTTCGGCACTACGCAATTGGTCATCAGTCTCTGTATAAGCAAAAGCGTCTTCAAACTCTTTCTGGTAGGCATCATCGGGGGCAAAAGCGTAGCCTTTTTCAGCTTCTCTTTGTGCATATAATTGAATCAAATCGTCAGCAATATCTTCAATTTGGTTCGAAACTTTTTGCTTCGTTTTTTCCCAAGAGCTTCCACCTAATTTATTAATTTTAGGCGACGCATTTTCTGAAGCAACATATTTTTGTATTAAGTTTAACTGTGACACAGGAATAAACAGTTTGTCATCATTTTGGTATAAAATCGTCATGTAGTCTTGATGTATGCCATCGACTTCTAAGGTTTCAATACCCAAATATTTACCAATCCCGTGATTTGCGTGAACAACATAATCACCAGGATTTAACTCATTGTAACTTTTCAAGCGTTCAGCATTGGACAAGGTTTGCTTTTTCGCTCGTTTTTTCTTTACTTTTTGGAAGATCTCTTTTTCCGTTACTACTACAAGCTGGTCTTGCGGCAATTCAAAACCGCTCTGCAAACTCCCTTGTATGATTTGCGTACCTTGTAAAAGCAACTCATCTGGCTGTGTTTCCACTGCGTAAATTTCGTAGTCGCGAAAATCTTGCGCTAATTTTTGCGCACGTTGTTCATCGCTAACCAAAAACACAACCGTTTGATTTTGTTTCTCCCAACGATCCATTTCTGCTTTAAGAAGACCCATTTGACCAAAAAATTGTTGCATTGGTCGATATTGAAAGTTATGAATTGCTTCAAACCGGATATTTCCCATCCCTTTTTGAAATAAAGAGAAAAATGTCGCAGCAAACTTCGTTTGTTGAAAAATAGGCTGCAGCTTTTGTCCAAAAGTCTGTTCAGGAAATACACGTAACTCCTCTATCTTTTGCGTCTGCCATTCTGCTTCTTCTTGTTCAATCTGACGATTCGTTTCTAAAATACGAGCGTAATCATCAACAAAAAGAAGCGCATCATTTTGGAAATAGGATAGTATATTTGTTTGTTCTGGATACAAAATATCCGCATACATCCCAGGGGCTTCTCCAGGAACACCTTGTTTCCAAGAAGCAATCAATTGTCCAAAGTAATCATTTAAAAAGTCTATATTGGTTTGTTCTGTAGTCACAGACAAACGCTTATCCAATAATTCCTGTAATTGTATACTCCCATTTTCCAAATCTTTTTTTGAAAAAATAAGTTCAGTCGTCGGTAAAATCGTAACTTCTTCTAGATTTTCTAAGGAACGTTGCGTTGCCACGTCAAAATAACGAATTGAATCAATTTCCACATCAAACAGTTCAATTCTTACCGGATGAGGTGTAGTCAGAGGATAAATATCTAAAATACTACCACGAATACTAAATTCACCTGGTTTTGCGATCATCGATTCTCGTTGATAGCCCATCAAAACAAGTTGTTGCGCTAGTTGTTGCCAATTAATTTCTGAGCCAATTTGCCAATGAAAACGATAGCTTTCCCATAACTCGGGTGTAGGCAGATATTTACGCAAGGCAGCTGCAGGTAATATGTAAATACCTGTTTTATTCGCCGCAAGTGCATTTAGTGTCGTCACTCGCTGTGCCCTTGTCTCTGGTGATGAAAATGCCATTTCAGCTGAAAGAACTTCATCTACCGGAAATATATATACGTCTTCTGTTACTTGCATCAAATCTTCTGCTAGTTGGTTAGCATAGTAAAGGTTAGGTGAAGCGACGATGATTTGTTGCTTAAATTTACGATAAGCACTAGCAATAGCTAATGTTTTCGCCGAATTTGCTAGTCCGGTGAGCAATTGTCGCTGACGATGTTCTTTGATTGCTTGATGCCAATCTTTGATCAACGGCATTTGAGTGACTAATTCAATTAAATCCATAAGTTCCCTTTACTCCTTTTATATCTAATTCTCATTTAATTAAAGCGATTCATCACCTGAGTAAAATTATTCGTTTCGATAAAATAATCTATTGCTTCTTTCGCTTTATCAATACTTTCAGTCATGACCGCTTGTTGTTGTTTATTAAACGGCTGTAAGACATGGTTAACAACTGTGGTGTGTTCTTGTGGATGTCCTATTCCTATTTTCAAACGGCCAAATTCATTAGAGCCTAAATGTGAAATAATGCTTTTTATACCATTATGACCACCAGCGCTTCCTTTTTGTCGTAAGCGAATTTTTCCTACCGTCAAATCCAAATCATCATGAACTACTATAAGTTCTTCTTTATATATACCAAAATAGGTCATCAAAGGTCCTACAGCCCTTCCTGAATCATTCATATAAGTCTGCGGTTTAACGAGCAATATCTTTTCACCGTTCACAAAAAAATCAGCTACTTCTGCCTCAAAAGGATTTTTCTTAAAAGTAACCTCATGTGTTTTTGCTAAGCGCTCTACTGTCATAAAACCGACATTATGTTTTGTGTTTTCGTATTTTTTCCCTGGGTTCCCCAGTCCTACAATCATTTTCATTGATGAGACTCCATTACTAAAAGATTTTTAAGACAACAAAATGCTGGACAAATATTTCATTGTCCAGTTTCAGAATTATTGTATAAATTATAACATAAACAAAGCTTTTTCGCTTAGAATCAAATTTCTTTGACATTTTTTTAAATATTTAACGTAACCGCTTGAAACACTTATCACACAGCAATCACAAGTCTCTCAAAAACTAGTACAGATAAACAAACTTGTTATAATGTTTTATAAATTGAATGACAAAAATGTCATAAAATGTTAGTATAAATACATAGTTAAGTTTTTTACAACAAAAATTTGGAAGGAATGATACACCTATGGTTGCACAAACAAATAAAAAAGGACACCAAAAAGTTATTCTCGTTGGAGATGGTGCTGTAGGTTCAAGTTATGCCTTTGCTCTAGTTACGCAAGACATTGCCCAAGAAGTTGGAATTGTCGATATTGATAGCAATAGAACAGAAGGAGATGCCATAGATCTATCAGATGCGCTTGCTTTTAACGCACCTAAAAAAATCTATTCAGCTTCTTATGAAGACGCTCATGACGCTGACCTAGTAGTTATTACAGCAGGTGCACCACAAAAATCTGGCGAAACACGTTTAGATCTAGTAAATAAAAATTTAAAAATCAATCATGACGTTGTGACTCAGATTGTTGATTCTGGCTTTAATGGTATCTTTTTAGTCGCTGCAAATCCTGTTGATATTTTAACTTATGCCACCTGGAAATTTTCTGGTTTTCCAAAAGAAAAAGTTTTGGGTACCGGTACTTCCTTAGATTCGGCACGTTTCCGTCAAGCATTGGCAGGCTTAATGGATGTTGATGCTAGAAACGTACACGCATATATCTTAGGCGAACATGGTGATTCAGAATTTCCTGTTTGGTCTCACGCTAATGTAGCTGGACTACAAATTTATGAGTGGGTAAAAAACAATCCTGAGATTGATGAAGAAGCAATGGTTAACTTGTTCTTTAGTGTACGCGATGCCGCTTATACGATCATAGAGAAAAAAGGCGCTACTTTCTACGGCGTTGCTGCTGCATTAGCACGAATTACAAGAGCAATTTTAAATGATGAAAATGCTGTACTACCACTTTCTGTTCATATGGATGGTGAATACGGTCTAAACAACCTATATATTGGTTCTCCTGCCGTTGTTAATAAAGCAGGTGTTAAACAAATTATCGAAATCCCTTTAACAGACGGTGAAAAAGATCGTATGGCAGCCTCTGCTGAACAGTTAAGCAATATTTTAAGCAAAGCATTTGAACAATTCGAAGAAAATTAATTTTCATTCTTTTAACAAACAATCCATCTCATCGGGAACGGCTCTATTTCGAGCCGTTCCCTTTTTTGCTGTGAATCACTACGATTTAGCGACTAAGAGGAGCGAAGAGTAGTTGATGAACAGTACTAGGGCGAGCAAAAGCGAGGCGTAGTATCCTTACTTTAAGTATTAAATTATTATTAGTTTTAATAAGAATTGGTTCGATTTTTCTTACAAATATGCTATGGTATGAAAAAGAATTTATTTAGTTTAAGGAGCTGACAAACTGCATGTCACGTTTAGATAAACGTTCGAAGATGAAAAAGTCGACCCGTACGATTCTCATTGGTTTACTTGTAGTACTCATTGTGGCAATTGGGGGGTATGCTTATCGTAGTATGCATTATTCCGACCACTTTTTACCTGATACCTTCATTAATGGCACAAAAGTAAGTAATTTAACGGCCCAACAGGCCAATGATGTATTACATGAACGCTATGATGCCCAAGAATTTACAATAGAACAAGATGGCAAAGAATGGAAAACACTGAAAAAAGTCGATTTAGGACTAGAAACGGATTTTTCTGATGAGCTAGAATCCATGATCAATAAGCAAAACAACTGGCAGTGGGGCCTTTCTTCTTTATCAACTAACAAACAAAAATTATCTCTTAATACAGCCGCCTTTGATAAACAAACACTTAACCAGCAAACAAAATCAATTGAACAAGAATTGGCTGCGGTCAATGAGAACCGAACACAAACTGAAAATGCTAAAATTGATAAAGACGACGACGGTTTTGTCATCGAGCCGGAAAAACAAGGAGATGAGATCGATAGCAAACAAGCTAGCGAAAATCTTCAAAAAGATGTTTTAGAAGGTAAAAACGAGCTAGAATTGAACAGCTATCAAAAAGAACCTGAGGTCACTTCAAATGACGAAGATTTAAACAAAAAACTCGATCAGTTAAATAGTGTAGCTCAAATAAAGGGTACCTATAAAATTAACGGGGAAGACGTTGAAATTCCGCAAGAAAAAATTATGGATTGGGTTGAATACAACGACGAAGACGGAAAAGTTGATGTAAACCAAGAAAAAGTTCAAGCATATGTGGAAGAACTAGGCGATAATTACAATACAAGCGAAAATGACACAGAATTTGATAGTACGAAACAAGATGAAGTAACAGTCGAACCGGGAACTTTAAGTTGGACGATTGCTACAGATCAAGAAACAGAAGCATTAAGTGAAAATGTCTTAGCAGGCGAAGATTTTGAACGCTCCCCTATTGTTGAAGGTAGTGCTGATCCAAGTGAACCCTTAGTTGATGATACTTATGTAGAGGTCGACTTAAAAAATCAACATATGTGGTATTATAAAGACGGGGAAACTGTTTTAGATACAGATATCGTTTCTGGGAAACCAAAAACTAAAACACCGTCTGGCGTGTTTTATGTTTGGAATAAAGAAGAAGATGCTACTTTAACAGGGGAAGATTATGAATCTCCAGTTGATTTTTGGTTACCTATCGATTGGACAGGCGTTGGTATTCATGATGCAGACTGGCAGCCAACTTTTGGCGGTGACCGCTGGAAAGAAGGCGGCTCTCATGGTTGCATCAATACGCCACCTGATGTAATGGAAAAATTATTTAATGACATCGATGTAGGTACACCTGTAGTAGTTATTTAAAAAAAAGCATAAAAAAAAGAGAGGCAAAAAACCTCTCTTTTTTTATACTTCAATAGAAGTGTATACTTCTGAAACATCATCATCTTCATCTAATTTGTCCAGTAAATGCTCAAATTGCTCTTTTTTCTTACCTTCTAATAAAACCGTTGTTTGTGGTACCATTGTTAACTCTGCTTGTGCCAAGTTAAATTCTTTTTCCAAAAAGTCCCGTACTTCAGTAAAATCTTCCGGAGCCGTATAAATCTCAAACACTTCAGGAGAAGTGAGTAGATCCTCACCACCTGCTTCTAAAACTTTTTCTAGCATGTCGTCTTCACTTACATCCAAGTTTTCTCTTTCGATGGCAATATAGCCTTTACGATCAAACATATAACTCACTGAGCCTGTTTCACCTAAACTACCGCCATTACGATCAAAAGCAACTCTTACATCCGTTGCCGTGCGATTACGATTATCTGTTAGAGTTTCAACTAAAACCGCAACACCGCCTGGTCCATAACCTTCATAAGTTACTTCCTCGTAATTAGCTCCATCTGTACTGCTAGTTGCCTTTTTGATCGCACGCTCCACATTATCATTGGGCATGTTCGCAGACTTGGCCTTATCCATTACCATTCGTAAGGATGAATTTGTATCTGGATCAGGCCCACCATTTCTAGCAGCCATATATATTTCACGAGATATTTTTTGAAAGATTTTTCCTTTTTTAGCATCTTGTGCATTTTTTCTGCCTTGAATATTATTCCATTTACTATGTCCTGACAAAAAGATCTCCTCCTTGTAAAAAATTGGTTAGACATGTACAAGCCAACTTTTGTATCCTTATATATTATAACTGTTTTACCCCTGTTTTTACAAGACACGCCTCTTTTTTAGCTTCAGCACTAACCAGCATAATAAAACAGCAGTTAAAGCGCCAAAAGAATCCAGCATTACATCTTGAAATAGCGGGGTCCGATCTTGCGTTAACATCTGATGAAACTCATCCATTCCCGCGTAACCTGTAGCCGATAGCCAACTAAAAAAAACAGCAAATCCGACAACTTTTAATTTGGGTAATAGACTTAAGAAAAAACTACCAGCTAAAAGAAAGTAAGTTACAAAATGAGCTAATTTACGTATAAAAAATTCCACAAAAGAAAAATAACCCTTTTCTTCGATGCTTACTACATCATCTGCATATTTAAATGAAATATTATTCAATTGATCTTTAAAGGGCTGGTTTTTTAAAACATTTTCTAATAAAGAAATTTGTGATTGTGTTTCATAAGTTTGTGACGAGCTATAAAATAAAACAGCCATGATCAATAGCGCAAGTATAAAATACAAATTCCCATTTTTCCTAGATTTTTTTAACATCTGCTTTCCCCCAATGTCTTATCATAGCACCTTATGGGTAATTAAAAAACTTTTTTTGTAAATTTTTTTAATCTAGGAAAATTCGCAAAAAATATTTAGCTGTTGCTTTCAATAAGATAAAAAACCAGTACAACTTCTCTTAAGCGTTAAAAGTTCTAAAGCTAAAAGAAATTACACTAGTTTTTATACTTAGATCATATTCACGTTAAATACTATGGCTTTTTCAAAACTTTCATTGCTTAGCTGTTTAGATGCTTTCATACTAGGCAAACAGTTAAAAAAGGCGCTGCTATTGAAAAAATAACAGCGCATATTAATTATTCTATTCAGGATTGCTGCTTGCAACTAGCCCACCAGCAAGGTTGTTCATATCTGGTTTATCCGCTTTTACGATTAATTTTTCGTTAACAAAAGCCATTTGTCCAAGACGACTCATCTCTCTGCCGTAACCAGAACGTTTCACACCACCAAATGGTAACTCAGGTAAAGAATATCTGAAATTGTTAACAAAAACCATGCCTGTTTCAATTTGTGAGGCAACTTCGGCACCATGCTCACTATCGCCAGCAAACACAACGCCTCCCAAACCATAGGAGGAATCATTTGCCAATTCAATAGCTTCTTGTTCAGTGGAGACTTTATAAACAACCCCAATTGGACCAAACATCTCCGTTGTATAAGCAGGGTTGTCTCGATCAACATTGGTTAAAATCGTTGGCATAAAGAATTGTCCAGGCAAATCGATCGGTTCATTACCATAAACAACCTCAGCACCTGCTTTTACAGCTTCATCGACTTGTTTTTGTAGGTCTTCTTTTGCTTTTTTTGTATTCATTGGTGCAAGTGTAGTATTTGGATCTAATGGATCTCCTGCTTTTACTTTACTAAAGTTTTCTTTTAAGCGTTCAACAAATTCATCGTACACATTTTCCATTACAATAAAACGTTTTGAGGATGTACATTCTTGTCCAGTATTGTATAAACGTGAACGCCAAGCAATATCTGCAACATCATCCATATCAGCGTCATCTAACACAACAAATGGATCCATACCTCCAAGTTCCATCGTCGTTTTTTTCAAGTTTTTACCTGCTGCACTAGCTACAGCTTCGCCACCACGTTCTGAACCTGTCAAAGCAGCACCTTGTACGCGTGGATCTTCAATAGCTGCAGTTACTTGATCATAAGTCAAAAACATGTTAGTAAGAGAACCCTTAGGAGCGCCTGCTTCAAGAATAATATCTGCCATCATTTGGGCAGAAGTCGGTGTATTAGAAGCATGTTTTAAAATCATAGGATTTCCTACCATAAAATTAGGCGCAAATACCCGCATAATTTGATAATAAGGGAAGTTCCATGGTTCCACCATCATCAAAACACCTGTAGCATGGTGCTGGATTTCAGCTGTTCCTGTGGCAGTGGTTTCGATTTCTTCAGGTTTTAACATTTCTTCTCCGTGGTCTGCAAACCAGTCGGCAATAACTGCGCACAACTCTACTTCACCTTGTGATTCAGTCAGTAATTTTCCCATATCGATGGTACAAGCTCGCGCTAATTCATCTGCTTTTTCTCTTATCTTAGATGCAATATTGTGTAAAATTTCTCCACGTTCTTTTACCGGTTGTTTTTTAAATTCTTCATATAAATTTTGTCCTGTTTTTAAAGCTTCTTCTAACTGTTGATCTGTAGCATTAGGGTATTCTTTTACTAATTCATTTGTATATGGATTTACTGTTTGGTATGCCAATCCAATACCTCCTTGATATTTTTACAAACCGTTTCTACAACAAACTCATTTCCTTGCGACAACTAAAACAACTTACCGAATACTCCCAGCAAGAACAAACGCTTACAATTTTACTGGCTGTTAAGAGCCTACATTTACCAAGTCCAATCAAAAAAACATAATCGCTATCATAATTAGACCTATTTTTCAAATTTTACCAATTTGAATAAAGGGCTATTATTACATAGCTTATAACAAGCAAAATACGAAAAGAATCTTAACTAGACCTTTCCGTCATTTCCACTAATACAAAGATAACATAAAATACATCCATTTTGAAAAAAATAGCTTCATTAATTTCCGTTAAATAACACATTACCTTTTAAATAATATATATTTCTTATCTATACTTTTAATAAATCGGGGCTCAACTCTTGAAAGTTAAGCCCCGATTAAAAAACAAATATTAAAATCAATATCTTTTCTTTTTCGTTTTATTTTTTAAGATACATAGATCATTCTGCGCTTATCACTTGCCAATCAGAAGGTAAATCAAACTGGTTATCTTGTCGAATAAACTCATGATTATTTCCGGCCATAGCAAACAAGGTTTGATAAAAGTCATTCTTATAAACCCATTCTGTTGTTTTTATGGTAAGTTGCGCTTGGTCCGCATCTTGATTGATATGATTTTTTACATCTTGACTAGCTGTGGACTTTGGTTCATCCATCTCTTCCGTTTGATATAAATAAACTTTTTCTGTTCCATCCCCTAAAGGCTTATATAATAAAGCATCTGTATCTTGTCCTTTGACAGAAGATACTAAATTAAGCGTTTGGGTGCTAGTTTCTTGGGCCATACCAAAATGTTGATTGAAATTAGCTACGATCAAACCAATACTTAGAATAAAAAGAAAAGCAAATACAAAAGAAAGGCTCTGTTGCCACTTTTTTTGCGCTAAAATAAAGAAAAAGGCTGTTGCTGCTGCACTTAAGATAAGAATGATAAAAATCATAGGTGGGCCTCCTTACTTTTTGGCGTTTTCTTAATAAAGAAAGTTAATCCAAAACCAACAACGCAAAACAAAATAGCTACTGCAAAGGCAGCTTGATACCCTGATAAAGTAGCATCCAAAGCTTGCTGTCCGTAAGCTAGTGGTGTTTTTTCTGCCACACTTTCTTTAGGCAAATTGTTATTTGTTACATTGGTTAATACACTAATTAAAATAGCTGTTCCGATAGAACTAGCTACTTGACGAAAGGTATTATTGACGGCAGTTCCATGACTAATTAATTTGGCTGGTAAGGAGTTCATCCCAGAAGTTGTTACAGGCATCATTACCATGGAAATACCAAACATCCGTACGATATATAAAACAATAATGTAAGCAGCAGGCGTCGTCTGGGTTAAAAACGCAAATGGTGCAGTTGCACAAGTTAAAAGAAACATACCGATAGTTGCTAAACGTTTAGAGCCATATTTATCAAAAATTGAACCAGTAATTGGGTTCATCACACCAATAACAAGTGCGCCAGGAAGTAATATTAAACCCGACGTCAGTGCTGATTCTCCGCGAATATTTTGGATATACATGGGCACAACCATTGAAACACCGATCATTGCCATATTGGTTACACCAGCAAGAATAGCAGCTAAGGTAAAAGTTGATGATTTAAACACACGTAATTCCAATAATGGATTTTCAATATGCAATTGACGCCAAGCAAAAAAGATTAAAACAATAGCACCAAGTCCAATAAAACCAATCACTTCAAAACTTCCCCAACCGTTATTTCCAACGCTAGAAAAGCCATAAAGTAATGAGCCAAATCCTATAGTAGATAATACTACTGATAGAAAGTCGATTTTAGGATTGGAAAGCGGGATCACACTGCGCATTAAGAAAAAAGCTAAAATCAATACTAAAATCACAATAGGAATTACAATACCAAATAATTGACGCCAAGAATAATGATCGATGATCCAACCAGAAAGCGTTGGACCTAAAGCTGGTGCCAACGCGATAACAATTCCTACCATCCCCATGGCAGCACCGCGCCGTTCAGGCGGAAAAATAGTATACATAATATTTTGTAATAATGGCATAGAAATACCTACACCGGCAGCTTGTATAAGTCTGCCCATTAATAGTACTGAAAATACAGGTGCTGTAAAGCAAATAATGCTTCCAATCAAAAAGACAAGCATTGCAAATAAATATAAATTTTTCGAATTAAATTTATTGATCATCCAAGCTGTAATAGGGATCATAATCCCATTTACTAATAAAAAACCTGTCGTCAGCCATTGTACATCTGAAGCAGTAATATCAAAGGCACGCATCAAGGTAGGAAAAGCAGTATTTAGTAATGTTTGGTTTAATACTGTACAAAAACTGCCCACCATTAAAATCGCAACAATGATTGAACGATTATAAGGTTTTCCATGGATATCAACTGGTTGTTCATTTCCCATAGTTCTCTTCCTCTCTATTTTTTCAACTTAACTACTTTATTCTTTTTCTCGAACTTTGTCAACTAGTTTGACAATTATGTAATCTAAGTTACAATACAGATAATCATACGAAAAAAAGAAGGTATCTTATGGCAAATTCCTTGAAAGACCTATTAATCAGCGACGATTTATTAATCGGCATTAGTGAATTAAGCAAAATGAGTGGCACTTCTCCTAGACAATTACGTTATTGGGAAGAAAAGGGCTTGATCACCTCCATTGTAAAAGAGGATCAATCTTCTCCTCGCAATTATCGTTTACTAACAGTGATCAAAGTTGAATTAATACAAGATTTTTTAAACGAAGGTTTCACCTTGAAAACAGCAAACGAAAAAGCAACAACCTATCTTAAAAAAGTATCCCACATTCGTAAAGTTTTTTCTCAAACGATTCGAGATGTAGAAGTAATCAAAGATCGTTACACTATTTTTACTATTGGTGATTTTGAACCAAATAATGAATGCATGGTTATTATCTACGATGACATTGAAGAAAAGCTTACTTACCATCTTTTTGATAGTCAATCTTCGGTTGATTACCAACAATTGGTTTAAATAAAAACAACCATAAAAAAATAAGCAAATCTGTCTATTTCTAGACAAGTTTGCTTATTTTTAATATTTTTAAGTTAAGCATCATTTTAATGATATAAATCAAAACGCCCTTTTGCCATAACTTCTTTCAAACCGCCTGTTTTCAACAGAGAACGATTCATAATCATTTTCTTCATAAATGAAGCTGGGTAACCTTTAACATCTGTGCTTCCAACGTAACCAAAGGCATGTGTATTGCCGATAGAAGCGACGGATCCAAGATTTTTGTAAGTAAAGTTTTTAGTCGCTTCTCCTTTAGCTTGTTGCATAATATTTTTAGCGGCCTGTTCACCCATTTGTAAAGAAATTTGTCCTGTTGTAGGGTAAGGACGTTCACTTTCTTTATCCATAACAGCTGCAACATCACCTATAATATAAATATTATTGTGATCAGGATCTGTCAAATCATCATTTACCATCACGCGACCCCGTTTTTCGCTAAAACCAGACTCGCCCATCACATGGCTGCCGCTTACGCCGGTCGTCCAGATGATTGTTCCAGCTTCTAACTCTTTATTTGTATCATTATTACTATAAACAACTCGTTCTGGTTTTATCGCCTTAATCGGACTAGAAGTTAATAGGTGAACATCCCATTTATCTAAATAATCTAAGCAATATTGCGTCAGTTGATCGTCAAACTGCGGAAGGATGTTGGCCACGGCTTCAATACAGTAAATTTCGATTTCTGAAGGATCAACATCAGCTATTTGAGCATAACGTTTTTTACCATCATGCAAAGCACCTACCAATTCAATTCCAGTAAAACCAGCACCACAAACGACAAGGCGCAGATATTTTTTATCTTTTGTTTCTTTATATTTTTTCATCATCGCTTGAATGTGATCATAAACTTTTTCCGCAGTTTCCACATCGACCATTTCTAAAGCATTTTCTTTCGCACCAGAAATACCAAATGTTTCTGATTCAAAGCCTAATGCAACGACTAGATAATCATAATGTAGTGGCTGATTGTTCTTTAACTCAATCACTTGTTGGTCTGGATCCACTTTTTCAACCTCATCTTGAATAAATGTCGTAACTTTTGGATCCACAACATCCTTGATAGGATAGATAATTTTTTCTTTAGGTTGATTCCCTGAGGCAACCTCGTGTAAATCTGTTGCCTCGTAATGGTAATCATTATGATCAACTAAAGTAACGTGCAGTTCACTTTGTTTTTGCAATTCACGTAGAGCTCTTAGGCCTGCATAACCTGCTCCTAAAATCGCAACTTCCTTCATGGTATCTCCTCTTCTTTCTCTTTTTTTATGCTATAATTATCCCTAATAAATAGGTGATTACTTGTACAATTGATCCTACAGCAAGAATCTTGACCGCGCAAGGAAATGTTTGGCTTTTAACTTGCTTTTGCAAAAAAAGTTTGACCTGGTCGTAAACAAAGGGCACCGCTAGAAATGATAGCAGCACAGTCCAAGGAGCCAAGCCCAAAAGAAATGAAATTAAAATTGCCACAAAAGCAACGACATTCATTCCAGCAAATAAGCGTAATGCATTGATTTTTCCTATGTAATGAACTAATGTATAGCGCTCATTTTTTTCATCTTCTTCTTTATCACAAGTATTATTCGCTAACATTAAATTGGCGATCCACATTGTATTGGGCAATGCAATAACTACGATACCTAAAACTTCCGAAAAATTCCACTGAAATGCTTCAAACGTATTGATATACACGCAAATTAATGAAATCATAAAGCCCATAGTAACGCCGGAGAAAATTTCGCCTAGCGGTAAACTTGATATCGGTCGAGGTCCAGATGAATAGAAAATCCCGACTAAATAACAAAATAAGCCCATCCACAAAAGTGGCCATCCAACAATATAAGCTAAGGCAATGCCGATAAGTGCAGATATAACAATCATCGTAACCATCAAACAAAAGACAAATCGTAAAGACAGATTTTCCCGGCCGATAATGTTGGTTTTTTCTCTGTAATCATGACCTTCTTTGGCATGACGGTAATCATTATAGTTATCTAAGATATCCACAGCCATATTAAAAATAAACATGGCCACAAAATAAATAACCACATACCCTAGATGGATTATGCCGTAATGATAATAACTATAACAAAGCCCGATCAAAAAAGGAAGCACACTTGCTGTTTTAGCCTTCATTTCCACCAGCTCTAAAAATATAGGAATTGACATTTTTTATCCTTTCTTATTTTTTTCAGCATAAAAGTAGCCTTTTTGTTCAATAATAAGTTAAAATAGTTCTGTTATTATCAAACGTTGAAAGGAAACGTACAAATGCTATCTTACTGGAACGATTATCCCACGATTCAAAATAAACTCCAAATCGTTTGCTCACTAATTGAAGAACAACTGCAAGTACGAAATAAGGAGATGCAAGAAACACTAACCGACTTTGCAAAATCAGGAGGTAAATACTTACGTCCAGCCTATTTTCTTTTATTTGCAGATTTAGGTGATACATCTAAACAAGATCAAGAGCAATTGCTACAGATCGCTGCCTCAATTGAAATTTTGCATATGGCAACATTGATCCATGATGATATTATCGATGATTCTCCTTTGCGGCGAGGAAACATTACGGTTCAATCAAGATATGGCAAAGATATTGCCGTTTACGCTGGCGATTTGTTATTTACACAATTTTTTGACCTGCTCACAAAAACGATGAATGGCTCGCAGTATTTAGCTATTAATGCAGCTTCTATGAAACGTTTATTACTCGGTGAATTAGATCAAATGCATGCGCGCTTTAATAAGCAAGAAACCGTTGATGATTATTTACGTAGTATCAATGGAAAAACAGCAGAATTATTTTGGCTGGCTTGTGTGCAAGGCGCTCATTTTGGAAAGGCCGACGAAAAAACCGAAGCTTTAGCGGGACAAATCGGTCGCAACATCGGCATTGCTTTTCAAGTCTATGATGATATTTTAGATTATACCGCTGACCAATATGAGTTAC
Source organism: Tetragenococcus halophilus (assembly GCF_001712815.1). Lineage (NCBI taxonomy): Bacteria > Bacillati > Bacillota > Bacilli > Lactobacillales > Enterococcaceae > Tetragenococcus > Tetragenococcus halophilus. The sequence continues at coordinate 2,300,015 of NZ_CP012047.1, forward strand.
AAAAGCCCATTTTAGAAGACCTGGCCCAAGGAGTCTATACCTTACCACTGATATTTGCTAAAAAAGAACATCCAGAAGCATTCATGAAATACTTAAGCAAAGAAAACGAACTTTCTTTAGAAGAAGCACAGAAAGTAGCAGAGCTAGTCGTTACTTATGGTGGCGTACAAAAAGCTAAAGAGTTTGCGCAAGATTATACCAAAAAAGCACTAGAAGACATTGAAAAATTAGCAGCAGGCCCAGCTAAAAAGCAAATTACTCAGCTAACAAAACAATTATTACAACGTACATTCTAAGGAAAAACTCTGACAAATTTCTACCACATTTTTGTCAGAGTTTTTCTATAACTTCTTTTTCTCTAAACAAGAATAACTTACCAAATTTTAATTTATTATCATTATACCTTAAAAAAACCTCAAAATACTATTTTTCATCCCAGCAAAATACTCTATTAAGGAACTTTTTAAAGTACTTATTCTAAACAAAATTATTATTAGAAATTAATTAAAAAAATTGATAGAATTTTCTGGCATTTACAATCAAAGATTGCTATAATACTAAAATATAACGCTAATAGAAAAGAGGAATGTTAATTGAAATCCTTTGAACTAAATGATATCAGCTATCTTTCTGTCCCTTTGCCAGATGATATAACACGGGCAAAAGAAAATGGAGATTTTACTCTTGCGGAAGAATTAATTCATCAAAAACTTCATTTTGACAAAACAAGCCAAACAGTAAAACGACGCTTAGAAGGCGAATTAGCTGTTTTGACTGCTTTAAAAGAAGACCAGTTTCCTTACAACCAACAAGAAGCCCAAAAAATGCTAGAAGAAGCTTTTATAAATGTAAAACCTGAGGAAACAAAGGAACTTATACGTACAAATAACGTAGAATGGATTTATAAAAAGGGGCAAGTATACTTTCATCGTCGTTTTGTTGAAAACTTAGTCAAAACACGACGTGATTATTATCAACGTTATCGCTATGAAGAAGAAAATAGTATCGATAATGAACGACAAACAGAACTAGATGATAATATTAGAGAAATGAAAAAGCACGGTTCTCGAAGAGCTAAGATTCGCTTAAAGCAATCGATTGCTCCTAAAATGCCAATATCTGCCCAAGAAGCGCCATTTCTCGCTCATTTGCCTTTACCAAGAAATAACAATCATATAAAGCATTCAGAAATCTTGTCTACTAAAGGGGCTGTTTTAGAAGTTGCTGATACTAACGCTTGTCAACGTACGATCGCCTATCAAACAGAAAGTCATGAGGATTTATTTTTTGAAGTAGAACATCGTTATGAAATTGAAGCAAACTATTACGACTTGTTTAAAGTTATGGAAACGCAAAAAGATTTTCCCAAAAAGCTTTCGAAAGAAGAACAAAAAAAGTTTCAAAACGAACTAGCAGAAAAAAGTCCTCATATTTTATTTACGGATTTTTTGTATAAACTTTTAGCCGAACTTACAACAAAAGATATGACCTTACTTGAAAAGGCTTATAAAATTTATGAATTTGTAACAACACAAGTCAATTATTCTTATATGAAAGAATATTTCACAATTCCAAATATTAGTGAATACTGTGCAATTAATCAAAAAGGCGACTGCGGTGTACAAGCAATTTTATTTATTACCTTATGTCGTATGGCGGGTATTCCAGCAAAATGGGAATCTGGCTTATATATTTCAGAATATACTCAAGGCCCCCATGACTGGGCAAAGTTTTATCTACCAACAATCGGTTGGGTTTATGCCGACGCTTCTTTTGGAGGTAGTGCCTATCGTGGTCATAACATGGAACGTTGGAAATATTATTTTGGTAATCTTGACGTCTTTCGTATGCCAGCAAATGACGATATCCAAGCAGATTTTTCTATAGTAAAAAAACAACTACGAGCAGATCCAATTGATAATCAACGAGGGGAATTTGAAACAAGTCAACGAGGGTTACGCTTTAATGAATTAGATTGGGATGTCACTTTATTAGGGTTTGATTTTTTATAAGATCATTTAAGGAGGAGCTTCAATGAAAAAGAAAATCATATTAGCTTGTACCAGTTTTATTGTAGGGGTTGTTCTTGTTGGTTGTACAACAGGAAATAATACAAAAAGCGCTAATAGTTCAGATAACGACGCACAAACTGTGCATTTAATGGAAGAAAACGAAGTGGCCTCTATGAATACGCTCGTTACACAAGATACCGCAAGTATTAACGCCCAAGTCCATGTCTTTGAAGGATTGTATAATATCGATCAAGACAATGAAATTGTCCCAGCAGTTGCAAAAGATTTGCCCGAAATTTCTGAAGATGGTAAAACCTACACTATTCAATTACGTGATGATGCCAATTGGAGCAATGGCGACCCTGTAACGGCAGATGATTTCGTTTACGCTTGGCGTCGGCTTGCTAGTCCAGAAAATGAAGCAAATTATATGTTTTTGCTTGACGGAACCGTCGCAAATGGCTCAGAAATTATTAATGATGGTATGGATCCGGAAAAATTAGGTGTCAAAGCAAACAATGACAAAGAACTGGAAATTCAATTAGAAAAACCGGTCCCTTATTTTACATCTCTTATGACTTTCCCACCATTTTTCCCACAAAATGAAGAATTTGTAGAAGAGTACGGGAAAGAATATGGAAACGATAGTGAAAAAATCTTATCAAATGGCGCTTTTACCATGGAAAATTGGGATCAATCTTCCATGGAATGGGATTTAGAAAAAAACCCAGAATATTATGATGCGGATAAAGTCAAATTAGAGAAAGTCAACGTAGATGTGATCAAAGAAACTGCTACAGCTTTTAATTTATTCCAAAGTGATGAATTAGACCAAGCAGAAATTTCTGGAGAGCATGTTAAACAAAATGAAGATAATCCAAATCTACAAAAGGTACCAGATTCAAAAGTGTTTTATTTCAAAATGAATCAAAAATCAAACGATAAAGATACCATTTTTGCGAATGAAGATGTTCGTAGAGCTGTTGCTTATGCGATTGATAAAGAAGGTATTGTTGACGACGTATTGGCGGATGGTTCTAGCGCTAGCTATGGTTACATTCCAAAAGATTTTGTAAAAAATCCAAAAACAGATGCTGATTTTCGTGAAGATGCTGGAGATCTGATGGAAACAAATGAAGACAAGGCCAAAGAACATTGGGAAAAAGCCAAAAAAGAAATTGGCGATGAAATTACCATCGAATTGTTAACATCAGATGAAGATGCTGAGAAGAAAGTTGCAGAAACCGTACAATATCAATTACAAGAAGCACTGCCTGGCTTAAATCTGGAAGTCAAATCCGTTCCTTTGAATAATTCGATTGACTTAACGCGTAATGGAGAATATGAACTTGCTATGGGTCGATGGGGACCCGATTACCAAGATCCCATGACTTATTTAGAATCCTTACGTTCACCAAACAACACCAATTATGAAAGTGATGAGTACGATGACCTTTTGGATAAAATTACTAATGACTACGGAAACGACCCAGAAAAACGTTGGCAAGCGATGATTGATGCAGAAAAGACATTAGTAGAAGAAGATGCAGCCATTGTTCCTTTATATCAACAAACACGTTCTTTATTAGTTAAGGATAATTTGAAAGGTATTTATTACCCGAATTTTGGCGCTTCTACAATTTTTAAATATGCCACATACAATTAGAAACTTCAGAAAATAATCGAATAAAAGCTAGCGATTACTATATAAGCAAAAGCCACTGAAAAAGGCGTTACATTCTTTTTCAGTGGCTTTGTTTTAATAAATATAAGTATCCCTGAATGATTTATAAATTTTTCCCAGGATCATTCAATCCTTGGCATGTGCTTTTTTCTAAAGGTTGAGTTGCTTCACCTTCTGGGTGTACAAAAAGAACGCACTTCGTGTTATTGTAAAGTCAACGAAACATAACAATAAGGAGTGCGTTCTTATGTCTTTCACTTTACAACAAAATTCTCTTACATTCAATAAGCAAAAAGCTATCTTGATCGCCAATGACGGTGGCACCTTAACCAATGACGCGGGGCTCGTCTTACTTTCGGAGTTTCTAAATCAAATTCGTTTTGATTCCCTGTTAGCGCAATACGTTCATATTCCAGAGTATCGTGCCTTCGCCCAACATGAATGGCTGGATGTCGTAAAACAATGGCTATATCAATTGATCGCTGGTTATTCTCGAGACCGAGACGCCAATACCTTACAATATGATCGCCTTTTTAAGGAAGCATTGAAACAAGAACGCCTTAGTTCGCAATTTATGATGTCTACTTTGCTTCATACCTTGACAGAAGAAAATGTTAATCAACTATTACAAGTGGCGAAAAAACTTGGCGATTTAGGCATGGACCAGCAAAACAGCCAACAACTCGTGCTTGATCTGGATTCCACCTGTTGTCCCACTTACGGAAAGCAAGAAGCAGGGGAATATATTTACCACTATGGCCTCAATGGGTATCATCCATTTGTGGCATTTGAAGGTTTAACCGGATTGGCATTAGATGTTCGCCATCGTCATGGCAAATCTTATACCTCCACCCACGCCGAAGATTATCTCGTAGAAATGTTGGCGCATTACCAACAACGTTCGAGTGATCCCACAATGCTTGTACGCGGGGATAGTGGCTTTGCCAAACCGGAAATTTATAAACAATGTGAGTGTCGAGGCGCCCATTATGTGATTAAATTGAAAAATAACGTACGGTTGATTCATTATGCGCAACATCTTGTCCAATATACCAACGGTACGGACTACACAAAGTCCGAACATCAATATTTTAAGATGGCTTATCAAGCAGATTCTTGGGACCGATCTCGAACAGTAGCCATCAAGGCTACTCGAAAAGCCGAAACTTTACTTTTTTCCGAATTTCAATTTGTGGTGACCGATTTCGCTCATCTTTCGCCCCAAACCATTTTTCAGCTCTATCAAAAACGAGGGAATATGGAAAACTTCATTAAAGAAATGAAGACCGGATTTTTCGCTGATAAAACGGACAGTCCTTCCTTTTTAGCGAATAAGGTTCGCTTAGCCCTAAGTTTTATCGCCTATAATATCATCCACTTGATGAAACAGCTGACTTTTCCGCAAGAGAAAAAGACGACGGTGATTGACACGATCCGTTTTCAACTATTTCATATTGCTGGAAAAGTCACAGAACACGCGCGTCAAGTGCAAATTCACTTATCAAGTACGAATGTTTACAACACGCTTTTTTGGGAAGTCCTTACACGAATTCAGCGATTGAATCTCTAGTTTACTTTTCCCCTTTTCCTCTTGATAAAAAAGGCTTGGCTTTCATTCTCTAGGAAGAATTTTATCTTTTTTTAGCGTCGTTCGATCATCCCTTTCTATTCTTTATTCAAAAGCGGCGATAAAAAGGGAAAATAACATAAAAGTCACCTCGTTGAACAGTCGAATGCGTTATCCACAAATTTTTATAAATCATTCAGGGTATCTTCAGCATCTTCTTCATAGATTTCTATAACTAACTTATGGGGAAGACAGATACTTGTTTCACCAGGCTCAGAAATCCAACCGGTGTTAACAGCAATTTGGTCTGGGCTGTTATCTTCTTTTACGCGCGCCTGCCCGTCTCTAACTTCGACAATATTATATTTGCCATCTGCTGGATGATAGGTTTTTTGAACAGCATTGTCCTTATTCAAGGAAAAACGATCGACTTCCTTTCCGTCAATACGAACGATAGCAGATTTTTCAGTCGCTTCTTCTGCTTGGCCTTGATTTTGGTCTTGCTGAAAATAAAATATAACAATAGGCAAAAAAGATGCAAGCACCAATATAGCAATAATAATTACATCGCCTATTTTCATGTGCGCTTTATGGCTAAATGCTTTTAACTTTTTCTTTTTAAACAATGTGCACACAGCTCCTAGGTAATTAAACATCAGAAAAAATTAGAAAGATCAATAACTATCTGTCCTACAAGTTATCTACTTTATAATCAAAATTAATACCAATGCATTTACCCATATAATACTTGCCATAAGCTACAAAATCAATTATCCCCAATACAACTTATGGAGGATTTAAACATCACACAACGCACACTTCACTCATAAAAATCATTATGTGAACTATTCACCTGACTCTTCAGATTGAATCTCTTTACCTTTTGAATCAGTTGTTTTTTCTAAAGCCTGCAGATTATCTTTCATCACAGAAATATAATCTTCTCCATTATCCATTTGTTCATCTGTTAAACTTTCCAATGGATTCAATACTTCTAGTTTTACGCCAACTTCATCAGATAAAGTTTTTGCTATTTTGTCAGATGCATTTTCTTCAAAGTAAATATATTGAATATCATTATCCTCTACATAATCTTTTAGTTCTGCTAGTCGTTCTGGGCTAGGTTCTTCATCTGGAGACAAGCCTGAAATAGACACTTGATTTAGGTCGTATGCATCAGCTAGATAGCCAAAAGCCGCATGCTGAGTAACAAAACTTTTTTGCTGCGCATTGGCTAAACTATCTTCATATTCTTGATCTAATTCTTCTAATTCTTTTACATAATTTTCTGTGTTTTCTTTAAAAGTCTCTTTTTTATCCGGATAGGCTTGGCTTAACTGCTCATTGATAGCTTCCACTTCCTTGATAGCCAACTTCGGATCTACCCAAGTATGGGGATCATACTCATGAGTTTGATCGTGACCTTCTTCTTTTTCATGACTATCCTCTGCAGTTGTCATTAATTCAATATCTTCGGTTCCTTTTATAATTTCTGGATTACCATCTTCCCAACCTTCAATCGTATCAGTCACCCAAGTTTCCATGTTATCATCGTGATAAACAAATGCATCTGCATCTTGTGTTTTAGCAATTTGCTGGGCAGAAGGTTCAAAATCATGTGGTTCCGTACCTGCTGGAATCAATAATTCTACGTCACCTTCATCTCCAACAACATTTTGTGTAAAATCATATATTGGATAAAATGTGGTAACAATTGAAAGTTTTCCATCATCTGCATTATTATCACTACCTTCGTCATTACTACAAGCAGCTAATGCACTAGTGGTAAACAAAGTTATTACAGCTAACAAAATTTTCTTCTTCATTTTCCAATCCTCTCGTATAAATTATTTATTTTTTATTTCGTTTATATGCATAAATAATTTTTAGTGCACGTTTTCTTGTTTTAATATTAGGACTTTTCATCCGACGATATGCACTACTTAAATCCGTTTTTTCCATTCTCCACCTCTAAACAAGCTTATAATTGTTACGCTTTTATTATTTTATAAACCGAAATTATTTCGATTTGCCATTAAACAATTTAGCAAAAAGAACACTCAATGTCAATATAAAAAAACATGAAATTTCTTTCATGTGACTGTTCATTCCTATTTATCACTTTCATTCTAAAAGATAAATAACAAAAGGAGGCCAGAAAGCATCTCTTTCTGGCCTCGCAGAGAAAAGAAATTTCATCTTTAAAATTTCCCTTCATCGATTGCTTTTAATTTTTGATAGCGTGTATTGCTTTTAGCCAATTCTTCTGGTGTTCCCGACATTTCCAACTGTCCGTCTTCAATAAATATGACATGCCGCATTTTTTCGATTCCTTGCAAGTGATGCGTAATCCAAATAATCGTTTTATCTGTTAACTGTTCAAAGAAAGTATCAATCAATGCTTGTTCTGTAATCGGGTCTAAACCAACTGTAGGTTCGTCCAGTAATACAATAGGAACATCTTTTAGTAAAATTCTCGCTAGTGCCATACGATGTCGTTCTCCACCCGAAAAGCGTAGACCTGCTTCATCTACCATAGTATTTAAGCCATCAGGAAGCTCTTCTACCAATTTTTTTAAGCCAACCCGTCTTAATACCTCCCACACAGCATCAATTGTTGCTTGCTCATTGCCAATACGTAGATTATTTAAAATCGTCGTATGAAATAGATAAGGCGTTTGTTGAATGACGCCAATATACTCTGAAATATCATCACCCATTTGCTCAGTAGAAAGATTTGCTAGTTGAACATTTCCACTTGTTGGCGTTAAATCCCCGCGAATCAATGAAGCTAAAGTACTCTTTCCTGAGCCACTGCGTCCTAAAATAGCTAATTTCTCACCTTGAGGGATCGTTATATTCAAATGATCTAATATTTTCCGATTATTTTTTTCATAGCGAAAAACAAGATCTTCAATTTTGATATCTAAGGAACCTTCTAATGCTTTTTCAGTAGATTGCTCTGTCATTGTCGGTAAAGCATTTAATCGTTTAATAGAATCCTTATAAATATTTGTTTCTTGTGCAGCATCAGGCAAAGTACTAAAGGCATCTACTAAAGGAAAAACACTTAAAACAAAAGCTGCAATCCAATTTGCTGCGCCTCCGTGATTTCCAGGAAATTGTTGACTGGTCCAAAATAACAAGGCCACAACAATAATGCCCATAATTACTTGCAGTAAAAAGTCACGACGTCGATTAAACTTTTGTAAGCCTGCTTGTGTGTCTTGTAATTGTTTTTCTGATCGGCCATGCCAATTGACATACTCATGTCCACGTTGACTAAAAATCCAATCAGAAACCCCAATAATATTATCTGTTAGTTCAGTATAAAGCTCATTTTTTAATTGTTTTTCTCTTTCTTGTCTTGCGCCATTGACAACAACCGACCACAAAGGAAGCACAATAATAACACTAAAAAGTAACAAAGCCATTAAACAAGCAAAAGGAATAGAGAATACCCCAAGTGCAATAACAACAAAAATATATAAAATCCAGGCAATGATTGTCGGAAAAATTGTCCGTAAATAAAGATTTTGAATATGATTGATATCTTCAGCTAATAGTCCTAAAATATCTCCTAAAGAATAACGGTTTTTGAAAAAAATCGCATCTTTTTCTAAGGTATTATACAATTTCAAACGTAATTGTGAGGTCATCTTTAAAACCCAGTTGTGACTAACTAAACGCTCAATATAGCGAAAAACCGGACGCCCGATTCCAAAAGCCCTTGTTAAAACAATGGGAACATAAATAAGTAATATATTTTCTGGAATAGAAGCAGCCCGACTAATTAAAAATCCTGAGGTAAACATCAAAGCACCTGCACAAAAGAACGTCATAAATCCTAATACCAAAGCCACAATCATCGTCTTTTTATATCGTTTTAAAAAGGGACGTATCCAACTGTCTTTAGCTAGTGCTTTAAATAAAGGAATATTATGCATGTTCTTTCCCCCTCATTTGTTGTGACAGACGATAAAAATAACCCTTTTTAGCAGATAATTCGCTAAAAGTTCCAGCTTCAACAATTTTTCCTTGATCAAGTACAATGATTTCATCCATCTGAGCCATCCAGTGCAGCCGGTGTGTTGCAAAAAAGACCAAACGATCTTTCATTAGAGGCAACATTCTTTCTTTTAATTCGACTTCTGTCTCAATATCTAAGTGGGCTGTCGGCTCGTCAAACATTAAAACCTTGCGCTTTTTATCCAAAAATGCCCGTGCTAATGCAATTCGTTGGGCTTGTCCCCCGCTTAGCCTGCGAGCGCCACTTCCTAACTGTGTCTCTAATCCTTCTGGTAGTTCAGCTACTAACTCGCTCAAGCCCGCGACTCTTACCGCTTCTAAAATATCTGCTTCACTTGCTTCTGGTGTATAAAAAGCCAAATTATCTTTTAAAGATAGTTGAAAAACGTAGGGGTCTTGCGGAATATAAATCATTTGTTTTTGCCACTGTTCTAAAGCAAAATTCGCAACCCTTTGATCACCTAGCTCAATTTTTCCTTCCGTTGGTTGTAAAAAACCACTTAAAGTATTAATCAAAGTCGATTTTCCAGAACCACTCATTCCTATAATACCAATCTTCTTTAAACCCTTAACAGAAAAATCTGCGGACAATACCGTTTTCCCCTCATAAGAAACTGACACGCCTTCTAAAGATAAACGACTATTTTCATCCCATGTTTTTAAATCAATGGATTCTTGTTTCATTTCTGCTTCATTAAGTACATTATTAATAGCAGTCATTGCATTTTTACCATCTAATGTCGCATGATAATCATTGGCAAACTCTCTAACAGGTAAAAAGTATTCAGGCGCTAACACTAACACTGCCAGGGCCGGAAAAAGCGGAATCAGCCCATTGATTAAACGTAAGCCAAGCATCACAGCAACGATTGCGACCGCTAAAGTAGTAAAAAAGTCGAGCGCAAAAGTTGATAAAATCCCCATTTTCAGAGTACTCATGGTTGATTTACGAAATTCTTCACTTGTATTGTAAATACTTTTCCCATACTTCTTACTCAAGCCAAACATCTTCAAGGTATCCAGGCCACGCAATGAGTCAATAAAATGATTTGATAAAAGTTGAAAAGCTTTGTACTGCTTATCCGCTTTTGCTTGTGCAGCATAGCCTAAGACAATCATAAAAATAATAATCAGAGGAAAGATCAACAATAATATCACACCAGATTGAATATCTAGGTAAAAAATAACCGCTAAAATAAGCCACGGAATGATCATCATATTCATCATTTTAGAAAAAATAAGATGAATATAATTTTCTACTTGTTCAATCCCATCTAATGCCATTGTTGTCATATTCCCAGAACCTTGTTTTTGCACGATCTTTGGACCCACGCGAAAAACTTTTTCTAATAACTGTTTACGTAGAGATACAGCTTGCTCGCCTGCATAACGATCCAACAGTTTATCCCGCAAAAAGCTAATACCATGTCGAGCAGAAAAGATAATAATAAAACCACAGATTTCAAACAATTGGTCAGTGATCTTTCCACCATTCCATAAATGTGTAATGGCTGCTGACAACATGTAAGTTTGACCAATGATAAAGAGAGCTTGCAAAACTGCAAGCCCTGCAAGCATCCCCATAATCTTTTTACTATTTGGTAAAACCATTACGGCTTTATCAATCATTCACCATACCCCGCGATCTCAGTATGTTTCACTCGTTTTCTAAATATATAATACGTCCAAGCAATATAGGCTAAAATAAAAGGTAACAGACCAATAGCAGTATAACTCATAATTTTAAGTGTATACGGCGAAGAGGAAGCATTGGCGATCAATAAGTCGTGAGCAGCGTTGGTTGAACTGATCAATACACGTGGGAACATACCCGTAAATAAAAGAGCAACTAAAGCGATGAGCGTAAACCCACTTGTTAAAAATGCAGTTAATTCCTTGTTTGTATAAGAACAATAATTCGCCGCTACAGTTAATAAAACAATCGCTGCTAATAAACTTATAGTTGAAACAGGATGTAATGTGAAAAAGTCCGTTTGGAAATACATTAAAACGGCAAAGACAACCAATCCAACATATAACACCCAATACAATGTTTGCGCATATTTTTTAGCACGTTCTCGGATAGGGCCTGTCGTTTTCAAAGAAATATAATTCATCCCATGTAAATAACATAGTAACAATAAAGCAATACCGCCCACAACAGAAAATAAATTAATATAGTCAGTAAAACGCGCCATCATATCGCCGTTAGCATCCATTGGCATTCCTTGAATCATACTGATAAACAAGATGCCAAAGAAAAAAGGAACAATAAAGCTACCTATTGCTAATGTCCAATCCCAAATCCATTTTTTATTTCCCGGCATTCCACTACGAAACTCAAAAGAAACACCACGAATAATCAAGCCTGCTAAAATGATAAATAAAATCAAATAATAGCCGCTAAATAACGAAGCATACCACATAGGAAATGAAGCGAACATCGCTCCTCCTGCAGAAATTAACCAAACTTCGTTGCCATCCCAAACAGGTCCAATGGTTTGTATCACTTGATCTTTTTCTTGATCATTTTTTGCTAAAGTTTTTACTGACATCCCAACACCAAAATCAAAACCTTCTAAAAAGAAAAAACCAGCAAATAAAACACCGATTAAAATAAACCAAAATAATTGTAGACTACTCATTAAAAGCACCTCCGTCAAAAGGATCCGTCGCAGGCTCTTCTTTTTCTTGTTCTTCTTGCACATCTGGACCCTTACGTAACTCACGAACAACTAAGTAAATCATAACAACTGCTAAACCACCAAATAGCAAGAAATAAACAATATTAGAAAATAATAATGAAGCTGGGGTCACATTGGGAGACACGCTATCTTGAATTTTAAACATACCATAAACGGTCCAAGGATAACGACCAAGTTCAGTAACTAGCCATCCACAGGTATTGGCAATAAAAGGAGTAAAGGTCATTAAACCGACAACCCATAGCATCCAAGGTTTCTTATAAAGCGATGGATTCTTCTTACGCGTGAAAAATAACCCCAATACAGAGACCAACAACATCAACATACCAAACCCTACCATAATACGAAAGCTCCAAAACATCGCATTAACAGGTGGGAAGTAATTGTCATCTCCATACTCTGCTGTCATCGATTCATTAAGTGAATTCATCCCTTCGACGCCCCCAGAAAGGCTATGATAAGATAAAATACTTAAAACATAAGGTACGTGAATACCAAAGACTCGTTTATGTTCAGCTTCATCCATCCAACCAATCACCGTCCAAGAAGCTGGATCATCAGAATCTTCATATAAACCTTCTGTCGCAGCAAATTTCATCGGTTGGTCTTCAACTAAGGCTTGCATCTGCATATCTCCAGAAATTAATATGCCCAAAGAGCCAAATAAAGCGACACCTAAACCAACACGCAATGATTTTTTAAAAATACCCGTACTTAATTCGCTCAAAGAACGTTGTTTTAATAAGCGAAATGCAGACATGCCGGCAATCAAAATACCACCCATCAAAAAGGCAGCTAAAATGACATGAGAAAATTCATACCAAACTTGTGGATTTTTGATCAATGCACCAAAATCGTTCATCTCTGCCCGTCCGTTACGGAAGGTAAAGCCGGTAGGGTGCTGCATAAAACTGTTGGCAACCAAAATCCAAAAAGCCGAAAGAATTGAGCCTAGCGTCACTAACCACATGAAAGAGACATGCAATTTTGGCCCTACTCTTTGCCAGGTGAACATCCATAAACCTAAAAAGGTGGATTCTAAGAAAAAGGCCAATAATGCTTCTACAGCTAGGGGCGCACCAAATATATCCCCTACAAAGCGTGAATAATCTGACCAGTTCATGCCAAACTGAAATTCTTGAATAATTCCCGTTACAACACCCACAGCAAAACTTAATAGGAAAATATTTCCCCAAAATTTTGCCATCTTTTTGTAACTTTCATCCTTTTTTGTCACATATAATGTCTCCATAATTGCAACGAGCAAAGCCACTCCAATGGAAAAAGGTACAAAAAAATAGTGAAAAATCGTTGTCATTGCAAATTGGAACCGCGCCAATGTAACAATATCCATTTTTACTCCTCCAATACTTTCATTACTTAATATCTTTTATAAATAAATGCAAAAAACCTTATACAGTATACTCGCTTATTTCTTGTATGACAACAAGTTTATTCAATTTAATCATATGCTTTTTTGCGCGAAATGCAATTATTCTGCTTATTTTTTCACTAAAAATATTCTCATAGAAAAAGACGAAAACCATTATACAAATTAATCAATAAAACAATAAGAATCACGGCTTCAAAAACCCTAGAAACTTGTTTAGCCGAAATCAATCGACTAACCTTTGCACCAAGAAACCCACCAATGATTGCCGCTGGAATAACATAAAAAAGTATAGATAAGTCATAAAGAGCAAAACCCGTAGTCAAAGTAATCGTCCCTAGCTTGGATAGTTGTGAGAAAAAAATCGTACAAATCGAATAAACAGTTGCCTCTTTGATCGTCACACCAAACATTAAGATCAAAAGTGCCACATTAATCGGACCGCCCCCAATGCCCAATAAACTAGCTAAAAAGCCTAAAATAAGGCCACAAATCAAATACCAAATTCTACCCCTTAAATAGAATTTACCAAAATTGAAATGATTATAAAAGAGCGCAAAGAGTAAAGTTATCATAGTCAAAATAATTTGAAGCAGGTGCACACCTGTCCCGCTTGAAAAACTATTGAGGAAAAAATCAAATGTATGATTCCCAAGAAAGCCGCCCGAAATCGATCCACCCGCAATCCAGAGGACAAAACGCCATGAAACACTAGCGCCAGCTCTAACTTGTCGCACTGTGGAAGTAATAGACATGACAAATACAGCAACTGAAGAATAAAAGGAAACAGCCCCTACAGGATCTGCTGCAATAAAGTCCAGCACAGGTTTAATGATTACGCCACCGCCCATACCAGAGATAGCACCTACTGTGTTCGCCAAAACAATGACTAAAAAATAAACAAAACCCTTAAACATCGTTTTTCCCTTTCTATTTTTACTTATATTCACATAATACCCTCAATAAAAAGAAAAGCAAACATTCACACAAAATACATAAACATGTATATAATTACATTTTTAAGTAGAAAAAACCAACATGTGTGGATAACTAAACTAAGGGATAAAGCTTGTTACTTCCAGCTTTAGAAGAATAAAAGTAAATAGTTTTCCACAGAAAAATGGTTTATTTCAACTCGATCACGGCAATATTACTGCTTTTTTACCAATTTGAAATTTTTTCCAATCTAAATTTTATGATACCTTCGTGCAGAGGTGATGATATGTTTGATATTTTATTAGAAAAACAAGATAAGATTATATTCCGAGTGTTCCAGTATTTACAGATAAAAAATCCTTGTCCGCTAAAAGAAATTACGATTCATTTAGGACTTAGTTTAAAATCTTTGAAACGTTATATCTTTATTTGGCAACAAAGCGACAGTAATGCTTCCATGGGGATTTCTTTTTATATAAAAGGGCCGAAAATCACAGCAATCTATTCTCCAGAAGATGCTAATCTTTTTTTAAGTTCATTGTTAGCACGAAGTTTTTCTTTTCAAATACTAGTCAAAATAATAGAAAATCCTTTTTGTACATTCAAAAAGTTAGAAAATGAATTTTATCTGTCTAAAGCCACTATGCAACGACGTATGCAAAAAATGAAACCGCTATTATCCGGTTATGATTTAACCGTTTCTTTCACATCTGCGCCTACATTAAAGGGAAACGAGTTACAGATTCGATACTTTTCCTTATTAGTATCTTTGTTATACGATCCACCTTTTACACACAATAAGCAAATGTTATATGAACGTTATAAAGAAGTACAGCAATATCGAAATAGTCAGGGCTTTCTCCTTAGTAAAGCTGTATTCACACCCACAACTAAGTATTACCCGATCCCATTTCAAATAAACGACACTAGTCTATTATTTCTATGGAAACAATTCTCTGGTATAGAAAATATTTGGTTAAAGCCTTCATTGACCAGCGGCTTAGATTTTGCTTTGCATGCTCATACGGAATTAAATGAGTTAAAGCTTATTTCTTTATCTCAGAAACTCCATCGCTTACATAGTTTATGCGATCTTTATTCGGGTAGTTTCTTATTTACCTATAATCCTTTTTTCTTTGTAAAAGACGCTAAAAGACTGACCCAAAGTTTTACAAAGCTTTTACCAAATTATCAGCAAATATTAACCACTCATCCAGAGTTACCTTATTTTTATGAAAAAATATTACAGTATGAGTCTTCTAGCAAAAATAGTAGCCAAATCATTGCCGAAGACTAAAAAAGTCGGGATACAAAAATACGCTGTATCCCGACATAGTAATGCTATACTTTATTATTTCGTTAAACCAATCAAAATACCACCGGCAGCTACCAAGATTAAGCCACCAATCGTTAATTTTAATTCTTTTGAAGTCCTGGATTCTTTAAGGAGTATAAGACCACCCAGAGTGTTAACAATGACGTTCATTTGGGATAAGGTAAATCCTACTGCTACACCATTTACTTTATTGGAAAGTAAAATACCAATATTTCCGATAGCAAAAGCGGCGCCTGCAGCAATATTTTGAAATGACTTCTTGCTGAAAAGCTCTGGTTTTTTATCAAAGAAGAAGCTAAAAGCCATTGCACCGATTGCCATACCGATTCCTTGCGGGAATAATACATCCCAACCGTTAAGATCAGCCATACGTGGAATAACATTGTATGTTACTTGACCAATCGTTGATAAAACTAAAACAAAAAGTCCTCTTTGCATAGCCCCTTGTTTACCACTGTTGTCGCCTTTTTCTCTATAAGCGGTAAAAAATACACCAAGAATAATAACGATCAAAGCACTGATCCCATATACATAGTCCATAGTGCTTGTCCATTCATGGAAGTAAAAAATACCGAATAACGTTACTCCAATCAATTGCATGCCGGTTGAAATTGGCATTGCAGCTGACACTCCGATAATATGGAAACTTTCAATCTGTGTAATTTGACCAAAGGCCCAGGCTAACCCACAGACAAATGAAGCAAGTATTAAATGCCATGACCACACAGGTTGATGGAAAAATAAAACACCAATAGAAAAGATCAATGCCCCTAGAGACATTCCCATTTGTTGATTTGAAGTTTTTCCACCGATTGTTTGTAAAATTAAGGGTTGAATCCCCCACATTACTGCGGGTACAAGCGCAAGTAAAATATTACCCATAAATAAAAGACCTCCCGTTATTTATACTTATTTTATTTTTCAAAAAATGTTCCACAAGTCATGCTAACGCTTTTGAAATAAAAGAAATCGAGTAGGTGACTAGCCATTAATTGGCTAGTCGACCTCTCACACCACCGTACGTACGGTTCCGTATACGGCGGTTCAATATCTTGCGTAAGCAGACTCTACCAAGGCGCTTAGTGAAACTAAGCCCCATCGGTGGAGTCTTTCGTTTGTAAGTGTCCGATGAACTTCAGACGTTTTGGACAGTCGCCAATATTTCTTTCTAGAGGATCCGATTTTCTTGGCGCCGTTTAAATCTAAACCATAAGACAATAACTTCGTTATTTTCGTTTTGGGAACTTTCCAACGTTTGAGGATCAGCTGCCTGATGCGGTGATGTAACCATGGTTCAATTTCCTTTTGAATAAAACCTCGAATAAATCCCAATCCGAAATAGCCTATCCAGCCACGCGTGACTTGATTGATTTCCTCTATGATCGTTCGAAAATCACCCGCACGCTTACGGCTTGTTCGACGTTTCAATTCGGCTTTGAATTTCTTCTTGGCTTCTTTGGTAGGGATAAAACGACAGGTGCCATTGACTTTCATTATCAGACAGCTCAAGAATTTTAAACGCGTTGGTGCCCCCACTTGACTCTTGTCTTGATTAACAATGAGTTTAAGATCTTTTTCAATGAAACGGGTCACACTTTTTAACACTCGTTCGCCCGCACGTTTTGACTTGACATAGATGACGAAGTCATCGGCATAACGAACAAATTGGTGTCCTCTTTTCTCAAGTTCTTTATCCAGTTCATGTAAGTAAATATTACAGAGAAGAGGCGATAAGACCGCCCCTTGAGGTGCACCCGACTTTCTTTCTACGTATTCGCTAGACAGGTTAATCACACCACTCGTCAAGAACTTACGAATAACCTTGAGAATTGCCTTATCTTGAATAAACTGCTCTAAGTGATACATGAGCTTGTCATGATTTAGTGTGTCAAAGCATTGTTTCAAGTCACAATCGACCACCACTTTATAGCCTTCCTCATAATAGGCGACACATTGCTTCAAAGCAGTGTGTGTTCCCTTATTCGGGCGAAATCCGTGGCTTTGTGGAAGAAAATATGGGTCAATGATGGGCTCAATGACTTGTCGAATCGCTTGTTGAACTACGCGATCACGCGCACATGGGATTCCCAATTGGCGTTTTTCACCATTGGGTTTCGGTATTTCGACTTGTTTGACCGGTTGTGGCTGGTAGGTCCCTTGAAGCAATTTCTGCCTTAGTGGCGCATACAACTTCTCAATGTGGTCTTCTACTTCATCCACAGCCATACCATCGACACCAGCGGCTCCTTTATTACGTCGGACCCTTGTTGCGGCTGTCTTAAGATTTTCTTTTCTTACAACGGACTTCATCAAAGATGAAGACTTACGATACATTTCTTTCATTTCTCCTAGAGGATAACTCGACACATCTACATACGCTTTCAGGTTCCACCTTATCCCTCTGTAGATTGCCAACCTTATGGTTGTTTTCTGTCTTCTTTGCTTCCTCTAACCTCCAATCTATACTTTGTATGAATATTGTTCGGTCCTTCGGTACATTTTCCCTACTATGACCTCAGCTGACTTCTATCTATTCGTTATTACTACGACAGCTGTCGCTAGATAGATATCCTCGGGTAAGGAGTGATAACCTTCCACTCATGCCGCTGCCTCATTTACTGTATGGGGTTCGGGCAGTATTGGACTTTGCTTTGTTTGGCAAGCTCATCCGTCCCAATCCAGCCTTCCTATGAGGTTTCTGTTCGTCAGCGCGAGTGTTTGCCTCCAGCTTCCTTCAGATTCCACTTCGCAGTGGACACCCTTGCTTTTGGCTAACAGTTCCTACTGCCAAGCCTGTAGTGGACTTTCACCACCAAGTTATCGCCCATGCCGAGCGCACCAAAAATTTCGATGCATATAAAAAAGCATCGAAGCTACTCAGCGCTTCAATGCTTTTGCTATCTTTTAAATAATAATGTTTACAAAATGTAAGTTTAAATACACTTTTATTTAATGATCATTTTTTACATCCTCTCGGGAGCTTGCAATCCCAATAAATGTAGGTCCTCTTTTAACAAGACTGTTACCACATATACCAAAGCTAAGCGAGCTTCTTGTTGTTTGTCTTCAGCTAAGATTCTAGTATTCCCATAATATTTATTAAATGCTTGAGACAACCTAATTGCGTGTTTAGCTACAACAGAAGGCTCGTATTTATCTGCCGCTTCTAAAACCATCTCAGGATAACCTTGAATAAATTTAACAATCTCCCAGCTTCCTTCATCATCTAAAGCATAATTTTTATTCTTATCTGGGGTAAACCCTGCTTTTCTTAATATACTCATTGCGCGAGCATAAGTGTATTGTACATAAGGCCCAGTTTCACCTTCAAAACGTACTACTTCTTCTAGAGTAAAATCAAATGTATTCAAACGATCATTTTTTAAATCATGAAAAATAACAGCCCCTACACCTACTTGCTTGGCTATTTCTTCTTTATTTTCTAAAGAAGGATTTTTTTCAGCAATTTGATTTTGTGCTGACTGGATCGCATCATTTAAAACTTCTTCTAAAAGAACCACTTTACCTTTACGTGTAGATAATTTCTTACCATCTTTTGTAATTAATCCAAATGGAATATGGATCATGTCATCTGACCAATCATAACCCATTTCTTTTAATGTTGCTTTTAATTGTTTAAAATGATAACTTTGTTCATTTCCTACCACATATAAAGACTTCGCAAAGTCATAAGTACGCTTACGATATAAAGCAGCTGCCATATCCCGCGTAATATAAAGCGTACCGCCATCACGTTTTTTAATTAAAGCAGGGTTAAGATCATAAGCAGACAAATCAACGATTTCAGCGCCTCGGTCTTCTTTCAATAAATGTTTTTCTTCCAACAATTCAACAATTTCATCCATCTTATCTTCATAAAAAGCTTCCCCTTTGTAAGAGTCGAAAGTTATTCCTAACATATCATATATCTTATCAAATTCTTTTAGCGATTCTGAGCGGAACCATTTCCATAAATCAACAGCTTCTTGATCGCCATTTTCTAACTTCCTAAAAGCAGCTCTTCCTTCTTCTTCCAATGCCGGTTCTTCTTCAGCTTTTTCATGAAACTCAACATAAAGATTCAATAACTCCTCAATGGGGTTATTACGTACTTTTTCTTCTATTCCCCATTTTTTATAAGCTACGATCAACTTACCAAATTGGGTGCCCCAATCACCTAAATGATTAATTTTAACAGGCTGATAACCAACTTTTTGCAAAATAAGTGCAATTGAATTTCCTATTACCGTTGAACGAAGATGCCCCATAGAAATAGGTTTGGCAATGTTAGGTGAAGACATATCAATAGGCACATTATCGTCATTGCCTATATTAAAATCACCATAATGTTCGCCTTGTTCGATCACTGTTGTTAATACATCATGAGAAACTTTTTTCTTATCCATGAAAAAGTTTATATAAGGGCCTACAACTTCCACCTTTTCAAAAGCAGTATCGTCAATTTGTTCAGCTAATTCACTGGCGATTTGTTGCGGGGCCTTACGATAAATCTTAGCCAAAGAAAACGTAGGAAAAGCCACATCACCATGTGCTGCTGACTTAGGGTTTTCTAGTAGATACTCTACTTGATCAAGTGTTAAATCATCGTGTACGACATCAAAGATTATTTTTGCTACAACTTCTTTATTATTCATTTATATCCTCCAAATTTCTTTATTATTTTCCACAAAAAAAGCCTCTAGCATTTTAAACGCTAGAGACGAGATTTCCCGCGGTACCACTCTTATTGTTTGTTTTCAAACCAACTCTATCTGGTAACGGCAGACTCCGTTTGCTAAGCAAAATTTCACAAGTGCGTTTCCCTTTTCATATCCATTCGGCTTCCACCATTTCCGAACTCGCTTATAAGAACTTTGAAAAGATAATCTCTTGATCTCTAATTTTTTATAATATTTAGGAAGATTATAACAAACTTTCTTATCTTTTACCAGTATGACTTCTTTAACAACCTTTTCTATTAAGAAGTCGCATAATCATTTTTTTCCATATTAATATGAGGAATACCATCTTCTAAGTATTCTTCCGATACTGCTTCAAACCCAAACGAAGTATAAAAATTATATAAATAAGTTTGTGCCTCAATATGCATTTTTCCCCCGGGAAAATAAACTTGGATCCATTCAATTATTTGTCGCACCAACTCTTTGCCTAGACCCTTCCCACGTTCTTTCTTTTTAACAAGTACTCGACCGAAATGAACCAAATGTTCTTCAGAATAAACACGAGCATAAGCAAGTAAGTTAGCTTGTTCATCCTCTAACCAAAAATGATAGGCTTGCATATCAATAGCATCAATTTCTTGATACGGACAAGCTTGCTCCACTACAAACACAGCCACTCGGTTTGCCATTAAGTAATGGTATTGATGAAGAGTTAATTCAGAAAACTTTTTTATCTTTGTCTGCAAACTACACACTCTCTTTCTAAGTAAAATCAAAGCGTTATCTCTGGTTGTTGTTTTGTGATTAGACCAAAAGTGGTTTCAATGGATAGGTATTGCTTTAGCCTACTTTGTAATAACTGAATGGCCTGTTTGTGTTCAGCTTTACGTTCAGGGTTTATATTTTCCATCACTAGTGGTGCATTAATATAATCAGAATATTCAGATTTTAACTTTTTCTAAAAAATGACAAAAAAATCAAATGCTTACGCAAGGGATGACTTTTCCAGAAAAAATTTTTTCATTATTTATCTGAATACTGTTGCAACGACGACAAATGCTATTTCGTCACGTAGGAACGAGTAATACCCACAATTCTTCAAAAGGTTGAAAAAGCAGATGTTTTAATAGGCGCTTGATTTGGAACGGGGATTTCTTACTTCCTGTCTCTACTTTGAGTAAATACGTCAATAGACTGGCAATCATGGCGAGAATGATTTGATTGCTTACCCCTTTTTCACTGTGTGAAAATAGCTTTTTAATCGTCATATGTTGCTTGATATGCTTAAAAAATAGTTCAATTTGCCATCTCGCTTTGTACATGTCGGCCACTTCTTGGGCGGTCACATCAAAACGGTTGGTGACAAAGCGTAATTGTTTTCCTTTTTCATCCTGAATCGTGACCAAGCGAAACGGGGAAGTGAAATAAACCTGAGTGCCTAACACTACCATTTGGTCACGCAAAATGTTTTTACTCTGAGAAGGTTCATAAGTTTCTAGGACATGAACTTTGGCGTTTTTCTTCACTCTTGTGACGAAAAAGTAGCCGTCAGCTTCCATCTCGTCCAGTCGCTCGTAATCAATATAGCCACGATCAAAGATATAGGTCGCTTCCGGTTGATTGACAAAAACTTCTAAGTGATTGTCATCATGTTCTACCGCATTCGTGACTTCAAACTGATCCGGATACAAGTGTTCTTTATCCATAAAACAGAGTTTTAAGTGCAGTTTGATCCCCGCTTTGGTTGAGCGAAAGTCCGCCCAAGGGTACCGAGTGGTATTTAACGGAAAGGTGGAAGAATCCACGAGATAGAGTGCGTTTCGTTTGGTCACCGGTATTTTTGACCGTACTTTCTCCAGTAATTGGGCGAAGATCGCCCACAAAATTTCGTCATCCATCTGGGCGAGCTCACGGGAAAGCTGCGAATGACTAATCGAATCTAACGCCATGGTCTGTTGTAGATCAGGCGAAACAAACGCTGTATCTATTTCACGTAAACTTTCGCACTCATTGTCGATGCCATAGAGAAACACTTTCAAAAAGTGTTCAAAATCAAACTTTTTATGATACTTGTCGGCTTGCGAAATTTTCTCACGAATAGAAAAAGGTAAATTTTTGAAATTTATGTTCGAAAGCCATTTATTAAAAGCTGAAATTGTTTTATACTTATCCATGTGTTTGTCCTTTGTATTGGTCTTGGATAAGTCATCCAAGACCAGTATAAAGGATTTTTTTATGGATGGAAATAGTGTGAAACATAATGAGTGAATTTAAAATGTTTCATGCACCACTAGTGATTTTCCATATAAAAAACTAAATTTGTAGTATCTTCTGTAACTTGTACGCGAGCACTATCTCGCCAAGCCCAACAACGACTAATAATAGACTCAGAATCTTTATACACTACTTCTCCTGTAAGTGCTTCTTCTGTCCTTTCTTCACTAATTGGAACAAATATTTCTCCTCCTTGTGCAATCGTTAGTTCAAGATCTCCTTTAAGAAAATCTCTATCTTCTCCAGCAACAGGAAAAGCCCACTCTAAGGAAACGGAATTATAGATATCTACTACAGGATTAATTGATTTGACACCATTTTGTTGCTTAGCACGCTTCAACAAATTTTCAACAGCACAACGTGCGCCTTTTTTAGTTTTAAATCTTTGATAAGCCGTTCGCCAATCTTTGATAACCGGATTTGCACTGATAGGATCTTCTTCTACCCATTTTATTGCACGTGAATTTGCTTGTTTTAAAAGATCTTTAGGCATATTTTCGTATGAACGATTACTCACGTCATCTGCTAATAAAACGGCAATTTCTGTTTCTGGGAAAAGCTCCCAGAATGAATCTCTCACAATAAATTTTTGCTTCATATTAAGTTAACTCCTTTGTCATATTTTTCATTAATCGTACAATAATAATGTTGAATATTCAACATTATTATTGTACTGTAGTAAAAAGAGGTGGAATTTCAATGCTAAATTTGGTAACTACATTAAATAAACAAGGGTTGTATTACGAATTATATCAACACCAAGAAATCTTCAGTAACGAGGATGCCTTAGTTGTTAAAGCAAAAAAGGGTTTCTCAGGTACTGAAACAAAAAGCTTATTTTTAAAAGATTCCTATGACAAATATTATATCTTTTTCACTTTCACAACAAAAAAAGCGGATTTTAAAAAAATTCACCAATTAACAGGAAAACGATTAAAAATTGTTGCAAAAAATGAAATGGAACAGACAACTGGACAAAGAGCTGGCGCTGTTTCCCCGCTAGGCTATGATTCAAACATCACGATCATTGTTGACGAAGAGTTATTTAACCAGGAGAAATTAGTTTTGCTCCAGGTAGACCAGACCAAACAATGGTTATTTTAGCAAAAGATTTGCTTACTATTATCGGTTTATTTAAAAATAAATACTACATTTATCCCAAGGAGTGAAATCATTGTCTCAAATTTTACGAGAAATAGGAAACATCGCACGCGCCTTAGACTATATTAGTAATGTTGAATTTAAAGATATCCATTTGAATAAAGGGCAATACCTTTATCTAAGTAGAATTTATGAAAACCCAGGTATTATCAATGATAACTTAGCCAAGTTAGTCAAAAATGATCGCACAGCTGTAGCTAAAACAGTAAAACATCTTGAACAGGAGCAGCTGATTTTAAAAAAAGCTGATTCAACAAATAAAAAAATTCGATGCCTTTTTGTCACACAAAAGGGAGAAAAATTACATGATTATCTGCAACGAGAAGAGAAATATTCAAGTAAACAAGCATTAGCTAATCTTTCCTTAAAAGAACAAAAGCAATTATTGAACTTATTGAAAATAGTGAGCTCAAATGTTTCATTCGATTGGGACTTTGTTCGGCAAGGTTATAAAAGAAATTACGAATAGAACTGTTTTATTCTTGCTAATTAGAAAACTCATCTACATTAGTAAAAGAAAGTTAGAGTAGCAAGTTATAAACTAATATAGATTATCTAAAACCTTTTATTACAAAAAAACCAGCAACTTTTTTACGAAAGTACTGGCTGATTTTGTTAATATAATCATTAAAAATTTATTCTCAATTGCGTCACTGCAATAAAGTACTAAATTAAAAAAACTTGGGTACCTTTATTTGAACACCCAAGTTTTTTTAATAATCAACTAGCTACTAGCATTGAAATAATCAAAATAAGTAAGTTCAAAACACCTAAAACAATTATTGGTTTACGCATAAATTTTATCCAAGTAGAGTAATTTACTTTTGATACTTCCAATCCACCCATTACAACACCCGAAGTAGGCGTAATTAGGTTAATTAAACCACAACCAGAGGCAAAAATCATAACCATCACATCTGGACTTAAACCTATGTTATTTGCTAATCCACCCATAACAGGAATAGAAACATAGGCCAAACCTGAAGTAGAAGGGATTATGAAAGATAGACCTAAATACAATACATAAGCACCAATTACGAATAAAATTGGAGAGAAATCTTGTAATAACCCTGCAGCTTTATCCAAAATAAATAGATCTAAATAGGTAGTAGACATTAATACTGAAGCACCACGCGCTACTACGATAATTAAAACAACAGATAACATATCTTTACTACCTTCAACAAAAGAATCTACTGTTTCCTTCTCAGAGAATCTTCCAACAATTGCACAAATTAGACCAATAATGAAGAACCACATTGCTAAATCTCCAAAATACCAATCGCCGAAACTTTCTCCTGTTAAAAAGGAAGTCCATCCATCAAAAATCGTAACCCCAAAATCTCCCCAAGGAATCAATGATACAATCATAACTAGAAAACAAAATGCAAAGATAGATAAAATAATTTTATGACGTTTCGTAAAAGACAAATCTTTTTTATCTTCTTGCCCGAAGTTTTCTTTCATATCCTCTTGTTCTTGCAGTGAAAGAATTGTTGAACCCTTGTCTTCTTTTACTTTTTTAGCGTAACGCATCACAATAAAAATAGAGTAAGCAGTAGAAACAGCCCAAAGCATAAATCCTATTAATAAAATGACCCCTGTGTTAGGCTGAATACCGATTCCCCTCAAAGCATCCATTGCTACGCCTGTTGAAAATGGATTAACAGTTGAACCAATTACCCCTGAGCCAGAACCGAGTAACACAGTACCTACAGCAACAATTGTGTCAAAACCTGCTGCTACTAGCGTAGCAGTTAATAAGCTATAGAAAGGAATTGTTTCTTCAGCCATACCATAAGTAGATCCACCAATTGAAAATAATACCATTAAAATGGGAATTATAATTAATTCATTTCCCTTTAACTTTTTTACCACCGTTTGTATGCCAGATTCAAGTGCGCCTGATTGAGTAACAATATTCAAAAAACCACCTAGCACTAAAATAAACACACTAATTTCAATTGCATCACGGAAACCATTAAATGGAGCCATCACAATATCTGATATTTTAGCGCCAACTACTTGATTAACCGTCTCGCCATCGACCGTCTGCGGAGAAAATGTCTGACCATTTAGTATTATTGTTAGTATACCTAAAGCAATAAGAATAATAAATAAAATACTAAATGACGATAATTCTTTTCTTTTCTTTTTTTTTGCCATTTTATTTTTCACAGTTAGAGACTGTGTCCGACCTTCTTTCTTTTTAGTTTGTTAGTCGTTCAACAAAAAAAGTACTGTCTAAGAAAATCAACCGTTTATGATTATAGCGAATCAGTTTTGATTGAACGAGCTGTTTAATTATGCTACTAGTGGTCTCCCGAGTTGTACCACTCATTGTCGAAATATCCGTAATCGTTACCGGAGAGGCAAGTTCTATTTCTCCGGTCCGTTGATTCCGTTCTGCTAAATCACTAAATAAAATTGCAAGAGAAGTAATAACACGATCATAAGTATTACTTATTATGCCCTTTTGAATTTTCATATTTTTAGTTTTTAAGGCCTCAGATTGTATCTGTAAATATTTGACTAATTGTTTCGCATTATTACTAAGAAGTTGCTCAAAGAATTTTACTGGTATAATAACGACTTCAATATCCGTTTGCGCGATTGCTGAAAAGGTATAAGTCTCATCATAAAACAATCCAATTAAGGGAAACAGTTCATCGCTAGGTATGAACTGTAAATACATGAATTCCCCGTTGATGTCGGATTTTTCAATTCTAATTGTACCTGAGTTCAAAAGATAAAGATGAGACCTGCTATCTCCTGGACTATACAATACTTGCCTTTTCCGGTAATTTCTCACTAAACTATTACGCTGAATCAAATTAATTTCTTGATCAGAAAAATATTGAAAGTATTTATTATATCTCGTAATCACTTCTTCTATCTCCATTTTAACTCTCCTAAAAAGCTTTTATTTAGTTATAACGGTACCGATAGTCTCATTTTGTTCCATTTTACCTAAATTTTCTAAAGATGTAATTATCGCTTGTTTTTCCGGGTTATTATTCGCAAACGAGATAGCAGCTTCAATTTTAGGTAACATACTACCTGGTGCAAAATGACCTTGTTCTTTATATTCTTCTAATTCTGCAACTGTTACTTGTTCTAATTTTTTCTCATTTTCTTTGCCATAATTTATATATACATTATCTACACCTGTTAGAATGATAAAAGTATCAGCTTGAACTAAATCAGCTAGTTTTTCTGAAGCAAAATCCTTATCAATAACAGCTTCTACGCCTTGTAAAGATTTTCCTACAACTGGGATGCCACCACCACCACATGAAATCGTAACAACATCACTATTTACTAGCTTATTAATTGTACTTGCTTCATGGATATCAGTGGGTTTAGGGCTAGGTACAACTTTACGCCAACCTCGGCCTGCATCTTCTTTAAAAGTTGCTCCAGATTTCATTTCCTCATCTGCTTCTTCTTTAGTTAAAAATGGGCCTACTGGTTTTGACGGATTTTTAAAAGCGGGGTCATTCTCATCAACAACAACTTGTGTTAACACGGTAGCAACCTGTTTATCAATCTCTTTCTTAGCTAGTTCGTTACTCATAGCATTTGACAACCAATAACCAATGCTACCTTGTGTCATAGCTACACAAGTATCTAACGGCATAGCTGGATTTTTTTCACTATTAGCAGCTTGTTGTTGTAATAATAAGTTACCTACTTGTGGTCCATTTCCATGTGAAATAATCAAATCATTACCAGCTTGGACTAATTGAACTAAATATTTAGAAGTTTGAACCAACGCTTCTTGTTGCGCTTTCGCGCTGGCATCATCTGAAAGAATCGCATTTCCTCCTAAAGCTACGACAACTTTTTTACCCATAATTATTATGTCCTTCCTTTCCTTTAATAAATAAAAATTATTAGTAAAAAATAGTCTGCAGTTAACATTAATTAAACTATATAATAACCACAAACTATTTTTTACTTTTAAATTTAAAACAGTAAAACGTTTGCTTATTTACACACGAGGGATAAATAAATTACCTAACGTTGCAGCCATGATAGCTTTAATTGAATGCATTCTGTTTTCTGCTTCTTCAAATTGTCGTGCATATTTACTTCTAAATGCTTCATCAGTAATTTCCATTTCATCAATTCCATAATCCTCAGAAACCATTTTTCCATATTGTGTTTTAGTATCATGAAAAGCAGGTAAGCAATGGAGAAGGATTAAATTATTATCTTGGTTACCTGTTTTTTGGATCATATCCATATTAATTTGATAAGGTTTCAATAAATTAACTCGTTCTTCAAATTTGTCTTCTTCACCCATAGAAACCCAAACGTCAGTATATAAAACATTTGCATCTTTAACACCTTTTGCTACATCATCAGTAACCATCAATTGTGCGCCCGATTCTTTAGCAAATTTTTCGGCATAATTTACTACCTCTTGTGTAGGTGAAAGTTCTTTAGGTGAACAGATTCGTACGTTTACTCCTAAAATTGCCCCTGTTACTAAAAGACTATTTGCCATATTATTACGTCCGTCACCAACATAGACAAGAGTAATACCTTCTAATTGTCCAAAAGCTTCTTTAACAGTCATAAAATCAGCGATCATTTGAGTAGGATGCCATTGATCAGTTAATCCATTCCACACGGGAACACCAGAATGTTGTGCTAACTCTTCGACTGTGTCCTGACTAAAACCACGAAATTCAATACCATCAAACATGCTACCTAATACAATTGCAGTATCTTCAACAGATTCTTTCTTTCCTAATTGAATATCATTTGCACCTAAAAATTCTGGATGAGCCCCTAAATCAATAGCTGCAGTTGTAAATGCAGAACGTGTCCTTGTTGAATTTTTTTCGAATAGTAACGCAATGTTTTTTCCTTCTAAATAATGATGCGGTACGCCACGTTTCTTCAAATCTTTTAAATGCAAACTAAGATCAATAAGGTACTCTAATTCTCCACGAGTAAAATCTTTTTCAGCTAATAAGCTACGTCCTTGAAATACTGATGTCATTATAAACTCTCCTGTTCTTTATTTTGTAAGGTCTTCACGATATAAAGGCATACTCATACAACGAGGACCGCCACGTCCACGCACTAGTTCACTACCAGGAATATAATTTAATTTTACCCCTGCTTTTTCTAACGCTTTGTTAGTTACCGTATTACGGTCATATACAACCACTTCCCCTGGAGCAATTGTTAAAGTGTTTGAACCATCATTCCATTGCTCTCTTGCAGCAGCAGTAACATTGCCATCACCACAACGAATTAATTGTACAGAATCACGGTTTAAATATTTTGCTAAAATGTGTTCCAATGTGTCCTCTTCTCGCACAATATTTAATTCGCCATCTGCTTTTGGTGTAATTGAATAAACTTCTAACTCACCTTCAATTTCTGGATGAATTGTAAATTTATCATAATCTATCATCGTAAAGACAGTATCTAAGTGCATGAATTTACGATATTCACCAATATTAAAGGCTAAAACGCAATTGAAACCTAATTCTTGTTTAAAAATATTTTTTGCTAGTTTTTCAATAGAAGTAGCTTCTGTCCGTTGAGAAATTCCTACGGCTAAAACGTCTTTAGAAAGTACTAATTCATCACCACCTTCAATACGAGTTGTATCATTACGATCATAAACTTTAGGGACTTCATTGCCTGCAAAACGTGGATGGTATTCAAAAATATACTGCCCATAGATAGCTTCTCTTTGTCTTGTTACCGAATACATATGGTTTAAAGAGACCCCGTTACCCATTGTAGCAAAATTATCTCGAGTAAAATATAGATTCGGCATTGGATCAATTATAAATGGATAAGCGCTTTCTATCATGTCAGCTAAACCTTCAATTTGGTATTCTGGCATTTCAACCTTTTGAATCCCGGCAACCGTTTTATCAATCAACTCACGATTATCTTCAATTGCAATCAGCATTTCTCTTACTTTTTCTCTTACCGCATGACTACGAATACCTGCTTCATCTAAGTATTGATCAATGAATTGTATACGAACTTCTTCACTAATCAATGACTCCGCTGCCAAATCTTCCAAATAAACAACTTCTACTCCTTTATCACGAAGCATGCCTGCAAAATGGTCATGCTCCTTTTGAGCCTGTTCTAAAAATGGAATATCATCAAATAGTAGTCTTTCCAAATAATCAGGCATTAAATTTTCCAGTTCTTTCCCAGGTCTGTGTAACATAACCGTTTTAAGCTTTCCAATTTCTGAAAAAACATTAATTGGCTTACTCATAACTTAAGTCCTCCTCTTTATTTAACTTACAACATAAGGATAATAAATTATCCAATCACCAATTGTGAAATATTCAGCAAATAAAAAGGAAATTATACAACGTTATTCAATTATTAGTATATTTTCAACGAAATAGAATGCGCTTTCTTTTTAAAATGCAAATTTTTGCTGTATATTTATCATTAATTTTTCATTTTATACATAATTTTTTTTATTCTTTAATTTGAAACGCTTATTCACCTTAACACAATCGTTTCCCACTAGCTCATTTAACTACATTTTATAAGGAAAAAATGTGTAGTACTTGTTATAATAATAATAATAGAAGGTCTAAAATTAGTTAAGTGAAGGTGGTGAACAAATGAACCGTACACAACGTCAAGCTATCATAAAAAAAATTGTTACTGAAAATGAAGTTTCTACTCAAAACGAATTATTAAGTCTACTTGAAAAAGAAAAGGCTCTTACTACACAAGCAACCATCTCTCGCGATATACGGGAATTAAATATTACAAAAGTAGAAGATAATAGTGGAAAATCATATTATCGTATATTAAACAATTCTGTTTTAGGAACAAAAAAGAAGTCAGAAGAAGAACGTCTGAGCGATATTATTATGGAAACTGGAGTCTCTTTAACTCAAATAGAGTTTACCAACCTACTAACAGTCCTTCCTGGCAATGGTAACGCGATTGGTGTTTTAATCGATAAAGTTCGTGTAGAAGTTAATAGCAAAATTGTTGGCTGTATTGCTGGTGATGATACCATTTTAATACTTTCTAAAAATGAAGAGGACGCTCGCATGGTGAATGAATACTTTCAACAATATTTATTTCACGTTTCTTAATAAAAATATTATTAAGTAGTCCTTTAGTTTTATTTTTGATATAATTAATATGAATTAAGATACATTAAGAGGTGAAAAAATTGCATAAAAATGAACGGCAAAGTTTAATTAAACAAATAATTAGTCAAAATACAATTCGGACTCAAGAAGAGTTATTACAGCGACTACAAAAAAAAGATATAACTATTGCACAGGCAACTATTTCTAGAGATATACGTGACTTAAAAATAATTAAAACAATTGATGAGAAGGGAAAACCTAAATTTGTACTATATGATACTTCTTCCTTACAAAAACAAGGAGAAACGGAGAAATTAATTAGTATATTTAATGATATCGTTACTAAGATCGAACACGTTCAATTCCTAACAATTGTCCATACCCTTCCTGATAATGCTTCCTTATTAGCGTCGATGATTGATGAGATACATTTACCTGAAGTAAAATGCTCCCTTGCTGGTTTTGATACTGTTGTTTTGATTGTTGCAGACGAAGCTCATGCTATAGAAGTGGAAAATTATTTTAATGAAATTTGGCAAAAACAAACAAATGAACAGATAGAAAACTAAAAAGCAACAGGCAGCAAAATGACATGCCTGTTGCTTTTTAATCAAACTAGAAAATTGTATATGGATAA
This sequence comes from Tetragenococcus halophilus, assembly GCF_001712815.1. Taxonomy (NCBI): domain Bacteria; kingdom Bacillati; phylum Bacillota; class Bacilli; order Lactobacillales; family Enterococcaceae; genus Tetragenococcus; species Tetragenococcus halophilus. Next base: position 2,331,540 of record NZ_CP012047.1, read on the forward strand.
GATTATGTTTTGTTAAAGCTCATTATTAATCCTGAATGATTTATAAATTTTTCCAAGGATGAATCAATCCTTGGTATGCTCATTTTTCTAAAAGTTTAGTTGCTTCACCTTCTGGGTGTACAAAAAGAACGCACTTCGTGTTATTGTAAAGTCGACAAAACATAACAATAAGGAGTGCGTTCTTATGTCTTTCACTTTACAACAAAATTCTCTTACATTCAATGAGCAAAAAGCCATCTCGATCGCCAATGATGGTGGCACCTTAACCAATGACGCGGGGCTCGTCTTACTTTCGGAGTTTCTAAATCAAATTCGTTTTGATTCCCTGTTAGCGCAATACGTTCATATTCCAGAGTATCGTGCCTTCGCCCAACATGAATGGCTGGATGTCGTAAAACAATGGCTATATCAATTGATCGCTGGTTATTCTCGAGACCGAGACGCCAATACCTTACAATATGATCGCCTTTTTAAGGAAGCATTGAAACAAGAGCGACTCAGTTCGCAATTTATGATGTCTACTTTGCTTCATACCTTGACAGAAGAAAATGTTAATCAACTATTACAAGTGGCGAAAAAACTTGGCGATTTAGGCATGGACCAGCAAAACAGCCAACAACTCGTGCTTGATCTGGATTCCACCTGTTGTCCCACTTACGGAAAGCAAGAAGCAGGGGAATATATTTACCACTATGGCCTCAATGGGTATCATCCATTTGTGGCATTTGAAGGTTTAACCGGATTGGCATTAGATGTTCGCCATCGTCATGGCAAATCTTATACCTCCACCCACGCCGAAGATTATCTCGTAGAAATGTTGGCGCATTACCAACAACGTTCGAGTGATCCCACAATGCTTGTACGCGGGGATAGTGGCTTTGCCAAACCGGAAATTTATAAACAATGTGAGTGTCGAGGCGCCCATTATGTGATTAAATTGAAAAATAACGTACGGTTGATTCATTATGCGCAACATCTTGTCCAATATACCAACGGTACGGACTACACAAAGACCGAACATCAATATTTTAAGATGGCTTATCAAGCAGATTCTTGGGACCGATCTCGGACAGTAGCCATCAAGGCTACCCGAAAAGCCGAAACTTTACTTTTTTCCGAATTTCAATTTGTGGTGTCCGATTTCGCTCATCTTTCGCCCCAAACCATTTTTCAGCTCTATCAAAAACGTGGGAATATGGAAAACTTCATCAAAGAAATGAAGACCGGATTTTTCGCTGATAAAACGGATAGTCCTTCCTTTTTAGCGAATAAGGCTCGCTTAGCCCTAAGTTTTATCGCCTATAATATCATCCACTTGATGAAACAGCTGACTTTTCCGCAAGAGAAAAAGACGACGGTGATTGACACGATCCGTTTTCAACTATTTCATATTGCTGGAAAAGTCACAGAACACGCGCGTCAAGTGCAAATTCACTTATCAAGTACGAATGTTTACAACACGTTGTTTTGGGAAGTCCTTACACGAATTCAGCGATTGAATCTCTAGTTTACTTTTACCCTTCTCCTCTTGATAAAAAAGGCTTGGTTTTCATTTTCTAGGAAGAATTTTATCTTTTTTTAGCGTCGTTCGATCGTCCCTTCCTATTCTTTATTAAAAAGTGGCAATAAAAAGGGAAAATAACATCAAAGTCACCTCGTTGAGCGGTCGAATGCGTTATCCACAAATTTTTATAAATCATTCAGGTTAATTTTATCATTTTAACAACTATCAAAAAGTTAAATTGTAGTTACATAGGCAGTTCCCTAGTTAATAAATATTTTTTTACGAATCTAGGTCTACAGTTGCTATGCTTAGAGTTTAGGCAATAAGCTCTTTTTGTATCTCTGTCCATCGCTTAGACATTACCGTGGTATTATCTTGGTAATCCTTATTAATAAAATTCAAGCTATATTTTAATCATTTTTCTTTTGTCACTCGTTTAAACTTTTTAAGACAAAATTCAACGCTTCTTGTGGAGCTTGTGTCATTTGTACATATTCTTTACCTCTAGCAATAATAACTTTAACACCATATTTATCTGCATCTTCTTGTATATCATCACGATACATTTTCACTTGCGGAGCTAAAATAACTGCGTCATAATTAGGTAATAAATCATAATGAGAACCATAAGCTGCTCCTTTAGCTGTAATTGGTATATCATCTTTTTCAGCAGCTTCATTGAGCGCGCCAGCTAATTGTTCACTCGTTCCAGAGCCTGCACAAATAACTAAAATTCGATTTCCTTTATTTGTATCAATTACCTTTTCTGTGGCTATATTTTCATTATTTTCTGCTACAACCATTTCAGATTCTTCGTTATAATAGTTTTCTTCAATTTCCCCTGTCTTCTCAGTTTCTTCTTGAATAAGAGTTCTATCATAAGCACGACAGAATGGATAGTAAATCAGAATATCTACAATAATCAAAACCACACTCAGAACAAGTGATAACCAATCAAAATTCGTCCCTAAAAATAATCCTAATGGTCCTGGTGAAGCCCATGGTAGAACATACATAATTCCATTCATACTTAAAACATCAATAAATAATTTACCAATAACAACATTAACTACTGGCGCTATTAAAAACGGTATGAAAAAATAGGGATTTAAAATAATAGGCGCTGCAAACAATAAAGGTTCATTCACGGAAAATAAGACGGGTATAAAAGAAGCTTTACCCACAGCCTTTAATTGTTTAGAATGCATAGCAAACATAAAGATGAAAGGAACAACTAAAGTTGCACCTGTTCCACCTAATTCGCCAACAAAATTACCAAAATTTTCTGTTAAAGCATGATGAGGAAACTCGCCTGATTGAAATAGTTCCAAATTTTCTGAAGTATTTCCTATTAAAGCAGCAGTAATGGCCGGCTTAACAACACTTGGTCCATGAACGCCAACAAACCAAAACATTGGAATCAACAACCAAACAATACTCATTCCTAGGTAAGATTCCACCCCACCAAACAATGGCGCGAACACTTGTGTTAAAATATCAGCAAAAGGTACTTTGAAAGCTACTCTTGCAATAATATCAATTAATGCACAACCTAATACGGAAAATGAAAAAGCAAATATATCACGAAAATTTTGTGATATCGTTCCTGGCACTTCTTTTGGCAAACGAATTGTAATATCATGAGTGATACAAAACTTAAACATGTTCACTGTTAAAAAAGCGGATACAAAAGCAGATAACAAGCCATGAGTATCCATATTAACAGCTTCGAAGTTTCCTTCACTGGTTTTAGAAACAGCCAATAGTAAGAACCCAGATAGGGAAGCTAACATTACGGAAGTTTCCCCAATAACCTTTCCGTCGGGCATTCTTCGGTTCATCGAAACTGCTAAATTTTTAGCAGTAGTTCCAGCTACCATCAAGCCTACAATACCCATGGTATACTCATAAATTTTATTAAACCATTCTGTTAATGTTTCTGGTAAAGCAAAATCAATTCCTAAACCTGTTGCGATAACTTCGGGAACATTAGCTAAAAGTAAAAAGATACTGGAAAATAAAATAACTGGCATTGCATTAAGAAAGCCGTCTTTAATTGCTTGCAAATAGATATTTTGCGATATTTTTTCGAATGTTCCCTGATTTTTTTCAAGTAATTTGATAATCTTATTCAATAAAAAACCCCCTATCTAATAGCCTTTCGGATAAACTTTTCTCTCCGAAAAGGCTATAACTTTATTATTTCTCCATTGTTTTTGCTAATTCTTTAAACCATAGCGCACTTTTTTTGATATAACGTTTTTGTGTCTCAAAATCAACATAGAATAATCCGTAACGTTTGTTATAACCATTAGCCCAAGAAAATTGATCTTGTAAAGACCATACAAAATATCCTTGCACGTCTACTCCTTCTGACCGAGCTTTCAGTAATGCCTCTAAATGTTGATCAATATAGTCAATACGTGGGGTGTCATCAATAACTTCGTCTTCTCGTGTAGGTGTTTCATCTTTATATCCCATACCATTCTCTGTAATATAGATCGTTTTACAATTTTTATAGTCATGCGATACACGTTTCAAAATGTCATATAGTCCTTCAGGGTAAATATTCCAATCCCAATCAGTTTGCGGAACACCTTCTTTTTTAACAGATTCTCCTACTCCTTTGAATTTAAAGGTAGAAGTTCCCCTTTCTCCAGTACCATTAAAATGACTAGTACTTTCGCCTTCATAACTTTGAATAAATTCATTTTGGTAATAATTGATACCAAAATAATCGTTTTGAGATGCAGCTTGTTTCATAATAGAAAAATCACCATCTTCAACCTTTAATGATGCGCCATTAAGCTGTAAGATTTCATTGATCGAATTCATCGTATCTTCAGAATAATATCCTAGAAAAGTAGCATCCAAAACAAACTTATTCATGAAAGCATCTTTTAATTTCGCTGCATGGCGGTTTTTGGGAGTATCGGTAATAGGGTAAACTGGCGTCAAATTATGTATCACACCAATGTTACCTTCTTTTTCCAATTCATTTTTATACAAATTAACTACTCGAGCATGAGCAAGCATTTCGTTATGTTGTGCTTGAATACCTCTTGTCACATCAAAATGATGATTAGGTGGAAAATTACCTTGAATGAATTGAGAATACGCTAATGGCACCGGCTCATTGATTGTAAACCAATTAGTAACTTCATTAAATTCTTCAAAGCAGAAACGAGCATAATCGACAAAATAATCAATATTTTGACGGTTCAACCATTCTCCTTGGTCAAACAACTTCTTAGGACTATCAAAATGATGTAATGTTACATATGGTTCTATACCGTTATCTAAACAGGTTTTAAAAAGATCGTGATAGTAATCAATACCTGTTTTAAGGGGTTCTCCATAACCATCTGGGAAAATTCTAGTCCACGCAATAGAAACACGTATAGCATTTAAGCCATGCTCTTTAGATAAGTTGATATCTTCAGCATAACGATTGTAAAAGTCACTTGCAGGATTTGGTGAAAAACGTCCTTGTTTTTTTAAATAATCGTCCCACATCGTTTTCCCTTTTCCATCTACTTCTGTACTACCTTCGACTTGATAAGCTGCAGTAGCCCCTCCCCAAACAAAGTTTTCCGGTAGTGCTTTCACATGGTTTAATAAAGTCATTTTTATAGCCCTCCTCTTTCTACTTTTTTTTCTAGTGCTGTAATACGTTCATATTGATTGATGATATAATCAATTTCATCTTTTAACATCATCGTGGTCATCAATGTGTCCTGTCCATGAACCATAATAAAAGTCACATCTAATTCTGCACCCCCCGCTTCTTGAGTTAATAAACTAGTTTGCTGATTATGTGCCTCATTAATATTTTCATTTGCATCTTCAACGAGTTCTCGTGCTTTTTTAAAATTACCTTGACGTGCTTGCTTTAATGCATCAAATAAATCAGCTTTAGCATCCCCAGCATAAGCTACTAAAGCAAAACCTACTTTCGAGATTTCTTCCTTATTAATCATTTATTATCCTCCCCTGATTTAATCAGTCTTATAAAATTATTAGATTTATTACTTTATGTTCTTAAAAAAGAATATTTCCCTATCCCAGTATTTATTAAAAGTTAATTGGTGTAGCAGTTTCCTGTAATAACTCATTCAGTTCTTCTATATTTTTTCTTCCTTGGGTTCGCATCCATTGTCTAGCGGAGTCTTCACCTTCTTTTATAAAGTTTTCAACCCCATTTGCCCAAGTTGCACGTCCGCATAAAACGCCATTAAAAGCGGACCCAGCTTTTTTTGCAAAACGTAAGGTTTCCTGAAACATTTCTGTACTAACACCTGCACTTAAGAAAATAAAGGGCAGTTGACTGATATTGCTTTGTTCTTGGAAATACTCACAGGCTTCTTTTTGCGTATATGCGATTTCTTTTTCGTTATATCCTTTTACATAAGCCATATTAACCGGTACTTCAACCTTTAACGCATCCACTTTATAACGATCTTTTGAGAATTCCTTCATAGCACTATTTACTTTATGTGGTTTTTTTAGTGCAAACGCTTTGCTTTTATTGTCCGCAATAGAAGCATCATAAGTGATTAACTCTAAAAAGAAGGGAAGTTCTTCAGCAATACATTCTGCTCCAATACGTTCTATAAAAGCTCGCTTTTGTTCATTGATTTCAACTGTTTCGTCAACATCATAGTACAATAGAAACTTGCAGGCATCGGCTCCTTGTTCTTTAATACGTTTTACTGACCAAGTAGGTAAAAGATCTGGCAAACGGCCGGGAGCACTCGTATCATAACCGGTTTGCTCATAGGCTAATAATTCTCCTGCATGACGATCTTTTACTCTTGTGGCAGGTAACCCATATTCTGGATCCAATAAAATCGCCGAAGCATATGGGGTCAATTCAGAGGCTATAATTTCTTTGAAATCTTTTACCTGTTGATCCGTTGCTTCTTGCGCTTGAAACTTATCCATCATCTTTTTCAATGCACCTCGCTGATCAATTGCAAGAGCACTAATAATATGGTTTTCATCAACTAACGGTTTTAATGCTTTCACTACTACATCCCTCACTTAAACCTTTTTTATTTGGATCTGGTCAAACAACACCCGATAATTTTGCATATTCACTTGTCCAGTCACTTTTTCTTGGGCATTTAACATGCCTAACACATTGCCGTGTTTTAATACCTTTTCATCACTTTGCTTATAATCTAAAGCTTGAGCTAGACCTGCGAGCATAGCATCTCCTGAGCCTACAGGGTTTACTACTTCGATTGGAGGAATCTTTACTTGATAAAATGTATCGTAATGTTTAGCAAATACACCGTCTGCCCCCAAGGAAACTACAACCCATTCAATACCATCAAACAAAGGTGACATAAGCGCTTCTTTTAAGTCTGTAATTGTATTTTTTACATTTCTTCCTAGCAAAGCGGCTAGTTCTTCTCTATTGGGTTTGATTAATAATGGTTTGATTTGACCTTTTAAAGCATTTTGCAAAGCCCTACCTGAGCAATCTAACACCACAGATTTATGTTTCTTATGGCATAAATCTATCATGTCTTTATAATAATCATCAGGTAAACCAGCAGGCAAACTTCCGGAAAAAGTTAGCATACTGGCTTGTTCAATCATCTGGTCAAAATGACTTAAAAATTCTTTTGCTTCATCATTAGTAATACTAGGCCCTTGTTCTAAAATCTCTGTCTGTTTTCCTTGATGTAATATGGCAATACAATTGCGAGTCTCTCCCTCAATCATGAAGAAATGATGGCAAATGCCTTCCTTGCTAAGTTTTTCTTGGATAAAGGCGCCAAAATGTCCCCCAACTAGACCGCTTGCTAGAATATCTGCACCGCTTTGATGTAATACTCTAGCAACATTCAATCCTTTTCCCCCTGCGGTTTTGGTGACATTTGTCACACGATTGACAGTATCCAAATGCAAAGTTTCCAAGGGATAAGAAATATCAATCGAAGGATTCATGGTAATAGAGATAATCAATCTTCCAACCTCCCCAAACATTTTTATTAATCGTGATATTCCCCTCTTTCCCACTTTTCAATAAATTCATCAAAGAAATGAGGATCTTCTTGTTCAGGATGATTTTCTTCCACATGATTAATTTTAGCAATCAATTGTTTATTTTCCTCTGTCTCTTTATATTCTGACTTAAGAAAAGCTTCGATAACGTCGCAAATCAAAAATTCACCTGTAATTTTTCCACCAAAACTGATCACATTAGCATTTAGTTCTTCTTTTGAATATATTGCGCTTGTCATATCGCGTACCAAAGCGGAACGAACACCAGGTACTTTATTTGCAGCATTAGCGATACCCACACCTGTACCGCAAATACATACACCAAAATCCGCTTCTCCACTAGCAACAGCTTCTCCTACTTTTTTCCCGTAGATAGGGTAATGGGTGCGTGTAAAATCATAGGCACCTACATCTAATACTTCATAACCCTTGTCCTTTAAAAAATCTGAAACCGCAATTTTTGTGTCTGTCACAATATGATCGTTTCCTAATGCAATTTTCATAAATAAGTCCTTCTTTCTTTAAAGATGTTTATGCCATTTTATTGAGCATATCGACACGAATTTGATGTCTTCCACCGTCATAGCTTGCATTCAAAAATTCTTTCACAATATTTTTTGCTAGATCTTTTCCTGTAATTTCAGCCCCGATGGTAATCAAACGACAATTATTGTGTTCTCGCGTCATAAAGGCTGATCGTTCATCAGAAACTTCAGCAGAAACCATCCCTTTAACCTTGGTTGCCGTCATAAAACTTCCGGCACCATAGGCATCTATAGCAATACCTAAACTATCTTCATTTTTTAACAAATCTTGTGCCACGGCTAAAGTTGCTTCAACAAAATCAACTGAGGCTTGTTCACTTTTATCAACAACTTCATAACCTTCTTCCAATAAATAATCCTTAATATATTCCTTTAGTTCCATCCCCGCTGTATCTGAACCGATTACAACTCTCATCTTATTTCCTCCTTCATATTATTTCTTAATTCAGTTTCATAATAAAACATAAATAAACATTTTTCAACATAAAAAGTTTTAAAATGTTTATTTTATTTTATTTTTTGTTGACAAACAAAATAATTTATAATAAGAATTGAAAGCGGTTGTATTTAAACATTAACAAACGAAAGAAGGATATTGATGCCATCATTTGAAACTTTATTTACAACAGACCGTATATATATCTCAAATAAGACAACTCAAAAGGAGGTATTTGCAGAAGTTTATCAGGATTTACTAAGACAAGATTGCGTAACAGAAGATTTTTTAGCGAATCTACTAGAAAGAGAGCAACATTATCCTACTGGCATTAGTTTAGCGCCAATTGACCCTGAACTAGCTAACATTGCTATTCCACACACAGAAAGTCAGTTTGTTAAAACAAATGGGATTATACCAATTAAGCTAATCAGACCAGTTAACTTCCACAATATGATTGCACCAGAGGAAGAATTAGATGTTTTGTTTTTATTTATGATTTTAAACCAAAACGGACAAGAACAAGCTGGGCTACTCGCTACAATTATGGATTTCATTAACTCATGTGAAAAAGATGAATTAATAAACTTTTTCCATACAGAAGACGCTATCGAATTATTCAATTTTCTAAAAAACAATTTTAAAGGGGTAATTACAAATGATTAAAATTTTAGCGGCTTGCGGTGCTGGTGTAAATTCTAGTCACCAAATCAAAAGTGCATTGGAAAATGAAATGAAAAATCGTGGTTATCAAATAAAAGTCGATACCACTATGATCAAAGATATCAATCAAGACAAATTGAAAAACTATGATATCTTTACCCAGATCGCCAATTCGAATTTAGGTTTTGACATTGATATTCCTGTGGTTGATGCTGGACCGATCCTTTATCGTATCCCTGCAATGGCCGAACCGGTATATCAAGAACTAGAAGATACAATCAAAAAACTTGATAAACAGTGATTAGACAGGGGGACATAGTATGAGTGCTATTATAGAAATAGCGAATAAAATATTTCAACCACTGATTGACCTAGGTGCAGCACCGATGATGACCATTGTTTTAACCTTAATTGCTTTAGTTTTTAAGGTTAAACCTTCTCGGGCGTTAGAAGGTGGGTTAAAACTTGGGATTGCTATCACCGGAATCGGCGCAATTATTGATATGTTGACAAGTTCATTTTCTCAAGCTATGGCTGATTTTGTCGCACGAACGGGACTTTCATTAAATATTACTGATGTTGGTTGGGCACCTTTAGCAACAATTACCTGGGGTTCACCTTATACACTTTATTTTCTATTAGTTCTAGTTATTGTAAATGTCATTATGCTTATATGGAAAAAAACAAATACGTTAGATGTTGATATATTCGACGTTTGGCATTTAGCTTTTGTTGGCTTATTTGCTATTTGGTCGGGGGCAAATTTATTAATAGCTACAGTCTTAGTTGTTTTCATTGGTATTTTAAAAATTATCAATTCCGATCTGATGAAACCAACGTTTAATGATCTATTAGACGCACCTGAAAACAATCCAATGACTACGACCCACATGAACTATATGATGAATCCAATTATCATGGTTTTTGATAAAATTTTTGACAAAATATTTCCCTGGTTGGATAAATATGATTTTGACGCAGCCAAATTAAACAATAAAGTTGGTTTTTGGGGTTCTAAATTTGCTATAGGTATTTACCTAGGTATATTCGTAGGTTTACTTGCCGGTCAAAATCCAACCGAAATCTTTGAATTAGCCTTCACGGCTGCAGTAAGTTTAGAATTGTTCTCCCTTATTGGTCAGTGGTTTATTGATTCTATCGAACCTCTGTCACAAGGGATTACTGATTTTGCTTCCAAGCGACTAAAAGGACGCACGCTAAATATCGGACTTGATTGGCCTTTCTTGGCTGGTCGCGCTGAAATTTGGGCAGCAGCTAACATTTTAGCACCAATTATGCTATTAGAAGCTGTAATACTTCCTGGAAATTACTTGTTACCCTTAGGAGGTATTATAGCCATGGGAATTACCCCGGCATTACTTGTGGTAACCCGAGGTAGAATCATCCGTATGATCGTCATTGGCGCCATTGAATTACCTGTATTTTTATGGGCTGGTACCTTAGTAGCACCATTTGTTACCAATATGGCTAAAAACATTGGTGCCTTTCCCGAAGGCGTTGCATCCAACCAATTGATCTCTCAAACAACGATGGAAGGTCCTATGGAAAAATTCTTAGGTTATCTTGTTGGGAATGCTTCCCAAGGAGAGATCGAATTTATTATTTATGCAGTCCTTGCACTTATTGCCTACTTATTAATATTTATGTGGTATCGTCGTGAAATGAATAAACGAAACGCAGCTTATGCAGCTGAAAAAAGTGAAAGTTAAAAGCTATTTAAAACGCCCGGTCTTCTGACATATACGTCAAAAGACCGGGCGTTTTATTTTTGTTAAAGGAGTTCAAACAATCACCTGTACCTCTTTTTCCACTTTCTGATACATGTCGTAATCATCTTGATTCATTACCACGGCTGTAACATCACTTAGATTATAATAGGTATAAAAATCTTCTTTTTCTACTTTTGATGAATCAATTAGTAAATATCGATTTACCGAGTTATCTAAAGCAATCGCTTGTGTCTGACCTTCTTCTATTGTCGCAGTCATAATTTCATTTCCTTTGACTGCATTAGAACTGAAAAAAGCGCGATGAAAGTGCATATCTTGTAATGCTTTATTCGTTATTTCTCCAAAAAAGGCTTTCGTTAATTCTCGCATTTCTCCACCTAGCAAATAAACCTTAATATTACCCTTTTTTTGTCTTAAAGTCTGAAACACTGGTAGGCAATTAGTCACTACACGCAAATTATCAAAGTTCATAATCTCGGCTAACAGTTCTATGGTGGTTCCCGGGCCCAAGTAGATTGTTTCATCTTCTTGGATCAACTTAAGCGCTTTTTGAGCAATTTCTTTTTTCTCACTTTTATTGATAATTTGTTTATCAGCATGTGATAATTCTTCTGGACGATATACATTCAAAGTCTGTGCACCACCGTGGACTCTTTTTAAACGACCTGCTTTTTCTAATTCAGTCAAGTCTCTACGCACAGTCATATCAGAAACACCCAGCCTATCTACAATATCATTTACTTTAATCACTCTTTTTTGATCGACTAAGGTAACAATTGCATCTAAACGTTCTTCTTTTAACATTAATTTACTCCTCACGTTTTCTCTTTAATTTATATTTTACAAAAGCAAACAAAAATTGAAAACAAAAATAAACATTTTTAGAACAAATTTACATAATTATTGACAAATATTGATTCATTGCATACTATACTAGAAAAGTACAAAGTAAGGAGGGGCTTATCTTAATGACTATACGAACTTTACAACAAAACGATAATGAACAATTAGCTTTATTAATCCAAACTTCCTTAGCTTCTTTAGGATTAGATAAAGCAGGTACAGCTTATTATGATCCCCAATTAAAATATTTATCTTCTTATTATGAGCAACTTTCCGATGCTTGCTACTGGGTAATCGAATATCAAAATAAAATTATCGGTGGCATTGGTATTGCTCCACTAGAGGCGATGTCTAAAGTTTGTGAATTACAAAAATTATATATTGATAGTAACTTTCAAGGACAAGGTCTATCTAAAAAGTTAATGGATACTGCTTTAGATTATGCATATAAACACTATGAAGCTTGTTATCTTGAAACACATACAACATTAACAAACGCTTGGCATTTATATGAAAAATACGAATTTAAACAATTAAAACAACCCTTAATTAATAGTGAGCACAATGCTATGGATCTCTGGTATTATAAAGAATTAAACTGATAACTTATCTCTTCTGACTAAATATTGAAGCTATTTTTCCTTTAATTTGTCTAACCATTCAGTAATACATATGCTGATTTTCGTTTGCTGTGCCTTTTTTGTAATTGTTGCACTAGAATCACCCTTTTGTGCGCCATACATTCCAAAACCAGCATGATTGCCTCCTTTTATTTCAATATAGTCTGTTTTCTCTGGTAAGTAGTTTTTCCCCTTTTGATATTTTTCCCAGTTTAGCACCCCATCTTTTGAAGCAGTAATAGAAAGAACAGGCAAATTTGTATCTTGCAAACTTCCTTTCTCACCTGGATAGCTGGCTAAAAAAATCATACCTGCTACTTCTTTTGGGTGTTCTGCTACAAAGCGACTAGCGATTACTCCACCAAGGGAATGACCGGCTAAGATAAAAGACTGGTTTGGATGGTCATCCATGATTGGTTGTGCAGCATTTTTTGAAAAAACAGCTAGATTTAAGGGCATATGTAATACATAGACACTATAACCTGCTGAAGCGACTTGTGAGGCCCACTGACTATAACTCTCAGCCGCGACAAAAGCGCCAGGATAGAAGATAACCCCTAGTTCACTTGACTTGCCATCAGAGTAAAGATCATAGTCTTTTTCATGTGTTGCTTGTTCACTTTGCTTCTGTGCTACTTCAGAAGCTGTGTATGTACTTTGATATACGTAAATGGCACCAGTGCTAAATAAAATAATCCCAGTCAATAAAATAATTCCTATGATCTTTTGCCATAATGCCCATTTTTTCATAAAATTATACCCCCTTCTCCATACTGTTCCTGCTCATACGAATCTTTTTTTTATAAAAAATAAACCCAGATATGATGTTTAGCTAAGGCATCCTACCTGGGTTATTCTCTACGAAATCACTTTATTTTTTTTCAACATCTTGCAAGAATTGTATCAAATGCTCAAAATAAACTGGCGCATTATCCACCATATGATGGTGTCCACCATTTGGAGTTGTAACAAAACGTGCATACGGAATTGTTTCAGCCATTCGTTTGCCAACAGCTAATGGCATCGACTCATGTTCTCCATAAGTGATGAGCGTAGGCAATTGAATTTTATGAATATCTTGACTGCGATCCCAACCAGCTAATTTGCCTGTTACCACAAACTCATTATCTCCTTGGAAATAATTATAAACTTGTTCACCTATTGTTGAAGTCAAATGACGAATTGCTGGAGGTTGTTTACGATCAATATAGTCTCGATTTAACCTATCAATCAATTCTTCATACTGTTCGTTAAAATCATTTCTAGCTTCACAATCTTGCAAGAACGCCAATTCTTCATCAGTAAACTCTTTTGCACGAATCGCATTGATATTATCCATATACTCTTGGATATTATCTGTCATACTCGAAATAATAATTCCTTTCAAATGCTGAGGATATTTTAAGGCATATTCTTGTACCAATGCGCCGCCCCATGACTGTCCAATCAAATAAAAATCAGTTAAATTAAGTTTTTGCCGAACCTCTTCGATCTCGTCCACAAAATAATCCATGTGTAAAAATTTGTCGATGTTGTCTTGTTGCGTAAAATCGGGTTGATCCGAGTACCATGAACCCAACTGATCATACATCGTCACTTGTACATTTAAATCACTTAGTTTTTCAGCAAAATTTTCATAATACTCATGGTTACCACCAGGGCCTCCGTGTAAACAAAGGAGTTTTATATCACCGCCAGCATTATCTGTACGCGTCCATAAATGATAACCATTATCCAAAGTAAGAATCGTATTTCCTTCACGTACCATTTACTCACCTAATTTCTATAAAATTTGAGATATTTGTTAGTATAAAACAACGTTACAAAACTATCATAACACTAATTGAAATGAACTGGCAAAAAAGTTTTTTTATGGATATTTAACGCTATTTTATCTCAAAATGGGCTTAAAAAAAGCACCAGCAAGATGCTGATGCTTTAAATCTATTAAATTCTTTATCAAATTAATCATTTGACCCAACTTGAACCAAAAATTAATCGTAAACGTTGATACAATAAGAAATTGATTAACGTTTTGAAAATTGTGGAGACTTACGTGCTTTCTTGTGGTTGGCTTTTTTCCGTTCCACCATACGTGGATCACGAGTAAGTAAACCAGCACGTTTTAACGCTAAACGAAAGTCAGGGTCTACTTCCAACAAAGCGCGAGCAATCCCATGACGGATTGCACCAGCTTGCCCTGCGTAACCCCCGCCGTCTACATTTACAAAAGTATCATACGTACCTAATGTCTCAGTAGTAGCAAACGGTTGATTGATTACTTCACGTAAGTCAGCATGGGGAATATAATCTTCAACATTTTTTTTATTTACAGTAACTTGACCAGTTCCTGGTACTAAGCGTACACGGGCAACTGCATTTTTACGACGGCCGGTGCCGATATATTGTGCTTGTGCCAATAAAATTTCCTCCTATTAGATTAAGTTTGTAATGTCCAATACTTCTGGTTTTTGAGCAGCATGTGGATGAGTTGCTTCACCATAAACATGTAACTTCATTCCTTGAGCGCGGCCTAAAGAATTTTTAGGAAGCATACCCTTCACAGAAGTTTCAATCAAACGACGAGAATTCTTAGCACGCATTTCACCAGCTGTAGTTGATGTTAAACCACCTGGATAATGAGAATGACGGTAATATTTTTTATCAGTCGCTTTATGTCCTGTTAATTTCACTTTATCTGCATTAATTACAATAACATTATCACCTGTGTCCACATGAGGTGTATAAGTTGGTTTATCTTTTCCGCGAAGGATTGATGCTGTTACAGTAGAAAGACGTCCCAAAGGAACATCAGTTGCATCAATTACATACCATTTGCGATCTACTTCGCTTGCTTTAGCCATATATGTTGTACGCAAGATTTTTTCCTCCAATTCAATTTCGAATGTTTGACATACACTTGAGTTTCCGGGGCTCTCGTGGGGCAAACAATACCATTTAATATAATACCTATAAAAAAGCTTAAAGTCAATGTTTTTCTCTCAATAATAAGAAAAAATTGTAAATAAAGAAAAGAAACCTACGACAAGCAGTCATAGGTTTCATAAAAAATGATTTTAATAAAGTTTATTAGCTATTCCGGATCATTACCTGGTGCATAACCAAGGTGTGCTTGTATCATCCATATGTTCTTTTCAATATCCGTTTTATGTGCAATAAAGATATCTTGCGTACTATCGTCGCCTTCTTCACCAGAAATTTCAATCCCTTTTTGATAAAGATCAGCTAAATAACGATAACCAGATACTAGCGTTTCTAGTCTTTCAGACATTGAACGATCCCACGTACCGATTTCGTCTTTGATACCAGTATGATCTGCAAACTCTTGAAGTGTTGAGTAAGGTGAACCATCTAATGCAACCAAACGTTCTGCGATGACGTCTAATTGATCATTGATTTCATCCATATAGTCATCCATCATCGGATGCAGTGTTAAAAATCCTGGGCCTCTCATATACCAATGAGTTTGATGAATAACTGCTGCAAACTGACTTAAATCGGCTACCAATTGATTCAATGTTTCTTTTGTTCTTCCGAACTTCATTTATAATTCCTCCTTCTTTCTCAATATATTAAGCTTAATATGAATCAATGGAAAAGTAAAATAGATTCCATTATTTGAGAAGGGTTCTCAAATAACAACCTCATAAAATAATAGAAATATGGTTTTTTTGCGTAATTATCATTAGAAAAGAAAGGGAGGAAAAAATATATGTTTTATTTTTTATTGGGAAGCTGTCTAGGCTCTTTTTTATGCGTTATTGCTGAACGCATACCTATTAAACAACCGTTTATTATAAGTAGGTCACACTGCGTACATTGTAAGCGAACGTTAAAATTTTGGGAAATGATTCCGATCTTCTCATTTCTATTACTAAACTTTCGCTGCAGAACGTGTCATAAAAAAATTCCAATAACTTACTTTGTTACTGAAATCTTATATGGCCTTATTTTCGTATTTAGCTTTAACCAATCAACAACACTAGAATGTATGATCACTTTATATTGGCTAACAATTGCTCTATTACTTTCATTAACAGACGTCTATTACTTAATTATCGAACCAAAAATTTTTTATCCAACACACTTTATTTTGATTGCTTTATTACTATACTCCCATGCTCATTTTTATTGGGAAAGCCTCTTACTTTATTTATTTATCTGCATCATTATCGCTCTATTTTTACGAAATTCGATGGGAATGGGTGACTTACTTTTACTCTTATTTTGGATCCCTTGGCTTACGCCCCTTGAGGTGTCACAACTCTTATTTTTCGCTAGTTTCACTGCCTTGATAACTTATTGCTTTATTTCTATTACAACTTCACACGAAATAAAAAAGTTAAAACTACCTTTTGTTCCTTTTTTAAGTCTGAGTTTATTTATAATTCATTTTTTATAATAAATGAGATTTGCTTTTTAAAACGAAAAAAAAGCTGACGAAATTTCGTCAGCTTTAACTTTATTTTACATGCTTACTGCAAAATCTGGTGTGAAGTATTGTGTATCTCCAACTTTCACAGTATCACCTGGTTTTGGTGCATGGATGAATGAACTTCCACCCATAGAAATTGCTACGTGATAAGTGCTTCCTTTAGAGCCCCAGAATAACAAATCTCCTGGTTTTGCTTGGCTAGCAGAAATTTGAGGACCAGCATTTTCTTGCGGTACAGTGTAGCCACCAATATCTTTGCCTGTTACTTGTTTATAAACATATTGTGTAAAGCCTGAACAGTCAAAACCGTCTGGTGTTCTTCCACCCCACACATATGGTGTGCCCATATGTTTTTGTGCTTCAGCCAAAATTGCTGAACTATCAGCGTTTGCAGAAGGTTCTGATGTTTCTTCTTTAGGTTGTGATACATCTGTTGGTTGAGAAGCTCCTTGGTTTCCAGAGTTACCTTGATTATCGTTATTAGGTGTTTCTGGTTCAGAACTTTCTGGTGCTTCTGGTTGAATATTTTCTTCAACCGGCGTAGAAGGTTCTGGTGCTTCTACTACTTCTTCAGAAGTTTCAGTAGTTTCTGGTACTTCTACTTCGCTTGATTCAGCTGGTACTTCTGCTTCTTCACTTTCTTCTGTCGTTGTTTCCTCTGTTGCTTCTGGTTCTTCAACTGTTTCTTCAGAAGTTTCAGTAGTTTCTGGCTCTTCTACTTCGCTTGATTCAGCTGGTACTTCTACTTCTTCACTTTCTTCTGTCGTTGTTTCCTCTGTTGCTTCTGGTTCTTCAACTGTTTCTTCAGAAGTTTCAGTAGTTTCTGGCTCTTCTACTTCGCTTGATTCAGCTGGTACTTCTGCTTCTTCACTTTCTTCTGTCGTTGTTTCTTCTGTTGCTTCTGGTTCTTCAACTGTTTCTTCAGAAGTTTCAGTAGTTTCTGGCTCTTCTACTTCGCTTGATTCAGCTGGTACTTCTGCTTCTTCACTTTCTTCTGTCGTTGTTTCTTCTGTTGCTTCTGGTTCTTCAACTGTTTCTTCAGAAGTTTCAGTAGTTTCTGGTGCTTCTACTTCGCTTGATTCAGCTGGTACTTCTGCTTCTTCTGCAGGAGCTTCAGTTTGCTCTGCTTCTTGAGCAGCTGCTTTATCAGCTTCTTGTTGAGCTTCAGCTTGTTGACGTGCTTCTTCAGCGCGTTGTTGCTCTTCAGCGATGCGTGCTAATTCCGCTTTTGCTTCATCTTTACGTTTTTGAAGATCTTCTTTTTCGTCATTTTTAGAAGATTCTTGTAAAGCTAAATCAGCTTTTTTATAATCTAAATCTGCTTGGCTTTGTTGCAATTGACCTTTTTGTTCTTCTAAAGCTGCTTGATTAGCTTGAATTTCTTTTTGCTTCTCATCATTTTCAGCTTTTTTATCTTCAACAGCTTTTTTATCTTCTTTTTGTTGTTCTATTAAATCATTATTAGCATCTACGATCGTGTTCATTGCTTGTACACGTCCGAATGCATCTGTTAATGAATCAGAATTTAAAACTGCATCAACAATATTGGTATCTGAACCATTCACTTGTACATCACGAGCTTGTTCACGAATTGCTTCTTCGCGTTTGTCGATACGCTTTTGCAAATCAGCAATTTCATTTTCCAATTGCTTAGATTGCTCATCCAATTCTTCTTGCTCTGCAAGCAAGTTTTGTGCCTTTTCATTAATACCAGAAATTTCTCCTTCTAATGAATCAATTTCTGATTGAACACTTGCTTGTTTTCCTTGCAAGTCATCAATTTCTTTACTTTTTTCTTCAATTTGCTGGTCAAAATCATCAGCCAAGACTACGCTTGGAGCTGCAACTGCAGCAAGTGTTAATGAGCATGATAGTAACGCCGTCAATACACGTCTCTTCACTTTTCATTCCTCCAACCTTAACTTTATTTTATAATTGCTTAAGAAGTATAAGAATTCTTAAACTCTTTTTCACCGATAAAATGATTGTAACACAGCAATATGACATTACAATAAAAGAATTGTTACAAATATATTTCAATTCTGAAATATATTTTAACCATTCGTCATAATTTTGACTTAAAAAAGGTGCTACTCCCAGCGGAATAGCACCTTGACAATGTAATAAATAATGAAAAAGAATAAAATATTAACTAACAAAGTTGGACCTAAAAAGTTGGTAGCAAAAAAAACAGGGTTGATCATCGAAATTTTAAAAACGACTTGTATACCCGCCGCCGCTAATTCATAAGCTGTTACTAAAATAATCCAGCCAAAAAACATAGTAAAAATATTTTGGTAAAGAAGATCGTATAATAGATACATCCCCCAAACAGCTAACGGTAAACTAACCGCATAAATCCCTAAGACTCCTATGTAATATAAATCAAAGATAGTCCCCAGGATAATAGTTGTTGTTATCATATAGCGTTTTGAAAATTTTGGAACACAAAACATCAATATCAATAATAGTAAATGTGTCTTCCAAATATTAGCCTCACTACTCCAAGCCAAAAAGGTACGAGTCAAGTGACTATCTAATAACATAACCAAAAAGAAAATCGGAGCTGCCACATATTGTTTTTTAACTTTATCCATATTAGTCTTCACCTACTGTGCGCTCGATGATTGTAACAACTGACACATCATTAACATCAGCTGCAGGTTGAACATAAACTTTTCTATCTAAGCCAAAATCATCAGGCTCTGCCTCAATGACTTTTCCAACATTCAGATCTGATGGAGAATTACCACCAAGTCCAGATGTTTGCACTGTATCATCTTCTTTAATATCACTTTCACCAGTCAATTCCTCAACAACCAATGCTTGATTACGCCGATCATAGCCTTTTAGCAAACCAAAAGCATCTCCATCTTCAGTTGTTATTCGAACTGGGAAATGATTACTCGTCTGGTTATCAGAAGTTAATAATTCTACTTTTGAAGAATGTGCGTTAACTTCAAGAACTCGACCAATTAAGCCATTTTTGGCCATGACAGCCATATTGTCGCTGATCCCCTCTTCTGAACCTTGATCAACAATCATCATATCTTGCCAAGAATCTGGTGAACGCGAGATCACATTAGCCGGTTTTTTTTCATAATTTGTCAGCGTTTCATTCAAATCTAATTCTTCCTTTAAATTTGAAATCTCTCTTTTCTGACTTTCATTTTGCTGAACAACTTCATCGTAATTATCGATTTTACCCTTTAAACGTTCATTTTCTTGATAGGTAACAAACAAATCTTGAATAGACGCCACACCATTTTCAAACCAACGCACCGGGGTATACAAAGTTTTATCCACCACAGCAACAGTATCATTGACAATTACCTGCGCAAAAGAAGTCTTTTGAGCAACAGCACGTCTAGCCATAGTGATACTTAAAACAGTAACGATAATAATTACGATAATTAAGGTAATAATAATATTTTTATTTGGATTAAATTTTTTCACAAGTGCACCTCAATTACTTCAAACTCAATGGATAGATTGTACCACTAAATAGCACTAAACAAAAGATAACTAGACACTCTTAACTTTTTTTAAACTATTTTTATAGAAAATAATGTGTTGCATTTATCATCCATCTTTACTTTGAATAACAGCAATAATTCCTTTTGAAAAAGTAACACCTGCTTGACTTCCCATAAACTCATTACTTGCATAAGAAGTGGGATATAGCACTTGTTGATTATCCAAGGTATACTTACTTTTAGTTAACGTTAGATCAGAGACCGGTGTTAGACAGCAATAAGCTAAGTATTGCTTGTCAACTTCTTTTGTAATTGTATGCTCTCCCGGTAGTAAAAAGGCAATTGTATTTTGTCTATCTTGTAAATAAATATTTTGACAATATTTGGCAAATCGTGGTTCTAACACTATCCATAAATTTGCTAAAAAATGATCAATTCTTCCACCGGTTGAGCCAACTATTGTAATTTTAGCATTTGGATATTCTTTTAAGACCATTTCTAAAGCCAGCTGTGTATCTGTATCGTCCTTTTCCGCAGGGGAAGTTATTACCTTTTTAGCTAAATCAAAAACATCCGTTTGCTCTTGTGAATCCAAGGAATCAAAATCACCAACAGCAACATCTAGAGGCAATCCTTTTTGTTGTAAAAAAAAGCTTCCCCGATCAACGCCGACATACAAATCATAATTTGTCTCTATATCTGGCCACTTAGAAATTGGACCTCCCGCTGCTAGTAAAATATTCATTATTCAACCGCTTCTTTCAAAAGTTGAATTTGTTTTTTAGGTTGCTCTGCACTATAAATATAACTACCAGCAACAAAGACATTTGCGCCTGCTGCTTTACATTGCTTTGCGGTCTCAGGAACAATTCCACCATCGACTTCTATATCGTATTTATAACCGTTTTCAACCTTTAACTTAGCTAATTGCTCAATTTTGTAAAGCGTTTCTTTAATAAAAGATTGACCGCCAAAACCCGGGTTAACTGTCATAACAAGTATTTGATCCACCATAGATAATACATGATAAATAGAATCAACAGATGTGCCAGGGTTGATAACCACTTCTGCTTGAACATTTTTATTTTTTATCATTTGTAACGCGCGATGAATATGGGCTGTCGCTTCAGCATGCACACCAATGATATCAGCTCCTGCCTCAGCAAAGTCATCTATATAACTTTCCGGATTTTCAATCATTAAATGCGTATCTAATGGTAATTTAGTTACAGGTCGAATCGCTTTGATCGCATCTGGACCAAATGTAATATTAGGTACAAAATGTCCATCCATGACATCTACATGAATATAATCTGCTCCATTTTCCTCTACTAGTTCAATATCCCGTTGTAAATTTGCAAAATCAGCGCTTAAAATAGACGGTGAAATTTTCATCTTTATATCCCTACCTTTTCTTTTTATAAACAGGTTTTCTATTTTTTATTTCATCTAAAAAATACACATAATTATCATACCTACTCTTAGCAATATCATTTGTTTCTACTTGCCGTTTAACCTCACAGTCAGGTTCGTTTAAATGTAGACATTCCCGAAAACGACAATAGCTTGAGGCTTGCACAAATTCGGGGAACTGTTTTGCTAACTCTTTTTCCGTAATTGTAGAAAAATTAATGGCACTAAAACCTGGCGTATCAGCAACTAATCCGTCTGCAACAGGAAGTAATTCAACATGACGAGTTGTATGACGGCCACGTCCTAGCGCATCAGAAATTTCTGCTGTTTCCAAGTTTAACTGGGGCATTAAACGATTTAACAAAGCAGATTTTCCTGCACCAGACTGACCAGTAAAAACAGTTAAACGTTTAGAAAATAAATTTTGTAAATTTGACATTGCCTTTTCTTCGGTTGAGACAATAACTGTGTAACCTATTTTCCTATAGGTCGTGGCAACTTCCTCAATCAACTCAGGTGCTACCGATAAATCAGCCTTACTTAAATAAATGAGCGGTTCAATATCTTCATACTCAATACTTATCAGAAAACGATCCAATAAAAAATAAGAAAATTGAGGTTCAGTTAAGCTTATTACGATAACACTTTGATCGACATTTGCCACCGGTGGACGTAACAATTTATTCTTTCTTGGCAAAATTTCAAGTAAATAGCCCTCTGTCAAATTTTCACTTTCAAAAACAACATAATCACCTACTAAAGGAGTGATTTTTCGGTTGCGAAAATTTCCGCGAGCTCTTGTTTGGTAAATTTCACCTTCTGAATAAATATAATAAAATCCACTTAGTGCTTTTTGGATTTGTCCTTTCAAAAATCCTCCTCCTTTATCTTTTTAATCATATTGTATCATATTAACTGTCTATTATATTTTATTTCATTCAAAAAAAGACGCTAGAAAAAAAGAAAATTCTCTTCTTCTAACGCCTTTTTAAATGAAAAATCAAATCCATCGGGAAGACAGGATTCGAACCTACGACCCCTTGGTCCCAAACCAAGTGCTCTACCAAGCTGAGCTACTTCCCGTTACGCGCCCAGAAGGATTTGAACCCTCAACCTTCTGATCCGTAGTCAGACACTCTATCCAGTTGAGCTATGGGCGCATATGTTGTTCAATGCCGAGGACCGGAATCGAACCGGTACGGTAATTACTTACCCCAGGATTTTAAGTCCTGTGCGTCTGCCAGTTCCGCCACCCCGGCGTGGTTTTGGCATCAAGCGGAAAACGGGATTCGAACCCGCGACCCCCACCTTGGCAAGGTGGTGCTCTACCGCTGAGCTATTTCCGCAACTTGTCGGATGCCGGCTAAAGGACTTGAACCCTCGACCCTCTGATTACAAATCAGATGCTCTACCAACTGAGCTAAGCCGGCTTTTTCCTACATGCGGGTGAAGGGACTTGAACCCCCACGCCTTGCGGCGCTAGATCCTAAATCTAGTGCGTCTGCCAATTCCGCCACACCCGCTGATTTTGTGTAATGAGTCGTACAGGATTCGAACCTGTGACCCTCTGATTAAAAGTCAGATGCTCTACCAACTGAGCTAACGACTCAATGGAGGTTATAGGGCTCGAACCTATGACCCTCTGCTTGTAAGGCAGATGCTCTCCCAGCTGAGCTAAACCTCCGCTTGCTGCGTGGCGATGTCCTACTCTCACAAGGGGAAGCCCCTCACTACAATTGGCGCTAAGAAGCTTAACGACTGTGTTCGGCATGGGAACAGGTGTCTCCTTCTTGCCATCATCACCACACAACTTGACGTTGAGTGAACCTTTTGGTTCCCTCAAAACTGGATGAAAAACAATTTCAATTAACCGACAATCCAAACCTTTGTGGTTAAGTCCTCGATCGATTAGTATTCGTCCGCTCCAACCCTCACGGGTCTTCCACTTCGAACCTATCTACCTGATCTTCTCTCAGGGATCTTACTTTCTTTTAGAAAAGGGAAATCTCATCTTGAGGGGGACTTCACGCTTAGATGCTTTCAGCGTTTATTCCTGCCCTACTTAGCTACCCAGCGATGCCGTTGGCACGACAACTGGTCCACCAGCGGTAGGTCCATCCCGGTCCTCTCGTACTAAGGACAGCGCCTCGCAAATTTCCTACGCCCGCGACGGATAGGGACCGAACTGTCTCACGACGTTCTGAACCCAGCTCGCGTGCCGCTTTAATGGGCGAACAGCCCAACCCTTGGGACCGACTACAGCCCCAGGATGCGACGAGCCGACATCGAGGTGCCAAACCTCCCCGTCGATGTGGACTCTTGGGGGAGATAAGCCTGTTATCCCCAGGGTAGCTTTTATCCGTTGAGCGATGGCCCTTCCATGCGGAACCACCGGATCACTAAGCCCGACTTTCGTCCCTGCTCGAGTTGTTGCTCTCACAGTCAAGCTCCCTTCTGCCTTTACACTCTTTGAATGATTTCCAACCATTCTGAGGGAACCTTGGGGCGCCTCCGTTACTTTTTGGGAGGCGACCGCCCCAGTCAAACTGCCCATCTGACACTGTCTCCCGCCACGATCAGTGGCGCGGGTTAGAGTGGCCATAACGCAAGGGTAGTATCCCACGGATGCCTCCTTCGAGACTCGCGTCCCGAATTCTACGGCTCCTACCTATGCTGTACATGCGTCACAGACACCCAATATCAAATTACAGTAAAGCTCCATGGGGTCTTTCCGTCCTGTCGCGGGTAACCTGCATTTTCACAGGTACTAAAATTTCACCGAGTCTCTCGTTGAGACAGTGCCCAAATCGTTGCGCCTTTCGTGCGGGTCGGAACTTACCCGACAAGGAATTTCGCTACCTTAGGACCGTTATAGTTACGGCCGCCGTTTACTGGGGCTTCAATTCGTACCTTCGCTTACGCTAAGCACTCCTCTTAACCTTCCAGCACCGGGCAGGCGTCAGCCCCTATACGTCATCTTACGATTTTGCAGAGACCTGTGTTTTTGATAAACAGTCGCTTGGGCCTATTCACTGCGGCTGCTCGTTAGAGCAGCACCCCTTCTCCCGAAGTTACGGGGTCATTTTGCCGAGTTCCTTAACGAGAGTTCGCTCGCTCACCTGAGGATACTCTCCTCGACGACCTGTGTCGGTTTGCGGTACGGGCCATTACCTTCTTGCTAGAAGTTTTTCTTGGCAGTGTGACGCCAGAACTTCGGTACTTCAATTTCCCTCCCCGTCACAGCTTATCGTTGACAAGAAAAAGCCTTTCACTCTTTCTCCGATGCACTGCTTGGACAGACCTTTCCATTCGTCTGCTTTCTTTTGCCTCCTGCGTCCCTCCATCACTCAAATGAAGATAACAGGTACAGGAATATCAACCTGTTGGCCATCGCTTACGCCTTTCGGCCTCAGCTTAGGTCCCGACTAACCCTGGGCGGACGAGCCTTCCCCAGGAAACCTTCGTCTTACGGTGGACAGGATTCTCACCTGTCTTTCGCTACTCATACCGGCATTCTCACTTCTAAGCGCTCCAGCCGTCTTTTCAGTCGACCTTCACCGCCCTTAGAACGCTCTCCTACCAAAACACCTATGGTGTTTTCCACAGCTTCGGCAGTATGTTTAGCCCCGGTACATTTTCGGCGCAGGGTCACTCGACTAGTGAGCTATTACGCACTCTTTCAATGATGGCTGCTTCTAAGCCAACATCCTAGTTGTCTAAGCAACCCCACCTCCTTTTCCACTTAACATACATTTAGGGGCCTTAGCTGGTGGTCTGGGCTGTTTCCCTTTCGACGATGGATCTTATCACTCACCGTCTGACTGCCAAGGGGCAATCAATGGCATTCGGAGTTTATCTGGATTCGGTAACCCAAGACGGGCCCCTCGTCCAAACAGTGCTCTACCTCCATCATTGCTTCCTTGACGCTAGCCCTAAAGCTATTTCGGAGAGAACCAGCTATCTCCAAGTTCGTTTGGAATTTCTCCGCTACCCACATCTCATCCCCGCACTTTTCAACGTACGTGGGTTCGGTCCTCCAGTGCGTTTTACCGCACCTTCAACCTGGACATGGGTAGATCACCTGGTTTCGGGTCTGCGCCGTCTGACTCAACGCCCATTTCAGACTCGCTTTCGCTGCGGCTCCGTCTTTTCAGACTTAACCTCGCCAGCCAGCGCAACTCGCCGGTTCATTCTGCAAAAGGCACGCTATCACCCATAAACGGGCTCTAACTCCTTGTAAGCACACGGTTTCAGGATCTCTTTCACTCCCCTTCCGGGGTGCTTTTCACCTTTCCCTCACGGTACTGGTTCACTATCGGTCACTAGGGAGTATTTAGCCTTGGGAGATGGTCCTCCCGGTTTCCGACGGCATTTCACGTGTCCCGTCGTACTCAGGATCCGTTTACGGACAAAACTGTTTTCGCCTACGGGGCTCTTACCCGCTTCGGCGGCTTTTCCCAAAGCCTTCGGCTAACATTCCCATCCGTTCATAAACGTCCTACAACCCCAGAATGCAAGCATCCTGGTTTGGGCTATTCCCGTTTCGCTCGCCGCTACTCAGGGAATCGATTTTTCTTTTTCTTCCTGCAGTTACTAAGATGTTTCAGTTCACTGCGTCTTCCGCTTGCCTGCTATCTATTCACAGAACAAGCCGCATTCGATGAAAAATGCGAGGTTTCCCCATTCGGAAATCTCTGGATCCTAGCTTACTTACAGCTCCCCAGAGCATATCGGTGTTGGTCCCGTCCTTCATCGGCTCCTAGTGCCAAGGCATCCGCCGTGCGCCCTTTCTTACTTAACCTGACTTGACCTTGCGGTCAAGGGTTTCTCGAAGGTTCTTGCTTTGAGCGATCAAAGCCCTTCGAACATGTGCGTAAACTTCGTTAAAAAACGTGTTCAACGCGGATTCTCGGTTGGTGTTGATTGTTGTTTTTCTATCCAGTTTTCAAAGAACCAAACAAACGACCCAAAATCGATCGTTTATGGAGCCTAGCGGGATCGAACCGCTGACCTCCTGCGTGCAAAGCAGGCGCTCTCCCAGCTGAGCTAAGGCCCCCTACGGGTAGACCTCTCAAAACTGAACAAAGCGCAAACGATGTGTCGACCTTCCGTGTTTTTCCTTAGAAAGGAGGTGATCCAGCCGCACCTTCCGATACGGCTACCTTGTTACGACTTCACCCCAATCATTCGTCCCACCTTAGGCGGCTGGCTCCCCTAGGGGTTGCCGCACCGACTTTGGGTGTTACAAACTCTCGTGGTGTGACGGGCGGTGTGTACAAGGCCCGGGAACGGATTCACCGCGGCATGCTGATCCGCGATTACTAGCGATTCCGGCTTCATGCAGGCGAGTTGCAGCCTGCAATCCGAACTGAGAGAAGCTTTCAGAGATTCGCTCGGCCTTGCGGCTTGGCGCGCTCGTTGTACTTCCCATTGTAGCACGTGTGTAGCCCAGGTCATAAGGGGCATGATGATTTGACGTCATCCCCGCCTTCCTCCGGTTTGTCACCGGCAGTCTTGCTAGAGTGCCCAACGCAATGCTGGCAACTAACAATAAGGGTTGCGCTCGTTACGGGACTTAACCCAACATCTCACGACACGAGCTGACGACAACCATGCACCACCTGTCACTTTGCCCCCGAAGGGGAAACCCTATCTCTAGGGCGGTCAAAGGATGTCAAGACCTGGTAAGGTTCTTCGCGTTGCTTCGAATTAAACCACATGCTCCACCGCTTGTGCGGGCCCCCGTCAATTCCTTTGAGTTTCAACCTTGCGGTCGTACTCCCCAGGCGGAGTGCTTAATGCGTTAACTGCAGCACTGAAGGGCGGAAACCCTCCAACACTTAGCACTCATCGTTTACGGCGTGGACTACCAGGGTATCTAATCCTGTTTGCTACCCACGCTTTCGAGCCTCAGCGTCAGTTACAGACCAGAGAGCCGCCTTCGCCACTGGTGTTCCTCCATATATCTACGCATTTCACCGCTACACATGGAATTCCACTCTCCTCTTCTGCACTCAAGTGATCCAGTTTCCAATGACCCTCCCCAGTTGAGCTGGGGGCTTTCACATCAGACTTAAATCACCGCCTGCGCTCGCTTTACGCCCAATAAATCCGGACAACGCTTGCCACCTACGTATTACCGCGGCTGCTGGCACGTAGTTAGCCGTGGCTTTCTGGTCAGCTACCGTCATAGAAAAAGCATTGCCTCTTTCTCCTGTTCTTTGCTGACAACAGAGCTTTACGATCCGAAAACCTTCTTCACTCACGCGGCGTTGCTCGGTCAGACTTGCGTCCATTGCCGAAGATTCCCTACTGCTGCCTCCCGTAGGAGTCTGGGCCGTGTCTCAGTCCCAGTGTGGCCGATCACCCTCTCAGGTCGGCTATGCATCGTTGCTTTGGTGAGCCGTTACCTCACCAACTGGCTAATGCACCGCGGGACCAGCCATCAGTGACGCTGTAAAGCGCCTTTGAGCTTTCTTTCAGGTGAAAAAAAGCCATATGCGGTATTAGCACCTGTTTCCAAGTGTTATCCCCCGCTGATAGATAGGTTCCCCACGTGTTACTCACCCGTCCGCCACTCCGCTTAAGAAAAAACCGAAGTTTCTTCTTAAGCAGCGTTCGACTTGCATGTATTAGGCACGCCGCCAGCGTTCGTCCTGAGCCAGGATCAAACTCTCATCTTGAATTTGATCGATCAACACCGTTGATCGTACTTAGCTCTTCAACTTTTTGCTCGCGTGTTGTTCGCGTTTATTGCTTGGTTGCTTCTTCTTTCAAAGAAGCGCCCGACACATTGGTTCGTTTGCTTGCTTTGTTCAGTTTTCAAAGGTCTACTGCTTGTTGCCGTAGCAACTTTTATATCTTATCAATTCGACAAGTGTTTGTCAATATCTTTTTGCAAGTTAGCTAATTTTTATTTTATTTTCTTTTTTTAAAAAGAAATGTCTTATTATTTATTAACTTAAAGATAATGGCTTGCCTGAAGACAAAATATAATATACCAATAAAATAACGATCCGTCAACAACGAAATGTCTTTCTGCCAACGTTTCTAGTTATTTCGCTTTCTTTTATTTTATAGCTGACTTTTGTTCGTTTCCAATAAAAAATTTGGTTAAAATTCCTTCTTTTTGAATAACAATGTTCGCTTTTTTTAAATTCTTGTACAAATAATTTCTATTATTCTCTAAAGAATAAGTATAAATTTATCAAATTGTTTCGTTTTTTGGTAAAATGTAATTAAGAATTACCTTTAATTATAAAAGGAGGGCTCTAAATGAAAATATTAGTTGCCGATGATGATAAAGAAATTGTTGAATTATTAAGTATCTATTTACACAATGAAGGTTATGAACCCATTGTAGCCTACGATGGGAAAGAAGTACTCTCCAAGATACATACTCTTTCTGATATAGAACTGGTCATTTTAGATATTATGATGCCAGAATTAGATGGAATGCAAATTGTTAAAACATTAAGGAAAGAGTCGCAGATTCCAATCATATTATTAACCGCTAAAACTACAGATATGGATAAAATTAAAGGGTTAGTCGCTGGTGCCGACGATTACGTGACAAAACCATTCAATCCATTGGAAGTTATGGCTCGTGTTAAATCCTTACTAAGGAGAACACAAACACAAATATCTTCAGAACAACCTGATATTTTAGAAATTAGTTCACTGGTTATTAACCGGGACTCTCATGAAGTAAGAACCATTGGTGGAAAAGAAATTCAGTTAACTGCTTTAGAATTTGGTATTCTTTACTTGTTGGCTTCACATCCAAATCGCGTTTTCAGTGCTGATGAAATCTTTGAACGTGTTTGGAAACAAGAAAGTGTCGTCTCGGCAAAAACAGTCATGGTACATGTGAGCCACTTGCGTGATAAAATTGAAGAAGCCACTGGAGGAGAAAAAATCATTCAAACCGTATGGGGAGTTGGCTACAAGATCGATGCGAAATAAAAAAGAACCAAAAAACAAAGTTATTCTTACCTCAAAAGAAATTAGTGAATTATTCGTTGAAGCAATCGTTACAATTATTTTGTTGATTATTGTTAATATAGCAATATTGGTGATGCTTTCTTCTATAATAAGTAATACACCAGCTTTAAACGAAGCAGTTTTTGAATCACGAACGAGTTTTGTAAGAAATCTTAATACAGATATCTTTCTTAGTGGAAAAAATATCTTAATTCCTGTTTTACTTATCTTAGATATTATTTTCTTATATTGGCGGTTAATTCGTCGTTACCGTCAAATGCAACAACGTCATATTATTAGCGAGCTTCATTATATTGCAAATGGAAATTACGGGCATCGTATTCCTTTTGAACTACGTGGTGACCTAGCACGTTTAGTTGATAGTATTAATGGTTTAGTAGATAGTACAGTAACAGCTATTGAAGAAGAGCGGCGTATTGAAAAGTCAAAAGATGAACTGATAACAAATATCAGTCATGATATCAGGACACCTTTAACTTCAATCATAGGTTATTTGGGACTGATTGAAGACCGGCAGTATCATTCAGAAGAAGAGTTATTAAAATATACTCATACTGCTTTTGTCAAAACAAAGCAGATGAAATCTCTGGTAGACGATTTATTTGAGTATACTAAAGCTCGCCAACCAAGTAGTCCGGTCACTTTAGTCACCTTTGATATGGTTCAATTAATAGAGCAACTCGCTGCTGACTTTGAACTTGAAGCACGTAATAAGGGGATCAGCATTGAAACAACTGCACAACCTCAGCAACTTGAAATGGAAGGCGACACAGAAAAACTAGTCCGTGTATTCAATAACTTACTTTCAAATGCTTTAAAATATGGTGAAGGTGCTGATAAAATAGTTATCCAACTTGAAAAAACGGGCACTGAAGCTGTTATTTCAGTGAAAAATAATGGTAAAATGATTCCCAAACAATCATTAGATTCTTTATTTGATCGCTTTTATCGCGTGGAAGAATCACGCTCACAAGAAACAGGTGGGACCGGCTTAGGATTAGCTATTGCTCAAAGCATTGTTGCTTTGCATGGTGGTTATATTTATGCCAAGTCTAATCCCGATTGGACTTCATTTATTATCCATCTACCGTTAGTTGGTAATAATCAATCTTCTAGTTGACGAAACAATTTTTTTCAGCTATGCTAAAAGCGTCATATCAACAAGCAAAAAACCTAGTATATCGTTTATTCTTTTCAGAGAGCTGATGGTAGGTGTGAATCAGTAAAGAAAAACGGTAGAATCCAGTTTTTAATGTTTCTTTTAAAAAAAGAACCTGCACTCTTTGGTTACAAGAGTCAAGTGCGGCAATTTAGCCGAACTTGGGTGGCACCGCGAAGCAAACTATTTCGTCCCAAGCATACTCGCTTAGGATGAAATAGTTTTTTTATTTTATAATTTTTAAGGAGGAAAAAATATTGTTAGATATTAAAATGATTCGTGAGAATTTCGAACAAGTAAAAGAAAAATTACAAACTAGGGATGTTCCAGAAGAAACGCTAACCGAATTTCTCCGTTTGGACAAAAAACGCCGTAGTTTGTTAGTGGAAACAGAAGAAATGAAAAAGAATCGTAATAATGTATCCGAAAAAATTGCGCAAGCAAAGCGTAATAAAGAAGATACTTCTGAACAAATCGCTGAAATGCGTGAAGTAGGTAGCAAAATTAAAGCGTTGGATAAAGAGATTGCAACAATTGACGAAAAATTAAACACCATCGCTACAACTTTACCTAATCTCCCTCATGACAGTGTACCCGTTGGAAAAGATGAAGAGGACAATGTCGAGATTCGCAAATGGGGAGCTTCTCAAACTTTTTCTTTTGAACCTAAAAATCATTGGGAGATTGGTGAAAACTTAAATATACTCGACTTTGAACGAGGAGCAAAAGTTTCTGGTAGCCGTTTTGTTTACTACAAAGGACTGGGCGCTCGTCTAGAACGTGCACTATACAATTTTATGTTAGACCAACATGTATACCAACAAGGGTATACAGAAATGATTACTCCCTATGCAGTCAATAGTCAAGCGATGTTTGGTACTGGCCAGTTTCCTAAATTCACTGAAGATGTCTTTCAGTTAGAAGATAGTGGCTTAACTTTGATCCCGACAGCTGAAGTTCCTCTAACAAATTACTATAGCAACGAGATTTTAGATGTAAGTCAATTACCAGTCTATTTCACTGCCTTAAGCCCAGCTTTTCGTTCAGAAGCAGGAAGTGCTGGCCGCGATACTCGAGGCCTGATCCGTTTACATCAATTTAATAAAGTAGAAATGGTTAAGTTTTCAGATAGCCAGCATTCTTATGATGAGTTAGAAAAAATGACAGCTGACGCAGAATCTATCCTACAAAAATTAGGACTTTCTTATCGAGTAATGACTTTATCTACAGGAGATATGGGCTTTTCCGCAGCAAAAACTTATGATCTTGAAGTATGGATTCCAGCACAAAATACTTATAGAGAAATCAGTTCTTGCTCAAACTGTGAAGATTTTCAAGCGCGGCGTGCAATGATTCGTTACCGCGATACAGAAGGTAAACTCCATTATGCACACACATTAAACGGCTCTGGTTTGGCAGTAGGTCGTACAG
Organism: Tetragenococcus halophilus; assembly: GCF_001712815.1. Classification (NCBI taxonomy): domain Bacteria; kingdom Bacillati; phylum Bacillota; class Bacilli; order Lactobacillales; family Enterococcaceae; genus Tetragenococcus; species Tetragenococcus halophilus. The sequence continues at coordinate 2,363,856 of NZ_CP012047.1, forward strand.
TAGCTGCTATTTTAGAAAATTATCAAAATGAAGATGGTTCTGTAACAATTCCTGAAGTTCTCGTACCTTACATGGGCGGCATGACTAAAATTGGATAAACACAAAAGACGCGACAACGTTAATTATTTTGTCGCGTCTTTTAATTATTATATTAAATTGAATTATTGTTCTACTGAATAGTTGGGCGCTTCTTTTGTCACTTGAATGTCATGAGGATGGGATTCTCTTAAACCATTACCGCTCATTTGAATAAATTGAGCATCATCGCGTAAAGCTTTTAAATCCGCTGCCCCAACGTAGCCCATACCAGATTTTAATCCACCTAACATTTGAAAAATAATGTCAGATGCACTACCTTTATAAGCAACGCGCCCTTCAATACCTTCTGGAACTAATTTATTTGCTTCATTGACACCACCTTGGAAATAACGATCACTTGAGCCTTTTTCCATCGCACTTAATGAGCCCATACCTCGATAAGCTTTAAAACGTCGACCTTGATAGATTTCAAATTCACCTGGCGATTCTTCTGTTCCTGCAAGCATACTACCCAACATTACCGCATAACCACCAGCAGCTAAAGCTTTTACAATATCACCAGAAAATTTAATTCCTCCATCTGCGATAATTGTCTTACCGTACTTACGAGCAACAGAAGCTGCGTCATAAATCGCAGTCAATTGTGGTACGCCTACACCAGCAACAACCCGGGTTGTACAAATTGAACCAGGACCGATGCCTACTTTTACCACATCGACGCCAGCATCATACAAAGCTTTTGTTCCTTGTGCTGTTGCCACATTACCAGCAATTAAAGTTGTTTGAGGGAATTCTGCACGGATTTCCTTAATTTTACGCAGTACACCTGAGCTATGACCGTGCGCTGTATCGATGACGATAGCATCAGCACCTGCTTCTAATAGGGCTTGGGTTCGTTCAAAGGTGTCACTAGTGATCCCGACAGCTGCCGCAGCCAACAATCTTCCATGTTCATCTTTAGCCGCATTAGGAAATTGGATCACTTTTTCAATATCTTTTATTGTAATTAACCCACTTAGGCTACCTTTATTATCAATAATAGGTAATTTTTCAATTTTATGAGCCTGTAAAATTTTCTCTGCATCTTTTAAAGAAGTGCCTTCAGGAGCTGTGATCAAATGATCCTTGGTCATAATTTCGCCAATAGAGATTGAATAATCAGTAACAAAGCGTAGATCACGGTTGGTCATAATCCCCACTAGTTTTCGGTTTTTCATCGCTTCCACTACTGGTATGCCGCTAATTCGATAACGACTCATCAATTCTTCTGCTTCAGAAACTGAATGTTCTGGTGTTAAAAAGAAAGGATCAATAATTACGCCACTTTCAGACCTTTTTACTTTTCTTACTTCATCGGCCTGTGCTTCAACCGACATATTTTTATGAACTACGCCAAGTCCGCCTTGTCTGGCCATAGCAATAGCCATATTACTTTCTGTTACAGTATCCATACTGGCACTTAAAATCGGGATATTAAGCTGAATATTTTTGGCTAATTTTACCTTCATGTCAACATCATTGGGTAACACATGACTTTCTTGCGGGACAAGTAATACATCATCAAATGTTATCCCCTTTTTTTCAAACTTAGTTTCCCAATTAGTCATTTGTTATAACACTCCTTTATTTTATAAAATCAATATATTTTAATGAAAATAGCAAAAAACATGCATGAAGTCAAGCTTCACAATAAGAAACATACTATGATATAAGAAAAAGACAAAAATACCCGAACTATATTTGATAAGACTCTAAATTGTCGCAAGATTACGACAAGAACCTTAAAACACAAGGATCGTCTCATTATAGTTCGGATGATTTATTATAAAAGTTTATCTTACAATTTTTTTACTTATTTTTAGGCATTGATAAACTGCCAATAATGTTGTACTTCTTCTTTAAATAATAACGAAGTAACAATGAAGCACCACCAATGATAACTAAAAAGAACGGATCTAAAACCGGATTGATCACGTCTGGAAGTAAGGCTGATAAAGAGATCACAGCGGTCCATACGAAAAAAGAACCTATTAAAATCAATATCGATTTCCATAATTTAGGACGCTTGCTTTTATCCGCTCCTGGTCGTTCATATTGATACATATATTTATACATCAAGTAAAAGACCCAACCACCAACCATTGCCATTAATATTAATGTGACAATGCCGTAAACTTGGTTGTTTTGTGAAGACAGCACTCCTATGATTCCCATCATTAAACCAAATACCCCTAAGATAAGCAAGGTATTATCTACCCACATCAAAACAGGTCTGGAACTTTCAACTTTGGTAGGTTCAGCTAAAATAGCTTCCGTTCGTTCTGAGACTGTTCCGTAAAGTTGCCGCGCGGTTCGACCGTCTTTTTGCTCTTTTACCAACACTGGCAACATTTCATGTAAAACTTGTACTTTTTCTTCTTCTGGTAAATTCGCAGCATCAAGTGCTTTGTTTAAATCAAAAATATATTGTTGGTTTCTTTTTGTTAGTTGCTTCTCCCATTCACGGTTTTGGGCAACGTATTCTCGCAGTTTTTCTGCTTCCATGTTCGTCGTTTCTCCCTTCTTGCCTGGTAAACAAGCATTTGACAAGAATTATTTTAACATAGTTTATTTATAAATTGGCGGTTTATTATACATTAAAACGGAATAACATAACATCACCGTCTTGAACCACATAATCTTTGCCCTCAAGTCGAACACGACCAGCCTCTTTTGCTGCATGCATACTTTCATACTTATCAAGATCAGCAAAAGATACCGTCTCAGCACGAATAAAACCACGTTCAAAATCCGAATGAATAATACCTGCTGCTTGTGGCGCCTTAATTCCCTTATGGAAGGTCCAAGCACGAACTTCGGGTTCCCCAGCGGTAAAGTAGGTTGCTAGACCTAATAGATTAAATGATGCGCGGATCAACTGATCTAAACCACTTTCCTTAATACCTAAATCTTCTAAAAATTCTGCTTTATCTTCATCATCTAATTCAGCAATCTCTTCTTCAATTTGAGCACAAACAGTAATAACTTCAGCATTTTCAGTTGCAGCAAAATTTTGTACTTTTTGAACATATTGATTACTTGTTGGATCTTGAACATCATCTTCTGCCACATTAGCCACATATAAAACAGGTTTAGCCGTCAATAAGAATAGGCCCTTAACAATCGCTTGTTCATCTTCTGAAAATTCAATTGTACGAACAGATTTTCCTGCTTCTAAAACCGGCTTGATTTTGTCTAAAACTGCTAATTCTGCCATCGCTGCTTTATCTTTTGTCTTAGCTACTTTTTCAACACGGTTATATTGTTTATTAACAGATTCTAGATCAGCCAAAATTAGTTCTAAGTTAATTGTTTCAATATCAGCCAAAGGATCAATTTTTCCATCAACATGAGTAATATTGTCATCATCAAAACAACGTACTACATGACAGATAGCATCTACTTGACGTATATGACTTAAAAATTGATTTCCTAACCCTTCGCCTTGACTTGCTCCTTTAACAATACCTGCAATATCAGTAAATTCAAAACTTGCAGGAGTTGTCTTTTTGGGTTGAAATAAATCCGTCAAGCGTTGCAAACGCCAATCAGGCACTTCGACAATTCCTACATTAGGATCAATCGTGGCAAACGGATAATTCGCTGCTTCTGCACCAGCTTTTGTAATTGCGTTAAATAAAGTAGACTTCCCTACATTAGGTAAACCTACGATTCCAGCGGTCAATGCCATCTAATTTCACTCTTCCTTTTTCTTTTCTATAACTTTTTTCATTTTCTTTTCAAATTCACGGCGTGTCATCATAACAATATGTCCGCAATTTTCACATTTTATTTTAATATCAGCACCCATACGGATAATTTGCCAACGATTTGTTTGACAAGCATGAGGCTTTTTCATTTCTACAGTATCCCCTAGATCATACATAAGCATTCTCCTTATTATTCTTCATCAAAGTGAATATTCAAAATGTCCAAGATACGTGTTAAATCATTTTGAGACAAATAATCAATCTCAATTTTTCCTTTGCCTTTTTTCTCTTTAATCTGTACACTCGTTCCAAACTTATCCATTAAACGGTCTTCACTTTCTCGTAGATAGTAAGGTTTTTCTTTAACCACACGAGGTACTTTCTTTTTATCTTTTGCTTCATTTGCATCGACGACTAACTGTTCTAATTGTCGTACGGTCAAGTTTTCTTTTACACAACGGTTCGCAAGTTTTAGCATCTGCTCTTTGTTTTTTAAACCCAGTAAAGTCCGGGCTTGCCCCATCGATAAGCGATCTTCTTGCACCATTTCTTTTACTAGTTTTGGCAAAGTTAAAAGACGAAGGTAATTCGCTATGTAAGGACGACTTTTTCCCAAACGTTCAGCTACTTCAGCTTGCGTTAAATGCAGGTTGTTCATTAACATTTCATAGGCTTCTGCTTCTTCTAAGGGGTTCAGATCTTCCCTTTGTAAATTTTCTAGAACAGCTACTTGCATCATTGCTTCTTCGTCAAAGTCGCGAACGATCGCTGGGATCATTTCTTTTTTGGCCAACTTAGAAGCACGGAAGCGGCGCTCACCAGCAATAATTTCATAGCCTTTTACCTTTGATTTACGTACAATAATTGGTTGAAAAACACCTGATTTTTCAATCGAATTTGCTAATTCTTGTAATGATTTTTCTTCAAATGTTTTTCGTGGTTGGTAAGGGTTCGGCCGTAATTCATTCAAGGATAACTCAACAATTTTTTCCGTTGCTTCAACCTCTTCAATATCTGAAAGATCTTGAAACAAAGCATTTATGCCCTTACCTAAACTTTTATTTTGCTTTTTCACGAGCCAACACTTCCTTTGCTAGTGCTTGGTAGACCTCAGAACCTTTAGAACGTAAGTCATAATCAACAATTGATAAACCATGACTGGGTGCTTCAGATAAACGGACATTTCTTGGGATAATCGTTTGATAAACTTTTTCTTGGAAATAACGACGAACCTCTTCTACAACTTCTACCCCTAGATTGGTACGAGCATCATACATCGTCAATAAGACACCTTCAATCTCCAACTCAGGATTAAAATGCTTTTGTACTAAACGAACAGTATTTAACAGTTGACTTAAGCCTTCCAAAGCATAGTATTCACACTGAACAGGTATCAAAATGCCATCACTTGCCGTAAAGGCATTAATCGTTAAATGCCCTAGTGATGGTGGACAATCAATTAAAATAAAATCATATTGTTCCTTGAGTTCATCTATCGCTGTTTTCAAACGTGACTCTCTAGCCATCATCGCTGTTAGCTCAATCTCTGCGCCAGCTAGTTGAAGCGTTGCCGGTACGACATCCAAATTGGCACGGGAACTAGGTAAAATTGTATCTTCTAACTTAATTTCATTAATTAATACATCATACACATCTTGTGCCACGTCGGGTTTTCGTATACCCACGCCGCTGGTGGCATTTCCTTGTGCATCAATATCTACTAGCAAAACTTTTTTACCTAGGTAAGCTAGACAAGCACCTAGGTTAACCGCTGTAGTCGATTTTCCTACGCCACCTTTTTGATTAGCTACGGAAATAATACGAACCATTAAACTTTCCTCCTCTGTTAGAAGCTGATAAAAGAAGGTTTTCCTCCCATCACTGCCTTTATAATTTTACCTTATAGGCTTTTTGTTTGGTAAGCCAGGTTTTCTTGGATATTTTTTAGGGGTTTCTTTTGTTTTTTCAATGACTAAGATATTTCGCTCATCTTGTGTGTTAGGTAAAATCAATTGTTTATCTTCTATGAATTTACCCCCTAAAATTGCTATTGCTTTTTGGGCTTCAGTCAATTCTTCTTGGCTTTTGGCAGCTTTTAAAGCATAGAAATAGCCATTCTTTTTTACAAGTGGCAAACAAAGTTCACATAAAACATCTAGACGTGCAACTGCTCTTGCAGTTACATAATCATAAGAAGCCCGATTTTTTAAATCTTGACCAAAATTTTCTGCTCGATCATGAAATAAATAAACTTCTGTTAGCCCTAGTTCTTTAACTAATGTATGCAAAAAATTGATCCGTTTATTTAATGAATCAACGATGGTTATTTTTAATTCAGGAAAAACAATTTTTAAGGGAATACTAGGAAAACCTGCGCCAGAACCGATATCACATATTGAGGCTTTTTTATCCAGATTGACTGAAAAAGCTAACGCCACTGAATCATAAAAATGCTTTAAATAGACCTCATTTTTATCCGTTATTGCAGTAAGATTTATGTTCTGATTCCATTCTATCAAAAGCTTATAATAATGTTCAAATTGCTGTATTTGTTTTTGTGACAACTCAATATGATGTTGATAAAGCTTTTGTTGAAATTCTTCAGCTAACATAGGATTTCCTTTCTCTTGTGAAACAGAAATGTTTCACGGACTATCCTCTACTGTAACGCAAAATAGCTAGCTATGCAATAGTTTGATAGTCTTTTACAAAAGCTTTTTACTTTTTTTATAACAAGAAAACACTACCATCAACTGTCTAAAAGTTATTCCTTTTAAAAATAAATACACTTGCATTAAAAACAAGTGTATTTATACTATTCATTCTTTGCTTTATACCAAAAATGTTTGTACAAAGCAGCATAACGGCCACGATATTTGTCTTCCCAAGGTTTTTCTCTTCCGCAAAAGTGTAAAAAAACACTGTTGCGGCTAACCCAGTCTAAATCCCATTCTCCCATACTAATTGCATCATAAGTAGCATTCTTTCTTACATCATAATTATAAATTTCATCTGGAATAGGCAAAATTTTATTTCCATATAAACCATTTAAAATATCTTGATCAGGTAATAAAAGATTGTATTGATTTTCTTTAATAAAATGAAAAATATCCTCTGCTTGAACCTCTTCTCGTGCTTTTTTCGCATTAATTAGTAAAACACCTGAGTTATAATACCCTTCAGCCTCGTAAGTCTTTAATCGTACTTGATTGATCATTTTCGTCATATTTGTCAGCTTTTTATGGCTTGCTGCTGCATACAAATACTCTTTAAGATCAAGCTGATACAAATCTGAGAAGTCATTAATACAAAGAATATCTGCATCTAAATAAAGAATTTTATCTACACTACAAGGAAGAAATTTATGTACCATTAATCGATAATAAATGGTTTCTGGATAACGTGAGGAAACCGGAGCATATTCAAATAAAGAATCATCGCCAATTACAAGCGGGACATAGTTCATACCCCACTGAGTACAAAAACTCTTTATCGCTTCATTTTGTTCTAGTAACTTTTTTTGTAAAACATAAACTGTAAATTGATGACTAGCATCTGTATTTTGATAAATAGAAAACAATGTAGTCTTCATTTGCTCAACAAATTGATCATCAATTGAAAAAAGTAAGTTTATCTTCATTACTTATCTCCTTGGCTCTAAAATCAAAATTTAGCTTCATTTTAATAAGCATTAGCAGCTAAATACGTTTCACGTGAAACAAAAATTTATTCAACACTTTTCATTACTTATTTTTATCTGCTTAAAATTAAAAACAATAAAAGATACTTGGGTTCATTCCCAAGCACCTTCTATTAGTTTAAAGAATCCCATGGTGTCAAGTCTTCTTTTTCCTTAGAGGCAACATGTTTGTCTTCTTCTTGTAAATATTGATTTTGAACAACTACCTCATATACATACTCATCAAACCATGCATCTGACATTATAAAATAGCCTTTATCGCCGGTTTTATCCCCCCAGCTATTTTCAACTTTCCATTTCGTAGGTTGACCATCCACAATATCTACACCAGTTAATGTCATCGCATGACTGACTTCAGCATCACGTGTTGCTAAGCGCTCTGCTTTATCTAATTGGAGATCTGCTGCAAAAAGTTCTCCTTTTTTAAAGTAATTTGGATCCAAGATACCTTCTTTTCGATCCATATCCCTTATTACATCACAACCAAACCAAACTGTTTGCCCATCTTTTAAAGAAGCAATAGCAGCTTTTTTCATAGCAGTTAGGCCAACGTTAGCTAACTCAATTTTTTTACCGTCAAATATATAATCCTGATTTGGCAGACCATAATTTTTACCGTATTCATGATCAGGCGCATCAATTAAATCCGTATATTGATCAAAGTCAACAGCTACATAATCAGTAAAAAAGGTTTTTGGGGTCAGATTACGCACATTATGATAATTATTATCTTTATCACGATATTCAAAATCAAAAGAAGCTGGAGGTTGCCCGAAAGCATAAACTAACATCCGATAAATTTCATTTAAACATTCTAATTTATAAGTACGCAAATCCGCTTCATGGCTAGGCGTGATCACCATTGTCTTCATATGAGCAATAGCTTTACGTAATTTCAAATTGATTACTCTAGAAATCTCTGCTGTTTTATCGCTATTATAGGTTTCTGGCATCGCACTCTGCGGAATTAATCCATATTTATTGATCAAAGCAGGACCGTTCGCCCATTGGCCGCCATCTTCATCGCCCCATTCAAGCATTGCTAAATACTCACGATCATCTTCTGCTTGGTCAATCAAACGAATAGCCCATTCTAGCATTTTATTGGCTTTTTCTAGGCGATCGTAAAAAGACAGATAGTTCTGTGAAAACTGAAAATCTTTTAACTGATATTTTTTAGCAAAATCATGGCGCAATGTATTTAAAGTAGCAAATAACCAACAACGTCCGCTTTGTTTTTGATGAGTCACTTCTCCAGTTTCTACTTCAATAGAAAAGACTCGGTTTAACGCTTTTTTTGCAGCAAAATTTTTACTAGCAGCATCCACACCGTTTTCTTGAACAGCACGAGCGATTACATTGCTAGCTGGTACTTCTTTTAAATCATTGGAAAAATTAGATAAATCTGTAAGAGTCAAATCTTTCGTCATCTTTTCACTCTTTTCTACTTATTATTTTTAATACTGAATAAAGTCTATCATTGTCCAATAAAAAACACAAAACCCACAAATGTCAGAGTTAGACATTCATGGGCATAGGTTTATTTAGCGTTTTTCTTTTTATGACGTTGGCTACGACTACCCACTTCACTCGTTGTTTCTGCTTCATTCTTTATTTTTTCAGCACTTACATCCTGAGTTGGATTATCTTTTACCAATAATTTCAGATGATAACGCTCATGATAGCGAACGCCCTCTTTAACAAAATCTCCGCCTACAATAAACAAACCCACCGGATCTAATGCTTCTTTTTGATGAATTGTCCCAATTTTTTCTAAATCCCGATAGCTTGTACCGATTTGTAGTTCATATTGATCTTCTTCTACCTTTTTCAAGTAATAGTAAGGGTGCAAGGTATTTTTCATAAGTAAAAAGCCATCGCTGTTTGTTAAATTATTTGTAGGTATCTTATCTTCACTGATCAAAGTTTGGATATTTTCTTCTAGTTGTAATTCAAAATGATCGACAAAGTCTATTGCCACTTCGCTTGTATTCGGCATCAAATTGTGTGAAATTTGATTATCACCTTCGATATTAAAGACATCTTCTGGTAAATACTTAGCAAATAATCGCGTAACATCACCCTTAACATTTTTGTCAAAAAAATAGTAGATGAAATTTAAAACCACAAAGTAAAGCAAAATAACAAAAACAAGAAGATATAAACTAAATTGAATATAATTTTGATTAACCCATAGCCCATACACGATACGTAAAATATAAAGTGTAGGAAATAGGCTTAATATCGTATACGCACGATTTAAATACTTCGGACTAATGTTCAAATACCACAAAAACTTATGAAATCCATTAATAATATCTAATAGAAGCGTCATTGTTCATCACCTTCTTCAGGTGTCTGTTGTTGATTTTGTTGGTTATCAGGCACGTCTTGTTGATTTTGTTGCTGACCACTCTGTTCCTCTTGTTCTTGTGGTTCATTTCCTTGTTCTGGCGTATCTTGCTGATTAGGAGATTCCTGTTGATCTCTTGCAGGTTGTTCCCCATTATCTGGCGTTTGTTCAACGGCTGAACTTGATTGCGTTCCTTCTTGTACACCTTCATCCGAATTTGCAGAACCCTCTTCAAGGTCGTTATCCGTTTCATGTGTTTGTTGTAAGCTACTATTTTCGCCTTCATTCAAAGGTGCTGTATCGGAGGTTTCCATTGTTCCATCTGTACTTACAGAACCTTCTGTAGTGGTTTCAGTAGTCGTTGTCTCTGTTTCTGCCACTGGTTGACGATAACTCCTTCCATTTACAACCCCTGTAGCCGTTGCAATGATAAGAGAAAAAGTCACCAGCGCAAATGGCTTTAGAATCGGTGGTAGCTTTTTCATGTAAATGTTCCTCCTTTATTTCTTTCATTATAGCACCCAAAGATTATTTTTTTCTTACGAATATTTGAAGAATTTGTTTATTTCATGAAAAATAACAAAATAATAAGGGTTTGCTAAATATTTTAATTGAATGCCATTTATTCAATTTTCCATATAAACAGCAATTTATCCACACTTATATCACCGAATGAAAACTATCAATGAACCAAAGATTTAGTCGATAAATTGATTGATTATGTCACGATACATGGAAAAACGGAGCTGGTCCCTATAATAACTAAAAAATAAGGAAACCGTCCACCACAAAGTAAGATGATTTCCTAAAGAATCAAAAACAGTTGAACAAAAATAACTGAAAATAGAAAGGATGTTTCCTGTCTTTACTGGTCTAATACCGGGTAATCGAGAAGCAATATCTGAGCAAGAGGAAAACAAATATTGGAAATTCTTAGAAAAAGAGGATTAGAACTGATTTTTAAAGCTTTATCTTCCTTTCGTTTCCATTTCATCTATAAAAATGTATTACTAATACGTATATCCATCGAACCAATGCTTTGTTTTATTAGCAAATTTAACAAGTAATAACATGGTAGGAACTTCTATTAAAACACCAACTACAGTTGCTAATGTCGCACCAGAATTTAACCCGAACAAAGAAACCGAGACAGCTACTGCAAGTTCAAAAAAGTTGCTTGTTCCAACCATTGCCGCTGGTGCTGCTATAGAAAATGGTAACTTACATGCTTTCGCTCCTCCATATCCAAGGAAAAAAACAGCGATGTTTTGAATAATTAACGGAATGGCAATCAATAGAATATGAAAAGGATTGCTTATAATTTGATTTCCTTGAAAGGAAAAAATAATAACTAACGTTAATAACAAACCTACTCTTGTTGTTCCGTCAAACTTATTTTCAAACGTATTTTCAAAATAATCTTTCCCTTTATTTTTTACTACGTACTTTCTGACAATAATTCCCAACACAAGTGGGATTACAATAAATACAAAGATTGAAAGAAAAAGAGTTCCCATCGGTACAGAAACATTTCCTACGCCTAATAAAAGAGCAACGATAGGCGCATATAAAAAGAGGACAATAACATCATTAATAGAAACTTGTAATAACGTGTATGCTGGGTCCCCTTTGGTTAAACTGCTCCATACAAACACCATTGCTGTGCAAGGGGCTGCACCTAAAAGGACGGCTCCAGCTATGTATTCTCTACCTAACTCGGGGCTTAAGAATGGTCTAAATACAACTAAAAAGAAGAAAGCAGAGATTGCAAACATGGTAAAAGGCTTGACTAACCAATTAATTGTAGTTGTTAGCATGAGTCCTTTCGGTTTTTTTCCTGCATGTAACAGACTACTAAAGTCTATTTTTAACATCATTGGAAAAATCATCAGCCAAATCAAAATCGCCGTGGGAATGGAGACATTATAGTATTCAAATTGATTTAAAAATTCTGGAACTACTGGTAAAAGTTGGCTTAATAAAACCCCTGCGATCATAGCAAGTGCCACCCAAAGGGACAAATAGCGTTCCCATAGTCCCATACCGCCACTTCCTTGTAAAGTTGGTTCTTGAGCTACATCATTTTTCATGTTTTTTTCTCCTTTAAACAAACTATTCGGTTAAAAAACTAGGATTCTAAACTAAAATATTATGCAAAGCTGCACCAGTAATTTCTTCTGGATGCCATTTGACTACAGCTTAACAATTACTGGTTGATAGCGTTGCATGTCTCTTTACTTTCATTACTAGAGGAACAATCACTTTTTTCTATTGTATGACAACGGCATTCTTCAGTATTTTGAATCAAGTTTTGAATAAGGTTGGAAAGAAACTTCATATTCTCTTCATTCAATGAATAATTATGCCAAGTCCCTGTTTTTCTAGTTTGTACAATACCTGCGTTGATCAATACTTTCATATGGTGCGATAGTGTAGGCTGAGTAAAGTTAAAACGTTCTAATAAATCGCATGCGCACATTTCACCGCAAGATAACATATCTACAATCTGTACCCTTTTCGGATCACCTAAAGCTTTAAAAACATTCGCAGTTAATCCATAATCCATTTTCTTCCCCTCCATATATAGAAGTTTTTCTATATATAATATAGATGTTTATCTATCTTACGTCAATAGTTATCATAAAAAAGCTCATGAGAGAAAAAAGACAATATAAATTTCTTTACTCACAAGCTGAAAATTCGATAACCCAGCAGGTAAAGATTGGTCAGATTTTCAACGTGTTAGAGATGAGATTCGAGCAGTCATAGAGCAATTTAAATTACGACCATAATTGATAGATTCGGATACTTAACATAACTTGTCAAACTGATCTTATAAATCATCGCGTTCATTTTTATCAGGCTAAAAGAAGTTAAAAAGATTAAAATACCAAAATAATAATGGATTACTGAATATTTTTTCTGTAATTTATTGCATCTTTTCTGCGAATGTCAAAAATAGTTCTTAAGTTTAGTTTCCCCCTATCGGAAAGTAATCTTTGGACATTTTCTAATTGATGGACCATTTCCTCACCACTTTCAAAATCACCAAAATAAAGCTCATATATTGCCAACCAAAATTTTAGCTTGATTTTTCCTTCTAAATCAAGCTGGTGTTCATTTATTTTTAAAATAATGATTCCAGTATTTTCCTTGGGGATAGAAGTGTTATTATTAGGAATTCTTTTCCAAAATATGAATCAACTATTCTCAATCACTTTATACGGAGGCGTTGTTTCATTTTTCATTGGTTTTTCATTAGCTATCATAGAAGTGAATAATATGGTTTACTTACAAAAAACAATCACAACGGAATTTCTTGGTCGCGTCATGTCCATTCTTACTATAGCTAACCGGGCTCTTTTGCCCATCGGCTCTTTAATTTATACTTTTTTATTTGATAGTATAACGTTTGGCTCGTATATATTTATGGGAAATGGTGTTTTGTGTATTATTTTTGGTTTTTTGGTTTTTCCAAGGGTAGTGAAATCAGTGAAAAAAGATCATTTATTTATAAAAAAACATAATTAAAACAGTGAAATAGCGGAGGGTTACTAAAATACGTAATCCTCCGCTATATACTTCTAAGTTATATCTTTTTCATTATTTAATATCAAATAAACGTGCTTTTTTGATATCTTCAATTGTTTGCGTGCCGGCTAATTGCATTACTCGTCTTAGATCATTCTCAAAGTATTCAAAAACAGATTGGACGCCTTTCCACCCACCTAAGGCTAAGCCGTACAAGACAGGTCTTCCGATACCTACAATATCCGCACCAGAAGCTAAGGCTTTAAACATATGCTCGCCACGACGGATGCCGCTGTCAAAAACAATCGGTACGCGTCCTTGAACTGCTTGGCTGATTGGTTCTAAAGCTTCAAAAGAACCTGGTGCACCATCTAACTGTCTACCTCCATGATTGGATACCCAAATGCCATCAGCCCCTGCGCCAAGCGCTGACATCGCATCTTCTGGCGTTTGTATTCCTTTGACAAATACGGGCAAGCCAGAATACTCTTTTAAGAAGTGAACATCATCTGTACTAATTTTTTGCTTAGATTGCGCATAGATATTATTTAGCGACATATTTTTTGCATCACCTTTTAAATAACGAGAAACAATGGGCATGCCAAATGGGTACACAAACTTGTTACGGTCATCTCTGTCACGGTTCCCACCTAAAGTTGCGTCTGCTGTTAAAATAATGGCACTGGCACCATCGGATTTAGCTTCATCAATAATGTTTTTATTCATTTCATCATCTTTTGACATATAAATTTGGAACCAACGCTTATTATCTTTTAGTCCTTCTTCTATTTCAGAAAAACTAGCGCCAGAATAAGCGCTAATGGACATAATAGAACCACCAAACTCTGCGATCCCTCTTGCTGTTCCAGCTTCTTTCGTTTGATGTGCTAGCCCATGAGCGGCAATCGGCGACATAACAAAGGGAACTTTTAATTCTTGACCGAAGATCGATGTACTCGTTTCCGGGAATTCAACGTCTGCTAACACACGAGGTAGTATGCCTTTTTTATCCCATACTTTCGTGTTTTGTTGTAAAGTAAATTCATCCCCAGATGCTCCTGACATATAATCAAAGCCGCCTTTAGGAACCACTTCTTTCGCCTTTTCTTCTAGTTCATAAGTATTGATCACTTCGACTTCATTTACATTACTTGGCGCATCATAACCGCCGTTATTTACGTCTTCTTTATTTTCTTCTGTAATATCTTTTTTTGCCATTTATAATTTCTCCTTCTACAAATAATTTAATTTAAAAAAACACATTCAGTAAAACCTCGGCAACTGGGGAAATCAATACCACAGTAATACCGGTTACAACAATAGATAAACTTGACATTGCGCCTTGCACTTCTCCCATTTCAATTGCTTTTGTTGTACCCATAGCATGCGCTCCTGAACCAAGCGCAATCCCCTGAGCTACTGGATCGTTAATTTTCATCAGTTTAAACAGGCCCGGAGCAATCGCAGCTCCTAAAATACCAGTGAAAACAACCACGGCAACCGTCAATGATTCAATGCCACCTAGAGATTCTGAGACACCTACGGCAATTGCTGTAGTAATTGATTTTGGATAAAGTGTTGCAAACAAATCACCATTAAATGATACAAGTAAGCAAAGAGCTAAAATCAAAGCAGTATGTATCAATACCCCAGAGATAAGTCCTGTAAGTATGGGAATATAATTATCCTTTAAATATTGAAAATTATTTTCTAATTTTATTGCTAGACAAACAGTAGCAGGCGTGATCCATATACTTATAAATTGCCCACCATTATCATAGGCTGTCAAAGGAATACTAAAGACCAATAAGAAAATGATTACACAAACAATCGCAAAAATCAATGGTGTAAAAATAGCAAGTTGCCATTTTTTATGCAATTTTAAACCCATGAGATAGAAAAAAAGAGTTAAAAAAATCCCAAAAAAAGGATCATTAACAAATTCCTCAAGCATTTTCTTCTACCTCCTTTACAGAAGCACTTTTTTCAGCCTTATTTTTTATTTTTTGCACTATAATACCCACTAAAGTTAAAACAGTAATTAAAGAAATAAAGATAATGATTAAAAGCCGCCCCCAAATTGAAGCTAAAATATCTAAATGAGACATTAAACCTACGCCGGCTGGAACAAAAAAGATCGCCATATTATTAGTTAAAAAATTTCCTACATCAGCAACTTTTTCCATCTCTAACCAACCAAAGTGTAAGGAAAAAAATAATAGTACCATGCCAATGACACTTCCAGGAATAGCAATGGGAATAAGTAAGGATAAAGCTTCTCCTGCAAGCGCAAACAAAAAGATCAAAAAAATCTGTTTGATATACTCCACAAAATTCTCCTTTCTTATTTTTACCAAAACAATTAAAAAATGAACAAACTTTTCGTTTTTCTGAAAGCAAATAGCTAAAGATGTTTTTAAATCAGCTTTGTAATCGCTTTTTTTAAGCTTAGATTCAATATATCATCGAACAACTTCTTTGTGAAATATAGTTTTGTTATGCTATTATAAATAAAATTTATAAGAAGGTTAAAAACGATGAAAATACAAGACTTGGTTTACTTTAAACATCTAGTAGAAAGTTCTAGTTTTACTAAAACAGCCGAAGCTTTTTATGTCTCCCAGCCCTCAATCTCTCTTTCTTTGAAAAGATTAGAAAATGAGTTTAATACAAAATTAATTACACGTGATCGCTCAAAAAGAAGTTTTCATTTAGAAGCTGCCGGAGAAATCTTATATAAAAATTCAGGCAAAGTTATTGATTTATTAACAGCAACCAAAAAAGAGATGGCTAATATTGAAACAAATACGGTTCAATTAGGTTTTTTACCAACCATCGGTGGTGCTTATTTATCAGACTTGCTTCCCTCTATGAATCAATTTATTGCAAATTTACAATTGGTTGAAGAAGAAAGTTCAAAAATCATGATGGACTTGTTACACGAGAATAAGTTATCAATTGCAATTAGTGGCAGTGATTCTCCAAACGTTGAAGAAACTTGGCTAGAGCAGTACTTAATAGACGAACGCCCTTTACAAGTATGTGTAGCGCCAAACCACCCCTTAGCTAAAGAATCTTTGGTTACAGCTGAAATGCTTTCAGACTATTCTTTTATTAGTTTAGATGAAGAATATACACATTATGCAATATTCGATCATTGGGCAAAAAACAATCAGATTAATTCCAAACAAATCTCTTATACAAAAGAAATACAGACAGCGGGGTCATTCATTGCTTCTGGCATTTCTGTAGGAATTATGGTTGATTTACTAGTCAAAAATCGTACAGATATTATTAGCTTACCTTTAGAAAATGCGCCAAAATTTTATATTAACCTAATCATAAATAAAAATGCAGCTATAAACCCGCTGCAAAAGGAATTTAATCAAAAGCTACTTGATATTGCTATGCAACAATCTGAAGAAGCTTTTTAAAAGGCAGAAATTTAATACCTAGAACTTTAAGTGTTTAGATAATAAGAAAAAGCACCTAAATAATTAAACAAACTATTTTTCGAATAAGAAAGCTGCAGTTTCTGAGTCATAGGGTTTTTCTCCGATTTTTTTAAATCCTAATTTTTCATAAAAACGATGGTTCCTTAAAGAATAGGCAGGCGTTTCAACCTGCCATTTTTTCTCAGGAAATATTCTTTCAATTTCAGACCAAGTTGCTGTGCCAATCCCTTGGTTGATAAAATTTGATCGAATACAAAAATAGTCTAATTGACCATTTTTTATATCAATACTAAGGAAACCTACGAGTTGTTTATTGGATAAATAAATAAAATAATTATTCACATGAACGTTTTGCAGAACTTTACGCGCTAGCGTTCCGTCCGAATAGCCAGGCGGTCCGAATTCAGCTCCTTTACCAAAATATATTTCAGCATCATAATTAAACGCATCCGTCATAATTTCAGTAACTAAAACTGCCTCTTTTTCTATACTTTTTAAATAGATTTCCATTTTTCTCCCTTGATACCAATCCTTAGCTTTTTAATATTTCTTTAACTTGCTCATCTTTTAATTGCGGAAAACTTGCATAATAAGCGCCAACCCCGCCTAAGAAATCATCAGGGGCTTTTACAGCGTAAACTTTATCCACTGTTTGTTTTAACTGTTCGTATATTGTTTTAGGGATTACTGGAACAGCAACGCTTACACTTTTGGGTCCCGCCTCTTTTACAGCTTTTATTGCCGCAAACATCGTTAAGCCCGTTGCAATACCGTCATCAACAATAACGACATTTTTATCTTTTAGCGTGCTATCTTTTAAACTTTCTCTATAAAGCGTTCGTTTACGTGCCATTTCTACTCGAATGAAAGGAATTTCTTTTTGTACCCATTGTGCATGGAGTTTCTCAACATAACCATCTCCTAAAATAGGTATCCCACCTTCTGCAATAGCACCAATTGCATATTCAGGATTGGTTGGATGACCAATTTTCTTTGCTAAGATAATATCCAATGGCGCACCTTGTTTTTTAGCTATGATTTTTCCAAGAGGAATGCCACCTCTAGGTAAACTTAAAATGACGACATTTTTAACATCCAATAAACCAATAGCCTCTGCCAGTTGCTCACCTGCATCCATCCGGTCTCGAAATAACACAGCAAAACGCCCCTTTCTTAGTATAAAAGTTTTAGCAAAAATTCTTCTTTCAAACTTCAAGACAAAAAGCTGCATCATTTTGTTACTTAACACTTAACAGAAAGTTTTCTACATTAAATATAATTAGGCATATTTATGAGCCATTTTTCCTGCAACAGCTGCAACTAACGCACCAATCAAATCATCAATAAATGTATTTACTCGTCCTTCTTTTTCGGTATCCAATTTTCGAATGACACCGCTTTTTACACGATCAAGATAACCAAAATTAGTCACACCAATTGTTCCATAAATACTAGCGATACTTACAGCAAGTGTCTCATCTACACCAAAAACGCCAGCATCATTCTCGATAATTTTTTGTAACGGCTGACTCAATTGTTCTTCTGTTGCTAAGCGATCCAAATCTAAAGCCACCATAGCATTATTCAAGACTTCTCTTTTATGCAACACATCAACCGTTGCTGTTTCAAATTCTGTTAATTTTGCTTCAGGAATAAATTCATAAGCTACATCATAAGCCATTTTAGCAATATCTTGAGAGGTGATATCACGCTTATTTAGTTCCCTTTCGACAAATTCAAACGCCTCTGTATCTGGATATTTAAATGTTTCTTCTCTCATACATTTCCCTCCTACTTTTCATTATACTAGGAAAACAAGTGTTTTTTCCAAAGAAAACTTTTATATGAGCTAAACCATTACTTTCTGATATAAAAAAACTTACTGCTCTATATTATACAGAAACAGTAAGTTTAAAATTATTAAATAGAAGAATGTTTTGCAACTTTTCCTTCTTGAATGTACACCATCAAAATACTCAAATCAGAAGGATTCACACCGCTAATACGACTTGCTTGCGCGATGGTTTCGGGATGAATTTTTTGTAATTTTTGCTTCGCTTCTGTAGCTAAACCATCAATGGCCTCATAATCTATATTTTCAGGCACGCGTTTGGCTTCCATTCGTTTTAATTTATCAACCTTGGTCATGGCCTTATTAATATAGCCTTCGTATTTAATTTGGATTTCAACTTGTTCAACTTCTTTATCAGTTAGCTCTTCATTCCTTGCTATAAATTGCAATAAATCTTGATAACTTACTTCTGGACGGCGTAAAAATTCATTGGCTAATACGCCGTCTTTTAAAGGCGCTGAACCTTTTTCTTCTAAGAAATCTCGAACTTCTGCTGGTTTAATACGGATCGATTTTAAACGTTCAATTTCTTGTTCAACCGCTGTTTTCTTCTTCAAGTATACTTGATACTGATCTTCTCCAACAAGACCCATATCATAGCCTTTTTGAGTCAAACGTAAGTCCGCATTATCATGACGTAATAATAAGCGATATTCTGCACGTGATGTTAATAAGCGATAAGGTTCGTTGGTTCCTTTGGTCACTAGATCATCGATCATAACGCCAATATAACCGTCACTACGCTTCATAATAAATGGTTCATCTTCTTGTATTTTTAAGCTAGCGTTAATTCCTGCTATTAAACCTTGTCCTGCCGCTTCTTCATAACCACTCGTACCATTTGTTTGACCAGCAGTAAATAAATTATCAATAACTTTCGTTTCTAAAGTAGGACGTAATTGATAAGGCAGCACAACATCATATTCGATAGCATAACCTGTGCGCATCATTTCTGCCTTTTCCAAACCTTCAATGGAATGAAGAACATCGGTTTGAACACCTTCAGGCAAAGAAGTCGAAAGACCTTGAACGTAAATTTCTTCTGTGTCAGCTCCTTCAGGTTCTAAAAAGAGTTGATGTCGTTTCTTATCAGCAAAGCGAACAATCTTATCTTCAATCGATGGACAGTATCTTGCGCCAACTCCGTCAACAATACCAGTAAACATGGGTGCACGGTCTAAATTCTCGCGAATAATCTGATGTGTCCCTGGATTAGTGTAAGTTAGCCAACAAGGAATTTGTTCTTTTTTATAAATACTATCTGGCGTACTAAAACTAAAATGGTTAGCTGCCTTGTCTCCTGGTTGGATTTCCGTTTTTTCATAATCGATAGACGACGATTTTATACGAGGGGGCGTGCCTGTTTTAAAGCGATCAATCTCCAATCCTAATTCTTCCAAATGATCTGCTAAACTGATAGAAGGTTGTGAGTTATTAGGTCCAGAAGAATACTTCAATTCCCCAATAATAATTTCCCCTCTTAAAGCAGTTCCAGCTGTAATGATTACTGCGTTAGCAGCATAACGTGCGCCAGTTGCTGTCACCACACCTTTACAAACATTATCTTCTACAATTAAACGTTCAACAATACCTTGTCTTAAAGTTAAATTTTCTGTTTTTTCAATTGTATGCTTCATTTCTGTAGAGTAAGCATGTTTGTCTGCTTGTGCCCGTAAAGCTCTTACTGCGGGCCCCTTTCCTGTATTAAGCATACGCATTTGAATATATGTTTTATCTATATTTTTGCCCATTTCACCGCCTAAGGCATCAATTTCTCTTACAACGACACCTTTAGCCGGACCGCCAATGGAGGGATTACATGGCATAAAGGCCACCATTCCCAAATCTATTGTTAACAGTAATGTTTGCTTTCCCATGCGACTAGCTGCAAGAGCAGCCTCTACTCCAGCGTGTCCTGCGCCAATAACAATTACATCATAGGAACCAGCTTGATATTCTTGCATTACGTTTTTCCTCCTATTTTCCTAAACAAAATTGACTAAATAGCTGCGTAATTAATTCATCTTGCACACTATCACCAACAATTTCTCCTAAATAATCCCAGCAACGTGTCATATCAATCTGTACAAGATCTACCGGCATCCCTGCTTTAATACCTGCAATCACTTCATCTAAAGCAGAAGAAGCATTTTCAAGCAATGAGATATGTCGTGTGTTAGACAGATAAGAAGCATCTTTATCTTGGGTTTGGCCACCGAAAAATAAAGCAGAAATTGCTTCTTCTAACTGATCCAACCCCTGGTTATTGGTAACAGAAACTTCAAACATCGGGTCACCTTGCAGCAGATCATTTAACTCATTAAGATCTAATTGTGGTATTAAATCTGTTTTATTAAGCAGAATGATTCTTTTACTACCTTTTGTCATTTCAAGTAATTGTCTGTCTTCTTTTGCCAAGGGTTCACTTTGATTTAAGACTAGAAGCACTAAATCCGCTTCACTCAATGCTTTACGACTTCTTTCAACACCAATTTTTTCAACGGTATCTTCAGTATCACGAATACCAGCTGTATCAATCAATTGAAGCGGTACGCCTCGGACATTGACATATTCTTCAACGACATCTCTTGTCGTTCCCGCAATTTCTGTAACAATTGCTTTTTCTTCTTTTAATAACTGGTTAAGTAAACTAGATTTGCCGACATTAGGACGACCGATAATTGCAGTATTCAATCCTTCTCGTAAAATCTTTCCTTGCTGCGCTGTTTCCAACAAGCTTTGTATCTGCTGTTTAACTTGTCCTGCTTTTTCTAATAATAATTGACTTGTCATTTCTTCAACATCATCATATTCAGGATAGTCAATATTCACTTCAACTTGCGCTAGCGTATCTAATACTTCTTGTCTTAAAGTTCGAATCAAACGAGATAAGTCGCCATCTAGTTGATTTAAAGCCACATTCATCGCTTTATCTGTTTTTGCCCGAATTAAATCCATCACCGCTTCAGCTTGTGATAAATCAATTCTGCCATTTAGAAAAGCTCGTTTGGTAAATTCGCCTGGTTCAGCTAAACGTGCACCAGTTCTTAAGAGCAATTGCAAGATCTGATTAACGACAATCATGCCTCCGTGGCAATTGATCTCGACAATATCTTCTCTAGTAAATGTTTTAGGTGCACGCATTACAGATACCATTACTTCATCTAGGGTTTTTTCAGTTTTAGGATCCACGATATGACCATAATGAATCGTATGACTAGACGCTTGAGCTAATGCATCTTTTGCTTTAAATATACCATCTGCTACAGAGATAGCTTCTTCGCCACTCAAACGAACAATACTAATTGCTCCTTCACCCGGTGGTGTAGAAATCGCTGCAATTGTGTCAAATTCTTGCAATACTTCTGCCACGTTTCTTCCTCCTATGTATCATTTTTTATCGTATCAATCGCACAAAAAAAAGTGCCCACTCCACCCATTTTTCTACATGGATAGACTTCGCACTTTGACTGCTTATCTATAAAATTATGGCTTTAGATTAGCATAATTTAGTGATGTTATCAAGCATTCTGATTTTTTACTAGAAACTTTTGCCATTAACTTAAAAAAAAGCTAAAATAAAATTAACAATAAGGAGAAAAGAGGGTTCATTATGGAACATGAAGAACGCGTCGAACGGATTTTATTATCTACTGGAAATGTCAACAAACCTTATATCGTAAGAGATCTGGTTTTTGTTGCAGAAAGATTTACCGTTGATATTTTTGACCCTGATTTTGATCCAAATGAAGCTTTAAAAGAAGTCGGCTACCAATTAAAAGAAAAAGCATTTGCTTATGGAGCAAATGCCGTCATCAATTGCCATTTCGAACATGAAAGAATCAATGGTGATAACGGTCCCTTCTTTGAAATTTTTGCCTATGGCACTGTCGTTCAATTTACCCAATCAACGATTGGTGGATAAAAAAAGAAGCTGTCGAAAATACAGCTTCTCTTTTTTACCAAAGTAATAGCTCTGATAAGAATGATCTAGGTAAACTATACTTAAAAATAGAAATGAAGTCAAACGCCTATTAATAAAATGTCCTATTAATTATGGTTCATAACAAAAAACGCTTCTCTTATGATCAAATTATAGACATAAGAAAAGCGTTCAATATAAGTTTTTCAGAGATAAATTGACTTAATAGTACTTTTTAGCTGGTTCAACAACTAAGTAACGATAAGGCTCGTCTCCTTCAGAATGAGTAGTAACGTAACTTTTTTTACTTAAAACAGCATGGATGTGCTTTCTTTCAAATGCTGGCATAGGTTCTAAAAATGCTGGCATACCTGTACGATCTACTTTTTCCGCTGTTCTTTCAGCCAAACTTTCTAAAATATCTTCACGTTTTTGTCGGTAATTTCCTACATTTACCACGATAGGAAGTTTATCTTTAGCAATTCGATGAATATATACTTGAGCCAAATACTGCAAAGCATTGAGTGTTTTACCATGTCGTCCGATCAAAAGACCTTTTTTAGAAGTATCTAAATCAAAAACAATTCTGCCAGCATCCCGGCTAGTTTTTATCGTTGCTGGTGCATTCAATTCTTTAGTTATATCTGTTAGATAAATGCCCAACTGTGTTAGTGCTTCTTGATTATCTAAACCTTCAGATAGTTTTTCTGCTTGTTCAGCTTCCTTATCTGAAACTTCTTCCACTGTCTCAATTTCTTCTGACGATTTTTCATTATCTTCTTCTGCTTCTGTTTTGTTTACTGTCTCAGATTTATTTTCAGTTTCTTGTTTTGCCATGTATTCTAATGACACTTGCGCATTCTTTTTACCTACACCTAAAAAACCTTTTTTACCTTCTTCAATAATCGTAGTTTGTACTTCATCTTGAGTCACACCAAGTGCCTTTAACCCATTTTGTATCGCGTCTTCCACACTTTGTCCTTCATAAATTGGCATAAATAACTCTCCTTTCTGGATTATTTACGTTTTTTATGTCGTTGTTTTTTACCTGGATACTTAGTTTTTTCCAACTCGCGTTCACGTTGTTTTGCTTGACGCTCTGCCTCTTGACGTTCACGACGAATTTTAAATGGATTGTTGATCAACAATGTTTGTCCAACCTGAAAAGCATTTGAAATAACCCAATATAACGATAAAGCACCCGGCAAATTTGTTGCCATAACCAAAATCATTATCGGCATCACATAGTTCATGATCTTAACACTAGAGTTAGGATTTACTTGACTCATACTTGAAAGATATGTACTTAAAAAAGTAAAAATCCCGGCAAGAACAGGTAATATATAATAGGGGTCAGGCTCTCCTAGTACGCGAAGCCATAAAAAGCTTCCCTCTCTTAACTCTGGTACGCGAGAGATCGCTTGATAAACTGCCATAAGGATCGGCATTTGTACTAAA
Source organism: Tetragenococcus halophilus (assembly GCF_001712815.1). Taxonomy (NCBI): domain Bacteria; kingdom Bacillati; phylum Bacillota; class Bacilli; order Lactobacillales; family Enterococcaceae; genus Tetragenococcus; species Tetragenococcus halophilus. Next base: position 2,387,915 of record NZ_CP012047.1, read on the forward strand.
AGTGGTAAACATCCAGCATAAGGGTTTACCCCATGTTCTTGATACAATTTTTGTTGCTCTTCACGTAATTTCTGTTGTGTTTCTGTATCTTTTGAAGAATATTTCTCTTGTAATGCAGTGATTTTAGGCTGCACTTCCTGCGTTTTTCGCATACTTTTCGTTTGAAAGTTCATTAGTGGGAATAAAATAATCCTTACAATTATTGTAAATAAAATAATCCCTATGCCACGGTTTCCTCCAAGAGACAACCATTGGATTACTTGAGCAAAAGTGTAAACAATGTAGCGATCCCAAAAACCAGTACTTTCAGATGTCACTTCATTTGTCATAGCACAAGCGGATAAAAATACCACTAATGAAATAAGTCCTAAAATCAGTAGTAGACGTTTTCTTTTTTTCACTGAACAATTTTCCTTTCGTTTATTTAATAATCTTCGATAACTTGAAGACATGTAATAAATTCGAGTACACTTCCTTGGAAGATAAATTTGAAACGGACGGACGTGCAATAACAAGAAAATCAAGCGAAGGATCGATCCTGTCTTTCATTTCATAGATACTTGCGCGAATCTTACGTTTAACAGCGTTACGTGTAACCGCATTTCCTATTTTTTTACCGACAGAAATTCCTACACGAAAATGAGGTTGCTCTTTCACTAATACATAGACTACAAACTTTTTATTCGCATATGATTTTCCATTTTTAAAAACATATTGAAACTCTTTTTCTTTTTTTACGCGATAAGACTTTCTCATGTCCTTTTCATCAATTCCTTCTATTCTAGCTACTCACTTCTAAATAATACCATAACTTGCAAAGATGAATCATCCCTTATACAAAAAACTTTGTATAAAAAAGAATAAAAAAAACCACTGAAAGCTCAGTGGCTTATGCAGAAAGAACCTTTCTGCCTTTACGACGACGACTAGCAATGACGTGGCGTCCGTTTTTTGTGCTCATACGTTTACGAAAACCGTGAACTTTTTGGTGTTTACGTTTATTAGGTTGGTATGTTCTTTTCATCTATTCCACCTCCATCAAGGTTTCTAATTTAAGTCTATACGACATACTTTGATAGTATATCGACTATCTGCCTATTTTGTCAACAAAAAATCCTATCTTTCTTGCTTATTATTGCTTTTTTTTACTTTAGTTATCCACATTTTTTTGTTTACAGTCTTGGGAAAACTAAAATTTTTTAGTTATCCACATATAAAAAATCCTCATGATTTTCCCCAGTTTATACACAACTAAACATACCTGAACAAAGTTATCCACAGCTGCGAATAACTTTGTGGATACATCTTATAAATGCTTTTACATCAACAAGCTATTTCTTTTTATTGCTGTGGAAAAAAACTAGAAAAGAGGAAAAGGCCCACAAAAATATATGGTTGTGGATAATTAATTTTTCACCTTGAGGATTTTTACTTTATTCTTTTTGTGCACAGTGTGGAAAAAATTATTTTCCTTTTTCTTTTATAGCTGTGGAAAACTTTTAAAATCCATGATAAATTAATACTATCTCAATTAATTTATTATAGGAGGATTTGCT